>CAVQDS010000002.1:3772500-3848513 GCA_963711345.1 uncultured Bacteroidota bacterium | reverse complement strand
TTCATCATCGGCCTCGGCATCGGCGCCCTCGCCTCGCAGCTGGGCGCGGTCACCGTCTCGGGCGTGTCGGACGACCAGGCCGGCGAGGCGGGTGGCCTCCAGAACACGATGACCAACCTCGGCGCCAGCCTCGGCACCGCCCTCGCCGGAGCGATCCTCTTCAGCGCCCTCGCGTCCGACTGCTGGTCGGCGTCAACGGATCGACCGAGATCTCTCGCGGCCGTCAAGCAGCAGGCAGCCGTCCAGATCTCTCAGGGCGTCTCGATCGTGAGCGACAAGGACCTCCAAAAGGCGCTCGCCGAGGCGGGCGTCCCGGAAGACGAGCAGGCCGCCATCCTCGAGGTCACGACACGGCCTCGAGCCCACGCGCTCCGCGACGCGATGATCGCGCTCGCCATCGTGGAGCTGGGGGCGATCGCGTTGATGCGACGGTTCCCGAGGTGCCCGGTGGCGGCCGCCGCCTGAGCGGGCTGACGTCGGCAACCATCGTCGGGCACTGGGACCACCGCACCTTGGCGTTGTAGCCGCGCGCCGTCGGGACCGAGGGTACCGTTCTCGAAGAGAGGGAGGTGGCGTCATGCACAGTGACCTGGGGTCGATGGAGGCGCTGGCGGACCAGATCCGAGGCGCCCTCCAGTCCCGCCGACCTCGACGCGTACCGCGAGTCCTGCACCTCGATGTCGCCTGGGGTGCGCCCGACGACCGAGAGGGGGGGCTGCCACAACCGCGGCGAGGTGCTCACGCGGTACCGCCAGGGTCGCGAGCGAGGGCTCGCGCCGACGTCGTCGAGACCGTCGTCAACCACGACAAGATCCTCGTCGGCCTCAGGGTCCGCACGAGCGCGGAGCCCGAGGGCGAGGAGCGGAACCGCTGGCAGGTCCTCACCGTCGTCGACGGACGGGTGAAGGACATCCGCGGATTCGATGACCGAGACGAGGCCCTTGCGCGCATCCGGTGAGCGGCGCTGATGCGGATCCACTACGAGGTCGTCGGGGAGGGCCGTCCGCTGGTCCTCGTGCACGGCTGGGGCGCGAACTCGCGGCGGAACTGGCTCGACCTCGGGTGGGTGGAGGTGCTGGCACCGATCCGCCGACTGGTGCTGCTGGACTCCCGGGGGCACGGGCGAAGCGGCGCGGCGCCGTCCAGCGCGACTACGGCTACGCCGCCATGGGAGAAGACGTGCTCCAGGTCATGGACGAGCTCGGGATCGCCGAGGCGGACCTGTTCGGCTACTCGATGGGTGCCTTCATCGGCGTGTCGCTCCTCGGCCACCATCGTGAGCGGTTCACCTCGATGGTGCTCGGTGGGATCGGGGACGAGACGCCGCAGAGCGCTAAGACGTGCGGACTCATCGCGGCGTCGCTCCGCGCCCACGACCCCGCGACGATCACCGATCCCGTGGGGAGGGCGTACCGACGCTACGTCGACGCCGACCCTGCGAACGACCGAGAGGCGCTCGCGATGGCGGCGCTCGAGATGTGGCCGCAGGGCTACCCGCTCGCGCTCGGAGGCGCGGGCCTCGCCGACGTCGACGTCCCGGTGCTCATCGTCGACGGCGCGGACGACCATCCCTACGTCGACACCGTCGGTCGGCCTCGCGGCGAGGATCCCCTCGGCAGCGCTCGTGACCATCCCGGGCACGGACCACCACACCGTCGTCGCCGACGAGGTTCAAGTCCGTCGTGCGGGCGTTCCTCAGCCCCTGAGCCGCGCACGGACGCGGCGGCGTTCGCCTCACCGCTGACCTCGGCGGCCTCGCGACTCGCCCGGGGACCGCCGGCCCGAACCGCCAGGCGGCGGACACCCGCGACCTCGGCGAGGTCGGGGCCCTGGACGACGTCGTGCAAGTGGAGGTCGTCCTCAGGACAGAGTCCCTGTAGGCGGCGCGTCAGGAGCACGATGACGGAGCGATCGCGACAGCTCGACAGGACCAACCGGTGACCGCGTCGACGTCCGCCGGGGCCGAGGCCACAAGGGCGACGGGGCGCGTCGCCCTGCGCGTCGGCATCGGCGATCGGCATCGGGCTCGCGCTCGTGCTCGGTGCCGTGGCTACCGGCTACCAGGTGGGCCGTTCCGCACCGCCGGGCCCGTCGAGCCACGCGCCGCCGCGACGGGGCGCCCCGGTCGCTCCCCCGTCGGGTCCCGCGTACCTCGCGGAGGTGCCGGCTTCGCCGCGGTGAGCCGGGACGGTCGGACGCTCACGGTCTTCCCCGTCGAGGGACCGTGCGGCCAGCCGGTGCCTCAGCGGCTGGCCGCGGTCCAGTCACCTCGTCGTGTGTCCCTGACCCTGGTCGTCCACGGCACGCACTACACCGAGGAGCATCCCGGCACATGGTGTGCGCGACGGCCTATTTCGGGTTCGGACCGCTGCCGTCGATCACACTTCGTTCGCCGCTCGGCTCGCGCCCCGTCGAGCAGGGTCTGACCGCACGCCGCATCCCGGTCTACGGCGGCGCGCAGGTGGCGAGGCCGACGGTGCTGCCGAGGGGCTGCACGCCAGGCCCCGTCCAGCCGAGCGCCGCCCTCAACAACAGCGGTCCGCTGTTCCGCAACCCAGGGCTCGTGTGGACGTGCGACGTCGTCGTGCCCTTCGCGCGCCGCGCCGTCGACCCGGCGTCACAGCTGCAGTTCGGGCAGTGGCGCGGCTGGGTCCGCAGCCTCGGCACCTGCCGATCGAGGAGCGCACCACGGTGCGCGGGTACCCCGCGATCGTGAAGGTGGACCACGTGGGGGCGGTCGACGTGGTCCAGGGGCGCGCTCCATCAGCTGGCGCGAGGACGACCAGACTTTCGTGATCACCAGCTGCTCCGGGCCGAGCGACGACGGCGGCGCGATTCGAGGGCCGGCGCTGTCGGCCGTGGAGCTGGTGCGCATCGCCGATGGGGTGCGGATCCCGAGCACCCGCACGAGGGACTAGGGCGCCCGCCGCGCCGCGCCGCGCGGCGACGCAGCGGATCAGCGACTCAGGGAGCGGAGGTCGCCGTGGCGGGGCGCCGGCGAAGCACGAGGACGTAGGCGAGGAGTCCGAGGACGCCGGCCTCGAGCGCCGCGACGACCGGGAGCGCGCCCCACGGGAAGGAGCCCTGGGCCTCGGTCTCCACGCGCTGGGTGTACGACGCGGGGATGGGGGCGACGCCGACAGAGACGACCGACACCGTGTGCTTCGGGAAGGGCTGCTCGATCAGCGCGACCTGGGACGCAGAGGGGTTGATCACCTGGACGTCCTCGGTGCTGGACACGACGTCGGGGTGGAAGCCGACGACGTCGACGCCCATCGCCTGCGAAGTTGATCCAGTCCCGTGCGAGGCGCTGGTGGATGGCCTGCAGGGTGCCGAAGGAGTGGGCGCTGTAGCGGAACACGACCGGCTGGGGAGGGTGCCTCGGCGCGCACGACCGCCGCGAGGTGGTGGGGCAGATCCTCGTCATGTACACCGCGATCCGCTGGTTGGCGCCGATCGCGACCCCGCCGAAGCTCCTCGGGAAGTCCGACTCCAGGACCTCGCCCAGCAGCTGGGACGCCGACACCGTTGCGGCGGTGGCGACGGCGCTCGTCGAGGGGAGGGCCTGGGTGGGGGGCGCGCCGGCGCGCCCCGAGTGCGCCAGGGCGGCCGCGAACGCGACGCTGGACGACGCGAGCGCCAGGCCGCCGACCGCGGTGATGGCGACGACGACGAACCGGCCCAGGGCCGCTGAGGGGCGCCTGAGGGCGTCTCACGACCCGCCGCTCGCGCGCCGCCTGACGTGAGGAGCAGTCTGTGAATGAGGCGAGCGTAGTGCGTCAACGTCGAGACGAAAGCTCTGGAGCCAATCGTCGTCGCCGACCGCGACGACGTGAAGCTGGCACGTCGCCACGGCGTTGCCTGCGCGCCCGCAGGTGAGGTGCTCGTCGATCGGCCCCGACGCCACCCAGCGCGGAGTCCGGCCTGCGCGACGACGCCGCCGGAGCGCAGGTCCGCTCGGCGGGCCCGTCTCGCGAGCTCGCTCTCGAACCAGCGTGACTTGACATAAGAAGCATTATTGGCGGGAGGCGGCAAGCCGACCCGCCGCCCACCCGGCCCGACCCGTGGCCAGGGCCCCTCGGGGCTCGCTGCGGCCCGCGCAGGCACGTCGGGCGCCGTGGAACACTGTCCGGGTTGCGGTGGGCGGCCGCGAGGGGAGGCACCGTGAGCACGCTCGAGCACCTGTCGGCGGCACATGCGCAGTTCGGCCGGGTCCTGGCTGACCGTGGACGGCTCGGCGTGGGACCTGGGGACCCCCTGCGAGGGCTGGGACGGTGGCCCGGCTCGTCGAGCACGTGGTCGGCGGCGAGCAGATGACCGTCGCGCTCCTCCACGGTGCGACCGCCGAGGAGGCTCGGCGGCCGGTGGCGACGCTGGCGCCGGCCGAGGCCAGCACGCGCTTCGCGACGGCGGCCCTCGAGGTCGAGACCGCCTTCTGCGAGCCGGCTGCCCTCGCGCGCACCGTCCACCACCCCATCGGCGACGTGAGCGCCACCCAGCTGCCGGCTTCCGTGTCGGGGACCTCACCGCGGACAGCTGGGACCTGGCGCGGGCGGTCGCCGCCGACGAGCTGCTCGACCCCGAGCTCGGGGCTGCGGTCTGGGACGACCTCGAGCCCCTGGCGCCGATGATCGGCTCGATCGGGGTCTTCGGGGACGGTCCGAGCGCGACGTCGGCGACGGGGCGGGCTACAGCTTCGGCTCCTCGACCTCACCGGACGGCGGCCATAGGACGCCTGAGGGCGCGACGTCGCCGCGTGACCGTGGCCGCCTCGCTCGTCGTCGCCGTCGCGATCGTCGCGCTCGTCGTCGGCCCCGCCACCTCACGCGCGACGACCACGGACACGGCCACGGCCCGCGTGGCGCTCCTGCTGGGTGACTCCTCACCGCGGAGACCGCGCCGGTCTTGAAGGCGCCCACCGGCTGGAAGCTCGCGTTCATCGCCCTACCCGCGTGGCGCCGTGCGACTGGCTCTACGGGCGCCGCCCGAACTTCTACACCGCCATGGCCGTGCACCCCGCGGTCGTGATCGTCGAGACCGCAGGCAACGACACGACCACGTGCATGAGCTGCACGGCTCGCGCCCCGCCATCGGGTCGCCTGCCTACCTCTCACGCTACGAGGCGAACCTCTCGACGGTCGTCAGGGTGTCGCGTCGCGACGGCGCCCGCCTGATCTTCCTTGCCCCTCCCCCGCTCCTCGAGCCGCACCTCGGCGCGTCGCTGACGGTGCTCGACTGGATGGCGCGCACCGAGCACGTGCACGTCGCTGACGGGCCGTCACGGTCCGTCCGCTGCACGACCGCTTCGCCCTCCGGTTGTGGCCTCCGCGACGAGACCGCCCAGGACGGCTGCGTCGACGGCGAGATCCCCGTGCGGACCCTCGACGCCGCGTACCACCTCCACTTCTGCCCCGACGTGGCCGACATCACGTTCTTCTTCACCTGCGCGGTGTACTCGAGCGGCCAGACGCGCTGGGCGAGAGCGACGATGTCGCTGCTCGCGGGCGAGTCGCGCGCCTGCGCCGATCGGCATACAACTCACGCGACCACCGCCGACGCATCGCGGCGCCATGACCACGACAACACGGCGCCAATTCGCCTCGCGTGGTCCCGTGTCGCGCTCGACCTCCGGTACGATGAGCTCATCGGCGCGTGTCGGGAGCACGGTCTCCCCGGCGCGAGCCGCCCAACCGCCCACCCCTCGGTGCGGGCGCCCGTGCATCCGGCCAGGCCGACGACGTGGCCGCGGTGACCCCCGCAGAGCCCCACGGGCGGTCCCTTGGCGCCACCGGCGACGAGGGCGACGAACCTGGCCCGCGAGGACCGTGGATCTGGACGGTGACCTGGGGGTGCTCGCGAGACCGGGGTTCGCCGCCGAGCACGTCGTCGCCCACGACGCCGACGAGGCCCTCGTCCTCGCCGCGCAGCGGCACCCCGAGCGCCCCCGTCCGCGCGTCGCCTTCCTCGTTGCGCACCAAGGGCGCGCACCCGCCTGACGCACCACGCCTACAGTCGTCCCCCGACCAAGGAGGCGACGTGAGCGACCTGTTCTCGATCTCGGGCAAGACCGCCCTCGTCACCGGCGGCAGCAGGGGCATCGGCGAGATGATCGTCCGCGGCTTCGTCGACGCGGGCGCCAAGGTCTACCTGTCGTCGCGCAAGGCGGACGTCTGCGAGGCCCTGGCCGAGGAGCTCCGCGACGCGGGCGGCGACGTGACCGCCCTGCCGGCCGACCTGTCGACCGAGGACGGCGTGCGCCGCAGCTCGCAGGCGAGCTCGAGAGCCGCGAGGCCGCGCTCGACATCCTCGTCAACAACGCGGGGGCGACCTGGGGCGCGCCGCTCGAGGAGTTCGACGAGGCGGCATGGGAGCGCGTGCTCGCCTCAACGTGAAGGGCGTGTTCTTCACGACGAAGTACCTGCTGCCGCTGCTCGAGGCCGGCGCCACGCGAGGACGACCCCGCGCGGGTCATCAACATCGGCTCCATCGACGGGATCCGGCGTCCCGCGCACTCGAGACCTACTCGTACTCGGCCTCCAAGGCCGCGGTGCACCAGCTCACGCGGCACCTCGCCAAGCGGCTCGCGCCCGACGTCACGGTCAACGCGATCGCGCCGGGTCCGTTCCCCTCGAAGATGATGCGCCCGACGCTCGAGGCGTTCGGCGACCAGATCGCGGCGGCCGCGCCGATGAAGCGGATCGGCCGGGCGCCCGACATGGCCGGGGCGGCGATCTACCTCGCGTCACCCGCCGCGTCGTACGTCACCGGCGCGGTCCTGCCCGTCGACGGGGGATCGCCACGCTGCTGTGAGGCCGTGCGACCAGGCCGTGGGACCGGGCCGGAAGACCAGGCCGGAAGACCAGGCCGTGAGATCAGGCGGGTGGCGAGGTGACCGTGACCTGGATCGTGAGGTGTTGGCGTGCCGCGCACGACGACGACCGGGACCGTCGGTCCGCGGCGTGATGCGCCCTCATCACCCTCGACACGGCGGTGTCGCTCGAGATCACGGTGCCGTCGATCTCGACGATCACGTCGCCGCCGCAGGATCCCCGCGTTCGGCGGCGGGATAGCCCGCGACGACCTGAGAGACGAGCGCGCCGGAGCGACACCGACAGCCCGTCGGTCCGCGTGGATCGACGGCGTGACCGTCTCGATGTACACGCCGAGGTAGCCGCCCTTGCGCACCTTGGCAGGCGTCGACGGGCGGTGGTCGAGCGTCGGGATCAGAGCTGCTCGATCGTCGCCGCGGGGATCGCGAAGCCGATGTTCTGCGCGTTCGACCCGTCGGCGGTCGTGCCCGGCGACGGCGGTGTTCATGCCGATGACCTGGCCGTTCGAGTCGATGAGCGGCCCGCCGGAGTTGCCGGGGTTGATGGCCGCGTCGGTCTGGATCATGTTGTGGAGCGTCTCGGTCGCGTTCGAGAACGCGTCGCCCGCCGTGACCGTGCGACCGAGTGCCGAGACGATGCCCTGGGTCACCGTCGGCGTGCCTGGCGGCGAGCCCGAGGGCGTTGCCGATCGCGACGACGCCGTCGCCGACCTCGAGGCGCGTCGAGTTGCCGAAGGTCACCGCCGGCAGGTTCGACCCCCCCGTGGATCTGAAGCAGCGCCACGTCGTCGGTCGGGTTCGTGCCGAGCAGCGTCGCCGGCGAGCGTCGTGTCGGTCCCGGTGCGCGTGACGGTGATGGTGCCCGCCGTCCACCGCCGCGGCGATGACGTGGTTGTTCGTGACCACGTAGCCGTCGGGCGTGATGATCATCCCGGTGCCCTGGTCCTGCTCGCCCGAGCCCGAGACGTTGATCGAGACGACGGCGGGCGAGACCTCCTTCACGAGCCACGGGATCGACACGTCCCGAGGCGAGCAGCTCGGCGCCCGGCCGGTTCGGACCCTGCAGGATCGTGATGGACGACGTCGGCGTCCCGCGCTTGGCCAGCCACCCGCCGATCAGGCCGCCGACGAGCGCGGCGACGACCGCGACGACCGCCACGCCGAGCCACGGCCGACGGGGCCGCGGCCGTCAGAGCTTCGAGGCATCGTGCCCCCGGTGGGCGGGGCGCCGCCCGCGGGCGGCGCGACGGTCGGCCACACCGTGGCGGGTCGCGGCGCCCCACGGCGTCGTCGACGGCCGCGTCGGCGGGCTGCGCACCGATGTTGGCGCACCGCTGCTCGGCTCGTGGTGCGGGGTCGCGCCACGACCACGCGTCCGTCGCGTCGGCGGTGCGTGGCGGCGCCTGCGTCGCGTCGCTGGCTCAGAGGCGTCCGTTCCGGTGAACTCGCTCATCGCTCCTCCTGCACCGCGTTCCCACCCGGCAGGTCCCCACACCTGCCCGCTGAGCATCGTAGGGCTCGTCGCGTGCTCAGCGGCTCGCGCTCACGAAGTTCTTACGAGACGTACTAAGTTTTGCGCCGTGGCGCGGCGAATCGAGATCGAGCTGACGAGCAAGCTCGATGACGGGCGCTACACCTGGCGTGCGGCCGGTGCGCGCGAGCCACGCGGCACTCTCGTCGCCGACCTCGTGCCGTGCGAGCGTGAAGATCGGCGAGGTCCTGCGCGCCGAGGTCGAGTCGGGTCTCGACGGCGTCGACGTGCTGTCGATCGTGCCGCGCAAGGAGCCCTCGCCGCTCGACCTGCGTGGCGAGACGATCGAGCGGATCGCGCCCCTGGTGCCCGAGGCCGGCGTCCAGGTGACGCTCGCGCCGAAGGGTCGAGGCCGAAGCCGCGACGCCGACCGCGGCGGCCGCGAGGATCGCGCGCCGCGCGGTCCGCGGGGTCCGAAGGACCGCGAGCGCTCCTCGCCGCGTGCCGCAGGGCCACGCGGCGAGCGGTCGGGTCCCTCGGAGCGCGGCGCGCGCCCAGACGGTCCCCCAGCTGCGCGCGGTGAGCGTCCCGCAGCGCCGCGCGGACGGCCGTCCCGCGACACGGCGCGAGGCGGCGGCGACGCCCGACCGGGCGGTGACCGTCGCGGAGGTGCACCGCGACGCGACGCGCGGCGCGACGAGCTCACCGTCTCGACGAATGACGAACAAGACGCTGAGCCAAGCAAAATCACTATCCTAGTTTAGTTTTCCGTCAAGAAAAGGTACAGATTTCAGAGTTTTTCGAACATTGGATCTCGTTTGGTTTTCAAAAGGATAAGGGTTCAGGGATCGTCAACATTTTTTTCTAAGGTATTGGATTCGTTTTCATAGGTTTAATATCTTCGAATGGTCTGATCAGTTATTCGGTTTTCTTAGGATTCGGTTCGGTTTTTCTCGGTTCGGATTCTTTGGTTTTCTTAGGATTCAATTCGGTTTTTCTCGGTTCGGATTCTTTAGGTTTTCATCGGATCAGATCATTCGCGCGCTTCAACAATACAAAGATGCAAAGCCTTTCACGCTTTCTTTAACTTATTCGACCGGGTAGATAAAACCTTCGATTTTTGGGTAAAAAACCACGATAGATGGGTTTTAGGGGCTTGTATCTAAGGGTAAACCCTTATGGATGAGGGATTTATTGGGGTATGGGTTATGAGATATGGGTTATGAGATCTGGGTTACTATAAATAAGTTCTTAAATGACATTTTAATTAATAATCAATAATCCATAACCCATAATCCATAACCCATATCCCATATCCCATATCCCATAACCCATATCTCATAACCCATAACCCATATCCCATATCCCATATCCCATAACCCATATCCCATAATCCGTTTGTAAGCTGAAATTAAAATATCATATATTTCTGCCAGATAAATTGACAATTAAAATTACGATATGAAAAAAGGGTTTTTACTGAGTTTTATTTTAATGAGCCTGAATATTTTATTTGCTCAAAATGAACAAAAGGATAGTATGTTGTATAATAAGCATGATTTTTTCCTGCAGAGTTTTAACCCGGCTACAGTAAATGCCTATCGATCAGCAAGTGGGATGCCGGGACCATTGTATTGGCAAAACAACGCCAGCTATCTGATACATGCTACCTTAAGTGAAAAAGATACAAGTATTTCAGGCGATGCAGTTATTTCATATACCAACAACAGTCCCGATAAACTCGACTATCTATGGCTACAGTTAGATCAAAATCTTTTTGATTCAACCTCGAGGGGTGCAGCTGCAACCCCGATTTCGGGCGACAGATTTGATGTAAGAAAATTTAACCGCGGCGGGTATCATATTGGTATCGTAACAATAACTTATGCTGGCAAAACTTACAATGTTCAGCCAATCATATCTGATACCAGGATGCAGATTCGTTTGAAAAATCCCTTGTTGCCCAAAGGAGATAAAATATCCATCAGGATAAATTACGGTTTTGAGATTCCCGGTCATGGAGCAGACCGCATGGGAAGAATGCATACCAAAAATGGAGAGATTTATGAAATAGCACAATGGTATCCACGTATGTGTGTGTATGATGATGTGGAAGGATGGAACACCTTGCCTTATATGGGACTGGGTGAATTCTATTGTGAATACGGCAATTTTGATTATTACATTACGGCACCTTCGGAAATGATTGTATATGGCTCAGGTGATTTGCAAAATGCTGCACAGGTTTTAACTGCAGAGGAAATTAAAAGACTTTCATTGGCAGCCGGATCCGATAAAACCATTTCAATAATCAGTAAGGATGAAATCGGAAAATCCTCTTTGAGGCCTTCTGCTAAAGGAAATCTCACCTGGCATTTTATCATGAAGAACAGCCGTGATATTGCCTGGGTGGCTTCAAAAGCACTCGTCTGGGATGCGGCGAGGATCAACCTGCCTTCCGGACGAAAAGCTATTGCGATGTCAGCTTACCCAGCGGAAAGTGTCGGGGACAGTGCATATTCACGCGGGACTGAATTTCTAAAAGGCAGCATCGAAATATATTCAAAAAACTACTTTGAATATCCCTGGAATTCTGCTGTCAATATCGGAGGCCCGGTAACAGGAATGGAATATCCCGGAATTATTTTTAATGCATATACGGCGAAAAAAAGTTTTTTATGGAATGTCCTCACACATGAGATAGGTCATAACTGGTATCCAATGATTGTGGGCTCCAATGAAAGAAAATACATGTGGCAGGACGAAGGATTCAACACATTTATAAATTATCAGGCCACACAGATTTTTAACAATGGCGAGTTTGCAAAAGATCCAATGTTAAGCAGAAGAGTTTTTAGTATGCTTGAGCCGGCTGCCTCCAGGAGGTATAAAGACCCTCTTATGGTGGTGCCGGAAGCAATGGCCCTGACTGACTATGGTCAGTACTATGGCAAAACTGCTTTTGGTTTGATATTACTTCGAAATGTGATTTTAGGTAAAGAACGTTTTGACTATGCATTCAGGAAATATACAGAGTACTGGGCCTTTAAGCATCCCACACCCAACGACTTCTTTCATTGCATGAACAGCGCTGCAGGTGAAGATTTGAACTGGTTCTGGAAGGAATGGTTTTTTACAACATGGACGCTGGATCAGGCATTGACGGGCGTAAAATATGTTGACAATGATTCATCAAAAGGAATTTTGATAACCATTGAGAACATAGGTAAAATGATCATGCCGGTAAGTTTGAAAATCATTCAGACAAATGGCGATTCAGCCATTGTTAAACTGCCCGTGGAAATATGGCAAAGAGGAGGAGTATGGACCCTCAAATATGCTTCCACAGGAAAAATTGATAAAGTAATTCTGGATCCTGAGAAAGTATTACCTGATGCTGACAGAAAAAATAATGAATGGCTGATGAAGGATCGGTAATCGTGAATCGTTAATCGTTTATCGTAAGTCGTTAATTGTACATTGATCTACGATAAACGATTTACGATTCACGAATGACATTAAGTCTTACGCTTATACAATATTTAGCCTTCTGAAAACATCAGCCTTATTGGCCTTACTTACAGGAATTTCATTGCCCTTGATGAATAAAAGATTTTCCCGCATGTCGTCGATTTTATGGAGGTTGACGATATAAGAACGATGCACTTTGAGAAAATGCTGTTTGCTTACTTTTTCTTCGAGATTCTTGATGGTATTATGTGTTATATATTTCTTGCCATCCATGGTAACAAACTTTACGTAGTCGCCCATGCTTTCAATATATAAAATTGCGTCATTATTCAGCCTTATTAATTTGCCATCTGTTTTAATGTAAATATGGTCCGATGCGCTGTTGGTGGAAATAGTTTCTTTAGAAGGTTGAATTTTCTGTAATGCCTCCATGAATCGCTGGTAAGTAAAAGGTTTCATCAGATAATCAGAAACATTATATTGAAACGCATTGTAAGCATATTCCGACTTGGCGGTGGTAAGAATAACTTTCGGCGAAAATGCTATTTGATCAAGTAATTCAAAACCATTGGCGCCGGGCATTTCCACGTCCAGAAATATCAGATCCACCGTATTACTGTTAAGAAATGAAAGTGCATCGGTGACATTACTAAAATGACCCCTGACTTCAACCTGTCCGCTTTTTTCACAGCAGTTCTTAAGGTAATTGGCGGCTACCTGTAAATCTTCTACAATAATACAGCTGAGACTCATGAACAATTGCTATTAAACAGTTCCAATTTTTTCTTTTCTTCTTCTATTAGTAGTTTACTCTGAAATATTTTGTTTTTTAATGCTTCAAATTCACCGGAAAGTTGATCGGGTGAACTGACCGTGCCGCAGATTTGTTCAAATTGCTGACATTGCTGTTGAACGGAGGTGAGTCCTACGAACCCAAATACAGGTTTGATTTTATGAACAGATGCTTTTAATGCTGCGAGGTTGCCGGAAGAATAACTGAATTCAATATTATCGGTTAATGATACATATTCATCCAGGACAGTATTGAATACTTCCTGCATGTAGTTATAGTCATCGCCGTAAAGGCTATTAAGGTAATTTGCATCTATTTCGGCGTTGAAAACGAATGCATTAGCTGTTTTCAGGTTATTCATGTTATGGATTCATTTATATTAACGCTTTAAATAATAATTATTATGCCTGCCGCGTTTTAATATTCAAATAATTTCATCTGATACCCTCCCTGAAATCCCGCCTATCGCCCATTTTGTGGTCTGTCTATCAGGATATTGTATATTCCGGATTGGCTGAGGGTAATACAGTTTCCCAACGGAAGAAAATAATCAGGTTTAACCAGTTCATATTTCTTACCCTTTGCGGTACCCTTCTTTCAGTAGTCAGTTATTTTACTTTAAGTCTTTATATAAGTGCACTGGTAAATCTTTCAACAGGTTATATTTTTATCCTGGCCTTTCATCTGAATTCCAAGAAAAGATTTGAACTGGCACGTATTATAGCCATCGTCAATCTCAATCTTTACCTGATTGTTATGAATTATATGGAAGGATTACGTGCAGGGGAGTACCTGCTTTATTTCCCATACTTCCTTGTAATGACCCTGGTGATTGATGTGAAAAGAAATTTCACAGAGCTGAAGTTTGTTTACCTTATTACCATCATCTCAGTACTGATTTGTTTAAACCTTAGCCCCTTTGAAAATTATTACCAGGTCAGGATAGCCGGAATGTTCACAAGATTATACAGTTCAAACCTGGCGATCTCCCTAACGCTTACTACTTTTTTCTCTTATTTTATTTTCCGTGTAAACCGTGATCACGAAGAAGCAATTTTGAAAGAAAAACATTTTGTAGATACCATATACAATACTTCTCTGGATGGTGTCCTGATCATGGATTCAGAAAGCCGTAAGATCATCGGCTGTAATAACAGAGCATGTGAACTCCTGCATATTAAAAATAAAAAAGAAATAGAAGGTACGGCCATTGAAGACTGGTTTACCAGCGAACATATCAAGTTGTTCAAAACAATTGAATTGAATCTTTCTACTGAACAGGCAAAAGACTGGCAGGGAGAGCTGGCATTGACTTCTGCAGAAAGAACTTTTTTTGCCTTCGTAAATATTGTACCCTTCCTCGATCTTGGAAAAAGATTTTTGAAGATCAGTATACTTGATATTTCGGAAATCAAGACCGCTCAGTTTGAACTGATGAAAGCTAAGCAAAAAGCCGAAGTGGCATCTCAGGCAAAGTCGCGTTTTCTTTCCAATATGAGTCATGAGTTGCGCACACCTCTCAATGGGATCATAGGAACTTCAAATTTACTTCTGCAGGAAGATTATCTGCCCGATCAGAAGTCACATCTGGATATTCTGAAGTATTCATCCGAACACATGATGATGCTCATCAATGAGATCCTCGACTTTGGCAAAATTGAAGTAGGGAAACTTCAATTGGGAGAACATCCGGTAGACCTGAAAAAATTTCTTGAAAAGATCAATCTTCAGTTTACAGCTCAGGCACATGCAAAGAACATTGGTTTCAAAATGGAATATGACAGTCTGGATATTGAAGTGATGACAGATGAAACGAGGCTGAACCAGGTATTCAGTAACCTGCTTTCCAACGCTATCAAATTCACTCATTATGGTGAAATTACTGTTGTTGCGAAAAAGATATTTTCAACCAGTCAGAAAGCGACCATTCAATTTATGGTAAAGGATACCGGCATCGGCATTCCTTCCAATAAACAACAGGAAATATTTGAAAGTTTTACGCAGGCAGATGTAGATACTACCCGTAAATACGGAGGAACAGGACTTGGTTTAGCCATCACAAAGAAACTGGTCAATTTGTTTCATGGCGAATTACAACTCGAAAGTGAAGAGGGCAGGGGCTCTACTTTTCATTTCACATTAAAACTGGCCATTAATGAAAACAGGAAGCGCTATATAAATGAAGAACGAGTGAAACATTTATCTCTTTTCCCTGGTATTAAAGTAATGGTAGCAGAAGATAATGCTATCAATATGTCTATTGCGCGTCGTTTTCTGCAGAAATGGGGAATCGAAGTAAAAGAAGCGTACAATGGTAAGCAGGCCGTGGAATTGTTTTCCCAGCATACATTCGACCTGGTTCTGATAGATCTGGAAATGCCCGAAATGGATGGCATTACCGCCTTGGGAGAAATAAAAAAAATAAATGCTACTGTACCGGCCATTGCATTTACGGCCGCTGTTTATGATAATATCCGGGCCGACCTTTTATCAAAAGGATTTATGGAATTTGTACCCAAACCTTTCCGTCCGGAGGACTTACATAATAAAATCTCCATGTTACTTTCTGCTAAAAGCAGTACTGTATAAAGTCAGCATACAGGTAAAAATCAACGTTTTATCGAAATCCTCCATAACAATTCCTTTCTCATAACGGTTTGTTAACAAATAAAATTTAGGGATCCGTTAAACCCTGGAGGCTTAATTGCATCTGAATAAAAAAATAATCGTCATTATGAAAGCAAACCTCATTCGCCGGATGGCAATCGCTATTTGCCTGCTATCCTGTATAAGCATTTATTCCTGTCAGAAAAGCAATTCAGCTTCTTCACAGGATACTTCGACAGCAAACCTTAGTACGACAGCAGATGATCAGCAACAGGTTTCAACAGAGTCAGATATCATCACTAATGATGCGAACACTGCTCTGAATGGCCAGTCAATTTTTTCCGGAGATAACAGCAGTACGGCTTCATTGAGTGGTACTACTGAAGTAAATAGTACTACTGCTGATATGGGTACTTCTTCGCTCGTTAATGTTCATCAGTTGATTTGTGACGCAACAATTACCTATGACACATCAAACAACCAGCGTGTTATTACTATTGTATATGATGGTACGAATTGCTGGGGAAACAGAACGCGTAATGGTAAAGTGATTATTACCGTGCCATTAGGACAACATTGGAAAGATGTTGGGGCTACAGCAAACATTGTTATTGATGAATTGAAAATTACCCGTTTAAGGGATAATAAAAGTATCGTCATCAATGGTAACAAAACATATACGAATGTAACCGGTGGTCTTTTAAAAGATCTGGCAACACTTCAAATCATTACCCATACGATCAAAGGAACAATGTCAATTGATTTTGACAATGGCACTACAAGGGCCTGGAATGTTTCGAAACAAAGGGTATTCACATACGACGATGGAATCGTTATTACGACTACCGGAACTTATTCAGATGGTACAAATGATAATATCGCAGAATGGGGATTAAACCGCCTGGGAGAATCATTCACAAGTTTAATAAGTGAGCCTAAAGTAATTCGTCAGGATTGTGATTTCAGATTGACAAGTGGTCAGAATACGGTGATTACAGATATTGGAACTTCTGTTATTACTTATGGACTGGATGCAGAAGGTAATCCAACTGGTTGTCCTGGTTCAGGTACATACTATTATAAGTTAGTATGGACAGGTGTTAATGGTAAAACATTTACAATTATCCGGCCTTATTGATCCGTACTTTTTTTATCTTAGAACCCCTTCAGAGCGCGGAGGGGTTTTTTTTGTGGGTTATGAGTTATGAGATATGAGATATGGGATATGGGTTATGAGATATGAGATATGGGATATGGGTTATGAGATATGGGATATGGGTTATGGGATATGGGTTATGAGATATGAGATATGGGATATGAGATATAGGTATTTATTAATGTTTTTGGTATACAATGAATATGATTAAAAATTTATAAAAACTAAGTCATATCTCATAACCCATAACCCATATCTCATAACCCATCTCTCCTTACCGCTGGCGCAACAACAGTTCCGTAAAGTTCTATGGAGTGCATGATCTGAGCATGAGGCATTGTTCCTACGCTCACATGTAACAGGAAACGTTCAAGTCCGAACAACTCTTTTTCATAGAGAATTTTATCTATGACCTGTTGTGGTGAGCCTACAAAAAGTGCTCCCTCTTTGGATCTGCCCGCTTCAAATTGTGCCCTTGTAGTTGGCGGCCAGCCACGTTCTCTCCCTATAATTGACATGGCATTTGCATAAGAAGGGAAGAATTCATCCGACGCCTGTTGCGAATTATCTGATATATAACCGTGGGAATGTACGGCCAGTGGTAGATGACCATGAGAGGCTTTTACAGCTGTTTTACGGTACAAATCAACAAGAGGCTTAAAATGAGCCGGGCTTCCGCCTATAATGGCCAGGGCCAGCGGAAGTCCGAGATTCGCTGCCCTGATAACAGATTCTGGTGTACCGCCAACAGCTATCCAGATGGGCAATTTCTTTTGCAATGGCCTGGGATATACGCCAAGGTTGCGTATAGGGGTCCTGAATTTTCCTTCCCAGTTAACTTTTTCTGAATCATTTATTTTGAGAAGCAGATCGAGTTTTTCTGAAAACAGATCATCGTAATCTTCCAGATCATATCCAAATAAAGGAAATGATTCAATAAATGATCCCCTGCCTGCCATGATTTCAGCGCGACCATCGGAAAGCAAATCAACGGTGGCAAAATCCTGAAATACCCTGACAGGATCATCCGAGCTTAATACGGTAACAGCACTGGAAAGCTTGATATGTTTTGTTTTAACAGCCGCCGCCGCTAATACAACAGCAGGTGAAGAAACCAGGAAATCAGGACGGTGATGTTCTCCCAGCGCATAAACATCAAGACCAACCTGGTCCGTTAATTCAATTTCTTCCATCAGATCCTTCATTCGCTGATGACCACTGATGGTTTTCCCGGTTAACATATCCGGCGTCAATTCTGCAAAGCTGCTTATTCCAAGTTCCATACTGCAATTTAAATATGAGTTATGAGATATGGGTTATGGGTTATGGGTTATGGGTTATGGGATATGAGATATGAGATATGGGATATGGGTCTTTTTCGTAAGGAAATAAATTTTTAATATAAAATAATCCATAGTTCATAGTTCATATCTCATATCTCATATCCCATCACTAGCGTTGCGTTATCAATATTTGTAGTTCTTTGAAATTCTTGTCTGTATTGCATTTGAGCCGATTTACATGTGGAAACGATTTGAAAAGGATTTGCTTTTGATTTTGTATAATGCTCTGATAACCAGTTATCATGAATCAGGGCAAGTACATCTTTTCGCAGATTTTTTCATTGATTTCACACAAGGTCTTTACAACAGTTGTCAATCGATATAATGGCGATTATAAAACCAGACAATTCACTTGTTGGAAGCAATTTCTTTGCATGGCCTTTGGTCAACTCACCCAGAGAGACAGCTTATCTGATGCGATTCTGTGTTTGTCAGCTAATACAAATAAGCTGTACCATCTGGGTATTGGTGAGATCATTTCTAAAACTACTTTGAGCAGGGCAAATGAGAATCGCGATTGGCGCATATACGCTGACTTTTGCATGACCCTCATTGAAGAAGCACGTCGTTTATACGCCAACGATAGTGAACTCGATTTTGATCTCGCCAACAATGTTTTTGCCATTGATGCAACAACCATTGATATGTGTTTGTCTGCATTTTTCTGGGCCAAATTCAGATCGACAAAAGGTGGCATCAAAATCCATACTCAACTGGACCTAAAAACATCTATTCCTTCGTTTATCCACATCACTGCGGCCAATATCCATGAACTCAATATTCTGGATATGATCAAATTTGAACCAGACAGTTTTTATGTCGTAGACCGTGGCTACATTGACTTTGATCGCTTTTACCATATTCATACAGTCGGCGCCTACTTTATCACCAGAGCCCGAAAAGACTTTAGTTTTTCCTTGATTAAATCATTAAAAACAACAGAACAAAATATCATTTGTGATCAGATAATTAAGCTCAGGAAAAAGAACTTTTATGTATCAAGGGATTATCCGGAGGCTTTTAGACGTATAAAATATTATGATGCTGAAACGACCCGTTACTTTGTTTTCATAACTAACAACACAGAGTTGAATGCCAGTCAGATTGCAACATTGTATCGCCATAGATGGAAAATTGAATTGTTTTTCAAATGGATAAAACAGCATCTGAAAATTCAATCATTTTGGGGCAAATCGGAAAATGCCGTTAAAACACAAATTTGGATTGCAATATCCGTCTATGCTTTAGTGGCAATCGCTAAAAAGAGATTTCGATTAAAGCAATCTCTGTATGAAATTTTGCAAGTGCTTAGCATCAGCATTTTTGAAAAACTACCAATCAATGAACTATTTATAAAAACAGTACAACAACAAGATTTCAAAGAGCTAAAAAATAATCAATTGGATATCTTTGATTTATAACGCAACGCTAGTGATATCCCATAACCCATAACCCATAACCCATAACCAATGATGTTTCTTTCGCTATTTTTTATTATTTTACACGTCCGGTTATGATAACAAAAGCTTCGATCATTGGGTTTTTCTCCAAGGGGAAAATAATTTTTGCTTCCGTGGCAGCCGTTATTACATTTACTATCACTTTGTACAATCAGTTCAAGTCCGTCCCCACCACTGAGATATCAGGATTTGTTTCAGCCGATAAGAATTCAATGATACCTGTAGACGCCGTTGTAAAAATTATCAGCCCTGTTCAAAGCCAGACGGAAACAGATTCCAAAGGAAGGTTTAAATTTAAACTGCCGAATATTCAAAGCGATACTTTCCTCCTGGTTATCCAAAACAAAAAGACGAATATCGAAACCAAGCAGGACGAATACGTGGATGCATCTGCAGGTAAGAAGGATATATTTGTTTTGTTTAACTCAACACAGGATCCTGAAAAAGTCTATGCTCCACTCGGCAAAAGTGGTTCTCCTGAATATGCAAGGAAAACACCTTCAGTGATGCGCGCAATACAACAACTGCATTTTCCCAAGAGAAAGCCACATGTATCTCCAAATTAACAGGTGGACAGTCTAACGCATATCGCTATCGGTGCCTGTATCGGGGATCTCTTTCTGGGGAAAAAAATTGGTAAAAAAGCGATGCTATACGGAGCCATCGCAGCCAGCTTGCCTGACATAGATTTTATCACTTCATTCTGGATGAGCACGCCGGATGATTTACTGGCTCACCGCGGATTTACACATTCATTTTTATTTGCTATCCTGATAATCATTTTACTCGCCATTTTTTTCAGAAAGCGCCATAGCGCAGAAGAAATTCCTGTTACAACATGGCTTGTTTTCATGGGGACTGAAATATTTTCCCATATTTTTATTGATGCATTCAATGCCTATGGCATCGGATGGTTTGAACCGTTCAGCCACTACAGAGTATCATTTAATGTGATTTTTGTTGCTGATCCTTTTTTTTCCGTATGGCCTGCTATTGCTGCAATCTGTTTACTGATGCTGAACCGTAACAGTAATAAAAGAAGAAGTATTGCGAAATTCGGATTGATTTTTTGCTCTCTCTATTTATTGTATTGTATTTCAAATAAAATCAGGATCACCAATCAAACCAGGTACGCACTTATTCAGGAGGGAATTCATTATAACCGGTATTTCACAACACCTACCCCTTTTAATAACTGGTTATGGTATGTGGTGGCTGAGACAGACTCGGGATATCAAATCGGATACCGTTCTGTATTTGATAAAAATGAGCATATTGAATTCAAATATTTTCCACAGAACGATTCTTTATTGAAACCCTGGAACGGTCGCAGGGATCTGCGCAAGCTCATCCGTTTTTCAAAGGGATATTATACTGCCGGAATTTCTGATCATGGTATCGTATTCAACGATCTTCGATTCGGGCAGATGATGGGTTGGGAAAACAACAATGCAGATTTTGTTTTTCACTATTATCTGAATGACCCGGGTGCAAACCGTCTCGTTATCCAGCGCGGCAGATTTGCAAACTGGAATTGGAATTCAATAAAGGCATTCATCCACCGCATCCGCGGAAATTAATTTTCTGTTTATTTCTTAACGGTCAACTGTCATCGGTCAACCGTCAACCACGATCCACGATAAACGATAAACGTCCATCGTCCATCGTTCATCGGTCATCCGCCTTCTCCTGCCCATGGCGGTCCCGCGACTCGCGGGAGGCGGACAAGTTCGTCAATAGTCATCCGTCAACCGTCATCCGTCATCTGTCATCCACCACAAGTCCCCCCTAAAGCGGTATGCCGTTTCTGGAACTAACTTAATATTTCACCCTTATTATTTTGAAAATTAACAAATGCCGGAGAGAATATTTATAATTAATAAAAATATTCTGGTAGAAAAATTATTGTTCAGTGGAGGAAAATAATTGATCAGCATGAATATTTAATGCATTGAAAATATGGGCTCATAAGCAGTACAGCAATCCTTATGTGATGGCTGTCTTAACAAATGGGGCCTACCCCATTTCTAAAGCTAAAAAGTAAAAGACTGCTTATGAGAAATTTACTATTCCTGTTATTGATTTTCGTTTCATTTTCAGTTTATGCGCAAAATGAAATGGCATCTGGTAAGATTACAAACTCCAGAGGGGAACCCATTTCATTTGCCACCATTATGGTGAAAGGAACGAAAGTTTCAGTTGTAGCAGAATCGGATGGCACTTTCAGAATAAGAGCCAATGCGGGACAGACCCTGGTTGTATCTGCTACTTCCTATGCATCAAAAGAATTTCAACTTGGTCAGTTAGCAGGCAACGAATTTATTTTACAGCCAGGCAACACTTCATTAAATGAAGTAGTCGTAGTTGCACTGGGTCAGAGCAAGAGCAAAGCAAAAATCGGTTACTCAACAGCAACATTCAATACAGATGCAATTAATAAAGTTTCACCGGTAAGTATGATGGATGGATTATCGGGCAAAGTTGCCGGAGCTGATATTTCAAACGTCAGTGGCACGCCTGGTGGATCCACCAAAGTAGTACTTCGTGGATTTGGTGTTATTGGTGGCGGCAACAATCAGCCCTTATATGTTATTGATGGAATCCCACTGAGTGATGCCTCTATAAATATAGGTGGTGCGGGCGGGAACGGTCCGGCACTGACTGACTATGGAAACGGAATGACAGATATAAATCCAAACGATATTGAATCCATCACTGTACTGAAGGGGACTTCAGCTTCTTCATTATACGGATCAGTAGCAAAAAATGGCGTCATCCTGATCACAACTAAAAAAGGTAAAGCAGGAAAACTTGTAGTCGGTCTCGCGAGTTCATTCAATGCATCTGTAGTGGGTAAACTGCCTGATGAACAAACCGAGTTTGGACAAGGCTGGGCTGGTGTATCAGATCTTGGTCAGAACGGAAGCTGGGGACCGGCACTGAATGGTAAAATGACAGCCTGGGGAGCAATCGTAGATAATTCGCAACTGGTAAAGCCATATGCTTTTCAAAAAAACAGTATCCGCGATTTTTATGAAACTGGAATTGAAGCAAACAATACAATTTCTCTTTCAGGTGGTAATGAAAAAACAAGTTTTTATTTCTCCTATGGTAATGTTTCCAGCAACGGTATACTGCCGGGAGATTATGATAAACTGCAGAGAAATAATTTTAGCCTTCGCTTAAACACCACATTTAATAATCTCTCACTGGCTGTTTCCTTAAATTATTTAAACAGGCATCTGACTACGCCGGCGAAATTTTCTTTAGCCGGACTGGGTAACGATTTATTTAATAATATACTTCAGATACCTGTTGACATGCGCATAAAGGATTTCAGCCTTTATAATAATAAATTTTTCAACGTTGATAATTATTTTACACCGTTTGCTGAAAATCCATATTATGACCTGACACAAAACGGTAGTGAATCAGGCTCAGACCGCTTATTCGGTAAAATAGACCTCACATACAAAATCGATCAGGAATTATCCGCTGAGTTCAGGATCGGGGGAGATTTTACAAACACAAGTACTGCCATATGGAATGCAGTGAACGCGCCATCTCCAGGCAGCTGGAACTCCGGCAATAACGTGGATGGTTCAGCAAGAGCCCCGGACATTGGTTCTTATCAGCAACAGGCCGATTATAATGGTTTGATAGATGCTGATTTCATTGTTAAATATGTGAAGGACCTGAATGCTGATTTCAACCTGGATGTTCTTGCCGGAGCCAATTATTATCAGTCAAAAACTACGAATCAGACAGCTGCTATTCAGGGACTCACTATTCCGTTGTTTTATAATTTGTCCAACTCAAACAGCCCTCCAACCGCCGCAAATAGTTTGTTTGAAAAAAGACTCATCGGAATTTATGCGCAGGCAACAGTGGGTTACAGGGATCAGTTGTATTTAACAGTCAACGCACGAAATGACTGGTCAAGCACACTGCCATTAAATAATAATAACTTTTTTTATCCGGGTGCCAACCTTTCATGGCTCGCTTCCCAAACCTTTGATATGACTGGCAGCAAACTTTCATTTTTAAAATTCAGGGTAGCTTATGGTGAAACAGGAGCGGATGCGTTGCCATACCAAATTTATCCGACGATTCAGCAGGGTAATATTCCTCCCACCACTGGAATGCCTTACGGATCAATCACATTTCCAATTGCAGGTGTAAATGGATTTACCATCACACCCAGTATTGGAAATCTTGACCTGAAACCAATTATTACCAAGGAACTGGAGTTGGGTGCAGAAGTAAAATTCTTTGACAACAGGATCGGTCTGGATGCAACGGTTTATGATAAAGAAACAGATGGCCAGATATTCAATGTTCCAATCTCACCTTCCAGTGGCTACAGTGGTTTAATTGAAAATATAGGTGTTGTAAGTAACAAGGGTATAGAAGTAACATTAAATGTGACTCCGGTGCGCACCAGGGATTTTAGCTGGACATTCAACTATACATTCTCAAAGAATGAAAGTGATGTTGTTAGCCTGTCAAATGGTTTGAATAAAGTTCAGATTGGAAATGATGGACTGACCGGAGGAATGGAATTTGATTTGTTCCCCGGCAAACCGGTAGGAATATTTGAAAGTCCTGCACCCGTATATTCTCCAGACGGAAAAATTGTGGTTGACCCCAATTCAGGATTCCCCGTAGTAAATCCTGATAAATCAGATATTGGAACCTCTCAAAGAGATTTCACCATGGGTCTGGTGAATACATTTACGTATAAAAACTGGGCGCTGAATTTTTCTCTTGACTTCAGGAAAGGTGGTTATTTCTACAGCTCCACGGCTGATATAACTATGTTCTCGGGTAATGCGGCCATTACTACATACAATGACCGGAAACCTTTTGTTATACCAAATTCTGTGAATGCGGTCACAGATGCCGGAGGTAAGACTACATATGTGGAAAATACAACAGTCATCCCGGAAAGCAGTTTTGACGCTTATTTCTATACAAATAATGATAAGCCTCTGGCTTATCCAATGCGGCTGATCGATAAGTCTTTTCTAAAACTGAGAGATATCGCACTTTCTTATACACTGCCTCAAAAATGGGCAACTCCCATTCACGCAAGCAATCTGATACTCTCGGCTTATGGAAGGAATTTCATATTGTGGCTTCCAAAACAAAATGCCTACATAGATCCTGAAGTTTCAAATCTTGGTAATGACCTGCAAAGCGAATTTGGAGAATATTCTCCAACAGGACCAACCACGGTTCAGTATGGCATATCACTTAAAGCTAATTTCTGAAAGAATAAAACCATTTAAAAATCTCAACCGGCTATCAATGAAATGGAAAAAAATAACAGGGGTGAGTTTAATCATCAGTTGCTTTTCAATTTTCTCCTGCAAGCAGCAACTGAATATTAACCAGGATCCCAATAATCCGTCAACAAGTCAGGCTACCGAACAATTATTATTTCCGGCTGCAACCATATCTGCCGCTTCAGCCATTGGCGGAGAACTGGCTATCATCGGTATGTTATGGTCTGAATTTACCACAGAAGATGTTTCTTCTTCCCAGTACCGGAATTTTGATTCTTATAATGTAGTCAGTACGGATTTGAATACAGATTATAACCAATTATATACAGGCGCATTAAATGATCTCCAGCTGATACTTGAAAAAGCAAAATCTTCGCAGGACTGGAATTATAACCTCATGGCAACAGTCATGAAGGTTTATACCTACCAGGTATTGGTAGATCTGTATGATCAGGTTCCTTATACAGATGCATTGCAGGGCGCTTCTGATCTTCAACCAAAATTCGATAATGGCGACAGTATTTATGAATCATTATTAAGTACCCTTGATTCAGCACTGAACCAGGATTTTACTGCTTCTACGAACTCAACTCCGGGCAGTGAGGACTTTTTATTCAATGGAGATATGTCTCAATGGAAAGCATTTGCCAATACTTTAAAATTGAAAATGTACCTCAGGATGGTAAATGCTAAACCGGCTGAAGCCCAGGCAGGAATAACTGCATTATATAGTGCAAACGCTCCATTCTTAACGGTAGATGCAGGTATTACTCAATGGACCACGGTACCAAATAAACAGAATCCCTTCTACGCCCAGAATATTTTTGCATTAAATACTCCTTCCAATCTGAAAGCCAGTGTAACATTTATTAGCTGGCTGACCAAAAATAATGATCCGCGTATCGTTTCATATTTTGGTACAGCCACTCCAATTGGAGTTGATCAGGGCAACTATCAGAGTAATAATCCGGTTTATAAAACGGCTACAACTTTTGTTCAACATGCAACTGATCCGGTTCAGTTTATATCCGGCCCCGAATCCTATTTTTTGCAGGCAGAAGCCAGGGAGAGATATTTTGGAGGAGATCAGGCCCAGGCATTATACAATGCCGGTGTGCAGGCAGCATTTGCTTTCTATGGATTTGATGCAACCTCCTATATAGCTCCGGGAGGCGCGTATGAATATCCGACTGGAGGAACACTGGATAATAAGATCGACGCGATCATAACCCAGAAGTGGGCGTCCTTCCCGGGCTCTCACGCGCTCGAAGGCTGGCTGGAAAGAAACAGGACCGGATTCCCTATATCAAGTCCGGTGTATTCAACCGATCCCAGCTATATACCTGGGCAGTTTGTTGTTTCAGCGTCTTCAGTCATCGGAAATGCATATCCCAAGAGGATCGTTTTTCCAGACAATGAAAGATCCAGGAATACAAATACACCTGCACAGGTTCCGATCACAACACCTGTATGGTGGGGGCAGTGATTTCAACTATAAAATAAGATGTCATGAAGAATAATTCTTTTTTCCTTTTTCCTTTTTCCTTTTTACTTTTTCTTATTTATTCCTGCAATAAGGAAACGATTGTTGATACGCCTACCCAGGTGGGTATTTCGAAAGTCGCTTACTATCCTTCCATATCTATTAACGGACCGAAGTTCATCGCTGTAACAGAAGGTGCCGGTTATACTGATCCGGGTGCAACTGCAATCCTGAATGGTGATACAATCACTTATACTACGAGCATGACGATAGATGCATCGACAACATCTGGTGTATATACTATAAATTATACTGCTACAAGTCCGGATGGTTCAAATAGTGATCAGCGGATTGTAGTCGTTGTACCTGCTTCTGTCGTTGCGGATCCAGTAGTTAGTGCTAATGATTATTCAGGGGTCTACCTGAGGGCGGCTACGGGAGTAACCAGTACCTGGACAAAAATCTATACAGGAGTATATACCGTTGAAAATCCCGGTGGTTCTTCCGGTGTGGGACTTCTTGTTGTTGCAACAAATTATTCGACCAACAATATTCAGATTCCGACCCAGAACAGTCCTTATTTCGGAGGGGTCGTTAGTAGTTCAGCAACGACTTATGATTCTCCCGGCACTTATACCTGGGTTTATTTTGCTCCCGGTTATGGAACCGGACCAAGAACTTTTGTAAAGCAATAAAACGTATTATATGAATAGAATTTTCAGAATATCGGCAATTATCATTTTATTTTCCATGTCCTGTACCAAAAAACTCGAAAACCCCGGCGCAACAAATACTGTGGCCATGTCGAATGAATGGTGGGTCACCCTTACGCTGGGTGGAAATGATCTGCTCGGAACCCATGTTTTGTTTTCTACTTATAATACTTCGGCCAATGTTGCAGATTCACTCTGGCTGGATGACCTGGGAAATGGCTATGATTTCAAATGCAAAGTATTGGCAAACCCTAAAGCTTTAACATTTTCAACGGACTCTTCGCAGAATTTGTACTATGACATCAGGGTACATATCGCAAATGGCAAGATCATTCCAAATGGCGGTATGGGTAAATCAACAGGCAGTGTTGTTGACAGTATATATATGGAAGCTTCATTCGGTGATGATCCGGGCGATACCTATATCATAAGTGGTGTAGCCCGTTCACGCTGGGCGCAGGACGATTACTGAGCGATTTCTTAAACAAATACTTACACCAGCAATTCCAATCATCTCTTAATCAGTCAATTTAGGTAACAGTAAGTTCATTTTATTTTAATGCTGGGTTTATATGCGGAATCTATTTTTGCTAAACCCATTAAAATGAAATTCGTATTCTGTTGTTACTTACTGCTGATTTCAGCAGCAGCAATCGCACAACCTGCCTCGAACGCTGAAAACATATTCATCATCACCACTGATGGATTCCGGTGGCAGGAAGTCTTTACCGGCGCTGATTCTGAACTGATCAGCAATCCCCGTTATGTTGAAGATACCACACTGCTAAAACAATTATACTGGGACTCTACAGCCGAACTCCGAAGGCAAAAATTAATGCCTTTCTTATGGAATATTGTTGCGCAGCAGGGGCAGTTGTATGGAAACAGGTTGTATGAGAATAAAGTGGATGTTGCGAATTTTTACAAAATATCTTATCCAGGTTATAACGAAATGTTTACAGGTTATCCCGATCCTGTCTTTATTCCCAATATACCAGTCTACAACAGGAATGCCAACATATTCGAATACCTGAATGCCAAAAAGGAATATGCGGGCAAAGTCGCCGTTTTCAGCTCCTGGAATATTTTCTCAGCTATTTTAAATAAACGAAGAACCCATCTCCCGGTAAATAGCGGATATGAAAACCTTCCGGACGATAGTTCATACAATAATGAAATGATCAATGTTTCGCAGGATTTAATTGTTCATAAAAAGAATACGCGGTACGACCTGCTTACATATCTCAGTGCCAGGGAATATATTGAACATAATCAGCCGAAAGTTGTGCTGATTGGATTTGGTGAAACGGATGAATACGCACACGGAAAAAGATATGATTTGTATTTGCAGCAGGCGGCAAATGTCGATAAAATGATCGCCGAGCTATGGTATTATGTTCAGACCAATCCATTCTACAGAAATAAAACAGCCTTTATCATAACAACCGATCATGGTCGTGGCAAAAATCCAACTGTCTGGTATAAGCATGGGATTCTTACGAAAGGATCAGGGGAAGCCTGGTTTGCAGTAATCGGACCAGGAATTTCAAAAGAAGGAGAAATAAAATCAGGCCAACAGAACTACCAGAAACAAATGGCATCAACGATTGCCAGTTTGCTCGGAGAACAATTTGATTCCGAAAAAAATAATGCTGACCCCATTTTTATACCTATGACGACCGGTTACAATACAGCCCTGTTAAGACAACCCAAATGATCACTTTCATTAAGGTTCAGGCAGCGTCTATTCTGGGATCACTGGCAGACTATCTGATTACCATCATCCTGGTGGAGATCTTTCACTGCTGGTACCTTTATGCAAATCTTACGGGTAATATCTGCGGAGGCAGCTTACAATTTATTCTGAGCAGGAACTGGGTCTTTCATGCAGACAAAGGTAAAACCGGAAATCAGGCTTTTAAATTCATACTTTTTTTTGCAGGCAATATTTTATTGTCGGCCACAGGTGTTTATTTTTTCACCAGCTTTCCCGGTATTAATTATATCATTTCAAAAACACTTACATCCGTGTTGTTAGGAGTCAGCTATAATTATTTCATGCTGAAGAAATTTGTTTTTGCATGATCAGGTTTCCTTCCCACTAAAAAGTAAAAATTATATATCTTATAAGAAATTCTATAAAGCTTCCCCATACGAAATGCGCATTCAAATAAACATTGGCTTTTTTACTTTTTACTTTTTTCTTTTTCCTTTTGAATTTTTATTCTGAACGAAGGGAATTTACAGGATTCGCATTAGCTGCCTTCACAGCATGTACGCTCACCGTAAGTACCGCAATAATAGAAGCTAAAAGTCCTGCCAGAATAAAAACCCACCATTCAATGTTGATTCGGAAAGCGAAATCCTTCAGCCAATTATTCATGGCAAACCAGGCAATGGGAAAAGCCAGGATAGCTGCTATAACGACCAACCTCAGAAAATCTTTCGACAGTAAGGTTACAATCCTCCCAACATTAGCACCCAGTACTTTTCTTACACCAATCTCTTTAATTCGTTGGGTAATGGCGAAAGAAGATAGCCCAAACAATCCGAGACAGGCAATAAATATTGCAATGCAAGCAAAAAATATATACAGCGTTCCCTGTTTCTGTTCGCTCTCATATAGTTTGTTGAAATTCTCATTCAGGAAGCTGAATTGGAAGGGTGTTTCAGGTAAAAGTGTTTTCCACGTTTTTTCCAGATAGGCAAGCGTTGCCTGAATATTGTTCCCGGCTATCCGGATAGTGATATTATTATAATACTGCTGCGAAGGAGGATTCATCGTCAGAACAATAGGAACAATTTTCTGATGCATGGATTCAAAATTGAAATCTGCAATAACACCGATTATATGGCCTTTCTGGCCACCATATTTAAAATCTTTTCCAACGGCATCGTTCGGATTTTTCCATCCGAGCACATTAATGGAAGATTCATTCAATACAAAACCAGCCGTGTCAGTAGCAAATTCTCTCGAGAAATTCCTGCCTGCCACCACTTTAATATTGTAGACCGGTATAAAATCATAATCGACATTTACCATTTTAATATCCGTGTTTACAGGCCTCAGGGAATCCCCTACCAGTGTAAAAGCGCCCTGTGCATCCAGTAACCTTCCGGTCGGTATTCTGGAAGAACGTCCCATTTCTTTGAAAGAAGTATTGCGCAACAGCGTATTGCGGAAAACATCATATTGTTTATCCACATCATTGCCATAAGGTATAATGATCTGATGCTCTTTTTCAAAACCAAGGGATTTATTCTGTATATAATGCAACTGCTGAAATACGATGGCAGTTGAAATGATCAATACAATACTTATGGCAAATTGAGCCACTACCAATACTTTCCTTAGAGAAATACTGCTTCCTCCTGTTTTGAACAGCCCCTTCAATGTTTTTACAGGTTGAAATGAAGACATAAAAAGAGCGGGGTAAATTCCGGAAATAATTCCAAGAATAAATGGTGTTGATAATAATGGTATTACAATATTCCATTTTAACAGATCGTGGTAAGAGATCTGCTGCCCTGAAATTTTATTTAGCCAGGGAATAGTAACTGATGTAAGAAAGAATGCGATGATAGTAGCGAACCAGCAAAGCAAAACCGACTCGCTGAGGAACTGAAAAATAAGTTCTTTTTTTCTGGCGCCAATCACTTTCCGGATTCCAATTTCCCGTGCACGCAGAGCAGATCGCGCGGTTGACAGATTCATATAATTAATACAGGCGATCAGCAGTATAAATAAAGCGATGACGGAAAATATATATACGCGGTTGATATCACCATTTGGTTCGGCTTCATAATCCATATTTGATCTCAGGTGTATATCAGTTAATTTTTGTAATCCAAGCTTGGTAAATTTTGACGGATTCTGACCATTGTAATCTTTGTGATTCATATGCCTGTCAACAAATTCGGGGAACCGGCTGATCATGTTCTTCACCTGGTAATTTTCAGGAAGCAGGAGAAAATTAAAAAAGGAATTGTTGCCCCAGCTTGTGCGCAGATTTTCAGCACCGTAAACGGAAGTATCGTTCAGGGTGGTGAAAGATATAAGAGCATCAGGATGCATATGGGAATTAGCAGGAAAATCTTTGTAAACTCCGGTTACTTTGAGATTGAATTGATTGTAAGCCCTTATCGATTTATTCATCGGATCTTCACTCCCAAAATATCTTTTTGCCATGTCTTCTGATAACATAACCGTAAACGGATCTGAAAGCGCAGTTTTAGGATTCCCTTCTTTCACTTTCAGGGTAAACACATCAAACAGGTTATCATCGGCGAAGTAAATATTGTCTTCATTAAATAAATTTTCCTTGTACCGAAAGGAGGTTATGCCATTTTTTAACATCCTCGTCATCTTTTCTATTTCAGGAAAATCATTGGTGAGATAGGGTCCGAAAGCAGGAGCGATGGTACTCAGTTTTAGAGAAATTGATCCATCCTGGTTATTAAAACTTCTGGTTACCCTGTAAATCCGATTCGCATTCTTATTGTATTTATCATAACTCAGTTCATTCAGAATAAATACAAGTATCAGCATACAGCATGTGAGCCCAATAGCGAGACCAAATAAATTGATAAATGAAATGAATCTGTATTTCATCAGATTCCTGAATGCAATTTTGAAATAACTCCTGATCATAATAATGATTTGATAAAACTTGAAATCACACAACACATGCCATGATATAAATAATTGAGAACTAGTTAATTACCTGCCAAAGACTGACAATTGTGTTCGATTCTGAACATCCCTTGTCCGATTTAAAAGATCCGAAATTTCCAACAGGCTGGCTGAACTATTGCATATACTTAAATGATTTGATCTGTTGCATCAGTTTGAGAGATTCTTAAATGTATAATCAAACCACAAACAATATGAAATTTAAACGGATCCTGGCGATTTCCATTGTAGTTGCGGGATTACCTCTTACGAGCAATTGGAATGTGGATGCAACAAAGGCAAATGTAGCTTTTAGTGTCGAAGGAATTTTTGGAATGGTACATGGTAGTTTCACAGGGTTACAGGCAACAATTAAGTTCGATGAAAAAGAACTTTCAGAAAGTTCCTTTTCTGCAAGTATAGATGCAAAAACAGTGAGTACCGGGATAGGCCTTCGTAACAGCGATCTACGCAATAAAGGAGAATGGCTGAATACTGATAAATATCCCAGGATAATATTCCGTTCGAAAAAAATTGAAAAAACGGCAAACGGCTATAAAGCGGAAGGCGATCTTACAATAAAAGGCATTTCCAAACCTTTGGAGATCCCATTCAGTTTTAGAGAGAAAGATGGTGCCGGAATGTTTAAAGGTCAATTCACAATAAAGCGCATGGATTACAATCTTGGTAATCCTGGTGGTTCCGTAGGTAGTATAATAACTATCAACCTTACTGTACCCGTCAAAAATTGAACTTGTTACCTATATGTTAATAGGTATAATTACAGAATTTTGCGACCACTATTACAAATTGATTTACGTAATTGTATTTTAGATAAAGCAGCAGCCTTTTAAACAGGTAAGAAAACTTAATTTTCAATTTTCTGTTAGACGAAGAAGCTGATCCTTAACGTAAACATGCGCATCCTCTTATTTTTTTCAATTTCACTGCTTACAGGAATTTCTGTCTTTTCACAGGTCAATAATTCCGCAAATACAAAAAGCAAGATAATCGGATCAGTAAAAGGTACCATTGTCGATACCACAGGTAAACAGGATATGAGTGAAGCGACGGTTTCAGTCAGACCCATTGGTGCGGATTCCACGGATATCCAATTTATGACCACCAACGAAAAGGGTTATTTCATTATAAAAAACCTTCGCCCCGGATCATATCACCTGCTCATCAGCTTTGAAGGATACCGCCACCTTCGCAGAGATATTACCATCAGCAGTACAAATAAGGATATCGATCTGGGAATTCTGAATATGCGAAAGGCCACCGAAATGCTCGAAGAAGTGACGATCGAAAGGCCGCCGATGGCTATACATAAAGACACGGTAGAATACAACGCCGGCAGTTTCGCAACAAAACCCAATGCACTGGCCGAAGATCTTCTGAAAAAATTACCTGGTATCCAGGTCGATAAAAATGGTGTAATAACTGCACAGGGTGAAACAGTAAGTCGCGTGCTGGTGAATGGTAAACGCTTTTTCAATGATGATCCAAAACTGGCTACCAGGAACCTTCCTCCGGATATCATAGATAAAATTCAAGTCTTCGATGACCTGAGTGATCAGAGCAAATTCAGCGGCTTCGATGATGGCAACAGGGTAAAGACCATTAATATCATCACGAAAAAAGATAAGCGTCAGGGATATTTCGGGAAACTGGTGGGTGGTGTTGGTACAGATCAGAATTATGATGAAAGCATAAATATGCACCGTTTCGATAATGACCAGCAGATATCATTGCTGGGACAGGCAAACGATGTCAACAAACAAAATTTTACACCGGATGCTATTGCGGGAAGAGGAGGAAGTGGCGGAGGCGCCAGCACTTCTGCGAACTCCTCAGGTGTGACAACCGTTTGGGCCGGGGGAGCAAACTACAGGAATTCATTCGGTCCTAAAACTGATTTCTATGGAAGTTATTTTTTCAATAGCCAGCATATAGCTGTCAGTCAGCAGGACAGTACCATAAAACTTATTACGGGTCAGTCAGGTCAGGACAGCTCCAATACCACATCAGGAAACCAGTCCAACATTCAACGGCTGCAGACGCACCGGATATATTTGAATCTGGAGCAGAAATATGATAGCAACAATTCGCTTGTTTTTCGTCCTAACCTGACCTTTCAGAGAAGCGATCCTACCGCTAATTCCAACTCAACAACTGTTGATAATCATGGTTCACCCGTTAATACTTCTATTGGGAACTCTTCCAATTATAATGATGGTTTTAATATCAATGGATCCAACCTGCAGTTAAGGCATAAATTCGCTAAAAAATACCGTACAATCTCTCTTGATATCAATGGTACCGCGAATGTGAATCAAGGGTATGGATATAACTATGCAGTAAATGATTTTTATAATCTGGGAACGGTTGATACGCTTAATCAGTATGTCGTCGATACCATTCATTCATATACAATCAGCCCCACGCTTTCTTATACGGAACCGGTAGGTAAGAATGAGATCCTGGAATTCAATTATAATTTTAACTACCAGCATAATGTATCCATCAACAACACCTATGATTTTGTCGATTCTTTGAAAGGTTTTGAACAATTTGACAGCCTTTTCAGTAACTCCTATAAATTCGTATCGCATTCAAACAGGTTCACGCTGAACTACAGGGTTCAGAATCCCAAGTTCAATTTTTCTGTGGGTTCAGGTGTCCAGTTCACCGGATTCAATAGTCTGAACACAACCAAAGATATCAGTGTGGTGCAGAACTATGTGAATCTTACGCCCACGGTGAATTTTCAGTATGCCATTTCAAAAACGAAACATTTTCGGTTAAACTACACCGGTAGAACAGGAACTCCTTCGGTAACACAACTGCAGCCTTTAATTACAACGACCGACCAGATCAACTATCAGGAAGGTAATCCCGACCTCAAGCCGCAGTTTACGCATAGCCTGCGTATGTTATATTCATCGTTCGAACCGGGATCCCAACACGTGGTATTTGCGACGATCAATGCCAGCACCATCGTAAACGATATACAATCGGCTGTTTATTATAATTCCAAAGGGGGACAGCAAACAACTTATGTAAACCTGAACGGAACCTATAATATCTCAGGATATTTTAATTATGGTTTCCCCATAAATAAACCTAAATCTAACCTGAACTTTATTACCAATATTACATATGCGCAGAGTCAGAACCTGCTGGCACAGGATTCAATTGCTGCAGCAGAAAATAATTACGCACATGTATATTCGAAAAATACAGGATTGTCAGAAACGATTTCCTGGACTACGAATATCAAGAAGAACTTTGATATGAACTTTAGTACTGTATCTAAATACAGTATCAACAAGAGATCTGGCGCTCCAACAGAAAAAACCAGTACTCAAAATAATCTGAATGCATTTTCCCAGGCCTTCTCCGCAGAATTTACAGCATATACAAACAACGGATGGCTAATCGCTGCAAACTTCGATTATACGTATACGAATAATAATGCTGCGGCTTATAATGCAAGTGTGCCATTGCTTAGCCCGAGCATCGCCAAACAGGTCTTTAAAAAGAAGAATGGGGAAATAAGACTGAGTGTATTTGATCTTCTGAACCAGAATACCGCGGTCAGCAAATCGGTGACTTCAAACCTGGAATCCTATACCAGGACCAATACACTGACACGGTATGCGATGCTGACTTTCACTTATAATCTGAATAATTTTTCAGAACCTAAACAAAACAGGATGCCTGGATTCTTCCCGCCAGGCGGCAGGAGAGGAGTATACGATGGCGGTGGCGGTGGCGGCGGAAGAAACAGGCCCTAATTATTGTGATGTGAATTTAACTCAGAGAAATACGATATTTGAATAATATCGAAAACCAGGTTAATGGATAAGGACCCCGATAATTCAACCAAAAAAGAACTTTCCTATACAGTCAAAGTATGGCAGACGACTGCGATCGTATGTCTCACACTGGTTATCATATTGATCGTAAGGGTAGCATTTAATGTGTTACTGATGGCTCTTGCCGGTGTTCTGATGGCGGTTTATTTTCACGGCCTGGCCGATTTGATTAGTAAAAAAACAAAACTGAGCAGGAAGATTTCTTTGATTATTTCCATTGGTGGAACGACTATTCTGTTTGCTGTCATGACCTGGTTCATCGGTGCCAGGATCCAGAATCAGGTGACAGAACTGAACAATACGCTGCCTCAGACAATCAGTACAGTCAAGGCAAAAATGTCAAAAACACCTGTAGGCCAAAAGATACTTGAATATACTTCAGGAAATAATTCTCAAAAACTGATGGATACGGCTACAAGTTTTTTTAGTACCAGCTTTGGAATTTTAGGCGATTTGTATATTATTCTGTTTCTCGGTGTTTTTTTTACTGCGGATCCTTCACTTTATCAGGATGGAATCATTTTACTTTTGCCGGCACAAAAAAAACCGGTAGGAAAAATCATTTTAAACCGTATTCGTATTGCACTGAAAGGCTGGCTAAAAAGTATGCTGGTATCTATGATTCTTATTTCCATTTTAATTTCTGTCAGTTTAAATATTGTTGGATTGCCGGGCACCACCGTGTTGGGACTTATAACAGGGGTACTTGAAATCATTCCGAATTTCGGACCTGTGATCGCCATGATACCCGGCGTATTGCTTGCATTTACGATCGGCACAAAAACAGCTGTCATAGTTGCACTGATCTATATCGCCTGTCAAACCATAGTAGCCAGTATTGTAACACCCTTGCTTCAAAAGAGAATCATTCACATTCCACCGGCCCTGACCTTATTAAGCCAGTTGATAATGGGCACTTTATCCGGAATAATGGGCATTATCCTGGCCGTACCCCTGCTGGCAATTCTTATAATTGTCATTGAAGAACTACATGTAAAAAATGGCGCCCGGAATCAGTAAGATAAGATTTGAATAATGTATTTAATGGGGATTAGTTTCTACATTAAAATCAACTATCATTTTATTTTTAATGAAAACCTGCTAATCTTTTCTGTCAGGAAACGAAAAAGCAAGCATCTGAAGCTTGCTTCGTTTAAATAGGTAGGAAAAATCAATTGCAAAATCAGGCTTCTCGTCGGATAAATTTCAGAAGGACCAGTACGATAGCTATAACCAGAAGCAAATGAATTATTCCGCCTGCTGCATAACCAAAAAAACCAATAGCCCAAGCAATAACCAGGATGAGTGCGATGACATACAATAGATTCCCCATGGTTGTGTTTTTAAAATGTTTGGAATGAATATTCTTATTGGTTATATAATCGTGCCAGCTACCCTATGAGGCATTTGCTTTCTTCTTTCCGGCTTTTCCATATAACCCAACCACCCATCTCCGGGGAAGAAATCTGATAATGGAAGAACTGATTTTAGCCAGTGTGCCGGGCACTATAATTAATTTCTTTTTGAATGTTTTTTTTATTGCGTATTCTCCAACAGTACCCGGATCCAGCGCCATCTTCATTCCAAACCATCCCAGCTTCGCCTTGGTATCTTTAACGATCTCGGGTTTTGTAAATACAGGGCCGGGACAAAGACAACTCACACTGATATGTTTATCTTCCAGTTGATACCTTAACGAGTAACTGAAAAAAACTACAGCTGATTTAGTAGCTGAGTACATATTCTTAACCGGGATAGGTGCAAAGCCGGCCATGCTTGCAACATTCAGAATATAAGAAGGAGCGTTTTTCTCCAACAACGGCAACAATGTGAGACTAAGCGCCATACACGATTCAATATTCAGTCTGACCATATAGCGTAACGAATCGAGCGGAAATGATAAATAGTCGTTTGCTCCGCCTAAGCCTGCTACATTGCATAGAACTTTTAAATGAATATTTCTGTCCGTACACCATTTTGCAATTATATATGCCGAGCTGTCAAAACTCAAATCGATCGCTAATATTTCCACATGGATTGGATACTTTGCTTCCAGTTTATTTTTGACAGCCTGTAGTGTGTCCAGATGTCTTGCTATGAGAACCAGATTATAACCTCTTTTAGCCAGGGCTTCTGAAATGCCATAACCTATTCCTTTGCTTCCTCCGGCAACAAGTGCGTAAGGTTTTGATGTATCGCTTTGGTTTTCGTTGCCTGTTTTCGACTGTGCAAAACATATAACACAATTGAAGCAAATAAAAATACCGATGAATAGACACTTCATAAATGTTGTTTTTTGGAAGGGTTCGTTTTATTTTCTGAGAGAATAAATCAGATATGCAATAAATTGATCTGGCAATATTCTGAGTACATAAGAAATCAATGTTGCTAATTTGCCGGGTACTACAATCATTTTCTTTCTTAGCATACCCCGAACGGCCAATTCCCCGACTAGTCCGGCATCCATAGCCATATGTTTTCCCAGCCAGCCCATTTGTTTCATCGTTTCATTTGCAATAGAAGGTTTTGTAAAAACCGGACCAGGACAAAGACAACTGACAGAAATTTTATCTGGTTTTAAAATATATCTAAGCGAATAGCTAAAAGAGTGCACGGCAGATTTTGCAGATGCGTAGACACTCTTAATGAGAACTGGTGCAAATCCTGCAAGACTTCCTACATTCAGGATATAAGAAGGAGCATTTGCTTTTAAATTAGGAATTAGTATTGTACTAAGTGTAATGGTGGATTCAAGATTTGTACTGAGTAGTGTACTCACATCGTTCACAGACAATTCAGGGAAGTCAGACGACCCTCCGGAACCGGCAACATTACAAAGAATATTTATCTTGAATCTTTTATCGTTGCACCAATCTTGAATTTTTATTCTTGATTCTGTGCGTGATACATCGCAGGTTAATGTTTCAACCTCTACCGGATAGCTTTTTTCGAGAATTTTTTTAGCAAGTATCAGATCATCATGATTTCGGGCAACTAACAATAAATTATATCTCCGCTTCGCTAAAGCTTCTGCGATACTAAAACCAATGCCTTTGCTGCCTCCGGCTACCAATGCCCAGCTCATAATTTTCATGATTATCTAAAACCCATAACCCATATCCCATATCCCATAACCCATAACCCATAACCCATATCCCATATCCCAAAACCCATAACCCATAACCTATTATTTCAGCTTAGTGTCTTTTGAAATACTGTACATCCCTCTCGTGTTTTTTGGCTGCTTCCCTTGTATTGAATGTTCCCAGGTTGCGGCGTTTCTTTGTCTTCGGGTCAGTTTTACGTGAATAAAGACGGTATTCACCTGATTTTAATTTTCGAATCATAGTGTTTTACTCTATGCCATTGCAAAGATGATGCCCCCGGATTTTGCGGTCTGGTCATAAAATAAAAACGCTCCCTTTAGATCTTTTCGAAATAAATGGGAGCGTGTAAAATTTCTCCGACTCTTATTAATGATTCTTTATCTGTTTGCTAACATGGTTTTCCTGCTGGTTCAGGGTTTTCTGTTCCTGTTTCGTAATATGTCCATGGTTCTGCGAAGCCATCGCTTTTTCTTCATGACGGATCTGGTGATCTTCATGATGCAATTTTCCAGCTTCTTTTTTGCTCATTTTTCCTTCAGCCACTTTATTGTGAATTCTTGCATTCTGATTGGAAAGACGATGGTTAACTTCTTTCCTTCTTGGATGATGAACGGTTGCCATGGATACTCCTATTGAACCTAAGAATACCAGGATTGCTAGGATTGTCTTTTTCATTTTTTGGGTTTTAAGTAAATAGAATATGGGATAATACTATGAAAATTAATAAAAGAGTTTAAAGGCTCTAAGCGAATAGCAGCTATTATATTATTGCTGTAAATGGATTGATTAACGAAGAGATAACAGTTGGTGGCTACCTGACCCTGATACAGGCTTCACTGCTTACTGCCGAAGCCCTGTCATTGCAGGGATCTTCAAAAGGAGCAATAAAAAGACTATCACTCCGGATGTCGAATTTGTATTTGCCAATTGTACTATTGTCACAGGATGAAATGCCGCTGACTTTGGTAAAAAGAAAGAATCCAGGCTCTGTCTTATAAGTCATCTTTTCTACAAGGGAACTGTCTGCAAGGTTAAAAATCTGAACGGTATCCTTATCAAATTGCCAGATTACAGGGGTCGGCCCATCCAGAATTAATGTGCCTTTCCATTTTGTATTTGCAACCTGTGCGTGGATTGTATTAATGGAGGTTAAAAAAATTGAAACAATAATAAAAAATGCTTTCTTCATAAAAATTATTTTGTTGTTGAAATTCCCCAATATTCTGTTCTAAACTTTTTCCTTTTTACTTTTTTAATTTAAATCGAATCCCTTCGAATTGTTCTCATTCAGCGTGACTGTGTCTTTTAATTTCAAAGTTCCTCCGCCAACTAAATGAATTGTTTTAATATCAAGTTTGCCATGATGCACTGAAATTAAAACTTTATGATCACTTACCGATGCATTGCCCCAGCTGTATCCATCAGACCAGAAATAATTTCCCTGGTTCGCTGTAATGGAAAATTCTTTTTCAACAGCAGAATAATTAAAACGGCTCCAGGCAATTAATGCAGACCATGCCGCCATGGCCCGGGCATAATGATTTCCACATTCTTCTTCATTAAAGGGATTGCGCTTGTAGCCATCAAAACGGTTTCTCGTATCCGTAATAATTCTCAGGGCCTCCCGGTTCATGCCTTCATAGATCATACCGGTCGCTGCAGTATATTCAAGACCTGTCCATGATTCAAATGCGTAGGATAGTGGAACAGCAGGCCGTTTTGATGGATCGGGATAAGAAGTAAGTATCAGGCCGGATTCGTCTCCAAGCGCATAAGACCGCATATTATTGAACTGATCGCCGAAGGAATTAACATGATTATATTTCCAGATACTCTGCAATGTTTTTTTGATATGATTCGAATCGGAGAGATATCCAAGTCCGCAAATCCATGCCATATTTTGTCCTACCAGCTGGTCCACCAGACATCCTTCTCCAATCTGAAAGTCGGGATTCTTTAAATCCTTGGAACCCATGCCTATCAATAGTCCCGGCGCTATGGAAGATTTATTTTCGATGGGTCTGATTTGCTGGATATAAAATTCTCCGTTGAATAAATGCTGGTCCGTCCACCTGCTTCCATTTTCAAATAGATGCGAACAGGTTTTCTCAAATTCTTTATCCTTTAAATACGCAGCCATTTTTGATGCTGCCCTGAGTGCGCCGAGGTACCAGAATTCTATTTCAGGATTGGGGCCATAATATTCAATATCCATCGTATTATGCTGACAGCCTTCCATCACTCCATCCTTGTCCGCGTCCCATCCTCCTTTTATCCAGGCAAAGGCCAATGCTTTTTTCACGCCCGGCCAGGTATTTCTCAAAAATTCGTCATCACCTGATAACTGCCATTCCCGGTATACTTTCATGATGGTTCCCATTTGTCCGTCGGCCGCAGCAGATTTCCAATTCTCTTTTTTATTGAAGGGAAGAGATACCCTGAAACTCATCAGGCCGGAACTATCGTCGAGCGCCTTCTGATATTCCACTTCCCTCATTTTCATGGCGAGATTTCCGAACAGGAATGGTGTTGATTGTTCGTAATTCCATACATGGGTGCAGTTTCCATAACAAGAACCCGTAGACGCAAATACGCCTTCCCATCCGAAAAAATATCCTTCCTTATTTCGGAACGTCGTTTGGGAACGTAGCGTACTGCTGTTAAATAAAGCAGCTTCTTTCATAACAGATGGGAAATCGCTCTTAACCAGCAGATTTACAAAATCAATGGTTTTTGCTTCGAGTGATGGTAACAGGGGTAAGGTTTTTTCTGCAACATCCCAGGCGTTCTCGTAAAGCGTGGAATAATAATTCCCGATAATTACTTTATCATTCCAGTCCATACGATTTGGAAAATCCCAGGTAAGAAAAAATTCAATCTCTTTTGTTTCGTTGGCAGCCAGTTTCAACTTAACCGATAAGGCAGCCCGGGGATCATTGACCTTTTTGTCAAATTTAAGGTCTTTGAAAGATCCGTCATCTGAAAAATCATCCCACATGTCTGTGAGATTATCGTTCCAGCCCTTCGGACTGAATTGCGTACGGTAGGTAATAGTACAATCTTTATTATTTGCGGGAGTTGTCAATGCAATCGTGCCCCATGCATTTGAATTATGATCCACACTGTCTGATACCATGTATATCCCGGCGAGACTAGGTGATTGTTTAAAAATGTTGCGATTATTCTTTGTTCCCTGGGGAATGATGTTGCGGTCAAAAGAATCGAATTCAACCACTGAACCATCCATGCCGATAAAATTATCCAGTGAACCTGCTACGGCAATTATTAAAGGCTGGTTCGTTTTATTTGTAATCTCATATCGGATCACAGCAATAGGAATTCCGCTACTGATGGCATCTCCGGGAATATATGGATTGAAGACTTTTACTTTTGCAGAAACGGGCATGCCATCATCTTCCAGGTTCACGATGGCAAAGGGATATGCCGCATCAAAACTCGCAGTGGCAAATCTTGGCAATCCGTGATTCGGAGCCAGGCTTCCCTGTGAGCCAATAAATTCAGACTGAGGAATGGGTCCCGTCAATAGCTTTGCATGTTTTTCGCCGGATTCATTTTCCGTAAACACCATAAAACAGGGAGCTTGTTTCGGAGTTACTGATCCATAAAAACCCATGCCGGGTTTATTCATGATCTCCACATCTTTCCACTGCCCATTACCACCGATAGAAATATTACCTGTACCTATTCCTCCTACAGGCATGGCAATCTTTTCGATATATTTTCCTTCATAATGTTTCAGAACCGGCCATGCATTCTGCTGCGGGAAGCAGGGAACGCTGATCAGGCAAAGCAAGAGAAGCGATGTGATTTTCATACAGGAGCAATTGATTAATGTAAAGATAAATTTACATTAATCAATGTTCCCAATTACACCAGTTTTCGCGGATCAATTCCTTTTTATCTGCAGCGGCGAAATAGTTATACCCGACGTATAGTTCCAGGTGAAAATATAATCCTTGGCAGTAACGGTTAGACTCCCATTGTAAGTAACATTATTAAGGACGGCAGAAATATTATAAGTTCCGGTATTCAGCGGACTAAAAAATAAATAAGAAACAGCATGGTTCTTTGCACCATTGCACCCGCTGCCTTCCACTACCTCCCCCTCACTATATAAGAGTAGTGAATTTCCATTTAACCCGTCAAAGCTATACGCAGCCAGGAAGGGAGTGCAGTTGTACAAATTGACTGTTTGCACGGACATAATAAAAATGGAATCGGAAGCAGAAATAGGGCTGAGTATCAACTGATCTCCTGTGAGAGATACTGAATCCAGTCCGTCAGGAACGACTGAAGGAGAACTGATGGAATCATTTACTATAACCGGAGCAGAACTGCTATCGTATGCAACCGTTGTATCGGATGCATTATAATAGCTGGCAGTTATCCGGTAGGAACCTGCCTGTGCAAAAATGGCTCCCGCCTGGTTATTGGCAGGTACTACAACTGTGTTCGTGGAGGGGTAAGTTGTCCATTTTACAATGGCATTCGGGTTAGACTGGTTGGTAGAAGCGATCAGTTGCTCACCTCTTTTCAAGTCAGATTTTGATAGTGTTAAATCTGATTTCGAACTCGTAGAATTATTACTACCTGAATTTTTTGCACAAGAAAAAATTACAATCGAAATGGAAACACAGAAAATTAATGTCTTAATAAAATTTTTCATAAAGAGAATCAATCAGGGTTTTTCAACCGAAACATCCTGAGCCAGTACCGCTTCATCCGGCGTTGTTTGAAGGTCGCGGTCAAATGCATACAGCGCACTATCCGTAGCTTTTTCACCACCTGCAATTTTAATTTTATCAATCAGGTCTATGGCAAGCGTTTCTTCTTCAGTTTGTTCTTTTACAAACCACTGCATAAAATTCCAGGTAGCCCAGTCTTTTTCCTTCATGCTCATTTCAACGATCTTATAAATATTCTTAGTGTTTTCTACTTCTGATTTAAATACTTTTTCAAAACAGTCATTCACACTTTTTGGATCAGGGCCAGGACCTGGAATAGGAGACACGACTACTTTAGCACCCCGTTTTAAAATGTACTCCAGCATTTTCATCATATGATTGCGTTCTTCATTCTCATGGCGGAACAGGAAATTGGCTATACCGTCATAACCCTTTTCACTCGCCCAGGCTGCATAGGCAAGGTATATCTGTGCATTATGCGCTTCATTGGTCATCTGGGCATTCAGCTCTTTGGCAAGTGTGGAAGAAAGTCTGTTTGTGTCCATCTTATTTTAGATTGTCATACGAATTTAATCATATAAACAATTATAACAATCAGGGTGCTAAATTGCAGGAAAACTTCTGAAAGTGTGGTAGTGTGGTAGTGTGGTTGTTAAACCTGGCAGCAATTAAATTATTTTATTATGGAAGAACTTCAAAAAACATGGGAGAGTAAATATCTTATCCGTTTTCCGGATTGCGATCCTTTTAATCATTTAAATAATTCCCGCTACCTGGATTATTTTATCAATGCCAGAGAAGACCACCTGGTGAAATTTCATCATTTCAATATCTATGAACTTGCACGTGATAAAGGAATCAGCTGGGTTGTGAGCAAAAATGAGATCGCATATCTCAGGCCCGCTTTACTGATGGAAACTGTGATCATTCAAACGACCCTGATCAGGATTGACGATCAGGAAATCACAGTTGAAATGAGTATGTGGAATTTGGATAAAACGATATTGAAAGCATTTATGTGGTCGACATTTGTACATTTCAATCTAAAAACCCAGCGCAGGGAAAAGCATTCTGATGATCTTATGAATGCGTTCGTACCATATTCCCTGAACCTTCCGGAATCTGTTCATTTTGAAGAAAGGCTTGTGCAGGTAAGGGATTCGGTCAGAATAAAATGATTACCATTTTCACAAATTCAAAAGGGACATGCAGTTTTTGGAATATTTCATCCGAAAGATTATTAGATTTCGAACATTTTAAGTATTTTTCAGTAATTCACTGATTTATAGCTAATTGCCTATTATTAAACCTACTGTGAAAGCGACTTTTAAATTTCTTGTATTTTTCTTACTCCTGATTCCCATTTCTATCTTTTCCCAAAAACCCAGCGGTTCTATTTCTGGAAAAATTCTGACTATCGATGGTGAACCTGTATCTGGAGCAACCATTACTTTACAAAAGTTGGGAAAAATTTCAACTACAGATGCAAAAGGAAATTTCAATTTGCAACATTTGCAAGGACTTACAGATAGTTTAATTATTTCTCTGGTCGGGACGAAACTTTATAAACAGCCGGTGAGTTTAAATAAGAATGAAACGCTGAATATTGGTGTGATCAGGTTAACCTATAATATCGCCCAACTTCAGACAGTCGAAATAAGCGGGCGATTGTCACAATCTTACAAAAGCGATTATTCTTTTTTCGGAAATAAAACGGAGACACCCATAAAAGATATTCCTCAATCCATTTCAACGGTTACTAAAGAACTGATCCATGATAAAATGGAATTTTCACTGAAGGATGCGATGGATGAAGTAGCCGGCGTGAATCAGTATTCGGGATTTGATGAATATACCATTCGCGGTTTCCGCGCTGAAAATTCACGCGATATTAATGGACTGAGAGGTTACAATACAACCTATACGAGTGCCATGCTGGTGAATATCGAAAGAGTAGAAGTGATCAAAGGTCCCACCGCAACACTTTACGGGAACTGTGATCCCGGAGGAACGATAAACCTCGTCACTAAAAAACCTTTAGAGAAGACCGAATCTGAAATTGATATTTATGGAGGCACCTGGGACCATTTTCGTGCGCAGGGAGATATAACAGGATCTCTTAACAAGAGTAAAACTTTATTATATCGTTTCAATGCAGGTTACGATCAAACCAATTCCTTCATTAATGAACAGCATGCAAAGTCCTACGAAATTGCTCCTTCTCTAACCTATATTCCGAATGACAAACTGCAAATCAGTCTTGATTTTTCCGTTTCTCATATCAATACAGTTCTTAACTGGGGACAGCCCGGCTATGAAAATGATCCAAATTTAAAAGCTACGCCTATTTCTCTTTCCATGAGTCAGCCTGGTGATTATCTGAAGGAAACGGATATTGCCTCGATCGTCACATTCTCTTATAAAATCAGCAAACGCCTAAGTTTTAACAGTGGATACCTTCATTATTCAACGAGCCAGGATGTTGCCAATCATGGATTGCAGAATTATATCACGCCGGATTCGGTCGATATGTATTATACCACATGGACCTACCCGACTATAACAAACACTTTCAGTAATTATTTTACTTATAAGTTCAATACAGGTGCAGCCAGTCACGAGTTAATCCTTGGATATGATTTTATCAAGAGTACGGTAAACCTGAATCAGCAATACTTTGAACTGCCTGATCAGTTTGGTATCGGCAGCGGTACCGTTGGAACATTTAGCCTCAAAAATCCTCAATACATAAACAGACCGATCAGTTCATACCAAGTTTCCACTTATGATGCTGATGGTACGGATGTAGATGATAATATTTATCATACGCAGGGGGCTTACATTCAGGATCAGATCAGTCTCAACAAATGGAAATTTTTAGTAAGTCTTCGGGAAGAATTTTATAAGGGAGATGATGTGGGTGACAGTGCGAGCGACTTGGCCGAAACTGTATTCCTGCCAAGGGTTGGAATTGTGTATGCCGTTACGCCTAACATAAGCGCATATGCGACTTATAACAAAGGTTTCGATGCGTTTGAAGCTTCCACCAGCACACAGGTTTTTAATTCACCATTCAAACCACAAATCAGTTATGTGCTGGAAGCGGGTGCAAAGGGAAATTTTTTCAATGATAAACTGGCTGCTTCGCTGGCCATATACCAGCTTACTCTATTGAATGTATCGGTCAGCGCCAATGATATTTCCAATCCGAATCTCTATGTTCAGCAGGGGCAAAATCAATCAAAAGGAATTGAAGCGGAAGCAACAGGAAATATTCTTCCGAATCTGAGTGTGAATCTTTCCTACGCATATTGTGTAGCTAAAGTAACTGTAAGCGATGTTCAGTCACAGGTAGGTACGCCTGTTGAAAATGCTCCGCGCAACACGAGTGGATCATGGATTAAATATGTATTCACGAAAGGCGCTGTGAAAGGTCTTGGTATTTATGCAGGTCATTCCGCAGTGGGTGAGCGCGCAATGCTTGATTCTACAATCAACCTGCCTTCTTATTTTATTTTGAATGGCGGAATCAATTATAAGTTTAAGCACTTTATCATCGCCATGAATGTAAATAATATAACCAATGAAGTTTACTGGATGGGTGCTTATAATAATGTAAACAAATGGCCGGGGGCTCCCAGAAATTTTATGATCAACCTGGGTTACAAATTCTAATAGGCGGTATTAATTATTTCCACTTCTCAGACGCACTTTAATATTCTGGCAGCTCCGACAAAGGGAACGGGCTGAATGGAGCCGTCAGTTCCCGGCATGCCGTATTGAATGCCTGCGCCGAGAATAAGGATCATACCCTGACCGGGAAGTGTTGTATTGGCTGGAGTATAGTGAAAACTGGTTGAAGGCTGAGGAATATTCGAGGGTGCCCATTCCGAAAAAATGGGTTTGTAAGTTGGAACAGCTCCTACCGAAGAATAATGGTTGCTTGTTTCGCTGCAAATATAATCACTGATCGAAGTCATAGACAGTACGATCCGGTAATAGGCATATCGTGGGTGGGGGAAGAAATTAACGGAAGGTTGTAAAAGAGGAATCTCAATATCGGCAACACCAGTTGTTTTATCGATTTGAGCAGAAAGAGACTGACGGATCAGGGTGTCAAACATATTCTGTTTGTTATAATTAAAACTGCTGATGAAATCAAGGTGTTGTGAAAAGAGAATAGAGCGTTTTCCTTTGGGATTTACAGTATCCATTACCTGTATTTTCTTTACCAGTGCATTCAGCGGACCTGATATGTTATAGCCTGCTAAAGGTTTAAGACCATTAAGCCCTCTGTAAATTAAGCCTGCAGATTTGACGACAGCCTTCCATTCATTGTTCAGATTGCGGGTGGACTCAAAAGCATCAAGTGTCTGAATCTGCCTTTTCGTAGCGCCGCCCTTTGTGCGCAAGATATGGTTTATCTATAGCTTAATATTAGCTTATCTATGGGTTATATCTGGCTTAAATATTTAATAAATAGCTTATCCAATAACATTCCAGCCGGAATATATTCTTTAAGGAGAAGCGTTAAAACCCGAATTCTTAAGATTTCGGCTTGATCATGCCAATAAAAGCCAGCCAGTCACCGTATCGGTCGATCCAGGTATCTACGGGAAGGTGCTGGACACTCATCCCAAAACCATGTCCACCTTTGGCGTAAAGGTGCAGTTCAACTGAATGTTTGGAAGCAAGCCATTTGCTGTAAAGATCAGCGCTGTTTGCCGCAAGTCCAAGCTGATCATCACTCGCAGCCGCAAGAAACATAGGAGGCGCATCCGGTAAAATTTCGCTTTGAAGAGAAGCGGGCATATATGCATATATGGGAGCTACAAAATTCGGTTTGTTGTCACTGTTATAATTATAGGCCGACGAAGCAGTTACTGTTCCTCCGGCAGAGAAACCAACGATGCCAATATGATCGGGAGAAATTCCAAATTCGGACGCATGTTTCCTTACGTATGCGATCGCAGCTTTTCCATCTGCTATTGCGAGAGGAATATCGGCTGCCATTTCAGCATTGTATGAATCTTTTCTTTTTCCCGGCGATAATCCTGCCATCATATCACCGAATGGATCATCACTATCAGAATGTGCGACCCTGTATTTTAGAACAAATGCAGTAACACCCCGTTTGTTCAACCATTTTGCCACTAAGGTGCCTTCATTGTCGATGGTAAGAAAATGAAAAGCGCCACCCGGACAAATAATTACAGCAGTTCCGTTGGCAATTGCAGGATCAGCAGGGAAAACAGTTAAAGTAGGATTTACCACATTATACACCATCATCTGGTGCATCATATTTTTATCAGTTTGTTTTTCGGTCCAATTCCAGTTTTCAGAACCAGGTGCCGGCCCGTTATAAAGCCTGATTTCTTTTTGTTGCGCCTGTGCAAATCCCGAAATAAGTAAAAAGGCAAATAATAATTTTTTCATGGCGAAGCTTGATTCAGTAAATAAATATCCTGAATTATTAATGAAAGCTGACAAATTTCATGTGGGAAATTTACTCTACATCTTATCAGGTAAGTTACTGCTGGCTTCACCCGGGTATATCCAAAGCGGGGTGGAATGATCAAAACAGCCTTCTAAACACTCCGGATAGCCTGGCATGATAATTCAAATATTCCATTACTGTTAAGGCATTTTCAAAAGGTTGTTGATACCTATCCGGAATTATTTCAATCAATGAACGGATCAATATATTAAAGTGAATATGGAAACAAAGTCAAAGGCGGGATTACGATTATCCGGCATTAAAATACTATTGGTCTTAATTGTATCTGCTATAATATTCGGGATCGGGTATTGTGGATTTCAGGTTTATACTTTATCCAACAGGCAGAAGCATATCAAGAAGGACTATATGATCGTTAACAGCGTTTCATTTGGCCTGCTTTCAGTGGATGAATGGAGAGATAATATAGTAAATGCAGCGAAGGGTCAGATTCAAAAATTTAAATTAACTCCTCAGCAAAATGCGGATCTCAAGAAAGAAATTGAAGTGATTCTGAACGGAGTCATTGATAAAGCTGCGGCTACCATTAATAAACCACAAAAATCTGTCGGTGGTAAAATTAAAAAGCTGGCATTTGATGCACTCGTCAGTGAAAAAAAATTACATGAAGAAGTTCCCGGATATTCTCAAAAAATTATTGACGAAGTTAATAAGCCGTCCAGTTATAGCAGGTTAAAAAGAATTGCACAAACAGAACTGGATTCCCTCGGAAGTCAAACCTATGACAGTTCCAAGAATGCTGAAACCGTGATCATGGATTCGATTTTCAAAAAATATAATGCGGCTGACAAAGAATCTTTTGAAAATCAGACAAATGCTGGTCTGTCCATGATCCGGCAACAATCGTATTCCTGGGCCATGGGCATGCTAGCCGGCATTCTCCTGATTTTGTTTATTTGGTGGCTTGTAAGAAATAAGGAAGAAGTTCATGCACCTCTGTATATTCTTTCTATTTTATCCGCTGTCATACTCCTGGTTGTAGGGTTAAACTGTACAATGATTCAGATTGATGCGCGTATATCATCGATGGATTTTCATATACTCGGTCAGGATGTTTCATTTAAAAATCAGGTCCTTTTCTTTCAGAGTAAAAGTATCGTTGACGTAGTGCTCATTCTTATTAAGACCGGTAAAATTGACTCCATGATTGTGGGTGTGCTGATCCTTGTGTTTAGTATCATATTTCCGGTGACTAAATTATTGTCAACTGGTATTTATATGCTGAATAAGCGGAAATGGGCTAAGAACAAAGTGATTCATTTTTTCGCTTTCGATTCAGGTAAGTGGAGTATGGCCGACGTTTTTGTTATTGCCATCCTGATGACCTTTATCGGATTTAATGGAATTGTTAATAGTACGCTTTCAGATCTGAATATGAATAATGGCACGATTACAAGTATTACTACCAACAATACTTCTATTCAGCCCGGGTATATCATATTTATTGGATTCGTTTTATATGGATTAACCTTATCATCCATACTCAAAAACATAACCCATTTAAAACACATCATCATTTTTGGAAAGAAAAAAGTACCGCAGACGGCGGCGTGATACAGATTATTTCTGTGGCACGATTTTATAACAAGTTATAGTAATTCATATTTTTCAACCTTTAAAAACCATGTTATGGGGAATCTACTTTATGTTATCGCTTTAGTCCTTGTTATCATTTGGGCAATTGGGTTCTTTGGCTTTGCTGCGGGTGGTATAATTCACCTTTTACTGGTCATTGCTATCGTAGTTGTTCTGCTAAAATTTATCCGGAGAGAGGCCTGACTTATCACTTATCTTTTTTCATCAGGTGGTCGGTAATATCTTCTTCCCGTTCCTTTTTGATTTCGCTTGAAACGCCGGCCTCGTCGATAGAGTGTGATTGCTGAAGGCTTTCATCTTTATGGGTCAGATTGCTTAAACGGGAATAATATTTCTGAATTACCTTCAATTCTTCTTCTGACAAATTTTCAACATTCACCAGTCTGTTACTGGCAAATTCATGTGCTGCTACGAGTTCATTTAATTTCAATTGAATGGCAAGAGAATCTTTGTTCTGAGCTTTTTGAATCAGGAATACCATCAGAAAAGTAATGATCGTCGTACCTGTATTAATAATCAGTTGCCAATTTTCAGAATAGTGAAAGAACGGACCCGAGATAACCCAGGCAATGACAATTATAAAAGCTATAACAAACGCGGCTGTACTTCCGGTTGCCTTAGACACACTGCCTGCAAATCTTTCGAAGATTCCTACTGCCTGATGGTTTGTTGCTGATTTCATAAAATAATTTTAATAATTGGGCCCAATCTATGTTAATTTACTGGTATTCATTTTAGCCTGCCGATTATATCTATATTCAGCAATTCTTTGTTAATTCATCTAAAACTCATGGAGCAAATCTCGGAAAGAATAGAAGCATTTAACAGTTCTAAAATTCCGGAAATGGTCCATTATAAATATGAGTTCATGAGGGAGAACATATTTCGCTTTTTCAGAGGAACGAACCATATTTTTTATGAAGACCTGGGGAATAATAAATCACTTCCGGAATCACCAGCTGCATGGATTTGCGGTGATCTTCACCTCGAAAACTTTGGTACCTACAAAAGCGATAACCGGCAGGTGTATTTCGATTTGAACGATTTTGATGAGTCTATTCTTGCCCCTTCGCTCTGGGAGATATCAAGGATGGCTACCAGTATATTTATAGCTTTTGATTCGCTGAAAATCGAAGAAAGCAAAGCTTTGCGCATGGCGCAACTATTTATAAAAACAGTTGGAGATAAATTTGCGGCTGGTAAACCGGAATACATAGAAAGAAATACTGCCAAAGGGATCGTTTGCGAATTCCTGACTGCTGTAAATAAGAGAAAACAAAAGGATATTCTTTCCCGCAAAACAGTACTAAAGAAAAACAAACTTCAGTTGCTTCTGGAGGACCCGAAACATTTTAAGCTGGATAAAAAATTAAAAAAAGACCTGGTAAATCATATACAGCACTGGCTTAAAAATGATGAAGACAGTCCCTATAATTATAAGGTCATTGATGCAGTGTTCCGACTGGCAGGTACGGGAAGCGTTGGAGTAAACCGGTATGCGATTTTATTAAAATCTTCCAATAAGACCGGTGAAAAATATTTGCTGGTTGATATGAAGCAATCAACTGTATCTTCATTGGACCCCTTTATTTCAATTAAACAACCACATTGGAAAAATGAAGCGGAGCGGATCGTCTCCATTCAGGAAAGAATGCAGAATCGGGCTCCGGCTTTGTTGAGCACTTCGCATTTCAGAAATGAATATTATGTCATGCAGGAAATGCAGCCTACCAAGGACAGTGTTAATTTTAAGCTTATAAAGAAGGAATACCGGAATATCTATCAGGTAATAGATGATATGGCCATGCTGACTGCTTCATCCCAGCTTCGTAGTTCCGGCAGGCAGGGTTCTTCCATTGCAGATATATTTGTATCATTTGGTGAAAACCAGGATTGGCAGGAAGCTGTTTTAAAATATGCGGTCAATTATTCACATGTTGTAAGGAAAAACTATTTCGATTTTCTTCTCAACTATAAAAAGGGCCTTTTTGTATGATAAAAAAATACCCGTTTTATTTTAAGGTTACTGTTATTATGTTCGGTTTTGTGTTGCTTGTATATATACTGGCAACACTCCGCGACGTACTGGTTCCGCTTTCATTCGCCATGTTGCTAGCTATTCTTTTAAATCCTGTAACCCAGTTATTGGAAAAATGGCGTTTACCAAAGATTCTCGCGATTGCTATTTCAATTATTTTCGGATTGATTATTATCACGGGGATCGCTTATTTCCTGTATATGGAAATCAAAAATTTTTCAGATGACTTATCTACATTTAAAGACAAATTTTTGGGACTATTCAAAGATTTTCAACATTTCGCACGCACGGATTTTGGCATAAATATTAAAAAGCAAAACGAATACATCGATCAGGCGGAGGCAGGGCTCAAGCCGGTACTGGCATCAGCAATGGGCACTGTTGTAGGCGGGTTGGCCATGGCGATTTTATTGCCGGTGTATACATTCCTCTTTCTGTTTTATAAAGATCTTATTCTGAAATTTCTCTTTGATATTTTCGATGATGCAGATGAAAAAAATGTTCGCGAAGTTTTAACGCAAACAAAGGGAGCGATACAAAACTATATGCTGGGCCTCCTTTTGGAAGCATTGATTGTCGCTACTTTGAATACAGGTGCATTACTATTGTTAGGTGTTCCTTATGCAGTTCTACTGGGAGTGCTCGGCGCTTTACTCAATGTATTACCGTTTATAGGTGGAATACTCGCAGTGCTTCTGCCCATTTTGATTGCAACGATTACGAAGGATGGATTTCAGACCCAGTTATGGGTGATCATCAGTTATATGGTCATTCAATTCATAGATAATCATTTTCTCGTTCCTTATATCGTTGCGTCCAAAGTCAGGATTAATGCATTGGTCTCCATCGTGATTGTTTTACTTGGAGGAGCACTATGGGGCATTTCCGGCATGTTCTTATCCATTCCATTTATTGGTGTAATGAAAATCATCTTCGACAGGCTTCCCGAAATGAAACCATGGGGTATGCTACTGGGAACAGAAATTCCGACAAAGCGAAGGAAGTTCCTTAGACTTAAGAAAGTATAATGTTTGTTCGGGGATAAATTCAGCAGCACTTTTAGGTGTCGTTTTATTTCTATTATCGAAAACAAATCTGAAATTTATAAATTCGATAAAATATTACAACAAACACCTGGATCTATGCTCATTCACAGTGTATCGTTTTCTTTAAAAGAAGGATTTAGCAAACAGGAAAAAATGGATTTCTTTTTAGCTGCTTTAAGGCTGCAGGAAATCTCACATGTTGAACATTTTGCCTGTCTTAAGCAGGTCAGCACAAAAAACCCATACGATTTTGCCATATCCATGGAATTTGAAAGTGAAGAATTTTACCAACAATACAATAATCATCCGGAGCATCTTCAGTTTATGCAGCATTACTGGTTAAAATTTATAAGAGAATTTCAGGAAGCTGATTTTACTTCTTTCAGTATGGAGGATCTGTAATAAAAAAAGGAAAATTTTATATATGTTAGCATTGAAGAGGAAAGTGAAAAAATATATCTTGGATACTGGATAAGGAAATGACAATCATGGATATTTTGTCGACCTTCTGTATTGCATCATTACTGGTTTGCATTAATAATTTTATTCTTCCGGGAAAGGAGGGTCAGGTTAATGTTTTCTGGGATAAATCTCCTTGTATTGCGGTTTGGGTCTGACAGGTTTTCTTGGTGCTGCTTTATCATTTTACCAGCAGCGGTCACGGCTGGCTTATTATTAAGGACAAATTAGCCTTCATATGGTACGCAAAAAGAATGAAGAAGTTGAATCGTATTTTTTTTTTCACCGTTTTTGGATTTGTGATTTGTGTCTATTCCAAATTTCCATATGCAGAGTTTCCATTCGAATTATTAAGGTATAAGAAGGCAAGAAACAAATATTACGAAGAGTATGGTCGTTGAAATATATTGTCAGCTCAAATAGGTGAGCCAGCTTCAAATCTCACTTAGATATTTCTTTTATATTATGGTTTCACCCAAATATGGCTGATTTACAAAAAAGCTCTATATTCAATGGTTAAACCTTAGAAGTACTCCTGCTATACGGGATTACTTAATTTTATGGAAGGTATTCAACTTTCAATTGCCTTACTAACTGCAGGTGTTGCCTTATTCGCGGGCCTTGTAAGTCTTTTTATTGGTCTCCATAAAGACGGTGAGAAAACAGATGTTTTTTTCGGGATTTTGTGTATTGCTATTTTCTTATTTTTTCTCGTTCCGCCGGTGGGTTTTATTACAGTTGATGAAGCACCCTTCAGCTTTGAAATTATCTTCAAAAGATTTTTCAATTTCTTTTTCTTTGGCATATTTCCCTGGTTTGTTTTTTACTATACGGGGTATAAAAAAAAGGCATTACCCTATACGATTAATATATTGACCCTGCTGGTTTATCTTCTGATGATCCTTCAGAAAAGGGATATGAATGCACCTTTCTGGGCAATTTTGGCATTGGCCGTAATCCTTTTGTGCGTAGTTCATGGTTTTATAGCTGTCCGGTATCAGTTTAAAAATGGAATAAAGAGTAATGCGAAATGGTTTCAGTTTGCGATGTTCGTTTACCTTTTTTTATTAACCTGTTCTGTAATTTTTCAAATAAATGTTGAGTATTTCGTTGCCAGATTTCACAGGAGAATATTTTTTCCAATAAACCTCTTCCCTCTTTCCTTTATATTAATTATGGGTATCCGCCTCAGGACAAATTTTTTAGAAAAATATAAACTGGAAAGATTGCTGAGTTTAAAGAATGTACAGTGGGATTCATTATTGCAGAATCTGCAGCTCGTTATTGTGCATACCGATAGAAACGGGAGGTTAAGTTATATCAATCCTTATGGCGTTAAATTATTGCATTATAATAATGTCTCAGAATTAATCGGAAGAAACTGGTTTGAATATTTTCTCCCTGAAGGCGAGTTCGGAAATGTAAAGGAGATTTTTCAAAAGACTGTTTCACAGGGCAAGGCAACTCCCCATTATAAAAATATCATCGTTACTAAAGACGGTGATGAAAAAACGATAACCTGGACAACTGAATTAGCCTATGACAATGAAGGAAAGGTTGAAGGGCTGATCAGTTTCGGATCTGATATTACGGATCAGGAAAATGCTTTCCTGCAGATTCAACATCTAAAGGCAGAGCTTGAAAAGGAAAATCTGATGCTGAAGGGTGAGGCGCTACCTGAATGGATGCAGGAGGAAATCATCGGCAGGAGTGAGGGTATTACCTATGCTATTCATAAAGCAAAAAAAGTAGCGACTACACACGCGACGGTTTTACTGGAGGGTGAGACTGGTGTAGGCAAAGAATTGTTTGCTGACCTCATTCAGCGATCCAGTTTAAGAAATATGAAACCTTTTGTAAAACTAAATTGCGGAGCGCTTCCGGCAGAACTGATTGAAGATGAGTTATTCGGCCATGAAAAAGGGGCATTTACGGGGGCCTTGCAGGCCAGAAAGGGAAGGTTTGAAATTGCTGATGGCGGAACTATTTTTCTGGATGAAATCGGAGAGCTGCCCATTTCTTTGCAGCCAAAACTTTTACGGGTTCTTCAGAATGGAGAATTTGAGCGGGTTGGTGGTCATCAGACCATAAAGGTTGATGTACGAATAATCGCCGCGACCAATCGCGAACTGGAAGCCGAAGTGAAGGAGGGGAGATTCCGGGATGATTTATATTATCGTTTAAATGTATTTCCTATAACCATTCCTGCGCTGAGATACAGAAAGGAAGATATTCCGATGCTTGTTGAGTTTTTTGTTGAAAAAGAATCCAGGAAGCATTCGAAATCCTTTAAGAATATCAACAAATCGGATATGAATCATCTTTCTGAATACGAATGGCCCGGAAATATCAGGGAAATGCGCAATGTGATAGAGCGGGCGGTCATTATTAGCGAGACGGCCACGCTCAGGTTCGATTTATTCTATAATAGTACAAAGGATAAGGCTCGTCGTAATCTGTCAGCCTCCCTTGAGGAGCTGGAAAAGGATCATATTATAAAAGTCCTTCAGGAATCCCATTGGCGTATAAGCGGGGAAGGCAGCGCTTCTGAAAAACTCATCATCAATCCAAGTACACTCCGTTCGCGCATGAAAAAATTAAACATTACCCGTTCAGGAAATGAAATAGTATGATCATTTTTCGCGATATATCGCGAAAAACGTTTTATCCGGCGAAGTCAGTTTTATAATCCTTTCTGAAATTTGAATACTGAATATTTTTTTTCTTCCTCTGTGTCAACGTTTTAACCTACTATTCTGATTGTGTTTTTTTTAACAGGCACGCTATTGGAATATATTGATCCAGGTCAATATTATCGCATTCTACTCTGTTAGCCATCCTTCCTACGATTTTCTACCCGATCCTCCCTACGATATTTTGAATAGTTAATATTCAATCAATTAATTCTGTTCACAAAAAAATAATATATGAAAAAAATCATTGGACTCTGCTGTTTTGTTTTGGCTTTACATGTTGGAGTTTATGCCCAAGACGCTAAAACAAACCTGAGTCTCCAGGTTTCTGCGGCTACCAAAGCTAACCGTGTACAACTGTCGGCTTATGTATGGACCAGGACAACACAGATATTCCTGGAGGGTGAATTGAAAAATACGATAGTAGCTTCTCTTTCGATTGGTCCTGATGGAAAAATGGTCACCACGGCGGTTTCTTCTACGCCTACTTCGGCGCCTCCCACGAGAGGCATACGCGGAGCGGTTGCGAAAAACAAGATCGATGAAATGAAAACTTATATCGATGAAGCCATGAAGGTCAGTATGGGGTATTTGTATATGTCCCAGGGCAAAATGGTCGATTTCTTCAATGCAGCGGGTATTTCTCAATCAGGAACCACCATCACGGTCTCCGGAAGCAATGTGAACCAGACCAATGACCAGGCTATTCTACTGCTCAATTCAACTTCCCTGGCTTATGTCAGTGAAACCTTTAAATCGGCCATGTCAAACGGAGATGCGATTGGAGGAGCCGTTAATTATAAAACATTTGACAATGGCCTTACAGCCATTGATAATGCAACACTGGATCTTCCGGCGAAGAAAATGAAAATCGTGATTGCGAATAGCAATTATGCCAAGAAACTTCATTAGTAAAAATATTTGATTCGAGGTAATCCGGATTTCTTTCACTTTTTTCAAAGGATTATACCATGATAGTTTTAGTTGAAAGTTCAATGAATTTTTTTTTAATCATATCAGGACAAATAGCACAAAGTAAAAAGAAGGAATTTGAACAGACATTCAGGCTGGCTTTCAGCGTGAAGACGGAGGATTGTCTGGTGTATAATCTTTCGTCAGACACGAGCAAAGACGGGTATTACCATTTTTTTTCGCTCTGGACGAGTGATGAAGCGCTGAAGAAATTTATGGAATCAACCGAATACGAATTGATGAATGGAGCTTTTCATGCACTGGGTCATATTCATCAGTCATTGACGGGAAACATATCTGAAACCAGGAATCTGGTAAAACTAATTGATTCCTGATATAAATAATTTTCAAGAACATTTTAAAATAATTGAAAAACCAACGTACACATTAAAAATAATGCATAACCAATCAAAAGAAAAAAATGAGAAAAACAGTTATCCTTTCCATTGCCATTCTTTGTTCATTTTCTATTGCGAAAGCTCAGAGCAGCGATCCTGAATCGGATTATATCAAAAAAACATACTCAAAAGACAAACAAACCATTGTCAGTGAGTACATGAATCTAGGCGGCCAGGATAGCGCCAAATTCTGGCCTGTGTATGCGGCTTATGAAGCGAGTCGCCAGAAGCTCGCTTCAGCGAGAATTGACCTGATCAATCAATACGTAAATGGATACAGTTCACTTACTCCATCACAAACTGATATGCTGGTCAGATCTTCCTTCGACAATACCATTGCGCAGGATAAGCTGAATTCAGATTATTATGGCAAAATGAAGAATGCAGTGGGTGCTGTAAATGCTGCCAAATGCATGCAGCTCGAAATCTATCTGCAGACGATGTGGAAAGCAATTGTTCAAAGTAATATTCCGCTGATCGGTCAACTGGATAAGACAAAGCAGAACTAGTCAGGATTACAACGTCATAAGTAAGATTTTATATAATGAAATACTTTTTTTCATTTACAGCTATAATCGAAGCCCTCACCGGAATTGGACTTTTATTTATCCCGGGCTGGCTTGTTTCCTTTTTGCTGCAGGAAAAGTATGATGAAACAGGTGGGATCGCTATTGCTATGGTTGCAGGCGGAGCTATCATTTCGCTGGCAACCGGTTGCTGGCTTTTTAAACAACACGAAGCAGCACTGACTTTTTCCAAGGTGTTATTGGTTTATAATTCCACTTTAGTAGTTATAGTAATATTTGTTTCCATTTATTTCCAATTAGCCAGTATACCATTTTTTCTGATTGGAGGATTTCATTTATTCCAGGCTATGTGGGGATTAAAATTATTGTTTAATAAACGGGTTTATAATTGAATAATTCATCCTGATACGATTTTTTAATAGCGAACTGTTTTAGAGATGGAGAACTGAAATGAGAAAGTTTTCAATTTTTATTATTGTATTCATGATTTCCAGCAAAATCAGATCCCAGGAATTGGAGCCCCGCAGTTATGCCGTCGTTCCAACGGACCTGCACGCGATGGCCCTGTCATATACATTTTCAAGTGGAAATGTGATAACGGCAGGAAGTTCACCGGTGCAGAATCTGAATGTGACCAATAATGTATTTAATCTTGGATATGTGCAGACATTTACATTCTTCGATAAGCTGGCAAGATTAGCTGTAAGTATGCCTTTTGGATTTCTGAATGGTACAGCTACATTTCATGGATTAGATACTGCAGGATCACGCACCGGTTTTTATGACGGGCGAATTAAATTCGGAGTGAATCTTTTCGGATCACCTGCCCTGCATCCGAAGGATTTTCAAAAGTTTGAAGAGCATACGGTATTTGGAGCAAGTATAGTAATCTCGGTGCCTCTTGGTCAATACTATCCTTCCAAATTAATTAACCTGGGTGCTAACCGATGGGGATTTAAACCTGAGCTCGGACTTTCGCATAGAGAGGGAAGATTGTTTTATGAAATATATTCCGGTATATGGATGTACACGACAAATTCAGATTATTTCAAATCGTATGTTCAAAAGGAAAATACCCTGTTTACTTTAGTAGCCCATGTCGATTATACTTTCAAACACGGAAAGTACCTGGCGCTCAACGGGGGCTTTGCTGATGGCGGGGAATCATCTCTAAACGGAATAGAGCAAAATGACGAAGAGGAAAACTGGAGGATGGGCGCTACATTTTCTACACCCATATTTAACAAACATCAGTCGATTAAAGCGATGGTTAATACCGGGATCGCAACAAAGGCGGGACAGAATTACACGGCACTTACCATCGTTTATCAATATAGCTGGTATTAATTGGATTCATTGGCAAAAACAGATTTTATGAAAAAAATAATGTTGATAATCACCGGAGTGCTTGTATCATGTTTAACATTTTCGCAGGATCCGGGATGGCCAAGACAATTTAAGAATAATGGTTCGGTGCTGGTCGTTTATCCCCCGCAGGTCGAAGACTGGCAGGCATATCAGTCAATAGATTTCAGAATGGCATTTTCTTTAACTCCTGCTTATCAGACGAAACAAGTGGTGGGTGTAGTATACATCAATGCGACAACGGTGTCTGATACATACAACCACATGGTTACTTTGTCGAATATGAATATAAAATCTGTGCATTTCCCTGGTCTGGATGATGCAACTGCAAGTTCAATGGAACAAATTGTGCGATCAACGTTGCCCGCTTCAAAAACCGTGACTGTTTCCATGGAAAGAATTGTCGCCGCCACACCTAAACCTCAAACGACAAATGCGATAACTGTTCAAAATGATCCGCCTATTATTTTTATAAGTACTACGCCTGCGATTATTCTCCAACTGGAAGGTCAGCCGGCACTTACAGATGCAACACCCGGCGGTATTAAATATGTTTTCAATGCGAACTGGCCTGTATTTTTTGATCCCGTTACTTCGAATTATTATCTTTTTGATGATACTGAATGGCAGACTGCTACCCAATTAACAGGTCCCTGGTCGTTTACTTCTGCATTACCCATGTCATTGATCAGCTTATCAACGAATACGAATTGGGCAACACTATTAAAAAATGCAATACCTGCACCAACATTTCAAACAGGCTTACTACCGCAAGTATTTTATGCAACGACTCCTGCAGAAATCATTCTGTTTCAGGGACAGCCCGCGATGTCTCCGATACCTGGGACAAGTCTTACATATGCTACGAATACAAATAATGCAGTATTCTTTTCAAGCGCCACCAGTTTATATTATTATCTGGCAGCAGGAAGATGGTTCAGTGCTTCAGGATTAAATGGTCCGTGGACATTTGCTACGCCTGATTTACCGGCTGATTTTGCAAATATTCCGACAAATAGTCCTGCTGCAGGTGTATTAAGTTCTGTTCCAGGTACACAGGAAGCAGCGGATGCAGTCATGATCGCACAGATTCCAACCAAGACAACGATGAATATTAATTCTGCCCCAGCCGTAACTATTACTTACTCAGGGGATCCTGTATATGTTGCGATCGATGGAACGCCATTGTCTTATGTTGAGAATACAAGTGACAAAGTAATTATGGTATCCAGCAATCAGTTTTATGCCTGTGTGGGAGGTTTCTGGTATAATGCATCTTCTCCGCAGGGTCCATGGGCACTCGCCACTTCTGTTCCGCAGGTTATTTATACCATCCCTTCCAGTTCACCGGTATACAATGTGACTTATGTTACACAGACGATAGTCGTAACGGGTACGGTTCAATCCAGTTATACGGCGGGATATATGGGTGCTTTTGTTGTGGGAGTAGGTGTGGGAGTGATCATCGCATCAGGCACCGGGTATTATCATCCGCCTTATATGTATTATCCTCCGATGGGTTATCCGGTTTGTTACGCGAGCGCTGTTACTTATGGAGCTTATGCCTATCATCCTTATTCTTATTATGGTGGTGTCAGTTATGGTGCTTCTTATAATTCATACACCGGAACTTACTCACGAAGTGCCACAGCTTATGGTCCGTATGGTTCAGCTACTGCCAAACAATCTTATAATCCATATACAGGTACCGCTACTAGGAGCGGATCCGTATCAACGCCTTATGGGACTACCAGTGCAGGTCAGGCTTACAATACAAAGACCGGTGCATCAGGTACCACTGTTCAGAATAAAAATGCCTATGGCAGTTCTGGTGCATCGACGTATAACAATGGACACGGAACAACTACGAATGCTTCGCATACAACCAATAATTATGGGCAGACAACGGCTTCTGCTTCCAATTCCAACGGTGCCAAAGCAGTTGGTGCGAGTGGTCCGAATGGAAGCGGGACGGTAGCAAAATCCGCTAACGGCGATATGTATGCGACAAAGGATGGAAATGTATATAGTAATAGCGGAGGTTCCTGGTCACAGGCAGATAATTCGAAATACAATTCTTCTTCTTCAGCACAATCATCTGCCACAAAAAGCGATGCCAGTTCTTATTCCAAACCCAGTGGATCAGCGCCTTCCAGCGAAATGTCGAGTGCTGCCAGTGATCGTTCGAGAGGAAACGCCGGTGCCAGTTCATGGGGTGGAGGTGTTGGTATGTCGAGGGGTGGTGGTGGCTGGGGTGGAGGTGGAGGAGGTTTTGGTGGAGGCGGATTTGGCGGAGGAAGGAGGTAATTAATTTAAAATAGAAAATTTATTTCAATGTATACAGAGCGTGTGCCGGCAAACAGGGAATTATTTACTGACGATCTGATACTTCAGCAGGTCGAGAAAATTCTGGACCATCCATTATTTATGGTATCGGATATTCTTCAAAGGTTTCTAAAATATGTCATAAACGAAACCCTTTCCGGAAGAGAAAACCAGATTAAAGAATATACGATCGCAAAATATGTTCTAAATAAATCTCCGGAATTCAGACCATTGCATGATGGAATCGTGAGAGTTCATGCGCGCAGACTTCGCGATGCACTGAAGAAATATTATGAAGACCGTGCCATTGAAAATGAATGTGAGATTACTATTCCAAAAGGAGGTTATATTCCTGTTTTCAGAACATTCAGGCCTTTGGATTTAAATTCAAATGAAAACATAAATTTTCTACGGACTAATTTACCTGATGAATCGGTGAAAATAGCCATCATGCCATTTAAAACTTTTGATGAGAAAAATTCAAGACTTGCTTTTGCTGATAACCTTGGTCAGATGTTAAGTTCACAATTCAGCCATTTTCCAAATTCCAGGGTTTTATCCTACTATACTGCACAGCAGTTACAATTGAAAAACAGGGATATTAAAAGCATTGTTTCGGATTATGGGATCAATTATATGCTGGTGGGAAATGTTCACTTTGAATCATCCAGATTAAGAGTTGTAATTCAATTTATAAATGCCAGCACGGAAATGCTGATCTGGTCTGACAAATACGAGTACGATTTCACCAAGACCAATCTATTTGAAATGGAAGACCTGATTGTTTCCAGGGTTATGAATTCAATGGCAGAACTCAGCAATCGATTCAATAAGCCAGCGCATAAAAAATCAGATCTGCAGGTATTGGAAAAACCTGAAGATCTGGAAGTCATTGAACTGAAAGGAAATCAAAGAGCGAAAAAAATTGCTTCTTTTTAATGATATTATGATAAATAATTCTATAGCTGCCTTTTAGTAAAATGTTTCGATGAGAAGGGCCCGGTATCAGGCTACATAAATTCCATCCCGTGCGAGCTCTCTGGCAATTTTCCTGATTGCTTTTTGCAGTTTTTCCGCTTGTTCTGCCGAGGGGTATTTGACACCGCTTGCATATTGCCTGATCAGACTCGGGTTCATCCCAGCTATTTCTGCAATTGATGATATTTTGAGATAATCATGCTCCTGGAAATATGATTCAAGATCATATTTAAATTCAAAAGCTATATTGTTTATATCTACTTTGCTCCAATATGGATCTTTTTTGCCTTCGTGTTTAATATAATCGTTGATGAGTTCTTTCAAATTAAAAATTACTTTGGCTGTGGAAGTTCCGTAAGGGGTAGGCATAAATTTACCTTTATTCTCTACACGTCCCCAGAGGAAGCCGTCATTCTTCTCAATTATAATTTCCAATTTTTCCACCTTCTTCTTTTTTAATTTCATATTTGCTACTTGTGCTTTAACTTTTTCAACAACTTATTAGCCAGACCAGTCGGAACTTCTTTACTTCCATGACAAGGCACTGGGACTATTTCTCCCGAGATTGGACTTTTGAATATTTTATGACTTCCTGATTGTCTTAGTTCTAACCACCCAGCCTGTTTGAACTTCCTCACTAATTCCGAGCTTTTCATCTGAGAATTGCTTTAATAAATTATCCCTGTATTTCATGATTTTATTTTTAATTGTGAGATTTTCTGAAACCGAACAAATATAATAAGTAGCAAATTAGCTACCAAATAAAAAAGTAGCATATTTGCAACCTTGTTTGACTAAAATCTCAATAACAAAAAGTTTAAATCCGAGGTCATGTAATACAAGAATATTACAATTTCGTTACACTATTCAAAAAAAACTTAGTACAAAACGTAATATAAAAGTGTTAAAACCTCAACTTTTAATGATGGGAATCGGTAATAGCTTATGGTGTTACTTCCCAACAACGAGTACCTGGAATGTTCCGGGTATAAGAGATGGTCTGAATTCGCCTGCTTTTTTGGGTGCAAATTCCCCGGTTGGTAAATAGATTTTATGGGTTATCTGATCAACGGCATGGGTTCTTGCTCCCTTCTTTGTTTTCAGATTTTGAATGACTTCAAATTTATTTGGAGATTGTTCCTGAATAATAGTTAGTGTGCCATTTCCGTTGGAAGAATAAACTATTTTTAATTTCTTATCGAAACCCACTGCATCGCATTCATCGCCGATGGGGAGGCTGGTCACAATATTTCCATTTGATGCATCCATAACTATGAGCATTTGATTTTCGCAGCCGGCGAATAAGCGCATAGTCACGCGATCTATAGCTAGTCCGGACGCCCTTTTGCCAGGGGCTATCGGCCAGGTATTCAGGATCTGGTAAGTTTTAGCATCGATAACATCAATCTCACTTTTCTCAGCATTATTCACATAGATCTTTCCCTGTCCGTCGCTTACAGCAGTCTCAGGCCAGCCGGTAAGTTTAATAGTGACCACGACCTGGTCGGTTGCGGGATCAATAACCGTCATACTCTTCCCACGGCCATTGCAGGTGATTACTTTTTTGGTATAATCGTCATAAAAAATGCCATCCGTAAACTCCCCCGCAGGAACATGTGACAGCACTTTAAATGTTTTCAGGTCAAATACCAGGACGCTATTAGATGAACCGTTTGAAATATATCCCTTACCAAATTCGTGGGCCAGTGCGATGCCATGCACATCTTTCTCAGTCTTAATCACGCCAATCGAATCGCCGGTCATTTTATCCAGAATATTAACCTGTGTTCCATGCGATAGGTAGAGGCGGTTGGAAAGACTGTCCACCGTGGTATAATCATACCCGCCGCCGCTTTTGATATGAAAAACCTGGCTGATCTTATATTGGGCATGGACGGCGGTAAAAGAAAGCAATGTCAGTAATGACAGATGAAGTTTTCTTTTCATATACAGTGATTATTAAAGTTTAAAACTTAAAACCTGCCCAAATTATACGGGCATTCTGTATTAATCCTGTAGAAAATCTAATCTTCATCCAGTTCCAGTAATAAATTTACTATCAGGGCTGTCCAGCCGGTTTGGTGTGATGCGCCCAAACCTTTTCCTGTGTCTCCATGAAAAAATTCATAAAACAGGTGGTGATCTTTGAAATGATCTGCTGACCAGATCGATTGGTGACCGGCATGATATTGAAATTGCCCGTCATCATTTCTTTCAAAAATCTTCAGGATTCTTTTGGTGAGCTGATTGGCAATTTGTTTCAGATTCAATTTATTTCCTGAACCAGCCGGAAATTCATACTGGTATTTATCACCGTAATATTCATAATATTTTCTCAGGGAGTGAATGATCAGATAATTTAAAGGAAGCCAGATGGGTCCCCGCCAATTGGAATTGCCGCCAAACATAGTGCTGGAACTTTCGCCTGGTTCATAGTGGATTGAATAATTGGTGCCCTGGTATCCGAAAACATAGGGTTGTTCTTTATGGCTTCTCGAAAGAGAACGGATCCCATAATCAGATAAAAACTCAGATTCATCCAAAAGTCTTTTCAACAGACTTTCAAGGCGGTCATCAATCATGATGGCGAATAAATAATTTCCATCCTTGTTTTTATGTTCGATGTTTGAGATGATCCTTGTTAAATCAGGCCTGGTAAGTCTGATGACTTCCAGCCTGGTATTAAACTGCCGCAGGTGTTCAAATACTTTACTGTGCATGATTTCAACAGCCAATAAAGGAATGATTCCTACCAGTGAACGGATTCTCAAACGCTGGCTTGTACCATTTTCAAATTGAATGGCGTCGTAATAAAATGCATCCTGGTTATCCCAGAGAGAAATATCTTTCTTTCCAATATGATGCATAGCCCATCCGATATTCAAAAAATGTCTGAAAAATTTCGCAGCAGATTCTTCATAAGCCTGATTATGCTGCGCTAACTCGAGAGATATACGTAGCATATTGATGGAATACATAGCCATCCAGCTGGTCGCATCGGCCTGTTCAAGTTTTTTAATTCCGGGTGGCATATGATTTCTGTCGAAGACACCTATATTATCGAGACCAAGAAAACCTCCTTCAAAAATATCCGTTCCATTCGCATCTTTTTGATTGACCCACCAGGTGAAATTCATAATCAGCTTCTGAAAAGCCCTCTCAAGAAAGTCCCAGTCAGCAACACCTGTTTTTTTCCTGTCTTCTTCAAATACATACCACACGCCCCATGCATGAACGGGAGGATTCACATCACTAAAGTTCCATTCGTAAGCGGGGATTTGTCCGTTGGGATGCATATAATATTCCCGAAGCACAACAGACAATTGTTGTTTTGCAAAATCAGGATCGATATGAACAAAAGTTGTAGCATGAAAAGCGAGATCCCAGGCTGCAAACCATGGGTATTCCCATTTATCAGGCATGGAAATAATATTCCGGCAGGTGAGGTGCTGCCAGTCATAATTGCGTTTATATATCCTATGGGGTGCTGTTTCGTTCGGCTCTCCAAATAACCACTTGAATACGTCGAGATAATAAAATTGTTTGGTCCACAGCAAGCCGCTTGTGGATCTGCGCAGTAATGCCTTATGCTCTGCTGATAAATTTTTTGGTGTCAGCTGATCATAATATTCATCTGTTTCCGAGAGACGTTTGGTGAATATTTCATCAAATCCTGACCAGGGGTCATCCAATTCAGTTTTGCTTAATCTTATTTTGAAAGTTTTCGATGATCCTGATCTGATTTTTTCTTTTAACCATATAGCTGCTTTGGTACCCCGTTTTTTCGGATTAACCGTATTTTCATTATTAACGATGTAGTTATTGATCCCGTCTTTTACGAATGGAGAATCATTCGGGCGGTTATACATCCGCCTGTTATTTGTTTCGTTATCACAAAATAATTGTTCACCACCCTGGTGGTATAAATAAAAACTTCCATTTCGTGATGAACTTGTTTGCAGACAATTGGTTGAAAGCGAAATAATTTCAGGTTTGTTGAAACGTGCATTGTGTTTCCAGAAATTCCGAAACCAGATATGAGGAAGCACATGGATGGTAGCAGCTTCGGGTCCCCTGTTATACACCGTGATTTTCATCAGGATGTCGTTTATTTCATTTTTTGTGTATTCGATGAAACAATCAAAATAACGGTTGTCCTTAAATATATCCGTATCGAGTAGTTCATACTCCGGACTTAGACGGTCATTTTTGTTTTTCTGAAGCAATTCGAGATAGGGAAAAGTTTCCTGGGGATATTTATAAAGAAATTTGCAATAAGAATGGGTAGGAGAGGAATCAAGATGAAAATAAAGCTCTTTCACATCTTCTCCATGATTGCCTTCCGCGTTGGTCAATCCGAAAAGACGTTCTTTTAAAATTGAGTCATTGCCATTCCAGAAAGCGGGAGCAAGACAGAGGATCTGATCGCTGTCACAAAAACCGGCTATACCCTCTTCGCCCCAGCGGTAAGAATAACTGCGGGCGAGATCGTGATTGACAAAGTTCCATGCATTTCCCTCCTGGCTATAATCTTCTCTTACCGTACCCCACTGGCGTTCGGAAAGATAGGGCCCCCATTTTTTCCAGTTTCTATTGTTAGATGATTGGGAAAGGCGAAGATTCTCGGCGTTACTCATCTTTACACACTATAAAAATTTATTATATGTTCAATTGACAGGAATATGATTAAATATATCGCTTTCTCATTCTATTACAAATAATTACTGATGAGAAAATTATTTAAATTTTTTTGCAATGAAGTTTGCAATTGTATCTGAAAAGAGGAAGTAATTACTGCACTATTATTTTGAGTGATAATGAAATTTGACATTGAGAAGCAGAAAAAATATTAAACTAACTATCCTTCGCATTCAATATGTTTTGATATACGATCCAAAACTAATTTTCTGCAAAAGTTGCCGATATCCGGGGCAGAATTGGATGAAAAGAAAAACCACCGATCCTTACAAATCAGTGGTTTAAAATATTAGCAGTATTATTAAAACATGAAATATGTACCGCGTACGGGAATCGAACCCGTGATTCATCCGTGAAAGGGATGCGTCTTAACCCCTTGACCAACGCGGCTCAAACAGTTAAACCCAACAGGTTATTGCCGTTTAGGGCCTGCAAAGATATAGGCTGACAGGATAACTTCCCAAATGTTTTTGTTTCGTAACTTTGCATCCTAAAAATTAAACAATCAAGCTATGAGCACAGTAAAAGTTGCGATCAATGGTTTCGGCAGGATCGGGCGATTGGTTTATCGCCAGATTCATAATATGGAAGGCATCGATATCGTCGCGATCAATGATTTAACCAGTCCTGCAGTATTGGCGCATCTCCTGAAATATGACAGTGCACAGGGCCGTTTTAATGAAGATGTAAAATCAACTGAAAATTCCATTCTCGTAAACGGGAACGAAGTAAAAATATATGCAATAAAAAATCCGGCTGAAATTCCATGGAGGAATCATGATGTGGATGTTGTACTGGAATGTACCGGTTTCTTTGCTGACAAAGAAAAAGCTGAATTGCATCTGAAAGGCGGCGCAAAACGCGTTGTAATTTCTGCTCCCGCAACAGGAGACCTGAAAACCATCGTCTTCAATGTTAACCACCATATCCTCGACGGAACGGAAACAGTGATCAGCTGTGCATCCTGTACAACAAATTGCCTGGCTCCAATGGCAGATACGCTCGATAAAGTATTCGGTATTGAAATGGGCTTCATGACTACCGTGCATGCCTATACGAACGATCAGAATACGCAGGATGCGCCGCATCCAAAAGGCGATCTTCGCCGCGCAAGAGCTGCTGCACAGAATATCGTTCCAAACAGTACAGGCGCTGCAAAAGCCATCGGATTGGTTCTTCCGCAACTGAAAGGAAAACTCGATGGAAGTGCACAACGTGTTCCTGTAATCACCGGTTCACTTACTGAACTAACCAGCATTTTGAAAAAGAAAGTTACCGTGGAAGAAGTCAACGCAGCGATGAAAGCAGCTGTGAACGAAAGCTTCGGATATACAGAGGAAGAAATTGTAAGCACAGACATTATCGGAAGTCATTTCGGTTCTCTGTTCGACGCAACACAAACCAAAGTGATAACTGTCGGTGATAAACAACTCGTGAAAACAGTGAGCTGGTACGATAATGAAATGAGTTATGTGAGTCAGCTGGTGCGGACGGTTAATTATTTCGCGAGACTGATCAGTAAATAAAAATCATCGCATGCCTGATTTCTCCCAATTCAATTTCAAAGGAAAGAAAGCTTTGATCCGGGTGGATTACAATGTTCCGCTTAACGACAAACTGGAAATTACCGACGATACCCGCATGCGGGCTTCGATTCCCACGATTCAGAAAATATTGAAGGATGGGGGAAGTGTCATTCTGATGTCACATCTGGGTCGCCCGAAAGACGGTCCGACAGATAAATATTCCCTTAAGCACCTGGTCAAACATTTGTCTGACCTGCTGGGGGGAATTCCGGTTTTATTTGCTAACGATTGTATCGGGGAGCAGGCCAGGCTGACTGCTGGTATGCTTAAACCAGGTGAAGTATTGTTACTTGAAAATCTGCGTTTTTATAAAGAAGAAGAAAAAGGTGATGAAGGGTTCGCTAAAAAACTGGCGCAGCTGGGTGATGTTTATGTGAATGATGCATTTGGAACTGCGCACAGGGCCCATGCTTCAACAGCTGTGATAGCAAAATTCTTTCCCAACGATAAAAAGATGTTCGGGCTTTTGATGGAATCGGAAGTGAAGAGTGCTGAAAAAGTTTTGCATCAGGCGGGCAAACCCTTTGTTGCAATAATTGGAGGCGCGAAAGTATCTGATAAAATGCTCATCCTCGAAAATCTGCTTGAAAAAGCGACAGATATTATTATAGGTGGCGGCATGGCTTATACTTTTATGAAAGCGGAAGGTGGAAATATCGGAACATCCCTTTGTGAGGCTGACCGGGTTCAAACGGCCATTGATCTTATAAATAAGGCTGCGGCCAAAGGTGTATGCATTCATCTTCCTTCTGATTCGATTATTGCCGACAAATTTGATGCGGAAGCGCAGACTTCCACTTCTCCAAGTAATAATATTCCTGACGGATGGATGGGTCTTGACATCGGCCCGAATGCAGTCGAACAGTTTTGCAACGTGATAAAAAGGTCAAAAACCATACTCTGGAACGGCCCGATGGGCGTTTTTGAAATGGAGAATTTCCGTCATGGAACGAAATCGGTTGCGCTGGCAGTGGCAGAATCGACAAGTCGTGGAGCTTTTTCACTTGTTGGTGGCGGAGATTCTGTTTCCGCGGTCAATATGTTCGGACTGTGCAGAGAAAGTAAGTTATGTATCCACTGGTGGCGGAGCGATGCTGGAATATTTTGAAGGAAAGGAACTTCCTGGAATCGCTGCCATTACACGAGCTTCTTAATATCCGTCCTGAACTTCTTACTCCGGAAATTGTTACATTTATAACCTAACAAAAAAAATAACGTATGAGTACTCGTAACCTGTCGCTCATTATTATTGTCATTGTAATCCTGCTTTTTGGCGGATGCGCCTGCAGCGGATATAATAATCTGGTAGCAAAAGATGAAAATGTAAAGAACAAATGGGCCAATGTGCAGAGTGATTATCAACGCAGAAGTGATCTTATACCCAACCTCGTAAATACCGTTAAAGGAGCAGCGAATTTCGAACAGACTACATTAACCAATGTGATTGAAGCACGTGCGAAAGCTACCCAGGTACAGATAAATGCAAATGACCTGACCCCTGAAAATCTGGCTAAATTCCAACAGGCACAGGCAGGTTTGAGTGGAGCATTGGGTAAACTGCTAGCCGTTGCTGAAGCATATCCTGATTTGAAGGCGACGCAGAATTTCAGAGACCTTCAGGCCCAGCTGGAAGGAACCGAAAACAGGATCAAAGTCTCCAGAAATGATTTTAACTCTTCTGTACAGGACTACAACCAGACTGTCAGGAGTTTCCCAAATAATATTTTCGGTAAAATGTTTGGATTCCAATCCAAAGCACCATTCCAGTCTGATCCGGGAGCGGATAAAGCGCCTGATGTGAAATTCTGACAACGTCAAAAATCCATGTGTTGAAAATTCCATTTTTTTCAAAGAAAGAATTTTTTTCTACGTTAGAAAAAAACCAAATCGTTGCTGCCATAAAACAGGCGGAGCAACAAACCAGTGGCGAGATCCGTGTGTATATTGAAAGCCGTTGCCGTTTTGTTGATCCGCTGGACCGCGCTGCCGAGGTATTTGCACATCTGGATATGGGAAAGACTGCCAGCCACAATGCCGTACTGATTTATGTTGCTGTTAAAGATCATCAGCTGGCTGTTTTTGGCGACCAGGGCATACATGAAAAAGTCGGCGAAGTTTTCTGGAAAGAAAGAGTGGTGCATATGCTTTCTCATTTTAAAGAGGATCATTATGCTGATGCGATCGTGAAAACTATCCAGGACATTGGCGCAGCACTTAAAGTATCATTTTCCTTACGACGGACAGACGGATATCAATGAATTACCGGACGATATTGTTTTTGGCAGGTAAAAGCCATACCGCTTCATGAAGAAACTATTATTGCCTCTACTGATTTTCACCTGCCTGTTCTCAGGTGCGCAGAATATTCCTGCGCCACCTAACCCTCCGAAACTGGTGAACGATTTTGCGCATGTGATGACTCCCGATCAGATTGAACAATTAGAAAGTAAGCTGGTTGCTTACGACGACAGTACTTCTATCCAGATTGCCGTGATTACGGTTCCTACTACCGGAGATTATGCCATTGAAGATTATGCATTAAAAATTCTCCGTGACTGGAAAGTGGGAAATAAAAAAACGAATAACGGCATGGTCGTTCTTGCTGCGATTCAGGATCATAAAGTCTATATCGCTACCGGATATGGAATGGAAGGTTCTGTTCCTGATATAACTGCCAAAGAAATCGTGGAAGATGAAATCGTTCCCAACTTTAAAGAGAATAATTATTACCGGGGTTTTGATCTTGCTGCTGATGCTATTATTAAAGCATCCCGCGGAGAATACGTTGCGCCTTCCGGTTATGATCAGCGCGGCCGGCATGGTAGCGGAGGAGGAGGAAATATTATTGGGATCATCATTTTTATAGTGATCATTCTTATATTGATAAGTCGCGGTAGCGGTGGAAGGGGTGGCGGAGGAATATTCAGCGGTTCTGGTGTTCTTCCCTTTATTTTAGGCAGCATGCTCGGAAGCGGTGGTCGTGGTGGTGGAGGTTTTGGTGGCGGAGGTGGTGGATTCGGGGGCGGAGGTGGCTTTGGCGGATTTGGCGGCGGTAGTGGTGGTGGTGGTGGTGCTGGTGGCAGTTGGTGATTTCTTTAGCCTAAAGCCCAAAGCTTAAAGCCAAAAACTTCTTTTTGGATCACTAATAATTTTTCTCAATTACGATTAGCTCCCTCGATTTTTTTAAAGAAAGTTTTAGGCTTTGAGCTTTAGGCTTAAAAGAAGTTTTGGGCTTTCGGCTTTAAGCTTTCGGCTTTTTATTTAATAAACATTCTCACATACTCTGCCTGTTCCTTCTGACCAGCAGCTTCTTTGCGATCAGCAATTGGTTTTAAGAAATTGTCATTGATCAGTTTACTGATTTCTCCTTTTTCAGTTGCAGGAAGTGCATCACGATATTTTATTATGGCATCGATGGCTCTTTTGAACTGATCCGTATTTTCCATTTTCAATGTCAGTGCGGCGAATTGCGGGAATGCCTCAACTTTTTCGAGACTCAGCTCCTGCATTTTGCTGAAGCCATTGATGATAAATTCAAAATTAGATTCGTCGCCTTCTTTAATAAATACTGCAACAATTGCAGCGTTCAATTCACCTTTTGCCGGATGCAGATAAAATTCCTTGGCCAGCTGGTAAGCCTGTGGTTCATCCACCGCGCTGAGGGCATAGAGCGCATTGCCTGCCACTGTATAAGATGAATCGGTTGTTTTTTTCAGGAAGAGGTCTTTGTATTCTGCTTTCTTGAATGTGCCCAGTATTCCAATGGCATTTCCCTGAACCGTACGGTCGGGGTCATTTTTCGCGAGATCGAGCAGCACAGGTTCCGCAGCCGCTTTTAAATCGGCCTTATCCAGATCAAGTGCATTCATGGTAAGGCTCCTTAATTCAAAATAAGGATCTTTCAAAGCCAGTGTGAGAAGAGCCTGGGAAGCAGGATCCTCCTGGTGTTCCGAACAATAATCAATGGCTTCGCGCCTGTCCAGGTAGAGTTTTGCATGCTTATACTGATAAATAAAATTGTCGAGCGTTTTATGATCTTCCTTCTGGCATAGAATAATTTTATCTCCATCCACATTGATGAGGTCGGGTCTTTTATTGTAGCTGAAATAAAAACTATCGCTTTCATTTTCGAGCCAGACTTTATGCCGGGTTTTCGAACCGCTTTCATACACATCGATGGCCAGAGGGATCCGGAATATCTTCCCTGTATTCTGTACCTGATTGATAACTACTTTGGCCATTTTTTTTGTATCGTCGTAGGCATAGCTGATATCGAATACCGGATGTCCGCTTCCAAAATACCATTGATTCCAGTACCAGTTGAGGTCTTCGCCGGTTACCTGTTCAAATGCCAGGCGTAGATTGTGCGCTTCTGCATTTTTAAATTTGAAATTTACCAGGTAAAGGTTCAGCGCTTTGAAAAATGCACTGTCGCCCACATAATTTTTAAGCATATTCAGGATGCGGCCACCTTTGGAATAGCTGACCATGTCGAACATGTCTTCGCGATCCTTATAATAATATCTTACCAGATTTTTTGAAGGGTTAGCCGGGTCTGCCAGGTATTTTTCTATATCGTGGAAATTTGTTGCATCACCTGCATCCTTTCCATGCTTATATTCAGCCCAGAGGGTTTCGCTGAAATTGGCAAAGGATTCGTTCAGGGTGAGATTGCTCCAGCTTTCCAGTGTTACAAGGTCCCCAAACCACTGGTGAAATAATTCATGACAGATAAAATCCTCATATTTATTCCCATCTGTCAGCTGACGTGCATCCTGTTGAAGGGCATCGGTATGGAGGGTTGAAGTGGTATTTTCCATCGCCCCGCTCACGTAATCACGGGCAGTCATCTGAGAATATTTTACCCATGGATATTCAACACCCAGGATCCTGGAATAAAAACCCATCATTTCCGGAGTCAGTCCGAATATACGTTTCGCTACAGAAGCGTATTCCTTCTCCACGTAATAATTTACGTCTTTACCTTTATAACTATCGTGGATGATGGCATAGTCGCCTATTCCCATGAAAAAAAGATAAGGTGAATGGGGCAGGTCCATTTTCCAGTCGTCGGTGCGTGTACCATCTGCATTTTTGACCTGGGAAACCAGTTTGCCATTCGACAGGGTAACGTATTTTGCAGGAACGGTCATGATTATTTCTTCCGTGCACTTCTGATCCGGTTTATCGATGGTGGGAAACCAGACAGAATTGGATTCTGTTTCGCCCTGGGTCCAGATCTGGGTGGGCTTTTCTTTATCTGTACCAAGAGGATTTATAAAATATAAACCCTTGGCGTCCGTTATGGCCGCGCTGCCCTGGGCCTTAATCTCATTAGGTTTGGAAGTATAATCTATATAAATGGTGTAATTTTCTGTATAACGATACGTTTTATCCAGGTGAATTCGTAACGTGGAACCATCATAGTTATACTTAAGAGGAATTTGTTGGTTCCCTTTGTTCATTGAAACCGTTTTTATGTCCATTCCTTTGGCGTCCAGCGAAAGGGAGTCGGTTGGATAGAAGTGAGGCTGTAGAGTGATCCAGGCTTTTCCGTACATATAAGACTTTGTATAGTCGAAACGTACATTGAGTTTCGTATGTACCAGATCGTTAATATGAGGAAAACTTGCCCTGTAAATCTTTAGAGCGGGATCGTTGGAATCAAGTGTACTGTCCTGTGCTTTTATTGAAAAGGTCATTAAAAAAGAAAACAAAAAAATCAGAATTCGTTTCATTCGCATCGTTTTTTTTAATATTTGTCGGGGGGAACAGTCTCATATGAATCAGCAAGAAATATAAAATAATGCATAAGCCCGGTCTCTTTGGGATGAACGGTTTCATGGTGTTTCTTCTCAGTTTCTTCACAGTTGCCGCGCGTGCGCAGCAGCCTGAATTCCTGATTTTAATTGAAGCAGAAAACAAGCAGGCATTTACTGCACGTCTCGGTGACGAGATTTTTCCTTCTTCAGAACAGGGTCATCTTGTATTATCACAGTTGAAAGATAGTAGTTACCGGATTGGAATCCGATTCCCTAAAAATAATTTACCCGAACAGGTATTTCCTGTGATTATTCACAAGAAAGACCTGGGTTTTCAGTTGAAAGGCGCCGACAGTACCTGGGTATTGTACAATTGGCAGACCCGCGAGACCGTTCGGCCGGCAACTGAGTTTGATAGCACCCGCATCCTTGATTTGGGTATAAAAAGAGAAGATGGCTTTTCGAAACTGATGGCCGCGGTAGTGGATGATTCTACGGTGATGTACAATACCTATACAGGAAATGGATTTAAGCAGGATAGTTCTATTTCTAAAAGCCCTGGGGAGGCAGTTGATCCCGCAGGTGCGGGACAGTTGACAGTTAACAGTAAGCAGCCTCCTGCGAACCCACTTCCTTCCGTCAATATAATATCCGATAGCAAGGTTGTTTCACCACCGGTAGTTAACACAGCTTCAACTACCAAAGAGGTGAAAGTAGAGCAAAGCGATCAAAAACTAACTGTTATACCTTTAGCTGGTACGGCCAAAAAATCAGGGGTAGATAGTTTGGTTGCAATTAATAATAAACCGTCAACCGTCAACCGTCGACCTCCAACGAATACCACCCCATCAGTGAAAAAACTCCGTGAAGTTTCCCTTAAAATTTCAAGAAAAATAGTTTACCAGGATATCGGGAAAGACGGGCAGATCGATACCATTACTTTATTTGTCTTCTTTGAGACCAATGATAGTCTGGCTAAAAAACCCTCAGTGGGACCTGCAGTCGCCGGTGTTAGGCAAGTTAAATTATCAGACAGTTCATCTGGGAACAAAGCCCAGTCAAAGAATAAGAC
>CAVQDS010000002.1:0-3767500 GCA_963711345.1 uncultured Bacteroidota bacterium | reverse complement strand
AACGAAGTTTGAATCCTATAACAGCCAGGATGTTGGCTTGGAAGCAGCCACTCATTTAAAGAGTGCGTAACAGCTCACTGGTCGAGGGTTCAGGCACGGAAAATAATCGGGCATCAAACTGTGAACCGAAGTTCTAAGATCGCCACTACGTGGATGATCGGTAGGGGAGCATTCTGATCTGCAGTGAAGGTGTGCGGCGACGCATGCTGGAGCGTTCAGAAACGAAAATGTAGGTATAAGTAACGATAAATAGAGTGAAAAACTCTATCGCCGTAAGTCCAAGGTTTCCTGATCAACGTTAATCGGATCAGGGTTAGTCTGGTCCTTAGTCAAACCCGAAAGGGGTAGATGATGGCAAACTGGTTAATATTCCAGTACCTGCTTTAATTTCGATGGGGCGACGCGGAAGTGACCCACTCACGATGGAAACGGAATTCCACGTTTAAGTATGTAGTTATAGCTTTTACAGGCAAATCCGTAAGAGTTGACGAAGTACGAAAGTATATGAGGGCTTCGGCCCGATTGAGAGTGCTAATAGCCGCCAAGAAAACCCTCTAAGGTTAGGTTAAAGCAGCCAGTACCGTAATCCGACACAGGTGGACGAGAAGAATATTCTAAGGCGCTCGGGTGAGCCGTGGAGAAGGAACTCGGCAAATTGATGCTGTAACTTCGGGATAAAGCATGCCCACCTCGGTGGGCCTCAGCAAAATGGTTCAACCAACTGTTTAACAAAAACACAGGGCCCTGCAAAATCGTAAGATGACGTATAGAGCCTGATACCTGCCCGGTGCTGGAAGGTTAAGGAAGGATGTTAGGCGCAAGCCAAAGCTTCTGACTGAAGCCCCAGTAAACGGCGGCCGTAACTATAACGGTCCTAAGGTAGCGAAATTCCTTGTCGGGTAAGTTCCGACCTGCACGAATGGTCTAATGAGTTGAACACTGTCTCCTCCACGAGCCCGGTGAAATTGTAGTATCGGTGAAGATGCCGGTTACCCGTCACGGGACGGAAAGACCCCGTGAACCTTCACTACAACTTTGCATTGATTTTGAATTACGGATGTGTAGAATAGTTGGGACGCTACGAAGCCTTGCCGCCAGGTGAGGTGGAGCGGTCGGTGAAATACCAACCTTCTTTGATTTAGAATCTAATCCCTCGCGGGAAACAGTGCATGGTGGGTAGTTTGACTGGGGTGGTCGCCTCCTAAAGTGTAACGGAGGCTTGCAAAGGTACCCTCAGTACGGTTGGTAATCGTACGAAGAGCGCATTAGTATAAGGGTGCTTGACTGTGAGGCATACATGCCGAGCAGGAGCGAAAGCTGGCTAAAGTGATCCGGCGGTTCTGTATGGAAGGGCCGTCGCTCAAAGGATAAAAGGTACTCCGGGGATAACAGGCTGATCTCCCCCAAGAGCTCATATCGACGGGGAGGTTTGGCACCTCGATGTCGGTTCGTCACATCCTGGGGCTGGAGAAGGTCCCAAGGGTTCGGCTGTTCGCCGATTAAAGTGGCACGTGAACTGGGTTCAGAACGTCGCAAGACAGTTCGGTCCCTATCTGTGATGGGCGTAAGAAAATTGAGTGGACATGACCTTAGTACGAGAGGACCGGGTCGTACGTACCGCTGGTGTATCTGTTGTGCCGCCAGGTGCAGTGCAGAGTAGCTATGTACGGACAGGATAAACGCTGAAAGCATCTAAGCGTGAAACCTACCACGAGATGAGTTTTCTTTTAAGGGTCGTCAAAGACTATGACGTTGATAGGCTACAGGTATAAAACTGGTAACAGTAAAGCCGAGTAGTACTAATTGCCCGTATGCTTTAATTTTTTTTATTTTTCTGTTTCGTACAGTGAAATAAAATTCAATAATATTCCTGTTACAACTCCCAATATGCAATTTCTTACGCGGAACGCTAAACGCTGAACGCTTAACGCCTCTGGCTTTAAGCCTTGAGCTTTACGCTTTCAGCGTTGATCTTTTTATGGTGGTTTTTCCAAGGGTGTTCACCTCTTCCCATTCCGAACAGAGAAGTTAAGCCCCTTATGGCCGATGGTACTGCACCACAATGCGGGAGAGTAGGTAGCTGCCATATTCTTTGAACCCCTTCTGAAAAGAAGGGGTTTTTTTATTTCATTATATTCCTCAAAGTATAAACCCACTCTAAAGTCCGATGGTACTGCATCCCGGATATCCGGGAGAGAGTAGGTAGCCACCATATTCTTTGAACCCCTTCTGAAAAGAAGGGGTTTTTTTATTTCATTATATTCCTCAAAGTATAAACCCACTCTAAAGTCCGGTGGTACTGCATCCCGGATATCCGGGAGAGAGTAGGTAGCTGCCATATTCTTTGAACCCCTTCTGAAAAGAAGGGGTTTTTTTATTTCATTATATTCCTCAAAGTATAAACCCACTCTAAAGTCTGATGGTACTGCATCCCGGATATCCGGGAGAGAGTAGGTAGCTGCCATATTCATTTAAGCCTCGTCTTTTATCAGACGAGGCTTTTTTTTTGATTCAACTTCATTCATTTCATAGTTCATTAATGTGTCGAATGTGGACTTGTAATAATGAGAGGATGTGGAAATTGAATGGGGAAATGATTAAGAATTATTATCAGTGATCCAAAAAGTAGTTTTAGGCTTTAAGCTTTGAGCTTTAAGCTTTCTCAAAGTTCCTTCTCATCGCAACGGGATAATCTGCCAGTGCAATCTGGGGATCTAAAATTTCGGGATGCCATAATTTCTCCCATTCAAAACTGTAGTAACCAGGATAATTGTTTTTGTACAAAAGATCAATAGCGTGAAAGATCGGAACAATACCTGTGCCCAGCAACACATATTCATCCTTGCCGTCAATGATTTTTAAGTCCTTAATATGCGTATGCTTTATATAAGGCTTCAGTACGGCATACACTTCATCCGGGGATTCTTTCGTAACACTCCACATATTACAGATATCCCACACCAGTCCTACATGAGCATTCGAAGCTCCTTCCATTACAGCCAACAGATCTTTTTTGTAGATGAGCTCACCATGCGATTCCAGCAGCACCGTTACGTTTTTACCAGATGCATATTCACCGAGCTCATGCAATCCTTCAATAATTAAATTGATCGACTCCTGCCGGTCGCGGTCCTTCGGCAACTGATTGGGAAATACGCGTATAAAGGGACAATTAAGTTTTTGGGCGAGATCAATAAATCTTTTTCCCTCATCCAGGTTTTTTGTTCTTTCATCACCCTTCGGTAAATGCATCGCAGCTGATGAACCCAGATCAACAAAAACCAAATCGCGGTCCTTCATTTTTTTCAATGTAACGACGATCGCCTCCGGAGTAGAAAACTCAGGTACTTTAGTGAGATCCATTTCACGCATGATCCCGCGAACTTCAATACCCTCATAATTATTTGCTTTTGCAAAATCAATGATTTTATCAAAGGACCAGTCGGGACAACCGAGCGTGCTGAAGGATAATTTATAAAATTTTTCTTTTTTCATTGTGTGTAAAATTCCAGGTAAAGAGGCTATCACCGGAATTGCTGCAAGGAATTTTTTTCTTGAAATATTTTTTTGCATTTGGAACTGATTGATGGTATGTAATAATCCGCCGTCTGGAATAGCATTTTCCCAATCTTCATCCGGTTTATGATAATAATGCAAATTAATATAAATAATACGCCAATTAAGCCTAAAGCCGAAAGCTTAAAGCTGAATGCCTCTTTAAGGTTAAAACATAAAACTTTATATATAGAAGGGAAAAATTAAATTATGAATTATTATCAGTGATCCAAAAAGAAGTTTTAGGCTTTAAGCTTAAAACGTAACTCCAATCAGCGAATGATCCCTGGTTTCGAGGAGTGAAGTACCCATAAGGAATTCATCTACTTTACGCGCACATTCCCTGCCTTCACTAATGGCCCATACGACAAGTGACTGACCACGGCGCATATCTCCGGCGGAAAATATTTTTTCAACATTGGTCTGATAGGATTTCTCACTGGCTTTTACATTACCCCTTTCATCAAGTTCCACACCCAGATCATTCACCAGTCCCTCCTGTTGCGGATGCACAAATCCCATAGCCAGTAATGCGAGCTCACAGGGAATGATCTGTTCTGTTCCCGGTACTTCTACAAACCTTGCCGGCCGGCCGTCATCAGTCATTTTCCATTCCAGCTGAACAATCTTCAGTGATTTCAAATTGCCATTCTCATCACCTATGAATTCTTTAGTTGCCATAGCCCATTGTCTTTCACATCCTTCTTCGTGAGAAGAAGTTGTTTTCAGAATCATTGGATAAGTGGGCCAGGGCATAAATGATGTCCTGTCTTTTGGCGGCTGGGGAAGTAATTCGAATTGTGTAATCATTTTTGCACCGTGACGGTTGGAGGTTCCCACACAATCACTTCCTGTATCACCTCCGCCGATAACTATCACATTTTTATCAGTTGCAAATATGTCTTCTTCAATTACCGGAATATTACTGATCCTTTTGTTTTGCTGCTTTAGAAAATCCATCGCAAAATAAATTCCTTTGAGGTCACGGCCCGGAACCGGCAAGTCTCTTGGAATGGTGGAACCGCCACTCAGGACGATGGCATGGAAATCCCGCATTAGTTCATTGATGCTGATATCCACACCTACGTTGCTATTAGAGCGGAAAATGATTCCTTCCTGTTCAAGGATATTAATTCTCCGATCGATAATCCACTTTTCAAGTTTGAAATCCGGGATGCCATATCGCAATAACCCACCAGGTGCGTCATCTCTTTCGAAAACTGTCACCGTATGTCCTGCTGAATTCAACTGCGCAGCAGCAGCAAGTCCTGCCGGACCTGATCCTACAATCGCAATATTTTTTCCTGTGCGGAGATTGGGTTGTTTTGCTTTTACAAATCCATTCTCAAAAGCAATCTCAATAATATGCTTTTCTATTTCTTCTATCGTTACAGCAGGTTGATTGATTCCAAGTACACAACTGGTTTCGCAGGGAGCCGGGCAGATTCTACCCGTAAATTCCGGGAAATTATTTGTTGAAATAAGGATATCGTATGCATCCTGCCAGGCTTTACGATAAACAGCATCATTAAATTCAGGAATCACATTTCCCAGCGGGCAACCATGGTGACAAAAAGGAATACCACAATTCATACAGCGGGCAGCCTGTTTATTCAATTGTTCAGGCTCGTATTTATTTACGAATTCCTTATAATCCTTTCTTCTTTCCTGAACCGGACGCTTTGAAGGAAGTTCACGCTTATATTCCAAAAACCCTGTCGGTTTACCCATTGATTAGTTCTTATAATTTATGAATCAGGAATTGACGCCCACGCGGGCTTTCTTTTCAGACAATACCTTTTTATAATCCTTTGGAAACACTTTAACAAAGTTGCGCAGCTGGTTTTCGAAATCTTCCAGTACAAATTTTGCAACCGTACTTCCTGTATATGTAAAGTGCCGTGAAATCATTTCTTTCATTTCCCTCCCGTCTTCTTCATTCAATGGATCCAGATCGATCATATCCATGTTGCAGAGAGAAGAGAATTTTCCGTCCACATTGTAGACATACGCAATTCCACCGCTCATGCCCGCCGCAAAATTGCGACCGGTCGATCCCAGTATCACCACTCTTCCTCCCGTCATATATTCACAACCGTGATCCCCGATACCCTCTACAACCGCGTTAGCGCCGGAATTGCGAACAGCAAATCTTTCACCGGCTTTTCCGCGGATAAATGCTTCGCCTGAAGTAGCTCCGTAGAATGCGACGTTTCCAATGATGAAATTTTCTTCCGGAACAAAACCTGCATCCGGCGCAGGATAAACAATAAGGCGGGCACCAGAGAGTCCCTTTCCGAAATAATCGTTTGCATCACCTTCCAGTTCCAGCGTAACACCATGTGTGTTGAATGCGCCAAAACTTTGTCCTGCGGTTCCTGTGAGCTTGAAATGTATGCTGTCTGCAGGTAGCCCCTTTGCTTTGTATATTTTTGAAATTTCGTTGGAAAGAATCGTTCCGATTGTACGGTCTGTATTCTTGACCTTGAACGATGTAAAAACTTTTTGCCCTGATTCAATGGCGGGTTTGGCTGCTTTTAATAATTTCCAGTCAAGAACTTCTGCGAGCCCGTGGTCCTGGTCCTCCATATGATGTATACCGGTATACATAGATTCCGGTTCTTTGTAAAGTATCGGTGACAGGTTTAATTTTTTTGTTTTCCAGTGTTTGTGACTGTCATTCACTTCGATGCATTCTACTTGTCCCACCATTTCTTCAATCGTGCGAAATCCAAGTTCTGCCATGATTTCCCTCAATTCCCTGGTAAGGAATTTAAACAGGTTCACCACATGATCCGCATTACCTGAAAAACGTTTTCTCAATTCAGGATCCTGTGTTGCAACACCTACAGGGCATGTATTCATATGGCATTTCCGCATCATAATACAACCTTCCACAACCAGGGCTGCAGTCGCCACACCCCATTCCTCAGCACCCAGTAACGTAGCGATGGCTACATCACGTCCGGTTTTCAATTGTCCGTCTGTTTGTAATACAACACGACTGCGTAATTTATTTTTTACTAATGTCTGATGCGATTCAGCAAGACCAAGCTCCCATGGAAGTCCTGCATGGCGAATAGAACTGATAGGTGAAGCACCCGTACCGCCATCATGTCCTGATATGAGGATTACATCTGATTTTGCCTTGGCAACACCGGCTGCTATAGTACCAACACCTGCTTTTGAAACAAGTTTTACACTAATCCTGGCTTCGCGATTTGCATTCTTCAGATCAAAGATCAATTGGGCCAGGTCTTCGATGGAATAAATATCATGATGGGGTGGAGGTGATATCAATCCCACTCCTGGTGTTGAATGCCTTACTTTCCCAATCCATTCATCCACTTTATGTCCGGGTAATTGTCCGCCTTCACCAGGTTTAGCGCCCTGGGCCATTTTTATTTGCAACTCATCTGCCTGTGTGAGATAATAGCTTGTCACACCAAATCTCGCAGAGGCAACCTGTTTAATTGCCGAACGCATGGAGTCTCCGTTTTCTAGGGTTTCAAAACGGAATTCATCTTCTCCACCTTCTCCTGTATTACTTTTCGCACCGATCCTGTTCATGGCAATTGCCAGGGTTGAGTGGGCTTCATGCGAAATTGACCCAAAGCTCATCGCACCTGTAGCAAATCTTCTCAGGATGCTTTCTTCTGGCTCTACTTCTTCCAACAGGATGGAAGGTCGGTTTCTTTTGAACCGGAACATCCCACGGATTGTTGCAGATTTTTCCATCTGGTCATTCACCAGCTTAGAATATTTTTTGAACGATGTATAATCGTTCATGTGCGTGGAATATTGCAGGTAGTGAATGGTATTCGGGTTGAAAAGATGAAATTCTCCTTTTCTTTTCCATTGATAAACACCCCCTGTTGGTAATCTTTCTACCGGGATAACTTTACCGCTGAATGCGAATAAATGTTTTGCAAGTGTTTCCCTGGCAATTTCATCCAGACCCATGCCTTCGATACGGGAAGTAGCGCCCGTAAAATATTTATCAACTACGGAATGATTTAGGCCGATGATCTCGAAAATCTGGGCTCCCTGGTATGATTGTAATGTGGAGATGCCCATCTTGGAGAAAACTTTCAGCAATCCATCGTTAACTGCTTTTACATAATTTTTCCTAAGGTAATCCGGATTCAGATCCGTTTCCAGTTTTCCTGTAACGCGCGCATCATGAATGGTAGCGAGTGCCAGATAAGGATTAATGGCTGTTGCTCCGAAACCAATGAGGCAGGCATAGTGGTGCACTTCCCAGACATCGCCCGCTTCCACAATAATTCCAACCTGTCCACGCAATCCTTTCCTGATAAGGTGGTGATGAACCGCAGCTGTAGCCAGCAGTGTTGGTATGGGTGCATGATCGGAATCAATTGCCCGGTCAGATAATATCAACACTTCAAATCCGTCGAGGGCGGCATCCACAGCATAACGACAAAGTCTTTCCACGCCAGCCTGCAAAGAGCCTGGCTTTCCGTCGGCCCTGAAATATAACTGTAATGTTTTGGCTTGGAAGATACCTGTATCAATACTGCGGATTTTTTCGAGTTCATGGTTGGAGAGAACAGGATGTTTCAATGCAACGCAATGGCAGGCCAATGGCTCTTCAACCAAAAGATTTCCATTATTTCCAGCGAATGTTGCGAGTGACATTACAAGTCTTTCCCGAATGGGATCGATGGGCGGATTGGTAACCTGCGCGAATAATTGCTTGAAATAGCTGCTGAGATGCTGTGGTTCATCGCTGAGTACAGCCAGCGGAATATCCGAACCCATTGAACCGATCGGTTCCTTTCCGTCTACTGCCATCGGCACAATGATGGACTCAATATCTTCTGTAGTATATCCGAATGCTTTCTGGTATTTAAATATCTGATCGTGGTGTAGTTCTGTAAACAGCACCCGTGGTTCCGGTAATTCTTCCAGGCGGATCTTGTATTTATTCAGCCATTCTGCATAGGGCGTGGATGAACAGATTTTATTCTTTATTTCATCATCACTGATGATCCTTCCCTGTTCCATATCCACTACGAACATTTTTCCTGGTTGAAGTCTTCCTTTCTCACGTATCATCTTTTGCTCAATAGGAAGAACACCGGTTTCAGAAGCCATGATGACACGATCATCGGTGGTTACACAATAACGGGAAGGACGGAGTCCGTTTCTGTCAAGTGTTGCGCCAATCATTTTTCCATCCGTAAAAGAAATGGATGCCGGCCCATCCCAGGGTTCCATCAGTGAAGCATGGAATTCATAAAACGCTTTCTTCACCGGATCCATCTGATCATTTTCATCCCATGCTTCGGGTATCAGCATCATCATCACATGGGGAAGTGAGCGGCCACAAAGAAGCAGCAGTTCAATCATATTATCGAGACAGGCGGAATCGGACTGTCCGTCAGTAATCAGGGGAAGAAGCATTTCCATTTCCTCTTTCGTAAAGAAAGGGGATTCAAATACTTTTTCACTTGTCTTCAGCCAGTTCAGGTTTCCCTGTACTGTATTGATCTCGCCGTTATGAGCGATATAGCGGAAAGGCTGTGCAAGTTTCCAGGAAGGAAAAGTATTCGTTGCAAAACGAGAATGGATGAGTCCGAATGCAGAAACGATCCGGTTATTATTCAGGTCAGGAAAATAATTTCTCACCTGGAGACTTGTGAGCTGACCTTTATATACAACTGTTTTATAAGATAGTGATGCAAGATAAAATCCGATCGGGTCTTTCTTTACCGAATTCTGAATGGTGTGGCTTGCATAGTTCCGAAGTATGAACAGCTTGCGTTCAAATTCTTCAGGATCATTAACATGATCGGGGCTGGCTATAAAAACCTGTTCAATATCCGGCTCAACAGATAGAGCGGTAGGTCCTATTCCGTCAGGATTCACGGGCACTTTACGGTATCCAAGTACTTCGAGTCCCAGTTTATCTGCAGCACGGTTGAAAATATCCCTGCATTCTTCCTTTAGCATCAGGTCCCTTGGAAAGAATATCATACCCACACCATATTTACCATAGGCAGGCAGGTGAAAACCCAGCCGGATACATTCATCAAAAAAGAATTCATGAGGCGTCTGGATCATTATGCCTGCCCCGTCTCCGGTATTGCTTTCGCATCCGCAGGCACCGCGATGTTCCATATTCTCGAGGATGGTCAGCGCGTCCGAGATGATCTGGTGAGACTTATAGCCCTTGATGTTGGCGACAAACCCGATGCCACAAGCATCACGCTCAAAAGAAGGATGATATAATCCTTGATTTTGTTCCATTTTTATCGGTTAAGCTGTGAAATGGCATCAATACAATCGTGTTCAAATGATTTTTCTAAGGGGAGGAGCGATTCGTTTAAAAATATATAAAAAAACTGATATTTCATTAAGTAAAAAATCAAAATTCAAAAGTAAAAAGGCTTAAAGCTCAAGGTGTAAGGCTTAAAGCCAAACGCTTAACGCCGAGCGATTGTTCTCGTTCTTTTGCCTGATACTGACTTTTTTCCTTTTGATTTTTTACTTTTTCCTTTTAAACCAGCAGGCTGAATAAAGTATCGTTCTTATTTATTTCCGTATAATCAATCTGATATTTTTTCATGTTTTCCAACAGCACTTCGTAATCCGCCCTGCTTGCGAGTTCAATGCCCACTACAGCCGGCCCGGACTCTTTATCGGTCTTCTGCATATATTCAAAACGGGTGATATCATCAGTTGGTCCGAGTACGTTATTTACAAACTCTTTCAGTGCTCCCGGGCGTTGTGCGAAGCGGATAAGGAAATAATGTTTCAGTCCTTCATACTGAAGTGATCTCTCTTTTATTTCCGGCATCCGGTCGATATCATTATTGCTTCCACTTACAACACAAACGACTGTCTTACCCTTGATCTCTTCTGCTCTTTTTTCCAGGCCTGCGATGGATAAAGCACCTGCTGGTTCTACAACGATCGCTTCTTCATTATAAAGTTTCAGAATGGTCGTACAGATACGGCCTTCAGGAACAAGATCCAGTTCATCAAGCATTTCCTGACAGATCGAAAAAGTAAGGTCGCCTGTTCTCTTAACAGCAGCTCCGTCCACAAAGCGGTCGATTTTTTCCAGTGTTACGGGTTGTCCTGCTTTAAATGCCTCTGCCATAGAAGGTGCACCCTCCGGTTCGAGACCGATGATCTTCGTTTTGGGAGAATAAGTTTTAAAATAAGTGCCCGTACCTGAAGCCAGACCACCTCCTCCGACAGGAACAAAAAGGAAATCGATGTCTGAAAGATCTTCCAGAATTTCGAGTGCTACGGTTGCCTGTCCTTCAATGATCCGCAGATCTTCAAACGGAGGAATAAAGACCATTTGATTTTCTGTAGTGTATTTTTTAGCAGCCACTGCGCAGTCATCAAAAGTATCCCCGATGAGTTTTATCTCGACGTAATTTTCACCGAACATTCTTGTCTGATCCACTTTTTGTTTGGGAGTAATGATCGGCATGAAAACGACACCCTTCACATTTAGTTTTTTGCAGGAATATGCGAATCCCTGAGCGTGGTTTCCTGCGCTGGCACATACAACACCTTTTTTCAGAATTTCATCCGGAAGACTACTCATCATATTATACGCACCCCTGATTTTATAAGATCGCACTACCTGAAGGTCTTCCCGTTTCAGATAAACATTGCACTGATATCTTCGTGATAAATTCTGATTTAAAATCAGGGGTGTTCTTATAACTACTTTTTTTAATCTTTCAGCTGCTGCTGCAACATCCAGCGAAACAGCATGTGTTGATGTTTCCATATTTATACTTTTTCAGCCTGCTTCTTATCTGATTTAAGAACCGGTGCGGGTTGGTTTTCCGGGCGAAGGCTCCTGACTGTTTTTCCTGCCTGCCACATTTCACTATCCCTTAATTCCTTTAATTCTACTTCGAGTTTTTCGCGATAGTCAGGTTTGCTGTTGCTATCGATCGAACGTTGTGACTCTTTTCCTGCTGCCACACTTTCGTACAATTCTTTGAATACCGGTGCAGTTGCATCGCGGAATTTTTTCCACCAGTCAAGTGCGCCGCGTTGTGCGGTTGTTGAGCAGTTGGCGTACATCCAGTCCATTCCGTTTTCTGCGACCAGGGGCATGAGGCTTTGGGTAAGTTCTTCAACGGTTTCGTTAAAAGCTTCGGATGGCGTATGACCTTTGTCACGCAGTACCTGGTATTGTGCGGCGAAGATTCCCTGTATGGCGCCCATAAGTGTACCGCGTTCTCCGGTCAGGTCGCTGTATACTTCTTTCTTAAAATTTGTTTCAAAAAGGTATCCGCTTCCGACGGCAATACCCAGTGCGATTACGCGGTCTTTTGCTTTTCCGGTTGCATCCTGAAAGATTGCATAGCTACTATTGAGGCCCCGGCCCTGCAGGAACATTCTTCTCAGTGAAGTTCCGGAACCTTTTGGAGCCACGAGGAAAACGTCCACATCGGCAGGAGGTATGATTCCTGTTTGTTCTTTAAATGTGATTCCGAAGCCATGAGAAAAATACAGGGCTTTTCCTTTGGTCAGATGTTTTTTAACCGTTGGCCATAATTCAATCTGCGCTGCATCGCTGAGTAAATAACATATGATGGTTCCTTTTTCCAGTGCTTCTTCAATTTCGAAAAGTGTTTTGCCGGGAACGAATCCATCGCGCACTGCTTTATCCCAGGTCTTCGAATTTTTACGCTGACCTACTATTACATTGATGCCATTATCTTTCTGGTTCAAAGCCTGTCCCGGCCCCTGCACACCGTATCCGATAACAGCCACTACTTCATCTTTGAGAACCTGCTGAGCTTTCGATAACGGGAATTCTTCACGGGTTACAACCGTTTCTACTACTCCGCCGAAATTTAATTGTGCCATTTTTTTAATTGTTAATTATTAATATGTTAATTGTTATTTTTTAAGCCTAAAGCTTAAAGCCTAAAGCTTTTTATAATTTTAATTTGCAATTTTTAATTTATCGTCAGGTGTCAACTTTCATAAGTTTTTCATTTCGTTTACGCATTACCACACTACCACACTACCACACTACCACACTTGTTTAGTTTTAAGTTGGCTTTCTACATTGTGAAAACTTCATCCTGTTTATCCAGATATTCATTCTCAATCAGTTCTTCACCCGGTTCTGTCTGTTCGAATTCTTTAAGTTTTTCATGAAAACCGCTGCTTGCATTTATAATAGCTACTCTTGCGCTGCGTACAAATTCTATAACTCCATAAGGCTCCAAAGCTTCCAGCAGTCCGTCAGTTTCTTCCCTGTGTCCGGTAGTTTCAAAAACGGTATAATCTTTCCGTATAACGACCGCTCTTGCTCCATACTTTCTCAGCAGCCGTTCTACTTTTACTTTCTCCACGATCTGATCGGTAGATACTTTATACAAGGCAAGTTCCTGCCAGACTATTTCATCGTTCTGGTTAAAATATGCCTTCAGTACTTCGACCTGTTTTTCAATCTGGCGACAAAGTTTTTTTACAACTTCTTCCGTTTCATTGATGACAATTGTGAAGCGGTGAATTCCTTCGATTTCAGAAGGGGAGGTGTTCATGCTTTCAATATTGATCTTTCTTCTGGAGAATATGATCGCAATACGGTTGAGCAATCCGATCTGATTTTCTGTGTAAACCGTTATAGTGAATTCTTTTTTTAGCATAACTTAAAAAGCTTAACGCTTAACGCGGAACGCCTAACGCTGATGAATAATTTATTTTCTATTATGGTATCTAAATTTCATTCTCACACTCTCACACTCTCACACTCTCACACTTTCTTCTCAGCTTAACCTGATTTCACTCACGCTGCATCCCTGTGGAACCATTGGGAACACATTGTTTTCCTTTCCAACCATTATTTCAAGCAGGTAAGCTCCTTTATGATCCAGCATATTTTTCAATGCCTGATTCATTTGCTTTCTATCTGTAACTTTTTGCCCTTCGATACGGTAAGCTTTTGCCACTTCCACAAAATCAGGGCTCTGAATATCCACAAAGGAATATCTTCTGTCGTTAAAGAGTTCCTGCCATTGACGTACCATTCCAAGGAACTGATTATTCAATACAATAATTTTCACGTCAATCCCGGTTTGCATGATGGTACCCAGTTCCTGTATGGTCATCTGAAATCCTCCATCGCCCGCGATAGTGACGACTGTTCTTTCGGGCGCACCGTATTTTGCGCCGATGGCTGCGGGTAGCGCGAACCCCATCGTGCCGAGCCCTCCTGAAGTAATATTGCTGCGTGACTGATTATATTTTGCATAGCGGCAGGTGACCATCTGGTGCTGGCCTACATCTGTAACCAGAATTGCATTTCCATCCGTAAGTTCATTCAATGCATCAATTACTTCACCCATAGAAAGTATTTCATCAACAGGATGCATTTCAGGATATATACATTTTTCATCTTCCTGCTTTTGGTAGTCCTTAAATTTCTGTAGCCATTCTTTATGCGTTTTCTTCTCAATCAAATGTGTAAGCAGGGGAAGGGTTTCTTTGCAGTCCCCCCAAACAGGAACGGTTGATTTCACATTCTTATCTATTTCAGCCGGATCGATATCCAGGTGAATTACTTTAGCCTGTTTTGCATATTTATCCAGACGTCCTGTTACACGATCATCGAATCGCATGCCTATGGCAATTAAAACATCACAATCATTAGTAAGTACATTGGGTCCGTAGTTGCCATGCATACCCAGCATTCCGACTGCCAGGGGATGATCGGTTGGAATGGCGCTCATGCCCAGGATAGTCCAGGCGGCAGGGATGCCAGATTTATCCAGGAAGTTTTTAAATTCATTTTCAGCGTGCCCGAGTATTACTCCCTGTCCGAAAATCACAAAAGGTTTTTTTGCTTCGTTTATCAATCTGGCTGCTTCTTCAACAAACTTTTTTCGGACGATGGGTTTGGGTCTGTAACTGCGAATATGTTCACTAGGCTGATATTCTTCATATTCAAATTCCTGGATCTGGGCATTTTTGGTAATATCTATGAGTACAGGTCCTGGTCTTCCACTCGCTGCTATATAAAATGCTTTGGCCAGTACAGAAGGAATTTCTGTTGCATCCGTAATCTGGTAATTCCATTTCGTGACCGGCGTAGTGATATTTATGACATCCGTTTCCTGGAAAGCATCTGTTCCCAGTAAATGCGCATATACCTGACCGGTAATACAAACCAGCGGAGTACTGTCGATCATGGCGTCTGCGAGACCGGTTACAAGATTTGTAGCACCCGGTCCGCTCGTTGCAAATACAATTCCAGTTTTTCCTGAAGTTCTCGCATAACCCTGTGCAGCATGGATAGCGCCCTGTTCATGACGGACAAGCACATGATTCATTTTTTGCTGGTAGTCGTACAGTGCATCATAAATAGGCATGATGGCTCCGCCCGGATACCCGAAAATAGTATCAACTTTTTCTGAAAGAAATACTTCCAGCAAAGCAGCTGAACCGGACAATTTCCGAATGGCATGTTTTGCCTTTGCTGCTTTATTTTTTTTCACTTCGAGCGTTTCCATACATTTTCTTATTTAAAATTCTTTTATTGACCGTTGACCGTTGACCGTTGACCGTTGACCGTTGACCGTTGACCGTATTTTAATTTCACTCCCATACTCCCATACTTTCTTACGCTTCATCAGTTACACATCCCTGAGAAGCATCTTTTACAACCTGGGCATATTTAAATAGTACACCTTTTGTTGCTTTGGGAGCAGGCTTTTTCCATTTTTTTCTTCTTTCGGCGATCACTTCATCTTTCACTTTTAAAGTGATGGAATTTTTGAGAGCATCGATTTCAATGATATCATTATCTTCCACCAGAGCGAGTAGCCCCCCTTCGTAAGCTTCCGGGGTAATATGCCCAACAACGAATCCATGCGTGCCACCACTAAAGCGTGCGTCTGTGATAAGCGCGACTGTTTTTCCAAGGCCTGCACCTATGATGGCACCTGTTGGTTTCAGCATTTCAGGCATACCGGGTGCGCCTTTTGGTCCGATGTTCCGGATCACAACCACATCTCCCGCATGTACTTTCCCTGACTGAATACCCCGGATCAAATCGTGTTCGCCATCAAAAACCCTTGCTGTTCCTTCAAAACGTTCTCCTTCCTTACCTGTGATCTTTGCAACACTACCCCCTTCAGCAAGATTTCCATAAAGGATTTGCAAGTGCCCTGTTACCTTGAGGGGTTTGTCAAGTGGCATAATAATTTTTTGCTGGTTAAAATCGAGATCGGGCGCAGACTGTAAATTTTCAGCAACTGTCTTTCCTGTCACTGTCAGGCATTCTCCATGCAACAAACCATTCTTCAGCAGATATTTCATTACAGCAGGCACGCCTCCGTACTGATGCAGATCTTCCATTAAATATTTCCCGCTGGGTTTAAAATCAGCCAGCATAGGAGTCTTGTTGCTGATCGTTTGGAAATCATCCAGTGTAAGTGGAATGTCGACACTCTTTGCCATTGCAATCAAATGCAGCACAGCGTTGGTAGAGCCTCCAAGTATCATCACTACGGTAATAGCGTTTTCAAATGCCTTACTTGTCATGATATCTCTTGGCTTAATATCTTTCTCAAGTAATAATTTAATAGCGTCTCCAATGGCCGCGCATTCTTTTTGTTTATCATCACTCAAAGCCGGATTGGAAGAAGAATAGGGGAGGCTCATGCCCAGGGCTTCAATGGCGCAAGCCATTGTATTTGCCGTGTACATGCCGCCACAGGCTCCTGCGCCCGGACAGCTGTTTCTGACAATGGCTTTGAAATCCGCCTCACTCAGGTTGCCGGCGATTTTTTGTCCCAGGGCCTCAAAATTTGAAACGATATTCAGGTCCTGACCCTTGTAGTGACCCGGCGCGATGGTTCCTCCGTATAACATGATACCTGGTCGATTCAATCGGCCCATAGCCATTATTGAACCCGGCATATTTTTGTCACAACCCGCAATGGTGACGACCGCATCATAATATTGGGCACCCGCATTGGTTTCAATGCTGTCTGCAATAATATCACGGCTGACAAGAGAATACCGCATTCCATCGGTGCCCATACTCATACCATCACTTACGCCAATGGTATGAAATATCAATCCCAGCAAATCTGTCTTATTTACGCTGGCTTTTACTGATTTGGCGAGGTCGTTCAGATGCATATTGCAGGGATTTCCATCCCAGCCCATACTGGCAATACCCACCTGTGCTTTTTTGAAGTCATCTTCTGTAAAGCCAATAGCATAATACATTGCCTGAGCACCGGGTTGTGTTTCATCCTGAGTTAATGTCCTGGAATATTTGTTGAGTTCTGTCATGTTCATTTGAATAAAAAAAAACCCGCCTTTGAGGCGGGTCGTTATAATGATTTTGAAATTTTAACGCGATCAACCGCCTCCGGGAAGAACAGATATAATAATAATAATGACCACCACAAGGCGTGAAATCAAAACGTTATTATATATACTGCTTAGCAACATGAGACGTGTTGAATGCGAATATACGAACCGCTATTTATAAAACAAAGAACTAAATTATCGTTGACTTCCTAAGCGCAATATTTTCCTGATTGAGCTCGGAACCAGATATTTTTCCAACCAGGTAATCACTGATCAGTTCACCAATAGTGGTGGTAAAATAGAAATTCACAGGATCGATGTCTTTGGTTACAAAACCATTGATCAGAGTCCATTCCACGGCTTCCCGTACAAGCGCTGCTTCTTTATGCAACTCAAAATGATCCAGCATCATGGCAGCAGAGAGTATTGACCCCAGTGGGTTGGCGATATCTTTACCTGCAGCCTGCGGATATGAACCATGTATGGGTTCAAACAGCGCAGGTCCTTTACCAACGGAAGCAGAGGGAAGTAAACCCAGGGATCCGCTGATTACACTGGCTTCATCACTAAGAATATCGCCAAACATATTCTCCGTCAGAATCACATCGAATTGTTTAGGATTGACAATGATCTGCATGGCTGCATTGTCCACGAAAAGAAAGTCCAGGCTGACGTCGGGATAGCTTTTGGAAATTTCCTGTACCACTTTACGCCAAAGCCTGGAAGTTTCCAATACGTTTGCTTTGTCAACGAGGGTTAATTTTTTCCTGCGCTGCGAAGCCTGTTTGAAAGCGAGGTGGGCAATGCGTTCTATTTCTTCCCTGCTATAACTGCATTCGTCTGAAGCGCTGGACTGGTCAGCACTTGTTTCTTTCTTTCCAAAATAAATACCACCTGTAAGTTCCCTGTAAATAATAAAATCAACTCCTTCAATATTTTTTGATTTCAATGGTGAAAGATGGTGCAGGGAAGGATAAGTACTTACCGGACGGATATTTGCAAAGAGTTGCAGGGATTTTCTCAGCTTCAGGAGACCTTGTTCGGGACGCACTTTTGCCGACGGATCATTATCATATTTCGGGTGTCCGATTGCGCCAAATAGAATGGCATCACTTTCCATGGCCAGCGATATCGTTTCATCTGGAAGCGGGTTGCCGGTTTTGTCAATTGCGATGGCGCCCATCAGGCAATAACGGTATTCAAATGAATGATGAAAGCATTCAGCAATGGCATTGAGTACTTTTACTGCCTGGCGTGTGACTTCGGGTCCTATTCCATCGCCTTCAATAACAACAATGTTTTTTTTCATATAGAATTCGGGTGGGTGAGCGGTTTATTTTCGAAAGAAGTAATTTCTTCTTTCATACTTAACAGATAATCAATATCGTCATATCCATTAAGGAGACATGTTTTTTTATAATGGCTGATCTCGAATGATGACTTCAATGTTTTGCCGTCTTTTCCGGGAAAACTTATGGACTGATTTTCGAGATCCACTGAAATTTTGACTGAAGCGTCGCGGCTGATGGCATCAAATATTTCTTTTAGAAAATCTTCGCTCACAGTTACCGGCAGACAAAAATTATTGAGCGCGTTGTTTTTAAAAATGTCGGCAAAGAAGCTGCTAACAACTACATCGAATCCATAATCTTTGATAGCCCAGGCAGCATGTTCCCGTGAAGAACCACATCCGAAATTTTTTCCCGCGACAAGAATTTTCCCTGCATAGCGGATATCATTCAATGCAAATTCTTTTCTTGGTTTATGTTCATCGTCGTTTTCATAACGCCAGTCGCGAAAAAGATTTTTACCAAATCCATCCCTGCTGGTTGCTTTTAGAAAGCGGGCAGGAATGATCTGATCAGTATCGATGTTTTCGATGTTGAGCGGAACAGCGGCACTCACTATTTTATTAATTGCTTTCATCTTGTAAAGTGTGGAAGTGTGGTAGTGTGGTAGTGTGGTTGTGAAGCTCGTCATTTTTGATTTTGAACTACATTCCCAAAGACTAAATCAATATCACCATTCCATTTTTCATTTTTTAATCAAGAAAATTATTTTTTAAATTCACTACCACACTACCACACTACCACACTTCCACACTCAAATAAGCTCCCTAACATCACTTACCCTGCCAGTGATCGCGGCTGCGGCCGCAGTCAGCGGACTGGTTAAAAATGTCCTTGCATTTGGACCCTGGCGGCCCTCGAAATTCCTGTTGCTGGTGGATATGCAATATTTGCCCGCAGGGATTTTATCTTCATTCATTCCCAGGCAGGCAGAGCAGCCTGGCTGACGAAGAAGGAAACCCGCATCTTCAAATATTTTATCGATCCCTTCCAGCTGCGCTTGTTTTTCGACCTGTTTGCTGCCGGGAACAATCCATACCTGGACGTCTTTTGCTTTTTGTTTTCCTTTTACAAAGGAAGCCACCAGACGCAAGTCTTCAATCCGGCTGTTCGTACAACTTCCGATAAAAACATAATCTACTTTTTTCCCCTTGATACCCATGCCAGGTTCAAGTCCCATATAAAGAAGTGATTTCTCAAAAGATAGTTTTTCTTTTTCCTCCACATCCCGCAGATTGGGAATATGGCCGGAAATTCCAATACCCATGCCCGGATTTGTTCCGTAGGTGATCATTGGTTCAATTTCTGATGCATTAATATCAATCTCAATATCGAATGCTGCTTTGTGATCGGTAAACAGTGTTTTCCAAAAAGCAAGGGATTTGTCCCATTCAGGTCCCTGTGGTGCAAATTTCCTTCCTTTGATATAAGCAAAAGTAGTTTCATCGGGAGCGATCAGCCCACAACGTGCACCCATTTCAATACTCATATTACAAATCGTCATCCTGGCTTCCATGGAGAGATTGCGGATGGCTGATCCGGCATATTCCACCGCAAATCCTGTAGCACCGCTGGCAGAAATTTTAGAAATAATGTATAGTATGATGTCTTTAGATAAAACACCCGGATTCAGTTTTCCTTCCACATTGATTCGCATCAGCCTGGGACGGGTTTGCATAAGACACTGGGTAGCCATCACCATTTCCACTTCACTGGTACCAATGCCAAATGCAATGGTTCCGAAAGCGCCATGGGTAGATGTATGACTATCCCCACAAACAATAGTCATTCCCGGTAAAGTAATACCGAGTTCCGGCCCGATTACGTGAACAATTCCCTGGTAAGGATGTCCGAGACCATATAGTTCGATTCCGAATTTTTTACAGTTTTTCTCCAGGGTATCTACCTGAACCCGTGAAAGCGCCTCTTTAATGGGAAGGTGTTGATTTTCGGTAGGAACATTATGATCAGCCGTAGCAACGATTTGTTGAGGACGAAAGACGGGAAGGCCTCTGTCATCCAGCCCTTTGAAGGCCTGGGGACTGGTAACTTCATGTATAAGATGTTTGTCGATATATAAAACGGAAGGACCTTCTTCAATGGTTTTCACCACATGAGGGTCCCAGATTTTTTCGAAAAGAGTTTTTGCTTTCATAAAATTTTTAATGGCTTGATCTTGCGTTATCAGGCGCTCACGGCAACTTTAGCGAGTGCATGTAAATCTTCTTCACCTACTTCTTTTTTTGTGTCAGCCAACCGAAGAAATTCCACATAGAGGACATCAATTTCGTTGCGTGTGAATTCATATCCGATAATCCGGAAACGGTGGGCAAGAGCACTGCGGCCACTTCTTGCAGTCAGTACAATTTTTGAACCATCTGCACCCACTTCATCAGGATTTATGATTTCATATGTAAGTGCGTCTTTCAGGAATCCATCCTGGTGAATTCCCGATGAATGAGAGAATGCATTAGCTCCCACGATGGCTTTATTGGGTTGCACCGGCATGCGCATGGTATCTGCAACCAGCCGGCTCATGGGGTTCAGCGACTGGGTTTTAATGCTTGTTTTAAATCCCAGATCCGCGTGCTGGCGTATGATCATGACTACTTCTTCCAGGGCAGTATTGCCGGCCCTTTCCCCCAGGCCATTAATGGTACATTCTATTTGTCGCGCCCCCGCAATAATTCCGGATATAGAATTTGCAGTTGCAAGACCAAGGTCATTATGACAATGGCATGATATTATGGCCTTGTCTATATTTTTTACATGGTTAACGAGGTAAGCAATTTTTTCACCGTACTGATAGGGGAGGCAGTATCCCGTAGTATCCGGAATATTAACTACCGTGGCGCCGGCTTTTATTACCGCTTCGATCACACGAGCCAGGTATGCATTCTCTGTGCGTCCGGCATCTTCAGCATAAAACTCTACATCACCTACCCGATTCTTTGCCCATTTCACAGCCTGAACAGCTCTTTCAATGATTTCTTCCCGGTTGGAATTGAATTTGGATTTGATATGGAAGTCTGAAGTACCTATCCCGGTATGGATCCGGGGATGTTTGGCATTTTTCAGAGCATCTGCAGCAACTTCAATATCAGCCTTTACTGCACGGCTCAATGCACATACGCTGGCATGGCGAACCACTTTTGAGATCTCTTCGACGGAATGAAAATCCCCCGGACTGGATATCGGGAAACCCGCTTCGATGATATCCACCCCCAGGTGTTCAAGTTCCAGGGCCAGTTCCAGCTTTTCCTTTGTATTCAGTTTACAGCCAGGAACCTGTTCCCCGTCTCGCAGGGTGGTATCGAAAATGTAAATTTTATCGGATTTCATATCGTTTTGGGAAATGAGTTGAATCGAAGTTATTTTTGTTTGATTCAGTATACAAATCAAAATCCTGTTTGAATTACAGCTCAGAAATGGGGGTTCAACTGCTGAAACCCGCTCCAGTCCTTAATTCAGACGTTTCAAATTACGATGCCCAACCGTTCATCTGATACTTTGTTTCAACTTGTTAAATCTCTGAAAAAGTCTGAGAAACGCAATTTCAAATTGTATGTTAAGCGAAATACAGCTTCCGAGGACCTGAAAATCGTCTATTTATTCGATGCGCTCGATAAAATGGACGTGTATGATGAAACGGAGCTTCTCACTAAAAACAAACGCCTTAGCAAACAGCAGCTTTCGAATGTAAAAGCCCATCTGTATAAACAGATTCTTTCCAGCCTCCGCCTGATAAGAGGAGAGAATAATATTTTTCTTCAGCTGCATGAACAGCTCGATTATGCTGAGATCCTCTATAATCAGGGGTTGTATTTGCAAAGCCTGAAAGTACTTGACAAGATAAAGGAAATGGGCCGTGAATTCCATCAATATAGTTATGTGCTCGAGACCCTTTTCTTCGAACAAAAAATCGAAGCACTTCACATTACGCGCAGTATGCAGGACAGGGCCGGCAGACTGGCTGAAGAAATGCATGCTGTGAATGAACAGATTCTCCAGGCAGGAGTACTTTCCAGTCTTTCGCTTCAGCTATATGGATGGTATATACAGCACGGCGTAGCCCGAAACGAAAAAGATGAAATCGCAGTGAAGGAATTCTTCGAATCCAGACTCCCCGCAAAAATGCCTGCGGTAAATGGGTTCTATGAAAATCTCTATCTGTTCCAGAGTTATAGCTGGTTTGCTTTTATCGGACAGGATTTTCTGTCATACTACCGTTACACCCATCGCTGGGTTGAATTATTCGACAAGGAACCTGCCATGATTACGATAGAAACTGCTCACTATATTAAAGGCATGCACAACCTGCTGGGCGCACATTTCGACCTGCTGAACTATCCAAAATTTCTGGAAACACTCATCCGTTTTGAAAAGTTTTTTCATTCGGAAGCTGTCCAGGAAAATGATAACAACCGTATACAGACTTTCGTTTATCTGCATATCGCAAAAATCAATCAGCATTTCATTGACGGTACATTTACAGAAGGACTGGCCCTGGTTCCCTATATAGAAGAAAAACTTAAAGAATATGAAATCTATCTGGACAGGCACCGGATACTTATTTTCTATTACAAATTTGCCAGCCTATATTTTGGCAGCGGTGATTATGAGCATACCATTAAATACCTTAATAAGATCATTAACTGGAAGATGGACCTTCGAACGGATCTGCAATGTTATTCAAGATTACTGCATCTGATTGCACACTATGAATTAGGAAATGAGAATTTATTGGAATACCTGATTAAATCAGTTTACAGATTCATGGCAAAAATGGAAAACCTGAGTAAGGTGGAGGAGGAAATATTCCGATTTCTTAGAAAATCATTTAAACTGGAACCTTCAAAGCTCAAGCCTGAATTCCCGAAATTATTAGCAAGGCTGAAGACCTATGAAAAAAATCGATTCGAGACACGTGCTTTTGTTTACCTGGATATTATTTCCTGGCTTGAAAGTAAAATCAGGGATGTTCCAGTTCAAAAAATAATCAGGGAAAAGTTTCTGGAAAGGAATGGCGAGCAGATGAAAAGGGATCAGGGAATGCAGCGGACAAAATATTAATATATGTTTTCAAGAAATGCATTACTCTTTTATGTCCTGGCACTTTTCCTGATAACATTTTGTTTATCAAAATTACCCGGACATAATGGAGATATGCCATTTTATATTGCCCTTGTTATAGAAAAAGAACAGGGTTCCATGGAGGGCGTTGTAGAAAGAACAAAGGAAGTTCTTCGGCAGGAACTTCCGCCAAAGGAATATCAGGATCACGCAGACCGGATCAGCGGAGTCAATCAAATGATATTCGAAAGGTACAGGATCAAACCCTTGTATGTGCTGTTGGTTTTGGCTTTTCATAAACTGGGATTTTCCTATATCCATGCGACCCTCGTCCCATCCCTGCTTTGCTATTTTCTGATCGGTCTCAGTATATGGCAGATTACCATAAAACATCTGGATCCGATAAAAACTTTTTTGGTAAGTATGGCCTGCATGTTAATTTTTCCGACGCTCCTGTTAGCCAGACTTTCTACACCTGATTCTTTATCCTGTTTCATTTTGTTGAATGCAGTTTTTCTGATTTACGATGGAAGAAGTAAATTCCTTTGGTATTCTCTCTTTATGCTGGCAATTTGTACGCGTCTTGATAATGTGGTTCCGGAATTGATATTTCTTTTCGCTTTATGGAAATGGCCTGTCAGAAATTTTACAAATAAACTGGATACAAAAAAATATATCATTTCGTCTCTCGGACTGACAGGGGTTGCCCTGCTTGTCAATCTGACCGCCACCCATCATTTCCTTTGGTTTATGGATTCTAATTTTTCAGAACCACCAGAGCAGTATTTAAAAAGTGTTGGTCTCTACTTTTATGTAATTCCTGGTTCTTTTTTTATGTACCTCTTTGTACTGTTTATCTTTTCAGGACTCAGCCGAGGCTTCAACTGGAAACAGGAAGTGAATTATATTTTTTATACAATTTGTGCAGTGGTTCTGGTACGGTTTCTTCTTTACCCTTTTTATGAAGAACGTTACCTTACTCCTTATTTATTATTTTCCATGCTGACGATCTCTTTTTACTATGCGGACCTGGAAAAAAGCCCCAAAACCGGCACCTTTCCAGGGGTCTGAATTACCTGGCTGGGGTGAATACCATATCTTGGTAAATTAATACAAAGCACGTACCTTTGCCCTCCTTATGCTGGCATTTTCAGAATCATTTTCTCTGTAAATTATTGATTTTCAACAAAGTAAGTTGCGAAAAGGGGTGAATTCATCCTGCTTCAAACTGCTTTGTAAATGCATGGGTGGTAACTTATCTTTTAAAAACCTGATATTAACATATGGCTATTAAAAAAGAAAATCGTCCCAAAGCCACTTTCTCAAAAATTACCATCGGGCTTGCTTCTCCCGATTCCATTCTGGAAAGATCTTATGGAGAGGTTTTAAAGCCTGAAACCATAAACTACAGAACCTACAAACCCGAAAGGGATGGTTTGTTCTGCGAGCGCATATTCGGGCCCGTTAAGGATTACGAATGTGCCTGTGGAAAATATAAAAGGATCCGTTATAAAGGGATCGTATGTGACCGCTGCGGTGTGGAAGTAACTGAAAAGAAAGTTCGCAGGGAACGTATGGGACATATTAAACTGGTTGTACCGGTTGTTCATATCTGGTATTTCAAAAGTCTTCCGAACAAAACCGGCTATCTGCTGGGAATGAGTTCAAAGAAACTGGAGAGCATAGTATACTATGAAAGATATGTAGTGATCCAGTCGGGTATTCGCGCTGATAAAAACCAGAACCAGGGCGACCTGCTGACGGAAGAAGAATACCTTGAAATACTCGAAACACTTCCGAAAGACAATCAATACCTGCCTGACGATGATCCGACAAAATTCATTGCAAAGATGGGCGCTGAAGCTGTGCATGATCTGCTACAGCGTATTGATCTCGATCAGTTGAGTTTTGACCTGCGCGCGGCTGCTGCCAATGAAACTTCGCAGCAACGAAAGGCAGATGCTTTAAAGCGTCTGAGTGTGGTTGAAAGTTTTCGTGATGCGAATACGAGAATTACAAACCGTCCTGAATGGATGGTTATGCAATATATTCCGGTTATACCACCAGAACTTCGTCCGCTGGTACCTCTGGATGGCGGCCGGTTTGCGTCTTCAGATTTAAATGATCTGTATCGCCGGGTAATCATCCGCAACAATCGTCTCAAACGTTTGCTGGAAATCAAGGCGCCTGAAGTAATCCTGCGTAATGAAAAAAGAATGTTGCAGGAAGCCATCGATTCTCTATTTGATAACAGCCGTAAATCCAACGCAGTTAAAGCGGAGGGTGGAAGGGCGTTGAAATCATTGAGCGATGTACTGAAAGGAAAACAGGGTCGTTTCCGTCAGAACCTTCTCGGAAAACGCGTAGACTATTCCGGACGTTCAGTAATCGTTGTGGGACCTGAACTGAAACTTCATGAATGCGGATTGCCAAAGGATATGGCTGCTGAACTTTTCAAGCCGTTTATCATTCGTAAACTGATTGAAAGAGGTATTGTGAAAACCGTTAAATCAGCACGTAAACTGGTTGACCGCAAAGAAGCCATTGTTTGGGATATCCTGGAAAATATTCTGAAAGGTCATCCTGTTATGCTGAATCGTGCTCCAACACTTCACCGGTTATCAATTCAGGCATTTCAGCCTAAACTGATTGAAGGGAAAGCTATTCAGCTGCATCCCCTTGTTTGTACTGCGTTTAATGCAGACTTCGATGGTGACCAGATGGCGGTGCACGTTCCACTGAGCAGTGCGGCTGTGCTGGAAGCTCAGTTACTGATGCTGTCAAGCCATAATATTCTGAATCCCCAAAATGGTACACCAATCACACTGCCTTCACAGGACATGGTACTGGGATTATATTATATAACGAAAGGAAAGAAATCTACTTCAACAGAAAAAGTGAAAGGCGAGGGAAAAGCTTTTTACAGTCCTGAAGAAGTGATCATTGCTTATAATGAAGGACAACTTGATTTACATGCATACATCAAGGTAAAGGTGAATGTAAGAAACGAGAATGATGTTCTTGAGAAGAAATTATTAGAAACCACGGTAGGCCGGGTACTTTTCAATCAGCATACACCTGCGGAAGTTGGTTTTGTAAACCAGCTGCTTACCAAGAAATCGCTTCGTGAGATCATCGGTAATATCATCAAATGGACCAATGTTCCCAAGACGGCTAAGTTCCTTGATGATATTAAAACGCTTGGATTCCGCATGGCGTTCCGCGGAGGATTGTCATTCAGTATCAATGACCTCATCATACCGGATACCAAGGAAGAATTGCTGGTGAATGCGAAAGGTGAAGTGGATGAAGTGTGGGATAATTATAATACGGGTCTGATTACGAATAATGAAAGATATAATCAGATCGTGGATATATGGTCACGCGTGGATACACGGATCACAGAAACGCTGATCAGGGAACTGAGTTCTGACAAACAGGGATTCAACTCTGTTTACATGATGCTTGATTCAGGTGCCCGTGGATCCAAACAGCAGATTAAACAGCTGGCAGGTATACGCGGACTGATGGCCAAACCAAGGAAATCAGGATCCACCGGAAGTGAAATCATCGAGAACCCGATCCTTTCAAATTTTAAGGGAGGTCTGAATGTATTGATTATTTTATCTCAACGCATGGTGCACGTAAAGGTCTTGCGGATACAGCTCTTAAAACAGCTGATGCCGGTTACCTGACCCGGCGTCTCGTGGACGTTGCGCAGGATGTTGTAATCAAGGAAGAAGATTGCGGAACGTTGAGAGGTATTGCCACTACGGCATTGAAGGATAATGAAGATATCGTAGAACCATTATATGATCGTATTCTAGGTCGTGTTTCCCTTCATGATGTTTATGATCCCGCAACTGATAAGATCATTGCAAATGGAGGAATAGAGATCACCGAAGAAGTTGCTAAGAAAATTGAAGAAGCCGGAATTGAAACAGTTGAAATCCGTTCTGTACTTACCTGCGAAAGCAAAAGAGGAGTATGTGTGAAATGTTATGGTAAGAATCTTGCTACAGGTTATACTGCACAGAAAGGTGATGCCGTTGGTATCATCGCTGCCCAGTCAATCGGTGAACCGGGTACGCAGCTTACTCTGCGTACTTTCCACGTGGGTGGTGTTGCGGGTTCCGCATCGGTTGAATCTTCACTGATGGCTAAATTCGATGGTACGATTCAGTTCGATGGATTAAGAACCGTGCTGGCTGAAAATAATGATGGAACTAAAGTACCTGTTGTTATCGGTCGTACAGGTGAAGTAAGGATTATGGATGTGAAGAATGACCGCCTGTTAATTACCAATAACGTTCCGTATGGTGCTACTCTGACTGTAAAAGACGGACAGAAAGTATCCAAAGGCGATGTGATTTGTACATGGGATCCGTTCAACAATGTTGTCATTAGTGAAATCAGCGGTAAACTGAAATTTGAAAATGTAATTGAAGGAATTACTTATCGTGAAGAAGCTGATGAACAAACAGGTCACCGCGAAAAAGTAGTAATTGATACAAAGGATAAAACAAAAATCCCTGGTATTGTTGTGGAAGGCGGTAAAGAAATTAAAAACTATAACCTGCCTGTCGGAAGCCATATCATTATGGAAGAAGGTGAAGAAGTACGCGGCGGGACAGGTTATTGTAAAAATTCCACGTGTGCTTGGAAAACTTCGTGATATCACGGGTGGTCTTCCACGTGTCACGGAATTATTTGAAGCAAGAAATCCCGGCAATCCTGCCGTTGTGTCTGAAATTGATGGTGTGGTTACTTTTGGTAATATCAAGAGAGGTAACCGTGAAATTATCGTGGAAGCCAAAGACGGTATTATCAAAAAATACCTTGTTCCTCTTACCCGTCAGATCCTTGCACAGGATGGCGACTTTATTAAAGCCGGCGCTCAATTGTCTGACGGACAGGTAGCCCCGGCAGATATACTTGCCATCAAGGGACCATTTGCAGTTCAGGAATATGTGGTGAATGAAATCCAGGAAGTGTATCGTTTGCAGGGTGTGAAGATCAATGACAAACATATTGAAGTTATTGTAAGGCAGATGATGCGTAAACTAAATATTGTTGACCCAGGAGATACACGTTTTCTCGAAGATGAAACCGTTGACAAGATTGAATTCCTGGATGAAAATGACTGGATCTTCGACAAAAAAGTGGTTACTGATGCGGGTGATTCAACCAAACTGAAACCCGGGCAGATTGTAAGTTTACGTGAAGTGCGTGAAGAAAATTCCATCCTGCGCAGGAATGATAAAAAACTGGCAGAATTCAGAGATGCACATTCAGCTACTTCTGCGCCCATGTTGCTGGGAATTACCAAGGCTTCACTCGGAACACAAAGCTGGATTTCAGCTGCGTCATTCCAGGAAACAACAAAAGTACTTTCTTCAGCAGCCATTCAGGGTAAGACTGACGACATGATGGGTCTGAAGGAAAATGTGATCACAGGTCATCCAATTCCTGCAGGTACGGGATTGCGGGAATTTGAAAACATGATCGTTGGAAGTAAGGAGGAATATGAATTGCTCCAGAACACCCGTGAAGCCATGCAGTTTGACGAGGATGAATAAGCTAAAAATTTAAGAATTAATAAGCAGTAGGAAGCAGAAATGCTTCCTACTTTTATATCTGGTATACAGACCCTTCAAATTATATTTATTGTTATGAGAAATATTGCAATGGTACCGGGGTTACTGGCCTTACTACTTACCGGTGTTTTATTTTATATTATATACCATAAACCACCAGCCGCTCCCGCCATAGGGCGGGACCTACCGTCAACCGTCAAAGAAAATCATGTGTCGGGTAATAATTTCAGAATGGCATATTTCGATACGGATTCTCTGGAAGCACACTATCAGTATTTCAAAGATGTACTCGAACAGGTTAAGGGGAAAGAAAATGAAATGAACGCTGAGCTGAGCAGTATGGAAAAGGGGTATCAGAAAAAAATAACTGAATGGCAGAAGAATGCAAAAACGATGACGCAGACTGAAAATGAAGAGGCGCAGCAGGAATATGCTCAGATGCAACAAAATTACCAGGCAAGAAAACAAACCCTGCAGGAGTCACTGCTAAAGCATAATGAGGATCTGAAAGCTGATATCAGAAAAAAAATTCAGGATTATCTTAAAGAATATAATCAGGATAAGGGTTTTAATTATATAATTTCTTACGAGGCCAATTCGTTTGTTTATGTCCGGGATACAGCTTTTAATATTACAGATGATCTGGTAGCCGGCCTGAATGCGGCGTATAAGAAAAAGTAATACTATCTTCCGGGTCAAATCATCTTATGCCCGCAGAAAGCCATTCTTTTAAACCAACATTAGGATTAACTGACGCAACAATGATAGTTGCGGGATCCATGATCGGCTCGGGAATTTTTATCGTAAGCGCTGATATTGTAAGAAATGTAGGAGGGGCTGGCTGGTTAATTTTGGTATGGCTGATTACTGGTTTTATGACCATCACCGCCGCTGTTAGTTATGGAGAACTCAGTGGCATGTTCCCAAAGGCTGGTGGACAGTATGTATATCTGAAGGAAGCATATAATCCATTAACTGCTTTTTTGTACGGGTGGAGTTTTTTTGCAGTTATCCAGACGGGTACAATAGCCGCAGTCGGAGTTGCTTTCTCCAAATATGCGGCCTACCTGATTCCGGTGTTGAGTGAAGACAATCATATTCTCCGTTTTCAGACAGGTACAAACTATTGTGGTTCCCCAACTTATTTTACCATCAGTGCGGCACAGCTGGCTTCGATCGGTATTATAGGTTTTCTAACTTACACCAATACCCGCGGATTAAAAGGAAGTAAATGGATACAGAATATTTTCACTTCAACCAAACTGCTGGCTTTATTTGGACTGATCATAGCGGGCTTTATCGCTTTTCATCCTGAAGTGTGGCACGCTAACTGGACGGCTGCCTGGCATGCTACGAAAACAAGCCTGAAGGATATTTGTAATCCCTCCTACGGCTTCAACATAAATTCAATAGGGGGTGCTGCACTGTTTGGAGGTATTGCTGCAGCGATGGTGGGATCTGTTTTTAGCAGTGATGCATGGAACAATGTTACATTCATCGCCGGCGAAATAAAAAACCCCCAGAAAAATATCGGGCTTTCACTTTTTCTCGGAACACTCATTGTAACCATCATTTATGTTTGTGCAAACCTGATGTACGTTGCCGTCTTGCCCTTGAACGAAATTGCACATACGGAAAAAGATCGTATTGCCGTAACCGCTTCGCAGGTGATTTTTGGAAAATCCGGTACTTATATCATTGCAGTTCTTATCATGATATCCACTTTCGGATGCAATAATGGTTTGATACTTGCAGGTGCCAGAGTTTATTATACAATGGCAAAGGATAAGTTGTTTTTCAGAAGGGCTGGTACACTAAACAAAAATAACGTTCCCCAATGGGCGTTGTGGGCGCAATTCATGGTGGCTTCCATTTTATGCCTGAGCGGTAAATACGGTGATCTCCTGGATATGATTTCTTTTGTGGTTGTTATTTTTTATGTGCTAACTATTCTGGGTATTTTTATCCTTCGGAAAAAGAAACCGGATATGCCCAGACCCTATAAAGCATTTGGATTCCCGATTTTACCCGCTTTATATATTTTGATGGGAACGAGTTTTTGCGTACTCCTGATCATTTATAAACCGGAATTTACATGGCCCGGACTCATCATCGCGCTGCTGGGAATTCCATTGTACTATCTTGCGAATGCAGAAAACAGTAAAAACAAGATTGAATAATATGTCGTCTTCTGTCGATTATAAAGAGCTGTTTAAAACTTTTTCAACTATTAAGATCGGTGTGATTGGCGATATGATGCTTGATACTTATTGGTGGGGAAATGTAGAAAGAATATCACCAGAAGCACCGGTCCCCGTTGTAACAGTTAACAGGAAAGAATACCGGATCGGAGGCGCCGGAAATGTGGCACTGAATCTGGCATCTCTTGGAACGCCCGTTTCTGTTTTTTCAGTAATCGGTGAAGATGATGATGGGCAGATACTTACCGGCCTGCTCACCGAAAATAAAATTGAAACAGCCTATCTTCTAAAATCAAACGGTCGTATCACTACAAACAAAATGCGCGTCATCAGCCGCAACCAGCAGATGATGCGGCTTGATTCGGAAACCCTGCAGCCGCTGGAAAATGATCTGGAACAAAAGCTGATTGAGCAGTTTGAAAAATTTATAAAGGAAGAGTCTCCTGCAGCTGTCATATTTGAAGATTACAATAAAGGTGTACTAACTGAAAAAATTATTCATTCAGTTATAGAGATCTGCAGGAAAAATTCTGTTATCACTTCTGTGGATCCTAAAAGAAAACATTTTTTTAAATACAAGGGGGTAGACATATTCAAGCCCAACCTGAAAGAAGCCCGTGATGCTTTGAATTTATTAATTGAAGAAATAAATGAAACTGTACTTACACATATCCATCAAAAACTGGTGGAAGAACTGAATCACAGAATTTCATTTATCACATTGTCTGAGAAAGGAGTCTTTTATGAAGACGGGAAAGAGTCGCGGATGGTCCCATCACATATCAGGAACGTAGCTGATGTGTCAGGAGCCGGAGATACTGTAATTGCGGTAGCGACGCTTATTTATGCATTAACCCGCAACACGAAAATAATGGCAGAAATTGCGAACCTTGCAGGCGGTATTGTTTGCGAATCGGTAGGCACAGTAGCTATTGATAAGGCGAAACTTTTGCGGGAATGTCAGCGTTTGCTGATTGAAAAATAACTATGCCCCAAAATACTTTATGAAAAAATATGCAGTTATCGTTGCGGGCGGTTCCGGTACACGTATGGGTAGTGAATTGCCAAAACAGTTTCTTCTCATACATGACAAACCCATTCTCTGGTATACACTGCATGCATTTCTGAAATCCTACAAAGACATCAACATTATCCTTGTTCTGCCAACTGATTATTATGATCCGGGAAGGGCTATTTGTGATGAAATCAATTCGCTTTATCCGATTCAGACCATTGTAGGAGGTGCCACCCGTTTCCATTCTGTCCAAACCGGACTTGCCCTGATAAAAGAACAGTCTGTAATATTTGTACACGATGGCGTTCGCTGTTTATTAAGTCCTTCCCTGATCCACTTTTGTTATGAAGAAACCCTGCGATTTGGGTCGGCAATTCCCTGCATTGATTCCAAAGACAGTGTCCGAATAATGAGTGATTCTGGACACAGAGCTATCAAAAGAACAGATGTGAAAATGGTACAGACTCCACAAACATTTCTGAGTGATATTATTCTACCCGCCTATCAGGTCGTTTATCAGGAAGCATTTACAGACGATGCCTCAGTGGCAGAAGCTGCAGGTTATTCCATTCATCTGGTGGACGGAGAGGAAGATAATATTAAAATAACCACCCCGCTCGACCTTGCCATTGCTGAAGAATTATTGGATCCTCCACAGCTTCCTGTTTAAAGTATCTTTTATTATTAATGAATAATTATTCTCAAGAAATTGCTGCCACTCCCCACAGGCTGCCTTGTTTTTCATATCATTCCTTGCTTCAGAACAATCAAGGATAAAACGCGTTTTATGCATTTGCAGATTTTGAATGATAGTATGAAAGATTCTGTTATCCTTATCCCAGTCCGGACTCCAGTTCCAGATATATTGGTAGATCCAGGGGGAGGGCGCAAGAATTTTATGCTCATTATACAAATAAATGAGGTTGGAATCGTCGAAAACAAATAACTGGTAGTCATTCAGGGACTGAGTATCAAGGTATTCAATTTCGGGAAAACCCTGATACCAGTCTTTTGTATCCGAAGAAAAGCGAAATCCCGATGCATATCTTATTGTTCCCAGGAATATTGTTGAGCTGAGGATAATATATAATGTGAGTTGGGCAGTTTTATCCTGAAGAAATGAAACCGGTGATCCTACGAAAACTGTATAAACCAGGATAGGTATAGTTGCAGACAGTGGAAGAAGATAGTAGATAAAAGCATTTCCGGGTGCTAACCTCCCTGATAAATATTCTCCTGCAAAAGAAAGTACAATGCCTGCGAGACCTGCATATAAAAGTCCTTGTTTTTTTGTTTTTAGAAATAATGCCGTTATTCCGAGTATGAGTGATGTATAAAATGCCATCTCGAATTCAGATTCATGAATGGCATGTTTGACCGATTTTATTTTCTCGTAAATATTCACATATTTACCCGGTGCATTCAGGTTAAATAAAAAAGCATCTTTCCATAAATAAGACAACGACTGGTGTGAAACAAAGTAAAAGATCAGTGGAAGTGTAATAGTGAAAAAGCCCACAGTAACAGACAAAATCCTTTTGCCTGGTTTGGATGAACCAACTCCTTCCCTGGAAAAAATTGAATAGAAGAAGAAGGGAGCAAGTGTGATCAGGGAGTCCTGCTGCATCCAGCAGGTAAGACCGGTAAGAAGCCCCAGTATAAAATACTTGTATCGCGCATTTCCCTGCATCACACAAAAAAAGATAAGGAGAAAAGCGGTTGTATATTCCCTGGTCATTCCATTTCCAAATGAAACTAGGCTATACCTGATCAGCAGATTAAAAATGAGTGGGAGAAACCATGGCCATGAGAGTTTATTTTTCCTGCACAGCCAGTAGAATAGAAGGGTCGCAAGGAGAATTAAAAAAGTATCCAGTAACCAGGTAAACCAGGGACTGACATACCAGTTTAAAGCATTGTAAAAATATATAAGGGGAGGCTTGTGATCAAAAAAATCACGGTATGGTACTCCGCCTTTATAAATTACCAGACCTGCATATTTGAATATTTCTTTATCGTCTGAAAATATTTCAGACAGGGGAGAATTCAGGAAATTCAGGGCTACTGAACCCAGGATGATAAACAGAAGACAATAATGTTCTTTTTTTATCATGATCCTTTATTTAAAAAGTCTGAATGGGAAGGGCAGATTATTCATGACCAGGTGCTGGTAGGAAATTTTTTCCGGGCCAAATAGTGCGTCAAAAAAAGAAATGCCGGGAATATCAGAACCTTCAAATCTGAATATTCTTTTTGAACCGGCATGATCCTGTATGATAGCATCCGTTAATAGATAAAAAGCCCCAAGCTTTTTACCTTCTGCCGTGCTGCCTCCCAGCAGTGAATAAACAAATTTTTCATCCTGCAGTATAATATAATAAGCCATGATTTCTCCGGAAGCTGACTTTGCCAGGTATGTTTCTGCCAGATTGTTTTTAAATGCTATGGCCGAGCAAGTTATTAGTTTCTCATAAGCATCATTTTTAATTGAAAGATGACGCCAGGCATAATCCTTCCGGTACAAACTTATAATTAAAGAAGGATCCTCACCTCTCTTAATCTGTAGCTGGCTTTCGATAGCTTTTTTCTTCATACGACTCGCCAGTCGTTTATATTGTTGTCTCAATCGTCCATAATCTTCACTTAGTGAGAGTAAATGATTGGTTCTTGGATATTGGTTAATTTTTAATTTATTATTTTCTATTGATACAAAATTATTTTCATTCAGATCAATATCCCAAAATGTATATTTTCGCGGAATCGCGAGTAAAAAAGATGATATTTCGAAAGGAACTAAACTTTGACTGAAAACTCCCAGGGACTTGGTAAAATAAGGCTGGTATAAATATGTAAATCCGAATTTCTTATTCCATGTGAGCGGCATTACTTTCTGGAAATCGCCTTCCACCAGGGCGGACCAGTTTTCAGCCATTGAATCCAGATAGAAGGAGCGGGCATAGATCAGTCCGTTGGTGGCATTGATGATACACCGGTCCCATTTTTCAGTATCGATCTCATTTCTGTGCAGGTACCTTATATCCAGAGCAGATTCAATCATGATCGGCAACTTTTCGTATGATATTTTTGTAATTGATATTTTGTATATCAATGCTGAAAGTAATTCTTCTGCCAAAATTAGTCGATGCCAGGGCCGGAGTAAAATCGCTGCTATAGAAAAGAGGTGCATAAATATTCAGCAGGTTATGGAATAAACTTAACTGAATTCCTCCGACATACAGAAAATGACTCGTTGGCGGATTGTTTTGCCAGGCTTCAGCATAGGTTCCAACGTCAAAAAATATTCTGAGTGGAACTGGGAAAGGAAACAGGTTAGCTGGTAAACTGGTATTAAAATTTAATGAACTTACCCAGTCAGCGGATTTGCCCTGAACATAATCATAGTCATCAATACGCAATTTCAATCCACCATCCCTGTTCATAATCTGTTGTGCCGGTAAACCTGCATTGGAAATGGAAGATTTTTCAATGGCATAAGAAGATGATCGGCCAATGAAATAGTCTTCATATAAGTAATCTTCATCACCGTTGACGCCTAACAACTTGGGTTCATATCTTAATACCTGCGAACTGTTATTTTCATTCCAGACGCCAAATTTGGCGGCAAAAAAGCGAACTCTCAATCCGCCGCCATCCGGATAATTCATAAAGTAATTTGCCTGCAGGTTGATACGATAAAAGAGTTCTGACTGCTGGAATTCCGCCCGAAGATCATAAGGATAAAGTTTCCGGCTATCTGCCAGGTTAAAACTGAATTGATTTACATACCTGGAATTACTGCTTATTGAATTTGGATGAATGAGGGAGTCCTGCGAAGAAACAACGAACTGTTCATAGTTGATTTCTTTTATCAGGTAAGTTTTAAAGTCCATCCATTTACTAATTGTGCTTCTCGGGCTTGAAGGTTTAAAATCTATCCTGATATAGGGAACCAGTTTCGAGAAATTTTCATAAAGCAACCGGCCTGTGCTGTCCGTGGCTTTATTGGTATCGAAATGGGCGCCATTGATCCCAATGCTGATGCGACTGAATTTTTTATCCGGATACCAGGAATAAGCAATTTTACCAAGCCCGACTAGTTTTTGTGATCCGAAAGCATACATGGGAGAGAAAAGAAATTCAAATTTATTTTCCGGAAGATTGATATTGTGGATCAGGGCGCCAAGCATAAAACCATCATATTGATTATAACCTGGTACAGGTGCCAGTCCGATATAATTGTATTTCCAGCTGTTTCTTGCAGAAAAAATAAATGCCGGCCTAATTGTACGTTTCTGAGAGGTATCAAAAAGTGATTCATAATTATTCAGTTTGTCAAATAATGGTTGAAGATTTTTTCCTGAAACAGAATCCATCATCTTTTTAAAATCTTCCGGATATGGATGATTAAATTTCCAGTAAGAAAAATAATTCAGCATGTTTTGATCAAAACGATTCATCCCTACAGAATCCCTTAGGATTGAAAGCCACAGTCCTGCTTTATTAGATGGAATAAGCGAATCATTCTGCGTACTGAATTCAGGAGAGGCTGTTTTAACAGGCTGGGTTGTTCTTTCTTTTTCTGCTACTCTGAGCCAGAGATTATTATTATAGTACAGTTGCCTTTCAGAATTTGCATTGATAGTAAGATAAAAAAGCCGTTGATTATAATAGCTGATGAATCCCTTTGAAAACCAGGGCCGGGATCGTTGGTCAGTCATCAGGATGGTTTGAAACCATTGTCCCAGTAAACCCTTTCTAAGTGCAGACTCCCAGCCATTTATATTCGTGCCGATGCAAACCAGTCCTGTAAAATTCTGATCCTTCATAGGTTCTGATTCTACAATAGTCAGGGTTTTCGCCGGGTACGGACTGAACCATTCTGTAAGATGCTTCATTTCATTTTTGGCATTATCAAATACTTTATTGACGATGCCGGAATTTGAGCCCGAGTAAAAATACCGGATAGCAATCTGCCGGCCATCAGTCGTTTTTATGCTATCTGTTTTAAGCTGGTAATGATTGTCAGCGATCCATGCAAATCCATTTGCATTTTCAAGGGAGAAACGATAAAGATTATTTGTCGATGTGTGTGAAATTGTATCCGCCATTGCGCCTGTGCATATAAGGTAAGCGGATGGCGCTTCGATTTCAACAACAAAATCAGCTGCTTCATGGTAGGCACCCCCCTGTACGAGGAAAGGCATAGGGTGCCAGCCATACTTGTCATAAACAGCAGGTTCAGGATACCAGTTTCTCAACTCAAAATGATGGGGACTGTATCCGTTACCATTAAAATTAAATGGCAGGCGCAAGTGGAAGGAAGTAGAAATTAAGATACTGTCACCGGGTAAAAGGGGTTTGGGGAGGATTAATTTTACTACGTCAATATATTCGGGATGATCCTGCATGGAAGCTACAGTACCGTTCACACGAAAATCCAACCTGTTCAGGTATCCCTTTTGTTCTTTAGAAGAAAAATAAAAACGGGTATCGCCATTTTCAAGTAATTGTTCACTGTAAAGGGTTCTGTCGTTTCGGTAAGCATTCGGCCATATATGAAACCAAATATAGGAGAGCGTATCGGGCGAATGATTGATATACTCCAATTTCATCATTGCGTCGAGCGATTTCTCAGGCAGGTTGAATTTAACGCTCAGATTATAACGAAGGGATTGTTTCCAGACGGACTGAGCGCCAGCCTGAAAAAAATAAAGTAAAACGGGGAGTATAAGAAATTTTTTCAAATAAGCGCGGTTTGTAAACTTACCGCCCTTTGCCTTTAAAAATCGTCAATAGAGTATGCATCATGATTTTAAAGTCGAGGGCGAGGGAAATATTTTCTATGTAAATAAGATCGTATTTCATCCTTTCCACCATTTCTTCAACGTTTTCTGCGTAACCGAATTGTACCATCCCCCAGGAAGTCACACCCGGTTTAACTTTCAGCACATATTTGAAATAAGGCGTTATCTCCAGGATTTGGTCAATATAAAACTGTCTTTCGGGGCGGGGACCAACCAGGCTCATTTCACCCCTGATCACATTCAGCAATTGCGGGAGTTCGTCTATTCGCCATTTTCTCATGGTCTTTCCCCAGCGGGTTATCCGGTCATCTTTTTCGGATGACAGACTAGGACCTCCAAGTTCGGCTTCCCTGATCATGGAACGGAACTTGTGGATCATGAATTTCTTTCCTTTATAACCCGTTCTTTCCTGTGAATAAATTATTGGCCCTCTGGAACTTAGTTTTACCCTGATAGCTGCATACAAGAGAAGGGGCGAAAGAAGAATCAGGGCAAAAAGCGAAAACAATACATCAACCAGTCTTTTGATATGCATTTGCCATTCCGGCATCAGTCCGGTATGAATATCCGTCAGCAGGGCCCCAAAAAGATTGCTCGTTTTTACAGTGCCGGAAAGTATGTCGAGGATATCAGGTATAATTTTTATTTCCACGTCTTTTTCACTCAGGCGTTGCACGATGTGCTCTGCTTCTTCCTGGTCACTTCTTTCCAGGGCAATTACTACGAGCCGGATATTTTCCTGATCTACCATTTTTTCGAGTGTGTCTGCATTACCCAAGAATGGAATGGGGATATTCATTTTTTCATCTCCGTAATTCGGTTGTACATAACCGGTATATATATAACCGTTAGCCCTTAATCCATTTACTGTTTCTTCATAGGTCTTCACGCCGATACGTCCCGATCCAAGTAAAAGACTGTTAAATACGATTTCACCTTTTCGTATCTGCATTTTTGTATATGAAAGTAATACCCACCTCCCGATCCAAGTAATCAGGAAATGCATAAACAGGAAAGTGAAATAGGCTTTATAATAATAACGATAATCAGTTTGCGGATCATTTATGACGATAGCAAAAAACAATACGGTACACCCGATAAGGCTGGAAAGAGCCGTACTGGAAAATTCATATAACCGTGATTTCTTGTACAGTGAATGATAAGTTCCGGTAAGGGCATAAAAAACGATCCAGCCTGCGGGAATGAGCAGGAGACCAAGCCAGAAGCGGTTATTGAGAAAAAGTTTCCCATCTATATAGATGGGTTCACTTAAAAGGAGGCGCCGGGTGAAATAGAGTATCATCCAGGAGAGGATTGCTGAAATAAAATCGTTCAGCACGTACCAGATGATATGGATTTTTCTTCCCTCGTGCAACATGAATTCAGCTGTTGATGGAATTGTATTTTATTTTCTGTAGAATCTGGTGTGCGATGTCCATAGCCCTGTATCCATCCAGCTCTGAGACAAGGGTGGGTTTATTTTGCAGAACTGAATCAGTAAATTTTTCAAGTTCCAATAGAATAGCATTGATATCAGGCACTTCAGGATTGCGGACCAGGATGGATTTTGTTCCATTCATAGTTTCTATATCAAATGAAAATCCGTCTGTAATGTTTTCTGAATGATTCAGGCTTATGATTTCTGATTTTTTATTCAGAAAATCCACACCGATATAAGCATCTTTTTGAAATATGCGCATTTTCCTCATTTTCTTCATGGATATACGACTGGAAGTAAGGTTGGCAACGCATCCATTATTAAATTCAATCCTTACATTGGCGATATCGGGTGTCTCCGTCATAACGGCAACTCCGCTGGAATAAATATTTTTTACTTCACTTTTTACGATATGCAGTATGATATCAATATCATGAATCATCAGGTCCAGGATAACGCTTACTTCTGTACCTCTCGGGTTGAATTCAGCCAGTCTGTGTACTTCAATAAACATGGGCTGCAGAGAAATACCTTCCAGGGCAAGGAAAGCAGGGTTAAATCTTTCCACATGTCCAACTTGTAATTTTACATTGGATTCCTTCACAAGTTTCAAAATTGATCTTGCTTCTTCCATGTCGTTGGCGAGTGGTTTTTCAACAAATACATGTTTACCCTTGCGTATGGCCATTTCGCATAAACCGAAATGCGCAGGTGTTGGTGCAATAATATCTACCGCATCACAGATATTCATTAAAGTCTCGGGATCAGTATATCTTTTGATTTTGTACTTATTGGATACTTCTGCGGCTGTGTCGTCGTTGGGATCATAAAATCCTGCGATTTCCGCATCCCTGATAAGTTTCCAGTTGTTTAAATGAAATTTTCCCAGATGTCCTGTGCCAAATATGCCAACTTTAAGCATCCTTTCGGTTTAAGGATTCAAATATATATAATGTGCAAGGATGTGGGGAAACATTGTTTATCGTGGATAGCAGATGGAGGAAGGTAATTGTAGCAGGAAATATTTGTAAACATTCGAAAATTTAACAGAAATATTTTTTTTAGAAAGAACATTTACTTTTATGAGCTTTATTAATTTAAATAAAAAACAGGAATAAACAGGATAAGAACGACAATGAAACTGATATCATATTATTCAGGAAGTAGTTCGTTATGAAATAATATCTGCACTTTACTTTCCCAGAATACGGACAAGAATTTTTTTGGTAGCTTATCTCTAAAATATGAGAATCGGCTAAGCCGAGTTTCTTGCTGCGTTGATGATGCCGAAAGAGCATCGAATGATAAGTTTTTCAAAGATTTTCTTCATGGCAGAACCGGAACTTTCTGCTTCGCGAAACCTGACTATTGCATATTGCTGGATGGTACTTAAAGGCAATACAATCCTTTCCCTCATTTGGATGGACAGTTGTTCAATCGGATAATCAGACATAAGTTCCTGTTTCCCAGACAGTTTGAATATGTATTTTTTGGTGAGCTCAAATTCATTATAAATGAGCATCCATATTTTACCATATTTTGGATGGTGCGAAAAGGTCTCTGTGAGAGGGAAAAAGCATTTTTTCATTGCCATTTCACTATTATCCAGCAGGGTTTTAAAATAAGGGGAATTAATATACAGGTTTTTGACCTGTTTCCATTTCCCTTTTTTCTCCATTTCCTGTAAGGCGGCCCCGACGCCATAGTACCCGGAAACATTTTGTTTTAACTGGCTGAAAGCACCTACAAATGGAATTGCACGCAGGTCCTTCAGTTCAAGCTTACCTGTATTCTTTCTTTTACTCGGCCTGCTGCCAATATTTGTTTCGCCATAAAACTGAAGCGGGCTTACTTCACTTAGGTATTCTGCAAAATAATCATGGTCTCTCAATCCTGTATAAGCATGGTAACTGATATCTGCCATTTCCGTTAACAGAACTTCTTCTTCTTCAGTTAGTGTTACTTTACGCATAGAAAAAAGGTCGTTGGAAATACCTGCATGCACCAATTGTTCGATATTGAACTGGGCAGAGTCCACCGTTCCAAAGTTCGAACTGACCGTTTGTCCCTGAATGGTTAACTGAATTTCTTTATTGGCAATATTTTTCCCCAGGGATGAATAAAACCGATGGGTTTTCCCCCCTCCTCTTGCTGGCGGGCCGCCACGTCCATCGAAGAAAACCACGCTGATGCCATGTTCCTCTGAGATCCGGGTAAGTTCTTCCTTGGCTTTATAAATACTCCAGTTGGCCATGAGATAACCTCCGTCTTTGGTTCCATCTGAAAATCCAACCATAATGGTTTGTTTATCACTCCTTTTTTTCAGGTGTGCACGATATTCCGGATTGGAATAAAGAGTTTCCATGATTCCTGCAGCATGATGCAGGTCATCCACCGTTTCAAACAGGGGAACGATATCCAGATTGATCTGGTCTTTTTTCAGTCCGCCCAGGAGGAACAACGCATAAACTTCCATCACGTTACCTGCGCTGTTGCATTGACTGATGATATACCGGTTGCATCCCGATTCGCCGTTTTTTTCCTGAATGGTTTTCACAGCCCGGACACTCGCCAGGGTATCGTTCGTGAGTTCGTCTGAAAAAGGAGTCTTTGAAACAGGTTTCAGGTGTGCGAGTATTTTTATTTTTTCTTTTTCGTTCAGTTCATCATAATCACCCGGAAATATTTCATCCCTTTCGTTGATAATATCCAAAACTCTTTCGTGTACGGAACTTTCCTGACGCAAATCCAATGTGGCAAAATGAAGTCCGAAAATCCGCATCTTACTGATGAAATTATCCACCATTGTAAGGAATAATCCATTATTCTGGTAAATAAGTACTTCCCGTATCTTGAGCATAGCCTTGAGCATGTCTGAGAAATGGAAGGGTCTGGAGGGATCCGGAGTGAATAATTCCTGATATAATTTTTCTTCCCAGTCCGCAATGATCAGATCCACTTCTTTAAAAGTCAGCCTTCTTTTGAGCCTGCGAACATCAAAATAATAACAGCGCAAAAGAGCGGCACGTAAGGATTCTGCAACTTTTAATGTAGTATCCGTTTTTACGAACGGGTTGCCGTCGCGGTCTCCACCCGGCCAGAAACCCATTTGTATCACTGGATTTTTATCACTCACAGCATCCGGGAACTGTGATTTAAGTGAGGAAAGAATTTTTCCGGCTGCGTGATAAAAAACATTTTCAAGGTACCATATCAGACTTATGGCCTCATCATAAGGCGTTGGTTTATTTTTTTTGAAGAAAGGTGTCTTGCCCAATTGCTGCATGAATGTATTTATTTCAGCTGCATTATTCTGGATGACGGCACGCGAGAGGTCGTTTATAATCCCCAGCACAGGACCGGGATAAAACTGGGTTGGATGAGCCGTCAATACCAGTCTTACGTCATAATCAATCAGTTTTTCCTTTAGCTCTTTTTCTTTGTTGTATTGTATGATTTCAGAAGAAAGATGTTTCAGCGAGCCTGGGCCGCCCATATCGTTTACGCTGGTAAATGCAGCATCTTCCAAGGCATCAAAGAGTACAACCTGTCTTTCCACATATTGAACAAAGCGAAACAGGATATCTGATTTTTCACGGTCAGTTCCATCGGGAAAATGTTTACTGAAAAATTCTTCAATAATTTCAACCGGACTCTGTTTTTTATGGTATCCCTCTTCACAATAAGTGAGCAGAAGGGATAAAAAAATACCCGTTTTTTCTATCCTGTGAAAAGGAAGTGAAGTGAAAAGACTGTTATAAAGCTGAAACTTAATACCTACCAGGTTTTTAAATTCCTGCAATCCGGAGGATTGGTTATTCATAAGCGAATTTAAAATTCATTCAACAAATCGAGCAATATATGAACAGGAAATCAAAACTAATTGGGTAAAATCATTTGATATAGTATAAATTATCATGATTTGTTTCATTTTCATTAATATAATTCCTTAGCTTTGCCTCTCTTATAAAATGAATCATCCGGCCAGTCATATTAACAATATTCCCTTTATTACCCGCATTTCCGGTGGGATCATTTCTATTACCACAACGACCCTTTAGGGGTTGTATAATTACATATCATTACCGGGCCCATGGCTGCTTTTTAAGCAGTTTATTTTTTGCAATTATTCTTTTTTTCAATTTTATTTATGCAGGTTCTTAAGTTTGGAGGTTCTTCAGTAGCCAATGCATCTAACATCAGTAAATGCATTGCCATTATAAATAAAGCCATTGAGAAAGATAAAACCATTGTTGTGGTTTCAGCGCTCGGCGGTATTACTGACAACTTATTGCATTGCGCCACTGCGGCCTCTGCAGGAGATGAAAAATATACAGAAACCCTTAAAGGAATTGAGCAAAGGCATTTGGACACAGTGCGGGAACTGATTCCGGTTACCAGTCAGAGCAGCATCCTGAGTATGGTTAAAAAAACATGCAATGAGCTGGAAGATATTTTCAAAGGGATATATCTTCTCCGGGAGTTATCTGCCCGTACAAAGGATTGTGTACTAAGTTTCGGGGAATTGCTTTCGTCCCGTATTTTATCTGCCAGTCTCGCAGCACAGGATATGCCAAATACCTGGAAAGATTCGCGTGATATCATCACAACGGATTCCCGCTTTGGCCACGCGCTGGTGGATTTTCCGGTAACACAAAAGAAGATGATTGCTTATTTTCAGCAAACGCAGGATTCTCTGTATATCGTGCCCGGGTTTATCGCTTCAGATGCACTGGGAATTACAACTACTCTGGGAAGGGGAGGTTCTGATTATACTGCCGCAATTTATGGTAATGCCCTGAACAGTAGCAGAATTGAAATATGGACAGATGTATCGGGCATGATGACTGCTGACCCGCGACTGGTCAACAATGCGCGTGTTATTCCGGATATCTCTTACCAGGAAGCCATGGAGCTTTCCCATTTTGGAGCCAAAGTAATTTATCCACCGACTCTTCAACCTGTCATGAATAAAGGCATACCGGTCTGGATCAAAAATACATTTGCTCCCGCGGATCCGGGCACCCTGATTGAAAAAGTTTCCAGCACAACAGGAAACAGTATACGCGGTATTTCAAGCATCCACAGGATTGCTCTCCTTAGCCTTGAAGGTAGTGGCATGATCGGAATCCCGGGATTTTCAAAAAGACTGTTTGAATCATTGTCAGGCCAGCAGATAAACGTTATACTGATCACCCAGGCATCGTCAGAACATTCCATATGTGTGGGTGTGGATAGTTCACAGGCAGCCATGGCAAAGATTTCCATCGACGATTCATTTGCTCCCGAAATTCAGGCTGGCTCCGTTATGCCCCTGATAGTGGAAGAAGAACTGGCTATTGTAGCGCTGGTGGGAGACAATATGAAAAGTCATCCGGGGATCAGCGGTAAATTATTCGGTGTCCTGGGCAGGAATGGCATTAATGTGAGGGCTATTGCCCAGGGTTCATCAGAAAGAAATATCTCCGCGGTGATCTCAACAAAAGATGTTAAAAAAGCAGTGAATGTTTTACATGAAGAATTTTTTGAAGCCACCTTTAAACAACTAAATCTGTTTATTACGGGTACAGGTAATGTGGGAAAAAGACTGATTGCACAGCTTGCTCAACAAAAACATTTTCTGCTGGATCAGCTTCGGTTACAGGTGCGCGTTACCGGGCTCGCGAACAGCCGCCATATGCTGATCCAGGAAGAAGGCATCGATCTGAACAACTGGCAGCCTGAACTGGAAAAAGGAAGTCCGATGCAGCTGCGTGATTTTATTAAGATCATTCATTCAAAAAATTTGCGTAACTCAGTATTTGTGGATGTAACTGCCAATAAAGAAGTAGCATTGGGATATGAACATCTTTTACTTAAAAGCATTTCTGTTGTTGCCTGTAATAAAATAGCAAGTTCCTCTCCTTATAGTTATTACCGCAGACTGAAAGACTTATCGAAGGAATTCAATGCAGCTTATTATTTTGAAACCAATGTGGGCGCGGGGCTTCCGGTTATAGGCACGCTGAATGATCTGTTGCGGAGCGGAGATAAAATCAGAAAAATAGAGGCCGTACTAAGCGGCACGCTCAATTTTGTTTTTAATCATTACGACGGTAAAATGAAATTCGCAAAGGTTGTCAAGCAGGCACAGGATGAAGGTTATACTGAACCCGACCCCCGCCTTGATCTGAGTGGTACCGATGTAATGAGAAAGATAATGATCCTGGCCCGCGAAGCCGGGAATGCAATTGAAATGGAAGATATCAGCAATAATGTTTTTCTTCCCGCATCCTGTATGAAAGGTTCGGTGGAAGATTTTTATTTAGCCATGGAAAAGGAAGAAGCGCATTTTAAAAAATTATTTGATGCAGCTGAAGCAGAGGGCAAAAAATTAAAATTTGTTGCGGGATATGAAAATGGAAAAGCTTCCGTAGGCCTTCAGCATGTGGGCCCCTCCCACGATTTTTATCATTTATACGGCAAGGATAATATCGTACTTTTTTATACTGATCGTTATCCGGAACAGCCACTGGTAATTAAAGGTGCAGGTGCAGGGGCGGAGGTAACAGCATCAGGTGTTTTCGCTGATATCATGCGTGCAGCCAATATTTAATTATTATGACGAAGGAAATTACCATACATGCACCGGCTACTGTTGCCAATCTGGTTTGTGGATTTGATGTGCTCGGACTTTGCCTGGCTGAGCCTTACGATATTATGCAGGTACGCCTGCTCGATGAAAAAGAGGTTATCATTCGTACAACAGATAATTTTCCATTGCCCCGGGATCCGGCCATGAATACTGCCGGGGCTCCACTGCTGGAAATGATGGCTGGTTTAAAACAGGACGTTGGTTTTGAAGTTATCATTACCAAACAAATTAAACCCGGTAGCGGAATCGGTTCCAGCGCTGCCAGTGCCGCAGGTGCAGTAGTAGCTGCCAACGAATTACTGGGCAATATTTTTACAAAAGAAGAACTCGTTCGCTTTGCTATGTTTGGGGAAAAAGTAGCCTCCGGAGTTAAACATGCGGACAATATCGCACCATGCATCTATGGAGGTGTGACCCTGATACGTTCTATTTTTCCACTTGATATCATTCCTATCTCCTCTCCTGAATTATTCGTAACAGTTTTACATCCGCAGATTGAAGTAAGAACTTCAGATGCGCGTGAAATATTAAGAAAGGAAGTGCTTTTGAAAGACGCTATCAGGCAATGGGGAAATATCGGAGGATTGGTTGCGGGGTTAATGAAGGGTGATTATGATCTCATTGGCAGGTCGCTGGAAGACGTGATTATTGAACCGGTGCGTTCTATACTTATTCCGGGTTTTGATATTATAAAGGCTGAATGCCGGTCTGCAGGTGCTATTGGCGGAGGCATATCAGGTTCCGGGCCTTCGATATTTATGCTCAGCAGGGATGAACAGACGGCGAATGTTGTAGCAGCAGTAATGAAATCTATATATGATAAGATAGGTGTGAATTATCATATTTATGTTACGACGATAAATCATACAGGAGTGATAATGCCTAAAGCTTAAAGCTTAAAGCCTAAAACTGATGCAATCGGAAAATTAATAAGTTTTCAATGTTATTCTACAATCTTAATAAACCTTCGGAAAAAGTTGATTTTAAAACCGCAACCATACAAGGGTTAGGATCAGAAAAAGGATTATTTTTTCCTGAACGAATTCCATTATTTCCTTTATCATGGATCAATAATCTGGAAAACTATTCTGACGAAGAAATCGCATGGTCATGTAATGAATCAATATGCCGGTGAAACGATTCCGGAGAAAATACTTCGCCAGATAACTGCTGAAACCATCGCGTTTAATATACCACTGGTTCCGGTTTCTAAAAATATTTATACACTTGAATTATTTCATGGCCCCACGCTGGCTTTCAAAGACGTTGGAGCCCGTTTCATGAGCCGTTGTCTCGGATATTTTATGAAGGACAATGATCGTTCAGTTACGGTGCTGGTAGCGACATCTGGTGATACGGGCGGCGCGGTGGCCAGCGGATTTTTAGGAGTTGAAGGAGTGAACGTCGTTATTCTTTACCCTTCGGGCAAAGTAAGCCCTGTTCAGGAATTACAACTTACTACACAGGGGGAAAATATTACAGCCCTTGAAGTAGAGGGGAGTTTTGATGATTGCCAGGCCCTGGTGAAAGAGGCGTTTTCAGATAAGGAATTGGCTGAAAAGATTTTTTTAACCTCGGCAAATTCCATTAATGTGGCCCGCTGGCTTCCCCAACAGATTTATTATTTTCTGGCCTGGAAACAATGGAAGAATAAATTAAACCCGCCCGTTATTTCTGTGCCAAGTGGAAATTTTGGAAATATCTGCGCGGGACTGCTGGCATTTCATTCAGGTCTTCCGGTAAAACATTTTATCGCGGCGTGTAATGTAAATGCCGTTATCCCCGAATATTTAAAAACAGGCGTATATAATCCGGTAAAAGCCAGATCCACCTTATCCAATGCGATGGACGTTGGCGACCCAAGTAATTTTGTTCGTGTGCTGGCTTTATTCAATTCCGAATTTGAACCTTTGAAACAGACAATGAGCAGTGAAAGTATAAGTGACGAAGAAACGGGCATTGCAATAAAAACTCTTTTCCGGGATTTCGGATACCTGGCAGATCCGCATGGGGCTGTCGGTTGGCTGGCTCTGAATCGCTGGCTGAAAAATCATCCGGATCAGGAAGGCATTTTCCTTGAAACGGCACATCCGGTTAAATTTCCGGATACAGTGGAAAAATTTTCGGGCAAGCCTGTTCATATTCCAGATTCAGTTCAGGCCCTGTTCAGTAAAAAGAAAACTTCTGTGAAAATACAGGCCAATTATGATGAATTCCGGAAAAAATTGCTTGGAGATTAAGGGATAAGTTTTTTTCTAATGGCATTTCTTTATTTTTATAGCATTAAACCTTAAAAATAAACCATGAAACATTTGAAATGCCTTACGCTGCTAAGCTTCATTTTACTAATAGCCGGCCGGGGATTTGGACAGAAAGTTAAGTTAGAAGAAGGAGATCTTTCCCCACTGAAATCTGAAAAAACAATTGCTTTTGCTTTTAGCTATGATAGCATGATGATAGGTAGCAGTGGACATCATCCACCAGGACCTCCACATCCGCCGGGACCTGGACATTCACATGGTCAACAGACAGAGGCGGAATACGTTGCAAAACACACGGAAGATTATAATAAAAAATCACCTGGAAAAGGTGATGAGTGGGCCAAGGCATGGAAAGACGACAGGGAAACTTTATACGAACCCGGCTTCACTAAGGAATTTGAAAAATATGGCGGACTGCAGCCTGACCCAAAATCGAAATATACTCTTATATTCAAAACCACTAATACTGAACCAGGATTTAATGTTGGCTTCATGCGTCATAATGCCGAAATCAGTGGAGTTGCCTGGATTGTGGAGACTGACAATAAATCACACGTAATTGCTAAGATCAGTGTTACCAACGCGCCTGGAGGCAGCTTCTTTGAAAACGATTATGCCACGGACGAAAGAATCTCTACCGCATATAGTGAGGCTGGCAGGGGATTGGGTTATTTTATAAAGGGCAAACTTTAATTCAATTTCTATAATTGTTTTAATTATGTCTGGTTTAGACCCGTCCTCATTACGGATTGAAGGCAGGTCGCTCAGGGGTTGCTCAGGGGTTGCTCAGGGGTTGCCGGGGGGTATGGGCCGGAAAGCTCCTGGCAAATGCCTCGAGAGACCTCAAAATATTAGAATAAAACTATATTCAATATATACCGCCCCCTGAATTAGATAGCCAAATTAAAAAACCCTCCCAGATTTCTGAGAGGGTTTGTATTTTGAAGGCCTTAAGCCTTAAGCTTTGGGCTTTAAGCTTTGACTAGTCAAATCGAAGATCAAGACCCAGTCCTCGCAATTCATGAACCAATACGTTGAAGGATTCAGGTATTCCCGCTCTTGGGATACTGTCCCCTTTTACGATTGCCTCATATGTTTTAGCACGGCCGATGATATCATCAGACTTAAGGGTAAGCAATTCCTGAAGGATATTGGAAGCACCATAAGCTTCGAGAGCCCATACTTCCATTTCTCCGAAACGCTGACCTCCAAACTGTGCCTTACCACCCAGCGGCTGTTGTGTAATGAGACTGTATGGTCCGATACTGCGGGCATGCATTTTATCATCCACCATATGATGTAGTTTGATGATATAGATGATACCTACCGTAGCTTTCTGGTCAAAGCGATCACCTGTTTCACCATCATACAAGTATGTATGTCCGAATACAGGTAAACCTGCTCTATCGATATGTTCTGCAATTTCTTCAACCGTAGCTCCGTCAAAAATCGGTGTTGCGAATTTCAGACCAAGTTTTTCACCGGCCCATCCAAGAACGGTTTCATAAATCTGACCCAGATTCATACGGGAAGGTACACCCAGTGGGTTCAACACGATATCAACCGGTGTTCCGTCTTCCAGGAATGGCATATCTTCTGCACGTACAATTTTAGCGACAATACCTTTATTACCATGACGTCCTGCCATTTTATCGCCGACTTTCAGTTTACGTTTTACAGCAAGGTATACCTTAGCCAGTTTCAATACACCGGCAGGTAATTCATCTCCGATAGAGATATTGAACTTTTCCCTCTTGTATCTTCCCAGCTCTTCATTGTACTTGATATTGTAGTTGTGGAGCAGCACATTTACCAGTTCATCTGATTTCGCATCTCCTGTCCAACCCAGTGGATTTACATTCAGGTAGTCGATGCCACTCAGATTTTTCTGCGTGAACTTAGCACCCTTTCCTATCTGTACTTCGCCAAAATTGTTATTGACACCTGTAGAAGTATGATCTTTCAGTAGCACCTGCAGTTTGGAAATCAGTACTTCCAACAAATCTGTTTCGTTCTTTTCGTGTACTTTTTCAATTTTATCCAATACCGCTTTCTCGCGGACTTTGGCGTTCTTATCTTTCTTGGCGCGCTGGAAAAGTTTCTTACTTATCACGACACCCTCAGTACCACTTGGCGCTTTTAGTGAAGCATCTTTCGCATCACCTGCTTTATCACCGAAGATGGCACGGAGAAGTTTTTCCTCAGGAGTCGGATCACTTTCACCTTTTGGAGTGATCTTACCGATCAGGATATCACCTTCTTTGATTTGTGCTCCGACGCGAATGATTCCGTTTTCGTCGAGATCTTTAGTTGCTTCTTCAGAAACATTGGGAATATCAGGTGTTAATTCTTCTTCACCCAGTTTTGTGTCCCGAACTTCCAGTTCGTATTCAGAAATATGAACAGAAGTAAATAAATCTTCCCGAACCACTTTTTCACTGATCACAATGGCATCCTCGAAATTGTAACCCTTCCATGGCATGAATGCCACTTTGAGATTTCTTCCAAGCGCCATTTCACCGGCCTGAACGGCATATCCTTCAGTAAGGAAATCGCCTTCTTTCACTCTCTGTCCTTTTCTGACAGCAGGTTTCAGGTTGATACATGTTTCCTGATTTGTTTTGATGAACTTGGTCAGCTTGTATATTTTAAGATCGTCTTCAAAGCTGACAAGTTTTTGTATTTCATTTCTTTCGTAGCGAACATGGATTTCATTTGCATCAACAAATTCAACCACGCCTTCTCCTTCAGAATGAATCTGTATACGTGCATCGCGGGCAGCTTTTGCTTCAAGTCCTGTTCCTACAATGGGTCTTTCAGGAAGAATCAATGGCACAGCCTGACGTTGCATATTTGATCCCATCAGTGCACGGTTGGCATCATCGTGTTCAAGGAAGGGAATAAGAGATGCACTCAGTCCAACAATTTGGTTGGGTGCAACGTCCATATATTCCACTTCATTTCTGTCCAGAATCGGAAAGTCACCGGTCTGACGCGAAACGATTTTATCTTCTACGAAATTTCCTTTATCATCCAGGGCAATATTTGCCTGTGCGATTTTAGCAATATCTTCTTCTTCCGCACTGAGGTAAGTGAGTTTTTTCATATCCACTTTGCCTTCATTGACTTTCCGGTAAGGTGTTTCAATGAATCCCATTTCATTGATCTTCGCGTGAACGCAAAGTGTTGAAATGAGACCGATATTTGGCCCTTCCGGAGTTTCAATGGTACAGAGGCGGCCATAGTGCGAATAATGCACGTCACGTACTTCGAAACCTGCTCTTTCACGGCTAAGACCTCCGGGCCCGAGGGCGGAGATACGACGCTTATGAGTTATCTCACTTAATGGATTTGTCTGATCCAGGAACTGTGACAATTGTGATGTTCCGAAGAATGAATTGATCACGGAAGAAAGTGTTCTTGCGTTGATCAGATCCACCGGGGTAAACACTTCGTTATCACGAACGTTCATTCTTTCACGAATGGTACGTGCCATACGGGCAAGACCCACACCGAACTGTGCATACAATTGTTCACCAACTGTACGTACACGACGATTGCTCAAATGATCAATGTCATCAATTTCTGCTTTTCCGTTTGTTAAACGAACCAGGTATTTAATGATCTCAATCATATCACCTTTCGTCAGTGTTTTCTGAGTCAGTGGTAAATTCAAATTGAGCTTACGATTAATTTTATAACGGCCTACTTCGCCGAGGTCATAACGTTTGTCGCTGAAAAACAATTTGTCGATAATACCGCGCGCTGTTTCGTCATCAGGAGCATCTGCACCGCGCAAGCTGGCGGTAGATATGCTGAACAGCTTCCAGTTCGCTGTTGGAAGTATCTTTATTCAGTGTGTTGTAGATGATGGCATAATCGCCGCCTACATCTTCTTTCTGAATGAATACGCTTTTCACATCCATTTCGATAACCATATCGATGGCTTCTTCATCAAGCACTGTATCACGTTCCAGTACGATTTCATTTCTTTCAATTGAAACTACTTCGCCGGTGTCTTCATCCACAAAATCTTCCACCCATGTTCTCAACACACGGGCAGCCAGTTTTTTACCAATATATTTATGAAATGTTTTTTTATCGACTTTTACTTCGTCGGCCATGCCGAAAAGTGCAAGAATATCTTTATCAGTTTCATATCCGATAGAACGCAGCAGGGTAGTAACAGGAAATTTCTTTTTCCTGTCGATATACGCAAACATTACGTTATTGATATCCGTTGCAAATTCCATCCATGCACCTTTGAAAGGAATTACGCGTGCAGAATAGATTTTAGTTCCGTTGGGATGAATTGACTGGCCGAAGAATACACCGGGAGAACGGTGAAGTTGAGAAACAACAACACGTTCAGCACCGTTGATTACAAAGGTTCCTCGTGGAGTCATGTAAGGAATATTTCCAAGGAATACATCCTGAACGATGGTTTGAAAATCGACGTGTTCTTCATCGTTACAGCTGAGGCGAAGTTTCGCTTTCAGAGGTACCGCATAAGTGAGGCCGCGTTCCATACATTCTTCAATCGTATAGCGGGGCGGATCGATGAAGTAATCAAGGAATTCCAGCATGAAAATATTCCGTGTGTCAGTAATCGGAAAATTTTCCTTGAACACTTTGAACAAGCCTTCAATATTTCGCTTGTCCGGCGTGGTTTCCAATTGGAAAAATTCTTTGAAAGACTGGATCTGCACTTCGAGCAGGTCCGGTGTTTCGGCAAGGTGTTTAATCTTTCCGAAATTTACCCTTGGTGTGAGTTTTGTTGAAGACATACGGTATATATCCTATTTTAAATGTTCAAACTACAGTTCGCGGGAAAACAAAAAAATGCCCTGGAAATTCAATGAATTTCCAATGCATTGATTATTAGCATGTTATATTGTGCTGAATATTTATAGCTTAATTGATAATACAAACGGACGGCAAAGTTAAGGAATTAAGCTGAATGAAGGACCTTTCTCTATAAAATAGTTAACGGCTGACGGTTGATGGTTGACGGTCTTTTGATGTGAATTTACACCTGATATCCGTCAACGGTCAACGGTCAACCGTCAACAATGAATCAGCTTATTGTATCTCTACTTCAGCACCAGCTTCTTTCAGTTTAGCAACCAGGCCTTCGGCATCTGCTTTGCTAACACCTTCTTTAACTGGTTTTGGAGCACCATCAACGAGGTCCTTTGCTTCTTTAAGTCCAAGTCCGGTCAGGTCCTTAACAATTTTAACCACATTCAGTTTGTTTGCACCAGCGGCTTTCAGAATAACAGTAAAAGCTGTTTTTTCTTCAGCAACAGCTGCGGCACCACTTGCAGCAGGACCAGCAGTAGCAACGGCTGCAGCAGCAGGTTCGATACCATATTCTTCTTTCAGAATTTTTGCGAGTTCATTAACTTCTTTTACAGTCAGGGAAACTAACTGTTCTGCGAATGATTTTAAGTCTGCCATTTTGTTTGATTTTTTTCCCCCTTCATGGTCCGCCTTACGGCCAACTCCGGAGGATGGTTATTAAAAAAGCTTAAAGCTTAAGGCCTAACGCTGAACGCCAGGCTATCACTTATGAATTATTTTATTTAAAGAACTTTTCTTTCCTAATCCTTCTCAGATCATCAGTCTTAGCGTTAAGCCTTATGCCTTACGCTTTAAGCGTGTGCCCTTGCACCTACTGCCTGTACCAATCCTGCGAGTTTTGCACCAGCGTTTAAACCACTGATTACATTTTTAGCAGGTGATTGCAGCAGACTAATAATTTCTCCTATGAGATCGTGTTTGCTCTTCAGGGTTGTAAGTGTTTTCAGCTGATTATCCCCTTCAAAAACATCACCATCAATAAATGCGGCTTTCAGTACTGGTTTTTCCAGGTTACTGTCCTTACGGAAACTGCTGATGATAAGTGCCGGTTCTTTTGGACTTTCAGAAAAAAGAAGTGCAGTAACACCGTTTAAAGAACTAAACATACCTGAATATCTTTTAGAATCGAGATTTTCCAGCGCTTTTTTGATAAGCGTATTTTTAGCGACTTTCATTTCCACTTTTTTACTAAAGCAGATACGGCGCAGCTTTCCAACTTGTTCTACGGTCAGAGATTCAGTATTGGTCACATAGAAATTATGGTATTGGGAGAACTTGCCTTTCAACAGTTCTATCACTTCGTTTTTTTGATCTTTGGTCATAACCTTTTTTTAAAATGTTTTATTGAGCGAATGCGCGGGTATCGATAGAAATTGACGGACTCATAGTACTTGCCATGAATACGCTTTTTACATATGTACCTTTTGAAGTGGCCGGTTTTGCACGGATCACTGCATTGATCAATTCCTGGCTGTTCTGATTAATTTTTTCCGGTGTGAAACTAACTCTTCCGATAGAAGCGTGTATGATACCTGCCTTATCCACTTTAAAAGCGATTTTACCGCCTTTTACTTCATTTACAGCTCCGGCTACATCGTTTGTAACAGTACCAGTTTTTGGATTCGGCATCAGGTTACGTGGTCCAAGCACTTTACCCAGTTTACCAATTTTAGGCATAACTGAAGGTGTTGCAATAACGACATCGAAGTCGACCCAGCCTGCTTCAATTTTCTGAATGAATTCATCCAGACCGATATAATCAGCGCCTGCATTCCGGGCATCGGCTTCTTTATCCGGCGTACATAGCACAAGTACACGTTTGGTTTTGCCCGTCCCATGAGGAAGGCTTACCGTACCGCGGACTGACTGGTCTGCTTTTTTTGGATCCACACCCAGGCGAATGTGCAGGTCAACAGACGCATCAAATTTTGCGATGTTTACTTCTTTTACCAGGGAAGATGCATCTTTCAACGTATAGGCTTTATTTTTGTCAACCTTAGCGGCAACAGATTTTCTTTTTTTGGAAATAGCCATATCATAATTTTTTTAAGTGTTCAGAATTAATTGTCCCATGGAGCTTTGCCTTCAACGTTGACGCCCATACTGCGTGCCGTACCGGCAACCATGCGCATGGCGCTTTCAACGGTAAAGCAGTTCAGGTCGGGCATTTTGTCTTTTGCAATGGCCTCTACCTGGGTCCAGTTAACCTTGCCTACTTTGTTACGATTTGGCTCTTTGGATCCGCTCTGTAATTTTGCTGCTTCCAGTATCTGAACAGCTGCAGGCGGTGTTTTGATGATGAAATCGAAGGATTTGTCGGAATAAACAGTGATTAAAACAGGAAGAACTTTTCCTATTTTATCCTGGGTTCTGGCATTGAATTGCTTACAGAACTCCATGATGTTGATTCCCTTGGATCCTAATGCAGGTCCTATAGGTGGTGCCGGATTGGCCTGACCGCCTTTTACCTGCAACTTGACATAACCGGAAATTTGCTTTGCCATGTTTACATTTTTTGGTGTTAACGTCCCGCTTTTAGCGGGACTCCCAAACCTTACGGTATACTAAGAACTTTCGATTGGGGACGCGAAATTAGGGCTTATTCTGGAAATATTCAAAATAAATAGCCTAAAGCCTAAAGCCTAAAGCCTAAAGCCCAAAGCCTAAAGCCTAAAGCCTAAAGCCTAAGCCAAAGCCTAAAGCCTAAAGCCAAGTAAAGCCTAAAGCCTAAAGCCTAAAGCCTAAAGCCTAAAGCCTAAAGCCTAAAGATTTGGCGAAGAGTAAAGGTAAAATCTTTTATAGTTCATCAAAGATGAGATCACTAAAAATTCGTAATCTGTCAAAACAAATTTAAATGTCGCTTCTTTTTTACCGGGATTATCATTCATCATCTTATAAATCGGTTAGAGTTGAACGTTCGAAAACAGGTTTTCCTTCAGAAGTTTTGGGCTTTGAGCTTTAGGCTTTAGGCTTTAAACGGAAATTGTTTTTCAATTAAGTGCGCTCATTTTTTTCTATATGAAGATTTCTGTTTAACTTTTTGCCACAAACATCCAAAGCTTTCAAATCATTTAAAATTGTCTTCAAATTATGGCAAAGTCAAAGAAAAAAGCGGCTAAGAAAAAGGCCTCGCCTAAAAAGAAATCTGCGCCTAAAAAGTCCGCAAAAAAGGCAGCAAAAAAGAAACCTGCGAAGAAAAAAGCAGCGAAGAAAAAAGCAGCTCCAAAGAAAAAAGCAGCTCCAAAGAAAAAAGCAGCCCCTAAAAAGAAAGCAGCCCCTAAAAAGAAAGCTGCGAAAAAAGCAGCTCCGAAAAAGAAAGCAGCAAAGAAAAAAGCAGCTAAGCCTGCGACTCCGGCTGCTCCTGCTATGCCAGCTCCCTCTATGCCAAGCCCGGGCCCGGATAGTTCCAATGGTTCAGGAAGCCAGGATTCAGGCAGTTCTTTCTAGATTTGGTTTTGCAGTTTGAGGATAGCGATATACAACGACCGAAGAATAAAAAAAGACGTCTCGTATAAATCGGGACGTCTTTTTTATTCTTACATAAAAAAACTCAGGCTATTTTTTCTACCTGCATATAATTTAATTCTACTGGGGTGGACCTTCCGAAAATCTTAACGGTTACTTTCAGTTTTTTCTTTTCATCGTTTACTTCTTCAATGATTCCATTAAAATCATTAAATGGTCCTTCGATGATCTTGATGGTTTCTCCGATGATGAAAGGCTCGCTCATGCTCATACCGCCCGCTTCCGCCATTTCATCCATCTTACCAAGCATCTTATTAACTTCTGCTTTACGGAGTGCAATTGGATTTTCCTTTCCCAGGAAATGGATAACGCTGGGTGTATTCTTGACAGCATCCCGTAAATCGTCTCCCAATTTGCCTTCCACTACTTCTACCATAACATATCCGGGATAATAGTTCCTTTCACGCATTACTTTTTTGCCGTTCTGAACTTTATAAACCTTTTCTATGGGGAGAAAGATCTGCTTCACCACTTCACTCCAGCCTCCGCGTGAAATTTCCTTATCGAGGTATTCTTTCACTTTTCTTTCTTTGCCGCTTACTACACGCAGAACATACCATTTGGTTTCCTTTGCAGGGGTCTGTGGGGATTGTTCTGCCGGATCAGATGTTGCTGTTTGATTAATAGTTTCCATCAGGATAATAATGAATAGATGAATTTTAATATACCGTTGGAGAACAGGTCCATTACGCCCACAAGCACTGTAATAAGCACGGTGGCAACAAGGACAATAACTGTTGACTGCTGGAGTTCTGACCAGGTTGGCCAGGTTACTTTCTCCATCAGTTCCTTATAGGACTCTTTAAAATAATTCGTGACTTTGTTCATAGTAATTTTCAAATTAACTCCGCACGGGAACAAGGATTCGAACCCTGATCAAAGGTTTTGGAGACCTCTATTCTAACCGTTGAACTATTCCCGTAGAAAGCTAAAAGCTATCCCGCTTTACCGAGACAGCTTTTAGTTCTTGCAAATATAATAAAATCTGATTTATTCTTCCCGCTTCAGAGGGGGCAGCCTATTTCAGGATTTCTGTTACCTGGCCTGCACCTACTGTACGTCCACCTTCACGTATCGCGAATTTCAAGCCTTTTTCCATTGCGATTGGCTGGATCAGTTTAACAGTTAATGCACTGTTATCACCAGGCATCACCATTTCAGTTCCCGCCGGCAACTCAACTTCTCCTGTGACATCTGTAGTACGGAAGTAAAACTGTGGACGATATTTGTTAAAGAAAGGAGTATGACGTCCGCCTTCTTCCTTGCTCAACACATAAACTTCACATTTGAATTCAGTATGGGGAGTGATAGTTCCTGGTTTGCAAAGCACCATTCCACGGCGGATCTGATTCTTTTCAATACCGCGCAGAAGTAAACCTGCATTATCGCCAGCCTCTCCGGCATCAAGTAGCTTACGGAACATTTCCACTCCTGTTACTGTTGAACCAAGCGGCGCTTCCATCAATCCAACTATTTCGATTGCTTCACCTACTTTAATACGGCCTCTTTCGATACGTCCGGTAGCAACAGTTCCACGTCCTGTGATAGAAAACACATCTTCTACCGACATCAGGAAAGGTTGATCAACCGGGCGTGGAGGCAATGGAATATAGCTGTCAACAGCGTCCATCAGTTCGTCAATAGCTTTAATCCATTTTGCTTCACCCGCAAGAGCTCCTGTAGCAGAACCCTGGATGATTGGAGTATTATCACCATCAAACCCGTAGAAAGTAAGAAGTTCACGGATTTCCATTTCAACCAGTTCCAGTAATTCCGGATCGTCGACCAGGTCAACTTTATTCATAAAAACAACCATTCGCGGAACGCCTACCTGGCGGGCGAGGAGGATATGTTCTTTTGTCTGTGGCATTGGACCATCAGTTGCGGCAACAACCAAGATAGCACCATCCATCTGGGCTGCACCTGTAATCATGTTTTTTACATAGTCAGCATGACCCGGGCAATCTACGTGTGCGTAGTGACGGTTTGCCGTCTGATATTCCACGTGCGCTGTATTAATGGTAATCCCTCGCTCTTTTTCTTCAGGAGCGGCATCGATTTCATCGTACTTTTTTGCTGTTGCCAATCCTCTTGAAGACAAAATGGTTGTAATGGCAGCTGTTAATGTGGTTTTACCATGGTCAATATGACCAATGGTTCCAACGTTAACGTGGGGTTTATCCCTTTTGAAGGTCTCTTTTGACATTGGTATCTAGTTTTAAATTGTGTTTTTAAATAATTGATTCTATTTTCCTAAATCCTGCTTTTCTATTTTCCATTCAACTACCCGGTTAAAATGAGCCGTTAAAGAGAATTGAACTCTTGACCTCTTCCTTACCAAGGAAGTGCTCTACCACTGAGCTACAACGGCATGTATTGTTTTGGCCGCCGTAGCTTTAGCTTAGGTGGCCTGCCTATGCTATAAACTACTTTGTTAAGACCCGCTTTCTCCCGTCATTGCGGGATCTGGCGGTAAGAGCGGAAGACGAGGTTCGAACCCGCGACCTACAGCTTGGAAGGCTGTCGCTCTACCAACTGAGCTACTTCCGCAAAAAACAAGTATGAGAGTATGGGAGTGTGAGAATGAAATACATTCTCATATTCTCCACAAACCATATCTCTCAATCAAAGAACTTTATCAATGCGTAATGAAACCCACTCTCACATTCTCACACTCTCACACTCTCACACTTCCATACTTCCCGCGTTGCGGGACTGTGGGCAAGGATGGATTCGAACCACCGAACTCCGAAGAGAACAGATTTACAGTCTGTTGTCGTTGGCCACTTGACTACTTGCCCGGTTTCACTTTTTTCCCGCCTGACAAGAATGTCCCATTCCGGAAATTGACTATTCTGCCAGCTGAGCCAGAGAAGGGAATCGAACCCCCGACCAGCTGATTACAAATCAGCTGCTCTACCATCTGAGCTACTCTGGCATGATTTCTTTAATAATATGGGCCTGACCGTTTTACAAAGAACTAAAACTGACGGATTTATCCGCCTGTTTTTTTGGGAAGGCAAAGGTAAGCGAATTTGTTAAATGGAAAAATTTTGAAGTATAATTTCTAGTGAAAGCTGCGGATCCTTTGTTGTAACTGAAATCAAGCTCAAAAAAAAACCCCGGACCGGGGTTTGTGTCTAGGCAGCCTGTTTGTCTTTTTTTCGTTTAATCAGATTGATTATTGATCCCATTGCTTTGTCAAAAGATTCTTCAAATGATTTGGAAGAACATTTAACAAAATAATCCTGTCGGGGTACGTGTACTTTAATTTCTGCTATTTTGTCTTTTATCGTGTGAACCACATTATCGAGTTTAAGATAAACTTCCACCGTTACAATTCTGTCGTGGAAGGTATCCAATCGTAATAATTTTTTGTTTACGTAGTCTACTAATTTGTTATCAGCTTCGAAGTGTACTGTCTGAATGTTTACGGTCATATCTTCACTTTTTAACAATGAAACAATAAATGCAAGAGCGTTTTTACAGGTATTATTTCACATAACCCTGTTGAATGAAATTAACTCCTTAGAAGAATTTTTCCAAATATTTTGACTTATAAATTCCCTGTATTTTCACCCGTAAATTAACCTCTGGGATGGTTTTTTTTATGCACTTCCCGCAGCTTTTCTATACTGTTATGAGTATATAATTGTGTGGCTGCCAGGCTTGAGTGACCAAGCAGCTCTTTGACAGAATTCAGATCGGCTCCGTGGTTCATTAAATGCGTGGCAAAACTATGCCTCAATACATGCGGGCTTTTTTTATCGATCGTCGTAACGTGTGAAAGCCAATTCCTTACTGCCAGGTAAGCATATTTAACATAAAGTGCACGCCCCTTTTCATTTACAAATAGAGTATCTGTCTTTTCCTGACCATCCTGCACATGGACCAGTCTTTCTTTTTGATATTGCGTGATTTCATCCGCAAGGGCAACGCTGATAGGAATGATTCTTTCCTTATTTCCTTTGCCAAGCACTCTTATCGTCGCTGCATTTATATCCAATTGTCCGTTTTTAAGTGTAACCAGTTCTGTAAGCCTTACACCGGTATTATAAAACATCCGTATAAGCAAACGATCGGTTTTCCCTTTCCAGTTATCCGGAAATTCCACATGTTCCAGGAGCAATTGCATATCCTTTTCTTCCACATAAACAGGCAGTCTTTTTCCAGATTTAGGACTTATAATCCCTGCCATAGGTGATTTTTCCAAGACTCCGCTTCGCAGTAGAAATTTAAAAAAAGATTTAAGGGAAGAAATCTTCCTGTTGATAGATTTTGATTTTATTTTTTGTTCTTTTAAACTAGCAAGCCAGGAGCGCACAACAGAGGTGGTAATGGCAGAAATCATTGATTCTCCAAATGCGGTTTCCATATAACAGAAGAATTGCTCAAGGTCGTCCTTGTATGCACGTACCGTATGGGCCGAATATCTTTTCTCGAATTTTAAATAGTCAATGAAGGGCTGGCTGCTACTTTTCAATGCCTTGCGATTGTTGTCCCTAAAAGTAAAAAGTAACAAGGAGAAAATAAAAAAGCCTTTCCGAAAAACGGAAAGGCGGGTATATTAAGATGAGAATGTATTAAACGTCAAATTTGCCTGTAGCTAATTGTTGCTTGTATACTGCTTTTAATACTTCACCCCTTCTTTTAATAGAAGGTTTGGTAAATGACTGACGGTTACGCAGCTGAATAAGTACTTTGGCTTTTTCGAATTTCTTTTTATACTTCTTTAAAGCCTTGTCAATATTTTCACAATCCTTGGAATCAATAATCAACATGAAAGTTCTGTTTTTATAATAAATTTCGGTTTGCAAAGATAAGGAGTTTTTTAAAATAAAGTAATAAAAAGGGCGGAAATCCCGATTTTTACAGCATGTTCACGGGTATCATTGAAGCAATTGGCCGCATTTCGTCCATTTCGGAAGAGGGAACTAATAAAAAGTTCAGGATTATCTCTTCTATTGCACATGAGCTACATGTCGATCAAAGCCTGTCCCACGATGGTGTATGTCTAACTGTAGAATCAGTCCGGAATGATAATTACCTGGTTACCGCAATTGCTGAAACCCTGTCTAAAACCTGTCTATTCCATTGGAAACCAGGTAGCAGGATAAATCTTGAGAGGATGTCTGCAACTGAACGGCAGGATTGATGGGCATATGGTTCAGGGTCATGTGGATACAACGGCCATTTGTATTGATCAAAGTAATAAGGAAGGAAGTTGGATTTTTCGATTTGAATTTCCTGAATCGTTCAGTAACCTGATTATTGAGAAGGGTTCAGTTGCTGTAAACGGGATCAGCCTGACTTGTTTTGAAGTGGTTGAAAATGCATTCTCCGTGGCCATCATTCCCTATACTTTTGAAAACACCAATATCAGTGAAATTATCATGGGTTCAATAGTCAATATTGAATTTGACCTGATAGGGAAATATGTGGAAAGAATGATGAGACAACCAAATCCAGTTATTAAACACACATGAACAACAACCCTTCTGTCGCTATTGTAATTTTAAACTGGAACACGTCTCATTTTTTAAAACAATTTCTACCATCTGTCATCCGTGTATTTTACCAACGGAAAGAAATATATGTTATTGACAATTGTTCCACCGATGACTCTGTTGCAATGATGAAGTCTTTATTCCCTGAAGTACAGCTGATCAGTATGGCTGAAAACAAAGGATATGCTGCGAGTTATAATTACGCATTATCATCCATCCAGGCCGATTACTATATCCTATTAAATTCCGATATCGAAGTAACAGAAGATTTCATAGAACCAGTTATCGGTCTCATGGAAGCCAAACCGGAAATTGGAATTTGCCAGCCGAAATTACTTTCCCTTGCGGAAAAAAAAACTTTTGAATATGCGGGTGCAGCCGGGGGTTGGATTGACAGAATGGGGTATCCTTTTGCACGTGGAAGGATCCTGTTAACGATTGAAAATGATTTTGGCCAATACGATACTGTGGAAGAAATTTTTTGGGCTTCCGGGGCCTGTATGTTTTTAAAAAAAGAAGTTTATAAAAAAGTAGGCGGATTTTATGATTATTACTGGATGCACCAGGAGGATATCGATTTGTGCTGGCGTGCACAAAAAGCAGGATTTAAAATATATACCTGTCCTGATTCGGTTGTATACCACGTTGGTGGCGGAAGTCTGTCATGGGAGAATCATTTAAAAACATTTCTCACATACCGTAATAATTATATCCTGCTGTCCAGGAATCTGGTTTTCTCCCAGTCTTTTCCAATTATCCTGGTGCGAATCATAGCGGATTTTACAGGATCTGTTTATTTTTTATTCAAAGACAAATCCGGAATAAGCAAGGCGATGATAAAGGCGATATTTGCATATTTTTATTGGCTATTCCTGTACCCCCAAAAAGGGAAAATACCGGCCAGCGGATTTAAAAACATGGCAGGCGTTTATGAAGGGTCTATACTTTTTCCGTATTTTTTTCAAAACCGGAGAAAATTCTCTGATATTGTTCAACCCAGTCACAAGATGTCAGGATGATTAAACATTTATACAGAAAAGCCAATCAGTTCAGAAAAAAGGCATATTTGAATTCAATGCTGTTTAAAACAAATAAGAAATATGCGTTTGTTGGATTTGGAATACACAGCCTTACCAATCTTTTTCCCATCCTTGATCACCTGGGAATCAGCCTTAAATATATATGCACCAAAGAATCTATTGTAGGAAAAAATGTAAGTGCCCGATTTCCCGGCACTGAATTTATTAATTCAATAGATATTATTCTAAAAGATCCGGAAGTGGAAGGAGTATTTGTATCTGCTAATCCGGAAGATCATGCTCGACTCTTGGAATCCCTTTTGAAGTCAGAAAAAAAAGTTTTTATTGAAAAACCACCCTGTTCAAGTAGTGCCGAATTGGAAAAAATAATTGACATTAACCCGGATTCGGTCGTGCAAGTGGGTCTTCAGAGAAGGTATTGGCCAGGCAATAAATATCTTTTAGAGAACAAAGTAAAAGCAAGATCATATATTTATCGTTTTTACTTTGGTCCTTACCCGCAGGGTGATGTGTTTAATGAATTGTTCATTCACGCCATAGATTATTGCGTATTCCTGTTTGGCGAATTCTCAGTTCTTTCTTCATCGCATCAGAAATATGAAAATGGAATTACGATGCAACTGCATGTAAAACATTCTAAAGGTATTTCCGGCCTGATTGAGTTATCAACACAAAATTCCTGGAATGATCCCGTGGATTCTTTAAGTATTCAGTGCACTGACGAGCTTTTAGAAGTAAGATATCCGGTTCTGATAGAAGGAACTTTAAAACCCAGGAGGATATTAAACCTGCCAGTGGAACGGGTTTTACATAAACCAGTTATTATAAAAAAATATTTCTCTGTAAACAATCTGATAATACCATCTTTTGATTTGAATACCCTGGTTTTACAGGGTTTCTATGATGAAATGCTGGCTTTTACGACGATCGTTGAAAATGGAAAACACGCTGGATATGAAAATGATCTCATCAAAATGCGGCCTGTTTTCAGAATACTCGATGAGTTAAAGGAAAGTGCTTATCGAATCACCTGATCATATGATTTCCCTTCTGAATCCCATTTGTAGTAACCCAATAGTTTTGAGGTTGCAGTTCTCCCGAAGAATTTTTCAAAATTTTTATAAAGTGCGATATCATATTTTCTATGGTAACTTATCCAGCATTGATTGCAGTTTTTAGAATAATGATGCTGTGTTTTCACAGATGCTTCCGAATTAAAAATCTTATCCAGCGATTTTTCATGCACATTCCCAAGTTTGATATTCAGATTTTGACAGATGGGAACAGATCCGTCAGGTAAAACAATCAAGCTGTCCATGATACTATTGCATGTTAGCCTGAGATTCCCGGATAGCCAGTTGGGGTAAAGACTAACATAATCATAATTTTCCGGGAAATCCTTTATTTGTTTGGGTATCTGACTCTGATAATCTTCTTTTATTTTTGATCCGGAAATGAATTCATCAGGTTTGAAGTCTGATTGCTTCTCGAGTTGAAGTTGTTTAACCGTACTGAATTTCAGCAATTCCTTATTCTTCGATTCACCAAATAAGACTTTTCTGGCGTTTTCTATTGTGTCAAAAAAAGGAATATTATTATAAATACCAACCCTTAAAAAAACGTTGTTTTTTTTACATATCGCTGCCACATGTTCCAGGTCTTCGAAATCATTATAAGGAGACAGAGTAAACATTACAAAAATAGGAACGATATCTTTTAAAGCAGTAATCACTTTCAGCACGTCATTATAACCATTTTTTCCCCTCATATAGAAGTATGTTTCTTCGTTTCCGTCCAGAGAAATATATAAACGATGTGGTTTGTGTTGCCTTACCGCATCAATCAGCCGGTCGGGTTTAAGGCAATTTGAAAAGATATCGTAATTGCGATGATGTTTCGAAAACCAGGACATTATTTCATTGGCTTCCGGGTGAAGTAAAAACTCACCACCTTCCAATCCGACCATGGTAGAGGAATGAACGCATTTACTATTCATTATCCGCTTCATCGAATCCAGTGACAAAAATACAGGGGGTCTTTTTGCCCAGATCAGGCAATGTTTACAGCCTGAATCACAGAGGTCGGTCGTATAAAGCATTAAGGACGATAGACGTTTCCCCCTGGTAAAAATTTTATTATGCAGAAAATTATAACCGCGCCTGGCGTATTCACTTTTCTCAAACATTCGGTGTCTTTTATAGTCCGGAGCCTTTTTAAAACAACCTGATCAGATCCTCCTTATTCCAGTAATAAACCAAATTTCGGTCTTTCCGCAGGTTTAATAATGAATTGTTTTGGGTATTTGTGAATTGAAGCGACTGGTCATCATGAATTACGATTTTTATATCAGGATAAATGATCAGTGTAGAATCCAGCTTTTTAACAGGAATAACTTTTCCGGCTCTTAAATAATCCTTTCTTTTCAGATAGTTCATTATCTTAATCCTGGATGTATCCATTTTGTAAATCATAAGCGCTTTCACTAGACCGTTTCTAAAAACATATGCGCCTTCCAGTTCATCAGGCGTATTGATCAGGATAGTGTTTCCGGATCCCTGATTCCGGATACTTTGGAGAATCGTGTATGCTGCTTTCGACGCCTTTTCCCATTGCAGATTATTTTTTTCGAGAAAGCAAAGAAAATAAATTGAAATTACTGAAAGAGTTATTATGCGATAAACTTTATGTTTTGTTATCAAAATGACTGAACCTGCGATCAGCATACAAAGGAAACATGATGGGAAATACAGGAGCCTGTCTCCTTCACTGGTTCTTGTACTTACCCCAAAAGCAACCGGTATGATGAGGCTGACAATTAAAAAGATAACCAGTGCCGCATAATTTGACTTTTCATCCCTGCTTATATTTTTGTTTTTGAAAACAATATGCAGTGTATATAGGACGCCAAAAAAAAGTAAACACGATATGACCACCAATAATGTTTGATTTTCTGAGCCCGGCAGAAATAATCGCCCGAATACTTTTCCGGAGTTTAATATTTTTTGTTTTATATGGCTATCTATCAAGCGGTCTCCATAATTACCATTAATTTCTCCCGACAGTACAAACCTGGTGATAAGATATAAGGCTGTTGTTGTCAGCCAGAATAATCCTGCTGTAAAAAGCTTCTTGACAGATCTCTCTTTTGTCCATGTTAGGATAATTATAATGACAGGCAGAAAAATGATGGATTCATAACATAGTAACCCGACGAAATATAAAACTCCGGAAATGAAAGTTGATTTCTTACTGGTGCTTTCATTAGCAATAATTAAACATATAAGAGCAAACAAACAGGCCATGGATGATAATCTGCCTGATAACCACGCTATACTTTCATTATGAAAAGGGTAAATGAGAAATAAAAAACCGCTTATTACTGCAAATTCAAATTGATTTTTTTTTGTGAACAGGGCATATCCTGAAGCAAACCTGAATACCAGTATTGCATTGATAATATGGACTGTAATATTGAATACATAGTAACTTCGGGGTGAAAGACCGGACACCATGTAATTTAAATAAAAACTCAGGTCAATCATGGGGCGGAGAAATTCCCTATATAAAATCCTTTTCTGAATATAGATTCTGTATAAAGAATCATAGTCATCGGAAAGAAAGCCATTTCCAAGAACAGGGAGGTAGATAATAAAACCAGTAATCGCGAAAAGGAAAATCAAAGAAATTTTAATCCGGGAAAATCTAAATTCCTGTAACATTGAAAACTGCGATTAAAAAAGCTTCATATACAATGAGAGCTCTTGTTAACTTATAAAATGAATCACTATTTCATCAGGTACATTTTACCGTAGCCTTTGTTAAAATACTGATCAGTATTATCGCTTTGTGAATTATACTTATCCAAAGATTTTCCATTCAGGTTCGTAACAACATGATAGAGATAAACACCATTTGCCAATCGTTGGTGAAACATATCAGTTCCATCCCATTTAAATTCAGTGATATTCTGGCCAACATGCAAAGGCCCCAATTCCTCTTTTGTAATTTCTCTTACCACTTTTCCTGTAATAGTCAGAATCTGGATCTTAATATTTTGCGGAACATCGCTGCCGGTAATTGTAAAGACGAATGCTGTAGAAGTTGTAAATGGATTTGGATAATTCAGCATATTAGAAATCATTGCCTTTGTTATAATTTTAAAGGTAATCTGATATGTAATCGTCCCTGAAGGATTTCCGCTTTCGTCTGAACCCGTTACGTATAGTGTGTAATCATCCCCCTGCGGATTTTGCTGGTTGGTGAATACCGGATTGAATTCAACACTGGCTGTATTGTTGGCGCTGCTGGTTGCAGGTGTAAACTTCAGCGTATCTGTATTGAAATAATATGGATGCAACGAACCATCCGGATAACGCAGCTGAACTTTTATAAGAGACGTATCTGTCAGTAGGAGAAATTTAGATTCGTCTGTCAGTTTTATCAGAATATGTGGTTTTGCTGAGACGATATCTTCATTTAGAATATGCACATTGTCAAAAGTTACATCCAGTAAAGGGTTTGTCAGATCAACTTTGACATAGAAATTTTTATACAGGAAGTTGTTGAAATGAAATTGCTCCGGCTGAGCGTTGGCCGGGTTTACATCAACATTAATAGTATTTAAACCCGGATAAAGTTTGCTGTCTATTGTATATACGATTTTAATGGTGTCACCGCTGATAAGGGGCTTTGTTTTTGGAAATGGAATTACATGTGTGACATTATTCTTATCAATGATCTTGAAAGAGATCGCGATACTGTCAAACGAAGCCAGGCTGATATTTTTAAATGCTATTCCGAATTGAATTGGCTGGCCCAGTTCAACGGAATCCTGCCCGGTAAGGAAAATATTGGGAGCCAGGGCTCCTTCGGGCACAGGTAAATAATTTAATCTCCAATAATTCAGCTGGTAAGGCGTAGCGTGTATAGAGTCAGCGGTTAATAATTTTAACTGGATATAAGGGATATTGGTTAACATTTACTGAGGATATATCGAAATCCTGCGTCGCAGCATTAAGATTATACAACACATTGCTGATTACCGGATGTATCCACTCCAATTATCTGTACGCCGACACTATCGGTAGAAGGTGATTCTATACTATGGCCCCTCCAGTGCATTTGTTTCCATTGTTTTGCGGGACCGAAAACAGGCGATAATACATTCGCGGATAAATCCGGAACCGGTACATCAGTGGTCAAAATAATTTTGTCGTATAGGCCTTGTGAATATTTGAATTGTGGGGTATAAATATTGTTGCTTCCTTTTTTATAGACGAGCACCCAGTCCCTGGGTTGATTAATGGAATCTATTTGGGTAAAACCCGCAGCCAGCAAATAATGGTATAAGGACTTATTGGTCCCGTATAAACTTGTATCAGCCTCCCAGGTTTTTGCAAAAGACTGAACGTAATTGTAGTCAAAACTTCTTACAATTACGTACGAGCCTATGGGAACCGAATCCATGAAGTCCATCATCAGCTTGCGGCTTGCCGGGGTTGTATAAGAGAATTCAAAATTATAATTCCGACTTGGATTACAGTTTGCACTGCCGCTACCAAACCTATATAGATTATTCCCCAGGGCGTCTACATTTTTCCATGGAATAAATGTATTCGGGTCAAAAACATTGTAAACCAGAGATTGACCCACGCAGGCGCTTGAGGCAACAGTTGCTCCATTGACAGCTACTGAAAAATCTGCATCTCCAGTGCCGCTTGTTGGATACATACTCTGTGTTATATAAAAATTATTTGTATGAGTTCCGAAATGCCATTTCCTGTCTGTCAGGAGATTCATTCCATTCCCGGTGGACTGGAGTTGTTGAAAATAATGTGACTGATTAAAACCCACCGTACTTTTCAACGAATCTATATAGATAAACGAAAATTCGTTCCAGTGATAAGCCGCGTTTTGAGTAGGTACGATGGATGTTCTCCAGTAATAAACGGTGCTGTCGCTATATCTGATTCCCGGATCAAATTCTAATACTCCACCTATGGAGTTGATATTTTTTGTTACCATCCTGGGTGAATTGAATGCTTCCGTTGTATCTATTTCCATTATATACTGCGTAATCGGAGCAAATGGATTGGCTGTGGAGGCATAAAGTTTTTGGAATGGCGTTGTGATAATTGCATAGTTATATGGATAAATCGGCGAAAGTTCATCCTGATAAATAAATATCGATGTCATCACTGAATTATTCGCTGTTGTTACTTCGGGAACATCGTTGTCCGCATTTATGGTTACTGTTATATAGTTCTGACCTTCATCTGTGGTCGCCACTATTGGGACCTGAATTTGTACTGAATCTGAAAACCGTATACCCGGAATTCTCTTTCTCAATATAAGTTGTTGTAGTGCCATTCGGATATCTTCTGGTAATAAGAACGGTAATCGAATCGGAAACAGCTTTTCCCAGATTATAAAATGTTGCTGCCACAGTGAAACTATTATCTGCCACAGAAATAAATGCAGGGACTAATCACAACGCCTGAAGCTTCGACGTCATAGTCAGGTAATTTTTCATCACTCAATGTTATCGCAGGATCTCCATGAATGCCCATTTCTTCTGTCTGACAACGTGCATAGAAATCTAATGGTAAAGCATTAAGCACTTCTTTGCCTGCATCGGATTCAATGGCTCCTATGCTTTTTCCATAATCGGCGTGAGCCATTAAATTATACAAGTCTGTAAGAAGCAGATTCAAATAATTTACAACTCCATAATGAGAGCTGGCTACGTAAGCGATGGCCCCTTTATTTTTTATGAGAACATAATTTTCAGATAAGGTTTTTCCGGTGGTAAGACGGCCAGGATCAAACGTAAAATAGTTTCCAGCATAACATCCGTTCACATACATTACCGGATATTTTGACTGGTTGGTATAAAGGCTTGGATCATCCAGGTTAAAACCCAGAGTAGAAGAAGAAGAGTGGCCAAAATAAGTAAGGATGCCGATCCCATTATTAAATATATTCGGAAACAATGTACTGGATACCTGGTTGTTCTGATCTACTGTCGAACTGCAGAACCGGAAAACATTTGCTCCAAATAATGTATCAGAGATGGTTTGCTGGTAATAAGCCATATAATTGCAAAGAACAGTTTCAAGGAACGGATCAGTAGCTCCGGTAACATGAATTATATTTTTCCTCCATGCCTCTTCCTGCAAAAGTGTTTGGATTTGTTTGCTGAACCTGTTCATATTCTATTATTTTGGCAAGATAATCTTCCACTTCCGACCCTTTAACAGCACCCAATCGTCCGATAGGAATCAGGTTGACTGATCCCATGCCATCTGCCGACGCAAGCATAGCATCTGAAGCAGGATATCCAAATGTAGGAACCAGATTGAGTAATTCATCGCTTGGGTCTCCCTGGTTTGTCCGGTATTCAGCATAATCCATTCCGCGTCCCAGCAGGAAGATGAATGCCGGCTTATTGTCCATAATTATTTCTGGCATAGTTGATAAAATTCTTTATTGCAAGCGGATGTTTCTGAATACCGAATGCAAACTGATCAGTCAGTTCACTTATTTCCATTATCTGGGCATTGAATGATCCTCCGGCTGCAGATGCCCTGTATGTCATATAATCAACAACGGGATTATTTCCATGAGTGCCGGTATATAATATCGAATTACTTATGATCAGATAGTTTCCCTGGTTTAGGGGATCAGCATATGAAATGAAATTCTTTTTTGTAAGCGAGTTAATGGTATTGATGTTTGAAGGATCCTGACTGACCAATACCAGATTCCTGGCTGAACCAGATCCGGGAAGTTCAAATGTCAATGTCCCGGCGGAAGATATTGCAACGAATCTTTGTCCCGTTGCCTGGTCATATAAAACCGGTATCGCGCCACCCTGATTAAAATTGGTAATCTTCAAAAAATATCCACTTGCACTTGCCGATAACTGAAAAGGGAAATTAGGCTGGCCATTGAAATTAAATTGCCGGGGGTAATTAAGTTCGTAGAATGAAACAACAAGACGGTCGGCATAAGTTACAGCCTGTGAATTATTGATAAACTGAAAATTGGTAGTCGCCGTGTTAAGGGATGTCAGTGGTACGGTTACATTGCTCACGATATCGTTAAAACTATTCAGTGCTGTATCCTTGAATACCACATTATTCACTTTCACCTGAATATTTCGCAGTGTATCCGAACAGCCTGCCGCGCCAAATTTTAAATTAGCAGATGGTCCGCCATTGTATATGAAAAGATTGTTTTGATTATCTGAGACCGGGGAGCCTTGAGATGAAAAATCCGAGCTCCAGAATTCTCCAACATCGTATGATGATGAATAAATGTATTGTTCCAGAACATAAGCCAGTCCCGGGTTTATCTGGAAATGAAAATAGGTGCCTGTTGTGTACATGAAATAGGGTTCTACAGGAAGTACATTCGAAGTCGTGTCGTTTGTCAGAGTATTATAATGAAAAGGAGTACCTCCGGGATTGAGTGTTAGGAAATAAACGGAAGTATCCGATTGAAGGCTCCATTTTGTAGTATGCTGATAAGCGGGATTTCGGTAAAGCGGCTTATCAGCAACTCCATCATTCATTCTGCCCCAGAATTCGATGTAATCTGTAGGTGAAAGTGGTCCACTGCTCACCGAAGTATAAATTGGTACTTCAACTCCATTACGGAACAACTGAAAATCTTTCGCATCTGCAGCAGATAATCCTGCGGCAGCGAGCACGGAAGCCGGTATGCGATAAAGTCCATCTGCGGTGACCTTGAATTTGTAATATGTTTTACTGAAGTCAATCCATTCATTATTGTACGGTTGTGCCACGGCACTTCCGGCAATCAGGATTAAAAGCAGCGTAAAAATTTTCTTCATGGTCGGTTTGGTTTTTCTGCGACGGACTTACTTTTTTACAGGTTTCTTTTTCATATCCACGAGATCAACTTTTAACGAAAAAACGTTTGTGTACAAAGGGTTTGACTGATTGGCCAGATTGGTAAATGCATAATCAACCTCAACGTCACCTACTTTGAAACCCGCACCAATCGAGGGCTGGTAGATCCATATTTTCTTCTGGTTCGTCGTGTCCCTGTCATCCAGGGTCTGCTGAAAATTGTTGATTCCACCCCTTACAAAAAAAACATTATTGTACGATAATTCCAATCCCATTTTCGGATCGATGCTTACTGGATTTGTACTGACAACAGTATTCCGTTTGCCGTCGAAAGTGATATCAAAATCTGCTTCAACAAGCAGACTTATTTTATTATTGATCGGAAAATTATAACTGAAGCCGGGAATTAACTGTGGCGCTGTTAACTCAATGGAATTGGATGGAATATCATTTGAAGTGGCATAAAACACTTCCCGCCATTCCGTACTTATATTATACGACCAGGCATTGAATGTGGTTGTCACGTCTTTGGCTACAATGCCCAGTTTCCAGCGGTCACCAACCATCTGCATGGCAGCATCAAAACCAAATCCCCAGGATTGTGTAAAATCACCTGCAAGTCGGTGAATGATTTTAGCATTAATACCAAAATTCGTTTTTGTATTTTTGAACCAGTCTACCTGTTGAGCAAGTGAAATCAGGAAAGCATAATCGGCGGATGAAAAAGTGGTGATGTTACTGAAGTCAATGCTACCGTCAGGCTGCACCAGGAATACTGTATTGGGAATATCATCCACTGCAAAGCGCAGCAGGGTAAGACCTAAGGTTCTTTTATTATCTTTCAGTGGAAGAACAAGGCTTGCGAAATCATATTTTCCAATGCCAGCGTAATATTCTGCATGCATAAGATTGAGCTGAGGGCTTGTTCTGATATCTGCCAGTGCAGCCGGGTTCCAGTAGCCACCTGTTCCATCTGTTACAGAAGCGACCTGTGCATTCCCCATTGACATCCCTCTCGCACCTGCACCTATATTCAAAAATTCATTGGAATATTTGGCAAATTGGCCCATGGACCGGTTGCAAAAAAGTATCAGCAACAACAGGGGCAGGGGGCAGCAAGTTCTGATTCTTCGGGTTACTGAAGTCGATACCATAAAATAATTCTAACGCGTTTTTATTCAGAATATTGCGGCGTTTTCAGGATGCGAATATCCCTTACTTTTACCAAAATTCCCCAGAACAAATTATGTCGCTTATCGCTGAACTTACATGGCGCGGATTGATCCAGGATATCATGCCCGGTACGGAAGAACAACTTTCCAGGGAAATGACAGCCGGATATATTGGTTTTGATCCGACAGCTGACAGCCTGCACATTGGAAGTCTCGTGCCTATTTTGCTGTTGGTACATCTTCAGAAGGCAGGTCATAAGCCATTTGCGCTGCTTGGTGGTGCAACCGGCATGGTAGGTGATCCAAGTGGTAAATCTGAGGAGAGGAATCTGCTGGATGAGTCCACCCTGAATCATAACCTGCTGTGTATACGTAAACAGCTAGAGAAATATCTTGACTTTAATCAAGCCATTACTAACGCGGCGGAGATGGTCAATAATCAGGAATGGTTCAGGGAAATGCATTTTCTTGATTTCATCCGGGATGTTGGAAAGCATATCACAGTCAATTACATGATGGCGAAAGATAGTGTGAAGAAAAGGCTGGATGGTATATCGGGAATGAGTTTCACAGAATTTTCTTACCAGCTTGTTCAGGGATATGATTTTTACTGGTTATACAAAAACCGGAATTGCAAACTACAAATGGGAGGCAGTGACCAGTGGGGAAATATTACGACAGGTGCCGAACTGATCCGTCGTAAATCAGGAGGTGAAGCATTTGCATTTACCTGTCCTCTTTTAATAAGGACAGATGGAGGAAAATTTGGTAAGACTGAAAAAGGGAATATATGGCTTGATCCTTCTAAAACCTCTTCTTACCAGTTCTATCAGTTCTGGCTCAATGCAACTGATGATGATGCAGAAAAATGGATTAGAATTTTTACTTTCTTAAACCGCGAAGAAATTAGGTCATTGATGGATAAGCATCTTGCAAATCCTTCAGGAAGATTACTTCAAAAAACGCTGGCGAAGGAAGTAACTGTATTTATTCACGGTCAATCAGAATATGAACAGGCGCTCATTACTACCGAGAAATTATTTAATCAGACAGGAGCAGCCGGAAACCTGAGTGAGCAGGATTTACACTCACTGGAAGGTATTGTAAAATCCATTTATTCCAAAAGTGAAATCCTGCAGGGAGTAGACCTTGTGCGGTTTCTTGCAGAGACCGGAATTCTTCCCAGTAAAGGCGAAGCAAGAAAAATGATACAAAATGGTGGTATCAGCATTAACAGGAATAAAGTGGACAACATTCAATTCATTATCGGAACAGAACACCTTCTTCATGAAAAATATATTCTCATTCAAAAAGGGAAAAAGAATTTTTATTTAGTAGAAGTGAAGTAATTAAGGAGATTTCCGTTAATTGTTCGGAACATTTTTAAAAAACCTTATTTTTGCGGCCTGTTCATTCATTTTGCCCGATAGTATAAAGGTAGTACGACAGATTTTGATTCTGTTTGTCGAGGTTCGAATCCTCGTCGGGCAACAAAAACTCGCCGGTTAAAGTTTTAGATATTGAAATATTTTCTGATAATCCGGATTATCTGGAAAATATTTTTTAAGAACTGAAGCTGGAATTTTTGCTTCTTCGATTTTTCCGGTTTGCAGGAGTATCAAAGCAAGCGTGTAATTCAGAGAGGCATCTTCCGGCGCGATTTGCAAACCTTTTTTATAGATATCAATTGCCTGATTGTTTTTACCTTCCTGCTGGAGTAAAAGCCCATAATTGTAATAAACCCTGGGATTTGCTGATTTAAGTTCAACTGCTTTTGCAAGGGATTTGGCAGCATCAGAAGGATTGCCCATTTCATTATAAAGCAGGGCCAGATTAAAATAAATCCTTTCATTTTTCTGATCCACTTTCACAGCGTCTTTCAGAACCTGTAATGCCTGACCATTTTGCCCGGAAAGGTTATATGCGACAGAAAGGTTAAGCCTGGCATAGTTCATCAGAGAATCTTTTTTCAATCCACGCCTGTAATATTTGACTGCGTTGGCATAATTGTTTTGCTTAATGTAATAATCTCCAATCATAACATCGCCAATTGCAAAATCAGACTGATACAATGTATAGGATTCCAGCTCAGATTTGGCTTTAGTATATGCATTATAATAATCAGTCGGAACCTGGTTTGAAGGAAGGGGCAGGTATAGTTCCGCAGCCGCTATTCGCACTGCTCTTATTGAATCCTGAAGCAATGGGCCGGCAGCATAAATCCACTTATCCGGAGGGAATGCAGCAAGACTAATCAGAGCGCGATAGCGGATATGTGCATCCGGCATATTCAGGCATCCCAACAATGCATTCAGACTGTTACCTGTTTGAATATTACCGAGATAATTGGCTGATGCGGCCTTGACTATATCAGGTACAGAAGTGTCCTTCAATAATTTGATAAGATGTGCTTCACTATTCATTTTGAGCTGGCTTCCGGGGATAAGATCCTCAGCAAAATGATATTTGCGTACAGGACCATACCACTTAATTACAGCATCCGCTGCCCATTGAGGGGACTTGTCCTCGTGGCAATTATTGCAGGCATTAGGTGTTCCATATGTTACTGAAAGATCCGGTCTTGGAACTCTGAAAGTATGATCATATCTGAAATCGTTCCCCATATAAAATTTCCCTGGCATATGACAATTTTTACATTCAGATCCCGGCGTCCCGATGTTGTGAAATGAATGCGAATAAGAATCGTATGAACTGGCATGACACTGAGTACATAGAGCGTTACCTGTGAATTTGAGTTTGGCCAGATGAGGTTCATGACAATTACTGCATCGTACACCCTGACGGAACATTTTACTTTCTGCAAAAGAAGTATAATTATAATCTTCGTCATTTGCCTGACCGTCAGCATAAAAATGATCTGTTGAAGGAATTTCAGGAATATAATTATCCAACAGTGGCGCACCGGGAATGGGGTTGGGACTGAGTTCTGATCTCCGCGCGTGACATACGGCACAGGCATTTATTTCTGCTATTTGTCCTCCTTTTTTTGGGAGTAAAAGGAATGAACCTGTAACTTTTTTTCCGCTTTTATAATCTTCTCCGTTTATATATTCTATATGCTGTTTGCCGGCACCATGACATGTTTCACAACTTACATTGATAGTACTATATGTTGTGTGATACACGTCGGAATCTGAATTGTAATTTTTTTGAAGATTTGTACTGTGACAGCTGGCGCACATTGTATTCCAGTTAGCTGCATTGCCCGTCCAGTGAAGCCAGTTATGTGCAGGAATTTTTTGTCCTGCAAATTGGTAAAACCATTTTTTATTTTTCACATCCCAGCTTGCGCGGGTCGCCTGCATTCTGCCTCCAGGAAATTCTACGAGGTATTGCTGCAATGGATAATATCCAAATGTGAATTTGATTTCAAAATCATGATTGCTACCATCTTCTCCTTCGGTGTTGATATAAAATTTTCCATCCTTTTTAAAAAAACGCGATGAAACACCGTTTGCCACCAGAATACGATTATTGAAATCACCGGCTACAGTGGAATCATTAGCCGGCATCATAGCTTTGAAATGTCCGGAACCTGACCATGCATTGTATTCTGTGGCATGGCAATTTTTACACTTCTGAATACCAACAAAACCATTCATACCCGTTTCTAATGAAGGCCTGGGTTCATTCGGCTTACATTGTTGTATAAAGAGTGATCCTGATACAATAAAAATCAAAATAATTAATATTGTAAAATTCCGCCTGATCAGCATATGATATGATGAATAACTCGTAAAATACTAAATACCTGCTAATTACAGTTCTCTCAACGATTTAAATAAATTCCCAATGAAAAACTGTCACCTTTTTAGGCGACAACTTTTATTGAACGATTCAGATAACATCGAAAGATTTTGATATCCTTTCTTCACTAGAAATTATAGCAGCTATATAGACCAATTCAGAATACCCCGGTTTTGCTGTATGGCATATTCTATAGGGGTTTTTATGTAGTAATTTCCAAACTGTGTAAAATGCTTATGCATAGAGGGTTTGCGGAATTTTTTCCCCTTTCCCTCAATCCCATTTATTCCCGAAATGGGAATCATTTCAGACTAAAATATATACTTCTATTTTTCGTTTCATTTTAGTATATCGTAAACGAATATCCTTTATCCTAAAAACCGATAGATGCCCCTGAGAACTATTCCAGGTAGAAAATCATGTTATCTGTTGGCAATTATTTTTTTGCTGACTGGTGTAACTCCTGTAATGGCACAACTTGTGGCTGATTTTACACCCAGCGTAAATTCCGGTTGTTCACCCCTAACAGTAAGTTTTACCAATAATTCGACAGGTACAAGCGCAACAGCGACCTACACCTGGATTTTCGGTAACGGTAACGGAATTACTACCAACGTTAAGAATAATCCGGTTTCAGCGACCTATTTCATAGGCCAGATATATACGGTTACCCTAACCATTAACGACGGCGGCAAAACAGCTACCGTTTCCAAGGATATTACTGTTTACAAAAAACCCGCTATTAATTTCACTGCCGATCATACCGTTGGCTGTTCCCCGCTACTGGTTGATTTCACCAGTGCTTTGAGTGCTGGTGACGGTACAATCACGGGAGCCATTTGGAATTTTGGAGATGGAAATTCACAAAGCACAACTTCTGGTACGGTTTCCAATATTTATCAGTTTCCGGGAACTTATACAGTCAGCCTTACCGCAACAAACAGTTTTGGTTGCATAAATACTTTTAAGATTCAGGATATGGTGACTGTTTACCCAGCGCTGTCTCCGTCTTTTTTTGTTGATTCAACGGCAATATGCAGTCTGAATCAGCCTGTGTTATTTCATAATACATCAACGGGTGCTGGCGCATTAAGTTATTTGTGGACATTCGGTGATGGAGGAACCAGTACACAAACTAACCCTTCACATCTTTATGCAACAAAGGGGAATTATGATATCAGTCTGGTCGTTTCAAATACTTATGGTTGTTCTTCGACGATTACCAAACCTGCATTGATCAATGCAGCCAATTACAGTGCAGATTTTACTACAAACTTTGCATACTGCCCTGGAAATACCATTCTTTTCATAAACAAAAGTACTCCTGCGCCAAGTGCAAATCCAATCTGGACTTTCGGTGACGGAGGAAGTGGAATAGGAATCACCTACGGTCATAGTTATGCTACAGCGGGTGCATATACGGTTTCGATGTATGAAAATTTTGGATCATGTCCTGATACCGTTACAAAAATAATTAATGTATTGGCAGCTCCGATTATCAGCCCTTTTATAATTAACAAAGGAACCAGTTGTTCTTCGCCGATGACTGTTAATTTCGCCGACACAAGTTTAGGCGCTACAAACTGGCATTGGAATTTTACCGGTAATCCTGGCGACACTTCTGATTTGCAAAATCCAAGTTTTACTTATCTGACAAATAATTTGTTTTCTCCAACGCTTACCATTGTCAATTCCAATGGTTGTTCCTCAACCATATCGGAAACATTTAATACAGCACAACCCACGGCAAAGATTCATGCAGATACAACTTTAATTCCTTCAGCAATTTATTGTGCAGATGTGCAGGCAACGTTTACTGCCATTTCCCAGGATACGCTGGCAACCTATTTCTGGTCATTTGGAGATGGAACAACTTCTACGAGTCCAAATCCGGTGCATGTTTTTTCAATACCTGGCACTTATATTATCAACCTGAGTTTTACAACGATACATGGATGTTCCGGCGGCGCATTTCCTTCGGACACTATTATCGTATATCCTAAACCGCACGCAATTTTTAATGCATTGGATTCATTACCCTGTGCAACCAATCAGCTGGAAACATTTAATAACCTGGATGATAGTGCAGCACAGTTTACCTGGTTGTACGGAGACGGGAAATCGGATATCAATAATAATATTTATCATACACACCTGTATCAGAATTCCGGTTCTTATAATATGACACTGATTGCCTCCAGCCCTGGTTGCAAAAGCGATACTTCCACAATCACACGTTTTGTAAAAACGACACCCATACCTACTCTCGCAGTGGTGAATAATTGTGACAGTGACCGGTTAAGTGTTGCGCTGACAGTTGCCCCGCCAGGTGGATCGCAATATGTATGGAGTTATGGCGACGGATCACCGAATGACACGGATTATGTTTATGTACCTACAAAAAATCATCACTATCCGAAGGGCGGTGTTTATACAGCATCTGTTACTGTTACATATGGAACATGTATTCAAACAACCGGACCTGTACCTGTATATGTTCTTTCTAAACAGAGCCCGGTATTAAGTTCAACAAAGGATACAATTTGTGCAAGCTCTACCCTTCCAATTGTTATTAACGGACTGGACACGAATTACCAGCGAAAATCTACTGGTTCAAATACGTATTATAATATTTATAAATGGCAGTACAATGATGGTACACTTTTTAACCCGACTGGTGGAACCAATATTAAAAATTCATTTACAGGGAATGTTTCAGGACTTGTTGCAGGAGAGGATAGCATACGGGTGATAATTAAATCCGGATTTTTTGGATGCTATGATACGAGCAATTATATACCGATTCATATTATAGGTCCTGTAGCTAAATTCGGTGACGAAGACCAGCTTTGTTATCATGCGCCTGTAATATTTACCGATTCTTCTCAGCCGGTGAATGGCGTACCGATCATTTCATGGCAATGGAATTTCGGAGATGGAAATTCGATTACAAATTCTACAGGCGATACCGTGCAACATTTGTATGCACTTCCGGGAACTTATAATCCTCAGTTGACGGTAACTGATTCGAATGGTTGTAAAGCCACAGCAAAACTTTCGATTACACAGGTTTTGATTTACGGCGCCAAGGCAAATTTTTACTGGAAGCCGACAGCTATTACACCAGGATTTCCTATTACATTTTATAATACCTCCGTTAAAAATACTGGTGTAAATTATTTATGGCGCATTGCAGGGAGCGGGGCCACTTTTACAAACCCTGATTCCATAACAGTTATATTTCCGAATGTTGGAACGGATTCAGTTACACTGATCGCCTATCCGACTATGGCAGGAACATGTATAGATTCACTTGTTCAGCCTTTACAAATACAAACAATTTCTGCTCCATTTACGGATTCATCTTATTATTACAATAACTCCAGTTGCCCGCCTTTGTTTGTAAATTTTACAGCATATCCGGTAAATACTACGGGTTTGCATTGGGATTTTGGAGATGGTAAGGGGACTGCGGATAATAAGATCACACCAAAATATGAATATGATATTCCTGGAACATACATTGTTTCATTAACCGGATATGGTGCAAATGGTATTTCAGTTATTTCCTATGATACGATCGTTGTAAAGGGACCGTTCGCAAAACTCTATTCGACGCTTGATCAGGCCTGTGTCCCTGCAACTGATACACTTCATGCAACGGCAAGCTATATCGGATCATATACATGGGATTTTGGAGATGGAACTGTAATAACAACACAGGACTCAATTGCGGTTCATACATATATTTTGCCCGGTTTATTTACTCCGGCACTCATTCTGACAGATTCAACGGGGTGTCAGATGTCGTATAAATCAGATCATCAGATTCTGATGGATACTCTGTTTGCAGCTCTGGGACCTCCGGTTACCCTATGTGGTACCGGTTCCATTTCATTTGGTCCGCATGTCGTAAGTTTTGTTGCTGATACACTGGGATATCCGCTGACTTATCATTGGGATTTTGGAACCGGAACTGCTGGAGATACTTCAAATATTCTGAATCCGACATTTGTTTATGCCACTCCGGGTGATTTTGTAACGGCATTGCAGGTTACGTCTCCTGTTGGTTGTACGGCGATGGCATACGATTCAGTTCATGTCATTGGTCCTTTCCCTATGCAACATTCTCCGGATACTACAATATGCATTGGAGGACTGGCAATCCTTCAGTCCGGCGGGGCATTCAATTATAATTGGTCGCCGGCAAATACATTGAATACTACGGTTGGCGATAGCGTAATTGCTCGTCCCACGGTCACAACAGATTATACGGTAATAGGAGAAGATAAATACAAATGTTTCCTGGATACTGCAACTATCAAGGTCACAGTAGACTCACTTCCGTTGGTTACAATTCCGGCACCAGAACCCGTTTTGGCAGGATCGGATGTTCAGATTGACCCAACAGTGAGCGCTGATGTTGTATCATGGGCCTGGTCACCTCCTCTTTATTTGAGTTGTACTGATTGCGCTTCACCGGTTAGTACGCCACTCGCACCAACTACTTATACGGTTACAGTAACTACAGCTGCTGGGTGTACATCTACCACTTCGGTAAACATACGATTACTCTGCTTACAGAGTGGCGTCTACATGGCGAATGCATTCAGCCCGAATGGCGATGGAAATAATGATTATTTCTATCCAACGGGAAGCGGTGTGAAAGTGGTCAAGTCGTTCCAGGTTTATTCAAGGTGGGGTCAGCTTTTATATTCAAGAACGGATTTTCCACCGAATGATAAAAAATATGGCTGGGACGGAAACCTGAATGGAATCCCACAGCCAGCAGATACCTATGTATATGTTACTGAGATGATATGCTTTACAGGAGAAAATTTTGTGTTAAAGGGTACGGTAGAATTATTGAGATAAGTGCAATAGAAATGACGATGAAAAAACTATTTCAAGTTTTCATTTTACTGTTTTTATTAATTGACGTGGTTTCTGCGCAGGATCCTCATTTTTCTCAATTTTTTGCTTCTCCTCTTACATTGAATCCGGCGTTAACCGGCAAATTCAATGGGGATCTTCGCGTTGCCGGGAATTACAGAGATCAATGGCCGACAGTAAACCAGGCATACGTAACTTCAACCATATCTGTTGATCTGCCCATTTTTCAGAACGGAATGCCTGAAGGTGACCGTTGGGGTTTGGGGATGATGGCTATGACAGATAAAACAGCAAACGGAATATTGACAAGCAATTATTTTGCGCTTTCAACAGCGTACCATAAAACCATTGATGAAAATGGATTGCATACAATAGGTGTGGGTTTTCAGGGAACTTATGCAAATCGAATACTTGATGGACCGAGACTGCATTTTCTGGATGGACTTCAAATAGACGGAACCTGGCTTCCCTCAGCAACTGAACCGGTTAATCTCCAGGTAGTAACTGCAAATTATTTCGACATGAATGCAGGCGCATTATATAACGGTTCACTCGATGGAAACAACGAAGTATATTTTGGTGTTGCCATGTATCATATTAATCAACCCAAAGAATCATTCCTTGGCGTAGATAATATCACCATACCGACTCGACTAACAATTCATGGAGGTGGCTATTTCCCTTCTCCCAGTACCGGAAAAACATGGTACGTAAGTGCTTTATATAATAAGCAGTCAACTGCCAGTGAAGTGGTATTTGGAGGTGCTTTGGAAATAACTGCAACCAATGATGATAATAAAGTAGCAAATGTTTATTTCGGCGCATGGGCCCGGGCAAATAATGTTTCAGACGCTATTATTCCTTATGTAGGTATGGATTATGGAAGTTTTAACCTCGGAATAAGTTATGATGTCAATATATCCGGATTTAAAGTGGCTTCTCAAGCCCAGGGTGGTTTCGAAATTTCCCTGATATATATTTTTAAGAAACCATCAGATGGAACCTCACGCAATGAAGTTCAATGCCCAAGGTTTTAGTTTTCCCATGATGGGAAAATTATCAAATCAGGACGCATTTTTACACGTGGTTTTTACTCATTTTATTCGCTATTAATACGCGGAAACACTTGTATTTACAGGGTTTTCCGACTATCTTGTATTTGATTTTCACCAGATCCCTAATACCCATGAAACAAAATCTATACAAAGGTTCAGTTATCCTTTCGGTAACTTTTTTCTGTGCAATAGCTTGCAAGAAATCAATCGACCCTTCCAACCCGAATACGGGAACAATTATTCAAACTCATGATACAACTCAGGCAACTTCACCGTTGCCTCCGCCAGTACCATATCCGGTTAACCCGGTTCAGGAATGTAATTATGCACCGGACTATGGAGATTCTGTAATTTATCCTCAACCTGCAACGAATGGCGATTATTATGCTTATCCGCAAAACAATCAGGGCATTCAGGGAACATATTTATCATGGCCCGTAGGACTGGTTATGGATCCGAAAACAGGATCTATTGATTTGACCCAGTCACAATCAGGTCTGAGATATTCAGTTGCTTTTGTAAAAGAGGGTACCACGGATACCTGTATGGCCCAGTTAATTGTTGGCGGTGCATACTACATGGATAGTGTTTATGTGGTTACTATGAATGATACCGTCAAACCTTATTTTAATGCTAATCCTAACTGGCCCTCACCCTGTCTGACTAACCAGGGAGAAGGATGTAAGTTTGATTATAATAACAATGCAAAGAACCAGGGAATTGTAATAGATCAGCATACCGGAAATATTAACGTACAGCAGACAATGAAAAACAACCTGTTTGGCCTGATTCCTTTAAACGGCACGACGGTAAATACAACGATCTATTATTGGCTGAACGATAATAGTAATTACGCTGACCAGAAGGTTCCATTGCAAATGGTTTATTATAACCATAGATCTGATATTCCTCCTGGTTTGCTTGCTTCCGTTACCAATGATCTTTTAAATATACTCGGTGACTTGTTACTGAGTAAAGGCCCGGCGCCCAGGCCACCACTTATTATTATTGTCAGGGATAATGAATAACCCCTTATCAGTCTGACAATATTGCGCTTTCCCGGACGTTAAAACAGAGCTATTTAAAACCTGTTTATGTCCGGGAAAGTTTTTTTAGTACTTCTCTCTTTCCTGTTGATTTTTTCATTTAAGCAGTATTCTCCAGGTTCTCCCGTATTGAAATCGATATTGTCTAAATATAACAGGGCTGATCAACTTTTCTATTCTTCCAATAATTCCCCTTTAAAGGATAGTGCATGTATTGCGGGTTTTAATGAAGTCATTTATGAATTAAGCGGTATATCCCACTCCGGATTCATTGACAGCCTTCTTTATCAGGCCAATTATAAACTGGGTATAATGTGTGATGTTTATAAAGATTATGCCAGGGCGACCAGCTCTTATTTACAGGCGATGAAATATACTTCTGATTCGGGAAAACGATTCAGTTTAAATGTATTAACCGGTTCAGGCTATTACAACCTCAACAATTTTGATTCAGCGAGTTATTTTCTTTTAAGTGCAGAAGAAAGTCCGGGTGACCGGGGTTCATTTGAAGATCGTATCCGACTGTATAATACACTGGGTGTTCTGTATTATGATAATGGAAACTATCTGCAGAGTAAAAATTATTTCAACCAGGCGCTTCAGCTGATTGAAGCTAAAAATCCGTCTGATGATTTTGTTTTTAGTTTACAACTGAATATGGCGACCTGTTTTTACAAACTGGGATTGTATGAACAGGCGCTTAGCCTTTATAAAAAAATCCTGAAATTCCAACTATTGCCGGATCCGTTATATATGAATATGGGAAGGGCTTATGCAGGATTACATAAATATACTGAAGCACTCGCTTCATTCAAAAAAGTCAGGATTAGGGCGATACCCGGGGTATTAAATGAAATGGCAAGAACCGCGTTGGAAACAGGAAATGCCAATTCAGCTTCGGTATGGCTTAAGCAATATCAGAAAGAAAAAAAATCATTTCATAGTAATTCACTGGATGATGGGGTAAATGAATTATACTCCGGCGACCTGGATATTTTTAATAATCAACCAAAATCAGCCCTGCTGCACTTTCAAAAATCGCTGATCATTTTTTCCGGAAATTTTACTGATAATGATATTCATAAAAACCCGGGGAATTTTACCGGATCTTTTGCCTATTACAGGTTATTTGAAGTGCTGGTTAAGAAAGCATCTGCCTGGGAGATGGTATATAAAAGCACATCCAACCCCGATGACCTCAAATCTGCTTACGATTCTTATCAGTCTACCATTTCTTTCCTTTCATATATTGAAAGAAGTTATGAAATGGACGATGCCAAGATTCTTCTTAAACAGAAAAGCAGTGAGGTTTATACTAATGCCCTTACTGTTTGCCTTGAGTTAAACAAATTATTTCCAAATACAGGTTATGAAGAATCTGCGTTTTTAATCACTGAAAAAAATAAAGCCTCCGTTATGAATTCCCAGCTTAGAGAACGGAGTTTTTTACTATCCGTTGGTTCGGGGAATGACGCTGCAGGTCAGGAAAGGAATATCAAATTCAACATAGCGCGATTGAATACAAAGGCAGAAGGTGAGCTGAATGCACAGGAATTACAAAAAATTAACAATGAAAAGTCGGTCTATGAAATACAATTGATAAACCTGCGGAGGAAAATGGAAGGTGATAAGAAGTTCTATCAATTAAAATATTCGGATGATTTTCCTGCTATTGAACAACTGCAGAAATCAATAGGGTCTGATAAATCGTTAATAAGTTTTTATAATACCCCTGAAAAAATAGAAGTATTTGTTCTTACAAATTCCTCTTTTCATCTGATTGAATTGGATAGTGGTGAAGCAATTCGCCGTAATATAATTTCCTGGATACGGATTCTTCAGACTTCAGAAGGTGGCAGCCATGTTAACACAAGCAGATTAAAAGAAAACCTGTATACACAATTCATGAAACCTGTTATCAGTTTGGCAGGAAATAAAGACGAATGGATTATCGTCCCTGATGGCCTTCTTTTTCTTCTTCCCTTTGAATCTTTGCCAGGAGATACGGATGGCAGTCTGATTCTTGAAAAACATACGATAAACTATGAGTTTTCAGCGAGGTTTATTGTTGAGGATCACGGGTACCTTAATATTCAGGGTGTGCAAAATCCTGTACTATCTTTTGCTCCTTTTTCACAAAAGGGGGCCGATATGAAAGCTGAAGGAATGGGCTGGCTTGAGAAATTACCTTATTCAAAAGATGAGATTTCCGGGTTGAAAGGACTGCGTTTTGAAAATCAGAATGCAAGTAAAAAGGAATTCATTAAAAACCTGAACAGTTGTCCTATTGTACACCTGGCAACCCATGCAATTACTGATATGGACAATCCATCCGCTTCCTTTATTGCATTTTTCCCTGCCACTGGCATACGTTCGGAAGATTTTCTTTTTCTGGATGAAATTTATTCGCTCAGACTGGACAGTTGCGAATTAATGGTAATCAGTGCCTGTGAAACCGGAAGGGGAGAGTATATAAAAAATGAAGGTGTGATGAGTTTTGCCCGCGCCTTTTTATATGCAGGATGTCCAAGTACCATCAATACACTCTGGAAAGCAGACGACCGCTCGACTTCGGAGATATTCAGGATTTTCTATAAATACCTGGAAGCCGGATATTCAAAATCACGGGCATTGCAAAAGGCTAAAATAGATTTCATCAAAAATAATCCGGTGAACCGGGATCCTGCATTTTGGTCTCATATTATTCTTACAGGGGATCCCGGAAGTTTATACAAAAAAAAACAGCCCTGGATCTGGGCTGTTTTTGCAATAGCATTTGGTACGATTCTATTTTTCTTGATTGGAAAAAAAGTGAAAAAAAAAGTCGACGCTTTTCACAGCTAATATTGGGATTTTAAAATTACGTTGTCTAAACCTACTCAGTGTTTTCAGGGATACGTCGACTTTGATTTTGAATTTCATCGGATTGGAAGGGATTTTTCATGGGATTTGATCAGAAAAATTTCAACAGTTAAAGGATTTAATAGTTTCAGGATTTGGTTTTCAAAAGTGTATTGGATTCTTACTTGTTTTCATTACCTGGTGTATTTAATCTTTGATATACTTAGTAACCACTGATGATTAAAATGTAACCTGGAGTTCAATTTAATTTCAAAGAACCGCTTCATTGATTAGTAACCGCTGCTTATTCGCTTGTAACCTATTTTATTATTTTTTTAATTCTATGATTTTCAGATCAATAGAAGACAATTTTAAGGCCAGTGGATAATATGTATGACTGGTATCCGCTTTGATTTTATTTATTAACCTGATGCTTTTATTTACTTCATGATTCATCAGGTAAGCGAGTGATAAGTAGTATTCAGTTTCTTCCCGGTAAGAGCTATCTCCTGTATTATTCAGTATGTTTTCGAAAAGTGTAACAGACTGTGGAAAATTGTTTAACTGCATTTCAGCCATAGCAGCCAGGAATACAGGCTCATTGGATTTATTATTTCCTTTTTGAAAAACATTTAAAACTTCACCCCAGTTTTTATTTACGTACGCTTCAGCTTCCGCATCGCGTGATCCCTGTCCGCGCAAATTGCTTAACTCGTAAACGTTAAATTGTTTTTCATAAACGGACAGGTTACTTACAGTAAGATATTTATACAAAAATGCCATTCCCACAAGTAGTATAAATGCAGCGGCAATTCGCATACTCATTTTGTATATGCTGCGAATCCCGTTATTTGCTGGCTTATCAGTCAGAACCGATGGATTTGAAAGTGATCTCCGAATTGCTAAAACTTTATCATTGATGGTATTCAGACGAATTGTATCAATAGCCATATTAAGATATTGCAATTCATCTACAAGAGATTTGTCATTCTGTATCATGATTTCAACCTGATCAGTATCCTGTTGATTCAATAGGTGGTCCAGGTAATCAATTAATATTTCCTTATTCGGTAGCATGATTTTATTTAGATATCAATTCATTTATTTGTTTTACTGCCAGCGGATTTTGCTTTATTTTATCAGCTAATTGCTGTAGGCATTTATATTTTTTGTTTCTGACTACCTGTTCATTTTCGTAGTGCATCTGAGAAACAATTTCTTTCATAGACAAATTCTCATAATAAAACAGTTCCAGAATTTTTTTGCAGGAATCACCGAGATCCTGAAGTAACATATTCAATTGTTTTTTCATTTCACGTTCATTTATCAATTCAGTAACGGGTCCTTCTTCCTGGTCGCGATCCATTTCAAAGATTTTTTCACGGTTGCCAGCCCTTTGCCTTCTTCTGATTTCGTTATACCAGATGTTTTTTGATATTGAAATCAGGAAGGTTCTGATGCCGGATTCCTGCCGGAATTTCCCTTTCTGAACGCATTCAATAAACGATACGATTGTTTCCTGAAAGATGTCATCCGCGTCCTGCTCTGTTCCGCCCTTACCAATAATAAAAGATCTGGTGATTTCAGCGTGATCCTGGTAGAGCTGCAATATGGCTTTTTCCAGCGAGTCCTTCCCAAGTATTGCCCCTATAAGATCAGTATCTGAAAATCGGTTTTCCTTATACATAGATTAGTAACTACTGATTGAAATTATATAACTCGTATCGCAGGGTTCTTCAAAAAATTGTTTTTTTTAAATATAATATTGATAATCAATTATATACAACTTGCATAAAATTCGATAATAAATCACTTATTTGATGGTATTCTTTTTCCCTGTTCTGTAGTCTCTAAGTTATCTTTGCAGCCGAAAATAAAGGAAATTAATTCTTTATCAGCAAACTGCCTGATAGTATAACGGTAGTACGACAGACTCTGACTCTGTTTGTCTTGGTTCGAATCCAGGTCAGGCAACAAGGGCCCCATATTCAAAATGGGGCTTTACTACTTAGATCGATGAAGTTGCTTTAATCTGTCGGAAAATCCATATTAGAAATACTTCAAAATCAAATCAGCCGCCAATCATATTTTAATATCTCTAATGTTGTATTCAAAAGTGAAAGGTTCTTAAACTGCTGATATTTAATAACTTGTGACTGTAAAGGTGTTTACTCCATCAACTATCCGTAAAAATACGTGTGATAAATGGAGGTATTTTACGTTGTAGATCTGAGTTCCGAAGGGTACTTTTAAAGAGTATTTAATCCAATCCTGTTTAAAATTAAATTTATGGAAACTGTTATTGATTTGCTTAGAGCCATTCAGATAAATATGCTGGATGTAGTGATTGCCGGTCTTTTTATCTTTTCTACAGGTTACCTGATCGGTATGAAAAAAGTTAAGAAACTTACCCACGAGATTTACGGCTTGCAAAGGGATGTACTGGAATTAAATGAGGAGTTGCTTTATGGAAGTCACGAAAATGAAAGTGAAACACCTGTTATCGGATTAAAGCCCGACAGTTTGAAACAAACCAAATTAGCTAAATAATTTAAACCAGATATTTATTGCAAATTTTACACTCCCTGCTTTTTTAAGAGTTCAATGCAATATGCCAAACTGGTTTGCCAGGCCGGAATCTGAAGCCCATAGTCTTTTTTAATTTTTGATTTATCCATAAGGGAATAAGCAGGACGTTTTGCCGGCGTCGGATAATCCGAAGTTGGAATGGGTAAAATCTGACATTTACTTTCAGTTAATTTTTTTATTTCTTCAGCAAATTTATACCATGTTGTTTCTCCTTCATTACTATAATGATAAATACCTGGTATGAAATGACCCGATTCAAGCATTTGCATTAATGCGCCTGCAAGATCGCCGGCATAAGTGGGCGAACCTTTCTGATCATCCACAACACGTATGGAGTCCCGCTCTTTCATCAAATGAATCATCGTCTTCACAAAATTTTTTCCAAAAGAGGAATATAGCCAGGAAGTTCGGACTACCTGACTGGATGGATTGTTTTGAAGAACCAGACGTTCTCCTTCGAGTTTGGAGGCCCCGTATATATTTACGGGCTTTGTTATTGCGGTTTCTTTTAGCGGAATAGCTGAGGTTCCGTCGAAAACATAATCAGTAGAAATATAAATTAGCCGGGTTTTGTTTTTTGAAAGCTGCGTGGCAATTTGTCCTGAAGCTGATGTATTTATCCGGAAGACTTTTTCTTTTTCTGATTCTGCTTTATCTACTGCCGTATAAGCAGCACAATGGATGAAAATGTCAACAGGATTACGGTTAAGCCAGGTTCCTATTTTTTTATTATCATCCAAAGGAAATTCTTCGCTCGTCAAAAATGTAAACTGATACCGGGGATGATTACCGGCAATCCGGACAAATTCTTTACCAAGCTGTCCATTACTACCGGTTACGGCTATGCGATATGTTGGTGATTCGGGCATCGGTTTAATAAATAAAATCAGAAATGGAAGGGTCAAATGCCGGCAGATGCGTATCTTTTTCAGAGATTAGTGCCTTATCCGGTGGAATCTGCCAGTTTATATTCAAAACTGTATCATTAAACCGGATACCAGCTTCGCTATGTTTATTATAAAACTGATCACATTTATAAGAAATGACCGCTGTTTCGCTTAACACGGAAAAGCCATGGGCAAAGCCTTTGGGAACAAATATCTGCTTTTTATTTTCGGCAGATATCCGAACCTCATAAGTTTTACCAAAACCAGGTGATCCTGCCCGAAGGTCGAGAACTACATCCATTATTTCACCGTGTAAAACTCGCACGAGTTTTGCCTGCGCATAGGGTTCTTTCTGATAATGTAATCCCCGAATTACACCGTAGACTGAATAAGATTGGTTATCCTGGACAAATTCATTTGAAATATTATTGGAAAGAAATAGCTGCTTATTATAGGTTTCAAAAAAAAATCCTCGTTCGTCCGGATAAACAACCGGTTCAAATACTATAACACCAGGTAAGGAAGTTTCGTTGAATGCCATTATTTATGGTATTGTTTTTCATAATAATTCTGGTATTCACCAGTGGTAACCTGTTCAATCCATTTTTCATTTGACAGATACCAATCGACAGTTTTTTCCAGGCCTTGTTCAAACCTGAGCGAAGGCCTCCACCCAAGTTCAAGGTTTAATTTTCCTGCATCAATGGCGTAACGCATATCATGACCTGGACGGTCTTTTACAAAACTGATTAGCTTAGCTGAATCACCTGGTTTTCTACCAAGTTTTTTATCCATTATTCCGCAAAGTAAATAGATAAGATCAATATTTTTCCATTCATTGAATCCTCCAATATTATATTTCCCTCCTGTTGTTCCCTTATGAAATATAAGATCAATGGCAGAAGCATGATCATCAACATATAACCAGTCACGAATATTTTCTCCCTTGCCATACACCGGAAGTGGTAAATTATTTTTAATATTAATAATCATCAGCGGTATCAGTTTTTCCGGAAAATGATGAGAGCCGTAATTGTTAGAACAGTTGGAAACAATTACAGGCAAACCATAAGTATGGTGATAGGCCATAACAAAATGATCGGAAGATGCTTTGGAGGCAGAATAAGGCGAGCGCGGATCATAAGGAGTCGTTTCTGTAAACAATCCTTCCTTTCCCAGTGAACCGTAAACTTCATCGGTTGAAACATGATAGAAAAGCTTGCCTTCCCAGTTTTGATTCCATTTTTTTCTACTAACGTTAAGCAGGTTACAGGTACCCATCACATTTGTTTTCACGAATGCGAGTGGTTCGATGATGGAACGGTCCACATGACTTTCGGCAGCCAGATGAATTACAGCATCGAATGAAAAGTTTTCAAACAAGGCAATCATAGCTTCCTGATCATTAATATTACCCTTCTTGAAAATATAATTCGGTGAGGATTCAACATCCCTCAGGTTTTCCAGATTACCCGCATAGGTCAGTGCGTCCAGGTTAACGATCTGGTATTGGGGATATTTATTTACAAATAAACGCACAAGATGTGATCCGATAAATCCTGCTCCTCCGGTAATCAGGATCACTTTCTGGTATGAACTCATTATAGTATCAAATTTCCAAATTATTTATGCACTTTTGAACTCTTTGGGTTGTTTAAACCATTCTTCGGGAGGCAGAGATTTGAAATAATCATAGGTTATTTTGAGACCTTCTTTTCGGCCAACTTTTGGTTCCCATTGTAATATTTTTTTTGCTTTACTGATATCCGGTTTTCGTTGTCTGGGATCATCAGCCGGTAAGGGTTTATAGATTATTTTTCGGTCTGTTCCTGTAAGCGCAATCACTTCTTCCGCAAAATCCCTGAGTGTAATTTCAGATGGATTTCCGATATTAACCGGAAGGGCATAATCGCTCATCAGCAAACGATAGATGCCTTCAATCAGATCATCTACATAACAGAAGGACCGGGTCTGGCTGCCATCACCGAAAACTGTCAGATCCTCTCCGCGCAGGGCCTGGCCTATAAAAGCAGGGAGGGCCCGACCATCATTCAGTCGCATTCGTGGACCATAGGTATTAAAAATACGAACTATACGTGTTTCAAGTTTGTGAAAACTATGATAAGCCATCGTGATGGCTTCCTGGAATCTCTTTGCTTCGTCATAAACACCTCGTGGTCCGACCGGATTTACATTTCCCCAATATTCTTCAGGTTGAGGATGCACGAGTGGGTCCCCATATATTTCTGAAGTGGAAGCTACGAGTATTCTTGCATTTTTTGCTTTTGCCAAACCAAGACAATGATGGGTTCCAAGTGAACCAACTTTCAGCGTCTGAATGGGAATTTTTAAATAATCAATCGGACTTGCCGGAGAAGCGAAATGCAATATATAATGAAGCGGACCCGGTACGTGAATATATTTGCTCACGTCCTGATGATAAAATTCAAATTGTTCCAGTTTAAAAAGATGCTGGATATTTTGAAGATCTCCCGTAATCAGGTTATCCATCCCAATCACATGATATCCTTCTTTAACAAAGCGGTCACAAAGATGGGAGCCTAAAAACCCGGCTGCACCTGTGATGAGTACTCTTTTTTTACTCATGCTTTCTTTTTATTGTGATAACTGTTTACCGGAATTGCAGGTGCGCGCCCGATGCTTTCATAATAAAAACCGAGCTCACCAATCGCACTGATATCAAAAAGATTTCTTCCGTCGAATATCACTTTATTCTTCATTGACGAAACCATCTTCAAAAAATTGGGTGTACGGAATTCATTCCATTCAGTCGCTATGATAAGCGCATCCGCATTTTCAAGCACTTCATATTGATTCTCGCCATATTTTACAATATCTCCGATCTGTGATTTCACATTATTCATCGCTTCAGGATCGTAGACGGAAATTGTGCAGCCTTCTTTTCTTAGTGCTTCAATGATATACAAAGCTGGGGCCTCCCGAATGTCATCTGTATTGGGTTTGAAAGCAAGACCCCATAATGCGAAATGTTTTCCTTTCAGTCCCCCTTCAAAATATTTTTTTATTTTGGAAATGAGATGCATTTTCTGTTTTTCATTGATTTCCATTACTGCATTCAGGATCTTGAATTCGTAATTGACATCATTGGATGATTGCACGAGTGCCCGTACGTCTTTCGGGAAACAACTGCCTCCATAACCAATACCCGGGAAAAGAAACCTTTTACCAATTCGTTCATCACTCCCGATACCGCGTCTTACCATATCTACATCTGCACCAAGCCGTTCACAAAGCTGGGCGATTTCATTCATAAAAGTAATTTTGGTTGCAAGGAAAGAATTTGCAGCATACTTGGTGAGCTCTGCGGATCTTTCATTCATAAAAATGATGGGATTGCCCTGGCGTACGAATGGATTATAAAGATCTTCCATAATTTTACGGGCTCTTTCGGATGAAGTTCCGATCACCACCCTGTCAGGTTTCATAAAATCGTCCACCGCAACGCCTTCCCTTAAGAATTCCGGATTCGAAACAACATCGAATTCACCTTTGAAATTTTTGGCTATTGCATCATGCACTTTTTCTGCTGTTCCAACGGGCACAGTACTTTTGTCAATGATAACTTTGTAGCCCTTCATTAATTTTCCAAGTTTCTCTGCGACATCCAATACAAACCTGAGGTCAGCAGATCCATCGGCCCCGGGTGGAGTAGGCAGCGCCAGGAAGATAATTGCCGCCTCATTAATTCCTGCAGCAAGATCGGTCGTGAATGTCAGTCTTTCTTCCTTCAGGTTTCTTAAGAATAGTTTATTCAGTCCCGGTTCATAAATTGTAATTTCACCATTGTTCAGATTTTTTATCTTTTGGGCATCGATATCTACACAAATAACATCATTTCCGGTTTCTGCAAAACAAGTTCCTGTTACAAGACCAACGTATCCGGTTCCAACTACGGCTATTTTCATGGAAATAATTCTATTTAATATTTAGATAAGGTTAATTCAGGAATTCCAGTACACTATTACATATAAAGTCAAGCTGTTCCGTGTCAAGCTCCGTATGCATAGGCAATGAAATCACACGTTCAATAAGCCAGTCAGTAACTTCCAGTTGCTGTATTCCGGATTGAAATGAAGCAAACATATTTTGCCGGTGTGCCGGTACCGGATAATAGATCATGGAAGGAATGTTTTTGGATGCAAGATATTCATTGAGCTTATTTCTGTCGGCTCCTTCTAATATCAGCGTATATTGATGAAAAACGTGTTTCGTATATGGAGCACGATAAGGTGTCCGGATTTTGGGATGACCCTCAAAAGCATGATCATAAAAATCTGCTGCAACCCGGCGTTTGCTGATATATTCATCCAGGAGTGGAAGTTTGATATTCAGTATGGCTGCCTGGATGGAATCAAGTCGACTATTGCATCCAACGATTTCATGATAATATCTTTTTTTCTGTCCGTGGTTGGCGATCATCTTAAAATTTTCAGCCAGTAAGTTATCCCTTGTAAATAAGGCCCCTCCATCTCCATATGCTCCCAGATTTTTGGAAGGGAAAAATGAAGTGGTGCCAGCCGTTCCAATTGTTCCGGTCTTGTATTTTTTCCCGTTTGGAAAGGTATAATCGCTTCCGATGGCCTGCGCATTGTCTTCCACCACTTTCAACCCGTATTTATCTGCCAGGTCCATGATTTCTTTCATTGGCGCCGATTGGCCATATAAATGCACGGGAACAATGGCCCTGGTTTTTTTTGTTATTAGTTTTTCGAGCGATACAGGATCCATGCAAAATGTTTTAGGGTCGACGTCCGCAAATACAGGTTTAAGGCGGAGTAAGGCTACAACTTCCGTTGTTGCGATGAAAGTAAATGAAGGTGTTATTACTTCGTCACCCGGTTCAAGGCCCAGACCCATCAAAGCAATTTGTAAAGCGTCGGTTCCATTTGCGCATGGTATTACGTTATCAATTCCAAGGTAAATGGACAGATTTCGGGAAAAATCAGTAACCTGTTTGCCATTTATGAACGCCGTCGTTTCTAAAACATCAAGAATCGCCTGGTCAACTTCACCTTTAATTTTGGCATATTGACCTTTCAGATCTACCATTTGAATTGGCCGCATAAGCTCTTTATTAACGGGCACAAACCTACGCTAAAATAATGGTATATGCAATGACTCAATCAGTTACGAACGGTTAGTGGAAAGGATTACATTTGTCTGCTGAATCACTTAACCCTTCCCATTGACAATCGTTTTATATAATCTTTTTCTCTGGATTTATCAGGTTTGTATCCGGATCGTTTCACCGTGGAACCGGAAGGCGGAAGCGTGGATAAATGGCAGGAAAGGAATATTTAAAACCATTGGTAATGCAGGTATAAAAGGAAAGAAGCGTGTATGGATGCATTGTGCTTCGCTGGGGGAGTTTGAACAGGGCAGGCCTGTAATAGAGTCCCTGCGAAAACTATATCCGGATATTACAGTTATCATTAGTTTTTTTTCTCCTTCCGGGTATGAAATAAGAAAAAATTATGCGGGTGCCGATCATATCTTTTACCTACCCATGGATTCTGCCATTCATGCCAAACGCTGGTTGGATCTTGTAAAGCCCAGTCTTGTTATTTGGATTAAGTATGATTACTGGTATTATTATTTACGTGAGTTACGTAAAAGAAAGATACCTGCATTGCTCATTTCACCTCTTTTTCGCGAAGATCAGCCCTTTTTTAAATGGTACGGCAATATCCACCGCCTCATGCTGGATAGTTTTCATGCCTTTTTTGTTCAGAATGAGCAATCAAAACATTTGCTCGAAACCCTGGGAATCGTTCATTCAGTATTTGTAAGTGGTGATACACGTTTTGACAGGGTAATTGAAATTGCGGAAAATTTTGAATCATTTCCCGTTATTGATAGTTTTTGCTCAGATCATCCGGTAATTGTTGCAGGCAGTACATGGGAAGAAGATGAAGAGGAGCTGGATCATTATGCGAACACACATACTGATATACGATTTATCATAGCTCCGCACGAAATAGATGAGGACCATATCGGAGATATGGAAACTATTTTTAGAAATACAATTAGATATTCTGTTCTTGAAAATCAATTATCACAGGCAACCAGTAACAGCCAACAGTCAACGGTCAAAGCACAACCTAATGTTCTGATCATTGATAATATTGGAATGCTCGCCCGCTTATATTCTTATGCCACGATATGTTATGTTGGAGGTGGCTTTGGTGATGATGGTGTACATAATGTACTCGAAGCTGCTGTTTATGGAAAGCCTGTAATTACCGGACCGGTTATTGAAAAATATTTTGAAGTATTGGAACTTGCTGAAGCCGGAGGTGTAATAATCATTGACAATGCGCTGGAAGCGGAATCTGTATTTGGCCGCTTATTTGAAAATGAAGTGGAATATGCCTTTCACGGAAATGCAGCCCGTGATTATGTTTATGCAAGACGCGGCGCAACGCAAAAAGTTATCCGTTATATTCAGGAAAACCGTCTTCTCACCAGTTGATAAAAATGTTGAACAATATCCCTTGAATCGTCCCAGCCGATTTTTATTTTAAGTTCTCTTTCCATCCAATATTCCGCTTCCGGCAATATGCGGAAATTATTAATTGTTTTTATACTTCTTTCATACATGGCTTCATCGCCGCGGAATAATTCATTGATGAACAAAAACCGGTCGTTCACACCGATGGCTTTTCTTAATTCTTTTACAGGAGAACCCTTCAAAGTAGATCCGAGTTCTGTATTGACAGATTTTAGTTTATCGTTGAGGGATGTACTGCCGCTGCCAACCAGATCATTGATTTCACGGTTAATTGGCTGATGGGATAGGGTGGGTATTTCTACCAGCGGATCTCCCATCCAGGGCTGGTGCCCTGCAGGAATAATATTGGCCTCCTGTTTTTGAAAGCTGGTTTCCAATTCCTTGGATCTGGGTTCCTTTTCAATCTTCTGAATATACTCTTCCACTACTCTGTGCGAAATGCTCAGAGATGGCATTACGACTGAAACACCCGGATTTTTTCTCCCGGTAACGGTAACAGTGTGTATTTGGGTGAGCTCGGCTTCGATCTGTTTAAGGGTAACAAGCATTTGAAGCGCACTTTCGTTTTGTTCGCATTGTTCATTTAACTTGCTGATGAGTTGTTGCAATCTTTCCATTATACTTTTGAGAGAGATGATAATAGCACTATATAAAATTAAAGCAAATATTTATCCAAATTCTATCTGATAATGTTTATAGAGCCTGTTATTCAGTTAAATAAACGAGGCTGGATTGAAGTTATCTGTGGTTCTATGTTCTCCGGAAAAACAGAAGAACTTATCAGGAGGCTGCGCCGGGCGCGGATTGCCAACCTTCGCGTCGGTATTTTCAAACCTCAAACAGATAACCGCTATCATCCTGAAAATATTGTGTCTCATGATGAAAATAGTATTCAATCCATACCTGTCACCAATGCAAACGCAATACTGGAGCAGGTTTCGACGGTTGACGTAGTTGGTATTGATGAAGCACAGTTCTTTGATGATGCACTTCCCGACGTTTGTGATACCCTGGCATTGAGGGGAACACGTGTCATAGTCGCCGGTCTGGATATGGATTATCTCGGCAAGCCATTCGGACAAATACCAGCCCTGCTATCGAAGGCGGAATACATTACCAAGTTACATGCCATTTGTATGCAGTGTGGAAATATTGCGAACTATTCCTATAGAAAAACAGGAAATGCCGCGCAATTATTGATCGGTGACAAGGATTTATACGAACCAAGATGCAGAATCTGTTACGCTAAAGGTGATTTGTTAAAATAAGTTTAAAGAAAAATGTTGAAGAACCTTCATCTGATTTTTAAGCTGATAAAAAAAGACATATTGCTGGAATTTCGACAGCAATACAGTTTTTACGGTATCCTCCTCTATGTGGCTTCTACGATTTTTGTACTATATCTGGCCATGGGTCAGCCCGAAAATATGATATGGAATGGCTTGTTCTGGATGATGCAGCTATTTATTTGTGTAAACGCCATTGCCAAAACCTTTCTGCAGGAAGGAAAGGGAAGGCAGTTATATTTTTATTCATTATGCAGTCCCGTTATTTTTATTCTGGCCAGAATGGTTTTTAATGCAGCACTGATGTTGCTGATGAATCTGATAAGCCTGTTAATTTTTACATTATTACTTGGTTCACCAGTTACACATCTTTTCCTCTTTTTTGGAATATCGTGCTTCGGTGCCTGCAGTATAAGTCTGGTTTTTAGTTTTTTGGCTGCCATTGCTGCCCGGGCACAGCAAAACGCTGCCCTGATGGCCATACTTGGTTTTCCGCTTATAATTCCTCAACTGATGTTATTGATGCGATTATCTACCCTTGCTTTTTCAGATGTTTTTCAAAGCGGACTGATATCCATTATATTGCTGCTTGGCCTGTTTTGATATCATGGTCCTGCTGCTTTCCGTCATCTTATTTCCATTTCTGTGGAAAGACTGAGAACAAGTGTGAGAGTGTGAGATTGTGAGAGTGAGGGATCATTTGCATATTGGTTTTAGGCTTTAAGCTTTGGGCCTTAGGCTTATTTTAGGGTTTGACTGCCATATCCTATTTTTGCCTGCCGGAAATAACCGGTATTCCTGCCCTCTCTTCAATTTACCATATGCTTCGTAAGAACTGGTGGAAAATACTGAGTATCATTTTTCTTATTTATACATTCACGGCCGGTTTTTTGGGCTATGTTCCCGCTAAGCCGATTCTGAATGAAACAATTCGCAATCTCTATTTTCATGTTGCGATGTGGTTTGGAATGATGATTTTTTTCATCGTCTCTGTGATCTATTCAGTAAGGTATTTAAGACATAATAAACCTGTCGATGATATTTATGCCGTGGAATATGCCAGAACCGGAATTGTTTTCGGTTTACTTGGTCTTCTAACAGGATCCGTTTGGGCAAAATATGCCTGGGGAGCTTTCTGGAGCAACGATCCAAAACAGATCGGAGCGGCGATCGCCCTGTTGATTTATCTGGCTTATTTTGTTCTCCGGAATTCATTGACGGATATGGATAAATCCGCAAGGATCAGTTCTGTTTATAACGTATTTGCTTTTGCCATGCTTTTCCCTACCATTTGGATCATCCCGCGAATGGTGGAAAGCCTGCACCCCGGTGGCATGGGCAATCCGGCATTGGATACTAATGATATTGACAGTCACATGCGCAAGGTGTTCTGGTTTGGTGCGGTTCCGGGCTGGACTTTGCTCGGTGTCTGGATTTCCACCTTGCGAATCCGCTTACAATTGTTTTCCTTAAAACACGAGCTTCATGGTTAAAATTTCCCCGCGGTTATTATTTTTTGTTTGCTTCACAATGGGTATGTTCTCAGGTTATGCACAGGACAGCACGATGCATGAAAAACCTCAAATGGCAGAACTGATGCGCTCCAATGGTAAAATATATGTGGTAGTGACAGTATTGCTGATTATCCTCACCGGAATTTTTATCTATCTCATTCAACTTGACAGGAAGATGAGCCGTATTGAGAAAAATAAAAACTAAATATTGTACACAAGTAATTCTTTATAAAATAACGATGTATGGCTGCCAGGAATGAATATAAATTTTTTGAAGCGGTCGAAAAAAGTTTCGACAAAGCAACCCCTTATACAAACTGGGACCCCGGAATCCTTGAACAGATCAAACAATGCAACGCTGTTTATCGCATGTACTTCCCCGTTAAAATAGGAGACAAGGTAGAAGTGATCAAAGCCTACCGTGTTCAGCATTCTCATCATAAAACACCCTGCAAGGGAGGTATTCGTTTTGCACTTTCCGTTAATCTCGATGAAGTAATGGCCCTGGCCGCACTGATGACTTATAAATGTGCTATTGTAAATGTTCCGTTTGGAGGAGCGAAAGGGGGTATTGCAATTGATCCGAAGAAGTATTCAGCATATGATCTGGAAAAGATCACCAGGAGGTATACTTCAGAATTAATAAAAAAGAATTTTATCGGTCCTGGTACAGATGTGCCTGCACCTGATTACGGCACGGGAGAAAGAGAAATGGCCTGGATACTGGATACTTATATGAGCATGCGACCGGGAGAAATCGATGCTCTAGGTTGTGTAACGGGTAAACCGGTTACCCAGGGCGGTGTGCGGGGGAGAAGAGAGGCGACGGGACTGGGCGTATATTATGGTGTTCGTGAAGTTTGTCATATCCGGGAAGCGATGGACAGGCTGGGCCTGCAAACCGGCGTGGAAGGCAAAAGAGTAGTAGTACAGGGACTTGGAAATGTAGGATACCACGCTGCAAAATTCTTTCGTGAGGGAGGTGCAAAAGTGATTGGCCTCGCGGAATTCGAAGGAGCGATTACAAATCCGGCGGGATTGAATGAAGAAGAAGTTTTTCAGCACCGTAAAAAAACCGGTTCAATTTTAAATTTTCCGGGAGCAACTAATATCGAAAAATCCACTGACGCCCTGGAACTTGACTGTGATATCCTCATACCAGCAGCTTTGGAAAATGTGATCGATGGTGAAAATGCTCCGCGTGTAAAAGCAAAAATAATCGGGGAAGCTGCGAATGGTCCGCTGACACCCGAAGCAGATGAAGTATTTATCAAAAAAGGTGTTCTGGTTATACCAGATATGTATTTGAATGCGGGCGGGGTAACAGTTTCTTATTTTGAATGGCTGAAAAACCTCAGTCATGTACGTTATGGCCGCATGGAAAAACGATTTACCGAAAATATGAATACGCATATACTTGGACAGCTGGAAGAACTCACGGGTAAAAATGTACGTTCCAAAGAAAGAGAATTTATCATGCATGGTGCTGAAGAAGCCGACCTGGTTTATAGTGGTCTTGAAGAAACTATGATTACAGCTACACACGAAATCATGCAATGCTGGAAGAATAATCCATCCATTCCCGATATGCGAACGGCAGCTTATGTAGTGGCGATTAATAAGGTCGGAACTTCTTATGCTGAACTTGGTATATTCCCTTAAAACGCGTAACGCGTAACGCTTAACGCGTAACGCTTAACGCGTTTGGCGTTACGCGTTAAGCGTTAAGCATTTTAAGGTTTACTCATCATAAGAAGGCAAAACATTCATCTCTTCGAAATCCAAAGGAACTTTTTTGTAAGCATGACATTGCTGTCCATTGGTTACAACCAGGTATTTAACCGGAATGGCAAGATTATAATGGAGCGCCTGCCAGAGTACAGTTTTATCCAAAGGTTTATTCATAGCCTTACATTCTATCATCATCCAGGGTTTCGCAGCTTTGTCAAACACGAGGATATCAAAACGCTTGTTCATTTCGCCGAGCTTCATTTTTTTTTCAACAGCAATGTAACTTGATGGGTATTTTTTAACCTGGAGAAGGTATTGGACAAAATTTTGCCGCACCCATTCCTCTTCAGAAAGACGCACCCATTGTTTCCTTTGTTCATCAAAAATGAATTCCTTTCCGGATTCCTCTTCTTTGATCTTGAAAGCAAAATGAGGGTAATAGATTTTAATCATACCTCAACTATTTGCTAAATTACAGAATGTTGATTGGCTGCTGGTTTATTTATATGATTCCCGGAATGAATTTATGAAAACAAAAGAAGAAATTGTTAGTAACTGGCTTCCCCGTTATACAGGAGAGAAATTGGAAAATTTTGGCACCTATATTTTGCTGACCAATTTTTCCCACTATGTTCATTTGTTTGCAGAAATGCATAAAGTGAAAATAATCGGTGAAGACAAACCCATGCAATGCGCAACAGCAGGTGATATCAGCATTATAAATTTTGGAATGGGCAGCCCTTCCGCTGCGACCATAATGGACCTGCTCAGCGCCATTTCTCCAAAAGCCGCACTTTTCCTGGGTAAATGTGGTGGGCTAAAGAAAAGAAACAAACTGGGTGACCTTGTTTTGCCTATTGCAGCGATCCGGGGAGAAGGAACTTCCAACGATTATTTCCCCCCGGAAGTACCTGCTCTTCCGGCTTTTGCATTACAAAAGGCAATCTCCACAACCATACGCGAATTTGGGGTAGATTATTGGACCGGTACCGTTTATACTACCAACCGTAGAGTCTGGGAGCACGATGATGTTTTTAAAGAATACCTGAAAAAAATAAGAGCATATGCGGTTGATATGGAAACAGCTACTATTTTTTCTGTTGGCTTTTATAATAAAATCCCGACCGGTGCACTGCTGCTTGTAAGTGATCAGCCTATGATTCCCGATGGAGTTAAGACTGCGGAAAGTGATCAGCGGGTAACAGGTGATTTTGTGGAAACCCATTTGAAAATCGGAATAGATTCTCTCAAACAACTCATAAATGGAGGATTAACAGTCAGACACCTTCGTTTTTAATCATTCTCTTGTTTCCACTACTTAATATAAAAAATATAACCGTTGATTTTCCGGAATCGGAATCTTCTGAGCCTGCATTAAAGGAATTTTCATTTGAGTTAAAAAGGGGAGAAATGCTTGCAGTAGTGGGCGAATCAGGCTCTGGTAAATCGATCATGTCGCTCACCCTCATGAATTTATTGAGTAAGTCTGCCCGTGTAAAGCAGGGTTCCGTTTTATTCTCCCCTGATGGAAAGGATGAAATTGAAATCCTGGGCATGGAAGAGAAAAAATTCCGCGCATACCGGGGAAATCAACTGGCTATGATTTTTCAGGAACCTATGACTTCTTTGAATCCCGTCATGACCTGTGGAGCACAACTCTGTGAACCATTAATGCTTCATAAAAAACTGAATCGCAGGGATGCAAAATCTGCCTCATTATTATTATTCAGGAAAGTACAATTGCCGGAACCTGAAAGAATATTTACCAGTTATCCGCATCAATTAAGCGGCGGCCAGAGACAACGTGTTATGATTGCCATGGCCATCAGCTGCAATCCTTCCGTTTTGATTTGCGATGAACCAACAACTGCTCTTGATGTAAGGGTTCAAAAAACAATATTGGATCTCTTGAAAGGTTTGCTCCGTTCTGAAAATATGGGTATGATATTCATTACCCATGATCTTGGATTGGTGGTTGATATGGCTGACCGTGCCCTGATTGTTTTACGCGGACAGGTTGTGGAATCTGGTCAGGTTAAAGAAATGTTTCTCCATCCACAGCATCCATACACCCGGGGACTCCTTTTGTGCCGGCCTGCATTACACACCAAGGGTGAGCGGCTTCCTGTTGTCTCAGATTTTCTGGAAATTAATCCTACAGATTCTTCGCAAAAAATGGTTGGATCATCCTTAAAAGTTAAATCCGGCCAAACGATTTTCAATAAATCTCTTCATACTGGATCGAAAAATAATTCGGGGGTTGGGTCTGAAATTTTGTTGAAAGTACAGGGACTTCACCTGCGGTATTCTTCCGGTAAAACATGGACGGGAAGAGAAAAACACTGGGTGAACGCAATAAAAGATATCAATTTTGAAGTTTATAAGGGTGAAACCCTTGGGGTGGTAGGGGAATCCGGATCGGGTAAAACAACATTGGGTCGCGCACTCCTTGGATTGAATAAGCCTTATAGAGGAAGTATCTTATATGAGGGGGAGGAATTACTTACCATGCATAAGTCTGAACTACTTGAGTTCCGGAAAAATATTCAAATTGTATTTCAGGATCCTTATTCTTCACTGAACCCCAGGTTGATGATTGGTCCGGCTATATCAGAACCCCTTAAAGTACATGATCCACGCGGGAAATTAGATAGAAAGCTTCGTGTGATGGAATTATTGCAAAAAGTAGATTTGCAACCCGAATATTTCAGTCGATATCCCCATGCGTTTTCCGGGGGACAAAGACAAAGAATTGTGATTGCAAGAGCATTGGTCCTGGATCCGCATTTCGTAGTTTTCGATGAATCAGTTTCAGCATTGGACGTTAGCGTGCAGGCCCAGGTTTTGAATCTTATCCGGGATCTGAAGGAAAACTTTGGATTTACAGCCATATTTATTTCACATGACTTATCAGTTATCCGTTACCTCTGTGACAGGGTTATGGTGATGGAAAAAGGGAAAATAGTGGAATCAGGTGATGTGGAAACAGTTTACCAAAATCCAAAGACTGATTATACACGTTCGTTGATTGAAGCTATCCCTGGAAAAGGTCTAAAGCCTTTTCAAGCTTAAAGCCCAAAACCAAGATATATGTGATGAGGAATTCTTAATAAATCAGCATAAAAGTTTTAGGCTTTTAGCATTGGGCTTTAAGCTTTTTATATTACCTTTGCACACTTGTAAAATCATGCCGTAACATGACCGAATCGGGTGCCGTAAGACCTGGTTTGATTGACCAGTTATTCTCAGCTTCATTCGACTCATGTACCGGGGACTATTTAAAATTTCATATTGAATGAAGCTTTCCCAGTTTAAATTCGACCTGCCCCTCAATCTGATTGCCCAGCATCCTGCTAAAAGAAGAGAAGACAGCCGAATGATGGTTATTCACCGGAAAACCGGACAAATTGAAAACAAACATTTCAGGGATGTTATAGAATATTTCAATGATAAGGATGTTTTTGTTGTAAATAATACAAAGGTATTTCCTGCAAGGATGTATGGTCGCAAGGAAAAAACAGGCGCTAAAATTGAAGTGTTTTTGCTTCGTGAACTCAATAAACCAAACAGGTTATGGGATGTGATCGTCGATCCGGCCAGGAAAATCCGTGTAGGTAATAAACTCTATTTTGGCGATAATGACGAACTGGTAGCCGAAGTGATTGATAACACAACCAGTCGTGGTCGTACCATTCGATTTTTATGGGACGGTTCGGATGATGAATTTCGCCAGGTACTGGAAATTCTCGGTGAGACACCACTTCCAAAATATATCAAACGTAAGCCTGATGAAGAAGATAAAGAAAGATACCAGACTGTTTATGCAAAACATGAGGGTGCTGTCGCTGCACCTACAGCAGGATTACATTTCAGTAAAGAACTGATTAAAAGACTGGAAATAAAAGGAATCCGTTTTGCAGAAGCCACGCTACATACGGGTTTGGGAACTTTTCGTCCAATTGAAGTGGAAGACCTGAGCAAACATAAGATGGATGCTGAATATTACAGGGTTGATGAAGAAGCATGCAAAATTGTAAATAAAGCAAGACTGGGAGGTCATCGGATATGTTCAGTCGGAACTACCACCATGCGTGCATTGGAGTCTTCATTTACTGCTGAAAAACTCTTGAAACCTTCAGAAGGCTGGACCAACACTTTTATACATCCACCATATCAGTTTAATATTGCAGATGCGCTCATCACAAACTTTCATCTTCCAAAAACCAGCCTGCTCATCATGGTATGTGCTTTTGCCGGATACGATCTTACAATGGAAGCTTATAAAAGGGCTATAAAGGATAAATATCGCTTTTTTAGTTATGGAGATGCCATGCTGCTCGTATAGGAATGACATACACTTTACACTGTACTTTCATTATGATATAATTCTTTGTAATTTCAGAGAAGCAGAGGAATAACAGAGAACCGATGAAATTTGATTTTCCTAAAAAGATCAGGAGTGGTTATCTGGCAGCTTTTATACTGCTGCTCCTTTGTTATTTTCTTTCCCTCTCCTCTTTCATCCAGCTTAGAAAACAGAATAAATGGGTAGGTCATACCCGGGAAGTGATTAATAAACTTGCTATCCTCAATTCCAATTTAAAGGATGCAGAAATAAGCTGGAATGAATACCTGCTTAAAAAACAAAAGACTTATCTCCAGGAATATAAAGAGAGCCGGTCGTTGGTGGATTCTGTATTCCAGGTTTTATCAAAAAGTGTAAGTGATAATCCTGAGGAAAAATCCAGGCTTGAATCGATGCATAATATTATTATAAAAAGATACAATATCCTGGATGAGGAGCTGGGAATTCTAAACAGAAATAATTTTCAGATTAATGATTCTATCCGAACCAGGGAACAACAAAATAATAAACTTATCGATTCCATCGGGCAGTTTTCTGATTCTATTACGGTAAATGAAAACATATTACTTAATTTAAGAACACAAAGAGTAATTTTTTACAGTAAAATAGTATTTTGGATTATCATTGGCGCAGGTTTGGTTTCCGGTTTACTCATAATCTATTCCCTGGTCACTTTTAATATGGAAAGTCAGGCAAAGAAAAAAGCAACTATACAGGCTGAATCTTATCATGATCAACTCGAAAAAAGAGTTAAAGAACTTGCTTCTGCCAATCAGGAACTATTGGAACTTAGGAGCCTGGAACGATTTACGAGTATGGGACGTGTTGCCAGGGTGATCGCGCACGAGATTCGTAATCCGCTTACCAATATCGATCTTTCCGCCAATCACCTTGAAAGTGATAATCTTGACGGGGAGGATAAAAAATTATTCCTGGATATCATTGCAAGAAATTCAAGGCGGATCAATGAACTTATTAATGAACTTCTCTCAGCAACAAAATTCACTGATTTGCAATATGAGGAAATCCGTGTGGATGTTTTGCTGGATGAATCACTGAATGAAGCATTTGACCGGGCTCAGCTGAACCGGGTGCGAATTGAAAAAAAATATTCAAATGAAAGAATCTGGCTGAACGTAGACCGCTCACGGATGAAGATTGCAATTTTGAATATTATCGTTAATGCAATGGAAGCCATTACAGGTGAAAATGGCTGTCTGACTATCGAAACTAACCACTTGGGTGAAAATTGCATCATTATTATCCGGGATAATGGAAAAGGCATGGATGAAGAGACGATGGCAAAAGTTTTTGATCCTTACTTCACATCAAAAACGAATGGGAACGGACTGGGTATGACCAACAGCCAGAATATCATACTTAATCACAAAGGAAAAATTGAAGTTTTCAGTGAAGAAGGAAATGGTACATCTTTTATAATTACATTGAACAGTCTCAGAAAAGAAACAGTTCAGTCAGTTTAAATGGACCTGGTTGTCGATCCAATTCTCTTTTTCGCGGCAGGGCTCCGTATTTGAAAAAATTGCCTGTAATTGTTCCATCCAGCTTGCGAGTTCATGAAGAAGGGGATCATCCTGCAAATTGATTAATTCAAGATGCTCGTTTTCTGCCAATTGTTTCCAGATTCTGATTCCGTTTTTAAATTCCTTTTCATAGAGCAAAATTACCCGGGTAAGAATTTCTGCCGAAACGGGAACGAATCTTTCCATCTCGTCATTCTTCCAGGAAAGAACACCGTTGATCACTTTAAATTTATATTTTCCCTTGCCGCGCATATGAGGATGTGTAAAAAATTATGGCGGCCTTTACATAAGATTTCAGAAAGTGAAGTTAAGCGTTTGTTTTATAAAAAATTGTTATTATATGCTTGATTTTATTTCCAAAAATGGGAATAGAGCCTAAGGCTTAAAGCCAAAAGCCTAAAACTTAATTTAAAAATTAAGAAAAAAATTTATGCGAAAATTTGTAAAAATATCACTAATGATGTGGTTAATGATCAATTTGCATAGTTAAAAACCAAATGATTATATTTAAAGTTTTAGGCTTTCGGCTTTAGGCTTTAAGCTTTCTGACTTAAGCTTATTCGGGAAAGCATTTCTTTCCCGTAAACCGATTTTTCGGCATTCTGTTACTTCTACAGAATAAACACCAAATTCCTCTACCACTTTTCCCTTCATGGCATAAAATCCTTTGCCTGTTACAGGATAATTGCGGGAAATATTAGGGAAAAAAATGCAATCAAGCCATTCTCCTTCAGCATCAAGGAAAGTATGAAAATGCATCGTTTCATTTGTAATTGTATTTACGGGTTTGGAGGTTATCAGATAACCCAATACGGAGACTAATTTACCCGGATAAAGAGAAAGTTCCTGCGCAGGTAAAAAATTCAGTGGGTCTTCCATGGCAAGTTCAAAAACATTGCAAAGCGGAAATCCGAGTAACTCGATTTCGTCGAGCGCATCATCCAGGGGATGCTGTACCAGCTCGGGCAGATGAAATTGCTGAGGTTTTTCGCGGAAAAGAAATCCTGAACCGGAAGGTTCTGTATTTTTTTTATGTAGAAAATTCGCCTCCCATAATAATTCCTTTTTTGTTTTGCCACAAAACCGGAAAGCTCCTATACGGATCAGAATATTCAATTGTTCGATTCCCGGCGAAATACGTTCAATAAAATCTGCCAGATTGAGAAACAGTCCGGCCTGTTTTCTGTTTTCAATTACAGTTATCATCAATTGTTCTTCAAGACCCTGTACATGTATAAAACCCATATAAACCGTCGTTCCGGTAACCATTGTAAGGTATTCACTGTGATTAAGACAGGGTGCCTGAATGTGTGCACCTGTTCTTTTTAATTCATGAAAATAAAGTTCACGGGAATAGAATCCTCCGAAATTATTGATAACGGAAACCATAAATTCAACTGGAAAATATGTTTTCAAAAAAAGACTCTGATAACTTTCTACTGCAAAACTGGCTGAATGAGCTTTACTGAAAGAATAACCTCCGAAACTTTCTATCTGACGCCACACTTCTGCTAAGACGGATTCGGAATAATTTCTTTCACGGCAGTTTTTAAAGTATTTTTTTTTGATTTCCTCGAATTGACTTCTACCTCGATATTTTCCGCTCATTGCACGGCGCAGAATATCGGCTTCAGAAAGGTCAAGACCCCCGAAATGGTGAGCCACCTTAATCACGTCTTCCTGATAAACCATGACCCCGAAAGTTTCTTCCAGTAACTCCTTCATTTTAGGATGGATATATTCAAAATCGTTTGGATTATGAAAGCGGTAGATATATTGTTTCATCATACCGCTTTGTGCTACTCCGGGCCGGATAATGGAACTGGCTGCAACCAGTGTGAGATAATCATCGCATTCCAGTTTTTTCAATAACTGGCGCATACCGGGACTTTCTATATAAAAACACCCGATCGTATCAGCGTTTCTGATTTGATCAGCTACTTTAGGATCATTTTTAAATTTTTCAATATCATGGATATTAATAGTGATGTTTTTATTCTTTTTTACCTGATCCATCGTTTCCCGGATATGACCGAGCCCCCGCTGACTTAGAATATCCAATTTGAACAATCCTATTTTTTCAGCCACAAACATATCGATCTGTGATGTATAAAAATTTTTGGGAGGAAGTTCTGTAGCGGTGTATTGATAGATGGGTTTATCACTTATAATCATACCACCGGCATGAATACTCAGATGATTGGGAAAATTACGCATCAGGTTGCCATAATAATTTATTTGTCTTTGTATTTTATCGTCTTTCAGATTACCGGAATCCAACTGGTCTATTTCTTCTTTTGGTAGTCCGAATACTTTCCCCAGTTCGCGCAGGATGGCACGTGTTTGAAATGTAGTGTAGGATCCGAGGAGACAAACATGATCCCTTCCATATTTTTTAAAAACATAATCAATGATTTCATCACGATCCTTCCAGGAAAAATCAAGGTCAAAATCCGGTGGTGAAGATCTGGAAGGATTGAGGAATCTTTCAAAATACAGATCCAGCTCAATCGGATCCACATCAGTAATCTGCAGGCAATACGCTACAATTGAATTTGCACCACTTCCCCGGCCGACGAAGAAAAACCCCCGACTTTGCGAATAGCGGATGATATCCCATGTGATTAGAAAATATGCGGTGAAGTCCATTTGTTTGATGATAGCGAGTTCTTTTTCCACCCTTTTCCTGGCTATTTTATTTTCTGAGCCATAGCGTTGAATAATACCGTCAAAAGCCAGTTTACGAAGTAATTGCAGGTCATCTTCCTTTGATGCTGAAAATAGTTTTTTTGTTTTATCTGTTTTAAAATTGAGTTCGATTGTACAGTTCTCTAATACCTTAACCGTATTCGTAATAATAGAAGGATATGCCTGGAAAGATTCAGCTAATTGTGCCGGTGAGGTGAAAGTTTCATTTTTCGCGGCTATATCTTTTGGATCCTGTTTACTCAGAATAATGTTTTTATCGATAGCACGTAAGAGACGGTGAAGATTATAATAAGTTGCATCCTGAAAGCTAACCGGATGACGGATTACATATTTATCAGTATGAATTTGCACACTGAATCCGAATAATTTATTGATATCCGTTACCTGCACACCGATTAGTTCATGTGCCTGCAATTCATTTACTGAAACAGATCCAAATGGATAGATACAGTATATATCCTGGAGATCCGGTCTTTTCGGGAAAGTTTTTTCATCCTTCTGGTGTTCTGAGATAAAGCGGTTGATTTGTTCGAAACCATTATTGTTTTTTGCAAGCAGAATATAACATACATCATTTCCGTTCCGGATTTCTGAACCTAGAACGGGTATGATCTTGTTCTTCTGGCAGTAATCAACAAAGTCCCATGCGTCGCAGGTATTATTGATATTAGTGAGAGCAAACCGGTCAATTCCCAGGCTGGCAGCATGTGTCACCAGTTCCTCAGTACCATAAGTTCCATAATGAAAACTGAAATAAGTTTTGCAATTCAGATACATGCGGCACGGAATAAAAATTTTTCTCCAAATTGTTTCTTTATACTGTCGATAGCCTGGTAAAGTCCGATCATTTCCTGGCTGTCTTCGAAAATATTGATCTGGTAACTGCCAGCAACCAGATTGGTAAATCGGACACCGATCAGCCTGACGAGTAATCGCCTGTCATATAGTTTATCGAAAATCTCTTTTACTTTCTGCAGTAGTAAATGGTCATTAGCCGTATAAGCTATAGTCGACTGCATGGTGAGTGTTTGAAAATCACTGTATCGGATTTTAACGGTAACACATCCTGCAAGTTTATTATTGCAGCGAAGTTCAAAAGCAATTTTTTCAGTCATTCTCACCAACTCTTTATGCAGAAACTGAATGTTGATGGTATCTGTTTCAAAAGTGTTCTCTGTACCGATACTTTTTTGTTCATGAAAGGGGACGATAGGTGTTTCATCCACACCCTGTGCCCTTCTCCAGAGTTCGATACCGTTTTTCCCAAGCAGGTTAATCATCATTTCAACGGGAATCTGGCTTAGAATGGAAATCGTTTCCACGCCCATCCTTCGGAGAAGGGTGGCGGTCTGATTTCCTACCATGGGCAGTTTTTCAATAGGAAGAGGGGCCAGAAATAATTTTTCATTACCAGGTTTTACCACAAGCTCGCCATTGGGTTTGCATTCATTAGTTGCAACTTTACTTATAAGTTTATTAGTTGCAAGTGCATGAGAAATGCTAAGTCCGCTTTCCTTGATTATTTTCTTCCTGAGATATTGAATGAATCGGAGGGTGCCAAAAAATTTATCCATCCCGGTCATATCTATAAAAAACTCATCAATACTGGACTTTTCAAAAACAGGCACTTCCATCCGGATAATTTCAGTAACAAGGTTTGAGAAACGGGAATAGTTATCCATATCACCCTGGATGATGAGTAATTCGGGACATAAACGTTTTGCGAGTTTCGTGGGCATGGCTGAATGAACCCCGAATTTCCTGGCTTCATAACTGCAGGAGGCAATTACTCCGCGGTCACTATGTCCCCCTACCGCAATAGGCTTCCCCTTGAGCCGGGTATTCCTGAGATATTCGACGTTCACAAAAAATGCATCCAAGTCGAAATGAACAATGGAGCGATTGGGGCTAAGCATGAGAAAGCCTTTGGTCGAAAATACTAATATTATTAGTACGAACCAATTATTTTAGTATGGAAGTGTGGTAGTGTGGTAGTGTGGTAGTGGAGTTAAAAGTTTTAAACTACCACACTACCACACTCCTCTTATTATTCTTTCAAAAGGCTGTCTACGAGTTCATTAAACTCTTTCTTATATATCTCGTAATGATCTCCTGTTCCCGGACCATTAAAACCGGTATCAATTTTCCTGACTAACCCCTTTTTATCAATAAAAATGGTGGTGGGGAACCCGACGATCTCCTGAATTTCAGGAAGTGTTTTTTCTGTTCGTAAAGAATCATTCACTGACACACCGGTTGCAAGAATAGGGTAGGTTACATTAAATCGCGTAATAAAGGGCTGCAATAATCTTTTTGCGTTAGCAAACGAAGAAGTTCTTTCATAAGCCAATCCAATAATTTCAACACCTCTCGGTTTATTTTGAATATACCAGGTACTCAGAAATCGGGTCTCATCCATACAATTGGGACACCAGGAGCCAAGGATCTGAACGATGATAACTTTATTTTTATACAAAGGATCACTCAGAGATACCAGGTGTCCGTTCAGATCGGGAAATTTAAAATGAAGGCTGGCATTTGCAGTATCCTTCAGGCGGGTTAGACTGAATTCATCCGGTAATACTGCCTGTTCATTTTTCTCAGCAACCCAGGTTTCAATATTCTTTGCGCCAGCATAAAAAAATCCATCAGTCATTTTATTGGAATCCTGAATTATACTTATAAAGGAATATGCATGACCTCCATCAAATGCAGAAATTTTCAGGGTATCCCCGTTCACCACGCCATCCAGGTAACGATAATCACCGGATGGCGTAAGAAAAGTTCCTCTAACCTGTGATCCTGATTGCCTGAATTCTCCAACAGCTTCTGTCGAATCATTTATGCCTTTAAAATGAACAGACCACCTGCCTGATATATTAAATTCCGGGTTCAGCCAGACCTGGTACCGGTTTTCTTCGTTAAAAATAGCCTGGAATCGCGTGGCTACTACCCGGTTCCCATAATCTTTTATCCATATACCATCCATCTTTTGTTCATCCGTAATACGGAGAGCAAAACGCGAATCGAAGAAAGGCATTTCAATAAAAATTGAATCATCCTGCAGCCTGATATTATCAACGAGTAACCTTTCGGCTCCGTTTATGACATAAATAATAATTTTATCGGCAATTTTTTTAGTTTGAAAATTAAAAGGGATCGTATGCCCATCCTCGCGTAAAATCTCTCCGTGCCAGTTGCCCATTGATAATTTCTTGCCCGCAGAGGATGTGTCTGAAATGGCCGCTTTTGTGAAAAAGGGAATACAAAAAATAAATAAAATGGAAAAATTTCTGATAAGATGCGACATAAACAAATTTCAGATCTCAAAGGTAAGTTCATTTGCCTGATGAATGAATCCTTCATAAGCTTAACTTTATACGCATGATAAAAAAAGCGATCCCGCCTTTTTTGATTTGTCTTATCGCTACATTTTTCTTTTACAAAATGAAAGTTCCGAACGTAATTCCATTATATGATGGGGAAATTCCCAATTCAAGGCATTCTGATAACCATGAAAATTACAGATATGATCCGGGTGATATCCTGATTGTAAGTGCGGTTTCAAGACCTACATTAACAATTTTTCTGCCACCAGAAAAAAAGTCAACGGGCGCTGCTGTGATAATTTGCCCTGGTGGTGGTTATATTAATCTGGCAATGGGTTATGAAGGAGAAGATGTAGCCCGCCGTTTTAATGAATCCGGTATTGCTGCATTTGTTTTGAAGTACCGTATCCCGGATGACAACACAATGGTCCGTAAAGAAATAGGTCCCCTTCAGGATGCCCAGCGAGCGATATTAGTAATTCGGACTAGGGCAAAGGAATTTGGCATTGATCCAAATCGCATAGGAATCATGGGTTTTTCTGCGGGAGGTCATCTGGCTTCTACCGCAGGAACTCATTTTGAAAAAGATTTTATCGATAATCCGGATCATGTCAGCCTCCGTCCAAATTTCATGATCCTGATTTATCCTGTGATCAGCTTTAACAACAACCGCATTGCACATTTGGGTTCTATGCATAATCTTCTGGGCGAACATCCTTCCCCGGATATAATAAATGAATTTTCAAATGAAATGAAAATTACGGATCAAACACCTCCCGCCTTTCTAGTTCATGCCAAAGATGACAATGCCGTTCCTTTTGAAAACAGCACCGTTTTTGTTGATTCTCTTAAAAACCATCATATTCCAGTTGAAATTTTTCTTTATGACCACGGAGGACATGGTTTTGGGATGACCAACCAAACCAGTAGTCAATCCTGGATGGATCTCTGTATACGGTGGATTCAAAATACAAAGTTTAAGGATTGATGCTTATACAGGTTAAGAAAAGTTAGAGAAAGCTTATAAATTTCTTCTTTTCTAATAATTTTTCTTTTGGCATGGTTTTTTGCCTTGTATTTGAAACTACTTCAGATGCATACGATTCGCGGGCAAAAAGCCATTGATATATCACAGACTGGCTTTAGATCGTCCTTTGCAAAGCCGGATTCAATAAATCAGGTAAACAGATTGAAAATCAGGGAATTTATATCCTGGTCTGTATGTTTCGCAGTAATAACGGTAATAACGGGTCTTTTGAAGGTTTTAAAAATCGGTATAACAATGGATACGGTTACGTCAGTTCTTTTCTATTTTTCCATTGCCGGTCTGGGTTGGTTCATTTATAAGATCTTTTCGCTTCCCAAATATCCCGTTCAGGGGAACAAAAACCATGATCTGGGGAATACTAAAGGTCTTCATAGGTTAAATTAAAAATAACAGAATAAGCCATTAACTAAAATATCCTGCCAGCAGGATTCGTTCTTCGGATGTTAAAATCAAATAATTTTGGATCTTTTGGATATTTTTTTTCCAATAAATTGTTATTACGGCAAAGACTGGCATGCAAATGAGTAAAACCTGTATCCAGAAATTCTTAAAAAAGATGTATCCAAGAATATTACAAGTAATCCAATAAACAGGATAAGTAAAGAAAAGAATTGTAAACATGGCTGAATCGTGATATGCCGATCCTCCAGTTTTTCTTCCAATAAAAAATTTTAAGGGATAATAAAGAAAAACATGGGAAACCCAGCCTATCATCCCAGGTAAGGCAAGGAGTAATACAAGGATCAGGCTGCCTGAAAAAGTTTGAGATGGAGATATTAGATAGCCTGGTTTTTCCATTTTTGAAAAACAGGATTGATTACCTTCTTCATTTAATTTATCCTGAAGATCTTTTATTTTATGAGAATGATGTGGCGGACAATTGCTTACCAGGAATTGGGCCTTCCCTGGAAGATTTTCAGTTTGGAGTACCATATCATTGATGTTTTCTTTTAGCAAAGCATTTAAAGATTGAATTTTCTCTGCTTCTGTATTTCCTGTAAGTCTTTCCATTATTAAAATGGGTTCTGCGAATTGAATAAGTATTGTTTTACCAGCCCCGTGAAACGAATTATAGTTTATGCCGATGGGTTGAATCCGAAGTTTAGACTTAAGTGATTCCTGATTCATAGCTTCCATCGTAATACGTGCAGTTACTTTTTTGATGGGTCCGAGTTGCCATTTATTTTCAGAAATACCTTCAGAGAATATTAATACGATACCGTTTTTTAATAAAACATCTACACAAATGGAAAAACTTTTTTCATTGAGATCCTGGTTTTCGTTTTTGTCCTTCAGGCGGTAAACCGGTATAATATGAAAGGCGTCCATGACCGGTCTGAAGAGAAACTTATCGGTAATTTCTCCCAGGGCCAGGAAATGTACAGGCTCTCTGAAACATGATGCAATAATGATAGCATCCAGAAAGGAATTAGGATGATTAGAAGCGAGAATCAGGGGGCCCTTGGATTTCAGTGGATACTTTTCATTTACATGGATACGGCTGCAATAAATTTTGAGCGCCATTTTTACGAAAAAGCGTATAAAATGATACATGGGATTTATTTGTCAGTCCACGCATATAATACGCGTTTTTTATTCCTGAAAATCTGGTTTTCGAATATATAAATATCCGGACCGTTTATTTTTTTTACATTTCCATGGTCAACAACGGTCAATTGATAGTTAACCTGAATGATATTTTTATTCACAGTAAAACTGAGGCTTAGAAAATTTGAATAGGAGGAAGAAGTATTGGGAGGCAGATAACAGTCCTGACCGATTATCAATTTAGCAACTTTGTCATCCGGAAAATATTTTTTAATCAGGTTTTTTTGTGCATCCGATCCTTGTTTTCCTAATCCGAGCGCTGAGGTCAGTTCACACTGTAATTCGATACAGTCTGTTCCTCCCATTGCACTGTATAGTGCAGCTAAGCCTTTGAGATATTCAGGTAGTCCGGCGATTAATGCACTGTTTATTTTTTTAGTTTTAATGGGGATTAAAGTGTATGTTTTTTGCGCATGGCTGGCTGGGCATTCAAACAGCAGGAGCAATAGAAAGAATAATGTAAAGGTAGATTTCATTATGATTTTTATTCTGTGGAATATGAAAGCAATAACTGGATCCATGAAAATATAGTAAAATTGCACCGTCATGAAAAATATTTCCATCCGTCCGATCCGTGCATCAGACAATACCTTTATAGCTGTCATCATCCGAAAAATCCTCTTTGAGTTTGGTGCGAATAAGCCGGGAACGGTTTATTTTGATCCGACAACTGATAATCTCTTTCAATTATTTTCCATTCAAAATGCCGCGTATTATATATTGGAAGCCGATGGCAGCATCGTAGGTGGTTCTGGTGTATTTCCAACACCCGGCTTACCGGAAGGATGTTGTGAACTGGTGAAGCTATATCTTATTTCTGAAATGAGGGGGCAGGGACTGGGTCTTCTCCTTATGGAGAAATGTTTCCAAACAGCTATTGATTTTGGATTTACACAGATGTATTTGGAAACTATGCCGGAGCTGCGCACAGCTATCGGTTTATATGAAAAAGCGGGGTTTTCTTTCCTTCCCGGACCACTTGGACAATCCGGTCATTTCGGATGTGATCTCTGGATGATCAAAAATTTAATATGATCGTTAAACCGGTGTTCCGGTTTTTATACGGGTACTCAGCCTGATCATGAATAGCCCCATCACAGCAATAATAGCAAATGAAATCCGGAGGCTGCTGGCCTGTGCAACATATCCTATCATAGGAGGGACCAGTAGAAAACCCAGGTAGCCGAGAGAGGAGATGGATGCCAAAGCTGCACCAGGATTAGACATGGGAATTTTTCCAGCCAGACTGAAAACAAAAGGAACAACGCATGAAACACCGAATCCTGTTAGCAGGTACCCGATGAGCGTAAGCGCGATATATGGGGATAATACAGTAATTGCGAAACCGCTGAAAATCAAAATTCCGCTAGCCGCCAGTACACGCTGAATTCCGAACTTATCTGCCAAGCGATCTCCTGCGAGTCTTCCACTGGTCATGGCAACCATATATATTACAAAGGCAATGGTTGCGATAGCTTTAGAACCATGTAACACCTGTCTTATATAAATTCCACTCCAATCGTACATTGTATTTTCACAGGCCATCGATGTGAAACAAATCAATGAAAATATAAGCATACTCCTGGGAGGAAGGGTAAAAATAGATCTCTTCACACTATGATCCGGTCGCTGATCCAATGCATCTTTATAATAGTAAAGTGTTAGCGCAGTAAGTAAAAGACTAACTCCGAGTAAATGCCAGGCGGGTATAATGTTCAGAGTAACCATCAGGTAACCGAAGGCGGCGCCAGCAAAACCAGCCATACTCCATACTGCGTGAAAAGAACTCATTATAGACCTATTGTAAAGAGCCTGAACGCCAATGGCCTGGGCGTTCATGGAAAGATTCATCATATTCCTGGAGGAACCGAAAAAAAACAAAGCAATACCTAACATCCATGTATACCCGCAGAAACCTATACAGGCGAGTACTCCGTTATAAACCATTGCTCCAATAAGCATGATTGTGCGGCTTTTGAAATGATCCAACAATTTCCCGGTAAAAGGCATTGTAAGAATCAAACCCACGGGCATCATGAAAAGCAGGGTCCCGAAATGTGCATCATTAAGTTTCAGCGATTCTTTGATTCCTGGAATCCTGGATGTCCAGCTTGAATAGCCAAAACCGGAAATAAAAAAATACACGGCGTTAGCACGACGAAGTCGGGTGAGGGAGGTTTCTTGCATTCAGACAGCAAATATAAGCACTTAAGCCTTCGGCTTAAAGTGTGAGAGTGTGAGAGTGTGAGAGTGTGAGAGTGTGAGAATACGGCTGGCGACAAGAAGAAAGGTCAAGATATTTTAAAAATTGCTGCACCGGCAAAAGTTGCAAGAAGACCGAGAACAACACTTCCCAATACGTACAGCATGAAGTAGAAAACAGACCCCTGCTTTATAAGGATCAATCCGTCATAAGAGAAAGTTGAAAAAGTTGTATAACCACCGCAGATTCCTGTAATAAGGAATAAACGCCATTCTGGATTGAAGCCGGTATATTTTGCGGCAAGTGAATAAAAAACACCGATGAGGAAACAACCGGTGATATTAACCAGCAAGGTCCCTAATGGAAATGCCAGAGGTACATGCCGCCCAATAAACAATGATAAAGCATAACGAAATATACTTCCAATACCTCCTCCAATTCCTACAAATAAAAGTGCCCGCATCTTAATTATAAAAATTATTTGTTTATGTCATTATCACTGTGATTTCAAAAATACATACGGATCATACTCTACAAAAGGATTTTGCGGTGTGGTTAATGATGCAACCTTATTCCCGGATATTTCGAATTTTACCTGAAAAATCCCGTACAATATATTATTATAGGTTAACAGCCATTCTCCTTTATCCATGTAATCAAGAGTTGCTGAAAGATCTGGTTTTGTTTCATAATGAATAATGAGCTGGTTATTGGACTGACTGATTCGGATCTTCCCATATAAGGTGTTTTTATAAACACCCGTATATGCAGATAAAGGCATTTCAGGCTTATTTGATTTAACACGGGCTTTCCAACCATTGATTTCATTGATATCTTTTGAAGCCTGTTCCAGGAAATCTGGTAAATTCTCCAGACTCCTGTTTACATAAGGTACTCCAAGATAAGCGTCCAAGATCTGATACCGGAGATCTTCAAAGAAGTATTGATTATCGTTATTTGTAAGAATGGCTATGCCAAGGTTCTCTTCAGGAACAAAACAGACATTGCTTACCATACCGCCTGCGCCGCCAGTATGCCAATAAATTTGACGGCCTGCATAATCGGCCATAAATAATCCAAGCCCATAACCCATGAAGTGAGTTGGATATGATGGAGATTTTATACTTCTTACCCAGGAATTTGCGATTCTTGTTTTTTGAAGTGCTTCCCAGGCGATTATTTCTTTTCCCCGGTATCTGCCACTGTCCAGCTGCATGAATAACCAATGAGAAAGATCGTTCACATTACTTATAATCGCTGCGGCAGGAGCAAGGTTATTCCAGTTGTCATAGGGAACTCTGTTGAGTTTATCAGAATATGAGGTCGTATATGGAATCGCAACATCAGGTTGATCAGCCACTCCCGTGGAAAGTACCATGGTATGGTTCATGTCCAGAGGATCAATGAAATTCTTTTGAACGAATTGTTCCCAGGATTCGCCTGTAACGATCGGAATGACCTGGCCCGCTGTCATGAAACAGCTGTTGCAATAACCAAATTCCTGTCTGAAGTGAAATGGTGGTTTCAGGTAGCGCATCCTTCTCATAATTTCTTCACGACTCAGAGATGTATTCCAGAAAGTAAAATCGCCTTCAAAGGTTTTTGTGCCTATATGATGTGAAAGCATATCACGAATGCTTACGAGTTTTGTAGAAGTGGAATCAAATAACCTGTAATTGGGGAAATATTTTGTGATCGGATCGTCAAGCGAAATTTTCCCCTGTGTTTCAAGCATGGCCAGCGAACTGCCGGTAAATAGTTTTGTATTACTGGCGATCATGAAAAGTGTATTCTCATCCACCGGCTTGTTCGTTTGAATATCTTTTACACCATAACCCTTCATCCAAACTACTTTTCCGTCTTTCACAATCACAACAGCGAGTCCCGGCAGATTCCAGTCCTTTAACCCCTTCTGAATATAACTATCCATACTGTCCCTGATAAAAGCAGGCTCAGGTGATTGCGCACTTAGAATTTTAAAAAAGAGAGAAATTAATAAACTGCAGAAAAAATTTTTCATTTAAAAAGGTAAAAAGTAAAAACTATTTTCAGACCCTCAAAAATACTTTTTTGAGATACAGGAAATACAGGAATGCCCATTTAACGGCAACATAACATATCGCCATCACAACCGGTGCGTACAAGACAGGTGTAAGCTGTCCCAGCCATTGAAAAAAACCGTTTGTTGCATATTCCCAATTAATAAAATGGCCTGATAAATAAATCAGAATGGAATTCATGCCAATCACTTTAAAGAAGAATGCCCATTTTTTATATCCCTTCACGTCAATAATATAATAGAAAAGGGAAAATAACAAAAGACTGATTCCACCCACAAGACAAACAAATGAGCTTGTCCAGAGATTTTTATTGATCGGGAAATTGAAATTCCAAATTAATGCGATGGTGATGAGGACGATACCTGAAACAGCCATCCAGAAAGACTTTCTGCCTCCGTTGTGACTACTTTTCTTAATGTAAGTTCCGGTTAATATACCCAGCAGGCCTGTACTGATGGCTGGAATAGTTGACATTATCCCTTCAGGATCATGAATTCCCAGGTACAGTTTTCCCGGCATGATGGTTCGGTCAACATAAGATGCAAAATTTCCTTCCATTGTCAAATCGCCCATTGGGAAACCGGGTGCAGAAGTAAATTTCAACAGGAGCCAATAACCGATAATAAGGGACCAGAACCAGATAATCTGGGTATTTCTTTTTGTGTAAATGTAAATGATGTTCGCAAACATATATGCCAGACCGATTCTACCCAGCACACTGCCGAACCTGATATCTGAAACAGGCCGCAGGTGCAGACCATTATTGTGGAATATTCCTAATAGCACGAGTATTAACCCCCTTTTTATTACACGCATTAAAACTTTTTTTCTGCCATTTCCTTTTTCAAGTTCTCTGCCAATTGAATATGGAGAAGAAACACCAGCCATAAAAAGAAATAATGGGAAGATCAGGTCATAAAGATGAAAACCATTCCATGCAGGATGTGTAAGCTGGTTTGCAAATCCTGCCCAAAATGGTGAGCCGGTTGCCTGTGCAAGGGTATTTACAATATCTTCAGCGCCCAAAATCCAGAACATGTCAAATCCTCTGAGTGCGTCAAGTGAATACAGGCGTTGTCCGCCAATGGGTCCCAGGGGAGAATCCGGAGCCTGGACCTGGCTATGATGTTTGCTCATGTCATATTTTATAGAATGAATATAGCTAAAAAATGATTCTGATTTTTTTTGATAACTTCCGATCATGAAATTCTTCTTAAGCATTTTATTTGTTTTCTTCTTCGTGCGGGCATTTTCACAACTCCATTTATCCTCGATATTCAGCGACCATATGATTTTACAGAGGGATAAACCTTTGAAAATCTGGGGAACTGCAAGGGCCGGTGAAATGGTAAATATTTCCCTGAAACAGATTAAATCCTCTGTCAGAGCTGGTAAAGACGGGAGATGGCTTATCACCATGCCGGCTTTTTCAGTAGGTGGCCCATACGTTCTGACAATTAAATCAGGAAATGAAACGAAGATATTTTCAGATGTATTATTCGGTGAAGTCTGGATTTGTTCAGGTCAGTCGAATATGGAATTCAGGGTCAAACAGGCGATGAATGCTAATTATGAATTACACCGCGCAAATAATCCTTTGATAAGACAGGTAAGCATTCCCCATAAATTAACATTTCACCCGGAAGAATTTGTCGACTCTGCAAAATGGGTTATTTCCACACCGGAAACAACAGGAGAATTCTCGGCTGTCGGATATTTTTTCGCGCGTGATATATTCGAAAAACTTCAGGTACCCATCGGATTAATATATGATAACTGGGGTGGTTCACAGGTGGAAAGCTGGATCAGTAGTGATGCCATGAAGGGCTCGGATGAATTAAAGGATTACATAAAACAAATGCCTGATAACTGGGATGCGTCCAATGCCCGGGTTGAAAAAGATATTATATCAAATCTTAAGAAACTGAATGCAGGGATTATGCCCTCGACAGATGAAACCGTCGTTCTGAAAGCTGATTATAATTTTTCAGGATGGATGCCATCTGCCGTACCGACCAGCTGGGATTGGATTGGCCTTCCGGCTTATCGGGGTGAAGGTTATATGATAAGGGAAATCATGGTAGATTCAATACAGGCTTCACTGCCATCCGTTTTAAGTTTAGGTGAGAATGATATTCGTTTCCGCTGGTTTGTTAATGGCAACGCTTTCCCCGGAACAACAGATAAAATTTTTACAGTTTCAATTCCTCCTAATACCTGGAAGCCAGGAAGGAACCTGCTGTTACTTGAAATAGGTCCCCAACAGGTTCCTGACTGGTGGGCTGTCGGAATTCGCGGGGAAAATGATCAGATTTATCTGGATTTCGATGGAGAAAGAATTTCTCTGGCTGATGATAAATGGAAAATGCTACCCATATTGAATAAGCCCCATCATTATATGCAGTGGATGAATAATGAAGGCACCATTATATATAATGGAATGATTCACCCCATCATACCATATTCCGTCAGGGGTGTTTTATGGTACCAGGGTGAATCTAATACCGATCGTGCCGTGGAGTATGGCAAAACATTTCCGCTGATGATCGAAAGCTGGAGAAAAGAATGGAAAGATCCATTTCCTTTTCTGTTTGTACAACTGGCAGCCTTTGGATCAAATGAAAGCAGCAATACCGGAAGTAAATGGGCTGAGCTAAGGGAAGCGCAAACCAAAACACTTCGGTTACCCAACACCGGTATGTCTGTTTCCACGGACATTGGTGATCCGAAAGATGTTCATCCTAAAAATAAACAGGAAGTGGGCCGGCGACTCGCTGCAATTGCATTGAACAATGTGTATGGCTTTAAACAAACCTGCAATGGACCTCAGTACGACTCCGTTTACTTTTCAAATGGTAAAGCCACTTTATTTTTTAAATCAACGGGGAAGGGGCTTATCGCTAAAGATAAAAACGGATACCTCCGTGGATTTGAGATAGCCGGGCCGGACAGGAAATTTTATTATGCACGTGCATTTATTCAGGGGAAAGATATTGTAGTAAGCGCAGATTCTGTCGAGAATCCGATAGCTGTCAGGTATGGTTGGAGTAATGCACCGGACGATATAAATTTATATAATGTGGAGGGCTTTCCCGCTTCACCATTTAGAACCGATAATTGGCCAGGCCTTACCGATTCTGTTAGGTTCTTTAAGAAATAGATCGTTTTACGTTTATCGTAAATCGTTCATCGGTCATTGCGCAGACGATTAACCATAAACGATATACAATTCACGATTATATCAGGGTTGACCTGTGATGTTTGAATACGCTTCTTTCCCACCCACAACAGTCAAAAGTATCTTTGTGTCCCTGATATTTTCAGGCGCAATTGAAAATAAATCTTCTGAAAGAACAGTAAAATCCGCCAGCATTCCAGCCTTAAGTTTACCCGTTTTATTTTCCTGAAATGCGGCCCAGGCATTGTTTACAGTATAACATCTCAAAGCCTGTTCGATGGTAATTTTCTGATCCGGGAACCAGCCTCCAGGATTTTTATCGTCCAGCGTTCGGCGGGTAACAGCTGCATAAATACCTGCAATTGGATCCAATGGTGCGACCGTCCAATCGGATCCAAAAGTAACATTAGCATGTGTATCGAGAAGTGATTTAAATACATAAGTTCCCCTGAGTCTTGCGCTATCCAGCCTTTTTGCTGCCCACTTTCCGTCATCAATTGCATGATACGGTTGCATTGAAGGAATTACCTGAAGTTCTGCAAAGCGATTTATATCTGCAGGTATCAGATGTTGCGCGTGTTCAACCCGGAATCTGTGATCTTTTCCGGGATGAAGTTTTTCTGCTTCCTCATAAACATTCAGTATCCAGTCGTTTGCGTGATCTCCGATTGCATGAGTAGCTACACGTAATCCCGCCGAATCCGCGGCCAGGATCCATTTTCTTAAGAGATTTGTGTCGGTGACCTGTAAGCCGGTAGAGGTGGGAGCGTCCAGATAAGGTTTATAAAACCAGGCCGTTGTGGAACCCAGCGAACCGTCGACAAATCCTTTGAGACCGCCCCAGTGCAAACGATCGTCACCCCAGCCATTATTTTTCACAAATGAATCCAGCTTCTGCCAGCTGCGAATGGCCACAAAAGAATAAATACGGATTGGTAACCTGCCGGAAGCTTCAGCGCGGCGGTAAGTTGCCATATCAATCCACCCTCCATAAGATCCCATATCGTGCACTTGCGTTAGTCCGTGCGATAAAGCATGTGCGGCGGCTTTTTGAAGCGCATCGTCAAGTTCATTTTCTGTCTGCTCAGGAATCACTTTATAAATGAGGCTGGTGGCTTCATCACGTAAAATACCGGTAGGCTCACCAGTTTTGGGGTTTTTCACAATTTCTCCGCCCGGAGGATTGGGTGTATTTTTTGAAATACCTGCAAGTTTTAAGGCAATGGAATTAGCCAGACCCATATGTCCGTCGTAGCGGTTGATAAAAACGGGATGTTGTCCGCTCACGCTATCGATCCAATCTTTGCGGGGGAGTTGTCCGCCCCATGCTTCATGGTCCCAGTTGCCAGCTTTTATCCAGGAACTGCCTTTTGCAGAATCTGCAAAATGCCGGAATGTTGAAATAAAATCCTGCACTGATTTCACAGCCCGAAGATTTATCGTACCCAGCGCATATCCGCCATCGAGGAAATGAGTATGATTGTCTATAAATCCTGGTGTGAGCATTTTACCCTGGAGATCCCTGAGGACTGTATGGGTTCCAACATATTTCTGATAATCGTTTCCTACATAAATAATCAGTGAATCTTTTATAGCAATAGCAGTTGCTTCGGGGTTGGCCGTGTCGCCTGTCCATATTTTTGCATTTATATAGATTCTGTCTGCCACCGGATTTTGTTTACAGGAAACGGAAAAAAAAGCCACTGTGACAGCAAGGATATACAGGCAATTCTTCATGGTGGGGGAATTAGAAATCTAATATAACATAAATCAATCGTTTGAAAATTCATCGGCGAAGACGGAAAAATTTTTCCTTTTGCGGGCTGAATGATTTTATTTAACTTCATTCAACAACGATCTGCAGCTGTATACAGCTGCATTTTCTATTTCTACAAGCCAAACGATTATTATGGTACCCCAGGGTTTATTGGATTTTTATGCGGGACCGCAGGGGTTTTGGGATGAAATGCGCGAGGGTGGTGATTTCCGCGATCTGTACAGGAATGTAGTTCACGCGCTGAAACAGCTGGATGTGCAAAGCCTTCAGCAAAAAGAAAAGCTGGCCAGCGAGTTATTCATGAACCAGGGTATTACGTTTACGGTTTATAATGATGATGCAGGCATAGAGCGGATTTTCCCTTTTGATATAATACCCAGAGTCCTTTCTGGGGATGAATGGAAAGTTATAGAAGATGGTCTTAAACAAAGACTGAAAGCCCTCAATCTTTTCCTGAAGGATATTTATTCTTCCCAAAGTATTATTCAGGATGGAATAATCCCGGCTGAATTAATTGCTTCCTGCCCCCATTACATGCGTGAAGTGGCCGGCATTCAGGTGCCACATGATATTTTTATTCATATCTCGGGGATTGACCTGATCCGCGGGGATAATGGTGTTTTCTATGTTCTGGAAGATAATCTGCGTACTCCATCCGGCGTGTCCTATATGCTTGAGAACCGGGAGATCACCAAACGTCTGTTTCCGGAACTGGTAGCAGCATCCCGGGTTCGCCGCGTAAGCAATTATCCGTTGCTGCTTCACGAGATTCTGCTTTCCTTATCACCGGCGCAAATTTCTAATCCGCAGGTTGTACTGCTTACACCCGGTATTTACAATTCGGCGTACTATGAACATACATTCCTGGCGCGGCAAATGGGGATTGCCCTGGTTGAAGGACGTGACCTGGTGGTGGACAACCACAAAGTGTATATGAAAACAACCCAGGGTCTGGAGCAGGTTCATGTTATATACCGTAGAGTAGATGATGACTACCTGGATCCGCTGATCTTTAAACCGGACAGTGCCCTGGGCGTGCCCGGATTGATGTCCGCATACAGGAAAGGCACCGTCGCAATCGTAAATGCAGTTGGTAACGGGGTAGCAGACGATAAGGCCATCTATGCATTCGTACCCGCTATGATAAAATATTATCTCAATGAAGAACCATTACTGCCCAACGTGCAAACTTATGAGTTGAGTAATCCTGATGCGCGGCAGTATGTATTTGATAATTTAAGTAAAATGGTGATCAAGCGGACGAATCAATCAGGAGGATATGGAATGGTTATGGGAAATTCAGTAACGGAGAAAGACTGGGTGAAAGCCAGAAAAGAAATCGAAGCCGACCCAAGAAGCTTTATTGCGCAGCCCATTATAAGGCTTTCAACTGCTCCCTGTTTTATTGAAGGGAAATTTGAAGGAAGGCATGTTGATCTTCGGCCCTATGCATTATGCGGACCTTCGGGAATTCAAATCGTACCCGGTGGTTTAACCCGGGTCGCTTTGAAGAAGGGTTCACTGATAGTCAATTCCTCCCAGGGAGGGGGCAGTAAAGATACTTGGGTAATAGATTGAAATCCGGATTCTTAAAAAGGTAAATACATGTTAAGCAGAATTGCAGATTCGCTTTTTTGGCTGAATCGTTATATGGAAAGGTCCGACGGAATGTTGAGACTTGCCGGAACTCATTATATATTTTCCCTGGATAAGGATGTGAACGGAACAAGTTCCTGGAAGCCCGTTCTCGAAATTTTTACAGAATCTGAAGATGAATACCTGAATTCAATTGAAAATAATACGGAAGAAAGCCTGAAACATTTATTGCTTGATACCACGAATACGAACTGCCTGAAAACTCTTGTGAACAAAGCCAGGGAAAACGCACGGGGCGTACAGGATCTTATTACAAAAGAAGTTTGGGAAGAAGTGAATCAGATGTATCACCTGATAAATCAGTCAGACCTAAAGCATAAAATTGATTCATACCATGGCCTGGAAGTGATGGAACCACTTATCAAGCATACAGTTTTATATACAGGCATAACTGATATTACCATGCCAAGGGGAACCGGCTGGTGTTTCATGAATCTGGGAAAATATATTGAGCGATGCCTGCAAACGATCGCTTTTACGGAAAAGCAACTGGAAATTACCAATTTCAAAGAAGCTGATACCAATGATTTGCTTCAGTGGAAATATTTATTGTTCAGTTTATCCGGGTATGAATTGCACGTAAAAACCTATCGCAGCTCAAATCATAATTATAATGTGCTGCACCAGGTTTTGATAAATGAAAATTTTACACGATCCGTAATGTATTCGATGCAAAGAATTGAATTGTATCTGAATAAAATTATCGGAAATGAAATCAATGAAGAGAGGGCTGCGTTGCTCCGCGATTTCGGACGTCTCTTTAGTAAAGTGAGATATATGGAACTTGATTCGCTGAACAAAGAAACGGTTCCTGAATTTTTTGAAGATATTAAGGCAGGTTTGATTGAATTCAACCAGCGCGTGGTACAACATTTTTTCTCTTATTCCTAAGACTGGTAAACATGCCCATTTTCAAGATTCAGCACATTACTAAATATGAATATGACAGGCTGATTCAGGAAAGCATGAACGAAATAAAAATATTTCCTGTTCTTTCTCAGGAACAGGAGGTTTTACAGCATGAACTGGTAATTACCGGAAATCCTGATGTGCAGATCTTTTTTGATTATTGGGGGAATAAAACCGGCGTTTTTAACCTGCTGCCGCCCCATAAGGAACTTATCATTAACAGCCGCCTGATGGTGCGTACAACAGGAAGCTCCGACCTGAAAATAAATTTTATCAGTCTGTTTAATGAATTGCCCGGAGAAGTGGGCGACAATTTAAAAATGCTTGAGCTCTCCCGTCCCGACTATATCCAGTGTCAGTCTCAGATCGAAGAAATAGCGAAGACGGTTTACAGTCCCGATGATTCTGTTGCAATAACCATTAAAAATTGCAGTGATTATATTTTTACAAATTTCAACTATATCAAAGGCATCACAAATGTTGAAACAACCATAGATGAAATTCTCGGACAAAAAGCCGGAGTTTGTCAGGACTTCGCGCATATTATGCTACAGATTTTGAGAAGTCTGAAAATTCCCAGCCGTTATGTGAGCGGATATATATGTCCAAATAAAAGCGGCTTGAGGGGAGAAGGGGCAACACATGCCTGGGTGGAAGCCTGGATCCCCCGTTACGGATGGGCAGGTATTGATCCGACAAATAATGTTTGGGTAACCAATACGCATGTTAAACTGGCTACAGGTCGCCATTTTTCTGATTGTAGTCCTGTAAAAGGCGCGTTTAAAGGTCCGGCAAATCAGCATCTCACAGTATTTGTTTCAGTTGATTATGAGGACGGACAGATATTTGAAGAGCTGAATAATGTGGACCTGAAAAGAGAAAACAAAGTAATTGAAAGTCAGCATTTCGCGCAGGCAGCAATGCAGCAGCAATGAAGAAAGTGTGGTAGTGTGGTAGTGTGGTAGTGTGGAAGTTAGTGCTTTGCGAGTTGGAGTGAACAATTAGTAACTTTATTGCAAATGAAGTTCTATGTCAATTCCTGTTTTCAAGTCGATCTTTCCTTTTACTCAGGAAATATTGGCTGAATATCCACTGATGAATGATTCTGAACTGGAACAATGCATGCATAACGCTTCAACGGCGTACAAATCCTGGAAAAAAAACAGCTTTTCGGAAAGAGCAAAAGTTCTCAAAAATGTTGCAACAATTTTACGCCGTGACCAGGAAATACTAGCTACGCTGATCACAAATGAAATGGGAAAAGTGATAACAGAAGCGCGGGGAGAAGTTGAAAAATGTGCGATGACTGCAGATTATTATGCCGAACATGCAGAATTTTTTTTAAAGGATGAAACTTTAGAATCAAATTATACAAAAAGTTTTGTAATCTATCAGCCTGTTGGTGTAGTGCTTGGAATCATGCCCTGGAATTTCCCCTTCTGGCAGGTTTTCAGATATGCAGCTCCAACCCTGATGGCCGGCAACACAACTTTATTAAAACACGCTCCGAATACATGTGGATGCTCACTTGCCCTGGAAAAAATCTTTATGGAAGCAGGGGCTCCAAAAGGAGTTTTTACCAGTCTCATCATTGATACTCCGGACGTAGAAAAAATATTGGCTTCTGAGCTTGTGCAGGCAGCGACGCTCACCGGCAGTGAAAGAGCCGGTAGTTCTGTTGCATCCATTGCGGGAAAACAAATTAAGAAAACCGTAATGGAACTCGGCGGATCCGACGCACTGATTGTTTTGCCGGATGCTGATATGAAAAATGCGGTTGCTGTTGCACTGAATTCGCGTATGCTGAATGCCGGACAGTCATGCATTGCCGCCAAAAGATTTATAATTTTAAAAGAAGCATTGCAGAAATTCATGGAGGAATTTATGGTGCAACTTAAAAATCTAAAACAGGGTGATCCATTTGACAAGTCGGTCACCACTGGTCCCATGGCAAGACTGGATCTGGTAGCTAAACTGGATAAACAAATGAAAGATTCCGTTAAAATGGGAGCAAAGCTTGAATGGGGAGGTGAAATAGAAGGATGCAATTTCAAGCCTGCCCTTTTGATGAATGTAAAAAAAGGAATGGCGGCCTTTGATGAAGAAACTTTTGGCCCTCTCGCCACTGTTATAATCTCAAAAGATGAAACGGAAGCCATCCAGCTGGCCAATGATTCAATATATGGACTCTCAGGTAGTATATGGACAAAAGATATCGAAAAAGGAATTACGCTGGCGAAGCAAATGGAAACAGGTGCGGTCTACCTTAATACATTGGTTAAATCAGATCCGCACCTGCCATTCGGAGGAATTAAAAAATCAGGATATGGCAGAGAGCTTGGCAGGCATGGCATTTTAGAATTTGTGAATGCCAAAACCATTGCCGTCGTGAACTAATTATTTCGAAGTGATCAGTATCGGCTGAAATAATTTCTTCTTGATTCTCGCCCTGCCAGGTTATTTAATAGATAATGGGGATCAGTCTTTTTACCTTTTTCTTATATACACTGTATTTTTCTCCAAAAACTTCCAGCATAAAAGCTTCTTCTTTGGAAATCTTGATCAGTATACAGATGACCAGGAAAAATATTCCAAGGTATCCTTTAAAGAGTCCCAGGCTCATGCTGCAACCGATAAATGCCAGTAAAAAACCGCTGTAAATCGGATTTCTTGTGATGGCATATGGGCCGGATTGAATCAATTCGTGGTTTTCTTTAATGGTTATCCTTCCGCTCCAGTTTTTTCCCAGCCAGATGCGGGCTAAAATGGCAAATATCAATCCGATTGCACAAAATATCATCCCGGTTACTTTCCAAGAATGGTTTTGAGGAAGTATGGGTTTTTCTAAAGAGGAAAAGTTGAAATAATTCCCAAAGAGCATGCTATATGCAAGTATGACGCAAAGGATATACAGTATTCTTTCCCACCCTGATTGTTTTTTCACCGATTTTTTGACAGAAAAAGAAGAAATCAGCCAATATGCAAAAGTGGCAAACCACATTGTTTTTTCGGCAGAAATGATATTCATGGCTTTAAATTGAATAAGGTTAAATAGAACGAAATAGCTCTAATTTTATGATAAATATAGCGGATACGTTTTAAATAATCAAATTTATTTGAGCGGAATGGTTTAATTTCAGGGGATGAAAAATACATCTGTCATACCCCTGCTGGATCAGTGGGAGAAATTTATAGAAGAGAATCCGCAAAAGGATATATATGCATTTGCAAACTGGCTTCTGGCTTCAAAGAGGGATCAAAATAGGGAAAGCATGCCAGCTGAATCAGGAGAGGGAGTTGAAAATGCGGTACAGGCAGCCATTTTGATTACGAGGTTGCAACGATACCTGGGTATGTATGTGAAACCTGCCATAAAGGCGCTGGGATTTACCAGGGAACACGAATATAATTTCTTGTATCAGGTAAGCAAAATGAATAATCCGAATAAAAATGACCTGAGTAAGGAAAATATGGTTGAATTTTCAACCGGCCGGGATATCATACGACGATTGATTTTAAAAAACCTGGTTTCGGAAAAAGTGGATCCTGAAGATAAAAGAGCCGCCCGGTTGCAGGTAACGTCTAAGGGCAGGAAAATACTTGATAGAAGTTTTGATATGATTGCTGAAACCTTCACAGATTTTTTAGGTGGTCTTTCATTGAAAGAGCAGGTGCAGCTGGTGACATTACTAACTAAACTGAACAAATATCAGGCGCTGAAGAATAACCGGGAGATCCTTTCTTATTTATAAAGAGCCTACTTGATATTATTGCTGAATCTTTTCAGGTCATTCATATCGGCAGGACTCAGCAATTCGTTATTGTCGTATTTGGCTTTCAGAAATAAAACCCTTTTGTGCTGCGGGAATCTTGCCAGGATCTTTTCAATTAAGATTCCCGTTGATTCTTCCTTTTCAAATAAGGGCGTTGGTTCAGGCAATTCTGATTTATACCGGGTTGGCATTCTTTTGATGATGGCTTCGATGGTGGCCAGTTTACCCGGAGCCAGTCCTTCTATTCTTGAAGCCTTCCCATAAAGACCCTGCAATTGTTTTTTACTTAAGGAACCTCTTTGCTGGTATTGTTTATAGAGACTGATAATAAAGGAAGAAACAGGATAAGCCATGATGCATTCTTCCAACACTTCATTGATAATATCGAGCCTGTCTTTCGGGGTATTCATGAATGGGTCAAATAGCAAATGTAAAATGTTCTAAATAATTTCAATGCAAACCCAAGGAATAATTCGCTTTAAAAAGCCTGATAAAAATTTACTTGAGTAATGTTGAAACTACAAAAGCAAAACAAAATATTTTTTTAATCAAGAGAAACTCAATACAACTTTTCACAATAGAAAAAGCTGCTTAATTAGTTTGAGCTTATTTTACTTTGGAAAATCTGCCCTGTTTGTAATGTATCAAATTACTCGAATCCTTCAGAGAAAAATTCTGTTGGCGTCATTTCTAATCCATCAATAATTTTAAGAAGAGTTCTTAAACGAATATCATCGAAATTACCTGATTCATATTTTGCCATTCCAGCTCTCGAAATTTCTATATCATAAGAAAATAACTCGTAAGAAGTAAAGCCTTTACTTTTTCGAAGATTTTTGATTCTTTTACTGAGTTTAGTGAGAAAAGAATCGTGATTAAAATACCCTAAAGTTGCTCTTTTGCGTAAGGCTTTTTTCTTAAATTTTGCCATGTAGCAAGTAACATAATAGATGTTTGATAATTAACCCTTTATAAAACATCTATTGTAAAATATCTACTATAATATACACAATTAGATTATATTTCTTATATTCGCTTTCAAAAATATCTGCGGTTCTTTATGATCTATTTTGAAGGATTTCGCCAAGAATCTCAAACAGTAAATAGTGAATTTTTATTAAAGTGTTGATCACGATGCAAGGTTGCCCTACAATGTCATAAGGTGGTATCTGAAAGGTTACTATCCTTGGCCTTCATTTTGTCGTTATAAAGTATAGTTTATTCTATATTTTATAATTTCCAAGATGTTGAATTAGATCTGTACACTTGTTTCAGGAACATTCTATTTGAGATAGATTGAAAATCAGTTAATAGAAAGAATCGCTGCTAATTTTTATGAAATGGCGGCACGATCAAAAAATAATAATGAGTCATGTTTAATGAATGATCTTCAAAAGGAAGACGAAATCAGATTTACGGCAACCTTTAATGAATATTATACACAGCTGATCTTATATGCTTACAGGATCACGGATGACCAAGTGGCAGCAGAAGATATCGTCGAAGATGCCTTTATCAGCCTCTGGAATAAACGCAGTTCCTTGTCTGAAATAAATTCTTTAAAATCTTACTTATTTACTATTATTCGAAACATGTCTTTTACATGGATCCGGAAAAATAAGCGTCAGATCGCACGCAAACAGGCAACATCCTCCATTTCAGAATCATTTGATCCTACTGCCCTTGAAACACTGATCTATGCGGAAATGATGAACGAAATATATGCTGCCATGGAAAAGCTGCCCAGTCAATGTAAAAAAGTCTTTAAACTTCACTATATAGAAGGAAAAAAGATATCGGAGATCGCAGAAGAATTAAAGATCTCTGTCGGCACTGTCAATACCCACAAGTTCAGGGGAATCCACATACTTCAAAAAGCATTGCTCAGATTGCCCCTCTGGATTTTTACCTGTTTTCTCATTCTTAGCTAAGGGCAAACCCTTATAAAAATATCCCAAATTTTTTTGAAGCTCGTATAATATAACAGCCATTACAGAGTCTTTTACTGGATGGTCTCCAGAAATATTTTTAACTTACTGGAATGAAAACAGAAGAATCCTTCAGGTCGGATCCTTCCGAAGAGCTCGCGAAAAGGATCGCCTATCTGATTAATGGGTACAACCTGGATAATTTGACTGTATCTGAACACAAAGAATTGGATGACTGGGTAACTGCCAGCATGCGGAATCAACAATTGTTTGAAGAACTTACAGACCCGGCCAATTTAAAAAAATGGGTGGGTGTTATGGAAAAGCTTGACAGGAAAGCGGCACTTGATAGAATCAAAAATCGAATTGAAATTGAAAAGGCGCCACGATTATTTTTTCAAAAAAGATTTAGACCTTATTGGGCGGCCGCTGCAATAATCATTGGGTTAATTTTTTTTGGAATGTTCAGGTTAAACCATAATGATTCTTTCCAGGAAACCAGGATAGCAATGAAAAACGATATTCCACCAGGTGGAAAACATGCAGTCCTTACACTTGCTGATGCTTCAATCGTTTTGCTTGATACTGTGAAATCCGGAGATATTGGAATGGAGATGGGAGGCATTCAAATTGCGAAAGACGGTTTCGGCTTGAACTATAAAATGTCAGGAAAAGTAAAAGCTGGAATGATCTTCGATGAACTTACTACTCCGCCTGGCGGAATATATGCGGTTCGTTTAAGTGATGGCACAAGAGTCTGGCTAAATGCTTCATCTTCGCTAAAATATCCGGAAGGCTTTACTGACTCTGTAAGAAAAGTTGAATTAACCGGAGAGGGATATTTTGAAGTTGCAAAGGATGCAACTCATCCATTTATCGTTTCAACGGGGAACAATGAAGTGCGCGTTTTGGGAACACATTTCAACATAAATACGTATTCGGATAATCGGGAGACAATTGTGACGCTCACTGAAGGTTCGGTAGAATTAAACGCATCAGTGAAACTTAAGCCAGGAGAACAAGGTTCTATTGATCCAGAAGGTAGAATCCAAACCTCTTCAGCTGATTTAGAAACGGCCCTGGCTTGGAAAAATGGACAATTTATTTTTAAAATGACACCGATGGATCAGATTATGCGACAGGTATCACATTGGTACAACGCACGGATAGTATACCAGGATAATGTTTCAGAACATTTTAATGCGCGCATTCCGCGGGAGGTTCCTGTCAGCAAATTGCTTCACCTGTTGGAAGCGACGGGCCAGGTACATTTTAAAATAGAAGATAGAACCATCAAGGTTATGCGATAAGACCTTCCTTCAATAGACTGCTACTCCACAAATTTTTTTTAACTCGTAAATCAAAACTATGCGATTGCTTGCATACCATAAACTGCTATGTATTGTTGGAACAATTTTCATTCTTTGTAAAACTGAACATCTATTCGCCCAGGGAGAATTGGTGACCCTAAATTTAGAAAATGTTTCTCTTCAGAAAATTTTTTCAGCTATCGAGGCACAAACTTCTTACCGGTTTGTGTTTACAAACGAACAGCTAAAAGAAGAAAAACCTGTAACCATATCGGCAAATAAAGAGACGGTCCAAACTGTACTGAAACAATGTTTTCAGGGTCAACCTGTTTATTATTCCATCGAAGATCATTTCATTATCATTCACAAAAAAGAAAAAGAAACAAAAACAGATCCTTCGGAAATAAAGGGTTTTGTAAAAGATGAAAAAGGCGATCCGGTGGTTGGTGCAACAGTCAGGATTCTAGGTAGTCCAAAATCGACCAGTACAGAAATGGATGGAAGTTTTGTATTTGAAGAAGTTGAAAATGATGCCATCTTAGTATTTAGCGGAGCCAATGTAGAAAAACAACAGATCAAATGGCATGGTGAGCATCCCATGTATGTGATCCTAAAAATAAAAATCAGCAAATTGGATGATATTCAGATAATAGCTTATGGAACGACAACCAGGAGAATAAACACCAGCAGCCAGGGGAAAATAAATTCTGAAACTATTGGCCAGCAGCCTGTTTCAAATCCTTTGGCAGCTATGGAAGTCCAGGTACCCGGGTTGGATATTACACAGACCACTGGTATGGCCGGCGGCAATTTCATGGTCCGGATCCGGGGGCAGAATAGTATACAAAACGGAAATGATCCGCTCTATATCATTGACGGTGTTCCGTTTCTTTCATCGTCGATCAGTGATCCAGCGCTAAGTGCAGTTATTACCCAGGGAGGAAGCCCGCTGAGTGCAATGAATCCAAAGGATATTGAAAGTGTGGAAATATTAAAAGATGCCGATGCAACTGCGATATATGGTTCAAGGGGAGCCAATGGCGTTATTTTAATAACCACAAAATCCGGAAAAATCGGGAAAGCAAAAGTAGAACTGAGCCTGTCAAACGGAATAGGAAAAATTGCCAGGGAAATGAAACTGCTTAACACGCCTCAATATCTTCAGATGCGTCATGAGGCATTTGCCAATGATCAGGAAGTGCCTGATCTGGATAATGCAGTGGATCTTTTGCTCTGGGATACTACCCGTTATACAGATTGGGAAAAGACTTTGATTGGCCAGACAGCCAATATCCTTGATGCAGAAGCGTCTGTATCTGGTGGCAATGCAAATACTCAATTCCGATTGGCTGGCGGGTATTTCCATCAGACTGCAGTTTTCCCTGGTTCTTATGCCGAACAGAAAATATCAGGCTCGGCAGCCATTATCAATACTTCAACTGATCAGAAATTTAAAATACAATTTAACGCAGTTTATAATCTTGAAAATAATAATCTGCCCAGTTTTGATCCAACAACTTATATATTCAGTCTTCCGCCGGATACGCCGCCAAGCTACGACTCAACCGGCAAGCTTAATTATTCAAATGGATATTCTCAAAATCCATATGGGGCATTTACTCAAACATATTTAGCTAATACAGATAATTTGATTTCAAATGCTGTATTAAGTTACCAGATATTCGAAGGTCTTATTCTAAAATCCAATCTGGGATATACAACTACACATATGGATGAACTGCAGCTTCTTCCACTTAGCTCTTTTAATCCGGCTTATGGACTTACATCAGGCTTTACACAACAGTCCAATAACCAGTTCAATAACTGGATCGTCGAGCCACAGCTTGAATATCAAAAAACAATGAAGGAAATGAAATGGAATTTATTGGTCGGAGCTACTTTCGATCAAAGCATGACACAATCTGTAACTTATAGCGCTACAGGGTTTGCCAGTGATGCCTTATTGCAGGATTTAGCAGCAGCATCATCTGTACAGGTAGCAAATCAGACTTCGACGCTCTACCGTTATAACGCATTTTTCGGACGCCTGAATTGGAACTGGCATGAAAAATATCTGGTAAACCTGACAGGGCGCCGTGATGGCTCAAGCAGGTTTGGGCCAGGAAACCGTTTTGCAAATTTTGGAGCTATTGGTGCAGCATGGATTTTTTCTCAGGAATCATTCATAAAAGGATCCCTTCCCCTGATTAGTTACGGGAAATTAAGAGGAAGTTATGGAACTAACGGGAATGACCAAATTGCTGATTACGGATATCTGGATACATGGCGGCCAAATTATTATCCATATAATGGATCATCTGGTCTGAGCCCGTCAAGACTTTTCAATCCGGATTATCAATGGGAAAATAACCAGAAATTAGATATTGGTCTTGAACTGGGTTTTGCAAAAGACAGGTTCCTATTATCTGTCGACTACTATCATAACCTGACTACTAATCAGCTGGTGGGTTATCCATTACCTCAGATAACCGGCTTTCCTTCTGTTCAATTCAATTTACCCGCAAAACTTTTAAACTCAGGATGGGAAATGGAATTAAACAGCACTATGATTAGAAATCAGCAATTTACCTGGAACCTTTCTGTCAACCTGACCATTCCTGAAAACAAATTGCTGGAATATCCAAACCTGGCATCATCGAGTTACGCCAACGTATATGAAATCGGTAAATCCGTTTATTTAAAGAAACTCTTTCACAACACGGGAGTTGATCCTGCAACAGGAGTTTACATATTTCAGGATATAAATAATGATGGTCAGGTTACCTATCCGGAAGACCTGACAGCATACAAAACAGTATCGAAATCCTATTATGGTGGTTTTATAAATAACATCCAATACGGCCGGTGGCAATTGAATTTTACATTACAATTTGTCAGACAGACGGGATACAATTACCAATATTTTTATCCGGATGCACCTGGAACTATGACCAATCAGCCGACACTCGTTTTAAGCAGATGGCAACATCCAGGTGATCATACCAGTATTCAACAGTATACCCAGGATGAAAGTTCTTTAGCATACCAGGCATGGGAGAACGCGATTGTTTCCGGTGATAATGTTATTTCTGATGCATCTTATATCCGTCTAAAGAACATTGCACTGTCTTATCATTTTCCACAAACCTGGCTGGAGAAAAATAAAATTCAGGACCTGCGGGTCTATATCCAGGGGCAGAATTTATTTACCATTTCTAATTACCAGGGCCTGGATCCCGAAAACCAGAGCAATTCGGTTCTGCCACCTTTGAGGGTGCTTACTGCAGGTATTCAATTTATTTTCTAAAAAGAAGATCATGAAAACAAGAAATTTATTTCTAAGAATGTTATTCTTCGCAATGTGGGTATTGCTATTCGGATCCTGTGAGAAATTTGTGGACATCGGAGCGCCAAATACAATGCTTGTCGGATCAAGTGTGTTTACCAACGATCAGACGGCTACTGCTGCGATGACAGGAATCTATAGTAATATGATGGGGAGTTATAGCAGTCTTCTCAATGAACAGATTAGTCTTTATTGCGGTCTTTCCGCTGATGAATTTATTGATTATTCCGGGATATCCGATCAGAAACAATTCTATCAAAACGCGTTGACAGCCGGAAACAATTTGTCCTACGGACTCTGGAAAAATGCATATTCATACATATACCAGACGAATGCAATACTGGAGGGTTTAAAACAATCAACCGGAATTAGCAGCGGGGTTCAAAGAGAATTGGAAGGTGAGGCAAAATGCTTTCGGGCTATTTGCAATTTTTATTTGTTGAATTTATATGGCGATATTCCACTCGCAGTATCTACCAGCTATCAGGTCAATGATACTTTGTCCCGTAGTTCTAGCGGAATTGTCTATCAGCAAATTATTGCAGACTGTATTGATGCCCAAAACCTTTTAAAGGATGATTATTCTTATTCCGGAGGGGAAAGAGTGCGCCCTAACCATTTTGCTGCGACAGCACTTTTGTCCCGGGTTTATCTTTTTATGAAGGACTGGAAAAATGCAGAGGCGGAGGCTGATTCAGTTATTGGCAGGCCGGATCTTTTTACCTTATCAGCAGATTTAAACCAGGTTTTCCTGGCTAACAGTAATGAATCCATCTGGCAAATGGAGCCCGTACAACCCGGAATAAATACCAGGGAGGGAAATATTTTTATTCTGAATTCATTTCCAAATTCTGTAGCGCTCAGTGATTCAGTTTTGACCGCTTTTGAACCAAATGATAATCGCCGGACTAATTGGGTAGATAGTGTGGTTGTAGGTGGGCAGACTTATTATTTTCCTTTTAAGTATAAAATTAAATCAGGCTCGCCTGTTACTGAATATTGCATGGTATTCCGTTTGTCAGAACAATACCTGATACGTGCAGAAGCCAGGGCGCAACAGGGCAATCTTTCCGGAGCAAGTGACGACCTGAATCAGATTCGAAATCGTGCTGGTCTTGGTAATACTTCGGCTTCAGCCCAAAACGAAATTTTAAATGCAATCCAGCAGGAAAGACGCGTTGAATTTTTTACAGAAGATGGCATGCGTTGGCTCGACCTGATCAGAACAGGCCACGCGACAGCAGTCCTGAGCCCTTCTAAAACTGGCTGGGAAACCACCGATACATTATACCCAATTCCATTGGGCGAATTGCAAAACGATAGCCATCTCACTCAAAATCCCGGGTATTGAAATTTTAAGTAAATCAGTTTTTTAAAATTTTGAGCTTAGTATTCATTTATTATAAATTATCCTTCAATTATTTATATGATGAACAAATTCATTTTGAAAGTGCTAATTGCTTTTATGACTCTAAGCAGCGGGTTATCAAAAGTGACCGCATCAGTATATCAGGTTCCTGAAATTGGCAAACCCTGTCCTGATTTTAAATTTAATAACCTGATCAATTCCAACCAGAAACAGATTTCTTTGAAAGATTTCAAAGGGAAATGGCTGATGATTGATTTTTGGGAATCACAATGTACGCTCTGCATTCAGCGATTTCCTAAAATGAACAAACTTCAGCAAATATTCAAAAATGATATGACGGTTCTGATGGTCGGTTATAATGAAATGCATTATAATCGCAACATCAGGAAATTATTTCTGCAATTGCAGGACAAAATGCATTTACAATTGCTGGCTGCTTTTGATTCGGTTTTGTTCGAGCGCTGGCGGGTTCCGTCCTTCCCTAATATCATTATAGTCAATCCGGCCGGATTAGTGTATGCTATAACCGACGGGTTGGATATGGATTCAGCCAAAATCAGGGATTTGCTAGACGGAAAGAACCCTGGTTTCACAGGTAATTCATATATATGGGAATTTGACTGGAAGAAACCAATGTTTCTCAACAATAATGGTGGACCGGACACAGGATATTCATACCGCTCAATGCTTGCTCCTTATATGATTGAGGAACAATATGCCGGGAATGGTACTGACTTCCATTCATATTATGAAAGAAATAAAGCCGGTTTTCAGGTGCTGGGATGTTCTCTGAATGCACTTTATCATTATGCCTATATTGGAAAAGATACCTGGGGACTTTATGGGGATTCATTATTTGGAAAAGTCTCGCAAAATTTAGAACTGGATATTAAAGATTCATCTCTTTTTCAGCCAGATGCGATAACAGGGAAAAACTATTTTAATTACAGCCTTTTTGTACCTCCGGGAAAAGCAAACCCCGCCTATCTAATGCAGGTTATGCAAAGAGAACTTAAAAATTGTTTCGGTTATGAAGTGACAATAGAAGACAGGGACGTGCCTTACTGGAGCCTTGTATTAAGAAAGGATACTTTGGTGTCACTAAGATCAATAGGATCTATAAAAAAAGATTCGTCCAGTGCGGTAGAAATCCAAATTAAAAATGGTTCTCTGGACGAAGTGCTTTTAATGATAGCAAGTTATCAAAATGGTGAAACCGCCTTCATCAATGATACGGGTATTGATTACCCGGTCGATATCCAGCTCAATGCATTACTGAAAGATTTGTCGGATGTGAAGCTGGCTCTTCGAAAGAACGGCCTGGATCTTATAAAAGCGAAAAAGCGTATGAAAGTAATTGTGATTCGTGATCCTGTTCAAAACTAAGCTTCTGCATTCAAATATTAAGATCATACCTGACCAGCGAATTACCCTGTATGGTAAATAATTGTTTTCCTTGCAGGATGAGACTGCTAATGCCACTATTATTTATCCTTGGGATATAAAAACTAAAACGGTACCTGCCATCCCTGGATTCATAGACATCAATAACGCAATTGTCTCTGAATTTGTCTTTGTCCTCGTTATCGGCGCGAAGAGCAGAATAAATCAGAATCGAATTCGCGGAAATACAGGCTAATTTATTTACCAATAAAGGTGGTGCAGCCAGAATTTCCTGATCATGTACGGTCCTTACCTGGATTTTCGATCTGGTATTGGTATCTAAGGTTTTAGCTTTATAAACAACCCGGAGATTCGTATCCAGGCAAATAAACTGGTTCCTGTAGAAATAGATGTATAATAAGCGATTGGCCCGGTGATCGATTTGCAGGCTGCCGTCTGTACAGAAAAAGCCATCAACCTGTTTTTCAAGAATATTCGCAGAATCCATGAGTGCATTATGATGATAATCTACTTTTCCGAAAATATTATTTTGTATTTTTTTCTGAAAAGTTTTTAAAATCATGGATTCGGAAGACAGGGCTATTGATTCGGAGGATGAAAATCGATAGTTATTCATGAGTTTAAATGTATCCTTGGATACAAGGGAACAACGATAAATGGAAGACCTCAATTTGTCTGTAATAAAAGCATACGGCGAATCTATAGTTACAACAGTTAGGGACGCTTCATATTTTCGGGAATCAGGAAATATTAAATGTAAAGATTGTGTATCCCGAAGATTCATGTTTATAGCAAACAAATCGGAAGGACTTGTGTAATTACCTATATAAACCGTATTTGAGGAATGCCCAACAATATATCTATCAATACTTTCGATATTTATAGTATTCGTTTTCAAGATTGCATGTGGAGGGAAGACCCTGTAAAATGCATTTTTATTTCGGTGAAAATCTTCGGAATGCAGATACAATGCAAAGACTGGCAAAACACCCGCCAGCATGCATATAAATAATTTTACCAGGGATCTGATATATTTTATCTTAATTATCATTTAGAACGATTTAAAGGAGGCTTTCTACTAGGGAAGGCCTCCTTTTTTTCTATTGTATTGACTTCGTTAATGGATGTGTACAGCTGTTTATATCCGAATATGCCTGTGCGCCTGAAACTTGACACGTTGTGCCAGGTTTATTATCACATTGAATGGCTACGGTGCTACAACTACCCACCAGATACCCATTGAATAATGTGAGAGGTTTTTTATTTGCCGGCCTGGATGTGAACGCACTGCCAATAGCAAGGATAAAAGCGGCCGCGATAAAGATGTTTTTTCTTTTCATAAAAAAATATTATGTATTAAGAATTATGCCTACTCTGTTTTACAGGTTTTCGGTGACTCCTGTTCTATTGCAATAAAAATCTTTATTAGGTTTTTTGTTTTTTGGTTAAATGAATTTGATTTTGCTCGGACAATAAAATTGAAAGGGCAGCCAGTGCAACTAAACAAATATTAAAAATAAGATGAGTTTTCCATGGCATATGTTGTAACACACCACCACATGAGCAGGGAATAAATTCACTAAAATTTAAAATCGCGAGTATGTAGGCTGTGAACATGACCATAATACTAAACGATGCATATAATCCGTGAATTCGAAAACAGTCAATGGATAGCAGAATGGCAATCAATATCTCAAGGGCAGGCACGATCCAGATAATCCATCCTGAAAATCCGGTGAGTAAGGGCGATTGTGCAAGTTGCGCATTGAAGGAGGGGGAATCCATAAGCTTGCTAACCGATGCGTACACAAATAAGAGTATGAAAAATCCGGAAACCAGAAGGGGAAAAGTTTTTTTAAATGAAGTGATTGCTTGCATGTGTGAGGTTGAACGGATACAAAGATGAATGCATGCTGCAGTCCATTCCAAATAAAAAGTGTTGGCAATCGGAAATATTTTTTATTTCTTTCTTAGAACCTGACTGGGGGGATAACCAAAATGTTCTCTAAACTTGGTAATAAAGCTCGTAGTACGGTCATAACCTACCATCCTGGCGATTGTTTTCACATTCAAATCGGACTCTTTAAGAAGGCGGCGACCTTCTTTCATTCTTTGGTCAAGATGAAATTCAAAAATACCTTTATGATATTCTTGTTTAAATACCAGTTTGAATGTCATAGTATTCATTCCCATTTCCCTGGCCAGTTTTGAGATTGGAAACTTTCCATTTGGATGCTGCTTCATGCGTTCCATCAATTTGTGAAGCAATTCTTTTTCTTCAATGTCCAGGTGTATTCCAGTCTCTACTGTTTTTGAAGCTTCAGCCATTAAAACCAATAAATATTCCCGGACTTTATCTTCAAAATGTTCTTCATTCACACTGGGAGCAAAACGGGAATGTACAAGGTCATGAGCAATCTTTAATGCTATTTTATTTGCGTTATGCTGGGATGAAAGGACTGATGCTGCCGAAGAGCCAGCTGCGTTTTGGAAATCCTGAGATAGACTTGGAAAATAGGCGAGTGTCTGAGAAAGCATTTCAGAAGAATAGGTAATTTCAAGAAAATGATATTCTCTTCCACCCTTAAATTCAGCCAGGACATTTTCGTTTCCATAATGAAGAAAGCTAAACTGACCTTCTTTAAGATTGAATGTTCCCATTTCGCTCAATGTGGATTTGAAGTTATTTTTAAGGGCAAGGATGACTCCTATGGGAAAAATAGTAGGCCGGAGAATACTTCTCATAAGATGGAAGAATTTATATATACTGAGTTGAATGGCAAAATCGGTTCGCTGAAAGTTTTGAAGGATAATAAGGCCCGAAGGATTTTGAGCAAATGTTGCAATAGCACCTTGTAAAATAAGACCCCGGTAATCTGGTGGTAAACCATCCATAAAGTACTCGTCATCTCTGAGATCAAATATAGACTGCATTGCTCATACTTTTTTTGAGACAAAAATCTTTAAAAGACAATCCAAATAAATCAACTCTTATTTCAGACAATTTCAAATGTAATATTTTATTAAAAAAAGAATAATATTTTAAATTAGTTTAAACCTTAAAACCTAAATATTTTAACTGCCTAAGTGTTTTCACTTAGATAAAAAAGGTGAAAAGACTTTCAATTGATGTTTTGAATGATATTTATTTGACGTGTAATTGTAAAAATTCAAAAATCTTATTCTGAATGGCAGAAAATCCGCATTAAAGATTTAACCGATTTCCAGCATGGGTTTTTAGAGTTGGACTAAGTGCCCTCTGTCAACCTCATCCTCATCCCTTTTATTTCCTGGTAATATTTCCGGTGATTCAACGGCGTACGCCGGGCGATATATTTAAAGTGCCGGTTGAAGTTTGAAAAATTATTAAAACCGCATTCATAACAGATATCCGCCACTGGTTTATCCGATTCAGCCAGCAGTTTACATGCGTGACCAATACGTACTTCAATAAGAAACCGCGAGAAAGTCTTTTTTATCCTGGATTTGAAATACCTGCAGAACCCATTGGGTGTAAGATGAGCAACTTTCGCAATCTGCTCCAGGCTGATCTCTTTCGAGAAATTATTGAGTATATACTGGTAAATAGTATTAAGTCTCTCGGCTTCCGAAGCACTGTATTGAAAAGTCAAGCCCTCACTGCATATGGTCTTTGTCTGCTCCGATTCAGCAATCGTATTCAATATTTGCAATAATAAAATGATTCGCTCACTGTTTTTCGCGGTCACAAGCTGACGCATAAAATTCCCAACCGCAACTCCTGCCTCATCTTTTATCCGGACACCCATCTGCGCTTTTTGAAAGAGATTCAACAGAGCTTTGTTTTCCGGAAGTTTAAAAAATCCGGAACCAAAACATTCAGGTAAAAAATGAATGATGATGGCTTCCACTTTAAGCCTGGAACCTTTTACAAGAAATTTTTCATCACAACGCCATAAATGCGGCAGGTTTGCTCCGATGAGTATTAAATCGTTGTTCTTGAAATGATGAATGCTGTCACCTATAAACTGCCTGCCGGTTGCTTCAATAATATAAACAAGCTCAAGTTCCGGATGGTAGTGCCATTTGTTATAAAAAAACGAAACGATATCATACCGCACGCTAAAAGAATGCTCAGCCTCCTTAGGAATCTTTAATAAATGCGGTTTCATGGTTAAACATTATTAATATTATAATGATGTATATGGTACACAATCACAGTCATATAGGTTAAGATAGTACAAAAACCTGTTAAACAGGAGCCATTGGTTCGGATCAGGCCAATATATTTTTGCCCATCATTTTTAAAAATAAAATATGGAAGAAAAATTTACCCTGGGCCTGGATCAGGCGGGTATGGAAGACATAGCGCGTGTCGGCGGTAAGAACGCTTCACTGGGGGAAATGATCCGTCACCTGAGCATACTTGGTATACGTATACCGTCTGGCTTTATTATTACTGTAGATGCTTACCAGGTTTTTATTTCAGAAAATCAACTGGAAGATAAAATAACTTCACTGATCTCGGAGATTGATTACCAGAATATGGAATCTTTGAGAAGGGCAGGACTTCAGATCCGCAACCTGATCCGCAATTCCAAATTTCCACCGGAACTCAGTAAAAAAATCATTGATGCATATTATGGTTTGTCTGCTGAATACGGACAGGAGACGACTGATGTGGCAGTGAGATCGTCCGCCACTGCTGAAGATCTTCCGGATGCAAGTTTTGCAGGTCAGCAGGAAACATATCTGAATGTGCGCGGACCAGCCGCCATCATGGATTCTGTCCGCAATTGTTTTGCTTCATTATTCACCGATCGGGCCATCAGCTATCGTCAGAATTTTGGATACGATCATTTTGCCATTTCGATTTCTGTATGCGTACAAAAAATGGTACGTTCTGATCTCGGTAGTTCAGGTGTCGCTTTTTCATTGGATACCGAATCCGGCTTCAGGGATGTAGTGGTAATCAATGGCATTTTTGGCCTCGGGGAAATGATCGTCCAGGGAAGTATTTCTCCTGATGAATTCATCGTCTTTAAACCTGCACTCAAAGAAAATTTTGTTCCGATTATCGAAAAGAAATTGGGACTAAAGGACCACATGATGGTTTATGGAGACGATCCCGATGAAAGAGTGAAAATTATTCCCATAGATAAATCAGCACAAAATAAATTCTGCCTGGATGATGAGAAAATTTTGCAACTGGCACAATGGGTTGTCATCATTGAAAAGTATTATTCGAAACTGAAAGGACATTGGTGCCCGATGGATGTCGAGTGGGCGGTTGATGGGATTACCAATCAGTTATTTATTGTTCAAGCAAGACCTGAAACCATCCACTCGCGTAAGGATCACGGAAAACTGATCGAATATGTTATGCAGTCACACCTGTCAAAACCAATATTAAAAGGCATTGCTGTGGGAGATCAGATCGGAACAGGAAAAGTTAAGATCATGTATTCGCTCGACAAAAGATTGTCGGAAGGAATTGAATTCAAAGCGGGCGATGTTTTGGTAACTGATATGACGGATCCTGACTGGGAGCCAATCATGAAAATCGCTTCTGCCATCATTACCAACAAAGGCGGTCGCACCTGTCACGCAGCTATCATAGCCAGAGAAATGGGCGTTCCTGCTATCGTTGGTTGTCAGAACGCAACGAGCATTTTATCCGATGGTATGGAAATAACCGCAAGCTGTGGTGAAGGCGACACAGGATTAGTCTATTCCGGAAATCTTGCTTTCGATATAGTGGAGACGAGACTGGACGAACTCCCGGAAATTCAAACCAAACTGATGTTGAACGTGGCGTCACCTTCCATGGCTTTCCGTTTTTCACATATTCCGAACGCAGGTGTAGGACTTGCAAGAGAAGAATTCATCATAAATAATTATATCGGCATTCATCCAATGGCTCTGCTCACGCATAAAAATCTGAAGGATGAAGCTTTGTCCGCACATATTAAATCAGCCATTCGCGGTTTTGAAAACGAAGAACAGTTTTTTATACAGAAGCTTTCATTCGGTATCGCGAAAATAGCAGCCGCTTTCTTCCCAAACACAGTGATCGTCCGTTTTTCTGATTTTAAAACGAATGAATATCGTAACCTTATTGGAGGCGAACATTTTGAACCACTCGAGGAAAATCCAATGATCGGATGGCGTGGCGCTTCGAGATATTATTCTCCATCTTACCGGCAGGCCTTTGAAATGGAATGTAAAGCTATTCACCATGTACGTGAAAAAATGGGGCTCAAAAATGTGGCCGTGATGATTCCTTTTTGTCGCACGGTAGAAGAATTGAAGAAAGTTACACACATCATGTCGCAGCACGGATTGGAAAAAGATAAAGATGGTTTGGAATTATACCTGATGGCTGAAATTCCTTCGAATATCATTATGGCCCGCGAATTTGCAGAATATATCACTGGTTTTTCCATTGGTTCAAATGACCTTACCCAGCTTACGCTGGGTCTTGACCGTGATTCTGCATTAGTTGCCCACTTGTATGACGAGCGTAACGAAGCAGTAAAGCGCATGTTGAAAATATTGATCCGCCAGGCAAAATCAGCAGGCGTGAAAGTCGGAATTTGTGGTCAGGGTCCATCTGATCACCCCGACTTTGCACAATTTCTTGTTGAAGCAGGCATTGATTCGATTTCTGTCACACCAGATTCAGTGATTAAAACGATGAAAGCGATCCATTCAATTGAAGCGAAGCTTCAATTGGCTTAAAGCCTAAAGCCTAAAGCTTAAAGCCAAAAGCTAATACAATTGTAAAAGGGAAAATCATATTTAATTAAACAGTATAAATGCCTTAAGCTTTAGGCTTTAGGCTTTGGGCTTAGTATGAAGATAAACCGAAACATTTTAACGTTGGAGGAATTCAGAAAACAGGAATTGCGTTTTCTTCCTCATGCAACCGGAGAACTGAGTAATCTGCTGCGGGATATTGCATTGGCTGCAAAAAGAATAAATGTTGAAGTGAATAAAGCGGGCCTTGAGGACATTCTGGGTGATACAGGAAAAACAAATGTTCAGGGGGAAGGTGTTCAGCGGCTGGATGAATTTGCCAATGCGGAATTCATGGCCGTTCTGAGGCGGGGAATCAGTTGTGCGGGAATCGCATCAGAAGAGGTGGATGATTTTGTTTGTTTTGATGAAGAACTTTGTAACCAGTCAAAATATGTGGTGGTCCTTGATCCGCTGGACGGAAGCGGTAATATTGATGTGAATATTTCCATCGGAACAATTTTTGGAGTTTACAGGCGAAAATCACAAAAGGGATTTCCCTGCGTCAAAGAAGATTTTTTACAGAAAGGAGAGAACCTGGTGGCCGCGGGATATATTATTTACGGATCTTCCACCATGTTCGTTTATGCTACACGCAGAGGAGTAAACGGATTCACCCTGGATCCTTCTATCGGAGAATTCACGATTAGTAACCCGGATATCAAATGCCCCAAAAATGGAAATATATATTCAGTTAACCAGGGAAATTATTACAGCTACGACGAGAGGGTAAGAAAATTTATTGATGATTTTCAGAAAAAATCAGGATCTGGCAATTCCGCCTGCTCACTACGTTACACCGGAACCATGGTTGCAGATATGCACCGGACACTGCTTAAAGGCGGAATTTTTTTGTACCCGGCAACTACTGATTATAAAAAAGGGAAACTCCGCCTAGTATACGAATGCAATCCATTCGCATTCATTTTAGAAATGGCAGGAGGAAAAGTTACAGATGGAGAAATAGATATCCTTTGTATCCAACCCAACTCACTTCACCAGCGGACACCATTTTTTGCAGGAAGTTATCAAATGATGAAATCAGGGTTCATTTAACGGTTACATGCTTAATCATTATCAGGAAATCGTGGGTTTGCCTGACAATTATTTTATCTTGAGATAATCGCCCTGCATCCGGCACATCCGTCGAAAGCTGTATTAGTTATCTTGTGGCAGTTAGGCGGAAAATAAAACTCTTCAAAATGAAAAAATTAAACAGAAAATATTTCCATGCTGGTGTACGCTTTTGTATCACCACTGCATTTTTTCTGTCCATTGCCTCTTATAGTTTCGGCCAGATGAAGGATACTGTTTCAAAAGCAAAAATCAAATACCCAAATATCGTAAAGCTGAGTATTTCATCCTGGCTGTTATATCCAAATTCGTTCCACATGGGGTACGAAAGAATTTTAAATCCGAATCATAGTATCTACATTTTTGGCGGTTACAACCAGTTTCCGATTAAATTGGATTTGAATTTAAGCAATACGAATCTCACCGATTCGCGAAATAAGAACGGATATACTATTGGAGCAGAATTCAGATTTTATCTGCCTAAGGAAAATAAATACGAAGCTCCCCATGGGATTTATCTGGCGCCGTTTATCAGCTATTATAATTTCAGTTCAAGTAATACACTCACACACACTGATTCCAGTGGGTCCCAGTCCGCAATTCTGGGCATGGGTATCGACCTTTTTAATATTGGATTCGAACTGGGTTATCAGTTCGTCATAGCAAAAAGATTTATTATAGATGCTGAAATGTTTGGCCCGTCTTTTACTTATTATACTTTCAAAGCAAATATTAATGGAGAGCTGGATGGGCAAACACAAAATGAAACCCTGCAGGCTGTACTGGACGCGCTGAAAGCTAAATTTCCTTTACTCAGTGATTTATCCAGTTCCAGGAGTGTATACTCCAGCGGATCCGCTTCACAAAAATTTCCGGCAGTCGGATTCAGATATGCAGTTAGCATTGGATTTATGTTTTGAGAATTCACTATAAATTAATTTGGAAGCTTTTTATAGTCCTGATGATTAAATTCTCATTGAAAAGATTATTTAAAAAATCTCAGTAGCGACGGAACTTTGGAGAATGATCTTAACACTTCTTTTTAACGGTAAATTGTCCTTTTCACCGTATAACAAAATATCTACTTCAACATTCTATTTAACTGTTTTACTTAAAAAATAAATTAGTAAAAGGAATACTGAAAAATCGCAAACTGCAACTGCTGTAGAGATCAGATGTTTAGGTATGCCTGGAATTCCACATCGCCAAACTAATTAAATAGTGGTTAACAATTTAATCTAACTTACAAATTCACGATTCTATATCATATTTACAGATACTTTTCGCTCTCGATTTTAGGACATTTAATGCCCGGTTTGCAATGGAGAGACTATTTTATCTTCAATCTGAGCCTGAGACGGAATTAAATGGCCAATTGAGCAAATCATCAATAGGACAGAAGGAAGTTTTTTTTTCAACATTTCACTCAGCATAAACCAGAAGATAAATTCTAAGTGTCAGGAAGAAACAACAAAAGAAATCCGCGCCGTTTCGCCGTAAACCGGCAATCCGTGCGCGGATATCCTTGCCTGAAAAATAATTCCCACTAATCAATCACCAGTGCCCTTACTAGCCGCTTCGGCCTGAGCCATCTTGTTGGCCATCTCTGCTTTTACTGCATCCAGATTGAAACTTGCACCTCTCTGCATGGGAGGGTAATCCAGGAATGTCTGAATTTCCTTTGCCATTAATTGTTGAACAAACACAAAGCGCCAGAACTGGAATTTGAACCAATCGAAATATTGCTGACCACCTTCTTTGGTCCCGTTGTTTGGCCAGCCCGTGCGTTCGAATGGATCAAGCCGCAGATTGATCAGATAAGGTACATCAACATGCGTTTTTTCTCCCAGCCAACCCTTGGGCTGGTCAATGAATCGATATTTATAATCGTCAATGCGAACCGCGCCAATCGTGCTTTCACCCAGGTAAAAGATTTCATGACGTGCTGAAGGGCCTTTGCCGGTTATCAGGGCCGTCTGATCATAACCATCCAGATGGTTTTTGTAAGTGCGGTCGCCCAGTTTCACCCCCTTAAGCAATTGATCGGTGATATTGGGATTACCGGCGGCTGCCAGAAAGGTAGGAAACCAGTCCATTCCAGAAAAAATACCGTTCTGTACGGAATTGGGAGCCACATGTCCAGGCCAGCGGAGAATGCATGGCACCCGAAAGCCTCCTTCCATAACAGTCCCTTTGCTTTGCGCAAACGGAGTCTGACCTCCATCAGGCCAGGTGAAAACTTCTGTTCCGTTGTCCGTAGTAAATACCACAATCGTATTATCATCCATACCCAGGTCTTTTATTTTTTGCATCACCAAGCCGATATCGTCATCGAGCTGGGCCATGCCGGCTTCTTCTTCAGACCATCCATTCTCTGCATTGCGCATGGCTTCATACTTGGGAGAGAGATGTGTTACAATATGCATGCGTGTGGGGTTAAGCCAGCAAAAAAAAGGCTTTCCGTCTTTTTTGGCCTTTTCAATAAAACTCAATGCAGTATCACGGATCTCGTCGTCCACTGTTTCCATTCGTTTGGGATAAAGCGTACCCGCATCAACAATCTTTTGTTTTCCGACTTTTCCCCACCGCGGCATCTCAGTGGCATCGTCTGTTGCTGTAGCCCATGAATGAACCATATTGCGTGGCCCGACTACATTGAGCAGGTTCTGTGGGTAATTGGGATGAGCGGGATCTTCCATGGCATCCAGGTGATAGAGATAGCCAAAAAATTCGTCAAAGCCGTGTACAGTGGGCAGGAACTCATTGAGGTCCCCCAGGTGATTCTTTCCAAACTGACCGGTTGCATAGCCCTGTGCTTTGAGTGCAGTTGCAATGGTGCAGGCCTCAGCGGGAATTCCGATTTTTGCTCCTGCCTGTCCAACGGTTGTCATGCCTGTGCGTATGGGCAATTCCCCCATGATAAAGTTTGCACGGCCGGCAGTACAGCTCGCTTCCGCATAATAGTCTGTGAAAATCATTCCCTCGCTGGCCATCTTGTCGAGATTGGGTGTTTTGCCCGCCATCAGACCCCGGTGGTAAGCGCCGATATTCCACATACCGATGTCATCCCCCATAATGACCAGGATGTTGGGTTTTTTGTCTTGCGCATTAGCCGTAAATGCCTGGCATAAAATCGCAACAGGGAGTACATATCCCGTGACTCTTTTAAATAGGAAACTGCTCAATTTCATTTTATTCGGTTTAATAATGAGTGATGATCGTATATATGATAGTAAGACTAAAATTTCTCCGGTTCATATATTGTTTCAAAAAAAATTGTTTTCACAAATAACCGGATTTGGATAATTTCAAAAATGGAATTATCCGAAAGGAAAACTGCACTTCACCAGTGATATTTAAATTGGAATCTAAATGACATTTGGGTAAATTAAATTTTAGATTCGGCTAAAAATGCCGGTGTCCACAATATTTGATGAAGACCTATAAAGATATCTATATAAACGGGATATTCGACAGCTTTGCCGTAGAGCAAAGCGTTTAACCGTTAAACGAAAGGATTCGAAAATCAGCGTGTGAAAAAATGAATCCTGAGGATGATAAGCAGGAATTGAATGAGTCATTTCATCATATTGACGGCGCAGGATTGAAGTACGTTACCAAAACGTTCGCGCGGGTAAGAATATCTTTTAGAATATCCACCAATGCACGAAGGTGCTAGCTTTAACATGTCGGCACTTAAGGCAGAATTAGAGAAAAAAATGAAAGAAGCAAAGAGTGGATCCGCTAATTAATCAGGTTTTGGGATATAGAAAGACCACTTAGATATATTCAATTTATCGGTTAAATTGTAGCTGAATGAAATCAGCTTTATTAATCCTTTTGACAACAGTATTTTTTTCAGGTTCCATTTTTTCCCAGTCACAGATTAAGCTAAAGAAAAAAGACAGGAAAAGAGATATAGAATTCGTTACAACGGATGGCACCATCATTTTGAGATTGTCTGATTCAACCCCTCTGCACAGAGATAATTTTTTGAGATTGGTGAAAAGTCATTTTTATGACAGCCTGCTTTTCCATCGCGTCATACAATATTTTATGATCCAATGCGGTGATCCAACAAGCAGGAACGCTTCTCCGGGCAAAGTCCTGGGAGATTCAAGTCTGCCTTATACCATTCCTGCAGAATTCAGGGTAACACTTTTTCATAAGCGGGGTGTACTGGCTGCCGCCAGGGAAAGCGATGATGTGAACCCTGAAAAGGCAAGCAGCTCCAGCCAGTTTTATATAGTTCAGGGGAAAAAATTTACAGATGCAGGCCTTGATTCTGTTGAAATAAAAAGACTGAAAAGAAAAATACCGGATTATCAACGGGAGGTTTATAAAACATTTGGAGGAACCCCGCATCTCGACATGAACTATACAATTTTTGGAGAAGTGGTAAGCGGCATGGAGACGGTTGATAAAATCGCTGCAGAACCGACAAGCAAAGGGGAAGACTTGAATCGTCCTTTAAAGGATACCCGTATTCTGAGCACAAGACTCATTAAAAGGAAAAAATACAATTGAGTTAAAATCCCGTAAAAATTAAACAGGAAGATTTTAAATTAATCGGGACTTGCTAAAAAAGGAAAAGCACCAAGCCTTTTTCGTTACCTGACTTTCGTCTTGTACTTACTAGCCCGATGCTCCCTTGAGTTGTTACTCTCCTGTTACAGATTTCACTCCTCAACTGAGACCTTTCCATCTTGTTACAGATATCCGTTTCTCAATTATGAATCTAAAGTACAATATATGAATACCGGTTTCCAAATTTTAATGGATATGGTTTTGCACGGCTTTAGCACATAGTTTTCCACATTTTTCAAGTGACTGATAATCATAGCGTGGAGGTACAAACATGCATTCGATAATTAGATAACTTTACAGGAATAATGGTTGAATCATGGAGAATATAGTCAGGATAACCGATATTTTTCAGGTTACCCACGATGTAAAGTGTTTCAGAACCGAGAAACCTGAAGGATATGAATTCCAGCCCGGGCAGGCTAACGATTTATCCATCAATAAACCCGGACTCGAAAATGAAACCAGGCCCTTTACTTTCACCGCGCTTACAACAAAGCCCTACCTGGAATTCACTATTAAACGATATGCAGAGCATCATGGCATAACAGATAAATTGCATCAATTGAAACCTGGCGATGAATTGATTGTCCGGGATCCCTGGGGAGCCATAAATTATAAAGGCCCGGGTTATTTTATTGCCGGCGGAGCAGGCATTACACCATTTATTGCAATACTGCGCGATCTGCATCATAAAAATAAAATAGAGAACAATATTCTTTTTTTCTCCAATAAAACAGCAGCAGATATTATATATGAAAATGAATTGAAAGAAATTCTCGGCAGGAATGCCATTTTTATTTTGACCAGAGACGGCATAAAAGGTTTTGAAAACAGGAGGATTGATGAACAATTTATCAGAAAGAATATTTCTGATTTTAGCCGGCATTTTTATATCTGCGGACCAGATCCGATGGTAAATGAACTCGTTGCCACCCTTCAAAAAACCGGCGCACCAACTGAAACACTTGTATTCGAGAAATGAATGGAAACACATCCATTATAATCTAAACCGGCGTAAGGATTTGAATTTCCATGGGAGCAAGAATAACAAAATATACGGCAGTTTCATTTGCTGAAGTAACCGAATTTCCATTAAAAAATCTTGCGCCCTGAATCATCTGAACATTATCGGAACCGACCGTGCCAATATTACTATAAGATACTTTCATTGAAGGCTTTAACCGGTTGATGTCAATATCCATAACAACAAAGCCGGTAAATGGTGTGCTTGTATTTGTGTTGGCGACGATAAGAATTTCAGTATCATAAAGCACCCTGGAAAATGCAAGGATACCACCGATACCCGATGATTGTCCGAAGTCCAGTTTATTCCCTGAAACTTCCCGGAAATAAAGTCTTCCGTATTTCAAAGCTGTTTCAGAAGACCTCAATTTGCCAAGTACCGAAACATGTTTGTATAAGAACTCATTGTTGTCAAATGCGATTGGTACTTTCCCCCATAGGGCCTCCCTGACAGATTCCAAAGTCCCGGTCGCAGGATTCCCCGCATTGTCCTTTGCCCCATCCAGTCCCTGCTCAGTTCCATAATATAAACATGGTATTCCCTGAAGACAAAAGAGTGTTGCCAGTCCTATCAGTACCTGCAATGGATTAGTCCCCGGATGATTGAACCGTTCATTCTGGTCATGGTTATCCAGAAAACTTACAAAATATTTTCCTGCTTCACCATGTGAGCTGATCAGTGCATTTTCAGCTGTCTTGCGGTCCGTGAAAACCTGTCGGATTGTTGCCACATCTGTGAAAGATTTTGCAACCGAAGGCAGGTTGAAAAAGAGAGGAAAATCGAGTGCGGCATCGATACCGAATCCATCTGTGTTTGTGCTGTTTCTTCCTACAAATTCTTCAATGGTTTGTTCATCATCATAAATTTCACCAAACATAAAAAAATTCTTTTTGCCAATACTCATGCAATATTCACGAATGGAATTTCCAAATGTTTCTACAATTTCCGGCGCTACATATTTTACCGTATCAATCCTGAATGCGTCTATATCAAAACTGGCAATCATGTAAGTATAAATCTGAATAAGGATATTTAATACCGGAGTTTGTCCATACTGATCCCGCAGGTTTTGCTGATTCGGTGATATGGCTGCATACTCTCCAACCAGTTGCCGCATAGAACCAAAATCTCCTTTTGCAAAACTTCCGGGAGGCGCAGCATCTGTTAATTTATTTCCCCTTCGCCGAAAAAAATCTTCATGTAACTGCAGATCCACCGGCCATACGGCGTCATCAATTGAAAGATTTGCAGCGGGAGGAAGAGTATCCTGCCATTCCGGCCGTGGTTTTCCTGTGCTGTCTGTCCACTGAATGGGTGGCTCATCTCCCAATGGGCCAAATAAAATAGATGGATCATTAAAACTGGCGACAACATTATTATTATAATTGTAGTCGAATACTTCTGCGGAATGATTGATTACAATATCGATTATAATATAGAGACCTCTGGCATGGGCAGCTTCAATCAGTTCTTTTAATTCTGATTCGGCTGTGGCTTCGGTACCATCAGAACTAAATCTTCCATCAACATGCAGAAAATCCTGTGTGGCATACCCATGATAATTGAAAGCAGAATTGGGTTTTGGGTTTTTCAGTACGGGCGATATCCAGATAGCACCTGCACCCAGGGAGAGTATATAATCGAGCTGGGCTTCAATACCTTTGAATGTTCCACCCTGCCTGAAATCATATTGCTGGTTCCATGCAATCACAGGATTTTCTTTCGTGGAATTTGGAGGAGATACCGGATTATTGAACCGGTCGGTCATTAAAAAATATATCCATACATCGCGCCAGTCGGTCGGGGAGGGAAAGGGATAAGTAATTGTTTTTGACTGACCATTAACCTGCACAATCCTGGTAGTTCCCGTCTGGAATGCGATTTTAGCGGCTTTCAGGGTATTCAATACAACCGGATCATAAACAGTAGCCGGGGCATTCATATATAAGGTTTAAAGAAAGTTACGAAGAGCGGCGCAATTTTCAATCCATCTGCCCAGAAACCAAAACCCGCCTGCTTTTCAGCCTTCGTATACAAGTTTCAGGCTTTGGTCGCATTTTATTATTGTACATTCATTTCGGTATTTACTTTTAAATGAATGAATATTAAATAACGATTGCAATGAATGTCATTTACAACCGGTTTGTCAACCTGAAAACTTTTCTTCTCCTTTTTTTAATGATCTGTTTCTTCACTATTTCCTGCAAACACCAGGAATCTTCCAATGTAGAAAATGCAATGGATACCGTTAAACCGGATGACAACCGGTTTACGCCTGTGACGCTTACTGCAGAAGGTGCGTTGGATGAACCTATGAATTTTGAAGTGCTGAAAGATGGTAAAGTATATATTAATGAACGTAAGGGAGACCTTGTGGTGTATAATCCTATACTTAAAACAGTTTCTCTCGTTGGTTCCATTCCGGTCAATACAAAGTATACGAGCAAGGATGGTAAAGTAACGGAAGCTGAAGAAGGATTTATTGGTTTTACTGTGGATCCGAAATTTGATGAGAATCATTTTGCCTATTTATATTATGCACATCCGACCATCAGCAAACATGTTTTATCCCGCTGGGAAATCAGGGATGATAAACTGGTTGCAGGATCAGAAAAAATTGTACTGGAAATCCCAACGCAAAGGGAAGTTTGCTGCCATACCGGTGGTGGTATGACCTGGGATGAATCCGGAAATCTTTATCTGGCCGTCGGAAATAACACAGGAAATGTTGCTGAAAAATCCCAGACCGACGAACGTCCGGGAAGATCGAGCTGGGATGACCAGCGCGGTTCTGGTAATACAAATGACCTTCGGGGGAAGATATTACGCATACATCCGAATGCCGATGGCACATATAGTATCCCCGATGGAAATCTATTTCCAAAAGGGACACCTAAAACGAGGCCGGAAATTTATATCATGGGAGACCGCAACCCATGGCGGCCTTCGGTTGACAGCAAAACCGGATGGTTATATTGGGGAGAAGTAGGTCCGGATGCAAATGCGGATACTAAGACCACCAGGACGGGAATGGATGAATTCAACCAGGCCAGGGGACCTGGTTATTTTGGATGGCCATATTTTATTGGAGAGAATGTGGGGTATCCCATGTATGATTATGTGCATGATACGGTTTATCCGCCGCAGGATCCTGCACATCCGGTAAATCATTCTGTGAATAATACAGGATTGACTGAATTACCACCTGCGCAGCCTGCATTCATCTCTTATCCCTACGGAAATTCCGTAAAGTTTCCACTGGTAGGATCTGGTTCAAGGTGTTCAGTAGGAGGTCCTATTTATCATCGTTCAAATTTTGTAAATGCTAAGCGTCCATATCCAGGTTACTACGAAGGGAAGTGGCTCGCTGCGGATCTGTCGCGCGGTTGGATCATGGCCATCAGCATGAAAGAAAATGGCGATTATAAATCCATGGAAAAATTTCTTCCTTCCTATCAGCCGATTGAACCTATTGACATTAAATTCGGTCCCAATGGAGATTTATATGTATTGGAATATGGGAGCAACTGGTTTAGGAAAAGTGATAATTCAAAACTGGTTCGAATAGAATTTAATTCCGGTAACAGAACTCCCATCGTTCATGCATCTGCCGATAAAAGTGGCGGCACTCTGCCCCTGACAGTTAATCTTTCATCTGCCGGGACAAAGGATTATGATGGTGATTCCCTTAAATACGAATGGGTAATCACAGGTGCAAATGGAATTGCTCCTGTAACATACAATGAACCCAATCCATCAGCCAGTTTTAATCAGCCTGGTGAATACACTGCCACACTAACGGTCACCGACCCCCAGGGAGCGAAAAACAGTCAGTCATTAAAAATAATTGCAGGCAATGCACCCCCTGAAATAACTATGAATATCACCGGAAATAAAACTTTCTTCTTCCCGGGAAAACCCTTTGGCTATGATATTAAAGTGGCTGATAAAGAAGACGGGCAGATTAACCCCAAACAGGTTGCCGCAAGTATTGATTATACCTCACAAGGCTTTGATGTGGCAGAATTGGTGCAGGGACAACGCAGTGTGGATGCATCCACCCGTTTCGCCGTGGCGCAGGCCATGATTAATAAAGTAGACTGCAATAATTGTCATCATCTGGATACAAAATCCGTCGGTCCTGAATTTATCGAAGTTGCTGAAAAATATAAGTCGAAATATAACTGGGCTCTGGATTCTCTGGCCAGGAAAATAAGATCCGGCGGGAGCGGGGTTTGGGGAACGGTTAACATGCCTGCCCATCCGAATATATCAATGAATGACGCACGCACAATCATAAATTATATTCTCAGTTCCAACCAAAAAACGATCAGCACGCTTCCGTTGAAAGGGAGTTATACACCTAAAATTCCCGAAGGCGATAATGGAAAAGGTTCCATTGTTATCAGGGCAGCTTATACAGATAAAGGGGCCAAAGGATCAGAACCTTTGACAAGTGAAGAAACTATCGTATTACGCAGCGCACAATTAAGTCCCGGAGCAGCAGAAATAACTCATCGCGCTGAAGTGAATTTGCAAACCATGTTTGCCGTTTCATTGAATATCATTCCAAAAAATAATGGTTATATAGGGTTTAATCAAATTGATCTGACCGGAATTCAGCAATTGGAAATTAGTGCCATTGCATTCCCAATGATGGGATATATAGGCGGAACTATTGAGGTAAGACTCGATAAACCGGATGGTGATTTGTTGGGACAGGTAAAGATTGAGTCCATAAATCCTGTTTTTGGAGGATCAGCAGCGAATGCAGCACAAAATGCAGGTGGCGCGAAAACCGGGAAAGCTCAGGCAGCTGCACCTGTTGCCGTAAAAAAACCTGCGGCATCCCCTAAAAAACCTGCAGCAGGATTTAGTAATCCGTTCGCAAGGCCAGGAATGAAAACAGATATTAAACCGGTCACCGGCCAGCATGATATCTACTTCATTTTCAAAAATGAAAATGCAAAAGGGGATGAGCCTTTAATGTCGGTGACAAATATCAAATTCAATACTGAAAAAACACCCTGAGCTGACTTGATCGCTATCGTTCAATGAATTAAATAAATTAAGAATCATGCATAACAGAAGAAAATTCATACTCAACTCAGGTGCCCTTGCACTGGGAGGATTCATGTTTTCAAAAAAAGGATATGCATCCCTGTTAGACAGATATGCCATGCATCCTGTCGGATTGCAACTTTATACTATGGGCGGGACGATTGATAACGATGTGCCCGGAACGCTGAAGAAAATCGCAGATATCGGATATAAAGATGTGGAATCAGCTTTCAGCATCAAGGGTGCATATTACGGTATGACATCGAAAGAATTTGCCAAACTGACAAAGGATATGGGCCTCTCATGGGTTTCACACCATGTAGGCGGTGCGCCTTTCAAAATGCCTGCAGGCGGATTTAAAGTACCTCCCGGAATGGATACAACCAGGCTTCACCAGTTAAGAAGTATGCCCCCCATGAAAAATCTCAGGGATAACTATCAGCAGATAATTGATGAAGTAGCCGAAGGTGGATTAAAATACCTGGTTTGTGCTTCTATTCCATTGAGTTCATCTGCAGAGATCAGCGAATCGATTGATACTTTAAGTCGCTCAGGCGAAGCTGCAAAAAAAGCAGGCATTCAATTATGCTATCACAACCATACACATGAATTTGACCAGGTAGATGGGAAAATTCCTTATGATATGCTTCTTTCACAAATCAATGCAGACATTCTTAAAATGGAACTTGATATCGGATGGGCAAGCGTTGCGGGTGCAGATCCTTTGGAACTCTTCAAAAAAAGCCCTGGTCGTTACCCGTTATGGCATGTAAAGGATATTAATACACAAAAAGCTCCTACTGAAATAGGCAATGGTACAGTTAATTTCAAAAGAGTGTTTGCTGCATCTAAAGAATCAGGTATGCAATATTTCTTTGTAGAACAGGACGGAGCAACAAACCCGATTCAAAGTATTACAGTGAGTTATAATGATCTAACTACTAAAGTGCTGGTATAGAACACATTAAATTTGTTAATTATTTAACGATGCGTTAAAGCTGGCATGGCCTTTTCAATACTAATGAGGAAACTTATTCTTCATTAAAAAATCAATATGAAAAGGATTGCTATTATATTAATGTATTCGACTGCCTTATTTATTTTGTCTTTGAATTCTGCTTCCGCACAGGTTAGTGTGGGGATCAGCATTTCAGCGAATATTCCACCACCGCCTTTGCCAGTTTATTCTCAACCTCTCTGTCCTACAGATGGCTTTTTGTGGGTTCCGGGATATTGGGCATATGGTGATGGCGGATACTTCTGGGTACCCGGAGTGTGGGTACGCCCTCCACAGTATGGGTATTTATGGACACCTGCATACTGGGGTTACGCTGGTGGGGTCTATGGATTTCACTACGGATACTGGGGACCTCATGTGGGATTTTATGGAGGCATAAATTATGGCTACGGATATAGTGGTTCAGGATTTTATGGTGGAAGATGGGAAGGAAACTCATTCAGATACAACACTGCAGTTGTAAATGTAAATACAACAGTGATCCATAATACCTACGTGGACAGAACTGTCATTGTCAACCACTCAACCAACAGGGTAAGTTTTAACGGTGGAACAGGCGGTATTTCAGCAAGACCTACAGCTCAGGAACAAACTGCAATGAATGAGAGACATATTCAGGCAACACCTGAACAAACCTCGCATTTGCAATCTTCGATGCACGATAGAAATCAGTTTGCTTCTGTTAATCATGGACAACCTGCAACTGTTGCCATGAATAAACCAGGTGGAACACGCTATAATCCTCATGGAAATGTGTCAGTCGTTCATCCTGCAAATAATCATCCTGCACCACAACATCAACAGGCTGTAAATAATCATCCTGCACCACAACATCAACAGGCTGTAAATAATCATCCTGCACCACAACATCAACAGGCTGTAAATAATCATCCTGCACCACAACATCAACAGGCTGTAAACAATCATCCTGTACCACAGCAACATCAGCAGGCATATCATCCGGCGCCGCAGCAACAACATATGAATCATCCGCAACAACATAATCCGGCACCACAACATGCTGCCCAACCTCAGCACGCTGAGCCCGCACATCCGAAAGAACATTGATCTTATCAGACTTACTTATAAAAACCTGTTACCGAAAAAGGCAACAGGTTTTTTTGTAGTTATACCGGAGATAAACCAATTATAGTAGCCCTGTCTGCTTTGTCCTTAAAATGAATGAAACCTTCAGCAGCTTTCACGCCGGCTTCCAATCCCCTGAATTCTTCCAATGGCTTAAAATAATTATTGTAAGTGCCCTCCGGATCCTGGGTTTTATGGGCATACATCGCCGCCTTCTTTATATCACGGACACTTGTAATGTCAACATAATCGGTTGGAGTAAATTCCATCGTTTCAATTCCTGTATTTACTTCGTAAAAAAATAATTGAAATTGCCTGCCCGACCTGATCCATGCAGTCAGAGTCAGCATGCCGGTTACCTGGTGATCGGGATGAGCATCTATCGGCCACTGTGTAAAAACCAGATCAGGATTTACCGATAGAATTAATTTTGTCATCTCCTCGTTATACTCTTTATTCAAAATTGTATTTCCATCAATCTGTCCCGCGAAAATGGGTTTTGCATTTAATAATTTACAGGCTGCTTCAGCTTCTTTCGTTCTGAGTGCGGCCGACTCGGAATAAGATTTTGCAGGATCACCCGCTTCTCCTCTGGTTAAATATAAAAATGTTACAGAGTGACCTTCATTGCTATATTTTGCCATCGTCCCACCACAGCCAAATTCCGGATCACCAGGGTGAGCACCGACGCAAATAATATGAAGTTTTTTTTCAGCCGGATTTCCAGTGAATACAGGAATTTCTTTTTTTGAATTAACGAAAGGGGCAAGTGCCAGTCCGCTTAAACCCAATGCAGAATGCTTTATAAAATTCCTTCTTGCTGAATTTTTTTTCACGGATAAAAATGATTGATATACACCATCAGGATGTTGCAGATGCAACGGCGGATCCCGCCGGATCATTTCTATGAGTATATTTTTGAAGAAGGGCAGGTAAGGAAGCAGCAATAGCTCCCGTGATAGCCGGTGACAATCCGAATTTGCTCCCCAGACTTCCTATTAATCCTCCGGAGATTGAGCTCGTGAGAAGATTACCCGAGCTTAAACTGCTTTCAAGTTGGGATAAAATTCCGCCAGTTGCAGCAGGTGCTGACTGTTGGTTTTGGAGGCCATTGGTGATATGTGCAGCAATCTCTTTATGAATCGCATCAGCTTGTTCAGGTGGGACATTTTGAGTAAGCTGAGGGTTGTTATCCATATGCTCTTTTACCAATTGTAATATCTGTTCAAACATAAAATAAGATTTAGATGAATAAGGTAAAGTAAAACAGATTGAAGTTATATTATTTAATATAATCTTCCATTTATTAATTTTCATCTGTTCCATTGCAATGCATTGATTGCCGGCTCATTACCCGGGATACAATGATGGCTGAATATTAAAATTTATGAGAAGCAACGGTTTACATTAATATCGTGTCAGGATAATAGCACATGGATCAAAAAAAGTTGCTGAATGACTGCCTGAAAGGAAAAGCTTCCGCCCAGCAAGAGCTGTATGCGCTGTACGCTAAAGCTATGCTGGGCCTGTGCTATCGCTATACTAAGTCCATGGCCGATGCAGAGGATGTTTTGCAGGAAGGTTTTATTAAAGTCTTTAAAAACCTTCACCAGTATAGCGGTTCCGGAGATCTGGGTGCCTGGGTAAGAAGGATTATGGTAAATACTGCTATTAATTATTTAAAAAGTCAGAACCGTTATCAATACGATCTGTCTTTTGTTGAAAAAAACCTTCACCCGGTATCTGACGAAAATCCGGAACTATTGTTAAATGCAAAAGAACTCGCTGATCTGATTCGTCAGCTGCCGATCGGCTATCAGACGATATTTAATATGCACGCGGTGGAGGGCTATAAACATACTGAAATCGGCAAAATCTTAGGTATTCATGAAGGTACTTCCAAGTCGCAGTATGCGCGCGCGCGTGCATTGCTGATCAGTTGGATTACAAGAAATTCTTTGGATAATAAAACGGGCATATATGCACGAAAATAATTTTGAAAAGCAGGTTCAGGAAAAAATGGATCAGCTGGGATTTGATCCTTCCGATGCCGTATGGGCAGCGGTTGACAAGGAGATCAACAAAGAAAAAAGACGCCGGAGACCCTTTTTCATCCTATTCTTTCTTACAGGTCTTTTACTTATAGGCGGAGGAATTTACTTTGTGGAGATTAAAAATCCTGCTCCTGGAATAGTTGCAAAGAGGCAGCAAAAGGAAAATAAAGCTGATCAATCCGAAGATAAAATTCAAAACAGCAACCAGCAGGTAGTGGCACTAAATAACAATAAGAGACATAGCAGGGATGCGATGCTCTTTAAATCAGTGAACGAAAATCAACCGTCAGTTCATAAAGAGGATCACAGTGGGAGCAAAGGCAATAATTCTGAAAAAAATAACATTATTATACAGAACGGAAACAATAAAATAGATTCTTCCGTAAAAAAACCAATGATTGTTGCAAAAAATATAACAGATAAAGATTCGGCGTCTGTAAATAAGACGGCAAAAAAAGATGTGAAAAAAGCTGAATCTTCCAAATGGAAATTCGGAATAACCGGAGGAGCCGGCATATCAAGTGTTAATCAAAGCTTATTCAAGCAGAGCAATACCACCGGTTTATATTATAACCAGGCTTATGCCAGTAATGGTGCCCCGGCACCTGTTCCTGTTTCATCAACAATTAATCCGGGATTTTCCTTTAGTACGGGAGTATTTGTAAGCAGGAATTTATCTAAACGCGTTTCAGTTTCAGCCGGATTGAATTATCATTATTATTCTACGCGTGTTAATACAGGTTATGCGGTAGATAGTTCAATATTTGTCTCTTCTTCACCAAATAATTCAGGAACTTACCCATCACCGGGGACTTTCGCGATTAACGGTTATTATCCTAATGGCAGTAATCAGTCCTATACAAATAGTTATCATTTTATTGAATTGCCCGTAACAGCAGATTTCCAATTAAATAAAAGTTCAAAATTATCCGTGTTCTGGGAAGCAGGTTTTTCGATTTCATACCTGGTTAACAGCAATGCTTTGCATTTTGATCCCAATGGAAATCTGTATTATCAAAACGCGCAATTATTCAACAAAGTCCAGCTGAATGGAGCCACGGCCATCATGATTGGATTCCCAATTAACAAAACTGAGCTACAGGTCGGCCCGCAGTTACAATATGGTTTAACCGGACTTCTCAAAACAGAATCGGGAAATCCACAGCACCTTTTTTATACAGGATTGAAGATTTCTATTATCCCGGGTAAAAAATAATGGTTCGGTGCAACGTTTTCATTAGTCAGCCAGTCAAAGTCAAAACGCTGATATGAAAAAGAAAATCTGGCTCCTCAATAATATTTGCTTTCTGGTCTTTATCGCATTTTTTTCAACAGGATGCATGAAAGACAAAGTCACCAGGACATATACCATCAGCACACCTATTTATGAAGTTCTGACAAAGTTTAGGGAAGCGATTAAGAGCCAACCGTCTGTTGAAATTTCAAATCCCGGAAAAATAACAGTTTCGGGGAAATATATTTTTTTATCGGAGACCAATGTTGGGATTCATGTAATTGATAACAGCAATCCCTCCAGCCCGAAAAATGTTTCATTCATTAATATTCCAGGGAATGAAGACATGGCTATTAAGGGAAATACTCTTTATGCTGACGCTTATGGCGATCTCGTTTCATTTGATATTACAGATCCGCTGAATGTCGTCGCAAAAAATTTCGCTACGAATGTTTTTCCCGATCACAGTATTTACTTTCTGAGTTCTACTTATACGGCAGGATCCGTATTCAACCCGGATTCAATTAATGTGATCGTAGGATGGTCAACCCGTGACACGACCGTTGATTATGATCCAAACTATAATGTTTACCCGGTTTATTTTAATACTTGCGCGAATTGTTACACGTTTGCACCATCAGCAGCTTCAAATCAAAGCAGCAATACGGTCGCTACCAACGGATCACTGGCGAGATTTAGCATTGTCAATAACTTCCTTTATACTGTCGGGCCAAATAACCTGTTGGCCTTTGATATCAGCCAGCCATTTGCGCCTGCATTTACAAACTCAGTATTGGTTGACTGGCATGTCGAAACTATATACCCGTTAAAGGATAAGCTTTTTATAGGCACAAATAATGGGATGTACATGTATGATATTCTGTCATCCCCCTCCAATCCAACGCTCATTGGCCAGTTTATTCACGCCCGCGGATGTGATCCGGTGATCGCAGACAATGACTACGCTTACATTACACTGAATGATTCCAGTGCCTGTCTCGGATTTTATAATGAATTGCAGATCGTCAATATTACAGATATGGCGAATTCCTTCATGGTAAAATCTTATCAGCTTACTCACCCTATCGGCCTCTCAAAAGATGGGAACAATTTATTTGTTTGTGATGATAAGGACGGATTGAAAGTATATGATGCGTCGGACCCTGCAAATCTTTTATTGCTTAAGCAATTGAAGGATGCGGAAGTATATGATGTTATTGCTGAAAACGGATTGGCCATCGTCATGGCAAAAGACGGTATTTACCAATATGACTATACTGACCTGAACAATATCCGCTTAGTTAGCAAATTATAACAGGACATCATGATCAGAATAAAAATTTCATTGCTCTTTATAATGCTTACAATGATCGTCGGCATTGTTTCAGCACAACAAAATAATTCAGTCAGGCCATGGCAATTTCATTCCATAAATAATGTTGGATTACTGGAAGGAGAAACCGGATCTGCATTTCAATTGCAGACTATCAATGGCGTAAATTACAAATCATGGTTTGCAGGGGTAGGGTTGGGGCTGGATTTTTACAGACTCAGGACAATACCATTATTTGCAGATTTCAGAAAAGAGTTTGGAAAGGGCAACAATAAGGTTTTTGTGTATTCAGATGTTGGAATCAATTTCAGCTGGGTTACCGATCAGCAAAAAACGAGTAATGTTGAAAATGATAAATTCCACAACGGATTCTATGGTGATTGGGGCCTGGGATATAAAGTGATGGTGAACAGAAATAATAATTTGTTGTTAAGTCTCGGATATTCATATAAAAGCACAGTTGAATCCTTTAACCAGATATATTATCTTACTTATGAACCGGGACCGGCGCAGAATGATCAGGAACAAAAGATTAATTACAGTTTAAACAGGTTAACTATTAAAATTGGGTGGGAGTTTTAGAAAAACAATTTCTGGTTAATATTTAATGCCATAAACAACTATCTGGTTTGAAAAAGTTGCCAGGTATACGTGCCCATTTGCAATCGTAGGCGAACAAAATTTTGCATAATTACCCGGGTTATCTGTTGAAGTCTGGTTGCTGTTCCAGAGTTCTTTAGTTATATCGTTGGCATCGAATGCCCTTAAAATGCCCGGACATACTGTATTTCCTGCATCACCGCTAACTGGGAATGTGGCCCAGAGAATGCCTGTACCATCAGTGGATCCGTTGGAAGATACAGATAGATCTGCTCCGCAACCTCCGGAGGGTCCGCCGGCATTACTAGTCACCTGGTTGTTAGTAAACGTATTGCTTCCACGGTCAAATGAAAGCGCGCGCAATAAATCATTTTCAGACCAGATATAAACAAATTCATTCGTGCTTCCTTTAAAATAGGAAGGCTGACAATGCAGACTTGTATTTAGAGGAACGGTCTGTTGTACCTGGTTTGATGAACTGGAATACCCCCCCATGTTATCTTTATCCAGCAGATATAAATTTCCATCCTTGGATCCGGTTAAATAATAATTGGTATTTGGGATCAGCATAGTACCCATAACACCATAATCCAGGTCGTTCGTATTTAAATTCAGATAATTTGTCGGCGTGAAATAACTGTTTAATTGTAAACCTGAACCCGAAGGAGTTAGTTTCATGGCACTTTCACCACGGTTGGTAGGATCTGCAGGATTTGGATTCGGTGAATTTTCATCTGTTCCATTTCCGGAACTGGTGAACAGGTTGCCTTGTCCCACGGTTCCATTTCCTGAAACAACATACAGGTTTCCCTGCGCATCTGCGGCCATTCCCTGTCCGCTTTCCCATAAGCCACCGTTTTCTCCGTCTGGTGTATCATTATAAACGGTTTGCTGCTGCAGTGTTTGTGCATTATATCCCAATATCCATCCATGGTATGGATTCCAGTCGCAATGTGAAGCAAATGAAATATAAACCACCCCATTGGTCAGCGTCAATCCCTGCCGTTGATTATTACGTCTCGGATCAAAACTTACTACATTATTTATACTGCCATCTCCGCTTCCGGGTATGCTGGCACTGATCGCCACAGGACTGCCCGATTGTTCATTTCCATTAATGATATTGACAGCATGCAAATATTGTACGAACTGGTTGCCATCGGTACTTCTTGCAACGAAATAAATGGTTCCCGAAGTTGTATCGATAACCGGGGTTCCGACAATACCGATATTATATTTGAAATCCGTATAAGGTGTACACCAGTTCGAAGACATATCTGTTGAATTCGCCGGTCGCATCCCTGTTTGCGTATAATTATTTTTCCAATACAGACTGCCATTATCCCCATCATATGCATATACTGTATTGTTGACCGTGGCAACAAACAATACATTATGATTGCCGGAACCAATGGCCAGATTGCCGACCATCAGAGGTTGCGCATATACCTGGTCGTCAATAGCCATAGTAAAAAGTTTTCCAAATGTTGACGTATTTACATTGGACGTTGTAAGCACCAATTCCAGGTTATTCAATCCCGCCCTGGTATTATCATTATGCTGGGTTACCACAGAGATATGCTGGGTGTTGGCCGGCGGTGGCGGAGGTGGATTGGTGCTGGTCGTTTCGTTCTTCTTACAATCCGAAAAGAAGAAAATCATTAAAATGACAAGGGTTAATCTATTATTCATATGACGGCATATCCCTTAAAAGTATAGTTTTTATTTTAATGAAAAAACTGTCCGGCAATAATAGATCAGTTACTGATTTTTCTTATAACATTATTAAGATAATCAGCTACATATATATTCCCTGATTTATCAGCGGCTACGCCATAAGGCCTGAAAAAAGTAGCGATAGTGTCCCTTCCGTTTGTTACGCCACGGGAACCATTACCGGCAAAATTTGTAACCATTCCCGCCGGACTTATCATACGTATTTTATTATTGCCAACATCCGCCACATATATATTTCCGCCGGGACCCACAGTTAAACCAGCCGGATGTGAAAAAGAAGCAGTTGATCCTTTGCCATTCGAAGCACCCGGCGATCTGCGGCCTGCAAACGTAGTTACAAGACCTGCAGAACTGATCTTCCGGATCATATTATTATATGTATCTGCCACATAAATATTACCAATGGAATCAAGAGCAATCCCACCCGGGAGGTAAAAACTGGCATTCAAACCGGAACTGTCCTTAGCACCCTTTTTACCATTGCCAGCGATATTCTGAACTTTTCCATCAGGACTTATCTTCCTTATAAGATCATTACCACAATCTGCCACATACACATAACCCGATGAATCAACCGCAATTCCCATAGGATTGTCAAATCTTACAACGGTATCCATGCCTGGAATAGTATGATAAATCCTCTGACCTGCCAGTGTTGTAACAATTCCTCCAGGACTGATCTTTCGTATAAGACTGTTGTGGGTATCTGCCACATACAGATTTCCATTTTTGTCGACTGCCACAGCTTCCGGATAAAAAAAAGAAGCGGAATCTCCTTTACCATCTGCCGAACCCGCAAGTCCATTACCTGCAACGGTAGAAACCACTCCATCTGAACTGATCTTACGAATCTTATTATTCCTTGAATCCGCCACATAAAGATTACCATTATTATCCACCGCTATTCCCATCATATTTGAAAATGATGCTGATGTACCACTGCCATCAAGAGCGCCCATTGCACCTGTACCCGCGAATGTTGTTACTTTTGGATAATTATTCTTACTATTACAGGCGCTAAAAAACAAAAACCCAAAAAATAAAATGAATCCTGATTTTTTCATGAAGTGTAAAATATTGAATTTATCCACTTCTTAATAATTTAAAATAAAATCATGAAAACACGTCATTCAAGCCTCCTGTATCTTTTACTGGGTATTTATTCAATTATGATCAGCTGGCATTACAATCATTCCATCATATTGCTTATTATTCACTGGATTATCTGGCCCATTTATCTTGCATATGAATTGTTAACAGGTCATCTGTCTCATGGCTTGTGGAAATCTATCCCACTTTCTTATTTTAATTAACAGCGATTTTATCCAATGGCATGGTCGAATTATCTGAAAAAATCCAGTTTGAACGGATGTTTCTGCGAACAACTCAAAATCAATAAAATCCATTTGATTTTTTAAGGGGATGCAATATTGGTAAGCCTTTTGCCGTAATTTGCACAGGATTCTTGTATATATAAAACTTAAAGTATCAAAATGAAAAATTTGTCTAAACCCGCAGGTTATTTAGCAGCTACTGCAGTAGGGTTTATGTTAACAATATCACAGGTATTTGCTGCCAACGATCATGTCGGCAATGATTCATCACTCTCTGCTATGCAGGTCATCGGTGGTCTTGCTGTTCTTTTATTGGTTATCCTGATACCAATCATGAGATCTTCCAAAAAAGTAAATCTGAACCGATAAAAAGCAAGTTCAAAAATTTAAAAAAGACTGATTTATCAGTCTTTTTTTTTGGAGCATAGTTCACAGGACATGAATATATTTCAGAGGCATAAGAATTGCGTGATTATATGCATGATAAGATTGACATCTGAAAATGACAAAGAAAGAATGCTGGCCAAGACTAATGTAGAGGAATGACTACAAGTTTTACAAAACCGCTTCTTTGGTTGTCATTTTTTATGTTAATTTCTGCAGTTTGGAGTCCCATGTCAGCACAAAATGCATCTGATCTTAACCCTCAGAACAATACGCTCCACGACACGGCACACCAGAAGGACTTATTGGATGTTTATAAAGGATGGTTCAAATTACCTCCCAAAAGTAAAAATCCGCATCCCGAAAACAAGATTTATTTCACATTGAACCCACTTGCGAATGCGCCAACAAGTTCCGGAAACGCATTGGTAACAAGTACTACGGCCAATATATACCTGGGTCCCAAATCAACCACTTTTCTGTCAACCGCCACCTTCGCACCTTATTTTAATTTCAACAGGAGGTTTGGTCTGCCCCTCCGATCCAATGTCTGGTTAAAGGATAATGCATGGAATATCCAGGGAGATATCCGTTTTCTGGTATACCCCCAATACACATGGGGCCTGGGAACATCACATACCAATCAGGAAAAGGAATGGGTTAATTATAAATATATAAGGTTTTATCAAACGGTTTTGAAACGTGTCGGCTCGCATCTTTTTGTGGGACTCGGTTATGATCTGGATTATCATTTCAATATCGGAAGTGATACAGGAGTGAATCTGATAAAGTTCACCGGTTATCCTTATGGCCTTTATGGTAATTCTTTATCCTCTGGAATTACATTCAATGTATTATATGATACACGTAACAGAAATATCTATCCTTTCCCCGGAACTTTTTTAAATATTGTATATCGACAGAATCCAGGATTTATGGGAAACGTACATCCATGGCAATCCGTTTTTGTGGATCTCAGAAAATATCTCCAGTTGAATTCATCTGCTAAACCGAATCAGCAAAACACACTGGCATTCTGGTCTTTTTTATGGTTGAATTCAAATACCGGAACACCTTATCTTGATTTGCCCAGCACTGGCTGGGATGAATACAACCGGTCAGCAAGAGGTTTTGATCAAAACAGGTACAGAGGCAATGCCTTGTATTATTTTGAAACAGAATACCGGAGAGATATAACGAACAACGGACTTTTCGGAATGGTTTTATTTTCCAATATCAACACGGTCAGTGGATCAGGAACATTTTTTCAATCCTGGCATCCGGCAGGAGGCGCGGGCGTCCGCATTAAATTCAGTAAGGCTTCCAATACTAATTTTGCCATCGATTACGCTTTTAGCAAAGGCTACAGAACCGTATTATTCAACTTCAGTGAATCATTTTAGTAACGGGTATGTGGAACCGATGTAGTTAAATGGTTTCCCAATTAATAACTCCTCTCCCAATTTTGGAAAATTCCAAAATAGCAGCTCTTTTTTCTTTATTATCTTTCTATTTCTGTACAAGTTTGCTTCTTAAAAAACGTTTAAATACGGTACTATAATCCGTTTTTACCCTAAACAACCGTGACCCTATGAAACCCATAGATTATTTGTATTTCAATATTTATAACCATTTCTATCAGCGAAGTTATACGCGTGAATTTCATGCCCGTATACAGGCCATGTACCTGTTTTCTTTTTCAATAGGAGGTTGGATACTTTTCTTTGAAGCAACTTATTTACGTACAATCAGGCATTCCTGGTTTTCTTCCAAACCGGGAGCTACCATATTTGCCGCAACCGTTTATCTCCTTTCAGCAATAGTACTTAACCATATTTTCATAGTGAAAGAACGTGACCGTCTGATCTATGGAAAGTATGAGGAAAAATGGGATCGAAACCCTAAGAAAAAAAGGGATTTTATGATTTCTGTTTTCGTGCTTGTTGTTCCCTATTTGTTCCTGGTATCACTGGCCAAATTTTTTCCGAGACATTTATAAGAGAAGGAATTAATCTGCAGCAATGGAATACCGGAGCGATTTTGTCTCTCCATTTTCAATTTCATTATCGAATTGAAATCCTAACTTTTCTATAAGTTTAATTGAGTTAATATTTTCTGCCTTCATGGTTGCAAGTATGACTTGATTATCCGGGTCATGTAGTAAGTCTTTTAAGACTATTTCTGCTGCCTCAAATGCATAACCCCTTTTTGAAAAGATGGGAAGAAATGCAAATCCAATATCACGAAATTCTAAATTTTCCCGTTTTACAAAAGAAATAATACCCATCGAATCCTTTTCGTCTATTGTTTTTACAACCCAGTAAATAATATTCGGATTCTTCAGCGTCTTTTCAATATATTTTTCCGAGTCTTCTATTGATCTGATATTTCTGTCTCCAATGAATTTTATCCAGCCTTCCGTATTCAGTAGTTCAAAAATAAATGCCGCGTCATTAGGATTTAGCCGGTCCAGTTTCAACCTTTCAGTAGTATATGTGTTTTGCACCTGCTAAAATTAATCATTCCGTCTTTGAGCTATCGACGGGATTAGTGGTGGCTGCTTTCATGGTTTGAATGCAAATGGTAATAACCGCAATGGTCAATGCCGATAGTCCTGCAATAGCAAATACCCACCAGCCGATATTAATACGGAAGGCATAATTCTGCAGCCATTTGCTCATGATAAACCAGCCTAATGGAATAGCGAAGACGAGGGCAAAAAGGACCAGCTTAAGAAAATCGCGTGAAAGCAAAATAAGAATACTGTTTACTGTTGCACCCATCACTTTTCTTATGCCGATTTCTTTTGTACGCTGCAATACATTATACGCGGACAGTCCCAGGAGTCCAAAACAGGCTATCAGAATAGCAATGAAAGCAAATATTCCAAATACACTTCCGAAAAGTATGTCAGCCTTATATTGCTCACCGAAAGATTCATCAAGAAAAAAATATTCGAACGGATCCTGTGGAAAATAGCGGGACCAGGTCCGCTGTAATGATGTAATGGTCTGTTCAATATTGGAGCCATTCATTTTCAAAGAATAATATCTACTGGCATTCGGACGTGGGATCAGGATCATGGGATCAATATTTTTCTGTAGTCCCAGGTGATGAAAATCAGCTGTAACGCCAACGATCGTGAGCGTATCCCGGCCCCTCACAATCTTTTGATTTACGGCTTCTGCGGGGGTTCTGAATCCCAATAATAATGCAGCTTTATTATTTAGTATTACCGCTTTTTTGTCCGTTGCAAATGTTTGGGAAAAATTTCTGCCGGCCGCCATTTCAATTCCATAGGAAGGAATAAAATCATTATCAATACCCAGATTATATAATGTCAGGGCCGGCTGATCCGATCCAAGTCTTCGGGAACTATTCGTCCAGTAAATTTCATCACCCATGACACTGGTCGAAGCAGCTATATTCCTTACACCCGGTATTTGTAATACGGAAGATTTAAACGGCTGGTACGCACTCTGATAAAGGGAATCCACCAGGGTTTGAGGTCCTTTCAAAACAAGCGTTTGCTGTACGTTTGCACCTATCGGTTGATTGCGCATAAAACTTAATTGTTCGTAAACAATAATGGTACCTGCAATCAATATAACAGATGTAGTGAATTGTATAATTATTAAACTCTTTCGAAGAAGCAATCCGCTGGAACTATTCTTGAAGGACCCTTTCAAAACAATACCTGGTTTGAAACCAGATAATACGAATGCAGGATAAAGTCCGGATATAAGCGTACCAATAATAAAAAGACCGCTAAACAGAAACCAATACGTGTTAGTCAGGGTAATGCCGGTAAAATGAGACCTTCCTGTAAAAATATCAAAGGGATGTAAAAGGATGAAGAATATAAACAGGGAAAATAATAGTGATATGCAATTCAAAAGAAAACTTTCCACCAGGAATTGTCTTACCAGCATGCCTCTAAGTGCGCCCAATACTTTTCGCACGCCTACTTCTCTAGCTCTTTCAACCGATCTCGCAGTTGCAAGATTAATATAATTGATCCACGCAATACAAATGATAAAAATGGCGATCAGGAATAAGAATGCAATGGCACTTCCGTTGCTGGTGACTTTTCGAATTTGTCAAAACTTCTTTCATAAGATACATAATGAAAGATCAGCAGACAACAACTCATCCCAAGGGTGAGACCTGCGATATTGAGAAGTGAATATCCTTTTCTTTTGAAAATATTCCTGAAAGCGATGTACAGATAATTTGTAAACATATTATTATATTCATTCTGAGCGCAAACTAGTTACAGGGTTTGCCAACGCCGCGTTAATTGCGCGATGTGCCACGGTCAGCCATGCAATCAATATGGAACCCAGGATGGCCAGTATAAAAATAGCAGCACTGATCGGGATACGATAAGCAAAGTTTTTCAGCCATTCGTGCATAAAATAATATGCAATAGGAGCCGAGATTATAAACGCTATGATGATCAGTATGGTGAATTCTTTCGATAGCAAATAAATAATATTGCTGACAGATGCACCCAGTACTTTCCGGATGCCGACTTCCTTGGTTCGCTGAATTGCCATAAATGAAACCAGCCCGTACAGCCCGAGGCAGCTGATAAAAATAGCGATGCCTGCAAAAATTTTATATAACTGAGAAAGCTGAGCTTCCTGTTTGTAAAAGTTTTCAATGGTTTCATCCAGGAAATGATATTCATAAACAAAATCCGGATAAGTGGAAGTCCATAATTTTTCTATAAAAGGAAGTACAGTTTTTTCTGACCCCGGTTTTATTTTAATGTTGATCGTCTGGTATACACTTTTCCATGTGCTCATTACCACAGGTGCCAGTGGTCTGTGCAGGGAATTCACATTAAAATCACGTACAACTCCAACAATATTGCCTACTTTAACTCCATTCCAGAAGTTAATTTGTTTTCCGATGGCATCCTGTGGATTTCGGATACCCATTTTTTTTAAGAGCGTTTCATTCACTACAAATTCTCTGACGGTATCTCCCGGGCTGTAAGCATGACCCGCAATGAATCTAAGGCCATAGGTTTCGAAATAAGCGGGGTCTGCCCATTTCAGATTGGCACTGAAATCAGTTGTCTTGTCTGAATGATCAAATTTAAAATCACTGTGCCAGTTATTTTCGGACGAGGGACTCGCATAACTGAAGCTCACAAACTGTACATCGGGATTTGAAGATAATTTGTCACGGATATAATCCAGCTTCGTAAGATTAATGCTGTCATTGGGTAGTGGTACATTGATGATGGCTGCCTTATCAAATCCAAGTGAAGCAGTTCTGAAAAACTTCATCTGGGATACAACCAGTATCATGCCGATGATGAGGATATGGGCAATCGCAAACTGAAGTACCACCAACGCCCTTCTCAGCGAAATGCCGCCGACCATTTCTGATGTTATCCTGCTTTTTAATGCGGTGATGGGATTAAATCCTGATAAAATAAATGCTGGATAAATACCTGATAACAAAGTAACCGTTGTTGCTGTGATCATCAGAAAAATTACTAATGAAGAATTTTCAATAAAATTCATCGTAATCCGCACTTCGAGCAGTTTATTCAGGAAGGGTAGTGCGCCCATTGCTATGATTGCTGCAAAAAAAGTTGCAATAAATACAATGATAGCTGTCTCAGCCAGGAACTGCAATGCAAGTTGCTTCCGGTTGCTCCCCAAAACCTTTCTCACACCTACTTCCTTCGATCGGTTAACTGACTGCGCTGTGGCAAGATTTATAAAATTCACACAGGCTATAACCAGAAGAAAGATCCCGATTAACGACAAGGCTGTTATCAGGGAATGGCTGAAAGTATGATCGTTATAATTTCCAAAGCGATCGTCAAAATGTATCTCTTTTAATGGCTGGATAATATAACTGTCCTTATTATATTCAACAGGTTTATGTTTTTTAGCGAAAATTGTGAGGTCTTTGTTGAATTTTTCAACTGAGAGACCTCCAGGTAGAACAATAAATGTATATGCGCTTCCATAAGTGCTTTTCCAATCGTTCAAAGCATCTTTTAGAAATGTACTCTGAAGTGCCGAATAAGGTACCACAACACTCAGGGGGAAATCACTATTTGCAGGTACATCCTTCAATATACCTGTCACTGTAAAAATCTTTTTATTGTCGAATTTGAATGTCTTACCAATTGCATTTTTCCAGTCTCCGAAAAATTTATCTGCAGTGGATTTTGTAAGGACTGCGTTATTGGGATTACCCAGAGAAGTTTTCGCACTGCCCTGTATCCATTCAAAATTAAAAATGCTGAAGAACTCGGGTTCGGCGTAATAAAAATGGTCTTCAAGAAATTTTTTTGATTGACTGTTATTTTCAATGGTTACTTGTCCGCCATTGCCGAAAATGGATGCAACTTCTTTGATTTGCGGGAAATCAATCCTCAGACTTTTTGCAACAGCGAATGAGACCGCATCGGAATAGCTGATTCCATCCTGGTTATGAAATTCAGTTCCAACCCTGTAGATACTGTTTTTCTTTGGATGGAAATTATCGAAACTGCTTTCAAATTGGATGACTAAAAACAACAACAGACAGGCAGAAATACCAACGGTCAATCCCAGGGTATTGATAAATACATAACTCTTATTGCGTTTAAAATTCCTGAAGGCTGTTTTAAAATAGTTTTTAAGAATGCCTGAAAGTTAAGTATAACCAGTTATGGCTCAAGCTGTATGCCAGCCCTGAAAGCATTGGGTCATAAAGCTTTCTGTATTCTATAAAGCGAAGAACTGTGCGTATTCGGACACCGCATGTTCGGTATCAGGGAATTAATAAAAGTTTTTAATCAGAGTGAATATGAAAAATATAAGTTCTCACCTTGAAAGAAAATTGCCTGGAAGCCGCATACCCTGTTCATCTTCCAGCACTTTTTTCATGAGTTTTTGAAGTCCTTTGGGTATGATCTTTATTTCTTCGGGAGTCAGCGATTGTGTTATCTCAAAAAATTCATCCTCATCATCATAGTAACCAAAGTATATTTCATATCGTTCGTTAGCGTGTAATCTTAAAGAAATTTCTTTATCCTCTTCGTAAATAAACATACTGATGACGGACCACTGATTATTATCCTCGAATTCGAACCGGATTTCCACTGCGTCTTTACTGACTACATCGGTCACCAGTTTTTCTATCATCTCGCCAGCATGGTTTTTTACCAGTTCTTCATAAGTCATCGCAGTTTTTTTAAATGTTTGGAAAATAAATTGACTATTTTACTTCTGGCAACTTAAATCCCTGTCGCGCCAGTAATTTCCAAACGCCTCTGTCTTTCTTCCAGATCATTAAAACGCCGATTTTTATATCCAGGGGCTGACCTTTAGTGCTTCCGCTGATCGTGCTGATATTTCGGACAATCGCGATATTGTCCGCAGGATTTATACTCTGGTTTGAAATATCTATTTTGTAAAATGTAGTTGGTCCGGACAAAACATTTTGCACAAATTCTGATCTGTTCTCCACGACACCCGTGGAGTGGCCAAAACTCAATTCTTCCGCGGTTAATTTTTCAAGAGTGGATTTATCCTTTGAGATCATGGCCGCGTTCAGGTTTGCAATGGAGGTTTCAACTTCTGTATTGATGGATTGCGCATTTAAATTCCAGAATGAAAGCAAACAGGCAAGGAGAAGGGTTAAACGTATTTTCATTTTTTTAAATTGATTGATGATGATTACTTTAAAAAACAGGACCAGGCCCAGCGAAATTATGGAAAATTAAATCCGTAATATTAAACAAATAAAGCTATGCCAGAAAGGCCAATCATCGTTTAGATTTGGATTGATCATGTGGGGAACAAAAAACCCCGTGAAGAATCACAGGGTTGTTGAACCAAAAGACTAATTACCATTTTTGATTACTCTTTATAAAGATCCTGCTGAACTTCGAAATCGTCTCCTGCAAATTTTACTATTTTAATATGATCATCATTTTCAAGATTGATCACATAAACGGGATCAGCTTTTTCTGACAGGATTTCATTCACATAAGAAATGTGATAATTGTCAAAAAAATCCTGTACCCGATGTTTCAGATCAATGGAGAGTCCTGAGCCGGGATAACTCAGCAAAGTATATTGCCAATACCCGCGGCTGTTATAAAAAACACGGTTAATAACTTTTCCATCATGAAATGTACAGTACATCTCATTATTGGGGAGGTTAAACCATGTGGCATCCTTTGCCCCGGGGAAGTTCGCATTAAAGTGGGCTTTTGCACGGTCATAGGCGCTCATGGGAGCTATTTTGTTAATAACTGCCGGACCTGTTGGTGCTGCATGTAGATTCAATTGAAGACAATAAAGTGCACCTAAAAAAATTAACTTTTTCATTGTTACTGATTTTATAAATTAATAAATAAACGTATGGCGGAGTCGATACTCAACCATCTTTCTCATGTGTTGCACTAGCCCAATGAAGAATAGCTGTTATCCAGGTTAAGATCAGCAGTAGTCCTGGTGTAGAAAATCGATCATTCCGGAGAAGCAGTGAAAAATTTTATTTCATCCTGTTCATATTATTCATGCGATGTGCGTGCCAGAAATTAATATGCTAAAAATCAACGCAATGATAAAATAAAACTTTACACCGCCTGTACGGAAATGATACAAAGTTTGTTCCATTCGTACATAATGGAATTTTCTTTTCTTAAAAGAGACTTATAATTCGACAAAATGTTGCACTTATTTCTTTTTTTCAATAAGGGTTTGTAAAAATTTTAACTTCAGAATGAAAAATTTGCAGATCCTTTACAATGTTAATATTGCATTAACTTAAATATGCGAGAGCAATTCCGCAAGGAAGCTTCTTTATGTCGGTCAGCATGTCTGATTCGTCATTTACGCTTCTAAAATATTGCAGGGCCATTACCAGGATCATAAGCTTGCCCGGTTCTTTTTCGGTGCGCATGATCTGAACAGGCAGATCAAATGTTTCAACTTTTGTCGGTATATCTATTACTGCTTTACCAAACTCTTTTGCTTCATTTGTATCAAGATCAATTCCCATCAATATCATTTTACACTTATACCGGTTGGCCTTGGTATAATCTGGAATCGATTCTTTTCTTCTGAAATATGGCAGACTGATCTCCAGGTTATCAGGAGTAATCATTTTTACTGATAATTTCAGAAAATTCATATCGCTCAAATCTGCCTGTTCGTTAAATTGAAAATCTTTTAAATAGGGAAGGTCGTTTGATATACCGACCTGCACAGGAATCTGCTTTTCCCACCAGCTGATGAATTTATTCAGGACGCCTGTAAACCTGTATGTGACCTGGAGATCTTTTTTACCTGGGTTTATGGATTTTATAAGATCCCGGATCTCGCTGCCCATACGACTCGCTTTTCCAAAATTCAAACCGCTTTTAATGGAAGCTTCGGTCCTTGCAAATTTGCGGGGTTTGGCACGTATACACTGTTTGCCTTTCCAGTTATAATAGATAAATTCTCCAAGAGTTCCTTTTCTGGTGTTTTTATCCAGCTTTGCCATTTTTAAAATTTAAAAATTAAAAGCAGTTTTCCAGACTGGTTGTGGCTTTAATACAGTAAAAATACATATAAATCCATAGTTACCCCAGATTTAATGCATAGTAAATCCATTATATTATGGACTTACTATGGACTTACTATGGACTTAGTATGGATTTACTATGGAGTTAATATAGACTATAGTAGAACAATTGTAAAAAATATATATACCTCAACTAATTGATTATTATTAAGTTACACTAAGAGCAAAAGTAATTCTTTTTATCTGGGTTTATTCCAGAGAGGATGTACTTTCAGGATTTTACCATATATCGGGCAGTCCTTTGTGTGAGCACCAGCCAGGTATCCAATACTCATTAAAAATTCGTTTACGATCTCGCCGCCCGTAAAGCGGAATGTATTTTTAAAAAGTTTCACCCATTCATCTTTGGTTTTGGGGTAATTTGATTCCAACCATTTTTCGAAGGAGCCATATTGTTTTTGCAGTAGAAGAATTGTTTTCGCATTTTCAATCGCAGAATTGATTTTTAAACGATTTCTGATAATGCCTGGATCTGCCAGGAGTCTTTTTCTGTCGGTCTCCTTATAAGCCGCAACTTTTTTTATATTGAAGTCGTGATAAGCTTTTCTGAAATTTGCCTCTTTCTTTAAGACTGTTTCCCAGCTCAGGCCTGCCTGGTTTATTTCCAAAATGAGTCTTCCGAAGAGTTCATTATCGTTATGAATGGGAAAACCATAGTGCTTATCATGGTAAGCTTTGTGCAAATCTTTTTTTTCACCCGACATGGTTTCAATTGCACTGCAATAAGACATAGATTTTGTTTTTGAATATTATAATAATTGTAAATAGTAAAACCTGTATGGGCAAATTATGTTTATTTATTTTGGCCGTTCTGCTAATTAATATAACTAAATTCTATTAAACTATTATTGTCCTGAAAACGCAGGTATTCTGTAATTTGCCGCGGATTTCGATAAACAGAGCTAACTGCCGAACAACCGATTGTATGAGAAAAGCTGCCTTTTTGCTTGTCCTGTGTTTGCTGTCGCTGGCCGGTTATTCCCAAAAATATTCCGATGCTCTGCTCAACCGGCTGGATTCCGCCATCACAGAAGTTCCGCATTATGATCAGGAAAAAATACAAAGGATAAACGTTCTGCGCGCCAGGGTACTTAAAAACCCTGCAGTCAACACGTATAATAATTTCCTGGATCTATACAAAGAGTATGACATCTTTAACTATGATTCGGCTTATACTTACGCACGCAGGATGCAGCAACTGGCCTTTCAGCAAAACGACGCTGACCTGATAGCCTATGCCAAGATTAAACTTGGATTCATCCTTCTTTCCTCCGGAATGTTCAAAGAGGTATTCGACACCCTGGGTACGATCAATCTGAAAGTGCTGGATCCGGATCAAAAAGCTGAATATTTTACCCTGATGGCCCGTTGTTATTATGATTTGGCGGATTATGATCACGATGATTTCTATGGTCCCCAGCATAATGCGAAGGGAAATCAATACCTGGATTCCTCCTTACTGCTTTTCAATAAATCTTCTTTCGAATACGCATACTATAATGGTCTGAGAAATATCCGGTCAGGGCAAATGGCAGAAGCACTGGACTTTTTCAATAAAGCTTTGCAGCAAAAAGATCTTTCCCTGCACCAGCTGGCAGTCGCTACCTCAACCATGAGTGATATTTATATCCGGAAAGGTCAGACAGATACGGCGATTAACTTACTGGTACGTGCCGCAATTGCGGATATTCAATCCTCTACCAAGGAGACTTCGGCTATTTTTAATCTGTCTTCTTTGCTTTTCAAGAGCAGGCAAATTCAAAGGGCTTCTGTTTATATTCAGAAAGCGGTGGATGATGCCGTATTTTATGGAGCACGTCAGCGTAAAGTTCAGTTAAGCGCTGTATTGCCTTTGATTGAAGCGGAAAAAATCAGCCAGGTGGAAAATCAGAAAAAAATGCTGGTCGCTTATTCTGTCGGCGCCACTTTTCTGCTGCTGGTTGTGATCATACTGGCAATCATCATCTTCCGTCAGGTTAACAAACTCAAACTGGCGAAAAAAATCATCACCCTGGCAAACGAACAGCAACATGATATTAATAATAAACTTATTGAAGCCAACAAGATCAAGGAAGAGTATATCGGCTATTTTTTCAATGTGAATTCTGATTTCTTTGCTAAAATTGAACGGTTTAAAAAATCAGTTGATCAGAAAATAAGCGACCGGAAATTCGATGAGATCAAATTCCTGGTAAACAATATTAATCTTAAACAGGAAAAAGAAGGGCTTCTTAAAAATTTCGATAAAGTATTTCTCAAGCTTTTTCCGGACTTTGTTGCAGAATTTAATTCCCTTTTTAAAAAGGAAGACCAGATAAAACTAAAAGATAACGAACTGCTTACCACCGACCTGCGCATCTTCGCCCTGATGAGAATGGGTATACACGACAATGAAAAAATAGCACAGATTTTAGAATATTCAGTGAATACGGTTTACACTTATAAAACCAAGATTAAAAACAAATCGATCGTTCCCAACGACGAGTTCGAACACCGGATCATGGAAATAAAAACCATGTAATCATCTTATTTCTTTCATATATAAATTTTATTAATATGTTTATAACATATTATCATTCAACAATTTATAATTGAATGAATGATCATTTTTTGAATATTATTCATATTCTGTCCATATAAATTGTAATGGCTTTCAAATCTTAGTTTTTTTGATTCTTACTAACGATTCACCAAAATAATTGCTTTTATGAAAAAAATCAGATTGCTGAAAAGGCTGCTCAACAGCCTGTGCCTTCTATTCATTCTCCAATCATCTCACGCACAAACGGCCGAAGTACAGGGCACCGTAACAGACGATAAGGGTAACCCTTTGGAGGGAGTAACCATTACTCCAAAAGGATATGCTGCGGGTGTTACAACTTCTTCCGCCGGTTATTTCAGGATTAGTGTAAAGCCCAACACAAAAGCGTTGGTCGTTTCCTATGTAGGCTTTGAAACCCGGGAAATATTATTGAAGGGAGAATCAGTTTATACCATTTCACTGGTACGTACGCGTTCCAATCTTGATGAAGTAGTTGTTGTCGGATACGGAACGCAGAAGAGGAGAGACCTGACGGGTTCTGTTTCTTCTGTAGCAGGAAATTCCATCAAGGATCTTCCGGTAACCGATGCAGCCAGCGCGATACAGGGAAGAGCTGCAGGTGTGGAAGTTATCAAGAATTCAGGCGAACCCGGAGCACAGCCAACTATCATCATACGCGGTCTGTCTTCATTGCATCAGCCAAATCCGCTGTATGTGGTTGACGGCGTTCAGGTGCCCAGTGATAATATCAACGTACAGGATATCGCCACCATAGATATTTTAAAAGATGCGAGTGCTGCGGCCATTTATGGTTCTGCAGCGGCCGGTGGTGTTATCCTGATCACAACAAAAAAAGGGTCAGGTTCAAAACCTTCGGTCAATTTCGATATGCGTTATGGCGTAACCAAGCCGAAACTGATTCATATGCTCAACACGAATGAGTATATCAAAATGGAGAACGTATTGAATCCTTCATTTTTTCAGAATGCTACGCAAACGGATACGCTCCCTAACACCGACTGGACAGATGTTCTGTATCGTAATGGCACAGAGCAGAATTACAATCTTTCAGTATCTGGGTCGTCACCCGTAACGAATTATCTGTTTTCCGGATTCTATAATGCACAGAAAGGAATTTTTCTCGATAACTATTCCAATATCGGCGGAGTCCGCATCAATACAGATTTCAAATTGGGAGACGTTGTCAGAATCGGTGAAAACTTAGCCCTTTCACTTCGTACAACGGCGCCTGTAGCATCCAATGTGCCCATGCTGAAAAATGCACCTTTCCGGTCACTTCCCATCATTCCGGAATTTAATGAAGACGGGACTTATGGAACAGTTCCTCCGGGTTACCCGATTACTTTTGGTGGTCCGAATCCTCTGGGAGTTGTGCAGTCAGCCAATATTAATAATACGCAGGACAATCTGCAGGGAAATGTTTTCGCCGAAATTAAATTACCACTTCACCTTTCGTTCAGAACAAATATTGGTTATTCCTACTACAATGAGAACGAGAATTATTTTCAGAATAACCAAAACTTTGGACCCAGCACTCCGCCTACTAATTCGCTTACAAAATATTCAATCCTGAGCACACAGGTACTCAGCAATTATGTGCTTACTTATGATGAGGCTTTTGGTAAAAGCCATTTTAACGCGATCATTGGTTACGAACAAATCACTTCAGACTACAATAATATAAATACTACGGAATCGGCAATCGGACTTCCCGGATATTCTTTCCTGCAAACATCTGCATCCACGATTTCCACTTCCGGTAAAGACGATCCGAACGGATTGATCAAATCATATTTTGGAAGGTTGAACTATAATTTTGATAACAAGTATATGATTTCTGGTTCCATCCGTCAGGATGCGAATTATACTGTCTTCGGCCCTGATAAACAGAAAGCTCTTTTCGGCGCCGTTTCTGCGGGATGGAATATTGGTGAGGAGGATTTTTTTAAAAACAACGTGTCATTATTCAATGCACTTAAACTGCGTGGCAGTTATGGAAGCCTTGGGAACAGCAATATCCCTCCTTACTCTTACTTAGCTACCTACAGTCAGTTTATGGGCACTCAGGGAGGTTTTGCAAATGGAGGACAGAATTTTGCGCCAAGCGCTCCGCTGCTGATCGCCAATTCTATCAACTCAGTACCGAATCCAAATCTTCATTGGGAAACAGTATATGAAACCGATCTGGGTTTGGACGGAGAAGCTTTAAAAGGAAAATTATATTTCACATTCGAATGGTATGATCGTATCACGAAGAATATGCTGTATGCATTACCGCTTCCGGAAAGTTCCGGTTTCACTGTTCCCTATTTTGTAAATATCGGAGATGTGAGCAGCAAGGGTGAGGACATCACTTTAGGATACCGGGATCATGCAGGCAAGGTCGGATATGATGTGAGTGTTACCATGGGCTTTAATCAAAATAAAGTAACCAATCTTGATAATATTACGAATGATGCGTTGTATGATGGTCGTAACTATTTCAATAATTACGATGCAAGTGGTTATAACCTGATGGGTACATCGAACATAACGATTACAAAAGCAGGTCTGCCTTTCGGTTCATTCTATGGATATAAAGTATTGGGTATTTTCAAAACCGACAAAGACGCATCAGTCCAGACTGTTAATGGCAACGTTGCAAAAGCGGGTGACCTTTGGTTTCAGGACGTAAATAAAGACGGAGTAATTGATGCCAATGACCGTCAGGTGATCGGTAATCCGAATCCGAAACTGGTATATGGTATTCATATCGTCTTAAACTACCAGGGTTTCGATCTTGCTGCATTGTTCAATGGTGTTGCAGGTGTGGATCTTTTCAATGGAGTGAAAGCTTATGAACAATTTCCTTTTTCCGACGGAAATACGACTACCCAGGTTTTTAATGATTCTTATTTCGGCACCAACGGTCTGACAAATCAGCCAAGGGCAGTTACAGCGGATCCAAATGGAAACTACAATTCAGTAAGCAGTTATTATGTGGAAAACGGAAGTTATCTGAAATTGAAAAATCTCCAGATCGGTTATACATTCTCAAACAGTTTTCTTTCAAAGATCAGTGTTAAAAACGCAAGGTTGTATGTAATGGGAAATAATCTGTTTACCATCACAAAATACTCCGGTCTTGACCCCGAACTCGGAAGTTCTTATTCTCAGCAGGCTGCAGCAGGTTTTGTTGGCAGTTCTGTTGGTGTAACTACCAGGGGTGTAGATGTCGTGCCGCAGTATCCGCAAACCAAACTTTATTCAGTTGGTCTGGATGTTAATTTTTAATCCACTTAAATCAAATAAAATGTATAAGAAAATAATTTCTTTCATCCTGGTACTTGGAATTATGGGCGGCTGTACCAAAGCGCCTACTTCCGAAGTGAGTCCGACGGATCAATATGCAACGGGTAATTATCCAGCCTCGATGGATGACGTGAACAGCGTTCTGGCTGCCTGTTATTCAAATCTGAGGGATCAGTATCTGTTTGGATTCGACTACCTGACTAAAATGATGGCAAATGCAACCCATACATCCGATGGACAATATGGTGCGGGTGATTTCGGAGGCTTTGTTGCAATCAATACACTTAATCCCACCAATGGTATGGAAGGCGGTGTTTGGCAATCTTTATATGTTGGTGTTAAAAACTGCAATGTTTCGCTCGCTGCGGACGATTCATATGCTGCTAAATATGCAAAACCCGGCGATCTTCAGGCGCTCAATTTCGCCAGAGGCCAGGCTTATTTTCTGCGGGCATATTATTATTTTCAGCTGGAGAATTTATTCGGGGAAGATAACCTGGTAAATCCTTCTCCTACTGATACACTCGGTGTTCCGTTGTTTATCGGATTACCGACCAGTCTCGAAACCACCCAACAGCCACGCAGTTCGATCAAAGCGGTTTGGGCTCAAATAATCAGTGATCTTCAGCAGGCTGCTACCTTATTAAAAGGCCAGGTATGGACGGGCAATGATATTGCAAGAGCCACCGAATGGTCGGCCCAGGCATTGTTAGGGAAAGCATATGTCTTTACAAAAGACTGGACCGATGCAAAGACTACACTGCTTAACGTTATCCAGCAAAGTGGTAAAACATTGATGAGTTACAGTGATTACAGAAATTCTTTCATCGGTGATCCGACATATGAATTTAACCAGGAATCCATATTTGAACTGAATATTGATCCGAATAGTAATGGTGACTATGGAGTATATGGTGGACCCGCAAATGCAACTTCCATCAATGGATTGATATGGTCTCCCTACGCATTGGGTACTGACGGAACAGAACAGAATTCCAATCCGATGGGTTACGGAGGAAATATAGGTCTTCATGATGTGAATGTTTTACGGTTTGGCTATACGCTGGGTACGTACACACTTGTGAACAACCCCAACTTCGATAACACGAAACCAGCCAGTTTTTCCAATCCTAAAATGGTGATGGATCCTGTTTATAAAGCAAAGGCCCTCGCAGCACGCACCAATGGTACTGTAGATCCGCGTCTGTATGTGAATTGTGTACAGCCCTGGCTGGATTCACTCCAATGGGCAGCTCCTGCATCTTCAGACTGGTACCCCGTTTCAAGGCCAAGTTATATTTTCGGAGACGCCAATCTGAATTCCGAATATGGATGGGGCATGAGAAAGTATGCAAGTCTGTTTAATAATATTGGTAACAATCCCGAAGAAGGTAACAACAAATATATTCTCCGGCTGGCTGATGTTTATCTTCTTTACGCGGAAACAGCTGCAGCAACGGGCGACAACGCAACCGCACTGGAATATCTAAATAAAGTAAAACGCAGGGCTTATAATTATCCTGTTGATTCGCCTTCTCCAATTGATTATACAAGCCTCACGGGTGCTACATCCGCTGCGAATGCCAATGACCCGGTACTTGGCAATAATCCGCTTTATTATGAAAGATGGGCCGAATTATTCAATGAAGGTTCCTGGTGGTTTGATGTTTGTCGCTGGCATCTGGGAGCGTCTGAAGATGCTTTATATGTAACAGCAAGATCACTGAACGGTGCGCCTTTTGTATGGACTGACAAGTCATATGCATGGCCAATTCCTATTGGTGAGATCAATTCGAATCCAAAAGTGGCCTCACAACAAAATCCCGGCTATTAATCATAAAAACAAAAGCCGGGAAATAATTTGAGAATTTGGGAATTATATTTTAATTCCCAAATTCCCCGATTACTCCTGTTTGCATATTTAACCGGCAACTATGTATCTTATCAGCCTGATCTGTAAGGATAGATGGAAAGTTTTGCTCCTTGCATTAAACTTTTTTTCCGGAAGCATTACAGCACAAAATTCCGGTAAGAAGGAAGATGTACTGGCCCTTCCGGTCAGCAACAGGAAATTGGTGATCGCGCATTGCATGACCAATATTATCCGTTTTAAGGGGCATAAATTCGAAGACAGCTGCGATCCTGCTTATTATTCTTCTTCAGGAAACATTACTGCTTCTATCGGGGGACTTACCCAGGTATTGCCAATGGAAGATTCTTATTTAAAGGAAGCGTCTCTGGATAGTGCCGTCGCTTTCGAAATGCGGGCGGCCCGGGCCAGTGGCATCGACGGGTTTCAATTTTATTATCCGCTTGGAACTGAGAGCTGGGACAGTATTATCAAAGCTTATTTCAGAGTAGCCGAATCGCAGCATATTCCATTTTATTTTACATTTTGTATTTCCCATCCTTCCGGAGGCAATCAGGAAAGCAGGATTGCATCCTACGCAAAAAGAATGAATGATATCTTTAATGAAGTTGGAAGAAATAATTCCCATTGGCTCCGGACACCCGATGGCAGATTAATCGTTTATTTATGGAATGGAGACGGAATGGCGGATATTCCAGCTGACCTGAATGGATTTTCGCAACCTTACTATATTGCTCTTGCATATAAAAAATTAGAAGATGCAGTTCACGAAAAATTCGCCTGCGCATTTCTGATCAATGAACAAATCAGCAGCAAAAAGCTGAACGAATACCTGGATTATTTCCCTGCATGCTGGATATGGACAATTCCCTATAGTAAGAATTACATCGGTGAAATGGTTGCAGCCACCTGCAAAAAAAGGGAAAGAACATTCATGGGTTCGGCATTCTGTGATTTCTATACTTCCAAACTGCTGGAACGGGGTACCTGGAATATTTACAGTGCAGAAGGGGCGGCCGCAGCCGGAACCGAAAAATCAGAAAGAAAATATATCGTTACCGGACTTTCCTATAATTTCAGGAAACTGCTGGAATTTGGCATTCATGAAGATGTTCCTATTATAAATATTATTACCTGGAATGATTATCCCGAAGGGCATCACCTTGCCCCTGAAATTAATCACAACGAAGGATTCTCTATTTTACTGAATTATTATAAATCAGTATGGAAAAAGAATTCTTCTCCTTATCTTGGTAAAGACGTTGCAGTTGTTTTTTTTAAGAAATATAAACATAATACAGTTCCAGAACCTTATCATTTTAAACTGGTCGATATTGAAAAAGGGATCGAAGCGGAGATGGAAGATTCGATTGAAGTGATAACCCTGCTTACCCAGCCCTCTATACTTGAAGTGAATGGGCATTCGAGACATGTTGAAGCCGGATTCAGGGATACAAAATTTAGCATGGAGCCAGGATCCGTTAAGGTCCGGGTATATCGGGGTGCTGCTAATGTTTTACAATTTACCACTCCTCAAAAGATCACTTTGCATCCTTACAGGACAGACCGGTTAACCTATTCTTACAGCAGCGAATTTGACCAATTTTACGAACCGCTTTTAGGGAAGGAACTTTTAGAGGCAAAGCAGTTTCAATCAGCATCCGAATTAATTCAAACTAATTAAAATAACGCATGATCTTTAAAAAGGTTTGTTTCTGCATATTATGGAGCACGATATTTCAATCTGTTTTTGCACAATCAAAAAATGCAGCTTCCGTCAGCATGGGAAAAATAAATCTCGGGTTTACCCTGGATGAAAACGGCGTGCCTTCGTATTCAGTTTCCTTTAATCAAAAGCCTGTTATTCTTTCTTCAACCCTTGGATTTTCACTGAATGACGACTCATTATTTTATAAGGATTTTGTAATAACCGGAACAGAGGAAAAAACAGTGGATGAAAACTGGCAGCCGGTTTGGGGAGAACTAAAGAATGTTCGCAATTATTATAAACAATTAGTGGTTCATCTCACACAAAAAAATAAAAGACACCGTTTGCTCGATATTGTGTTCAGGGTTTTTGAAGATGGGGTAGGATTCAGGTATGTATTTCCAAAACAACAAGGGCTTCAGTATTTTATTGTACAAGATGAACTGACTCATTTTAATTTCACAGGAGACCATAAGGCTTTCTGGATCCCGGGTGATTACGATAGTAACGAATATCCTTATACGACCTGCTCCCTTAGTGCCATCGACAATAAACCGTTGGTGGAATCCAGCACCGCTATTGCAGTAAGGGTTGCACCTGACCGTTATTCAGTACAAACACCGCTGTTGCTGAAAACTTCGGAAGGATTATATATAAATATCCATGAAGCTGCACTGGTGGATTATCCGGCCATGCAATTGCATGTGGATGGTGCAACTGATCAGCTGTCGGCCCGCCTCGTTCCTGACGCCGTCGGAAACAAAGCATATCTGCACGCGCCATTTCATACTCCCTGGAGAACCATTATAGTCAGCGATAAAGCAACGGATATCCTTTCATCAAAAATGATATTAAACCTGAATGAACCATCTGTGATTTCCAATACCAGCTGGATAAAACCGATGAAATTTGTTGGCGTATGGTGGGAAATGCAAACAGGCAAAAGCACCTGGAGTTATTCGGACTTTCCAGACAGCGTTGATGCAGGAGGAAAACTAATTCCCAATAAAAAACATGGGGCCAATACTGCCAATGTAAAACGTTATATCGATTTTGCTGCAGCCAATGGCATACAGGGAGTATTGGTGGAAGGATGGAATACTGGATGGGAAGACTGGTTTGGAAACTGGAAAGAAAACGTATTTGATTTTGTAACGCCGTATCCTGATTTTGATGTGAATGAAATTAAAAATTATGCAAGCAGTAAGGGCGTTCAGATGATCATGCACAATGAAACATCGGGATCAGCAACGAATTATGAAAGACAGATGGATACAGCCTTTCGATTCATGAATGAACACGGATACCATTCTGTTAAGACCGGATATGTAGGTAAAATCATTCCAAGGGGTGAACATCATGATGGCCAATGGATGATAAACCACTACCTGCGTGCGATAAAAAAAGCTGCCTATTACCAGATCATGATCGATGAACATGAGCCCGTTCGTCCCACTGGTTTGCAAAGAACTTACCCGAACTTCCTGGCCAGTGAAGCCGCCAGGGGAAACGAATACAATGCCTTCGCAGATGGTAATCAGCCCGAACATGAAACGATACTGCCTTTCACCAGACTGATGGGAGGTCCCATGGATTATACACCCGGTATCTTCAAGCTCAATCATTATTCAGGCGATAGCAGCCGTCGCGTTCATACTACACTTGCCAAACAGCTCGCTCTTTATGTTACTATGTACAGTCCTCTACAAATGGCGGCAGATCTACCTGAAAATTATACAGAACATATGGATGCCTTTCAATTCATAAAAGATGTACCGACGGACTGGGATGACACTCGCATTCTTTCCGCAGAACCCGGGGATTATATCCTGATCGCGCGCAAACAAAAAGACGGAAACGCATGGTTTATGGGAGCTATTACCGACGAGCACAGCCGTGAAATGACAGCCGATCTTTCTTTCCTTGAAAAAGGAAAGAGTTATGAGGCCACCCTTTATGAAGATGGTGAAAATGCTGACTGGCTGCAAAACCCGGAAGCATACCGGATCAGAAAAATAAAAGTGGACCAGTCGAGTAAGCTGATTCTCAAACTTGCTCCCGGTGGTGGTGCGGCAGTTTCGATCAAACCCTTATTATAAGTCACCGATTCCCATGATATCTTTATCTTGTTGTAAATAACCAGATGAAGCAACGCAGCATTTTTTATTTGCTTACATGTCTTCTCCTGACAGGTTGTTTCTTAAGCTTTGGAAAAAATTTAACAAAGAAACCTTCCTTCCATGCACTGGTACTGACTGAGAAAGGTGGTATTCATGAAGGCTTTGTGGTTGCTGCACTGGAATGGCTGAAAGCATTTTCTGCGGAGCAGCATTTTGATTTTGAAATCATTAACAATACGGATTCCATAAGCGACGAATACCTGTCGCATTTCCAGGTATTTATCCAGCTGAATTATCCTCCTTATATGTGGACTGATCAATCCAAAGCTGCATTCATTAAATATATGGAAGAAGGGCGGGGCGGCTGGGTTGGATTTCATCATGCATCACTATTGGGAGAGTTTGACGGTTATCCCATGTGGGATTGGTTTTCGCAGTTCATGGGAGGGATACGCTGGAAAAACTATATCGCAGCCAGGGCGACTGCAACCGTGCGGGTCGAGGATAAAAATCATCCTGTTATGAAAGGACTGCCCGATAATTTTTCCATACCTGATGATGAATGGTATACTTATGATAAAGATCCCAGGCCAAATGTTCATGTAATTGCCAACGTGGATGAATCCAGTTATCAGCCGGCTTCAGATATTAAAATGGGGGACCATCCGGTGATCTGGTCGAACGATAAAATAAAAGCACGCAACATTTACTTCCAGATGGGCCACCATGCCAATATATTCCATTCGGAAAACTTCAAAAAAATGTTTGGCAATGCCATTCTCTGGGCTGCGAAAAAGAATTAAATGAGGCCGAATTGTTAGCAATTCGTTATAACATTTATCGAAGACATCCTTCGCATATTTTCAGCGTTATTTAGGTATATCAAATGCGTATTTATGAAAAAGTTAATGATCATTGTGATTTGTGTGGGTCTCGCGTTTGCAGCTAAGGCACAAAAATTTTCAGGTGTGCATAGTTATGCATATGTTGTACAGCCGCGTATCAGTGTGGGGTTTGGTTACTATCCATTCTACAGCCCTTTCGGATATTATGGATTGCCTTATGGAGCTTACTATCCTTACGGATCACCTTATTACCGTCCAAGTAATCTGCAAAGGAAAGAAGATGCAATCAGAGCGGATTACGATGACAGGATTTATTCAGTTCGTCAGGATAATACACTTTCATCCAAACAGAAGCGCCAGGAGATCCGGGCATTAAAAAAACAGAGAAAACAGGATATACATGACCTGGTGGTGAACTATCACAAGCAGCCTGCAACTAACAACCAACCCGCGACGAAATAAAAAGTTAAATTCTCAGACTTTGATTTGGGATTCCACGGGATTAGATATTTTTTATCAGCCCGATACCCAAAATTATTGAGCTTGCAGCCAATACCAGGATTCCTATATACAAAATTGAAATCAGACTGTTGGGTTTTGTAATATTCTTCCCAGAAGCACTTGCAAAAAACCCTCCGCTTACCAGAATGGCTGCCAATGGAAACCCAATGCGTATAAATTTTTCCAATACCGGGTTTAAACTGGTGTTGTCCGCCAAAACCTCTGCTATAAGCGCAAGTATCACCAGTACGCCAGCATGTGCATGGCCTGCACGATACATGGATTTCTGAAAATCTGTTAGTGGAAGTTTTAGTTTCCCTGAAAGAATAGTTAAAAGAAAATATCCGCCATACTGAATGGTAGGTACTGTAAGGAGAATTATTCCGCAGGTCATTTTTGTATCTGGTGACATACTATTGTAACTTTTGTTAAAGATTTAACGTCATAGAAATTTAATCAAAAGATTCTTAGTGATAGCAGGAATGGCAGAATTGTCTGGTCAAAATTGAACACCCATCATATCAATATCGGACACCGCTTGTAAAGAACTATTCGTAATAAAATGATTATGAGTATATTACAGAATTGGCATCTTTTAGGATAAACTATCTGATGTTATCTTATAATTGAATTAAATACGATCCATGATAAAAAACTTAATTCGCATTGCATTCCGCAATTTTAAAAAGGATAAATGGTATAGCATTCTGAATATTTTGGGACTTACTATTGGAATTACATTTAGCCTTTTCCTTATTTTTTATATCACTGATGAACTAAATTTTGACCGGTATAATGAAAAAGCCGATCGTATTGTCAGGATCGTTTCATATATCCAGGAAAAAGATAAAAATACGAACTGGACAGTTACACAACTTCCGCTGGCGGCTACATTAAAAAAGGATTTTCCGGAAGTTGAAGAAGCGACCAGGTTACTGGGCAAGGAAAGAACATTGTTCATGAAGGGTACGAATGGTTTTTATGAAACTAAAATTTATTATGCTGACAGTAACATTTTCAACATTTTCACTTGCAGATTTGTGGAAGGGAATCCTGCCAATGCCCTGAATAATCCGAACAGCATCGTTATTACAAGAACACTTGCTGAAAAATATTTTGGGAAAAATACACAGGTTGTTGGAAAAACAATGAAGACCGTATATGATTTGTATAAGGTTACAGGGGTAATAGAAGATATTCCACAAAATTCTCATTTGCGATATGACATGCTGATATCGTTTTCTACCATCTTGAAAGGCAACAACAATGGCAACGATAACTGGGGAAGTTTCAACAACTTTACTTATGTACTGTTGAAACCGGGGACCAGCGCGGAAGCCTTTAATAAAAAACTGATCCCCATGTACGACAAGTATATGGCGCCGATTTTTGCAAAATTCAACGTAAAGATTCAATATGGCGTGATGCCGATAACTTATATACATCTTCATTCAACATTGGAAGGTGAGCCGGAAGAAATAGGTGATATGTCATATATCCGGATTTTTTCAGCAGTAGCTTTTTTCATGCTCCTGATCGCCTGCATCAATTATATGAACCTGACTACTGCGAGATCAGCACGCAGAGCAAAAGAAATTGGAATCCGCAAAGTGGCAGGTTCAACAAAGAAACAGCTGGTAGGCCAATTCTTAAGTGAGTCATTACTTACGGCATTTATTGCCTTGTTGCTAAGTATTATTCTGGTCATTGTATTATTGCCTGCCTTTAATTCAATATCCGGTAAGGTATTTACTATGCAAACGCTTCTGCAGCCTTTCAATATTATTTTGCTTATAAGTATTCTTTTGTTTACTGGACTAGTGGGAGGAAGTTATCCAGCATTTTATCTTTCCAGTTTTGAACCTGTTAGTATATTAAAAGGTGCTCTGTCAAAAGCATCGGGTAATGTAAATCTCCGCCGTTCACTGGTTGTAATACAGTTTTCAATTTCAATGATCATGCTCATCTGTACCTGGGTAGTGCATGCACAGCTTTCTTATTTGCGGAAAAAGGATGTTGGTTTTAACAAGGATCAGGTAATGACCATAACCGTGAATACCGGTGAGGACGAACGCGGTAAGATATTCGCTATGAATAACGAACTGCGCAATCTTCCAGGAGTAAAAACAGTAGGAACCGGCAATAACTATCCGGGAACTCCAGGACTCAACCTGAATCTATTTACCGTACAGACAAATACCGGACATGTTGATAAAGGGATAGAAGATTATGGTATTGATGAAAATTTTCTGACCGCACTGGGTATCCCCATAGTAAAAGGCCGAAATTTCGAAGGTCCTGCTGATACATTGCATAGTATCCTGGTGAATGAAGCCATGGTAAAACATTTTGCATGGAACAATGCGATTGGTAAAAGAGTAACATTCCCGGGCGATACTTCAAATCGTTATCTTGAAGTGGTTGGGGTTGTAAAAAATTTCAATCAGAAATCATTATATAATACGATTGCGCCACTACTGTTATTTTATTCGCCCAATAGCAATATTATTCAGGTAAAACTGAATCCGGGCGATATCAAAACATCTATAGCGAAGGCTGAATCTGTCTGGAAGAAATATTTCACCCAATTGCCTTTTGAGTATAAATTTTTGGATGAAGATTTTAATACACAATTTGCTGCCGATCAGAAAAGAGGAAAAATATTTGCGGCTTTCTCTGTTCTCACTATCATTATCACCTGTCTTGGTCTTTTGGGACTTACAGCATTTACAACACAACAAAAGCAGAAAGAAATCAGTATACGAAGGGTGCTTGGCGCAAGTATCGCGGAAGTGGTTGCCCTGATCACCAGAAATTATCTATGGTTGTCATTAATTGCAGCATTCATAGCCTTTCCTGTAGCCTGGTTTTTTATGAATAACTGGTTAAACATATTTCCATATAATGCAGGCCTGTCACCGGTTCCATTTATTTTATCCGCTCTAGTGATTGTAATTACCGCGGTTGTAACGGCTACGTTTCATTCTGCCAGAGCTGCTGTGGCCAGCCCGGCAAAAATTTTGAAGACGGAATAAATATGTAAATTTGTTATCGTTGGATATTCAACCAATAGAAGCTATTTTATATGATGTTTCTATTTTTAATAAGCGCCGCCATTTACTTTATTCCGACCATCGTGGCTTTCGACAGGAGAAAAACCAACAGGTATGCCATTTTGATGTTGAATATTATCCTCGGCTGGACCTTTGTTGGATGGATTGTAGCGCTCGTATGGGCTTTCACGCATGAAAGTGTGGATAAGCGTTACAATTAATAACTCCACTCCCTCATTCATTCAGAAAAGAAGTAAATTTGGATTCTGTTGACTAATCATCCAAATGATTATTGAATTAAAACGAATTACAGATGACTAAAAAATTCTTTTACAGTTTGTTCATTTGCGGACTTATTACCAGCCAGGTAAACGCACAAAAAATGAATATTGACACTATCGCGGTTGCCATCCTCGACCGTATGGCTGCCATGATCGGAGACCTTGGTTCCTGCCACGTAACAGTGAGTTCACATTATGATGTTCAAAGCCAGCATTTGGGACTCGTCAAACACGATGACCAGGAAGAGTTGTACATGCAGGGGCCTGACAAGTTGCTGATTCGTGCCGAAGGTGACAAGGGTGCCAGATCAATATATTATAATGGGAACGAGCTTACCTATTATTCAATGGAAACGAATCGTTATGCGAAATTCCCGCTTTCCAAACCCATTTTGGAAATGATTGATACCGTAAATAAATTGTATAATATAGATTTTCCCGCGGCAGATTTCTTTTATCCTTCTTTCGTGGATGATATATTATCGGAATCCAAAAACCTTATTTACCTCGGCATGACGAAAGTCGATGGAAAGGATTGTTTTCATATTGCAGGAACTACAGCCGACAAGACTTACCAATTCTGGATATCTGACGATGCCCTTAACCTTCCGATGAAAATGGTGATTGTATATACGAACCGGAATATGAATCCGCAATACGAAGCCGTTCTGTCTGACTGGCAGATTAACCCGTCTCTTCCATCAGCACTTTTTGAATTCATGATTCCGCCAAAAGCAAGAAAAATCAAACTTGTCAAGGGCCCTGTAAAGAAATAAAATTATTTATACGATAAATTTCAGGTATGAAAACGTTTTTTCGAATTGCTTTTTCCCTGGGTCTGGTTGTTCTCGTGATTTTTTTGATAAGTATTCCACAGGAAACAAATGCCCAGCGTTTCAGTCATCCAAACTTTAGTGGAGGAGGCGGAGGCAGCAGGGGAGCTGCACCTGCGCAAAATTTCAGCCGGCCGGCACCGGCACCTGCCGCATTTCATCCTGCGCCAGCTGTAAGTCGTCCTGCTCCTGCCGAATACCATCCGACAATCAACGGAGGAAGTTATAATACAGGTAACCATGTATTTCATCAAAGTCCTGCACCGGCCAGGACAACGGTTAATGTACATGATAATGTCAATGTACAGAGAAATGTTGCCGTTCACGAAAATGTAAATGTGTATCATAACCATTTTCATCCTGTACATGCTTATGTATATCATCCTTATCATCCTTATTACTGGGGCCATAACTGGCACCCACTCGGATTTTTTGCAGCTTCACTGGCAACGGATGCTTTTCTTTTTTCTATAGCCAATCAACAATATTATTATGATGATGGGGTTTATTACCAGCCCTATTCAGGCGGTTATACCGTAGTACCCGCACCAATCGGTGCATTAGTCGGTTCGTTGCCTCCCGGTTATGAAACCACCATGGTAGGCAACGATACCTATTTTTATTATGGAGGAGTTTTTTACATTTATACAGGAAGCGGTTACCAGGTGGTCGCTGCCCCAATAGGCGCTGTTGTTACGCAGATCCCTGATGGAGCTGTACAGCAGGATATAGATGGACAAACATACCTTGTTTATAACAATACTTATTATCAGCCCATCTCTCAGGATGGACAGGATGCCTACGAGGTTGTTCAGGTGAATTGATTTATAATTCAGCTTGCAAATCGGATGAGAAGAAAAATTTTAATAAAACGGTCTTATCCGGTTGATAGTGTTTTCCAAAATTTCACTATTACCCTCATCATTATTCTAGCAGGTTTTAGCAGCCTGCATGCACAAAATGCTATGATGAATGCTGATGCACGTAAACTGATCAGCCTGAATGGAACCTGGGACGTTATCCTTGATCCGGCAGAAGTAGGTGACTGGAGACAAATCTGGCTGGAGAAAAAACCAGAAAAAAAGACAGATTTCATAGAATATTCTTTCGATGGCGGCCCTACATTGCAGGTTCCGGGTGACTTCAACACACAAATGCCCGAATTAACTTACGAGGAATGTACGGTCTGGTACAGAAAAATTTTTAACTATGAATTGGATTCCGGCAAGCGTTTATTCCTTCATTTCGGTGCAGTAAATTTTACTGCCGATGTGTATCTGAATGGGAAAAAACTTGGATCTCATGAAGGTGGTTTTACGCCATTCCAGTTTGAAATTACTGATTTTGTAAAATCAGGCAGGAATTCCATCGTCGTTAAGGTCAATAACCAGCGCAACAAAGAAGGATTGCCCGCATTGGGATTTGACTGGTTTAACTATGGAGGCATCACAAGGGATGTAAATCTGATTCTGACACCCAGGTGTTTTATCGAAGATTATTTTATACAGCTGGGAAAACATTCGTTCAAAGAAATAAATGGATGGGTTAAACTAAATGGTATTCACTCAATTCAGGATGTCAGGATATTGATTCCTGAATTAAAGCTGGATAAAATATTTAAATCCAACCAGGATGGAATAGCGTCGGTAAATTTCTCTGCGGCATTTCAATTATGGTCCCCCGAAAATCCAAAACTGTATAACGTGATCATCGAATCAGAAACAGATACAGTGGCTGACCAAATCGGATTTAGAAATATTGAAGCAAAGGACAACCGGATTTTACTAAATGGTAAGTCTATATTTATCAGGGCTGTAAATATTCATGAAGAGAAACCCTTTAAAGGTGGCCGGGCCAGTTCAGCAGCGGATGCCAGTGTGCTTCTCGGATGGGCAAAGGAACTTGGCTGCAATCTGGTAAGACTTGCCCACTATCCGCACAATGAAAATATGGTTAAGATGGCTGAGAAAATGGGCATTATGGTTTGGGATGAAATTCCTGTATACCAGCAGATACAATTTTCTTCGCCGGCCGTTCAGCAAAAAATGAATCAAATGATGACTGAAATGATCGGACGGGATAAGAACCGTTGCGGTGTGGTAATCTGGAGCTTGTCAAACGAAACAAATTCATCACCTGATCGCGATAAATCATTAATTGATCTTTCAAAAAAATGCAGGTTGCTGGATTCGACGCGACTAATTACTTCTGTAATCAATGATCAGCAGTATAAAAATAATAATATCCGTGTTTGGGATACATTATATAAATATTTTGATGTTATGTCCATCAATGAATATCTCGGATGGTATGTTCCATGGCAGGGGAAACCGGCAGATACAAAATGGGAATTTGTTTATCAAAAGCCCGTTATCATTTCTGAATTTGGAGGGGAAGCGAAATTCGGAGCTAATACCGGTCCTAAAGATGAAGCTTCTTCCTGGAGTGAAGAATACCAGGAACAGATTTACAAAGACCAGGTGGCGTTATTCAATATAACTCCAAATCTTGCAGGGGTTTGTGCCTGGATACTGGTAGATTATCATTCTCCAACCAGGATGCATCCGGTATATCAGCAGGGATATAACAGGAAGGGACTGTTGTCAGAACTCGGTGAAAAGAAAAAAGCCTGGTTTGTTTTGAATCAATATTATAAAAGTAAGAACATGGATTATGCATCCCCGTGAGTAGAAAATTCATTAGAAACGGGTATTATAACGGGGTTCCACGGGGGTATTTTGACGGTATTTTGCCAGGATTTTTAATAAGCCCTGATAAATCGATGGGAAATTCTTATTTTAAAGTAGGATCGTTTGATAAACTCCGATTTTTTTCTGCTGCTGATTGTGCATTTTTCCGTTTCTATTAAAACAAGATCTGATTGTTGGTCTCTGATGTTCAATAGCTTCATTTCGAATGAATTTTTGAAAATCATTGAACTATGCCCCGAAGAACTTTACAAAATTACGTCGGACTGACCAGGCACGGGAGTGCCAACAACCATTATTCCATTCAGGCCGACCAGGGCATCCAAAAAAAGCCAGCCGTTTCGATGCTGAATAAAGTGCAGGAATTTTTCAGCAACAACTTTTTTGGCTGGCTGATCCATGACTGGCGCGTGAAACCTCCATTTAAATATCCTGTGATTCATAACAGCATCCATGATATTATGAATCCTGAGGATTCAGGACCTGTTACCATTGGAGTAGCGGCCGACTGGGCAACGGACACCGTTCAGTCAGAATTTATCGGAAAATCCATCAAAGATAAAAACCCGGATTTTACAGTACACCTTGGGGATACTTATTTTTCCGGTGATCCGGAAGAAATGAAGGCAAATTATTGGAGCGGAGAATCAAATGAAGGGTTGTGGCCAAGGGGCAGGATTGGAAGTTTTATTTTAATTGGCAATCATGAAATGTTTTCGTCGGGAGCATCATATATTGAAATGATCAGAGATCCCACTAAGAAATTCGGCATACGAAGTCCGGGCACAGAAATATTTTCGGGACAGGAAGCTCCCTGTTTTTGTCTGCGCACGGATCACTGGATAATACTCGGCCTGGACACAGGATATCAGTCACTCAAAACAGGAATACTCCGATTCAATCCAAACAATAACAATCTTAATCTTCCCGATTCAGTTGCAGACTGGATTAGGGATAAAGTATTGACCGATGGAAATAAGCGTGGCATCATTGTACTCACACATCATCAATATGTAACGGCCTTTCACGGCGAATCTGAGTTCACCAATCCGGCACTTCAGCTCAGGAAATTATTTCCCGATTCAAAAGGCATAATATGGATCTGGGGTCATGAACACCGTTTTTCAATGTATGGAAAGAATGAACTCAGTGATAAACATATTCCGGCATATGGTCGTTGCATTGGTAACGGTGGAATGCCGGATGAGCATACGAGCGGACGTTTTGTGATTGATTCGGAGGCGAAAAGCAGAAAACTGGTTTTATATGACAAGCGTACGGCAGACAGTATACCATTGTCTGATGGGATAGGTTCGAAAATGCAGGATGTCGGATTCAACGGATATGCTATGATTCAGCTGGATAAAGAAAAAGCTCAGATCACATATTATGCTTCCTACAAAAAAAATATTGAATCGGATCCGGGCAGAGATAATCCAGTCTTCAGAGAATCCTGGATTTCTGATGGAATGAACGGACAGATCGTTTTTGAGAAGGCGGAAGATCTTACGTCTGACAATGATCCTGTGAATCGCATATCCTGGTTTGGCGAAAAAGATCCGGTTCTTGTAAGTCAGTAAATGATCCATGCATGACAATGCCAACATCAAAATCCAGCATTTCAATTTCACGCAAGAGATGGAAGAATTATGTAAATGACCAGAATGCCGATCCACTTAGGTTTTCCAAACCAAACAGCTTGTCAGAATTACGCGATATCCTCGAAGATGCACGCAAACACGGACTTAAAGTAAAGGCCATCGGATCGGGTCATTCTTCTTCTGATATTGCAATAAGCAGGGACTGGATGATTGATACACATGAGCTCGACCAGATATTCGATAATGCACAACTGGATCTGAATACAAGCGGTGATAACTTATTTTTCGTAGAATGTGGAATCCGAATCAGGGATGTAAACAGGGAGCTGGAAAAACTTGGTAAAGCACTTATTAATATGGGGGCTTATGATGGACAGACGATTGCAGGAGTCATATCTACATCCACTCATGGTTCCGGTATAACCCTGGGTGCTTTTCCCGATTACCTGAGATCCATTTTCCTGCTCACAGAAGATGGAACATTAAACCAGATTGAACGTTCACCCGGCAAAGAAATCTCGAAAGGTCCTGCACGAATACATGGGGCAGGGATGATAAATTTTATTCAGGATGACAATTATTTCTTTTCAGCAGGAGTGAGTATGGGCTGTATGGGAATCATCTATGCAGTTGTCATTGAAGTGACAAACAAATACATGCTGGAAGAAACCAGGCATTTTTCCAAATGGTCTGTAGTAAAAAAAGAACTTCAGGATGGCAAAATTTTACGTGACAGAAGACATTATGAAGTGCTGGTAAGTCCTTATTTATTTAATGGAAATGATCACAAATGCCTGGTAACTGAAAGAATTATTTCTCATCAGGAATATAAAAGTCCTTTGATACCGAGAGGTCACCGTAAAATATTGCCGGAATTATTTGTCCGTATCGTTCCGACTTTTTTAATTGATGCTGCCATCCGTTTCCTGATCAATCATTTTCCAAAAATCATTCCCTCATTTGTTCAGACGGAAATTAATACACTTACTGACAAAAGATATATTGATAAAAGTTATAAGGTACTCAACCTTGGAAAGGACAATAATCTCGCGGCATATGCGACGGAGATCGCACTACCTGAAAAAAGCTATCTCGATGCCGTAGAAGAAATTATCAGAATAGTAAATCAAAGTGTGGATGAAGGCAGACAATATCTGACAGCGCCATTTTCACTCCGGTTTGTAAAATGCAGTCCGTTTTATTTATCGATGCAGCATGGGGATGCCGATGAATTTGTTTGTATGATAGAATTTCCCACCGTCAGTAAAACGATCGGAGGGCTCGAATTACTAGCACGTATTGAAGATGCTCTGTATCGTTTTGGAGGCATTCCGCACTGGGGCCAGATAAATCATGTGGGAGGCCAGGGTCAGTCTTCTGTGGGAAAGCTCTATCCGCGATTTTATGACTGGATGCAGATTTACAAGAAACTTGCGCCAGAAGGAAGATTTGAAAATGATTTTACGCATCGTTGTGGTATCAGTCACTTTCACGATTTAAAATAAGGGATCCTTTAAAATAAATTATTATGTCCAGACTAGCATCTCCCATCTCGCAGATCAAATCATCCTATGATGTTATTGTAATTGGCTCCGGATATGGAGGCAGCATCACAGCCTCCCGTATGTCGCGGGCAGGAAAGAAAGTTTGTCTGCTGGAGCGCGGTAAGGAATTTCAACCGGGTGAATATCCAAATACTTTCAAGGCTGCTTCTCCGGAAACGCAGATAGATATACCTGAGCGGCATATCGGGAAAAAGTTTGGGCTCTTCGATGTACGTGTTAATAAAGAAATCAATATTGTGCAGGGTTGCGGACTGGGTGGTACATCACTCATCAATGCTAACGTGGGCATGGAACCTGTGCCTGATGTGCTGAAGGATCCGGTATGGCCTGTTGCACTCAGGAACGATCAGACAACATTACAATTTGCTTATCGTGCTGCAAATGATATGCTTAAGACGACACCATATCCGGATAAACGACCCGTTCCCGCGAAAGCACATTCGATGAAAACTGCCGCCGGAAAAATGGGTGTGGCAGACAAATGGAAGTATACTCCTGTTTACGTAAACTTTGATATCGACGGGCCCAATCATGTAGGGGTGGAACAGAAACCTTGTATCGGATGCGGGGAGTGTTGCTCCGGCTGCAACTTTTTTGCGAAGAATACGATGATTATGAATTATTTGCCCGACGCAAAAAATCACGGTGCAGAAATATATACAGAGGTGAATGTTCGGTTTGTAGAACTGCAAAACGGCGATTGGAAAGTTCATTATAATCTCTTTGTTACCGGAGATGAAGAATACGATGCACCGACAAATTTTATTACAGCAAAAGTTGTAGTGCTCTCTGCGGGATCGCTGGGGTCAACTGAATTGTTGCTTCGCTCCGCACAAAATGGTCTGTCCTGTTCAGAGCTGGCAGGTCATCATTTTTCGGGGAATGGAGATTTCCTTGCTTTCGGATATAATAACGAATTGCGCGCAAATTCGATAGGTATAGGCACAAGGCCTAATAATATCGAAGATCCGATCGGTCCGAATATTGCGAGTATTATTGATCTTCGAAACGGCGCTGATGCTCCGGATGCCATGGTAATTGAAGAAGGTGTGGTTCCCGGACTCATGGCTAAATCTTTTCAAACACTTATCTCAACAGCCGCAGGTCTCGAGGGGAAAAATACAGGTACGGGTTTTTATGATGCCTGGAAAAAATTTCTTCGGGCTACTGATAGTTTTTTCCGCGGACCTTATCACGGTGCCACCAATCACACGCTGACTTATCTTGTCATGACCCGTGATGATGACCGGGGACAAATGGTACTGGAAAAAGACAGGCTGCGGATTGAATGGCCGGCTGCGGGTAAGCAGCCTGTCTTCGAAAAAGTCAGTAATAAATTGCTGGAGCTGACCGGAGAACTTGATGGAGTTTATACAAGGAACCCGCTCTGGACAAAAATATTTTCAGACCGGCTGGTTACGGTTCACCCGCTGGGTGGCTGCATCATGGGAGATGATGCTTCGAAGGGAGTGGTAAATCACAAAGGGCAGGTGTTTGCCGGAGTCCGTGGTGATTCGGTTTATGAAGGGCTCTATATCAGCGACGGATCGATAGTGAATCGTCCTTTAGGAATCAATCCTTCACTTACTATTTCCGCACTTACCGAACGCAACTGTATTTATATGGCGAAGGACAGGGGTTGGACTTTCGGATATGAATTTCCTTAATCTTCAGCCTAAATGATTTTACTTAGTAAAAACCCCGGATCGGAGATTAATTATTAGTTCATAGAAAATTTAGCCGGGTTTTTATTTTAACTCATTATCTTTATTCTGCTGCTAAAATATTTCGGAAGGTTACCGCTAATCCACGATTTAAGTTTTATCTATACCTGGAAAATTAAATTTCTGACAGAATTCTATTTAAACGGAAGCCATGTCACTCTCGGGTATCAGGGACTTGTTGATTATCATCGGCATATACTGCTATTTTATAGCATGGGTGTACCTGCATACCTATTATGATAGTTTTGGAATTACAACGGAGTCACTTCGGCTGAGTTATACTTCTTATCTGATTTTTTCTTATGATGTACTTACATCTGATGCATTTATCCGGTTTTCAATCTGGGCCGTCATTGCATTTATTTGTTTAAGTGCCATTTTTTTATATCTGCTGCATAAATTTCAAAGGCCTGGTCGCATGCGTCTTCGTTTTGTCAGAACATGTGCAATCCTGCTGGCCATGGTGGCCCTTTTTCCGATCCTGTTTCAAATCGCAAAACAGACGGCACTCGCAAATTATTCTGACGACCGCACCAATACCGGAAGTAAACACAGGATTGAATTTATTTTCAGGACCGACACAGGCATGGACAGTAATGCAGTAAAGTCTAATTATTCTCTAAGCCTTTTAAGTTCCGATGCGGGGAAAAACCTGCGTTTGCTGGGAGAGACGGATGAATATTTTATTGTATTAAACCAATTGCCTTACGACAGGGAGGTAGGAAGTTTTCCGGAAGGAGCAGTGTACTATATCGATAAGAAAGATATACTTGTCAGCCATATTATTTTGAGTTCGCGTTAAACCTTTTTTATGAAAATCAGTTTTTTTCTATTCATCGCTTTGGCGGTAATTTCCTGTAACAACTCTAATACGACCGGACCACCGAAACCGGATACTTCATCCGGACAAAATACACCTGACAGTAACATCAGCAATCCGAACAGTGGCAGTCAGGGTGGGGCAGTGGTACATGATACCATTTTATTTGTGGGTAAATCGGCCCGCTGGAAAAAAAGTCCCCAGGAAGTGTATGATGGAAGTTATGATTCCCTCAACGACTTATTTATCCCCTGCGGAAAAACGAATTCAATCAAAGTTGGAATAGCTGATATCGAATATGACCTGGTGAGTAATTGCGATACTTCATTTGGTTCAAGGGTACGGCTCTTTGATTTGATTCGTGGTGGAACAACAGCTATTCCTCTTCCACATCAGATCGAACTGAAAAATGGTCAGCTTCAGAATAAAGAGGTCCATTTTATCGCCGGGTCGCAGACCATCACACTTAAGCCTGCACAATCAGCAAGGGTCCGGCAGGCTGCTGCTGAAAGAAATGATATTTATATTAAGAAACAAGTCATGGCAGGAGGGAAATAAAAAGAGATAATAATTATTTCGAAAACCTTTAATAAAAATCTATGAAACAGGTAGCTTTTACGAGACATGGAATTTTACGTGGCCTCGATGCCGCAAGTCAATCCAATACTTCAGAAGGAAGATTCGGAAGAATGTTCAGAACCCTGCCAAAGGCTGATTTTAGTCAGGATATTCTTAAAAAACTGGGAGATGAAATGATTTCTGATCCCGACGATCCACCGACTCCGGAAGATGCGAATCCCCGGGATGATGAAGAAAATACGGGCATTCATGCCGGATATACTTATCTCGGACAATTTATTGATCATGATATCACATTCGATCCGGCGAGTTCCCTGATGAAACAAAATGATCCGGATGCCCTGGAAGATTTCAGAACACCTAGGTTTGATCTCGATAATATTTATGGGCGGGGACCAGATGACCAGCCATATCTATATTTCCAGGATGGAAAAAAACTTCTGCTGAGTTCAAGACAACTCACCGGAAGTCCATTTGATAATAATGTGCGTGACCTGGCGAGAAATACTCCGGATCCAAAAGACACCGGAGCTCCGAAACGAGCTATCATTGGCGATCCGCGTAATGATGAGAATGTTATTGTTTCGCAACTCGAAGCGATGTTTATCAGGTTCCATAACCGGATAGTAGATTTATTTCCAGATGATCCAATCGAAAAAGTGCAGAAAAGAGTCCGCTGGCATTATCAATGGGTAATCATCCATGATTTTTTACCAACGATCCTGGGCCAGGATATGGTAGACAGGATATATCCATCACCGGATAAAAAGCCAAACCTCGAATTTTATCACTGGTATAAATTTCCTTATATGCCGGTCGAGTTTTCTGTTGCCGCTTATCGTTTCGGACATTCCATGGTTCGTCCTGAGTACAGGTTGAATACAACATTGCCAAACAGGTTTGATATTTTCTCTTCAGATCCCTTTACCAGCCTCACTGGTTTCAGGGAGTTTCCCAGTACCTGGGCGATTGACTGGAGGCTTTTTTATGATTTTGGAAATAATGCAAATCAGTTTAGTAAAGAGCGGATTCAGCCGGCATATAAAATTGATACTTCATTAGTTAACCCGCTTAAAAATCTGCCGCCAATTGTTGCAACTCAGGTTGGAAATCTCGCACAGAGAAACCTGTTGAGGGGATTAAGTATGGGTCTTCCGTCCGGGCAGGATGTGGCGCGATCCATGGGACAACCTGTAATTCCTGACGATCTTTTAAAAATTGGTAAGGCCAATCAGGACGGAGTGAATAAAGATAATAAACCATTGGTGAGTCTTGATAAATCATTTAAAAACAAAGCACCACTCTGGTTTTATGTTTTAGCCGAAGCGATGCAGGAATTTAAAAATAATGATACACCCATCCGCATGGGACCTGTAGGTGGAAGGATAATCGGGGAAGTATTCTTTGGTTTACTGGATGGAGACAGCCATTCTTATCTTAACCAGCATCCGCATTTTACTCCCGATAAACAATTTTTGAATTCGGCTGGTAAGTTTGGAATTGCAGAATTGATTACACAGGCAAAACAGGCCTGAGATTATTGAATTTTGATAATTATAATAATATGGCTTCTCAAAATACTAAAAACGGATTCACCGTGAGGCTTTACCAGGGTGATGCAAAGACACTGCTTGCATTCAATCTGCCTAAAAATAAAACTACGAGGCTGGCAGGATTTACTATTCAATGTACGCCCCAGGGTAAACCCTCTTTTTATCTATTTAATTCGCTGCAATTTGCCAGTGCTGAAGGTCATTCGCAAAATTCTGCAGAACCTGCGAAATCGAGTATCAATACACCTTATCAACTATTCCGCTGGGTGCATGTCCCGGGTTCATTTCACCAGGGAGACCAGGTTTTCTTTGGAAAATATACCTATACCGTAACGCCCCGGTATTTTGACAACGAGAATCATTTGACAACCATTGATCTCTCACTTTCTGTTTCGGCAGATATTATTTTGGCCCCATTTGTAAAAGGAAGTATTGATCTGGGATTCACGAGGGGATTTGTACAATCACAGGCTTTTGTACATCATTTTGGACCGAAGGCAATATTCAGACCTAAAGCGAAGGCGCTGAGTTTTGATACTTCACAGGTTGCGGGCAAAGACAGCGATGGAAATACCTATACATTCAGTGACGAATATACCTGGTCCGGCTTCACGGCCCGTGAAAAAATATTTACGCTGATCGGAGATGTTGTAAAGGACGAATCCCTTTCCCTGGATGTACTGGCTTACGATTTTAATGAACCTGATATTATTACTGCATTTCTTAAACTGGCAGGAGAGGGAAGGATCCGGATGATTCTGGATAATGCTTCGCTCCATCACAATAAAGCAGGCACCAAACCGGAGGACCAGTTTGAAGCTGCATTTAATAAATCTGCAAAAAAATCAGCGGCTATTATCAGGGGTAAATTTGCGCGATTTCAACATAATAAGGTTCTCATTGTAAAAAAAGGCAAGCAGGCTGTTAAAGTGCTTTCGGGTTCAACTAATTTTTCGATTACAGGGATGTATGTCAACTCAAATCATATCGTCATATTTAATGATGCAACCATCGCAGCTTCTTATAGTGCTGCATTTGATGAAGCATGGAATGACGGAGTAAATGAAAAGGCATTTGTGGGTGCGGCGATTTCAGAAAAGAAATTTCCTTTTAACGGCAAGGGGATTCCAAAGATGAGTATAACATTTTCCCCGCACGCCAATGCTTTTGCTTTGTCAACGCTAACGAATATTGCCAATCGTGTGGTTGCAGAAAAAAGCAGTGTTCTTTTTGCCATCATGGATACTGATCCGACAGTTAAGGGACCTGTCATCCCCGCGATTCTGAATCTGCATAAGCAGCAAAAAATTTTCAGTTATGGAATTTCGGATTCTGTGAATACTATTAGTTTGTATAAACCCAATACTAAAAACGGTATTCAGGTCACCGGCAAACCCGGAACGACACAGCTGCCCCCTCCATTTGATCAGGAAGAAACGGTCGGGATCGGTCATCAGGTGCATCACAAATTTATTGTTTGCGGTTTCAATACTACGGACGCTGTTGTATGGTTTGGCTCATCCAATCTTGCGGAAGGAGGAGAAGAGCAGAATGGTGATAACCTGATTGAAATTCATGATCAGGATATAGCAACAGTATTTGCTATTGAAGCTCTGGCGCTTGTTGATCATTTTTTATTCAGGGATACATTCACAACAAAGGGTAAGAATCCAAAACCATTGCCGCTTGTTCTGCAAGCCAGCGACAGCTGGGCCGCTAAATTTTATAACACGAATGATTTGCATTCAGAAGAACGCCTTTTGTTTGCATAGTTTGATATTTAAAAAAATAAAAAAACACAGGCAGTATCAAAGTGAAAAAGAACAAACCGGCTTATTCAAGATTTTCTGACCACATGCAGTTGGTTATACCAAAGAGGTCAAAAAAGAAAAAGGACTATTTTGCCTATAAACCTGCAAAGGGTTGGAGGGATGCGCCATATGATTGCCTTCCTCTGCATAATCCACCATTATGTCCTCATGATGAAGCCATTTTTTTTCTGCATATGGCTTCAGAAGTTGAACATGCCCTGATGGTTCAATACTTATATGCTGCATTTTCACTCGGAGGTGCGCAGGTGCCTGAAGACAAGAGAGAGCTCGTAAACAGCTGGCGTGTTAAAATTCTGGGTATTGCAAGGGAAGAAATGGGACATCTCATTACAGTACAGAATATTCTTCATTCAATAGGTGGTCCGCTTACTTTCCAAAGAGAAGATTTTCCTTTTGACTCGAAACTCTATCCGTTTCATTTCAGTCTTGAAAGGATGACCAAAAACTCCCTTGCGAAATATGTTGTGGCGGAAATGCCATCTGAAGATTTTTTAAAAAAGAATGATCCCACTCTCCTTAAAGAAATGAATATTATTAAAGCGATCGCCCAAAAAGGTAACAAGGGGAAAGCAATCAACCGCGTGGGCATGATTTATGAGAAAATCCAACAACTGCTTGACGGTGTTGAAAATGAAGATTTCCTGAAAGACTCAGAAAAATTTCAGTCGCCGCACAGTGCATGGGGAACGAATGATCACAAAATTATTATTGAGACTGCAACCAATCGTGCAGATGCCAAAGCCGCCCTTTTTAAAATAGCTGAACAAGGTGAAGGGGAAGAAGTCAGCATGAAGCCCTCTACTGAGGAATCCCATTTCGAGCGTTTCCTCCATATATACCGGGCCTTCCCCGCAGCAGGACGTTGGCAGGCTTCCAAACATGTGCCGCTTAATCCTTCCACGAATTTACCTGGTACTGATCCTGATCCATCTATTATTACAGATGAGCAGGCACTTCTTTGGGCCCAGCTATCCAATCAGCGTTACAGAATGATTTTACTTTATTTAAGTCATTGCCTGCAGATGGAAATAAAACCGGCTTCTTTTTACGGGCAGTTGGTTAGCTGGACTTTCGGTGAGATGTATAATCTCCGTTCGATCTCAGATATCCTGACAACAATCCCGCAGCAAAAAGGAAACCGCAAGGGGCCCCGCGCTGCTTCACCATTTGAACTTCCTTATAACCTGAACCTTCCTGCCCGTGAAATGAATAAATGGAGGGCCCATCGGGACCAGCTGCTGAACAGCAGGATCATCATTGACGAACTACTCGAATATAACGATGTTGCACATGCGATTTATTTAAAAGCACTTCGCAGTGCTGATGAACAGGCGCTAACCGTTATAAAATCCATAATAAATCAAGATAATTAACCAATGGCGATACATGACATTCACGAAATCAGAATTCTTCCAGCCTTCGCAATAGCGCGCCTGGGTTCTTCTCCTGAACCAATGGATAATTACGACTGGGAAATCCCAGACCCGGTAGGTTACCGCAAACTGATACCTGCTGAGACTTTTTATATTGATCCAAAAACGGGTAAAATTCTTTCCAGGAAAAAACCTGATGAAGTGAAATTTCGGGATGCTAAAAACAGAATCAAACCCATCTCACCATTTCTGGAAGCATGGGCCAGTTTTAAAAAGCGCGGCCCTTTAGTTCCTTTAACCCAAAAGCATTTAAATGAATTGGGATTAAGCGCTTCCGCCATTAAATGGCGCGTGCAGGTTGGTAATAATAAGGCCTTCCGAAGAACGAAAGATCCTGGAGACAAAATATTAGCGGACACCGGATTTTACAGTGATTTTAAAAGAAAACCTCTTCTCGGAAGCTGTGATAATTTTCTGAAGGGAAAAAAGATTCCGTTTGGATTCGGACAATATATTAAGCCCTCGGTAAAGTTTCCTGAAATCCGGTTTAGGTTTACACCAGCCGGAGGATATGTATATGGCCCCGCGCCTACAAAGGATCAGGAAAAAAGTTCCAGGTTCCGTGCAGTACTTAAAGATGTTGTATATGATACGCATCTTGGTCATTGGAAGGGCTATCAGGATTTGGATTCGGATCCGACTACCACAGCACCGGCCAGCATATTCGCGAATGCCGGATCGGATCCTGTAAAGAGCCTGGGTTACCTGGATGATGAGTGTGATGGAATATTGGAATTGGAATTGCAACTTAAAACAAAGTTACTAAAGGCTTACGCGAGGATTGTTGCAGGACCACCAACTTTTGCACCAGACGGGGCGCCTGTGAGAACAGTCGGAGATGAGCTGGAGCAGGCATTACTTGGAACATTATTGAATGAAAAAGTAGACAGAGCGGATATAGAGAATATTCTTCGCAGGGCCATGGAAACCGTTCGATTAATGAACACAACTCTCATGAATCATTCCGTAGGAATGGCCTGGGCTGACAGTTCGCAGTTCGGTCGTGCTTCGCAACCCATCATGAATCCTAATGTGGTTGACAATCTTGCAATCGTATCCCGCCACGAACAGGTTTTACTGGCACTCGAATCAGGTTCACTGGCATGGTTTTCCAGACTGCTCAGGCACTATAATGAAGTGGGTGATCTAACGGATGAGGGCAGACGAAAAATGCCTGCCCTGATGAGGGGAGCAGATGGCAGCCACCTGGCACTGACAAGAAGAATGGTACAGAAAATTTTAGAAGCAGCAGATCTCTTTCAGCAGCACAAACATATTATTCCCGGTAAAAAAACTAAACGCAGTCAATAAACTCCTATATGAAAAAAACATCTTCCATCGAACCAAAAAATCTGACTGCTCAATTGCATTACCGTGGAGAAGGGAATCCTCCAAGCACTCATCCTTCAACTGCTGTTTCGAACTGCTACCCGGGACTGGAAATGGATTTTCGAAATGTCTGGAAACATGTTTTTGAGGGAATAGAATTATTGGAATATTCCAACCTGGTGATAGGTGTAGACCCGGGAGCGGATGAAAAAATTCAAAGACTTGTTTCTACAGGGATCCAGTATGAGCTTATTTCCGCAGATGGAATTCCCATGACAGCACCAGTAACCGGTCCGCTCAGGCATGCGCCTGAAATGATTCATGAAACCATGGCTCTCGAATGGTCCAATGCGCTGGCAGAAGTTCTGCCGAAAGCCGGACAGTTTGTAATATGCAAATTTCAAAACAGCAATAACCTCAGGGAAATACTTTCCATAGAGTTGAAAGTCCGCCATTTTTTCGATGTCGATCTCAATCGAAATGGAAAAGTCGTAAACCAGCGTATTGTGATCGCCCGTGAGATGGCAGGCCCCGGGGATCTCACACAAAGTCTTTGTTCACCCTGGCAGAATGATTACAGGGAATGCGATTGTTTTTACTGGGCTGCCAGCAGACCGGATTTTGTAAATGTTGAGCCGGGAAAGGATGGAAAGAGTATGGGAAATAATTGGATGCAAAAAGACAGAACTGAAACTGCCGGGAAAAAATATATCAGTGATGATGAGGATGGAGTCAGAGGAAACCCTGTTCTGGTCAGTTACCAGGATTTGTTTGCTGCATGGGAGGAAAATCTTCGCTTCATCATAGCAGGCAAAGATGAGCATTGGAATAAGTCCCGCAAAACAGTCAAATCAGGAGCAAAGAAAAAATCTAAATAAATCTTTGATGAAATCTGTTCATCCGTCTTTTCATCTTTTTGAATCCATGGGGGATCATGTGCTGATTCCCGACGGCTCACGTATTTACAAAATCGACAAAAATATTCATCAGAAACTGGAAGAGCTGCTTGCGAATAACGATCAGGTGGGGATTGATCAATGGCTGATGGAAAATGATCTTCAGTCGCTTGGACAAATAGATGATGAGCCTGTAACAGATCCTCCGCTCACTTCAATTTCGCTGGCAATTGCTCAAAAATGCAATCTTGGGTGCAGCTATTGTTACGCGCAGGAAGGTGGATTTGGAGTAAAGGCAAAGAACATGCCTTTGGAAAAAGCAATAGCTGCAGTAGATCTTTTATTTGCCCAAAACTTTACTGCTCAAAAAATGAATATTGCTTTTCTTGGCGGAGAGCCCCTGGCAAACAGGCAGGCCCTGCAGGCCGTCACCATGTATGCGAAGGAGCGTGCTGAAACTGAATCGAAAAGAATTCATTTTTCGATTACCACGAATGGCACATTACTCACTGAAGACGATGCAGATTTTTTTGAGCAGTATGGATTTTCAGTAACTGTAAGTTTGGACGGTGTGGGCGAGGTCCATGACAGGCTTCGTCCGTTTAAAGGCGGTAAGGGCAGTTATGAAAGGATTATTCGAAATGTTGAGCCGCTGCTGGTGCTCCAGAAAAATATGCAGGTCTCAGCAAGAGTCACAGTTACACCGGGAAACCTTCATCTCAAAGAAACTCTGGATGAACTCATCCATCTTGGATTTCACAGTGTCGGATTTTCTCCGATGCTCAGTTCACCGGGTGGTAATGATGAAATGGATTCGGGTTCCCTGGAGAAGATGCTGGAAAATATGATTGACTGTGGACAGGAATTTGAAAAAAAACTGAATGCAGGGGAAAGGTATCCTTTTTCGAATATGTCGTCTGCACTGAAAGAAATTCATCGGGGCACACACCGTCCATACCCCTGTGGAGCAGGAGCAGGATATCTTGGTGTTTCTGCCAGTGGCGAACTGGCCGCATGCCACCGCTTCGTTGAAAACAGGAAAGGATATTTTGGAAATCTGACGGATGGTATAGACTGGGAAATCCAACAGGCATGGCTAACCGAAAGGCATGTGCACAGACAGGAACCCTGTAAAACATGCTGGGCCCGTTACCTGTGCGGTGGCGGCTGCCACCACGAGGTGATTAACAGGGGAAGGCCGGCCTGCGATTATATCAGGGGCTGGTTGCATTATGTGTTACAGGCCTACACCCGGATTCTTGATCAGCGCCCGGATTTCTTTTATCCGGAAACATAGGCTGTGAAATTATATTTTCATGAATGAAAAAAGTATTTGCATCCTTGGAGCCGGACCGGCAGGCCTCGTTACTGCCCTAAAATTAAAGCAGTTGGGGTATGATCCATTTGTTTTGGATTTCAAAAAAGCTGCTGGTATCGATTTTGTGCAATCCCTGAGTCCAGGCGTTTTTACACTGCTCGAAACAGTTGGAATCGGGTTGAATGAATTGCATGAAGTTTGCAGGCCGATTGCCCGGAGTTTCAAGTTTTGGAATGGCGAAATGATTGAAATTGAAAGGTCGTCCGGTTTTCTCACTGAACGTAATCAATTTGATTCATGGCTTCAAAAAAATGCAATAGAGAAGGGAATCAGTTTGCTGCAAGATGCAAGAGTAATAAGTCTGGAACAAACAAATAAAGGGTGGGAGATATGTTTGCATCAGGATGGGAAATATCAAACCTGCAATGCAGGATTCCTGGTAGATGCGAGCGGAAAAAGATCTATTATTCGCGGGATAAAAAAAAGAGTGGCTGCTGCAACGCTTGCTATAAGTGGTTCTTGGGGTAATACGGGCATGGCGGAAAATGAAACTTTATTGGAATCCGGAAGAAATTATTGGCTTTGGGGTGCGACGCTTTCAAGCGGAACATTTCATGCAACATTGTTTATGGATCCTGAGCTCTCGAGAGTTCCAGGCGGTGACGGACTTGTCCGACTGTACAAATATTATTTGGGAAGAACCCAATTATTTAAAGGTTGTCTGATAGGGAAACTACATGGGAATCTTATTGCAAATGATGTTACGCCATTCTATTATGAGAACCCTTCCGGTCTTAATTATATTAAAGTGGGTGAATCAAGTGTGGGCCTCGATCCCGTTTCTTCTCAGGGCATTCAGAGTTCGATTGGAGGCGCTATCCAGTCGGCAATTGTGATCAATACCATTCTTGCTAATCCAAATCAGGCTGTTCCCGCAATTGACTTTTACAAAGAGCGCCAGCAGGAATTGATCAGGTCGCATCTTCAAAAAACTTCGAAAGTATACACAGATGTTTCCCCCTGGAAGAATAATCTCTTTTGGGCAAAGAGAATTACCCCGATACATGCTGTGGAGGCTCATTCTGAACCGTCGGATTGGAATTCTTCACAAAAAGTTGAATTTTCATCCGAGGCTGGACTGATACCCACTGCTTGTATTATAGACAATCAGGTTACAAGCAGGGCCGGTCTCGTTCATCCTCTGTTGAATAGGCCTATCGTATTTTGGGAAAACACGGAAATCGCATCTATCCTCGGAAACCTGCAGGGTAGTTTTGATCCGTCAGAATGGGTGGGGCGCTGGTCTGAAAAAATAAAGACGGTGGCTGCGGTCAGGCTCTTTAATCAATTAAAAAATACGGGTGTTCTTAAGGAGGCCAGGGTAAAATATGTCGGAATACTTTGAAACCGCCTTAAAATGCGATATATTTAGATACTGCGCCTTTGGAAACAAATAAAAGTCACGAGAGTTGTTTCCTTACCCCTTCAATACTACGATAAAGGATTATGCATTTTTGCTGAATGAAGCCTGAACCAGGCATTCTTTGATCCCTGATCTTTCTAGAATAGTTACTCTATTAAAACTACCTGAATCTATAGTTTTTGGGATGTCGGATTTTGAATTTATGTTAAAGTTTATAGAGAATAATTAATATGAGCATTTAATTTCGAAATACTTAAACCCAATTTTATAACCTTTAAATCTATTCGTTATGAGAGTTGCAAAAGTTATAACCAAAGAAAAAATAAAAAAGCCAACAGGAGGAGCATTGGTAAATGGGACTAAGAACAGTATTATCCTGGAGAATTTAGATTATATAGAATATGATCAGCGTATTACAGAATTGTGTTATAAAGTTTTTGAAAATGAATCCGAATTTATAAGAGCTCTTTTAAACGAAGCTAATATTTGGGCAGTCTATAGATTTGAAGAAGAAGAATACAAGAGAGTTTGGCAGAAAAAACAGAGGTATGAAGACCAGGTTTGCGGTTTTCTTCAATATTATGATAGAGAAGTTAGAAATAGTATGTGTAATCATACTATTTATTTTCATTGGGGTCCATGGAATGATTATGATTATAATGTTGTGATTTTCATTGCTGAGCCGCCACTTAGACGCCCGCCAAATGATTATCCGCTTTATGAAAGAAAATATTATGAAACCAGCCCTTATTACGGAGGTGTAAGAGAGATTGATCCTCCATCCAGCCAACTCTCCGATCCACCAAAACCGCCACCACCGCCTCCACCTTATTAATTATGGCTAAGGCCATTTTAATAAATAAATGATGAAATACAAAACTGCAGTTTCGAGGATTGTTGTAAAATTTCAGGATGATCTGAAACTACCATATCACCCGGATTCAGAACTAATTACTTTTTTTTCAGAAGGAAAGCTTCCTGGGTTTGAAAAGCTTTTTGAAATTTTTCCTGGTATAAGTATAAAAAATTTATTCAATTCAATCAGTCCGGAAAGGATTAGGGATTTAATTAATAAGGCAACGAAATTGGACGCGCCTTACAAGACCCGGAATCTGCTCAGTTATTTTGCCATTGACTGCCCTCCTGAAATTAATGCTCAGGAATTATTGAAAGAATTGTCCAAATATAACGGAGTGGAAACGTCGTATTTAGAAACAGGTTCTTATTCTCCGCAAGTTTGGTGCAAGGATTTTGAAATTCCGGCCTGGGGTCAGGAATATCTTAATCCGGCACCTGAAGGCATTGACGCAAAATATGCCTGGGGTATACCGGGAGGCGATGGCACGGGGAAAGTGCAGTTTATTGATATCGAGAAAGGATGGATATTAAATCATGAAGCAATCCAAATCAGCACAATTCCGCAGACTGGAACCAATAGGATTGCCCATGCGGATCATGGAGCAGGTGTTTTGGGAATAATCATGTTGCGTCCAAATGATGAAGGTGCAATTGGTATTGTACCAATGGCAAAGGGATATATCATATCCCAATACAGATCCGACGGTTCTCTAAATACGGCCGATGCAATCCTTGCTGGTATAGATCATCTTCAATTCGGTGACATCATTTTATTGGAAGCACAGGTTGTGGATTCAGGGAATAATAGTAACCTTTTACCTGTCGAAATTCAGGATGCCATTTTTAGTGTTATTCGTCTGGCCACGGCACTGGGTATCATCGTCATTGAAGCCGGAGGCAACGGAAACCTGAATGGAGGCGAAGGTAATGATCTCGATCAATTCATGCTGAATGGAAAAAAATTGTTTGATCCAAAAAGCCCGGATTTCAGGGATTCCGGAGCCATCATCGTTGCAGCTTCTTCACATACGATGCCATATAAAAGAATTTCTTTTTCAAATTACGGCGACAGGATGAATTGTTTTGCCTGGGGTGAGTCTGTTCTGACCGCGGGAGACCATAGGGGAAATTCCGGACTAGCTACAAATACTTATTCAGGAAATTTTGGTGGTACTTCCAGTGCCACCGCTATTATAGCCGGAGCGGCGATAGCAGTACAAAGTATTAAAGAGGCTAATCACCATTCCAGGTTCAGCCCAATTCAAATGCGTAAGATTTTGAGTGATCATACATATGGCACTCCCTCGGCGAATGGAAGCATGAAAGATAAAATAGGGGTTATGCCAGATCTGAAAAAGATTATTCAAAAGGAAATTGGTACCTTATCATATTCCCAATTATGCAAAAAGCAGGTTTCATATTAATTTATTATATCCTGTTTAAGACAACTATTCTTCAGGGTCAATGCCTTAAAAGTGATTCCTTATGGAATAAAATTATTTTTCTAGCTCAGTCAAAGACCATTTCAACATCGGACCAGCTCAAAGAATTATTGAACTATGAGATTTCCCAGGAAAACTGTCCCAATAAAACCGATTCCTCGCATGCTTTTTTGTTGCGAAGAATCGGTTCTATGTATAGTAAACTCGGAGATTATTTGAAGGCAGTCGAATATTGCAGGCGATCGATTGATTTGATATCAGCAAATGCCGGTAATCCCTTGATTAATGCCAAAGACATTATTGCGGGTTATTATTGGTTATCCGTTTTTTATGATTCATTAAATAATGTGAGCGAAAAAGTGAAAGCCTGGGACAGTTGCGAAACTTATGCTATTAAATTAAAGGCAGAAGATGAATTCTCATACATAAGAATATTGTATGATAAAGTGGAGCACTATTTTGATATAGGTGATTATCAAAACTGCATTTATTATGCTGCAAGATGCAATATGCTGGCGTCAAAATATGCAAGTAGTGAAAGAAACAATGCCTTTAGGTGGAAGGCTACTAAAACGGCCGAAAGTAGTTTGGGTTGGGAAGTAAAGACACTTCTTTTTATTAATGAGAACGATTCTGCAGAAAAACTACTGATTAACAAATTGCAGGTTTATGAAAAAGCCAATTTGAAAGACTATCAGGGTTTTCTATATGGTTTCATGGCTGAAGTTCAGGAACAGAAAGATAATTATCCTAAGGCACTTTATTATTTTAATAAAGCACTTCAATGTTTTCAGCAAACCAGGAATCATTTTGATTATAAACAAATTTTGAAACAGATTGGGGAAGAGGTATACTTTGAACATTTTAATGATGGAGACAAAGCACTGAGCTATTTTCGGAATGCTCTTAAGAAAACAAATACAGATGGAGCAGAGAGTAAGGAAGACATTACTGAGTCATTAAGTATTCTCGCAGATATGGCCAATGTGTATGTGAAAAGAAACCAATACGATTCAGCATTTTCATATTTCCAACAAGCTTTTGACCAGATAAGAACCGGTATCAACGAAACTTATATACTGAACATGCCGGTTCAGGAAATCAGAGAATTTAAAAAAGTTAATTACCTGACCAGCCTTGTGATAGATAAAGGGGATGCCTATATGCATCAATATAAAAATATGGGTCAAAACATAGCCCTCAAAAAAGCTATTCACATTTATAAAGAAGCCGATCAATTGCTAGATTTAGTACGGATGGAGCAGTCGGATTTAAATTCTAAACTATTCTGGAGGTATAATACGCGTCGATTATATGAGCATGCAATTGAGGCCAGTTTAGAAAATGGCGATATGACTAATGCATTTTATTTTTTTGAAAGAAGCCGTGCTTCTTTACTTAATGATCAGCTAAACGAGCAGCATTGGCTCGATGGAGATGATATATCCAGGCTAACACAGATAAGGAAAATTCTGCTCCAGCTAAATACAGAGTTGGGCAGTAAAGGAATTTCTTCCAACCGGATGGAAGAAATCCGTAGTGAACAATTTACTAAAAAAAGGGAGCTGGATGATTTGGAACAGTTGATCAAATCTCAAAACCCGTTATATTATCAAAGTTTTTTAAATAAGAATGATATTAGCATCCTTGATGTTCAGAAGAATTTGCTAAAGGATCATCAGGCTTTATTGGAACTTTTTACGGGGGATAGTGCTAATTACTCATTGGTTATAACTCCCGGCCAAATCCAGGTACATAAAATCAATAAATATAAGTTTGATAGTGCTTTCAAAAAATATATATATTATATTTCCAAACCTGATGTATTGAATGAAAAATTTGATGAGTTTGTATCAATATCACATCAATTATACATGCTCATCGTTCAAAACAACCCTTTGCCCGAAGGACGAATCATTTTTTCACCAGGCGACCGATATTTTCCACTTGAATCATTGGTAACCAGTAATTCCAAAGAAAAGGTGGTTTATTTTCAAAAAGAGCATGCAGTAAGCTATACATATTCTGCTCGTTACCTGATGAGTGATTTTAAAATAAATACCAGTACAGGCTCAAACGATTTTATGGGTGTGGCACCGATTCAATATCATACCTCTCTATTTTCATTTTCTGATTTAATCGGTAGTGAACAGTCTCTGGGTAAAATAAACGCCTATTTTAATGGGGAGCATAACCTGATTGGCAGCCAGGCTACAAAAAATAATTTTTTACAATTATTTTCTAAATACAGGATAATTCAAATATATACTCATTCTTCAGATACCAGTAGTAAAGGCGAACCCGTAATGTATTTTGCTGATTCTGCTTTGTATTTATCGGAATTGATTCCACAAATTAAACCTGCTACGCAGCTTATCGTTCTGTCGGCCTGCGAAACGGGATTAGGAAGGGATTTTAAAGGCGAGGGTATTTTTAGTTTCAACAGAGGATTTGCGGCATTGGGCATCCCATCTGCGATTACCAATTTATGGTCGGTCGATGATAAAGCAACTTACCAGCTTACTCAGCTATTTTACAGATATCTTTCAGAAGGCATACCAACAGATGTCGCATTACAAAAAGCAAAACTGGAATTTATTCAGGCAGATTCAAAAGAAAGACAATTACCGTACTATTGGGCCGCCGCTATTCTTGTAGGCAAATCGGATACGATTCTTATGGATAAGTCATTTCCATGGAAAATCTCGTTTTTTTTAACAGCAGTCATAATATTTTCTTTTCTCTTTCTTTTGATTTGGCGCAATAGAAGGGGAAATTTTGTTTTTATTTCTGATTAACCGGCGTCTCGATGATCAGGAATTCAGAAAGTTCCAGGCAATTGACTGAGAAATTATCGGTATCCCAGATTCCTAAACCGTCTTTTATTTTTAGGACCGTTCCGTTCACACTAATCGATCCCTTTATCAGAAAAATAAAAATGCATTTATTGACCGGATTATAGCTGTATTTAATTTCCTGGTTCGGATCAAAATATCCAAGAGAAAGTTTTGCATTCTGATTGATCCAGCAGTGTTCAGGACCTTCTTCTCCGGAAACAATGGTTGTTAATTTATTTTTCCTGTTTTGTTTTGGAAAATGTCTTAGCTGGTATCGTGGAATGATGTTTTGAATTTTGGGCTGAATCCAGATTTGAAGAAAATTCACTTCATTTTCACCGATATTATATTCCTCATGCCTCAACCCGCTTCCTGCGCTCATGATTTGGACACCATCCTCTTCGATTTTCGTACTATATCCCATGGAATCGATGTGGTTCATTTTTCCCTGTACCAGCACGGAAATGATTTCCATATTTATATGGGGATGAATTCCGAAACCTTTCCCGATTTCCATATAATCATCGTTAAAAGCAAACAGGGTACCGAATGCGCTTTTTAACGGATGATAATAGTCGCTGAAGCTGAGAAAGAAATTGCTTTTGAGCCATCCGATATTTTTCGTTCCTCTTTCATCCGAAGGGAAAACCAGAGTCTTCATAAGATTATGATTTAAATATTAGCCTGTTGGCGTAATTTATTTCGTCCTGATTTATAGTATGTCCCATATTGGGGTATATTTTTTCTGTCAGATCCGCGCCCATATTTCTCAAAATATTTGCAGATTCCCTGACACGTTCAACCGGGACATGAAAATCGGGATTACTGGTTCCGATAAAAACAGGTGTATTGCTGAAATCTCCACGGTAATTTTCTTTATAAATTTTGTCTCCAATTAGTCCTCCTGTAAATGCAACAATTCCTCCATACCGGTCTGCATTTCTTGCTGTATATTCAAGGGTCAGGCATGCGCCCTGTGAAAATCCGAGAAAATATATTTTCTCTTTTTTTATTCCCTGTTTAATAAATCCGCCAACAACTTTATGAACTAAGTCAAGCGCTGAAGAAAGCCAGGGTTCATTATTCCGGGGGATAGCAAGAAAAGAATTGGGATACCAACTATTCCCGCTTGCCTGCGGAGCTGCTAAAAGATAATCTGTCACATCTAAATTTTCAGCAAGCGAAAGTATATCTTCCGCATTAGCACCCCTGCCGTGCAGCATGATTAATGCCTTCTTTGCATTTATTTTATTGCCAGCGTAAATAATCAGTTCTTCGTGCATGGCGGTTATTTCAGGGCTGGTAAGGATGCTTCAATTTTGCCGCGCATGGGTTCATATTGTTTGGGCAGTTTTAGATGAGTACCGAGCTGATTGAGTGGTTCATCCACAGTAAATCCGGGATTATCGGTTGCAATTTCGAAGAGCACACCTCCTGGTTCGCGGAAGTATACTGAAAAAAAATAGTCCCGGTCGATTTGGTGCGTGATATTCATACCTCTTTCAAGTAACTTTTCCCTGTAAGACATCTGGGTATCTTCATCCGGAACCCTGAAAGCAATATGATGATTGGTACCTGCACTGTTGCGACCCCTTTTCCCATTGGGCAGTTCGAGAATATCTATGATTGATGCGGTGGGTATAGATTCAGTTTTAAAGCGGAACCTGTTGCCTTCCTGTAAAATTTGTTTGTAACCAAAAACATCCGTGAGTAATTTTGCGGTTTCATCCATTATCTGCAATGTCAGTGTTACATTGTAAAATCCTTTTGCAGCATCTCCCTCTTTAATATCTGAAGTTACCCATCCTTTTCGGGTATCTGCTTCTTTTACACCTGCAAGCGATAGCTGAAGACCGTCGTGGTCTGAGAAGGGCAGGTAGGTTTCCCCGAATCGCTCAATTCTTTCTCCCGTTGTTACTTTTAAATTTTTAAATCTGTCCGTCCAGAAATCCATTGCTTCAGGAGCAATAGAATAACTTATCTCAGTAGCCATTCCGGTGCCTGCAATACCCCTTCCGACTCCTTCCCATGGGAAAAAAGTAAGTATAGTACCCGGCTCACCTTTTTCATTACCATAATAAAAATGATAAGTGCCCGGATCATCAAAATTGACGGTCTTTTTCACCATTCTCTGGCCGAGAACCTGCGTATAAAAATTGTAGTTGCGTTGGGCATTATCCGCGATGGCCGTAACATGGTGAAGACCCAATATCTTGTTTTGCATAATAATATTTTTGTTTGATCAGCATACCGAAAGAAATTAAACTCCTGATGAGGCAAATGTAACTATTAGAAATTAGCTAATTTTAAAGATGGATAAAGTTAGTTTTATGCATTCAGGGAAATTTATAATGGCATCTTTAGTTTTTTCATTTTATTTATTCCCAGCAAGTGCTCAGCAAAAAAAGCCAAATATCATATGGATCACCTGTGAAGACATTTCTCCATTTATTGGTGCTTATGGAGATCAGCTGATAAAAACGCCGAATATTGATCAGCTGGCAAAGGAAGGGATCAGGTTTAACAATGTTTATACTGCTGCAGGTGTTTGCGCACCCAGCCGTTCCAGCTTTATCACCGGGATGTATCCTACCTCCATTGGTACTATGCATATGCGCACGATTGGTGATCCTAAATATCAACCTGTACCTTCTTATTCGGCAGTTATTCCGGCAGACATTAAATGCTTCCCAGAGTATTTAAGAATGGCAGGTTATTATTGCACAAATAATGAAAAACAGGATTATCAGTTTATTCCTCCGGTAACAGTATGGGATGAAAACGGGCCTGCTGCATCTTACCGAAACCGGCCTCCTGATAAGCCATTCTTCGCAGTGTATAATTTATTTATTACGCATGAATCCCAGTTGTTTGGCCGCACGGACAGTCTGCTGCTTGATCCTGATAAAATAATTGTTCCTCCTTATTATCCCGACACACGCATCGTGCGTCACGATCTGAACCGGCTTTTTACTAATATTGAAAGAATGGATGGACAGGTGGGCGAATTAATACAGTTACTTAAAGACGACGGGGTTTATGATAATACAATTATCTTCTTTTTCAGCGATCACGGAGGTGCCTTACCATGGATGAAAAGGGAGATACTTGAAAGAGGAACGCATATTCCCTTTATCATCCGTTTTCCCGGCGGTGGACATGCAGGCAGCCAGAATAATGAAATGATCAATGGTGTCGATTTTGCACCAACTGTTCTTTCCCTGGCTGGAATAACAATTCCTGCATATATACAAGGGCAGGCATTCCTGGGAAATCAAAAATCGAAAACACCACGTAAATATGTTTTTGCAGGCAGAGACCGTATGGATACGGAATATGACCGCGTTCGCATGGTAAGGGATAAACAATTTCAATACTTATATAATTATATGCCGGATCAGCCCTACTACCAGAATATTGCTTACAGGTTAAGCATTCCGATGATGAAAGAGTTTCTTGAATTAAGGGATGAGGGGAAACTGGATTCATTTCAGATGGCATGGTTTAGAAACAAACCGGTTGAAGAATTATATGATATAAAAAATGATCCGCATGAATTGCACAACCTGGTAAATGATCCCCGATACAAGAATAAACTAACAGAACTCAGATCTGCATTTCAACATTGGAATAAAGAATTTGGCGATATGGGTGGAATACCTGAAAAGGAAATGATCCGTCAAATGTGGGATGGTAAAAATGAAGCGCCACATACAGATACTCCCCAAATCACGAAACTTCCTACCGGGATAAAACTCGCCTGCAAAACAAAGGGTGCTTCTATAGGATACCGGATAATTAAAAAAGGTGAAAGAACGAATCCTGCATTACTTACGATTCAAAGCTGGGATTATTCAATGGTGTTTAATATTGTAAAGAATGGTCAGAAGCAATCACAGATGCCGGTTTGGAATGTATATAATGCAGAAGTCATTCCATTGCAAAAAGGAGATACACTTAAAGTGAATGCAATGCGTATCGGGTATCGACCTGCAGAAATTAATTTTATCATGGGAGAATAACTCCGGAAATTAATTGTTCGGATTTTGCACCTGTAATGGAAAAAATTGCCACAAATAATCGGATGAACCAGCCTGACCTGTAGAAAAACTTCCTGTTCCAATATATCCGCCGCCTCCAGAATTAGCTGAATCAGGTATTATGCTAAATGAAGTTGCGCCCGTTGTTGGCGGTCCCTGGAAAGGTGTTTTTAGCGCCCACAGATCGGCTGCGAAATCATACTCCCATGTGTTGGTATTATAGCCGTTCATATTACCCGTGCTGAGATACGCATGGTTGTTGGCTATGAATCCGCAACCATCCCATCGTTCAATGTTAGTATATTGGTCATCATAAGAATCTGTGCTGTAATTATAGATTTGACGGAGCTCAGTCCATTTTGCGCTATCAGGACCGAATCTCCAAAAATCACCAACCATATTACCCGCGTCTACGCCCGTAACCACGTAACCAGCATTGTTATAAACGAATGCTACTGCCGCATACCTTTTATTTCCGCTAAAACCCAGATAAGTCCAGCTGTCCGCCACCGGGTCGTATATATAGAAATCTTTTAGAGCATACGTGCCATCAAAGCCGGTACCCACATATCCTAAATTTCCTACACTAAAAGCGACAGCTTCATAACGACTGCTCCCCCCAAAATTTGACTTCTGGGTCCATGAATTCGCCACAGGATCGAACTGATAAAAATCATTCAGATAATTATTTCCGTCATATCCTGTACCAACATAGCCTTTCCCGTTGCATGCGAACCCTACTGCGGAACTTCTTCCGGTGTTGGGAGGCATGCTGCTTACCTGCGTCCAGGCATTATTCACCGGGTCATATTGCCAGAAATCATTGAACCGCGTAACAAGCCCGTCCCAGCCGGTTCCGATATATGCAAAATTGTTAATCACAAAAGAAACTGCCTGGCTTCTGGCCGGTCCGGTAAGCTGGGCTTCCGGGACCCAGTTACCGCTTTGCGTATAAGGAATATTATTTTTGTGGCAGGATGAAAAAGTGAATAAAATGATTAAAGTACAGACAGTTAAAGAAATCTTCTTCATAATATGTTTTAGTTCTGGGAATTCCGGGTTGAAATTATTTTTTTTACTTAACGAATTGCCGGCTGTTCCAAATAATTCACAGAAGTTTATCTTTAACAAAATTCGTTTTAACATTTGTTAACATTTAGTAAAGAGGTATTAAACAAATTAATAAATCTAATATGGACCAGAAAAAATTTGAAGCCGTTGATAAATATATCAGCGATTTGTTTATTCCCCCTGATGAACCTTTAGCAGCAGCTGAGCAGTCTCACCGCCTGGAAAATATTCCGCAAATTAATGTATCTCCTAACCTCGGAAAATTATTATATCTGCTTGCAAGACTTTCAAAAGCGAAAAAAATACTCGAAGTGGGAACTTTGGCGGGCTATAGTACCATTTGGATGGCGAAAGCATTACCGGAAGGAGGCAGGCTCATTTCGTTGGAATTACATGCAAAACATGCACAAATCGCCCGAAAAAATATTGATCGGGCGGGTCTTTCATCAAAGGTTGAAATTCGGGAAGGGAAAGCAATTGACTTATTACCTAAGCTTGTTGATGAGAAAGCGGGGCCTTTCGATATGATTTTTATTGATGCTGACAAACCTCCTTATACCGAATATTTTGAATGGTCTTTGAAACTTTCAAGATCAGGAACGCTAATTATTGCAGACAATGTTATCCGTGACGGGAAAGTGCTTGATCAAAACCAGGAGGACCCGATGGTGAATGGAGCTCAAAGATTTAATAAAGCGCTGGCTGCTAACACGAATGTCAGTGCAACCATTTTACAGACCATCGGCGTAAAGGAATATGACGGGATGGCAATTGCAATCGTCGAATGACAATTATTTATAAGACATTGCGGGTAGACCCAGAGATTTCCGGATAATACTCATCTGACCGATATGGTAAGATTCGTGACTGGCAATAAAAGCGAGAAGGTCTGACAGGGTTTTTCCTGTAGGTACTCTGGCAGGTGTTTCGGATTCGAGTTGTTCATTGCTCAATGCGGATATTTTTTCAGCAAATCCTGCAGCAAATTCATTCCAGCTTTTTTTTATATCTGTCAGTGATGGATATTTTACTGAAGGGTCAATGGCACGGTTATGCGGCGGTGGCTGGGATAAGTCAGTATAAGACTCAGCATAAGGAAAATGACCACTCAGCCCAAACAGCGGCGCCAGATGGTAACGGGAATTCGTCAGATGACCAGCTATCCACTGAAGGTGATTGACATATTCACTCAGTCTGTCAGAACCCTTTCGATCTTCAATGCCTTCAAGTACATTATTAAACAATCTTGACTGGAGGATAAATTGTTTTGTAACAGGTTGTATGGACGACATTTTTTTTTCAAATATAATGACTTCGTCGCAACATTCTTCTTATTGGTCGCATCGCAGGAATTTATAACTGCAGGAATAATACTTTAGCAATTGGTAGTGAATCGCTCATGATGCCTTATTAAGGTGTCTGAGGAGTATGACGTTTATTTTTTTATTTGTTCTTTTGGTTTAACAAGGGTTGTTTTTTCTAATTCAACCCTTCATTTTTCTTTTGAATAGCCAAAAAAATAATTAACTATTCTGTAATCTGTAATTTTACCAAATGATTCAAGTACAACCTAATCTATAATTATATGAAAAATGTAAAATCAGGTTTATATAAATTACTTGCTTTGAATTTTTTATTTATAATGCTGGTTTGTTTTGCAGCTGAAAGTAATGCCCAGTCTACTCCTGCAAAATCCCTGCTTGCACTTTCAAAAAAAGACCATATCCTGGCAATTATAGATCCTGTTACACTGAAGATAATTGCACAGGTGCCTGTGGGAGCTGATCCCCATGAGGTCATTGCATCTTCAGACGGAAAAACAGCTTATGTTTCGAATGCCTATAGCAATCCCTTTCATGAAATAGATGTGATTGATCTCATTGGCCAGAAGGCCTTACCGGCTATCGATATAAAGCCTTTTGTAAGTCCGCACGGATTAGCATTTGCAAATGGGAAACTCTGGTTTACTGCAGAAGGTTCCAAATCCGTTGGCCGATATGATCCAGCTTCAGGCGGGATGGACTGGTGCATGGGTACCGGACAGGACCGGACGCATATGATCTATGTGACAGCGAATGGTAAAAATATTTATACGACAAATGTAAATGCCGGCACAGTGAGTATTATTGTAGATACTATTCTTCCACAGCCCTCTGGTCCACCTCCCGGAGCCCCGATGCCCGCAGGTTCACAACCCTCTGGACCACCACCCGGAGGCGGCAGATCACGCGAAGAGTGGATGCAAACAGTGATTCCTGTTTCCAGAGGTTCTGAGGGATTTGATGTATCACCGGACGGCAGGGAATTGTGGACAGCATCTGCGGATGACGGAACCATTGCAGTTATCAATATTGCGGCCAGGAAAGTAGTTGACAAAATTGATGCGAAAGTTAATGGAGCCAACCGCGTTGAATTTACGCCGGATGGAAAAAGAGTCCTGATTTCGACGCTGAGATCGGGAGATCTGTTTGTATATGATGCAGTATCACATAAAGAATTGAAACGGATAAATATTGGTCATGGTGCAGCGGGCATATTGATGGATACAGATGGATCGCGCGCATTTATCGGCTGCACGCCCGACAACTACGTGGCGGTTGTAGATCTCAAAACTTTGGAGGTTACCGGCCATATTAATTTAGGCGGTCCGGATGGTCTTGCATGGGCTGTTCGTCCTTAAATCATTATTACTAATCGACGTCCATTTGGAACTTCCAGATTCCAGAGCTCAGCAATATCTTTTAGTTTTACTTCAGTGGTTTCAATAATAAGTGATCCCACTGCGGCCAGCTGAAACATTTCAGGTAATATCTCAGTAAATAATTTTCGCACCTGATCCTTAGTCCAGCTTCCCAGTCCTGAACCTGTTATTTGCAAATCCGTACTTCTTAGATTGGCAGCTGAAAGCTGAATAATATCTCCTGTCATACTTCCTACAGAAACAAATCTTGTTTTATTGGTAAATGAACCTTTGCCTTTCAACAACGCAAGGATTATCTCAGCTGTTCGTCCCCATAAATAATCAATAATTACATCGAAAGCTGATATTGCGTGAATCTTTTGAAGCTTATTTAGAAACTCCTCATCGCTTAGTTCTGTTGAAATGATTTCATCTGCACCCAGTTTTATTAAATCTTCCAAAGATTTTGGATTTCTACCCGTTGCAATAATCTTTTTTGCTCCATAATGTTTTGCGATCTGAACGGCTACCCGTCCTGTGAAACCTGTAGCACCGTTAATTAAAACAACTTCTCCGGGTCGTATATCTGCTTTGAACCGAAGACCCATTGCTGCGCCGAAGACAGCATTGGGCAAAGCAGCCGCTTTTGCGTCACTTAAATTCACAGGCAATTTTACAATCCTGTCTTTTTCAATTGTCGCCTTCTCTGCCAACATTCCACTGACACCCATTCCATATACGCGGGTGCCATCACTTAATTGACAGACACCATCTCCTCCGATCACCCGTCCGCCTTCCTTTGGAGCATCACTTGAATAATGTTTTCCTGTTGCTTTGCCTTTGTCGAAATGTTTAATGGCAACGGCTTTTACCGAGACCAGTAATTCATCATCAGAATTAACTATCGGTTCAGGGAAATCTGTATACCTGGGTAAATCTCCTTTTTGAAACATCACAGCTGCTTTCATATTATCAGAATTATGCTGGCACAAATTAAATTTCTTTCACGGAAAAAACCCTGCGTTGACCGGTTTTTTGCTGCCGTTGGCCGGTTTCCGTTAGTTAACGAAGCAGGGCGAAATTATTTTAGCGGTCTAAAATATAACGCCGTGAGAAAGATACTCTGCTTAATCCTGATAAGTTTTGCAATAGCAAACACAACAAATGCACAAGCCCCTTCAATAGGCCGCGCTTATGGAAAGGTAACGGACTCACTGGGGCAACCTCTGGGTGATGTTACAGCGATCATTTTAAAATCCGTTATTACAGATACTATTACGAAGAAAAAGAAAATGGTATTACTTAAGGGTATGGACACTAAAACAAACGGCGAATTTAATTTCGAAGATCTGCCTGTGGGTGCGCCGCTGGTCCTTCGTGTGTCTTCTTCCGGATACAAAACCCAGGACCTTTCATTCAGAATTATCCCTGGAAACAGCAGTTCGCCATATGGCAGTTTGCCAACATTTGATAAGGATCTGGGCACTGTTAAACTTTCTCCGGATATAAAAACACTGGGAACCGTTGTGGTCACATCCAGTACACCGACGATGAAACTGGAGCTTGATAAAAAAGTTTTTAATGTAGAGAAAAATATTGTGAGTGCCGGAGGAACCGGTCTGGATGTAATGCGTAATGTTCCTTCGGTAAATGTGGACATCGATGGTAATGTGACATTACGCGGAGCAACACCGACTATTTTTGTGGATGGCAGACCCACCACATTATCATTGGATCAGATTCCTGCTGATGCGATTGAAAGTGTAGAAGTGATGACGAATCCATCTGCTAAATATGATGCATCTGGTGGAGGTGCTGGAATCCTCAATATCATTCTGAAAAAAAATCGCAAGAAGGGATATAATGGGAATATATCCACAGGTATCGATTCTCACGGTGCACCCAATGCGCTGGCAGGATTTAATATCCGCCAGGGAAAAGTAAACCTGAGTGCTAACGGCATGTATAACGCTATAGATAGCAAAACAACGGGTTCAACGGATCGCTATACATTTCTCACAGATACAACGCGTTTACAACAACAGGATCAGAGTCAGAATAAAGGACATTTTATGTTTGGCCAGATCGGGATCGATTATTTTGCCAGCAACAAGACAACCATCTCAGGATCTTACATCAAAGTGCATGGTGAATTTAAGCCCATGGATATTTCACAGATACAAACCGACAGCCTCAATGGATTTGAAAATCCAACGAGTTACTCAACACGTTATTCCGACAATGACCGGGTATTTGATGTAAATGGTGCGCAGCTCGGCCTGAAACATTTATTTACCAAAGATGGACGTCAGCTTACGGTAGATGGTTCTTATTTCGGAGTGCAGGCGCATACATCAGCACTATATACGACGGACTACTATACCGGTCAGCCAGGTTCACCCATTGATTTCATCACACAACAGCAGACACTCGCCACGGCGGCTCCGGAATTCTTTACTGCACAAACCGATTATACTGATCCGCTCACCAAAAATATTAAACTCGAAGCGGGACTGCGAGCCAGCATTCAAAAACTAAGCAACAACAATAATACTTATACTATTGATAAGAACGGTGAAGCCACACTGGATTCGCTTGGCACGACTGATTACTCCAGCACAAGCAGGGTATATGCGGCTTATGTGAATGTAACCAGCTCAATAGGTAAATTCAGTTATGCTCTCGGTCTTCGCGCGGAAAGTTCCGGTTATACAGGGGACATTCTCAATACCGGACAGAAATTCAGCAATAACTACCCATTGAGTTTATTCCCTTCCATTTTTCTGAGTCAGAAACTCGCTCATGATCAGGAACTGCAACTGAGTGCCACGCGTAAAGTAAACCGTCCGGGATTCTTCCAGTTGATTCCTTATACAGATTATTCTGATACACTGAATATTACACGTGGTAACCCGAACCTCGTGCCCGAATTCACGGAGTCGTTCGAATTATCCTATATCAAAAACTTCCCTCATAATAATACATTGTTGATCTCGGCATATTACAAGTATACGGATGATCTGATAACCAGGTACCAGGATAGCGGCGTAAATCCAATCGGCATACCTATATTGATCAACACATATGAAAATGCAAATGATGCATATACGGTTGGTGCGGAACTGACAACTACCGACAATATCACGAAATGGTGGGACATATCATTCAATGTGAATGTTTACAATTCTAAAATCAACACCGACAATCTCAATCAGCCTTCACAACCGGCACTCTGGAGTGCATTTGGAAAACTGAACAGCAATTTCAAATTACCTGGTGGCCTGACCTTGCAACTAACGGCCATCTACCAATCTAAGACAAACCTTCCTGTGAACCAGAACTCCAATCAGTTTGGACCTCCTGGATCTACGACACAAAGCTCGTCTCAGGGATATATCAAACCTTTCTGGGGTATGGATGCGGCAGTGAAAAAAACTTTCTTAAAAAATAATGCTGCTTCAGTGACACTGAGTATGACAGATATTTTCCGCACAAGATGGTCTGATCAGTATAGTCAGAGCAGTTATTTCCAACAGGAATATAACAGGTTAAAAGATCCCCAACTCGTGAGACTTGTATTTGCTTACAGGTTTGGTAAGATGGATCTGAATTTATTCAAACGCAAGGATATGCATAACCAGGGCATGGGCGATGCGGGGTCGAGTCTGCAGTGACCATTCATCTTTCAAAAGAAATTTATAAAAAACTAAAAATAAATTTGCGTAACTCAAAAGTTACTCTTAAGTTTGTGTAACCTAAAAGTTACTTATTATGTCAACAAGTGTAAAACACCAGTATTTCTTCTCCCAGGGCCCCGAAATGGTCTGGGAATATCTTACCAGGGCCGAATTGATGGAGCTTTGGTTAATGCCCAATAATTTCCTGCCCATTCCCGGGCACGAATTCGAGTTCAGGATAAAGCCAGTACCAGCGCTCGATTTTGATGGCATCGTTTATTGCAAAGTGCTCGAAATAGTGCCTCATCAAAAGCTTAGTTATTCCTGGAAAACCGGACCAGGAAACGGGAAGATCGAACTGGATTCAATTGTAGTCTGGAAGCTGGTCCCGAAAGAAAATGGCACCCAGCTTTTGCTGGAGCATACAGGATTTAAGGAAACGGAGAATTTTAAAATGTATACAGCGGTGAATGACGGATGGTATAAGAATATTGAAAAGATCGCTGTTCTCCTAAATACCACAAAACGTGAAACAACAAAACAATGATGTATTTCAGGTAGTTGCAGATCCCACCCGTAGACAGATTTTGAGGCTGCTTTTAAAAGACAGTCTGACGATCAATTCATTGGCCGAACATTTCGACATGAGCCGGCCGGCCGTATCCAAACATATTAAAATACTGCATGGAGGTGGGTTTATTTCTATCCAGGACATCGGCAGGGAAAGACATTGCATACTCAGGCAGGATGGTTTTGAAAAGTTGCAGGAATGGATAAACTATTTTGACAAATTCTGGCAGTCAAAGCTTGAAAAATTAAAAATGCTATTGGACAATAAGCAGAAAAATTAAAATGTAAACACATTGAATAAGGTGTGAGCAGGGCTGGAATATGGTTATTAAAGACAGACTATTCGACTATATAACAAATGGTAAGGCGATTTGAATTATTAAATCAGATAAAAATGGCAGGCGAAAATTTTCACAGAGCAATTAAAGTTAATTCTTCAGCCAAAGAAGCAATGAAAAAAATCAGCCAGGTAAATCTCTGGTGGGCGAAGAATTTTTCCGGCAGTGCAAAAAAGCTAAACGATAAGTTCACAGTTCGTTTTGGGGAAACATTTGTTGATTTTATTATCAGCGAATTGGTTCCGGATAAAAAGGTGATCTGGAAAGTAACAGATTGTAATCTTCATTGGATTGAGACAAAAAAAGAATGGAATGATACAGAAGTCGTTTTTGAAATTACGTCTGAAAAAAACAAGAGTAAAATAGATTTTACACATGTGGGTTTGGTTCCGGGAGTTGAATGTTATAATGATTGCGAGGTGGGATGGAATGGCCATGTCACAAAAAGTCTGGCAAACCTTATTAATGAAGGAAAGGGGAAGCCGGAATAAAAGCAGCTTGTCTTATACAAGCTGACCTTGAGCGCAGTGTAAACAGTTTCATTTTTAAGAAATAATTATTTTAATCTGGTTTGGGTCTTTCAGAACGATAAGCTCTTCGGCTGATTTTTTAGTAAGATATATTTCTACCTCCAGCCCATTATTTGAGTCAACGAATAAAATTCGAATTCCATTGGCGTAAATAACAAAGTGGGTTATGGAAGATTCTACGATGTTCATGCGCAGAGTTGTTTCAAAGAAGTCCTGCGTCTCCCTAAGTCGGCTTGTTTTTAATACAACAGCTTTCAAACGAGGCTTCACGATTGTTTCTTTTTGAATTCAAATGAATAACCTATACTTACATTCACGATCCATGGAGAAAGACGGATGCCAGGACCATAAGTCTTTATTTCCTGAACCGAATGGGTCGTCTGGTTATAATATGAATAGCTGTTTCCGGGCAATGTCGAATTCACTGTTGGCCAGTAACGGAGACTGGGGGATATCATGATTCCCTTTAGCGCATTCGTTTTCTTTTTAAATGGCAGGTAACATCCATACAATCCAAGGCCAAGCGTAAGTGTGTTGTAGGATGTAATTTCATTGCTTTTTAGCTGCTGACCATTTTCATAATTAAATTCAAACCTGTGCCATTTGGGTTCAACACGGAGATTGATCCAGTTCGTGAAGCGATAACCTATACCAAATCCTGTAGTCCAGGGCATATGCATTTCAACACCTTGTTTTTCCAGGGATGCAGGTAATGCATTCCCGCTAAATGTCAAGCCTACGCCCTGTGAAAAATCAAAAATGAATCGCCTGTCAACATAATTGAGTTCGATATTAAAGCCGTGAGCCACCAGCGGTTGAGAAAGCCCGAATAGTACATTGACTCTTTTTTCCGTATGCCAATCCTGAGCATATGTATTCAGACTTAACATCATCAACAGCAGAACATAGAAGAGATTTGTTTTGTGTGTCATAATATTTATTTTAATTATTGAGACACAAAACTGCCTTAATGAAATATCAAATCCGTTCACATTTGTTAAGAAAGAAATTGGAGCTAGCTTTCTTTTCTAATTCGGCTGAGAGACTGGGGCTTGATGCCCAGGTAGGCGGCAATATAATATTGGGGAATGCGGTTTATCAGATGGGGTTTCTCTTTCATAAATTTATAGTAACGCTGTTTCCCATTTAACATGGCGAGGTCTGCACCATGCTGAGCATTGCTCATAAAAGAGACTTCTGTATAAAAGCTTTTGAGAGCTATAAATTTTGGTTGTGCCTGGAAAAGCAACTGCATATTCGTAGCTGATAATCTGAGAATGCGCATATCTTCAAGAGCTTTAATACCCATATCGGAAGCTGTACCCTGGCTAAAGCTGGTAAGATAAGCAAGCCATTCACCTTCCGGAGTAAAATCAATCGGAATTTCCATACCATCGTGAAGTCTATAGTGCATAGCAAGGCCGGATCCGATGAAAGCGACATGACGGCTCACTTCTCCAAAATTAAGAAAGTGATCATTTTTTGAGATCGTATCTTCCGTCAGATATCCTGCAATCAGGTCTATGTCTTCATCCGAAAATTTGTCAACTAACCGTATTTTGGAAATCAGCTGGCCTAACATATCTAACCATGTTCTTCCAATATAATCCAAATACGCTATTTCTTACCATTTGTGCATGATTCGGGCAAATTGGTAAGCTAGTTTTGTGTCCTAAATATTTAAACATGAATTATCAGAATGTAACTACAACCGTTCATCTCAGGGGTAAAGAAGTGAAAGTCCATGCCTTGTGTACGGGAACTGTTGCCGTTAAAAAAAATTTCCGGACAAAAAGCGGAATCGGCGAACTGGCTAAAATCAATATACTACTGGACAGTCATTATACAGAATATATGCCCATATGGGTATGGGTGATCGAACATCCCGAAGGCCTGATGATTGTGGATACAGGCGAAATTTCAGCAATCGGTAACCAGGACAAATACCTGGCAGAGGAAAGCAGGTTCATGCGTTATTTTTTTAAACATGGAGCTAAGTTTGATGTAAATGAAACGGACGAGCTCGATCATCAATTAGCTTCCATCAATCTGAAAACCGAAGATGTAAAGCTTGTCGTCCTGACGCATTTACATTTGGACCATACAGATGGATTAAAGTTTTTTCCGGCAGCAGAAATTATGGTTGGCGAGCTTGAATACAAGCACCCAAATGGCAATATGCCGACTACCTATCCATCTTGGTTTAAACCCAATCCTGTGATTTATAATAAGAACAGGGCCGATATTTTTGGAGAAGCTTTCGCAATTTCATCATCTGAAGACTTGCTCTATATACCTACACCAGGACACACAGCAGGGCATAGTTCGGTTATTTTTAAAACTGACGATTTTGATATCATTTTCGCAGGTGATATTTCTTATAATCAGGAACAGGTATTGGAAGGTGAGCTGCCTGGTATCAATGCCAACTATAACAAATCGGGAAAGACATATAAAAACCTATTGGATTATGCAGATGCTCATAAAACTATTTATTTACCGTCGCATGATGGAAATGCCGGAAGTCGATTGAAAAATAAATCATTTTTAACCGGCAAAGTTTTTAATTGAAAGTTCATCTTCGAATTGGAAATGGATGGTAGTCTTTTTTATTATTGTAGAAAAGTCAGCTAAATTTAATTTTTTATCCTTCATCAAATGCAAAACTGACACATGCAGCAGGTTATAGAGTTTTTTAAAGGACTTTTCGCTACAGACGGATGGCCCCCACGATGGCATTGTGGGAACTGGAGTTCTTTCCATGGCTGGTTATTTTGATTTTTCGGCTGTTGTATAAATCTTTCCGGTCTGACGGAGGTATGCCAATTCTTCCATAGACCAGAAAGATTATAACTATTTCCGTCTCTAGGCTTTCCTGAATTTTTCCAGACGTGTGATATTTGCTTCACTATCCACCTTGATGGTCATCCAGGTATTAGAATCTTCCAGTTTTATAAAATATTCTATAAAATCAGGAGTGGAAACTTCTGTGACATCGTGAATTTTCATTTTAGGATATTTCCCGTGAATAGCGGATGCCAGATAATAAGGAAGGTAATCTTCCCCATAGTAGCGGTAAGCCCTTACGAATGTTCCATTTTTGGAATAAATAATATTTGACCTTACCGAATCGATTTTAAAATAAACAGCATAGTTTTCGGGATATTCCTTCCAGACTATATTAACTGCATTCGGATAGGATTCCCTGAATATCTGAACCAGCTTTTCACTGACGCTTTTTCCAGCCGCCATGGATCCAAATCCTGATATCACAAACATTGCGGCAATTAAAATCTTTTTCATGATGTATACTTTTTTATTTATTAATTATTTGACGATATAAAAGTATACATCATTCGGACTACTTATGTATCCGGTTTGTATAAATCAGGTAGTCCGGTTTGTAAGGATTGTTTTGGTAAGAATGGCTATTGCGCGTTCCGTTTCCTTTCTGTTCATCCAGGCAAATCCCATTCGGGTGGTATTGAGGGAAGCGGAAGAAATATTATGGATTAATCCATTGGATAAAATGAGTCCCTGAGATCTCAGCTTTTCTGTGAGCGGCGGTAATAGAATCGACTTATCAAATTTTGCCCAGATAGCCAACCCTCCGTCCGGGGTTTTGAAGTCGATAATACCTGCGAGTTTTTGATTGAGCTGTTCACAAAGAAAATCTCTGCGGTGGTGATATTCCTGTAATGCTTTTTTCATATGTCGCCTGATCTCTCCTTCCGAAAACATTTCTGCCAGCGCCAGCTCCATGATCGGATCACCTTGTGTATCCATTATCTGCCTTATCCTGGCCAGTTCAAGGACCAGGTTCTGTGGAGCAACCACGTAACCGGTACGTATGGCAGGTGCGATGGTTTTACTCAGTGTCCCAATATATATGATCATTCCTTTTTGATCTGCACTGATCAGGGGAAGAATAGGGCTGCTGCAGTAGTGAAAATCATAGTCGTAATCGTCTTCGATAATAATAAACCCAAATTTTTCTGATAGCTCCAGCAGTTTGATTCTGCGGGAAGCGATCAGGGTAACCGTTGTGGGATAATGATGGTGTGAAGTGATATAAATTGCTTTGATTTTCTTTTTCCGGCATATTTTTTCTATGGCATCTATGTCTATGCCATACTCGTCCACCTTCACTCTTACCAGATGCATACCTGCATTTTCAAAACAACGATCAGCATAATAATAATTGGTGTCGCCAACGATCACATTTTCTCCCTTCGAAAAAAGTACACAGGTTAATAAATAAAGACCCATCTGGCTTCCACGGGTAATCATAATATTCTCAAAACTGGTTTGAAGGCCGCGGCTGCTGTTCAGATATTCCGATAAAACCTCTCTGAATTTTTGGACGCCCGCGGTATCAACATAGGACATGTATTTTAAATTTACGGGCCTTGACAGAATACTTTTGTAAGCTCTTCCCAATTCCTGAACAGGCATCAATCGTACATCGGGGCCGTCATGAAATCCGGTGATATTCCTGTAAGTCAAAGCAGGTTTACGGATATTATTATTGATCCTGACTTTATAGCCTGTTTCTGTAGGAAAAGAATTCCGTTTATCAGTTTTTAAGGAAAACCTTCGTGGGTTTATTTCGGGCAGTTCCTTACTGGTAAATGTGCCCTTGGATGGGTGCATTTCGATCCATCCCTGGGCATCCAGCTCTTCATAAGACCGGACGAGGGTTTTTCTGTGGACCTCCAGGATTTCAGACATCTGCCGTGTGCCGGGTAATTTGATTCCCGGTCCGATTCTTCCTTTTTTCATTTCCTGAATAATTGCATTGGCAATCTGCAGATAAATGGGTGTGTCGCAATCTTTATCCGGAACGATAATTGTTCGCCAGGGGAGCATTTGGACTACTTTTAGTATTATAAATTGACTCTAAGGTAGTCCAAAAGAATTTATGCAGAAGGTTAGATGAAGAATCAGGCGAATGGAGAACTGAGAAACGGTCTCTCTTAGGCTGCTATGAAATGTTTTATTTTCTTTCTGTTTGCTTGCTTTAAAATCTGAGACGCGGGTGATTTCCTGAGTCATATGGATTCGGGTCAGGGCCGATTCGTATGCCAACCATGAAATTAAAACTAAAATAAGCATTGTCCCGATTGCTGTCTCCGCGTTTATCTCCTGGTTGATAGCCAGCATCCGGATCATTCCGCAACGGGCTCTTGTTTGATATTTTGTCGGCAATGACTGCCTGACTGTATGGAAGATATTTATAAAACAGAGAGGGATCGATATAGGTAGTGCTGACATCATCGATATAATGAGTGAAAGTTTTCCGGTGCAGTACTTCAGCAGATACAGTGAATCTGTCGTTCATATAATATCTTGCCCCAAAACCCATCGGGATTGCTAACTGGGTCAGCGAATACATTTTTCTTCCGGGATATTCTGCAAATCCTTCTCCTTCTGTATGCAGGGGGCGCAGGTATTGCCAGCTTGTATTACCAAGAGAATCTGTATAGGAGCCTTGCGGATTGAAATGAAATATACCGATTCCAAGCAGGCCATAGGGGCGGATCTTTCCAATGAATTGACCAGGCTCATCCTCCAGGAAGACCGTAGGCATGAACTCCGCCATCAGGAACCCCTCATTCAGCTGGGATTTAAAATCGAGGTTTCTGTTTTTTCTCGATAGCGCTTCACCGCTCTTCGCATTGGTGAGGGCGTCATTTCCATACAGTTCTCCATGAGTGATCATGAACCGTACACCCAGCCAGGGCTGTGGATAGCAGGTGATGTATGCCCCGATCGCGTAACGTGTGGAAGGTATATTATAATCTTTAAGCAGGGGTTTGCCCACGCCCGGATTTCCACCCAGGTCCCCCATGAACACCATCGGGCCCGTCGCCATTCCCGCTTCCCATTTGGCGTCAGAAAGAAATTGTCCCATTCCTGACGAACAGGCGCCAAGACAAACGGCCAACGCCAAAAATCTGATTCTAACACTGGAGTTCCGCTTAGTTCCAAGCGAAAGAAATAAATGTCTTGTCCGTATGAAAATAGCAGCGGCTGATTCGTTCCGGATTAAATTCTTCATGAATTTTTGGATTTTAGTCCTCCGGGAACGAATTGTTATTAAAAGAGAGGATTGTTCTCTATTAACTAAGAAAGAACAAAAAAAGTACGTGCCCGTCCATTTTTTTTATTTCGGGTAGTGCTTGTAAAATCTGTGAAGTGAGAACACCAAAATCCGGATGAGATTGATTACTAATTCTATCGGTTTTCAATTGCATTGATGGTCAATTTAAATACGGAATCAGATGGTTTCGCTCATCGGAATTTCAACTCAGCAAAGCAAGATTTGCAGGCTTCCTCAATTAAAAAACCTTCCCGATGAAATCGAGAAGGTTTTCGTGCCCGGGACTGGATTGACCTTCGGTCATCCAGATACTCCCACGAGGGGCTGAACAAAGACCCTCGTCCTCCCGGTACAACCGGGAGGACTCGCTTTTTATTTTATTCCCTCGCTCAAGCATGCTTGGCTCGGTCTTAAAATAAAAAGCCCTCTCAGTAAACTGAGAGGGTCTTTGTGCCCGGGACTGGATTGACCTTCGGTCATCCAGATACTCCCACGAGGGGCTGAACAAAGACCCTCGTCCTCCCGGTACAACCGGGAGGACTCGCTTTTTATTTTATTCCCTCGCTCAAGCATGCTTGGCTCGGTCTTAAAATAAAAAGCCCTCTCAGTAAACTGAGAGGGTCTTTGTGCCCGGGACTGGATTCCTTCCATCCTGCGATTCAATATCTTATAAATTATGTGTGTCAAATATGTGTCGTGAAATTAAACATCGATCAAAATGCTTCGTTTAATATCCACTTCTTCACACTTCCTTACACTTTCAAGACAAAGGTATATTTTGACATTGATAAATTGAATCAAAAAAGAGAAATTAATTATAGAGAAATTTCCTATATTTTTCTAATTTATTTTGCTTCTGTTTTTTGGAGGTTGTTCTGAAGCTGCACATTCATTAAAAAATCGAACAGACTGGTTTCAGCGGGTATCTTCAGTTTTTTCCGCAGTCGGTAGCGGCTTAATTCACCACCCTTACGGAGATACTTTCCAGCTGAGCAATTTCTTTGCTGGTCAGGTTTATGCGCAGATAAGCGCAAAGCTTATGGTCAGCTTAAAACAACCCCTTCTTTTAAAGACTTATCATACGCTGCCTTTTCGAATTTGTATAAATGGGGAGCGCGATGGGCACCAATACTGCGTTTTTCATTTAGTTTTTTTAGCAATCCCAGGGCGATCAGTTTTTTTGGAAAATTACTGATATCCAGTTTTTTCCCAAGGATTGTTTCATATAGACAATGAATTTCGGAGAGTGTAAATTTTTCAGGCAGCATATTATACCCAATCGGATAATGATATAAATGTACACGCATGGTATGGAGTGCCTCCCGGATCATTTCTTTATGATCGAATTCAACTTTGGGTATACGTTCAATATCAAACCACTTACATTCATCCGACATGAGATCGGGCGTTGGGATCGATTTCTCAAAATCTGTGATAGAATAAAAGCCAACAGAAATCGTCTGATCGATCAGCCAGCTCTTTTTAGTAATGCGGATGCCGGTTGTTTCAAACCATTTTTCTCCGTCGAAGTCTTTGGTTTTTGCCCGGTCAGGATCACCAAAAGTTTTGAACTGCTTTAAAAACAGGTTCCCAATACCCGTCCGCTCTTTCACAATACGGTTAGCTGCTTTCACCAAAGTTTCCGTTCGTTTAATATATCCACCCGGCAGGCACCAGCCATTGATGAACTTGTTTTTTATCAACAGGATCTTTAACTGCTGCTCATGATATCCGAAAATGGCACAGTCGATGGACACGTGCGGTACATAGTGCAGATGGCCATTTAATATAAAATCTTTGATTTCCGCCTTCGTATCCATAATGCAAAAATAGTCAGAATGGGGATAAAAAAATTTATTTAGTAAAATTTACGAAATAGAAATATTATGGATACCTTCATTTAGTAGTTATCACTAAATAAGGCGAAATCTAAAAACAATAACGATGCATATGAACAGGAGACATTTCATCCGAAACACATCGGCGGCAGCAGCCGCCATGGGACTAGCTTCAGCATTACCTGCCTTTTTATACGGGAACAGCAGTAAAGAATTATTTTTTCAGATAGCCATATCCCAATTCTCTTTTGCCAGCGAGTTCTGGACCAAACAACTCGATCCCCTTGACTTCGCTGCCAAGTCAAAGGAACTCGGCATTCGTGGCCTGGACTATTGTTCGATGTTTTTTGCTGACAAGGCGAAGGACCAGGCTTATTTAAATGAATTAAAAAAACGTGCCGCAGATGCGGGCAGTTATAACCTGCGCATTATGGTAGATGGAGAAGGTGTGTTAGGCGATCTCGACGAAACGAAGCGCCTCAAAGCCGTAGAGAATCATTATAAATGGGTGGATGCCGCAGCGGTATTGGGCTGTCCCATGATCCGCGTGAACGTGGAAGGAGAGGGCAATCCGAAAGATATTGCGAAAGCTGCCGTCGACAGCTTGGGTCGTTTGATAGAATATGGAAAGAAACAACAAACAGATGTGATTGTGGAAAATCATGTCGGCATATCCTGTAATGGCGCCTGGCTGGCGGGTGTCATGAAAGAATTAAACAATCCGTATGGTGGTACACTGGCAGATTTTGGAAACTTTTGTATCAGTCGGACCAAACCGGAAACCAATGATATCGCGGGTTATATGAAAACAAAATGTCTGGAAGAATATGACCGGTATCTGGGCATCACGGAAATCATGCCATATGCAAAGGGCGTACATGCAAAATCCCACCTCTTTGACAATAACGGAAATGATCTTGAAACGGATTTTTACCGGATGTTTAAGATCATCAAAAAATCCGGTTACACAGGATGGGTCAGTATTGAATATGAAGGCGGCTTAATAAAAATGTATAGTAAAGACAGCAAGTACCTGGATGACTATGCAGGAGTTACAGCAACAAAGGCCCTGGTTGAAAAAGCGGGCGGCGAAGCCTGATCCATCATTATAATAATCTTTCTATCATGCAGATAAAAAAATCTTCGACTATTTATGACGTGGTAATTATTGGTTCAGGTGCGGGCGGTGGCATGGCGGGATATGTTCTTGCCAATGCAGGTATAAAAGTACTGATGCTCGAAGCCGGACCGTTTTTTGATCCTGCCGTCGATTCACAGCAATTAAAATGGTCCTACGATTCTCCGAGGCGTGGCGGAAATGCTACGAGGCCCTTGGGCGATTTTGATGCGGCCTACGGTGGCTGGAAACTGGAAGGGGAACCGTATACACAAAAAGACGGATCTGAATTTCAGTGGTTCCGTTCTCGGATGCTCGGCGGGAGAACCAATCACTGGGCAAGAATTTCATTACGCATGGGCCCGAAAGATTTTAAATGCAAAAGCAGTTATGGGGTGGGTGACGACTGGCCCATCGATTACAACGAAATAAAACCTTATTATGATAAAGTGGACCGGCTCATAGGAGTCTATGGTTCGATGGAAGGATTGGAGAATGATCCCGATGGAATATTTCTTCCACCACCCAAACCGCGTCTCAATGAACTGTTCGTAAAAAAAGCAGCCACCGGTCTGGGTATAAAAGTGATTGCAGGACGAGGTTCTGTTCTCACAGAAGCGCTGCCTGGAAATTCAGAAAGAAAAGCCTGCTTCTTTTGCGGTCAATGTAATCGTAGTTGTAAAATTTACGGAGACTTTTCCGCATCATCCTGTCTCGTGATACCTGCAATCAAAACAGGAAATCTGACAGTGGTCACTGATGCGATCGTTCGCGAAATACTAACTGACGATCAGGGTCTTGCCAATGGAGTTTCTTATGTAGGAAGACTGGATCTACAGGAATATCAGGTGAATGCAAAAACGGTGATCCTTGCCGCCAGCACCTGTGAGTCCGCGCGTATCCTGTTGAATTCAAAATCTGCCAGTCATCCAAATGGTCTCGCCAACAGCAGCAATGTGGTTGGAAAATATCTGCATGACTCTACACAGGGCGGCGGCGTGGGTATACTTCCGCAGCTCATGGACAGAAAACGTTTTAATGAAGATGGTGTGGGCAGTCTTCATTTGTATGCACCCTGGTGGCTTGACAATAAGAAACTTGATTTCCCTCGGGGATATCACCTCGAAATATTCGGTGGTATGATGATGCCGGGTTATGGTGGTTATTTTGGATTCGAAGGCGCCATTGTTCCCTTCCTGAATGGATATTTGCCGGGAGCGGATGGAAAGATGAAGGACGGTGGTGGTTATGGTGAATCATTAAAAAATGATTACCGTCGCTTTTATGGGACGATGGCAGGGGTGGGCTGTCATGGCGTGTCAACGGCAAGGGAAGATAATTACTGTGAGATAGATCCGGCGGTCGTTGATAAATATGGGATCCCTGTTTTGAAATTCCGGTATAAATGGAATTCGGATGAAATTTACCAGGCGCGTCATATGGTGGAAACGGGTCAGGCCATTGTAAAAGAAATGGGCGCCATCTCACTGGTTCCTCCGGCCGGTCCGGAAACCAATTACGGACTGGATAAACCAGGCAAAGGAATACACGAAGTCGGTACGGTTCGCATGGGTAATGATCCGAAAAGAGCTCCTTTGAATAAATGGGGTCAGTCACACGATTGTAAAAACCTGTTTGTTACCGATGGATCCGTATTTACGCAACAATCTGAAAAAAATCCAACATGGACCATTCTGGCGCTGTCCATGCGTACAGCAGAATATTTGATTGACCAACGCAAAAAACAGAATGTTTAATCTTATCAATTCTCATTATGAACAGAAGAGAAAGTTTAAAAACACTGGGTATCGGAACATTATCAGCCTCCGTGCTGATCGCTGCCTGTAATTCGGATACAAAAAATGCAAACGTTGCAAAGGAAGTGGCTGTTGATAAAACCGGGAGACAGGACTTTGAAATCATCCGTGATAAATCTTTACAAACGGAAAAGTTTTTTGATCCCGTTGAAATGGCAACCATAACGGCGCTGGCAGATCTGATCATTCCCAAAGATGAACACAGCGGATCTGCATCGGATGCCGGTGTGCCGGCGTTTATTGAATTCATCGTAAAAGATGAACCGGAACATCAATTACCCATGAGGGGTGGCCTGCACTGGCTGAACCTTCAATGCATGAGCCGGTATAATAATGGATTTAAAGATTGCAGCCTGCAACAACAAACGGAATTACTCAATGAAATAGCTTACCCGGCGAAGTCGACGCCTTTGATGAAACCCGGCGCTGCCTTCTTTAGTAAAATGCGTGATCTGACGGCCATCGGTTTCTTTACCAGCAAAATGGGTATCCAGGACCTTGGTTACATGGGAAATGCTCCCGGAAAGTGGGAAGGCGTTCCGAAGGATGTTCTGGAAAAATATGGACTATCAAATGTATGAAGGCCTATTTTTTGAAAAGGGTTACCAGCACAACGGCCCATCTCGAATGAATAGTATTGTTTTACACCATTACTTGAGATTCGTTTGATGATATTCATCGTAGTTAAATTTAAAATGTAGTAAAATTAATTTCGATGGCTTTTCATATAAGCCATTACCAGACAATTTGTTCAGGAGTATGCCTGAGCGAAATTTGTAGGGGATGAAAGTGAAGCGAAAATAATCGACTAAATAGGTGGAGAAGATCCATTGAAATTTCATTGAAATAACTTGGACAACTTTTGCAGGCCGTGTGTCATTTGTGTGTCAATCCGTGTGTCAAATGTGCCAAATTTTGAGTCAAAAAAGACGGATAAAAAGGTCTTAAAACCCGCAATGGTGCTGGTTTTGTTCGGGAAATTTTCGTGTGTCATTCATGTGTCATTTATGTGTCATCAAAGGCGAAAAAAAGCGTGAAAAAGCACATAAAATCGACACGGCCTTAAAAGAAAAAACTTGTAAGCCAATGACTTACAAGTTCTATTGTGTGCCCGGGACTGGATTGACCTTCGGTCATCCAGATACTCCCACGAGGGGCTGAACAAAGACCCTCGTCCTCCCGGTACAACCGGGAGGACTCGCTTTTTATTTTATTCCCTCGCTCAAGCATGCTTGGCTCGGTCTTAAAATAAAAAGCCCTCTCAGTAAACTGAGAGGGTCTTTGTGCCCGGGACTGGATTCGAACCAGCACATGGTTTCCCACGCTGCGACCTGAACACAGTGCGTCTACCAATTTCGCCACCCGGGCAATTCCCTGCGATAACCTATTCACTGATCCAAACATTTGCAGATAAACGTTTTTTTTGACGAAACCGCGAACTGGATTTTTCGGGAGTGCGAATATAAGAGAGTTTACCGATTTGAAAAACTTCCGTGCAGATCTGAGCAATACTGATTTACATAATATCTATACCCGCGATGGTAAGCCAACCATCATTTTTGTATATTTATTCACATATATTCCATCATGCCTGGATTTATTTTTCATTCTTTCAGGATATGCAATACTTCCAATTTAATCTCAAAAGGATTTCTGGTATTGGTCCTTTTCCCGGCTATTGTAAATGGACAAATCACACCAAAGAAAGGAATAGATCAAAATTGTATTTACAATAATAAGTATTCCGAAAGTCAGCGATTGGGTTTTTACCCGCTGAATATTTCAGACACGGTTATACTCATCTCCTTCAGGTATCATAATAATGATTATCCGGTAAAAAAGGGCCACATGGTAAGGGACAGTATATTGGAAATAAGGATACTAAATAAAACAGACATTGACAGATTAACCGATATCCTTTATAATTATACTTCTAATAAACAAGGAAATATACGTTCTACAAAATCCTGTTTTCAACCGAGAAATGCGATACTTTTTATTGACAGGGTAGGGCAGGTGAGGGAGTATGCGCTGATAAGTTTTAGCTGTGACCAATTCGAAATAAGTTCTAATCGGATCGAGAAGTGGGATCCTTGTTATCAAAAATCGCAAATGATTCTCAGGCTTTTTATTTCAGCAGGAATAAAATACGGAACAGATCTTGCCATGAATAATTATCCCGGGGAAGACTGAATTCTGGTAATTTTTGGAGAGCTTTTGGCTCTTGTCGTTCTCTATTACCCGGGGCCCTTTTCCCTGAGACCGGATTAGTCCCTGCAAGTATTTCATAATGAATCAATTGGCATAAGATTACCCTGGCAGATTTCCTCGGATCTCAAACCCAGGGCTTAATCATTTAGCGTTAAGCGTTAAGCCTTAAGCCTTTTGCATTCACCCCATTTTTTCGTATTTTTGCAGCCCCGAATTAAAACCTTCGGGTATTTTATTTTATATGGAAGAAAACCAAATTATTAACTCAAACGCTGAAAGTCAGGAGCCAACTGCAGACACTGCAGTAGCTACAGCGACAACAAATGCACCTGCCACAAACGGAAAAGCACATCATTTTCCGCCTCCTACTGCACACGACGATTTCGACTGGACGATCGACAAGAGAAATGTCGCCGCTTACAAAAAAGAAGAAAAAGAGAAGTACGACAAAGTATATGAAAATACTTTTGTCCAGATCACCGACGGAGAACTTATCAAAGGTCTGGTAGTGGGTGTCACTAAAACAGATGTTGTTGTAAACATCGGATTCAAAAGTGATGGTCTCGTTTCGCTTAATGAATTCCGCGATCTGCCAAATCTGAAAAGTGGTGATGAAGTGGAAGTAATGGTGATGGAAAAAGAAGACCGGGAAGGTCATCTTCACCTAAGCCGCAAACAGGCCCGCATCACACGTGCATGGGAACGCATCGTTGAAATTCACAAAACAGGTGAAGTTGTTACCGGTACAGTTACCAGTAAAACTAAAGGTGGCCTAATCGTGGATGTATTCGGAATGGAAACCTTCCTGCCGGGATCACAGATCGACGTGAAACCTGTAACTGACTACGATCAATTCGTAGGCAAGACAATGGAGTTCAAAGTGGTCAAAGTAAATGATACCATCAAGAATGCCGTTGTATCTCACAAAGCTCTTATCGAAAGCGACATCGAAGCACAGCGTGCAGAGATTATGAGCAAACTTGAAAAAGGTCAGGTACTTGAAGGAACCATCAAGAATATCACCGATTTCGGTGCATTCATGGACCTCGGGGGACTGGATGGCTTATTATATATTACTGATATCAGCTGGGGACGCATCAGTCATCCGAGTGAAGTACTCAAACTGGATCAGAAACTCCAGGTGGTGGTGCTTGATTTCGATGATGGCAAGAAACGTATCAGCCTCGGACTGAAACAACTGACACCACATCCATGGGATGTGCTGCCAGAAGGAATTAAGGAAGGCGAAATCGTAAAAGGCAAAGTAGTTAATATAGAAGACTATGGCGCTTTCCTGGAAATCATGCCGGGTGTAGAAGGCCTGGTTCACGTGAGTGAGATTACCTGGGCCAACACACCGATCAATGCCAAGGAATTTTTCAAACTGGGTGATGAACACCAGGCACGTATCGTGACGCTCGATAAAAATGCGCGCAAGATGAGTCTGTCCATCAAACAGATGAGCGAAGATCCATGGAGCACAATTGAAACACGTTTCCCGCAGGGAAGCAAACACAATGGACTGGTAAAGAACATTACACCTTACGGAGTATTTGTTGAACTTTCCCCAGGTATTGGTGGTATGATTCATATCAGCGATCTGAGCTGGCTGAAACGTTTTAACCATCCATCAGAATACACTAAAGTTGGCCAGCATATCGATGTGCTGATTCTCAGCATTGATAAAGAAAACCGCAAACTTCAACTTGGTCATAAACAACTGGAAGAAGATCCATGGAATGCACTCGAAAATACTTTTGCTGTTGGTACCATTCACGAAGGAACGGTTATACGCAAGGATGATAAAGGCGCCCTGGTGCAACTTCCTTATGGACTGGAAGGATTTGCTCCTAACCGTCATCTTGCAAAAGAAGACGGCAAACAGGTGATGGCAGATGAAACAACTCAATTCATGGTGATCGAATTCGACCGCAATGAAAAACGTATTGTTTTATCTCATACCCGCATCTGGGAACAGGCAAAGGCCGAAGAAAAAGATGTGGCGCGTAAGGAAGCTAAAGTAGATGCCGATAAAACCCGCAAAGCTGTAAAGACGATCCAAAACAAGGTTGAAAAACCAACACTCGGCGATCTCGGAGCCCTTGCTGAAATCAAGGAAAAGCTTCAGCAGGAAGAAAAAAGCAACGACGAACCAGGCGTAACGCCTAAGGCTTAACGCTAAACGCTAAACGCTAAACGCTGAACGCTAAACGCTGAACGCTAAACGCTAAACGCTGAACGCGGAACGCTGAATATAAAAATGAGACCCCTTCCCGCTTTAAGCGGGAAAGGGTTTTTTATTTAGGATGAATCTAAGAATACCGAAAATATATTTCTGTTTTGTATAGCTCTTTTTGCTGATTAAAGAGTCTTAGTAGGAATCTCATGTGACAGTTGTATGTCTAACCCGGGGTTTGTTTCTACAGACCCTTCCTTTCATCAAAAAAAAGGGCGGTATACATTGGGTATATTTATCTTCGGACCTATAATAAAAATCTAAATCCAAAAGCATTATTAAAAACTTGAAATATTCACATTAATGCGTAGTACCATGAAAATTATGATATTCCTGTTTGCGATCGTTTTTTCGTTTCAGGCTTTCTCTCAGCCACTACTGCTTGACCCTGCCATAAGAATGGGAAAGCTGCCTAATGGCTTTACTTATTATATCAGAAAAAATACCGAACCGGCAAAGCGTGTTCAATTGTACCTGGTTAATAAAGTGGGCTCTGTACTGGAAGCTGAAGATCAGCGGGGTCTTGCGCATTTCATGGAACACATGAGTTTTAACGGCACTACCCACTATCCTAAAAATGATTTGGTACATTATCTTCAGATGTCCGGCGTACGTTTTGGTGCGGACCTGAATGCATATACAAGTTTTGATGAAACTGTTTATCAGTTGCCGATTCCAACGGATAGTCCGGCGCTTTTAAAAAACGGATTACAGATCATGCGCGACTGGGCAGCCAATGCCACGCTTGACATGCAGGAGATTAATGATGAACGTGGAGTGGTGCTGGAAGAAAAAAGGCTTGGCAAAGGAGCAGAAGAAAGAATGCGTGACAAAACCTTTCCTGTCATTTTAAATCATTCCCGATATTCCGACAGACTGCCGATCGGAGTAGATACGGTACTGAAAAATTTTAACAGAGATGCCATACTCAGTTTTTATAAAGACTGGTACCGTCCCGATCTGCAGGCGCTGATCGTGGTAGGAGACATCAATGTGGATAGTATGGAGACACAGATAAAAAAACTTTTCAGCGACCTGAAAAATCCTGTAAATGAAAGGCCCCGCACGAAATATACCATACCTCTCATTGGCAAAAATCAATTTGTTGCCGTTACCGATAAAGAATTTCCGTATACGGTAATCGAAGTAATGATTAAACAGAAGATGCTTCCACAGGGCACAAAACAGGAATACTTCGAATGGACTAAAAGAAATCTCTTTAATCTCATGATTGCACAGCGCATATCAGAACTTTCGCAGAAAGCAAATCCGCCGTTCATACAGGCAGGCGCTGAAATGGGAAATTTTCTCGGAGGTCTGGATGCATTTACGGTTTTCATCGTAGCTAAACCCGGAAAACTCGAAAACAGTTTTCTTACTGTATGGCAGTTGGTACAGCAATTGAAACAATATGGTTTTACCGATGCAGAATTGGAAAGGGCAAAAATGAATTATCTGAGTAATCTTGAATCCGCTCTCAAGGAAAAAGATAAAAGAAATTCCGAGGACCTTGTACAGGAATATACGCGTAATTTTTTGGTGGGCGAAGCAGCCCCCGGCATTCAAATGGAGTATGACCTGACCAAATCCTTTTTATCAACAGCAAAACTTTCGGATATTAATGCATTATCTCCGTCTTTTATATCTGACAGTAACCGGGATATCATTATCATGGCCCCGCAAAAAGACAGCGCTTCACTCCCTAATGAAACAATTGTAAATAATTGGTTCAATACGGTTGCGAAGACGAAATTGTATCCTTACGAAGATCAGTTTAAAACTGAAGCCCTGATTTCTGATAAACTGATTCCCGGGAAAATAATCAATGAGAATAAAATTGAAAAGCTGGGATTGACAGAGTTTACACTAAGCAATGGCCTGAAAGTAATATTAAAACCAACGGATTTTAAAAATGATGAGGTACGGTTCAAAGGATTTAGTCCGGGTGGTTCTTCATTATATCCGGATTCAAATTTCGAGTCGGCGACTAACGCGGCTAATATGGTTGAAAATATGGGTCTTGGACATTTCAAACCTACTGACCTTCAAAAATTATTGAGCGGCAAAAGGGTAGATGTAGAACCATTTATTTCAGAAAGATCTGAAGGTATTCTTGGATTCAGTGCACCCGGAGACCTGGAAACAGCGATGCAGCTTGTGTATCTTTATTTTACATCACCCGGGAGGGACAGCACTTTATTTAACAATGTTTTGGAACAGGCTGCTTCCGAAATTGCTAACAGATACAGCGATCCTCAAAATGTTTACAGGGATACAGTGGATGCTGTGCTGGGTGATTATAATATTCGCAGGACGGGCCCCTCATTGGAAAAACTGCATCAGATCGACCTGGATAAAACCATAAAGTTTTATAAGGAACGGTTTGCAAATGCAGGGGATTTTACTTTTGTTTTTACAGGTAATTTTAAAATCGACAGTATCCGACCCCTGCTTGAAAAATATCTGGGGTCCCTACCCTCTTCCTCCACAAAGGAGCAGGCCCGCGATTTGAAAATTCATATTCCAAAGGGAAAAATCGAAGCTATTGCAAGGAAAGGAAAAGAACCCAAAGCGACCGTGCGACTGGTGATCAGTGGCGATTATAAGTATTCACCTGAAACAAATATTCAATTGAGAGCACTCAGCCAGATCCTTGAATTTCGATTGCTTGACCGCCTGAGGGAGAAAGAAGGCGAAACCTATAGTCCGAATGTCCGGGTAAATTATAATAAATATCCTTCGAGCAGGTATGCTTTTAATATTGAGTTTGGATGTGCCCCGGAAAATGTTGATAAGCTGATCGCAGCTACCAAAGAAGAAATAAATAAATTGAAAACGAATGGTGTTACAGAACAGGACATTACCAAATTCAGTTCTGAAGAAAGCAGACAGTATGAATTGCAACTAAAAGAAAATGAATATTGGCTGAACTGGCTTAGCGCCCAATATGAAAATGATGATGACTTACTCCAGGTACTGAAATATCCTGAATTAATTAAAGAAGTGAATGCGGCATCAGTAAAGGCTGCTGCAAATCTTTATCTGAACGAAAAAAATTTTATAAAACTCATTTTATTGCCGGAGTAGAAGAAAACAAGTGTGAGGGTGTGAGAGTGTGAGAGTGTGAGAGTGTGAGAGTGTGGAACTTCATTCTCACACTCTCACACTCTCACACCCTCACACTTATTTTGAACTTTCTTCGTGAAAGTCCTGTTCCATATTTACTGCCCAGATATTACTCCTGTCTTTTTGATTGTTGATTATATTATCTACGGCGACCATTGCAGTCATCATGCTGTGATCGGCATTATTATAGCGATGCATTCCATTACGTCCGGTGAGGTATAGATTTTCTATTGTATCCAAAAATTCCTGGATAACCGGGAACTGATCGTAAGCACCAATATAAGACGGGTAAGCTTTCTGAATTTTAATCACAGTCGCATCTATCAATGCTTCTTTCCTGATCAACCCAATTTCAGTAATTTCCTCAAGTGCAAGTTCAATCATTTCTTCACGTGATTTTCCCCAGATGGCATCAGATTCCGAACAGAAATATTCCATCCCGACCCACAAATTGTTTTTATCCCTGACCATATCCTGACTCCAGTTATTAAAAATCTGGAGCCTTCCAGCGATCAGGTTCTTATCCTGCAGATAAATCCAGTTGTCGGTTAGCGATTCAAAACCATCCTTATTTTTATCGCCCTGCTTTTTGAAAAGAAGCCCTACCATAATAAAATCCCGATATGCTAATCGGGATGCAATTTCATTTATGTGGACTGGAACATCGATATTAACCAGGGAAGCAATCAGGTTTTTAACAGGAATGGTAGAAAAAAAATAATCACCTTGTAACTCAAGAGATTTGCCATCACCAGGCTTCCCGCATGAAACAGATATTATTCGATTGTTTTCGACTCTTATTTTTTCAGCCTCATATCCTAAATGAATTTCACCGCCCAGTTCCATGACTTTTTGTGCGACTTTCTCCCACATTTGCCCGGGACCTTTTTCAGGATAAAGAAATTGTTCGATCAGGCTCGTACTTACACCTTGTTGATGAATATTTTTATTTGATGTAAAAACTGATTTGAAGGATTGAAAAATTGCTTTGCCAATATTCAGATCTTTGATGCGCTGATAACCCCAGTCTGCAGGAATTTGATCACAGGAAACACCCCATATTTTTTCAGTATAGCCCTTGAAAAAAGTCCTGTATAATTCTCTTCCGAAACGGTTGATAAAAAACTCCTCCAAGGTTTGTTCTCCTTTGATTGGAAAAAGTTTCGATCGAAAATAAGAGAGAGCTATGCTTGTAATTTTGGTCATCCCGAAATTCTGAAGTGTTTTACGGTTCAGGGAAAGTGGGTAATCGAAAAACGAATGATCAAAATAAATCCTTGATTTTCGCGGTCGTACCAGCATTCTTCCGGCTCCACCTTTATAAGTCGGATCACTTTTGTGCAATTCAATCGTCTGGTTATGATAGGTTATTGGTATATCATTTTCAGGTATATCAGTCAGCGGCAGAAACTTAAGCCACCAATCGGTTATTTTTTTTGACTTGGAAAAAAAGCGATGACCACCGATATCAATCAGGTTTCCTTTGTAGTTGATGGTTTTGGAAAGTCCACCGACCTGGTTATCCATTTCAATGATAACGGGTTTGATATCCGATCGTGTCAGCAACTCATAGGCAGCGGTGAGACCAGCGGGACCGGCACCCAGGATAATAGCTTTTCTCATATACCGACAGGTTACGCTTTATGTCTAAAAGAAAAGTGCCCTTAATTCTTCCGCATCTTCCGGTTTCATTTTTCCACCCAGGATAAGGCGTAATTGCCGGCGGCGCAAAGCCCCGTCAAATAGTTTTATTTCTTCCTCTGTTTCCGGCAAAACTCCCGGAACGGGTATGGGGCAGCGATTCATATCAAGTGAAACAAAAGTGTAATAGGCTTCATTGCTCTTATATTTCTGCTGTTTGATAAAATCTTCTCCCCAGACTTTCATATGCACTTCCATGGAAGTTGTAAAAGCGCGGGTCAGTGTTGCATGAATATGGACTGCGTTGCCGAGTTTGATAGGATTTTCGAATGAAATATTATCGACGGATGCAGTTACTACCGGTGTATTACAATGCTTGCCCGCACAAAGAGCTGCAGCAATATCCATCCAGTACATTAGCCTGCCTCCCATCAGATTTCCAAATACATTGGTGTCGTTTGGAAGAACCAGCTCTGTCATGATGACCTGTGAATCTTTGGGTGATTTAACCATTGTACGTTTTTTTATTGTAAATACTTATTCGTTGGCTGTTGGCCGTTAGCCGTTGGCTGTTTTCGGAAATTTGTCAGATAACTACTTGTTCACAAGTTTGTAAAAATCCTTCATCGATATCGGCGCCGATCCCTGGCAGCTCCGGAACTTCCAGTTGATAACCCCTGAATTCCACACCGTCTTTTACCGGATCAACCAGGTGCCCGAGAAGTGATGTATCCATATCATAGAACTTAATGTTTTTTTGTGATAAAGAAAAATGAGCGAAAGCTGTTAAGGCCAGCCGGCTTTCCAGCATACCTCCCATCATACAAGCTATGCCATGCGATTCACAAACCTGATTTATTCTTATCGCTTCGGCGATGCCACCGGATTTAGAAAACTTTATATTTACATAATCGCAGGCTCCTGCAAGAATTAGTCGCCTTGCATCGTGATGGTTAAAAACACTTTCGTCAGCCATAATTTTTATGGGAGATAGTTTACGAAGTGCTGGCATATAATCATCATTCCAGCTACGCATGGGTTGTTCACAGAATTCAATATCATTCATTCCCATCTGAATGAGTACTGCTTTTGCAGTTTCAAAATCCCATCCCTGATTGGCATCAATCCGCAGGCGTAAGGAACTGCCCACGGCATTGCGAATCATTTGTATTCGTTGCAGATCTGTTTTTCCATCCTTGCCCAATTTGATCTTCAGGATTCGGAAGCCCTGCATTTTAAAATCCAATGCTTTGGCAGCCATGACTTCCGGTTCATCTATTCCAATAGTAATATCTGTTTCTAAGGTTTTTTTATTCCCTTTCAGGTATTTATAAAGAGGAACATTTTCTTTTTTTGACGAAAGATCGTAAAGAGCCATATCAAATGCACTTTTGGCAGTAGAATTGAAAGCTGTGAAATCATCCAGATCCTTCAATCGGTCTTCGATATCAAGAGCTTCTTTTCCTTTCCAGAGCCTGGCAAAATCTTTTGCCATTTCAAAACATGTAGACTGGCTTTCACCAACAATCATGGGAAATGCAGAACACTCACCCACACCTGTTAGTCCTTCGTTCGTCTCTACCCGAATAAATAAATTTTGCGCATGATACATCGTACCCGTAGCGATCCTGAACGGATGCATGGGAATGGAAAGTTTATAAATCCGGGTTTGTAGTATCTTCATGGGCTTGTCGAAATTACATTATAAAGCCTAAAGCCTAAAGCTTAAAGCCTAAAACTTCTTGGACCTAAAGCTCAAAGCCGAAAGCCTAAAACTAATTTTTGTATTCGAATATGTAATAGTATTCCGTATGACTATTTAAAAAAAAATCAACGATCTAAAAAGAGGTTTTAGGCTTTAAGCTTTAGGCTTTAGGCTCAAGAAGTTTTAGGCTTTAAGCTTTCGGCTTTTTTTCTATTACATTTGCTTCAGCCGGATTTTTATGATGGATCATCCCGTTTCTTTCGAGAATACAGAAAATGCATTTGCTTATAAATCGGATGCAGAACTCAAAAAAGCAAGATTTCTTTTTAAAAGCATGGGTTCCTCTTTTCTTGTCAGGTTAGGTACAAAACTGACGCCCCTGGCTATCCGTTTTAATTTGCCCATTAGAGGTCTGATCAGGAAGACTATTTTTTCACAGTTTGTCGGTGGAGAAACGCTGGAACAAACAGCACCTGTTGCAAAAAAATTATCGGCCTACCATGTTCAGGCCATACTGGATTATGGTGTGGAAGGTGGAAATAATGGAGAAGCAGGATTTGATCAGGCCTGTAATGAGTTCATCCGGGTTATCAATTATGCGGCATCCCAGCCAAATATTCCATTTATCAGTATTAAGGTTACAGGATTCGCAAGGTTTGAACTACTCGAGAAACTGGATCATTCACTTGATTTAAGTCCCGGATCGCTTATGAAGCGCTATACTGCTGCTCTTGCGGGTTTTACTGAAGAAGAATCAGCAGAGTGGGAGCGTGTACGCAACCGCATGCTAAAAATATGTGTGCAGGCTTCGGCAAAAAATGTCGGTGTGCTGGTTGACGCGGAAGAAACCTGGATACAGGATCCGGTTGATGTACTAAGCATCCAGATGATGCAGTTATTCAATAAGGAAAATGTTACTGTTTATAACACAGTTCAGCTTTACCGTCATGACAGGCTTTCTTTTTTGAAAGATATGCTCGAAGCAGCGAGATTAAAGGAGTTTGTACTAGGTGTAAAACTTGTTCGTGGCGCCTATATGGAAAAGGAAAGGGCCAGAGCGCTGGAAAAACAATATCCATCACCCATTCAAACTGATAAAGAAGCGACGGACAGGGACTATAATGCAGGGGTTGCTTTTTGCATCAATCATATTGAAAATATTGCATCTATCATTGCCTCCCACAATGACTACAGTAATCTTCGCGCGACGGAAATACTGCGTGAAAAAGGACTTTCATTCTCGAATCCCCATATTCATTTCTCACAGCTTTACGGGATGAGTGATAATATAACTTTTAACCTTGCAAAGGCAGGATGCTCTGTAAGTAAATACCTTCCTTTTGGTCCGATAGAAGACGTGGTTCCCTACCTGATGCGCAGGGCAGAAGAAAACAGTTCTCTCAGTGGACAAACCGGAAGAGAACTTGCATTGATAAATAAAGAAATAGCAAGAAGGGAAAGCCTAAAGCCTAAAGCGTAAGGCGTAAGGCGTAAAGCGTAAGGCTTAAAGCTGAAAGCCTAAAGCAGTGGGGAAATTTGAATAGTTTAAAGTATATTGTTATATGACAAAAAGATATTTAGAAATATATAATTTTCGGAAAAGCTTTAAGCTTTAGGCCTTAAGCTTTGGGCTTAAGAAAGCTTTAGGCTTTTTCGGATCGCTAGCTCAGTTGGTTTAGAGCGCTGCCTCGACAAGGCAGAGGTCACTGGTTCGAGCCCAGTGCGATCCACATTATCTTGGAACTGTTTCAGATCCTGAAAGAAAAATACATTCATCCCGCAAAAAGTAAGTGAACCGGATCAGAATCATTGGAATGAAAACTTCATGTAAATTAACCTATAATCTGATTTCTGATCACCGGAATTTTTATTGTAGTCTTCAGACTGTAAAGACGGGGAATTACCAAAAGAAGGGTTGAAAATAATACCATCAAAGAACCATTAACCCACATCATCCTGCTAATTCCAAATATATCGGCACATTTACCAACAAGAAAGGATGCGACAGGCTGCAACCCGAAAATGATCATCATAAATGCACTTACAATCCTCGCACGCATATTCTCCGGGGTAAGTTCCTGGGCAAGACCGATTGAAAGAGTGAGGACATTGGAAGCTCCTAAACTTGCCATAAACTGGCAAAGCATTGCAATTCCCTGTGTGGTTGCAAAAGAGAACAGAATATACCAAATTCCCGCCCATATAACTGCTCCTCCCACTGCCAGGCAGGAACGTTTAATCTGCTGAATAAAGGGTAAAACAAAAACGATTCCAACCAGTGAACCGGCACCGGCTGCACCGATAACGGCCCCCAGCGTTTTTGCATTTCCTTTTAGAACCATTGTCGAAAAAGCAGGAAGCAATTGTACGATCGACATACCAAAAAAAGTCTGAATAGCAGCGAATAAGATGATCAAACGCAGCAATTGCTGGTTATGAAGAAATGTCAATCCCTGGCGGAATTGTTTTAATCCGCTTTCAGCTTTTTCTTTTATTCTATGTTTAGATGGGATCAGGAGAATACAAATAACAGAAACAAGAATACTGATGCCATTACTCCAAAATGAAATTGCGGTACCGGTTGTGGCAATAAGCCATCCTGCAATAGCAGGTCCGACAAGCCGTGTCAGTTGATTCAGTGAATTATTCAAAGCAATTGCTTTCTTAATATTTCCAGGTCCCGCGAGTTCTCCTATAAATGCCTGCTCGGCTGTAACATTAAACGCCGTTACTGTGCCCAGCAAAAATGCCAGAACATACACATGCCATACCATTAATTGATTCGTTTGAATCAGAAATGCCATCATGAATGCAAATACCATTGCCAGGACCTGCGTAATCAGCAGGATCTTTTTTTTATCATATCTGTCTGCGAAAACACCTACCCACGGGCCAAAAATGAAAAAAGGTATCTGGGATAAAAAAGCAACAATTCCCAGCGCGGTTGCTTTGTGTGTGAGTTCCCAGACAACCCATGCCTGAGCAGTTTGTTGCATCCAGTCACCGAGCAGGTTTACTATCTGTCCGGTCATATAGATCCGGATATTTCTAATCCTCAATGTCGAAAAATTGTCGCCGATGAGCCGGAGTTTATTCAAGACAGTTTTCCCGGAACCTGATTTCATGGAATGTTAAAATAATATTCTTTCTGTTTTGGTACTTACATGGTTTTATTCCGCAATCTGCAATTTAATCAGCATTTCATTTGTCAAAGGCTCTGTATAAATGCCATAGGCATTAATTAAAATTCCCTTTAGTTTATATTTTTCAGAAGAAATGGCATAGATAATACTTTGATCCGCTGCATCGCTGCCTTCGTCAAATCTGAAGTATTTATCTATCATAAATTCGTCATGAAAAATTTTAAATTGACCATTCCTGCATTCAATACATTGTTGCTCAAGATTAAAATCTTCAGTGTAACCTTCTTTTCTCAGTCCGTCGATTGCTTCGATGAGGTTTGAATATTGTTGCATTTGGTTTAATTAATTTAACGGAAAATTACTTTTTTGACTGATGAAGTTTTTATAAAAGAGGGGAAACAAGTTTAGCTGCTTTTTCAAAGAACTGTTTATAAATAGGGCGGTTTCTCCAGGCCTCCTCATCAATTTTTTCAGCATTTTTTATATCTTCATAAAAGATTTCACGAAGTTCTTCTGCAATCCCATTGTCATATACAATGGCATTTACTTCAAAGTTGAGATCAAAGCTCCTGGAATCCATATTAGCTGTACCTACCATCGCAATCTTGCAATCTGTAACCATTGTTTTAGCGTGCACAAAACCCTTTGTGTATTGATATATTTCAACTCCCCTTTTCAACAGGTCACCATAATAGGATCTCGCAGCAGCATTCACCAGAAGAGAATCTGAATTACCCGGTACCAGGAGTTTAACTGAAACACCACCTAAGGAAGCTATAATAAGCGCATCCACTAAACTTTCACCGGGAATTAAATAGGGGGTTGTGATAAGGATTTCTTTTGTTGCGAGACTTATTGCCTGCAATATGGAGAACAATATGGCGGGTGCTCCTGAATCCGGGCCACTGGCTGCAATCTGCACGACTTTATTATCCCTGGTTTGCGAATTATTTTCAGGGGGAAAGAATTGTATATCAGGATGTAATTTTGAGCCGGAGCAAAAATTCCAGTCACAGAGAAACAAGTATTGCAGGTATTGAACCCCCGGGCCATCGATGCGCAAATGGGTATCGCGCCAGTAATTTTTTTTATTATTTTCATTATTGATATATCTATCGTCGACATTGATCCCGCCTACAAATGCCGTTTGCCCGTCAATAACTATTATTTTCCGATGATTTCGATAGTTGATCCGGTTCGCTAAAGCAATAAAATAAATTCTTAAAAAAGGAAAGGCTTTAACGCCGTTTTCATTGAGTCTGTGCGCTAAAGTTCTTCTGATGGAACGACTTCCGAAATCATCATAAATAAACCTGACGTCGATTCCTTCCCTGGCCTTTTCAATTAATACCTGTTCTATTTTTCTTCCAATCTCATCGTCTTCATAAATATAATATTCCATGTGGATATGGTTCTTCGCTTCTTTCAGTGCTCTGATTACCTCAGGGAATTTATTTTCTCCGTTTACAAGAATTTTGACAGAATTATTAGCGGTTAAGGGGCTCAGTGTTTCTTTCAGTAACATGGATGCCAGTTCCTTATTACTTTGTACGGTAGGATTGCTTTCATCCAGAGTCCTCTTTGAATATTGATATATTTGTTTGTCTAATCTTGCAGAGAGCACATCATTCTCTATCAGCTTTTTGCTATACATTATCCTGGTCCGGTAATTAATACCGAAAAGAAAATAAAAGATTATTCCTGCAAAAGGAACAAATATTGCGAACAACAGGTAAGCAAGTGATTTTGTCGTGCTTCGCGTATCCAGTATGATGCGAAAGCAAACAAAAATTAAAACTACAATATATAAAGTTTCAAGAATTGTAATCCGGCTCATGCAGATAATTGATCAGCATTCGCGTCATTTCCATCTGAGGCCGACGAATCAGAAACTTCATTTGATTTTGACAATTCTATTTCGCAACTGATCCATACATCATTACTTAGCAGGAGACCGCCACCTTCCAGCATACTGTTCCATTCAAGACCCCAGTCCCTGCGGTTTATTTTTCCATTTATGGAGAACCCTGCTTTTTCATTTCCCCATGGATCTTTGACGACGCCACCAAATTCAACATCCAGTTTTATTCTTTTTGTTATTCCTTTAATGGTCAGATCACCATATAATTCATAACTGCCGTCATTGTCGACTTTTTCATACGTATTTGCAGTGAAGTTTATTTCCTTATGATTTTCCACGTCGAAAAAGTCGGCACTTTTCAAATGTGCATCTCTGTCTGAATTGCCCGTATCTACAGAGGCAGGGTTTATCCAGCAATCAATTTCGGCAGTCATGAAATCATCCCCCGTAGTATAAATACTTGCGTCGAATTCTTTAAATACACCTTTTACATTGGTGATCATCAGATGTTTTACTTTGAAAGCTATTTCTGAGTGGAAAGGGTCGATCGCCCATTTAATTTTTGTTTCCATTGTATTTAATATTAAAAGTGAAAAATATTTTAGCCAATTTTAACGGAGGTCATTGTAATAGATCCTCCCACGGCCTTATCATTAAAAAAGGTTGCCGTTTCATTCGTTCCCCTCAGCCCCAGGGAATAGAGAAGAGGAAGATAATGTTCCGGAGTTGGAATAGCAAGCCTGGCAGCATTCCCCAGGCTTTCATAATTAATTAATGGCCTGGGATCACCATGAGTGATCAGTTTTTTGAATTGATAATCCATCTTCAGTGCCCAGTCATATCCAAATTCCTGTTGATTTATCATATTCCAGTCAACCATTTTCAGGTTATGAACCATATTTCCACTGCCAATAATCAAGATACCCTTTTTCCGGAGTCCATATATTTCTTTTGCCAGATCGAAATGAAATTGAGGTCCTCTGGTATAATCGATGCTCAGTTGCAATACAGGGATGATGGCTTCAGGATACATATGTTTTACGACTGTCCATGCGCCATGGTCCAGACCCCAGTCGTGATCTTGAACTGCATCGGTTGAACGAATAATCGATACCGTTTCTTTAGCCAGTGTCGGACTGCCCGGAGCATTATATTGAACATCATATAATTCCCTGGGGAAACCCATAAAATCATGGATGGTAGTCGGAAATTCCATAGCAGTTATTCGGGTGCCTTTCGTTAACCAGTGAGCCGAAACTACCAGTACTGCTTTTGGAGTTGGAATTTCTTTGGCCATCCTTGCCCAGCGGAGACTGAATTCATTGTCTTCAATTCCATTCATGGGGGAACCATGCCCAATGAAAAGCACGGGCATGATCTTGTCTTCAGTTTTAAGTTCATTTGTAAACTTATTAAATTCTGAAAGACCAGTCATTTTCTTGTTCGTTTAACGAAAAGTTTCAGATTCTTGTTTATCAGGTTCTGCAATAATCATTGCAAAGCCTTTATTGCGTGGGCAAGTGATTCATAACTTGCATCATACGTTTCAAGCCTGTTACCATCAACGAAAAAAGTAGGAGTGCCATTCACACCACTTCGGATTCCGCCATCAAAATCACTTTCTATTTTGGTAATTACGCTTTTGGTTTTCCAATCCTTTGAGAACTTTTCCAGATCCAGGTCAATTTGTTTTGCAAAATCGAGCAGGCTGTTAACAGAGAGGATATCCTGATTTTCATAAATCGTGTCGTGCATTTCCCAAAACTTTTGCTGTTTGTCTGCCGCTTCAGCCGACTGTGCGGAAATCATCGCCTGCGGGTGCATTTCCTGTAAAGGGAAATTTCTAAATATAAATAAAATCTCCTGGCCGAATTGTTTAAGGAGTCTCTTAATAAGAGGATGTGCATGACCGCAATGCGGACACTGATAGTCGCCATATTCCACCATTACAATTTTTGCTTTTGCATTTCCGGTTTTGTGATCCTGATCAGAAACCGGCACTCTTAGTTTTGACATTTTTTAAATTTTGGTATTCAAAACAGACATGTCTTCAAGCGCATCTAAAATCCCATCTGCACCGGGATTAATGCCATCAGGAGAAAGATAACTCCATTGAATGATACCTTTTTCATCTATGACAAACAGAGCCCGGCGACTTTCTCCTTCCAGTTCATTATACGCGCCATATTTATTACTGATTTCGCCCTTAGGTTCAAAGTCTGCCAACAGAGGAAAGTGCAGTTTACGGCTTTGCGAGAATGCCATATGACACCATTTGCTGTCGACCGAAATTCCCAGGATTTCTGCATTGTATTTGTGAAAATATTTGAGCGTTGCATTGTACAATGCCATCTGGTCGCTGCATACCGGACTCCAGTCGGCCGGGTAAAAGGCTAATATCAGTCTTTTGCCCCTGAAATCTGTTAATTTTAATCGTTGATCAGGCGTTGAATTTAATTCGAATTCAGGAGCAGGAGTTCCTTTTTCTAAGATCATTTTTAAGGAGATTTAATGTAAAATTAATTTTGATAATCAGCTTTCTCCAAAATGAAGATTGAATGCCAGTCTGTGTTATTCACGGGGATTGATGCGTCAGGAAGGGAATACGGACTAATTAAATTTAGTGAAATAAATCACGATCAGGTGCTTATTCCCGGATAATTTTCTTCGGATTTTTAACCACGAATTCATAATAACCATCCCTGTTAAGCACCACTTAACAAATTGGCTTGTTCTTTTCCTGATAAATATTTTAAATTACCGCCCTTTCTGCTCCTTTACATTCTAAGTTCAGGTCAAAACATGAGAATTAAAATGTCCAGAGCATTGGTTTTGCAGATATATTACATATGGTTTTAATAAATCTTCGTTCGTTCAGGGATGTTAGGATAATCATCCGTTTTTTATCAATCGCAGGCTTCATGGGCCTTTCCTATCAGACGGAAGCGCAAAACAGTTTATATGTTGATAGTAATCAGTCTCTGACCCTTGACCAGTGTATTGACTACGCTTTCAAACATCAGCCTGCTTTATTCCAGTCATATATTAATCAGTCGATTACAAAAACAACCAACGCCATCAATTTATCTGGCTGGTATCCACAAATCAATCTTGGGGGAAATTTTACCCATTATAACCAATTGCCGACAAGCTTTACCACGGATTCGTCAGGGGCTCCTGAAAAAATACGTACTGGTGTAGTAAACTCAGCCGTACCTGCATTAACGGTCACCCAGGCTATTTTCAGTCCAAGCCTGCTTTATGCTGCAAAAGCTGCCAATTTTTATGTAAAGCAGTCGGAACAAATTACCGACAGTACAAAGATTGATCTGGTCGTCTCAGTCAGCAAAGCTTTTTATAACCTGCTGCTTACCATAGAGCAGATAAACGTTTTAAAAGAGGATACGGCACGCCTGGGAAAGAACCTTACCGATGCCTACCATCAATACGTCGGAGGCATTGTGGATATGACGGATTATCAGGAAGCAGCTATTACACTGAATAATTCAAAAGCCCAGCTAAAACAAGCCATTGAAAATGTTATTCCGCAATACGCTACGCTGAAGCAATTGATGGGCTGGCCCCCGCAAAATCAGTTCAATGTCAATTTCGATACTGCCAGAATGAAGAGCGATATTAGTTTTGACACCACCCAGGATCTGGTTTATGAAAAAAGGATAGAATTTCAAATTCTTCAAACAGGCAAAATCCTGCAGCATCAGATAACAGATTATTACCGGTTGTCGTACCTGCCAACAGTTTCAGGTTTTTTTAATTATGATTTTCAATACGAAAATAACAATCTAGCTGCCCTTTACGCAAATGTATATCCCTATTCATTCATCGGCCTTTCTGTTAACCTACCCATATTTACAGGGTTTTACCGGATAAAAAATATACAAAGATCAAAATTGCAGGAACAACTGCTTGACTGGAGCCAGGTCAGCCTGAAGTCGGAAATTTATACTGAATACACCACGGCACTGGCGAATTATAAAGGGAACCTGTATAATCTTTATATGATGCAGGACAATGTGGGGATGGCCAAAAATGTCTATGATATTGTAAGTCTGCAGTATCAGCAGGGGGTAGTTCCATACCTGAATGTCATAACCGCAGAATCAAACCTGATCACATCGCAGATTGGTTATCTGAATGCTTTGTTCCAGGTTTTGTCGAACAAAGTGGATCTGCAAAAAGCTATGGGTATTATTTATTATAATCATTAACGCATCCATCATATAAGTATTCTTCATGAAAAAAGTATTGCCAATTATATTGATCATTTGCAGCTTGTTGTTTTTTTCCTGCAAGCAAAAACAGCCACCACCGAATCCACCGGTGCCTGTAAATCTGATGACAGTTAAATCACAAAAAGTTTTTTACTATGATAATTTCCCTGCGACTACGGAGGCCCTGAGTCAGGTTGATCTTCATCCGGAAGTACAGGGTTATATTACGGGAATATTTTTTACAGAAGGCACACGCGTATATAAGGGACAGAAATTATACGAGATTGATAAATCCCTTTACCAGGAAGCTTACGACCAGGCTGTCGCCAACGTAAAAGTGGCAGAAGGAAATCAGGTACAGGCAAAGCAGGATGCCGACCGTTATACGTATCTGAATAATCACAATGCCATCGCCAAACAGGTACTTGATCATGCCGTTATTGCCCTGGATAATGCTGAGAACCAGGTAAAGGCGGCGGAAGATGCAGTAAGAACAGCTAAAACCAATCTTGGATATGCAACGATATATGCTCCATTTGATGGCATGATCGGATTTAGCCAGGTGAAATTAGGAAATCTTGTTACTGTGGGAACCACTTTGCTCAATACGATTTCAACCATCGATCCGATAGCTGTTGATTTCCTGATCAATGAAAAACAACTTCCCCATTACGAGAATCTTCAGCATGGTATTGGGGTACATCCTGATTCACTATTTACTTTTTTGCTGCCGGATAATACACTGTATCCATATACAGGAAAAATTTCAGTGATAGACCGGGCTGTTGATCCGCAAACCGGTTCAATCCGCGTGAGGCTGGTATTTCCAAATCCAAAACTTACATTGAAAGCGGGAACGAGTTGTGTAGTCCGCGAACATAACCAGGATACATTACCGCAGATGCTTATCCCAGGAAAGGCCATCGTGGAACAGATGGGTGAATATTTTGTATTCGTAGCGAAGGATACCATCATGGCACGTAAATCCGATTCAACGCAAAAAAAGGAATCAGATACAGCTGAACCAAGGCCAACTCTTCGTGCTTTCCAGAAAAAGGTTCAGGTTGGTCAGGTGCTGGGCGCTTACCAGATTGTAAAATCGGGCATCAACGATGGGGAACGTATCGTAGTGGATGGAGTGCAGGCGATTCATGATGGATCTGAAATTAATGCGGGATCTCCAGACAGAAAATCAACTGCGAAAAAAAGTGAAAGCGGACATGAATAATATATGATTGCGAATACATTTATCAAGAGGCCTGTAACGGCTATAGTTATTTCAATTGTATTGGTCCTGACAGGGACGATTTGTATTCTTAATCTTCCAATTGACCAGTATCCCGAAATTACCCCTCCGATCGTGCAGGTAAACGGACAGTTTACCGGAGCTGATGCAGAGACGGTTGAACAAACCATGGCAACTCCTATTGAGGGGCAGGTGAATGGTACGCCAGGCATGGAATATATGCAAAGCAACAGCACCAATAACGGGCTGATGTCCATCAACGTCACATTTAGTATTGGAACCGATATCGATATTGCTGCACTTGATGTGCAGAACAGGGTAAGCATCGCTACGCCACTGATACCTGCTGTTGCAAGCAGGCTCGGCCTCACTGTCAGGGCCCTGAATCCCAGTATGCTGATGATGGTAGCCGTATATGCACCCAAGGGTACACATGATATTACTTTCCTTGATAACTATACCAATATATTCATTCAGGACGCTTTGCTCCGTGTTCCCGGTGTCGGCAGTATCAACCGCTTCACCGATGATTTCAGCATGCGCGTATGGATGAATCCGGAAAAGATGGCTGCATATAATCTGACACCCCAGGATGTTATAAATGCTCTCAATTCTCAAAATGTGCAGGTCGCAGCAGGATCTGCGGGTGTTCCGCCACAATCAACATCACAAACTTTTGAATTGGGTATCCTGGTAAATGGACGGTTGAATACCGTTCCACAGTTTGAAAATATCATTGTAAAAAGTTTGCCTGCTACCGGTGAACTGGTTTATCTGAAAGACGTAGCACGCATCGAACTCGGAAAATTCACGTTTGCCAGCAATTCTTTTGTTGATGGTCACCGTGCTTCTTATTTGCTTATTTACCAGGCGCCCGGCAGTAATGCATTAAAAACAGCCAACGGCGTATATGCCCAATTGGCGCAATTGAAGCAGACTTTTCCAGCTGATGTGGAATACAAAGTGCCTTTTGAAGCAGTGACAGTAGTAAAAGTTTCCATGTCAGATGTTGTATGGACCTTATTAAAAACACTGGGACTTGTTGCAGTTGTTGTATTCCTGTTTTTACAGAACTGGCGTTCGACACTGATCCCGGTACTTGCCATTCCGGTTTCCATTCTCGGAACATTTTGTTTTTTCATACCATTGGGATTTACAATCAATACACTGACCATGTTCGGCTTTGTGCTGGCGATCGGGATTGTGGTGGACGACGCCATTATTGTGGTCGAAGCTGTTCAGCATTATATTGATGAACAGAAAATGTCGGCTAAAGAAGCTACTTATCACGCGATGAAAGATATTTCGGGGCCTGTTGTTGCGATTGCTCTAATCCTCGCTGCTGTTTTTGTGCCGGTTGGTTTTATTCCAGGCATTGTTGGAAGATTGTATCAGCAGTTTGCCATTACCATTGCGATTTCGGTGATATTATCAGCCTTCATCGCTTTATCGCTTACACCGGCGCTTTGTACATTGCTTTTAAAACCAACAGATGTAAAAAAAGAGGCAAGAGGCATTAATAAAATGTTTTTCCGTTTCAATAACTGGTTTGAGCGCGTGACAAACAGGTATTCAAACGGTGTACAGAAAAGTATTAAGGCATCCAGGTATATCGTAATTTTATTGATCTGCATCTGTGTGGCAACCTACTTTCTATTCCAACATAAATCATCCGGTTTCATACCTTCTGAAGATGATGGAAATTTATATGTCACATTTCAGTTACCACCTGCATCTTCCACAACCCAATCGGTTGAAGTAATGAGCAGGCTTATGAAGGTTGTCGCCAACACGCCGGGAGTTGGACATTACGCTGCGTTGTCCGGATTGAATGTGCTTAATAATGCATCCAATTCCAATGCAGGAACCATTTACGTTCAACTCAAACCATGGGATGAAAGAAGCGTTTCAGATCAGCAGGTGCCGGGCATAATGGAAGTTATGCGAAGGCGAATTGCAGATGCGGGCGTTAAAAATGCCAACGTGGAAGTTATCCAGCCTTCTCCAATACCTGGTGTGGGTCAGACCGTCGGATTCAGTTTCCAGATTGAGCAACGAAATACAAATGATGACCTGCACCAATTTGAAACTGTCGTTAAAAAGTTTGTGGAAGAAGCGAATAAAAATCCTGCCATTTCAGGTGCATATAGTTTTTACGGTGCACACACGCCGGGCTTCAATCTGATTGTTGACAGGGATAAATGCGAAAAGCTGGGTGTTAATATAAATGATGTATTTACTACTATCCAGGCATATATGGGTAGTCTTTATATAAATGACTTTACAGTTTACAACCGGACTTTCCATGTAGTGGTGCAGGCCGATACTTTGTTCAGAAAAGTGATATCGGATATGAATAAATATTATGTTCGAAATCAGGCGGGTCAGATGCTTCCCCTTGGTACGCTGGTCACTTATTCAACTGCAGAAACAGCTCCACTGATTTCACATTTCAATATTTTCCGCTCAGCAGAAATTGACGGCAGTTCCGGAGCGGGATACAGCAGCAATGAAACCATCGAGGCTTTGCAAGATGTTGCTGCCAAAGTATTGCCACAAGGGTATGAATATGAGTTTTCAGGATTAAGCTATGAAGAAATCAAGGCCGGTTCAACGACCATTTATATTTTTGCTTTTTCCCTTACGTTCGTATTTCTTTTCCTGGCCGCATTATATGAGAGCTGGTCTGTGCCATTCTCTGTATTATTTGCTGTTCCGATCGGAGCGTTCGGGGCCATCTTTACATTGATACTTGTTCCAAGCCTGACGAACAATGTGTATGCCCAGATCGGGCTGATTACATTGATCGGGCTCGCGGCAAAAAATGCCATCCTGATCGTGGAATTTGCAAAAGTGCGCGTGGACCGCGGCGAAGATTTAATTCAGTCCACGCTCGAGGCAGTCCGTTTGCGGTTACGACCTATTATAATGACTTCAATGGCTTTTATTCTCGGTGTGTTGCCGCTGGTTTTGGCGACAGGAGCAGGAGCACAGGCCAGGAGGACGATTGGATATACTGTATTGGGAGGTATGTTTGCTGCCTCAACGATTGCCATATTTATTGTTCCCGTTTTGTTTGTAGTCATCACCAGACTTTCCTATGGAAAAAAACAACTTGACTATCTGGTAGCGCACCATAATTATTTAATGGAAAAGGCGAGAAAAGTAGAACAACAGGATATTGACCCGGCTTTGGAATTTGATATTCAACAATCCCGCGACAGGGATAAATCCGAACAGGCATGATTGCCAATACTTTTATAAAGAGACCGGTTACTGCGATTGTGATCTCACTCGTGCTTATCATTTCAGGTATTATTTGTATTGGTAACCTGGCTGTAGACCAGTATCCTAAAATCACGCCGCCTTCGGTCGGTATTTACGGTTCTTACACCGGAGCCGATGCTCAGACTGTTGAACAAACAGTTGCTATTCCCATTGAAGAACAGGTGAACGGTGCGCCTGGTATGGAATACATGCAATCCACCAATACCAATACCGGCAGTGTGAATATCCGCGTAACGTTTGAAGTTGGAACAAATGTTCATATTGCCGCGCTGAATGTTCAGAACAGGGTTGGAATTGCAGCTCCTTTGCTCCCTGCAGTAGTTAGTAAACTTGGTCTAACTGTCAGGGCAAGTAATACAACTCAGCTGATGCTAATTGCAGTTTACTCTCCAAAGGGTACGCACGATATTAAATTCCTCGATAATTACACGAATATATTTATTGCAGATGCCATGCTACGTGTGCCGGGTGTAGGTGATGTAAATGCGCGTGCGGATAATTTCAGTATGCGGATATGGATGAATCCGGATAAACTGGCCGCTTACAGTTTGATGCCACAGGATGTGGTCAATGCACTCAATGCACAGAACGTACAGGTGGCAGCAGGTTCGACCGGATCACCTCCACAGGAAAATTCACAAACGCATGAATTCACGCTTCTTGTTAATGGACGATTAAATAAAGTATCTGAATTTGAAAATATCGTTGTAAAGACGCTTCCTGTTTCCGGGCAACTGGTTTACATAAAAGATATAGCCAGGGTAGAACTCGGAAAATTTACCTTTTCTGCCAATTCCTTCGTGGACGGGAAGCGGGCATCTTACCTCCAGATTTATCAGGCACCCGGCAGCAATGCTTTGGAGACGGCTAATAATGTATATGCCAAACTTGCAGAACTGAAAAAATCTTTTCCGGCAGATGTGGATTATGAAGTGCCTTTCGAAGCAGTGACCATTATCAAGACTTCCATGCGCGAAGTGGTGAAAACCCTGTTGCAGGCACTGGGACTGGTAGCGCTGGTGGTTTTCCTGTTTTTGCAGAACTGGCGGTCTGCCATCATCCCTGTGATGGCAATTCCGGTTTCCTTACTGGGAACTTTTTGTTTTTTTATTCCACTAGGATTTACGATCAATACGCTAACTATGTTTGGCTTTGTACTGGCGATAGGGATCGTAGTTGATGATGCGATTATTGTAGTAGAGGCCGTTCAGCATTATATAGACGAACAACACATGTCTGCAAAAGAGGCAACTTATCGCGCCATGAAAGAAATTTCCGCACCGGTGGTTGCGATTGCACTTATCCTGGCAGCGGTATTTGTCCCGGTTGGCTTTATCCCTGGCATAGTTGGCAGGTTATATCAGCAGTTTGCCATCACAATTGCCATTTCCGTGATTATATCTGCTTTTGTCGCCCTTTCGCTGACACCGGCGCTTTGCACGCTGCTCTTAAAGCCATCCAAAGTGAACAAAGAAGCAAAAGGAATCAACCATTTTTTTTACCGATATAATAATTGGTTCGCCCGGCTGACGGATAAATATACGAACGGAGTAAAGAGAAGTATCAGAGGCGCGCGGTATATTGTTTTGCTTTTGATTTGTATTTGTGTGGGAGCCTGGTTTTTGTTCAAGACAAAACCATCTGGTTTTATTCCTCCGGAAGATGGCGGCCGGTTATTTGTTACCTATTCACTATCCGAATCATCTTCCACTACCCAATCGGTCGAGTTGATGACAAAACTCATGAAAATAATTGGTTCTACTCCCGGCGTAATTCATTATGCCGCATTCTCAGGATTCAATATTTTGAACGGAGGAGCCACATCTAATAACGGAACGCTCTTTTGTACGCTTGCACCCTGGAGTGAACGAAAAACACCCGGAGAAAAAATACCCGGTATTCTCGGAGTGATAAAACAACGTGTGGCTGCAGCTGGAATAAAAAATGCCAATGTAGTCGTTATACCACCTCCTCCTATTCCTGGTATTGGTGTAGCAGCAGGTTTCAGTATGCAGATACAACAGGGAAATACAAGTGATGATATCCATGCATTTGAAACAGTAGTAAAAAAGTTCGTTGCAGAGGCACATAAAAATCCCGCCATTTCCACGGCATTCAGTTATTATGGTGCGCATACCCCGAGCTACAATTTATCAGTGAATCGAGACATGTGTGAAAAATTGGGTGTAAATCTTTCTGATGTATTTACAACCATGCAGGCTTATATGGGAAGCCTGTTTGTGAATAATTTCACATTATATAACCGGACTTATCATGTCGTGATTCAGGCTGATACGGCATTTCGAGCGTTTGTATCCAATATAGATAAGTATTATGTCAGAAACCAGGCCGGACAAATGCTGCCGCTCAGTACTTTGATTTCATACCAGCCTATTGAGACGGCACCCCTAATCACGCATTTTAATATTTTCCGATCAGCCGAAGTAGATGGCTCAACACCTCAGGGATATAGTACAGGCCAGGGGATAGAAGCATTGAGACAAACAGCTGCCAAAGCATTGCCAAGAGGATATACGTATGAATTTTCCGGACTGAGTTATGAAGAAATCAAAGCCGGTACAACCACCGTTTATATATTTATGTTTTCTATTTTGTTCGTATTTCTTTTCCTGGCTGCTTTATATGAAAGCTGGTCCGTGCCACTCTCAGTTATGCTCGCTGTTCCGATCAGTGCATTTGGTGCCATACTCATGCTCACCTGCGTACCTCCGCTCACTAATAATGTGTATGCACAAATCGGATTGATCACACTGATCGGACTATCCGCAAAAAATGCGATTCTGATTGTTGAATTTGCAAAAATCCGGGTGGACAGAGGAGAAGAATTATGGAAATCTACGATGGAAGCCGTGCGTTTACGCTTCAGACCCATTATTATGACTTCCATGTCTTTTATATTGGGTGTTATGCCAATGGTACTTGCAACAGGTGCAGGAGCCGTTGCACGTAATACCATCGGATTTACGGTGCTTGGCGGCATGATTGCATCTACATCCATCTCCATATTTATAGTGCCTGTACTCTTTGTTCTGTTTACACGCTTTTCTTATGGTAAAAAAGAACTTGCTTATTTACAAGCCCACCATGAACAACTTCTTGAAAGAGAAAGAAAAGTAGAACAACAGAATATTGATCCGGAACTGGAATATGAAATTGAAGAAGCCAATGCCAAAGCGCATGAAGGCGAAAAGCCTAACGCTTAACGCTTAACGCTTAACGCTGAACGCCTAACGCTAAAGTCAGATAATAATTAATAATTTTAGCAAGTTCTCATTCTGTTAGTGAAAGAATATTCCCATCCGGGTCTTTAAACCAGGCAACTTTTGAACCTCCGGGAGCATTCCAGATTCCCAGGTCGTCCTGGTCAAGAAAACTATATTTCTCACAAATAATACCCTTACTCTTTAAAGATTTGATCTCAGATAATATATCAGGAACGTTCCAGCCTAAAACAGTAAAACCCTGAGGTTTTAATTCAGGTACAATAGTTACTCTGAGCAAGACACCGTTTGCATTGAATTCCAGTGCGTAATTATCTTCGGATAATAACTTCAGGCCTAAAATATCATTATAAAATGTCTTTGCTTTGTCCGGCATAACAGTCGGAACAAATGCTTTTAGTTCTTTATCAGCTAGCATACAAAAGCATTTTAATTTGAGAGGATAAAATTAGAACAGTGATTTCATTTATCTTCACTTTTTAATATTAAACGAGCCATCATGAAACGATATTTTTTTTGCTGTATCTTATTTACACTTGTACACACAGCCTATACCCAGAATAAGCGAACCGTAACTGTTTATACTACCGCTAAAAATACAAATTACAGGATATCCAAAACTGACAGCGGATTACAGTTTTCCGATTTTGGCCAGCCCCTCGAAACACAGGTTTGTGTCTTCGTTGATCCCACCCATAGTTTTCAGACAATGCTTGGCATTGGCGGCGCAATTACGGATGCTTCTGCGGAAACTTTTGCGAAGATGCCCGCAAATGTTCAAAAACAATTACTGACTGCTTATTATGACAAAGTAAACGGTATAGGTTATACGCTGGCCAGAACAAATATTCATAGTTGTGATTTTTCCAGTGCCAGTTATACCTATGTCAGTGATGGTGACAAGGAACTTAAAACTTTCAATATTGACCATGACAGACAATTCCGGATTCCATTAATAAAACAAGCGATTGCAACTTCCGGAGGCAGGCTGACTTTATTTGTAAGCCCCTGGAGCCCGCCAGCCTGGATGAAGGATAATAACAGCATGATCCAGGGTGGCAAATTATTGCCTCAATACAGGCAATCATGGGCGAACTATTTTGTGAAGTTTATTAATGCTTATCAAAAAGAAGGAATTCCGGTTTGGGGTTTAACACTGCAAAACGAGCCTATGGCAAAACAAACCTGGGAGTCCTGTTATTTTTCAGCCGAAGATGAAAGAGATTTTATCAAAACGTATTTGGGACCAACCCTGGTTAAACAGGGAATGGCGGATAAGAAGCTGCTTGCATGGGATCATAACAGGGACCTGATTTATCAAACCGCGAGTACGATTTTAAATGATAAGGAAGCAGCAAAATATATCTGGGGAATCGGTTATCATTGGTATGAAACATGGACCGGCAGTGCAATGATGTTTGATAATGTGCGAAGAGTGGCTGAAACATTTCCGGATAAAAAATTAATGTTTACAGAAGGTTGCGCAGACCGTTTTGATGCAGCCAGGATAAATGAGTGGGCTTTGGGTGAAATGTACGGCCACTCCATGGTGAATGATTTTAATAATGGTACAGTCGGCTGGACGGACTGGAATATTTTAGTGGATGAAACCGGCGGACCCAATCACGCAGGCAATTTTTGTTTTGCTCCCGTGATTGGAGACACCAAAAAAGGTGAATTGATATTTACAAGTTCATTTTATTACATCGGTCAATTCTCTAAATTTATTCGTCCGGGTGCACGCCGGATAATCAGCTCAGCCAACAGGGACATGCTGGAAACGACTGCATTTAAAAACACGGATGGAAAAATTGTGGTGGTCGTAATGAACCGGACTGATAAAACAGTTCCTTATTTACTTTGGATAAATAATAAAGCAGCGAAAATGGAAAGCCTGCCGCATTCTATTGCAACATTGATATTTTAAGAACTTAATATTTCATTAAGCCTGTTTTCCTTCTCCATATACCTTTGTAATAAAGTTATTTGGTTATTTGCACGGATAAGGTTCTGGTTCATGTATTTGGTGCTATAATAAATATCATCATATAAATAGTCTGTCAGGAAACGCAAAGCCTGCATATATATCGCAAATTTCCCGGCATATACAAAATATTGCTTTTCTTCCGGGGAAAGACTTAATTGCATTTCTCCCAGGTAACCTTTTGCGATCTCATGAAAATATTCTTCCCTGATCACGATTCTGCTGAAGTCAGACTCTTCTTCACTGACAGGTGAAAGATAGGTACGAAGCATATCGCCAACATCGCTGATATAATAACCGGGCATTACCGTATCCAGGTCAATAACACATAAACCCGCATCATTCCCTATGTCAAACAAAACATTATTGATTTTTGCATCATGGTGAACGACCCTCAAAGTAAAGGATGGATTCATTTTTATTTTTTCAAATATCGCAGCAAGCGCGGCCTGCTTTAACAGAAAATCAATGCCTTCAGCCGTTTCTTCAATTCTGTTCCTGTTCCCCGTTATTATGGATGCTTTAAATTGATCCAGGCGCAGAGTTAAATTATGAAAATCAGGAACTGTAATATGCAATTTAGATGCATTAAACCGTGACAATAAACTCGTAAATTTCCCGAACTGTTTTGCTGCTTCGAATGCCTGACTTGGTTTTGATACAGAATTGCAGGTATATGAATTTTTAACGAAAGGGAATAATCTGAAATAGTTATTTTCTTCGTCAACAACATAATTCCTGTGTTTGAAATTTATCAATGGTGCTACAAATAAATAATCCGGATGATTTGTTTTGAAATAATCAGACAGCTGACTGCAGTTCTCCATTATGTCCACCGGTCTCTTAAATATTTTTTGATTAATCTTTTGCAAAAGAAATTCCCTTCCGGCCGATATTATTTTCCATGTATGGTTGATCAGCCCGTTTCCAAAGGGCTTTACGGAATATTCACTTTCATCAATACCATATAAGGATAAAATAGAACCAAACATAGAATGCAAACTTAAACCCGCCTGGTCATGGTATGGCCGGAATAACAATTTTTATTTACATTCAGGCAGCCATTTAAATAACCATGAAGGAGAACCTCCCCATTTCCAACCGACTTTCCTCGCTCGATTTCCTCAAGGGAATGACTATGATCCTTTTAGCTCTGGAAAGTACGTTGCTTTATGAACACCTGCAGCCGGCGCTTAAGGGGAGCTGGGCTGCTCAAATTTTGAACCAGTTCTTTCATCATCCATGGAACGGATTACATTTCTGGGACCTGGTTCAACCAACTTTCATGTTTGTAGCAGGTGTAGCCCTGGTATTTTCAATGAAAAAATTCCGGCAAACCATGAGCTGGAATCAATCTTTCATTAAAATTCTGAAGCGATGCGGCTGGTTATTTTTCTGGGGAGTGTTAGACTATGCAGTCCGGGGCGAAAGGCTTTCATTTGAACTCTGGGATGTGCTTACACAATTATCATTTACTACCATGGTAGCATTTCTTATCATGGATTGGACGGTTCCGGCACAACTTATTGTTAGCGGATTTTGCCTGTTGATACCAGAATTATTATATCGGTACATGCACATACCCGGATTCGATCAGCCCTTTGTTGACCAGCATAATTTTGGAAATTACATAGATCTAATTTTGATGAATAAAATAAATTCAGGTGGCTGGGTGGCGATCAATTGCATTTCGACAAGTGCTCATACAATTTGGGGTGTACTTGCGGGTAAATTATTATTGAGCGATAAAACGGCATCCCAAAAAATGAAATATCTGCTATTAACGGGGTTATTGTTTCTGTTCCTTGGGTTTAGTCTGGACTGGTCTCACATTACACCTATTATTAAAAGAATTGCTACTAGTTCTTTTGTGCTTGCTTCCGGCGGATATTGCCTTGTGTTTTTGGCTATATGCTATTGGTGGATTGATATTAAAAAACACCGGAGCTATCTTTTATTTTTCAATTTATTTGCTCTCAATTCCATTTTTATTTACCTCTTTAATGAAATTGTTGGTGACAGGTGGTTTACAGGATATATACTGACCATCACGAATGGAATTTTTGGAATCATACAAATTCCATCGATGATTGCAGCAATTTTGGGATCCCTCGTTGTATTTGCGCTTGAATGCGGTTTATTATATTTTCTATACAGGAGAAAAATATTTTTTAAGCTTTGAAAACCGTTTGCCTGATTCCCAGTTCCAGGCCCCTTAATTCCGCCAGTCCCCGCAATCGCCCGATGGCCGAATAGCCCGGATTGGTTTTCTTTTTCAGATCATCAAGCATCTGGTGACCGTGATCCGGTCGCATTGGGATGCCGGATTTTCTATGTTCCATCATCTGAATTATTTCTTTCACTACTTTATACATATCCACATCACCTTCCAGATGATTTTCTTCATAAAAATCGCCGGCTTCATTTCTGCGCGTACTGCGAAGATGCAGAAAATGAATACGGTTTGAATATTGGCGGATCATGGCAGGGAGATCATTGTCTGCCCGTACACCCAGGGAGCCGGTACAAAAACACAGACCGTTGGTTTCAGAAGGAATTTCTTTGATCAATATATCTATATCACCTGCTGTGCTTACAATCCGGGGAAGCCCGAGCAGGGGGAAGGGTGGATCATCCGGATGGATTGCCAGTTTAACTCCGCTTGTTACGGCAACAGGTACTACGGCTTTTAAGAAATCAATGAGATTTCTTCTTAATTTTTCTGAACTGATATTATGATAGGTATCCAGTGCATCCTGGAATTGCGCGAGTGTAAAACTTTCTTCACTACCGGGCAGGCCGGCTATAATATTTTTTTGCAATTGTTTTTTTTCATCCGCACTCATTTTTTTAAATCTCTCATCCGCAACAGAACGTTCAGCAGATGTATAATCATTTTCAGCCCCTGCGCGTTTCAATACAAACAAATCAAATGCGATGAATGCTTCCTTTTCAAATCGCAGGGCCAGGGAACCATCGGGTTGTTGAAATGCCAGGTCGGTACGTGTCCAGTCAAGCACAGGCATAAAATTATATGTAACAATGCGTATACCTTCGCTGCCAAGATTTTGGAGACTGATTTTATAATTTTCAATCAGCTCAAAGAAATTTCCGGTTTGTGTTTTAATAAATTCATGCACTGGGAGGCTTTCCACAACTTCCCATTTCATACCCGTTTCTTCAATTGTTTTTTTTCTTTTTCGAATTTCTTCCAGGTTCCAGATACTTCCATTTGATAAATGGTGAAGCGCAGTTACTACTCCCGTGCAACCTGCCTGACGTATATCGTTCAGACTGACCGGATCCCCTGGACCATACCATCGCATGCATTGAATCATATTATAAGCCCCTTTTCCCATATTTGCACAGTTAAATGACGCCCTGAACTACCGCATTTTTCTCTTTTTATTATAATAATCATCCCAATTCTTCGTTTTAAATGAAGTGATTATCATAACTGAAGTTTTCTCAAGCCGGTGTTTCTACACTGGCTTTTCTTTTATTTTAAAGCTTTAAGCCTGAAAATGTAAAAATACGTTTCCCCGATCGCAAAATTCCGAATGCTGCATATTGGTTTTGAGGTTTTTTCCCGGCAATCCTTTAAATTGTTCCTTCAAAGGATCATATGCCAGGCCATTCGAAGATCTCTCTTTATTTTCCCGACAAAAATTCTTTTGGTAATAAAAAACAAATCATCCTGGGGGGAGATGTTGGTGGTACCAAGGTAAATCTGGCAATTTTTGAAGCAGACAGCAGCCAGGTCAGGATGATCAGGTCCTCTACTTATCATTCTTCCGGTTCTCCTTCAATAAATGATATTCTGAAGCAATTTTTAAAAGAAAATCCGGACTATCATCCGGAAAGCATCTGCCTTGGCGTTGCAGGTCCGGTTTTCGAGGGTCGTGTTGATGTGACCAATCTTCCATGGCATGTAGATGCGAATGAAATTGCGGCTGCAACTGGCGTTTTTAAAGTCATTTTATTAAATGATCTTGAAGTGACTGCATACGGGATTGCAGGATTGGAAGAAAAAGATTTTTATGTACTTCACGAAGGTGATCCGGAAGCAGGTGGAAATATTTCTATTCTCTCACCTGGTACCGGACTCGGGGAGGCAGGTTTATTCTGGGATGGACAATCTCACCACCCTTTCGCTACTGAAGGCGGCCATTGTGATTTTTCATGCCGTAATGCAGATGATCTTCAACTCCATGATTATATGTTGAAGAAATTTAAAGTAGTCAGCTGGGAAAGTATTATTGCGGGTCCAGCCATTCATTCCATCTATGAATTTCTTTGTGAAGTGAAAAAACGGCCTGTGAATCCCGCAATTACTGAAAAAATAAAAAACGAGGATCCTTCTGCAATTATCAGTGAAGCTGCAGTCAACGGAACGGATCCGGTTTGCGCAGAAGCTATGCGCATATTTGTCCGCAACCTCGCCCGTGAATGTTGCAATCTGATTTTGAAAATGAAGTCTACCGGCGGACTATACCTCGCAGGCGGTATTCCGCCCAAAATAATATCTCTGTTAAGCAATTCCTATTTTTACGAAAACCTGCTTGACTGCGATCGGATGCAGGATCTTGTGAAAAAAGTTCCTGTTAAAGTAATTCTGAATGATAAAGCGCCGATGATCGGCGCAGGTTGGTTTGGAGCATACAGTTCGATAACTATGGTTCATCAATAAAAATAAAAACATGAGTAACAGACGTTCCTTTATCCGTCGGGCAGGAGTAATCGCAGGTACATCTTTACTTACTTCGGCCCTTGAGGGGCAGGCATTCGGAGCGATTAGCAGGAAAATAAGCACGAGTGACCGGATCAATATTGGTGCTATTGGTATTAACGGAATGGGATGGGCAGATCTTCAGTCTGCATTAAAACAACCCGGAGTGCAGGTTGTGATGTTATGTGATATTGATAAAAACGTTTTAGATAAAAGAATGGATGATCTGGCAAAACTGAATGTAGATATTTCAAAAATTAAAACAACCGGAGACTATAGAAAGGTGCTGGATAATAAAGACGTAGACGCAATTATTATCGGCACACCCGATCACTGGCATGCGTTGATCATGATGGAAGCCTGTGCTGCAGGAAAGGATGTGTATGTTGAGAAACCGGTTGGCAATTCTATCGGCGAATGTCGCGCTATGGTGGCTGCGCAGAAAAAATATAATCGTGTGGTACAGGGCGGACAATGGCAAAGAAGTCAGAAACATTTTCAGGATGCATTGGATTTTGTTTATACCGGCCAGTTGGGAAATATTCGTACAGTAAAAGTCTGGTGTTACCAGGACTGGATGAAACCCGGTCCTGTTGTACCTAATTCTGCACCACCACCCGGGGTTGACTATAAAACATGGCTGGGACCGGCTCCAACAAAAGAATTTAATTCAAGCCGCTTCCATTTTAATTTTCGCTGGTTCTGGGATTATGCCGGCGGCCTTATGACAGACTGGGGTGTTCATTTATTGGACTATGGATTATTAGGAATGAAAGCCGGAAATCCAAAAACTATTGAGGCACTAGGGGGTGACTTTGCTTATCCTGACCTCTATCAGGAGACACCTGACACACTTACCACGCTGTATGAATTTGATCATTTTAATATGGTATGGGATAGTGCAATGGGAATCGGGAATGGCTCTTATGGCAGGGATCATGGTATTGCTTATATCGGCAATAATGCCACACTGGTATTGAGCAGAGGAGGATGGGAAGTAATTGATGAGAAAATGAATAAAATGAAGATTGAAAGACCACTTGCCAGACCTACAGATAACGGACTGGATAATCACTGGAAGAATTTTATAGAAGTTGTTCGATCAAGAAAAATGGAAGACCTGCATTGTTCCATTGAAGCAGGGGCGCACGTTGCAACCGTTGCCCAGCTAGGCAATATCAGTTTCCGCAGTGGTAAACGATTGACATGGGACAATGACAAATTTACTGACGAAGCTGTAAATAATGAATACCTGATGAAGACTTATCATAACGGGTATGAACTTCCTAAAATTTAAAACGTAAAAACAGTAATTAAAGGATATGGGATATGAGATATGAACTATGAGATATGGGTTATGAGTTATGGGTTTAATAATGAAGCAAATCTCATAACCCATATCTCATAGTTCATATTTCATATTTCATATCCCATAACCCATAACCCATATCTCATAACCCTTATACATTGTTATAAGTGGAATGGAAATTCTATTTGGATTTAATAGCTTCGATTCAAATTTCAAATATGCGTTTTACTAAATATTTTATTTCAGCGATACTTTGTCTCATGATATCGGCAGCAATTAGCCAGGCCCCTCCTGCAAACCCGCTGCTTGTTCATTCCAACAATCCTATTGCTTTTGATAAAGTGGATGCAAAAGTAATCAGGCAGGCTGTTGAACAAATTGTTCAGCTTTCAAATAAAAGAGTTAATCAAATTATTTCAGGCCTGAAACCGGGATCCGGACCCGGAAGCGTGCTCGCCGTATATGATTTGATGTCATATGATCTGAATGATCTAAGTGCTAAAATTGGAATGATTTCCCAGACATATACAGATGACAGTGCTCGAAATGCAGCCAACGACGGCAGTCAGGCACTGGCAGACTATCAGACCTCACTGATTTTAAATGTGCCTTTCTACAAGGCATTTAAGAGATATGCTGATACTTCGCTACCTGTTTTAAAACCGAACCAAAAGAAATATGTTCAGGAGCAAATCAGGATTTTTGAAAACAATGGAATGAAACTGGACAGTAACGGACGTAAAAGACTGCAGGTGATCAGTGATAAAATGAACATGCTTGGAATTTCATTTGACAGAAATATTGGAATGTACAAGGACAGTATCATTTATTCTGAAAAAGACCTGCAGGGTATTCCTGAGATTCAAAAGAATGTATGGAGAAGGCAGGCAGGGCTTTATGTTCTATATGTAAACACTCCGAATTTTACGGAAATTCTTGAACACGCCGCTGTGACCGATACCCGAAAACTAATGTTAACCAGATATCTGAATCGTGCTTACCCGCAGAATATTAAAGTACTCGATTCACTTTTATACTACAGGCAGCAATATGCGAAAATGCTTGGCTACAGGAGTTATGCTGCTTATGCCCTGACTAATAAAATGGCTGATAATCCTCAAACAGTTTGGAATTTTGAAAACAATCTGATTCAAAAACTGACTCCACGTGTTACCACCGACCTTGCTTCGATTCGTGCCATAAAACATCAAATGTATCCCGAACTTCCGGATACTATTTTCTCCTGGGATGTGCGTTATTATAAAAATGTCCTGCTCGACACCAAATATCAGTTGAATACCGATGAGCTGAAAGAGTATTTTGAAATGAATGAAACGATCAGTGGAATATTCGAAGTCTATCACCGTCTGTTGGGTATTACTGTTAAAGAGGTATCCGGCCGACCCACCTGGTACAGTAAAGTAAGGTCTTTTGAAATGTACGTAGGAACTAAAAAAGTAGGCAATTTTTATTTTGATCTATATCCGCGCCAGGATAAGTATACTCATTTTGCCTGTTTCCCGATCAGTGAGGCAAATGTCATCAGTGGTAAAGAAATTCTTCCCGTTGCAGCGCTCATCTGTAATTTTCCTGAAGGAGCAAAAGGAGATCCTACTTTATTAAGCCACGAAGATGTCATTACATTTTTTCATGAGTTTGGTCACCTGGTGCATTTTATGGTTGTTCGTTCAAATCTGGCTTCTCAGCCTTACACAATTAAATCCGATTTTGTCGAAGCACCCTCACAGTTTCTCGAAAATTTTTGTTGGGAATACAAGGCTTTGAAAATCTTTGCAAAGAATTATAAAACTGGCGAGGTTCTTCCGGAAAGCCTGTTCAATAAATTAAAAGCGACACAACATGTATTAGATGGTGTTTATTATATGCAGCAGTTATATTACGGTTTGATTGATTTTACATTTGAAGATAAATATGATAGTATAAAGGGGATGGACCTGACAACCGTTACGAAAAATTTACAGCGAATCACGCAGGTTCCGTTTCCAGAAGGGACGCATTTTATTGCATCTTTTGGTCATTTAAATGGTTACGGCGCAAATTATTACGGGTATCTCTGGTCACTTGTTTTCGCGCAGGACATATTTTCGGTTTTTGAAAAAAATGGCGTGATGGATGCTAAAACCGGAGAGCGTTACAGGAAAGAAATTCTTGAAGTCGCAGCCAGTGAAGAAGAGATGGATATGTTAAGGAATTTCCTCGGAAGAGAGCCAAATTCAGAGGCGTTCATGAAATCTCTTGGACTTTAAACAAAGTGTGAGAGTGTGAGAGTGTGAGAGTGTGAGAATGGAGCACACTCTCACACTCCCCTTATGGTTTCGCAATCGCCCACTCAATTCCACCCAACAAATGTTTGAGGTAAACCGGGTCTGAATAAGATTCATCTGTATGACCCATTTCTGTATAAAAAGCACGGCCTCCGTCGAATGTATGATACCAGGCCATGGGGTGATTATCTCCGTTCTCTCCGCCTTTGTATGAGGTCTCATCAATTTTAATCAATACGGTTACGTCGGGATTCAGATCCTTGAAATTATACCATTCATCTTTTCTTGTCCAGGTATCCGGCATTCCGGCAGTAGATGGATGATTTTTATCTACGATGATAAGTTTGGCTTCCTGCTGGCCTGGATGGGATTTAAAATAGGCTCCGGCTAATTTACCGTACCAGGGCCAGTTATACTCACAATCCGTTGCGGAATGGATACCGACATATCCGCCTCCATGATGGATATAGTCCTGAAATGCTTCTTCCTGTTCCGGTCCGAAGACTTTTCCTGTAGGGCAAAGAAAAATGACAGCTGCGTATTGTTTTAAATTCTTTTTATTAAAGCTGAGCGAATCCGTTGTGGTATCAACTGAAAAACCATTTTCTACACCAAGTTTTTGGATAGCTGCGATACCAATAGGTATACAGGCATGGTGATAACCATTGGTTTTAGAAAATATTAATACCACAGGTTTTTTGGCGACTGGTGTTGCTGCCGAAAAAATTAGTAATAGTAAAGGAAGCAGAGCAATCGCAATTATTTTTTTCATCTGTCAATGTATATTTTATAAAATCGTTAGATGCTACACTCTATTACCGATAGGGCTGTTAAGTTTCTTGGGGTGCTGTGAACAATAGAGGCGTTAGGCATTTGGCATTAAGCGTTAAGGGCTTTAGGCTTTAAGCCTTTCGCTTAAAGCGTTTTGATTCTGATATTTCTGAACCATACGTCATCTCCATGGTCCTGCAGATCGATATGACCAGTTCTGTATTTAGCGAAGCCTTTCATTTTACTGAATTTGCTTCCTTTCACGAGGTCATTCCAATTCTGATCCCAAAGTGTGGTTGAAACTGTCTGAACACCATTCAGGTATAATGTCAGTTTTCCATGATCCAGTTTGATTTCTGCATCATTCCATTCTCCCACTCCGTGAACCGGTTCGCTGGATGAAGCAATAAGGTCGTATAAATCTCCGGCGCGGTGTTTATGAATTTTGCCATCAGGATGACCCTCATTATCGAGTACCTGCATTTCAGGGCCCGTTAAATAGGGAGAATCGAATTCAGGAGACTCATGCACGAGAAACATGACACCACTGTTTCCGTTCTTTGAAATTTTCCATTGAAGTTTCAAATCAAAATTCTCATATTCCTCATCCGTACAAATATCGCCGGATTCACCTTTCAGTATAGAGGCAGCGCGGTAAAGAGCACCATCTTCAATTTTCCAACCATTGCCAAATGTTTTTTTATTATAGGTATGCCATCCTGATGAACTCTTTCCATTGAATAATAATTTCCAGCCATTTTGTTTTTCGGAATCTGTCAGCTGATTGATTGTTTGCGCATGTAATGCAAGAATGCTTACCATCAGGAATAGGATGGTGGAACCAGTTTTTTTTATCATGTTTAATCTTTAAGAGAAAGTATATAAGTAACCATTATTTTAACATCGGCTGGTGACAAAGCGGGGTGTGGAGTCATTGGTACGCTGCCCCATACTCCATTTCCTCCGGAAATAATTTTATGAACCAGTCTATCAACTGTTGTATCTGCGGCCGGAGCATATTTGGCAGCAACCTGGCTGTAATAAGGTCCTATGTTTGCACCTGGATCTGTTTTATGAAGGCGATGGCAGGTAGTACAATCGCTTGCTCCGATCAGTTCAAGTCCTTGTTCTGATGCAGCAGGAACAGCTGCAGGTGCGGTGGCTGCTGAGTCATTCTTACCTGAGGAGGAGCCCGAGGAATTACAGGCCATGACAGTTGCAGAACTTACAATTAGAAAGAGAATCGTTTTTTTCATGATGGCAAAAATTATATTAAGGGGATAAATTTCGTAAAAAATACCGGAACGCCGAATCCTATTTTATTCCGAGTACAGAACGATTGAAAGCTTCGTCAGACCCGGTTCCTGCAAAATCATCGAAAGCTTTATCTGTAACGCGGATTATATGGTTTTTTATAAATACGGATCCTTCTCTGGCGCCCTCTTCGGGATGTTTCAGACAACATTCCCATTCGAGTACAGCCCATCCGGCATAATCATATTGTGCAAGTTTACTGAAGATGGATTTAAAATCCACCTGTCCGTCGCCCAGCGAGCGAAACCGTCCCGCACGGTTAATCCAGGATTGATAGCCGCCATACACGCCCTGTTTTCCGGTGGGATTAAATTCTGCATCTTTTACATGGAATGCCCGGATGCGTTCGTGATAATAATCTATATATGTGCGGTAGTCGAGTTGTTGCAATACAAAATGAGAAGGATCATAGAGCAGACATGCACGTGGATGATTATTTACTTCTTCCAGGAATCTTTCATATGTAATTCCGTCATGAAGATCCTCTCCGGGATGAATTTCATAACAAAGATCCACGCCGTTTTCGTCAAAAACATCCAGAATCGGTTTCCACCTTTTCCCAAGTTCCCTGAAACCCGTATCAACCAGTCCTTCCGGTCTTTGTGGCCATGGATAAAATGTTGGCCAGAGCAATGCGCCGCTGAAACTGGCATGGGCATTGAGCCCCAGGTTCTTTGAAGCGATGGCCGCATATTTTAATTGCTGAACTGCCCATGCCTGACGTGCAACAGGATTTTTTCGGAATGCTTCGGGTGCGAATCCATCGAACAGTTCATCGTAAGCAGGATGTACAGCTACCAGCTGACCCTGTAAATGTGTGGAGAGTTCTGTAATCTCGAGACCGGAAGCATTTACAATACCCCTGATTTCATCGGCGTAAGTTTTACTCTCGGCAGCTTTTTTAAGATCTATGCAGCGGGCATCCCATGTTGGTATCTGAACGCCAATATAACCAAGTGTTTTAGCCCATATGCAGATGGATTCGAGTTTATTAAATGGCGCATCATCTCCGAGAAATTGAGCAAGAAATATACCAGGGCCCTTGAGCGTTTTCATTAAAATATATTTTTGACCGTTGACTGTTTTTCAATCTCACACTCTCACACTCTCACACTCTCACACTTCCACACTATGATTAGTCCATTTATCAGTGGATTTTGATGAAGCAACGACATTATCAATAAAAGCCATCCCTCTGATACCATCTTCTACGCCAGGGAAATCGAGACTTTCGGGGGAAGCCTGTTTTCCATCGATGCGCGCAGATAATGTTTGTGCAAAATTGTGGTAAATATTTCCGAATGCTTCCAGATATCCTTCCGGGTGACCGCCAGGCGTTCGGAAATTATGTGTTGCGAAAGAAGAGAGAGGATCTTTATATGCTACTCCTGCGCGGAGAATCTGCATAGGTTGATCAAGCCATCTGAGAATAAGGGAATTGGGTTCCTGCTGTCGCCATTCAAGTCCGCCTTTTTCACCATACACCCGGATTTTCAAATCATTTTCTTCACCGGCGGCTACCTGTGAAGCCATCAAAACGCCTGCAGCTCCATTATCAAATTTCAATAATACATTTCCGTCATCATCCAGAAGGCGTCCTTCTACAAAAATATTCAGGTCAGCACAAAGTTTGGTGATCTTCAGTCCGGTGATATATTCAGCAAGATGTGCAGCATGCGTGCCGATATCACCCATACAACCACTTTTGCCCGATCTCTTAGGATCAGTTCTCCAGGCAGCCTGGGCATTGCCTTCACGTTCAGTGAGTTTACTTAGCCAGCCCTGCGGATATTCGACCCAGACTTTCCGGATTTTACCCAGTGCATTATTTTTTATCATCTGGCGCGCCTGTTTCACCATCGGGTAACCTGAGTATGTATGAGTCAAACAAAGAATGAGCCCTGTTTCTTCCACTTTCTTTTTTAATTGTCTCGCTTCATCAATGGTAAAAGCAATGGGTTTTTCGATCACTACATGAAAGCCTTTATCCAACGCAAGCATCGCTGGTGCAAAATGGGCGAAATTGGGCGTGACAATAGTTACGAAATCAATTCTTTTGTCTGAAGAGATCTTTGATTCCTTCTCCATCATTTCTTCAAAGTTCAGATAGGTACGTTCCGGTGGCAGAAATAACATTTCTCCTGATGCTTTTGCTACTTCAGGATTAATGCTCAGTGCTCCGCTGGAAACTTCAATCAGTCCGTCCATCAACGCGGCATAACGATGAATAGCTCCGATAAAAGCATCCTTACCACCTCCGACCATGCCCATTCGTAGTTTTCGATTCATATTCTATTAATTAAAAAGTAAAAATTAAATATTAAAAAGCGTTAAGCGTTAAGCGTTACGCCTTACGCGTTTTGGCCTTCTAAAGTACAAATTTGTGAAGGAAAGCCATTTGTTTGCTTTTTTTTTATTTACTGAAATAAAAATTACATTTACTGGTCTGTAGCCAGAAATGTATTTCTGACGATTCTAAATTAAAACGATTGCTATGCCCTCCAACGAAATTCCGCGTCAACAACTTTTTACAGCCAGCTGCCTGGCGTTACTCGTCACTTCACTTTCTTTTGGTATCCGGGCCGGCATTCTTGGGAAATTGGGAACCGAATTTAATCTGAATGCTTCAGAACTTGGAACAATAGCAGCAACGGCATTCTGGGGGTTTCCGTTGGCGGTAGTGATCGGCGGATTTGTGGTAGATATCATTGGGATGAAAAGACTACTGGAGATGGCTTTTATCTTTCACCTGGCTGGAATTATTCTGACGATAACTGCCACGGGTTACTGGACTTTATTTCTTTCTACTTTACTTATTGGGATCGCAAACGGTACTGTAGAAGCAGCCTGTAATCCATTGGTGGCTTCCCTTTTCCCTCGTAATAAAACAACCAAACTGAATCATTTTCATCTATGGTTTCCCGGGGGTATTTTTATTGGAACACTGATTGTGTTTGGATTAAATAAACTGGGAATCAGCTGGCAGATAGAAGTGGCAACCATGCTGATCCCGACACTTATTTATGGTTATTTATTCTTCAAATTGAAATTTCCGGTTACCGAAAGGGTTGCGGCCGGAGTTTCCAATAAGCAGATGTATTTAGCTCTTTTATCAGGTTTGTTTTTATTCATGATCATTTGTATGTTCGGAACGGCCATAACAGAATTATTTACAGCGCAATGGATTGATGTGTTACTCAAAAATGTAACTGACAATGCAATATTGATTTTAACGCTTGATACGGGTGTGATGGTAGTTGGCAGGGCATTCGCTGGCCCCATTGTCAAACGTATTTCACCCCAGGGCGTACTTTTAATGTCCGCAATACTGGCTTCGATTGGAATATACCTGCTTGGTCATTCTACAGGGAATATGATTTTTGCAGGAGCGCTTGTTTTTGGCATGGGAGTATGTTATTTCTGGCCTACGATGCTAGGTTTTGTTTCTGAAAACCTGCCAAGGACAGGAGCGGTAGGCATGAACCTCATGGGTGGAGTGGGTATGCTTTCTGTTGCTCTTTATACTATTATTATGGGTAAGCATTATGACGCATTGGTTGCTGCCAAATTACCAGCAGGAGCTGACCTTGCATTGTATAATAAAGCACCTGCCGGATCAGATATGGCAAATGCATTATTTGAAGCAAATAAAGCCGCCGGACCAGCCATCCTTAATTTTACATTGATGATCCCCCTTGCTCTGATCGTCGCATTTATCGGATTGAATTTATATATGCGTGGGCGCAAAAAACCGGAAATCCTGGCAACAGTTTCCGCTGGTCATTAAATTTATAATCGTCTTTATTCATTTCGTACATTCAAATTTTATTCGGTATATGAATCCTCCCTCTTCCAGGCGAAAACTTATTAAAAATATGATTGCCGGTTCAGCGGTACTGGCAGCCGGAAGTCAGTTGCTTTCATCCTATGCACCGAAATCAAAATCAGAAGATTCGTTGGAACTTAAAGGGAATATAAATCACTCCGTCTGCCGCTGGTGTTATGATTCCATACCATTGGAAACTTTCTGTCAGAATGTAAAAGAAATAGGATTGTCTGCTATCGATCTTGTGCCACCGAAAGACTGGCCAATGCTGCAGAAATACGGACTCTACAGTTCAATGTGCTATGTGGCAGGAGATGTGAGTTTAACAGATGGATTTGCTGATACCAGGTACCATGACAAACTAATTTCACAATATAAAGAAGTGATCCCGCTAATGGTTGCTGCTGGTTATAAGGATGTCATCTGTTTCAGTGGCAGCCGCAGGGGTATGGACGATGAAACCGGTTTGAATAACTGCGCGAAAGGGCTTCAGCAAATATTGCCCCTGGCGGAAAAAAACGGGGTTACTATTCAAATGGAATTGCTGAACAGTAAGGTGAATCACAAAGATTATATGTGCGATCGCACCACCTGGGGAGTGGCTTTATGTAAAAAACTGAATAGCCCGAATTTCAAGTTATTATATGATATCTATCATATGCAGATAGATGAAGGAGATGTAATCCGAACCATTCAGGATAACAACCAATATCTGGGGCATTACCATACTGGTGGTGTTCCCGGAAGACACGAAATAGATGAAAGCCAGGAACTGTATTATCCTGCTATTATGAAAGCCATTGTGGCAACAGGTTTCAAAGGATATGTTGCACAGGAATTTATTCCTGCAGAAAAAGATAAAATAGCTTCTTTGCATAAAGCAGTTATCATTTGTGATGTATAAAAATAAAAATCTAAACAGGTATTTACCATGGCAGACAATGTGTATGATGCAATTGTAATCGGATCAGGAATCAGTGGAGGATGGGCCGCAAAGGAACTCTGTGAAAAGGGCTTGAAAACGATCATGCTGGAAAGGGGAAGAAATATTGAACATGTGAAAGATTATGTAAATGCGAATAAGGAGGCCTGGGATTATCCTCATCGCGGCAGGCGAACACAGGAAATGATCAAAGAATACCCGGTTCTAAAAAGAGATTATCCGCTGAATGAAACCAACCTGGATTACTGGTGTAGCGATCAGGATAGTCCCTATACAGAAATTAAACCTTTCGACTGGTTTCGTGGATACCATGTGGGTGGGCGTTCGCTTATGTGGGGGCGGCAGAGTTATCGCTGGAGCGACCATGATTTTGAAGCAAATGCCCGCGACGGTCATGGAGTTGACTGGCCGGTTCGTTATAAAGAAATTGCACCCTGGTATGACTATGCAGAAAAATTTGCCGGCATCAGTGGTAACAGAGACGGATTGGATATTTTACCTGATGGCCAGTTTATGCCACCCATGGATATGACCTGTGTGGAAAAGGATTTTTCGACCCGGATGAAGGATTTGTTCAAAGGTTCCCGCCATGTTATCATTGGCAGGACGGCCAATATAACCGAACCGCTTGAAGGGAGAACTAATTGTCAGTTCAGGAATAAATGCTGGCTGGGCTGCCCCTTTGGTGCATATTTCAGTACTCAGTCTTCCACTCTTCCAGCTGCAATGAAAACGGGCAATCTTACGGTTCGTCCATGGGCCATTGTTACAAAAATCCTTTACGATAAGGATAAAAAAAGAGCAACGGGTGTGGAAGTCCTGGACGCAGAAACCAATAAGACATATACTTATAATGCAAAGATCATATTCCTCAATGCATCCACTTTGAACAGTGCCTGGGTTCTCATGAATTCAGCTACCGATATCTGGCCTGACGGACTTGGAAGCAGCAGTGGAGAACTGGGACATAATGTTATGGACCATCACCTGGGAGTAGGTGCAGGTGGAACGGTTGAAGGGTTTGAGGATAAATATTATTATGGAAGAAGAGCTAATGGAATCTATATTCCCCAGTTCAGGAATGTGGGTCAGGACAAACGGGATTACGTACGTGGCTTTGGATACCAGGGAGGCGGTGGGCGTGAAGGATATATGCGCAGCCCGGAAGAAGTCACCCTCGGGATCGATTTAAAAGAGGCCTTATCCGAACCGGGTCCCTGGAGCCTTCATATCGGTGGATTCGGAGAAACCCTGCCATATCATGAAAATAAGGTAACGCTTGACAAAACAAGAAAGGATAAATGGGGTCTTAATATCCTGGCTATGGATATAGAATATAAGGATAACGAAAAGAAGATGCGCCAGGATATGAAGAATGATGGCATTGAGATACTGACTTCTGCCGGAGTAAAGAATGTAAAAGGCTACGATGGGAATGGCACATTAGGGCGGGGCATACATGAAATGGGTTCCGCGAGAATGGGTAAGGATCCTAAATCATCCGTCCTGAATAAATGGAATCAGATTTGGGATGCACCGAATGTATTTGTAACCGACGGGTCATTCATGGTTTCGTCATCATGCGTGAATCCTTCACTTAGTTATATGGCTTTTACTGCACGTGCTGCGGATCATGCAGTGAGTGAATTGAAGAAGGGAAATATTTAACTAAAGTGTGAAGATGTGAAAGTATGGGAGTGTAGGAAGTAAATTATTCACTAGTTTTAGGCTTTAAGCTTTAGGCTTTAAGCTTTTTTGAAATTCAAAATCTAAAAAGATGAATAGAAGAGAAGCACTTTCGTCAGTGGCCCTGCTACTGGGCGGAACGATTATCGGAGCTGAAATGTTTTTATCCGGATGTACAAATGAGAATAAAAAAATTGGGACACTGGGACTCGATTTTTCTCCGGAAGACACATCATTCCTGGATGAAGTTGGGGAAACCATTATTCCTGCAACGGATACGCCAGGTGCCAAAGAAGCTAAAATCGGAGAGTTCATGCATACCATTGTCAGGGACTGTTACAATAAATCAGATCAGGATATATTCATTGCAGGTATGGGCAAACTCAATGAAGCCAGTAAATCAATGAATGGAAAATATTTCCTGGAATCAAGCCCTGAAGAACGTAAAAAATTGCTCATTGCACTCGACAAGGAGCAAAAAGATTATACAGCCAGTAAAAAACCAACAGATCCTGCACATTATTTCCGTATGATGAAGGAACTGACTATATGGGGTTATTTTACTTCAGAACCGGGAGCTACCAAGGCACTTAGATATATTGCAGTACCCGGAAAATATGAAGGTTGTATCCCCTATAAAAAAGGAGACAAGGCATGGGCAACTTAATAAAAAGGCCCGGAGTTCAATAACGAATACCAGGCCTATACTACAATATTTTTTCTGGCTAATAAAGTATCAGGCAACTGCACGCAAGAATTCAACAAAATAATTTATCTGGAGCCATAGCCGACATATCCCTGTGTAGCCTTACATCCGCTTTTTCCTGAACTTCTGTAACTCGCACAGGATGCAAATATGGACGAAGCCACTGCGATGATTGCAATAATTAAAACTGACTTTCTCATTTTCCTGGGTATTTTAAATTAATAATAAAGCCTGGTATCAGGTGGATCTTCCAGGTGCTTCAGAGGAACGAATTCTACGCTGAACGCTCAAAGCTTAATGCTTAACGCAGCAGGATAAGAATTTTCGCAGGGACGATTGACAAGTTTTAGGCTTTGAGCTTTAGGCTTTGGGCTTAAAATGGTGTTATTCGAAGGATTAGACGAGAATAGAGCAAAATAAAACAATAATATTCGTAAATGCAATAGGAGCCTGCCATTTAGATATTTTTTGTGATAACTAACGAATGACGGCAGCATCTGGGTCTTGACATATCCGCTTTAACATATGGCCATTTACGATGGTTGGATATTGTTACATTTGCAAAGAAATTATTGCCTAACCCATAAATATTCATGTTACAATTATCCAAACCACTGGCGGTTATCGACCTGGAAACTACCGGAATTAATCTTGCCACCGACCGTATCGTAGAAATAGCTGTAGTAAAGCTCATGCCAGACGGAACCAGGAGTGTAAAGCACAAACTTATCAATCCGGAGATTCCAATACCTAAACAGGCATCAGATATTCATGGGATTACAGATGATAAAGTAAAAGACGCCCAGACCTTCCGCCAGGCGGCTAACGAACTTAAGCAGTTCCTGGATCATAGTGACCTTGCGGGTTATAATTCAAACCGCTTTGATATCCCCCTTCTTGTTGAAGAGTTTTTACGCGTTGGTATTGAAATCGATATGAAGGGAAGAAAGCTGATTGATGTACAGCGCGTATTTCATATGATGGAACAAAGGACACTTTCGGCTGCCTATAAGTTTTACTGCGACAAATTGCATGACGGAGCTCACGGGGCTGAAGCAGACGCGGAGGCAACACTTGAAATACTGCTTGCGCAATTGGACCGTTATCCACAGCTTGGGACTGATCCGGATAGCATTGTTAAATTTACCGGAGATGATCAATTGGTTGATTTTGCCCGTCGATTTTCCATGGAAAATGGAATCGAAATCTTTAACTTCGGTAAGCATAAGGGAAGAGCTGTTGCAGACGTATTAAAATCAGAACCCCAGTACTACGATTGGATGATGAAAGGGGATTTTCCGATGCACACCAAACAAAAGCTGACAGAGATTTTCAACCGCACAATGTTAAAAAAAGATAAAACGGTTAGCTAACCTGGAAAAGATTGCTATCATACCAACCTACAACGAGAAGGAAAATGTCGAGACAATAATCGAAGCCATTTTTTCTTTAAAGCAGGGTTTTCATGTGCTTATTATTGATGATAGTTCTCCCGATGGGACCGCGGAGATAGTTCGGCAGTTACAAAAGAAATTTCCTGATGAACTTTTCCTTGAAGTCAGAACCGGGAAACTTGGTCTGGGCACCGCTTATATTCATGGGTTTAAATGGGCGGTAGAGAAAGAATATCAGTTTATTTTTGAGATGGACGCCGATTTTTCCCATAATCCAAATGATCTCGAACGGTTATATAACGCTTGTAAATTTCAGGGTGCCGGTATTGCCATTGGAAGTCGCTATGTAAGAGGAGGAGGCAATGTTAACTGGCCGAAAGATCGCATTATACTTTCAAAAGGCGCATCTATTTATACCAGGCTGATTACCTGGATGCCGGTGAAAGATCCAACGGCTGGTTTTGTATGTTACAAAAAGGAAGTATTGGAAACCATTAACCTGGATGAAATTCATTTTGCCGGGTATGCATTCCAGATTGAAATGAAATTTGCAGCCTGGAAGCTTGGTTTTAAAATTATTGAAGTGCCCATTATTTTTCAGGATCGCAAACTTGGTATTTCAAAAATGAATAAAGGCATCGTCAAGGAAGGAATTCTCGGGGTATTGAAACTGCGGTGGGATGCCCTGTTCAGAAGTTACCGAAGAAGAGTCAAAAAGAATTCTGTCGCTGACTCTGTAAATCACTTCACACAAAATATGGTAGTGGAAGGAAAATAAACTTTCTTTGCCCTCCCATGAAAAAGGCTTTTCTCCAATTACACATTGCTGTTTTTCTTGCTGGTTTTACTGGCGTACTAGGCAGGCTGATTACGCTAAATGAATTTGTATTGGTCTGGTATCGCTTATTGATCGCCTGTGTAGTGCTCTGGATAATCTTTTTATTAAAGGGCAAAAAATCTTCAGCTTCAGGAAAACAAATATTAAAGGCATCCGCCATTGGAATTCTCCTTGCGCTGCACTGGGTTACATTTTATGCAGGTATAAAAATTTCCAATATTTCCACAGCCCTCGTTTGTCTTTCTTCGATGGGATTTTTCACAGCTATTCTTGAACCATTCATGCTGAGAAAACATTTTGATTTGGTTGAAATTTTACTGGGATTGCTTGTCATTGCCGGTATCAGTATTGTTTTTCATTTTGATCCCCAATATAAAATGGGCATCATTATTTCGTTGGTATCTGCATTCCTTGCCAGTATTTTCCCCATTCTGAATCGTGAATTGATACAATCAATGAAGCCGGAAACGGCCACGCGCTGGCAATTAAGTGGTGGTTTTGTATTTCTTACTTTTTTGATGCCCGTTTATCTTTATTATTTTCCTGATAGCAGATTAATACCAACAATTTCTGACTGGGTTTGGCTTTTTGTACTGGGGATTGTTTGTACCGTAATAGGTTATGACCTTTTTATGAAAGCATTGCAGAAAATCTCTGCATTTACGGTAAATCTTTCTTATAACCTGGAACCTATATATGGAATTGCTTTGGCTTTTATAATTTACAGAGAAGATAAAACGGTCAGCCCCGGTTTTTACTATGGCTTCTGCCTTATTATCGCAGCTGTTATTTTGCAAACACTCCGTCTTAGAAAGATATCAGGTGGAAAACTTTCCGAACTGTAATGAACTTACCCAGATTGATTAGAGGATGAATGCTTAAATTCAAATTGGGATCAAAAATTCAGGAACTATCGGATATTATTTATGCAGCCTTGGTGGAAATATAACGAACCAGGCTTCTTTTAGCTACCGGCAATAATGTTTCATCAAGCGGAAACTTTAGAATTGTTTCTATCGCGTAGACCGCAGGATTCGGAAGTTCTGGTTTGCGATGAAGTAGTTCTGATTTAATCTGTTCATAAGTATTGGTGAAACTCCGCTGCCAGCTGTCAATATATTCGGTACGCATACTGCGGTACTTTTCATCGTGTTTTTCGAAAAAGCTGAGATAATAACTATATACACGGGTGGCATTGGCAGAACCATCGCACAACAAAAAATAGCCCTCCTTGGAATTTACAGGCATGATGCCAACGGGGTGAATATTGAGTTTATCTTCAACAAACTCATATATTTCTGTACCATTGGTTATTGCCGTTTTCATATGTGTAGCAGAATATTCGATGATATCTTCCAGCTCCCGCATGAGTTCATCATCCTGTATCATTTGTTCATAAAGCACCTGGATTTTCTCCATTTGCAGACCTGATAATTTTTTGGGGAATTGTTCCTGCAGGAATTTTTTATTTTCACGGAAAGCGACCAGGTTATTATAATGAAAAATCACATCCGCGAGTTGCGGATATAGTTTATTTTCCTGGAAATTCCGGTTAATTTCCTGCAGGTAGGCGAGGAGGGTATATTTTTTCAGCTCAAAATCGATATAACCATCGGCAAACCAGGTTTCGGATAGTGTTTTCATTATGGTGGGGTTTAGTAAGTGATGGAATTTACAAAACTTCTCTTATTTATTAACGACAACTTTCCCTAATTGTTATGAGTCCCAAAACTAGTATGAGAGTGTGAGAGTGTGGAGAGTGTGAGAGTGTGAGAATGTGAGGGTGTGGAACTTTAAGCAGTCAACGGTCAACGGTCAACGGTCATCAGTCAACGGTTCCCGCACGTGCGGGATCAACGGTCAACCCTGAAAGGCTTCCAGTTCCTTTGCAACAGCAGTAAGGAAAGTAGCACCAAGGCTGCCATCTATGATCCGGTGATCATAACTCATGGAGAGGTACATCATGTGACGAATGCCGATCGCGTCGCCCTGATCGGTTTCGATAACCACGGGCCGTTTCTTGATAGCACCTACCGCAAGGATTGCCACCTGTGGCTGATTGATAATTGGGGTGCCCATCAGGCTTCCGAAAACCCCGACATTCGTAATTGTAAAAGTTCCTTCCTGGATATCTTCCGGTTTGAGTTTGTTTATTCGTGCATTGTTGGCAAGTGTATTTACCTGGCGCGCCAGACCAACACGGTTGTAATTGTCCGCATTTTTAATGACAGGTACGATCAGGCTGCCCGTGGGCAGAGCCGTAGCCATTCCGATATTAATATCCTTTCGGATAATGATTTTATCTCCCTGCAGCGAGCTGTTTATAAGCGGATATTTTTTGATGCATTTTATAACTGCCTCAATAAATAAAGGGGTCAGCGTTAGTTTCGTTCCTTCTCTTTTTTCAAATTCTGTTTTTTCTTTCTCGCGCCAGGAAACGAGATTGGTAACATCTGCTTCCGAAAAACTGGTCACATGCGGGCTGGTTTGTTTGCTCCTTACCATATGTTCAGCAATCAGCTTACGCATACGGTCCATTTCCTGAATCTCTACATTACCACTGATATTCGCAGCAATAGATTCAGTTTGTTGTGTTTTTTCTCCACTTAAAGTCTTGATATTTTCATTTGCATATCCATAAGCTGGTTCTGTAACGGAACGGCTATGAAATCCATTTTCACCTTTCCTGTTGGTTACGAACGATAAAATATCTTTTTTAGTGACCCTTCCTTCATTGCCCGAACCGGGAATTTTTTCTAATTCAGCGAGGGGTATCCCTTCATTTTTAGCGATATTCAATACAAGGGGGGAATAAAAGCGGTTTCCGTCCCCGTTCGCGTCAGGCTCCTGACGGTTTGGGAATCCCGATTCCGCAGTAGTGGGTGAAGTTGGTTTGAAACTTATTTTTTCTGATTCTTCATTCCCAAAAATAGTTGACCGTTGGCGGTTGACGGTTGACTGTTCACCGAACATTATTGATCTGTGACCTGTAACCTGCTCTTTTTCGTTTGACGATTGATATTCAATTTCCGATGAAGTTTCTTCGTTTGATTTTACCTGATAAGCGTTAGGCGTTACGATTTGGGTGTTAGGCTTTTCAGTAACAGCAACTTCAGCGTCAATTCTCGCAATCACTGAGCCTACAGGAACAACGGCATTTTCAGGGAAGAGAATTTCCTTGACAATTCCTGCTGTCGTCGAAGGGACCTCACTGTCAACTTTATCTGTAGCAATTTCAAGTAAAGATTCATCCTGCTGAATGAAATCGCCCGGTCGTTTATTCCACTTGAGAATAGTGGCTTCCATTATGCTCTCACCCATTTTTGGCATTAACAGATCGACAATCGCCATGGAGATGATCTTTAAATTCTTTCAAAAGTATTAATTAATTATTTAAGTCATGCAGGACGGTTTTCCGGGGGTCGGGATATAATAAATCTTCTCAACAAGTTGAGCACATTGAATGCGGTTAATTCGGTATTCCTTTGTCTGTCAAAGCGGAACCAAAGCTTTTGAGTAATAATTTCCCGGTCGTTTCCGGCTGCGATCCAAACAGTTCCTACTGGTTTTTCTTTTGAACCACCACCTGGTCCCATGATGCCTGTAGTGGCAATGGCAAAATCAGTCTCCATGATTTTTATCACTCCATTTACCATTGCCCGCACGGTTTCTTCACTCACTGCACCCGCAGAAGATAAAATGGCGGGATCAACGCCCAGTATTTTTTTCTTGATATCATTGTCATATGCAATGACAGAACCCCGGAAATATGCACTTGAACCTGGAATGCTGGTAATGAGCTGTGCAACATAGCCGCCTGTGCAACTTTCGGCAGTTGAAAGGGTTTGCTTTCCTGCGGTTAGCATTCTATATAAAACTTCCTGCACGGATATATCTTCATCGGTAACCAACCATTCATTCACCCTTGATTTCAGGTCAGAGAACAGACGATTCAGTTGTGATTCGAGGATATCTTCCTGACTCGAATTAGCAGTAAGACGTAAACGTACCATACCATAATTGGGCAGGTAGGCCAGTTTGATTTCCGGAGGCAGGTTTTCTTCAAAATCCTGGATATGATCTGCCAGGGTAGATTCACCAATACCGGCTGTAAGCAGGGTGCGGTGGGAAATATAATTCGTGCCGAAATGGTTTTTCAGATATGGAATTACCGATTCTGTCATCATGCCTTTCATTTCGTGGGGTACGCCCGGCATTGAAACAAATATTTTCCCTTTTTTTTCAAACAACATACCCGGTGCTGTGCCTCTTTTATTTTGAATAACCTGGCAGGATGCAGGTACTTCTGCCTGTTTCATGTTCCGATCGGTAAGCGGACGATGGAGTATATTTATGAAAATATTTTTTACATTATTCAGCGCATCTTTATTAAGGACCAGTGTGGTGTTGAAATATTCACAGAGTAAAGGTTTTGTAATATCATCAGCTGTTGGACCAAGACCGCCTGTAAGCAAAATGATATCAGCATTTGTGGATTCTTCATCAAGCGCTTTTAAAATAGCGGTGCGGTCATCACCGATTGCCAGACGCCTGTTAACCCAAAAGCCGCTTTTATTAAGTTCCTGCGCCATCCAGGCACTGTTTGTGTCTATGACCTGACCAATCAGTAATTCATCTCCAATGGTTATGATGGATATATTCGTCATGTAATTATTACCCGTAAGAAGCAGTATTGTTCAGAAACGACAGATTTATCAGGGAAAAAATATTTGAAGTACAGATCGCAAAGCCTCCGGCATTTGGGTCTTTTCATAACTGCCTATTTTTACAAAATAGAGGGTAACTTTTCCCAGGGTAAGTAATTTTTTTTGCTGGTTATACACTTCGTGTTCAAAAACAATCCGATGGTCAACGGGTAATTCCTTTAAAAAAGTTTTGATATTCAGCAAATCATCATAATGAGCCGGTCTTAAAAATTTTGTCTGCATTTCGACTACGGGCATGATCACCCCCAGTTCTTCCATTTCCTTATACGTAAAACCCAGGTTACGTATGGATTCAGCTCGGGCGACTTCAAAATATTGCGCATAATTGCCATAATAAACCACATTCATCTGGTCTGTTTCTGCATATCGCACGCGGATTTGGGTTTCTGTTACAAACATTGGTTATAAAGTTGACAGGTTACAGTTGACAGTAAAAAAATCTTCACTCCCATACTCCCATACTTGTTTTACTTTCCCATCATTCCATCAACACTTATGCGGCCCGGGCCTATAATCATAATCGTAAACACACTGGTCAGATAAATAGCCCCCAGATCCACAATTTTGAGTGGCTGGTCATGATTATATATAAAAACCGCAACTGATAAATTGATGACGATGATAAAAGCGGCAATACGGGTGAATAATCCAAGTACAAGCAGCATTGAACAAAATAATTCTGCAAGGATTACCAGGATCAGTGAACCACGGTGACCAATATGTAAAGGGTCGTAAAAACCAGGAGAAAGTTCACTGAATTTAGAAATTTTGGGCAGGCCATGGCCGATAAGAAGAAGTAATCCTGTAACAACCCTTTGTACCAGCATCGCAAAATTGAAAGCTCCCGTTGAATAGGAAGTCGATAATAATTTTCTCATCGGAATTTATTTCATTCAAATGTAAAGGTTTTGAGAAATTTTAACCTGATCTAAAGAAATGTTAATCATATCAGTTATCCACAAGTTGTTTGGAACAATGTTTGGTATTAGGGGAATTAATTCAGAAACTTGGCGGTTGAATAACAATTCCCCGATGAAACGAACGGTTCTACCCTTATTACTTCTTTTGTGTTTTTACGCAAAATCACAGCAGACTTTTTTTCTGACGGATCCGGAGTTTACATTTAAACAGGCGCAGGAATTCTATCAGAAACAATATTACAGCCTGGCTTATCCGTTATTCAGGGAACTCGAACAGGACCAGGCTGTCAGGCCCCAGCTATATGAATCTTTCAATTACGAAAATATTCATTTTTATACCCTTGTCTGTTCACTGAACCAGGACGACAGCACGGCAGCCGATCCCGCTAAAATTTTCATAGAAAGAGAAAATAATTCTGCACGCGGGCAGATGATGGCATATCACCTGGCGGAATTTTATTTCCGCCGCAAAAATTATGAAGCTGCACTGAAACTTTATGAAAATTCAAGTATTGATAACCTGAGCAATGATGAAATTGCCACACTAAAGTTTCACAAGGGATATACTTATTTTATCAAAAAGAATTTCGATCTCGCAAAACCTCTTTTTGATGCCATTCGCCAGCTTCGGGGTGATATTCATTATATCGATGCTAACTATTATTACGGATATATTTGTTTTTATCAGAAGAAATACAACGATGCATATTCGGCTTTTTCAATTATTGAAAATGATCCGAAATATGCGAAGATCATCCCTTATTACATAGCGAATATTTATCTGGCCCAGAATCAAAAAGAGAAAGCCATCTCCTATGCGGCAGAAAAACTGGGAAGCGGAAATCAATATTACGAAGCGGAACTCAGGCAGCTTGTCGGACATGGTTATTATGAAGAAAAAGATTTCAGCAAAGCTCTTCCATACCTGGAATCATATGTAAACAGCTCTAAAACGGTAAGTCGCCAGGATCTGTTTGAATTATCTTACTGTTACTACCAGACGCAAAACTATAAGAAGAGCATCGAAGGTTTTAAACAATTGGGAGGCAAGGATGATTCCCTGGCGCAGAATGCCATGTATCTCCTTGGGGACGCTTATCTGAAAACGGGACAGAAAGCAAATGCGCGTAATGCCTTTCTATTTTGTGCATCCAACAGCAGTTATCCGGAGCAAAAGGAAATTTCATCATTTCAATATGCGAAACTTTCCTACGAACTTGGTTATCCGGATATTGCCCTGTCGGAATTTCGCAGTTTCCTGCAACAATATCCGACTTCATCTTATGCTCCGGAAGCCCGGGAATTATTACTTAATGTTCTTGCCAATACAAGCAATTATAAAGATGCACTTGAATTGATGGATAGTGTTAATAATCCTTCAGCTTCAGCGCGACAACTGAAGGCACGGATTCTATACGGAAGGGCAACAGAACTTATCAACGATGGTATGCTTCCGAATGCTGCAGAATTACTGGACCGTGCTTCCAGGGAGCCCAATAATACCGCTTTACTTCCTTATATTAATTTCTGGAAGGGAGAAATTGCTTATCGCACCAACCGCCTGGATGATGCCGTCCCCTATTTTTTTGATTACCTCAAAACGCCTGTAAGCAGGGGGGAAGTCAACCCGGTCGACGCAAAATATGATTTGGGTTATTGCTATCTGAAAAAAGAAAATTACAAAGAGGCGCTGGTTTATTTTAGCCAGGTAGTGAGAAATCCAGGTATCGATGCTTCTCCACTCGAAAAGGATGCATACATCCGCAGCGCCGATTGTTATTATATGAACCGCGATTTCAAAATAGCTGTCCCGATGTACGATAAAGTGCTGGAATATTCCTGGCCGGCATCCGATTATGCAACTTTCCAAAAAGCCATGGTAGCAGGAGTTAATAATTCAGCTGAAAAAATCAGTCTGCTGAATGGGCTTATAAGAAAATATCCTTCCTCCGGTTTGGTGGCGGATGCAAATATGGAAATTGCGAATACATTTCTTTCAAACGAACAATACCGCGAATCCCTTCCTTATCTCAAAAATGTACTTAGCAGTACCGGTAACGATGCGTTGAAACCAAGAGCCCTTCTTCGTTCAGGCCTTGCCAATTATAATCTGAGTAATAATGCAGAAGCGCTGAGCAAATACAACGATCTGCTTAAATTATATCCAAATTCTGCGGAAGCTCAGGAAGCCCTGGACAATGCAAAATCCATTTATGTTGAAGAAGGCAGGACCAGTGAATATATCAATTTTGCGAAAGGTATGGGGATTGCGATTTCCGCGAGTCAGGAGGACCAGCTTGCTTACCAGGAAGCAGAAGTTCAATTCAATAATGGAAATTTTTCTTCAGCACTACAAAAATTCGAAGACTATCTGACAAAATTCCCTGATGGTAAATATGCACTGGATGCTACTTTCTACAAAAGTGAAATGTATGCGAATCAGAAAAACTGGTCGAAGGCTGTGGGAGGATATGAATCTGTAGCGGATAAGGCGCCCAATAAATTTGCTGAAAAATCAATCCTTCAGGCAGCACGTATTAATTTTTTCAATCTGAAAGATTACGCCAGGGCGGAAATATATTATGCCAAACTAAAAGATTTTGCAAGCTCGCAGGAAAATAAAATGGAAGCCATGCGGGGACTGCTTCGAAGCCAGTTTGAATTACAACAGTGGACGACGGCAAGTGATAATGCCCGTGACCTGCTCAATGAAAAAGGAATTGGCTCTGATGATAAGATCATAGCCAGCATGATTATGGGTAAATCTTTCCAGGCAGATGGAAAATGTGAATCAGCCATTCCCTATTTCAAATCAGTTGCATCTCTGAGCCGGGCTGCTTATGGAGCAGAAGCACAATATCAGATTGCTGCCTGCCAGTTTGATCAGAATCGCCTGAAAGATGCTGAAAAATCCGCGTTTGAAGTCATTCACAAATCAGGATCCTATGAATTATGGGTAACAAAAAGTTATTTTCTTTTGGGAGATATTTATCTGAAGGAAAAGGACTATTTCAATGCAAAGGCAACTTTCCAAAGCCTGGTAGAGAATGCCAAAATTGAAGATATCCGCTTGCAGGCAGAACAACGGCTTGAAGAAGTGAAAAAAGAAGAAGCAGGTAACAGTAAAATCGGCAATGATAATTAAGATGCGATTGAATCTATTAATTATGACGAAGGGATTTATTTGTTTGATGATGGTATTAATTTTCGGTAGTATAACAGTGCATGCCCAGGATACCACCAAGAGAAAAACCATCAATATCACTTCTACTTTTAAACCATCTTTAAAAAATACGGCCAAACTGAATTTTAATGCCGAGGCACCTCTCATAGATACGACACGTCCGGATTTAAAATATAATCTGCCCGTCCAGTTTCTTTCACTGGTTTATCAACCAGCCGGATTAAATCCGCTTGCGCTGCCAGCTGATAGTCTTAAATTATGGAGGAATGATAATTATATTAAACTGGGAGCGGGAAATATTCATCTGCCTTATGCTGAAGCAGGTCTAAGTTTTGGAGATCGCAAAAGTTCATTTTTCAATGTTTTTGCAGAAGGTTATAATTCCAAAGGTAATCTTCCTTTTCAGGAGAATAGTTTGCTGGCAGGTTCCATCAGTGGAACCATCAAAGCTAAAAATAACCTGGAATGGGACGGGTCGCTGGGTGTTCGGGCGGATGGATATTATTTATATGGATTCCAGCCAGACACATTGAAATTTGCAAAAAGCCAACTCCAGCAACAATTCTTCACCTTTGATGGGAAGATCGGACTTCGAAATACAGTGCCAACCGAGTTTGGACTTACTTATAATCCCAACTTCAAAATAACCGCTTTCGGAGAGAATAATTCGCCCCGCACTTCGGAAGCGGATATGGTACTCAACCTGCCACTTGAAAAAACAATAAATGAAAATTTTGCGATTGATCTGGGCTTTACTGCAGATGTAACCAACTATACAATCGGGAATGGTTCAACCATCAACAATAATCTCTTTTTAGTTTCGCCTGCAGTAGTTTATCATTCCGATAATCTTGCTATGCATATTGAAATGACGCCTTCATGGGATCAGAGTAATTTCCACCTGCTGCCAAATTTCAGGGCCGAATATACAACAGACAACAAACAGTTTACCCTGTTCGCTTCGCTGGACGGCTATTACGACAAAGGAAGTTTTAGTCGTTTTGCCGGAATAAATCCCTGGTTATGGGCGCCCACAAGTTTATTAAACACAAGAGTAGAAGAATTTTTTGGGGGCTTTAAAGGATCACTCTCGTCTCATTTTTCATATCTCGTCAAAGCAGGATTTTCGGAATCCCGCAATATGCCCCTCTTCCTGAACGATAGCCTGGACGGGAAGAATTTCAAGGTTGTATACGAAAGTAAACTGGATGCTTTCACTTTGCACGGAGAACTCAGCTATATTGATGGTGAGGATTTCAATATTACAGCCGCCCTGATACTCAGCAATTATAAGACTTCAAGCGAATATAAAGCCTGGGGGTTACTTCCAATGGAATTCACTACCACCATGCGATGGCAGATCGTAAAGGAACTTTGGTTAAAAGCAGATCTGTGGGCATTTCAGGGCGCTTACTGGCGATATCTGAATCAGGCTGTGGGAACCGGGAATGGGGGCTTTGATGTGAATGCCGGGCTCGAATTCAGGATTACAAAACAATTTAATCTCTGGGTACAGATGAATAATCTATTCAATGATAAATATCAGCGTTGGAATCAGTATACTGTGTATGGATTTAATATCTTAGGGGGTGTAATATTTTCATTTGGAAAATAATTACGGATATAACTTTGTATGTACACAATTTTAAACAAGTACCTTTTTCTCAAAAAGAGCATACCATTACCAGGACTTGGCACTATTTGTATGGAAAGTATACCTGCAACCATCGATGCAAGTACCAGGAGTATCATGCCGCCTGTTTACCGCTTCAGGTTTGATAAATTTTTTGATTCTCCGGATAAAGATCTTTTTGCTTACCTGTCCGAACAGCAGAATATTTCCGATTATGAAGCCCTGCGCCAGTACAATGATTTCGCATTTTCTCTCCGTGACCGGCTCAATTATTCCCGGGAAGCCTCGTGGGAAGGACTGGGGACACTGATAAAAGATGATATGGGAGAAATTCATTTCGAATCTTCTTTATCAAATCCATCATTTTTACAGCCGGTGCCGGCGGAAAAAGTAGTACGGGCCAATGCAAAACATATGCTGCTCGTTGGCGACCGTGAAAGATCCAATAGTGAAATGAATGAATGGTTTGCAGAAGAACCTGTTCATGGAAACAGGCTGTGGTGGATGGTTGCACTCATTGGGGGCATTGCGGCCGCACTTATTATTATGTTTCATTTTTCATCTCATGGATGGAATGTCGGATCCACCGGCAATCAACAGTTGATCCAGGTAAAAAAATGAATTTCGCCCAGGCGTGATCAATCAATCCAATACTGATGAATCCTGCACATGAACCCCTGCTAATTTGTCCCGTTTGCAAAAGTGACCAGACTCATTTTGCCCTGAAAGTAAAAGATCATTCTGTCAGCGGAGAAATTTTTGATGTCTTCGAATGCTCACAATGCAGCCTCCGCTTTACAAAGAACGCGCCTTCAGAAGAAAATATCGGTGCTTACTACCAGTCCGAGGATTATATTTCTCATAGTAACACACGGAAAGGTCTGATAAATTCCCTGTATCATTTCGTCCGAAAAAGAACCCTGTCTGCAAAATATCAATTAATTGAAAGAAGCACCGGGATCAAATTGGGTAATCACCTTGACATAGGGGCCGGTACCGGAGCTTTTGTTCAATATATGAACCTGCATAATTGGAAAAGTACAGGCGTTGAACCCGATGAAAAGGCGCGTGAGAAAGCGCTTGAATTTCATGAAACAAATTTATTACCTGCTCAGGCATTGGAAACCTTAATGCCCGAAAGTTTTGATGCTATAAGTTTATGGCACGTGCTTGAGCATGTTCATGATCTATATCCCTATCTGCACCAGATAAGAAAATCATTAAAACCTTCAGGACTGTTATTCATTGCTGTTCCCAATTATACAAGTTTCGATGCAGTGAAGTACAGGGCTGACTGGGCTGCTTACGACGTACCCCGGCATCTCTATCATTTCTCTCCTGCATCCATGCGATGGTTATTGAAAGGTTCGGAATTTCAATTGAAAAGAATTGTACCAATGTGGTGGGATAGTTTTTATATCAGCCTCCTGAGTGAAAAATATGCGGGTAGTCATTCTCCCAAGTTGAAAGGGTTTTTAACGGGTGCCGTTTCGAATATGAAAGCATTCAGTAATATAGAGAAATGCAGTTCTCTGATTTATATCGCTAAAAAAGCCTAAAGCCTAAAGCAAAATGGAAATGTAAAGATGTGAAAATTTAGGAAGTTGTAAATTATCAATTAAATTAAACGAAATTTATTTCAACTCTTTGTATTCAGTTTTAGGCTTTAGGCCTTAGGCTTTGAGCTTTTAATTATTCAACTTCACCTCATAAATATTCGGCCACAATTTTCCTGTTATATATATTTTATTTTTTGCAGAATCATAAGCGATCCCGTTCATATAATCCACATCCGGATTTTTTAATTTCACTTCTTTTACAAGAGTGCTGAAATCTGCTTTCCCAATCACTTTTCCGGTTGAAGGATTTATTCGAATGATATAAGGTGTCTGATAAATATTGGCCAGGATATTTCCATTTACATATTCCAGTTCATTAATATTACCTACGGGTCCGTTATTGTCTGTAATGCCCATGATGCGATTTGTTTTAAAAGTGACCGGATCCAGGAAAGTCAGGTTACTGCTCCCGTCACTCATAATGAGACTGCTTCCATCAGTTGTCATACCCCATCCTTCCTTACTTGGAAAAGTAAACTCACCAATTTTTTTAAATGTTTTAAGATCGTATATAAATCCTTTCTTGTTTGTCCAGGTAAGCTGGTATAATTTATCATTAAGAATGGTGATGCCCTCACCGAAATAAGTTTTTCTGTCAAGTTCAGCTTTTACTGCAATATTACCTGTTGCTGGATCAACAATGCCCACAATGGAGCGTGTATTTTCGAACTCCTCAGGTGCCCCGGAGCTTTCGAATAATTTACCGTCGTACATTAAAAACCCTTCGGTATAGGAATTCTTATCATGTGGTGTAGCGTTAAGTATTGTATATGAAATGGCAGGTGGATCGTTGTTTAGTTCAGGTTCAGCTATGGAACCTGAATTCTCAGATGAGCCGGAACTATCTCTGCAGGCCGCAAATAAGTTAAAGAACAGAACGACAGGTATTAAAAATTTATTCATGTTTCTGAAAGTCCGCAAAAATAGTTTAAAAGCATAAAGCTTAAAGCATAAGGCTTAAGGCTTTTTATCATGAATTGTTAATAATTGAAAATTTAGACCTGAAAACCTAATACATTTTAACTTGAAATGTAAGTAAATGATATTTCCACCAACTATTTTTAAATAAAAAAGCGCCCCCTGTTCAGGAACGCTTTTTTTCATAGATAATTTAATTTACAAAGCTTTAGGCCTTAGGCTTTGAGCTTAAATATGTGATTCGATCTTTTTCACAAAATTGCTCTTGGGCTGTGCTCCTACGAGTTTATCAACGACCTTACCGCCTTTAATAAAAAGGATTGCTGGTATGGACGTAATCCCATAATTCACGGACAACTGCGGATTGTGATCAACATTTACTTTACCCACATTAATTTTCCCATCGTATTCCTTGGAAAGTTCTTCAATGACCGGTCCGATTGCGCGACAAGGTCCACACCATTCTGCCCAAAAATCAATTACTGTCAGCTTATCAGATGCAAGTACCTTCTCCTGAAAATTCGAATCGGTGTATTCAAGTGCCATATTTTTATATTTAGATTTATGTAAATTTCCGTTTTATTTTTCAAAGTCTTTGTCGTTTCACCGACATATGATAGAAGCTTAAGGCCTAAAGCTTAAAGCCTAACACTACCTCACTACCACACTACCACACTGTATTCAAATATGTTACCATTTCGCAGAGTATCATATATTGACAGAAATTCGCCTTTCAGGAAACAATCTGAACTTCAAACTCAGGACAGTCCTGCAAAAAGCCAGCCATTTCGTCATTCATTTCAAATCCGTTTTCAAGTGTATAAAGGCTGATATTTGCATTTGTTTTAGATTCCTGTACATTGAATTTAATACTGGCTTTACCAGGATGCTTTTTAATATTTTTTTCCATAAACTTTATCATGTTCTCATTGAGATGACGCGCATCAAGGTCAATGATTAGTTGTTTGGTAAGCAGGGGTTTGATGCTTTCCAGCAATAACATTTTTTCGACTTTAAATTCAAATTCAGACCGGTTATACCTGACTTTAAAAAAACCGGTCAAGAATATATTTTTACCTTTTTCCAGATAATTAGAGTAACGTGCATAATCTTCACTCCATAAAATGAATTCGCTTTTCCCGGAATAGTCTTCAATAGTGAATGACCCAAACTGTTTGCCTGTCCTGGTAACCCGGTGCTGTGCTTCCACGACAAGTCCCGCGAGACGGAATGATTTTCCCGGATTTGCCTGCAGACTTACAGCTTCTTTTACTTCATTGAATTCTGCAAGATTCAGATATCCCATAATGATTTATTTCAAACTTAAAATGGTCCAGCGGGTGACCACTCATGAACATTCCTGTTACTTCTTTTTCATGATCCAGTAATTCTGTTAACGACCAGGGTTCACAGTTTACAATCTTCGGCGATTGTACTTCATATCCTGTTGGTCCGCCAAACAAAGTATTGCTGTGTTGAACATTTTGGGCCTGGACTACATTTCCAAAGCGAATTATTTTCTCCAGACCTGTTGACAGTATCGCCGGGAGCGATATGAAAATATTGGGCCCGGTGCAATTCAGGGAAACAATCAAAGGCACCGGCATAAGCAAGACTTTCCAGTGTTTTTTTACTTACTGTGCGCTGGTTAACACGTTTAACCATATCAAAAATGGAAATATAAGGACCGTTTTTTTCCCTCTCTTCAATCAATGAAAAAACTGCGGCTTCTCCAACGCCTTTTAATCCCCCAAGTCCGACTCTGATTTCTCCCCGACTGTTTACCGCAAATCCCTGTTTGGATTCATTTACATCCGGTCCGAGTACTTTTAATCCCATCCGTTTACATTCTTCCATGAAAAATGTAATCTTTTCAATATTGCCCTGATGATTCAGAACGGCGGCCATGTATTCGGAAGGATAGTGCGATTTCAGATAAGCAGTCTGGTAAGCGACATAAGCATAGCAGGTTGAATGTGATTTGTTGAATGCATATTGGGCAAATGCTTCCCAGTCTGTCCATATTTTTTCCAGTGTTTCAGCAGCATAACCTTTTGCCGTAGCCCCACTGATGAACTGGCTTTTCATTTTATCCAGAATGGATTTCTGTTTCTTCCCCATTGCTTTACGCAAAACATCTGCATCACCCTTGCTGAATCCTGCAAGTTTCTGAGCCAGCAGCATCACCTGTTCCTGATAAACGGTGATACCATAAGTGTCTTTCAGATACTCTTCCATTTCAGCAAGGTCATAACGATGGGTTCACGGCCATGTTTCCGGTCGATGAATGCAGGAATATAAGCCATGGGACCGGGCCTGTACAAAGCATTCATCGCAGTCAGGTCATCGAATTTATCCGGTTTGAGATCGCGGAGATATTTTTGCATGCCCGGACTTTCAAACTGGAAAGTACCGATCGTATCCCCATGCTGATAGAGTTCAAATGTTTTTTTATCGTCAAGTGGAATCAGATCAATATCGATTGCTACACCATGATTTTGTTCGATGAGTTCCAGGGAAGTCTTTAAGATATTAAGCGTTCTTAATCCTAGAAAATCCATCTTCAGCACGCCCGCTTCTTCAATGATGCTGCCTTCGATCTGGGTAACCAGCAGGTCTGAATCTTTTGCAGTACAAACAGGGATAATATTGGCAAGATCTTCAGGTGCGATGATGATTCCGGCTGCATGAGTCCTGTATTGCGTACTGATCCTTCCAGCCTTTCGGCTTCATGTAATACCCGGCTGCGCAGATCCGTACCCCGGTAAATTTCACGGATTTTTTTTACAAGCTCCAGATCATCTCCGCCAATGCCTTCTTTTTCTTCCAGAGATTTTTCCCCGTCTTTCGGTTTGAGCGGAGCATGCAGTACGCGCCTAAGGCTCACTCCCGGCCGGTCCGGAACCAGTTTAGCCAGGGCATTGGATTCAGCAAGGGGTAAGTCCATTACCCGTGCCACATCCTTTATACTCATTTTGGCGGCCATAGTACCATATGTAACGATCTGGGCTACCTGATTTTTGCCATATTTTTTTACAACATAGTCGATTACTTTCTGCCGTCCCTCATCATCGAAATCGGTATCTATATCAGGCATGGACTTTCGGTCCGGATTCAGGAACCGTTCAAACAAAAGGTTATATTTGATCGGATCGATATTCGTTATGCCGATACAATAAGCCACCACGCTGCCTGCTGCAGAACCGCGGCCCGGGCCGACGAATACACCCATATCACGGCCGGCTCTGTATAAAATCACTAACGATCAGAAAATAACCTGCAAAACCCATGGTTTTGATTGTGAATAATTCAAAATCCAGCCGTTCAGTTATTTCAGGAGTGAGATCTGCATATCTTTTTTTTGCCCCCTGGTATGTGATTTCTCTGAGATATTCCCACTGATTCAAGTTACTGTCAGCATGGATCTGAAATTCCTTAGGAATGGGGAAAGCCGGAAGCAGGATATCTTTTTTTAGATTCAGTACTTCTACCTTATCAGCCACCAGGCCTGTATTTGCAGATGGCTTCCGGTATGTCGTGAAAAAGGGCCGTCATTTCAGCCTGCGTCTTTAGATAAAACTGGTCGTTCGGGAATTTGAACCGGCGGTTTTTTGAACTGATCTCATCATTAACAAAATCATCAAAACCGGGCGTGGACTGTTTTTCGCCTGTATTAATGCAGAGAAGGATATCATGGGCATTGTAATCATCCTGATCGGTATAATGGCTGTCGTTTGTGGCAATAACCGGCACATTATATTTTTTGGAAAGTCTGAGCAGGAACTGGTTGATTTTTTCCTGTTCAGGAATCTGGTGGCGCTGAAGTTCGATAAAATAATCTTCGCCGAACATATCCAGCCACCATTTAAATTCCTTTTCCGCTTTTTCTTCACCCTGATGCAGGATGGTCTGCGGAACATAAGCTCCGATACAACAGGTAGTCGCAATGATTCCTTCGTGGTATTGTTCGATCAGTGACTTATCGATGCGGGGATACTTGCTGTACATGCCTTCGATATATCCAAGTGAAGTGAGACGGATCAGGTTCTGGTAGCCTGTCTTATTTTTTGCCAGCAAAACCTGGTGGAATCTTTCGTCTTTTTGTTCTTTTGTAAATGTCTTTTTTTGCCTGTCTGCCACTACATAAAATTCACAGCCAACAATGGGTTTTACTTTGAGACTTCCATCGGCATTTTTGTGTTTATAAGCTTCTGCAACAAAACTAAATGCGCCAAACATGTTTCCATGGTCAGTAATGGCCAGGGCAGGCATTTGATCTTTAACAGCCTTATTATATAGGCTCTGGATGGATGCAGCTCCGTCCAGAAGTGAATATTGTGTATGAACATGAAGATGTGAAAAAACGGGCATCGGTGTTTGGTTGGACATGCAATTAACAAAGAAATAAAACGGCCTTGCTTTTTGAAGGAAAATATCTGTTCACAATGAACACACATTAACGCTTAAAGCCTAACGCCTAACGCCTAACGCGTAACGCTTGATAATTAAGGATATAGCTTTCAACAATGGCTTAAAAGTTAAAATTACAATGCGTTAAGCATTAAGCTTTATGCGTTAAGCCTATATTTGTATCTTACCGTCGTATCCAGTATCAACAAGAAAATGAAAAATCGGTTCATTTTACTGCTTATTCTAACATTCCTGGCTGCTTGCAATGCATTCAAGCCTGCCTCTCACAGCACAGACAATTTGTCTGACCAAACGACTGCTAACAAGTTCCGGAAAAAATTCACAACCTGTTTTCATTCAAAATATTTCTACCGAACCTGTCGGAATCAACCGGTTAAAACCAAAGAACCAGCTGCAACAGCAGGCATAATTCAACTAAAATTCGCTAATTCACCTAAAACTCCTGAATCAGCTATTATAAGTGATGGCTATGATCCATTGCAATTCAAATACGCCATTTTAACCAATACTCCTGTAGAAGAACTGACCAATCCCGATTACTCCTGTTTATTGAACAATGGTATGGTGCTCCTTATCATTATGGAGGAAATAATAAGGATGGAATAGACTGTTCCGCATTTGTTTCTCTTTTACTATCCAACGTCTATAATGTGAATCAGCTCCCCCGAATGCAGTGCTGATCAGTATAAAGCTACCCGGCGGATACCTAAAAAAGACCTGAGAGAAGGCGACCTGGTCTTTTTTCATACCCTTGGCAAAGGGCATCGGGTAACACATGTGGGCGTATTATTTATATAATAACCGTTTTGTTCATGCTTCAATCGCCGGAGTACAGATCAGTGATCTGGGAGAAGGATATTATATGCATCATTATGTAGGTGCCGGCCGGGTAGTTGAAAGTGACAGGACTTACTGAAATACTGTCATTTAGCCATTTCCTATGTAATTCATTGTAAATTAAGGGTACCGCAACTGCCAAGTCTTCCCATTTGAGCATTTTTAAGAGGATTGGTACAAAATTTAGTGTTACTTTGCTGCCCCTTCCAAAGGGCACTATAAAACTTTCATTAAAATTAAATTGATACAGTCATGGCTAAAAAGTTAGCAATCTCACCAATTGCAGGTACCAAAAACAGAGTTTTTGTAAAACCCGCACCAGCAGAAGAAAAGACTTCCGGTGGAATTATCATTCCGGATACAGCGAAGGAAAAACCTCAACGCGGCGAAGTGGTTGCGATCAGTGAAATAGATGAAGATGGCAAAAAGCCGGTTGTTAAGGTTGGCGACGTTGTATTATATGGTAAATATTCCGGTACTGAAATCAGTTTTGAAGGACAGGATTTTCTCAGCATGAGGGAGTCAGACATCATTGCAAAATTCTAAAACAAGTGTGGAAGTGTGGTGGATGTGATAGTATAATATACACGCTTCTTAATCATAAAACATTTCCAAATTATCAAATCTTCAAATTTTCAAATTAATATATTATGGCAAAACAACTTTTCTTCGATATCGAAGCAAGAAATAAAATGAAAAAAGGCGTGGACATTCTGGCCAACGCCGTAAAAGTTACACTCGGACCGAAAGGCCGTAATGTGGTACTTGAAAAGAAATTCGGTGCACCGTCCATTACGAAAGATGGTGTTACGGTTGCTAAAGAAATTGAACTGGAAGACCTGATCGAAAATATGGGTGCCCAGATGGTAAAAGAAGTTGCTTCTAAAACAGCAGACATTGCAGGTGATGGTACAACTACAGCTACTGTTCTTGCACAAAGCATTATCAGTGAAGGTTTAAAAAATGTTGCAGCAGGTGCCAATCCGATGGATCTGAAACGTGGTATTGACAAAGCGGTTGTAGCAGTTGTTAACAGTTTGAAAGCCCAGTCACAAACGATCGGCAACGACAGTAAAAAAATCCAGCAGGTTGCTTCCATTTCTTCAAACAACGATGAAACAATTGGTAAACTGATCGCTGAAGCATTCGCCAAAGTTGGCAAAGAAGGTGTGATTACTGTAGAAGAAGCAAAAGGTACTGATACAACCGTTGATGTTGTTGAAGGAATGCAGTTTGACCGCGGTTATATTTCTCCTTATTTTGTTACCAACAGCGAAAAAATGGAAGCTGAATTGCAGAATCCATACATTCTTATCTATGATAAGAAGATTTCTGCAATGAAAGATATTCTTCACATACTTGAAAAGGTTGCCCAGGGCGGTCGTCCGCTGCTGATCATTGCTGAAGACCTGGAAGGTGAAGCACTGGCAACACTGGTTGTAAACAAATTACGCGGTACTTTGAAAGTGGCTGCTGTGAAAGCGCCTGGTTTTGGTGATCGCAGAAAAGAAATGCTGCAGGATATCGCTATCCTTACAAAGGGACTTGTAATCAGCGAAGAACAGGGATATAAACTTGAAAATGCTGACCTCAGTTATCTTGGAACTGCTGCTTCTGTTACCATTGACAAAGACAATACAACAGTTGTTGGCGGAAAAGGAAAGAAAGAAGATATCACTGCCCGTGTAAATCAAATCAAGGCTCAGATTGAAACAACCACTTCTGATTACGATAAAGAAAAATTACAGGAACGCCTGGCTAAACTTAGCGGTGGTGTAGCAGTATTGTACATTGGTGCTGCGACTGAAATGGAAATGAAGGAAAAGAAGGATCGTGTTGACGACGCCCTGCATGCAACAAGAGCTGCCGTTGAAGAAGGAATCGTTCCTGGTGGTGGAGTTGCTTATATCCGCGCCATCGAAGGCCTGGATAAATTGAAAGGTGCAGCTAACGAAGACGAAACAACCGGTATCCAGATTGTTAAACGCGCTATCGAAGAACCACTTCGCCAGATCGTTCACAACTGCGGTATTGAAGGTAGTATTGTTGTGCAGAAAGTAAAAGAAGGTAAAGGCGATTATGGTTTCAATGCACGGACAGAAGTATATGAAAATCTCTTCAAAGCCGGTGTAATCGATCCAACCAAGGTAACCCGCATTGCTCTTGAAAACGCCGCTTCCATTGCAGGTATGCTGCTGACTACAGAATGTGTGGTAGCAGACAAACCGAAGAAGGAAGAAGCACACGCACATCCGGGTGGCGGAGCTCCGGGTATGGGCGGAATGGATTATTAAGCCCAAAGCTTAAAGCCTAAGGCATAAAGCTTATATGATATAAGAGGTTGTCTATATAGACAGCCTCTTTTTTATTTTCAGAAGAATTTGAAGACGAATTCACCGCTTATAAATTCAATATCAGCTTCTTATGGAAATATGTCCGGCCCATTTTGATGGTTAATTCCATTTAAGTAATTCGGAATCAGAGTGATATATGGGTCAAGGTGGTTCGATCCTTCGCCCATCCTTCACTCAACCTTCGCTCAACCATGAGAAAAAGTGCCTTTTGAGCGAAGTATGAGCGAAGGATGACACAAGGATTGAACCGATTTAATGAGGTGAAAGTAAAAATTTATAAAATCTGGGAAAGCGGGAATTGAATTATAAATGACAATTTGAAAATATGGAGAACCTTTCACTTTTAATTTCAGGCTTTAGCCTTTAAGCTTGCAAGGGTTTTAGGTTTTGTACTCAGGTCCGCAATGGTTTTCTTTTCAAGCAATTTCAGGTTGGCATCTCTTACCTGAATCAGCACATCACGAAGTCCACAATGCTTTTCATCGCAGTTTGTACATTTTTCATAAAAATACAGACTGACACAGGGGAGCAGGGATATAGGTCCGTCAATCAGACGCATAACGGTTGCCAGTGTAACCTGGCTGGGATCTTTGCCAAAAAAATAACCGCCGCCCTTTCCTTTTTTACTTTCCAGGATATTCGCCTTTTTTAATTCAAGCAAAATATTTTCCAGGAATTTGAGTGGAATTTTTTTCTTTTTTGAGATCTCTGCAATAAGAACTGGCCCTTCATTCTCCTTTTCAGAAAGATACATAAGGGCCTGAAATGCGTATTGGGATTTTTTAGAAAGCATAGATATATTCTGTTACAAGATAATAACATTTCGTGAGCAAAAGAGTTGATAAAACCGATGACCGTCGGCATGAATTGAGCTAATTCATGACCGGTATTTGATAAGTCAAAACCCCAATACATCTTTCATCGAAAAAATCCCTTTTTTATTCTGAATAAATTCGGCGGCGAGTACCGCGCCTCCTGCAAAACCTTCCCTGTTATGGGCAGTATGTATGATTTCTATATCATCGATGGATGAATGATATTTTACAAGATGGGTTCCTGGTGCAGGATCCATCCGTTCACTGAGGATCGGGAGCTCACCAGCATCTTCGGATTGTTTGTTAACCCAGGAATTAAGGGATGGAATATTTGCTAAAATCTGTTCCGCCAGTGTGATCGCCGTACCGCTGGGTGCATCTTTTTTTTGCGTATGATGGATTTCGCGCAATTCGACTGCATATTCAGGAAATGGTGCCATCAGACTGGCTAGTTTTTTATTGAGTTCAAAAAAAATATTCACTCCGATACTGAAGTTACTGGCATATAAAAAAGCCAATGCTTTTTTTTCAAAAGCCTGTTTAACTTCTTCGTATTTTTCAAGCCATCCGGTTGAGCCGCATACCACGCGAATCCCTGCATCCGCACATTTTAAGAGATTTGATTCAGCGCTTGATGGACCTGTGAATTCAATCGCCAGATCTGCTTTGGATAAATTTTCTGTGGTCATCTCAAAACTATTATCCAAATCGATTTTCAAAACAATCTCATGTCCCCTGGACCACCGCAATACGTTCAATGGCCTTACCCATTTTTCCATATCCGATCAATGCAATTCTCATAATGGTAAAGATATAAATTCATCATTAACTGGCGGAAGACATTCCTGTCAATTATTAATTATTGATTGTTGATTATTAATTGCCTGCCATAATCGGTCAACGGTAATCGGTCAATTCAATGAGCAGACAATTCGCGAAACCTGGGTTTGTGTAGATTAAATGCGAGTGTTATCCCGGCGCTGGGCGTAGGGCCAGGCATTATCATCGGCTTTATTTGAAAACTCAGATCGCTATTCACATTAAAATCTTTCAGGTGTGCATCAACAGTAGCATCCACAATATTTAATGCATAGAATAAGAGAAAAAATAAAACAGAATAATCCTCATTCTTCCGAAAGCTGTCCCTGTTCGTTATAATACTGTTTTGATCATTGGTTGTCACTAATGGTAATAATTCCGGTGCAACTTTCGCGAGACTGTCATCACCAACGCTTCCATTGGTAGACAGATTTATACAAACGGTCAAAGCATACTGGCATTTAATATACCAGCTCTTGTTGAAGAAGAAAGCATATGCCGGAATACCTAACGCAGTGTATACGATCGGAACTTTCCAGTATTTTTTATTGTACACCTGGCCGGCACCTGGAAGAATAGCTGAATAAAGGGTCGCCCTTCTCGGATTGTCATGAAGTCTTTTGTCAATAGAATCCCTTTCGGCCTGTGTCATTTTCTTCCCGGAATACTGATTGTCTTTTTTTTCAAGAATGGAATCTGTTTGCGGATTTACAATCAGGGTATCCGTATGCTGTGCATGGATCCTGGAACTGAGAAAAAGACCAATAAAAAAGAAAATAAAAAATGCCTTCCTCATACTGAACACTTAATTGATCTGAACGCCGAGCTGGTCCAGAATTTTATTCAGTTCCTGCACGGAATAATATTCAATGCTGATACTTCCTGATCCCTTTTCATCGTGATTCAGTTTAACCCTCGTGCTGAAATGAGTCGCTAAAGTATCTTCTATTTTTCTGTAGGTTTCTGATAGTCCGGCTTTTACAGATACTTTAACAGCATGTGGAGTTTTATATAATTTACGAACGAGTTCTTCAGTTTGCCTGACTGATAATGACCGGTTTTTTATCTCATTAAAAAGAAAAAGTTGTTTGTCAACTGTATCCACGTTTATCAGTGCACGTGCATGACCCATCGAAATCTGGTTGTTCCTCAACGCTACCTGGATATCCGGAGGAAGTTTTAAGAGTCGAACATAATTTGCTACGGTACTTCTTTCCTTACCCATACGCTCAGCAACCTGTTCCTGTGTATAATTCAATTCATCCATCATCCGTTTATAACTCAGGGCAACTTCCATTGCATTCAGATCTTCCCTTTGCAGATTTTCCAACAGTGCGAGTTCCAGCAATTGCTGATCATTAGCCTGTCGTATGTAAACGGGGATATCTTTAATACCAGCAATGCGTCCTGCCCGAAACCGGCGTTCCCCGGAAATGATGCGATATTTCCCTGAAGGAAGTTTCGCTACTGTGATTGGTTGAATGATATCATGCATCCGGATAGAAGCCGCGAGTTCCTGCAATGAGGTATCGTCAAAATCTTTTCTTGGCTGTTTGGGATTGGTTTCAAACAGGTCGAGTGGAATACGAAGAATTCCTGTTATGTTTTCTGCAATAGCCGGTCTGAGATTGCCTGCGGAGGTTTTTAAATCTGCATCAATATTCTGTAGCAGTGAACGGATTCCTTTTCCGAGTGCTTCTTTATCTTTTTTATTCGGAGTTGTCATGCTGGTAAATTCATTTTCAATCGGGCTATTCCAGGATTCGTTCTTCCTGGCTCATTTTAGTCATATTGTTTTTCTGCAATACTTCCTTGGCCAGGTTCAGATAATTCATAGCACCTTTACTATATGCATCGTATAATATTACCGGTTTACCCACGCTGGGTGCTTCACTTATTTTTGAGTTCCTATGAATAATGGTATTGAAAACAATCTCATCAAAATGTTTTCGCACTTCACTTACCACCTGGTTGCAAAGACGCAATCGACCATCATACATTGTCATCAGTATTCCTTCGATTTCTAATTCAGGATTGAGCCGGCTTTGAACAATTTTAATCGTATTCAGCAGTTTACCCAATCCTTCCAGTGCGAAGAATTCTGTCTGTACCGGCACGATCACTGAATCGGAAGCAGTCAGTGCGTTGACGGTAATCAATCCCAATGAAGGTGAACAGTCAATAATGATAAAATCATAGCTTTTCCGGAGTGGCTCGAGAATATTCTTCAAAACTGTTTCCCGGTCCGGGTAATTTATCATTTCTATTTCAGCTCCCACCAGGTCGATATGGGACGGAATCAGGTCCAGGTTGGGGACTTCAGTTTTCAGTACCACATCCCGGGCTGTCACCTGGTTAACCATGCAATCGTAGAGGCTTTGCGTAATATTGTGCAGGTCAAAACCAACGCCGGTCGTACTGTTGGCCTGTGGATCCGCGTCTACCAGAAGTGTTTTGAATTCCAGCACAGCCAGACTGGCCGCCAAATTAATGGCCGAAGTTGTTTTTCCGACCCCGCCTTTCTGATTCGCCACGCCTATAATTCTCGCCATACCCTTAACCATGATTTAAATTCATTTTTTATCCAAACAAAACCTGTAAAAGATTCGTGAAAGTACAAAATTACCTTCCCTTTTCTGCCGGCTGACGGGTAAAAATACAAACTTGCCGGCCGAGTTCAGAAAAATCCCACTTCGCCTTAACTTGCATGCCCATGTATCTTATAATATCAGGCACTAACCGGAAAGATAGTTTTACCCTCCGCATTGCCAAACTTTATCAAACCATTTTAAAGAAAAAAAATATAGAAGTCCAGCTACTTTCCCTGGTCGGACTTGACTTAATGGATCGCAGTACAAAAGTAATTCAGCTGGAAAAAAAATGGCTTCTGCCTGCCGAAAAATATATTTTTATAAGTCCCGAGTACAATGGGTCTATTCCGGGCGTACTGAAATGCCTGATAGATGTATCCGACGTTAAAAAAGTCTGGAAGGGAAAAAAAGCTTTGCTTACGGGAGTTTCAAAGGGCAGGGCTGGAAATCTGCGCGGAATGGATCACCTGACTGGCATAATGCACTATGTAGGCACGGTGGTTCATCCGAACAAACTTCCTATTTCTGTTGTTGACACCCTGTTCAAAGAAGATGAAATGGCACATCAGGAAACCATACGGGAAATAAACAGGCAGTTGGACGAATTCGTTCAATTTTAAAGGATCATTAAATTAAATCCATGCGAAGTACGGGGTTTGTTTCGATTATAGCCATTGTTATGGCAACTATTGATTTGTACGTATTCCAGGTGGTAAAAATGCTAAGCCAGGGATCTTCATCCCGTACAAAATCTATTATTTTTACGAGTTATTGGATTTTATCCATTTCGATCATTGTCATTTTCATTACCCTGCCATATCTCAATACGGAACGCTGGCCCAAGAATCTGAGGAATTATCTTTTTGCTACCATCGTCGGATTTTTCTTCGCAAAATTACTTGCATCTGTAATTTTTCTGATTGATGATCTGCGACGTCTTATTCAATGGGCCGTTGCAAAAATATTTTTCAGAAATACTGAAGGAGAAAGTGAAGTAAATGAAGGCATTTCCCGTTCAGTATTTCTCAGTTGGCTTGGCATTGGTATAGGAGGCACACTAATAAGTTCCCTTATCTACGGATTTTCAAATAAATATAATTATCAAATTCGGCGTGTACCGCTTTCTTTTAATAACCTTCCATCGGCATTCCGCGGATTAAAAATTGTTCAGATATCAGATATACATTCCGGTAGTTTTGACAACAGGAAAGCTGTGGAAAAAGGTGTTCAAATGGTATTGGATCTTGAACCTGATCTGATTTTATTTACCGGTGATCTTATTAATGACCGGACAGTGGAAATGTCGGGATATGAAGAAGTCTTCAGCCGATTGAAAGCACCCATGGGCGTTTTTTCAACTTTGGGAAATCACGATTATGGTGATTATGTGAAATGGCCCACGGAAGAAGCCAGGAATCAAAACATCGAAGATCTTAAAACCCTGCAGGCCAATATGGGTTGGCGTTTATTGATGAATGAACATGTGGTTTTGGAAAAGCAGGGGCAGGAAATTGCCCTTATTGGAATAGAAAACTGGAGTGCAAAAGCAAGATTTCCTAAACATGGAAAGATGTGGAAGGCCTATCCGGGAGCCGAAAAATATCCGTTTAAAATTTTAATGAGCCATGATCCCAGCCACTGGGATGCAGAAGTAAGACCCAAATACGGCGACATTGATCTTACACTTGCCGGCCATACCCATGGTATGCAGTTTGGAATTGAGATACCGGGATTTAAATGGAGTCCCGTAAAATATGTTTATGACCAATGGGCCGGCCTGTATGAGAATGGCAAACAAAAATTATATGTGAACAGAGGGTATGGGTTTATCGGTTATCCGGGAAGGGTAGGAATACTGCCTGAAATCACGCTGATTGAACTTGCATAATTTTTTTAAAAACTCTGAATTTCCTGTTAATAAGGTTGCTCAATTAATTAATATGCTGTTAAAATGATTTTCAAACTAACCAAAATACAATATTAAACGTTCCGGATAAAAGGAAGTCAATAATCAAAATTATCACTTATGAGGAAAGTATGTTTTTTAGTGCTCGTTGTTTCTATTTTATCAGTGTCCTTCATCCAGGCGCAAAGTTTTCATTTTGGTATAAAGGCAGGAACCAACCTTTCTCAAATTTCTGGCAGGGCCTTTAGTGACGGATTCGAATGGGGGTATAATGTCGGTGGTTTTGCTGAACTTGGTATAGATAAAAAATGGAGTATTCAGCCAGAGGTTTTATTTAATCAGACGAATACTAAAACAGCAGATGGATTCGATGAAATCATTCCAACCGGCTTCAATGATGTAGATGTAAAAATGAATTATTTAAGTATCCCAATATTACTTTCTTACAAGCCTATACCTCTTCTAAGTTTACAACTTGGACCACAGTTTGGTATTCTAATGAGTACCAATCAAACCTTGGTTGGAAATGGCGAAAATGCTTTTAAAAACGGTGACATTTCTATTGTAGGGGGAGCACAGGTTAATATTGGAGGGTTTAAAGCCGGTGCCCGCTATATTTATGGACTGAATGATCTCAACGCCCTTAATCCCAGCGCAGATACCTGGAGAAACCAGAATGTCCAGCTTTATATCGGATTTCGGATTTTATAATCTCTGCAAAGCCTAAAACTTCTAACTAATTATAGTCCTCTCTTAATACGGGAGGATTTTTTATTTGAAAAACGGTAAAAAACTTATACGGAGATTGATTTCTAAACCGGTTTTAGGCTTTAAGCTTTAGGCTTTAGGCTTGAAATGGTGGCACCAAACTTGAGCCTAAAGGGTTCAACTATAAAAAGATAGGATAATTCCCAAAGAGGTGTTATTTTGTCACCCCTTTATAATTATGAATGATAAACTCTTTTTTCAGCGAAGTGAACAGGAAATGGATTTCATGCCCATTATCCCAATAAATGAAACAGAACACGATAACCTTGCAGATGCTGAGATTCCTAAAGAAATTCCTATTCTTCCCTTACGGAATACCGTACTTTTTCCGGGCGTGGTGCTTCCAATAACTGTTGGCAGGGATAAGAGTATTAAGGCGGTAAATGATGCTTACAAGACTGACAAACTGATCGGCGTTTTGGCACAAAAAGACAGTAGTGTGGAAGATCCTTCATTGAATGAATTGGTTACTGTTGGAACGATCGCCAGAATCATCAAAGTGATCAAAATGCCTGATGGCGGTACTACCGTTATACTTCAGGGTAAAAGAAGGTTTAAAGTAGGTGCAATAACCACGGATGATCCGTATTTTAAAGCGCAGGTAATCCTGCTGATGGAAGAAGAAGCACCAAAGGACCAGGATTTTGAAGCCTATGTATCAAATATCAAAGACCTTGCTGCTCAGATCATCCAGCTTTCACCCAATATTCCAACGGAAGCATCTATCATCCTGAAAAATATTGAGAACCCTTCTTTTCTTATCCATTTTATTTCAAGCAACCTTAATTCGGAACTAACCGATAAACAGGAACTTCTTTCAACCGATCATATCAGATCACGCGCGGACCTGCTGATGCAATTGTTGCAAAAGGAACTACAGTTTGCAGAATTAAAAAATAAGCTCACCAACAAAACCAAAACGGAGCTCGACAAACAGCAGCGCGATTATTTTTTGCAACAACAGCTTAAGAGTATCAAAGATGAACTCGGAGGCGACAGTAATGAACGCGAGTTGCGTGAAATGCAGAAAAAAGCAGAATCAAAAAAATGGCCGCAGGCAGCAAAAGAAATATTTAAAAAAGGAATTGAGAAACTTGAACGTATGCATCCGAGTACGCCCGATTACTCCATTGTATACAACCATCTTGATCTCATGCTCGATTTACCCTGGAATGAATATACCGACGATCAGTATGACCTGAAGAAAGCCTCGAAAGTGCTGGACCAGGATCACTATGGAATGAAGAAAGTGAAAGAAAGAATACTTGAATATCTCGCTGTTTTAAAACTCAAGGGGGACATGAAAAGCCCCATCCTTTGTTTTGTTGGTCCTCCCGGTATTGGGAAAACTTCTCTCGGTAAAAGTATTGCCAATGCTATTGGGAGAAAGTATGTGCGTATTAGTCTTGGCGGATTGCACGATGAAAGCGAAATACGGGGACATCGTAAAACTTATATCGGGGCAATGCCGGGAAGGATTTTACAGTCTTTGCGGAAAGTAAAATCATCTAATCCGGTAATGATTCTGGATGAAATTGATAAAGTCGGAACTGATTTTCGGGGAGATCCTTCTTCTGCACTTCTAGAAGTACTGGACCCCGAACAGAATAATACTTTTTATGACAATTATCTGGAACTGGAATACGACCTCAGCAGGGTTTTATTCGTAGCTACTGCAAATGATATTGGTCATATTCAGCCGGCTTTACGCGACCGTATTGAGATCATTGATCTAAGCGGATACGCCATTGAAGAAAAAATTGAGATAGCAAAAAGGCACTTGATTCCAAAACAAAAAGAAGCCCACGGTTTAAAAGGAATGCCTCTCAAGTTATCCGATAAGAATCTTGGTAAAATCATTTCGGATTATACGCGCGAAAGTGGCGTCAGGGAGCTGGACAGACAATTAGCTTCCATTATGCGCTATGAAGCAAAAGAATTCGCATTTAAGGACAGGCTTAAAGCTTCCATCACAGAAAAAGATATCGAAAAAGTTCTGGGTAAGCCCCGTTACAATAATGATTTATATAAAGTAGCCAATATGCCGGGCGTTGCTGTTGGACTTGCCTGGACCTATGTAGGAGGCGATATTCTTTTTATTGAAACCAGTATCAGCGATGGAAAAGGGGATCTCAAACTCACAGGCAATCTTGGCAATGTAATGAAAGAAAGTGCAACGACTGCGCTGACTTATTTACAGTCGAATGCAAAAAAATATGGTTTGAATCCGGATATTTTCGCCAAAAAGACCCTCCATATTCATGTTCCGGAAGGTGGCACACCAAAAGACGGTCCCAGTGCAGGTATCACCATGATGAGTTCACTGGCTTCTGCCATTACAGGCAAAAAGATAAAACCCTACCTGGCGATGACCGGGGAAATCACATTACGCGGTCAGGTATTGCCGGTTGGGGGTATCAAAGAAAAAATTCTTGCAGCAAGGAGAGCGGGCATCAAGGAAGTTATTCTCTGCTGGCAAAACGAGAAAGATATCAGCGAAATCGATTCCAATTTTATAAAGGGATTGAAATTTCATTACGTGAAGACCATGCAGCAGGTATTGGATCTGGCTCTGGTATAAGCTTAATGCTCAAAGCTCAAAGCCTAAAGCTTAAAGCCTAAAACTAAATGTGAAAAATATTGAAAATTAAAAATTGAATTATTCTTTGTAACCTAAAAGAAGTTTTGGGCTTTAGGCATTAAAAAAGAATTCCTCCATAGAAATGGAGGAACTTTTTTTAACCCTTAAAACAACCAACATGAAAATCTTTGTGGTTGTAATAATAACGTAAGGATTATCCAATGGTTTAATCCTATTTTGTGAACGTCCTGTTAATAAGCTTTACGCCTAAAGCTTAACGCGTAAAGCCTTAGTGAATACTTCGTTTAAAACGCATAGGTGATATCAATTTCATGTTTGCATATTATCATTAATAATTCCATTTTCACTTCCCCTCCTTTATACAATTACTCATTCACCACATTAACTGGTTTTAGGCTTTGAGCTTTAGGCTTTAAGCTTTTAAATGCAATCATCGCATTAAGTCCCAGCAGCTCAAACATGGCATTGTCTTCTTCGAATGAGGGATTTGGCGTTGTCAGAAGTTTATCACCGGCAAAAATTGAATTCGCACCTGCCATAAAACAAAAAGCCTGCTCCGGTATACTCATTTCAGCACGTCCGGCACTTAACCTGACCATGGATTCAGGCATTAAAATCCTGGCAGTTGCAATCATTCTTACCATATCCCAGATATCGACCCTGGGATTATTTTCCAGAGGTGTACCCTTTATCCTTACCAGTGCATTTATGGGTACACTTTCAGGGTGCTCAGGCAGGGTAGCCAGGGTACAAAGCATATTTATCCGGTCCTCATGGGTTTCGCCCAACCCGATAATGCCACCGCAACAGACGCTAATACCTGCTTTTCGAACGTTTCCCAGGGTATTCAGGCGCTCATCATAGGTGCGGGTAGTAATGATTTGATCATAGTATTCAGCTGAAGTATCCAGGTTATGGTTATAAGCGTAAAGCCCAGCATCTGCTAATTTTTCAGCCTGGGATTCTGTCAGCATACCCAGCGTACAACATACTTCCATTCCCATGGCATTCACACCTTTTACCATATCCAAGACCCTTTCAAAATCCCGATTATCACGTATTTCACGCCAGGCAGCACCCATACAAAAACGGGTTGAACCGGCTTTTTTGGCTTTTTGGGCATATTCAAGCACTTCGTCTGTCTGCATAAGCGCATGAATCTTAATGTCTGTGTGATACCGTGCTGCCTGGGGACAATAAGCACAATCCTCGGAGCAGCCGCCGGTTTTAACCGAAAGCAAGGTGCAGACCTGAACTTCAGCTGTACTATTGTAACTACGATGAATGGTTGCTGCCCGATATACGAGTTCCAGCAACGGAAGTTCATATATTTTCTGAATTTCTTCTTTTGTCCAGTTGTTGCGGATCATTTTCCAGATTTTAGGGTTGACCGAATTTATAAATGATAACTGAAATTCGTTTTAGGCGTTAATGCCAGCAAAGTCTCGTATATCAGTAATATCGTCTGTTCAATATCATTTCGATTCAGCATTTCTACTGTAGTATGCATATACCGGAGTGGGATAGATATTAATACCGAGGGGCATCCTTCATTAGCATATGCAAAGGAATCAGTATCAGTTCCTGTACTGCGTGAAACAGCCCGTAATTGAACCGGGATATTTTTTTGAGACGCAGTTTCCCTTACAAAAGAAAGAAGCTTGTTGTGTACTGCCGGTCCAAAAGCCAGGGAGGGACCCTTACCACATGTGATATCACCTTCCACCAATTTGTTCACCATAGGTGTGGCCGTATCATGTGTAACATCGGTGATGATAGCAACATCCGGTTTAATTCTGCGTGCAATCATTTCAGCTCCGCGAAGTCCTACTTCTTCCTGAACGGCATTTACAATGTATAAACCATAAGGAAGTTTCTTTTTGTTTTCCTTTAGGAGGCGTGCTACTTCAGCAATCATAAAGCCTCCGATCCTGTTATCGAACGCCCGCGCGATAAGTGTATCATATGCGAGTTCATCGAAACCGTCCTGATAAGTAACAACAGAACCGGGGTGAATGCCCAGCGATTCAATATCCTTACGGTTACGCCCACCACAATCTAAAAACAAGTTATCCACTTTTGGATGTACTTCTTTGGCATCCGGATTTATCATGCGGGTATGAATGGCGGGCCATCCGAAAACAGCTTTTACCGGTCCATTGTCACCGTGAATTATTACCCTTTGTCCGGGTGCTACCTGGTGATCCACACCGCCATTTCTTTTAAGGTACATCAGGCCTTCGGGGTTAATATAATTGACGAACCAGCTGATTTCATCTGCATGTGCTTCAATTACTACCCTGAAACCGGATTTTGGATTTATGACTCCCACGGCTGTTCCGTATGCATCCGTAAAATAGTTGTCAATATAAGGCCTGATATATTCAATCCACACTTTTTGCCCGTTGGATTCAAATCCTACAGGAGAAGGTGTGTTGAGATATTTCTTCATGAAGTCAAAAGAGGCAGAAGGCAGTATGGATTTTTTTGGAGGTACTGCAGATTTGGCTTTGGCCATGAATGGAATTTAGGGCCAAAAATAATCAAATTGACAGTATCCCCATCAGCAAAGCTGAAAGCATCATTAAACCATCCAAAATGAAATAATAGAGATAATCGGATGTACTTTTTTTTGCCAGAGGATAAATTGAAAACAATATGATTGCCGGTATGATTAATATCAAAACGGTAATTATAGAAACACCCGAAAAAAGAAGTCCGAATGTAAATACGATGCAGGCAATGATAGAGAAGACAAATAATCTGTTTACACCTGTTTCATCAAAATAATTTACCATCGTTCGGATTCCTTCTTCCTTATCATCAGTTCGGTCACGATAATCGAACAAAATGCAGATTCCGTATATCAGAAAAAAACGGCTGGCAGCAAACCATTTCATTTCATGATTGAAATGTTCTCCGGCAATAAACACAGTCATAATGCTGGTAACGTATGTCCATACTGTGGAGAGAAAAATTGTTTTGCCGATGGCAACCTGTTTGAGGAAACGAAAGTAGGGAAGCGGGATTTTAGGAGCTGAATATAAGAAAGTGAGAAGGGTGGAAAAGAAAAGTCCGAACCAGTGCTGGCGCAGTTTATAAAAGAAAATCAAAGACCCGATTACACCGGCAAAATAAAACAGCAGGTGGGTGTTCTTATGACGGAGCGACCATTGAATGCGAATGGCTGAACTATTGGACTGGTGTGTCAGGTACCAATGGAAATTATAGCTGCAGATGGTGGCAAAAAAAACGAACCAGTAATAGTCTCTGGAAATGGTCAGATGCAACAAATAACAACTTTGCCAGGTCATAATAACCGCACAAAGAGAAATATAAATACTGCTGAAAAGAAAAAAATTAAAAACTTTCCGGATCCAAATCAAGGCTTATTAGTATTGATATATAATTACAATGCCGGTTGCAGCAGTATCACTGTGATTATTATTCTGGTCTATCAGAACGAAGCGAAAATCACAAGTGTCATTCTCTCCGTTAATACCTACCTCAATATCCTGCCAGGCAAGCGAAGCAGTAAATTCCGCTTTATCTATAGAGGGTGTCAGTGGAAGCCTGGTACTAAATGTATCCCTTGGATTAGGATTGTAAGATTGATTATAACGATGGCGTATAATCACCAGGGAATCACCGGATGGACTTCCTCCTTTTTGTGAATAGGAAAGGACAGCATTGAAATCATTTCCATCGTTGTAAACAGCACCTGTGTAAGATTTTATAGAAATGGAAGGACCTCCGCCATTGTTATCTTTAGTGCACCCAAAAACCAGTAATAAAATCAATGACAAAATATAAAATCTCGTTTTCATTAATATGATTTGGACAGCACAAATTAAAGGATTTTCGCGAAAAGCTTTAGTATTGCACCGGTTAAACTTTTGATTCGGAAAGTCATCCCTCATACAGGATATGCAAAGCCATTATTCCATATATCAATACGAGAAGATCTTTACCGGGTTGCCCATGGATTTTAATGACAGAGCTATAGAGGTATTCAAATACCAGTATTTGGAAAACCCGCTTTACAGGGATTTTTCAGACCGCTTTCATAAAGCGCCTGAAAATATTGCAGAATTGAAACTTATACCTTTTCTCCCCGTTTCCTTTTTTAAAACCGAAGAGATCAAAACCGGCCATTTCGATCCTGAGATGATTTTCGAGAGTAGTGGTACCACAGGTGTGGAACCTGCCAGGCATTTCGTAAAACGTATTGACCTTTATCGTGAAAGTTTCGTTAAAGGATTTGAATTATTTTATGGTGATATAAGTGAGTTTTGTGTCATTGGATTATTACCTGCTTATCTTGAAAGGAAAGGTTCATCTCTTGTATACATGGTAGATGAATTGATCCGTCTAAGTGGTTGCAAAGAAAGCGGGTTTTATTTGTATGAATATGATAAGTTATATGAACTGTTATTAAAACTTGAAAAAGTAAAACGGAAAACACTTTTGATTGGCGTCAGTTTTGCTTTGCTTGATTTTGCTGAAAAATATTCTATAGAGTTGTCAAATACGACGATCATGGAAACAGGCGGTATGAAGGGACGCCGGGAGGAAATGACACGTGTTGAATTGCATAATATACTGAAACAAAAACTGGGTGTATCGCAGATTCATTCCGAATATGGAATGACAGAACTTTTATCACAGGCTTATTCATTTGGCGAGGGGATTTATAAACCGGTTCCCTGGATGAAAGCCTTTGTAAGGGATGAGGATGATCCATTGAGTCTTCATGATTCAGGAGAAGGGCTATTAAATATCATCGACCTTGCAAACCTGGATTCCTGTTCATTTATTGCTACCGATGATGTTGCAAAACTTTATGAAGATGGAAGTTTCGAAGTTTTGGGAAGGATGGACAACAGCGATATTCGTGGATGCAGCCTTCTGGTCGTTTAAGGGTATGAAACATTCATCAGGTCTGTACATTCTACCCTGCATTTTTTTTCACTGCTTTCAGTAGCGAGTTCGATTAAACGGATAGTATTAAACCCATGTTCTGGTTTTACTTTCAGCGATTCCCCTTTTCGGATGGTATTATAGAGATCGGTGTAAAATCTTCCGTAGTTGCCCGGGAGTGAAGGATATTTTTCTTTTATGATGACTCCGTCTATTTCGGTATGCAGTAATCCGAAAATATCTTCCGATTCCATGCCCCAGTCATTTGCTGTAGGCAGAATGCCTTTTCTGAGCAGGGCTTCCTGGGGATCTTCTCCGAATTTAATAAATGATCCCTGCATACCATGAATGGTATACCTGGGCCCTGGCTCACGGACAAGCATACCCGATTTTAAGATGATTTTCGTAAAATTGTAATCAAGCCATAGTTCAAAATAATCTGTGGTTCTTGCATCTGGACGTTGTATGCGGATATCGGCTGTTACATACCTGGGTAAGCCAAAAAGACAAAAAGCCTGGTCAATAAGATGCGCTCCCAGATCATATAATATTCCACTGCCCGGTGTATTTTGTTCCCGCCAGGCATTGGGTCTTCTTTCGGGCCTGTAACGGTCATAATGTGCTTCAAATTCAACCGGTTCACCCAAAGCTTTTTCATTAAGTAACTGGCGGATTGTCAGAAAATCCGAAACATATCTGCGGTTCTGATATACACTCAGAATTCGTTCTTTCTTTTCTGCCTGTACGATCAGTTTTTTTGCATCAGAAGAGGTAATGGTAAAAGGCTTTTCCAGAACAACGTGTTTGCCTGCGCCGAGAGCGCGCCAGGCATAGTCAAAATGGGTATCATTCGGTGTTGTTATTATAACAAGTTCCAGGCTTTCGTCAGCGAGCATCTCATCCAGGCTGCGTACTATTTTAACCGAAGGATATCTCTCCCCCGCTTCATCTCCATGCCTTTGTAAAATGGATTGCAGTTGGTATTCAGTATTGGTAACCAGGAAGGGCAGGTGCATAAATTGTGCAGCTACGCCAAATCCGACAACACCCGTTTTCATAAATTCCTTTTTTTCGAAGATAAGTAGGAAGGACGGATCCTTTAAGAGTGTTTTCCGTGCTATGTTTCCCGTTTAATGGTAGTCCTCATTGGTCATCACTAGCTGTCATGCATTAGTTGTTATAAACTTCTGAGCCTCAGTAGTTATATTGAAAATTAATGATAAGAGGCATTCGGTTGATGGGAATTTCATCTGGCAAAAGAATTGCTTTATACAAGGTTGGCATAACGAAATTGGAAAAAATATTTATACGATGCGGAAAAAAAGAGTGAGCTGGCGGTTTAAAGAAAATTCGGCATCTTTATCTTTAAAATAAAAACAGACATATGAAATTGGTTAAAATGAGTATGGCACTTATAATGGCTGCTATAAGTTTCAGCGGAATCCAGGCTCAAACGGCAGATGAAATAGCAAATAAATATGTTGATGCCCTGGGTGGTAAGGATAAGCTGGAGCAGGTCAAATCGGTTTATATGGAAAACACTTCACAGGCAATGGGAAATGAAGGTCCCAGCACCATTAACCTTGTTACCGGAGTTGGATTTAAAATGGTTTCAGATTTTAATGGACAGTCAGTAATTATAGCGGTTAATGATAAAGGAGGATGGCAGGTGAATCCATTCACAGGGGCATCTTCACCAACAGCAATGCCGGACGATGTGTTTAAGCAGAGCAGAGGAAGACTGGATCCTTTCGGTCCTCTTTACAATTATGCGTCTAAAAGAAACAAAATTGAATTACAGGGGAAAGATGGCAATGCCTTTAAGTTAAAAGTAACCAATGCCGATAGTGTAGAAACCACTCTTTACGTGGACACCACTACGTACTTCATTACTAAAGCTGTATCAACTGCACAAATGATGGGACAGACTATGGAAGTCACAACCACTTTTTCCAACTACAAAAAAGTAGATCCTGCCGGTGTCTTTTTCCCTTATTCATATGAAATAAATTATGGCGGGCAGTTCAGTATTACAACGACTGTCAATAAGATTGAAGTAAACAAAACGATCGATCCGACGATTTTTGCTATGCCAAAATCTTAGAAAGCTTAAGGCATAAAGCGTAAGGCTTAAAGCAAGTGTGGAAGTGAACACTGCACACTTTCAATTCTATTTTACTATAAAACCCTTAAGCCTTAAGCCTTATGCCTTACGCTTTACGCCTTAAGCCTTGAGCTTTCAATGGCTATTTGATCTCAGAAAATGGAGGGTTTGTCGCAGCGGGTATCCCGAATTTGTAATAAATCCGGACATTGCGGCTGATTTAAAGCCATGAGCACACGCTGGTACAGATCCAAAACAGTTATTGTATTTTTTCACATCCTGGCCTGGCTGGTATTATTTCTATTGCCTTTGCTCTTCCATAGGGAACCAGATCAGACCCACTTGAATTGGAAAGCCATCATCAATATCAGGTCGCTTATTTTTGATACATGCTGCATATTGTTTTTTTACCTGAACAGCCTTGTCATTATTCCCAGGTTTTTAAATCGCAAAAGGATTGGTGTTTATATATCCCTAATCATTTTGTTATTCGTGGTTTTTATGGGAGTCATAAACTTTATTTTCCCAAAGGAAGGACAGACGAGGGGATTTCACAGGGAATATTTTTTCGCAATTTTCCCTTATCTGTTTATATGGGCCATGAGTACGGTCTATTGGTTCATAACAGATAAAATCAGGACTGAACAATTGATGAAAGAAAGGGAAAATGAAAATCTGAAAACAGAACTTTCGTTTTTAAGGTCGCAGGTAAGTCCGCATTTTCTTTTCAATGTTCTGAACAATATGGTGGCAATGGCACGACTCAAATCAGACATGCTGGAACCCTCCCTGATCCGCCTTTCGGGTCTCATGCGATATATGCTGTATGAATCAGATGAGGCTTCTGTTACTCTGCTGCGCGAAACAGAATATGTAAACAGTTATATTGAGTTACAGAAAATCAGGTATGCCAAATCATTAATTATCCGGACGGATATGGATCCAGGAGACAACCAGCTTATTGAACCGATGCTACTCATACCTTTTATAGAAAATGCATTTAAACATGGTACGGGGATTATTGAAGATCCGGAAATAGATATTTCATTAAAAATTTCTGACGGTTTGATAGATTTTCGCGTTAAGAATAAGTTTGACCCGAAGAATGAGGAGATTAAGGATAATACTTCGGGAATTGGATTACCGAACGTAATAAGGAGGTTGAATTTATTATATGATCAGAAACATATTCTCTCCATTAATAAGGAAAACGGCTGGTTCACAGTTTCTCTTCAGATTAAACTTCATTAAAAATGAAATGTATTGCTGTTGATGATGAACCGCTGGCACTTGCTCTCCTGCAGGATAATATTCGTCAGGTGCCTACACTCGAACTGATTGCTTCCTGCAGTACAGCAATGGAAGCACTTTCCATTTTGAATAAACAGGAAGTGGAACTGATTTTCCTTGATATTCAAATGCCCGGACTTACCGGACTTCAATTATTGCAATCGCTATCCGTCAGACCGATGGTCATTCTCATTACGGCATATGAAAAATATGCGTTGGAAGGATTCAACCTGGATGTGATTGATTATCTCGTGAAGCCTGTACCTTTTGAACGGTTCCTTAAAGCCTGTAATAAAGCGATAGATTTCTACAAGCTCAAGAAAAATGTTTCGTCGGAATCCCATTCCTGGCCGGAATATTTCTTTGTAAATGCAGAATACGGACTTGTTAAAATAGTTTTTTCAGAAATACGGCTGATTGAAGGTCTTAAGGATTATCTGAAAATAAATCTGGGTGAAACGAAACCACTTATAATCCGGATGAGCATGAAATCAATAGAAGAAAAACTACCACCCGGAAAATTTTTCCGTATTCATAAATCCTATATTGTCGCATTATCACAAATCACTACCATCCGAAGGAATTCCGTTTATCTGGGAGATCTTGAATTGCCGCTAAGCGATCTTTATAAAGAAGATCTGATGCAAAAGATTGGTCAGGGTAATAAATGATTATGTATTTGGTCGCGGGATTTTAACCGCTCGTCTCAATTAGACTTTAAATCCAAATTTGTCAACCTAGTTTTACACTCACAAAATACTAATATGAAAAATTTGCTGCTGATGATGGTTTTTCTTGTGGGCGCTTTTTCACTGCAAGCCCAGTTTCCGGGTGGCGGAGCTGGAAGGAATATTCCGAATATGGGCCATATATATGGTAAACTGGTAGATAGTTCGGGTCATCCTGTTTCTGAGGCAACTGTTCTACTTCTTCATAATAAATATGATTCTGCAACCAAGAAATCGAAGATGGTATTGCTGAAAGGACTGACGACCAAAGAAAATGGTGATTTTAGTTTTGAAGACCTGCCAATCATGGGGGCATTAAAACTAAAAATATCTGCAACAGGATACAAGCCATTTGAACAACAGGTTGTGTTCCAGATGAGAATGCCATCCGGAGGTGCTCCAAAACCGGGTGCAGATGTGACTCAAACTATCAATTCAATGAGTAGTGCGATCAACGGATTCGACAGAGATCTGGGAAATATTAAGCTGGCAGTGGACATCGCTCAATTGCAGGGTGTGACGGTAACTGCTTCTCCGCCAACATTGAAAATGGATATTGATAAAAAAGTATATAATGTTGAAAAGGATCTGGTAAATGCCGGTGGAACGGCCATGGACGTTATGAAAAATGTTCCTTCGGTAAATGTGGATATTGACGGGAACCTTACTTTGAGAAATGCACCCCCGTTACTATATATAGATGGGAGACCTACCACATTAACACTTGATCAGATTCCTGCAGATGCTATTGAAAGTGTGGAAATAATTACAAATCCTTCCGCCAAATATGATGCATCCGGAGGCGGTGCAGGGATAGTGAATATTATTCTTAAGAAAAACAGGAAATCAGGTTATAATGGAAATGTACGTGCCGGATTCGATAGCCATGGGGCCATTAATGCCGGAGCAAATTTTAATGTGCGTCAGGATAAATTCAATTTTACAGCCAATGGTTTTTATAACCAGAACAAGGGTGTAACAGACGGTAACGTTAACAGATATAATTATACAGATACGCCCACATCCATTTATCAAAACCAGGTTAATAAAAATGGTGGTGCTTTTGCATTTGGAAGCATAGGCCTGGATTATTTTGTGACCAACAGGACTACTTTTTCCCTGACTGGAATCCATGTTCATGGTCAATTCGAACCAGTAGAGACTTTGGATAATATGAATAATACTTTTTTCCCCAGTGGAACAGATACTTCTTATAGCCAGGCCACGATAAATACAAACAGAACTTTCAATGCTAATGGATTACAGTTTGCATTTAAACATCTGTTTCCTAAAGAAGGGGAAAATATTACTGCAGACCTGAATTATTTCAGCGGAACGAATGTCAACAATGCTTTAACCGTTACCAATTATTTAACCGGTCAGCCGGGATCGGATGTGGCATTTGATCAGCAGCAAAAAATAGACGGGAGTGGCACAAACAAATTTCTGACCATACAAACGGATTATGTGCATCCATTTGATGCTAAAACTAAACTGGAAGCAGGTTTAAGATTGAATACCCAACACCTTGTCAGTAATACTAATACTTATTATGATACTTCGGGTATGGGGGATTTTTATCTGGTACCTGCTGCTTCTACTAATTACGAGAATACGAACAATGTTTACGCGGCTTATATATCATTTACCAGCGGATTTAAGGATTTTGGATACCAGGCTGGTTTGAGAGCAGAAAGTTCCAATTACACAGGCGAATTATTGGATACAAAAGAGAATTTCAGCAACTCTTATCCTATAAGTTTATTCCCATCCATGTTCCTGAGTCAAAAACTCGGTGGCAAGCAGGAATTACAATTAAGTTATACGCGAAGGATAAACCGCCCAAATTTCTTTCAGTTAATTCCATATACCAATTATTCCGACAGTCTGAATATTACGCAGGGAAATCCTAACCTGCTTCCTGAGTTCACGAATAATTTTGAATTTTCCTATCTGAAAACAATAAAGGGAAATAATACATTACTAGCATCCGTATATTATAAAAGAACAAATCAATTAATCACACGTTACCTCGATAGTTTTACCAATGAGATTACAGGTAAACCAGGAATCGTTAGTACATGGGTGAATGCAAATTACAGCCAGACTTATGGTGCAGAATTTACTGCGGTCACATCAATCACCAAATGGTTTGACCTGACTTCTAATATAAATGTTTATAATTCTTATATCAATATAACGAATGTCAATACGACTTCACAGCCTGCTTTATGGAGCTGGTTTGGAAAATTGAATGGCAGCTTCAAACTTCCCTGGAAATTAAAAATGCAGGTAACCGGATTCTATCAGTCCAAATCCAACTTACCTGTAAATTCCAGTGCCGGCACCCAGGGCGGAGGACCGGGAGGAGGTGCAGGTGTCACGAGCGCATCCCAGGGATATATTTCTCCTTTCTGGGCTGTTGATGCCGCACTCAGCAAAAGTTTCCTGAAAAATGATGCTGCATCTGTAAGTATTTCCATCAGCGATATTTTCAAAAGCAGATGGAGCGACCAGTATTCTTTCCAGCAGGGTTTATTCAGCCAGCAATATGACAGGATCCGTGATCCACAACTGGTTCGGGTGAACTTCACTTACCGCTTCGGGAAAATGGATGTATCTCTTTTCAAAAGAAAAAACATGAACAGCTCGGGATCTCAGGATGCTATGCAGGGTATGCAATAAATAAATTGAAACCTATTCGTAAACCTGCGAATGGGTTTTGTTTTAAAACTTTTAAACATCTGATAAATGAAATGGATTTCTACAATTGCTGCTGCTATTATTTTGCCTTCTGCCTTATTCGCACAGGAACAGGCGCCCCAACTCGGTAAAGCATCTGTAAAACAGGTTATCGCTGCGATGACCCTGGAAGAAAAAGCAAAACTGGTTGTGGGGATGGGATTCAGAATGCCAGGAAACACACCAGTTAGAAGAACAAATGCTGACAGTACAAAAACAGATTCAGCAAACAGAGCAGGTTTTCAACTGCCTCCTGTTAGTCCGGCTGATGCAGCTGTACCTGAAAAAGTTGCAGGAGCTGCAGGAAGAACACATGCCATTGCAAGACTTGGTATTCCCAGTATGACATTGTCTGACGGTCCTGCCGGAGTGCGGATTAATTCATTCAGAAATGGGGATAGTTCAAAATCCTATTATGCAACTGCTTTTCCCGTAGGGACGTTGCTGGCTTCTTCCTGGGATACTGCCCTTGTTCAAAAAGTAGGTATTGCTTTTGGATCAGAAATCCGGGACTTTGGTATCGACATTATTCTCGGACCCGGAATGAATATCCACAGAAATCCTCTTGGTGGAAGAAATTTTGAATATTTTTCTGAAGATCCTTTATTGACGGGAAAAATTGCTGCAGCCATGGTGAGGGGAATCCAATCCAATGGTGTAGGCACTTCCATCAAACATTTCGTTGCCAATAACCAGGAAACCAACCGTAACCAGGTCAATACAATTGTAAGTGAACGTGCCCTCAGGGAAATTTATCTGAAGGGTTTTGAAATTGCAGTCAGGGAATCTTCTCCCTGGACTGTCATGAGTTCATATAATAAAATAAATGGCGTATATACTTCTGAAACTGCCGGACTGCTTACGACGATACTTCGGGATGAATGGGGTTTTAAAGGTTTAGTCATGTCGGATTGGTTTGGAGGCAGTAACCCTGTTGCCCAGGAGAATGCAGGCAACGATCTATTGATGCCGGGTACAGCGAATCAAACTAAGGCTATCATTAATGCTGTTGATTCCGGAAGACTGGACATTAAAATTCTGGACAGAAATGTGGAGAAAATTTTAAACATAATACTGATTTCGCCTTCATTCAAAAAATATATGGCCTCAGAAAAACCTGACCTAATAAATGATGCGGCAATAACCAGAAACGCTGCAGCAGAAAGTATGATTCTACTCAAAAATGAAAACGGATTGCCGATTTCAGCAAATAAGAAAATAGCACTTTTTGGAAATACCTCATATGTCTTAATCGCCGGTGGTACAGGTAGTGGTGACGTACATAAAGCGTATACAATCACGCTGAAACAAGGTCTGCAAAATGCCGGTTATTCATTGAATGACAAGCTGGCAAACGGTTATGAAGATTATATAAAAGTCCAAAATGCAAATCGTCCAAAACCCAGGAATTTCTTTATGCTTCCTCCGCCCATTCCTGAAATGAAACAGGAAACGGCATCTGTTGATCAGGCAGCTGAAGAATCCGACCTGGCCATATTTACTTTGGGCAGGAATGCGGGTGAAGGTGCGGACCGGAAAGTGGACAATGACTTTAATCTTTCAGATGATGAAAAAACACTTCTGAAACAAATTTCGGATTCGTTTCATAAAAAAGGAAAGAAACTGATCGTTGTATTGAATATCGGAGGTGTAATTGAAACAGCAAGCTGGAGAGATGAGGCAGATGCCATTCTTCTTGCCTGGCAGCCGGGACTTGAAGGCGGTAATTCAATTTCAGATGTACTATCCGGAAAACAAAATCCAGGCGGGAAACTGGCCACCAGCTTTCCTTTAAAATATGATGATGTTCTTTCCGCAAAAAACTTCCCGGGGCATGAACTGGAACCGGCATCTGCTACGCCCGGAAACCCGATGAGGGGCCGGCCTTCAGAAGTGATTTATGAAGATGGAATATACGTGGGATATCGTTATTACCAGAGTTTTCATTTAAAAACAGCATATCCTTTTGGTTATGGCATGTCTTATACGAAATTCAAATATTCCGACCTCACTTTAAGCAGTGCTTCCTTTAAAGACAAATTACTGGTGAATGTAACAGTCACTAATACCGGAAAGGTAGCGGGCAAGGAAGTTGTTGAATTATATTTATCTGCACCTGGCAGTAAAATAAACAAGCCGGAAGAGGAGTTAAAAGGATTTACGAAAACCCGTTCATTGAATCCGGGCGAGTCGCAAACGGTTCAAATGATATTGGACGCTTCATCACTGGCTTCTTTCGATACTTCATTAACGAGATGGGTAGCGGACGCGGGAACGTATAAGGTTAAAATTGGTGCCAGCGTGGAAGACATCCGGCTTACAAAGGATTTTACACTGAGCAAAGAAATCCAGTTGCAAAAATTAAACAAAGTTCTGGTACCACAGGTAGAGATTAAGGAGATGAAACCTTAATTAATTATTAATTGTTCCCGCACATGCGGGATTAATTGTTAACGAAGAATTGGATACAGGGGTTATGATAAAATCCGTTAACAATTTACAATTGACAATTTACAATTATCACCAGAACTTAACATAAAGTGCAGTAAGCAAAAGTAGGATTACAACAATCAAAGAAATTATTTTCGGACTTAATTTAAACATGGTTTTGTCGAGCATAAATGCCTTGGCATTTATTTTTGGACCAGCCAGGCTCATAATTACCATGATCAGAACGGTAAAGAAAAATGAAAGACCCATTGCAATGAGGAAAGGAATTTCAAAGACCTCTTTACCATTATGCAAAGTACCTGTATTATAAGCAGTATAAAACCAGGTATTATTTCCAAAAACGGCTGGCGCATATTCATTAAAGAAAAGACAGAAACCCACACCTGAAATAACGCCGACGACGGCTGCAGCACCGGTTGTTCTTTTCCAGAACATTCCAAGCAGGAACATGGCAAAAACTCCGGGACTAATAAACCCGGTATATTTTTGAATATAAGTAAATCCTCCTGCACTGCTGATGCCCAAAACATCTTTCCATGTAAACATGATCGCGACAATCAGCGCCACTAATGCAACGGCACGCCCCATCCATACAGTTTTTTGTTCAGTAGCGTCTTTATTAATATATTTTTTATAAATATCAAGTGTATAGATCGTAGAGATGCTGTTGATTTTCCCCGCAAGTGAAGCTACGATCGCGGCTGTAAGGGCGGCAATGGATAAACCTTTCAGACCAGCCGGTAAAAATCCTAATACGGCTGAGTAAGCATGATCCATATTTGCATGCTCCATGGACGGAAGGTGACCCTGTTTCATCAACACATATGCTGCAATTCCGGGAAGCATTACAATTAAGGGCATTATCAGTTTGAGAAGTGCGGCAAACAACAAACCTGTTCGTGCTGTATTCAAATCCGCACCAAGCGCCCGCTGTGTGATATATTGATTACATCCCCAGTAATTCAAATTTACAATCCACTGTCCTGCCGCATACATGAGTATGCCCGGGAGAAGCAGGTATTTATCAATTTCAATTTGCGGTGAATTTACGGTTGGCTTTTTGAATATCATATGAAAATGCTCCGGGGCCTGTTTCAATAAAGTGGCAAATCCTTCCATTGCGCCATGACCTCCGCTTACTTTGTCTAATGCCATATAAGAAGTAGCAAGGCCTCCTAATATCAATACGGTTACCTGGATAACATCTGTAAATCCGATTACCTTCATTCCGCCCAGCGTAATAAAAATTGAGAAAACGGCAAGGGCGATCATAACGATATGCAGATAATCTATATTGGTCCCTTCAGGCAGTAGTCCGCTGATCGCAACTGCCCCGAGATATAATATAGATGTCAGGTTGACGAAGATGTAAATAAAAAGCCAGAGTATGGCCATGATCATCGCTACCGTTTCATTGTACCGCGTTTTAAGAAACTGCGGCATGGTATAGATTTTATTCTTAAGATAGATTGGGATAAACCAAATAGCAATGATAATTAATGATAATGCGGCTATCCACTCATATGCTGAAACGGCAACACCTACAAAAAAACCGTTACCGCTCATACCAATGAATTGTTCCGCAGAGATATTGGAAGCGATGAGACTGGCTCCGATAGCCCACCAGGTAAGAGAACCTTCAGCCAGAAAAAATCCTTTGGAATCGTGTTCCTTACTTTTACGTTTGTGATAGATCCAGTATCCGTAAGATCCGACCAGTACCAGGTAGAGTACAAAAATCAGGTAATCTGAAAAAACCAGTTGATTATTCATATATCAGCAATCGTGTTAAGAGAAATTTGCAGGGTTAGATTTATGTATTCAATTTGAAATACATATCATTCCATTTCAATTCATTCTTGAATTGATAAATATCAGTATTCTTTCCTATTAATACAAACTCAATCCCCGCCATCGCTGCAAAATCTTCAAGACATTCCGCACTCAGGTTTTGGCTGAAGCAGGTATGATGCGCGCCACCGGCGAGTATCCATGCTGTGCAGGCTGATTTAAAATCAGGCAGTGGTTTCCAAAGTACACGTGCGACCGGAAGATTTGGTAATGATTGAGGAGGTTTCACAGCCTCTACTGTATTTACGAGCATGCGAAACCGTTCACCCATATCGATAATAGAAGCATTTAATGCATTGCCACTGCTTCCGTTAAAAACCAATCTTACAGGATCTTCTTTACCACCAATACCCAGGGGATATATTTCACAGGAAGGTTTTTCTTCAGAAATAGAAGGACAGATTTCGAGCATATGTGCGCCCAACACCATTTCATTTCCCGGTTCAAGATGATAAGTATAATCTTCCATAAATGAATTTCCACCTGCCAATCCAGTCGCCATCGTTTTCATTGCCCTCACCAGAGCGGCAGTTTTCCAGTCACCCTCTGCCGCAAATCCGTAACCAGCATGCATGAGCCTTTGTGCCGCTATTCCTGGCAACTGTTTTAGTCCCTGTAAATCTTCAAACGTATCCGTGAATCCTTTAAAGTTACCGGCAAGCAGCATTTTTTTAATTCCTGTTTCAATTCTTGCCGCCTCTCTCAAAGATTCGTTTCGCTTATTTCCTTTTTTCAGGTCATCCGAAATATTATATTGCTGTTCGTATTCATCCAACAATGCATTCAATTCCAAATCAGATACTGAGCGAATAGATTCCATCAGGTCACCCACGCCATAAGTATTTACTGAGTAACCGAATTTTAATTCTGCTTCAACCTTGTCCCCTTCAGTAACAGCAACCTGCCGCATATTATCGCCAAACCGTAAAAACTTTGCGCCCTGTAAATCATTCCAACCGGCCGCGGCTCTGGTCCACCATGAAATTTGTTGAATCAATTGCGGGTCCTGCCAATAACCTGATACGACTTTTCGCTTTATGCGCATTCGACTCATCATAAATCCAAATTCCCGGTCACCGTGGGCAGACTGATTCAGATTCATAAAATCCATATCAATAGTATTCCATGGAATATCTCTGTTAAATTGCGTGTGTAAATGAAGTATGGGTTTTCTTAAAATCTTCAATCCGTTTATCCACATTTTTGCCGGAGAAAATGTATGCATCCAGGTAATCAGGCCGATGCATGCAGATTCGTTATTTGCTTCTTTGCAGGCACCGGATATTTCTTCCGGAGTTGTTACGACGGATTTGCAAACCACATGAACCGGGATTTGTGCATTTTCATCAAAAAACCTGGCGATAGTCCCCGCATGATCTTTTACCAATTTCAATGTTTCAGTTCCGTATAAATGCTGGCTTCCTGTCAGGAGCCATACTTCCCATTTTTTAAGATCCGCCATTTCGTATATGATTATTGACCGTAATAAGATTCAGGCCCGTGTTTTCTCCCAAAATGTTTTTGTATAAGGGATTGTTTCAAAGTATTTGCGTTTGGATTGATCTGTTCAGTAAGGAATGCCATTTGTGCAATGGATTCGAGTACAGCACTATTGTACAAAGCTTTTGTTGCATTTTTCCCCCATGTAAATGGCGCATGGTTACCAACCAGTATCATTTCCACTTCTTCATAAGAAAGTTTTTTTTCATTCAGGTAGTTAATAATCTGATGCCCGGTTTCATATTCATAATTCCCCCTGATCATTTCGTCTCCCATCGGTGGTGCACAGGGGATGGGTCCAGTAAAATGATCGGCATGTGTAGTTCCATAAATAGGGATTTCGCGCTGAGCCTGAGCCCAGGCGGTAGCGTAGGTTGAATGGGTATGAACGATAGCACCGAGATTGGACCAGTTCTTATACAACACCGCATGCGTCTGTGTATCGGAAGATGGTTTAAATTTCCCTTCCACAGTTTTTCCATCAAAGTCAACGATGACCATTTTTTCAGGTAAGAGGTCTTCATAGGGAACCCCGCTCGGTTTAATAGCGAATACTCCATTCTGACGATCTGCAATACTGAGGTTTCCAAAACTAAAAAGTACCAGCCCCAGGGATGGTAATTGTTTGTTAGCCTCGCATGATTCTTCCCGGATTTGCTGATAAGGACTCATGATTTTTGCATTAAAATATTTTCAATACAGGCTCCGGTTTTCTTATACTGCAGATATCTTTTTTGATATAAAATATTCCTGGTTGAATCGGGGTGATAAGTTCTTTCAAATCCGGTTCCCATGGAATGCATGGCCGATTCAACATTTTTGTGCAGGCCAGCTGCAGTTGCAGCGAACATGGCAGCACCCAGGGCACAGGTTTGTTCCGATTTATGAATACGAATATCCATCCCTGTTATATCGGCCATCTGCTGCATGATAAAAGGAGACTTTTTAGCAACGCCGCCCAGCCCGATAAGTCCATTGACAGGAATACCTTCTGATATAAATCGTTCAACAATGGCCTTGGCACCGAAACAGGTGGATTCAGATACTGCGCGAAAGATTTCAGGTGCATCACTTGCCAGATTGATCCCCGTAATTGCTCCTTTTAATTCCTGATTTGCATCGGGAGTGCGGCGTCCGTTGAACCAGTCAATGGCCAGTTCTGTATTTTCTGTGACAATTATTTTTTCAGCTTCCCTGTTAAGAGCAGGCAGGATTTCCTGCAATATATTCTGAATAAAGGAATCATCTAAATGATTGGATTCTGTTTTGTTTTTGGATTTGTAACGAATCGGCCATCCAAGCAGATTTTTAAACCAGGCAAAGGCATCTCCAAATGCAGATTGCCCTGCTTCCATGCCCATCATACCAGGAATAATGGAACCTGGAACCTGCCCGCATATACCTTTTATCAGTATTCCTTTCATTTCGCTTAAGGGAGCCACCAGCATGTCACAGGTGGAAGTCCCCATGACTTTGCTCAGGTAATAAGGTTCTATTTGTCCGCCTACAGCCCCCATATGGGCATCAAAAGCTCCTGTGGAAACAACCACGTCCTGACTTAATCCAAGCTTGGAGGCCCATGAGGCACACAAAGTTCCTGCAGGCTGATCAGCCGTAAATAATGCAGGTGATAATCCAGCGGCATATCTTTTTAATAAAGGATCGAGTGTACTAAAAAAATCATCAGGGGGAAATCCATTAAAAACAGGCGACCAAAGGGCTTTATGACCAGCACTGCATACACCGCGTTTTATTTGCCTGGCATCGGTACCTCCTGTAAGTACGAAAGGAATCCAGTCACAATGCTCAACCCAGCTAAAACAATCCTTATGAAGGGATTTATCTGTGCGCAATGTATGTAAGAGTTTGGCCCAATACCATTCCGAAGAATAAATTCCGCCTACAAATTGAAGATAGTTGACAGGAAATTTTTTAGCGTGCCGGTTTATTTCTGCTGCTTCTTTAATAGAAGTATGATCCTTCCATAAAATAAACATGGCCTCGGGATTTTCAGCGAAACGGGGAAGCAGGGAAAGTGGTGTTCCCCGGTTATCCACAGCGACCGGCGTAGAACCGGTAGTATCAACACCAATACCACTGATATTCTTTCGCTGTTCCGGGGACAGTTGTTCCAGACATTCGCGAATTCCAAATTCCAGTCCTTCCAGATAATCCAGAGGATGTTGCCTGAATTGATTAACAGAAGGGTCTGAATATAAACCGGCTTTCCATCTTGGATATTCAAAAAGAGAAGAAGCAGCTTCTTCGCCACTAAATGCATTTACAACAATCGTTCGTACAGTATCGGTTCCGAAATCAATTCCGATTACCCATGGTCTGTTATTCATATGGAAGCTCCCGTGGAATTCATGTCAAATTAACATTTATCGGGTAACTCCCAAAAAAATCCGGATAAATCAATTATCATGTTAAAATGCAAACCGGTCAGGATTGGGAATAAAATTCAGGAAGGATCTGAAACCCGCTTTATATTTTTTCTTATTGAGTTTGTAATAAAATGCACCTTTTTTGGAACCTGATTTATCTTTCTCCCTGAGTTTAATGAGGAGTTCGGTAGATAAAACCTTCCTGCTGAAATTGCGGTTGTCGAAACGCGTTTCATAAACGCCTTCGTAAAGACTCTGTAACTGGGGTATGGTGAATTTTTCCGGTAGCATTTCAAAGAGTATTGGATGGGAGGCAGCCTGGTAACGAAGCTCCTGCTGGGCCATTTTCAACATGGAATCGTGATCGAAAATAAGCCGGGGAGTTTTTCCGACAAGAAACCATTCAGCATGGTAATCCTTTATTATTTGTTTTTCATACTGATGTACATCAATCAGAGTAGTGAAAGCAGTTGAAATTGTTCTTTCCAGGGGATCCCGGTCGGGATGGCTGAATGTCCGCAACTGATGCATATACAATCCTTCAATGCCTGTAAACTTTTTTAATACCCTGATGGCGGCTTGTTCCAGGCTTTCAGATCCTGCCATGAAACTTCCAATCAGGCTCCATTTATTTTTTTCGGGATCGATACTGCGTTTCATTAATAAAACTTTCAGGCTTTCCCCATCGAATCCAAAAATGATGCAGTCTACTGCTGCAAGAATTCTTGTCTGGCCAGCATAATTTGGCATAGAAATAAAAAAGATTCTTAAGTGAATATAGGGATAGTTCCTCAAATACCTGTTCTCAGTCGATCCACTTTCCGTGAGAATGTCTTTTGATTCAGGCTATATATCTTTGCAATCATCATGACCAATAAAGATTTTTTACTGAATGAGACCGGCATTACCAACCAATATAAAAACTGGTTCCTGGACTATGCGTCTTATGTTATTCTGGAAAGAGCCGTACCCGCCCTGCAGGATGGCTTAAAACCTGTACAACGCCGCATTCTTCATGCTATGAAGGAAATGGATGACGGACGATTTAATAAAGTGGCAAATATTATTGGGCAATCCATGCAGTATCATCCGCATGGAGATGCATCAATTGGCGAGGCCCTTGTCAACCTTGGACAAAAAGATCTCCTCATTGAAACGCAGGGTAACTGGGGAGACGTGCGGACGGGAGATGATGCTGCGGCAGCCAGGTATATTGAAGCAAGGCTTAGCAAATTTGCACTTGAAGTGGCATTTAATCCCAAGATCACCGATTGGCAACTTAGTTATGATGGGAGAAAAAATGAACCCATTACACTTCCCATGAAATTTCCTCTCCTTCTCGCACAGGGTGCAGAGGGAATTGCAGTAGGTCTTGCAACTAAAATTCTTCCGCATAATTTTTGTGAAATTTGCCAGGCGGCAGTAAAATATCTCAGGGGCAAAAAATTTGAACTGTACCCGGATTTTCAAACCGGTGGTATGATCGACACGGTGAATTATAATGATGGAAGAAGAGGCGCCCGTGTACGTGTACGTTCACATATTGAAGAAATAGACAAGAAGACCCTGATGATACGGGATGTTCCCTATGGTATTACTACAAGCCAGCTCATAGATTCGATTATAAAAGCCAATGACCAGGGGAAAATCAGGATACGTAAAGTAACGGATAATACGGCTGCCGAAGTGGAAATACAGGTTGATCTGGCACAGGGCATTTCACCTGATATTACCATCGATGCGCTATATGCATTTACGGATTGCGAAATCAGTATTTCCCCCAGTGCCTGTGTGATCAATAAACAAAGGCCGGAATTTCCATCCATGCCGGAACTTCTTAAGTCTTCTGTAGATCTCACAAAAGATTTATTGAAAAGGGAGCTGGAAATAAAGCTGGCTGAATTACAGGAAAAATGGCATTTTACTTCACTGGAAAAAATATTCTTTGAAGAAAAAATCTATAAAGAACTCGAAAAGAAACACGAGACCTGGGAAAAAGTACTTCTTGCCATCGCAAAGGCATTTGAACCCTTCCGTAAACAATTAAAAAAGAATATAAGCCGGGAGGATATAATTAAGCTGACGGAAAAACCTGTACGAAGAATTTATAAACTGGATATAGATGAGTTGAATGCCCAGATTAAATCGCTCGAGACGGAAATTAAACAGGTTAAATTCGATCTTAATAACCTGATTGATTTTGCTGTAAATTATTACGAAGAGCTTCTGAGGAAATACGGAAAGGGAAGAGAAAGAAAAACGGAGATCCGTCCTTTTGAAGCCATCCAGGCAAAACAGGTTGCAATCGCCAACACAAAAATTTATGTAAACCGTTCGGAAGGATTTATCGGAACTGGTTTGAGAAAAGATGAATTCGTTACAGAAGCTTCGGATCTTGATGATATCATTGCTTTTACCCGCGGCGGTACAATGAAAATTGTAAAAGTGGCCGATAAAACTTTCATCGGTAAGGATATTATTCACATAGGTATCTTTCAAAAAAATGATGAAAGAACAACCTATAATATGATATATGTGGATGGCAAAACCGGGATAAGTTATGCCAAGCGTTTTAATGTAACCGGAGTAACCAGAGAAAAAGAATACGATCTTACTAAATCTGAAAAAGCAAGGGTTCATTATTTTTCTTCTAACCCAAATGGCGAAGCGGAATTGGTGAGGATCCTTTTGAGCCCCGGATGTTCAGCCAGGCACAAAGAATTCGATTTTGATTTTCAAACACTGGAAATCAAGGCCCGTAGTTCATTGGGAAACCAGGTGACGAAATATCCGATAAAATCTGTAAAGTTCAAACAAGCCGGGAAAGCCACACTTCATGCACGGAACCTTTGGTTTGACGATACTTTCGGACGGTTAAATACAGAAGAAAAAGGAAGTTTCCTTGGGAAATTCGGCCCTGAAGAACGTCTCCTGGTAATTTATGACGATGGAAATTATGAAATTACAGATCAGGAACTGACCCAGCGTTTTGACGCAGACAAAATATTATTAATTGAGAAATATGTTCCCGAAAAAATAGTAACTGCCATTTACCTTGATAACGATAAAGCACAGTATAGCATTAAACGATTTAAAATAGAAACCAATTCACTCCATAATAAATTTCTCTTTATCAAAGAAGGAGAGGGTAACAGGCTTGAAGCAGTTAGCACAGAAGAGGAGCCAATATTGATCATGCAATCCGGACGAGGTGCCCAGGTACGAAAAGCTAAAATTAAAACGGTCAAAGCTGTGGAAATCATGGGCTGGAAAGCCGTTGGGGTCAAACTGGCGGCATATACAAAAAGCCTTACGATGGAATGGGAACAAAAGAAAAAGCCGGAACAATCAGAATTATTTGATTGACCATTTCTTAAACTTTAAAATGGTTTGCAGGGTTGTCTTTTTTTGTAAACGATTTTTATATGAAGCAATATTGCCTGGCATGCGATCTAAAGGATGATGAAAGACATATTAGTGCATACGATGATTATCATAAAAACGTTTGGCCGGAAATCAAAGACAGTCTTCAGCAGGCCGGAATCATCATGATGGAAATATACAGGACGGGAAACCGGTTATTCATGATTATTCAGGTGAGTCCGGATTTCAGTTTTGAAAAAAAAGCTGCCATGGACCTTGCAAATCCAACCGTTCAGGAATGGGAAACCCTCATGTCAGAATTTCAAAAGCAAATTCCATGGTCTCCATCACATGTGAAATGGGTGCTGATGGACAGGATATTTAAATTTGGTACCTGAACAAATAAAACTCCGGAATGTCATATCCGATTATTGATGCACACCAACACTACTGGGAATTTAATCCTGTCAGGGACGGGTGGATAACGAATGAAATGAAAATTTTGCAAAAAGATTTTTTGCCTTCCGATGCGGAAATTTTATTTAATCTTAATCATGTCAGCGGTTCTGTAGCCGTACAGGCAGATTCTTCAGAAAGTGAAAACCAGTTTCTTTTGGAACTCGCAAGCCATTATCCATTTATCAGGGGTGTAGTTGGCTGGATTGATCTGCGATCGGAAGATCTTGAGGATAGATTGAAATATTATCAGAAATTTTCCAAATTAAAGGGATTCCGCCACTTATTGCAGGGAGAGAAACAAAGGGATATCATGTTAAATCCGGTCTTTAAAAAGGGAATAGGACTGCTGAATAAATATGAATTCAGTTTTGATCTCCTTATCCTGCAGGACCAGTTGGGATTTGCAGAGATTCTGGCTGCTGCTTTTCCGGATCAGCGATTTGTAATTGATCACATGGCAAAGCCTTCTATCAAAAATGGTATGATTGCTGAATGGAGGTTAGCAATAAAAAAATTCGCTCCATTGAAGAATGTTTATTGCAAAATTTCAGGGATGGTTACTGAAGCGGATTTTGAATTCTGGGAGACAGATGATTTTCTGCCTTATATAAATACCGTGCTGGAGACTTTCGGTACAAAAAGAATTATGTTTGGGTCAGATTGGCCTGTTTGCCTGCAGGCAGGTTCTTATGAGGAAGTGAAACAAATCGCTGTGGACTATTTTAGATCCTTTTCCTATGCTGAGCAATCGGATTTCTTTGGAGGGAATGCAATTTCATTTTACAGGTTGAATTAAATTACTGAGATGGACTTATACCTGCAAAATAAAGTGATCGTCATATCCGGAAACGCCAGTAGTAACCCGTTAAATTTATTCCGCGTATTGTCAGGTGAGGGAGCTATTGTGATAGTAACCGGGACAATAAAGGACATCCCAAAACTCAAAAAGGAAATAGGAATCTCAGACAGTAATGTGATTTTGACGGAAGTAAAGCCGGATCATCCGATGGATTGTGAAAACGCAGTACAGACTATTATTCGTGAATATGGACATATTGACGGACTTGTGAACCTTCCAGGTATGAATGAAGATGCCGGATCAGGAAATACTGAAATGTTTTTGGATAGCCTGCAAAAAAACCTGGTGCAATATTATTTAATGACACATTTTGTAATTCCTTATTTAAAAAAATCCACAGGGTCTATTGTAAATGTCAGTTTAAATTCTACTGAAACAAAGAAGGCAAATTCAGCAGTTTATGCTGCATCCAATGGTGGAATAAATGCATTAACGCGGGAATGGGCGGTTGAGCTTTTGAAATACAGAATCCGGGTAAATGCAATTCTTGCAGAGGAATATGTTTCAGAAATATCAAATACAGTTGCTTTTCTTCTGTCTAACAAATCCAGCCATACAACGGGTCAGTTGCTTCGTTTTGGCAGTTAATATTTTATTCAATGAAATCATTGGTTTGTACAAAACCAGGGAAATTAGAATATAGGGATCTGCCTGAACCGGTTTTGCAGTCAGGGCGGGCTATTGTTCGAATCAGGAATATTTGCATTTGTGGAACTGATCTGCATGCTTTTGAGGGAACACAACCATTTTTTAATTACCCGCGTATTCTGGGCCACGAATTATCTGGGGAATTGGTTGAATTCGATACTGCTCCAGGTTTTCGAAAAGGAGATAACGTAACTTTTCTTCCTTATTTGAATTGCGGAGAATGTATTGCCTGCAGAGCAGGTAAAACAAATTGTTGTGCAAAACTTCAGGTATGCGGCGTTCATATTGACGGCGGTATGGTCGATTATTATTCGATTCCAACACGTCTCCTTGTTCAGGCAGATGGATTGAGTCTCACTGAAATGGCCATGGTAGAACCGCTTTCGATCGGCGCCCATGGGATCAGGAGAGCTGCTGTCAGGCCGGGTGAATTCGTTTTAGTAATGGGAGCCGGTCCGATTGGTTTGTGTACTTTAGAATTTGCACGACTTGCGGGAGCAAAACTTATTGTAACAGATACGAATTTACACCGGTTGGATTTTTGTAAAAATACATTGGGTGTTCCCCATATTATTCATGCGGGGGAAGACAATATGATAGAACGATTAATGGAAATTACACTCGGAGATATGCCTGCCGTGGTTATCGACGCGAGCGGAAACAGGGAAGCAATCAATCAGGGTTTAAATTATCTTGCATATGGAGGAAGGTATATTTTGATTGGTTTGCAGAAAGGAGAATTGATTTTCAGTCATCCTGATTTTCATAAACGGGAAGCGACATTGATGAGCAGCCGTAATGCAACACGTGAGGATTTTGAACGGGTGATACAATGCATTAAAAACGGAATGATTCATCCACTTTCATTTATTACTGACCGGGTAAAATTCGATGAGGCTGCTTCAGGTTTCCCGAATTGGCTGAATCCCTCCAATCAAACGATTAAAGTAGTTGTTGAATTGGATTAAATGATTTTTATGAATCTATCCAGACAAAACCTGGCGAAGATTGGATTGGCAGGTACAGTCATTCCGGAAGAAAATATTTTCAATCTGCCTGAAAAAATTGTGCAATTCGGGACTGGGGTGCTTTTACGCGCTCTGCCAGATTATTTTATTGATAAAGCAAATCGCAGGGGTATATTTAACGGGCGGGTCCTGGTAGTAAAATCCACGCAAACCGGAGATGTGGATGCCTTCAATAAGCAGGACGGATTATATACTATTTTCATACGAGGTATGGATACTGGAGTTCCGGTTGATCAGCATATACTCTGTTCGGCTATCAGCCGTGTTATTTCAGCGAGTCATCAATGGAAAGATCTTCTGGAATCTGCGGCAAGTACGGATTTGCAAATTATAATTTCCAATACTACAGAAGTGGGGATTCAACTGGTTAAAGAATCTATTCATCAGAAACCGCCCGATTCATATCCGGCAAAACTGCTTGCATTTTTATTTGAACGTTACAAAATATTTAATGGATCTCCTGAAGCAGGAATGATTATTATTCCAACAGAATTATTAACAGATAACGGAGGAAAATTAAAATCGATATTGATGGATCTGGCCGAATTCAATCATCTTGGCCAGTCTTTTTTGGACTGGCTGAATTTGCATAATCGTTTTTGCAGTTCTCTTGTAGACCGCATTGTACCTGGAAAACCATCACCTTCAACAAAGAAACAGTGGGAGGAACGATGGGGATATACAGATGATCTGATGACAGTATGTGAACCATATCGCTTATGGGCCATCCAGGGTGATGCATATGTAAGAAGGGTTCTTTCATTTTTTGCTGCTGATGAAGGAGTTGTCATTACACCGGATATTACAAAGTATAAGGAATTGAAATTAAGAATGCTGAATGCAACACATACCCTCAGTTGCGGGCTGGGTTATTTATCCGGATTTGAAACAGTTGTGGAAGCCATGGAAGATCCGCTTTTTGAATTATATGTCAAAAATCTGATGCTGGATGAAATCGGCCAGGCGATTCCATATTCCATACCCGAAAATGAAATCAGAGAATTCGGGGCTAAAGTATTGGACAGGTTCAGAAATCCTTATCTGCAGCATCATTGGCTGAGTATTACAATGCAGTATAGTTCAAAGATGGCAGCCCGGGTTCTTCCGGTATTACGCAAATACTATGAACTGTTCAATAAACCTCCGGAATTAATTTCAATAGGATTTGCAGCTTATATACTATTCATGCGACCGGTGAAAAAAGAGTCAGACAAATATTATGGGACCCTGAACAATCAATACTACCTGATCAACGATGACCTTGCTGTAAATTTTTATGGCATCTGGGAAGAAGGGCGGATAGAACATATTGTAAGCAGTATTCTTTCGAATAAGGAATTGTGGTCGGAAGACCTGACAATGATGGAAGGATTCGCGGCATCTGTTACCAGGAAATTAAAAGGATTTATCCGGCATGGTACATTACATGAAATAGCTGCTTATACAAAACAAGGAAAATAAATCTGATATGGCAATTATTTCCAAAGAAACATTTACTTTTCTAAACAAGCTAAAATCAAATAATAACAGGCCCTGGTTTGAAAAAAATCGTTCTTTATATGAAAAGGCGAGGGCTGAGTATTTGAGTTTTACAACCAGACTGGTTGAAGGCATATGGAAAATCGAGTCAATACCAGAGAAAGAACCGGCAAAATATATGCACAGAATTTACCGGGACATTCGTTTTTCAAAAGATAAAACGCCTTATAAATCTCATTTCAGTTCTATTATTGAAAGAGGCCCCGAAAACCAAAAATGTCCGGTATATTTTCATATTCAGCCTGGCAAATCCATGATGGGTGGTGGAGTTTGGGACCCTTCTTCCGATACATTAAAAAAAATCCGGCAGGAAATTGATTACAATAGTGCCGGTTTAAAAAAAATTATCAATACAAAGGATTTTTTAAAATACTTCGGAAAAATATCCGGAGATAAATTATCAAGGCCGCCAAAAGGATACGAGGCTGACAACCCCAACATTGAATTTTTGAAATTCAAACAACTTTATATCGAAAGGAGTTTTGATGATGACCTGGTATTATCGAAACAATTTATTCCTGAATTACTAAAATCTTATAAAGCTGCCCTGCCATTCTTCACATTCTTTGATGTGGCGATGGGGGAGTAAATATTAGCATCAATCACAACTGCTCACAAGGGTCGTATAAATTTTGCTTGTGATCGGTATGCTCTTCACAAGTCTGTGAAAGAAACAGGCAGTATTACTCATTAAGAACTCGGGGGTATAGACAGTGGGTCCATGACCTCCACCGATTACAAAATTCGATATAGCAGGAGTATTATAAAATTCAAGTCTTCTCTGAATGCATGCTGATCCGAATAACATAATAGAATTAGTGCAGGATTCGTTGTATCCGATATTGAAGGGAATTACATTATCATCCGTACCATGAAATGATATAACAGGTGTAGCACTTGAAACCGTTATGAGATTTGAATCTGGTAATGCACCCCACATATTGCAAATGCCTTTAATTTTAAATGAACTGGTAAGGTTGTTATCCGCATTATTAATCGGACCGAGTAGAGAATATTCACCAGGCATAAAGAGCATTGAAATACTATTGGGTATAAAGACTGTATTTAAAGCCACGCTGCTGCCTGCACTAATCCCCCCTGCAAATAACCAGCTGGTATCAATGCCATATGAACCGGCATTGGCTACCAGGAATCGCATGGCTGCATTTGCATCCTGTAATGCCCTGTATCCAGCCTGAATCAGACTTACTGTATCACCATCGCATGTTCCGTTTCCTGCCCTCCATCCCAGTCTGTAATTGATTGAAGCCACTACGAAACCTGAATCTGCAAGAATATTACAATAGCCTGCCACATCAGCTTTATCACCGTTCAGATAGGTACCACCATGGACCATCATTACCAATGGGTAGTTTCCAATGGAAGTTGCCCCTGATGGAAAATATAAATCCATCGTGAGCGAAACCATATTGCCACTTGTATCTTTATTGGAACCGTATTGGATATTCGTAAGATTGGAAAGATTGTGTTCAGGCTCTACGTTTACCTTGTTAACAGAATCGTGGGATTTTGAACAATTTGAGAATAAGATCCATATTAAGAGCAGAAAAAGAAAACTTTGTTTCATCAGGGTTCTATTGCAGTATAAACGAGTTTGCAAGGTAAGAATTTAAGGGTATACTATATCCCCTCTCCGTTATATGCAAATTGGATACCATCTCCTCCAGGGCTTTATACAGGTCTGCTTTAAAAAGAATGCAGGCCGAATTAAAACAAACAAACCCTTCACAAAGCAAAGGGTTTAATTTCCTTTAGTCGGGATGACAGGATTCGAACCTGCGACCCCTACGTCCCGAACGTAGTGCGCTACCTGGCTGCGCTACATCCCGTTTTTCGGATAACAAATGTAGCAAGCCTTTGGAATTTTTAAAAGAATTGAATTTATTTAATCTATTTGTCAGCAATAGAATTTTTACGGAGCTTTAAACGAATTGTTGCATTGCCTTTGAAATCGCTGGAGAGAAAGGTCTCATATCTTTTATCCCCGTCACTGATTACCATCAGGGCAGTATTGGGAGGGTATTTTCCAAGGTTTTCCGCAAACATACTCACTTCATTTACTTCAAGGGAACTATCGAGCTGAACATAAACATTAAATGCACGTTCTGTCAATTCCTGATGTGTAACGATCATTTTGCCATTAAAAAAAACTGAAATGCTGTCCCCGTCCACTTCTGCATTATCATAAAAACTCAGCCGGACACTGTCGGATGCCACTTCAATCTCTTTACTTACAATTTGTTTTCTTTTCTTGAAATCCTCGTTGATCTTTATGATATCTGTCTGGAGCATTGTCTGAGGGACTACTATCGCAGGACTTGCTTTATTTTCTGAAACAGTGGTTCCAGCAGAACTGGATTTCTTTTCTGATACAGTTGGGTTTATCCCGGCAGAATCTGTATTCTTCACTGCAGGCTTTATTTTTTCTCCGGACGCTTCAGTAGAATTTTTTGTTGATATGGTGACTGCTGAAACGGCCCCCAATTCAGATTCCTGTTTCGCGTCATTACCTTTTACGAGCTCCGGAACCGGAGGCTGTGGTTTCCAGAAACTGCGCGTGCTCGACATATCTTTGAAAATGCTATCTTCTACTTTGGCTTCTGTATACAGGGTATAATTTACCCGAAGATCAGGACAGGTATAAGTATATTTTTTATCCCTGTAGAAATAACCAATCAATTCTGTTTTTACTTTTGAAACCCGTAATGTTCCGTAAAAACTGGTAATGCAATCCACGCTGTTCATCGTGGAATTGGTTTTGAAATAAATGATGGGTATGTCGTTAATTATCAGCTTATGCGTTTTTGGGTCATAGGAGCCCTTTACTACAAAACTCTGATAAACGTCCTTGAAATAATATCCGAAAAAACCTTTAACCCTGTTGCCTTTCTGTGAAATGATGAGTTCAGTGAGATAATTGTTTTGTATCCCGGCCATTTCCACATTGGCCTGACCATACCAATAGCCGGTAACTTTTTGAGCCTGAACACTAAATGTGCTGAATATAAGTAAAAAGAGTATCAGGATTTTCATGGGCTTATTCTAAAAGGTAACCAACACAATTTAACGCCGGAAACCGGCAATCATTATACCAACCCTGGTTTATTTTGGGTTCCAGGCCTAAAAATGACTGTTTTTAACAAGCGTATAATTATTTCAGGTACCTGTTTATTTCCCGTTGAGTATCCCTGTTCTTAATAGATTCCCGCTTATCATAAAGCTTTTTGCCTCTTCCGAGTCCGATTTCCATCTTAATCAGGCCTTTATCGCTTAAAAATATTCTCAGAGGAATGATCGTATATCCCTTGTCCTTCAACTTATTTTCAAGTTTTCTCAATTCCTTCCGGTTAAGCAGCAGCTTCCTGTCATGAACAGCAATGTGATTATTTGTTGTTCCAAAACGGTATTCGGCGATATGCAGGTTACGAACCCAGAGTTCGGATTTGAAAAATATACAAAAACTATCTGCAAAACTTACTTTCCCTTCCCTGATAGATTTTACTTCCGTCCCTAAAAGGACCATTCCGGCATCGTATTTTTCTTCGATGAAATATTCATGATATGCAGATCTGTTTCTGATTTCAGTCATAGTTGCCGGAAAATTATTGGATGAGATCAGTTCTTTAGGAGACTGAGTACAGTTGCAATCTTTTGTTTTAATTCCTTCCGATTGACGATAAAATCCAGAAAGCCATGTTCGAGGAGAAATTCACTCCGCTGAAAACCTTCCGGAAGATCTTTTTTGATCGTTTCGCGGATCACGCGCGGCCCTGCAAATCCAATCAGCGCTCCGGGTTCTGCAATATTGAAATCGCCCAGCATCCCAAAAGAAGCAGAAATCCCGCCGAAGGAGGGATCTGTTAGTAAAGAAATATAGGGTATCCTGGCATCAGTGAGTTGTGAAAGCTTGGCGGAAACCTTTGCAAGTTGCATTAATGAAAATGCACTCTCCATCATTCGCGCGCCGCCGGATTTGCAGATTATCAAAAGTGGAGCTTTGTGCTGCAAACAATAATCCACGGCTCTCGCAATACGTTCACCCATTACGCTTCCAAGAGAACCCCCTATGAATTCGAAATCCATACAACCGACAACCATATGATGTTCGCGAACCTGCCCTGCGGCTATACGGATGGAATCGGTAATATCCGTTTTACTCCAGGTCTCTTCAAGACGTTTCTGGTAAGATTTAAGATCGGTAAAGTGAAGGAAATCTTTTGACCGGATGTTCTCAAATAGAACATCATATTTATTATCATTAAAAAGGATATCGAAATATTCGTCACTTCCAATCCTGTGGTGGAAGCCACATTTGGGACAAACAAAAACATTTTCACGAAGTTCCGTTACTGTACATATATAATTACAGCTGGGACACTTGGTCCACAGTCCTTCCGGCGTTTCTTTTTTCTCCGCCGTACTCGTCAGTATGCCTTTCTTAATCCGCTTGAACCAACTCGTTTTTGTTTCCTCTGTAGTTCCATCTTCACCAGAAAGATTGGCTTCAAAATCTTCTTCGCGCTTCATCAAAACAGATTTTTGAGGGGCTAAGATAGGGATTTCCCATTTCCTGACTTACTTTTGCCTTATTCCACTGATTTTCAATTTTCAAGGCATTTATGAAATGGTCTGAATTCTTTACCTCGTCGATCGGCAAAAAGTTTATCATGTCCTTAACAGGAATTTTCCTGATTTCATTTCTCGTAGTGCATGTTGGCATTAACGCATGTATCTGGGCTAACGATGGAGGTCAGATGTTTAATCTCGCTTCTCATTTTATGGCGACTACAATAGTTATCAGAATTGTGGAAGTAGGATTATTTGCCGGACTGCTGTTGCACATTATACAGGGATTAGTAGTAGAAATCCAGAATCGCACACGCCGTCGTATAGGTTATGCGGTTACTATGGGTAACAAGGGAAGTAAATGGTATAGCCGGAGCATGGGTTTGCTTGGCACACTCCTTCTTTTTTTTCTGGTCATGCATCTTTCACATTTTTGGGTGCCTTCCAGGTTTACAGAATTGCCAACAATAGATATAAATGGGAAGGAAGTTGCAAATCAATATGCAGAGATCATTCGTGTTTTTCAGAGCCCGCTGATAGTAGTGTTATATGTATTGGGTTGCATGTCCCTCATGTATCATCTTCTTCATGGATTTCAAAGTGCATTCAGAACGCTTGGTGTTCCTAACGGGAAATATATTAATCTGATAAAAGGATTTGGAGTTGGTTTTTCAGTAATTGTTTCATTGGCTTTTGCAATGATGCCGGTTTCTGTTTATCTCGGATGGATCAGTTGATATTATTTTCAATTTATCAATTATACAAATTCTCAAATAGCTTATGCTCGAATCAAAAATTCCCCCTGGTCCTCTGGAGCAAAAATGGAATGAATATAAAGGGCATGTCAAACTTGTAAATCCGGCGAATAAACGCAAGATCGAAATCATCGTTGTAGGTACCGGCCTGGCAGGTGCATCTGCCGCTGCTTCTCTGGCAGAACTTGGATACCAGGTAAAAGCTTTTTGTTTTCAGGATTCTCCACGCCGTGCTCATAGTATTGCTGCGCAGGGTGGAATAAATGCGGCAAAAAACTATCAGAACGATGGTGACAGCGTATTTCGTTTATTTTATGATACGGTAAAAGGTGGCGATTACCGTTCACGTGAATCTAATGTTCATCGGCTTGCAGAAGTAAGTAACATCATTATTGACCAGTGCGTGGCACAGGGAGTTCCATTTGCACGCGAATATGGAGGTCTTTTAAGTAATCGTTCATTCGGAGGTACACAGGTACAAAGAACTTTTTATGCTGCGGGCCAGACAGGTCAGCAACTGCTCATTGGCGCATATCAGGCATTAGAAAGGCAGGTTTCCCTGGGAAACGTAACTATGTATTCCCGCCACGAGATGCAGGAACTCGTTGTGATTGATGGAAAGGCAAGAGGCATTATTACCAGAAACCTGTTGTCCGGGAAACTGGAAAGACATTTCGGCCATGCCGTTTTACTTTGCTGCGGCGGATATGGAAATGTATTTTATTTGTCGACCAACGCCATGGGATGCAATGTCACCGCAATATGGAAAGCACATAAAAAAGGAGCTTATTTTGGTAATCCCTGTTTTACACAAATTCATCCTACCTGCATTCCAATATCCGGGGACTATCAGTCAAAACTCACATTAATGTCAGAATCTCTACGTAATGATGGACGTATTTGGGTTCCAAAAAAACAACATGATACACGTAAGCCGGGAGAAATTCCGGAAGAAGAAAGAGATTATTATCTGGAGAGAAGATATCCGGCTTTTGGAAACCTTGTTCCCAGAGACGTAGCGAGTCGCGCTGCAAAAGAAAGATGCGATGCGGGTTTCGGTGTGGGAACTTCAAGGCAGGCGGTTTATCTTGATTTTGCAGAAGCTATTTTCCGATACGGGAAAGTTGAATGCAATAAAAATGGTTTGGAAAATCCTTCGCCGGAAATTGTTCGTGTGCATGGAAAAGAAGTTGTGAAAGAAAAATATGGGAATCTTTTCGACATGTATGAAAAAATTACTGGCGAAAATCCTTATGAAGTACCTATGCGAATCTATCCCGCCGTGCATTATACTATGGGAGGATTATGGGTTGACTATGAATTGATGACTACTATTACCGGATTGTATTGTCTGGGAGAAGCAAATTTCTCCGATCATGGTGCCAACCGTCTTGGCGCTTCAGCTCTGATGCAGGGTCTGGCTGATGGCTATTTTGTGATTCCATATACAATCGGGAATTATCTGAGTGATGAAATAAGGACCAGTAATATTCCTACAGATCATCCTGAATTTGAAAAGGCGGAGAAAACTGTTTCAGACCGCATGAATCTATTGAAAGGATATTAGCGGGACGAAAACGGTAGACCATTTTCATAAGGAACTGGGAAAAATCATGTGGGAAAAATGTGGCATGGCCCGAAATGCGAAAGGACTGCAGGACGCAATTAGTGAAATACAACAGTTGAAAAAGGAATTTTACAGCGACCTTAAAATTCCTGGTGAAATAAATGAGATGAATCCTGAACTCGATAAAGCAAACCGGGTAGCAGATTTTATTGAACTGGGTGAACTGATGTGTATCGATGCATTGAACAGAAACGAAAGTTGTGGCGGCCATTTCCGGGAAGAAATGCAAACACCGGAAGGAGAAGCCAAACGCGATGATGAACATTTTAGTTTTGTATCTGCCTGGGAATATAAGTCTGAACATAATTGGGAATTACATAAGGAGGTATTGACATTCGACGTCGCTAAACCTTCTCAACGGAGCTATAAATAGTGTGGAAGTGTGGTAGTGTGGTAGTGTGGTAGTGTAGTAACTAAATTATTAAAGGAGTAAATTGATACTAATGGAGCATTACAAAATGAACCTGACGCTGAAGATCTGGCGTCAAAAAAATGCCGAATCAAAAGGTCGTTTTGAAACGTATAAAATTGAAGACATTTCTTCGGAAATGTCATTTCTGGAAATGCTGGATGTATTAAATGAAAGACTGATTCGTGAAGGACAGGAACCTGTTGTATTTGACCACGATTGCCGGGAAGGAATATGTGGAACCTGTTCAATGTATATCAATGGAAGACCACATGGCCCCTGGCATGCGAATACAACATGCCAGCTGCATATGCGTGCATATAAGGATGGAGATACAATTACGGTAGAACCCTGGCGGGCAAATGCTTTCCCCGTAATAAAAGATCTTACTGTTGACCGGTCAGCTTTTGACAGAATTATTCAGGCGGGAGGTTATATATCTGTGAATACAGGTAATGCCGTTGATGCCAACTCACTTCCTGTTGATAAGAATCGTGCTGATGCTTCTTTTGCCGCTGCGGCATGTATCGGCTGCGGAGCCTGTGTGGCAGCATGTAAAAACAGTTCTGCCATGCTTTTTGTATCTGCAAAAGTTTCTCATCTTGCACTGCTGCCACAGGGAAACCCGGAAAGAAAAACCCGGGTATTGAATATGATCGCACAAATGGATAAGGAGGGTTTTGGAAGCTGCACGAATACGCAGGCTTGTGAATCGGTGTGCCCCAAAGAAATTTCTATGACTAATATCGCGAAACTCAACTCGGAGTTTTTGTTGGCTGGTTTAAGCGAATAATAATTTACACAGACCCGGAAGCTTATCGGTTTGCTATTTTGTCAGTTCGATATTTGTTTTGTATTGATTCCTGAATTATTCTTATTTCCTTGATACTCCGTTCGTTATTTATTCGTGGTTTGTCCGTATCTATCCCAATCAGATACCAACTATATACGAACGATATACGAACAAAATACGAACGAGGTAAGAGGGAGGTAAGAATAAATACCGTATGATGCTATAACATGTGTACCCTCAGATCTTACTGCCTATCTGACATCTTTAAAAAACGCAACGCTACCACCGACCCAGCTTTTATCTTTATTATACCTCACTCCGATCATTTTCCCCTTGCTCAGACGTGCAAGATTAATAGCAGGTTTTGGCCTCGATCCGCCCTCTGGCCAAAGATACATTATCCTGATTTCAACTTTTGCTCCGTCATCCGGAGTTTTTATTACCGGGGCATATTTTACTTTTTTTTGCAGTATCCAGTTGGAAGGATCTTTTACAGATTTGATATCTTCCGGTTTGATATCTATCACTACTCCCTGTCCCGCAAAAGAGAATAAAGGTTTCAATACATAGTTCTCCAGATCTTCCGGAATTATACTCACTTTATTGAGAAACATTGTTTCGGGTACATTAGGATGATGGATAAAGGGAAGTGTGTATTTAGAAATCCTGTAAAACCAGTTTGGATGCGGAATCCAAACTACGTCCCATTCTCTTCGCAGGTCAATGTGATTTCCGAGGGATTCTTTTTGCGCGTGAAGGTCATCAAATATGATCCGGTTATAAATTCGTTTTATTCTTATTTTTTCATTCTTTCCCGGATGAATGTAAAAAAGCTGATTTCCTTCTGCAATTAATTCGGTTATGCATACTGGTTGTATTCCGAAATAATCTTCCGTGCAATAAAAATCTATTCTGGTTTTTTGCTCATGCGGTTTAATTTCAAGTAAAACTGTATTTTCGACCTCCCCGCCGCCCAAAAGAATATTCTTTAGTTCTTTCAGATAAGTTGGACGGTCATATCCCCCGAGATATTGCGTAAAATTCTTCGTCATTTTGAAATGCTTCTGCACGACTTCCGGATAATAAACCTGAAACCCGTAAAGAGTAGGAAATCCCTGCATTTCAATGAGCTGCGGTTCGAGCTCATTATTTTCATTTATGCAAACCCCAAAATCAAATGCAATAAAATTCGGTTGATTTTCTTTACCAGAAACGAAATCACCCGGAGGGATAGCTTTGGCTGATTCTTCCTTAAAACCTGGTGCGGTAATGATATCTACAATTGTTTCGCAGGCACTGATCATCTGATCCTTAAATGTGTCCGGTACAAAAACGGGAGTTTCTGCAATGCGGAATTCAATTGCACCAGGATGTTTGGAATTAAGATCGGTCAGAAATGCCTGATATTTTTCTTCCGTAAAGGACTCATTAAATATTTTGCGGAGATGCGGGATCATTTAATAGGCTTAAAGCCTAAAGCTTAAAGCAGAAGGCATGTATAATTTTTGTATTGTAAATTGTTTTTATTCCCATACTCCCACACTCCCACACTCTCACACTTGCCTCAGTTTCTTCCACTAGCAATATTCAAAAAATTTGGTAAAACCAGCGAATAAGTCCTCCTGATTTTATCGGGATCATTTAATTGCTGGATCATACTTTTCCATTTTTCCTCTCCGTAACCTTCGATTACGGTTTTCTTTTTGTCCGCTCTTTGCAGATACATACTCATTCCTGTGGCATCTGCTTCAGGATGGAACTGTGTGCCCAGCATGTATTCATTGAAGCGAACGGCCATAATAGCTCTCTGGAGGGGCACATGGGGCCTTTCTTTTTCTATTGCCAAAATACTCGCACCCTTCTTTTTAATATCCGATTTTTCTTCTTCTATTACCTGGTAATCCCGGCTGTCAACTGCATAAAACGGATCCTTTAATCCATGAAAAACGGGCTCCTTTTTCCCTTCGGATTTCATATGAATGGGGAAAACACCGAAAGCAGTGGATTTTCTTTTTGTGACCCGGCCCGTCTTAAAAAACCTGCAGGCGAGCTGGAACGAATGACAAATAAAGAGGACATATTTTTTATCTGCCTCGCTGGCAATTTTATTATGCTTGATGAGGCTATGAAGCCAATCCATATACTTGCCATCCCAGGAAAGTCCTTCAGATTCCAGAGGACTTCCGGGGCCGCCGCTGGATATATATATATCATAGGAAAAATCAGGAAGTTCTTCTTTTAAACGGACATCATAAATTTTAGAAACGACAGCCAATCCTTTAGTCTGGCTATATTCCTCCAGTATTTGTTGAATGCAACGCATTCCTTCATTTGGACGTCCTTCATAGAGATCTAGTATTGCGATTCGTAACATTTGATTCATCCTGCAAATATCTTCAAAAAAATCTGTTATGCCTGCTGTAAAAAGGCATATTTAATGGATTAAACCACGTAGTTCATTCGGTAAGATTCAGACAGATAAGTTTAATACTAGTCAAATTTTCTGCCTTGTGTGTACCATAATTCGCGCAGAGAGAAGACAAAGCTTAGATTCACGTAATTTTCCCTGAGGAGATTATTATTCGTTGTTCCTTTGACTCCATATTGTAATACAACCATAAAAGACATGGGAGTTCGTTTTGAATTCACACCGAGACCGACAGAACCACCTATATCATTAATAGGAGTTCCATTCACGATCAAATAAGATTTATTATAATAAAGACCTGCCTGAAAAAAATTGGTTTCATACAAAGTATTATAAGCAAGTTTCTTTTTGGAGATTTCAAATCCTAAGGATGCCCGCTGACTGTTTTTGTAAAAAAAATCACCGGTGGTTGATGATAAGTCTGACCAGTTTTGAAACTTGTAGTCAGCAACAAAAGTATATTTCTTATCCTTGGTAACCGAAATACCCAGACCATAACTTGTTGGAATATTATAAGTCCCGACCGTTTGAGTGCTCTTCAAAATATTTGAATCGAGGTTAATGATGTTTATCGTTGTTTCCGTATTCAAAGAGGTCTGATTCGAATATATGGCACCGAGAGTAAAATCCCAATGGGCATTAATGGAAGCATAGTATTGTATTCCATAATCCAGAAATAAGTTGCTATAAAAAGTATTGGTGTTTTTGGAAATGTATACGGAAGTTCCCTGGCCAAGAATAATATCTTTATTATTGATTGAACCGAATAAATAGGATGTAGTTACACCTATGGAGAGATGGTGAAAAAATTCATATCCGTTCGCCCAGAAAACCTTGTTTAAACCACCATATCCCTCATCATAAGTTGGCAGCATGCCACCGTTGTAACCTATAGGCCTTGTGCCCGAGTATTCATAATTTTCTTCACTGTATGGAACCAGCCCGACTGCACTGCCCCAGTGTTTAAAAATTTTTGTTGCGAATGAAACTCTTTTAAATGTGATATCCGATGCCTGGTGATTGGTTTGGCTTACAGGAGTGCCGGTATAATCAACATATTGCCCGTTGATTCCTATTTCACCTGCAAAAAACTGGTTGTCAAGTCCGCTGAGGGCTGCAGGATTATTTGTAATGATGTATCTGTTATTCCGGTAGGCAATACCTGTAGATCCCATTCCGCTCGTACGGTTTATGATATTATCCGTAATATCTCCGATCGCATGAACTGAATAAGGAGAATTGTTGGTTTGCGCAAAACCTGATGAAATGAATAGAACAGAAAAAAATATAGTAGGCCATATCCGCATAAAAGAAAAACCGTTCGGTTGGGTCATTTTAATAATATGAAGCGTAATATATTTGGAGGGAAATCTGATTCGATTTAAGTGCATTATACGAATTACCTAAAACAGTACGGTTGAACATGGTATTAAATGAAGTAGCGGGAGCAATCAGCATGAGTCCATTTTTAGCATTGTTATCTGCTCCCTGGGTCAATGCATTCTGTATGTAAGGAGTAATATCATAGGAATAATTTGTATTTGTCCCATACAGATAGTCTATAGTCAAATTCCCATTTCCATAAGGAAGTGGACCACTAATTGTATTGGCCTGATTGGTTAATGAAAGGTTAACCTGTGGTACCAGATTGTACAAAGGGCTATAAGTTCCCTGCACTGGTTTAATAATCAGTTCAGCTTTCATTACTGCAATATAGTCCGGGTAAGCTAGTAAATTAGTGATGGTAGGGAATAGCAATTTTACATAGAGACTTGTGATGGGTTGCAGGAAAGCCTGATTTCCTGTAGAAGTGGAAGGAAGTTCGGGATTAGCTTCCGACAATGGCTGAGTCGGTGTGCCAGTCCTGTCTACTGAAATCTGGTTGAATTGAGTGGATGGATTAGTGAGGTGAAAGTCTGCCGTTTTTTGTACAACGACAATTCCCGGTTCATGATAATAAATACGAAGAATTAATGAATCTCTGAATCCATACATTGCCCCCGGCATTGTGGGATCAGGATAAACCGTCAATCCCTTAAAATAACCGCGGAATATTGTAGGATTCGTAATCGTATCGGGTTGTCTGTATAAAAGCCCGAATAAATTCTGGCCCATACTGTTGGGCATTGTAATTTTTACAGAATCTCCCTGTCGCTGACTTGTTAGACCGGCGAAGGGATTAATTCTTACTTCTGTGGAACCGAGTACCGTAGGGTCATATGGGATTGAATCTTTATTAAAAAAAGCAGTTTGTACACCTGGAAAATCCATCACCTGGGTCAGCTGGCTGACTTCATATCGCTGCACCTGTGTTGTGTCTCCATAAAAAGTTTTGTTGATCCGCATGATCAGTTGTATGGAATCATACACAGAATAGTTAGTAAGAGTGGGAAGTGGAATTGGAGTGCCTATATCCGAGTAACTCTGAGAAGTTATACTACCGAAAAACGGATCTATATAACGACCCAGTAATTGGGCAGAGGATCCTGAAGTCACAAAGGAATCAAGAAATACGGTTGAAACCTGAACAGCGAATGTATCTATTGTTACAACATTTGTTGAATTGTCTCCATTATAAACATTTTGAAAAGAAATAACTGGTTTAGTACAGGCTGACACTGCCAGTATAAACAAAAAAGGTAAGAGATAAACAGACGATCGTTTGCTGAGATAACTTTTCCTTCCCATGCTTAATTTCTCCTGATTAAGGATCCTGTTTTGGATAGTTGAAAAAATCTGACAGGTCTTATGCGGCAAACCAGAATGTCAGGTATCGGGTTGTATAATTTCATTATTCGTCTTTCCGCACTTTCTAAAAGGGCAAAAGTATGTTTTTTGAAATCGATTAACAATTGAAACGCATATCGTTATTTGATAAATTTTTGTGAAATCCCCTGAATTGTCCGTATTTCGCGCTGCAAATAAAATACTTTTATCGCTAATAAACACCACCGTATTATTAATACAACAATATGAAGCGGATCTACTTCCATTTTTTTTCTTTTTCCATTTTATTCAGTCTTTTTTCCTGCCACAACAATGATGTTCCCTACACGCAAAGCGGCAACTGGGTAACAGAATCACAACTGAACGGACCTGCACGCAGTGATGCAGTTTCTTTCGTTATTGGTAACTATGCTTATGTTGGAACTGGATGGGACGGTTTGAATACACGCTACAATGATTTCTGGAAATATGATCCTTCCAATAATATCTGGTCACAGGTATCCAGTATGCCTCCAAATACAATGAGGAGTTCAGCCATTGGTTTTGCAACAACTACCAAGGGTTATTGTGGAACAGGTTATGATGGCTTTAATTATCTGAATGATTTTTATGAATTTGATCCGGTATTAAATGCATGGAATCAAAAATCAAATTTTGCCGGCAGCCCTCGTTACGAGGCAGTTGCTTTCGGACTGGGAGACTCTAGGATATGTAGGAACTGGTTTTGACGGAAGTAATGCACTGAAAGATTTTTATCAATACGATCCTTCTACTGATTCATGGACTACTATTGGTTTCAGCGGAAATAAGAGATATGGTGCAGTTGCTTTCACTTATAATAATCAGGGTTATGTAGTAACGGGTGTTAACAGCGGAACCATGCAATCTGATTTCTGGGTATTCAATCCAACTTCTGATTCCTTACAATGGACAGAGCTTCGTCATATTACCAATTATAGCAGTGATTCCTACGATGATGGTTATACAAATATCGTACGCTGGAATGCTTCAGCTTTTGTAATTGCTGATAAAGCTTATATCAGCACCGGCGAGAATGGAGTTTATTATACTTATACCTGGGAATATGATTTTGCATCGGATCTCTGGACACCCAAAACACCTTTTGAAGGACCTGCAACTTCAGGGGCAGTTGGATTTAATGTTGCCGGTCTCGGATATATAGCAACAGGAAGAAGCTCTGCGGGTCAGGCGGGTGCGTCAGATTATCTTCGTCAGTTCCAACCCAACGTTACCGAGAATCCTAATGACAATTAGAAATAAATATTCACTTATTGGAATTACCGCGTTGCTGATTTGCTTCGCGGTAATTTTTTTCAGCAGACAAAAAATGCAGGAAGGAAAAATCTTTCTTCATGCTGAAGCAGTACAAACGGTATATGGATGGGGATATAATGTACTGGCTGATAACAGGATTTATATTAAGCAGGAATTCATGCCGGCTGTTCCGGGAAAACAGGGTTTTAAATCTGCAGATGATGCCTTATTAGTTGGCAACCTGGTAATAAAAAAATTAAGCAATAATCTGCCACCGACAATTACCGGGAGAGATCTCGACAGTTTGGGGATCGTTAAAAAATAAAAAAGTAATATAATGAAAAAGCCGTCCCGCTATAAGCGGGACGGCTTTTTTCAATTCGTTAAACCGGGTAAAATTAACATGTAAACATGATCATGAAGGATAAAGTGTTTCTAAGGGTCCGGTTTTCAACGATACTGGTCGATTGTTTTCAACAGGATGGATTTAATTGGTTTCGGGTTTTCAATGAATAATCGGATGGTTTCAGGATTGGATCTTGCTTTCTGACTGGTTTTCTCGGATTTGGATTTTGCTTTCGGATTGGATTCTAATTCTCTTTTTTCAGGATAAGTTTTTTCTACTGAATAGGGTTTAGGTTTAATTCAATTGGTTTTTCGGATTTGGTTTTTATGCCGGTTAGGATTTAAGGGTTCAATTCGTTTGGTTCGTCAGGACTTGGGATCTATTGGTTTTTCAGTGGATTTTTCGACGCGTTGACAATACAAAGATGGCACGGATCGAAGCCTTTTCATAACTTATTCGATAAAGGGGATCAATCCTTCGATTTTCAGCTAAAAACGACCGATTAAGTAAAAATCTCCATTGCCGATTCCCCATTCCTCAATACTTTTGCCCCTCCTTAAATTGATATAAATGAGACAAATCGCTTTCCGGGAAGCTTTACGTGAAGCCATGACTGAAGAAATGCGACGGGACGACCGTGTTTTTCTAATGGGTGAAGAAGTGGCAGAATACAATGGAGCGTACAAGGTAAGCCAGGGAATGCTGGATGAATTCGGACCTAAACGGGTTATCGATACACCCATTTCTGAACTGGGCTTCACAGCTCTTGGGGTGGGTGCAGCTCAGAATGGCCTGCGTCCTGTACTGGAATTTATGACTTTTAACTTTGCAAATCTGGCATTCGACCAGATTTTAAATACTGCTTCAAAAATGCTTGCTATGAGTGGCGGCCAGATAAATTGTCCCATTGTTTTCCGTGGCCCCAATGGATCGGCCGGACAACTCGGGGCCCAGCATTCCACGGCATTTGAAAGTTATTATGCAAATATTCCCGGCATTAAGGTGGTTTCGCCCAGCAATGGCTACGATGCCAAAGGATTGCTGAAACAAGCGATCCGCTATGAAGAAGACCCGGTAATTTTTATGGAGAGTGAAGTGATGTACGGAGATAAATCAGAAGTGCCCGAAGAAGAATATTATATTGAACTGGGCAAGGCATCCATTGCCAGAGCCGGAACCGATGTAACCATCGTTTCATATAATAAAATGATGAAAATATCGCTGGCAGCCGCTGCAGAACTTGAGAAAGAAAATATCAGCACCGAAGTGATTGACCTGAGAACGATTCGCCCTTTGGACTGGATGACCATTCTGGAAAGTGTAAAGAAAACAAACCGGTTAGTTATTGTAGAAGAACAATGGCCCTTTTCCTCCATTTCTTCCGAAATCGCTTATACTATACAGAAAGAAGGATTTGACTTTCTGGATGCACCTATCCGCCGTCTTACCTATGCAGATGCGCCGCTTCATTATGCCGCGAATCTGGTTGCTGCCGCCATGCCTTCAGTTGAAAAAGTGGTAAGAATGGTAAAAGAAGTCATGTATTTGAATAAATAGGTTTTTAAGACAGGGTAAATAAAAACGATCATATGAAACTGTTTTTCTCGTTCCTGTTCACAACCTGCCTTTTGTCTATATGCAAATCCCAGCCATCATATCAACCTACATCAGCAAATCTGGCGGCCAGAAAATGGTTTGATAGTGCCCGTTTCGGCATGTTCATTCACTGGGGAGCTTTTAGTGTCCTTGGTAGCGGTGAATGGGTGATGAACAATCGTAACATCACGTTTACCGAATATGGCCGTCTTCAGACGATCTTTAACCCTGTTCGTTTTGACGCGAAAAAATGGGTGTCGGCAGCTAAGCGTGGCGGAATGCAATATATAACGCTGATAACCCGTCATCACGATGGTTTCAGCGACTGGGATACTAAACAATCTGATTGGAAAATCACGAATACAGATTGGAAACAGGACGCAGTCAAACTCATTGCTGAAGAATGTCAGCGACAAGGAATTCGTTTATTTGTATATTATTCCCTCCTCGACTGGTACCGCAGCGATTACCAATATGAAACGGGACGTACAGGACAGGGAACAGGTAGAACTGCCAAAAGCGACTGGAATCATTATATCGCTTTTATGAAAGCTCAATTAACTGAACTACTAACTCAGTACGGACCTATAGCTGGCGTCTGGTTTGATGGTTATTGGGATCAGCTTCCAAATGACAGAGATAAAATAAATCAACCAAGGGTTGACTGGCACTTACCGGAGATTTATGCCCTGATCCACCAGTTGCAGCCGCAATGCCTTATCGGTAATAATCATCATCTGAGTCCGATTCCAGGGGAGGATTTTCAAATGTTTGAAAAAGACCTGCCGGGAGGAAATAGTACCGGCTTTGGAGGACAATCTATATCCAGTCTTCCACTGGAAACCTGTGAAACCATCAATGATTCATGGGGATTTAATATAACTGATACGCATTATAAATCTACCAAAGAACTGATACACCTGTTGGTGAAAGACGCTGGTTATGGCGCCAACCTTTTATTGAATATAGGACCTCTGCCAAACGGAGAAATTCAAACAGCCTTCACTGAAAGACTGGATAGTGTAGGAAGCTGGTTAAAGAAAAACGGATATTCAATTTACGGAACGCGTGCCGGCTATTTGAAACCTCAGGATTGGGGTGCTATTACCGAAAAAGGAGATATTGTTTATCTGCATATTTTTAAATCTGATGGAGATAAGTTTTTTGTAAAAATTCCTTATAAAGTTAAGACCGCTGAAATGGGTGGAAGCCCGCTGAGAGTTCAGGTAGTGGGAGAAAATTATATAATGATCGATCTAAAAGGAATCCCAATGGATCCTGTAGATGCGATCATCAAGCTGGAAGTAATTAAATGAATCTATCTACGCACGGGCGTAAAAAAGTTAATTTAATGAATGGCCTTTAGAGCTGTTCCCATTACTATAAGGGAAAAATAAGCGAAGCCAATTAATACAAATCCAAAAATGGTGAGTTTAAAAAATACCTTGGCAGGCGTTTTAATGGAATGGTCTAATTCCTGTTTCATAGGGTTAAATTTTAATACTGGTTTTTTCTATAAATATTGACGATCACAAAATAAGCAGGCGAACTGGTTCCTGCAACGTATTTTTACGCAGGTATAATTCCCACCAGAAGGCCTTTGGAAGCCTATATTTCAAATTAACCGGTATTCAACTAAATTGCGGTCTAATTGGCTGAAAATCCGGCCTTTATTTTTATTGAAACAGAGAAATTATGTCGAATATTCTGATAGTTGATGATGAAAAGGCAATCCGGAAAACCCTGAGTGAAATCCTCTCATTTGAAGGATACAGGATTGATGAGGCAGGCGATGGGGAGGAAGGTTTCCGGAAATTCAGGGACAAAGAATATGACGTTATTCTTTGTGATATTAAAATGCCGAAGATGGATGGAATAGAATTTCTGGATAAAGCAAAGGAGCTAAATCCGGATATTCCGATTATCATGATCTCAGGTCATGGTACGATCGAAACGGCTGTTGAAGCTGTCAAAAAAGGTGCATATGATTATATTTCCAAACCACCGGATCTGAACAGGCTGCTCATTACTATACGCAATGCCATGGATAAAACATCCCTGGTTGCGGAAACAAAAGTCCTGAAAAGGAAAGTGAGTAAAGTACAGGACATGATCGGTGAATCCATGCCGATTCATAAAATCAGAGAGACGATTGAAAAAGTAGCTCCTACTGACGCCCGCATATTAATCACAGGTGAAAATGGTGTTGGGAAAGAACTGGTAGCACGCTGGGTACATGAAAAAAGTAACCGTGCAGCGGGTCCGCTGATTGAAGTTAATTGTGCTGCAATACCTGGAGAATTGATTGAAAGTGAGTTGTTCGGACATGAGAAAGGTTCATTTACATCTGCCGTAAAACAAAGAATAGGGAAATTTGAACAGGCAAATACAGGCACTCTTTTTCTTGATGAAATTGGTGATATGAGTCCAAGTGCACAAGCCAAAGTACTTCGGGCATTGCAGGAAGGAAAAATTACAAGGGTAGGAGGCGATAAGGACATCAATGTTGATGTGCGAGTTATTGCTGCCACTAACAAAGACCTGCTGAAAGAAGTAGATGAAAAAAATTTCAGACTTGATCTTTATCACAGGCTAAGTGTGATCATCATTCATGTTCCTTCCTTAAACGAAAGAAGGGATGATATACCATTACTGGTCGATAAATTCCTCCAGGATATCTGTAACGAATATGGAATTGCGAGAAAAGGAATTGATGAAGAAGCCATCAGGGCATTACAGGAATATAACTGGACGGGAAATATCAGGGAATTGCGGAATGTTGTGGAGCGATTGATAATACTTTCTTCTAAATCCATTAACCGCGAAGATGTTGCGAATTATGTTTTGCCTAAAAAATAATCCTATTAAAAATTGTATAAATGTGCCGAACGGTTCTGACAATGAATACGGCTACTGTATTTTGATCGCTGATTATAATGGTACATTTGACCAAATCTAAAATCGCCTAAATGACGACCCACCAGATCCTGATTTTAATTTATATTGCCCTCTTTCTATTTATTCTGCCCGCTTTTGGTTTGTATTTCATGTTTAAAAAAGCAGGCGTTCCTGCCTGGAAAGGATTGCTACCTGTTCTCAATAGTTATGAGATGCTCAGGTTGAGTAAAAGACCTGTTTATTTATTTGTATTGCAATTTATTCCCATAGTAGGTTGGTTCTTTACCCTGGCAATTTGTGTTGAATTTGTAAAAACATTCGGCAAGTTCAGGTTTTATCAGCATGCACTTACGGTTTGTACTGCCGGATTATATTTTCTTTATGTCGGATTGAATAAAACGGATAAGTTTATCGGAGCCGATGCTGCAAAGAAGTATAAAAAATCTGCGGCCCGCGAATGGGTTGATGCAGGCATTTTTGCAGTAATCGCCGCTACCCTGATCCGTACTTTTGTCTTCGAAGCTTACGTGATTCCCACTCCTTCAATGGAAAAAACCCTGCTTGTCAATGATTTTCTGTTTGTAAGTAAATTCAGTTACGGGCCACGCATTCCCAACACACCCATTGCGATGCCATTTGTTCATCATACGATGCCCATCTTCGATATTAAGTCATATGTGGAATGGATCCATATACCATATACAAGGTGGTTTGCATCACCAGTAAAAAGAAATGATGTGGTGGTTTTTAATTTTCCTGCAGGCGATACTGTTATCAATAAGGAAGGATATCAGTCAGAGCAACCTTATTATGACGTAGCGCGTCAACTCGGGAACGGGGATATGGATGCAGGCAGAAAAATTATTCTGGGTGATCCTGATTCTTATCCGCTCATCGTAAGACCGGTTGATAAACAGGAAAACTTTATTAAAAGGTGTGTTGGTATTGCAGGTGATACATTGCAAATCAAAAATCAGATCATATATATAAATGGCCAGGAAAACAAGCTTCCGGACTATTCAGAAACGAATTACATCGTTGTTACCGGTGGTCAGCAGCTCGATGAAACTGTGATGAAAGATGAATACGATATTGATATAAATAATGGTGACGAATTTCAGCAGACAGGGGTCCCAAACAGGTACGCCATGTTACTAACGGCGATAGCCAGGGATAAAATGATTAAGAACGGGTTGGCAAAAAATATAACGCCCTATCTTGACAGCAATAAAACTGTTTTCCCTTATGATCCTCAGTACAACTGGACTAAAGACAATTATGGTCCTTTCTGGATTCCTAAAAAAGGTGCCACACTCACACTCAATTCATTTAATTATCCTTTTTATGAAAGGGTAATCCGCGATTATGAAAAAAATAAACTGGAGATGAGGAATGGAAAAATATATATCAACGACAAAGAGACCTCAACGTATACTTTCAATATGGATTATTACTGGATGATGGGTGATAACCGGCATCAAAGCCTTGACAGCCGTTACTGGGGTTTTGTTCCTGAAGATCATATAGTCGGTGAAGCCTGGATGATCTGGATGAGTTGGAAAAACGGAGTTCGCTGGAATCGTCTTTTTAAGAAAATTAAATAAACTTCATTCTTAGATTGAAACATACCAGTCTGCATATACCGGTACATATTTTTCAGGATTTTACCGAATTGGATCCATCAGACGCCATCCTACTGGAAGCTGCCCGTGAAGCTACCGGTCATGCGTATGCGCCATATTCGGATTTCAGGGTGGGTACGGCTGTAAGGCTCATAGACGGACAAATCCTCACAGGTTCTAATCAGGAAAATGCAAGTTACCCGGCAGGCATTTGTGCCGAACGGGTGGTTCTTTCTGCAGCATCTGCTACTTTCCCGGGAAAAGCTATCATCAGTCTGGCATTGACATACATCAACAAATCGTCTACCGGCAACAGGCCTATCAGCCCCTGTGGAATCTGCAGACAGACTCTAGCAGAGTATGAACAACGGTTTAATCGTCCTATTCGTCTCATTCTTGGCGGAATTTCAGGGGAAATATTTATCATAAACAGGGCAACGGATCTACTACCTTTTGCGTTTACTAGTCAGGAATTAAATATGCATTAAATTTTGTTACTATTATTTGATACTTTATGAAAAAACTGTTATTAGTTGTTTTGTCTGTATTCTCCATTTCAGCCTATTTTGCCTGCTCCAAATCCACGCCTCAGACTCAATCCTGTACCGCGACACCTCCGGCTGAAGATTCTTCTGCATTGGTGAAATTTGCAGGAGATTCTATTCCTCTAACAAAGGATTCGAGTGGCTTATACTATCATATTATTGATTCCGGTTCTGCAACTTCAAAGCCACAATCTATTAACAGGCTCGAAGTGACTTATGTTGCCAGGACAATTCCTATGAATATAACTTTCGATTCAGCAGTGAATTCAACATTGAATAATGAAGTACTTGGAGACCTGATTGAAGGATGGCAGATAGGATTACCGAAAATCGGGGTGGGTGGTCACATACAATTATTTATACCTTCAGCGTATGCCTGGGGATGTACCGGTTATGGCCCGGTGCCTGCAAATACACCCGTATTTTTTGATATTCAGCTGATTGCTATGCAGTAGTTTTTCTTAACTTACGTTTCTAAAATTTTACATTTATGAAACGCACAGCTACTGCAATTTGGAATGGATCCGGTAAGGATGGTAAGGGAACTTTAACTACTCAAAGCAATACTTTAAATAAAACACAGTACTCTTATAAATCCCGTTTTGAAGACGGTGTTGGAACCAATCCTGAAGAGCTGATAGCTGCAGCTCATGCAGGTTGTTTTGCAATGAAACTGAGTTTTGTATTACAGGCATTGGGGATAACGCCCGACAGCCTGGATGTACAGGGAGAAGTTACCCTGGATAATGGAGCCATCACGCAATCTGCCCTCACATTAAAAGCAAAAATACCCGGGATTACAGCTGCACAATTTAAAGAAGCTACAGAGGATGCAAAACAAAACTGCCCCGTCAGTAAATTGCTGAATACAAATATTACACTTCAGGCATCTCTTGTTTAAGCCTAAAGCCTAAAGCCCAAAGCCGATAAACTGAATAATCTTCATCTCTAATTATCAATGAAAAGTAAAAGCTATAAATCAAGAAGAGATTTTATTAAAACTTCTTCATTGGCTGCGGCAGGATTTATTATTGTTCCCAGGCATGTGCTGGGTCGTGGCTTTATTGCTCCCAGTGATAAATTAAATATTGCCGGCGTTGGTGTGGGAGGCCGGGCTGAAACAAATCTTCCAAAAGCATTTAATAACGGCTCAGATAATATTGCGGCACTCTGTGATGTGGATGACCGCAGGTCAATAAACGCAAGAACTAAATGGCCCAAGTCTCCTTATTATAAAGATTATCGGGTGATGTTGGAAAAAGAAGGGAAAAATATTGATGCGGTAATGATTACCACGCCTGATCATATGCATGCTCCCATCGCCATGGCAGCTATGGAACTGGGGAAACATGTATACGTTGAAAAACCTCTGACCCATGATATTTTTGAAGCGCGGATGCTCACAGAAGCTGCAAAAAAATTTAAGGTTGTAACTCAGATGGGTAATCAGGGAGCATCAGGGGATGATATACGCCTTATTGAAACATGGTTGCAGGATGGATTGCTTGGCGATGTTCATACAGTTCATGTATGGACGAATCGGCCAACATGGCCGCAGGGTATAGCCACGCCAACAGGTCAGTTTGATGTTCCCAAGGAACTGGATTGGAACCTTTGGCTAGGCACTGCACCACAACGTGATTATAATCCTGCATTTCTTCCCGCAATTTGGCGGGGATGGGTAGATTACGGATCAGGATCACTCGGAGACATGGGCTGTCATTTTATAGATTCCCCTTACTTGGCATTGAAGCTGGGTTATCCGGTTTCAGCCGAAACGAGTATTGGCTCAGTTTACGCTGGTTATTTTAAAGAAGTTATAAATACCGATGGATTTCCTCCTTCAGCAAAAACTTATATTCAATTTCCACAACGGGGTGCTATGGTACCGGTTAAAATGATTTGGTACGATGGTGGAATATTACCGGAAAGACCAGCGGAACTATTGCCAGATGAGGAAATGAGCAAGGTCGATGGTGGAATGATATTCGAGGGAACGAAAGGAAAACTACTGGCCGGAAAGTTTGGGGCGAATGCAACATTGCTCCCTACCAGTCTGATGAAAGACAGGGTAATGGCTAAATCAAAATTCCCTTTAGTGGAAGGAGGAACTGAAGGTCATCAGCAACAATGGGTGAAAGCGTGCAAAACAGGATATGGAACTTATACCAGTTCAGATTTCGCAATTGCAGGGCCGCTCACTGAAACCGTTCTGATGGGAAACCTCGCGGTACGAAGTTACCAATACAGCGAAAACAACAGCAAGGGAGAAAAAATATTTCCAGGACGTAAAAAATTAATCTGGGACGGAGAAAAAATGGAGATCACTAATTTTGCTCCCGCCAATCAGTTTGTTAAAAGAACCTACCGGAGTTATTGAGCGTAAGGCTTAAAGCCTAAAGCCTAAAGCTTAAAGCCTAACACTTCTTTTATTTATATATTAAGTTTATCATTTCCTCTTAGATCAATTATTTCTTCGGTTCACTTTTTCGAAACATTCAAATATTATTTGCTATATGAAAATAAAAAACAATAATTCAAGAAGAGATTTTCTTAAAACATCATCACTTGCCGCGGCTGGTTTTTTTATTGTACCACGACATGTGCTGGGACGGGGATTCGTGGCACCAAGTGATAAATTAAATATTGCAGGCATTGGCGCGGGCGGGAAAGGAGAGAGCGACCTGTTTGAATTTTCTAAAAGCCCCAATTCCAATATTGCATTTTTGTGCGATGTGGATGACCGTCAGATAAAAAAATCCCTAAGCCGTTTTCCAAAAGCAGTAAGATATTATGATTTCCGGGAGATGCTGGATAAAGAACATAATTCCATCGATGCAGTTTCTGTTTCAACGCCTGATAACTGTCATGCCGTCGCAGCAGTGGCAGCGATGCAACTGGGCAAACATGTGTACGTACAGAAGCCTTTGACACACGATATATATGAAGCCAGGTTACTTACAGAATATGCCAAAAGATATAAGGTTGTTACCCAGATGGGAAATCAGGGCTCATCCGGAGACGGCGTCAGAACCATGCAGGAATGGTATCGTTCGGGAATTATTGGAGATGCTACTGAAATAAAAGTCTGGACCAATCGTCCGGTTTGGCCTCAGGGAACGGGTACTCCTAAAAGTACAGATGCAGTTCCGCCAGAACTTAAATGGGATCTCTGGCTTGGCCCGGCAAAAGAAGAACCTTATCATAAAGAATATGTTCCTTTTAGCTGGCGCGGCTTCTGGGCTTTTGGCACTGGTGCATTGGGAGATATGGGTTGTCACCTGATCGATCCGGCTTTTAAAACGACCGGCCTGCTTTATCCTTCAGAAGTGGAGTGCAGCCAGGTGTCGATATTTGAAAAAATGTGGACACCGGATTATTTTCCTGAAAGCTGTCCAGCTGCCTCGTCTGTAATCCTGAATTTTCCTGGTAAAGATGGTAAGCCAAATGTAAAATTGCATTGGATGGATGGTGGAATAGTTCCCGAAAGACCTGAAGAATTGGGTGCTGATGAGCAATTTGGAGGAAATGATGGCGGGGTACTAATAATCGGAACAAAGGGAAAAATGATGTGTGGCACTTATGGTAGCAATCCGCAGCTTCTACCAACTTCTAAAACAAAAGAAGTAAATATTCCTCAAACAATCGCCCGTGTTCCGGAAGGTCATTATGTACAATGGGTAAATGCCTGCCTTGCAGGATATGGTCGCAAAGAAGTCAGTTCACCTTTTGAATATGCCGGACCGTTAACAGAAACTATTCTGATGGGCAACCTGGCTTTAAGAACGGCGAACATAAAAATAGGCACTGGTTTTCCCGGAAGAAAAAAATTATTATGGGACGCGCTTAATATGAAGATCACAAATTTTGATGAAGCCAATCAATTTGTAAAAAGAGATTACAGGGCAGGCTGGTGATTCAATTATAATATCGGTATTTCATTCTTAGTGAATGTTTCAATGATATTCATCATCAGTTGATTTCTGAAGAAACCGATTTCAGACATATCGGCAATCCAGAATTTGATTTCATAATTAATTGAATTTTCTGAAAAACTATCAACTGTTACTGTTGGTGGTGGATCCTGCATGATTTTATCAATCTTCTTTATTTCTTCAATGATCAGATCTCTGGCCTTCCTGAAATCTGATTTGTATGGAACACTGATCATAATCCTGACCAGCTTGTTACGATTATAAAGTGTCCAGTTAATCAGCTGCTGGGATAAAAGGTCTCCATTAGGCACAATGATATTTGCTCCTTCTCCATTATAGATCTGGCTGGATCTCACCCCGATTTCCTGAACGGTTCCTGTTTTACCACCAACTTCAATCGTATCACCGATCTGTATGGGTCTTTCAAATGCAATGATAATTCCTGATACCAGGTTGTTAACCAGGTTCTGCAGTCCGAATCCTATACCCACACCCAGTGCTCCAATAAGTATTGATATTTTATCCAGTGGTATTCCAACTGCTGCAACAGCGATCAGAAAACCACCGGCCCATATACCAATTCTTACTATTAATGCAACTGAACCCAGGCGGCTTTTTTTGTGTGGTCCCGGATTCTGCGTTTCATCGAAAAAGAAATTCACAAATTGAGAGAGAACGGATGATATCCAGATGATAAGAATAAAAAGTAAACCACTTGCATAAGAAAATGTAATGCTGCCAATGGATCTCTGTTTATTAACAATATAAATGATCAATCTGCTTATCCTGTCGTACAACATCAGATCTTTTGACAGGGAAAGAATCCAAACGAGTATTGCAACTATCCATAAGATATTACGCATTTTATTCTTCAGATGAACAAAATTTAGAAAAGCAAAAAAACGGTTATGGAATACTTCAGATTGGGTATAAACAGCATCAATGAGTATGGTGCAGCATACTTTTAGTGTAATTGCAAGCACGAGACTATCTACAGAACTGAATGCAAGAAGTTTGGAAAGAGTTAAACGACCAGTCAGGTTGCAGCATATTGAAAGGATGATTTGAACTAGTGTAAAAGCGAGCACCCATTTGCGGGCTTTGGAATCCTCCAGTGTTTTAAAAATTATCGTTTTCTTTCTTAATAAAAGGATACATAAGATCATGAGGAAGATGCCGAAGATCATGAGACCCCATCTTTCTCCAAAAGCAGAATCCAGGAGGAGATCATCAATACTAAATACAATCCAGATAGTTGAAATGCAAAGCCACGCTGCTTTTCCAGATTTCGTCAGGTAGGAGAATAATAAAATGGAAAGTAAAAGAAGGCGTAATAATTGATTTAAGTGCACATAAATCGCCGGGGCGCTTGGATAAAGAAAAGGTCCATAAGTTACAAGCAATAAAAGAGCGGACAGTATTGCCGATTTTTTCAGAAACACCAAATTTCCCATTATCACATCCATGTCCGGTTTTTTTCGAAGCATCCGGAGTATGATTAAAAACCAGATTAATAGAAAGGTCCATATTCCCATATTAATCGATCTCGTATCCCAGGTAGTGGACATAAATCTTTTTACGACGCGTGCAGACCGGCCAAGGCAATCCTTCAAAACATCCTGAAGCGTTATTTCATAATCAGCCGGCCTGAGATCCAGTAAAGGAGCTTCTTCGGGGTTCCACATCGCTTCAGAAATAGTTTGCTGGCGGTCATTAATTTCCGACTGAAGATCCTGGACTACTAAATAGTTTATAGAGACCCTGTCCCTTAGCGTATTTACTTTAATAGTTGTTGAATGAAGTATTGAATCGAGTAAGAGGGAATGGGTATGCATTGCCTTCATCTGTCCATGCAGAACTGCATCAAGCGAATCATTTAATAAACTACTGTCGTGTTTTACTTCCCTGATCCGTTGGTGAATTTTATTTAATTCTTCAATGTACACATCTAATGATTTGTTCCAATCCTCCAGTGTCTCTTTTGATTCGTTTAAGAGTACTAGTGAGGTATTCAGGTTGCGCAGGTTGAGCGGATTATCATTTCGTTCAAGCCTCTCATGAAAGTAATTCAGACCGCGTTCAAGTCCTGATATGTATTTTATTATTCCGGCTGTATCAAAACTCCTGTCCAGAAAATTTTCGGCGCGATTTAAACTAAATGAATAGGTTTCAATCTTATTCACCATATATGGAACAGTGGTATCCTTGATTTCAGCTTCGCGTAAAATGGAATCGGAGATTCTTGAATTCAGGTCCATCGCAGATGTATCTATCTTCTGGCGATGATGTATAATACGTTTTTTCTTAGCCTGCGCATTTGCGTGACAGTAAAAACAGCATAACAGAATTAAAGCAGTGAGAAATCTAAGCCAGTTTTTAACAGGCATTACAACTTAATTTTTGCCAAATTACGGTAATTGCCGTTGTTTTACCGAAGAGAAAAATGCAGGATCTGCAGCAATATTATTCACTTAGCATGCGGGAGAGCATGAGCAACTCTGTTTTCTTATAAAGATTCGACTCATTATCGAAACATTTACTGAATTCTTCCAGCAATGACTGCATGATCCGAATATGAGTTGATGGCTTAAAATGAATATCTGAAGGTGTGATGGCGATCCTGTTGAAATAATTCATTACATCTTTGTGCGTAAATACCTGACCGCTCATTGGATCTATAAAAAACTCGATACGATCGATGGCTGCTTTCTCATTTCCTTCATCTGCCAGTTCCGGTTTAATATATGCAAGCACAAACTGGCGCGGAATATTAATTACTTTCACCGGGATATCCAGTAATTCACTCAGCAGTAAATAAACTATACCATTTATTATGGTATTTCCTCTTTTAGTTTCGATCACCTTATGAATCAGAAATTCCTCCGGATGCTGGTATCCTACCTCAGTTCCTTTTAGATTATAGTAACCATAAATAATACTTGTAAGAACATTCACCTGTTCGAGCGGAGTAAGATAGCTGTTTAATTCCAGCCATATATTCCGGCGCAATTTCTCGATCTCTTCGAGTACAGGACTTGTGGCCAGGTCAGGGTACTGAAATTTAGATACCAGCAGACTGGCGGTTAACAGATCATGATAGCTGCTGGATTTCCATCTTTGAAAATCTTCGGTAAGATCCCTGTAGTGAAGTCTGTGAATTAGCATTTCTATTCTTTCCTGAATAGAATCCTGCAGTGTATTTTCCCATAAATATTCAAGGTTTGGTATTATCCCCCGGCCGTAACTGATAATCCGGTTACTTACGGTTGTAAATACTTCTTCATCCGGATCATCTATCAGATGAAGCAAAGCTTTGATCTCTTTGGATTCCTGCATGGGGTAGAAATTTTTTCTTCAGGCGATATACAGTCAGGGTTAACGGGATGAATATCGCAGAAGTTAAAAAAAATGCAATGACAATCTTATCCACAAATCCTTTCCGGATGTTTATTTCCGGTCCGGAACTGTCGGCTATGATTGGATAACGAAAGATTTTTAAAAATCTTATGAGGATTTCTTTTTCTTTGGGACTCTTTTAGGAGGATTAGCTTTCACTTCTTCAATGATGGCTTTAATTTCGGGCAGTTCAAGTGTTTCCACGTTTTCCTGCTTTTCTTTTGGGATTTTATAATTGCGCAGACCTTGTTTGATATAGGGTCCATAAGGTCCGCGAAGTAGTTGAATTTTTTCTTTTTCGAATACTTTAATTGTCCTTTGTTCTTTGGCGGCTCTTTTTTCAACTACAATGGGAGCAGCTTCATCCAGGCCGATGGTATAGGGATCAAATTCTTTTCCGAGGGAATAAAATTTCTTGTCGTGAGCTATATAGGGACCAAATCTTCCGATGCTCACTGTCAGATCGGAACCTTCAAAAGTTCCCAGGTTCCGTGGCAGTTTAAATAATTCCAATGCATCCTCAAGGTTGATGGTCTCGATGCTTTGTGTATTTTTTAATTTTGCGAATCGGGGTTTTTCTTCATCGTTTTGTTCTCCGATCTGAGCCATTGGACCATACCGGCCCATTCGAACAATAAGTTTTTTACCTGAAACAGGATCTATGCCCAATTCTCTTTCACCACTGATACGTTCTGCCTTTTCAATAGTGTTATCCACATCTTTTTTAAATGGGATATAAAAATCATCGATCATATTATTCCATTCGATTTTACCACTGGCAACCTCATCGAACTCCGCTTCTATACGTGCCGTGAAATTATAATCCATGATATCATCAAAATATTGTTTCAAAAAATCAGTAACTACCAGCCCCAGATCTGTCGGAAATAATTTTGATTTTTCAGCCCCTGTAGTTTCCTGTTCAGATATTTTGCTGATCTTATTTTCCTTGAGTTTCAGGATCCTGAAATTCCGTATCACACCTTCTTTATCGCGTTTTTCAACATAACCTCTTTTCAGAATAGTGGAAATAGTTGGTGCATATGTAGAAGGTCTGCCAATGCCAAGTTCTTCCAGTTTTTTTACCAGTGAAGCTTCGGTATACCTGGGAAGGGGTCTGCTGAACCTCTCTGTGGCACGCATTTCCAGTAGAGTTAATTGTTGATTAACGGATAAAGGAGGTAACATGCCTTCCTGATTTTCTTCTTCTGAAATATCATCATCATCACGGTCTTCCCGATACACTTTAAGGAATCCATCGAATTTTAAAACTTCACCGGTGGCTTTTAATTCTTCCTTATTTGTAGAAATCTGAATCAGAGCTATGGTTTTTTCCAATTCCGCATCCGACATCTGAGATGCCATGGTCCTTTTCCATATGAGTTCATACAACTTGCGACAATCAGCATCTTCCACACTCATATTTTCCATGTAAGTCGGGCGGATAGCTTCATGTGCTTCCTGCGCATTTTCATTTTTGTTTTTGAAAGCGCGTTTCTGATAATATTTATTTCCGAATTTACTATTGATTTCGGACCGTAGATTTTCCATCGCTGTTTCACTCAGGCTCACGCTATCTGTTCGCATATAGGTGATCTTGCCGCTTTCATATAATTTCTGGGCAAGCAGCATCGTCCGGCTAACGCCATATCCAAGTTTGCGACTTGCTTCCTGCTGAAGAGTAGAAGTAGTGAAAGGTGCGGCAGGAGATTTTTTACCAGGTTTTATCTGAATGTCGGTAACTGTGTATTTTGCATTCAGGCAGGTTTGCAAAAATTTTTCAGCACCCGATTCTTCCGCATATTTTTTCCCTTCGGCTGAAAAGACAACATTTTTTCCTGAAATATCCTTTGAAGAAAAAGATGCTTCTATCCGGAATGTACTTTGCGGAAGAAATGCATTTATCTCTCTTTCTCTCTCCGCAATGATGCGTACCGCTACACTTTGAACCCTCCCTGCACTCAGATTATTCTTCATGCTCATTTTCCGCCATAACACAGGGCTCAGCTCAAATCCAACGATGCGATCCAGGATGCGCCTGGCCTGCTGGGCGTTTACAAGATTCATATCGACTGTTCTTGGTTTTTTTACAGCTGATTCTATAGCAGGTTTTGTAATTTCATGAAAAACAATGCGTTTTGTTATTTTAGGATCTAAACCCAGTACTTCGCAAAGATGCCAGCTGATGGCTTCTCCTTCCCGGTCCTCATCCGTTGCAAGCCATACTTCACCTGACTTTTTAGCGAGGCTTTTTAATTCCTTGACAACCTTTTGCTTATCCTCCGGAACAATATAACGAGGTTTGTATTTATTATTCAGATCGATTCCCATATCAGCCCTTTCCAGGTCACGGATATGGCCATAACAACTTTTAACCTCAAAATCTTCACCCAGAATTCTTTCAATGGTCTTCGCTTTTGCCGGGGACTCCACGATCAATAAATTCTTCGCCATACTTTTTTCAAATGATGTTAAACATGCCTGAAGGCGTGCAATTTTACAGTATAACATTGAAAGTAAAAAATGATCAAGACCCTGCCGGGGGTTCTAATGAGCAAATAACTCATTAATTTACAGGGCTTTCTACGTTGTTTTGGAGATTATCCTGTTCCTCTCTGTTGTTTTTACGCTTAAAAAGAGACACATCCATTTTTCCAAAACGATAATTAAACTGTAATCGGAAAAACTGAGGGTCTCTGTAGCGGAGGGAATGTTGGGTAGAATATTGGGAGTTTATATATATATCAGATCTGCGGGTGGCAAAGATATCGTTGATCGTGAACGTCAGGCTTGCAGCCTTATTTTTCATGAATTCATATTTAAGAGATCCATCTACACCTCCTGTTGGAAGGGAATATCCCTGTGCGTTGCCACTTACAGTACCGGCTCCGCCTCTTCCACCAGTTACCTGTGCTGCCGTTCCGCCAGGAGGGAGAACGGTTTTGGAAGTATAATCGCCCGTAACCTGTAAGGTGAACTTTTTGAGAAATTTGAAGGTTGTGTTTATTTTGGCAAACCAGCTATAACTGGCCGGAGCGGTGGGGATGGAATCAGCTGCATTGATTTTTGATGTATAGATATTCAGGTTGGTTGTAAGGTCCCACCATCTTGTCAGGCTGTTTCGTCCAATCAATTCGAGTCCTCCAACATAGCTTGAATTTGCATTGATATAAGTATTGATCAGCACGATCGAATCTGTCAGTGGATTGATTTCCGTGGTCTGATAACGGGTGATGAGGTCTGTGGTATATTTATAATATAAAGAAGCCAGGAATGTGTTCTTCTGATAATTCAACTGGTAGGCCATTTCAAAAGAATTTGTAAACTGTGGTTTGAGATTCGGATTTCCACGGCTCAGGTTTAGGGAGTCCGAATAATCCGTATATGGTGAGAGCTCAAGAAAACTTGGCCTGTCTATCCTCCTGGTATAATTCAATTGAAGGTCTTGTGAGCTGTTTAATTTTTCCGTTAAAAAAATACTTGGGAAAAGACTGATGGGGTAATTATTGCTGAATGTTCCAACTGTATCTTTAAGACCGCCCGGGTTCGATTCGTCTTGTTCTGCATAATTATTAGATCCACTATAACTGGAATTTTCACCTCGCAAACCTAATTGAAAACCCAGATTGCCAACCGTGTTCGAATACTGAATATAGCCTGCAAGCACCTGATCATGGTATTTATAATCTGAAGAAAGGAGGGGCTGATAAATCAAATTTCCTTCACTGTCTACCGTGTTGAAGTTATTCAGGTTACTGATATTACGGATTGCGACCCGCCCGCCGGCTTCCAATTTTGATTTAGTTGTAAATGGATTGGTGAAATCGGTTTGCGCTGTAATGAATTCGTTGTTCCCCGAAGAATTTGTTTGCTGTTCATAGATACTTGTAAGTGGTCCATCGGGAATATCATAGAGATAGGATGTTATTGGGTTCACACTAACTGTAGTTCCCCGGGTATAGTTCGCGTCAGCCGTCCATTCTTCTCCTGATCTTGGAAAATTATGTTTAAAGCTGATCATGCCTGATTTATTATTGAAATTTGAAGTTGTATTGGAATTACGTTGTGTAAACGAACTGTTCGAATAGCCATCACTGAACAAGGTGTCTGTTGTGATTCCACTGTTTGTTGTTGGCGTAGATTTGCCATTCACCATGGTCCCGGATATTGTAAATGTATTCCGGTTATCCATAAAAAAGTCCATTCCAAAACGGGCAAATGCAAAGTGACTGTTGGTAACGTTGCTGTCAACTTCGTGTAATTGGTACTCCGGTTCAGATATGAAAGTCAGCTGGTCAATGGTGCCGGGAGAAATCGTTTTCCTGTGATTAAAATTTCCGCTTAGGAAAAAATTAAATTTCCCTTCTTTAATATTTAAATTTCCGCCCAGATTATACCCGCCTCTTTTATCGATCCCTGCGCGAATAGCCCCATTGTATCCGGGCTTACGGTTTTTTTTCATAACGATATTCAGAATCCCTGAAACACCACCCGAGGCATCAAACTTTGCTCCCGGATTTGTAATAATTTCAACACTTTCTATTTCATCCGCGGGAATCTGATCCAGCGTCAAGGTGGTGGGTCTCCCATCAACAAAAATCGTAGGTGGCGCGTTTCTCAATGAGACGTTCCCGTCAATATCAACAGATAGTGAAGGTATATTTTTCATGATATCCACTGCAGATCCACCGGAAGCAGAGATGTCTTTTTCAACATTATAAATCTTCCTGTCAATTCCCAGCTGAATAAGGGGTTTATCTGCTGTGACTGTTACAGCCTGCAAGCTTTGAGGATCGGTCTGCATTTTTATATTTCCCAAATCTTTATCTACCGCGCCTAGTCTCTGATCAGGATCTGTGCTTTGAGCATCGGCAAAGTTAAATGCAACTCTCTGATCCAAAGATTTGTATCCAATAGCCGTTAATTTCAACCTGTAATTGCCAAAAATGGGAAGACTCTCAAAACTAAAATCCCCATTGGATGGGGTAATTGCTCCACGTATTACAGAATCCCGGCGACTCCGAGTGAGTGTATCAAATATTGCCATGACAAGCTGAACGGAAGTTCCGTCCATTCCTTTATTTGTTTTTGCATCCACAACCCGCCCGTAAAAATGTCCGATGGCGGGTGACTGCCTTCCGTTGCCCCGTCCGCCTGCAAATCCTGAACGGTTAAAATTTGTTTGTGCTTTCCGGCTTTTGCGCTGAGTAGAATCCGTGGAAATTAGTGTTTGGGAATTTGATGCAGAATCCTGTCGTACAGGGACTAATAACTGTGTTTTTGTGCCCGAGGGAACAGAATCCGCCTTTTGTGGTATGGAATCCTTCGGCATAACTATTAACGGAGTTGCAGGTAAAGTTGAATCAGGAGGTAAAGATGGAATGGCAGGTCTTGTTGAATCCTGAGAGAAAGTATTAACGGGATACGTGAACAGGAAATAAACCGTCAAAATACCAGACAGGGAAATTTTCATACTCTGAGAAAAATAAATTTGGAGTTCAAGGAGTGTGCCTAATCGTTTTGTAAAGAGAATGTTAACCGCACTGGTATTAAAATGATCAGATCCAGAGATGTATTGAAGAAAAAATGGGTGGATGACGGGGTTCGAACCCGCGACCCCTAGAACCACAATCTAGTGCTCTAACCAGCTGAGCTACAACCACCATTTGGGTTGCAAATCTAAGGAAAATTTGTAATCCGGCAATTGGGAATTGGTCTTCCGTCAACCCTATTTGCCGCTGACGTATACAGGTGGTTAATATTCAGCTAAACAACAACAATACAGAAGCATTAATCGTTATTTTTGGACAATGTCAAAACTGTTTTCACTTATGTTCAATAAAAGGAATTTACCTATTGTTCTGTTCGTTTCCGTAATTGGAGTTGTTATAGCAATCAAGGCTTTTGCGTTTGCCGGTGATCCACCCACTAAATATGAGAGAATACTGAAAAATGTGAGCGAATTGCTTGAAGAGATTCATTACAGTCCTAAAAATATTGACGATCAATTTTCGAGGGAAGTATTTAAAAAATTTTTGGGAGAAGAAGATGTGGAGAAAAAAATCTTCCTGAAATCAGATATTCAGGAGTTATCAAAATTTCAAAACCAGCTTGATGATGAAATTCTAGGTAAGGAACCTGTTCAGTTTGTTCCTGCAGTACTGGTCATTTACAAAAAAAGGTTACAGGAAACACAGAATATCTCCCACGAGATTCTTGCGCAACCATTTGATTTTAACAAGCAGGAAACAGTTAACCTGGATTATGACAAACTGGATTTTCCTGTTAATACTGCAGCGCAAAAGGAAGAGATCAGGAAAAAATTAAAATATCTTTCGCTTGAAAAATATGCTGAACTACTGGATCAGCAAACTGCCGCAAAAGGCAAACCCGGTTATGTTGCAAAAACCAATGATCAGCTTGAGAAGGAAGCCAGAGACAGAACACTTAAAGTAACAGACAGATTTTATGATCATCTTAAAATAAAAGCGGACGAGGATAATTTCTTCAATGTTTTCGTAGAGACCATTGTTCAATGTATGGATCCTCATACAGATTATTTCCCGCCTGTTGAAAAAAGATCATTCGATGAAGATATGAGTGGTCGTTTTTACGGCATCGGGGCTGCACTTCGTGATGAAGAAGGAACAATTAAAATTGTTACGCTGGTAACTGGCAGTCCGGCCTGGAAATCAGGTCAGGTTAATGTGGGAGATGTCATTCTGAAAGTAGCTCAGGGCAATCAGGAACCGGTTGACCTTTCAAGTTATATGGTAGAAGATGCAGTAAAAATCATCCGGGGTAATAAAGGAACAGAAGTAAAACTAACATTGAAAAAAGCAGATGGATCTGTTAAGGTGGTTAGTCTGGTAAGGGACGAGATTGTTCAGGATGAAAAGTTTGCCAAGAGTGTAATCATTCAGAGTGATAAAGGAAAAATCGGATATATTTTCCTTCCGGAGTTTTATGCTGATTTCGATAATCCCAAAGGTAATCGCTGTTCTGTAGATGTGGCAAGGGAAATTATCAAGCTTAAGGAGGCAAAGGTGGATGGAATTGTCCTCGATCTGCGCAACAACGGTGGTGGTTCCCTGATTGATGTTGTGCAAATGGTAGGACTCTTCATTGAACAGGGTCCTGTAGTTCAGGTACGCGACCGCGATGGCAAACCTCAGGTATTGAATGACCGTGATAAAAGTGTTTTATATGATGGTCCGCTCGCAGTTATGGTAAATGAATTCAGTGCTTCGGCTTCAGAAATTTTTGCTGCTGCCATTCAGGATTACCATAGAGGTATTATAATCGGCAGCACCAGCACTTATGGAAAGGGAACGGTTCAGAGAAATATTCCATTGGATAAAAATATTGGTTATAATGATATGGGAGGGCCACTGGGTACAGTAAAACTTACCCTGCAGAAATTTTATCGTATAAATGGAGGTTCCACCCAATTGCGCGGAGTGTTTTCTGATATAGTGCTGCCTGATCTTTATGAGCATTATAAGATTCGTGAGAAAGATCAACCGGACGCGTTGGCCTGGGACGAAATGCCAAAAGCAGATTATACCACATGGAAATATGCGTATGATATAAACAATATAAGAACTTCAAGTACAGAAAGAACCAGTACTAATACGGCTTTCACGACCATTTCCAATGATGCAGCCTGGCTTGATAAACAGAATGATAAAATGTATCCTCTGAATCTGAAAATATACCAGGATGAACAAAAAATGATTCGCGCAACTGTAAAACAAATCGATTCTGTCAGTAAGTTAACTGTGCCTATGAATATCTATTCAATACCACAGGATACACTAAAATATACTGAGGATAAGGATAAGGCGGATAGATATAAACAATGGGTCGATAGCCGCAAAACGGATATCTATCTGAAAGAAACCGTTAATGTGATGGATGATATGATTTCGTTGAAGGCAGTAGTTTATAACAAATAACTGGCAACAAATAATAAGTGTGGTAGTGTGGTAGTGTGGTAGTGGAAATCCGAATTTCAACTACCACACTACCACACTACCACACTACCACACTACCACACTATCTTAGTCTTCGTTGCAATTACCGCAATCATAGTTCCCATAAGAGCGATGAAGCCAAATGAAACGCGCAGACTGGTGGCCTGGGCGATAAAACCTATAAAAGGGGGACCAAATAAAAACCCCAGATAACCAATTGTCGAAACAGCTGCAATAGCTACACCGGGCGACATTATTTTTGATTTTCCAACTGTGCTGTAGACCATCGGTATAACAGAGGAAACACCTGCTCCCACAATTAAGAATCCGATGGTGGCAGTTATAAATTGTGGGAAAAAAACCGCTAGTAACAGACCTGATGCTGTCATTAATCCACTCAGTTGAAGCATTCTTTTCATTCCCAGTCTGTATGCTACCCAGTCTCCTACAAATCTTCCTGTAGCCATGGTGCACATGAATGCCGTATATCCAACTGTGACCCAGGCTGCCCCGGGTTTAACAACTTTCAGAAAATATATTCCGCTCCAGTCGAACATGGCTCCTTCGCAGATCATAGAACAAAATGCAATCAGTCCGAAATTTATTATTGATTTATCTGGCCGTGCAAAAATGGGTTGTTTTTCATCACGGTTACTGTCCTTATGAATTAATTTACCCGAAAAAATAAAAAGGATAAGGACCGCAAGCCCTGTAATGCATAAGTAATGATAGGGCGGTATTATATGAAAACGAACCATTATGGTTCCAACTGCAGCACCGGTAAAACCCGCTGTGCTCCAGATGCCATGGAAAGAAGCCATAATAGGTTTTTGATACAATGATTCCGTTCCAACGGCCTGCGTATTGATTGAAATGTTTAACATATTGCCACCAAATCCAAAAAAGAATAAAGTAATCATCAGTTGAGTGGAAGAATTTGCAACTCCAAGCACTGGAAGGGTAGTAGCATATAAAACAGAAGCAAGCATCACAATGATGCGGCTCCCATATTTTGCAACAAGAAAACCAGCTATTGGTAATGAGCATAGTAATCCTATCGGAAGGCAAAGAAGAATCCCGCCCAGTGCAGCACTATTAAGTTGTAATTTGGCTTGTATATCGGGTATACGGGATGCCCAGGATGCAAAGCAGATTCCTGCAAGAAAGAAAAAACTACTTATAGCAATTCGGTGAAGACGTCGTTGTATCAGGGGCATAAAAAATAGCAAATTACTTTAAGCAATTTGCTATCTGGAATTTATTCCGGGAAAGACAGATTAATTTCTTTCTTTCTGCAGAGAAGTTTTCTGCACATCCTTTTTCTTAGGATCAGCAATCGCAGAGGCCAGCTTCACCGCTCCGTATGCATTCAGTATTCCGCCGGAAACACTCAGATCAGAAAGAGGCACCATTTCATTTTCTGTTCCTGGTTTCTTTGCTTTTACAGTAGGCATCACTGCAGATTTCTCAATACAATACTTTACTTCTTCAGGACTGAGGCTTGGGAAATACTCCAGAATCAAGGCAGCAACGCCTGTTACGACCGGAGCAGCCATACTGGTTCCATCGAGATTTCCATATTTATTACCTCCCGGAAGTGTAGAATAGATTCGTGTGCCCGGAGCAAATACATCTACTTCTTTTTTGCCGTAGTTGGAAAAGGATGCTGTATAGCTTTTAAAATTCTCTTCAGCCCTGGGATCACTGCTTGCTCCAACAGTAATCCAGTTTTTCGCGTGAGAACGTGAATTTTTATAATTTGGGTTGGGGAAATTGTCTACTGAATCAACATTTTCGGCATCATTTCCCGCTGCGTGAACAAGTAACACACCTTTGGATTCTGCATATTTAACAGCGTCATCAACCCATGATTTTTGAGGAGAAAGATTTTTCCCAAAACTCATATTGATAACCTTTGCGCCGTTGTTTACCGCATATCTGATAGCCAAAGCGATGTCTTTGTCATGTTCATCTCCATTCGGCACTGCACGTATCATCATAATCCTGACATTATCTGCAATGCCGTTTATTCCTATGGCATTATTTCGTTCAGCACCTATAATGCCACTTACATGTGTGCCATGCATGGGATCCGACGCCATGATATCATTATTGCCATAAACACTGTCCGTAATATCGTTTTCATTATCCTTTACAATATCGCCCCGATAATTTTTAGGAGCTGTTTCCTTTATTTCCATTTTCTTTTCTTCCCTGTCTGCCTGTTCTGTAAAGTCGGAGATGAAAGTAGTATTTGTCATATCCATGATATGATTTTCCTTGAAAAGGTAGAGCAGAACAGATCTTGCTGTACGAGTATCCATATCTTTTGCCAAAAAACTGTCCAGATCGTTTCCTGTATATTCTTTCCTGCCCATGGCAACCTGGAGAAGACTGTCACTTTTAATGCAGGCACTCACAACGCGTTTCAGCATCAGCAGGTCTACTCCGTCGTCGCTTCCATCGCCCATGATTTTCTTTTTTGCTTTTACCCACATTTCATAATGATCACGGTTCTCTGAACTCATGCTGTCTTCGATAATATTTTTATTGTCGAATAGTTCCTTGTATTTATAATACACCCTCCCTTCTTCCTGTGAATCATCTTTCACATTTGTACCATCTTTTCCTCCAATAAAATTCCATCCATGAATATCATCTACATAACCGTTATGGTCATCATCAATGCCGTTGCCTGGGATTTCACCTGGGTTGGTCCATAAAATATGAACCAGATCTTCCTGTAAAGTATCCACACCTGAGTCTATCACAGCAACTAAAACTTGTTTGCTTTTAAGATTTTTTAAACGAAGAAAATCATATGCTTTATCAAGGCTGATTCCGTACACACCGTCTTTTTCCTTGTCGAGGAGGTGCCATCCCTTAACCAGTTCTGATTTGTTATTAGTTCCCTGTGCAAATGATGTTGTAGAAAATAATGCAAGGAGTAAAAAGAAAAAAGTCTGTTTGATACGAATATTCATCATGAAGTATTTATGGAACAAGAAATCGTTAAAAGAATATTTACCCGCTTATATGATTATTTTAAATTATTTGGACCCGCAAAGATCGACATATGTTTAATATATATGCTAATCGAATATAGGTTTTTAACGGTTCTTTAATTGGAATACGAAGACCACACGTCTGTTTTTCGCTCTTCCTTCTGCATTGTCATTTGTTGCTACCGGGCGGAAATCACCGTAACCTTTAGTATGGATACGGCCGGAGGCAATTCCTAATTTTATAAGTACTTTTTTGACTGTTTCTGCCCTGTTTATGGAAAGCTTTTGGTTATAGGCCTGATTGCCTACATCATCTGTGTGACCTTCAATAACCAAATCAAGATCCGGATTTGTTTTCAGACTGTCTGCCAGCTCCTTTATAGCCGGATAAGATCCTGCAGTAAGACGCGTACTATTGATATCAAACGTAACGTTTGCAGCCACAAGTTGCGCCCGTTTATTGATAGCCGTTTTAAGAACAGGGCAACCCTGGTTTTCTGCCGGACCCGGCAGGTCTGGACATTTATCCAATTCATCATTTACTCCATCCTGATCCCTGTCAGGTATCGGACATCCGTGGTATCTTGCTGGTCCGGGAACTGTTTTACAGGAATCTTCTTCATCGTTAACTCCGTCCTCATCTGTATCAGGTATTGGACATCCATGATAACGGAAAAGACCGGGGACTGTTTTACATGAGTCTTCCTCATCGTTTATACCATCATGATCAGAATCGGGTATTGGACAACCATGCCATCTCGGCGGTCCGGGAATTGTCTTGCATGAATCATCCCGATCCGGGGTTCCATCATTATCTGAGTCTTTTAATGGCTGGGAGACTGGCTTGGGATTATTTAACCAGATGCCAAATGATCCTCCAAATACCTGATTATGAAAGCTTGAAGGATATAAAGCCGTATATGCATTCGTCAGACCCCTGCTGAAATAGGCGCTTATGAGAACATTTCCAAGTTCAAAACCCGCTTTTGCGTCAATACCTAAATCATAAGTTTTATATTTTTGCGGGCCTATGCCCACCGGCAGGTCTTCCGTGCCTGACTGATAAAGATAATTTGAAGAATTATACTGCAGAACCCGGTTCTGATAAGACTGATTAGCACTATAAATAAACGCAAAATAAGGACCGGCACTAATGAAAAAATGATTTTTCTGGTCTTTGGAAAGAGAAAGTTTCCAGGTTAAATAAAGTGGGATTTCCACATAATTCAGGTTTAACGTGTACTGATTATACAGCGTATCATTTTGATTTACACTGGAATCATAGTATCTCTGAAATTGATTTCCTTTAGAACTATATAGAATGCCTGGCTGTAGATAGAGATTATGCTTACCAAATGGTATTTCAGCTAAAACACCCAACTGGAATCCCGTGTTGGGTGAAATATAATTCCCTTTGGCAGTATCATATCCCGGTATCGAATTTTTTTCAATGAGGTTAGAAGATTGGATCCCTCCCAAAGCTGCCAGTCTTATCTGAGCCGGTAGAAAGCTGGATATCAAAAGAGGAAGAAAAAGGATTAATAAGCAACGATAAATTCTGGTCGGGTTCATTGGATATATAAACGCAGGTGCAATTTTTATATTATATCGTTTGAGGCTTAATGCTTAAGGCTGAACGCTTAACGCTGAAAGCTTAACGCGAAACGCGTAACAAATCTCTGTCAGCTACACGTTTTCTCCCGGGATTTACCCTGATTTCTCTCTTTGGTCTCTCTTTGGTCTCTCTTTGGTCTCTCGGAATCCGAGAGACCAAAGAGAGACCAAAGAGGCAGCATTCAGGGGATGCCGGGTGTTTTACACTACAGATCAAACTGGATCCCCTGGGCAAGGGGTAACTTTGTTGAATAATTAATAGTATTTGTCTGGCGTCTCATATATGATTTCCAGGCATCACTTCCGCTTTCCCTTCCGCCGCCAGTTTCTTTTTCTCCGCCAAAAGCCCCTCCGATTTCAGCACCGGATGTGCCAATATTCACATTTGCTATTCCACAGTCACTACCGTTTTGAGAAAGAAATTGTTCAGCCTCGCGCAGATTCAGGGTCATGATGGCTGAAGAAAGTCCCTGGGGCACATCATTCTGAATCTGAATTGCCTCGTCCAGCGTTTTATATTTCAGCAAATAAAGAATCGGGGCAAAAGTTTCCTGTGTAATGATTTCGAATTCGGGTTTCGCTTCAGCTATACATGGTTTCACATAACATCCGCTTTCATACCCATCACCGGATAAAACTCCACCTTCAACTATAAAATGGCCACCTTGTTTTTTGCAGGCTTCGATAGCTCCCTCGTACATATTAACTGCCTGCTTATCAATAAGCGGACCTACATGATTTTTTTCATTCAATGGATCTCCGATTTTTAGCTGTGTATATGCGCTGACCAGTTTATTTTTTATTTTTTCATAAATCTTCTCCTGGATGATGAGCCTTCTCGTACTTGTGCAACGTTGACCTGCTGTTCCTACGGCACCAAACAATGCACCTGTGACAGCAATGTCAAGATCCGCATGTTCACTAATTATGATTGCATTATTACCGCCGAGCTCTAATAGAGATTTTCCAAGCCTTGAGGCAACGACTGAAGCCAGCGCCCTGCCCATACGTGTGGATCCTGTTGCAGAAACCAGCGGTATACGGTGATCTGCACTCATCCATTCTCCTGCTTCCCGCCCTCCGGTAATAATATTACTCACACCTTCCGGCACTTCATTCTTTTTAAAAATTTCTGAAATAATCTGCTGACATGCGAGTGAACACAAAGGTGTTTTTTCCGAACCTTTCCAAATAACAACATTTCCACAAACCCAGGCCAGCATACTATTCCAGCTCCAGACAGCGACTGGAAAATTAAATGCAGAAATTATTCCTACAATTCCCAATGGATGCCATTGTTCATACATGCGGTGCTGCGGTCTTTCGCTATGCATGGTAAATCCATGAAGCTGACGTGAAAGACCAACGGCAAAATCACAGATGTCAATCATTTCCTGCACTTCTCCAAGTCCTTCCTGCAGGCTCTTACCCATTTCATAGCTTACGAGACTTCCAAGCGCATGTTTTTTTTCGCGAAGTGCTACGCCCACCTGGCGAACAATTTCACCACGCTTCGGTGCGGGCCATGTTCTCCAAATTAAAAATGCCGCCTGTGCCTGAAGAACAATTTGATTATAATTCTCTGCTGTGGTCTCAGAAACTGCCGCAATCTTTTTCCCATCGACGGGAGAAAAAGATTCAATAGTTTGTTTCGGGTTGTCATACCATTTCAATCCGGTAGAGCTCCCGGCGTTTCGTGCATGAATACCAAGTTCTTTTAAGAAATCCATATCATTCGATTGAAAACGCAAGTTATTAAGAAAGTATGGGAGTATGGGAGTATGGGAGTATGGGAATATGTTCGAGAATTATTTAAACTAAAAGACCATCCCTTTTAAGTAGGATGGTCTTTAATAATATTTTTAAATTATTTTTAAAAGTGAAGAACCACGTTGGTCCATAATCTTGTTCCATTGTAACCCATTTGAACAGCATCAAAGGGACCGCCGGATTCACTGTCACCCCATGAAGCGTTTTTGGCACCTGCCGTAGCTGAAATATCAGGATGAACATTGAATATATTATCAACGCCAATGATCCATGAAACGTTTTTAGTTATTTTATAAGAAAGATAGAGGTCGGTCGTCATTTTGGGATTGAATACAAAATTTTCAGGAACTGTTCCAGTTCCATTGTCCAGTTCAACATAAGGGTCGTAACCAAGACCCGCGTCGGAAATTCCGGCTCCGCCAGGCTGACCGGGCTGTGCGCCTGCCGCTGTAGCATACCCATAACCTTGTGTTGTAAGTTTGCCATAGTATGTAAGATGAGTACCCAGTGCAAATTGATTCATATCATATTCGATATTCATTGAAAATTTTGAATGCGGTGCAGAAGCAATCAAGAATGCCTGTTCACGTGTGCTGAAAAAAGTCTGGCGATCCAAATAGTTGTCATTCAACGGCGCAGGAATATTAATTTTATCTATTGTAATTGTCTGAATATTTCCGGCAAATAATACTTTAAGTCCGTTTCTTCCCCACCTTTTATTGTATTCCAGTACAACATCAACTCCTTCATTTGTTGTGTTAACTGCATTTGCAAAGAACTGAACTGAATTGAGCGGCGGAGTTGTCGGGATATAGGGAGCTAATACAGAATCAGTCGCTGAAAATTGTCCTGAGAATATAATACGATTCTTCAACTTGATAAGGTATCCATCAACAGTTACCGTAAAATTATTTACAGGTTTCCATGCAAAACCAAGGCTGTAATTCACGGAGGTTTCCTGCTTCAATGGTGGTATACCCGCTGCCTTTGCAACTGCGCTGGTGTTAGGAGCCAGCCAGATATATTGCAGGCTGCCGGCAACTATGTTTGTATTGATATTACTGAAATTGATCTGCTGAAGAGAAGGTGCACGGAAACCCGTACTCACTGAACCTCTCAGATTAAAATTATCCGTTAGTTTATATCGGGTAGCAAATTTGTAAGTATTAACAAAACCAAAATCGGAATAATTTTCAAGCCTTAATGCACCATCGACCAGCCATTTTTCTGTTACGTCAAGAGATCCTTCCAGATAGCCACCCACATTTGTGCGACTTGCATTTACTTCATCAGAAGGTCTGAATCCCGGAAATCCCTGTGAGCCGGAAGCCACATCCCTTGTATCACCTGTGATTGGATAATATTTTTGTGTGGGAGGATAACTTGCATATGAAGCCTCTTCACCATCAAATATTTGATAGTTTTCATATCGGAATTCCAGTCCGAATGAAAAAGTTAATCCATGCGCAATAGAATTGAATCTCCTGGTAACATCTAAATTGGTGGTGTTTTGTAAAAAATCAAACCCACCATCGTCGAAACGGTTTTGAGTTGCTACGACATTCTCAGGGAGTGTTGCATTAAATGTTTGATTACCGTAATAATGAAAATTATTATATCCAATCACATTGCTCAGATCCCAGTCCCAATTATTACCAACCGTACCTCTTACTCCGGCAGCAAAGGAAATATCTTTTATATAAACATCTTCCTGCGGATCATAATAGACATTTGCTGTATCCAATACGCCCGGAGAAGGATCGAAAACGCGCATTATACTGGGAACATAAAGGAGATTTCCCCCTGCATCTGTCGGAAATTTTTCAGGATGGTCTCCAAAATTTCTTGTCCACGCGTATACATTTGAATGTTTATAGTTGTATCCGCCAAAAGAATAAAATGTCGTTTTCGTTCCGGCCAATGGTATTTCTAAATTATACATGGCGCCGCCGGAAGTTATTGATCCATCCCCAAATGCCCTTCTGTATTCAGCGATCCAGGGTGCAACTTTTTTAGAATCAGGGTTAGTTGACCAGTTTGTATCAGGAAGTGCCCTGAACGTTTTACCTATCGTAAGGAAGTTTGCACCAATATTTATAAACCCCCCATTCTTTCCTATAGGAAGGCCATAATTCAGATCGATCTTCAGGGTCCTTCCGTCTATATTTGTTCCTGTATAATACTGACTTGGATCCACATTATTAAGTGTATTATAAGTAGGATCGTCATATCCGCTAACTCCAATTTGGGCGTAGAGTTTGTTTACATCTTTTTTTAATATGATATTTATAACACCTGCTATGGCATCTGATCCATATTGTGCGGATGCGCCATCACGTAAAATTTCCACCCGATCGATAGCGGCTTCGGGTATTGCGTTAAGGTCGGTACCGGAATTTCCACGGCCCCTGGTTCCAAATTCATTGACAAATGCAGAAAGATGGCGGCGTTTACCATTAATCAAAACCAGCGTTTGATCATATCCAAGTCCCCGAAGACTTGCAAAATCGATAGCATCAGATCCATCCGCTCCGCTTTGTTTATTATAATTAAATGAAGGAACAGCCATATTTAACTGTGATTCGAGATTTGGCGCTGATGTCGTTTGCTCCAGTGAATTTAATTTTACAATATCAACCGGAACCGGACTTTCAGTCCTTACTCTGGGCAAACCCCGATTGCCCGTAACGACAACTTCCCCCAGGTCTGTTAAACTTTCTTCCAACGCTATCGTAATATCTGATTGCGCACCCACTTTTACCGATTGTGTTTTGTAACCCACCGCACTTACTTCAATTATATCATTTGCACTGGCCTGGATCTTAAATAAACCCTGATTATCTGTAGTTGTGCCTCTATTGGAAGATTTGATTTTTATAGAAACACCTGTAATAGGTGCCCCGGTTTTAATGTCAGTTATTTTACCGGTAATAGTTGACTGTGCAAAAATTAGTGAGGAGGATAATAATAATATGCCCGACAGGATTAGCAGTTTTCTCATATTACATCATTTTGGTTATGGAAAGATAGCCCTAAAAATTAAAATATATGATAAAATAGAGACAGATTTGGTCAAATATGTAGAGAATGACCATGAATAATTAATATTATAGAAAATAATATTCTTTAATCTACTCTAATTATTGCATTTTTCAAAAAATGACTTTCATTTTGAAACCGAAGGTTTAATACTGTTCCTGTTCACTGGGGAAATCATTCGACTTAACATCTTTAATATATTGTTGCACGGCTTTTGTAATCGGATCATGCAGGTTTAAGTATTGGCGAAGGAAACGGGGTTTGAATTCGGTATTAATTCCCAGGAGGTCGTGCATGACCAGTACCTGCCCATCGCAATATTTTCCTGCACCAATTCCAATAACGGGTATACTGACTGTTTCTGCAACTTCTTTGGCAAGCATAGCTGGAATTTTTTCCAGCACAATGGCAAAACAACCTGCTTGTTCCAATAATCGTGCATCGGTTTTTAATTTACTGGCTTCCATTTCCTCTTTTGCACGTACTGTGTAAGTTCCGAATTTATAAATGGATTGTGGTGTGAGTCCAAGATGTCCCATGACGGGTACTCCGGCAGCCAGAATTCTTTTCACTGACTCAAGTACTTCTTCTCCGCCTTCAAGTTTTACTCCATGAGCTCCTGTTTCTTTCATGATCCGGATGGCCGATATCAGAGCTTCTTTTGAATTGGATTGATATGATCCGAAAGGAAGATCTACAATTACAAGTGATCGCACAACGCCCCGAATCACAGATGAAGCGTGATAAATCATTTGATCAAGCGTAATAGGCAGTGTGGTTTCATGACCTGCCATTACATTCGAAGCCGAATCCCCCACCAGGATCACATCTATGCCCGCCTGGTCAAATAAACGTGCAAAGGAAAAATCATATGCAGTAATCATGGAAATCCGTTCCCCATTCACTTTCATATTCTGAAGTATATGGGTCGTAATTTTTTTTGGAATCATTTTATCGGGTTGAAGAGTAAAGATAAATTGTTTCAGCTTAACGCTTAACGCATGAAGCTACTCTGGCAATGTTTGCAATTCTTTGTAAAGTGCCTGTATCATCCCATCCGCAAGGCCAATTTTAGGAACGAAAATTTCTTCCGCATCAATCCACCGCATTACATTTATATAAATCAGAAGAGCTGGAACAATTACATCTGCGCGGTCTTCTTTGAGATTGTACAGCCGCATCCGTTCTGGAACGGAAAAACTATTCAGTTCTTTATAATAGTCTTTTAATAATTCAAGTGGCAGCGGCTTACCATCTTTTCTTTTGGAGAGAGAAAATACTTTATTGATATTTCCACCGGAACCAATAGCAGTAATATGTTTTATCATAGTCCTCATTTCTTTCTTGAGAAAATCCTTCATCTGGTCCCAATGCGCTTCAGTTACCTGGTTTTTAATAAGACGTATTGTACCAATATTAAAAGATTTTTTAAAAAGAAGCCGGTTATCGGCAAAACAGGTCAGCTCGGTACTTCCGCCTCCAACGTCTATGTATAAATACGAATTCTCACTATTTAAGTTTTCGGCAATATGGTTCTCATAAATGTATGCGGCTTCATCATCACCACTGATGATCTCTATCCGGATTCCGGTTGCTACTGCGACAGTCTCAATAATCTCCGGACCATTTTTGGCGTCCCGCATGGCCGAAGTAGCTGCTGCTTTAAAATTTTTAACCTGGTAAGCATCCATGAGGAATTTATAGGAACGAATCGTATTGAGTAACATGGAAGTTTTTATTTCTGAAATTTCCTTCTTTTCAAAAACATCCATACCCAGTCTGAGCGGGACGCGAACAAGATTAAGTTTTTCGAAAAAAGGTTTTTTCTCTGACTCAATTACCTCTGTGATCAATAACCTGGCTGCATTACTACCAATATCAATTGCTGCCAATATCATGGGCTGGATTTTATGCTGGAACCGTGAGTTCAGATTTAGTTATGGGTGAGGAATCTGTCAAAACGGGTCCTTTATTTATTTTCTGACTGAGGTATTGATAAATTTCGATCTGCGAGCGCACTTTTTTTGATTGATCTTTTTTATATTGATTCTGTAAATTATTGTCGAGCCATCTAGCTTTTACATTATCAGAAAGCTGTATTTCAAGAATTTCCTTCAACTCCTGCCTGATTTTTGAATCCAGCACAGGACATGTTGCTTCAACACGGTGATCCAGGTTGCGTACCATCCAATCGGCCGAAGATATATAAACTTTTTCTTTACCCTGATTGTGAAAAATATAAATTCTTGCATGTTCAAGGTATTCATCCAGAATACTGATGGCCATGACTGGCTTTTTAAATTTTTTATTTTCAGGCATCATACAGAAGATTCCGCGAACGACCAGTTTAATCTCAACGCCTGCACGCGCAGCCTCATATAGTTTATATATGAGCTCCTCATCAGAAAGTGAATTTATTTTTAAAGTGATGGACGCCCTTTTTTTGTTTTTAGCTGCCTTGATTTCCGCATTAATCATATGATTTAATTCCTTGCGCAGATAAATTGGACATGGAATTAATGTTTTACAGGCTTTCAGCGGCGCCGGACCTTCCTTCCATTTCTCCATATAAGTGAACATACGGTTCACATCTGCCATGATGTTTCGATTTGAAGTAAGCAGACAGTGGTCGCTATAAAGCATTGCTGTTTTCTCATTCAGGTTTCCCGTACTTACAAATCCATAATAAATAGAGCGGTTACCCTTCATTTTCTTTATAAGGCAAAGTTTGGAATGGACTTTCATGTTCGGTATCACATCGATTACTTTCACGCCCTCTTCTTCAAGAATAACTTTCCATTCCAGGTTTGCTTCTTCGTCAAAGCGTGCCCTGTATTCCATCATGGCAGTTACCTGTTTCCCATTCCTGACCGCATTGATAAGTGCATTGATCACTTTTGAGTTTGAAGCCAGCCGGTAACAGGTTACTTTAATGGTTGCGACTTCCGGATCAATGGCAGCTTCCCTTAACATATCGATCACCGTATTAAATGAATGATAGGGAAAATGCAGCATCACATCCTGTTCCATGACAATATCTGTAATGCGGTTTGCACGGCTGACAAGAGGATGCGAAAACGGCTTTTTTCGCTGACCCTTTTTTGTAAATACATCCGGGAAATCCATGAAATGCCTGAAATTATGAATTCGTCCTCCCGGTATTATTGTTCCCTTTTTTGCCAGAGAAAGGCCCCTGATCAGGAAATCTAGCAGGTCTACGTCCATTTCCTTGTCATATATGAAACGAACAAATTTTCCCTTACGGCGATTCTTTAACCCTTTTTCAATTTTTTCTATGAGAGATGTGGAAAGATCATTATCAATATCTATTTCTGCATCTTTTGTAACCTTGAAAACCCAGGAACGATATCGCTCGTAACCGAAATAACTAAATATGCTTTTCAAATTGTAACGAATTACATCCTCAAGCAAAATAATATGGTGTTCATCAGCTGAGGGGGAAGGCAGGATTACAAACCGGCCAAGCGTGCGGCTGGGAATTTCTATAAGCGCATATTTTTTTTCTTCTTTTTCTGGAGATTTCCTTGAAAGAACGACTCCGAGATAGAGCGATTTTTCTCTTAAATAAGGAAATTGAGGAATACTTTGGATCATAAGGGGGATGATATTTGCCCGGGCTTCTTCTTCAAAATAATTCTGAACAAATTTTTGTTGGTCTTTATTAAGATCTTTTTCAGTTATCAGAAAAATCTTTTCATTTTTCATTTCAGTATAAATATTCCGCCATATCTCATCAAATCTTTCCTGTTGTTGCAATACGATAGATTGAATCTGCAGGAGAATTTTGTCAGGCGCTGTCTCCATATGCATATTCAGTTTACCCTTACCGCTGAATTCTTTCATGCGGTTCAGAGCAGCTACCCGAACCCTGAAAAACTCATCCAGATTGTTTGAGAATATACCCAGAAATTTTACCCTTTCCCGAAGAGGAACGGATAGATCGGCTGCCTCCTGCAATACCCGTCCGTTAAAAGCCAGCCAGCTGATATCCCTTGGAATGGTTCTTCTTTTCATGATACCCATATTTCCATTTATTGCAAAGTAAGAGGAAATCAAATCTGCACATTTTAAAATTTGCGAATTTCTAAATTGTCATAATTTATTAACACTGAAAGGATTGCAGTTCACTTTAACCACTTTATTAAGCTCAGTTTATTTTTGAGACAACAGTTTTTGTCAAGGTTATCCACATTTTCGAATTTCCACACATCTGCTGGAGGCCTCAATTTCCAAATTCTCATTTGTTTTCTTTGAAAATCTGGGAATTATCCCGACCTTCGCCGTCCAAAATTCCGATGGTATGTCTAGAGTATGTCAGTTAACAGGCAAGAGGCCAATCACAGGAAACAGCGTTTCCCACTCAAATATTAAAACGAAACGCCGCTTTTTACCAAATTTACAACAGAAGCGTTTTTTCCTTGCTGAGGAAGACAAATGGGTTAGCCTGAAGCTTTCTACTGAGGGTATCCGGACAATCAACAAAAAAGGTCTTTATGCTGTGGTAAAGGAATTACGGAAGGCAGGAGAAAAGATCTAAATAGTCCCAGCTAATAAATTTATAAATTCAGTAAAATGGCAAAGAAAGGAAGCAGGGTTCAGGTGATCCTTGAATGTACCGAACATAAGACCAGCGGAAAACCAGGAACAAGCCGGTATATTACCGTTAAAAATAAAAAAAACACTCCTGAAAGACTGGAGTTGAAGAAATTCAATCCGATTTTAAAGAAAGTAACTGTTCATAAAGAAATTAAATAATCATGGCAAAAGCAGCAAAGACCGCGATTAAAACCAAAGATGCCCGTGCAGCGGCTGAAGCAAAGAACTGGACAAAAGTAATCAAAGCTGTACGCAGTCCGAAGACCGGTGCCTACACTTTCAAAGAGGCTATTATCCACAAGGATAGTATTAAATCATTTCTTTCTCAGAAATAATAAGTGTCCGAATATCTTTATCCAAGCTGTTCCCTACCGGAGCGGCTTTTTTCTTTAGGAAACATTTAAAAAAAAGGAGATGGGATTCTTTGATAAACTTTTCGGAAAAAAGGAAAAGCAAACCCTGGATGAAGGACTCCAAAAAACAAAGGAAAGTTTTTTTACACGGGTCGGAAAAGCTATTGCAGGAAAAACAACGGTAGATGAAGAAGTACTGGATAATCTGGAAGAAGCACTCGTTAGTGCGGATGTGGGTGTTGATACGACAATACAGATAATCGAACGGATCGAAAAAAGAGTTGCCCGTGATAAATACCTAAATACGGCTGAACTTAACGGAATCCTTCGTGATGAAATTGAGCAGTTACTCAGGGAAAGTGGAGCGGATAATGTGCGGAATTTTGAAGTCCCTGTTAAAAGACCTTATGTTGTTTTAGTTGTTGGAGTTAATGGGGCCGGGAAAACGACTACGATTGGAAAGCTGGCATTCAATTTCAAAAAAGCAGGATATAGTGTTCTGCTTGGAGCCGCCGATACTTTCAGGGCAGCCGCTACAGATCAGCTGAATATTTGGAGTGAAAGAGCAGGCGTGCCCATCGTCAGGCAGGGAATGGGAGCAGACCCTGCCTCCGTGGCATTTGATACAGTTCAAAGTGGGTTATCCAAAGGAACTGACGTAATCATAATAGATACTGCGGGCCGTCTTCATAATAAAACCCATTTAATGGAGGAACTTAGTAAAATAAAACGGGTTATGAAAAAACTAATACCGGATGCTCCACACGAAGTATTACTGGTGTTGGATGGAAGTACGGGACAAAACGCCCTGGAGCAGGCCAGGCATTTTACTGCAGCAACAGACGTAACTTCCATGGCTATTACTAAACTTGATGGAACCGCCAAAGGAGGCGTGGTCCTGGCCATTGCCAGTCAGTTTAAAATTCCGGTAAAATATATTGGAGTTGGGGAGAAAATTGATGATCTTCTTTTATTCGATAGTCATGAATTTGTTGACAGCCTGTTTAAAGAGCAGATTTAATAAAATGTAGTGTTAAACCAAATCCGATTTCTTCATACTGCTTTTTAATATTATCCATCCGAAAACTGCAGCTATTGTGGATGCGATCAAAACCGCTACTTTCGAACTTTGAACCAGCTCATCATTCGAAGCAAAAGCAAGATTACTGATAAAGATGGACATGGTAAATCCGATACCTGCCAAAAGACCCACCCCAATTAATTTGGTAGTATTCATGCCTTCGGGAAGTTTAGCTAAACCAAGAGCAATGCCCAGCGCACTAAAACCGGCAATTCCCAAAGGTTTACCAAAGAACAGCCCCAATGATATGCCAAGGCTGTTTGAATTGAATATTTCTGTTTTCCAGGATGATGGCAGGTGGATGGCAGTATTAGCTAAAGCAAACAGAGGGATGATGATAAAATTCACGGGTTTATGTAAAGCATGCTGTAGAAATGAAGAGGGTTGATGTTCCATGTTTTTACGAAAAGGAATGGCAAATGCAAGCAATACTCCACTGAGTGTAGGATGAACGCCTGATCTGTATAAGAAATACCAAAGAAGAATTCCAGGTAAAAGGTAAGCCCAAAGCGAGAAAACATTCATGCGGTTTAATAAAAGCAAAATCAGAAAAAGACCCAGCCCCAATGAAAGATAAAAAAAAGAAAATGACTGTGTATAGAATATGGCAATGATGATAACGGCTCCCAGATCGTCTATTATCGCCAGGGCCGTCAGGAATATTTTCAGTGACAGGGGTATCCGTTTTCCAATAAGCGACAAAATTCCCAGCGAAAATGCAATATCTGTTGCCATCGGAATACCTATTCCTGCCTGTTCTGGTTTGCCATGATTGAATAAAAAATGAATAAGGGCCGGAACCAGCATACCGCCAATAGCCGCAAGTATTGGGAGTGCAGCATTTTTAAAAGATGATAATTCACCAATATAAAGCTCTCGTTCAATTTCAAGTCCGACCAGTAAAAAGAAAATGGTCATTAATCCATCATTGATCCATTCTTCTATATTAAAAGGTACGATTAACTGACCTATATGAAGGGTCGCATCCATATGCCAGAAATGGATAAAATCATTCCCGAAAGAAGTATTGGCGATGAGGAGTGAAATTGTAGTACAGCTGATTAAGATCAGTCCGCCCGCTTTTTCACTATTAAAAAATTGCTGAAACAAACCTTTTGATACAATCTCTTTCATAGGTTTCGAAGATAGCGTTTTAAGGCTTAAAGCGTAAGGCTTAAGGCTCAATGCTTTTAATTAATAATTACAACTGTTATATAAATATTAAGCTTGGAATTTATTTCTGATTGAAAACTTGCTTTATGCCTTGAGCTTTACGCTTAACGCCTTTAGCTTTACGCCTTACTCTTTAAGCTTTATGCCTTACGCTTTAAGCTTTACGCTTTACGCTTAAAGTATTAATTTTGCCCCGCATGAAAACGAAATCAATCCAGCGTGACAAAGTAAATATCATCACACTTGGATGCAGTAAGAATTTGGTGGATAGTGAGGTGCTCAGCGGACAGCTGCGTGCCAATGGAATCGACGTTTCGCATGAGAGTACGAAACGTGGTTCCAATATTGTGGTTGTGAATACCTGTGGATTCATCGACAAAGCCAGGGAAGAATCTGTAAATACAATTCTTGAACAGGTTACTTTGAAAAAAGAAGGAAGCCTGGATAAGGTTTATGTAACAGGATGTCTCAGCCAACGATACCGGGATGACCTTGAAAAGGAAATCCCGGAAGTAGATGCATGGTATGGTACAATGGAACTGCCATTGCTTCTTAAAAAATTAAATGCTGATTATAAAGCTGAATTGCTGGGTGAAAGATTGCTTTCAACGCCGCAGCATTATGCTTACCTTAAAATATCCGAAGGGTGCAACCGAACCTGCACATTCTGTGCCATTCCCCTGATGCGTGGAGTTCATATAAGTAAAACTATAGAATCCATCATCCAGGAAGCACAGAATCTTGTTCGTATGGGCGTAAAGGAAATCATGCTGATTGCTCAGGAACTCACTTATTATGGATTGGATATCTATAAGAAAAGAGTTCTGCCGGACCTGCTGAACCGATTGGCCGATATACAAGGGCTTGAATGGATCAGACTACATTATGCTTACCCCAGTAAGTTTCCCCTTGAAATTCTCGATGTAATGCGCGACCGGGTGAATATCTGCAATTACCTGGATATGCCCTTGCAGCATGCCAGTGATACTATGTTAAAAGCTATGAAACGTCAGATCACAAGATCCGAAATGTCTGAACTGATACAAGCAGTGCGGGAAAAAGTGCCGGGTATTTGTTTGCGAACCACCCTGATAGCCGGATTTCCTGGTGAAAAGGAATCAGACGTATCAGAATTGAAGGATTTTCTGACAGAACATCGCTTTGACAGGGTAGGAATCTTCACCTATTCACATGAAGAAGGCACTTCCGCTTATGATCTTACAGATGATGTTCCAACAGAAGAAAAAGAAGAACGTGCCAGAGAGGTGATGGAACTGCAACAGGAAATTTCTTACGAAAAAAACCAGGAAAAAATAGGGAAAGTATTCAAAACAATCATAGATAAAAAAGAATCTGGAAGATATATTGGAAGAACAGAATTTGATTCTGTTGAAGTAGATAATGAGGTGATTATCCACTCACCCTTCCCGTTAAAAATTGGGAGTTTTGTTTCTGTGAGGGTGACGAAGGCTTATGATTTTGACCTGGAGGGCGAGGTAGTGACTTCTGAATCTTCCAACTGAACAAAATAGAAACTTTGCTGTTAGGTGAACACCGGATAACCGGTAGCTTATTTTCAGTTAACCATTTATGAACTTCACTGCCCAGAGAATTCCTTACCAACATACAGGATATTTTTCCAGGATTATAACAGACTATCTGAATGGTAATGAATTCCTGAAAAATTATTATGAACATCCGGTTACTTTTTCCGGAATTGAAGATGCTATCATTCAACGGGAGAAATTCCCTACCGACCGCCGCTTACTGGTAAAATCTCTGGAAACACAATATGTTGATTTGCCCATTCATGATGCTGTAAAGAAAAACCTGGAAAGCCTTTCAAATAAAAACACTTTTACGGTTACTACCGCTCATCAACCGGCTATATTTACAGGGAACCTTTATTTCATTTATAAGATCCTTCATACAATAAAAATTGCTGAAACACTTTCTGCCAGCTATCCAAAACGGAATTTCGTGCCTGTATTTTTTATGGGCAGTGAAGATGCGGATCTTGACGAACTGGGAAATATTTATCTCGACAATGAAAAGCTAACGTGGGATACAAAACAAATTGGTGCAGTTGGCAGAATGCGAATGGAAGGACTTGAAACAATCATCGAGCGGATAGAAGGCGAATTTGCAGGTGATCCTTTCGGACCTGAATTGATAAATCTGCTAAAGGATTGTTATCTGAAATCTGAAAATATTCAGCAGGCGACTTTAAAATTATTGAACCATCTCTTTGGGTCCTACGGACTGATAGTGTTGATACCCGATAATCGGTTACTCAAGTCCGCTATGGGTGCTATATTTAAAGACGACCTAACCACTCATTTACCATTTGAAATCACGCAGAAAAATATTCAGCAGTTAAGCGCACAGTATCCAATACAGGCGAACCCAAGAGAAATAAACCTTTTTTATCTCAAAGATAATATACGGGAAAGAGTAGAAATGAAAGATGGAAATTATTATGTGAATAATACCAATATACATTTTTCGGTTGAAGAAATGGAAAAGGAACTGGCTGAATTTCCTGATCGGTTTAGTCCGAATGTAATCCTGCGCGGACTTTATCAGGACAGCATTCTCCCGAATATTGTGTTTGTGGGAGGTGGAGGTGAAATGGGATACTGGCTTGAACTGAAACCCCTTTTTAAACATTATCATGTACCATATCCCGTTTTAATTTTGCGGGACTCTTTTTTACTGATCAAAAAGAACTGGAAGACAAAAATGGATAAAGCGGAAATTTCGGCAACAGATATTTTTAAGCCGGAAGAGAAACTAATGGAAGATTTTATCCGGCGTCATTCTGACCGCCAGTTAAACCTGGCCCCCCAAATAGCTGATTTAGGTGCATTTTATAATGTGCTGAAAAATATTTCCGGCGCGGTCGATAAGACTCTTGAACAACACGTGGATAAACTGGAATCCCAAGCTTTACAAAAACTCGAAGAACTGGAAAAGAAAATATTGCGTGCTGAAAAGAAAAATCATGAGGATGTACGTCGAAAAATTCATGAAATCCGGGAAGCTTTATTTCCGATGGAAAACCTTCAGGAACGAATAGATAATTTTATACCCTGGTATGCAGAATATGGAAAAGCTTTTTTAGAGCTTATTTATAATCATTGCCTTGCATTTGAGCAGGAATTTGTTATCCTGGAAGAAATGGCATAAGTCGCGAAGGTTTCTGCAATTTCTCTATAAGTTCCTTCAGTCAAAATTGTTCTCCCAACCGTCTTTTTTCAATTTCGCTATTTTCTCTTTTACGTCAGACTCAAGAGTTTTTTTGAAAGCCTCAACACTTGCAGAGATTTTTTCGTCAAAAGCGCCGAGGATAGAAGCTGCAAGTATTCCGGCATTTTTGGAAGCATTCAGCGCAACAGTTGCAACAGGTATTCCGGCAGGCATTTGAAGGATGGAGAGAATAGAATCCCAACCATCCAGCGAATTGGAAGATTTGATAGGAACGCCGATCACAGGCAGAGATGTAAGTGAGGCTACCATTCCTGGCAGGTGTGCAGCACCACCAGCTCCGGCAATGATAACTTTAAATCCCCTTTCTTTGGCTTTTGTAGCATAACTGACGAGCCGTTGAGGAGTGCGGTGAGCAGAAACGATGGTTAATTCAAAGGGAATTCCGAATGACTTAAGTATATCAGCAGCTGGTTGCATAACCGGCAGGTCGCTGTCGCTGCCCATGATGATGGCCACATGGTTCATACTGTTATTTGGGGTTGATGTGATATGATTCGGAACTTTTGTTTAATGATTTTTGCTTTATAAACCAGGTCGCTTTTTTCCGGGCTAAGGATGGTAATATGTCCCATTTTCCTTCCCGGCCTGGTTTCTTTTTTGCCATAAAGATGAAGAAAAATATTTTCCATTTTAAGAATCTCATCAATTCCTTCATAAACTGCTTCGCCGGAATTCCCTTCACTTCCCGTGAGATTTACCATAGCGGCGTGTACGATATGCTTTGGATTACCCAGCGGATAATCAAGCATGACCCGCCAAAGCATATCGAATTGTGAACTGAAGTTTGCCTCGATGGTATGATGTCCGCTGTTATGTACGCGTGGAGCTGTTTCGTTTACAAGAACATCTCCGTTTTTATCAATAAAAATTTCAACTGCAAATATGCCGGGTGTTTTTAATTCCTTTACCACTTTCAATGCAATCGCTTCGACCCGCCAGGTGGTATGCTGAGGAATTTCAGCAGGGCTTAACTGATAATCCAGCTGATTCAATGTCTGGTTAAATATCATTTCAACTGCCGGATACAGTGCTGTCTGTCCTGCTGCATTTATCGCAATTATCTGAGAAATCTCTTTATGTATATCCACCTTTTTCTCCAAGACCGAAGGCTTGTCAAAACCAAGATGCAGGTCCTTTTCTCCCGATAAAACCTGTACACCTCTTCCATCGTAACCTCCTGAAGCCTGCTTGTGTACCGCAGGAAGAAAGTCATAAAATTTTTTCAGGTCATCCTTTTTCTCCGTAATTCTGAAAACAGGACTCGGTATATCATGCTCCTTATAGAATTGTTTTTGCAGAATCTTGTTCCTGATAATACGAAGTGCCGAAGGCCTCGGATAAATTTTTATCCCTTCATTTTCCAGCTTTTCCAGTGCTTCTACATTTACGGATTCGATTTCAATGGTAATGCCATCCAGTGCTTTTCCAAAATTATATACGTCATTAAAATCCCTGATATCTCCCTTTACAAAATGATGGCAAAGATGAGCAGCCGGACATTCCGAATCATTTTCAAGAACAAGTGTTTCTACCGGATAATTGGCGGCAGCCTGTAAAAGCATTCTCCCCAGCTGGCCTCCGCCTAAAATTCCGATTTTGAGCATTTTTCCAATTATGGCATGAAGATAAAACAATCTGGTTTTCAAGCCCTATTCATTGCTCTGACATAATAATATGGCCGGATTTTTGTTTTAATAAGTAACTTTATCCGTACCGATGCATATTAAAATTTGTTGCATAAAGAAAATCCGGTTTCTACCCCAGGCGCTGCTCCTGCTTTGCTTTAATTTGACTTATTCTACCTCATTTTCTCAAAGTTCTGTCTATAGTGTTCGTTTTCTTGATAACCAGAAGTCATTTCCAAAAATAAGTGAAATGATGAGCCGGGAAGAAGATACCCTTCAAAAGCAGTTCCAGTCAAAACAATTAGTTTGGCCGGCCCGCTTTGTTTATATCCGCTCTTTTAAATACGACAGTGAAATGGAAGTGTGGGTTAAAAACAAACAAAGTGAAAAATACAAGTATTTTAAAACATATAAGATTTGTGCCCTGGCTGGTTCACTGGGTCCGAAGAGAATGGCGGGAGATTACCAGGTGCCTGAAGGATTTTACTATATTAACGAATTTAATCCCCGCAGTCTGTATCATTTATCATTGGGATTGAATTATCCGAATGCTTCTGACCGTATGCTATGCGATCTGTCACAGCCCGGCGGGGATATTTATATTCACGGAAGTTGCGTTACTACGGGTTGTATTCCCATCACTGACGGACAAATCGAAGAGCTTTACGTATTGGCTGCTCATGCGAAGGATATGGGGCAGGATTTCATACCTGTTCATATTTTCCCCGTCAATTTTGAAAATCCGAAAAGTGTGGCTTATCTGAATCGTTTTTTGACAAGTTTTAACGAATTCGTTCCTTTTGAGAAAAGTATGCAGAATGCTTTTTATTATTTTGAAAAAAATCATCAGGTACCTCCTGTCATTGTGAATTCAAAAGGAGAATATATAATTGAAGAGGTGGGAGTGCCTGCAGTATTATCTCCCAAAAATGATTCATGGACAACTAAAAAACTTTCTCATCCCGTGCAACCTATTCCGGAGGAAGAACTTGCCATAAGCGTGGATAAACTTCCATTATTTCCCGGGGGAAACCAGGCATTCAAAGTGTTTATAGACAAACTGAGTGCAGATATGATTAAGGAACTCGAACCCGGACAAACCAAGGCATTTATATTGATGGAATATATTATTGATGAAAACGGTAAGACTATTTTTGCAAATGCAATCAGCGGAGGCAACGAAAAAATGAACCTTAAAATTGAGAGAGCATTTACTGATATGGAATTATGGACCCCAGCGGTGCGGCAGGGTAAAAATGTTCCTATAAAACTCAAGCAGAACATCATGGTTGAAGCGCCGTGAGCAATGTCTGAACAGTTTCGGAAGACCATTGCTGCAATACAATACTTCTTCCCTGGATAAGTTTTTCCAACAATTCCTTTTGATAGTGCCTCACAGTTAGCAGCGTTAATCCGTTTTCAATATGTACATTAAATAGCTGTGATACAGCATGAGCAAGTTTTTCAATTTTCTCGGGAATATTATCCGTGCATAATTGTAAAATAACAGCACCTGTTTGCAGAAGATTTGCCTGGATATGCAATTGGGATAGTATATTATATAATCTGGCAGTCCCTTCTTCACCAACAAAAGAAAAATCCTTTGAGCTCAGGTGAATCAGAACCTGGTTTTGTTTTAACACAATGATGGGAGGAAGGCTGGAGATATGTTTGGCATGGATTAGTGTGCCGGGAAGATCCGGATCCAGAAAACATTTCACCTGCAAGGGGATATTCTTATTCTGCAGAGGTTTGATTGTTTTGGGGTGAATGACCTGGGCACCATAAAATGCCATTTCAATCACTTCATCATAGCCAAGTTCCCGGATATAAATGGCATCAGGAAATGTTTTCGGGTCAGCATTCATTACTCCCTTTACATCCTTCCATATAGTCAGGCTTTCTGCATCCAGCAGGTTAGCAAATATAGCCGCAGAATAGTCACTTCCTTCTCTTCCAATGGTGGTACTTTCATTAGCGTCAGTAGCACCAATAAACCCCTGGGTGAGTACAATTTTTATATTTTCAAACAATGGGATAATATGTTCCATTACACGTGAACCGGTTGTTTCCCAATTGATATTTGCAGCACTGAACTGATCATCCGTTGCGAAAACATCACGTACGTCCACCCATTGATTTGAAATACCTTCTGTTTCCAGATAATGACTGATAATTGCCGTGGATAAAAGTTCACCTATACATACAATCTGATCGTAGTAGTAATCGAAGGTTTTGGCAGGCTTATCATGCAGTAACCATTCCACTTCTGTAAAAAAATCTATCATCCTAAGTTGCAGAAGGCTGTTATCTGCTGCTCCGAGAGATTCAGCAATCTCTATATGATGTTGTTTAATTTCCCCGAAAAGCTTCAATGCTTTTGGAAGATCCCGGGTATAAAAAGCTTCAGCAACCTTTTCAAGTGCATTAGTTGTTTTACCCATTGCAGAAACCACGATCAGGATTTTTTCTGAATTATAGTTATTAAGAATAGAAGGCAGGCTTCTGATTCGTGATACTGAATCCACACTGGCTCCCCCGAACTTGAAAACTTTCATGATTATATATTTACAGAGGCGCAAAGATAATATGGTTGAGGATCGCAATAACTATGTTAAAAAAATCTTTCACCCTCAATGAGTTCAAAAATCGATTGTATATTAATGGGAATTTGTGGACCTATGATGATAATAATATATAAACTTTATATTTCGGTGATCCTGTTTTCAGGCAGATATCCCACCAGTACCGATATGCGGATGGAAACAATGGAAACAGAAATTTTGCAATTCGTAAACGACGACAGGAAACAACATGATCTTCCACCCCTGCAGTTAAACGTTATGGAATCATCACTGGCTTTGAAACATAGCCAGGATATGGCAACCGGTAAGGTTAAATTTGGACATGATGGCTTTAATTCCAGGGCTAAATCCATTCAAAAATCTGTAGGAGCTGTAGAAGTAGGTGAAAATGTGGCTTCCGGCCCAATGACCGCCAGAGAAGTGGTGGATGGCTGGCTAAATAGTCCGGGTCATAAAAAAAATATTGAAGGTAATTTTATCCTGACAGGAATTGGATACGCCAGTGATAAGAAGGGTAATATTTATTTTACCCAGATTTTTTCCAGGTAATGATGGGGAGTTGTTTCTTTTAATGGCCATGCCGTAACTTGCCAATCATGGAAAAACAAGCCATTATTTCAGTCAGCGAACTTTCGAAAAAATACGGAGATTTTGAAGCTGTAAAACAAATTAGTTTCGAAGTATTCCAGGGGGAAATTTTTGGATTACTCGGCCCCAACGGGGCAGGTAAATCGACTACCCTTGAGATTATTGAAACCCTTCGTGAAAAAACTTCCGGAAAAATATTTGTTGATGGAATTGATCTGGATAAAAGTCCTAATGAAATAAAAAAGAGGATTGGCGTTCAGCTCCAAACTTCAGGTTATTATCCTAACCTGAATTTAACCGAATTACTGATGTTGTTCGGGGGATTGTATAATCGGGATGTCAAACCTTCAGAATTCCTTGGAAAAGTCAATCTGCTTGATAAGGCCAAATCAAAATATAAAGAACTCAGCGGTGGGCAGAAGCAACGTTTTTCTATAGCCACTACACTTATTAATCAACCAAAGATAATTTTCCTGGACGAACCCACTACGGGTCTTGATCCACAGGCCAGGAGGAATCTGTGGGATTTGGTCCGTGACATACGTTCTTCCGGAACGACAGTTATTATAACAACTCATTATATGGATGAAGCTGAAGTTCTTTGTGATCGTGTTGCGATTATGGATTCAGGCAAAATCATAGCATTAGATTCACCCGATCAGCTGATTGATAAACTTGTTGCTACTGGTTTTGAAAGACCAAAAGAAGTAAAGAAAGCTAACCTGGAAGATGTTTTTATCCAGATGACCGGGAAGGAGTGGAGGGAGGAATAAAGAGAAGTATGGGAGTATGGGAGTGTGGGAATATACTAGACACTTGGATTAAAATAAAAGGCATAAAAATAATTATTTAAGCGGCCAACGGCCAACGAATCTCCAAACAAATGACAGATCCAAAATACCCCATAGGTAGATATGAACCACAGATTTATTCCGATACATTGAAACAGGAATGGCTCAATAATATCCGTCAGTTGCCTACAGAACTTGAGTATTCAATACTAAATCTGGATGCAGATCAGTTAAATAGCCCTTACCGTGAAGGCGGGTGGACAATCCAACAATTGGTTCATCATATTGCCGACAGTCATATGAATGCCTACATCCGTTTTAAACTGGCCCTTACGGAGGAAAATGTTACTGTTAAGTCTTATGAAGAAAAACTCTGGGCTGATCTAAACGACATACAAAAAGTACCGGTAAATATTTCTATCACACTTTTACATGCTTTACATACGCGAATGTATGCAGCCATCAAGGATCTAAGCATGGAACAATGGAACCGGAAATTTAATTACCCCGGTAAACCCGATCCTGTGAGCATCTGGTTTCTATTGGGTATGTACAGTTGGCATGGTAAGCACCATGTATCCCATATCCTTTCTTACAGGAAAGCCAATAATATATTATAATGAAAGATCTGCGTTGGAAAAAAATTTCTTCTGAATATATTTCAAAAGATATCTGGGGTACGGTAAGGAAGGATGTTTGCCAGACTGCTGAAGGGAAAATAATCAGTCCTTATTATGTATATGAATTTCCTACCTGGGTTACAGCGGTCGCTATTACTGAAGAAGGCAAAATAATTATGGAACGCCAGTATCGCTACGCGCTGGATGTGACCTGTTATGAAATTCCCGGAGGATGTGTAGATGATACAGATAGTTCTCTTGAAATGGCTATTGAACGCGAATTATTAGAAGAAACCGGTTATCGGTTTAAACATTATGAATATTTGGGTAAAACTTCTTCGAATCCTTCAACCAATAATAACTGGATGCATATGTATCTCGCAACCGGCGGACGATACGAAAAAGCACAACAACTGGATCACAACGAAGAGATTGAATTGTATTTATTTACGATAGATGAGGTGAAAAAATTATTATCTGAAAATATGATTATCCAGAGTATGCACGTAACTACTTTGTATTATGCACTGACTAAAATGAAATTTCTTTGAGATTAACTTCTCCCGCAAGAAAAACACTGCCACAAATCAGAATAAGGTCCTTGGTGTTTGCTTTTAACACTGCTGCTTCCAAAGCCTGTTTCACATTGGGAAAACTTTTTCCTTTCAAGCCTATTGATTTTCCTATGCGGGCAAGTTCTTCTTCGGGGAGGGCCCGCGGAATCTGCGCGCGTGTAAAATAATAATTCCCCATTACAGGCAAATGAGCCAGGATTTTTTCTACTGCCTTATCTTTTACAATTCCTATTATTATATGCAATTCCTCGTGGGAAGTATTTTCAATCTGTTCAGCGATGGCTTTCATCCCTTCTTCATTATGTCCAACATCGGTTATCACCAGTGGATTTTCATGTAAAATATCCCATCGTCCGTGTAGACCTGTCAGAGATTTCACCTGTTTTAACGCCTGTTGCATGGCAGAATCAGAAATGGCAAATCCTTTCTGATTCAGAATAGAAACAACTTCAGCAACTGTAACGATATTTTTCAATTGATAAAGTCCGGAGAGATCAAGATGGAAGTTTTTTTTCGTGTTATTGTGTACGTCAGTCAATTGGACGTACAATAATTGCTTCTCAGTTTTCCATTCACCAGGAAATCTTTTCCGGCTGGCAAAATAAATGGGTGATTCATTTTCTGCAGCTACCTCAAGAAAAATATTTTTTACTTCAGTCTGTTCTTCACCGATCACAACGGGAATACCAGGTTTGATAATCCCTGCTTTTTCAAATGCTATTTTTTGTAATGTTTCTCCTAAAAGATCCATATGATCGTAACTGATATTTGTTATTACAGAAACTTCGGGGGAAATAATATTTGTACTGTCCAGTCTGCCACCCAGACCCGTTTCGATTACCGCAATATCAATTTCCTCTTTAGCAAACCAGTCAAAAGCCATAGCAACGGTTATTTCAAAAAAGGAAGGTTCAATCTGTTCGATTGAATCCTGAATATATTCAGTAAAACTGATTACATTATTTTCAGGAATCATATGGCCATTGATTCGTATTCGTTCCCTGAAATCATAGAGATGTGGTGAAGTATAAAGGCCTGTTTTATATCCCGCCTTTTGCAATATGGCTGCCAGCATGTGACTTGTGGAACCTTTTCCATTCGTACCGGCAATGTGAATGGATTTGAATTTTTTTTCAGGATTGCCCAGTTGTTTACTGAGTGCCTGGATATTTGACAGATCAGCTTTATAAGCTGCAGCCCCTATCCTACTAAAGAGAGGCAGGCGGGTAAAAAGATATTCGATCGTTTGGGGGTAATCCATATATTGGTCGCCCAAATGAGCGATCAGTTATTATTCTTGAAATCTCCTCGTTTCCATGCCTCTATAAAATCGGCCCAGGCGAGTGGATTAAAGATATTCTGAGGCGGATTTTGACCATAATAAGAGTACTTGGTAGCATTTTGTCTAAGATAATAACTGGCTGCTTCGCGAGCATCTGATGGCAGACCCTGGGCCAGGATCCTTCGTTTGACTGCACTGTTGTTCTGGCGGGCAATCTCTATTTCGTCGTCCGGTACTTTTGTATTTACAAAGTCCCGTTCAAATTGTTCCCTCGTGGGGCGGGGCCTGATAATAGTGGCGGGCAGGTAACCAGAATCCGTTACCAGTAATTGTATAATACTCCATTGATTTCCCTCAAGATTTTTGGGAATATTCACCAACTTGGGTTTATAACCAATGCTGCTGAATTCAATCTGATCACCTTTCATTACCACAATGGAAAAAACGCCCTGTTCATTTGTAAACGTACCACGATGCTGACCCCTTACAACAATACTGGCAGAAGGAATGCCCTCGAGACTGTCTGCAGTCATAACAACGCCATAAAACTGTACCACGGAATCCTTCAATTTATCGAATTGGGCTTCCACGACGAAGGGCAGGCTAAGCAATAAGAAGTATAATAGAAATTTTTTCAAAACTGCGGCAAAAATAAAGTTTATAAACCGAAAATCGTAAACAAATTAATCTCCCCATAGTTTAATTTTGCAGCCAGTTTATTCTTTTAACAAAACATTGCGCATGAAGGTTGAGAATGTGTTACAGGCACTTAGTACCGTTCAGGAACCGGATCTTGGTAAAGATCTGGTTACTTTAAATATGGTCAGGGATATTGTTATAAACGGGAATGATCTTTCTTTTACAGTTGTCCTGACTACACCGGCCTGTCCGTTGAAAGATCTGATTAAAAATTCCTGCGTACAGGCTATACATCATCTTATTGGAAATGAAATTAATGTCAAACTAAATTTTATTTCTGAAATGAATTCGAGAAGAACCGATCCTGAGATCGTACTGCCTAAGGTGAAAAATATCATTGCTGTTGTAAGCGGCAAAGGCGGGGTGGGTAAAAGTACGATAGCTTCCAATTTCGCCCTGGCTCTTGCTGCGGATGGTGCAAAAGTAGGGCTCATGGATGCAGATATTTATGGACCAAGTCTCCCTATCATGTTCGGCGTCAGGGGAGAAAGGCCAATGATGAAAACAGTCGATGGTAAAGGCATGATTTTGCCTTTGGAAAAATATGGGATCAGGTTGATGAGTATTGGTTTACTCATTGATGAAAAAAGCGCCGTAGTCTGGCGAGGACCGATGGCGAGTTCTGCGATCAAACAATTTGTATCGGAAGTTTTTTGGGACGAATTGGATTATCTGGTGATCGATATGCCTCCAGGGACAGGTGATATACATCTTACCCTCATGCAAACTGTTCCTGTGACGGGCGTAATCGTCGTAAGCACTCCTCAGGATGTTGCATTGGCGGATGCAAAAAAAGCCATTGCGATGTTTGCACAGGCGCAGTTAAAAGCGCCAGTAATCGGCCTGGTAGAAAATATGAGTTATTTTGTAAGTGAAGAAGCCCCGTTACACAAATATTATATTTTTGGGAAAGATGGGGGCAAAAGACTTGCTGAAGAATATGATATTCCTTTTCTTGGCCAGATACCGCTGATACAACACATCAGGGAAGGTGGTGATGAAGGTAAGCCGGTAATGGTCAGCGAGGATACCGTGGCTAAAAAGGCATTTCAGGATTTTGCAGGTAATGCAGCGAGAAGCATCGCGATGATCAATGCAAATATCAATGCTGAAAAGCGTGCCGAACTTGTAGACGCATAATCTCTCTATGTACGATATACCTTATTTTAAGGCTGGTCACCCTGAAGAAGTTATTGCTTATATGCGTGCACATCCTTTTGCATTTATTTGTGGTGCAGACGAAAGCGGAAAACCCGTGGCAACTCAGATTCCATTTTTATTTGAACAACGGGAAGATAAATTATTCCTGCAGGGTCATTTCATGAAAAAGCAGGATCATACAAATGCTTTTTTGAAGAATCCAAACGCTTTGGTTATATTTTCAGGTGCGCATACTTATGTAAGCGCCAGCTGGTATGAAAATAAACAGATAGCAAGTACATGGAATTACCAGGCCGTACATGCTGCAGGATTGATCCGTTTCCAGGACGTCTCGTATCTTCTTCAATTTCTGACGAGACTTACAGAGACTTATGAAAAACCCGGTTCCCCTTCTCTTGTTCAGCATATGGATCCGGCATATGTAGAAAGGATGATGCAGGCTATTGTAGCATTTGAAATGGAAGTTCTTTCCATCAGGAACGTATTTAAACTAAGCCAGAACAGGGATAAACAATCGCAGGAAAATATTATTTCTCAACTTAGTAATCAGGGAGAGGATGCACGCGAAATTGCCAGGGTGATGAAGGAAAAATATAAAATCAATTCATGACGCGCAATTCTCTTATTCAAAACATCCGTTCTAAAAAAAATTATCTCTGTGTGGGGTTGGATACTGACCCGGTTAAAGTGCCCCGTTTTTTACAAGTTTTTCAGGATCCGGTATTTGAATTCAATAAAAGAATTATTGACGCGACGCTTGCTCACTGTGTAGCATATAAAATCAATACTGCATTTTATGAAGTATCCGGTGCGGCCGGGTGGGAGAGTATGCAAAAAACAGCCGACTATATTCCTTCCACCCATTTCAAAATTGCTGATGCAAAGCGCGGAGATATCGGCAATACCGCCACGCTTTATGCCCGCGCCTTTTTTGAAACACTTTCTTTTGATGCAGTTACGGTAGCCCCTTATATGGGAGAAGATAGTGTGAGGCCATTTCTGGAATATAAAGACAGATGGACGATCCTTCTTGGTCTTACTTCCAATTCTGGCGCTTCAGATTTTGAACTGCAATCCTGCGATGGCAGCATGCTCTTTGAATCTGTCATTCGTAAAGCCTCACAGTGGGGCACAACCGAAAATTTGATGTTTGTAATCGGGGCGACACAGGCGGAATGGTTTTCTCATGTTCGTTCGCTCGCCCCGGATCATTTTTATCTTGTTCCCGGTGTGGGCGCGCAGGGCGGCAGCCTGAAAGAAATATCCCTAAGTGGATTAAATAAAGATGTGGGTTTACTGGTGAACGTGAGCCGGGGAATTATTTATGCCGGATCCGGAGAGGATTTTGCGGAAACGGCCGCAGAGGCTGCGGCCGGATATGCCAGTGAAATGGCTGGGTATCTTCACTAATAACTTTCCCCGATCCGCTACAAATTCACCTTTGATTTATCTGAATCCTTATCATCATCTTCGTCATTGTTTTCCTTGTCTACAGATTTATCGCCCATATTTACTAATCGGACACTTCCGAAACTGCTTTTGATTTTAATTTTCGCAGCTCCGCTTCCGGCTTTACCTGTATACGTCTTATCGAACTTGGGACCGGAAGATTCGTCATCCCTGTCTTCATTGATATTGTATTCCGTTCTGTTATTGAAACTTCCGAAATTCGTATAAACGTCAAACTGAGCAGATAAATTATCGGATACTCTCAGATTGATGGTTGAGTAAGATTGAAAAAGGGTAAATGAGTTGAGGGCATTGTCTACTGTTATATTTACTTTACTGCAGAATTGCACATCTACTTTTGAAGTTCCTCCGATGCCTGCAACATTTGAGTTGCCATTAAACTTCAAAACGACATCTGCGTTATTTAACCTGCCAATTTCTGCTTTCCCAAATTCCACATGGACAAGTGTTGCATTGGGCAGTTTGCCGGTTGATAGTTCTCCAAACTTACTGGTGATACTGGCACTCCCGTCAAAATCGGGGATAATGGTTTTTCCAAAGCTGTTTTCAATTCGCAAGGGATTTTTGGAAGGCATAATTATTTTATAGTCCACATAAAATTTTCTTGTATCCTCATTTTTACTCCAGTTATCTTTTCCTGACATGTGTCCAATATCAGTTTTAAAACTGATTTCATGGCCGCCCTGGTTATCTTTTACATTGATCAGATCCATCATCTTCTGTGCTTTTTCTTCAGAAGAAGCATGTACGCCGATTTCAATATCGATCTGAATTTCGTTTTTGTCCCAGGTAGTAACGGTTACATTTCCAAATGAATTTTCGATGGATAGACGGTCATCAGGTCCTACATTATAGGATTTGGAGATTGTCCTTTTCTTTTCGACATCATCACCATTATTGGCCGTACTCAGTAAGGGGGCCAGCGCAAAGGCCAGAAGGACGAAACCTTTAAACGGATTTATAAGCTTTTTCATACGCTGATTTTTTAGAATGTTTGATTTTTTTAATAATGTCCAACTGTTTATTTAATAATCCGATCTGAAGCTGAAGATTTGATATCATTGCTTCGATCACCTGCTCCCGGTTGGAATTGTTCGGTAACTGGGTTTTGAGGGTATGATATACGCTGTCGAGCTTTTGCACATCACCAGAGAACTGCATGTACAGGAGCGGTTCATCCTTTTCAAGTGTTTTGAGCTCTTCGTGTTTGAGTTCAATCAGCTTTGCATAGTAATACATTTCTTTACTTTCTCCATTATCAGGAGATATATTATCTGTTTTATTTGATATTCCCTGATCTTGTGCATCGGGAACTTTTCTTTCCGGAATTGTTTTTACAATCTGTATTGGTGAATCTGAAGGTGGATTTATACCGGCCTGACGATTCGAAGGTTCTCCACGATGGTCTGTAGTTCCCGCAATGGAAGGCTGAATTTTATTCTTATGCAATGAATAATAAAGAGTACCGGATGTCGCTACCAGCAGGACAGCGGCGGCTGCAGCCATCCAGCGTTTGAAAGCCATAGAACGAATGGGTGCGGGTTTATCCGTATCCGGATTCATCCTTTCATTTATCTTCTCCCATACCCTGGGATTCGGTGATTCAGCATCAAAATTATCCCGATTTTCAAGAATAAATTTTTCTAATGGACTGCTCATGATAAGCCTCCTTCTTTAATAAGTGATAATAATTTATGTTTTGCCCTCATATATTGTGTTCTGACTGTAGCATGTGAAATCTGAAGTATTTCTGCAATCTCCTCCTGGTCATATCCTTCGAATAAGTGAAGGCTGATAACTGTCCTGTATCCATTTGGCAATTCTTTCACAGCTTTTTTAATTTCTTCCACTTTATATTTCAGCCCTTCTTCATCGAAACTATCTTCTTCTGGTATATGCAAGGCACTCGTTTTTTCGATATCAATTATTTCCATTTTTCTTTTCCTCAGAGAATTAATGGATTTGTTAATCACGATTCTTTTCAGCCATGCTCCGAATGTTGATTTGTATGCAAAACTTTCTATCGCCGCAAACGCATCCACAAATGATTCCTGTAGCACATCCTCTGCGTCGGCTGTATGATTCACAATCCTGAGACTGGTATTATACATGGCTTTGGAATATTTCTGATACAGTTCACCGTAACTGCGCCGGTCTCCCTGCCTGCACCGTTCAACCAGCTCATCATGTTGTATGCTTTTGGTTAGTTCCAACATCCGGATTTTGTTACTATTATAAGTACACAAAGAAAAGCAGGATGTTGCATTTGGTTTTAACTATCTCTGTACCAATAGAAATTAATTAAGGATAAATGGGTTATGGTGAATGTGTTGCGTGCCATTTTGGACTCAAAAATTGGAGTTTTAATTTTACAGGTCAGCATGAAGATCCGGATGGCTTTGGGCCTTAAGCCCCGGCTTTGGCCTTTTTGAGTAATTTCGCATCCAACTTTATCATTATGCCTGCCAAAACCGATGTTTTTCAAAGCCCGGATTATTATCAGCTGGATGACTTACTTACGGAGGAACATAAGTTGATCAGGGAATCTGTGCGTGCCTATGTAAAGAAAGAAATAAGTCCAATTATTGAAGAATACGCGCAAAAAGCGGCATTTCCTGCCCAGATTGTGAAACAACTGGGGGATTTGGGCTGTTTTGGGCCTACCATTCCTGAATCTTATGGGGGTGGAGGTCTCGATTATATCAGTTACGGTTTGATGATGCAGGAACTTGAAAGGGGGGACAGTGGTGTCCGTTCCACAGCTTCAGTGCAGGGATCCCTGGTAATGTTTCCCATTCATGCATACGGACCGGAACATATGAAGAAGAGGATATTGCCAAAACTTGCAACAGGCGAATGGCTTGGCTGTTTTGGGCTTACAGAACCTGATCATGGCTCTAATCCAGCTGGAATGTTGACTAATTTTAAAGATGCGGGTGATCATGTGATATTAAATGGAAGCAAGATGTGGATAAGCAATGCGCCATTTGCACAGGTTGCTGTAGTCTGGGCAAAGGATGAGCTGGGTGAAATCCGTGGTTTAGTGGTAGAAAGGGGAATGGAGGGTTTTACCACGCCTACAACTCATGGAAAATGGAGCCTGCGGGCTTCGGCCACAGGGGAACTGGTTTTCGACAACGTTAAAATTCCCAAAACAAACCTCTTTCCTGATATCCGCGGGTTAAAAGGCCCGTTAAGTTGTTTAACAAAAGCACGATATGGTATTGCGTGGGGATCAGTAGGTGCCGCTATGGACTGTTATGATACGGCCCTCAGGTATAGTAAAGAAAGAATTCAATTCGGCAGGCCTATTGGCGGTTTCCAGTTGCAACAAAAGAAACTGGCTGAAATGATTACCGAAATTACTAAAGCTCAGTTATTAAATTGGAGACTTGGAACGCTGATGAACGAAAAAAGAGCTACTCCGGCGCAGGTGTCCATGGCGAAAAGGAACGGTTGTGAAATTGCAACAAATATAGCGAGGGAAGCAAGGCAGATACTGGGTGGAATGGGTATTACCGGTGAATATCCTATCATGCGGCATCTAATGAATATGGAAAGCGTTCTGACTTATGAAGGAACACACGATGTGCATTTACTGATTACCGGTATGGATGTTACGGGATTTAATGCATTTATGTAATTCGCGAACTGTGTATTTTTCATCGATTATCGATGTACTTCATGCAACTTGCGTTTCTTAAGTACGTAGAATTTTATTTATTGAATATGAGAATATTTTTAATTGGGTTTATGGGTTCGGGTAAAACACATTGGGGAATCAGGATAGCCGCAAAATTACAAATTCCGTTTTATGACCTTGATGCCGTGATTGTAAATAATGAAGGCATGAACATTTCTGAAATTTTTGCAATCAAGGGTGAGGAATATTTTCGTTATATGGAAAAACAAACTCTGGAGGATTTGATAATCCGGGAAGAGAATTTTGTTTTGTCAGCCGGAGGAGGCACTCCGTGTTTTTTTAATAATATAGATTTTATGAAAAAGAATGGGAAAGTACTTTGGCTGAATACTTCACTGGAAGCATTAAACCAGCGGCTTCTTAACGAAAAAATGTCCCGGCCTCTTTTGAAGGGAATTACTGAAGCCGGACTTCGTGCATATATTATCAGGAAACTGGGTGAACGTAAAATGTATTATGAGCAGGCAGACCTGATGGTACATGAAGAAAACACAGAGCTGGAATCCTTTATTAGTTTACTAAAATAGAATTTTTCTAAATATCCTTTCGTGAATAAACTATTTCTTGTACTGGCTTCTATTTTTGGCGCCCTGGCAGTCATCGCAGGTGCGATGCTTGCCCACCAACTGAAACATCTGATGGCAGATTCGGTACAGGAAATTTATGATACGGCAGTGCGTTATCAGTTTTACCATGTATTTGCATTGCTGGCTGCCGGAATACTTAGTGAAAAGTTTCCGGGTTACTGGATAAACAGGGCAGGCATTTGTTTTATAGCAGGTATAATTCTTTTCAGTGGCTCTTTATATATTATTTCCGGACTGTTAACCAGCGGAAGCAGTGTTCCCTTTTTTCTGGGAATACTGACGCCCTTAGGCGGACTTGGATTTATTCTCGGATGGATTTTTTTAGCTTTGGCTTTAGGAAGGAGAAGATCTACTTAACATATCTTTGTCGTCATGGCTCAGCGTTCAAAATCAAAGAAAAACCAATCTTCCGGTCCGTCTTCCCTGAAAACAGAAAAGGAAGCCAAGCTGTACTGTTTCTCAGGTAATCCGTGATGAGCGGACACATAAGATCACCGGAGCTGCATTTTTATTAATATCCATATTTTTATTTATTTCTTTTACTTCGTATTTGTTTACCTGGCGGGAAGACCAGGATAAAGTATTCCGCGGCATTTCGATACTCGCTCCATCGCAGGACATTAAAGTAGCAAATCTCCTCGGAAATCTTGGCGCTTATATTTCACATCTGTTTTTTTATAAAGGCTTCGGTCTGGCAAGTTATTTTATCTGTTCGTTCTTTTTTATTTCCGGGATTAACTTGTTGTTTGCAAAGAAATATTTTTCTATCAAGCGCAATCTGCGGTATGTATTGATCGGGCTTATTTATTTATCCACCACATTGGCTTTTATTTTTCAAGGAGCTTCTTTTCCATGGGGTGGCGCATTCGGTGACATGACCAGCGAATGGATGATACGTTTCCTGGGAAAAATTGGTACGGCCTGCGTATTATTTGCCGGTTCTCTGGCATATTTCATTTGGCGGTTTAATCCTGAGTTCAAATTGCCCGAATCAGCCCTAAAGAATAAGAATGCAGATTTTATTCCTGAACAGGATGCTGAAAAAGGATCAGGTGCTACACTTTTTATTGAAGAACCTTTTTTAAAAGACAAAAAAAACAGATTAAAGAACGAGGAAGATTTTCCTTTAATTATCGCTAAAGAAGAATCATTTACCGATTCCAATTCAGTTTTTATAAGGGAAGAACCAATCAAGAAAGAATTTCCCATCGTTACTGGAGCAGTGAAATCCCTGAAAAAAAATATTCCCGAAAAGGACCCGCTCGAACTGGAGATTAAAAAAGTTCCTGAAACAGTTCGGTATGAAATAAACGAAGATGAAAATATGGTTAAATCCGATGCCATGCCGGATTATGAACCGACCCTGGATTTAAAGTCCTATAAATTTCCACCCCTCGATTTGTTGCAGGCTCATGGTAACGACCGTATAATACAGGATCCTGCGGAATTGGAAAATAATAAAAACCAGATCATCAGTACACTGAAAAATTATGATATAGATATTCATAAGATAAGTGCAACTGTTGGTCCGACGGTAACTTTATATGAAATCGTACCAGCACCGGGGGTTAGAATTTCACGGATTAAAAACCTGGAAGACGATATCGCATTGAACTTGTCTGCCCTGGGTATTCGAATTATCGCTCCTATTCCGGGTAAGGGGACTATCGGAATAGAAGTTCCGAATGTGAAGAAAACTCTTGTGAGTATGCGCACTTTGCTGGCTTCCGATAAATTCCAGTACAGCGCTTTTAACCTCCCGATTGCAATTGGAAAAACGATCAATAATGAGAATTTTATAGTTGACCTGTCCACTATGCCGCATCTTTTAATGGCCGGGGCGACCGGCCAGGGTAAGTCAGTCGGAGTAAATGCTATCCTGGTTTCACTTTTATATAAAAAACATCCTTCACAGCTAAAACTTGTGCTGGTAGATCCGAAAAAAGTAGAACTCAGTTTATACAGAGTAATTGAAAAACATTTTTTAGCCAAATTACCTGGAGAGGAAGAACCCATTATTACCGATACAAAAAAAGTGGTTTATACTTTAAATGCTCTTTGTATTGAAATGGATAACCGTTACGATTTGCTGAAAGAAGCGGGTACCCGAAATATCAGGGAATACAATGATAAATTTATAAAACGAAAGCTGAGTCCGATGAAGGGGCACCAGTATCTGCCTTTTATAGTCCTCGTCATAGATGAATTTGCTGACCTGATCATGACGGCAGGAAAAGAAATTGAAATGCCTATTGCGCGGCTGGCTCAATTGGCAAGAGCTGTAGGGATCCACCTGATCATTGCAACACAGAGGCCGTCGGTCAATATTATTACCGGAACCATTAAAGCTAATTTCCCGGCTCGAATTGCATTTAAAGTCTCTTCAAAAATAGATTCGAGGACCATCCTGGACACCGGCGGTGCGGAACAGCTCATTGGAAAAGGTGACATGCTGGTATCTTATAACGGCGAAATAACACGCCTGCAATGTGCATTTGTTGATACCCCTGAAGTAGAGGAAATTGCAGATTTTATCGGGAAACAACAGGGCTATCCGCAGGCATTTTTATTACCTGAATATGTGGATGAGAAGGAATTGGATGCAAGAGAATTTGATGCCAATAACCGTGATCCGTTATTTGAGGATGCTGCCCGCCTCATTGTTCAGAATCAGGTAGGTTCAACTTCTCTGATACAGCGCAGGATGAAACTTGGTTATAACAGGGCCGGCCGATTGATGGATCAGCTGGAGGCTGCTGGTGTGGTTGGACCAAATCAGGGAAGTAAGGCAAGAGAAGTAATAATAAAAACGGATGCTGAACTATCAGTTTTTCTTGCACATATGAACGGATAGTTGTCCCGCACTTTTAACAGGATGGCATAACGATTGCAATTTGAATGACATATCTTGCACCCCTTTATTATCAATTTTCATATATGAAAATGTTGCTTGTTCTGTTAAATGGCTTTTTTGCTTTATCAACCTGCTATTCCCAAAGTAATGACCCTGAGGCAAAAATGATTTTGGATCAGGCATCGGCTAAAATAAAATCATATAAAACTATAAAGGCTGTATTTACACTTCAGTTACAGGATGCACAAGGTGCCCTACAGGGTACTAAAAAAGGGACGGTATTGATGAAAGGAAACAAATATCTTGTTCAAATTACTGGTCAGGAGATTTATTCGGATGGAAAAACAATTTGGACTTACGATAAATCGGCTAACGAAGTAACAATAACCAAAGTTGATCCAGGTTCCAACACGATTTCACCTCAAAAACTACTGACAAATTTTTATGACAAAGATTTCATTTATAAAGTGAATGGTGAACAGAAAATGGGGAGCAAAACGGTAGTGGAAATCGAAATGACACCAACTGATAAAACGCAGAATTTTCATAAGATTTACTTATATGTGGATAAGAAATCCCACCTGGTCTGCTCGGGCAAATTCCTGGACAAAAGCAATAGCCGGTATATCTATAATATAGATACCCTGAATGGTAACCTGAATATCTCTGATAGCAGTTTTGTATTCGATAAATCAAAACATCCGGGGGTAGAGGAAATTAATTTGACACAATAGAGATATAGAGAAAGTATGGGAGTATGAGAGTATCGGAGTGTTTCCAATAATTTATCACTAGTTTCTTTTTGCGATTATAGCTTATCGTTAGTAAAAATCTCCCATACTCCCATACTTCATCTATCTCCCCACCTAAAGCTTTTAAGTTCAAAACCTGCCAGGTCAATAACGCGATCAACGACTGTGGAAGCGACCTCTTCGATAGAGGCAGGCTTACTGTAAAATGAAGGTGAAGCAGGACATATAATACCCCCTGCAAGTGTAATCGTTTCCATATTTCGTATATGGATGAGGTTATAAGGATTGTCCCTGATTACGCAAATCAATTTTCTTCTTTCTTTTAATATCACATCCGCTGCTCTGGAGATCAGATCGGTGGAAATACCTGCAGCAATTCTTCCCAAACTTCCCATAGAACAGGGAATGATAATCATTGTGTCAAACCTGGCTGATCCGGAAGCGAATGGCGCTTTGAAATCATCCGTTTCGAAGATTTCTAAGGGCAAACCCTTATAGGATTGATTGCCCAATTCAGTTTCCCAAACTTCGCGCGCATTCTTAGTCATTACGATAGAAAGAGTCTCCCACTGGGATCGGATAGTTAATAATTTTTCTATCAGAATACTCGCATACAATGAGCCACTGGCACCGGTTATAGCTATAACTACTTTTCGCATCCTGTGTTTTGGTTGAATTTACAAAGTAGACGAATTATGTTGATATGCGTCAATATAAGCCATGTAAACAAATTTTTTTCATTGGTGAAACACAGTTTCTACGCCTAATATTTTATATTTGGCTTTTCATAGGATAAGGTTTAATGGTTAATGGTATTTGATTAGTGCGGCCTCCCTTCAACAAGGAGGCTTTATTATTTGACTGTTCAAGTTATATTAATCTATTTGGCAAAATTAAGTATTGCCAGATGTGAGGGATCAAAATGATCTGCAGGAATATGAGCCCCTCCCTGGTGGAATAAAGCCGAAGCCTGCAACCTCAGGAAGATATTATGATTTTTGTTTGATTTTGCGTACACAATACGATCAAAACTTTCCTTGTTATAAATTCCCAGGCAAAATATATTGATATAATATTTCCCTTTGGGTAAACTGACCTGGATCTTATTATCCATGTCGGGATAAAAAACTTTTTTTATTACACCCGCACCCCGTAGATCATAGCGATCAAATATCACAAAAACAGAATCAATTTTTGAAAGCTTATCCGATGCATTTTGCAGGGTAATGGTAACAGTACTTGAATCTTTAGCAGGCTTTTGATCAATACCATAACAATGGCAGAATGCCATTATAAGCAAACTGAATATAGTTATTCGCGGGAGCATTTGGTTTAGAATCTAATAGGAGAGGGTATTGAACAATGCTCTGTCAGTTTTTGCTGAAATATAAAATGACCTTTAAAAACCGCATTTACTAAGTATAAAACGAAAAAAGCAGGTTTTTATGTGAAACCTGCTTTAATATATTTATAACTCATTAAGCTTCAGCCATATCCGGAATAGCTTCCACTTTATAATCCCCCATATCCAGCTTCTTTTTAGTGGCTTCGAACGCCGCCAGGGTAGCTTCTATATCCAGATCCGTATGCAATGCTGTAGGTATCAGGCGATAAATGATATGGCCCTTTGGAATAACAGGATAGACTACTATAGAGCAGAAAATACCGTAATTTTCCCGAAGATCCATTACCATGGCAGTCGCTTCCGGGACATCTCCTTTCATATATATGGGGGTAACAACAGAATCTGTCTTTCCGATATCGAATCCCTTTTTGCGGAGTCCAGCCTGCAGTTTCAGGGCGTTACTCCACAGCTTTTCTTTCAAGGAAGGATTATTCCTCAGTAATTCCAGTCTTTTTAAATTTCCCAGTACAAGTGCCATTGGCAAACTTTTAGCAAAAATCTGACTCCTTATATTATACCTGATATAATCTACAATAGGTCTTTCACCAGATACAAAAGCGCCTATCGAGGCCATGGATTTTGCAAAAGTCGAAAAATATAAATCTATATCATCCTGAACACCCTGTTCTTCTCCCGCGCCGGCGCCTTTTTTCCCCATTGTTCCAAAACCATGGGCGTCGTCTACCAACAACCTGAATTTGTATTTAGATTTCAAAGCTGCAATTTCCTTAAGTTTGCCCTGATCTCCGGCCATTCCGAATACTCCTTCAGTAATTACAAGAACTCCGCCTCCACCTTGCTTTTCTACAAGTGCATTTGCCCGTTGTACCTGCTTTTCAAAATCATTGAGGTCATTATGTTTGAAAACATAACGGTGGCCTGCATGCAAACGAAGACCATCAATGATACAAGCATGGCATTCTGCATCATAAACGATCACGTCATGTCTTCCGCATAACACGTCAATAATACTTACCATACCCTGGTAACCGTAATTCAACAGAGCAGTATCTTCCTTCCCAACAAATTCAGAAAGTTCTTTTTCAAGCTGTTCATGCTGATTGCTGTTTCCACTCATCATACGGGCACCCATTGGTGAAGCAAGGCCATAAACAATAGCGCCTTCCGCATCAGCTTTTCTGACTTCCGGATGGTTAGCAAGTCCCAGATAATTATTCAGGCTCCACACGATCATTTCTTTTCCACGAAAATTCATTCTGCTTCCAATTTCACCTTCAAGTTTTGGAAATGCAAAATAACCATGTGCTCTGTCCCGGTGTTGTCCGATTGGCCCTTTGTGTCTTGTAAGCTTTTCAAAAATATCTGCCATAAGTTAAACTGCAATTGGTTAAAATTGATGCAAAAATAATGCATTTACATAACCGGGCAATATGCAAATGCAGATACCTTTGTTTAAAGCTTTATTGATCATGAGTAAGTTCTTTTTTTTTATTGCGTTCAGTATGTGCCAGGCATTTCATGTTTGGGCTCAACCGGCAAATTCGTCTATCGCAAGACCTAAACTGGTTGTAGGGATTGTTATAGATCAGATGCGATGGGATTTTCTTTACCGTTATTATAACAAGTACAGTGAGGGTGGCTTTAAAAGGATGTTGAAAGAAGGCTTTTCCTGTGAGAATACGTACATAAATTATTTACCATCTTTTACCGCTGTTGGTCATACCTGCATTTTTACGGGTTCAGTACCATCCATTTCAGGCATTACAGGTAATGACTGGGTGGATCAATTAACCGGTGCGCATGTTTATTGCACGGAAGATAGTACAGTACAATCGATCGGTGTTGAATATGCGCCCGATGGTAAAATGTCTCCCAGAAATCTGCTCGTTTCTACTATCACTGATGAATTGCGAATGGCAACAAATTACCAGTCACGCGTGGTTGGCATCTCTCTAAAAGACAGAGCTGCTATTCTGCCTGCAGGACATACTGCCAATGCTGCATTCTGGATGGACGATTCCAGTGGTAATTTTATCAGCAGCTCGTATTATATGAAAAAACTTCCTGATGCGGTGGAAAATTTCAATAAACAGAAAAATGTTGAACATTTCACAAACAGTGAATGGAACACACTTTATCCAATAAATACATATACTGAAAGTGATTCAGACAATAAATCATACGAGGGGAAACTGACTGGTGAATTATTACCTGTTTTTCCGCATAATATTAAGTCTGCTTATGCAAAGAATCATGGGTCCTTTCGTTCCACTCCTTTCGGAAATTCTTTAACACTTGATTTTGCAAAAACCGTTTTGGATGCCTATCAGCTGGGTAATGGTACAGCAACAGATTTCCTGACAATTAACTGCGCATCGACAGATTATGTTGGACATTTATTCGGACCCAATTCTGTTGAGATCGAGGATACCTATTTGCGTCTGGATCTTGATCTCGCATCATTTTTTTCTTATCTCGATCAAAAAATAGGGAAAGGTGAATACATTGTTTTTCTGACAGCAGATCATGGTGTATCCCACGCAGTGGGATATTCACAGGAGAACCGGATGCCTGCTGATTATTTTGTAAACACGAATATCCTGAATAACCTGGACCAGCTTATACAGCAGAAACTTGGTTATTCTAAAGTAATCCGTTCCGGCGGTAATTACCAGATCAATTTTGATATGGAAAAAATCGCTGCTTACAATGCAGACTTCGACGCTATCAAAAAACTTGTTGTGGATTATTTGAAAAAACAGCCCGGTGTGGCATATGCGGTGGATATTGAAAAGATCCAGGATGCTCCCATGCCGGAACTTATTAAAAGCATGATCATCAACGGATATAATTTTAAAAGAAGCGGACAGGTTCAGGTTATTTTTCAACCCGGATGGCTTGAATCATATGCGAGGACGGGATCGACTCATGGGACATGGAATCCGTATGACACACATATCCCACTGGTATTTATGGGTTGGGATATTCATCCCGGAGCCTCCGCCAACCGGGTTAACATGACAGATATAGCACCAACCCTTGCAACTCTTTTACATATTCAGACACCAGATGGCAATATTGGCACACCGATCATGGATTTGCTCACCAGATAAATATTAAAGATTAAATAATTAATCATTAATAATTATAATAGTTTCAATATGCAAAAATTTTCACGCAGTGAAAAAATATGGCTGATCCTCTTCGCACTTGTTCTGATCGGGCTTATCGGTGGCTGTATGTATGAAACCGTAGTCAATCACAAACCCATTGGACCAAGACCTACTCGTAAAATAAAAGATCAAACCGGATTACTTAGGATAAAGAGCCTGCCTGATTCTTTCCGCGATATCCTGTAAATGATATTTGGTCAGTTTATCAGTAGATACATTTGCTGCTGCCAGTATTCGTTTGTTTAATGCCGTTAGATGACCCCGGGCAATGGATGGAATATCTGTATTTTTGATATCTGCCCCGAAAAAAATAATTAAACCACGGGGTATTCCAGCAGGTATAACGGGTGCTGAAGGATTCATCAGGGATATCATTATTTCAACATATTGTTTTTGCAAATTCCTCCTAAAAGGGTCTATAGCTTTCGTGCTGTTAAGTTCTTTCCAAAGATCTTTTTCCAGATCGGTTACAAGGTCTTCCGGATCATATACTGTAGTTTTCCCAAATCTGTCAGAAACTGCTTCCATTCTGAACAATCTGGAAGAAGAAAGAAGCGAATTCAATACGCTGCTTTGGGTATTTGAAATCATTTCAGAAGAAGAGGGGCTGCTGATTTTATTCAGAATATTTTTATCAAGAAGCCAGTAGGGTGTTTCGAATAATTGATTCTGAAGAAAAATGACTGCCTGTTGCTGTATTGATTTGGGGGTTGGTTCATAAACATCACCGGGCTGTTCAACACTTTTGAATGTTTCATAAATTCCACCAACATTTTTTGCAACATGATTCATGTACCGGCTAAATTGCCCAATGAGTTGGGAATACATATCTTCCAGATTTTCGTAAGTATCCGCTTCTTCTTTTGTCCACTCAGGCAACTTTGTGATGATTTTTTTCAGATTGAGAATTCCGTATTCACTGGCTTTTACACTATTATCGCTGAGATCTTCTGTTTGAGATCTGGGATCAAAATTCTGAGCTTCACCGCCAAACCATAATCTGGGATTAGTTCTCAGGCTGTCTATGATCCAGCGATTTAGTACTTTTTTATCTTCTTCATCGGTTTTGGTATCTGGAATTAATTTATATCCCCATTGAATAGCCCATTTATCATAAGGCCCTATTCGCGGATATAATCCTTTTGGTCCTATATGATCTTCAGGTTGTGCCACATAGTTAAAACGTGCGTAATCCATAATAGAAGCCGTATGTCCGTTGGCTTCCACCCAGGCTTTATCTCTAAGCTTTTCAACCGGGGTCTGACTACTGCTCCCCATATTATGACGAAGCCCAAGTGTATGCCCGATTTCATGAGAAGAAACAAAACGTATTAGCGTTCCCATCAGGCTATCGTCAAAAATCATTTTCCGTGCTCTTGGATCTACCGCACCCGTCTGGATCATGTACCAGTCATGCAAAAGCTTCATTACGTTGTGATACCAGCCTATATTACTTGTAAGGATCTCGCCGGTCCTCGGATCCGCCTCATTGGGCCCATAAGCATTTTCAATGTCAGATGCGAAATACCGGATAACAGAAAATCGTGCATCTTCCAGATTCATCGTACTGTCATGTTCAGGCCATTCCTTTCCCACAATTGCATTTTTGAATCCTGCTTTTTCAAATGCAGATTGCCAGTCATTAATCCCGGCTATCAGGTAAGGTCTCCATTGTTTTGGTGTTGCGGGATCGATATAAAAAACGATGGGTTTCTTAGGTTCCACGAGTTCACCTTTTTTCCAACGAGCCATATCTTCTTCCTTTGGTTCGAGCCGCCAGCGGTGAATAAATGTTCTTGTTTCTGTTTTCTGTGAAGTGTCACTGTAAACTGAATATTCACTTGCAAAATATCCAACCCTGGGGTCGAAAATTCTTTTTCGCATTGGAACCGAAGGCAACAAAATGAACGAGTTATTAAGTTCCATTGTTACTGCACCTGCAACATCTGCCGCTGGCAGGCTGCTGGAAGGAATTCCCATATTAAGATTACCAGGTCCGGATGAAGAACTAAATGTTTTAACAGACCGCACTTCAGTATTGAGCGGGTAACTATGTATGTAGGAAATATAGGACCGTTCAGAAGAAATTCCGCCCAGGTTATATCTTCTCTTGAGATCCGGACTCAGACTGACCGGCTGATTATCCAGTTTAAAAAAATCTGTAACGTCAATCACTACGCTGTTAGAATCTTTCCCATAAGCCTTGATATCAAAAGCAGCTGCAATCGGGTCAACATTTGAATTCCTCACTGCCATTGCTATAGGCTGAGTGGAATCGGGAGCCACACTAACGATTGTCATAACGCGTAAAAAAACATTATCTGAAGGACCTTTTTCCCAGCGAATGGTTTGCTCATTTACTTTCTCACCACCGTATGACCTGCTGCCGGCGGGAGATTTGTCAAACCTGGTAATGGCCAGGATCTCGCGGTTGAACAGGGAATCCTGAATTTCGAAATACCATTTATCCTCGACTTTATGAACCGTAAACAGTCCATATTGTGTAACCGCTTTTTCTGTGATTATTTCTTTATAAGGTTTAGGATTGGTTTTAGGCAGAGGTGAAACTATGGTGCCAGTGACTGTAACTGGTTTTTTAGCAGCAGGGTTTGCAGGGGTTTGCTGAGAAAAACAAATACCGGCAAATGTCAGGCTTATTAACAAGACAATAATTGATTTCATTCGATGAAAATATGGAAATAAGACTAAAGCTGAAAGCTTAAAGGCTAAAGCTTTGATGTAAGGTTCTGCCGCAGGCTGAATGGTTGACTGATAACAGATGGTCAGTAGCGGTAGAAGATTTAGAATTTAAGCATTACGATTTATGCAATTCAGATCTTCAAAAGCAGTTTGTAAACGCTTTATGAAACTTTCCTCCGCTTTACGAAGCCAGACACGTGGATCATAATATTTTTTATTGGGCTTTTGGCCGCCTTCCGGATTACCCAGCTGGCCCTGAAGGTAAGCTTCATTTTTCTTATAGTATTTTTGAACCCCTTCCCAAAAAGCCCACTGCAAATCTGTATCCAGGTTCATTTTAATAGCACCATAACCGATAGCTTCACGAATTTGATTTTGAGGTGAACCGCTGCCTCCATGAAAAACGAAATAAACAGGTTTTGGTTTTGTTTTTAATTTCTTCTCAATATAATCCTGGCTGTTTTTGAGAATTACCGGACGAAGTTCAACATTCCCCGGACTATACACCCCATGCACATTCCCGAATGCAGCTGCAACACCAAATAAGTTTCCAACTTTACTTAATTCTGTATAAGCATATGCAACATGTTCCGGTTGTGTATATAACTTGTCATTTTCTACTCCGCTGTTATCTACTCCATCTTCTTCTCCTCCCGTCACGCCGAGTTCTATTTCTATTGCCATGCCGAGGGGTTTCATACGTTTAAAGAATTCCACTGAAGTATGAATATTTTCCTCCAGAGGTTCTTCCGAAAGATCCAGCATGTGTGAGCTGAAAAGAGGTTGTTTATTTTCTTTATAATATGCTTCACCGGCGTCCAGCAATCCGCTTATCCAGGGAAGCCATTTTTTGGCAGCATGGTCGGTATGTACGATAACCGGAACTCCATAATATTTTGCGACTGTGTGTATATGCAAAGCACCTGAAACTCCACCATAAATATTTGCCTGTAATTTATCGTTAGGCATTCCTTTTCCTGCAACAAACTGGGCGCCCCCATTGGAAAATTGAATGATGATAGGAGAGTTTACTTTTGCTGCTCCTTCCAGTGCCGCATTGATTGTGTCGGTTCCGGTTACATTTACTGCAGGTATGGCAAATTCATTTTCTTTTGCATCCTGATAAAGGGCTTCCAGCTCTTCACCAAATAAAACGCCGGCTTTGAATTTTGCCATGAGATTGTATTTCAAGTTTTAAGGATGCAAAGATACGGGTTCCAGCCCGCACCAGCAGGGCAGATTCATTGAAAATCCTCTAAAATTTAATCCATCTGTAATCTGAATCTTAGAAATCTTTCAGTCCTGGAATTTCCCCAGGTTTTTTTGGATCAATGCGAGATTTTTCTGCAGGGTTTGTTTTAACTGCCTTTTTACCAGCTGGCCCATTGACCGGCATTTCAGAAAAACCGGGGCCTGGAATTCCGATGCGAGCTCTTCACGCAGTTGGATGAGTTTTTCCGGCGTTGAAATATTATCAGTCGACATTATATTCAACAGGTGCATCAGTCTGAATCTTGAAGAAGCAACGCGAAATGCCATCATTGTCCTTTCTTCTGTTTGATATTGGGTAATGGAATCCTGGTTTAAATATTTAATGCAGATATCAACCAGAGATTTATTCTCTTTGAAAAATTGTGGCAGATAAATATTTTTTCTTCCTTCATAAGACTGCTGGTCAAAATCAATGGCCCGGATTCGATATTGGAAATCTTCAATATCAGGAGTAATATCTACAACGAAATTATAAGATCGCATATCACCCAGTAAACGCACAAAACAGCGTTCATTGAATTTCACAAACTCTTTAGCAAAACGTATCCTGTTGGTTATGGGCTCATTTAAATAATGTATAATGAAAATATCACCCGGTATACCAGGTATATGGTCTTCTATCAGTGTTTGCTGATGAGTAAAAAAGCTGATCCGATTTGGAGACAATAAATGTTCTAATTCGAGGCCATATACGCGAGATGCGTCAGCCTGTTTGATATAAAAATGATCATAGTTGTCGTTGAATTTATTGACGATTCGTATCCTGAAAGGACTCGAGTTGGCAAAACTGCAGAAATCCACACGTGCTACATCAAGATGTTTACTGAAAGTCAGGTCGCCTTCAGTTTTTAATATAGCATACATTTTTATCAGTCCTGTCCGGATATATTGCCAGTGTTGCATGTCATATGAAACGGTTTCCCATAAACTGTCTTTACCATTTTTGTCTTTTAAAGGAATCGCGTAAGCGACGTGCAGCAGGTCATTATATGAAACAGGTAATTTCACTTCACGACCGTGGAGCTGGAGATAATTCCGAAGTAAATCATTTACTGGGAAAATGGGTTTTTTCCTGGAGGGTTTATTAGATTGATTATTATCCGGCGTGTCTACGTCGAATGAAAAATTCATCATTGATCTTTGGGCAAAGATCATTTATTTAAGCTAAAAGCTGCCGCCATTAACCTTCTATGGGTGCCTCCTGCTAAATTATTTGAAAACTTAGCAGGAGGACGCGGGACAAACAGTTTCTTTTAAAATCGGGTACTGGAACTGTTACCGGTTTCCCCATGGAATTGGACTTCAGGGTGGTTGTTTCAAGGATCAGATTTAAGGAATAAGGTCGGTTTCAGCGCCGGGATCAGGTTTTTACAGGATTTGGATCTTCTCTTCGGAATTGGAATTGGTTTCTACAGGATAGGTATGATTTCTTAGGACAGGTTCAGGTTTTTCTTTCGGGACAGGTTTTTCAAAATAGGATCAGATTCGGTTTCTCAGGGTAAGAAAAAAGAAGTTGACTGATATCGGATTTTACTCGGAAATTCTATCGGATATTGGATAAAGAACTTTGGTCGGTTTTTGGATATGGTTGGGATTGAGTATGTATCAATCAACTTCACTATCAAAATTAACTTATACACATATTAACAACAATAGCCTTTTTGCCTGATTTTAACAGTTCACGATTTACCCTGAAGCTGGTAGTTTAACGAGTTCTCCCAATCGTAGATTTACGTGCAGTATTAAAATTTATGCTTTGTTCGTGAAGGACTGGAGCACATCATACTTTGTAACTATATGAAAATTACCGCTATCATCTTTTGCGAGTACGGCACCATTCTCTTTACTTATGAGTGAGCTGATTCTTTCAACCGGCGTATCATAGGAAACAACCGGATAAGGAGCTTCGATTACCTCATGAATTTTTTTATGCCTGATATCGGATCCATTGCTTAGAATGATATTGAATAATCCACTTTCACTTACGGCGCCAACCGGGATACCTTCCTTTACAACAGGAATATTTTCGATATGCAATTCCTTCATTCTGTCAAAAGCTTCGCCGACTGTTTGCTCAGGATTCAATGTTACCAGTATACTAATACCACGCGAACTGACTATATCCCGGAAGGTTTTAACGTCAAGAAACCCCCGTTCCATCATCCACTGATCATTATAAATTTTTGCGACATAGCGGCTGCCATGATCATGAAAAATACAAACGACCAGATCGTCCTTTTTTAATTTATTTTTTAATTGCATTAATCCCTGCAAACAACTTCCCGCGCTGTACCCACAAAATAATCCCTCATCTTTTGCAAGACGGCGGGCCATTATTGCCCCGGCTTTATCAGTAACCTGCTCGAAATGGTCGATTACAGACATATCGTAATTCTCCGGAACAAAATCTTCTCCGAAACCTTCTGATACATAGGGATGGACTTCATTCATATCAATCTCCCCCGTATTGAAATATTTTGTAAGCAGTGATCCGAAAACATCTATTGCCCATATCTGTATCGCCGGATTTTTTTCTTTTAAAAACATCGCGGTTCCAGTAATTGTACCACCAGTTCCAGCTGTACAAACGAGGTGTGTGATTTTCCCATCTGTTTGTTTCCAGATTTCAGGGCCTGTGGTTTCATAATGAGCAAGCCGGTTTGCAAGATTGTCGTATTGATTGCAATGAAATGAATTTGGAATTTCTTTGGCCAGTCTCCGGGCAATGGAATAATAGCTTCGTGGATCAGCTGGTTCGACATTTGTTGGACAAACAATTACCTCAGCACCTACAGCTTTTAGGATATCGGATTTTTCTTTCGATTGTTTATCGGTAGTAGTAAAAATACATTTGTATCCTTTTATAATAGCTGCCAACGCCAAACCCATTCCGGTATTTCCACTGGTACATTCAATGATAGTTCCACCAGGTTTAAGCTTGCCTTCCTGTTCAGCTACTTCAATCATCTTTACAGCCATCCGGTCTTTAATAGAATTACCGGGATTGAAATAATCAACTTTGGCCAAGATGGTGCAAGGAAGATCCCGGGTAATTTTATTTAAGCGGATGAGTGGCGTATTGCCGATCGTTTCAAGAATATTATTTTTTATATCCATGAAGCAAATGTACAAATGATTAAGCACTGTCACCTTTGGTCAGGCGACCAGCATGCCTGGAATTTTTCTTTCCCTGCATATATTTATCTATAAGGATAAGAGCCAGGATAATGTTGATGCCAATAAAAATATTTACGTATGTATTATTTAATAGAACGCTCCAGTTTACTTTGTTGGCATTAAGGCTATACGCAGGGACCAATTTGCCGGTTGAATTGCCGCTCCAATGAATCTGTCCGATAAAATAAATAAACAGGCCCCCTATCATGACAAGAAAAAAAGCGGTAAAACCGCGGATCACGTTTTTATTAATATAATTTTTTGTTGCAGGAGCCACATGTAAATGAGCAATTTCTTCCATTATATTTTTAGTAAAACGCAGAGAGGGCATTTCAAGATCTTCTTTCTGAAGCATTTCATGAATGTTCATCAGCTCGAAATATTTACTATGCCAGACCGGATCCTCCGAAATGCGCTTTGAAATGTCCGCATTCAAAGTTGCATCGCCAAGTCCGTCTATATATTCCCAAATAAGTTTTTCCATTTCCTGGTCCATATCATTTCTTTTAATAATAGAATATTCGTAAGAATGTTTTAATTCTCCATTAATCAGCATGTATTTCCCGTACTTCATGGGAAAAATGTTTTTCAATCTTTTCCTTTAGACGTTGTCTTGCCCTGTGAAGTTTCACTTTTACAGTATTCGGATCCAGGCGCATTATTTTGCCTATTTCCTCCAAAGTCTGGTCCCCTTTATAAAAAAGATTGAGTACCTGGGCGTCGTCAGGGCTAAGCATTGAAATGGCCTGGTTCAGCATGGCATGCTTTGATTTTTGTTCAATTCCGTTGGCACTGAAACCGGATTCCCTGTTTTCTATCTGAATGCCATTTCTTTCATTGTCTAGAGAAATGGTATCCAGTTTTTTCTTTCTCAAGAAACTAAGACAGGTTGTACGGGTAATGGTAAATAACCAGGTACTGAATTTTGATTCCCCGCGAAAATCAGCCAGCGAGCGATATGCTTTTACAAAAACGTCCTGGGCAATTTCTTCAGCATCTTCCCTGTTCTCAGTAAACCGCAGAACAAGTGTGAAGACATAATTTTTGTACTTTTCTACCAGTAAAGTAAACGCAGACTGTTCCCCTTTAAGGATCCTGTTAATGATCTGGTCATCTGGTTGTCCGCTTATTACCACAGGGATAAGACGTTATATATTGAATCATGGTTACAGGCTAAGGTACATTTAAACCAAGTATGGGAGTAGGGGAGTATGGAGGCATAAAAAACTATCAGTTGTTGTAACCTAAGCTCAAATAGTGTAGTCTGATAGGGTACAAAACAATTGATAAAAATTAAATAAAAAGTATATGGGACCCGATCAACTGGTATTTTTTTGGCTTATTCTAAGCAGCCTTTCTATTTGTGCATTGATTTTCGGAATCAGGTATATTAATAACAAGGAAAATATGGCAATGATTGAAAAAGGCCTTGATCCGAAATTGAAACTGGAAAGGCGTCCGGCTCCTTTTCGTAACCTCAAGTGGGGCCTGCTGCTGGTAGGTTCCGGTATAGGGTTATTTGTTGCTTATCTCATGGACAATTTCTTTTTGTATACTGTTCGTATACATAGTGAACATGGTATGGGCAATGATGATGCAAATGTGCCTATTTACTTTGCCCTGATTGCCATTGGGGGTGGAATCGGTCTAATCTTGTCTTATAAAATCGAAAGAAAACAATTGCCGGATAATCAGGTGCTTTAATTAGTCTTTACTGCTGAAGGAATGGAGTTGTTGGTTTCCAATAACTCGATTGCTTTTTTTAAAACAGGATCTGTTTGGTTCACTATATAAAAATAACCCTGAGTACGCCAGATAAACCTCGCTAGGAGGGCCTTCACCCGTATTTCCACCTGGTTTCGGTTCACTGGATCAATTCCCTCCAGATTGATCGAGTCCTTTTTCGCATATTCAACAAGTTCATTCCACACTTCCGGATCTTTTTTGAAACTGGTATAAAATTCAGCAGGTGTTTGGAACTGTTTTAACTCGGCCTGGTGACGAATAAAATATTCGTAAATAAAGTTATTTAAATCTCCACTGATATATAATGCGCTTACATTCCTTGGGATCTGTGTTGTATCAAGGGCCACAAAAAAATCGGGAGTGATTCCTCCGCCTCCATATACCAGTCTGCCTGCCGGCGTTTTGAAAACGGGTCCGGTGTGTAAATTGGAAGAGTCACCATGAATTACTTCGCCATTATGAAAACGGTCAATCACTTCTTCATTGTAAGCTTCACGGCCTTTATTATATGGTTTTTGGATGCTACGCCCCAACGGAGTATAATATCTAGCAATTGTAAGTCGAAGTTCGCTTCCGTCATTTAATTCGAAAGGTTCCTGTACCAAACCTTTTCCAAAAGTCCGGCGGCCGACTATGCTTGCCCTATCCCAGTCCTGCAAAGCACCTGCAAGGATTTCACTGGCTGATGCCGTCCCCTCATCCACCAGGAGTATGAGTTTCCCCGATTCAAAACTTCCGGGTCTTTGGGCATGATATTCTTTTCGGGGGCTTTTCCTTCCTTCGGTATAAACTATCAATTCATCATTTCCCAGAAATTCGTCAGCCATATTCACTGCTTCATCCACGATACCACCGCCATTTCCCCGGATATCCAGTACAAGTTTTTTCATACCTTGTTTTTCCAGTGGCTCCAAAGCCTCCATAAATTCTTCGTAAGTGGTTCTGGAAAATTTGTTAATCTTAATATAACCCGATTCTTTGTCGATCATATACGCTGCATCTAAAGCAGGCAAGGGAATTATTCCACGCAGGATTGTGAATTGTTTTGGAACATGATCCCTGAACATTGTCAGATTTACCATGCTTGCTCCGGGGCCACGCAGTAATTTTTTTATCTTTTCCGCTGTAATTCCATTACCTGCAACAACAGAATCATTTACCCTGATTATCTGATCACCTACCTGGAGTCCTGCTTTATCACTGGGTCCTCCGCCGATCACATTGGTCACATTGACGGTGTCATTTAATATCTGAAATTCCACGCCAATGCCCTGGAAATTACCCTGCAGGTCTTCATTCATTTCTACCTGGTCAACTGCCGGAATATAATAGGAATGCGGATCCAGGTGGGAAAGTAAACCCTGGATTGCTTCTTCGCTTAATGAATCTGCCTGTACGGAATCCACATACTTATCATTAATGATATCCAGCACTTCCTGCACGGTACTCAGTTTTCCTGTTTTAAAAAATCCTCCGGTACTGGTACTTGGATAAAGTCTGAATCCGATTAACATTCCCAGAATCATAACCAACGCAAATAAAAGGGGCAGCCAGAAGTTCAGTTTTTTCATGTATTTAATTTCACCTGATGTGCTGCAAATTAAGCAAAGAAATGATCTATAACGGATGGTATATTTACCTTACATCATAAACAATATACCTTCGCCACGGAAACTTTAAAAAGTTAATATGCCCATACTGATAGCGGATAGTGGTTCTACCAAATGTGAATGGTGTTTTATAACAAATGGCCGGAAACAATTCATAAATACCCAGGGTGCAAGCCCTTATTTCCTAAATGAATTGCAACTTATTGCTTTGATGCAGAATGAACTTTTACCTGCATTAAAAAAAAATAAGCCTACCCATATATATTTTTACGGCACTGGTTGTGCCGCTGCTTCAAACAGGACCTTGGTACGAAGAGCCATCAGAAAGGTGTTTCCGAAAGCATGGATTGAAGTTGAACACGATCTCACGGGTGCGGCTAGAGCACTCTGTGGAAAAAACAAAGGTCTCGTTGCAATATTGGGAACAGGCAGTAATTCTGGCTATTATAATGGAAAGAAAATTATTCGCAATAGCCCGGGACTTGGTTATGTATTGGGAGACGAAGGCAGCGGGGCCTATCTCGGGAAAAAAGTTCTTCAATATTTTTTGTACAAAATTTTTGATACGGAATTGCATAATAAATTTCATAGAAAATATAGTGTAACTGTTGCAGATATACTCGATTCAGTTTATAAAAAACCATTGCCCAATCGGTATATTGCTTCTTTCACGATATTTCTGACTGAAAACCGCGGGCATTATATGATAGAAAATATTATTGAAGACGGACTTTTTGATTTTTTTTCAATTCACCTGGCGCATTATCCTGAAGCCGGTAAAACACCGATTTTTTTTACCGGAAGTGTTGCTTTTGGGTTTCAGGATATTCTGAAAGAACTTTGTAAGTCATTTGGCTGGGAAATTGGTAAATTTTTAAAGAGGCCAATGGAAGGATTGATTGCTTATCATAAAAATAAATGATGGACTTTGAAAAGATAACAGAAGAGCAGGGTCCCTACCGGCACCTGGAAAAAATGAGCACCCGTGAGCTGCTCACTTTTATCAATAAGGAGGATCAACAAGTACCCCAGGCAGTCTCCCAATCCATACCTCAGATTGAAAAGCTAACGGAGATCGTTACGGATAAAATGTTGAGCGGTGGCCGCTTATTTTATCTTGGAGCCGGCACAAGTGGGCGATTGGGTATTCTCGATGCCAGTGAAATTCCGCCTACATATGGGATGCCCTATGGATTAATCATCGGGCTGATTGCAGGAGGAGAAAAAGCAATCAGGACACCGGTAGAAAATGCCGAAGACGACCGTGAACAGGGATGGCTTGATCTCAGCGAATTTGAAATAGATGAAAAAGATGTGGTAATTGGAATAGCGGCCAGCGGAACAACCCCTTATGTAATCGGTGCGCTGGAGAAATGCCGGCAGAGAAGTATTACTACAGGTTGTGTAACCTGCAATCCCGGATCACCACTTGCAGCAGCATCAGATTATCCTGTGGAAGTAATTGTAGGACCAGAGTTTGTTACCGGAAGTACCAGGATGAAAAGTGGCACAGCCCAGAAACTTGTCCTGAATATGATTTCTACAACAGTAATGATCCGAATTGGAAGGGTCGAAGATACCAGGATGGTCAATATGCAACTCACCAATAGCAAACTAATAGAAAGAGGTACAAGTATGCTTATGAATCAAACCGGAATTACCGACTATCAAACAGCAAAAAAACTTTTACTTCAATTCGGGAGCGTTAAAAAAGCGGTTGAAAGCAGAAGGAAGTAGAGCGAACTGAAAGTATGGGAGTATGGGAGTGGGGAGCATCAATCAATAAATAAATAAGAAATTGCAAATGTATCCGGAATTTGAATATGCATGATATTGAACCATATTATAACTGGCGCCACATTTATGTTAGTGAGGAAGACGAACGTTCACCTTTCTTCGGACGTATTTATTCAGAATTTGAATTTACTCAGGCGATCTATAATTATTTAATTCACCCACAATGGGATGAATTCGGTTCACGAACACTTTACTTAAAAGTGCTATTAGCTGATTACGAAGAAAAATATGTAATTATTGAACTGATCGGTGAATGGAATGACGCTATTGAAAATGATATTATGAGCCTCAAAAGGGAAGTTGCTGATAAATTCATGGCAGAAGGAATTTATAAATTTATTCTGATCGCAGAAAATGTGCTGAATTTCCATAGCGGCGATAAAGATTACTATGAAGAATGGAGGGAAGACGTGGAAGACAGGCAAGGCTGGATCGTCTGTATCAATATGCCTGAACCGACCCAATATGATTTTCGCAGGGCAAAACTGGATCGTTATATCAGCCTCATAGAGCAGCCAGACTGGAGAATTTATAAGCCCTTTCATCTTTTTAAACTGGTAAGTTCATTGCAGGAGAAAAGATTAAACAACTTATAATACGATCCCGGCCCGGAAAATAAATTTTTTGTATCGCGGGAATGATTTATTTTTGAGAGGATATATGGTCAACGCAAAAGCATATCGCTATTTTGGTTTTTATTTTTTCTTCTATTTTAGAAGCAAACCGGGATTGCTTTTGTTAATCAACAGATAATTTTTAAAACTTAACAATAGAATCCCGGTCAAAAGCCGGGATTTTTTTTTATCGTATGCATCAGCCCATTCAACGTGTAGCCATTCAGGGATATGAAGGAAGTTTTCACCAGGAAGCGGTCAGGGTTTTTTTTGGCGAAAAGACTAATATCCTGGCGTGTGCTCGCTTCCAGGATGTAGTGAAATCAGTAACTGATCCAAGCCTTTGTGATGCGGCGGTAATGGCTATCGAAAATTCCATTGCAGGTAGCATTCTTCCCAACTATTCATTGCTTCGGAACAGTGACCTTATAATTTCGGGTGAAATTTATTTACAGATCCGACAGAATCTGGTAGTGAATCCAGGTATAACACTTAAAGACATTAAGGAAGTACATTCTCATCCGATGGCCATACTGCAATGCCTTGATTATCTAAACCAGTTCGATTGGAAGCTGATTGAAACGGAGGATACTGCCCTTAGTGCAAAACATATTCATCAGCGCAAAAGCAAGCATATTGCAGGAATCGCCAGTAGCCTGGCAGCTACTTTATTTCAATTGGAGATGATCGCCCCCGATATTCATACTATGAAAAATAACTATACACGATTTTTAGTATTACAGCGGAAAGAAAATTCAGAACCTGTGAAAGATGCAAATAAAGCTTCTGTTACTTTTCATACTGATCATTCACGTGGAAGTCTCGCAAAAGTGCTTACTCTAATTGCAAATGCTGGTATTAACCTGAGCAAATTGCAATCTTATCCGATACCCGGTAGCGACTGGAAATATAGTTTCCACGCCGATATGGAATTTGAAAATACGGGCGAATTTGAAAATGTGATCGAGATTATTAAACCTGCAATATCTGATTTAAAAATTTATGGCATATACAAAAAAGGAATGCAGACTTAATATGCAAATTGAAATTCAGGCAGACAAAATTTATTTTGATATTAAGAAGGATTATAAAAAGGATGTGGCATCGACCCAATTATAAAAGCTTTCAAAAATGAAGACAGCACAAAGACTCGACGGAATTGGTGAATATTACTTTTCTAAAAAATTGCGGGAGATAGACGACCTCAACAGAGAAGGTAAGAATATTATAAGTCTTGGCATTGGCAGTCCCGACCAGGCTCCGCATCCTGATGTTATCAGAATATTGAATGAAGAGAGCAGTAAACCAAATACCCATGCATATCAAAGTTATAAAGGGTCTCCTCTTTTGAGAAAGGCTATTGCAGCTTGGTACAAGGAATGGTATAATGTAAACCTGAATCCTGATCAGGAAATTCTCCCGCTGGCGGGATCCAAAGAAGGGATTATGCATATTTGTATGACTTATGTGGATAAAGGGGATCTTGTATTAATTCCCAATCCGGGTTACCCTACTTACCAGAGTGCTGCAAAACTGGCCGGTGCCAATCTGGTTGCTTATGAACTAAAAGAAGAAAATAACTGGTTGCCTGACTTCGGAGAATTAAAGGAATTGGTCACGAAAAAACTGGGTAGCCAGGAATCAGTTTTGATGTTTGTGAATTATCCGCAAATGCCAACAGGACAAATGCCAACTAAAGAGCTTTTTGAAGAATTACTTTCATTTGCAAAAGAGAATCATATCCTGCTCGTTCATGATAATCCGTATAGTTTTATTCTGAATGATGAACCTATGAGCATAATGCAGTCTGAAGGTGTCTGCGATCATGTTATAGAACTTAACTCACTCAGTAAATCTCACAATATGGCAGGATGGCGTGTTGGTATGATGATAGCCAAATCAAAGCATATTGAAAATGTACTTCGGTTTAAAAGTAATATGGACAGTGGAATGTTTCTTCCCCTGCAACTTGCTGCAGCAAAAGCGTTGTCGCTCCCGGCATCGTGGTATAAAGAAGTAAACAAATTATACAGCATTCGAAAATCAGCCGTAGAAACATTACTTGAAGGATTGGGCTGCCGGTTTTCAAAAAAACAGGGGGGACTATTTGTTTGGGCAAAGGTTCCCGATGAAATAACTGATGGATATTCACTGAGTGATCTTTTATTATATAATGCCAATGTATTTGTAACACCAGGTGGTATTTTCGGAACTGCAGGAAACAAGTATATCAGGGTAAGTTTATGTGCTTCCGAAGAAAAAATTCTTGAAAGTTTCGAAAGAATAAAAAAGGCTGGATTTATAAAACCAATTCAACATGTTTAATACAGTCACCATTGTTGGGGTGGGTTTGATCGGTGGATCTTTTAGTCTCGGTTTGAAAGATCATGGCATGGTCAAAAAGGTTATTGGTGTGAGCCGAAGTGGTACTACGGCCCGCAAAGCGCTGGAACTTGGAATCATCGACGAAGTATTACCCTTGGAAGAAGCAATTATACAGAGCGAATTAATATATGTAGCAATTCCAGTGGATGCAACACTGCCCGTGATGAAGACTATTCTGGACCGGGTTACTTCTGAACAAGTAGTAGCTGATGCCGGGTCAACCAAATTTGTTCTTTGCAAATTCCTGTCCGATCATCCCAACAGAAAGCGGTTTGTTGCAACTCATCCTATGTGGGGAACGGAATATAGTGGTCCCGAAGCAGCTGTACACGATGCATTTAAAGGCCGTTCCTGTGTGATCTGTGAAAGAGAAAAATCTGACCCGGAGGCCCTGGCGCTGATTGAAAATATTTACACCATTTTAGGAATGTCTCTAGTGAATATGGAGGCAGAAAGTCATGATGTTCATGCAGCATACGTGAGTCATATTTCCCACATCACTTCCTTTGCGCTGGCCAATACTGTTTTGGAAAAAGAAAAAGAAGAGGACGCTATTTTTGAATTGGCAGGTGGCGGATTTGAAAGCACAGTCAGGCTGGCGAAAAGTAGCCCGGCTATGTGGGGGCCTATTTTTATGCAAAACCGTGATAATGTACTGGACGTTTTAAATGAACATATAACACAGTTACGTAAGTTCAAAAGCTGCCTGGAAAAGGAAAACTATGCTTACTTACTTCAACTGATGGAAAATGCAAATAAAATCCGGAGAATTTTAAAATAAATAAGTAACAATTGGTAGGCTTGTAACAAAACGTTTTTTTAGGTTATCATTAAGCCTTGAGCTTTAAGCCATAGGCTTTAAGCTTAATAGTTTACCTTTGCGCAAAATTTCAGAACAGTATGAGTACATTTGAAGGGCTTGGGTTGCAGGAGAACCTCCTGAAGGCTATAACCACGTTAGGGTATACCCAACCCACCCCCATACAGGAAAAAGCGATTCCTGTTTTATTGAGTGGCACCAAGGACCTGGTCGGGCTTGCTCAAACCGGGACAGGTAAAACTGCGGCTTTTGGACTGCCATTGTTGCAGCTGTTGAAAGCAGAACAAAGATTCCCACAGGCACTTATTGTTTGTCCGACAAGAGAACTCTGCATGCAGATTGTAAGTGAACTGGAACTTTTCAAAAAATTTATGGCATCTGTTCAGGTTTTGGCTGTATATGGTGGTGCCTCCATTGGTATGCAAATCCGGGATTTAAGAAGGGGTGTTCAAATCGTCGTTGCAACGCCAGGCAGACTCATAGACCTGATCGAAAGGAAGGCCATAAATCTTGAAGAGATAAAATATGTGGTGCTTGATGAAGCAGATGAAATGCTAAATATGGGATTTCAGGATGATATCGAATTTATTCTTCAGAATACACCTAAACGGGACGCTACCTGGTTATTTAGTGCAACGATGCCTGCTGAAATAAAAAGAGTAAGTCGAAAGTATATGAAGGATCCGATGGAAATAACGGTGGGAACCAAGAATACAGCCAACAAAAATATTGATCATCAGTTTTTTGTCACGAATGCGCATCATCGTTATGAAGCGCTAAAACGTATGATTGATTTTAACCCCGGTATTTACGGAATTATTTTTACCCGTACCAAAGCTGATGCACAAAATATTTCTGAAAAACTTACCCGGGAGGGCTATGATATTGATGCATTGCATGGTGATCTGACCCAGCAGCAACGGGATAAAGTAATGGGCGAATTCAGGGAGAAATCATTACAATTACTCATTGCTACAGATGTTGCAGCCCGTGGAATTGACGTGCAGGGTATCACCCATGTTATAAATTATGAATTGCCGGATGATGTAGAAATATACACACACAGAAGTGGAAGGACGGGAAGGGCCGGAAATACCGGGGTTTGTTTGTCGATAATCCATTCACGAGAAATCGGAAAACTTCGTCAGATAGAACGTATTGTACAAGTGCCTTTTCATAAAGTAGAAGTACCGACCGGAAAAGATGTTTGCCGCAAGCAGTTTTTTCATTTTATGGATAAATTACTGAATGCTGATATCAGTTATGGTGATTATGAATCATATGTTCCCATGATGGAAGAAAAATTTGCGAATGTGAGCAAGGAAGACGTATTAAAAAGAGTAGCAGCTCAGGAATTCACACGGTTTCTAAAATATTATGAAAATGCGGAAGACCTGAATGTCCGTGTACAAAGAGAAAGAGAAGCACCTTCACGCGGACCAAGGGAACGTATACCCATTGGAGCAGGCAGATCACCGCGACCTTCATTTTCTCCGGGAAACGGAGATTTTGTAAAATTATTTGTGAATCTTGGAACTAAAGATGGTTTCTATAAAGCTAGTTTTCTTCAATTTGTGTTGGATATGAGTGACCTGAGAAAAGATGTGTTAGGGAAAATTGATATGAAGGAAATGAACAGCTGGATCGAGATTGACAGAAAATCGGCTCCGCAGATGATCAGAGCTATAGACGGGAAGAATTATAAGGGGAGAAGGATTCGCATGAATGATGCGAATACAAGATAGCGTCTTTTGCCAAAATAAGAAAAGATATACAAACCAATACTCATGGTAGCAACAAAATCAATGAAAGAAATAACCCAGGCAGCGTGGGCAAAGCGTCCGCTGATTATTTCAGGTCCCTGCAGTGCAGAAACGGAAGTGCAAGTAGTACAAACAGCTGTACAATTACAGGAAACCGGCAAAGTAGATATTATGCGTGCAGGCATTTGGAAACCCAGAACCCGTCCGGGAAGTTTTGAAGGTATAGGAACCAAAGGACTTGCCTGGCTTCAAAAGGCCCGTGACATAACGGGTATTCCTGTAGCTGTGGAAGTTGCTACTGCTAAACAAGTTGAAGACGCTCTTCATTTCGATATAGATGTACTTTGGATCGGTGCCAGAACAACTGTAAATCCTTTTAGTGTACAGGATGTTGCTGACGCCCTGAGAGGAGTTGATGTTCCGGTGCTTATCAAAAACCCAATCAACCCTGATCTCGAACTTTGGATTGGTGCTGTTGAACGTGTTTCCAAAGCCGGCGTAAAACAAATAGGTCTCATTCACAGGGGTTTTAGCTCTTATGGAAACACAGAATACCGAAATGCGCCTATGTGGCATCTGGCTATTGAGATGAAACGACGTCATCCGGGAATGTTATTTATAAATGATCCCTCCCATATATGTGGTCGCCGGGATATTCTTCAGGAAGTAGCCCAAACAGCGATTGACCTGGATTTCGACGGACTGATTATAGAAAGTCACATCGATCCCGATAAAGCATGGAGTGATGCCAAACAACAAATTACACCAGCGAAACTCGGCGAACTTGTCAGCAGTATACGCTGGCGCAATGAAGATGTAGCTTCAGAAGAATATCATGCTGCTCTTGAAAAATTAAGACAGCAGATTAACCAACTCGATGACGAACTTATGCAGATCATCAGTGAAAGGATGAAGATTTCAGAAAAAATCGGGCAATATAAAAAGGATAATAATATTACAATCCTTCAAACAAACCGCTGGAACGCTATCCTGGAAAGGGCCTTCAGAAAAGGGGATAAACTGGGTCTAAGCCAGGAATTCATTACAAAATATTTTGACGCAGTGCACATGGAAAGTATTAATCATCAGAATAAAGTGATGAATTCTTAAGTAATAAATCATTGTATGCTGAAAAAGACTTTTTCATTTTCCGCTTCCAGGACTACCTGCTATTTTGATGCATCTTTTGCGCAGATTGGTAACCTGGTAGAGAAAGACAGGTCTATTTTTATAACAGACCAGCATATTTATGATCGTCACAAGAAGTATTTTAAGGGTTTAAAATTCATACAGATTCCTGCAGGGGAATCATTCAAGGTTCAATACATTGTTGACCAGATTATTGACCAGCTCATAAGCTTTGGTGCGGACCGGCAGACAACAATCGTAGGGGTAGGCGGGGGTGTAGTAACAGATATTACGGGTTATGTCGCTTCTATTTATATGCGTGGCGTTCCATTTGGATTTGTACCTACTTCAATTCTTGGAATGGTGGATGCAGCCATTGGTGGTAAAAATGGGATAGATATTGGCAATTATAAAAATATGATCGGCGTGATCCGTCAGCCGGGATTCCTATTTTATGATGTCTCTCTTTTGCAATCCCTCCCTGTTGAAGAATGGGTAAATGGATTTGCAGAGGTTATCAAACATGCTGCAATTAAAGACACCTCGTTATTTCATGAACTCGAAAAAAATTCCATTCATAGTTACAGAAAGAATAAAAAAGCGCTAAGCGAACTTATTCGAAAAAACGTAATAATTAAGTCGGCTGTTGTAAAGAAAGATGAATTTGAAGGGAATGAACGCCGGTTATTGAATTTTGGTCATACCCTTGGACATGCAGTTGAGAATGTTTATCATTTACCACATGGACACGCTATATCTATTGGAATCAAAGCGGCCTGTCTTATTTCTGAAGAAATGTTGAATTTTAAAGAAACAGCCCGGGTAACAGGACTGTTGCAGCAATATGGGTTACCAATTGATATACCCGTTGATTTCGGGAAAGTGATTGAGATTATGCGTATGGATAAAAAAAAGACCAGGGATATTATGCATTATGTATTACTTGAAAAATTAGGTAAAGCAGTGATTAAACCGATCCCAATGGCTCACCTGGAAAAGTTGCTCTATTCAATTGCCCGCGCCAGATAAAATACAATGAACGTTACTATTATCCCATCTGAAATAAAAGGAAGCCTGCAGGTACCTTCTTCCAAAAGTTCCATGCAAAGGGCTTGTGCTGCTGCATTGATTTCTCAGACGAAAACTCAAATTTTCAACCCGGGTCATTCCAACGATGACCTGGCCTCTCTCCGTGTAATTCGGGCATTAGGAGCAAATATTGAAAATGTTCCCGATGGTTCATTACTCATTGAGAGTAAGGGCATAAAACCTTTGAATGATTTTGTAAACTGTGGTGAAAGCGGACTTGGCATTCGGATGTTTGCTCCGTTGGTTGCATTAAATCCTAACAGGATAATCATAGAAGGAGAAGGAAGTCTTCTAAACAGACCAATGGATTTTTTTGATAAGGTCTTCCCAAAACTTGGAGTAGAAGTCCGTTCAAATATGGGCAAGTTGCCAATTCAAATCAAGGGTCCGCTGGTTCCTTCAAATATTCAAATTGATGGTTCACTTAGCTCTCAATTTCTGACAGGTCTGTTGATGGCCTATGCAGCTTCTGACGCAAAAAATATTACCATAGAAGTGAGTAATCTGAAAAGCCGGCCTTACATCGATCTCACGTTATCAATTATGCGCGCATTTGGTTTAAAGGTCCCTGTCAATCGGAATTATGATTCATTTTATTTTACTTCTGAAACCTGGATAAAACCGTCTGATAATATAGAATATAGTGTAGAAGGTGACTGGAGTGGAGCTGCTTTCCTGTTAGTGGCAGCTGCCATTGCAGGAAAAGCGGTATTTCGTGGTTTGGATACAGGTTCAACGCAGGCTGATAAAGCGATATTATTGGCATTGAATGATACAGGTATTTCCATGTCAATGGATAACGATGAAATTCAAATAGGCAATGGCCGTCAAAATAAATTGAAGCCATTCCATTTCGATGCAACTGACTGTCCCGACCTTTTCCCTCCGTTGGTTGCCCTGGCATCGGCATGTCATGGTTCCAGTTTTATTAAAGGCGTTAGCAGGCTTACACATAAGGAAAGTGACAGGGCCCATACTCTTCAGGAGGAATTTGGTAAACTGGGAGTTGAAATTCTGATTAATGAAGATGTAATGGGGATAAAGGGGGTTGAAGAATTAAAATCTGTTACTGTTCATTCGAGGCACGATCACCGGATTGCCATGGCAACAGCCGTTGCTGCTTTAAGGGCTTCTGGTCCAGTACAAATTGAAAAAGCTGACGCCGTAAATAAATCTTATCCGGATTTTTTTAATGATCTTTCAAGCCTGGACGTTTCTGTTCATGTTTTAGATAAGATATTTTAGTATGAATTCATTTGGACGATTATTCAGGATGACCATATTTGGTGAATCACACGGTGTGGCAGTTGGTCTCGTGCTGGATGGTTGCCCTGCCGGCCTGACTCTCACTCAGGAAGATTTTATTACGGATATTGAAAGAAGAAAAGGTGGAATCCAAAAGGGCACAACACCAAGACAGGAGTCTGATCTGCCTATTTTCAAAACAGGAATTTTCAACAATATTACAACGGGTGCACCCATCACCATTCTTTTTGAAAATAATAATACACGTTCTGGTGATTATGAAAAACTACGAGCTATACCAAGACCGGGCCATGCGGATTTTGTTGCACATGAAAAATTCGGGGGTTTTGAAGACTACCGTGGTGGCGGTCATTTCAGCGGCAGGCTAACAGTTGCTCTTGTAGCAGCCGGAGTAATAGCTAAAAAATTATTGCAAATTGTACAAACGGAGATCCGTGCAGAGATAAAAGAAATCGCGGGTATGGAGGACCTCGAAGCTGGTCTTCAAAAAGCCATCGAGGCGAAAGATTCCGTGGGAGGAATCCTTGAATGCCGTGCTCAAAACCTGCCGGCTTCGCTGGGAGAGCCATTTTTCGATAGTGTGGAATCACTGATTTCCCATGCTGTTTTTTCAATACCTGCTATCCGTGCTATAGAATTTGGAACCGGCTTTGCGGCAGCCAGAATGTTTGGATCACAGCACAATGACGCAATCGCAGATAATACTGGAAGAACTATAACGAATCATGCAGGTGGTGTAGTTGGTGGAATCAGCAATGGGAATGAACTGGTATTCAGGATAGCCGTAAAACCCACTTCATCCACTCCAAAGGAACAGGAAACTTATAATCGTGAAACCGGAACCACGGAATTATTTTCAGTAAAAGGTCGGCATGATCTATGCATTGCCCTTCGCGTACCTGTTGTTCTGGAAGCCGTAACAGCGCTAGTTTTGGCAGATCTGTTATTAATGGAACAAAAAATCCCGCGTATATTGAAAGAACAATAATCCGGAATTTAAATCTTGACTGAAGAAGATCCGCGTTTTAAAATGGAGTGACTAATCAAAGCGTATTTAATTGGTCGAAATCCAGATCAAGAACTTCAAAACTTTTATTGTCAGACCAACTAAAATGCCACCATTCCGTTGACAGCTGGCTGAATCCATATTTTTCCATCACCTGCTTTAATAAATTACGGTTTGCAATAACATGAATGTCGAGTTCATTAAAATCCTGATGAGCTGAATCTGAAAAATTGTCGAATCCGGTTGGCATGGATAACAACTTATGTGTTTTCAAGTCCGCCAGTGTCAGGTCTACAGCAATACCCCGATTATGACCACTACCTTTTGATGGATTTGCGGCATACCTGTCGTCTTTAATATTTTCCCACAATTTTTCTGTAACCGAATAAGGCCGATAAGCATCGAAGATAACCAAAACAAGTCCGCGTTTAGCCAGATATCTGCTTGCACTATCCAGGGCATCATGAGCCGGTTTTCTCAGAAAGGTCGTTTTTATATTCCCTTTATACAATTTCTTATGCATGAAATTATTATTGGATGCATAAAGCAAATTCAGGATAATTCCGGTAATATTTGCCAGCGAAATCATTTGTTTCTCAGGATGATTTATCAGACTTTCTTTATATAATGAAATATTATTAATATAAGGTAGTCCATACGAGCTTACAGGGAGGTTTTGAGCATCAACCCTGAATATCAACAGAGAAAAAAAGCAGATTAAAAGAACCCGCCCAAGGTATCCTTTCAATATTTTGTTTTTCATCTAATTAGTTGTTTCTTTAAAGGCTTTCGGACGCCAATGCCTGGTTTATCCGCCAAACTTATATCATTTTCGGAGCCATGGCATGACCAAAAATTTTATATAAACCCGGTTCAATCAGATGAAACAATGTAGATCGTATTTTTTGATTTTACTGAGTGCTGGATTTATATTCATTCAATGTAAGAATAACAGTGACCAGATATCTGAAAAACATATCATTGTTAATCCGGTCAAATTAGTTGAAAGCACTGCTGAGGATATTCATCATACATTGGACTACCTGAAAACTCACCAAAGCAGGCTTAATGATACAGTTGATATTAGCTTCACCAACCTTATAGACAGTCTATATAGTGCTAATCAATATCAACCCATATGGCTCAGGGGAAACAGTACGATTCCGGAGGGTAATTCATTCATAAATCTTATTCAAAACAGCCGGTTATGGGGATTATTCCCAAATGATTATCACTATTATTTGCTGGCATTTATTGACCGTGCTTTTTCATTGGATACAAATGCTGCCAGAAATGCTGCTTTATGGGCCAGGAAGGATCTCCTGCTTACTGATGCCTTTTTTCTTATGGCAAAACACCTAAAGCAGGGACGAATTCCTTATGATAGTGTTACACTGCGCACAGATACTGTTTTGGTGGATAGTTTTTACGCGGGTGTTTTAAATCAGGCTCTTCAGTCCGGAAATGTTTCACAGGTACTCCATAATCTGGAACCAAAATGGAAAGGTTATGATTCACTCAAGGCTTATATTGGCGCTTTCCTGGATTCAGCTTCTTTTGCACCGTATACCTATCTGCCATATCCATATACAGATTCAGTTGGTTTTTTCCGATTGCTTCAAAAGCGCCTGGTGGAAACAGGAAATCTTTCTGATACGGTTCCGTCCATGAGTTCTGGAAAATTCAGGTCAGCCATTATTCGATTTCAAAAGAAATATGAATATAAGGTTACAGGGTATACGTCCAATTCGCTGGTCGACAGACTCAATAATACAGATCTCGAAAAATTTAAACGCATAGCGATTACACTTGACCGATATAAACAATTACCAGATTCACTACCGGTATCATATGTCTGGGTAAATCTGCCCGGATATAATTTGCGTGTCATTGATCATGATACAACAGTTTTTACTTCCAAAATAATTGTTGGAGGTCCTTTAACACGCTCTCCGGTTTTGACGGGAGAAATATCCAATTTTATTACGATGCCACAATGGACAGTTCCTTTCAGCATTATATTTAAAGAGATGCTTCCTAATATAATCAAGGACTCTAATTTTCTTAAAAAAGAAAATCTGATGGTAGTTGATAATAATGACAGTGTTTTGGATCCGCATACCATCAATTGGAAAAGATTAAACAAAAAGAATTTTCCATATCAGATAAAACAACGTGAAGGAGATGATAACTCACTTGGTGTTATCAAATTTAATTTCAGAAATAAATACAGTGTATACCTCCATGATACGAATGTTCGCTGGCGATTCGGCAATTCTTACCGAGCCATCAGCCACGGATGTGTACGTGTAAAAGAATGGGATAAACTCGCAAATTACCTGGTGCGTAATGATTCACTACGGATTCCCCCGGATACCATTAAGGCATATATAGCCAGGGGTGAAAAGCATATGTTTAGCGGATTCCATAAACTTCCTCTGTATATACGCTATTTTACCTGTGAAGGGAAAAATGGTAAAATTGTATTTTATGAGGATATTTATGATGAAGACAGGAATCTGATCCAAAAATATTTTGCCAATAAAAGCGTTTTTTAAACTTAGAAACAAGGTCTCGTGTTAACTGGCTAACGTTTAAAGCGAGGAATGTGAAAAAATCGCTCTTTTTCCTTTTTTTTCTAATATCAGCGCTTCAATTAAAAGCGCAGGATTCAGGAGAAACATCATCTGCTGTTGTTAAAAATTCGAAAGAAAAAAAATCGAAAAGGGAAGTAAGTAAGCAAAAAACTCATTACGGAACAGCAAGTTTTTATGCTAATAAATTTGAAGGAAGAAAAACAGCAAATGGGGAGGTTTTCAGTCAGAAGAAATTAACGGGAGCCAGTAATATACTGCCACTTAATCAATGGGTACGCGTTACTAACATGAGAAATAATCTTTCAGTTATATTGCGCATTACCGACCGTATGCATAAAAACAATAAAAGATTGATTGATCTGAGTAAATCCGCAGCAAAGAAATTAAAATATACTGGTTACGGACTAGCCCATGTTAAAGTAGAAGTGTTGGGAAAAAAGCTTCCTCAGGGTATTCAGCGGGGATAATAAATTATCTAACAGAAATTCGATCATGCCACCGCTTTATTTACAAGCGCTGCCGCTTCACTGAGTAATATAGCGGATTGCACTTTCAAACCACTTTCTTCAATTAATTTTTTTGCTTCTTCCGCATTGGTTCCCTGAAGACGTACAATGATAGGAACGTGGATCGAACCTATGGAATGGTACGCATCTATTACGCCCTGTGCAACCCGGTCGCAGCGTACGATTCCGCCAAAAATATTGATGAGGATAGCTTTAACTTTGGGATCCTTCAAAATAATACGAAATCCGGCCTCCACAGTTTGAGCATTAGCGCTTCCTCCAACATCCAGAAAATTTGCCGGTTCACCGCCACTTAATTTTATCATATCCATTGTAGCCATTGCAAGACCAGCCCCGTTCACCATACAGCCAACGTTTCCGTCAAGTTTTACGAAATTTAGATTATATTTTCCCGCTTCCACTTCTGTCGGATCTTCTTCACCAATATCACGCATCCCTTCAAGATCCGGGTGTCGCATCAGGGAATTATCATCTAAATTCATTTTGCAATCAACCGCAATGATTTTATCATCACTGGTTTTGAAGAGTGGATTTATTTCAAGCATACTGCAATCAAGACCTACGTAAGCGTTATAAAGATTTGTGACAAATCTTACGCAATTTTTGAAAGCTTCTCCGGAAAGTCCAAGGTTGAAAGCTATTTTCCTTGCCTGAAATGCCTGAAGTGCTGATCCGGGGAAGACCCATTCCTTAAATATTTTATCTGGCGTATTATGGGCAACTTCTTCAATATCCATACCTCCTTCGGTACTATACATAAATACATTTTGACCTTTCGCCCGATCCAACAAGATCGACAGGTAAAATTCTTTTACTGGATTTGCACCCGGATAATAAACATCCTGAGCGACCAGGATCTTATGAACTACCCTGCCTGTTTCTCCTGTCTGAACGGTTACAAGCGTACCGCCCAGCATATTAGAAGCGAAATTGCGGACATCCTCGGCATTTTTAGCCACAGCTACACCACGCTGTTCAGTTCCCTTTATTTTCCCTTTCCCGCGTCCCCCGGCGTGAATCTGGGCCTTTACAACCGCAAATGAATTGCCGGTATTCACTTTAATCTGCTTGTAAGCCTCTTCTGCAGCATTAGCGGTATCCACCGGTATTCCTTCCTGAACGGGTACATTATATTTTTTTAAAAGTTCCTTAGCCTGGTATTCATGCAGATTCATGTAAGAAAAATTTAAGCGAATTTAAGCGATAAAAATCTAAGTTCTTTTCTTCCGATTGCAAATATGACCTTATGCCAATATCAAAGCAGTCATTTCATATTTATATAAATATACCCTTCGTATTCCGACCGTTATTTATTGGCTGCTAACAGAACGATATACGAACAGTATTCGAACAATGCAATAAGGAATATGGGTCACTTGCCTGATGGAACTACTCTTTTAAGAAAGAAGGGTAAAATAAATTTCAACATCAGGCCAGATGAGGATCGATTTTGTAATTCAGTCGATTAGAAAAAAATTCTCTTCTTTTCCGTTTTTTCTGCGCACAATCCATGTTTTCACAGTTTCGATTAGTTGGAAAAACCAGGTCTGTATGGATTGAGGAGGTGTAATATCCAGTAACATATCTCTATTTTATTTTTAAAGATCAAAAATAGAGATATGTTAAAAGACAGAGCAAACCTCTTAGGTAACCACCCTTAAACTGGCGGTGAAATCGGGGATTTAGACGGTAAATAAACTTTATTTTACATGTTTATTCAAAGCACCGGCCATTTCAAACATGGAAATCTGATCTTTTACAAAAATGGGTTTCAGTGCTGCATCAGCATTGATCATACGTTTGTTGGTTTTATCCTGAAGATCATTTTTCTTGATATAAACCCAAATTTTCTTAATGATCTCGGTTCTGGGAAGTGATTTGCTTCCAACGACTTTAGACAAAGCATCACTGAGTGTCAATGGCATCATAAAGGCTGCATTTGGTTTCCGCGCAGATTTTTTCTTGACAGCTTTTTTCTTTGCAACTTTTTTAGGTGCTGCTTTTTTTGCTGGTGCTTTCTTCGCGGCTTTTTTAGGTGCTGCTTTTTTTGCAGCCTTTTTTGCAACTTTTTTTGGTGCTTTTTTAGCTGCTTTTTTTGCTGGTTTCTTTGCGGATTTTGCCATAAAAAATGATAATTAATAGGTTAATAAAGTGGTTAGCATATTCAAATGTAGGGATTTTGGAAAATCCTATACTTAATATTCATTTTTTTTTGTTTTTCTGCTCGCTATACGATGGACCTGAAACCTAAGTTACGTAGGGGTTTAAAAATGAATCCCACCAAAAAAAATACCCCGGCAGCGGGGTATTTCAATTATTTAGAAATAATATTTATGGTTCCGTAGTTGTTTTCAATTTGTTTTTAAACACTTTCTCGAATTTTTCCACTTTGGGTCGGATTACAAATGTACAATAAGGCTGTGAGCCGTGCAGGCGGTAATAATCCTGATGATAGTCCTCTGCTGCATAAAAATGACTAAATGGTGAAATCTCGGTCACAATAGGATTGCTATAAGCTCCACTCCTGTCGAGTTTGATCTTATATTCTTCCGCCTTTTTCTTTTGCTGCTCATCGTGATAAAATATCACGCTGCGGTATTGTGTACCCACATCATTTCCTTGGCGGTTAAGTGTCGTAGGATCATGCGATTCCCAGAATACTTCCAATAATTCGTCAAAACTGATCACTTTGGGATCGTAAATTATCTGAAGACACTCAGCATGGCCCGTGGTTCCGGTACAAACGTCTTCATAAGAAGGGTTTTTAACAGTTCCGCCGGAATATCCCGAAGTCACTTTATAAACGCCTTTTAATTCCTGGAAGACGGCTTCGGTACACCAGAAACATCCTGTACCGAAAGTAGCTGTATCAGTCTTTATTCCTGAAGGAATGGCTACCTCCCTCATAGTTGTATTTTGAGAAGATGATGAATTGCAGGAAACCAGCGAAATTGCACTGAAAAAAATGGTTGTTAACATAATGAATTTCATTCTTTTTTCTTAGATATATACGGGAGGGGCAATTTTACGGATTACAAGATATATGACAATTGAGGTCTTTTAAATGTTCGTTAACTTAACTTTGCTTTGAATGATACGATATTTCCCGGAATCCGCCCTGGGACAGCTTGAATTCGATAAAATCAGGGACTTACTTGCTGAAAAATGTAAATCTGTTTATGCCAAAGAAAAAGCGGTCACCCTGCGGATCCATACCCGTCTTGAATTCATAGAGATTGAACTAAAAAGAACCAGTGAATTTAAGGATTTACTGGATCAGGCCCTGTATTTTCCGAATGAGGAAAGTCTTAATCTCACCAGGGAAATTAAATTACTTGGGTTATCAGGTGCCGTTCTGAGCGGTGACCAGTTTCTCCAGATTCGCAAAATGGCCGATACGTTACGACTGATCTTTCATTGGTTCGACCGGGAAAGAAGACTGGCTTACCCGGCTCTTACTACAGTTATTAAAGACAGTTATTACGAAAAGGCAATTATCCAGTCTATAGATGAAGTTCTTGAGGAAAACGGCCAGGTGAAAGATAAAGCATCATCCGAGCTTGCAAGAATCAGGCTTTCATTATTCAGAAAACGAAATGAACTTCGAAGACTGTTTGACCGGATCGTTACCAGACTGAATAAAGCTGGTTATGTTGCTGAAACGGAAGAAGCCTTTCTTAATGGTCGCCGCGTGGTGGCACTTTTTGCCGAGCATAAAAGACAGGTAAAAGGTATTCTCCATGGAGAAAGCGACAGTCGGAAGACTTCATTTATTGAGCCCGAGGAAACCATCGGGCACAACAATGAAATTTTTTCACTTGAACATGAGGAAAGCCGGGAGGTGAACAGGATTCTTAAAGAACTTACTGGTACTCTTTCCGTTTATGCTCCTTTATTAAAAACTTATTATGAAATCATTGGTGAATATGATTTTATTACAGGTAAAGCTAAACTTGCCATTGATATAAATGGAATTCATCCAAATTTGAAGGATGGATCACATATTCATCTGATTCAGGCTTTTCATCCTCTTTTATTCCTCTATCATAAAAAATCTCATAAGCCTACTGTCCCTGTAAATATTAAATTGGACGATAATAATCGGATACTGGTCATTTCTGGTCCCAATGCAGGCGGTAAGACCGTTACAATGAAAACCGTAGGTTTATTACAACTTATGGTGCAGGCTGGTTTGTTGATTCCGGTACATCCAAATTCAACTCTTGGCATCTTTAAGCAGATTATGATCCATATAGGGGATACTCAAAGTCTTGAATTTGAACTGAGCACCTATAGTTCACATCTCATCAATATGAAATATTTTATGGAGCAGTCCAATGGGCGCACTTTGTTTTTTATTGATGAATTGGGGAGTGGCAGCGATCCAAATCTCGGAGGGGCTTTTGCAGAAGTTATCCTGCTGGAACTCTTGAAAAAACACGCATTCGGAATTGTGACGACCCATTATCTGAATCTGAAAGTGATGGCCAATAAAACACCGGGAATTATTAATGGAGCAATGGCCTTTGATGAGCAAAGCCTTCTGCCATTATACCAGTTGATTTTGGGGAAACCTGGCAGTTCATATACATTTTCCATTGCTGAACGAATAGGCCTTCATCCTGACCTCATCAGGAATGCACGAAAACTTGTAGACGAAGAACATTTTAAGCTGGACAAACTACTTAATCGAACGGAACAGGACCTGCGAAACATTGAAAAAAAGGATAAGGAATTACAACAGATGCTTAAAGAAAATGCCAAGTTGAAATTAGAACTTCAAAAGACCCTTGAAAAGGAAAAACATCAGCAGCAATTGCAAATCCTCCAGGAACAAAATAAGATCTCTGCCGAGCGCTATGGTTATTTGAAGGAAATGGAAAGAAAATTGAAGCAAATCATATTCGATTGGCGCAAGGCGGAGAATAAGGAAGAAGTCATCAAACAAATGCAGGCTCTTTTGTTTAATCAAAAAGATAAGCCTGTGGCTGAAAAAGTTAAAAAGAAATTCGATGCTAAATATATTGAGGTGGAAGGAAATGTTCAGCCTGGTTCTCAGGTAAAAATGAAAAATAGTCACCAGACGGGTACGATTATAGAATTACGTGGCAGGAAAGCCATTGTGAAGATGGGACTGATTCCCATCACCATCAATATTTCCGATCTGGCTCTTATCCAGGAAAAACCTAAATCTGAATCACCAAAAATTGCTTATGAATCCAAAACAACTGGCAGCTGAAAAAGCTGTTTCATTCCTGGAAAACGGTATGACGATTGGACTGGGTACCGGTTCCACTGCATATTGGGCAATTGAAAAAATAGGCGAAAAAGTAAAAAAAGAAAATTGGAAAATCAGGGCAATTGCAACTTCCATACGTTCTGAAGAGCATGCAAAAAGCCTGGGCATACCGATCTTCGATTTTTCAACAATCCGAACCATCGACGTAACGATTGATGGAGCAGATGAAGTGGATGCACAATTGCAATTAATTAAAGGAGGAGGGGGTGCCCTTCTCAGAGAAAAAATAGTAGCCTGCAATAGTAAGCAGATGATTGTAGTGGCTGATGAATCTAAATGGGTTAAAACCTTAGGGAGTTTTCCATTGCCTGTAGAAGTGGTTCATTTTGGATGGCAACGAACTTTTGAGAAATTGCAACTGCTAGGATGTGAAACAAAAAGAAGGATGCAACAAAATGAGCCATATATAACAGATAATGGAAACTATATTGCCGATTGCTCTTTTAATGAAATTAAAGATCCTCCTGCTCTTCATGAAGCAGTAAATGCCATTACCGGTGTTGTGGATAATGGTTTATTTATTCGAATTGCCAGCAAACTTGTCCTTGGATTTAATAACGGCGAAACCCGGATCATCAGCAAATAAGATAATAATCTGAGGTGTAAAATCTCCGATTTGATTCAAAAAATCCTCATTAATGTCTTTTATTATTGCAGGGATTTAAATTCTATGCATTAAAAAACTGGTATGATACTTACTATAATAAACTATATCGGAAGAAAATTCGAAACAGCTGGGATCCGGTTGGGTAATTTGTATGTAAATTATATTAACCTGAATTGTAGTAGTTTGGAAACTGTTTCCTGATCCGCCTGAGCGGATATCTGGAATTAAGACTTCGTTTGTTTACGAAGTCTTAATTTTTTACTACATACTTGCATGCAGATAGTCTTTTAATTGGGAAATAGTTTCCTGCTGATGCTGGATTGTTTCACGGATCAGATCATGAATAGATACGACTCCGTAAATTTTATCCTGCTCGAAAACCGGGAGATATCGTATATTTTTATCGGCCATCAATTGCATACAGTGCTCAATACTATCGTGTAGATTAACGGCTGGCAAGTCGTTCGACATAATTTCCGACACGTGTGTGTCAGTCGATGATTTGCCTTTCAAAATTACTTTTCTCGAATAATCCCTTTCTGTCATAATTCCCAAATAATCCTGATTCTCCATAACCATTACCGAACCTATATTCTGGATTGACATAATTCTGAGAGCTTCCAAAACTGAAGTTGTGGGGGTTACAGCGGTTATTTTTCTTTCTTTATGAAGAAAAATATCTGATACTTTTTTCATTCAGGCCAATTTAATGTGAGCAATCGTTTCAAGTAAATTACAAATAATTATCTGATTATCAGTCTTTGAAATCTGGTCTTGCTTTGATTAAGGTATTTCCTTATCATAAGAGGGCACAAATATGGTTTCAATGATGTGAGAATCAATGGTTATGGTGTTTTTCAACTGTTTAATTTTTAACCTGTTTAATTGGTGATTAGGGTATTGAAACAGTCTTAAAGTTCAAAACAATGGTTTGAATATCCGGAGGAACGGGTTCCGGATTGATGGATTTGCGCGAGTGACAATTAAGGAGTACTTTTATCGATTAAAACCGGATTTAACATGACAAATAATTTGTTTTTATTATCAATGCCCGGAGGCAGCGAGTGGATTCTGATCGTTATTGCAGTACTTGTTTTATTTGGGGGCAAAAAAATTCCGGAATTCATGAAGGGACTCGGAAAAGGAATGCGTGAATTCAATGATGCAAAGAACAATGTCAAACAAGAATTTGAAAATGGCCTTAATGAACCTCAAAAGCCTGTTTCGTCACCTGAATCTAAAAATTAAAAATAAAGTAACATTTACTCAAAGGTCCCCGGTGAATAAATCATTTACCGGGGATTATTCTTTTTAGACTTACTAACGCTCGCCACTAACCGAAGGAAGGTCACGTTTAAGCATATCATCACGATTGGCCATTTCCCATGCAGTATAAAAAACCAGTTTTGCTCTTTTAGTCATCAGGTCATAGTTAATTTTATCTGGCGTATCTGATGGTTTATGGTAATCTGCATGAATCCCGTCAAAATAGAATATAATGGGTACACCTTTGCGTGCAAAATTGTAGTGATCACTCCTGTAATAAATTCTCTCTGGATCTTTCGGGTCATTAAATTTATAATCGAGCTCGAGTCCAGTATATTTTTTATTCATTTCGATACTGATCTTGTGAAGGTCAGTACTGAGTTTATTATCACCTACGATATAAATATAATTATTCGAATCACCCTGCTTTTTTCCCTGATCTTTCCTTCCAATCATATCAATATTTAGATCCGCTGTCGTTTTATCCAGCGGATAAACGGGATTTTCGGTATAATATTCTGATCCCCACAATCCTTTTTCTTCCCCGGAGTTTGCGAGGAAAAGTATACTCCTGCGAGGTCCCTTGCCGGAAGCCTTTGCTTTGGAAAAAGCTGCCGCGAGTTCAAGCAGACTAACCGTACCAGAACCGTCGTCATCCGCACCAAAATAAATAATGGAATCTTTTTTACCAAGGTGATCGTAATGTGCAGATATTACAAGCAACTGTTCTTTGAGGTCAGTTCCTTCCAAATACCCCAACACATCCGTGCTTTGCAGCATTTTCGTTTCTTTCTGGATCGATAACCAAATATTTGCAGTATAAGTTTTATGTCCCAATATTCCGGTTTTTGCCAATTCATAATCCTGACCCATAATACTTCTCGCCATCGGAACGGAAATATAGAAACTATTGGGACGTACTTTCGAACGGTAATAATTTCTGTACATCATTCCTTTATCCGGAACACCCTGATGTGGAAAATCTTCCTGAATTATGAAAACAGCTATTGCACCATGTGCCTGGGCTGCATCCTGTTTAGCGTATGGATTAAATGCTCTTCTGTTTGTCTGAGCTTGTATCAAGCCCGGAGGATAAGAATTTAAAACCAGTACTATCTTACCAGCTACCTGCAAACCTTTATAATCATCGCGGATGGAATCAGATATTCCAAATCCTGCAAAAACAATATCTGAGGTACCAAATGAAGTTGAATATGCACTTGAAATTCGTATATCAAAATCCTTATTTATCGAGTAGGAAATTCCGTTTATAGCAATTCCGGAAGACAAGAGGCTGTCCTGGAATACCGGGTAGGCCAACTGAAAACTGTCTTTGTTGCCTGGTTTCAGTCCCAGACTCTTAAAATAATTTTCAATGTAGGAGGCGGCTTTGCGTTGACCAGCAGTGGCGGTTTCCCTTCCTTCGTATGCTGGTCCTGCAATCTCATATAAATGCTTTTGAAGGTTTTCTGCTTTAATACTATTTCCAAAAACAGACGGATCAGTTTTTTTCTGTCCGTAACAAAAAAATACTGATCCGGTCAATAACAGACCTAAAATTATTTTCATGAGGCCAAATATATTAGGTCCCACGGAATAAATCAATTATACCTGTTTTACAAATTGGACATTTGCATGAAGTTTAACTTCATCTCCCAATACAAATCCACCGGTTTCAGTGGGAGAATTCCATTCAAGACCGAATTCCTTACGGTTGATCTTTCCCTCAATTGTAAAACCGCTTCTTGTCTTACCCCAGGGGTCAGTAATAACGCCGCCGTGTTCAACATTTAATTTAATAGGTTTTGTCACACCGTGCATTGTCAGATTGCCAATCAGGGTATATTCTTCATCAGAAATCTTTTCCAGTTTTGTGCTGACAAAACTCAGGGTAGGGTTTTTTGCTATATCAAAAAAATCTGCACTTTTCAAGTGACCATCGCGTTGTTCATTATTGGTGGAAATGGAATCAACATCAGCTGTGAAACTGATTTTGGAAGAAGAAAAGTCCTGATCACCGCCTTCAATTTCGGCGTTGAACTTTCCAAAAGAACCTGTTACATTAGTAATCATAAGGTGACGTATCTTAAATTGAATTTCTGAATGCGTTGGATCGATAATCCATATTGTAGTTGCCATGGTTGTATATTTAATGTTTAAACATCAAAGCTACGGTATTTTATTTATAATTCATACAATTCTTCTTTTCCTTAACAAGGCTATAAAGTGGTTATTATAGTAGTAAAATGGTTCGTGAATGGTTAACTTTGCAGCCGTTTTATGAAATCAGGATTTGTCAATTTGTTTGGAAAGCCCAATGCGGGGAAAAGTACATTGTTAAATACCCTAATGGGTGAAAAACTGGCTATCGTCTCTCATAAGGTTCAAACAACCCGTCACCGTATCAAGGGCATCCTGACCGCTCCGGGATACCAGATGATTCTCTCGGATACACCTGGTATTATAGATCCCAGGTATAAACTTCATGAAAAAATGATGGATTCGGTGAGGCAGGCTGTTCTTGATACAGATCTGGCCTTGTTACTACTGGATGGAAAAGATAACCTGGAAGAGAATGATATGATTTTTTCCGGTTTGAACCTGAAGGTACCAGCGCTGGTTCTGATAAATAAAACAGAGCGAATGGCTGAACCTGAAATCGCATCAGCAACTGCATTTTTTAAGGATAAAAAATATACTAACGGCATACTGGCGATATCCGCACTTAAAAGAATCAACACAGATCTTTTATTGGAACGCATCATTCAATTTCTGCCGGAAGGTGAACCTTTTTTTGATGGTGATGAATTGACAGATCGTCCTGTTAAGTTTTTTGTAGGTGAAATGATCAGGGAAAAAATCTTCAGTATGTACAGCGATGAAATTCCTTATCATACAGCAGTCATAGTTCAGGAATACAAGGAAAAGGATACGCTTACCAAGATACAGGCAGACATTATTGTGCAGCGTGAAACGCAAAAAGGCATTTTACTAGGAGAAGGAGGGAAGATGATCCGGCAATTAGGAACGGATGCTCGTAAAGAGATTGAAGCGTTTATCGGAAGAAAGGTATTTCTGGAACTTTTTGTGAAAGTCCGGCCTAAATGGCGTGATAATGAATGGCAGCTGCGCGAATACGGCTACTAATTTTTGCATTTTAATATTTTTCATACATGTCCGGATTTACGGTAGCAATAACAGGGAGACCCAATGTGGGTAAGAGCACACTTTTTAATCGGTTACTTGAACAGCGCAAGGCAATTGTGGATGACCAGAGTGGCGTAACAAGGGACAGGCAATATGGAGTGGCGGACTGGAACGGTAAAAATTTTAATATCATTGATACCGGTGGGTTTGTCCCAGAAAGTGACGACGTATTCGAACAGGAAATAAAAAAGCAGGTTTTGATTGCTGTAGAAGAAGCAAATGCTGTCATTTTCATGACGGATACAGTTACAGGCATTACCACTCTTGATGAATCCATGGCCGACCTGCTGCGCCGTTCTGTAAAACCTGTATTCCTCGTTGTGAATAAAGTTGATAACAGTGATCGACTGCTGGAAGCCGCAGAATTTTATAGCCTGGGATTCGACAATATTTATTTCATCTCTGCAATGAGTGGAAGCGGTACTGGCGAATTGCTGGATGCAATTGCGGAACTCATTCCCAAAACCGAAGATGAAGAAGAATCAGGAACATCCCTTCCAAAATTTGCTATTATAGGGCAGCCCAATGTAGGAAAATCTTCCCTGCTCAATGCTCTTGTGGGAAGCGAAAGAACTATTGTAAGTGAGATCGCCGGTACAACACGGGATAGTATACATACACATTATAATTTGTTTCATAAAGAATTTGTATTGATAGATACTGCTGGAATCAGAAGGAAAACAAAAGTGCATGAAGACCTTGAATTTTATTCTGTAATCCGTGCTATCAAAGCTATGGATGAAGCCGATGTATGCCTTTTACTTCTGGATGCAGAAAAAGGCCTCACCGCCCAGGACCTTAATATCTTCAGCTTGGCCGTTAAAAAAGGGAAGGGGGTTGTTATTGTGGTGAATAAATGGGACCTGGTTGATAAGGAAACCAATACTTCCAGGGATTATGAGGCCAAGCTCAAAGAACGTTTTGCACCATTTACTGACCTCCCGATTATCTTTATTTCTGCCAAAGAGAAGACCCGTATTTTCAAAGTTATTGAAACAGCTTTGGAAGTATTTGAAAACAGGAGCAGGAAAATACCGACTTCAAAACTTAATGATGTAATGCTGAAAGCAGTCGAAAGCTATCACGCCCCCGTAGTTCGTGGTAATGCAATTAAAATAAAATATGTTTCCCAGTTACCAACACCGGTACCATCATTTGCTTTTTTTAGTAATTACCCCGATGATATCAAACAGCCTTACCGGAATTATCTCGAAAACCAAATGCGTAAAAGCTTTCCTTTAGAGGGAGTTCCTATAAGAATTTACTTTCGAAAGAAATAAAAAACAACTATTTAAAATGCAGTATGCTTTCGAATATGTCCCTCCTGCTATTGGGAGGGACTTTTTTTATTCTACCTACCTCAAAGTGGTATTGACTTCCATGGTCGTCCTGGTTATTTTGCAAGATGCGTTCAACGAACCATCAACATAGAGGAATAATAGTCTGGTTTATAATTTTAATGTTATTTTTTCCAGCGTTTCTAAGAGCTGAAATCAAAATCTGGACGGGTCTCGGCGGAGATTCGAGTTGGTCAAATCCGATAAACTGGACTGAATTGAGTTTACCGCTTTCCACTGACGACGTATTACTTGATAACAGTAATGTTCCGCTATCATTCACCGTAAACCTGCCTGACTATGCAGTAACTCTTAGAACTCTTGTTATAATTCCTTCAACCGGTCGAAACATTGAGCTTATATTACCTTCCTCGAATATTAATACCAATGCATTTACAGTTACTGGTCCGGGTTATGGCATCGAACTGCATAACGGAGCTATTTTTCGCAACGCATCCGGAATATCTTCAGGCGAATCCTTACAAATAGCAGATTCGATTATTATTTACGACGGAGGCCGTTATATTCACCAGACCCGCGGTTCCCACGCAAACAATATCTTAAAATATTTATCTACTGCACCTGGAACAGAACAGGGAATTTTTGACTTTGATGTGCCACGAGCATCCTATACTATTTCAATCAGCAACAGAATTTATGGTTGTCTCGAATTACATGCCACAGTTTTTGGTTCTCCGGTAAATTATACCTGCACAGGGGCGAATCCCCTGCTTATCCGCGGAAATCTGCGCATTGGAGCGAACGTTAGTATGAGCATGGATCTGAGTGGAATAAATGGAAATATTCAGGTGGTGGGAGATTTTATTCAGGAAGGGGGCCGCCTGAATATGGCAGCCGGAAACGGTGATAATTCTATTCTTCGCATACAGGGAGATTTGTATCAGTCCCCGGGTGCAATCATCACTGAAACTTCCAACGGAAATCCCTGGTTGGAATTGAATGGTATACGAATGCAGGAAATAGCCATGTCGGGTTTCATCCTTAACCAGGTTGGATTCCGCATTAATAATTCATCAGGATCTGAACTTCGCCTTCCACTTACGCTTCCATGGAAACTAGAATTAAACAGGGGAGAGATTATAAGTACGATGGATGCTTTGCTAACGCTGGATACTATATGCAGTGTTATTATCGACAGTTCCCGTCTTTCCGAATCATATGTTGCAGGGCCGCTCCGAAAATTGGGCTTGAATCAACAGGATCATTTTTTGTTTCCGGTGGGAAAGGATAAAAACCTTCGCTGGCTTGAATTAAAGGATCCGGGTGGAAATTACACAGTTGAATATTTTCATCAGGATCCAGCTTCAATTGGCACTATATTAGGAATCGGGCTGGATCATATTTCAAAACTTGAATATTGGAAGGTTTTTGCAGACGGGGAATTAAACGACAAAGCCCAAGTTGAATTATCCTTTAACTCAGTACAAAGCGGAGGGGTTACTGATCCACAACATTTAAACGTCGCAAAATTTCAATCCGGAAAATGGGAGGATGCCGGACATGAAGCAAGTACTGGAAATTTTATTCAGGGTTCTGTTGTTAGCGAAGACATTGATTTTGCGGCCATTGATTATACTTTGGCAAGCACTATGAGTATGGAAAATCCATTGCCAATAACTATCATTAAAATGGATGTGAAAGAAATATCAGAAAAACCAGTATTTAACTGGACAATAGAAAGCCCGGTAGCGCCTGACCATTTTGATTTGTACGAAGAAACCAGCGGCAATTCCGTCCTTATCGCAAATATCAAAGCGATAAATCAGCAAAAGAACTATAGCTGGACTTATACCGACCACATGGTCAGCGGGAATCATTATTTTAGAATCAGAATGGTAGATATTAACGGAAATGAATATGAAGGAAACATAGTTTTATTTAAAATGGTTGGAAGGAATATCCGGTTGAATTTTCTTGGTACAAGTAATTCTTCGGGATACAGTCAGTTCCTGATTCAATCTGACCAGCCGGATGAATGGGAATATGAGATCTGCACGATTCAAGGTCAAATCATTAAACGGGGTGTTATGAAACTTTTGGAAGGCAGGAATTATTTTACTCTGGGAGAAATAATACCAAGAGGTGTTTATATTTTTCACGCAATAAATATCACGGGGAATCATTATTCATTATTGTTCAAAAAAGAATGAGAGGTTAGTTAAGTTTCCATTTTTCGATAAGTTTTAGAATTGTCGACTGATATTCCCGAAAAGCAATATCCTGATTTTTGATAAAACTGTTCTCTTCAAGTTTTCCAATTACCTGGTCCATTTCAGCCTGGTTTTCATAGACCATTTTACGGAATGGATTGAGATAGTCTTTTTCTCTTGATCTGTAAATACCTTTCGTAATCCATTCTGCAGTCTGCATGGTTTGCGACAGAAGTTCTTTGAATTCAACCGGTTTAATTTTTTTAATCGATATACCATTTACCATCCATAGAATATCAAGTGCATGATGCAATTTATCGGTTTCATAATTTTTACCTTCACTTAAATAAAACTGATGAATATCCTTCCAACCGCCAATCCGGTTCTGGCGAATATCTACAAGCATTTTATCAAGAGACGTTTTTTTAATTAGCTGTCCGCCAACGTTTATCCAGCTCTCAGGAATTTTATTTTCAGGAAGTGATTCTTGTAAATCAACCAGATTATTAAATTTCCCGGATTTTATATTCACCAATATTTGCTCAAGTGCATAATGAATAATTAATTCCCTGTAAATCGAATATCCCTTTCCGAGTTTAAGTATACGTACTTTACGTGAACTATTTTCAAATCCTTCAGCTAAGAATGTTAATGAGTTTAGTGATGCATCTTTGTTTTCTAATAATTGCTTACCATGCATTTTTAATGCTGCATCATCTGAAAATAGATTTAAAGTGTCATTTTCCTCTCCATCTTTATCTGAAACCTGATTTTTATATCTCAACCAGGATCTGGCTACGATCAGTTGAAGTTTTTCTACAGCCGTTGCAAGTTCCTGTAAACTATCTGGTGCCAGGTAATCATATTCAAGCAACTGAATTTTTTCCAGTCTTTTATCACGATCAGCATATTTCCAGGCATTTCTGGCAAGAGCATACATATTATGCAGGAACCAGTAAGCCGGCATCACTAATAATTCGTCTTTAGAATTATCATTACTTACTAAGGAAAAAGGCAGCGGAATATCCAATTCTGCTGGATAATCTCCTTTGGCCATAATTATAAATGAAGCAAATCGCGAATTATGTTTTACACTGACACAGAGTCCCGGCCAGAATCCGCGGCCTGCGATTAGTTCCCCGTCAGCACCTCTTGAATTATGATTGGATCCAATTGTAGCACCTGCGGCCATATTAGTTTGGCCCCTCAACAGGGAAGCACATAAAAATGAATTATTGTGATGCTGTTCATGTGCCGGAAAAATAAGGGAGTTCAATACTTCACAACAGGAAATGGTGGAATTATTTCCGAGATAAGAATTAATGAGTCTCGCTCCGTATTTCAATTGGGAATTGGAAGCTAGTATGAATCGAACTGCCTTTACTCCATAAAAAATCCTGCAACCGTGACCTATGATTCCGTTCACAAGTTCACAGCCTTCTCCAATTTGTGTTTTAGATTCAGCCGAAGAGTTAATTGTAAGGTTTTTCAACTTATTTGCACCTTTCAGATAGGCATCAGTTCCTATCCTGACGTCCTTAACTATTTTACAATTTTTAATTACAGTACGATCACCAATCGTACCATAAAATCCCCGGCGGCTGTCAAATTGTTTATTACTGAAAGACCGAAGTTTTTCCTGTAGAATACTGTCGTCTCGGTATCTGCTGAATAGCCAGGCATCTCCCGGAAGCATTCCATCGAAAGGAATAATACTGCGGCCTCCATTTTCATTACATACTTCCAATTCTATACGGATTGATTCAGGTTCTCCTTCTTTCAAAATTCCGTTTCCGAATTTGGCATGGTCAGTCGTTTCTATTTCATTTACGTTGATCAGGATTACATCGTTGCCGATAATATAATGAGACAAATAACTTACATTATCAATTACCACATTATTTCCGATATCGCAACTAATTATTGTGCTGTTATAAAATCCGACAGGTCTACGGAGATTATGGAATTCGAGGTAAAAGGGCTCAAGGATCCCGATTCGGACTAATCCATAGAAATTACAGTTATGAATAAGTTCCGGAAGGAAATTACCAGAGACCATAACAAGACTCCAGTCGTCGGAATTGTTTCCGTTTTTTTTTAATTCCTCCACTTCATCCAACTTGAGATGTCTGTATAATGGGGAGGGTTTATTTTGTTCGTTCCGCAAATAGTATTCATCCTTTCCTTCTGGAAGGTATTCTGCAGGTATAAAATCATATCCAAGATTGCGAAGCGGTGTTTTTGTAATCTGATTCATGAAATTTATTCTACGGTTACGCTTTTTGCCAGGTTACGAGGTTTATCAACGTCATATCCTTTTGCCATTCCCAGGTAGCAGGCAAACAGTTGCAAAGGAATCACTGAAAGAAGGGGAGAAATCAATTCATCGGCTACAGGTACAGTCATTATATCATCGGCCATTTTTTCAATCACTTCATCCCCTTCACTAATGACTGCTAGTACCTTTCCTTTCCTGGCTTTAATTTCCTGAATGTTACTGACGAGTTTTTCATGATAAAAGCTCTTAGGAGCTGCAAAAATCACGGGCAGATTCTCATCTACGAGTGCAATCGGTCCATGTTTCATTTCAGCAGCGGGATAACCTTCGGCATGGATATATGAAATCTCTTTTAATTTGAGAGCTCCTTCCAGCGCAACGGGGAAATTATTACCACGACCCAGGTATAATGCATCTTTAACATTTTTATATTTCAATGCCAGACCACGGATATGTTCGGATGTTCGTAATAATTCTTTTATTTTCTCAGGAATGGCATGTATTTCAGCAAGCAGTTGAATATATCTGTCTTCTGTTATGGTTTGTTTTTCATGTGCTATTTTCAATGCAATCATAATCAGGACCGCCATCTGTGCCGTAAATGCTTTTGTACTGGCAACTCCAATTTCCGGCCCAGCATGAGTATAAGCTCCCGCGTGTGATATGCGGGCAATAGATGAGCCGACTACATTTACAACGCCAAAAATAAATGCACCCTGTTCTTTAGCCTTCTCAATAGCCACAATGGTATCTGCTGTTTCACCACTTTGTGAAATTGCAAAAATAACGTCACCCTGATTAATTACTGGGTTACGATACCTGAATTCTGAAGCATACTCCACTTCAACCGGAATTCTGCAAATTTCCTCCATAATATACTCAGCTATAAGACCTGCATGCCAACTGGTACCGCAGGCTACCATTATAATTCTTCTTGCGTTAGTCAGTTTGTCAATATTATTTTGAACACCAGCCATTGTGATGGTTCCTTTTGTTACATCCAGCCGTCCCCGAAGGCAATCGAAAATCGTTTCAGGCTGTTCAAATATTTCTTTAAGCATGAAATATTCATATCCGCCTTTTTCAATGGCAGTTAGTTCGAGATCGAGTTTCTGTACAAATGGTGTAATCTTTTCGTTTCCCAGATTTTTTAATATCAATTCATCACATTTTATTATTGCCAGCTCATAGTCATTAACATAAACTACTTCCTTGGTGTATTCTATGATTGGAGATGCATCAGAAGCTAAAAAATGTTCTCCTTTGCCGATGCCAATTACCAGTGGACTCCCCTTCCGTGCGGCTATTATTGTGTCCGGATGATCACGGTCCAACAGAACGATTACATACGCGCCGGTCACCCTCTTAAGTGCAATACGTAAAGATTCTTCAAGACTGCAGTTATTATTTTCCTGAATATCTTCAATAAAATTGAGTAGTACTTCTGTATCTGTATCGCTTTTAAAACTATATCCCTTTTTTGTGAGTTCTGTTTTCAGCTGGGCATAATTTTCAATAATACCGTTGTGAATCATTGCCAGTCTCCCGCTTGCTGAAAGATGAGGATGGGCATTACGATCGCTGGGTTCCCCGTGGGTGGCCCATCGTGTATGTCCGATGCCTGCGTGTGCATGTAAGTCCTGACCTATAATACTTTCTTCCAAAGCGGCTACACGCCCCTGTTTTTTATATACCCTCAGATCTTTTTCCAGTAATGCAACTCCTGCACTGTCATAGCCCCGGTATTCAAGTCTTTTCAGGCCCTTCATGATAACGGGGTACGCTTCTCTTGGACCGATATAAGCTACAATTCCACACATAATGAACTTTTATAATTATTTATAAAATCGCCTTTATCGGTTACAGGTTTATAATAAAATATTCATCATAAATATTGAGGCCACAGTAAAGTATATAATGAGACCGGTAACGTCCACCAACGTTGCCACAAAGGGGGCTGATGAAGAGGCGGGATCGGCGCCTAGTTTTTTTAATATGATCGGTAACATACTTCCGGCAAGCGTACCCCAAAGGACTACGCCGACCAGTGAAAAGCTAACGGAGAGACCGATTGCATCCCAGTGGAATCCATATATATCTTTAAAAACGCCACGGACCATTAGTAAGTGCCATACAAAAATCCTTATAAATCCGATAAGACCAAGTATTGCGCCCAGCATAAAACCGGAAAGAATTTCCCTTCGCATAACACGCCACCAGTCTTTAAGAGTCACTTCCCCAAGGGCCATAGCCTGAATTATGAGGGTGGAAGCCTGGGAGCCACTATTGCCGCCACTTGACATGATTAACGGAATAAAATTGGTCAGGATAATCCATTTCGCCAACTCGTCGTTATAATAAGCCATGGCTGTAGCAGTCAGCATTTCACTTAAAAAAAGTATAATCAGCCAACCCACTCTTTTTCTGATTAACTGAAAGAATGGTGTTTCAAGATATGGATGATCCAGGGCTTCTGTTCCTCCAATTTTCTGAATATCCTCCGTAAATTCTTCGGTTGCTACCCACAATACATCATCAATGGTTACAATGCCAAGTAGAAGTTTGTTATTATCAAGCACCGGCAACGCCATTCGATTATTCATTTTAAAAGCCTGGTTAGCAGTCTCCTGATCATCATTTACGTTGAGGTATATAAACCTGTTGTCGATTACATCCTCGACTTTCTTATCCGGGTCAGCAAGAATGATTTCACGGATTTTAATGTCATCAATGAATATACCCTTTTCATCCACTACATAAATGACATCGATGGTTTCACTGTCTTTGCCAACGTCGCGGATATGTCGGATAACCTGTCGTATAGTCCAATCTTTTTGAACTGCTATATAATCAGGTGTCATTAATCTTCCAACACTGCTTTCCGGATAACCTAAAAGTGATAAGGTAATCTTTCGCTCTTCAGGGTCAAGCATTTTTATAAGCTCTTTCACTACTTCGTTAGGCAGGTCTTCTAAAAAGGAAGTACGGTCATCTGCGGGAAGCCCATTGAGTAATTCAGCAGTTTTTGATGGAGAGAGTTCCTGGATAATGCGTTTCTGTATCGCGAAATCCAAAATTTTAAATGTGCTTATTGCCCTATGTATGCTCAGGTTGCCAAGTATTTCACCTTCATGCTCCGGAAATTCGTAAATAAGTTCAGCCACATCACTAATATTCTGGTTATCCAGAAACTTGTGTAATGATTCCAGGTCATTTGATTGGAGAACCTCCAAAAATTGATATTTGAGCTGGGTATTTTCGATTTCGACGGTCATTCGTCAAATTTACAGCGAAGCCTTGATAAATTGCGTTTGAAACAGCCCACTTTATAGGATTCCGGCAGTTTATATTACTTTATGATTTTATCATGTTTATTTATTGCTGATTCACCTGGGCGGGGACGTGGTGTTTTTACGAACGAAGACCTCACTGCCGGAAAACTGATTGAAATTTCACCTGTCATTGTTATGAATAGTGAGGAAAGAAAACTCCTGGATCAAACTCTCCTTCACGATTATATATTTTTATGGGGTAATTCCGAGACTGAATGCTGTGTGGGATTGGGCTATTTGTCTATCTACAACCACGACTTTCATTCAAATGCAGAATATGAAATGGATTTTAAACTATCGGTAATCCGGATTAAAACAGTGCGTGATATTAAGAATTCTGAGGAAATTTTTATTAATTATAATGGATCCTGGAACGATAGCAAGCCACTGTGGTTCGATCCGGTTAAGGATCTTAAATAATTATTATTTTTTTGTTCTGTTTAAAACTGGTGAATACCGGAAAGATAAAAGGAATCCATAACTGTTAAGCTTCAGATTATCAATACCCATGTTTTTTATTGGAAGTTTGAAGAAAGGTTCTGCCTGAAACGAAAAGCCCTTTCCCATGTCTGATTCCAGGCCTAATGAAATGTTAGCTACTTTAAACCAGTAATTTACCTGTTCATCATCTTCTATTTTATACGCTAACGGTCTCAAGCCATTATGAAAGAAATAAATATAGGTTTGTTTCATCATGAAATAGGAAGAGAAACCTGCATTCACAAAGAATTTTGTTTTTTCATTTTTTGCAAAATCATAACGAAGAGTCAGTGGGAGCTCCCACATATTGGCCGAACCGTTTATATATTCAATAGGTGGGGGAGCAGCCATTCTTCCATTTAATGTTCCTCCGGTATTGTTTCCTGGTGCCCAATAAAATTTATTGGTATATATCATGCCGGAGTTTACAGACAGTTTATTTGTGAGGTAGTAGCCAACCGTGATTCCGATATTATTTCCAAGCTGATCATTTGAAATTCCTCCGGCATCCGTATAGTCCGGTCCGAAAGTCAAACCAAAATTTAGAGAGCGGTTTATTCGAAGAGCTTTATAAGGAATAGGTGCCTTTGTGTGAGAGACCTGATTCAATAATGAATCGTTTCCTTTCACTTTAACCAGCGCAGTGGTCGAAGAAACAACAGAAGGTAAACTGAGTTGGCTTCTGTTTCTTTGTCCATTGTTGCTTTTATCATTTAATCCATTGGATGCAGAAGAAATATTTGAAGTGTTTGAACTTTCCAGAGTATTCTTGTTTTTCGCTGGTTTGCCGTTTGAAATATTTTTTAGATCAGATCCATTGGAAACAACTGCTCCGGATGAAGCTAAAGCTTCAATATTCCTGTGTTTTGTTTTTGAATAATTTTCATCCGGATATATTTTTGATTTGGTAATATTTGAATTATGATTTTTAACATTTGCGGATTCGTTAGCATAAGTATCCTTTACAGTACCTGATTTTTTTTCAACTGCAGTACCCGGAATAGGTCCTGCATCAGCATTATGAATTGAAGAAACACTATCCAAATGAATCGAGTTTACTTTTGCCCGTTTAATATCTGATGATGAAGTTGAGGCGTCCTGGATTATTGGCTGAGTTGTTCGTGTAGAATGTTGGCTATAATAAATGTTTTTAATTGCGAAAAAAGAAATTCCTGTAATCAATACGATAGCCGATCCCCACATATATGGATTGATTCGGCCGAAACGAAAACCATCAGGCGGCCGCTCAGGAATTTGCTCTACAAGCTTTTGTTCGAGCTTAGTCCAGGATAAATAAGAATGCTCGGGTTCATAAAAATCCGCCGCTTCCCTACTCAACCTGTCAATATCTTTATCTGATAGGTTCGACATATGTTTTCACATCAGCTTTTTTTGTCAAGATTTTTCTAAGATTTTCCCTGGCTTTTGATAAATTCGATTTTGATGCGCCTACAGAAATTCCCAAATGCTTTCCAATTTCCTCGTGCGACATCCCTTCAATTACAAATAGATTAAACACAGTTCTGTAGGCGGGTGATAATAAACGGATTGCTTCAATGATTTCTTTATACGACAGTTTATCGATCCCGGTTTCCCCATGATCGGCTATTTTTTCTGATTCTTCAGAAAGCATTTGTCCATGGAGATAAGCTGAATTTTTACGGTAATAGTCTATGCAAGTATTTACCAGGATCCTCTTAAACCAGCCTTTCAGGGCCATGGAAGTTTCGATGTGACGATTTTCGTCAAACTGATGAATATTTTTGAAAAATTTTGTGAACCCTTCATTAACAATTTCTTCTACCTGATATTGATTATGTTGATAACGATAGCATATTTTCATGGCATATCCCTTCAGGAATTCATACAATTCCTTCTGACTGGCCCGGTCATTTTGCCTGCAGCCAGCTATTAATGCGCTAATTTGATGGTTACCGTTTATCAATGGTTTTAAGGCCTTTTCCCAAGGTGAAGTTAATAGCGCAACCACTTCATCTTTATTAATTTACGTAAATCTTATGTTAAAGGTTGCCCCCCAATAATTTTAGTTCACCTGTTATAAAAATCTGAAGCTGAATGCTTTGCGGAGTCACTAACATACCAATGATTTTAGCTTCTTTCAAAGAACCGACTGAATGAATTCCCTGCATCCATTCTCTGTTCAAAAGCTGATCTATCATCGATTTATTTGCATTTAAAAATGCCTCAATGTCCAGGTAAGTTTTTCCCTGAATCGATTTGCGGATCTTATTCCTGAAAAGGCTTCTGGCGATTTTCAAAGCCAAATCTTCTCCTTCAAGAGAATATTGAATATCTGGTATACTCAATGTTTGTTTTGCAGTATCAAGTTTCGGCGTTCCCCTCAGGAATATACTTCCGTGGTTACTTCCTGCAAAATCAATTTGAAGTTCTACCTGGTGATTTCCGATACCATGCACTGTTGCGTCTTTTATAACGATCGTTCTTCCTTTAACCTCAAAAACTTTATTATGGAGACTATCCCTCAAAATATTATTTAGAAAATCATAATCATAATTCATGTTCATATAAAGACGGATGCCGTTTCGGTTATCTGTTTGTATTAAGGCTGGCAGGGTTGCTGGTTCGGGAATGTGGTTCACCGGATCAGAACTGAATTGTGGTCTGCAGGATATACCCAGGGAAATTAAAAAGCTGTCTTTTACATAATTTATCTGTCCGATGCGGACTGAAGATGGGTTTAGCAGAAAGTAACCATATTTACCAATAACAATCTTTCTATAACTGCTGTCTTTCAGCTGCATTTTAAATTTTTCAAAATTTAATCCTGCAATGTTTTGATCCATTGTTGATGAAAAAGTTAGTAGTGAAGAACGGATGCTATCCATTACGAGTTGCGTGATGTCGTTTGAAAAAACTGAAACGGAGCATTTATCAACGGGTTGAATCTGGTTAATTGTTGTAGTTGAATGAAGTTGATAGTTCGGAAGAAATTGTAAGTTGGTATTAAGAGACATATTTACTTTACGAAGAGGTTGCGGCAAAAATCCACAATTGCCGGAAATCCAGGGCGTAACTGGTATTCCAGCCGTGCATAGACATTTACTGCCACTTACCTGATAATTGCCGCCAAATCGAATATTAATTATATTATTAGCGCAGGAAATCTGAATGCTTGTTCTTACAAAACGATATTTATAACGGAAGTCACAGGAAGGATGCATAAAATCGGGCCATCCATCAGAAGTAAATTCTGATGGAACCAGTTTCTCGGCTTTCGCAAAAACCGGAGCGGCTGCTATTTTAATCGGAATATCCAATTCTGAAAGTGGAAGATCAGGGAGTGTTTGTTGTTCTTCCTTGGAAGTATCGAGTTTTTTAGACGTGGAACAAGACAGGAACATCATTAATAATGGCAGACAAACCAGGTGTTTCATTGGATTCATTTTCATACCGAAAACGAATATAATATTCCATATGGTATGCTGAAAGTTTATTGGGCTTTAATTCAGAAGTTCCCTGATTACGGCATGCTTAACAGGTTGAATGTGATTGAATTTTCCTTTGTAACTATATGTACTGCCAGGTATTGTTTGTTATTCGTTTGGGGAAGACGGATCGAGTATTTTGTGCGGCCCGCAACCGTACTCATATAAAGCAGCTGTCCACGCAAACTATAAACGCTAATTGTTGCTGATTCAGAAGTAGGAATCTGAATATAAAATTGACCACCTGTTGCAGGATTTGGAAAGGCCGAGATTTCTGTCGAAGCGTTGATCATGACAGAAATAATTTTAGAATAACTAATTTTTCCATCGGCATTAATTAAACTAATGCGATAGTCATTTTCACCAGCATTCGGCGAATTATCTGAATAAGTATAATGGCTGTCATTGTCCGTTGCTTCCAAAGTTGATAAAGGAATGAATTGATTGGCATCGTTACTGCGTTCTATTTTGAAATAACTGTTTTGTTCAGCATCAGAAAGTGACCATGCCAGTTTAACATCATTTCCGATCCGGTATGCACTAAAATCGCTTATGGATTCTGCAAGTGTTGTACACGTAACCGCGCCCATGTTTGAAAAACTACCACATCCATAATAATATTGTGTTTTACAAGAATTCTGACCAGACCCACCACAATTCTTATTGTTGCTGGTAGTCGTATACGTTTTAGAGTTGCTTAAAGAATTATATGTGCCCCAGTTATAATAATAGTTATTGAAGTTTGCTACATATAATGCAGACCCCGCGTCGACAAGATTTAGAGTAGGACCATTAAAAAGAAGGTATGCTTTGCTGGACACGGTACCATCTCCTGCAATCATCTGGCTGCTGGAATTCAGATTAACTGGTCCTGCTGTTGCATTAAAAAACGAGTTACCATAAAAGTAGATGTTGCTGGAAGAGATATCGAGCTGACCGCCGTTATTATTAAATGATGAAGTTCCACTGAAATTAAAAGTAGAACCTGAGATACTGAGAGTTCCACTGGGGTTAAAATTTCCCGTCCCGCTCACATTTACAACAGTATTTGAAATACTTGTTCCATTATTCTGAAGATTAATTGTATAAGTACCAACGTTCACCGCAGTATTGTTAAAAACTGACTGCTGGAACGTAAAATCATGTGTCAAGGCAATTGTCCCTCCGTTTAAAGTGCAACTAAAACAAGTAGCATTTGTATTAAGTGTTAATGTAACGCCCGCAGAGATATTAAATGTGCAACTGCCGCAATAACTTGGAAAATTCCCATTCCATGATTTATCTGATGTTATGGAATAAATTGTTCCTGCATGTAAATGAACTGTAAAAATTAAAAAAGCGATTGAAGTAAAAATTGTTTTCATAGATTATCTGTACCGCCCAGTTATCCAACCAGATGCCAATAGGTAACAAAATGATTATCAACAATTCATACTCATACAGTAATAGGATTTTATCTCATAATGGGAATTAATTCCAAACTTGATGGTGGAACGTTGATTGTATATTTTGAAGAATACTATTTGGGATGATAATTGATGCAGAGGAAAATGGAAAATTTTCTTTCCGTTCTACCATTTTTTTCAACCAAAATGGGATCCAGAGGAATAATTCTGTCGAAATAAGAGTAATAGAATAATGGCACAGATTTGTTCTCATTTTTCAGATCGGTGAAACGTGGATTAGAATCAATATATATAGCGTTTTTTCCTTTTAATGTATTCAGATCCGTTCCGACAAAATCAAATTGCAAGGCTCTTTCGCCAACAACATTCCTCGAATAAACTGTTTCATTCAAATAAAAATTAAGAATGGCTGAGGTTTTGTAATCGTCAGACGAAAAGATAAATGCATCCGGGTATTTTTTCCGTAAAGTTTCAACCTTATTGGAAAATTCTGACCAGCCATACCAGGTATCATCAGATCTGATTGGAATAATATAAAATATAATTTCGACAGCCAGTAAGAGGTGCAGAACAAGAGAAAAAATCAACTGAAAGTGGGTCCATTTTTTATTCCAGAATCTGGATACCCAAATAATTCCTGTGATATAAGCCGGCATCATCCAGTTTAATTTTACCCAGTAAAAAAATGATATAAAAAAAAATCCAAGAAATAGTGGAATAAAAAAGGATAAAAGAAAAAGTTGGTCTGCTGGTATCGTGGTGAAGCGGGTTCCATATTTTCTGCAAAAACGAAATATAAAATATACAAATGAAAAAAACAGAAAGGGGAGCAATATGGCAGACTGGTGACCTATTACACCGGCAAATCCTTTAAAATCAATATGAAACCCTTCCTGAGCACGTCCTTCAGATTGAAATTTGAATGAAGCAAATGCATGGAGTGCATTCCAAATAACTACAGGAAGTATAGTTATTGCGAAACATATCTGATATAAGATGAACCATCTTGAAATAATCAGTTTCCTGAATGATTTTGAAATCAGTAAAAATCCGATAACCCCGATGATGAGAAAAAGTGCTGTATACTTTGAATCAAAACTAAGTCCGGTAAAAATGCCTGCCCAAATCCAGTAAATATTTTTTTTCTTAAAAATGGCCTCATGTAGAAAATTTATACTTATCGTCCAGCATAGCATCAGGGGAACATCCGGAGTAGATACCAGGGAGAGTATGCTTATCATCAATGTAGAAAGAAGGAGGGCTGTTGCTATAAGGGCTTTATTTTCGCTCAGAAATTTTTTAGCCAGATTATAAAAAGCGATAATCGTCAGAACTGTGACAAAAGTATCAGCCAATTTTAAGACATAGACTTTTTTTCCAAAAAGGCTGGTGAAAAACCGAAGAAGATAACCTATTAACGGAGGATGATCATAATAAGAAAGATCCAGGTGTTGGGCGTAGAAATCATAATAGGCATCCTGAGGCATGATGCCCATAATGGCAATAAAAACAAATCGGATCCCGAAGAGAAGTATACATAAAATGACAATTGATTTCAGTCCGGATCCGAAATGAGACTTTTTGCTTAAATCAAAGGCATTATGCTTGATCATTTGGCAAATTCGGCCCTGATTACATTTAGTGCACCACCAGCCTTAAACCATTCAATCTGTGATTCATTATAAGTATGATTCGCAAGAATTTCTTCCGGCTCACCTTGCAGGTGATGAAGTACAAGGGTTAGTGGCTGACCAGGAGTGAAATGAGTCAATCCGTCAATATCGATCACATCATCTTCTAAAATTCTATCATAGTCTGCCTTATCTGCAAAAGTCAGAGCGAGCATTCCCTGTTTTTTTAAATTGGTTTCGTGAATACGTGCAAAGGATCGGACCAGGATGGCACGTACGCCCAGGTGCCGTGGTTCCATAGCTGCATGTTCACGTGAAGAGCCCTCACCATAATTCTCGTCACCAACCACAATACTTCCTATTCCGACTGCCTTATAAGCCCGGGCGGTAGCTGGTACAGGACCATATTCGCCGGTAATTTGATTTTTAACTGAATCCGTTTTTTCATTGAAATAATTCACGGCGCCAATCAGCATATTATTTGAAATGTTATCAAGGTGCCCACGGAATTTTAACCAGGGTCCTGCCATGGAAATATGATCTGTTGTGCATTTTCCCTTTGCCTTGATGAGTAGACGTAATCCCGTAAGATTAATACCTTCCCAGGGCTTAAACGGTTCAAGCAATTGAAGCCTTTGAGAATCGGGTTTAACAATTACTTTCAATTTACTTCCGTCTTCTGCTGGCGGCAGGTAACCAGGATCATCCACAGAAAATCCATGGGGAGGAAGTTCGAAACCGGAGGGTTCATCGAGTTTCACATTTTCTCCTTTTTTATTTTTTAAAGTATCTTTTAAGGGATTGAAAGAAAGGTGACCAGCAATGGCGAATGCGGTAACTATTTCAGGAGATGCAACAAAAGCATGAGTAGATGACAGGCCATCGTTACGTCTTGCGAAATTTCGATTAAATGAAGTAATGATTGAGTTTTTACGATTTGGATCATCAATATGTCTTGCCCACTGACCGATGCAAGGTCCGCATGCATTTGCCAAAACAACACCACCGATCTTTTCGAAAATTTTCAGGAAGCCATCTTTCTCAATAGTATATCGCACAAGTTCACTACCTGGTGTAATAGTGAATTCTGCTAGTGTCTCAAGATTTTTTTCAATGGCCTGTTTCGCAATTGAAGCAGAGCGACTGATATCCTCATAGGAAGAATTTGTACAGGAACCAATCAGTGCAACTTCCAGTTTTTCCGGCCATTGATTGTTTTTTACAGCTTCAGCAAATTTTGAAATGGGCCATGCAAGGTCTGGTGTGAAGGGTCCATTAACGTGTGGCTCCAGTTCATCCAGGTCTATTTCAACCAGTTGGTCGTAATAAGCTGAAGGATCTGCATACACTTCCGGATCCGGGCGCAGGAAATTTTTGATTTTGTCAGCGAGGAGGGCTACTTCTTTGCGTTCAGTTGCCCTAAGATAGGCAGACATTTTATCGTCATAAGCAAAAAGGGAACAAGTTGCTCCGATTTCAGCGCCCATATTACAGATTGTGGCTTTCCCGGTAGCACTCAGGCTATCCGCTCCATCGCCAAAATATTCCACAATTGCACCTGTACCACCTTTAACAGTAAGTATTCCGGCAACTTTTAATATTACATCTTTCGGAGAAGCCCAGCCGTTTAATTTACCAGTAAGTTTAATGCCTATTAATTTAGGCATTTTTAATTCCCATGCCAGACCTGCCATTACATCCACTGCGTCAGCGCCGCCAACTCCAATAGCAATCATTCCCAGTCCTCCCGCATTCGGTGTGTGAGAATCCGTCCCAATCATCATTCCGCCCGGGAAAGCATAATTCTCCAGAACTACCTGGTGAATTATACCTGCACCCGGTTTCCAGAAACCGATTCCATATTTATTCGAGATGGACGATAAAAAATCATAAACTTCTTTATTTACGTCCAATGCAGTTGAAAGATCAGATTTGGCGCCGGTTTTGGCCTGAATCAGATGATCGCAATGCACAGTAGAAGGTACAGCTACCCGTTCACGGCCACATGTGCTAAATTGCAGAAGAGCCATTTGAGCTGTAGCATCCTGCATGGCTACGCGGTCAGGAGCAAAATCCACATAATCCTTGCCACGCACATAATTTTGCAATGTTTTGGAATAAAGATGCGTATAAAGAATTTTTTCAGATAAGGTAAGGGCGCTTCCGGTTATTTTTTTCGCCTCAGCGATTTTGGAAGGCATTTCTTCATAAACTTTCTTGATTAAATCCAGGTCGAAAACCATGATCGTCAAATTTTAGTTAATGGGGTGGGAGGGAGGCATTTTCAGGATACAAATTTACCTAAAAAAAGCGTTAATGCCTAAGCATGCTCTTGCACTTTAGCCTATTTTTTTTAAATTTGCAGTATGAACAGGATGAAGGAATTCATTGAGTGGCAATTGTTCGGTGTATGTACTGCCATTGGTGATCGCTTGGGAATTGCTACTTCCCGTATCCGAACCTGGTTTATTTATATTTCTTTCCTAACGATGGGTTCACCCCTTATTGTATATTTTGTCCTTGCTTTCTGGATGAATATTAAACGCTATATCATGGCAACAAAACGAAATCCATTTACTGCCTGAATGATTTTGGTTTAACTTAAAAAGTTTATAGATTGAAAAATCTATCTGCATTAAATTAAACGACTGCTTTTCTCAATTTTATAAGTTTTAAGAGCAAATCTTCCAGCAAATCCAGCCTGAGCATGGTAGCACCGTCGCTTTTTGCATGTGATGGGTCAGGGTGAGTTTCTATAAATAATCCATCTGCTCCAGCAGCTATGGCAGACATGGATATCGTACTTATCAATTTTGGATTTCCGCCAGTTACTCCGCTTGTTTGATTTGGTTGTTGTAGTGAATGTGTACAATCCACTACAACAGGAACGCCCTGTTCCTGCATGAGGGGAACATTACGGAAATCCACGACCAGATCCTGATATCCAAATGTATTTCCTCTTTCAGTAAATATTATTTTTTCATTACCTGCATTTCTGATTTTCTCGGCGGCAAATTTCATGGCAGGTCCGCTAATAAACTGACCTTTTTTAACATTGATTATTTTCCCTGTTTCAGCGGCAGCTATCAACAGATCTGTTTGTCTGCACAGAAAGGCAGGGATTTGTAATACATCGACAAAAACTGCGGCTGGAGCTGCTTCATCGTGTGCATGTATATCGGATGTGGTGGGCAATTTAAATTTCTGGCCGGTTTTTTGAACAAGAGACAGAGCCTGCTCATCACCGATGCCTGTAAATGATCCTCCACTTGTTCGGTTTGCTTTGCGGTAAGAAGCTTTAAATATATAGGGGATACCCATTTTTATGCAGAGGGATGATACTTTTGAAGCGACAATATCGAGAAGTTCGGCGGATTCCACCACACAGGGTCCTGCAATGAGAAAGAAATTCTTATCATCATAATCCTGGCCCTTAAATAATTCTTTTAGAAATGCCTGCATATTTATATAGATATGATTTTATGAAATTAGAAGTATTTATTTTCTGTGATTAAACTATTTTTGCAAAATAAAGTCAATCATCTGAATTGATTGCAAAACCAACAATATGAAAATCGCTCTCTTATCTGTATTTGCTATTCTAACTTTCTCAGGCTGCACCAAAACAACTGTTCAACAGGTAAACCAGGTTTTTTCAGCTGTATATACTGTACAGGCCAATCAATGGGCGTTAGGAACTGACCCAGACGGAACCACTTTTTATTATACTACTCTAACAGTTCCAGAGCTGACACAGGCTATAGACATTAATGGTGGGGTACTGGTATACTTATCTTTTGATGATCCATCTTCTTCCAATCCTACCTATGAACAAATGCCTGAAGTTTTCGACGGGGTTGCTTATGGTGCGATTCATACGACCGGGTCAGTTACCATCGACCTGCGTGCTGCTGATGGGTCCAACGCTCCGGGACCGATAACCGGACCAACCATGATCAAAGTCATTTTATTGGATGCCCAGGCATTGCCAAATTAATTCTAAATAGGTTAACCCTTATATTCTCCAAATACTTCCCGAAGCGTATCGGCGATTTCTCCGAGTGTGCAGCTTGCTTCTACTGCCTTAATAACTGTAGGCATCAGATTTTCACCGGATGAGGCATGATCGTTCAATAACTGAAGTATTTGGTCGCATTTGGCATGATCCCTTTCCCTGCGTAGCGCAGCAAGTTTTTCAGATTGTATTTTCCGGATAGAATCATCTATGCGAAAAACTTCAGTAAGATCTTTTTCATTGGATTCAAAAGCATTTACACCAATAATTATTTTTTCCTTGTTTTCAATTTTGAGCTGATAACTATAAGCACTTTTTGCAATTTCGTTCTGAATAAATCCTTGTTCAATTGCAGTTACACTTCCCCCCATTTCATCTATTTTCCGGATCAGATCCCAAGCGGCTTCTTCGACCGAATTCGTTAGGGATTCTACAAAATAACTGCCTCCCAGGGGATCTACGGTATCTGTAACACCACTTTCAAAACCGATGATCTGCTGGGTACGCAAAGCCAGACCAGCTGCTTCTTCTGTAGGAAGACCAAGTGCTTCGTCGTATCCGTTTGTATGTAATGATTGTGTGCCACCTAATATAGCAGATAGTGCCTGGATTGTCACGCGGGCTATATTATTTGCCGGCTGTTGTGCTGTAAGCGTACTCCCTCCGGTTTGAGCATGAAAACGTAACATCATAGCCTGGGGATCTGTGGCTCCGAGCTCTTTCATGATATGCGCCCACATGCGTCGGGCCGCACGAAACTTCGCTACTTCTTCAAATAAATTATTATGTGCATTGAAGAAAAAAGAAAGTCTTTTTCCGAAAATATTAATGTCCAGTCCTTTTTCAATGGCTGCTTTCACATAGGCCTTACCGTTAGCCAGAGTAAATGCAATTTCCTGAACTGCCGTACTGCCGGCTTCGCGTATATGATACCCTGAAATTGAAATTGTATTCCATTTCGGTAGTTCATTTCCGCACCATTCAAAAATATCCGTGATGATACGCATGGAAGGTCGCGGCGGATATATATAAGTTCCCCTGGCTGCATATTCTTTTAAAATATCATTCTGTACAGTGCCTGAAATTTTTTTCAAATCAGCACCCTGTTTTTTTGCAAGAGCTACATAAAATGCGAGGAGAATAAAACCAGTAGCATTGATTGTCATTGAAGTGGTAATATTTTCCAAAGAAATGCCTGCAAATAATTCTTCGATATCACGGATCGAGTCAATGGCAACTCCCACTTTGCCAACCTCACCATCTGAAAGAATATGATCGCTGTCATACCCGATTTGAGTGGGAAGGTCGAAAGCAACACTTAGCCCGGAAACGCCCTGACTCAGAAGGTAATGGTATCTTTTATTGCTTTCACCAGCCGTACTGAAACCTGCGTATTGACGCATGGTCCACAGTTTTGACCTATACATATCGGCCCTGATACCCCTGGTAAATGGATATTTACCCGGAAGTTCCCTGTTAATATTTCCGTCTACAGGTTCATAAAGGGAATTTATTTCAATTCCGGAATCTGTGAATATCTTTTTCTTCATAGATCTCATTCAAACTATGGCAAAGTACCCGATTTTTTGTTTCTGAAGAATACAATTATTTATATTCAGTAAACATGATCAGTTTAATCACAGTTATTAAAAGCGTGTAATTATTCTTTGGGTATTTTTTTATTTAAAGAATTAGAAATATTGCTTTGCGTATTTTCGTATAATTTTAAATTACTGCTGATGCTTAGTACGAATGAATACATTATTTCCATTGCATTTGCCGTCATTCTGGCCTCCATTCTCGCATATATTTTCTGGATACAACGGAAACAGGTAAAACGGGGCAGAACGACAACTAAACCAGATACTACTGTATCCACAACGCCAATGAAATTACAGGCATACGAAAGACTTATCCTGCTGGCAGACCGGATTGCACTTCCAAATCTTATCAGCCGGAGCAATCAGCCTGGATTAAGTGTACGTGAAATGCAGAATCTCCTGATTCAAACCATCCGTCAGGAATTTGACCATAACATCACTCAACAGATTTATGTGAGTCCGGAGGCGTGGGACGCTATCCGTAATCTCAAAGAACAAAATATGCTGATCATTAACCAGGTTGCGTCTTTTTTACCTGAATCAGCCACCGGCCAGGATCTTAATAAAAATCTTCTTGAAATGGTTATGCAAACTCCTAAAGCCTCCCTGCACCATATTGTTTCGGATGCACTTAGTTTTGAAGCCAAAAAGATTCTTTATTAGACCTGGGGCCGGGACTTAAATGCAACGTTTCGATCTTTTGACTAATGCATTCCCTTAATTTGAACTATGGGCTTAAATTGGTAAATTTGCAGTATGGAAAGTATAGTGGAATCTCCCTTGCAATTCAGCCCCCATGCAGTAAAAGAGATCAGGCGTCTGATGGACGAACAAGGGTTCGATAGTAATAATTTTCTTCGTATTGGTGTAAAAGGCGGAGGCTGTTCTGGTCTTTCTTATATTCTTGGATTTGACAAACGCCAGGAAGCGGATCAATTATTTGAATCAAATTCACTCTCATTTATCATGAACCCATCCCATAGTATTTATCTCAGTGGGATGCTGGTACACTGGGAAGATGGGTTGAATGCACGGGGATTCAGTTTTAATAATCCCAATGCTTCCAAAACCTGTGGATGCGGAACATCATTTTCTGTATAACTAAAATCCTTTAATAAGTTTCTATCATCAAGCTTTCGCTTTCACACTATCATCAGATTCGCCCTGGTGGCGTGTATCTACATTTCGGTAGGATAGAAAGAATACAACCGGAAATATTAAAAGTGAAAAAATTGTAGCACAAATAAGTCCGCCGATCACCACTCGTGCGAGAGGTCTGGAACTTTCAGAACCGATTCCGGCTGACATTGCCGCAGGTAATAAACCAATGGTTGCCATGAAAGCAGTCATCAGCACGGGCCGAATCAGCGAGTTAACTCCTCTTTTTACTGCAGTATACAAAGGATTTTCTCCCCGCAATCTTTCCAGATTCTGTTTAAATGCTGTTGTTAGCAGTACCCCTTCTAAAATACATATTCCAAATAATGCAATGAAACCGATTCCCGCGGAAATACTAAAATTTGTCCCGGTTATCATTAGTGCGAAGATGCCGCCAACAACTGCAAATGGCACATTCAGAAATACAAGACCGGCGTCTTTCAGATTTCCAAACATTATAAATAACAAAAGGAAAATGAGCAACAGACTGATAGGAACTACCTCGGTAAGCCTTTTGGAAGCTCTCTGCTGATTCTCGAAATCTCCCTGCCATACCATATTGTAGCCTTTTTTCAGTTTAACCTTATCATCCACTTTTTCCTGTGCTTCTTTTATGGTAGATCCCATATCTCTTCCTTCAACGGAAAATTTAATAGCAGAATATCTTTCATTATCATCACGGAAAATCAAACATGGTCCGGTTTTTTGTGTAATTGTTGCGATTTGTTTTACAGGCACCTTAGATCCCGAAGCAGTAGGGACCTGCAAATTCCCAATATCATCATCTGAGGATCTGAATTCAACTGGAAACCGGATTCGAATATCAAAGTGTCTGACTCCGCTTTCATAGAGTTGTGTTACCGCCTTTCCGCCTATAGCCATCTCGATAACAGCATTGGCATCTGCTGTTGAAACGCCATATAAAGCCATCCGGTCCTGATCAAGGTCGATATCGAGTTCGGGTTGCCCAATATTCCGAATAACACCCAGATCAGTAATTCCTTTCACAGTCTTGAGAACATTATCAACTTCGTCTGATTTTTCTTCCATATAATTCAGGGAATCGCCGAATATCTTTACGCAAATGGATCCTTTGACTCCCGAAACGGCTTCTTCCACATTATCCATAATTGGTTGAGAGAAGTTCAGATCAGCCCCAGGAATTACAGAGAGAGATTTGCGTAACTGCTCAATTAGTTCATCTTTGGAAATTTTTGGATTCCATTCTTCCTGGGGATATAATGCGACATCGAATTCATTGTTGTAAAACCCCGCAACATCGGTTCCATCATCCGGCCTGCCGGTTTGTGAAACTACTTTTTCGACCTGCGGAAACTGCATCATAATACTTCTCATCTGGTTTGCAATCTGTACCGATTTATCCAAAGCAATGCTATAGGGCATTGTTGCCCGCACCCAGAGTGAACCTTCATTAAGTTCAGGCAGAAATTCTGATCCAAGAAATTTGAAAGAATAAAAACCGATTACTATAAAAACTATTGAAACTCCAAGTGCCAGTTTTTTATTTCTGAATACAAACTTGAATCCAAACAGGATCCATCCGGTAAGCATATGCGTAAATGGATTATGTTTTTCCCTCACATTCTTACTGAGTAAAGCATTTACCAGAACCGGTACCAGAGTAAGTGTAAATATTAATGCTCCGAGGAGCGCAAAACCAAGAGTATAGGCAAGGGGAGAGAACATTTTCCCTTCTACTTTCTGAAAAGAGAATATTGGCAGGAGTGCTGTAATAATAATAATCTTGGAAAAGAAAATGGATTTGGCAAGTTCTGAACCTTTTTTCTTGATCATTCCCATCTTGGCAAGTTTATTGAACTTTTCCATGCCGTAAATCTTTGCCTGCTGATCAAGCATAACAAATAAACCCTCTACCATTACGACCGCACCGTCAATGATAATACCAAAATCAATCGCGCCAAGAGAGAGAAGGTTAGCCGACATACCCATTAAGTGCAGACATATAAAAGCAAACAATAATGAAAGTGGAATGATAATTGAAACGATCAGAGTTGTCCGCCAATTGAACATAAAAAGCGAAACAATCAGTGTAACCAGCAGGATTCCTTCAATCAGGTTATGCATTACCGTATGGGTGGCATAGTGGATCAATTCTTCCCGGTTATAAAAAGGAACAATCTTAACATCGGGTGGCAAAACCCGGTCGTTTAATTTTTGGATTTTTAATTTCAGGGCCTGGATAACCTTATCCGGATTTTCCCCTTTTCGCATGAGTACGATCGCTTCAACTACATCATCGTCATTTGAAACAGTACGCGATTTACTACTGTCAGTAGCATCTGATCTTCCTACTTCACCCAGCCTTGGCAAACCGGAAATCTGGACATCTGCTACGTCTTTAACCAGTACAGGCAGTCCATTGATATTCGTTATAAATATATTTTTGATTTCATTTATATCGTTGAGCAAACCAATTCCCCTGACAATATATGCCTGATTGTTTTTGTTTATGACATCTCCGCCTATATTGATATTGCTTCTGTTTACCGCAGTATATACGTCCAAAGGGGTAATCCCAAGCCCTGTAAGCTTTTGCGGATTCACCTGTATTTCATATGCTTTTACAGTTCCACCGAAACTAACAATATCCGCAATACCCGGAACAGAGCGCAGTTCACGATCTACCGTCCAATCCTGCAATGTCTTTAACTCCCTGGGTTCCCTGAAAGAACTTACAAGTGAATAGCGGAATATTTCTCCGGTTGGTCCGGTAGGAGGTTGTACCTGTGGATTGATATTATCAGGTAATGTTACATTCTGTATCAGGGTATTTACCTGGGTACGGGCGTATGTATCCTGGACATCATCTTCAAAAATCAGTTTTACCACTGAAAGCCCGAATATACTTGTCGAGCGAAGACTGGTTTTCCTGTTTACAGGATTGAGGGCAATTTCAATAGGGATGGTAACAAATTTTTCAACTTCTTCAGCACTTCTTCCGGGCCATTGCGTAATGACTGTGATCTCAGTATTTGTTACATCCGGAAATGCCTCGATCGGCATATTCATAAAAGTAATCACACCATAAATGATCAGGATAATAGTAGCAAAATATATGAAGTATTTATTTTTAAGCGAGAAAGCCAGGATATTTTTAAGTGTCTTGTTCATCAAATACCGATTTATTCTAGCTATTCAATTCTTGGTAAATTAATAAGGCCTGCGTGCCGATAAGATGTTCTCCTTCCGATAAGCCTTCGGAAATATAAGCACGGTCACCAACTGTGTTTAATACCTGAACTGGCCGAATCGTAATGTCAGATGGGGATTTATATACCAGGACATAATATTGACTGTGGTCGAAGATCAGCGTCCGGGCAGGAATACTGAGCATTTTTTTATTGTCGGAGGTATTCACAACCACACTGGCAAACATTTCCGGTTTAAGAAGGTAGCCCGGATTCGCAAGTACAATCCGTAATTTCATTACTTTATTCGAAGGATCCAATACATTCATGACTTTATCAATCTTTCCCCGAAACACTTTTCCTGGATATGATAACGTCGTAATATTCACACTGTCACCCATTTTTACAAATGAAATATTAGATTCATATACATTGGCCATCACCCAGACATTTTTAAGATCTGATATGGTAAAAAGCCCGGTTGCATTATCGGAACGGATCAACATGTTGTTATTCACCTGCCTGTCCACTACAAATCCATCGATGCTTGATTGAACAGCATATTCGCCGGACATACTGCCGCCGTTCAGGTTTAAAACGCGTTTTGCTTTTTCAAATGCAGAAACCGCCTGGTTGTATCCTTCCTGGGCTGCCACCAGATCACGTTGTGAAGCCAGACCACTCTTATACATATCGCCAGTTGCATCCAAGGTTTTTTTTGCGAGATCCACATTGGATTTAGCGGTCACATAGTCGTTGCTGAATCCGGCCATGTCGGAACTTCTAATCACCGCAAGCACCTGGCCCTTTTTTACATAATCGCCCGACATCACTTTAATATCCGAGACCAGGCCGCTGATGGGCGAGTAGATTTTAATCACATTATCCTCATTGAAATCCACCTTACCGGTTAGGGTCAGGGTGTTCAATACACGCGAATTGCTTACGGTATCAATTTCAATTGTCTTTAAAAGGGAGTCGGGCATGGTATAGCCCTTTTTATCTTCGGACGGAGTTGAATTATCCTTGCAGGAAAAAAATCCCAGGACAATTAATGAAACCGCAACGAGGGTGAATCTATACTGAACTTGCATATACTTCGGTAAGAGGTTAAGGTTGAAAGAATTCGGTACCTGTATAATAATTGATATCTTCAAATGCCTGAACCCTATTAAATTTAATAGAATTTATCTGCAGGATATTCTGCTTATAAGAATCGTAAAAGTCAAGAAATTCGAGAAGTCCGATATTCCTCTTTTGATAGTTAATCAAAACTTCATGCATCAGACGTTCAAAGTCATTGGAAAAACCGGGATCGATACTTTGGTATAATTTATTTTCAGAGTAGGCTTTTTGGAGGGAGCGCGAAACATTCTCTGCTACAGTTGCTTCAGTACTTTTTTGCAAAGCATCTGTATTTTCAATCTGCGCTTTTGCTGACTTGATATTTCCCTGATTCCGGTTGAAGAAAGGCAGGTCCATCGAAACACCAATGGAATTATAATACAAAGCATAGCTTCCCTGCTTGTCATAACTGGCAGAAGCCGTGAGGTCCGGAACCGCTAAAGCTTTCTGATAACTATAATTCAGTTTATTGATATCCAGATTTTTTCTTGCAATCAGGAGATCTGTCCGGTTTTTATATGCCGAATCGATAAGAGTATTAAGCGTAAATTTATCCGGGTCGAGACTTTTAATAGCATTTGAATCAGCAAGAGGTTCAATATAAATAGTGGGTTTTACCTGCAAAACAAGCCTGAGTTCACTTTCTATATCATTGATCTGGTTAATCAAGTCGTTATATTCACTTTGAAATGTATATAACTGTGCCTTGATGCGTACGACTTCTTTTTCAGAAATGTAGCCTTTACCTTCCTGCTCGGCAAATGCATTGACGATTTGCAAAAGGGCCCTGATCTCTACTTCATACACTTTTGCTGATTCCTGTAGATAATATATATTGAAGAAATCAGTTCGGAGTGTATATTTTAATGTTCTAAGAAGATCAAAAAACTGATATTCGGAAAGGATTGCATTTGCTTCTGCCAGTTTAATTTGTTTATTTCTTTTTCCTGCCAGTAAAATCAACTGGGATAAGGAAGCGGCATTTTCACTATTTACTAAAAAAGTGGAATGCGATGGATTTCCCTGAGGATCATTTAAAGGTATTACGGGGCCATGGTCAAAAGATAAATTTGGATTTGGCCAGAGCTTCGCCTGTATAACTAATGCTTTCTGTGCATCAATATTATATTTCTGGGCAAGCAGTGAATAGTTCCCGGAAATGAACAAACGTTCAGCGCTATCCAGGTTAATTCTCAATGTATCAGAATGAACCTGGCCGGAAACTAAATTTATCCAAAGGGTAAAAAAAACGAGGGCCAGAATTTTTAATGACATGTCAAATTTATGTAATATAGACAGTTGCTAAGCTTATTAATGTACAGATGCATTTAAACGGAATCCCATTCCATGTATTGTTTCAATTTGAACCGAAGCATCTTCTTTAAAATATTTCCTCAGTTTAGTGATAAAAACGTCCATGCTTCTGCCCAAAAAATAATCGTCTTTCCCCCAAACATTTAATAAAACTTCTTCTCTTTTTAGAATCCTGTTTGGATGTTCACATAAGAACAAAAGCAGTTCCGCTTCCTTCTGTGTCATATTGAACGCTGTACTTCCAACAGATAATTTGAGATCTTTAAAAGAGAATTTCATTTTTCCGATTTGAAAGTTTAGCATTTTCTCGGAATACATTTTTTTTGTTCTGCGTAAAAATACATCGATTCTCAAAAGTAATTCCTGCATGCTGAAGGGTTTAACGATATAATCATCTGCACCACACTCGAAACCGTGTATACGATCCTCTTCTAGTGATTTAGCAGTAATCAGCAGGATGGGAATCTGATCCGTCTGTTGACGAATTTTTTTAGCTACTGCAAACCCGTCTTTATTGGGCATCATTACATCAAGCAAACAGATATCGAAATTTTCTTTACTGAATTTATCTATTGCTGCCTGTCCGTCAGCGCAGAGTACTACATCATAACCTGCGTCTGCAAGATTATCTTTAATTACATAGCCTAAAGAAAGGTCGTCTTCGGCAAGTAACACTTTTGATTTTGTATTCATTTGAATATTGCTTGATTTATAAATCTTTAAAATGGTATCAGCAGGCGGAATTCGGTTCCAATGCCGGGTAAACTGTTTACCCGGATTTTGCCATCATGGCCATCGATTATGCGCTTCACAAAATTCAATCCAAGGCCAAATCCTTTTACATCATGTACATTTCCCGTCGGGACCCGATAAAATTTCTTGAAAATATTCTTGAGATATTTTTTTTCTATGCCGATACCATTATCCTTTACGGAAATAAAATAATCTGATTCATCTTTACCCGTTTCAACAATGATATGAGGTGAAATAGAATACTTCAAAGCATTTTCCAATATATTGATAATGGCCAGTTCAAGATGTCCTTCATCGGCCTGAATATTGGTTTCGTAATTGTCAACTTTCAGTTCGACGAGTGCCTGTTTCTGTTCTATCAGTGGCTGAAGCTTGTTTAAGGCCTGTTCGATTAGTTTTGCAGGTTGAACATTTTCTTTGTCGATTGGAAATTTTTTATTTTGTGCAGACGCTGATTTTAAAAGCTTTTCAACCTGGTTCTGCAGATGGGTTGTTTGATTTTGAATAATGGAAGCATATCTTTTTAACCGCTCGGGTTTTTGACTGATATCGTTCTGGGCAAGAACATCTGAAGCTATTTTAATAACCGCAAGAGGTGTTTTAAATTCATGTGTAAAATTATTTACAAAATCTTTTTGTACTTCCGCCAAAAATTTCTGTCGGTAAAAATAAAAAAGACTAATGGCCAGTCCGATCAGTGCAAGGGAAAGCGCTACACTGCTTATAATCCAGAAATTCATCTCACCTAATATATATTGGGATCGGTGAGGGAAGTAAAGGAGTATATGATCATATTCACCTGTAAATACGGGTAATCCCTGGGCTGAGGTAATATTGAAACCGGAAGCGGCCGTAGGAATATAATCCTCGTAAACATATTTTTTCTGGGTGCTACTGTAAGCCCCCAGTTTAACATCGGTTAAAACATCAAAATCACCGAATTCTTTACGGAGATAGAAAGTAAGTGAATCCTGCTCGGGTATTGTGTCCGCTTTGAACAAATAATAATCGTCAGCAGGTTTATGTATTAACTGTTGCAGGCTTTGTGCCGGATTATCGTTCATTTCAAGGTCCTCGAAAACTCCGCGAAGACTCTTTACAACGTTCGTATTGAATTGTTTTTGTTCAAATGAATAAACCTTCGTTAGCCAGTATAGCTGTACGACTACGATGAGTCCAATTAATACCGTGGCTGATAATACCAGCCATTTCAAAATGGAGGATTTCATGAACCAAAAAAATTGAAACGCAAAATTGAGATAGTTTCTGTCCTATAAAATTACAAAAATGGTTAAACAGCAGTTAAAGAGTTGAATTTCAATCTAAAGGGTAAGATTCCGGGTAACAAATTTTTGGTAATTCCCGCTATTTTTATAAATTGTTTCAACTAAAATTGCTTCTTAATGAAAAAATTGTTGCTAGGCATTGTTTTACTGATCAGTTTTAAGTTTTATGCCCACGCTCAGACCACTCCTGCACAGACAACCCCGACAAAAACCAAAGCTAAACCATCTACAACCACTACAACAAAGAAACCATCTACAACCACTGGGACAACAAAACCTCCTTCAACAACTAAACCGACAACAGCAGGCCCGACAAAAAAAGACGGAACTGCGGATATGCGTTATAAATCAAACAAAAATGCAGCAAAAACAGCTCCTGCCACAATGCATACCAAAAAAGACGGAACACCTGATAAACGCTATAAAGAAAATAAATAATAAAAATAAATCTGTAAACAAATGAAAGCTATATCCATTTTAGCAGGCTTACTGATTATATCAGTGATGACTTTTGCAGCCCCACATGCTCCGATACATCATAATCATCATCCTTATCGCCATTACTACAGACATCGCAGTTACGGGCATTACCATCACAGTTCATATAAACGGCACTACAATCATCGTCACAATCATCACCATTATCATGGGAGGCCTGGCCACCGCACGCCACACGCAAGATCACATAATGCTGTTTAAAGCGTTAGAGATTAATATCAGGTCTTGAAATAAATTGCCTAATAATTCAGGCCTTATAACGTTATAGTTATCAAGGCCTAAAATTATTTAATACCCCATGGCATAGGAATTGCCCCTGTACTAGCATGAAACAAGAATTATATCATAAATCCAGGGTTAATTTGAAGATAATACCAATTTTATCCTGCCTGATTTTATGCTCGCTTTTTGCATTCAGTCAGCCAAGTCCGCCTTCACCTCCGATTCATCATCCCCACGGTCATTATTATCATGGCCACTATTATCGTGGTCATCATCATTATTACCACCATAATTATCATCGGGTATATCACCATACAGGTTATTATCACAGAGTTCCTCCACATCCGCCACTTCCTCCACATCCTCCATTACCACCGCACCCGCCTTTACCGCCCCATCCATAATATTTTAATTGTAATTTCTTCTTTAAATAAAATACCCCTCTGACTCGACAGAGGGGTATTTTATTTTTTGGAAATTTTACTTTGCCGGGACTGCTTTCTTTCTGATGACAGGCGTTGTACTGGTATCTGCTGCTCCCAGTGGTCTTTTCCTTGCCATATCGATCAGGATAGGAGCTGCAACAAATATGGAAGAATAAGTGCCGGTGATAACACCTATCAGCATGGCAAATGCAAACCCCTTGGTAACTTCTCCGCCGACCAGGAAAAGAATCAAAATAGTAAGGAAGACTGTTAGTGAAGTCATGACTGTTCGTGGCAGGGTTTCATTTACTGCCTTATTGATAATCTCAGCTTTCGTTTTTCCACGCAGGATGCGACTATCTTCCCTTATTCTATCGAATACGATTACGGTATCGTTCATGGAAAACCCGATTACCGTCAGGATGGCTGCAATAAAATGCTGGTCTATTTCCAAAGGGAAAGGAACCACAGACGGAAGAAAGGAAAAAACCGCCAAAACGACAAGTACGTCGTGCAATAAAGCGATAATGGTACCGAGCGAATACCTCCAGTCACGGAAACGTATGAATATATAAATGAAAATCGCGATCAGTGCAAAAATGGTAGCTTTTACGGCACCGGTTTTAAGGTCATCTGAAATAGAAGCTCCTACTTTTTTGGACTGCTGAATAAATTTATTAGTAGAAGTAAATTCCTGCGCTGTCGTTCCTGGCGGTAAAAATTTCTGCAGACCTGCAAACATTTTGTTTGCGACCGTTGAATCTGCTGCAGAACCTTCCCGGTTTACCAAATAATCGGTAGTTATTTCAAACTGCTGATTTGATCCATAGGTTTTTACTTCAGGATATTTTCCCCATTGCAGATTCAGTGCATCTTTTACTTCCTGTTCATTCAATGGCTTGTGGAAGTTTACCACATAGCTCCTTCCACCCTGAAATTCAACTCCTTTTTGAAACCCATGGAAATATGCAGAAATTCCAAGTAACAAGACAACGGCAGAAATGGCATATGTTACTTTGCGGAATTCAATGAATTTAAAGCTTGTATGTTGGAATACTTTTTTTGAAATCCTGGTAAAATATTGAAAGTGCCTGTTCTTATTTGTGTAGAAATCAGTTACCATTCTGGAGACAAGGATTCCGCAGAATAAGGATAATGAAATACCCAGCATTTGTGTGGTCGCGAATCCGAGTACGGGCCCAAGTCCGAAATAAGCTAGTATTGCCGCAGTCAGGAAAGTAGTAACGTGGGCATCAAGTACAGGTGCCAGAGAACGACGGTATCCATCATTCACAGCCAGCTGGTAACTTTTCCCCCGCGTAAGCTCTTCTTTGATCCTTTCGAAGATGATTACGTTTGTGTCTACTGCCATACCGATTGTCAATACAAGACCCGCTATACCTGGTGCAGTAAGCGTTGCGTGCATTGCACTCAGGATTCCTATAGTAAACAACAGGTTTAATATTAATGCAATATTTGCGACCCACCCGGCTGTATTATAATAAACCAGCATCAGGGTAAAAATCACCAGGAATGAAATGCCGAATGCCAAGGCCCCGCCTTTTACTGCAGCTTTACCAAGTGTAGGACCAACGACCTGTTCCTGTACAATCCGCGCCGGAGCGTTCAGTTTTCCACTTTTTAATATATTGGCAAGATCTGTTGCTTCATTTACGGTCTGTCCGGTATTCCTGTTACCCATTGAAATCTGGGAATTCCCACCGGTAATAGGACCATTTACGTAAGGCGCTGAATAAACCACATCGTCGAGTGTAATGGCTATAGGCAGGCCTACATTATCCGTTGTCATCTTGGCCCAGACATCGGCGCCATGTTTATTCATGCTCATCTCAACTACCACACCTCCTGTAACAGGATCGTAATCCTGCCGGGCATCCGTAATTACTTCGCCTTCCAATTTTGCCTTTTCGTTCCCTGGAACCGTCTTGATTGCATAGAGTTCGAGATAAGGATATGCTTTGCCATTTTCATCGTACTCCTGTTTACCCCACAAGAATTTTAAGTTTGAGGGGAACTGATTTCGCACAACGGGAATATTAAGATAATTGTTGATCGTAGAAGTGTCTTTTATAATAGGGGTTGCGATGGCCGAAGCATAACGAACCTGTCCCTTCTCATCCTTGGTTGGCTGAATGAAACGCATGATACGCAAAGGATTCCTGTTCAGGGAAATGCTATCCGCTGTTGAATCCTGTGAAGCCAATAATGCGGAATCCTTTACTCCGTTCAAGTATTTCTGAAGTATTTTTTCGGCATTTTGAAAAGGAGTTGCCAATTCAGAAATATTATATACCTCCCAGAACTGAAGGTTAGCAGATGACTGAAGATATTTTCTTACCCGATCTGGATCTGTTGCACCTGCAAGTTCAACACTAATGATTCCTTTATTTTCATCCAACTGAATATTTGGCTGTGAAACACCGAATTTATCAATACGTTTTGTGAGTACCTGGTAAGTTTGTTTCATTCCGGCAGATGCCTGGTCATGCAAATAACTAATTACGTCACCATCTGATGATTCAAACTTTAGTTTGTTCCTGTTTGAATTCGCAAATAAAGGAGCGAGTTTGATCCCGGGATTGACTTCTTTAAAAGCCTGTGAGAAAAGATCAATATAGTTGGCTCCTCCATTGGTCAATTTTTTCTGATCAGCTAATTGTATAGCCTTCACGAGACTTGCATCACGGGGATTGTTGGCAAGTCCCTTAATGAGCCCTTCGAGTTCAATATCTAGGGTTACATTGATTCCACCTTGTAAATCCAGTCCCAGCAAAAGTTCGCTTTCTTTGGATTTTTGATAAGTGGTTCCCCACCAGGTTATCTTTGTATCCTTGGTTGAATCCAGCAGTTTTTGGGTACGCTCACGCACAAGCAAACTAAGACTGTCTTTATACAATACCTCGGCATCTTTATTTCCAGGATATTTTGTTTCCGGAGATGGATAATTGTTTTTAACAAAACGTTCAGCTTTCTGCGTCATCGCAGATTCGTGTTTATTCACAAACCAGGTAAAAGACAGTTGGTAAAGGGAAATGACAATCAGTAAGCTTGCAAATATGCTAACCAGCGCTCTCATTGGTTTTCGGTTTTTTTTAAGAGCGGCAAAGATAGGTTTTCCAATTGATAACTAAAATGTTAAGACGATGAATAAGATGCCTTGTTTTGCTATTTTCACGCTTTAAAAGGTAAAATCAAATTAATCGGTACTAATTCATGATTTTTAACAAGTTCAGGCCCATACCATTCTGTAACAATTTGAAAGCTTTTAGTTTCCAGCTTTTGGCTTTGAGCCTGTTTTCCTGCAATAAATCCGCTAATATCAATGCAAATAAGTCATTCGTAAGTCTTACACATGTTGCTTATGGCGTGGGTCCCGTTTCGGTTACCATTAACGGATCACTTTTATATAGCAGTCCACTTGCTTTTGGTCTGACTACAGGAGTACCTGGGAATCCATACGATACAACCGTCTCAAGGATAAGTGAATTGAATATATTTCTGGCACAGGATACAAGTATGAGCATTCACGGGAATGCAGCATTTCAACAGGGAAGTCACTATAGCATTTTCTTTTTTGATACCTTAGATTCCAGGTCCGTTACGCTAATTATTTTGCAGGATAATCCTCCTGTCCGTACCGATACTTTTACATATATCCGTTATATGAATTTTTCTCCCGACTCCAGTTGGGGTATAAAACTTATAAACACAAGGAATGATATACCGTATTTTGCTGATACGATAAATATCGGTCCGAGTTTATTTGTAGGTAATAATATTAACCCATCAGCATATTATTTTTCGCAGGTGCGTATTGGAAATTATGATGTTTTTGCTTTTAGGGACAGTATAAATCCGGCCCCGGACAGTTCCAACTTTATACATTTAGGTCCGCTACAGATTGACAGTACAATAAATTACAATGTTTTTCTTCAGGGCTTCTTTAAACTTGATTCTGGGATCAATAAATTTCAATTGATGTCGGTGCCTTTGAATTAGGTTTAATACCCGAATCATAAGGCAATGTGCTTTTTGAAAAAGTTACGCACACTTTTCAGACGATAAAAGTATGCTGATTTTCATATTTGCCTTAAGCTTTAATCCTTATGCATATTCCTTTGTGGGTTTAAAAAATTAGGTAACTTCGCGGCCGCAATAAATTGTAAAGAATCACTATGCAACTATCCTCGATTTTATCTCGTTTCAGTGAACCGGAAACTTTGAAAATGGCTAAACTCAGCCGTGAACTTCGCACGCAGGGAGTAGATGTAATTGACCTCAGTGTTGGTGAACCCGATTTTGATACACCCCAACATATTAAAGACGCTGCAAAAAAAGCAATTGATGATAACTGGAGTCATTACACGCCAGTACCGGGATATCTCGATCTGCGTCAGGCCATCTGTGAAAAACTGAAAAGAGATAATAATCTGGATTATAAACCCGAACAAATTGTTGCTTCAACAGGTGCCAAACAAAGCCTTGCTAATACCATGCTCGCACTCGTTGATGAAGGTGATGAAGTGATCATCCCTACACCTTATTGGGTTACCTATTCCGAACTCGTAAAAATAGCACGGGGGAAAGTTGTTGAAGTGCATACAAGTCTGGAATCGGGTTTTAAAATTACACCAGCACAATTAGAGTCGGCCATAACACCAAAAACAAAAGTTTTTTTATTTTCATCACCCTGTAATCCTTCAGGAGCCGTTTACAGCAAAAATGAATTGGAGGGACTGGCCGTCATATTCAGTAAACATCCGGAGGTAGCAATAATATCTGATGAAATCTATGAATATATTGATTATGTAGGAAAGCATGAAAGTATCGCACAATTCAGTAATCTGAAAGACAGGATCGTAATAGTAAACGGCTTGAGCAAAGGTTTTGCAATGACAGGATGGAGACTGGGATATATTGCAGCCCCGGTTGAAATTGCAAAAGCCTGTGAGAAATTACAGGGACAATTCACAAGTGCCACCAATTCAATTACCCAGAAAGCTGCGGTCATAGCACTCACTACAGATCTAAAGCCGAGTTTTGAGATGGTGGAGGAATTCAGAAGAAGAAGGGAGAAAACGATGGAACTTGTATCCGCGATTCCTGGTATCAAATGTTTCAATCCGGAAGGGGCATTTTATATTTTCCCCGATATTTCTTTTTTCTTCGGAAAGTCTGATGGTGTAACTACCATTCAAAATTCAAACGGCCTCTGTATGTATTTATTAAATACGGCCCATGTTTCATCAGTCATGGGTGATGCATTCGGAGAACCCCGCTGTATTAGGTTTTCTTTCGCGAATAGTATGACTAATATTGAACGTGCATGGGCAAGAATAAAAGATGCATTAGCTAAACTAAGGTAACTCAAAGTGTGGTAGTGTGGTATTTGGAAAGACACACTACCACACTTTCTCTTCGTTCTCTTCTTTCTCCTTTGAAAGTAAAATTCTATGAATTTCCAGCACCTGCGGCAAGAGCGCCTGTTTTTCGTCATTAATAATCACGAAATTACATTTTGAAATTTTTTCTTTTTCATCCATTTGCTGTGCCATGCGTTGAAATACGCTTTCTTTTGAAGATCGGTCCCTGTTCATAACTCTCTCAAGGCGAAGAGATTCCGGCGCAGTCACGCCGATGATATAATCAAAAAAATTCTCCAGGCCTGCTTCAAAAATCAGTGCCGCTTCCTTTACCGCATAAAATGTTTTTTGATTTTGCATCCAGGAAGACGCATGACGAAATGTTACCGGGTGGACAAATGAATTAAGCAGTGAAAGTTTTTCCGCGTCTGCGAATACTATTTTACCGAGATAACTCCGGTCGAGTACCCCATCTTTATAAACCTCCTTACCAAATGCAGAAATGATTTGTTTTTTTAATTTCAGATCCTGATTCATCAGATCCTTCGCTGCCTGATCGGCATAATAAACAGGTATGGACAACACTTCAAATATTTGTGCAACAGTTGTTTTCCCTGACCCGATACCGCCGGTTAATCCAATTTTAAGCATGTCACATTTAAATAAAAAATAACGCTCCCGGATCCGGAAGCGTTCAAAAAATTATCAAATTATTTTTTATCGGTAACTGCCACCGCTGGTTTATTGATATTTTGAGTCCACTCAATCGAAATAGCAGTTTTTTCTATTTTCATATAACTGCCCGGGCTGGTTTCCAGCATTATCGTACCATCCTCATTCACCTTATTGATTGTGCCATGAATACCTGCAATGGTAACGATCTTATCACCTTTTTGCATATTCTGCTGGAATGTCTTGGCCTGTTTTGCTTTTTTAGCCTGAGGGCGTATCATGAATAACCAAAACACGAGAATCATACCTCCAATAAGAAGTAACTGCAAACTACCGCCTCCTGGCGCTGACTGTAATAAAATAACTGAATGACTCATTGTATTGTTTTTATTTTAAGATCTATCTTACCATTTTTTCTTTTGAACCACAACATTAAACTGGACTTCATTGCTTTGTGAGCCTTTTGTATTGGCAAACACGTAAAGTTTTTTATGATTGATTCCAATCCGGCCCTCGCTATTGAATGAAGCTTTAATAATACCTTCTTTCCCGGGCAGGATAGGTTCATCAGGTTGTTCGGCTATTGTACATCCACAACTTGGTTGTACCCGGGCTATGATCAGTGGTTTATCACCTGAATTCAAAAAACGATATGCAACTTCCAGTTTCTGTCCTTCCGGAATGGTCCCGTAATCGCGACTCGTTGAATCGAGCCATGTGATCTTCGTAAAAAGACTACTGTCTTTGGGCAGCTGCATGGAGCTGAATACTTTTAGCTTCGAATCGTTTTCCCTGCAGGAAAACATAAAAGAGACTAAAAACAGTGACAAAATTGCTTTACGCATCACCTTTATTTTTTGCAAACCTAAATAAAAAACCTGTCATGGATCAGGAGGTTTTGAAATTCACCTTATGCATCTTGTTTTCTGTAACCAGGTCCTTGTGAATATTATCCAGAATGCCATTTACAAACTGGCCACTGAGTGGTGTACTGTAATCCTTGGCCAGATCGATATATTCGTTGATGGTTACTTTAGGAGGAATTGTATCGAAAAATAAAAATTCACAAACGCCCATCTGCATAAAAATCATGTCAAGTGTAGCAATCCTGTCTGCATCCCAGTTTTTTAATTTAGGTCGGATTAATTCCATCGTGACTTCTTTTTTCTCCAGAACAGCCGAAAGAAGTTCCTGGGCGAAAAATGCTTTATCCGGACTTACAATTTCTTCAAAATTAAATGCCGTGGTTTTGTTCAGATATCCCGTAACCAATTTCTGCATCATTTCAGCATCGTCTCCCCAATTCGGAAATATTTCTTCAAGGTGTGATTCAAAAGCTTCATTGGGTAGTAAAAAATCATTGAAAATATATTCCAGAATTTCTTTTTCGGGTTTTCTGTCACGACTGTTTTCAGATATATAGTTTCTGTAGACATCGTTGTCCCGAAGTTCGAGGTATAGCTTACGGACCATATCTGCATGATCATTCAATTCGGGTTTATATTTCTTAACTATTTTTTGGTAGGATTCCTGTTCGAGTATCTTCCAGAGTAATTGATTTCCGGCAAGTTTTGTATTCACATTTTTATCCAGCTCCGAAGGCAGATGTTTAGAAGAACGGCGCAGGGAATCCGTTTCAGCATAACGTGCAAGTTCAGTCAGAAAAAAAATAAGGTAAATGAGTAATTGCCCCGACTGGTCAAAATGCTTTTGCAGTATCCTCTGCGCATCTCCCATCTTTTGATTATCCTGTGCCTCCAGGGAGTATAGGGTTTGCATTATTTTGACCCTGATATTTCGTCTCGTGATCATGAGTAAGAACTTTGCTTATTTGCGGCTGCGAAGATAAGGAATCGCAAGTTTCTTTTTCAAAGTATTCCAAACAGGAATTACATCGGGAGATAATTTTAACACTAAAATTCCGGTAATATAAACTAAAATGAAACAAAGACTTCGCAGAACCATGGCAGCAAAACCATGTATCTGGCTGAATAATAGGTAACTGGCAAAATAACCTGACATGGCCAGTAAAATGGTCAGACCTGATTTATAATTGAAGGGCTGAAGCCCGAATTTCTTTAGAAGAAAAGCATAACGTATTGCATTGTATATAGTGTACGAAATCAGTGTAGCAATAGCTGGTCCTATAACACCAAGTTTTTTTGCCATCACATAATTCAGAGGAAGAGTGATGGCAAGAAGAATCATGCCCGTAAGAAATTCAAAACGCCAACGGGTTGACGTCCCTATAATCTGTGAATTTACACCTGTACCCATATCCACAATTCGCCAAATTCCGAGGTAAAAAAAAATGGGCATGGCCTGCGTGTATGTCGATTGCAAATGGAAGTTTTTAACACCATCCAAAAAATTCATCCAAATCAAAGCAAATACTCCGCAGGAAAAAATAAGCTGGTTAATGGAAGAGCGTTGGTAAATCCGCTGTATTTTTCCGAAATCTTTATCTTTCCAGGCACGTGAAAGATGACCGATCGAAGCGGCAATGATTCCTCTTTGTGGCGCCTGGATCAGGCTGGCAATATTTACAGCAAGACTGAATATACCTGCCATGGCCAGGCCGTTTGGAATGACAGCGGCAATCACGATATTATCAAATACATAGGCAATATTCTGTATCAGCCCCCCGCTCCAGATAAATGAACAGAGCAGCAGGATTTTTTTAAAATACTTTTTGGAAACCCTGCTCAAGCGGAGGGTCAGGTGAATTTCTCCTGAACGCATCAGCACTACCAGTAAAATGATGGCTAAAAGTAAATAGGTCAGCGAAAATAATTTAATAAACAAATCAAAATCATGAATTATATTCAGAAAGAAAAAAATGGCAAGTATGGAGGTGAATAGTTTAAAAAGCATTTCTTTGAGAAAACTGGTCAATACGGATTTTCTTAGTTGCCAGGCATATGCTTCCAGGATTGAATACATGGTTAGTCCAAAGCCAAGAGGGAAAACCCAGGCATAATATTTCACAAAATCCGGCGAGTTGGCAGAGAATTTTCTCACAACAAGGCCTTTAAAAATATAAGCAGCCGCCAGAACCATAATAAAACCAAAAATGGACGTGACGAAAGCCCAGCCCATCATGTCATTATCCTTTACTTTTAGATTATCCTGATAGTAGGGATAGAATTTTGAAATATAAGCCTGCATGCCGAAATTGGCAAAGGCATTAATGATGTTGGCCACTCCTATGAAAGTACCATATAGACCATATTCTGAAGGGGTAAATCCTCCCTGTCTCGTAAACAGATATGTGTTTAAAAAACCCAGCGCAAAGCCAAGATAAATGATTCCAGAAGAAAGTATACTTTGCCGCCGAATAGTGCTCATGCAGGAAATGTTGCGATGCAAAGATGAAGGATTTGGATCACATGTTCCGGCTATGGATTTCTGCTGACGTCCCGCTGATTCACATAAAAATTTCTGTCAATCTGTAAAACTGTATTGGCATCCTTAGAAATACGTTCCTTCTTCCATTCCGTTGTCGGCCTAAGCCAGTGTTCACCATTTACGTCCACTCTGACTGGCATATTAAAATCCGGATTGCAGTTTGTCCATCGGTAAACTAAATTTTTTTCTTCATATTTATATTCTAAAACAGGTATGGCAGTCGATCGCAGGTACTGATTAAAAACAGGCGTAAAATCTATACCTGAAATTTTATTTATATAATTCTGGATTTCGAGTGCTGTAACAGTCTGATGATAAAAATTCTGATTAAGACCCCGCATAACATGTCTGAATATTTCATCGTTATGGATCACTTGGCGGATAGTATGTATCATATTACCCCCTTTATAATATTCATCTGTTCCTTCCGGTCCGTGATTAACTCCGTAATACTGGATAATGGGGTTAAGATTTTGAATTGTTTTTCTGGTGCCGATACAATAATCATTTCCTGCCTCCTTGCCGAAATAATATCCTGTATACAGGGTTTCGCTGTAATTAGTGAACGACTCATGAATCCATTCATCAGCAATATCTTTACAGGTGATATTATTTCCAAACCATTCATGACCGCTTTCATGTACAATGATGAAATCCCATTTCAAACCCCATCCGGTTCCTGATAAATCTCTGCCCAGGTATCCCTGAAGGAAATGATTCCCATAAGCAATTGCGCTCTGATGTTCCATGCCCAGGTGCGGTGATTGGACTAGTTTATAACCATCTTCATAAAATGGATATGGCCCAAACCAATATTCAAAACAGCGAAGCATGGAATCCACTACTGTAAAATGTTTTCTTGCTTTTTGAAGATCATAATCCAGAACCCAGAAACTGCAATCGAGATTTCCTTTTTGTCCGTAAAATGTAGTCCTCCAGTTTACATATTTGCCGATATAAGGAATGATATCATAATTATTAATCGGGTTAACAACTGCCCAGGTCCAGGAAGTCATTCCTTTTGAAACAACATTTTTTTTGATAAGGCGGCCATTGGCAACTGCTACCAGTCCGTCAGGTATGATCATCGTCAGACTCGCACCACTGTCGGGTTCATCACCCAGGTAATCTTTACAGGGATACCAGACACTTGCACCTGTGCCTTCACAGGCCACGCTCATCCATGGTCTTCCAAGAGAGTCTTTAGCGAAGATAAATCCTCCGCCCCATGGTGGGCGAACAGCAATCTGTGGATATCCATGATAATATATTGTCAATTGCCTTCTGCAAGGGCGACAATTTTCGTATTTTAATATTCTGGAATTGGCATCATTCCAAATTTCAACATGAAAAACATTCCCCTCTCTTGTAAATGCTAATTTTCCTTTATTTTGAATGATGCTGTCTATTTCCAGTGGTACCTGCAGATCAATTTGCATTGTCTTCAGACCTGAATCAATATACGTTATGGTATTTTTCCCCTGGATCGATTTATTTTCGAAATCGGGTGTAATGGAAATATCATATCTTAATACATTATAGGCGCGTTCTGCATTCAGGGAACCTCTCAGCGTATCTGCCCTTGTAAATTTTGGTTTTTTCTCTTGTGCTGATGCAAATAATAAAAACAGAGTACAAATAATTGAAAGTGAAGAAATCCTTTTCGCCTGATGAATCATAAATGCGATTTTCGTATCCGTATGAAAATTTTATACAATAAAGGAAAGGTCTTTATTTTTATTTTAACGACAGGTTTTTTATTCACCGCCTGTCAATCGCTTTCAACCAGTAATAAAAAAACTTTCCGTTACAATGAACCTACGGGTATCGCCAGCCTGGATCCTGCTTTTGCAAAAAACCAATCCATTATGTGGCCCGTACATCAATTATACAATACCCTGGTTCAGACGGATGCCCATTTAAATATAGTGCCTTCGCTGGCGGTCTCCTGGGAAATTTCGGGTGACAAAAAAACATTTTATTTTCATTTACGAAGGGATGTTTTTTTTCATGATAATGATGCATTCCCAGGCGGTAAGGGCAGAAGAATGACCGCTTCCGATGTTGTTTATAGTTTTTCCAGGTTAGTGGATAAAAAAACAGCCAGTAGCGGCGCCTGGATTTTTAACGAAAGGATTTCAGGTGTGGAAGCTTTTCAAGCCCCCGATGATTCTACTTTTCAGCTCCACCTGCTGGCAGCTTTTCATCCTATACTTGGCCTTCTGAGCATGCAGTATTGCTCCATAGTCCCTCATGAAGTTGTTGAAAAATACGGGAAGGATTTCCGGAGTCATCCCTGCGGAACCGGACCTTTTCAATTCAAAAGCTGGGATGAAGGACAGGACCTGATTCTAATAAAAAATGATAATTATTTTGAAAATGACAGTACGGGAGTCAGGCTTCCATACCTGGATGCAATAAAAATCAGTTTTTTCGATAATCGTGCCACTGAGTTTTTATTATTGCAACAAGGGAGACTGGATTTCATGAATGATATTGATCCTTCGTTTAAAGACGAAGTTTTGAATAAAAAAGGTGAATTGAAAAAAGACTGGGTAGGGAAGATACAATTATCAAAAAGCCCTTATCTCAATACAGAATACCTGGGAATCGTGGTAGACAGTAGTCTCCCTGCTGTAAAAGCTTCCCCATTGCGACTGTTAAAAATTCGTCAGGCAATAAATTATGGATTTGACAGAAGAAAAATGATTACCTACCTGAGGAACTCAATAGGTACACCCGCTGAAAGCGGGTTTATACCCCCTGGACTCCCTGGATTTGATTCGGCAAAAGTTCATGGGTACCATTATGATCCTATTCTGGCCCGGAAACTCATGCTGGAGGCCGGATACCCCGAAGGTTCCGGACTTCCGGTTATCACGCTTAAAACGATTGATATTTATGCAGACCTTGCCGGATTTATAGCGCGACAATTGGAAGAAATCGGAATGAAAGTTCAGGTAGACATCACACAGAAAAGTCTTCTTCTCGAAGAAACAGCTAAGTCACAGGCGTTGTTTTTTAGAGCCAGCTGGATAGGTGATTATCCGGATGCGGAAAATTACCTCAGCGTATTTTATTCTGTCAATCCGGCACCACCGAATTACACCAGGTATAGGAATCTGAAATACGATCAGCTTTACCGGAATGCATTGGTTGAAAATAATGATAGCATACGGTATGATTATTACCGGAAGATGGACCAGCTGGTGATAAATGATGCACCTGTAGTTCCGCTGTGGTACGATGAAGTGATTCACTTCGTAAACCCTGCAGTTAGCGGCTTCGAAGCTAATGGATTAAACCTGTTGGAACTCCGGCATACCAGAATCCGATAATCCATTCAGATACGGGCTGGCAGCTTATCTTTGCGAGGTTCATTCCTGGATCATATAACGTAAACTATGACGGAAAGCCAGATCAGAAATCTTCAGCAAACAGCTGATTTTATTAAAAAATCATATCCCCATAATCCTTCAGTCGGAATTGTTCTTGGTAGTGGAATCGGGAATTTATCAAAAGAAATTGATATTGAATTTCAACTGGATTATGCATCTATTCCCGAATTTCCGGTTTCAACCGTTGAGGGACATAGCGGACATCTGATTTTTGGTAAGCTTGAAGGGAAAAGAATTGTTGCCATGGCCGGACGTTTTCATTATTACGAAGGTTATGATGTTGATCAGGTTGTATTCCCTGTCCGTCTTATGAAATTTCTTGGTGTCAAAACCCTTTTTCTTTCTAACGCAGCCGGAGGTATGAATCCTTCATTTAAAATTGGCGACCTGATGATCATTACCGATCATATCAGTTTGTTTACTGTCAATCCTTTAATCGGACCTAATGCAGAAATATTCGGGCCTCGTTTTCCTGACATGAGTGAACCTTATAAAAAAAAGTTAATACAAAAAGCAAAGTACATTGCAGGAATAAAAAATATCCAGGTAAGAGAAGGTGTCTATGCCGGGGTCACCGGACCAAGTTTTGAATCCCGTGCCGAATATAAGTTATTGCATATGGCCGGTGCAGATGCTGTTGGCATGAGTACTGTGCAGGAAACCATTGCAGCTGTACATCTCGGTATGGACGTTTTTGCTCTGAGTATTATAACGGATATGGGTATCCGGGAAGAAGAAAATATCATTACCCATGAAGAAGTCTTGACGGCAGCCAGACAGGCAGAACCAAGGCTGACGGCCATTTTCAAAGGGCTTGTGGCATCCATATGAATATTAACGTTTTATCAGGTATCGGCACGCAGGGATTGGATAATTTTCCTTCAAATTTATGGATGAAGAGAAGTGGCATGAAAGGACTTCTGGTTATCATTACCTTAGTTATAGTTTGCCTTGCAGCAAAAGGTCAAAACGATCCCTCAAGTCGTTTCCGCGGTATGGGTGGTCAGGGAGGGAAGGATTCATTGCAGCACCGTAAGGATGATACGATGAGCATAACTTTTCGTTTTCTCGACTCGAGCCGCTTGCAAAAGATAGATTCAGAAGTTTACAATTTCTACCTGCGTTATCCTCTCCCACCTACTTATGTGGATTTTGGAAATATCGGCACGGCTTCCCACGACCTGATATTTAATCCATTCATGAAACCCGGATGGGACGGGGGGTGGCATGCTTATGACCCCTATGTGTACACCGTAGAAAACTCACACTTTTATAATACAACTAAACCATATTCCGAACTGAATTATTTGCTCGGTACAAGTGCTGAACAAATGATCAACCTTGTTCATACTCAAAATATCACAAGAAACTGGAATGCTTTTTTTCAATACCGCCTGATCAATTCGCCCGGTACATATGGAAACCAGAACACCAATCATAACAATTACCGTTTTACATCCTGGTATCAGTCCCAGAATAAACGATATCAGGCTTTCATGATTCTCCTTGGAAGTAAACTTGAATCTGCGGAGAGTGCAGGTATTCAAAACAATGCAGACTTGGATTCAAATACATTTTCCAATCGCTTTACGATACCTACAAATATCGGTCAATCTGGAAATTATTCACTCATTAACAACCCTTTTGGTGTGCAGATACCTACTGGTACTTTTTATACGACCGGTACGTTTATGTTAAGACAACAATATGATATTATTGGACTGAAAGATTCTCTGGTAAACGATTCGGTAGTTATCCCTTTGTTTTATCCCAAATTCCGTGCAGAACAAACAATCAGTTATTCCACTTATCATCAAATGTTTAACGACTATACCCCACAAACAGAGTATTACGTAAAAGAACTGAATTTCATTTCCACGCCTGATACAATACAGCTAAGTGATCTATGGCACAATCTTACAAATGACTTTTCTCTTTATTCATTTCCGGATTCTAAAAATTCGCAACAGTTTCTTAAAGCCGGGATTAGTTTTCAAACAATGAATGGTACATATAATGCCGGGGAACGTTCACTCTATAATTTATTTATTCATGGTGAATACAGGAATAAGACAAGGAATAAAAAGTGGGACGTGGAAGCTTTTGGTAATTTCTATATTAATGGTTTTAATGCAGGAGATTATAATGCCTATTTAAGCCTCAAACGACAGATAAGTAAAAATCTTGGATACCTGCAGGTTGGCTTTGAAAACGTGAACCGGTCGCTTGGAATGGCCTGGAGCCAGGAAAGCAGTTTTGGATTTGGCGTACCTGCCGGTTCTTTTTATAAGGAAAATGTGCTGCATTTGTTTGGATCCATTGACCAGCCGAAACTTCAATTAACCCTGACAGGGAATTATTATCTTCTGAATAATTATCCATATTTCAAAGATTATTATATAGCGGCACAGGAAACAAACCCTTTCAATGTTCTGATCATTACTGCCGACAAAAGATTTGCTCTTACAAGACACCTCATACTAAGGGCTATGGCGACAGTTCAAAAAGTAGCAGGAGCTTCGCCCGTAAATATTCCATTATTTGTAACGCATGGACAGATAGGGTATGAAGGCACCCTCGGATACAAAAACCTGTTGCTCGCATTTGGGTTGGAATTCAGGTATTATACACCGTACACTGCGGACGGATATTCCCCTATTGTTGGACAATTTTTTACGCAAAATCAAACAACCATAGCTGAGAAATTACCGGACATCAATGCGTATGTGAATTTCCGAATCCGAAGCTTTGTGGCCTATGTCCGTGCTGAAAATCTGAATACGGCCCAGATCTCATCGGAAAATGGATTCGGGTTTACCAATACTAATTTTGTGGCGCCTTCATATCCATATATTGGGCTGAGAATCCGTTTTGGTATATACTGGAGTTTTGTAAATTGACGTTTAATAAAAGTAATAATTGACAAATGGCGACCGCTCTGAATTTTTGGAAGAGATTGATTAGCATTTTTCGGTCCTTGTTCACTAAAAAAGATTGTTGTAAATGAACAGAATCTGTTTTCTCCTTTTTTTCATGGTTTTTAGATTAAATCTATTTTCTCAGATGATACCCGGACAAACTGCAACTGACTTATCATTGCCGGATTTAAATGGGAAAATGGTTACTTTATCTGAACTGAAGGGAAAAGTTGTACTAATTGATTTTTGGGCAAGCTGGTGCGGACCATGTCGTCACAATAATCCCCGTCTGGTAAAATTGTATAATAAATATCATAACAAAGGCCTCGAAATCTATGGGATATCCCTTGATGAAGATGCGGATAGCTGGAAAAAGGCAGTCCGGCATGACAAACTCATCTGGATACAAGTCATTGACGATAAAGGATGGGAAGCTCCTTCGGCATTTGCTTACAGCGTCGATATGATTCCTTCTTCTTTCCTGATCGACAGGCAGGGAATCATCAGGACGATCAACGCCGAAGGTCCTGATCTCGAAAGAAGTGTCAGGGATTTACTGAAAGATTAGGTTCGTGCTTAGTTTCGCACGCGAGAGATTCAGTTTCTGTTTCCAATGTAACGTGCTGAATATTTAAATGAAGCAGTTTGTGTTTAATTTCACCTTTAATTCTTTCCTGATCTTCCATTCCAATTTCTTTTTTCAATACTACATGTCCGGTAAGTGCATTTTCTGTTGTACTTAATGCCCAGATATGAATATGGTGAAAATCCTCTACTCCTGAAATTTTTTCTATGACAGCTTTAACCGCGCGTAAATCGATCCCCAATGGAACTGCATCCAGCGAAAGACGTAAACTGTCCCTTAATAAGTTCCAGGTGCTGAAAACAATGACTACGGCTACTAATATACCCAGAACAGGATCTATCCAATACCATTTTGTATAAATAATAATGATTCCTCCTATTACGAGAGCGGCAGATACAACCGCATCAGACATCAGGTGAAGAAAGGCTCCTTTGATATTGAGATCACTCTCTTTATTCCGGAAAAAAAGCAATGCAGTAATGGTATTTATCAGGATGCCAATGGCAGCCACGATCGATATGGTTTTACCTGGGAGTGGTTCAGGAAGTATCAGCCTGTGAACAGATTCATATAGGATCGCGCCTATTGAGACCAATAAAATAGCTCCGTTCAGAAGGGCAACAAGCACAGTTGTCTTTTTATAACCATAAGTGTATATGGTATTGGATTTCGCCTTCATCATTTTAAAAGCGAAAAGAGATAACCCAAGGCTGGCAACATCAGCCAGATTATGCCCGGCATCCGATAAAAGGGACATGGAATGTATAGTTATTCCTACAACAGCTTCAATAAGGACAAAAGCAAGATTCAGGATTATACCCACAATAAATGCGGTATTTACGGAACTAAGTTCCACAACATGACCATGCGAATGACCATGATGACTGTGGGAATTATTCGAATGGCTATGCGAATGATCTGAGTGACTGTGAGAATGGGTTTCTTCCATAAATCCGCAAAGTTAGTGTTTCATAAAATAAGACTTCGTTAGTGTTTGGTAAAATAAGGCTTTGCGGATCATTGGATAATAAAAATTTTTAATTTTATAACAGCTTCACATACCTTTCTGCTAATAGTTCCAGATTCATACCCTTGAAATTTTAATTACACATAAATGCGTTTATTAATATGTCTTTCAATTTAATTGAATCGGTTAAGGAAATTCTTTCCGGAGACATGACAAACAGGATGGCTGGAATTTTAGGTGAAAGTCCTGCGAACGTACAGCAGGCAATTCAGGGGATCATTCCGGCAATTCTGACTGGTTTATTGCTTAAAACTGATTCTGGTGATGTAGAGGATACTTTAAATCTTGCAACTACCGCTGCAAGGTCCGACATTCCTTTTAACCTGAATTCACTGGCTGGCGGAACTATCAATTCGAAAGGCATGGATTTCCTGAAGAATATTTTCGGAGAAAAAACTTCTGTCTTATCAGACGCCATTGCCGGATATGCAGGAATAAGCAGTCAATCAGCTTCATCTTTATTGAGTACTGCAGCACCAACTGCTTTGGGAGTTTTGGGAAATCATATTCTGAATTCAAATATGAATGCAAGTGGTTTGCGATCATTTTTGAATAGCCAAAAGAAGAAGGTCCTTAATGTTTTACCAACCGGAATATTTCTGAACGGAATCATGGGTATAGATGACCTGTCTGGAATTGCTGATAAATTTTCTGTATCCGAATTGCCGGAAAGAAAGGAAAAATCCAAAGCAAAATGGGTTATTCCAATTATTTTAATCCTGGTTGCCGGTATTGTTGTCTGGTATTTCATGAGCAAACAAACCCCAGCGGGAAACACTCCGCAGGCCATAACAGATACAGTTTCGCCTTCAAAGGATACCATTAAACGGGATATCGTAGCTGAAAAAAAATATACACTAAAGCTTCCTGACGGAGCCCTCTTGGATGCAAAAAAAGGAGGCATTGAAGACCAGCTTATCATTTTTTTTACTGATCCTAAAAGTAAAGCGTCAAGGAGGTTCCCATTTAATTTCGATCAGCTGAGTTTCAATAACGGCACAGCGAATATTACAAATGAAAGCATGGTGCAGATACAAAACGTGGCATCCATTCTCAAAGCCTTCCCAAAAGCTAAAATAAAAATCGGTGGATTTAATGAAAAAGGAGGAGACAGTACATCAAATAAATTACTATCTGAAAGCCGGGCAAATGCAGTTGCTGAAGCAATTGAAGCTGCGGGTGTGAATTCAAATCAAATTGCCGGAGTGGAGGGCTTTGGTTCCGACTTTGCAAAATATCCTGCTGAGGCTGCCGATTCATTGAAGGAAAAAGACAAGAGAATTTCAATAAGCGTCAGGTCGAAGTAATTCCTCAATTATATAAAGGGCTGGATGCCATATCTGACAGATCCATATCCTTATAATTTCTGATCACATTATAGAGGGTATCTCTTTCAACTGGTTCACGTTTTACTTGTTTAATAAGTGCAACCAGTTCTGTCGTGGAAAGAGAAGGGTGTTGCTCCTCAGACCCTGCCATCGAATAAATTTTTGTTGAGTCATCGATGGTTCCATCAAGATCATTCACGCCAAATGATAAGGTTAACTGTGCGCTTTGACGGCCAAGCATTGGCCAATATGCTTTGATATGAGGGAAGTTATCCATATAGATACGGCTCATAGCATACAATTTCAGGTCTTCAATTATAGTAGATTCTTCCACGTGACTCATATCATTTCCTTTATTTCTGAATTTAAGTGGAATGAACGTGTTGAATCCGCCCGTTTGATCCTGAAGAACTCTGAGTTTTTCCATGTGATCAATCCGGTGACTGTAATTTTCGATATGGCCATAAAGCATTGTAGCATTGGAATGCATACCCAGTAGATGAGCGTTGCGATGAATACTAAGCCACCCTTCCGCATCCACTTTATCTTCGCAAATCTGTTTTCTGATTTCTGAATCAAATATTTCAGCCCCTCCGCCCGGAAGAGAATCAAGACCTGCCTCCTTTAAAATTTTCAGCCCTTCTACAACTGATAATTTGGCTTTCCGGAACATATAATCTAATTCCACCGCAGTAAATCCCTTGATATGCAAGTCTGGACGGTATCTTTTTATTTTTTGAAGCAGCTCAGCGAAGAAGTAAAGGTTCATTTTTGGATGAACGCCCCCCACAATATGAACTTCAGTAACTGGTTTGCCGTCATATTTTTTTACCATGTCCATCATCTGGTCAATACTCAGTTCCCATCCTTCTTCCCTTTGTGCATATAACCTGGAGTAGGAGCAAAATGCGCAGGAAAATACGCAAACATTTGTCGGCTCTATATGAAAATTCCTGTTGAAGTAAGTTTTATCGCCATGAAGGGATTCGCGGATAAAGTTAGCCAGGGAGCCCAAAAAGGGAAGACCTGCTTTTTCGAAAAGTAAAAGACCCTCATCAAAAAATATACGTTCCCTGTTTATTATTTTTTCACCAGTTTTTCTGAGGCGTGAATCGGGTTGATTTGTAACAATGGATTTTATCTGTTCAATCCTTTTGTCCATGGTATCCTTCATTTCCATTTGTAAAATTACGAAGGAATGGTTAAAAGCATTGATCTTATCAGGTTCCATTTATTGGCTATTTACTTTATCTTCCATAAAACAATTTGGCTTATGCAAAGAATTCAGGGTTTGATAGGTATCTCACTCATCCTCGGTCTGGCTTTTGTTTTTTCCAATAACCGGCGAAATATTAATCTTCGGCTGGTTATATCTGGACTAGTTCTACAGTTGCTGATCGGAATATTGGTTTTGAAAATAACACCTGTCATTCGTTTTTTTCAATTCCTGGGTCGTGTAATGGGGAAAATTGAACATTTTGCATTTCAGGGCGCTGCATTTGTGTATGATGGTATTGCTGTTCCGGTCAAAGGTGGAGGTGTAATGAATTATGCAATGGGCGGATTTGTTTTTGCATTCAATGTAACGGCTACAATAATTTTCGTATGTGCACTTGTAGCAATCTTTTACCATCTGGGTATTATGCAGCGGGTTGTTGCAGTTATTGCTAAAGCCATGAATGTGATAATGCGTGTAAGTGGAGCAGAGGCTTTGAGTAATGTAGCAAGTGCCTTTGTAGGCCAGATTGAAGCACAGGTTATGATACAGCCTTATTTGCCCGGAATGACCAAAAGTGAATTGCTTGCCAGTATGTCCGGAAGTCTTGCTTGTATTGCCGGAGGCATATTGATCGTATATGCAAATATGGGAGCACAAGCTGGTATTGACCTGGCACCGAAACTTATTACGGCCAGCCTCATGGCCGCACCCGGAGCGCTGGTCATCTCTAAAATCGTGTGGCCTGAAACTGAAATCAGCCAAACCATGGGAACGGTAAAATTAAAAGTAACCAGCCGTTATGCAAACATTCTCGACGCTATAACGCATGGTGCCGGTGAGGGATTCAAAATTGCGATGAATGTGATTGCCATGCTGATCGGATTTATTGCCATGATTGCTCTTGTGGATTTTCTGCTCATGAAAACAGGGCATTTGTTTAATCCTTCTTTCGATCTTAGCCTGAATTGGATCTTCTCAAGAATTTTCTACCCCTTTGCCTGGTCCATGGGTGTCCCGGCCGAAGATGTCCGAAATGCAGCAACCTTATTGGGGCAAAAACTAACGGTGAATGAATTCGTCGCATTTAAAAGCCTCACTTCAGGAGCTGTTCCGATTGTTTCACAAAAAGGATTGTTAGTAGTAAGTATCGCGATATGCGGTTTTGCTAATTTCAGCAGTGTGGGTATGCAGATCGGCGGCATTGGCGCTATTGCTCCTGAAAGAAGAGCTGACCTGGCAAAACTTGGTTTGAGAGCCCTGTTCTGTGGCACACTAGCGTCCTATCTTTCAGCCACCATTGCGGGTATAATTATGTAATTCTTTGAGTTTGGATTACATCATGCCCGCAACCTGCTTGCCCAGTTGCGGTGCGAGTGCGACGCCCATACCACTCATGCGAACAGCGCAGAATATGTGGTCATTAATTTTTGATACTATAGGTTTTTTTTCCTTTCCAACTGCCATTGTGCCACTCCACCGTAAACTAACCCGGTATGGAATTCCGGGCAATATGATTTCTTTCAGAAATTTTTCAAGTTCCTGTTGGACTGATTCGGAAGTATCGACTGAAAAAGTCTCTTCTTCATGAATATATTTATTACGCGCACCACCCAGCAATATTCTATTATTCAAATTGCGGAAATAATAAAAGCCCTCGTCATAATGAAAAGTTCCTCTTATTTTCAATCCGTCAATTGGATCTGTAAGAAGTATTTGTCCGCGTGCCGGTGCAATATCCAGATCAGGTAACAAAGACTTGGCAAAAGCATTGGTACAAATTAATACTTGTTCAGCAAGCATGGTTATTGGCAGGTTGGTTTCCAATCGTACGCGGCTGTTTTCTAATTCGATTTTCTTTACATCTATGTGAGTGAGTATCTTAACGCCGACCGAATGAACCAGTTGAACAAGTGCTTCCAGCAATTTGCCTGAATGTAATTGTGCTTCCAGTTTATTTTCAATCAGATGATGGGAACCTCCCAATCCGAAACTTTTAATTTTCGAGTCGTTGAGCTGAAATGTTTTTTGTTTGCCGGTAATCTTTTGTAATTTATTATTCAGCGAGTCTATGCTGGTTCGAAGGGCATTAATATCGGTGAATAGTTCAGTTGATATTAATTCATAACCTCCTAAGTTTTCATAATCGATGCTGGGATGGCCAAATTTTTTACGGATTTTTTCCAACCCTTTAAACCTCATTTCCATAAGTTCCAGCATTTCAGATTCGCCTAAATTATTGGAATCGGATTGCAATTCAGTAAAACTACCAAAACATGCAAAGCCGGCATTACGGCTACTTGCTCCACTTGGAATAATGCCCCTTTCCAATATGAGAACCGATTTTTCAGGAAAACGTTTTTTTAAATAATAGGCCGACCACAAACCGGTAAAGCCACTGCCAACGATAATAAAATCCCTTGGCGCAAAAAAACTTTCCTTTTCCCAAACTGAAACTGGAAGCATATTGAAAGCTTAAAGCTTAAGGCTTAAAGCCTAAAGCCAATTCGAAAAATTAATGAAAGTGAAAATCAAAAATGGTTAATTAATAATGCTAAATGATTTTCGGATCAGGTACTATTAATTTACCACTATAATCTGCTTTAAGCTTTAGGCTTTAGGCCTTGAGCTTAAAGATGTATCGCCTCACCATAAGCTGCTTCAATGGCATCTTTCACGCTTTCGCTGATCGTCGGATGCGGATGAAGGCTGTCAAGTACTTCCTGGTAGGTAGTCTCAAGTTTACGACCAACGATGGTTTCTATGATGATCTCGGTAACATTGTATCCGATCATATGAGTTCCAAGCCATTCACCATATTTGGCGTCGAAGATTACTTTGATAAAACCTTCCGTATGTCCAGCAGCCGAAGCTTTTCCTGAAGCGCTTAATGGGAATTTACCCACCCTGATTTCATAACCCGCGTCTCTGGCTTGTTTTTCTGTATATCCCGCAGAGGCGATTTCAGGTGTGCAGTAAGTGCATCCCGGAACATTATTGTAGTCAATTGGTTCAGGAGTATGGGCATATTTTTTCTCCTGGAAAGCAATATTTTCAATACATATAATTCCTTCTTTGGATGCAACATGTGCAAGTGCCTGCCCTGGTGCGCAGTCGCCGATTGAATAAAGCCCTGCAACATTGGTGTTATAGAATTTGTCTACAGAAACCTTTCCTTTATCTGTTTTTACACCCAGGGATTCAAGGCCAATACCTTCAATGTTGGCGGAAATACCGATTGCGCTAAGTAAAATATCGGCTTCAAGTACCTGTTCGCCGTTCGCCGATTTAATTTTTGCTTTCACCCCACTGCCACTGGTATCAACACTGGTCACTTCGCTGCTGACCATGATATCTATGCCTGATTTCTTAAATGATTTTTCCAGTTCCTTTGAAATGTCTTCGTCTTCCACCGGTACTATGCGTGGCAGGAATTCCACTATGGTAACCTTGGTGCCGATACTATTATAAAAATACCCGAATTCGACCCCAATAGCACCACTGCCAACGATTATAATGCTTTTAGGCTGAACTGGCAGGTTCATCGCCTCGCGGTAACCAATTACTTTTTTGCCATCCTGTTTCAGATTTGGCAATTCGCGGCTTCTGGCACCTGTAGCAATCACAATATGACGGCCTTCCACAATCTGGGTTTTACCATCGGCAGCTGTTACTTCGATCTGGCTTTTGGATTTGAATTTCCCAAAGCCCATCACAACATCGATTTTGTTTTTCTTCATCAAAAACTGAACACCCCGGCTCATTTTATCAGCAACACCACGGCTGCGTTTTATGACTGAAGAGAAATCAGGTGTTCCGCTGGCTTCAATCCCAAAATCCTTTGCATGCTTGATATCTTCATAAACCTGGGCACTTTTTAAAAGGGCTTTGGTAGGAATACATCCCCAGTTAAGGCAAATGCCACCCAGACTTTCCCTTTCAATAATAGCTGTTTTAAATCCCAATTGAGATGCGCGGATGGCAGCAACATAACCGCCGGGACCACTGCCAAGCACAACCACATCATAGGCCATAGAAATAATTTTAAAATGAGTATGAATAGATAATTTCGGAGTGCAAAGCTAGGGTAAAATTGGATAATCATCGGGCGAGGGGAGCATCCGTGTAACTCTGATCAACTTAATATAATTTGCACCATGAAAAAAATTCAGATACTCGCGCTAGCTGTGCATCCCGATGATGTGGAACTTTGTTGTTCAGGCACCCTGATGATGGAAAAAATGCAGGGTAAGACCATCGGCGTCGCAGATCTTACCCGGGGTGAACTGGGTACGCGTGGCACCCCTGAGCTCCGTTTTAAGGAGGCTGAAATTGCCGGGCGGATCATGGATCTGGATATCCGGGAGAATCTTGGAATGGCCGACGGCTTCTTTCAGAACAATGAAGAAAATCAAAGGAAAATTATCAGGGTTATTAGACAATACCAGCCGGAAATCGTACTTGCCAGCGCTTTGGAAGACCGTCATCCCGACCATGGCAGGGCTGGTAGACTGATTTCTGACAGTTGTTTTCTGAGTGGTCTTAGAAAAATATCCACAAAGGATGCCCAGGGCAAAGAACAAGAACAATGGCGACCCAAATATGTTTTTCACTTCATTCAGGACAGATTTTATCAGCCTGCATTTGTTTATGACATCACATCGGTTTTTGACAGGAAACTGGAAGCAATTCGGTCATATACCTCCCAATTTCATTCAACGACATATGATAAAGATGAGCCACAGACTTATATCTCCGGTCCCGAATTTCTAGATTCAATTATTGGCAGAGCTCAGATGCTGGGAAAGATGATAGGGGTAAAATATGCTGAAGGCTTTTTATCTGAAAAAATGATTGGTGTCAGCAACCTGGATTCTTTTGTACAATTTGATACCTGATGTGCATAAACGACGCATTTTCATCGTTATTTAACAGAGTTATCGCAATTAAAAGCAATAACTTTGCACCAGTTTTTAGTAAAAGCGCTTATCATGCAAATGCCAAAATTTTCCAATAGTCCACACACATTCCATGCTGATCTTAAAAAAAGAATTAATTCCTATTTTGACCAGACGGGAAAATCGATGACTGGCAACTTCGCACTTTATCTAAAAGCGGCCGTACTCGGAATAAGTTTTATAGGCTTGTATATGCATCTTGTATTTTTTACTCCTCCTGTTTTATTCGCAGTTTTAGAATGTATTTTATTCGGTTGTGTGATATCTGCCATCGGTTTCAATGTAATGCATGATGGCGGTCATGGAAGTTTCAGCAAAAGTAAACTGATCAACCAGATGGCTGCTTTATCCCTCAGTGTTTTGGGCGGCAACAGCTTTATCTGGCACAACAAACATAATATCATTCATCATTCATACACAAATGTTGACGGTGTGGACGATGATATCAATATCCAGCCTTTTATGCGGATGAGTAGTAGTCAGAAAAGACTGAAATTGCATAAATACCAGCACGTCTATTTCTGGGGTCTTTATGCAATGCTTTATATCCTTTGGATTTTCATCCTGGATTATAATAAATATTTCAGGAAAAGGGTTGGCGATGTGCCTTTGAAGAAAATGGGTATCATAGATCATTTCAATTTCTGGATTTTTAAAGTGATACATGCTTTTATATTTATAGCGCTCCCTATTTATATCGTCGGCTTCGGAGCCTGGTTAATTGGTTTTTTGGTAACAACCGTTGTTACAGGTCTTTTGATCAGTATCGTTTTTCAATTGGCACATACTGTTGAACATGTTTCTTTCCCCATTGCAAATATTGACACTAATAAAATTGAAAACGAATGGGCCATTCACCAGGTCAATACGACTGCTAATTTTGCTACACATAACAGGCTCGTTTCATGGCTGGTTGGCGGTTTAAATTTTCAGATCGAACACCATTTGTTTCCAAAAATTTCACATATTCATTATCCCGCAGTAAGCAAAATAGTCCGGCAGACCTGTGCTGATCATGGAATTCAATATATTGAATTTGCCAGGGTGCACAAAGCCATTGCTTCTCATGTAACTTACCTCAAGCATTTAGGTCAGGCTTCTTAAGCTTAAGGCTAAAAGCCGAAAGCTTAATGCCGAAAACTTCTTTTTAGAACTCCGAATAGAAATTTTATTCATTTACTCAATTCCATATTAGTTTTAGGCTTTGGGCTTTAAGCCTAAAAAGGTTTTGAGCTTTGAGCTTTAGGCTTAAATTGCAAACTCAAACTTTTTCGGAATATGATTAAAGTTAAAGTGGGTATCGTGCAGATGTCCTGCGTGGAAGATAAAAACATTAATTTTCAAAAGGCCATTGAAAAAATAAAGGAAGCGGTTAGAAGAGGCGCTCAGATCGTTTGTCTCCAGGAACTTTTTGCTTCTCTGTATTTTTGTGATGTAGAAGACTATAATAATTTTCAACTCGCAGAACCCATTCCCGGACCATCCACAGAGATTTTGCAGAAAATCGCAATAGAGAATAATATTGTGATCATCGCCTCTCTTTTTGAGAAAAGAACTCAGGGGATCTATCATAATACAACGGTTGTGATAGATGCTGATGGCGAATATCTGGGTATGTACAGGAAAATGCATATACCAGATGATCCCGCTTTTTATGAAAAATTTTATTTTACCCCAGGTGATCTCGGATACAAGGTTTTTGATACAAGATTTGGTAAGGTCGGTGTTTTGATTTGCTGGGATCAGTGGTACCCGGAAGCGGCGCGGATAACCTCCCTCATGGGTGCTGAAATTCTATTCTATCCAACAGCCATCGGATGGTCCACTGCCCAAGACCTTCCTACAAACACGGAACAATTTAATGCATGGCAGACCATTCAGCGGAGTCATGCAGTTGCCAATGGAGTACATGTTGTGAGTGTGAACCGTGTGGGGATCGAACAAAATGGCGCCATGAAATTCTGGGGAGGTTCTTTTATTTCCAACCCTTTTGGCACCATACTGTATCAGGCCAGCCATGACAATGAAGAAGTGATTGTACAGGAAATTGACACATCAAAAACAGATAGTTACCGGACGCACTGGCCATTCCTGCGTGATCGCAGAATCGATTCATATCAGCCCATTACTAAAAGATTTATTGATGAAAATTAGCCGGCCCACACCTAAAGAATTGGGCTACCGATTTCCGGCTGAATTTGAACAGCATGCCGCTACCTGGCTAAGCTGGCCTCATAAACAGGACTCTTGGCCCGGTAAAATTGAAACCATTTATCCACCTTACTGCCGTTTTATACAAGCCCTGTCTGAGAACGAAGCTGTTCATATTAATGTGGTTGATGAAGATATGAAAACCTTTGCCATGGAAAAACTGGAAACGGTTTCGGTAAAGATGGACAGAATAAAATTTTTTACTCATCCAACTAATGATGCATGGTGCAGGGATCATGGCCCCGCCTTTTTAATTAATCCTGCCACTGCCCAACCGAAAATCATCATCGACTGGAATTATAATGCCTGGGGGAATAAATATCCGCCATTCGACCTTGATGATCGCATCCCAACGCTTATTGCAACTGCCTATGAAATTCCGGTATTATACCCGGAAATTATCATGGAAGGAGGATCAGTTGATTTTAACGGGAAGGGAACACTGATCACTTCGGAATCCTGTCTTCTGAATAAAAACAGAAACCCTTTGTTAAGCCGCACCGGAATTGAAGCTTTTCTGGAAGCTTACTATGGAATTGATCAGGTGTTATGGGTAAAAGATGGAATTGTTGGCGATGATACAGATGGACATATTGATGATACTGTCCGGTTTATTAACGAAGACAGTGTGCTCGCTGCTGTAGAGGAAAATAAATCTGACGAAAATTATGAAATCCTGCAGCGAAACCTGGCAGATTTGAAATCCATGCGACTGTTGAATGGGAAACAACTCAATATTATCGAACTACCTATGCCGGATAAGATTATTTATGAAAACCAACGCCTCCCTGCTTCGTACGCAAATTTTTATATTGCCAACGGATTAGTCGTCGTTCCTACATTCAGATCTGAAAAAGATGAAAAAGCATTGAGGATCATTCAGGATGCATTTCCCGAAAGGAAAGTCCTTGGCCTGGATTCAACGGATATCATTTGGGGGCTTGGGAGTTTTCATTGCCTCAGTCAGCAGGAACCGTACGTATGACGCCTGAGGCGTTATACAATGTAATAATGTGGAAGAGTAGGTAATGTAAGAATGAGAAAATTGAATTTTAAATTTTACATTTCTGCAATAATACATTTGTTTTGCCTTATTCCTAAAGCTTTCTGCTTTAAGCCAATTTGTTAAAAATTTAATACGATTGCCAAATGAAAAAAACGATCCTGCTTGGTCTGTTTATCTTTTCAGAATTACTCGTCTTTTCACAGAAAAAGGGGAAAGCAATTTCAATTATTCCTGAGCCGGTTATTATCACACGGCTTGCCGGATATTATAAATTACCAGATCCTATTTCAATAAGCATTCCCAATCTGCCAGAATTGAAATTGACAACTGCAAGTATTCTTTCGAAATTTTCTGCAACAGGAAAGAAAGTTTCAATATCTAAAAATAGCAGTACGGCTTCCATCCGGTTTGTTCTGAATAAAACGACAGATAAAGAAATCGGAGACGAAGGGTATCGCTTATACGTGAAATCCTCCGGTATCCTCGTTACAGCCAATAAACCAGCCGGCCTTTTTTATGGTGCGCAAACTATTTGGCAGTTACTACCGCAGGAAATAGAAAGCAATACCAATGTTAAAACAGTTTCATGGCAAATTCCGCTGGTTGAAATAACCGATTATCCACGCTTTGCCTGGAGGGGCCTGATGTTCGATGTAGCCAGGCATTTCTTTACCAGAAAGGATGTGGAAGATTTTATTGATCAGATGGTTCAATATAAATTTAACCTGCTTCACATGCATCTTACGGACGACGAAGGATGGAGGATTGAGATTAAAAGCCTTCCCCGCCTTACATCTGTTGGCGCGTGGAATGTAAAACGTGAAGGATATTTTGGAACTTTTTCACCCGTTCCAAAAGATGAACCACGTCATTTTGGTGGTTTTTATACACAGGACGATATACGCGCTCTTGTTAAATATGCACAGGACCGATTCGTTAATATATTACCAGAAGTGGACGTGCCGGGCCATAGCATGGCAGCGATTGTTTCATATCCCGACCTTTCCTGCACACAAGGTTCAGAGAATTATCAGGTAATATCCGGTGAAAGTTTTATGGACTGGCCGGGCCCGGTTGCGCGGCAGGATAATACACTTTGTCCAGCTAATGAAAGAGTGTATTCATTCCTGGATACAGTTTTTACAGAAATTGCCGGATTATTTCCATTCCCTTATATCCATGTAGGTGGTGATGAGTGTGCTAAAAACTTCTGGGAAAAAAGTGATGCAATCAAACAATTGATGGCTAAGGAAAACCTGAAGACCATGGAAGAAGTACAAAGTTATTTTGAGAAACGTGTGGAAAAAATCGTTGAATCGAAGGGGAAAAAACTCATTGGGTGGGATGAAATCCTGGAAGGCGGTCTCGCACCCAATGCACTGGTTATGAGTTGGAGGGGGATCAAAGGCGGAATTGCAGCGGCCCAGTTGGGTCATCAGGTGGTAATGAGTCCAACAACCTATGTTTACCTCGACTATATGCAGGGAGATGCGATCAGTGAACCACGCGTATATGCTACGCTGCGATTAAATAAAACCTACGAATTCGAACCCGTTCCCGAAGGCGTAGATCCCAAATACGTCCTGGGAGGTCAGGCAAATTTGTGGTCCGAACAGGTGTACAATACACGACATCTGCAGTATATGGTTTGGCCGAGAAGTCTCGCTGTTTCTGAATGCTTATGGTCGCCCAGGGGAAAAAAGAATTGGGACTGGTTCGCAACAAAGGTGGAAAATAATTTCGGCAGAATGGATCTTCAGAATGTGAAATATGCAAGGACTATGTTTGACCCGGTTTTTGGCGTGGGAAAGGATCCCAGCGATTCACTGCTCATTACTTTGAGTACCGAAATAAAGGGTCTGGATATTCATTACAGTTTTGACAACTCCCATCCGGATAATTTTTATCCTGTTTATAAAGAGCCCCTGCTGGTCCCTAAAGATGCGGTCATGTTAAAAGTAATTACATACCGGGGCAACCAGGTGATGGGTAAACAAATCGATATGCCTATAGCAGAATTGAAAAGACGACTGGCCAGAGGGAATAAAGATGACTAAAAGACTATCCACCACTTATTAACAGAAGGGTAATCCTTTGTGCATTTTGATTAGGTTTGTCCCGTACCAATATAGAGATCCGTGCGTTTAAAAAGTCTGGATATAAAAGGGTTTAAAAGTTTTGCTGACCGGACCCATATCCTTTTTAATGAAGGAATTACAGGTATCATAGGCCCCAATGGTTGTGGGAAAAGCAATATCGTAGACAGTATCCGCTGGGTGATCGGTGAACAAAAAATCAGCCATCTGCGATCTGAAAATCTTGAAAGCCTTGTTTTCAACGGATCAAGGAACCGGACTGCATCGGGACTTGCTGAAGTGAGTCTAACGTTTGAGAATACCCGAAATCTGTTACCTACTGAATTCAGTACGGTAACGGTTACACGAAAATTTTATAAAAGCGGGGAAAGTGAATACCGGCTCAACGACGTGAGTTGTCGTTTGAAAGATATCCAGAATCTTATTTATGGATACCGGTATTTCAACAGACAGTTATGCCATCATCGAACTGGGTATGGTGGATGATATTATCCGTGATAAGGAAAACAGTCGCCGGCGTATGTTGGAGCAGGCTGCAGGGATTTCTATATATAAGACGAGAAAAAAAGAAGCCAGGCAGAAGCTCGATGCAACAGAGCAGGATCTGGCCCGAATAGAAGACCTTCTTTTTGAAATCAATAATCAGCTGAAATCTCTTGAATCCCAGGCCAAAAAAGCGGAGAAGTATTTTGAAATAAAAAAGGATTACCGCGAAATAAGCATTGAACTGGCCAAAGCTTCTCTGGAAGGATTTAATGCGAGTTACAAAAATCTTCAGTCACAATCTGAAGCAGAAACAGATAAAAAGATTCAGCTCGAAGCTATGATTGCCGGAGATGAGGCGAAGCTTGAAAAAGATAAACTGGAATTTGTAGAAAAGGAAAGACAATTACAGGCACTCCAGCATGCGTTTAATGAATTGGTTCAACAACTTAGAAATAAGGAAAGCGAAAAAAATCTGGTCAGTCAGCGCCTTAATTTTCTTCAGGAAAAAGAATCTAACCTGCATGATTTTCTATCAAAAGGCACTGGCCAGGTAAAGGGTCTGGAAGAAAGCGTGCACTTTACTGAAAACCAGGTATCGGAAGAAGATATTAAACTCCATCAATTGCTTCTGAACCTGGAAGAACTCAGGGAAAAAACTGAATTAGCCAGAACTTCTTTCGGAAGCATGAAACTATTACTGGATCAACTGAGAAGTGAACATGCCCAGGCACAACGACGTCAGTTTGATTCTGAAAAAAATCTTGCGGTCGCAGATACTTCTATCCAAAATCTCGAAAGGGGATTGAAACAACAGGAAGAAGAAAGTACAGTCCGCGCTCATCAAATTGAACAATTGGGACTTGAGCGTGATCTGACAGAAGATCAACTGGAAACTAGGAGAACCGATTTAAGGCAACTGCAGGATCATCAGGAAAGAACCCGGGAGCAAATTCTTCAAACGCAGGAAAAACTGGAAGGGCTTCGCCAGGAACTGGCTGAAGAAAGCAGAAAATATGACGCAAAGAAAAACGAACATGATCTGCTGAAAAGCCTGATAGATTCCATGGAAGGATATCCTGAAAGCGTAAAATTTCTTCATAAGAATCCCAACTGGAATCATACAGCACCGGTACTTTCAGATATTATTTATGTGAAAGAAGAATTCAGAACCGCGGTGGAAAATGTACTTGAACCGTATCTCAATTATTATGTAGTGAATGATCTGGAAGAAGGGCTGAAAGCTGTTCATCTCCTGGACGATAATAAAAAAGGTAAAGCGAATTTTTTCCTGCTCAATAAATTTCCAGCCGATCTTCCGGAGACACACCAGCAGCCTGCTGATACTGTTTCTGCACTGAGTGTGATCGAAGTGGATGCTAAATATTTACCACTGGCAAAACATCTATTGCAACACGTTTTTATTGCGGAAAATGAGCCCTCTGTTGAATGGTTCAATAATGAATCCAACGGATCGGTAATTCTCGAAAAGCATGGCAAATATGTAAAAGGCAGATATTCTCTTACAGGAGGCAGCGTAGGTTTATTTGAAGGAAAGAAAATTGGCCGGGCTAAAAATCTTGAAAAAATATCAAGGGATGTACTGGCGAGTGAACAGACAGTAAATCAACTGAGATCTGAAATTCAATCCCGTCACAACGAAGTAATTCGTTTTAATGAACAATTAAAAGAACAGGCAATTCGGCAGGTACAGGAAGATATAAACCATCTGAATAACCGGCTTTTTGCCATTCAGAATAAAACAGAAAATCTCAGCGGGCTGCAGGAAGCTGCTGTTAAACGGATGAGTGAACTCCGGGATCAGATTCAACAGACCCAGGAGTCCATTGCAGGAACCAGGACCGACGCCTTCCGTCTGCTGGAGGAAGTCAATGATCTGAATGAAAAAATATCAGAAGGGCAGGAACAATTTTCCATAACGGAAGCAGCGTATAATAATGCACTGGCGGGTTTCAATGAAGTGAACCTGCAGGTTATACAACAGCAAAACAGGATTTCGGCATTGAAACAGGAAAGCGAATTCCGGCAGAAACAACTATCCGATTTAAAAATTCAGATTGAAGACAACCGGGTTCAACTGGATCAGACTGAGTTGCAGATTACAGAGAGCAATGAATCTTTACAGCAACTGGAAGTAATATTGCTGGGCATGCTTCGGAATAAGGAAGAAGAAGAGAAAAAACTTAATGAAGCAGACCAGGCTTACTATTTGGAAAGAAATAATATTGGTGAAAAGGAAACGGCTCTTCGTCATTTAATCCGTCAGAAAGAAAACGCGGAACATATTCTCGGTGAAATCAAGGACCGGCTCAACGACTTGAAATTACAGCTGGCAGGTATGAAGGAAAGACTGAATGTTGAATTCCGGATCAACCTCGATGATATTATTGATGAAGCAAGAACAGGAGAACTGACTGCTGAAGAATTACAGGAAAAAGCAGACAGGATGAAGAAAAGACTGGAAAATCTGGGAGAAGTAAATCCTACAGCTGTTGAAGCATTTCAGGAAATGAAAAGACGCTACGATTTTATAGTAGAACAGAAGAACGATCTCGTGAATGCAAAAGATACATTGTTACAAACTATTCAGGAAGTCGAATCCACTGCCAACCAGCAATTCCTGGAAACATTTGGTAAAGTGAGAGAGAATTTTCAAAAAGTATTCAAGGCTTTATTTACAGAAGAAGATACAGCAGACCTGGTACTTGAAAATCCGGAAAATCTCGCTGAAACGGGCATTGATATTGTTGCTAAACCAAAAGGCAAAAGACCTTCATCCATACAGCAACTAAGTGGGGGAGAAAAAACCCTGACTGCTACTGCACTGCTTTTTGCGATATACCTGATCAAACCGGCACCGTTTTGTATTTTGGACGAAGTAGATGCGCCATTGGATGATGTCAATGTAGGTAAGTTTACAAATATGATCCGTCAGTTCAGTGATAACTCGCAGTTCATCATTGTCACGCATAATAAAATGACCATGAGCGCAGTGGATGTCATTTATGGAGTAACCATGCAGGAAGCCGGCGTGAGTAAATTAGTACCTGTAGATTTTAGGTCTCTGAGTACGCAGGAGACTTAATCTAACCCATTCTACCATTAGACTTAAAATTGCAAAAGTGCAATGGCACCTTTCGGACCAGCAAGAAAAACAGATTTACCAGTTTTAGATTTTCTGCAAACGTGAAAGCCTTTATCAGATATTAATGTCCAGTGTATACCTCCGTCATTCGTAAAATCTACTCCCGTTGTACCGCAACAAATCAATTCCTTATTATTCAGGTATTCAACACAACTTCGATACCCGTGTGGCGGAGTTAGTGGAGGAGTCTGAACGAAAGGATGAAATTGAATTCTGAGACTGTTACCATAACGGGATGAATCATGTGAAAAATCTCCACCAACTATAAATGCCTGGTTTGGATCTGCTGAATTGATGGCGATGGAGTTGGCACCCGTAGTTTGTTCGCCCTGATTTAAATTTAATACATATCGGCCGGTAGATAAATAAAGACAGGATTTTTTTCCGCCCGAGACCAGGGCGAATCCGTCTTCCGGAATAAACCTGATATTCGATCCGCTGGCGGCAAAAAAAGCTTCACCGCTGGCCGTGGTTTCTAAGCCAGATGCAGAATTTATCCAGGATTTACCCCGGTTAGATGACCGGGCAAAAAATATTTTTCCCTTGTCGGGATCACCTACCAGAATAGCTTCATCACCTGAAAAATCCATGGCATCCAGAAAAATGGATTTTGCTGAATCCTTTAAAGCAATTATCCAGTTTTTTCCTCCATCAGTTGTTCTCAGGATTACAGCTGGTTCTGTAATGCCCATGATCACAGCTTCCTGATCGCTGAAAGCTTCAATATCCCGAAAATCAGTTTTTTCAAATCCTGGTACGTGGATCCATTTCCAGTTTTCTCCTGCATCAGTGGAAATTCCCACACTGCCTCCTGATCCGCAGACCCAGATAATCTGATCGTTAACCACACTCAGTCCCCGAAGTGAAACAGGCTGACCGCTGGTCAATACCCTGATTTGCTGAGCCCCAGTAAAACCGGAAGCAAGAATAAAAATAATCAGTATGAGAAAGCTTTTTACCATCCCTGAAATTAGAGACTATTCTGCAAAAAGAAGCTTCTCTTCCCTCTCTTCAATGGGGACTTTCACAATGAAACCATTATAATCCACATCATCATGATTGCTGAAAGCACCGTAGGCATCTACACTGTACCCGACACTGCCATCATTAGCCTCCATGACATACAGGATTGAAGAATCAGATGGATCCGATTCACCCTCAAAACGATAAGTTTTAATGATCTTAAGGTCTTGCGGCTGATAAAATTTTCCAGTTCCTATAGTGAAGCCCTGTGGGGTCAAAATGAATTCGTTATCCCGGCGTTTTAACCTCAGCTTTTCAATAACCTGGCTGAGTGTAGTCATTTCTGTAGGCTTAATCATTTGTAAATTTTATGTTATTGATTGAATCCAAATGCCGTACCATTTATTGGCAAGGGAATTGAATCCCTATACTAAGCCGTAGAATAAAATGCAAAATGACAGATTATCAAATGTGTTAATAGTGGACGATGAGCCGGATATCTGTTTCCTTTTTGGTAGAATTCTGAAAATGAGAAATCTGCGAACTGCGTTTGCCAGGAATCTGGCCGAAGCAAGCTGCTCTGTACGAGCGGACCCCCCATCCCTCATATTTCTTGACAATAGCCTTCCGGATGGTCAGGGAATTGATTTTATTTCATTTTTGAAAGAGCATTATCCAGGCACAAGGATTATCATAGTTACCGCCAATGACGGCTCAATTGATAAAATAAGAGCTTTTCAACAGGGAGCGGATGATTTTTTGGCCAAGCCTTTGAGTTTGGAACAGATAAACCGGACTCTGGATAAAATAAACACATGATATAACTTGTATGAAACTTTCCCCGCATTGTAGATTAAATTTCACTTTCCTCCGCTTTATTTCCGAAATTGATATTGAAAAAAGAGTTTAAACTGGCCAACGAGTAATGGTCCGGGCAAAATTTTAAATATTAATAAAGGATTTTAAATTCTATCATTCAATAAATCAACCAAAATGGGAAATCTGTTGTACATCATTGCAGTCATACTCGTCATCGCCTGGGCAATCGGATTTTTTGGTTACCATGCAGGCAATATTATTCATATCCTTCTTGTTATCGCTGTTGTAGCTGTTTTGCTGAAAATAATTCGCGGATCTGCCGATTAATAAATAGAAGTGCAAACATTGGACATCAATGTGGAAAACTGCCAGAGTTATTGTTTTGGTAATGCACTAATTATTGTTTAAATTGGTATGACACTTGCGCGTAGTTATAAAATCCTTATTTATGATTGCAGCTATCGCTCACAAAACCCCCGGGATTATCCTTGATAAACTTAACCGACTTTTAAATGCATTGCAGGAAGTTAAGAACCATTATGAGCAGGTAGCTAAGAGAATCCAGAATCAGCAACTGAAGTTATCTATATTAGGTCTGGCTCAGGAAAGCAAGCAATATGCAAATGAGTTGATTGCACATATTGAAACGCTGGGAGGCATATTGCATGACCGCGTTAAAACTGATTGCAACAGGGTAGATCAATCAACAGATTCACAAGAAGTGGGAAGTGCCGAAGACCTTGTGCAACTGAAAATTGGAGAACAGCAGGTAATGAAAACCTATAGAGATGTTCTAAACGAACCATTTTTATATGATACCATTCGTCAGATGATACGATATCAGCAAAATGGTCTTTTGCATTGTTTTTCCCAAATCCGTATGCTATACGCTACCCTCTTAAAATCGGGCATTTAATTCCTGGAGATCCGTTCGGTTTTTGAATTTTATAAAAGTTTTTTGATTTTTTGATAAATCTGGCAGGGATTTTATATATAGATATAGGGTCAATCTACTAAAATATTAAAATACTAAACATGAGTACTACCAAGATTTTATTGGGCTTTCTGGCAGGAACAGTTGCCGGAGCGGCCATCGGAATTTTATTTGCGCCTGATAAGGGATCAGAAACCCGCAGGAAAATTGTTGATGAGAGTCAGGATCTCGCAGATAATCTAAAAGGTAAATTTAATAACCTGGTAGATGGTGTGAAAGAAAAATTTTCTTCCGTCAGGTCTGAAGCAGAGGATGTGGCCGAAAAAGGCTATACTGCATATAATCGTACGAAGGCTGAATTTAATTCCTAAAGCCTAAAGCCTAAAGCCTAAAGCCTAAAGCCTAAAGCCTAAAGCCTAAAGCCTAAAGCCTAAAGCCTAAAGCCTAAAGCCTAAAGCCTAAATTTATTAGGGAAAATAAGTTAAGAATTAATTGAGCATCAATTTATAATTGATGCTTTTTTAATTACATATTCTTAGAAAAATTTAATCGATTTCATATTTCCAAATTGCTATACGCCTTACGCCTTACGCCTTACGCATTTAGCTTTTAATATCGTGTCAGTTCAGGCTGAATCTGGTCTATATAAGCCAGGATACCGCCTTTCAGATTATATAAATTTTTGAATCCGAATTTATCTTCCAATTCACGAATTGCTTTTTGACTTCTTGCTCCTGATTTACAATGTATGACCACATCAATATCGCGTGGAATCAGTTCTGCATGATCAGCCACTTTGGCCAGGGGAATAAGTGCTCCGCCAATCTGGGCGATCTGGTATTCTGAAGGCTCCCTTACATCAATCAGCTTAAATGGTTTTCCAGTCACCTGCCAGTTATATAAGTCCCGGACTGTTATTTCTTTTATGGGTTTTTCTTCAACTGCGCGCATGCCGCAAAATTGTTCATAGTCGATCAGTTCGTGAATGGTTGGATTTTTACCGTTCACAGGATTATCATCACGGCGTTTAATATTAAACGTCCTGCTTTCGAAATTCAGAGCGTCGAAAGTATAAAACCTGCCCGATAAAGGTTCACCTACACCTGTAATAACTTTAATTACTTCCAATGCCTGGAGACTTCCTATAATTCCAGGCAGTACTCCCAGAACACCGCCTTCCGCACAACTGGGAACAAGTCCCGGCGGTGGAGGAGTTGGATAAAGATCACGATAGTTTGGACCTCGTTCTCCTTTACGGTTTACATAATTAAAAACTGAAACCTGCCCTTCAAACTGGAAAATTGATCCATATACATTGGGTTTATCCAATAAGAGGGTCGCATCGTTAACAAGATAACGGGTTGGGAAATTATCCGTTCCGTCAGCAATCACATCATAATCCTTGATAATTTCAAGCGCATTGCCTGAATTGATATGCGTATTGATGGATAACTATATTTACGTATGGGTTCAATGCTTCCAGTCTTCTTTTGGCTGCTTCTACTTTGGGTTTACCAATTTCGCGGACGTCGAACAGAACCTGTCTTTGTAAATTGCTATCGTCCACTATGTCAAAATCAACGATCCCAATAGTGCCGACACCTGCAGCTGTAAGATAAAGAAGGGCAGGACTGCCCAGTCCGCCACTGCCAATAATCAATACCCTCGCAGCTTTTAATTTTAACTGTGCTTCTTCGCCAAATTCCGGAATGATAATATGCCGGTTATAACGTGCGAGCTCTGCTTTTGAAAACTGAATAGTACTTAATGCCATAATTATTTTTTAATGGATTCCCCCTGCAATCGCAGGTACAATACTGATAACACTGGACTCATTTACAGGTGTTTTCTCTTTTTGCAGATCTCTTATATCATCATCACCAGAAAATATATTTACAAACGACCGCAGACTGCCCTGCTGGTCCAGTAGATGTTTTTTCAGATCCGGAAATTCCAATGTGATTCTCTCTATGATCTCACCTACTGTTCCGGCTTCAATCTGAAGCCTGGCTGTTTGATTTGTGAATTTTCGGAGTGGTGTTGGAATAATTACCGTTGCCATTATGTGATTTTGTTTAAATGAACAGATGAAATATTTTCTTCTTCAAATTGTGAATCTTCATTAAGCCTCCAGCTGCGGATATGATCAAATTGTCCCTCCATAACAGAAATAATAACATAAGAAAACCAGGGTTGTGCTGCTATCCGGTCGTGTTCAGAAGGAATAGCCGGATGATTCGGATGCGAATGATAAATTCCCAATAACAGCACATCGTTTTCAAGAGCGAATCTCTCTGCCTGCATATAATCCTTTGCACTTATTTCAAATCTTCTTTTTTTATCACCAGGTTTGGCATTATCTACGACCCATATTTTAGAAATGGTCCTGCTACCATCTGCTTGTTCTGAACCAAATAAAAATCCGCAGCATTCATCGGGAAAAATTAGAACGCCTTCTGACTTTATTTCCGCAAGCGGCTTGGCTTCAATAAGGATCATTGAATAATTTTTTATTAAGCTCTCCATATTTATCTCCATTGTCCGGAAGCAGTGTAACTACAATTCCTCTTTCAAGTCCGGAAGCAACACGGATTGCTCCCACAAGATTTGCAGCAGAAGACGGACTCAGCAGAAGTCCTTCTTTTTCTTTTACTTTTACGATCATCTCATATGCTTCTTCAGTAGATATCTCAAGATTTTCATCCGCTATAGATGCATCATAAATACCGGGAACCAGTGCAGTTTCCAGGTGTTTCCATCCCTCCAGGCCATGCAGTGGATTGTCGGGTTCCAGAGATATAAGCCTGATTTTTGGGTTTTCCTTTTTAAGTCTTCTGCCCGTGCCAACAAAACTCCCTGTGGTACCGAGGCCTGTAACAAAATGTGTGATATGCGGAAGTTCTTTTAGTATCTCAACAGCCGTTCCTTCAAAATGGGCTTTCCAGTTATTTTCATTTTTATATTGATCTGCATAAAAATATAAGTCTGGAGATTTCTCCGCTAGCGATCGGGCAACTTCCTGGGCACCATCTGTTCCTTCAAAACGTGAGGTTAGGATAAGATCAACACCCAGTTTACGGAGTATTGACTTTCTTTCCGATGAAGCATTCTCAGGTAAACAGAGAGAAACCGGAATACCGAGATTTCTACCGATCCTGGCATAGGCGATTCCTGTATTTCCACTGGTCGCATCAAGTAGTATCTTGCCGGGATAAAGTTGCCCTTTTTCAATCGCATCCCTGAAAATGGCATAAGCAGCCCTCGCCTTGACACTTCCTGAAAGCTGCTCCCATTCCTGCTTAGCATAAAGAAATACATTTTCCTTCCGGAAGACATTTGGGAAACTTACCAGAGGAGTATTTCCAATTTGTGAACGAAGGGCAGCCAGTTTATCTTTCATTACTGGAGATGCACTTTTAATGGAATTGAACATATATAAAATAAAAAAAGCCCCACATGAGTGGAGCTTCTGTATAGTTTAATAATTGTTTATATCTATAAAAGAATATTCCCCACCCGGTTTTCCGGTTTGCAGTACAACAACAACAGCAAATTGGGAAAATTCTTTTTTTCATACCTGTTTGTCTAACTACACAAATATACTTCAATTGTTCTAAAATTGAAGTGTTTAAATCGAAATTGTGATAAAAGGCACTTATTGTAAAAGTCCGTCGATTGTCACAGCCACATAATAAATAGCGCCCAAAGTCGGTCCGCCGGCATATTGAATATACCTGTGATTCAGGATATTGGCACCTCCCAGTTTAACAACCATATGTTCCTTTTGAAACCTGTAATTTATCTGCGCATCAATTGTATTAAAGGCTGAAACTTCTCCATTTACGAGGGGACTCTGCCAAAGAAAGGAGTCCTGCCATCTCCAGGTAATATTAAAACCTGTATTTTTCCCCAGTCTTGGATTACCAAAAGAAAGGGCCGTATTCCATTGCGGTGTGTTGAATCCCGTTACGAAGATATCATTCGGATTGCTTGCTTTCATGTTATTGAAATTCACATTCCCGTTAATAGTGTACCCTAAATAAAAATTATACGTTAAAGCCAGCGCAGAGCCCCAATTGTAATAATTGCTTTTAACGTTTGTATAGACTCGAAAGCGGTTTTGTCCAAGACTGGCCGCATTCCCACCTGATGCTGTTGTCGGATCCCTGTTACGGTCCAACATCGCCAGTACCCCCGCATCTGTGCCTACATCAACTCCATTCGGAACGTATACCTGAACCTGCCCGAGAAATCCTTTATATTGGTTCACATATGCGTCAAGATCTATAACCAGTGAATTGTCGAGTAATATGGATTTGTATCCGAATTCAAATGATGTGATTTTTTCAGGAGTTGCATCCGGCAGATTGGCTACCTGCAACAAGTTCTGGTTAGCAAGGGCAGCTGCATCCGTATTTCCCTGTGCACTCACCACGGCATTAAAGTTTACCACAGATTGCTGTGTATAGCTGTTCTGGAGATAACCAAGGCCGTCATTGATAAAAGGAAGACTTCCTACCCGTCTGACACGGCCATTGTTTACAAATGACAATGCTTCGAAGAGAGCAGGAAATCGGTATCCTTCCTGGAAGGTAAAACGGAAATTGTGTTTTTCATTAAACGTATATACCGCGGCAATGCGGGGAGTCCATATGGGTTTATAATATGGATTGTAATCTATACGAAGTGATCCCCACAATTTTAATTTTTCATCGAATAAAGTTTTGGTAACCTGGAAAAATCCGCCGATATTTTTATAAGCCACCAGACTGCCAAAAGTTCCGTCGGGTAATTCTTTATTTCGTTCCGGAAGAGGCCTTGAAAAGTCAACAAAATTATTTCCATCAGGAATAATATCATATAAACGCGCATTGCCACCAATGAGTAAATTAAATGCCTTCGAGTACTGTGTCAGATCCCATTGGGCATCCACATTGTACAAGCGGCTTCTTTGCCAGAGAGCGGCGCCCCCTGTAACAGGCGCATCTGGTGTAGTGCCTGCTTTAATATCCCAGTTATTGATATTAATAATAGTATCCATCAATGATTTGAAAGCAGCAGTACCTGGTTTCACCCGGCTTGAATCTGCCTGTGCACGCGCATACTGATTGGCTGCGGCCAGGTTGGCTGAAGTTAAAGCTCCTCCGTGTGTGGCAACATATTGGTTTAGGGCAGTCTTATATTTTGTACCCCAGCTGGTCGGCGTTTTAGTATCTGATGCGCCTCCTGTATGAAGATCCATATTATCAGCCAGCGGTTTTATATTATATGAATGGCCGGTATTCTCTATAGACATATATGCACAGATCTGATAATTGCTTCCCTGTAGTTGTATATGATGATTTTGTACTGATGCTCCGTTCAGCCTGATTTTATTTCCCCTCTGAAAAGTTCCGTCCATCGTTCCATAACGGTATCCGTAAGAAAGTTCCGCATTGTCAGAAACTTTCCAGTTCAGTTGACCGTCAAATTTTAAATTGCTGACTTTTGGATCTGCCAAATCATTTTCCCAATATCCGGTCCTTGCTATGCGCAGGGTCTGATTGGGTTTGCCATCTATGTTGAGTCCGCTTAGTGAGATCAGGTTGCTTCCCGCTAATGCATCATCGCCATATTTATTCCATCCATCATAGGCTGTATTATTAGCAGGACCGTTGAGTGCCGGAAATGAAGGGTTTGCGCTTGGCAGATTATTTGGATTCTGATCATTTTTCGAATTGGATCTCCAGTCAATTCCCTGCATGTAACCAAAATTTAATTTGAATGCAAACTTATTATTGAAAGCTTTTGCATATCGAATTGCAGATTCAGTTAATATGCTCGGGGCATCATCAATTCCATCTACATGATTTACACCCGTGTTCTGATACAGGCTGAGCCCCTGATAAAGAAATGGACTTTTGGTAATAAGATTTGCCATACCGTTTATCGCATTCATACCATATAAAGCGGATGCTGCACCCGGCGTTATTTCAACACTTGCGATGTCTAATTCTGTCGGGCCTATTGCGTTTCCAAGAGGAACACCTAGAGTGGCAGATTGCATATCCACGCCATCTACAAGTTGTACAAAACGAAAGTTATTGGGAATATTAAAACCGCGTGTATTGGGAATCTTAAATGTCAAACTGGAAGTAGTCATTTGTACACCCTTAATATTTTGAAGTGCATCGTAAAAATTGGGTGATGCTGTTTCCCTGATAGCCCGGATATCCAGTTTTTCAATAGCAACCGGCGACTTCAACCTGCTCTCAGGAACTCTTGATGCAGTAACAACGACCTCCTGACCAAGGGCAGTCTGGGTTTCGAGGGCTATATATAATTTTGAGTCAATACTTTTTACTGTAAATTCCTGCGGCGAAAATCCAACAGAAGTAAATACAAGTGTAAGCGGAAATTTATTTTTTGTCCGGATGCTGAAAGTTCCTGAATCACTTGTAACGGTACCTGCTATCGTTCCCTTAATTTGGACACTTACCCCTTCGAGGGGTTTGCCTGTTTCTTTATCGGCAACTTTTCCGGATACATAAATCAGGTTATTACCCTGTGCCCATATAGCATTTGTAAATAATATTGAAATGACTAAAATAAATAGTCGACGAAAAATGATCTGGTACATTTTTTTAAGCAGTCAGGTGTTAAAGAAAAAATTTCTTATGAAAGCGTTGTTCGCTTTTTAAGCCATTGGTGGGAGTGTGGTCAAAAGCTTTAGGCTTAAAATGTACATCGTTCTGAAAGATTCAGTTTCATTTGGTTGTTTTTAAATATAAAGTCTATTATTTTTATAGACTAATTAAGGGTTATATTTTCTCCATTTATCATTTTAAAAGCATTAAGCGTTACGCTTTACGCTTTAAGCTTAAAAGGCTTATATAATTTTTAGAATTCCTTTGTATAAAGTTAGGACGCTGGTAATAATTACCAATGAACCGACGGCTATATACATGGTCCTTAACGGAATTTTCCCTACGAGGCGGGCTGCAATGGGTGCTGCAATCAGTCCCCCGAGTATGAGTCCTGCAACATCCATGATAAAAAATGTTTTCAGAAAAATGAAAAACGTGATTGCGCTGGAAAGAACGACTAAGAATTCAGCAAGACAAACAGATCCGATTACGTAACGGGGATTTCTTCTTTTCGAAATGAGTGTACCCGTTACCAATGATCCCCAACCACCGCCGGCAAATGCATCCAAAAAACCACCGGCAGATGCCAGCCATCCCGCACCTTTAATTTTATATTGAATATTTTTTTTTCTGAATGCTTTTTTTACAATAAAATATCCCAGGTAAATTGTATAAATAGAAAGAGGGATTCGAACATAAACGGAATATTTTTGACCGTAAAATGCCAGTGATGCGCCAAGAATAGCGCCTATCACTCCTGGAATAACGAGCGTTCTGAATAATTTTTTATTGATATTTCCAAACCGGTGGTGACTATATCCTGAAACTCCACTGGAAAAAACGCGGGCAGTATGTACACGACTGCTTACGATTGCAGGGTTGACTCCAATGGCGAGCAAAAAAGTTGTTGAGATTGTTCCATAACCCATTCCCATGGATCCATCTACCATCTGGGCCAGGAACCCTGTCAGAAGCATCATCAAAAATGTAGGAATGTTTATATATTCAGGAATTCTTTTTATTCCTGAACCGATATCACGGAGCGGGAAATAAGAAAGAATGGCATGACCCAGCAGCATGAATAAAAAAGCAAACAGGCAAAATAAAACGATCCTGGTCCAGTTTTTTCCGACAGGTATACTGACTTCTTCCAGTTTTTCCTTTTTAGCGCTAAGCAGTTTGGTCAGATCATCGAGCTGCCGAACTTTATCTGCGAAATCACCCTTCAGATCCTGCCGTATCGAATGCATATTCTGAATGACTCCTTCAATTTCATCTGGAATAAGTTCATTTAACTGTTCCTTCATTCTTTTGGCGATGGTCGGTGATTTACCATTTGTGGAGATGGCAATTTTCAGGTTGCCTTTATCTACAATCGATCCCAGATAAAAATCACATAATTCCGGAGTATCAGCCACATTCACTAACAATTTCTTTTGTTTTGAAAGTACCCGGATATAGTTGCTGATGGTTTTATCATTCACCGCTACAATTACAATTTCTTTTTCATCAAGGTCTTCAGGCTCAAATGCTTTTTCAATGAGTTTAACTTTGGGGTGAGACTCCGCCAGGGTTTTTACCTTCTGGGAAATTTCTCTTGCAACCACCGTAACAGAACTACCCGGCGCGTTCGTGAGGATGGCTGTCAGCTTTTCCAGACCCACGTTACCTGCACCAACTACCAAAACTTCCAGATCTTCCAGTTTTAGAAATACCGGAAAGAGGTGGTTTTTCTCCGCCTCATTTATTAACACTCCTGGTATTTTTATTTCGCTCATTTTTTGGTTAATCGCGCCATATGGCAGGACGAAAATAGGTAATTCCCTATTAAACTAGTAGACTTTGGCAATTTATTTTTATAATTTGTTCATCTTACCAAAATAAATTGCTTTAAATATTACAATTAGCTATTTAAGGCAATAATTAATAATCAATAATTAAACAAGCTTCTTCCTTACAGCAAAATCCCCAAATGATTCTTTTGCTTTCCTTTCTTCAGCAAATTGAGAAAAGAGAATGTCAAGTTCATGCAAAATGGCCGTTTCATCCAGGCTTTCCCTATATACTTTGTTGAGGCGCATGCCGGCATGATCGCCACCCAGTTGAAGATTGTATTTACCCAGGGCGGTTCCAATAAAACCAATCTCGGCAATATATGATCTGGCGCATCCATTGGGGCAGCCAGTCATTCGCAGAATGATATCTTCTTCACCAAGTCCATATTTTTTGAGCAGGGGTTCAAGTTTACTAATAAGAGAAGGCAGGTATCGCTGGGCTTCAGCAAAAGCAAGTGGGCATGTATTCAATGCTACACAGGCCATGGAGTTTTTTCTAAGGGAAGAAATTGACTCTGTATATTCTTCAATCCTGTATTTTTCAAGAATTTTCCCGATGGAAGCTTTATCATCGTTACTGATATCCGAGAGGATCACATTTTGATTGGTGGTAAACCTGAAGTTTAACTTCCGGGTTTCTGCAATTTCATACAAGGCTGTTTTCAGGGCAACCTGTTCATCATCGGTCACACGTCCGTTTTCAATAAAGGGTGTATAGTACCATAATTTGTCACTGTTCTGAAACCAGCCATAGTAATCTTTGCGCTCAGTGAACTGATACGGTTTTTCTTTTTCCAGGGTAAAGCCTGTGCGGTGAGAGATTTCATTTTTAAACCATTCAATTCCCATTTTATCGACAGTATATTTCAGCCTTGCGAGCGATCTGTCGGACCGGTTCCCATAGTCCCTCTGTATAGTCACAATTTCATAAATCGTTTTCAGAATTTTTTCCTCTCCATTAACAAATCCAATAACTGTGGCCAACCTGGGATAAGTAGCAGGATTGCCATGAGTAGATGAAAGTCCGCCGCCAATGGCAATATTATATCCAATAAGCTTTTTGTTTTCAATAATTGCAATCAGGCCCAGGTCATTTCCGAAAACATCAACATCATTATTGGGTGGGATAGCAAGGGCAATTTTAAATTTTCTCGGCAGGTAACGATCCTGATATAGCGGATCTTCTTCTTCTTTTTTATCGGCAAGTTTTTCTTCATCCAGCCAGATCTCATAATATGCTTTTGTTTTTGGAAGAAGGAGATCATTGATTTTATAAGCAAAATCATGCACCTCCTTATGTACGGGCGATTGTTTCGGATGTGCCGAACAGATAACATTTCTGTTGATATCACCGCAAGTGGCTATGGAATGAAGTTTCACCTCATCAAACGCCTGGATGGTTGGTTTAATATGTGATTTATATAAGCCGTGCAATTGAATCGTCTGACGGGTGGTTATTTTAATAATCCCGGTGGTATGTTCACCTGCTATATCCTGTGTAGCAAGCCATTGGTCGGCAGTAAGAAATCCACCTGGCAAACGAAGACGGATCATGAAAGAATACAGGCGTTCAAGTTTCTTTTCAGCTCTTTCTTCCCTTCGGTCCCGGTCGTCCTGCAAATACATCCCGTGAAATTTCACCAGGGCTTTATCATCTTCACTGATAGCTCCCGTAATCTCGTCAGCCAGTCCTTCCCGAATCGTTCCCCTCAGCGAATCACTGGCTTGTTTCACTTTCTCTATGGATGACAGATTTGGCTCGCTCATATTTGTTGATTCAATAAACGTCTTTCAGGTATCTACCTTCAGTTTTCAATTCGTTGATATAAGCTTCTGCATCATCAGCTGCTCCTGATTTTTTAATCAGTTCGATGATGGTTTTTTCTACGTCGTCACTCATTTTTTTTGCACCGCATATATAAAGAGTGGCGCCCTTTTCAAGCCATTGAAAAAATTCTACAGCCCTTTGCCTGATTTTATCCTGAACATAAATTTTTTCTTCCTGGTCCCTGGAAAATGCAACATCCAGCGAGTTTAATACACCGCCTTCTATCCATTGCTGCAATTCTGTCTGGTAAAGAAAATCCGTGGTGAAATGCTGATCACCGAAGAATAACCAGTTACGACCGCTGGCGCCTGCCGATTCCCGTTCGCTTAAAAATGCCCTGAAAGGTGCTATCCCGGTTCCGGGACCGACCATAATCACATCTTTATCATCTTCCGGTAATCTGAACTGGTCGTTATGATGAATATAAAAATCAATTTCAGAACCTGCTTTTAGTCTGCATAAATGATCCGAACATAATCCATATTTCAATTCCTCTTCAACAGAGAATTTATCACGGGCCACAGTAAGGTGTACTTCTCCATCAACTGCTTCCAGTGAAGAAGAAATAGAATACAACCTGGGAGTAATAGGTTCCAGTTGCTGGAGAAAGGTTTCAAAGCGAGCCGGATCTTTTACCGGGAACTGACGGATTAAATCCAGCAGCCCGGTTTTTATTAATGGAATATCTTCTTTAACCTGGGCAGCATATTTGGCAATTACCCGTTCCGGCAGATAAACGATATTTAATTTTTTGTGCAAAAGTTCAAAAGCCGAACAGGTTTCGTTCCGGTGTACAAATGTTCTCTCTGCATTTATTCCGGTATGTGATATGATCGCTTCTACTACTTCTAAAGGATTGTGCGGAACAATTCCCAGGGAATCTCCAGGTTTATAATAAACATCTTCGCAGGCAATTTCAATATGATGGGTTTGTTTGGTGGATCCCCTGTCATTGAGATTTATATTGGAAAGAATCTTTCCCTGGTATATTTTTTTCCCTGTCGATTTCTTAACGGCTTTAACTACAGGTTGCGCAGACTGGTTGCCACTGATTTTCTGAATTACAACATTCATCCAGTTATGCGCATCCGTCTCAAAATCCACATCACAGCGCTGGATATCCAGGAGGCGTTCTCCGCCGAGGTGACCCAGTTGAAGATCCACATCCTCACCCGCTTTACAAAACATCGGATAAGAAGTATCTCCAAGTGCCAGCACGCCATATTTTAGTTTGGGCAGATTAAATCCGTTTTGATGAATATGATCATAAAACTTTTTTGCAGAAGCAGGAGGCTCACCTTCACCCTGTGTACTGATAACCGTTAGAAAATATTCTTCTTTCGGGAGATCCGTTAACCGATATTGATCAAGGCTCACGATCTTTGCATGTATGCCTTCCTGTTTTGCACGGGAAGCGAAGAGGTTGGCGATTTTTTTGGAATTACCTGATTCCGTTCCGTAAGCAATCGTTATTTTTTTATTTTCTGCAGAGTTTTTTCGGGATGAACTATCGAAAGGTGCAGTTCCATTTTGTATTCCTTCGAGAAATCCAATGGTCCATGTCTGCTCCTCCTTATTTAGGGAGTCGATGAATTCCTTTATTATTTTCTTTTTATCAGGACTGATCATGCTCTTACCTCCTCTTCCTTATTTTTTGTAATGGGTTTAAAATAGAGTTCACCATCGTTTTCTTTTTCTGGCATCCATTTTAGTTCTTCATGCAGTGCTGCCACTTTGCCGACAATAATCAGGGTGGGGGAATTATAGTTGCTTTTTCCGAAATTATGTTCATAGTTATGAATGGGCGTACTGATTACTTTTTGTAATGGAGTAGTTGCCTGTTCTATTACCGCAATATATTTATCGGTATGGATTTCATGATTCAGCAATTGTTTCACCAGTTCATCCGTTGTATCGCCCGACATATAAAAAACTAACGTATCTTCTGTGTGTGCGAGCTCATTCCAGTAAGCAGGTTGTATAATGTCATTTTGATGCAAAGTCAGGAAACGTACTGCCTGTGCATGATTCCGTGCTGTTAATGGTATGCCGGCATACGCTGCGGCGCCACATGCTGCAGTGACTCCGGGAATAATTTCGTAAGAAATACTGTATTTATTCAGTGCCTGCAGTTCATCCAGCAAATTTGAAAAAATTGAAACATCTCCGCCTTTCAAGCGAACCACTTTTTTCCCCTGAAGTGCATATTCGACAAGCAATTCATTAATGATATGCTGGGGAGTTGAACCCTCTCTTCTTCTTTGTTTTCCTGCGTGCAGAATCAGCGCTTTCGGGTTAGCATATTTCTCAACTATCAAATCGCTCACCAGGCGGTCTGTAATGATTACTTCAGCTTCTCTTAAATGGCGGACAGTTTTAAGCGTGATCAGTTCCGGATCTCCCGGCCCTGCGCCGGCAAAAATCACTTTTTGTATTTGTTTATTCTGGTTCATCCTATTTCATTATTAATGAATCATTATTGAATCATACATGCCCCGACGGTTACATTGCTCGTTTCATCAATCAGGATCAGTCCGCCATTTACCCGGAGTTCTTTATAAAGATCATAGGCGAGAGGAGATGCCGTTTTTATTTTTGCACGAACAATTTCATTCAACCCTACACTTTCGATCCCATCTTCTTTTTCAAGTGAATTCACATCGAGTCTGTATTCAATTTCCTTTATCACAGATTTAATACGACGACTGTTATGCTGTAATAAATATTTATTTCCGGCTTTTAATGGTTTGCTATCCATCCAGCATAAAAGTACTTCCAGGTCCTGACCCAGAATAGGCTGGTGATCTTTTTTAACAAGCATGTCACCGCGACTGACATCAATATCATCTTCCAGATGCAGGATTACAGCTTCTCCTGCATATGCTTCTTCCACATCCTGCCGGTTCTTTTCAATACGGATGAGACGGCTGCTGAGGCCCGCGGGCAGAACAATTATTTCGTCTCCCTTACGGTAAAAGCCACTGATGATTTTTCCTGCATAACCGCGATAATCGTGTAGTCCTTCCGTTTGCGGCCGGATCACATATTGAACAGGCATTCGCGCATGCGTAAGATTGGTTTCGGATTCAATGGAGATGGTTTCCAGAAAATCAAGCAGGGTAGTACCCTCATACCACGACATATTAACAGATTTTTCGACGATATTATCTCCGTTCAATGCGCTGATGGGTATGAAATGTATATTTTTTAGTCCAAGTGATTTGGCAATAGAAGCGTACTCAATCAGGATATTATTATAAACATCCTGGGAAAATTCTACGAGGTCCATTTTATTAATTGCAACCACTACAAAAGGCAAATTCAGGAGAGATGCAATAATAGTATGGCGGCGTGTCTGTTCCACGATTCCATTTCGCGCATCTACCAGAATAATCATCAGTTGCGCATTGGATGCACCAGTGACCATATTGCGCGTATATTGAATATGCCCCGGCGCGTCCGCAATAATGAATTTTCGTTTTGGCGTGGAGAAATATTTATAGGCGACATCAATCGTAATGCCCTGTTCCCTTTCCGCACGGAGTCCGTCTGTTAAAAGCGCCAGGTCAATGCTTCCTTCTTCTTTATTCCTGCTTTGTTTTTCCAGTGCTTCAAGTTGGTCACTGAGGATGCTCTTACTGTCATACAATAATCTTCCGATCAGGGTACTCTTCCCGTCATCCACACTTCCTGCTGTTATAAATCGTAAAAGATCCATTTAAATATTTTTTACCTAGAAATAACCATTCTTTTTTCTGTCTTCCATCGCTGCCTCAGAAATTTTATCATCTATCCTTGTTTCTCCTCTTTCACTGGTGCGGGTAAGTATGATCTCATTAATGATATCATCAATGGTGCTGGCGCCAGATTCCACAGCCGCTGTGCAAGTCATGTCGCCCACTGTGCGGTACCTGACAGATTTTCGCATGACTTTGTCTGTCTCTTCCAGTTGAATAAAAGATGATACGGCGACGAGTTGTCCCTCATGCGAAATCACATCCCGTTCATGAGAAAAATAAATCGTTGGCAGATCAATTTCTTCGCGGCGGATATAATTCCAGATGTCGAGTTCTGTCCAGTTGCTGATCGGGAATGCACGAACATTTTCTCCCTTCTGAATTTTGCCATTATAAATATTCCACAATTCGGGTCTTTGTCTTTTAGGATCCCACTGACCGAATTCATCCCTCACTGAAAAAATTCTTTCTTTTGCCCTGGCTTTTTCCTCATCTCTTCTTGCCCCCCCGATGCAGGCATCAAATCCGAATTCTTCAATGGTATCCAGCAGGGTAAAAGTCTGCAGTGCATTTCGGCTTGCGAATTTACCTCCTGGTTCTTTCAGGGATTTTGAACGGATCGTATCTTCCACTTTACGGACGATCAGTTTTTCACCAATTTCATTAACAAGCCGGTCACGATAATCCAGGGCCTCTTTAAAATTGTGTCCGGTATCTATATGAACCAATGGAAAAGGAAACTTCCCCGGGCGGAAGGCTTTCAGGGCCAGGTGCACGAGCGTAATGGAATCCTTTCCTCCGCTAAAGAGCAATGCGGGCTTTTCAAACTGCCCGGCTACTTCACGAAGAATGTAGATTGCTTCACTTTCTAATTCATCAAGATAATCACTCATATTTTTAGTGTGGAAGTGTGGTAGTGTGGTAGTGTGGTAGTGGAGTTAAAAGTTTAAAACTACCACACTACCAAAATTTCACACTTTAGTGTTGTTAGTTAATGTATTCGCATGAATACCGCACTCCTTCTTGTCCGCCTCTTCCCACCACCATCTGCCTGCACGAAATTCTTCACCCGGACGAATTGCGCGGGTGCATGGCTGACATCCAATACTCACAAAACCACGATCATGTAAAATATTATAGGGTACTTCATTTTCAGAAATATACTCGCGTATTTCTTCCTGCTTCCAGAGAAGCAGAGGATTGTATTTATTTAACTGGTTGCTTTCATCCCATTCAAGCAGATTCAGATGACTGCGATTGTCAGAATGCTCGGCACGGATGCCTGTTACCCAAACTTTCTGTCCGGCCAACGCCCTTTTCAGAGGTTCCACCTTCCGTATAAAGCAACATGACTTCCGGTTTTCAACGGATTCATAAAAAGCATTGGGACCTTTTTTATTTATATAAGCCTCCAGCAACGAAGCATTCGGATTATATGCATGAATCGTTACCCCATATTTTTCCCTGGATGCCGTCCAGACTGAATAGGTTTCACTAAACAGGCGACCAGTATCAAGGGTGAAAATATTAACCGGCAGGTTTTCAGAAACTATATGGTGCAGGATTACCTGGTCTTCCAGACTGAAACTGGTTGAAAAACATACCTGACCTGGGAAAAGTTCTGTGAATAAATGGAGGGAATCTGCAATAGAAAGCCTGCTGATCTGGTCGCTTAAATTAGAATTCAATATGTCTGCTGTTTTGTCCATGTATCAAAAAACATGTTTAGAAAAGTAAAGAGAAGTTGGAGTGGGTGATTTTACTTCTCAACAACAACATCCCTTGCAACAGGGACGACAGATACATGCAGAAATAACAGTATGATACATAGTTAGGCAGTCTACAAATTAGATGGACAAATATAGGTCAATGAAATGAATTAAAAAAATATGGAGGATTTCTTATTTTTAACAGAACAGGCCCTTACGCATGAAGTCATTATCCCCGAGTAGATCTAATTGGTGGTTTCTTACGGGCTTCGGACTCGTAAACACAATTGTTTTCTCATTTGTGCTCCTAAACCTAACCTTCATAAGCGGCCATGGGCTTGCCGCCTGGCATTTTCCAATAGCTTTTATATTGGCTATCGTATTAAATTATTACGCTGCCCGTCATTTTTTCGGGGGTGAATTTTTTCCCGTATTTATTCGGACATCGCTGATCATATTAACTATTATCATTATTTCAATATTCATCTCCGGCCTTTTTTATGATATATCATCCGATGGGCAGATGTATCACATGGAATCAGCTATTCAAATGAAAGCGGGATGGAACCCCTTTAAAAAAGAACTTCCACTTGAACTAAACCAGGCCATCTGGTTGAATCATTACGGAAAGGGTGTGGAAGATCCCCAGGCAACGATTTACGCACTTACAAACAGGCTTGAAACCACCAAGTCGACTAATTTCATTTTGCTGGCTGCTTCTTTTTGTCTCTCAATGGCATTTCTGTTGAGACTTAGCAGGTTTTCTTTCAGGAAAAATATGCTTTTCAGTACGCTGCTGGCTTTTAATCCGGTTACATTCTATCAGTTGCTCAATACCTATGTAGACGGGCAGTTATCGTCCTTCCTTCTTTGTTTTATTACAGTAGCCTGCCTCCTTTATCTAGAGGCTGACAAATATTTTCTTATCCTGCTTGCATCTATTCTCATAATATTGATCAATATTAAATTTACCGCGCTGGTATTTGCAGGCATTTTCACAACCGGAATGTTACTTGCATTTATAGTTGGCAAACGCTGGCAGGCTTTCAAAAGAGCATTTATTATTAGTTCTCTGGCTGCAATATTTGCCGTAGGAGTCGTTGGTTATTTCCCATACATGATCAATATCGTTCAATACCACGATATATTATACCCTGGTTTGAAAGTGTTGAAATCAGAAGCTGCAAAATTTACTCCGCCCCGGCTGAAACAAAAAAACCAGTTATCGAAATTCATCATTTCTTTTTTTTCGCATACAGACAATCTGCACCTGTCGGCTACTAAAGATCCCATAATCCGTTCCAAAATTCCCTTTACTTTCAATAAGACAGATCTGTTCAATGCATCCAAACCATACGTAGTATACATGGCAGGATTGGGTCCTTTTTTCAGTGGCATCTGTATTTCGTCTATTTTCCTCTTTGGTTATTGGTTATGGAAATTGAAAAACCGGAGAACCGCACTGCCATTTATTATTATGGCTGGTACCATATTGCTGTCAGTTTTGATCATATCGGAAGCATGGTACGCGCGTTATGTTCCACAGCTCTGGTTTTTTCCACTCGTTCTACTCATGGGTTCAGAAACTTATCAGGGAAAAACAATCAGAAAAATCCGCCACCTTCTTTATATCATCACGCTGGTGAATATTTCATTCTGCTTTGCTTCTTTTCCTTATGTTTATTATAAAACAGCACAGATAAAATACGAACTGGATCAATTGAAAGCCAGCAAACAAATAATTCCCGTAGAGTTTACCTATTTTACTTCTAACAGGGCAAGGTTTTCAGAATATAATATTCCATTTCGGGAAGTTTCCATATCTGACAGTATCGCGATGTTTATGTCCAGCTCTTCTACCAAAATAATTCCTCCCACAGTGATGCCCGACCTTCCCAAATCCCTTGCTTTAAGAACTGGCGAAAAAATTGTAAAACATTTTCATATCGTTAATGACTCAAGAGGATATCGTCCATTGTAATTTGTATATCGTTTATCGTTTATCGATCTTCGATTCACGATATTCGATCCACGATCTACGATTTGCGATCACGTTTCCTTTTTGGAAATTCATATATTTAGGGGATGAAGATTGCAATTATCAACGGTCCCAATTTAAACCTGCTGGGAATAAGAGAGCCGGGAATTTACGGGAGACAAACATTTGAAGATTTTCTGAAAGGCCTCAGGGAAAAATACCCTGCTATCCAGATCGATTATTTTCAAAGTAACGTGGAGGGTGAACTCGTAAATGAATTACAGAGAGTGGGATTTTCATATGATGGCATATTGCTGAATGCGGCTGCATATACGCATACTTCGGTCGCAATCGGGGATGCGGTCGCGGCCATTAAAACACCGGTAATTGAAATTCATATCAGCAATATTGCAGCGCGTGAAGAATATCGCCAGCGTTCCTTTGTTGGAGCAAAATCTGTCGGTGCTATTTCCGGACTTGGCCTCAAAGGCTATGAACTCGGATTGCTCTATTTTCTATAAGAAGATCCGCATCATCAAAGCAGCTCCATTGTCCTGTTTCGGCCCATCGGTCAGTTTTATAATATGAAGCCCACTGCCTGACCACAACATAAATACATCCCCCTTTTTTGATTTTGCCAGTTGTCTGTCAATAGCCGGAATGATACTTCCTCTCGCCACCCAGCCCAGGTCTCCCTTAGTAATTGATTCACCACCCATAGAATAGGCCTCTGCAAGTCGCTCAAAACTGTCCTGATTATTTTTAAGTTTACTGAGGATGGATTTTCCGAGACTATCTGCCATCCGGTATCTGAATACAGAAGTATCAATAAAAATCTGGCTGATTTTATAAAAAGTATTGGGCATTCTTGCCAGTATCTGTACCAGGAATTTTTTACCCTGCATCGTATAGGGACCGTATACTTTTTTGAGAATTCCTTTATAAGCGAGACTGTCAGCCAGACTGGGAAAGTGGGTTGTCCTGGTTACCACGATTGTATCCAAAACAAATTTCTTCTTCAATACATCTTTTACATAAAGGGGGGAATTCGGTGATTTTTCGAGTTCCGACTTGATCTCCGTTATGGATTTTGGTTGACTAATCCCATGCAAATTACTGATAATCAATAAAGTGAAGAATAACCATTTCAACATAAAAACTTGTTAAGGTTGCAAATATAGTCAGCCACACTGATCTCTTACTGCAACAAATCAGCTTACCGGATCGTTTTTTGCAGGAAGCATATTACAATGAAACGATTCCTGTTTTTGATCCTTGTTTTCGCCTTCTGCAGGGGCTTTTCCCAGGCAGGAACTTATATCATTGGAGTAAAAGGCGATACCCTCAACAGAGTTGATTCCAAATCCATGAAACAGGGGAAATGGATAAATCATATGGACGAAGTAAGGGGAGAACCTGGATATGAAGAGGAAGGAGAATATAAAAATAACCGGAAAGAAGGAACCTGGAGAATTTACAGCCTTGATGGAGATCTGACCGGACTTGAATTCTATAAGTGGGGTAATAAAGACGGTCTTTGTCAGTATTTCAATCCTTCTGGAGCCCTTGTCAGGGAAGAAAACTGGCGGGCCCTGAATCCGGATAAACTATACGATACGCTTGTGATAGAAGACATCGATCACCTGAATGAATACAAGACAGTCGTAGTAAAAAATGAAGGAGTTGCCATCCGGCATGGACTATGGAAATATTATAATTCATCCACCGGTATGATTTATAAAACGGAAACTTATACGATGGGAAAACTCGAAACGCATAAAAGCGATCCGGGTTCTGATTCCACAAAAGTTGCCAGCAAGACGATGGTGAAGCCAAAGGAGGTGCAGGATTATGAAAAGAAAAATGCCGGAAAGAAACAGATAAAAGTTCGGGACGGAGAAACGAATTAGTCGGTTTTCAATGAAACTTTTTTTACTTTAACAAGTACTTTGTCGATGCGTTGCGCATCCATATCCACGATTTCGAAATTAAAATCTTTCCATTCCATCTTTTCCCCTGTTCTTGGGATATGTTCCAGCTGATGAAGAATAAAACCAGCGAGTGTATCGAATTCATGTTCACCTTCATTCATCCATTCCGTCTTATCAAAATGGTCGAGAAAATCATAAAAGGGAATTTGAGCGTCTACCAGGAAAGATCCGTCATCGCGCCTGACAATTTCATAATCTTTCATATCGGGTTGGGGTATATCGCCAATCAACGCTTCAAGTATATCATTTAAAGTGATCATGCCGAGAAGACTTCCATATTCATCTACAATACAGCAACTGTGGGTTTTCGTTTCCTTGAATTTCTCAAGTACCTGGTAGGCTGTATTATTTTCCGGTACAAAAAGCGGTTGAGTCATCATGTCTTTAAAAGGCGTTGAATCATCCGCCATATACATAGTTTTAATAGAGACCATGCCTTTGATATTGTCAATCTCACCATCACAAACAGGATAAACGGAATGGGGTTCTTTTAATATTTTTTCCTTGATCATTTCCTCCGTTTCATACAGGTCGAACCAGACAATGTCACTGCGATGTGTCATGAGAGAAGTTATATTTCGATCACCCAGATGAAATACCCTTTCAATAATTTCCTGTTCGGCTTCTTCGATGGTTCCCTGTTCTGTCCCTTCATTAATGATGGCTTTAATTTCATCTTCCGTTACATTTCCTTCCGGAGAAGGTTTGATTGAAAATATAATGAAAAAAATACCACTAAGCCAGTTGAGTAATGCAACGATAGGATATCCGATCCGGGAGAAAACTTTCATGGGGCCCGCAGCGATCCTTGCAATACGTTCGGCTTTCAACAGGCCAATTCGTTTGGGAATAAGTTCTCCAAATAAAATGGAAAGAAAGGTTACGAAGATGACGATAATCGCTGTTGCAATACTTCCTGCGTACCTTTGCAGGTAGGGGATTTTTTCAACGATGGGTTTAAGGTTCTCACTGAATTTTTCTCCTGAATAAAGACCCGTAAGTATCGCGACCAGCGTAATTCCGATCTGGGCAGTGGAGAGGAACAACTCGGGGTTCTCTGATAGATTAAGCGCAGCCTTCGCTTTTAAATCCCCCTTGGATGCCATTTCTTCCAACTTGGATTTCCTGGCAGAAACCAGGGCAATCTCAGCCATGACAAACAATCCATTCAAAAAAATTAAACAAAAAAGTATTAAAAATGCAAACATGCTGGTTCTTACTTTAAACTTAGGGTTCCAAACTGCTTTTTATATAAAATACTCATGCTGTAGCCGATGGTTGTTCCAAGAATGGCTCCCCCAAGTATATCGAGCGGAAAATGAACCCCAACGTACACCTGGGCGTAACAGATGATAAAGGCCCATACAAATAACAACCAACGCCAGGAACCTGTTTGATTTAAAGTTATAAAAATAAACCAAGCAGCAGCGAAATGATTACATGCATGTGACGAAGTAAAACTTGAGTTCTGAGGGCAATAATTAACTAAAACCCTCACCTGATCGGCAATATCCGGATTCCTGCAAGGCCTGAAACGAAAAATCAGGTGCTTTATCAATTGACTGCTGAAAAGATCACTGACAATGACAGTCATGATAAGTGAAACAGCCCACCAGCATCCTTTGACTCCAAAATTGTAAAGTGCGAATACCAGCAGGAACAAATAAAAAAAATACCAGAATTCCTGCTGACGCAGAAATGGCATGACCAGATCAAAAAAGGGATTTATCCAAACCTGGTTAATTTCATGGAATAACCAATGATCGAATTGAATAAGTGGTTTAAAAATAGCCAGGGAAATTGCCGTAAGGGGTAAACTCATGATTGAAGTATAATTGCTCTAATTTTAATCCCCATGTATAAGTTGATTTTTGCAAGGCTAAAGATACCTAATTTGACTCGTTGGTTTTTTGTTGCCGGTATTATTTTTTTATACCCTGAATGCAGACATGCAGAGCAAAAACCTAAGTCTGAATTGGATAATGCTATCGGGAAAATTTTTATAACAAGAGATCAGGTTTTTGACCTGAGCGGTTATGCGGGCGGAGGCGGAGGTAACCCTTTTAACCTTTTTGATGAAAATGCGTATGTCGATCCCCGTTATGATAAATCTCCGGATGCGTTTATACCGGTTACGAATTGTCAGCCTACAATCCATCCCGCCATTTATTTTCATGGATACGAAGGCAACCGTATCGTTGTAGACCTGAAAATTCCTTATTCCATCAAGGAAATATATCTGTATGACCGGTCACATCAGTCCGATAGTTGCTGGCTTTATACAGGAAATCTCAAAAAATGGAATAGAGTGGCTTCTTTTACAACGATTTCCGAACCGGGAGAAAGGAAATGGAAAAAAATTACACTGGATGAAGAAACCCGTTTTGTAATGATACAGTTTAGTAGTTATGAAACATCTATTACAGAAATGGTTTTATATGGAATTCCCCTTCAACCCGTTCCGGATGCTGAAAACTTTTCTTTATCAAAAGGACTGACGAAAACCACGCTTAAAGAATTCCTGGGTGTGAATTATATTATGGAGGAAGAGCCCCGGTGGTTGAAACCTTTTCATTATAGCAGGCTTTATAATTTTGCGCTGGATTATGACAAAGATTCGTCGCGGGATGAAAAGCATGTCCGGTTTAATATGCTGCACTATGGATATTATGATAAGGAAAAAGGAAAATACATTTTCAATATTGATACGCTGAAAAATATTAACCATGGAAATATCTGGTATAGTATCCGCGGTGTTTCGAAGTGGATGAGTGATCTTGGGTTCACTGATAAAGACCGGCCCTTAAATCGACCAATGCTGAATTCTGAAGATCCCGAAAATTATTCAAGGCATGCGGCGATGATGTGGAATATGGCAGCATTTTTCGGATACAATAAAACGGATACCAGCCTTCTTTCGTTATCACATGAACCGAGACAAACAGGGCGCGGTTCCATGGATTTGTATGAGAATGGAAATGAAGAAGATGCCAATTGGGTGGGAAACAAATATTGCAGTCCTTATGAATATTTTGCACAAAGTACGGCTGATTGGGATGGAGATGAAGGCAGACTGGGTGCAGGTTTTGGAATTCATACCGCAGATCCCGCAGCGCATCTCATGATGAGCGGACTAACCGGCCTGGATACGAATCGTGTTAAAGTATATCGCTTCCTTGCTGGAAATCTGCGCAATGATCAGAAATTTATTTGGCAGGGGGGAATTCAATATCATTACTATACTCAAAGAGATGGCAAAGGTATTTCTCCTGAAGCAGATTCCCTGCGCTGTAGATTATCAAAAGTAGCAGAGTGCAGTTATCGGATAGCGCCCGGAGTTAAATGTTTTTTGGGTGAAAACGGTTATGATAAATCGCCTTCTTCCAGGCAGTCAACACCGACGATCCCCGGATTATCTGCAGCACAAAGCCAGGGTATTATGTTGATTCGTTCGATAAATGCCACTTTCTTTTCAGGATTTGATGCATATATTTTATACTGGTTGAAAGATGGAAATCCCGAGGATGATCCCAGGACATACCTGACCAGCGGCATATTACGCGGGATGCCTGATGGGAAAATATATGCCTATCCGGGATGGTATTATATAACTACCCTCATTAACCATCTTGGAAATTACATGCCAGACAAAGTGATCAGTGAAAAGGGGGATGTCTGGATTTATCGTTACAGGAATAGTCAGGTGCAGGATTCAGTGGTATATTTTATTTATAAACCATCGGTTACCGGAAACCAATCGTTTTCATATTCTCTTGATATCGGAAAAGCAACAGGGAATGAGGTTCATAAGATAAGTTTCCAGGATAATTCAGAATGGGGGAAAGAAGAAAAATTGCCACTTTCAGAAGGGAAAGTCCATTTGCTTGTGGATGAAAAGCCCGTATTGATTTTATGCAGAGAACAGGCTTCAGGAAAATAAATTCCCCCGGTTTACTTCTTATCTTCAGGGACAAACAGATGAACATCGGAAATAACTGGCCGGATAATTATAGCAGTGGCCTTCATCAAAGCTGATCGTAGTATTTGGAAATGATCTGCATCAATATTTCAGGCATTTAGTTTTAATTACCATTTGCATTCAGATAAAAGAACCTGAATTAATTTAATATCGGTAATGAAATTTACTATACCTGGAGCAACTTCATCGCAACAGGCTTTTGATATTTATGTTGGGGTCAGGAAATTTATAATTTCGAAGGGATATCGTCCATTTTCCGCAGCTATCTCAAAACTGGAATATACCCATCATGGAAAAAGGGAAGTCGCGCAAGTGAACGAGATAACAAAAATTAATGATGAAAAGGTTGTATTGATTTTTGAATGCGAAAAGCTTTTTCTCATATGTACTTCCAGCCGGGGTGTAGCCGGAGGTGAGCCCATAATTATGGGTAGAAGTGAAATGATTCAGATAATTTATTTTGAAGATTCACCTCAGGAGTAAATCATTTCAGTTATCTTTTCTTTTCATTTACAAATTCGATCAGGGATCCAACAGTTTTGAGGTTCTCTGCTATTTCTTCCGGCATATTCACTGAAAATCGTTTTTCAATTTCCAGCCGAAGATCGATCAGGTCCAGGGAATCGACACCCAGGTCGTCCTTGAAATCGGTCCTATTCGTCAGTTTCTCTATTTCAATCCCCAGTTTCTCGTGGATTATTTGTTTGATTTGATCAGAAACTGAAGCCATCGGTTTAAATTTTTAGAATATCAGTAAAGTTCTGCATCCAGTATATACCAGTCATTATTTATGAATTCTCCGTATTCCAGTTTGCGCTTTACATTAACCAGTGAAGAGATACTCCTCAAAATGCCCGATCTTTCTACTTCGAGTTCTTCAGTTTCTCTGAAATTATTTACGACACACCAGCCATCCTCATATCTTGCCTTCATAATCTCTTCGGGATTTCCCTTTACTATCAGATCGCCATTGGTTATGCGTTTGATGGATTCATTATCGATTGCCTGCATATAATTTTAATGATCTTAAACTTACCATATTCCGAAAAAACTATGCCAATCACTGGGAGGCGGCTATTCCAGCCAATAATATCAATTAAATTTGGTTAACCCGCCTTGATTCTGGGACGAGATTCTGATTCATCAACTCCTATTGCATAAATATGTGATCTTAAAAAAGGGAAATTGCAGAGTGTGTACAGAGCCTCTGTAAAATTTATTTTTTACCTGAATGGGTCGTTTGATCTGAAAATTGATGCCTTAAGCCTTACGCTTTAAGCCTTGCGCTTACGGCGGCTTCGTATCCGCTTCGGGATTTCTTTGCACATCCTTCGGGAGTTCTTCGGGAGCTCCCGAAGGTTTTCCGAAGACTTCCCGAAGGATTCCCGAAGAAAACAATAAAAAAACAGGAATCGGGTACGATGAAATCAAAAATACCCGGCCGGGTATTTCTAAAAATTTATTTCACAGAGGCTCTGTACACACTCTGCAATTTCCCTTTTCTACAACCCCATTTTTGTCATGTCAACAGGGTTTCCGGCATCGGAGATGATTGGCTGCGAAGAATAATATTCTCAATCATCCCGGTGAAGAAGGCTATACAGTCGGCTTTGTGGGAAGCCGGGCACAGCCGCAGGCAGGAAATGGGAAAGCTTAACAGAATGAAAATTATTACTTTACCATAGACAATTCCATCTGAAACTTCATAAATATCTCTGTTTCGAAAGATATTTTTCCGCTGACAACTGTTTTTGGAGGGTTTGAATCGTATTTAATATCCAGGTGGATCAGGGGATTTCTGCGCGGGTCGATCATACGCAGGAATTTGATTACAGGTGCGCCTGTAATCCGGAATGGCTTTTTTAAATATTCACTGGTTATTTCTGTGATCATCTGCATCATGCAAACGCCGGGTAACACGGGATGACCGGGAAAATGCCCTTTGAAGATGGCATGATCCGTTTGAAGCTCAACAAAAGCCTGAATTTGATTTCCGGATTCTGTCAGCGATTGGATAATATAGAGGTTATTGAGCAACAGGCGCGGGGATTTGTTTTAAAGTAATAGAAAAATGTGATATATTAAAATGCAGGATCGAAATACTGTCCGGCGAAATATCTCGCGAGTCTCCAAAAATAACGGCTTCCATGACAGGCTTTTTAGTTGAAGCCCTCTGCATTTTAACCAATTGCTGGCAGTTACTATCCGTAATATAATAATTTACACCTTCAGTTTGTGGATAAGCATGGTAAATCAGTCCATCGTCTCTAAGCTCAAAAGATTTACTGTTATTCATATTCCTGAACAACAGGAGTTCAAAATCTTTGCGAAGGGTTCTGACCAATGCTTCTTTATTCATCTGCGGGATTATAAAATAAACTATAAATCCACTATCGGAGGGGAAGCCAAAATCGAAATAGCTGAAGCCCATCTCATTTGTAAAAACAACCCTTGTACTGTTGTCGGGCATGCGTTTTATAACCAATAATCCGCTGATATGTTTTCCGATCACATCCACCGAAGTTTTATACACGACATGATGGAAGTCTGGTTTTAATTTTTGGATGCAGGTTTCGTCTGATGAAATCTTCTGCATATGACGGTACTGATTACAGGAGAAGCTCAGATTGGCCAAACTAAGGAATATTAAAAACCGGGTCGTTGATTTGTGCATTTAATATTTTGTTCTGAAAACGGATGATGGTTTTATCACCTGAAAGTTCAAACATCTCAATAGCTGTAGCCGTGTAATCTTTTTTATCAATGAGGATATTTATATTTTTATACAAATCCTTCAGGTTCTTAGCAAGAGGTATGAGTTCAACCAGGAAAGATCCTGAACTTTCATAAATGCGTGATTGAAAATCTGGATTATCAAGCATGCTGCCACCAACACAATCGATCAGTATCCGGTTTACCTGCTGGAAAACTTTATTTGAATTGGCAGATATTTTATTTTCCTTCTGCCCTTCTTTAATGAATATTTTACCTCCGTTAAGGATCATAATATAGGAATAAGGTTGAATATATTCCATCCGTATTTTGTCCTTTTTCTGATACCAGAATTTACCGGATGAAATTATATTTTCCGAAAGCATGCTCAGGGATTTCACCTGTTTGAAATCCGATTGAATGGATTCCGTTGTTGAAGTAGCCTGGGCAAATGATTTTTTAAATGTTTCCGGATGATTCAATAAAGTAAAACCAGGATATTGACCTTTACTATAAATAAAACATAAAAGAAAACATACCAGGCCTACCGATTTAATCATAAGGATTCAAATTAATCATTTTATCCAGCCGAATCATTTTATATCCTTTATTACGGATTTCTTTCAACAACCGGGGTAAAATCTTCAATGTTGATTCGCTGCTGTCGTGTAGAAGCAGAATGGCACCGGGTTTCAGCCTCTGTAGTATACGGGCTTGCAAACGTTCCTCATTACCTATAACGGTATCATATGAACGGATAGACCATCCGATAGAAATAAATCCACCCTTCAGAATAGCTTTTTTCAGATTGGGATTGGTAACGCCAAAGGGTGGACGGAAAAAACGCGGGTAATAACCGGTAATATCCTCGCAGGTCTGGCTGGCGAGCTCCAGTTCATTCATCATTTTCTTCGAACTATACAGATCAAAAAGACTATTATGGGAATTACTATGATTTCCGATAATATGACCTTCGTTTGTAATTCTTTTAAGGAGATCCTGATTATCCGCCATATTTTTCCCGATGCAAAAAAAAGCTGCCTCTACATTATTATCTTTCAGTATATCCAGGACACGGGCCGTTTTTTTTCCTGCTGGGCCGTCATCAAAACTCAGGGCGATTATTTTTTCACTCGTCCTGACAGAACAAATGGACTTCATAAAAAACCCCATCCTTATAAAATAGCTTCCGCAGAATAATACGGAAACATAGATCAGTAATAACCATCCATATACAGCGGCCCCCATCTGCAAATAACGATCTGCCCATATCCACAGAAGGATCAGTATGATATAAGAAATATTGAAGATGCGATTGTTCAAGATTCGCCGATTAGAATGAAACTATGATGGGTATTCCCTGAATGATGATGTATAAGAATATTTCGAAGGGGGAACTGCGGTCCGTGCTCCATCCAGAATGGCGCCATTTGTTCATTCAATATAACAGCCCCCATCCATAAGGCGAAACCAGAGGCAGTCGGGTAATCTCCGCAAAGCGATTTGAAAGGAAAAGTTACTTTATCCTTAAATACTGATTTCATAAGCTCTTTGTCCTGCGCATCCATTTTTTTATTGCCTGTATGAGAGGTGAGGATGAGTCCGACCTGATCCATGGTCGTTTCTTTTTCTTTCAAAAATTCAAGTAAGGAATGTTGAATTGCTTTATTATTTTCAGGATTGTACAGGATGTGTAGCCCTTTTAAAATGGCAAGGGATTTTTTCCCCGGATCTTTTTCCAGCAGAAAGAAAGCGGCACCTTCTCCTGCGATATTTCCCACACGATTATCCGTTTTTCTATATAATCCGAACCGGTTTAAAATAGCATGACTGTCATAAGTAATTTCATCAATAGCACCGACCAAAACCGGGTTGGTTCCTTCATTCAGGAGCAGTATGGATTCGGTCAGCGCATTTTCAAATGAAAGCCCGCGATGCACAATAGTGTTATTATAGTTATGGCATTTGAGCATCAGGGCTATCTGAGCCCCGACAGTATTATGGGTGGACTGAATAAATGCAGTGGGACTCAGGAGTTTTTCTTCAAATTCTATCATGCGGCGAAGAAATGATGAACTGTCTTCCAGGCAACCGTAAGCAGTTGCAGTCAGGATTGCGTCAGGAATTTCAACATGTGCATTTTTAAGACAAGTTATCGCGGCTGTGACACCCATTTTAACGATCCGGCTCATTCGGCGGATCATTTTACTATCTATGAATGAATCATAATCCGGCTCTTCAGATTTGAAATAATTATTTGACGTCGTTATTCGTGACAGAAAAAATGAATCCGTATCCAGACTGTGCTGTGGAGAAATATTTCCTGCGGACCGTATATAAACTTTCATAAGTTCTTTTAAGCTGCATAGAAAATAAGTGATGTACAATTTCCTCCGAAACCAAATGAATTCGACATCACAGATTTGATTTTCTGATTTCTTAATAAACCCGTAACCGGTTTAAAAGGAAATTCTTTCATGGGCGTCTGCAGTCGCAGGTTAGGGAAAATGATCCCTTGCTGGATGGCAAGAATTGAATAAACAGCTTCCACTGCTCCGCTTGCGCCAAGCGTATGACCCGTATAGGCCTTGGTAGAGCTCATTTTAGGGAAAGACTGATCAAACAATAACTGGATAGCCGTTCCTTCCGCGATATCATTATTTTGAGTGCCGGTTCCATGCAGATTGATATAATCTATTTCACCTGGTTGAATTCCGGCGTTATTCAAAGCATTCTTCATGGCAAGGTACGAACCTGTTCCCTCAGGAGAAGAAGCCGTCTGATGAAATGCATCATTGGCATTCGCATATCCGCTGACAAAGGCATAAGGTTTCCTCCCCAGTTGTTTCAACCCATTTTCTGAAACAAGCAACAGGTAAGCTGCTCCTTCTCCAAGATTTAATCCATGGCGGTTTTCATCAAATGGTTTGCATAATTCTTTGTCAAGTATCATGAGCGTATTGAAACCATTCAGCGTAAAACGCGTTAGTGCATCAGCTCCGCCCACTAATGCATAGTCAATCAGGCCGGCCCTGATCATGCGCGCTCCGGTGAATATCGCATTGGCCGAAGAGGAGCAGGCTGTACTAACGGTACTAACAAAATGCCTGATACCCAGCTGATCGGCTACCAGTTCGGTTACAGTGCCGCATTCATGATTTACCACATCGGTGAGTTTTCCTGCAGTAGAATTTTTTGAAAAATGTTTAAAGAAATTTTCAGTTTTATCCATTCCTCCGACAGTGTTTGCTGAAATAAAACCTGTACGCTGGGAAAAGCCTTTATCCCATCCGGCATCCAGGAGCGCCTCATAAGCAGCTATACAGCTAAGCAGCGCCGTACGGGGAAGTCTGGATGAAAGTCCGCAGATTGTTGCAAGTTCTTCATTACTAAATTTCACTTCTCCTACAGGCAGTTCGCCAATGTGAATGGATTGCAGGTATTTCATTTTCCCAATGCCCGCTTTTTCGTTGCTCAATGATTGAAGATTTGCAAGAAGGCCATTGCCTATGGCAGAAACAATGCCCATGCCGGCAACAAAAGTCTGGCTACTCATGTGGTAACCTTTACGGCGCCGCTATTTGCGGTAATATAATCTGCGATGGTTCTGACTGAATGAAAAACGCGGGGTCCGTCTTCTGCATTGGACAATTTAATATTGTATTCCTGCTGCAATAAAACGATCAGTTCCAGCGCGTCAATGGAATCCAGCCCTATTCCTTCAACAAACAGAGGCTGGTCATCTCCGATATTTTCTGGTTTCAGATCTTTTAAATTCAGTCTCTCGATAATCTGTTCCTTCAGTTTATATATTAATTTATCCATGGTCCAACTGGTTCAGCTTATTCAAATTATCTGCATTAAAAGGCAGTTTATTTTCCCCGCCTCCTGTTTCTACTAAAAAAAGTATGGCGCGGTAATCTTCTTTCAAAATATCCACCCATCCGCAGATACAACTTTTAATGAGTTTGTTTGTCAACAAACCCAATACATATTCAGCCATAAATTTACCATCGAAGTGTTTAAATACAAAAAATGCATTTTCACCTTTGAAATGGTGACGAATGGATATTTCCCCAATCACGATATTCGGTAAGGTATAAACAAATAAGGCAGGACTGGCGCCGGAATGAATGGTTTTTGAATATTTTAAATCCACGTCGAGACTCGCATGCGAATTGCTGAGTATCAGTCCGGTTTCTGAATCACTGTATTTTTTTTCATGATTCCTTCCTTTAAGTAGTACTTCGGCTGCCAGGAATCCCAGTTTACAGAGATTATCCATTTTATGAAATTTCGGATAAGCAATTTCTAAATGGGCATATGTTTTATCCAGGAAAGTTTCTACAGTTCCGGGATGTTCAAAAATAATCTGTCCATCCAGGGAAATTTTATTTGGAGAGATCAGACAGTAAGCTGAAATATTTGGTACAGGTTGCAATGTATTCTAAAGGTTTAAATCAATTTCGACTTCAGACTATCACGGTAAGTGATCATGGAAGCGAGCCGGTGTAATCCGGTTTTATGATTTTTCACATAAGGATTACTGATGTCCCAGACATAACCTGCCAGTACGGAACAGATCTGACTCTTGATTAGCAGATCCTGATCATCCGCAAAAAATATGGTGTCGAGCGTACCTTCATACCAGGCCATTACATAGGAACGAAAAGTATCCACACCCTGCATCATGATTTTCATATATTCATTTTCCCAGTCAATTTCACGTCCTTTTAATTTTTCTACCACAAGTTTTCCGGCGATCTGACTTGAAACTGTTGCCAGTGTAACTCCTGAAGAAAATACAGGGTCCAGAAATTCGGTAACATTTCCTGTCAGTACAAAACCTTCTCCAAAAAAACGATCTGTCGTTGAAGACCATGATTCAAGAACCCGGGGTTCGAATAAAAATTCAATATCCTTAAATCTCTCTTTCAGATAAGGCTCATCTGCGATCATGGATCTTAATTGTTTTTCCGTATCGCCCGGATAGTCTGAAAAAAAAGACGGATCGCCAACAAAACCCAAAGAAGTTATTCCGGTAGAAAAAGGTATGATCCAGACCCATACTCCCGGTTTATGAACAACGATCGTAATCCGGTTTGGTTCATCCGACATCTCCCTGCGGAGATCGACTGTATGTGTAAACAAAGCCTTTCGGGAAGGGAGATTGGAGGGTTTATCCATATTGAAAAGTTTCGGAATTACCCGTCCGTAACCACTTCCGTCGATGATGAATCTTGCTTTGATCTGTGATTTGGTTCCATTTTTATCAATCACCGTTGTAATAGAATCGGAGCCTTTGAATTCAATGGCGGACACCGTGGATTCATAATCAATGGGAACACCCATTTTCTCTACTGTGTCTGCGAGTGTTTTATCGAATTCAGCGCGGGGAACCTGCCAGGTCCATTCCCATCCTTTAGTGAACTGTTCTGCAAAACGATAATCACAGATCTTACCGTTCTTTACAAACTTAGCGCCTCCTTTCTCCTGAAACTTTTTGCCTTTTACCGCGTCGAGGAAACCTGCTTCTTCGAGTGCTTCCATGCAGCGGGGCAGGAGACTTTCTCCAATCACAAATCGGGGGAATTTCATTTTTTCCACGATTCTTACTTTATAACCTGCTTTATTAACAATAGAGGCGGCGACCGTGCCCGCAGGGCCTGCGCCAATAACCAGGACATCCGTAGTTTGTATTGACATAAGCTGAATTTATCTTTAAATAGATTTTGATTTTTTACATTTCAGCAGGGTATGACTAAGACCGATATCGTCAATTCTTTCCTCCACCATAAAACCCGCTTTCTCAATACATTTGATAAAAACTTCCGAATGATACATCTGGCTATTGCCATTGGCCAGGGCTGTAAAATAAATTGAAGTCTGCTGTAAACAAAATGCCGCCGCTTCAAATCTTTGTGTATCCCAAAATGCTTCAAGGATTAATACATATTGATCATCTGAAATTGAATCGTAGCAGCGATTTAATATTGAAATGATTTCAGCCTCAGAAAAACAATCCAGAAACTGGCTCATCCAAATGGCATCGAAACCTTTTGGAAAAATCGTTTTTTCATCGAGCAGGTTGGCGGGATAAAAAGAAATGCGATCACTTAATCCGGCCTGATTAACTTTTTCTCTGGCAACTTCAAGCTGACCGGGAAGATCCATTATGGTTATTTCGATATCCTTTACATAGTTTGCACTGGCGATTGCCCACTTCCCTGTATTGCCCCCAATATCCAGGATTTTTTTTATGCTGCCATTATATACTTTCGATAAAGCAGGAGGGAAAGCAAGATCCGAAAAGAAATGGTCGAAGGCAAACCAGCTTTTTTGTACCTGTGTCGGAAGAGAGGAAAGTCCTTCATAAATCGTATCCCAGTTTCCAAATTCTTTTAAACCTACGGGTTTTCCTGTTTCGATACTTTTATCAAGAGTGAACAATCCTTTATAACATATATCATGTACGAAATTCATATTTACATTAGTGAGCGGATCGTTGTGAATATATGTTCCTGTTTTGGTAATTGTATATTTCTCCTCATTCAATACCACCAGTCCGATACCAAGGCCCGATTCCAGAAGTACACGTAAACCGTAAGCAGGTATTTGCAGCTGTTCCTGAATCTCAACCATTGAAAGGCCCGCACTGCCTTTTTCCAGCAGTACCCTGAGTATGCCGGTGTTGCGTAATACACGCGCAACCTGGAATACAACAGGTCCAAATGCTATCCACTGTGCCAGCCCCTTTGCTTCAAGTGCAGTTTTATTGTCTTTTTTGAAGAACCGCATTTACTATTTTTTACTAATACCTCTAAATTGGATATGAGTTATGAACTATGGGTTATTTTGGAGGTTATGAGTTATGGGTTATGAATTATGAGATATTTTTTTACCCATAACCCATAACCCATAACCCATAACCCATAACCATATCTCATAACCCATAGTTCATAATTACCAGTGCTGCATTACACCCTCCAAACCCAGATGCTGTTTTTAAACATTTATTCAATTTCGCCTGCTTTAATTCTTTCACGATGTTGACAGGCATTTCAGTTCCGGGTGTTTTAAATCCAAACGAAGGAAGAATAATATTTTCTTTCATTGATTGAATTGTCACAATGGATTCCAGTATGCCGGCCGCGCCGAGAGTATGACCATAGTAACCTTTCAGACTATTCGCCGGAACTTCAGACAACGACGCCAGGTGAAAAGCTTTGGCTTCCATCTCATCATTAAACCGGGTTGCTGTTCCATGAGCCGAAATAAAATCTATTTCATCTGCATATGTCCCTGCCTGATTTAAAGCGCGACCAATGGCAAGAAATAATTCTTCCCCGGTACGGGAAGGTCCTGAAATGTGGTTTGCATCATTAGAAACAGAACCTCCGCCCAGCAATACGGCATCAGGCGTTTTATTTGCAGAAAGGATTACTGTTGCAGCTGCTTCCCCGAGACTGATTCCATCCCTGGCAGCATCAAAAGGTTTACATGGACCAGGGCTGATGGCCTGGAATGACCGGAACCCTGAAAAAATAAAGGTGCTGATTAGATCAGCACCGGATATGACCACGTTTTCATACAAGCCGGACTGGATCAGGCGCATGCCCGTGATGATAGCCAGTAAACCTGAAATGCACGCGTGTGAAACAACAAATGGATCTGACCTGAAGCCAAGATTATCTGCAATAATGCCGGCGCTGGTATTTAAAGAAACCCGGTTCTCAGGTATCGTTTCATCGGGTAAATTTTCTATAAGACTTATATTGCCTTTCGTTGATGAAAGTATGAACCCGTTTTTTTTGTCTCCCGGATCAAAATCAATTTTCTTCATGGCATCGAAAGCAGAATTTATTACAATGCGCTCAAAGAAAGTTATTGACTCTTCATCTGTTTTTTCCTCCGGTGAAAAAAGCGAAGCATAAAATGGTTCAGGAGAAATATTCGTTTTATGTAATCGAATTCCGGATAGGCCCTTCTTCAGGGCATCCATATTTGTGAAAGTATTTTTCCCGAGCGGCGAAAATATATTGTCAGCTGCCACATATACATTTCTCATGGATGCTGTTTGGGATGAAGGTATTTTCTTTTCCATTCCTCAAAAAAAGGCGGATTGAGGAGTTGCAAACTGGAATGTTCCCTGTCGAGAAAAACCTGTATGGAGTTACCGGTAGCTACCAGATCCAGTGTTTTTTTATTGAAGAGGCGATAACTGAATTTGATTTTTGCAGCATCACAGGGAATAAATGTCGTTTCGACAATCACCGTATCACCGTAACGAAGGGATTTTTTGAAAGAACAATCCACATTTACAACGGGGATTACAAAACCAATATCAAAAAAATCAAGATAACTTATCCCATAGCGCTTGCCAAAATCCTCACGACCGTCTTCAAAATAACGGATATAATGTCCATGCCATACAATCCCAAGCGGATCTGCTTCATTGAATCTTACTAGAACTTCCGTTTCACTCTTCAATATATTTTTTTTCGACATTATTATTCATTTCTGCCTTTCCAGGCACAAGGCGTAAGGCTTAAGGCGTAAGGCTTAAAGCGTAAGGTGTAAAGTGTCCTGGTAAAATTTATTTTATATAATTCAATTAGCCCTTTGATTTTATATGTAGTATCTCTTACCCCTGAAACTTTGTGCCTTAAGCTTTGTGCTTTACGCCTTACACTACTTGCTTCCCGCACCCGTCTTCCACTGTTCGTAATCTTTTTTTGCATAGCCGATTGCGCTTTTAATAGCGGAAGCCCAGTAATTCCGGAATCCAAACCCATTACCCAATTTACCTTCGACCCTTGCAGTAGTGAGTACTTTTTTTGAATCCATGTCTATCAGGGTGAACCAAATCGTGCAACGTTTATCTGTCTTGCTCATCCCTTCCATGATTAGTAAGACACCATAACCTTTGAGGGTTCCATAATTAAAATTTCTAACAAGATTGTCGATATCATTCGGTTTTAGCCTGGTCAGATCGCCTTCATTGTTTGATTTGAGTGAATCAGGACTTGCTTTATCATTCCTGCTTTCTACTTCTTTAATGTTGGGTGTCCAGTTACTGCGCCGATATACTTCCTGTATTTCATATTTTTTGCTTTCACTAATCATCAGGTCATTGATCCCATTGAATTGTGTCATTTGGATGGTTCTTGCATTGGATGCTTCGTCGTTGATCAGTTTTGCCAGGGTAAAGTCAATTCCGAGATAGGTTGTGGGGAGAGATTCATTATTAAAAAAGGCAGATGCCGATAATGATTGTCCATGCATGAATACAGGTGCAATCAATAGGGCAAACAGGAATCCGTGTGTTAGAATTTTATTTTTCATGATAAACTGTTTACAAAAATTTTCATTTCGCAGGAAGCCATGATTCTCCCCTCATATTTTACCTGGCAGGAAACGAGGGACACCTGCAGGATATTGGTCAGCAGGCTGATCTCCATCATGATTTCTGCGTTTACAGGTGGCCATTCCGTTACTTCCAGTTTCTGCACGGAGCCAATATACCCAACCGGAACTGGCTTGTTTTCTTTTTTAAATAAATATCCTGTTCCTGCGGCTGCCGTCTGTGCCATCGATTCCACCATACCAGGGGTGGAATAAAATCCCTGCCCGGCAAATATATTCCCTTCCGGGATTTTAAAACTACAGGTGGATTTTTTTTCATCCGCATACAGGAGCCAGTCAACCAGAACAAAGGGAGATTTATGGGGAATTAGAGCGGATGCGTTTTGGGGCTCGAAAGACATATTTAAAGATAAGCTTAAAGCCCAAAGCTTAAAGCCTAAAACTATTTAAATATTCAATTCAAAATTTTTAAAATGAGCGGAGATCTAAAAAGTAGTTTTAGGCTTTAGGCTTTAAGCTTTGGGCTTTCTTCCCAGAAGTCGTAATAATTATACCATTGCAAAGGATATTTCCTGATTGTTTCTTCCATAGCGGCACAATAATCCTGCAGCATTTCCTGCACAGTAGAATCCCTGGGGCCAGTATATATTTTCGCGGGACTTGCATAAAAGTGATAATCAAATGCATGATCTTTCATGGCAAAAACGAAAGAAACAGGTGAATGAAAACTGTGCGCTAGAAGGAAGGGCCCTGCGGGAAATCTGGCAGCCTTATTTAATAAAATACCGGTGAGTGTTTTATTTCCTTCAAGGAAACGATCAGCATGCATACAGACAAATCCATTATTGGTCAAAGCTTCCTGGATTGCATAGATATGTGAAAGATCTTCTTTAATAAGTATGATCCGTGCAGAATGTTTTTCGGTTATGCTTTCCAGATAGTCTTTGATCTGTTGTTGTTCCCCATCGTACATAACAATATGCATATCAGTACCAAGGCGTTTCAGCAGATGACCGGCGATTTCCCAGTTACCGGTATGAGCGCTCAGAAGGAGTCCGCCTTTATTTTGATTTACCATCTCCCGAAGATTTTCTTCACCTTCAAATTCAAACCGAAAAGGATTTTTTATTCCGGAAGTAAGTACGATTTTATCAATGATCGTTTGTCCGAACCAGTAATAATTTTTGTAAATACTCCAAAAGCTTCGCCATGCAGAAAATCCAATACGCCTTCTGAAGAAATCATATTGAAACCGAAAGGCTTTGCCAGAAAAAATAAAAAAATAGCAGGCAACAAAACGTAATAACAAATAAGCCGAAGACAGACCGGCATGTTTGAGTACCCAGACGAAAATCCGGAAACCGGTTCTGTTACCTCGGGACTTGCCCTGCCATGACGGCATCAGTTGGTTCTTTAGATTGGACGCGGGAGATGATATACGTATAGAAATCCTGGAATGTTATGACCCGTATAAAATCCTCTGGTTTTACTTTGAATGAAAAATTGTTTTCGACCACTACCACAAGGTCAATATAATCAAGGCTATCCAGTTCCAGTACCTGTCTGATATTCGCACCTGGTAGCATCCGGTCGATATCTACTTCAAATTCATCAGACAGAAACCCGTTTATTTTATCAATAATGGGTAGAGATTGTTGCATGTTGGGTTGTTTTTCGATTAGGGTTTCCATTTTCGGACTATCAGGGAAGAATTTGTTCCCCCGAAGCCGAATGAATTCGACAAAAATACATTTATATTTTTTTCCGTGGAAGTTTTTACGATATCCAGTTTGGATGAATCTTCGTCAGGATTTTCGAAATTAATATTGGGTGCGAGAAATCCATTTTGCATCATGATCATTGAATATACAATTTCACTGGCGCCAGCCATCCAGCATTCGTGTCCTGTCATAGATTTTGTTGAGCTCACGGGAACTTTTTTCTCACCAAAAACCTCCACCAGTGCTTTTGCTTCACTGGAATCTCCTGCCTGTGTAGATGTAGCATGTGCATTGACATATTCTATGGCTGAAGGTTCCAGGGCTGCGTCTTTTAAGGCCATATATAAGGAACGAACAGGCCCATTAACCGTAGGATTTGAAATATGTTCTCCGTTTGAAGAAAAGCCATATCCAACCACCTCGGCCAGTATATTGGCGCCTCTTTTTTGGGCAGATTCCAGACTTTCCAACACGACAGTTGCCGCTCCGCCACTTGGTATCAGTCCGTCGCGGTCTTTATCAAATGGTCGGGAAGCTTTTTGGGGTTGATTTTCATTTGAGGAGAAGGCCGACAGGGCGTCGAAGTTTCCCATGGATAAGGCGTTGATTTCCTGGGCCCCTCCGGTGATGATGCATTCCTGCAATCCCGTTTTGATGAAATGATATCCAAGTCCTATTGCGTGGGATCCGCTGGCACAGGCAGCACTGATCGTGAAGTTTACGCCTCGCAACTTAAAAATGGTAGCCAGGTTCATGGTAACCGTTGAATTCATCGTTTGAAAAACAGCTCCTGAACCGACCAGCATCGTATCTTTTTTCTGACGCATGATATCTACCGCCTCGATGGTTGACTTTGCGGAGCTGTCATTCCCGTACAAAATTCCAATTTCTTTATTGTGAATATATTCAGCACTGATTCCTGCCTGGGAAAGCGCCTGGAGTGTAGCCATATAGGCGAATTCACCCTGTTCGGGAAGCATAATCCGGGCCCTGCGGTCCAATAGCCCTTTCAGGTTGGGTCGCTCAACAAAACCGGTCAGGGCAGAACGAAATCCCATTTGTTTGCGACCCGCATCGAAGATAATACCCGATTTTCCCTGTAACAGGCTATTTTTCACTTCTTCCAAATCCTTGCCGATGCAGGAGTAAATACCGAGGCCGGTAATGACCACTCTGTTCATGGAGCCAAATTAGGAAAGATATCTGAAAGTGTGGGAGTGTGAGAATTTGAGAGTATGAGAGTGGATTTTATTCATAATTAACTGAAAAAAGCCTCACACTCTCACATTCTCACACTCTCACACTTGTTTTAAGTGTAAAGTCCTCCATTAATCGAAATGACCTCTCCGGTTATATATCCGCTTTCGGGGGAGATCAGGAAAGCAACCAGATGTGCGACTTCATCCACAGTACCAAACCTGTTTACGGGAATAATAGATTTCATTTCTTTCTCTGAAATATTTTCAGTCATATCGGTTTTGATAAAACCCGGCGCTACGGCATTTACCGTTATACCACGCCGTCCCACCTCTTGAGCAAGTGCCTTGGTTGCCGCAATAACACCACCCTTTGCCGCGGAATAATTTGTTTGTCCGGGAAGGCCCTTGATACCAGAAAGGGAAACGATATTGACGATACGGCCATATCTTTTTATGAGCATATCATTAATGACTTGACGGGTTACATAAAAAAAACTGTCCAGATTAGTCCTGATCACATTTTCCCATTGTTCATCTTTCATCCACATCATCAGCACATCGTCTTTAATGCCGGCATTATTCACCAGTACTTCAATGTGATCTTCCTTATGGGCTTCCGTCCATAAACCCATGGTTTCAGAAATATCCTTTTTGCTGCTTACATCGAAGGGCAGCAACTCTCCGGTTCCTCTGTTATTATGTATAAGAGAAAGTGTTTGATCCGCTTCAGCAGAATTCGACCGGAAATTAATGAGAACATGATAACCCAGGGATCCGAGTTTTATACATATTGCACGGCCTATCCCCCTGGATCCGCCGGTAACGAGTGCACACTTCATAACGGATCATTTTTCTGGAGCCAGATTTTTACTTTTTCCTGTTCTTCATACCGGGGACTGTCCTCAACGAATTTCGGGAATATCTTCCTGATAGAGGAATAAACCCTGTGGGTAGCCGGTGAAAGTTTTTCCTGGCATTTCAGATAATCAATCGCCTGCAGAATGGTTATCGCCTGAATGGTCAGCACTTCGAAACTATTGTCAATTATTTTTTTTGTCATCAGCGCCGCATTACATCCCATACTCACAATATCCTGATTGTCGTTATTATTTGGGATGCTGTGAATATACATAGGGTAGGAAAGCGTCTGATTTTCTGCAACTGTGGAAACTGCCGTGAACTGCATTCCCTGCATACCAAAATTAAATCCCAGAACTCCCAGATTTACAAATGGTGGCAGTACTTGATTCAACTTATCATTTAAGAGATAATTGAGTTGTCTTTCTGCAAGCATAGATAATTTGGTGATGGCAATTTTAAGTTTATCCATTTCTAGTGCCACATAGTCCCCGTGAAAATTACCACCATGAAAAATGTTCTTGTTTTTATGATCGATTACGGGATTATCGTTTACTGAATTCAGTTCTTCCACGAGTATTCTTTCAGCATGTTCAATGGTATCGTAAACCGGACCTAAAACCTGTGTTACACAACGAAGTGAATAATATTCCTGCACTTTATCTTCAAATACATCATATTCGATATTGGCGGGATTATACAAATGCTCCACACGGCTATGGATCATCTTACTGTCCTTTAGCATACCGCGCATCATAGCTGCTACATAGTTCTGGCCCGTGTGATGTTTAACAATATTGAGTTCCTTTGAATAATGATCGTCATACGCTTCAACGATTTCGTTGGTCATTGACGAGAACATAACGGACCAGGCGAGAAGTTTTTTGGCATATATAATATTGACAAGGCCAATGCCGGTCATGGCAGATGTGCCATTGATAACCGAAATTCCTTCCCGGATATGAATTTCAAGTGGTTTCAATCCGGCTTTTTTATAAACTGCCGACGTTTCCTGCCAGGCAGATTCATACCATACTTTTCCTTCTCCGATAAGATTCAGGGCCACATGTGCCAGTTGTACCAGGTCGCCGCTGGCGCCTACACCACCGTGCTCATATATGCAAGGAATGATATTCTTATTTATAAGTGCTGCGAGCAGTTCTACCAGACTTATATGAATTCCTGAATGTGCCTGCATAAGACTATTCAGACGGGCAACAAGTACAGCCTTCCCTAAAAGAGGGCTCAGGGTATTACCCATACCCGAACTATGACTACGGATCAGGTTATATTGAAGCTGAAGGCGATTTTCATCACTGATCTTATACTGGGCCATGGGACCGAAACCTGTATTGATGCCGTATATGAGCTTTCCTGTTGAAAAATGACTGAGGAATTGAAAACTGGCATCTACTTTTTCAAGCGCCGCAGGATTCAGGGTAATTTGATCCTCTTTAAATACAATGTCTGAAAAATTGATAAGGGAAAGGCTCCGCGATCCGATGTCTACCATGTAGCTGTTCTATTTTAAAGTGCCCAGCGCAAAAAAAGCGAATTAACAGCAAGACGGCAAATTTTTATTGGCTTCAAGCTTTGGGCTTTAAGCTTTAGGCTTGATGATCATTTAAACAATGAATCCGATATTCCTTTATTAAGTGAATAACTCAGATAGGTAATTTCAATCTTTCCTCTTTGATTTTGGCTTATTTCTGTTTCCTTTTTTTTCACCGATCCATCGTCATAGTCAAAAGTTACACCCTTGGGAAGTTTGTAATCCTGGGTATTGAAGCTGAAAATAATTTTATCCGGTAATCCGCTATCGATAAATTTTCCATAAAACAATTCTACTTCATTGGTACCATTTTCCCTGGTAGTCGTTTTTACTTTCAGCACAAGCAACCGCCTCATGTCAACATATAAAGTTGCCAGCACCAGTTCCCCATTCTCATCTGCCGGCAGGAGTTTAATAATCCTGACCGGAATTCCCTGTATTTTATCGCTTCCGGCATCCAGCGCCTGGTAATTACTATTCACAAGGCTATACATACTGATACTTACCGTTTCTTTGGGAACAAGAGAAATACCATTTTCATTTTTGATCTTGATCTTATCCGGCTTTTTATAATAAATCTTCACAATGGCATCCGGAACTTTCAAAAAGGGTATCTGCGTTTTCAAAGAAGCCGAAGCTTCATAGTCATTTATTTTTTCCAGCTTTGTCCGGATCATTTTCATCAAAGCAGCCGGATCCTGCGCATAAATATTGTCCGTTTGTACAAAAAAGGAAATGAATATTAAACAGAAAATTTTCACTTTATTATTTTTTCTATTGATCTAACTTGATGATTGGCCGTTGGCGGATGGCGGTTGGCCGATAGTTGACAGTAAAAAGTTGCCAGATCCACACTCTCACACTCTCACACTCTCACACTTGCCTTAAGCCTTAAGCTTTCCGCTTTCAGCTCAAAATGTCTTTTCTATTGAACACGACAATTGCTGCCGACACAAATCCCGTTATATATAAAACCAGGATCATGGCGCTTTTGCCAATAGCCCTTAGATTCTCTATCGTGCCGGGAATGGATGATCCGCTTGCATCGATCTTACTATAAAAAAATCCTTTCCATGCAAGCATATGTGAGGTGAACAGAAAGGGTTTTACGGTCCGGTCGTATAAAGGGATCTGCATTTCAGATAAAATAGTAAAGACGATTACAATACTAATAGTGGAAACGATGGGGCCGATAGAATTCTCCGCAAACACAGAGAGCAGAAAGGCCAGGGCCGCAACAGTTGTAAGCGCCAGCGTGGCAAATGCAAAAGCAGCCAGGTATCTCCACATCACATCATTACTCCGGATAATTTCCAAAGCATCATTTCGTGCGATCAAAATATCATTGGTTCCAAAAAGTAAAATGCTCAGCAAAAGTGCAATAAATGCAAGCCACAGGAGAAGCAATCCTGTATACACTACAGTAGCTATAAATTTTGCAATCATGAGTTTTGTTCTGCTTACAGGCTTGCTTGCGAGCAGACGAAGTGTACCCATATTGGCTTCACCGGCAATGGAATCTCCGGCAACCAGTGCAATAAGCAGGGGAATATGGATCAGCAATAAATTCAAAATAACAAAACAAACAAAAAACCCATTGAGTATATGCGCATAAGGGATATCAAGTGAATCTTTCAAACCGCCTACAATAAATTCGATATAGGATTGTCCATCAAATTTCAGAGCAATCTGAATGATGATCACCATAGCAGCAATAGCACCGAAACTGATATAGGTTCTCGGTTTGCGGAATATTTTAAATAGTTCAATCTGTAAAAGCTGCCACATTTTGTTTATTCCGGGTTAAGGATAAAAAATAAGCTTCCAGTGAAGTTTTTGCCTGAAGTGAAAAAACCTGAATATTCAGCCGCACCAACTCCCTGTTCAAATCCGGAATTAATTCCCGGGGTAACTGAAAAATCAATATAGTATCAGTAGTTTTCTGAATCCATTTTGACCATCCGGTATTTTCCAACAGGTTTGCTGCGTTACCCGGATCAAGCACTTCCGCTTCCACCAGAGTTTTAGATGGATCCATCAGGGAAGCAACGGTTCCTTCCACCATTTTCTTTCCTTCGTCAATGATAAGCATCCGCGTGGATACCTGTTCGATTTCATGAAGGAGATGGGAAGAAATGACAATGGTTTTATTTTGGTGACGGCTTAAATGAAGGATTAAATTACGCATATCAGCAATGCCCTGCGGATCCAGCCCATTTGTAGGTTCATCCAATATGATCAGTCGCGGATTATGAACAAGAGCCACAGCAATACCCAGCCTTTGTTTCATACCCTGTGAAAAAGTTTTCACTTTATCATCCACCCGTCCACCCAAGCCAACCATTTCAAGTTGTGCGTATAGTTCTTTTTTACTGATTTTCGAACCGCTCATGCGTGCGAATAGAGAAAGATTTTCGATAGCACTCAGGTATTTGTAGAGATCGGGTTTTTCAATTACTGCTCCCACCTGGCTTAGAATTTTTTTCCTTTCTTTTCTAAGATCCATTCCGAATATTTTAATATCACCATCCGTTGGCGTAATAAGTGTGAGTAACATACGAATGGTGGTTGACTTACCTGCTCCGTTTTGTCCGAGGAAGCCGTACACGTCACCTTCAAGTACGGTGAATGAAAGATCTTCGACCGCTAATTGGGTCCTGAATTTTTTTGTAAGATGTGAAACGGTTACGGTGGACATCTGGTAAATGCAAAGTACGAAAGAAAGAGTTCGCCTTTTGACGCCAGTAACAGTAATAACAGATATTTAGATGAGGTTATTTTGGGGCATAGATGGCTGTAAGGGAGGCTTCAAAAACTCACAGTGAACACATGTTTCCCGTTTTCAAAATGATAGGAAATCCGTTTTCCTGAAACTTCTACGATCTGTCGAACAATGGAAAGTCCGAGACCATACTGATCGGAGCTTTGTCCCCCTTTGGAAAATCGCTGAAATAATTTACCGGAGTCAAGTGCTTCGCCGGATGCATCGTTTGAGATGATAAATTCATTATTCCGGAGATTCATATGAATATGCCCACCGTCGGCGGTATGTCGCGCCGCATTGCTGAAGAGATTATTCAGCAGGATATCTGCCAGTTGCTTATTCATAATAATGGAAGTGGATTCCATCGAAGAGGTTATTTTAAAATTTTTACCCTGCCATAGTTCCTGCCAGTCCGCTATTTTCTCTTCAGCCAGGTTTTTAAAATCGAAAGAACTGGTTTCTGAGAACTGCCTGTTTTCAATTTTACTTAGTAATAAAAGCGATTGGTTGAGTTTGGCCATTTTCCTGATGGCTTCATAGGCAGTCTGCGCAGCATTACTCTGGCCTTCTGAAAGGTGTTCGTCCTGAATCAATGTGTCAAGTTTGGATTGGACGATAGCCAGGGGAGTTTGCAATTCATGGGAAGCATTCTCAGTGAATTCTTTAAGAAGTGTGTATTCCTTTTCAGCGCTTTGTATAAACTGATCCAGTGTTTTATTTAGCAGATTAAATTCATCTATCGAAGTCGCAACAAATGAAGGAGGTTTTTTTTCCCCCAGCCGGAATTTCTTAACACCTGAAAGTGTGGAGTAGAATGGCTGCCAGAGGCGGCGGAGAAGCCAGCGGTTGATAAAAAGACTTACTATCAGGATTAATATAACAGTTAAAAGCGAAATGAGGATGATGGATCTGTTCATATCATGCGTGCCTTCCAGCGATTTCGAAACTTTGAAAAGCAGCCACTGGTTTCCAACCGGCATGGTAAAACTGATTTGACGGAAATCTTCTCTTTCATGCCGGTCAGGGGATTTTACCGTGCTGAAATGGCGGATATATTCATGTATTTCCGACTGTTCATAAGATGTGCGCTGATCCTTAACCGTTATGGGTTCCGGTGGATGGTTATATTTACTCACATAGGTTTGTATCTCCCGCTGTTCAATTTTAAGGTCTTCATCTACCTGGTTTATCATGACCCACCATAGAAGGAAATAAAACGCGACACTGGCCAGCAGGAAAATAACCAGGGTCGCCAGCAGGTTGATCCTGAAATATCGGGTAAAAAGTTTCATGGATGGTCGCTGAATTTATAACCCATGCCGTAAACAGATTTAATATAATCCTGAGCGCCGCCCTGCAACAGTTTTTTACGGAGATTTTTGATATGCGTATATATGAAATCGTAATTGTCCGCCATATCCATATTATCACCCCACAAATGTTCCGCAATGGCTCCTTTACTGATCACTTTATTTTTGTTGCTTATAAAATACAACAATAAATCGTATTCTTTCCTGGTAAGATCAATTAACCGGTTGTGCGCCCGGACGGTTTTCTCCAGCAGATCCAGCTGCAATTCATCAAAGTGGAGAGTGTTCTTTCCATCAAAGGATTTCCGGCGTATAATGGCCGAAACTCTTGCAGCAAGTTCAGAAAGATGAAATGGCTTTGTTAAGTAATCGTCGGCTCCTGATTTAAGACCGAGTATTTTTTCTTCCAAAGAATTTCTTGCAGAAATGATAAGTATTCCATCTGCTTTATGATTGGCTTTTAGTTCTCTGAGAAGATCCATTCCGCTACCTCCGGGAAGCGTGATGTCAAGTATAATGCAGGCATAATCATACAGGCTGATCTTCTCCATAGCCGACTTAAAATCCAAAGCCGTTTCACAGGTATAATGTTCTGAATTCAGGTAGGCAAATATGCTCTCTGATAATGCTTTTTCGTCTTCAATGATCAAAACCTTCATGAGGATGGCCGTTTTCTGGAAACTTCCTAAAAGATAAGTAAAACCTCACTGAAGATGATATTGAATTTTGAGTAAATCCTGAAGAGCCTTATGTAATTGCCCGTCTTTCTGAATCATCACATAAAATAACCTCTTTGATTAAACCAGTCATATAATATCACAATTTTTTTAACAATTAAACTTTCTTTATGCGAATTATTTTATTCGTGCCGGCCCTGTTTTTATTTTATAATGCTTTTTCTCAGATCAAAAAACTGAACGCGGAAACGACCATTCAAAACGTGACTATATTTTCATCCGGTGCGAGGGTGGAAAGATCGTCGTCTGTTTCCATACAAACCGGCCGCTCTGAAATTTCATTCGCGGGACTAAGTAATCAACTGGATGAACAAACAGTTCAACTGAAGGCGGATGCAAATATTACCCTGCTTTCAGTTCAGTCCACCAAAGATTTCCTATCAGCCCGTAAGATTGAACAGGAAGAAAAAAATCTCAGGGATCAGTCCAACGCCTATAAAGATAAATTGGATATGGATACGAAATTGTTCGACGTATATAAGAATGAAGAAACCATGCTGATAAAAAACCAGGCTATTGGCGGAGAATCAGGCATCAAGGCAATAGATTTAAAAGAATCCCTGGATCTTCAAAGACAACGCCTCACCGAAGTATATAGCAAACAACTTGAAATTCAGAAACGCCTGATTATGGACCAGCAGGACTATGATAAAACGACGATGCAGCTCAATGAAATCAGCAGGAAAAAAGACAGCATCAATTATATTGTAACCGCATTGGTAGATAGTAAGGAGACCAGGACGGTGAATTTTCAGTTATTATATAATGTAAAAGATGCAGGATGGTTTCCGGCCTATGATGTCAGGGTGAATAATGTAACCGAACCACTCAGTGTACTGATGAATGCCAATGTTTTCCAGCGAAGTGGAGAAACCTGGAAAAATGTTGCCCTCTTTCTTAGCACAGGCAATCCAAATGACAACGCCACGCCTTCCATATTACAACCCTGGATGCTGGGGTTTTATGATCCCTCCATTTCCATTCGTGCGCAAAACAACCGGGGTGTTGTGATGGGAAGGATAACGGATGAAAAATATCAGCCCATACCAGATGCATCAGTAACTATCCAGGGAACCGCCATGGGCACAGTTACTGATGTAAATGGGTTTTTCAGAGTTCAGAATATTCCTGGTAACAGTATGATGGTTGTAAGTAGTATCGGATTTGAATCTAAAGAATTTGTTGCAAAGCCTGGTTATCTTTCAATCGTTCTGGAACGATCTTCAAGTACTTTAAATGATGTGGTTGTAGTAAGAGGAATTTCATCAGAACTTTCAGGGAAAGTAGCAGGGGTATCCATATCTCAACATAAAAAGGATATAACAGGAAATATCCAAACGGTATCCGTCACAACCCAATACCAACCGACTACTACTGTTTTTAAAATCGACGATAAATACACCCTGGAAACAGATGGCAAAACAACAACCATTGGTATTAAACAATTTGAAATACCTGCCATCTATGATTATTATACTGCGCCCAAGGTGGATCCTTCTGCTTTTCTTACAGCCAAAATTATAAGCTGGCAGGATTATAATTTGCAGTCAGGTGAAGCCAGTTTATATTTTGAAGGGACTTACCTGGGTAAAACTTATATTGACCTGGATGCGACAACAGATACGCTTGCGCTTTCCCTGGGGAAGGACAATGCTGTTAAAATTTCCCGCAAACTGGTTAAAGAATACAGCAGCAAAAAATTTATCGGAAGCAATCGAACAGAAACCAGGGAATATGAAATAAGTGTGCGCAACACTAAATCAGTACCCGTAAATATTACGGCCATGGATCAATTCCCCGTATCAGTGAATAAAGAAATCAGCGTCGATGAGATCAAAGCACCAGATGGACAGATAAATAAAGACGATGGGATTGTGACCTGGAAAATAAATTTGGCCGCTGGGCAGGAAAGAAAATTACAGATTGGGTACAGTGTAAAATATCCGAAGGACAAGAAGGTTGTTTTGGAATAGAATCTTTTAAATTATTAATTATTAATTATCAATTTTTTTGTTTCTGTAATTCCGTCATGAATTACTCTTACAAAGTACACACCTGCCTTGTATCCTGAAACATTCAACACAAGATTATTACTTGTCGTGATTTTCGTATTGTAAATTAATTGACCCGATATATTCAGTAGAGAAATTTCATAGCTTGCAGAAGAGGGAAGACTGATATTAACAAGGCTGCTTGCCGGGTTAGGAAAAACAGAAATCTCTTCATTTTTATTTCCCAGGTTGATTGATATGATAGGAGAGAAGGTTTGTTTTCCGTCAATATCTGTTTGCATTAAACGATAAAAGGAAATGCCGGGAAATGGAGTCTGGTCATAAGCAGTATAATTTTCAACATTAACTGCTTGTGCCCGCATCCCAATACTTTTTGAATTGTTGTCCATGCCCGACCGTCTGTTGATTTTTGAATTGTGAAGAAAGCATTATCTGTTTCAGATGCGGTGGACCATTCCAGTTTAACTTCGCCATTTTCAGGAAAAGCATTAAAAGAAATCAATGTTATGGGTAGAGGTGTGTTTACTGAATTTATGGAGCCAACATAAAAACTATTCGTAAGATTGGCCAGCGTTAGGCCTGTTCTGTTGATTTGTGGATTTAAAGTAGTACCGCCGTTAACTCCGGCAACACCTGTAACACTATTTACCAGCGTCAATCTTAAATCAGATACGGCACCAATCAGCCCAAACCCTGTACCCTGCACCTGCAGATTATAAGTACCTCCATTCATTCCATTTGTTGATACGGCCCAGTTCAGATCTTTTCTGACTACAACAGTAGATGCGCCATCAACAATGGTAACATTTGTATTGGTTGTTGCATCATTATAAGAAACACTCATGGAACCGCCTGTTGTCGGACCTGCGACGGGTGCAGAAACAAAAAATGGTCTGTAGTCGGTTACTGTGCCCATGGGGAACAGACCTGTTACGGATCCTGCTGCAATTACGCCTGTTTTAAACCAGCGGGTAAATGTACCCGCACCGATCATAGTACCTGAAGTATATGCGAGCGTTCCGTTATTGGCGACTGACAATCCGAGCGTCAAAGTATTTCCGTTCAGATTAATATTCCCCTGAGTCATTGTCAGTATGGTAGCTATCTGCACGCTGTTGAGCAGCTGGATTCCTGTACCCGAATTATTGATTTTTAGATTCGCAAAATTTTCTCCCCCGGGCGAAGTAATGGTTTGAAGTGTTGATCCATTAAAATTCACTAAGCTCGTCGCTTCTGTAAAACCACCCGCGCCATAATCATTCCAATTGCCCGCAATATTTATAGTATTAGTTCCCGGAGCGAGGTGTCCTGCGTTAATAGCAAGATTATTTTTTACAGTCATGCTATTCAGCAGGGTAATAGTATTGGCAGTGACCGTAACATTATAAAAACTCATGCCGGCACTCGTAACACTCAATGCGTTACCTCCGAATGCAACAGTGGAAGCAAAAGTTGAAGCATCGACAGTACCACTGGTATAAGTCCAGTCCTGGCTTTCTGAAATATTCCCTTTCAGTGTAAGTGTTCCACTGGCTTTATTAATTACGATAAAAGGGAGTAAATCCTGACTGATCGCAACGGCAGTTCCATCCATGGTTTCATTACCGGTACCAATAATATTTATAATGGCACTCCCTCCGCCAATGGTTGATGTATTGGTTAAAAATATATTTCCGTTTACATTAATCGATCCTGTATTTAAAGATACTCTGGCAGTTCCTGCTATTGTAAAATCGCCTGTGGCTGTGAGCGTAGTTGTAACGGTAAACTGCTGGTTGGTAATTGCCAGAAATTCAATATTATTCAAACTTAAAGTTCCGGTAATCGCATATGGATTCGCATTTCCGTCGGTAAAACAGTAAGTGGAGGTTCCTGCATTTATCGTTCCGGCAGTATAAATGAATGCGTTCGAAGATGCAGGGAAATTAGCCAGGTTCAAATTGCCTGTAACTTTATTGATGGTCAGTTGCGGCAATGCTCCTTCACCGGCAACAGCAGCCCCGTTAAAATTTTGTACACCTGCACCTATGATTTCAACCAGCCCCGTACCACCGCAACCCGCAGCCGTATTGGTCACATTGATATCCCCACTCACATCGATAGTCCCGTTATTTAAATTATAAAATAATGCGCCAGTAAGATTCAGACTGTTGGATACTGTCATATTACCGACGGAATTAATAACATAGTTGAATCCTTCGCCGACAAATTCAAGGACGTAAAAAGCCGGGCTCGTTCCTGTGATAGTTGTTGCACCACCCGTAGCGTTAAATCTTACTGTACCATTGTTATGTATAAAAGTAGCACTCGTAAATGCGGCATTTCCGTCCATTTCAAGCACGGCCGAAGTTGATGTAAAAGCCGTTCCGGCTAAAGTATAATTCCCTCCAATCGTAATATCTGCAGAGCCACCCGTAAAAATTCCCGAGGAGAAAGAAGCATTATTGACGGTAGAGAATGTATTTGCGCCTTGTGAGATTGTTCCTGTATATCCATTTACTGTGATATTTAAAACATTAACCGGAACATCGATTGCGCAATCACCGTTGCGGGCATTATTAAATGTAACTGCATCAGCAGCTCCGGGCACGCTGGCACCTCCTGCGCCTCCTGAAACTGTTGACCAGTTGGCTGTATTATTCCAATTTGAAGGAGCTGCCGCTACCCAGAAACGATTGGCTGCGGCTGCATCCTGACATATACCGGACAAAAAAACTAAGCATAAGCAGCTTATGGCTAGTCTCATATATACTGGATTTGAAAATAACAATGGACCCCAACAATCTAAGGGTTAACACTTAGACAGTTAAGTAAGTGGAAACGCCTAGTCGCTATAATTATTGTATTCATTATCAACATATTGACAGGTGTCAATTTTTTGTCCTCATTTTAAAAAAATGTTCATAATCAGGATTTTGGCCCATTAAAATGTGTTAAGATCCATTTGTTTTTTTATCCATGTTTTTATAGGCGAGCCCGAATATCAGCGGAAAAATAAGAAGTGAAAAAAGCATGGCGCAGAGTATTCCTCCGATAACCACTCTCGCCAGCGGCCGGGAACTTTCGGAACCGATTCCTGTTGAAATGGCTGCGGGAAATAATCCTATTGCCGCCATGAGTGCAGTCATCATTACCGGTCTTATCCTCAAATGAACTCCTTGTTTTATTGCTTCATAGATTGCATTCTTACCGCTTTTTATTTTTTCCATATTGTGTTTGAAAACCGTAATCAGCAAAACGCCATCCTGTATACAAATTCCAAAAAGTGCAATAAATCCGATTCCGGCTGAAATACTGAAATCAGTACCGGTAATAAGAAGGGCAACAATACCACCAACAATTGCAAAAGGAACATTCAGAAAAACAAGAGCAGCATCTTTGAAATTTCCGAACATCACAAATAATAAGAGGAAAATCAAAATCAAACTGATGGGTACAACTTCAGCCAGTCTGTTCTGTGCTCTTCTCTGGTTTTCGAAATCTCCCTGCCATACCATGGAATAACCTTTTTTAAGGTTGACGACTGCATCCGTTTTCTTCTGTGCTTCCGCAATGGTGCTGCCCATGTCGCGTCCACGGACCGAAAATTTCAAAGCAGCATATCGTTCATTGTCATCCCTGAAAATCAGGCAAGCGCCGGTCTTTTTCTTTATAGTAGCAATTTCACGAATCGGAACTTTTGATCCGCTTTGGGTTGGAACCATGATATTGGCGATATCAGTTTGATTTTTTCTGTACTCTTCAGGAAACCTGACCTTGATGTCGAATTTTTGGATTCCTTCATAGAGCTGGGTGACAGCCTTTCCGCCAATGGCCATTTGAATGACCGCATCTGCATCGGCTGTTGCAACGCCATATAAGGCCATTTTATCCTGATCGAGATCTATATCCAATTCCGGCTGCCCGATATTTTTGATCACACCCAGATCAGAAATGCCATTTACTTTTTTCAGTATGTCATAAACCTCTGTCAGTTTTTCTTCAGAGTAATCAAGAGAATCACCAAATATTTTCACGCAAATGGATCCCTTCACACCTGAAACTGCTTCCTCAACATTATCACTGATCGGTTGTGAAAAATTCAGATCAATACCGGGAATGATAGATATTCGTTTTTGCATTCTGTCAACCAGTTCATCCTTTGATATCTGATGTTTCCATTGTTCTTCCGGATAAAGAATTACATCAAATTCATTATTATAAAATCCGGTGACATCGGTTCCGTCGTCAGGTCTTCCTGTTTGGGAGGCTACGTGTTTAACCTGCGGGAATTCCATAAGCATTCCCCTGATCTGATCGGCAACTTCACTCGATTTTTTTAGTGATGCACTATAAGGAAGTTGAGCCCTGATCCAGATTGCTCCCTCATCCAACTCAGGAAGGAATTCACTTCCTAATAGTTTGAAGGCATAAAAACCCAGAATAATCATCAGGGCTGAAGAAATGAGCACAAGTTTTTGGTGTTTGTAATTGTATTGAAATCCAAACATCATGATCCTGTGGAAAAATTCCAGGATGGGATTATGTTTCTCATGTATATTCTTCCGGAGAAGCATATTAATGAGTACAGGTACCAGGGTTAAGGTTGTAATTAGAGCACCCAGTAATGCAAATCCCAGTGTATACGCCAGCGGCGAGAACATTTTTCCTTCAACTTTCTGGAAGGAAAAAATGGGTAGTAACGCGGTGATGATAATAACTTTTGAAAAAAAGATGGCTTTACCCAATTCGGCTCCTTTAATTTTGATCAAACCCATTTTAGTGAGTTTGTTGAATCGTTCCATCCCGATGTCTTTTGCTTTCATATCGAGCACCACAAACATTCCTTCTACCATCACTACCGCACCGTCTATGATGATACCAAAATCAACTGCTCCCAGTGATAAAAGATTGGCCGACATGCCCATCAGATGCAGACAGATAAAAGAAAATAAGAGGGATATTGGAATAATAATCGAGACAATTACAGTCGTCCGCCAGTTGAACATAAAAAGCGAAACCAGCAGTGTAACCAACAGAATTCCTTCCACCAGGTTGTGAAGAACTGTATTTGTTGCATAGCTGATCAGGTCCTCGCGATTATAATAGGGTACTATTTGCGTGTCAGGTGGGAGCACTTTTTGATTGATCTTGATGATTTTCGACTTCAATGCTTTTATCACTTCAGCCGCATTTTCACCTTTACGCATAAGTACAATTGCTTCTACAACGTCATTGTCATCTTTAACGATTCTCTTTCCATCCACGATCATATCATCCGACCTTCCAACCTGACCCAGTCTTGGCTGATTTGAAATCTGTACATCAGCCACGTCCTTTACGAGTACTGGAATTCCGTTTATATTTTGAATGATGATATTTTTAATTTCATTGATATCATTAAGCAAACCGATTCCGCGCACCACATAAGCCTGAGAATTATCGACGATGACATCTCCTCCGATATTAAAATTGGTTCTGCTAACGGCATTATAAACATCTAGTTCAGAAATGCCCAGGGAATTCAGCTGACCCGGATTCACCCTTATTTCATAAGCTTTTACCATACCTCCAAAACTCACGATGTCTGCGATACCGGGAACTGCACGAATTTGCCTGTCAACTACCCAGTCCTGCATGGTTTTGAGTTCTCTCGGATCACGCCCGATGGAACTTTTAAGGGTGTACCTGAATATTTCTCCTGTGGGTCCGGTAGGTGGTTGTACTCCGGGACTGATATTGTCGGGAAGTGTAACATTCACGAGCATATTATTTACCTGCTGCCGCGCATAGCTGTCCTGCACTTCATCTTCAAAAATTAATTTAACCATGGAAAGTCCAAATACACTGGTCGAACGAAGGCTTGTCTTCTTTTGAACAGAATTCAGGCCCATTTCAATCGGAATAGTCACAAACTTCTCAACTTCTTCAGCACTACGGCCCGGCCATTGCGTGATGATCGTGATTTCTGTATTGGTTACATCAGGAAATGCCTCGATGGACATATTCCTGAATGTTATAATCCCGTAGATAATCAAAAGCGCGGTAGCAAAGAGTATAAAATATTTATTCTTTAAAGAAAATGCGATGATTTTCTGAATGATTTTTTGCATAAAATCTGGTTATAGCGATCGAATTGCAGGTTGTTTCGATCAATATCAATCAGGTTCGTTCCAGGTTAGGAACGATTACACCTGAATGAACATGATCATGATATTTTTGGGGCAGTAAAACTAAAATCCCCGTCGGGAGGAGGGGACTGGACTTCAGAAAATACAGTCTGAAGGATATCTGAAGTATATGGAAAAATTACGCGATTGCTTTTTTTATACAGCGTGACTGAAACTCCCTGATTTTCCAGATCGATTTGCCAGCCAATTGCCTTGACTGTATTCTTACAGTCAATATTATGATTGTAATTAAATGCATCCTGCTGACCCATTTTCATTTCGACCAGCCATTCTACAACTGTTTCTGTAGGATCTGCCTGCTTATTGGTGCAATTGCCGAAATCGTCTCCTGTGTAATATGAATTATAAGCCTCGCTCCACATACTCATATTGAGAATTTGCAGCGCAAGTACCCAAACCAGGAAAGTTTTCATCCATTTCAATGCAGAATTCAAATAATTTGCAAAAGTAAAGTACAGGTTTGTTAAGATTGTTAATCTATGATGAATGAGATGTTAAGCCTTGAGTATGCAACCATTAACATTAACGAATTGTCATATTAGAAAAACCATAATGAACCGACTGTTTGCTGCCTTTTTCCTGCTGTCAGTCACCCTGATTTCCTGCACAAAATCTGAACCTGCCGTATTAATCAATCCTGGTGGAATAAATGAGTCAAAATCAAATGGGCAAAACAACGGGCAATATGACGGGCAGTGGCAGTGGATCGGTACTTCGAGCGGACTTTTCAGAACGGTCCCTTTAGCTGATTCGCCTGTAGTTTTGACTCTGAATCCTGATAGTTCTTATAGAGTCACATTAAACAGTCAACTCTCATTGCAGGGTACTTTTTCTTCCGACTCAAGTACATTTTGGAATAATATTACATTCAATAATATCACGGAACCTGCCGGTGATACAACCTCCGTTACCATTGGAAATGTAACAGAACTCTATTTCAACTATGCTCAGATTGGGCGACTGGTAATTTACCAAAATGATGAGCTAAGTATTTCAGGTGATACACTTACTTTATTAAGAACTCCCATTACTCCCGAAACACCCGTCAGTTTGTTTAAACGAATTGGTAATTGATTTCGGAGGATATGAGTTATGGGATATCTCGGGGGATATGAGTTATGGGATATGGATTATGAGTTTAACCAATATCTCATAACCCATATCCCATAACTCATATCCCATATCTCATAACCCATAAATCCTATTCTGATCTAAGACTAGTGACCGGGTTCGCGATTGCCGCTCTGATGGATTGGAAGCTTATAGTTATGAATGCAATCAACAAAGCCATTGATCCTGCCAATAGGAAAATCCAAAAACTCATGTTGATACGATAAGCAAAATCATTCAACCATTTGCTCATGAAGTACCAGGCGATTGGTGAAGCCAGGACAAGAGAAAGGATTACCAGCTTCAGAAAATCTTTTGACAGTAATACAACTATTTCGGAAACGGTTGCACCTAAAACTTTTCGTACACCTATTTCTTTTCTCCGCTGTACAGCAGTAAAAGCGGCAAGACCGAATAAACCCATGCAGGAAATAAAAATGGCTATCACCATGGCAGTTGTCATTATTTGATTTGTCTTTTGATAACTATCATAGAATTTCGCAATCTGGTCGTCCAGAATCTTATATTCAAAGGGTTCATATTGGAATCCGGATTTCCATATTTTCGCAATTTGTTCTATCGTAGATTGAAACTCTTTCGGGTGTTTATTTTGACTGCTTAATCTGACTGCAATCGTTCTGCTCTGATCATTTGCGATAGTAACAGGCTTTATTGGATCATGCAGCGACTCAGAATGAAAGTCAGCGAGCACACCTACAATAGGACGCTTAACATCTACAGGTCCGTTGCTAAAACCGAAGCTCACTAACTTGCCTACTGCATCCTCCGGTTGTTTAAAACCAAGTCCTCTCGCGCAGGTTTCATTAATTACCAGTTCTCTGATAGTATCACTCTGAAAAATATTTCTCCCTGCAATGAGTTTCAGTTGGTATAGTGGAACATAATTTTCATCTGTGCCAAAAGCCTCCGTGTACATTTCTATATTATTGTATGTAATACTTGTACCGCCGTGACCCGAACCTGCAGGTGGTCCGTCATTCAGACTAACCATTTGAACATCTGCTATCGTTTTCAGTCGGTCAGCAAAGAGTTTCACCTGACTTTTCGGATAATTTCCGTTTGGCATTATATTGATTATAGCATCTTTTGTAAAACCCATATCCTGATTCAGCATGAAACGAATCTGGTTACCGATGATCAGTGTGGCAATAATAAATACCAGCGAAACGGTGAATTGAAAAACGATCAATGATTTTCGCAGGTAACCACCTTTACTTACCTGACGGGAACCCTCACCTTTCAGACTAATAACAGGTAAATAGCCCGATAAAACCCTGGCAGGATAGAATCCCGCCAGCAGAGAAGTTACCAGGATCATAAGTAATAGGAAAATAATTGTAATTGGATTATAAAAACCTAAATCAACTCCGGGAGGTAGTAAATCGTGAAAAAGATAGATCAATGGTTTCATAACAATCACGGAAAGCACTCCGGCAAATAACGTAAGGAGGAAAATTTCACTAAGAAACTGTAGAACAATATTTATCCTGCTACTGCCTAACACCTTTCTGATACCGATTTCCTTTGCCCTCTCAACGGATTGTGCTGTGGAAAGATTAATGAAATTAATGGCAGCAATAATTAAAATGAAAGCCGCAATGGCCATTAATCCGTATAAAGTGGGTAAATGCGCCTGTCGGGAATAAGTATCCTTGTAATCTCCGTTGAAATGAATATCACTTAAAGGCTGAAGAAGGATTTTGGCCTGCTCATCAGGCTGCAATTTCATATGCTCTTTTACAAGTTTGGTAAGCTGCGCATTTATTTGTCGGGGAGTCGATTGACCATTTAGTTTCGCGTATACCTGTGTAGCACTGTTCCACCCTCCCCAGTTATTCCAGTTTCCCTGATATATCAAAAAGCTGTTTTGAATAGTACTGTAAGAAATAAAATCTTTGAAATTAAAATCAGTGTTCTTGTTCCAGTCTTTTACGATACCGGTTACCGTCAACCTGAGTGAATCGTCATAAATAATTGTCTTTCCCATAACCTGATCTGACGGTATATTCCCAAAATATTTGGCTGCCTCGGTTTCACTAATCACGACACGAAAAGGTTCACTAAGTGCAATTACCGGATTTCCGGCAAGCCAGTCATATTTAAATATCTCAAAATACTGCGGTTCAGTCAGTATGACAGGGGATGGTACGCCAGGTTCATTGGATGGGAAGAATCTTTTGACAATCTTGTTCCCCTCAGGGATCGCCACTTTTGGAAAGTAATTATGGAACATTGCGACTGTTTCCAATCCTGAAACAGATGAACGGATTATTTTTGCTGCAGGATCCGGAATGGTGGACATCGGATTATTTTTGGAAGCCCCATTTTGTAGATTAGTAACGATCCTATAGATTCTGTCCTTGTCCGGATGAAAAGTATCGTAACTGAGTTCGAAAGCCGTCACGATATAAATTAAAAGACAGGCGCTGATACCGATGGCTAGTCCCAGGGAATTGATAATTGCAAAAACTTTATTCCTGGCGACATTTCTGAGCGCGATTTTGAAATAATTCTTTAGCATAGTTATTTCCGGTTTTGCAGAGTGATTGATAATGACCAAATCCACCGTTATATGCGCTAAGAAAGTGCCAGTAAAATAATATATTGAATATCAGTATTTTGAATTTCGAGATGTATACGAAACTGTTCGGATACAGTACATAGGTGTTCTATCCTGATGGGCCACTAAATCTATTGCCAGTCTTCCAATGCGAGTACATCTGCCTGACGGGGGAAAACTTTGGTGGTCAGTACGCGATGTACTTCTTCGTCTCCATCTCCGCAACAATCTGCCAGCACAGTCATGCGATAATCTTTGTCAGCAGCTTCGCGCACAGTTGATAATACAACACCGCTGGTAGCAATGCCCGTCAGTACCAGATGATAAATACTACCAGCCCTTAAAACGACTTCCAAATCACTACCCGTAAATGCACTCACACGGCGTTTCGTTACGAGAATCTCTGAAGGCAGTGGTAAGATATCTGGATGAATTTTTATCCATTCTTCCATATTTGCAAACATGATATTTTTATTCGCAGAGAATCCTTTATTGTTAGGGCTGATTTCAGGCGCTCCCTGCCTGAATCCAACGACAACAAATATGATAGGGATTTTTTTATTTCGTGCATGAACTATGGCTTTTGCAACATTACTGATCAGTAATTTGGAATCTGGCAATCTGTTGACTATAGCTGTCTGCATATCCATGACCAGCAGTGCGGTGTTCTGATTATTCTGTTCCATTTTTTTTGATTATGTGTTATTAGATTTTTCCATTACAAGTTCTTCTGCTTCTTTCAGTGTTGTATGTCAAATCAAGCCCGAATTTACTAAAACAAAAAGGGTTTCAATCTCTTGAAACCCTTATCTGTATTGAGTGGGAGCACACGGGTTCGAACCGCGGACCCTCTGCTTGTAAGGCAGATGCTCTGAACCAGCTGAGCTATGCTCCCTTTAAAGGACTGCAAAGATAAGGTCTAAATAGTTTCTGCAAAATAAAATCCCTGTATATTTGCCACTCAAATTTTTGACTCCGTAGCTCAGTTGGTAGAGCAAAAGACTCTTAATCTTTGGGTCCTCGGTTCGAGCCCGAGCGGGGTCACTTAACGAAACATTCTAATTTAGGATGTTTCGTTTTTTTATGCCAGTAGATTATACTAACCAATAAGTTACGACACTCTGTTTGATGGTTCGATTACTGACAATAAATTGCCCCATCCTTTAATGGATGAAAGGCTAAAATGAGCTGAAAGTTAATATGGGCCTACGTTTTTAATAGGTTCGATTTCCCATTAAGGTGTTTATCTTTTTATATGCTTTGTGTTTGTTATCGTTCTGGGCAATATGGTAAAGAAAATTCAGTATAATAGCAGCTTCAAAGTCATCTGCCTAAATATTGTTTTTGGCCAAAATCTCCGCCGTCTGTTTTAACGATATATTTCTAAATCTAAAATTAGTATTGTCAGAAAGTATGTTATTTCTGAAAAGCAATAGTTAACCTAACAAATAATAAATTATAGAAGGGAATTGACCTTACAGTCTAATTTTCAATTATACAACTTCGCATTACTTAAAGTAAGGTTGCATCTCTTTTACCGAAGGAACAATGTTGATGTAAAATGCCACAATCGCATTTGGATCGTTTGGGTTATCATTCCACCCGGTAAAAACCACTAATATATTCATAGATCTCCAAAAAAATATTAGTTGGCCGCCATAGCCAGTTGCCCAGGGAATATCAGTTTTGTATTGACGTTGTATAAGTAGGTCGGTCCAAAATTGAAAACCATAACCACGAGGTACATTGGGATTTTCCGATGGCCTGGAAACCTCGGCACTTAATGATTGGTTTACCCAATCACTGTCTAAAATCTGTGTGTTGCCCCATTTGCCATTGTTCATATATAATAACCCGAATTTGGCCAAATCTCTCGACCTTAATCTAAGGCCCCATGCGGCAGCGGGCAGCTGATCATTATTAGGCATATGGCGCCATTCATACTTGCTGATGCCTAAAGGAGCAAACAAATTCTTCGCGGCATATTTATCAAGTCTTTCGCCCGTAGCTTTCCATATGATCTCTCCCAAAAGTTGTGTGTTGCCGCTGCTATAATTCCAGACTGTACCTGGTGCAGATGTAAGTTTTAAGTTCAAAATAAAAGTGACCGGGTTTTTACTTGCCCTCATTTGAAAGTAACTGTTTTTAGGATCACTGTAATCAGTTTCATCCCATTTTAACCCGCTGGTCATGGTTAACAGGTTCCGGATTGTTATTTTTCTTTTAGCCGAATCGAAACAGTTTGCATATTCTTTGAAGTATGGAAATATCGGATCATCAATGCTTCTGATAAAACCTTGTTTGATGGCAATACCAATGCAGGCCGAGGTGAAACTTTTTGAAATGCTCCTGCAATCATGCAGATCATCGATCGTGTGATTTACATAACCCACAGGTGTTGCATCATCAACATCTTCGCCAGCAAAATAATTTTCATAAATGAGTTTGCCATGCCTGAGGATGAGCATGCTATGAATATTTGGATATTTATCAGCCAGTATAAGTTTGGTAAGTGCTACAATCTTACCGGTATCTACCCCTTCGTCATATATCGGTGCAACTGGCAACCCATCATCATGCTGCGCAGGTTGCACATATGAATAAGAAGTGGATCGGTGATGGGAATGATCGCTGATCAATACAGAGGATGCCAAAACGAAAGCTAAAAAAACGCGTGTTGCTTTTGTCATTTATTTTTTTTGGTTAAACCAGGTCCCAGAGTTCACCATCAGGTTAAGCCGGTGACTTTAATTGACAGTCAATGCGAAAAAAACATGCCATATTGCATTCAATTGACAACCATTGCTTTTTATCCTTTGGTCAAAAAAATAGTGCTTGTTTTCGATACAGTGTATGTATGAAAAAAGTGAGTTTCTACTGGCAATTGGGCAATTGGTCCGGATTGAAAAAACAATAAGATAACTCAGGCAGAGAGTGAAGCTAAAAGTTGTAAATCTCTCAAAAAGCGGTTCGAGATCAGCCCGAGAAGGGTCACTTAAGGAAATGATCAATCAAGATCATTTCCTTTTTTGTTTCATGTAACTTCCCGGAAACATGATAATTGTTCCTCTATTTTCACTTCAATAAGCGGTTCGAGAATTTCGAAATATCATACTATCTCACTATTGTTTGATAAAGAAACGTTCTTAAATAGCTGTAAAATCAATTCATAGATTCGATTTCCGTTCAAGGTCTATTATATTTTGGGATCGTTTAAATCCATGTTGCCTTCCGATTATTTTTGTCGTTCGTTTTTAATATGTATTCGTTCCTGTTTTAAAGATCGACGATTCTTGAAAAAGCCCCAAAGATTTAAACTGCCTTAACAAACAAAGAATCGATAACAGCAAGAGAAAAATAATTGGATTGAGCAGAAAAGTCTGATTGGATCCACCAAGAAAAAGATAAGTGATACGAGATTTTTATCAACCGATAAAGCAGTCAATCAAAAGATGAAACAGACATTCCTGGTGGGCAAATATGGCCAACCTATGAAAGCTGCAAAATTTATTTCCAATACCAACAAAAGTTTTGTCGGTTATCCCTTCAGAGGGCTAAAATATTTTGAATTACTTCACCAGGTTATTCAAAATGAACCTGAAAATGATGTCGATAAAATTTTCTATACCTATATTAAATATTTGGGTATTGAAAAAGGGAAACCTTTTAATCCAACAGAAAAGCAAAAAGCCATTTTTGCAGAAGGCGCTTATCTCGGTGAACTCATGTGCCGTGCTAACCAAATTATCCCAAGACAGGATTCTTCCTATTATCTAAATACAGGCTGGTATCGCTTATTGACCAATTTCCAAATAACCATTTTCAATAAGCAGTTCTACTTTTTAGATGAGAGTAATGAGTATTTCTATGAAGCGGTCGTTGTAACCAAAGGCATGCAATCCAATACACCCGGCCCGGGTACAACAAGTTATTTAACTACTAAAGAAGATAAAGATGGGAATTTTCTATCCGGTTCCAACACTTATAGACTGCATTTACCTCCCAAGTTTACAGCCTCCAATTTTTGGTCACTAGTATTGTATAGCGAAAATACTCGTTGTTTTATTGACAATATAAATACAAAAGACAAATTAAGAGCTACGGCTGTTGATTCAAGAGATAAGAATTTAAAAATAAATTCAGATGAGAGCATTGATCTTTATATCGGTCCTGAATCACCATCAGGGAAAGAATCAAACTGGGTTCAAACCCAGGCCGGTGAGGGCTGGTTTCCATTATTCCGCTTTTATGGAACGGAGCAGGCATTTTTTGATAAAACCTGGCAGATTGGTGAATTTGAAAAAATAAAATAACTCTTTGTCCCTTTGATTTTTTCTCATGAATCTAATCACTTAATGCAAAATTATATTTGAGCAACTCCTCCATCAACAAACAACTCTGTGCCTGTAACGAAGCTTGAATCACTGGAAGCCAGGAAAAGTGCTACGGTGGCTATTTCTTCTGGTTGCCCAAGCCTGCCACGAGGAATCATAGAAGCAAAACCATCTTTTGCCTCCTGTCCAAGGCCGTCGAAAACTGCTGTTTCAGTTGGACCGGGACTAATTACATTTATCCGGATATTCCTTGCCTTCAGATCTACAGTCCAGGTTCTGGCAAAGGAACGTACTGCAGCTTTACTGGCGTTATAAACACCAAAGTTTTCAAGGCCCTTAATACTTGCCATTGATCCGGTCATAATAATTGATGCACCATCAGTAAGTAAGGGTAATGCTTTTTGTACGGTAAATAACGTGCCCCTTACATTAAGGTTAAATATCTTGTCAAAATGTTCTTCTGTTACGCCACCAATAGGGGCAAATTCACCTAAGCCTGCACTTGCGTAAAGAATGTCAATACGTCCTTTTTTTGCTTTTACTATTTCATAAAGGCGGTCTAGATCTGCCAGGTTACTGGCATCCCCTTGAATACCCGTGACATTACTTCCTATTTCTTTAATAGCTTTATCTAGTTCTTTTTGACGACGGCCTGTAATAAAAACATATGCTCCTTCGGCTACAAATAATTTGGCAGTAGCCAGCGCCATTCCCGATGTAGCCCCTGTAATTACTGCTACTTTGTTTTCTAATTTTTTCACGCTCTGATTTATTATTTTTATTAAAAAAAGATTAAAAATTAATTTTCTATATTTCGGGCAATCGACAATGCGCTTGGGATGGAGTAAACCCTTACCTTTTTTTCATTGTGCCGCCATGATTAAAAAAAACAATGTTGGCGTAGCTTCGAAAGGACCGCGTCCCTGACAATCTTAGACGTTGAATCACTAACCTCCTTAAAATAAATAGACTTTTATTCTTTGTCTTTTATATTATCCCAATTAGCATTAGCCTTGTCAATATTGGTTTTTTGATTTTTCATCCACATTTCCCGAACTTCCTGGTTATAATTAAAATAAAGTTTATCGCCTGAAATTGTCCAGGTATCTGTTTCCGTAGGTGCTTTGTGACCTTCGGCAGCTCCATATGCACAGTATCCCCCATATTGAGGCGCATATTTTACTGGTGCCGCTTTAAAAGCCTCCAGATTCTCCTTGGTAGAAAATAACCAGGTTGCGCCTTTCCACCGGTAGGAAAAAACTTCATGGCCCATGACTGGTTTTGATTCCTTAAAAAATGCGACCGGATCATATCCTTTTATAGCTATCCCGTTCGTACAGAATACTTCAGACTTTTGCGCATGAATGCTGCAGATTGAAATAAAAAACACAACTACCAGGGAAAAGATTTTATTCATTTTTATTTGTTTATTCAGTTAAATGTCATTTAGGGAAATCCCTACAGTATTTTAATCTTTTTTTAAAGCTTCATCATGTTGAAACTCCGGTTTTATTTGAGCGCTCATAGCTTTTCTTAACTTTAATACTTTAGGTTCCGATACGCTAACGATATAAGGATTATCCATATGCAATCTATAATAACCCTGATGATAGTTTTCAGCCGGGTAAAACACTGTGTAAGGTAAAAGTTCAGTTACGACAGGATTTGCATAGTGATGACTTTCATTTACCTTTTTGATTACTTCTTTCAAAATATTTTTCTCCTCGGGGTTTCTATAAAATGCAATGGATCGGTAATCGGACCCCTCATCAGGACCCTGACGGTTAAGAGTAGTTGGATCGTGTGCGTAAAAAAAAGCCTGAGCCAGGACAACATAAGAAATCACATCAGGATTATAATAGACCTGAACGACTTCAGCATGGCCAGTTGTCTTTGTGCAAACATCTTCATAGGTAGGGTTTTTGGTAGTACCACCTGCATAACCAGCTATTACTTTGTTCACTCCTTTTAATTCTGATAAACCTTCCGACAAACTCCAAAAGCAACCGCCGGCGAATGTGGCTACTTTTTCATTGCCGTTTGGCTTTGGTATTTTGGCGAATGACTCATCTGCTTTTGAACCCTGCGCCTGGGCACATTCAATGATCAAGATTGAAGTCAATAAGCAAATTGTATATAAAAATCCTTTTAACGGTTTCATATTATTATGGCTATTAAAAAATTATTTGGCTGGAATAAATTTAAAGGCGTAAGAATCCATGCAATAACGCTTGCCAGTAGGAGGAGGTCCGTCATCAAAAACATGTCCCAGATGTAACCCTGTACTTGCTTCCACCACTTCATCTCTTACCATGCCATCAGAACGATCACTGACAATTCTGATTGCTTTTGGATCGATTGGAGCATAAAAACTTGGCCAACCGGTGCCTGAGTCAAATTTAGTATCTGAACTAAAAATAGGTTTACCAGTAGCGGCACTTACGTAAATTCCCTTGCGGTGATTATCCCAGTATGGATTTTTGTAAGGTGTTTCTGTTCCCTTATTGACCAGAATTTCATAGGCTTCAGGAGAAAGCATTTTTTTCCAATAACTATTTGGCTTTGCATCCGGGTAAACCGAAGCATCTTCTGAGGATCCCTGTTTTGCCGTGGTTTGGCTACAGGCATTTAATCCAATAATCAAAAAAGGCAGCACAAAAAAATATATACGTTTCATAACCCCTTAGTCGCTCTTTCAATCATATCCTTACAGAATTTCATTCGTCTTAACAATATATAAACGTTTAAAGTCCTGAGTAATAATCATAGCCTTGTTCGGCCCAATAATCCCTCGGCCGTTTATTACTGAAGGAAATCATGCCTATACGTTTAAGATTTTTGATCCCGTATTTTACAGGAATAATGAGTCGCAGCGGGGCTCCATGTTGCAGTACAAGGGGTCTTTCGTTCATTTCATAGGCTAATATAGTTTGCGGGTGAAGAGCGCTTTCCATTTCAAGCCCTACATAATATTCACCATTAGGAGTTTGCATTCCCACATAATCCATTTTCGCCTGATCTTCGAGTCCAAAATGTGAAAGAAAGTCACTGAATTTAACACCTCCCCAGTGCTGAATCTGGTCCCAGCCTTCGACACACTTAAAATCAAAAATAATCTCAGTTTTAGGTAAAGCCCTGATTTGATCGATCGTTAACTGAAGGATTTGTCCGTCATTTCTCAATACACTTAAAATCCATTTCTCCGAATCGAAACCAACATCATCAATACCAATATTACTATTTACCCGGACCACCTTTGCAGCTTTCTCCTTTGGATAGGTTTTAACCAGGTGTTTATTGCTAAAAAAATTCCGGAAAAAAACTTCCGTTTTGTTTAGTGCCTGACGTAATGGTTTGTGAGCGCCTCCGGTAATTCCGGTTTTTTCCAGTGGAGAATTGTAAAGCCATTTCCAACCACCAAACGCTGTTGCGCCGGCAGCTAAAAAAGTTGTAAAAGAAATGAAATTCCGTCTGTTCACTTTTTGATTCAGCGTAAGTTCCTTTTTTGGCTTCTTTATCTTCGGCGTTTTCATAATTTCTATCTAAGGCTGGTTCTTTTTTGAATCACTCTCATGACCTGGAAGACTCATCTTTTCTTCCGGATCCGTTGTGAAGAGAGGTGTAGGCTCCTCAATTGTCATCGCTGCTGGGACGGGCTCCAATTCATCTACGATCTCAAAACCCGAGACGACCGATCTAAAGTTATTCCATCCCGCGATGATGACCTGAATAACATGAATCATGAAAAAAAGAACATAACCCAGTGTTAAGGCGAAATGAATAATTCGCGCAAAATGATACCCTCCACAAATCCAGGTAAGCCAGTAAAATTGAACGGGTTTATAAATAGCCAATCCGGTCACCACCGACCCCAACCCCATTATTATAATCGAAGTATAGGCGATCCGCTGGGCTGCATTATACTTATTTTGTGGTGGCGCCGTTTTGCGTATATGGAGATCATGTAATAAAACAAGCCAGGCTTCTTTAAAAGAATTTTTTTTCGGCACAAGTTGTCTCCACTCCCCGGATATTATGGTATATAGAATGTAAAATATTCCGTTGAGGGTAAAAAACCACATAAAGAGAAAATGGAAAGCCATTCCGTCTGCCAGGTGATAAGGAATCTTAAGCAATTTATAAAACCATTCTGGAAAAAAGCGAATAAAAGTATGCCCAAAAATAGTAATCGAGTATTCATCATTGGCCCAGTAGATCAAGAGTCCACTCCAAATCATGACAGTCAAAATAGGAAAATTGACCCAATGGGTCCACCGCATAACCAGCGCATGTTTTTCTTTGATGGCTTTCATTTTAATATGGCCACTTTGGTTGCTCCTGTAATTTCCCCATTTTCCCTTGATTGGAGGAAAGCAATTATTTCCAGCCCCTGATTATCCAAACCTGACGGTATTTCAATTTCATTCACGCCTTCACTTTGGTCGTCGAGAGAGATAGTTTGAAAATTTCTTACTATCTGGACGTGAGACAAAGTTCGGCCCTCGTTCTCCCCTCTTAGTACCTTACTACTTGCAGTTTTCTCGATGAGGGCAAGAACAAGTAAGTTATTAGCAATATTCCCATCAATATGATAGTGTAGTCTCAACTTGTAGTCATTTTTCTTAATACTATTTATACTTAAATGAACATGATTTGTTTTAAGCAATGCGGTGTTTATAGAACTTCGCAACCTACTTTCATCAGAACCTACAAATTCCTGTTGTCCATTTATCACAACTTGTGGGGTATATACAGAAGCATTCAACCATGAGGAATATTGGTATTGTCTGTTTGAATAGGCCGGCTCGCTAAAAATATCTTTCCAACCAAACCGGTTCCAGTAATCAACATGAAAGGCTAAAATATATACAGATTTTTCATTGGTTTCCTTTTGAATCTTAGCCACCACTTGATCCGCCGCAGGGCAACTTGAACAGCCTTCGGACGTAAAGAGCTCAACAACTGCGAAACCGGGATCAGTGCCAGCCTGATTTTTGCCTATAGGGTGACCAGTAAATGAAAAAAGAGACAGCATCGAAATTAAAGCGGCATAATTGAACATTGTTATATTTTTATTGTAGGACATTTTGATAAGTTTCTTCTGATTTGTCGCTGGAAGTAATAAAGCCTTACAAAATAATTTTAAATATGTGTAAGGGATTTGTCAATTTTCCGACAAAACAAATAAAATACATCATATTTAACAGCTTTTGACAAATGGAAACCCGTAAAAATCAATTTGTCCAACTTGAAAAAGCAATATTAAACCCGCAATTGTGGGTAAAAAACTATGCAGATTACTTATACAATTATGCCTATACAAGGCTTAATGATGATGAAATGGCAAGAGATTTAGTGCAGGAGACGTTTCTTGCGGCACTCGAAAAAACCGAAAAATTCGAAGGCCGAAGTTCGGAGCGTACCTGGCTAATTGCAATCTTAAAAAATAAAGTGATTGACGTATATAGAAAAAAATCCTCCGGATTGGGAAACAGCTTCGAAAAAACTTTATCTGATGCGGATCAGATTGAATTTTTTGACAGTCAGGATGGGCATTGGAAAATCGAGTACCAGCCAAAGGCATTTGGCTTGGAAGAGTATGACCTTTTAGGTAAAAAAGAACTAAGTCATATTTTACAAAAATGCCTGAAAAAGCTGCCTCGATTATGGCTCGCTGTTTTTACCATGAAACATATGGATGATCTGGCCTCAGAAACGATCTGCAGCCAATTGAATGTTACCGATTCCAATTTTTGGGTAATTATTCACCGGACGAAAGTTAATTTAAGAGCCTGTATACAGAAAAACTGGATATAATTCAATTGCAATTGAAATGAAAGAACCCAATAAAAATAAATTAAAACAACTTTCTTACAATTGTAAGCATGCAACTTTTCTTATAGAAAAGAAGCAAATCGGGAAATTAACACTGAGGGAACAATTCGCACTTAAATTTCACCTGGCTGGTTGTTCAGTATGTCGAATTTTTTTAAACCAAAGTTTGACAATCAACCGAATGGTCAAAAGGCTCTTTCAAGGTAATGAAGTCGGTGATTTAACCCTGGAAGATAATTTCAAAAAGGATTTACAGGAACAAATAAACCAATACCTGGATAGGAAATAGATTTGGTCGTTTAGTTAGATCCGGACTATCTGAATATATTAACTGACCTATTTCTTTTTTGTTTATGTCCAAAATATCTGATTTTTCTGACACTCCGTTATTAAATAAAAACTCATTCGAATGAAAAAATTATTGACTGTTTTAGGTTACGTAAAGGAATAACGTAAAGTCTTCTAGGGTAGCGCTGGATTGGTTATGGGCATTCGAAATGAAATGATATTTCCTGTATCAATTTTAAATTCAGCTTTGATGGGGAAATTGTGAAGCTGAAGAATTGTTTTTACGATTAGCAGGCCGAGGCCGTGGTTATGAGGGCGGGAACTGGAAGAGTCTGTTTTATTATCTTCGAGCCATCCTAAGAGAGGACCACTCATGGCTTCTCCTTCATTAGAAATCAAAAAAATCAGTTCTCCCGCATGACTTTTGAGCGAAATACAAATTTGATCATTTTCGGGCGTAAATTTTATGGCATTCGTCAACAGATTCTGGATAACTCTTTCCATCATGTGAATATCCGCATAAATCCAAGCAGCATTTTCACAATTAATGCATTCAATCAATATCTTTTTTTCCTCAGTTGCTAACGAAAAGGAATGAACAAGCTCCTGAACGATTTCCGAAAAAACAAAAGGTTGCTTTTCAAGATTTAATCCTGCCGATTCCATTTGTGAAAGATCAAGTAATTGCTGGACCATGTGCTCAATCGTCTGAATATTTGAAATAATAAGTTTTGAATATTCCGATTTCTTAGACTGATTGATATCATTATTTTCCAGATTGAGTAAAAGCGTTTCCGCATATCCGCGCGCAATGGCCAGTGGTGTTCTCAGGTCATGGGAGATATTAGTTGTAAAGTCTTTTCTTTCTACTTCGGCTTTTTTCAATCTTTCGATGTTATCTTCCAGCCGGCCTGCCATTTTATTAAAGGCATGGGTTACTGGGGCCAAGTCGTTCTTTTCATTATTAGGAAATCTGGCGGATAGGTCACCCGTTTCAAATTTTCTTAAAACTCCGATCAATTTTTTAAAATTTCTCTGCAGGCGATTTACATATAATATTGTGAGGACGATGGTCGCAAACAAAATAAAAAGGAACGTTTGCAGTAATAAGCTACCCGCATGTGATTTATAAAGCATGTGGGTAACATTTCGGTATTCGGTGCTACCCAGGATAACATAGATGTATCCTAACGAACCAGACTTCCCCTGAACGGTCGCCGCTGAAAATATTTTTGGCTCCGACGGATCCCTGGGATCCGGACCTTTAATATAGCTTTGACCGTCGCGACTCAAATATTCCCTGATATTTTCCAGGGGAATTGTAGGTAACCTGATTTCACGGGGTGAACCATGATAATAAATTACTTTTCCGGTAGTGTCCAAAAAATAAACTTCAACGCTTGGACTGATAACCATCGCCTGATAAAATACTGAGTCTGCCTTTTTTTTGTTCAGACTATCCTGTTCAAAAGGGGATGTAAATTTAGCAATATGTGATGCTACGTCCTTATTGAGTAACTGTGTACTGGCCTGATAGAAATGAATGACGGACAGATATGCAATTAGCAAAAATGTCAGACTCAAAACGGTGATCAGAGTGAACACCAGGAAGAGAATTCGACTAAATAGTGGAAAGGTTTTTGTTTTCATTCTGCAAATCGATACCCAATACCCCATGAAGTCAATATATATATAGGCGTATTTGGGTCTGGTTCAATTTTAATCCTGAGTCTGTTAATATGTGCAGTCACGGTATGCTCATACCCCTGGAAAGCAAATCCCCACACTATTTCCAATAGCTCATTCCGACTAAACGGTTTACCAGGATTACTGGCCAGCAGGTACAATAGATCGAATTCCTTTAAAGTCAAATCAAGCCTTTCACCGTTTAATAAGACCTTTCGTTTGACTTTATCAATATGCAGCGATTTGTAGTCAATAGCGGGAATTTCGAGCTTTTCTGTTTCTACTGGAGAAGTTCTTCGCAATAGTGCTTTTGTACGCGCAATTAGTTCCAGCACGCCAAATGGTTTGGTTATATAGTCATCTGCACCCATCTCAAGCGCCAGCACCTTATCAGTTTCATCAGATCTGGATGTAAGCATTATTATTGGTGTTTGGTTGTTCTGATCACGCAATTTCTTGCAAATGGATAGCCCGCTTATATCGGGCAACATGATATCCAATATGATCAAATCAAATGCGTTGTTTTCAATTTTTTTTAGCGCGTCCTGTCCCCTTCCGCAGGAAGTGAGTGAATGAGAAGGCGAATTCAGGTGAAGATTTAAAAGAGTGGTGATATGCTGATCATCCTCCACCAACAGAATATATTTCATCTTGCGGTAATCTACTCAAAATTAATAAGATGAATCGCTCTTTCGGGCAAAATAAATAATAAAATGGTCCTTAGAATACAATCAGTAGGATTTCGTTATACTTCTGTGATTATTTCAATAGTCCATTTGATCAACTTTGCCTTCCTGAATAATTCCTTTCAGCAATAAATATTATTTATATGAAAAAATTTCCATTTGCAGCATTATTAATGATTATCGGTTATGTAGGCTTTGCCCAAACAAGTAAACCAATGAATGATTATTATGTGATGAAAGACGGAAAAGTAATTTCAATGAAGGGAGGCAAAGAATCAACACTTGCAAAGACGACTAAACTAAGCAATGGTGAAATGATTATGAAAGACGGCAATTTAAAAATGAAAGATGGTTCTATGATGATGCTTAAAGAAGGACAATACGTTGATGTTAACGGCAAAATGGGCATGATGATGGATGACAAAATGGGCAAGATGGACAAGATGGACAAGATGGACAAGATGGACAAGATGAAAATGGATAGTGCAAAATAAACAGATTAATACCTATTACCATGTCAAATGGAAATACTTCTTCTGTAAAAAACTCTCCTTTATTCTCCGACCTTACGGACGAAGAATACTTTCAGCTGGAGGGCTTTAACCACAAAGAATTAAGCCAGGGCGAGTATATTTATTTTGAAGCATACCAGCATCCAAATATCTATTTCATCAAAACAGGCCTGATCCGGCTGGGTTATCTTGACTGTCAGGGTAACAAGATTGTTAAGGATATTTTGCGGCCCGGTGATTTCTTTGGGCAGGTCAGTCTGCAAAAAGAAAATTTAAATGGTGAATTTGCCCAGGCAATCAAGACAAGAGTAACACTTAATTCCTTTACCCTTGATCGTTTCAACTGCCTATTGGTAAAGTACCCGAATTTAGCGTTGAAATACAGCAGGATTTGCGGATTTAGAATCAGGCGGTTTGAGGGTCGACTGGAAAATATCCTCCGCAACGATGTGAAGACAAGGCTGAAAATGTTTCTGGAACAACTGCTTGCAGAAGTTATAGACTCTGCCAAGTGGTTTGGGAGGGAAGTACGCATTCCTAATTACCTGACACATGAGGAAATTGCACAGTTAATTGGCACCAGCCGCCAAACAGTTACTACCCTTCTCAACACATTTAGGCATGAAAATATTTGTAGATTTTCTAGAAAGGAGCTATGTTTTTTCAACAAATAAAATTTCAAAAAGTATGCACCAAATCCACCATGTGGTCGCCAGATAAAATTTCTATATTTTATATAATAATTCTACAGGAACGATTATAATTGTTCACTATCTTTAGTATTAAAAATACATGTAAACCTGTCATTATGGAAAAGTTTGCGTTACTGGCCAGAGTTGAAGCCAAACCAGGTAAAGAACAGGTAGTAGCTGATTTTTTAAAAAGCGCTTTACCTCTTGCACAAGCCGAAGCTCAAACAGTAAGATGGTATGGATTAAAAATCAGCGAAAATACTTTTGGGATTTTCGACACTTTTGAAACGGAGGATGGAAGAAGTAAACATTTGCAAGGCGAAATAGCAAAGGCATTAATGGCTAATGCTTCGGATTTGCTGACAAAAGATCCGGTTATAGAATTTGTAGATTTATTGGCCATTAAATAATGGAATAAGGCGGGTAAGTAATGTAAAGCCAATCTGTAAATTTATCCTGATTGCTGCTGATAAACTGTTTCCAAAACGGGCAGGGATCGATACTGAGAACCAATAGTCCACATCCCTGGACCGCGTTTTATAATTTCAAGGTTTCTTTGGTTTAATTATTCCTTACTTAAAGTTGAAGAGGACGAGCTACCAAAAGATCCTGTATTTTATTCTTAAATGTTAATATGGATTTTTGTTTATTCAAAATGGAAATATAAAGGCCTACCATAAATTTTGAAGTTATTATTTTCGGTTCCAGTCTGATGAATTTGAATAAAGGCTTCAATTTTAATTTAATCTCACGGATACTTAAGGTTCCATTTTGGAATTTTTGAAATAAGCCCGGATAATTGGTATCAATATTTGAAAAGACTTTTTCCATTCGTTTGACTAAAGTTAGTTCACGTTTTAATTCTTCGGATGGTAATAATGCCAAATCACCCAACGCGTAAATCATCAGATTTTCAAGTTCTTCAGGAGGCCTGTTTTTTATAACATTAAAATGACTTAAATCCGGGAATCGTTTCTCGGGTTTAATTTCAAGCCTTTTAATCTCTGATACATATTTATTATAATTTTCCATAACAATTTCCTTAGAAATAACAACTCTACCATATTTCAGAGTAGTAAATTATTATTAATCAGCTGACCTTTTTTATTGAAAAAAAGTATTTTATTCGGGAAATCATCCTTTGTAACTACAATATGATACTGATCGTCCTGATCAGGAAATTTAAGTACATACACTGATTGAATGTTCCAGTCAGTATACTTGCTTAATCGGATATTCTCTTTGATTTTATCTGGTATACTGTCATTTTTAATTTGCCTTTCTGTACTTATCCACTTTCCGTCCAGACTGAATTTAGCTTCACATTTGGAATTGTTTGCAAGAAAGAATACCTGGTAATCAGTAAGTTTATTTCTCCAGTTTACACTCTTTGCGTCCGGAAACATGGTAGTAAAAATATTTGTAACGTTTTGTGGAACGGATTTCACCTGGCATAGACCATATTTATTCATGCCAATTAATTCAAATGATAGTAAAAGAAGGAATATTCTCAAATTTTTATTGTACATACCCCCCAATTTATATTTTACTAAAAATATTTACACGTGGAATCCATGTTTATAGTAATGACCGGTTAAGGAATAAAACTCCAATAGAATAATTTGCCGACTGTAATTTATTTCATAAAGATTAGTGCCTGATTAAAACAGGATTAGAAGAGGCCGGAGGAATTGAAATATTTGGTTAAAACAGGTGACTCTATTGATATTTATTGCTTGTTTCCGCTGTTTCCGCTTTAGTAAACTTATTATTTGTAATTAATTCAATGCTTTCTCCCATTGACTGTATTAGCTCATGGGGCCATACTGATTCTCCATTTTGAATATTTTGTACCCAAATACTTTTGTTTTTATTTGTGTGAAGCGAAGTGGGGACGATGACTGCGGAATGCTCAAAGAAAATTACTTTGATCCAGCCTTTACCCCTGGTGGAAGAAGAATAATTACCAATACATTCTCTTCCATTAAATATAAAAGTAAAAGACTTCATTACATAGCTATTAATGGAATGATTCAATGATTTCTTATTTACTCTTTCAGCTATTAGGAACTTTCATTTTCTGTTGACTTAACGACTTTTCTAACAATATGTCTTCTGTTTTATTTTTTAAACTTATAATGGAATTCTGTTTGGTCAGAATGACTGAGTAAATCCCTATTATGGAATGTACGGAACTTACGTCGCCATCCAGCCTGATATCATCAAACAGGAGATTTAAATATTTGAATAATTGGTCCCTTGAAAGTTTACCATTTTGAGCCAGCATAAACAGTTCAGGGTAGTTCTTATCGAACCAGGAGAATAAATCTCCCAGTTGATGAAGTAACGTTAAATGGCGTTGTATTTTTTCAATGGAAAGCATTTTAAGATCACTCAGGGCATGCTTCTGTAAAATATCGAGTATAGCAGGGTAGCCACTTTGAATACTGGTATAATGATCCAAATCTATTAACCGGCCAATAGATTTTACTTTCAGTGTTTTAATTTCTGAAATATATATTTCGAATTTTTCCATAGTTTATTTATTTCTTTTCGAGTAATTTAAAAAACTGATCGAGCTGCGGGAGTATAATAATCCTTGTCCTGCGATTCAGTGCTCTTCCTTGCTGTGTGTCATTGGTAGCAACCGGCTGATATTCACTCCTTCCTGAAGCTGTGATATGAGAGGGCACTAAACCGTATTGGTTTTGGAGTATTCTTACCACAGCTGTGGCCCGTTTTACCGACAGGTCCCAATTATCCAGTAAATCGCCTCTCCTGTAAGGTACATTGTCAGTATTCCCTTCTACCATAAATTGAATGTCAGGCTGGTTTTTTAGTACCTTGGCCACTTTACCAAGTACCATTTTAGCCTTCGTTGTAACGGTATAGCTGCCGCTGTTAAAAAGGAGCTTATCGGATATATCAATATACACTACATCTTTATCAATCTTTATATTGATATCCGAATCGCTCAGGTCACCAATAGCTCCCTTTAGATTTTGTACAAGCACCAGATTGATAGAGTCCTTTTTGGCGAGTTCTGACTGCAGACTTTGGATGACGGCATCCTTAGCGCCTATATTATCCAATGATTTTTTTATACTTTCTGCCTGGGTACTTGAAATGACCGACATATTCTCGAGTTCTTTAAGAGCCTGGGTACTGTTTTCTTTAAGGAACGCATTTTGTTTATTAAGAACATCGATCTCGGTTTTGTCGGTATTTCTTTTCGCTTCGCAATCCGAGGACTTAGTTGTACAATTTTTTAGATCGTTTTGTAGAGAACTGTAGGCTGAATTTAAATCGTTATATTTCTTTTCTTCTGCTTCCATTTTTTTCCTTGATACGCAGGACAACATGAAAATCGGAATCAGGATGTTCAGAAAAAGATGTTTGTTTCGCATATACAGACTTTTTATTTATTAATAATTCAGGTCAAACTACTTTATACATTCTCGTAGTGGAATTGATATAGTCCAGCGGATTAAAAGCATTTTCAAATATGTCTTTGAGTTCATTCAATTTCTTTTGCAATACGGTCATTTTTATACCCATCGCCGGGTCTTTTGAATATTCTTTCAGCAGGCTCTCATACTTGTCTATATAAGCCTGAAGACGGAATGTTATATTACCAAATCGTAATTTGAGGGACTGGATATCCATCAGAGAATAGTAAATATTCTCCTTCCAGTCTTTGGGATTTGATTCCTTTTGTGAAGCAACCAGTTCAGATGCCTTTTTTCGGATGCCGGTTATATATGAGTATCTTTTGTCTGCATCGTTTTCACGAGTAAAGCGTTCGTTAAAATCAGCCTGCGTAATTCCAAGTGTTTTCAAATTCTGATTTAGAATCACTTCATAATGAGAATGCAGTTCATCAAGTTCCTTGGTAATGAGTTCCCAGTCCTGCTCTATGGCACCTTTATCATGGTCAAACTGACTCAGTTTTGAAATCAGCAGAAACATATTTTCACTTTGTTCCTTTAACTGATGCTGTTTTTTGCTCAGTGTTTTTATATAATCGTCTATACCCGTAAAAAACAAAGTGGTAATGGGTCCTCCCAATGGAATATTGCCGGTAGCAGTTCCGGTTACATCCATTAGTTTTATTAATACATCTAAAGTGGGCTCTTTGTCCTTATCCTTTTCAATATAATTATGAAATTTTAGGAACCATTCGTTATAATCCGGATAAGTCGTCGGATTAGTCACATCCGATAAAAGCCCGAAAAACTCTTTCGTGGATTCAAACAGAATTACCGGTTTGATTTCCCTGTCCATGTACAATAGATTAACTATTGCCGACTGGTAATTCGCCTCGAACACAATCAGTTCGTTTTGTTCGAGCGCTTTTTGTTTATCCTCAAGGGCCTGAACCCTTTCCAACAATTTATCTGCTTTTTCCCTTACATTATTCGTCTCGATTATGGACTTATCCAGGTCATTTACTTTTTGATCTAATCGAAAAACTGTTGAATCAATAGACCTGGTTTTCTTATCCAGGCTGACCTGTATATCCGACAATACTTTTTCTCTTAACTCTTTTTCTGTACCCAATGAATCTGAAATCTGGGCGAATACAGATAACTGAACAATTAACAGTCCTAGAATTATAATAGATCGTTTCATTGAAAGGTATGGTAGCAGATTAATGAATAGTAAGAGATTAATCGTTTCACGGCTCTCCTGAATTAGGATCAATAGCCATCACCTGAAGTCTTGATTGGCGCTTTAGTAAATAGGGCAAGTCCTGCAGACCGGTAATTGACCTTGCTTGTGATTCTTCCGGGTTGAGCAATAGCATATCAGCCTGAACGGACTCTGCAAATAGAAGAAGGGTTTTCGCCAGATTATTGTCATTTACGAGTTTGTGTACTATCTGACAATTAGCCGCCTCCTTTAAAATCCGGTAAGTTTCTATCAGTGCGTGGGAGGTGGAAGAATATTCCAGGTCATTCGCTTCCTGGTTCATTACAGATACGAGGTAAATGGTAGTTCCTTTATTATTTACGAATGGTGCAAGTATTTCAACCTTTCTCTTTGGTATAAATGACCGGATGGGTAAAACAATGGACTTTATCTTATTGAGAAATGCACCTGGTTGTATGGTCAAAACAGCACTGTGCGTTTCTTTTGCAATATTGGATGAAGAAATTGGTTTTTTAAAAGACAGCCATTTGCGTTTTGCATGCCTGGCCAAAATGATTAATTGTGCATGTACCTCTTTAGCTTTTTGAACGATCATTTTTTCCACAGGTTTGCCCTTGATAATATGAATTTTGACTACTGTTTCTGGAACCGCCCTTTCAATTATTTCTTTCCATTTATTCAATTCTGAAATTTTATCTCCTTTAGTAAAGTCGCTGCTCTTTTTTTCCGGATTCACGACATGCATGATATGAATAACGGCACCTCCGGAACCAGCAAGTTCAATGGCTTTCGTCACGGCCATTTCTGAATTCAGGGAGAAGTCTATCGGCAAGAGTATATTATTGAAGGACTGTAACAATGGATGATCTGTTATAAGTGCGAATATGGTGTAGCATAATTAACAGGAGATTATAGGGAGATTATAATTTGATTAGAATTTATTTTAACTTAATTACATTGTTATTTTGCAGAACTTTATGTTATACATTCAATAAATGAAATGGCGGAAAGGAAAATTTTGATTATTGAAGATGAAAAGAAAATAGCTGATACGCTAAGGATGGGTTTGTCAGAATACGGATATTATGCTGAAGTAGCCTATGATGGTATTATTGGCAAAAGACTTTTACTTACAAAAACTTATGATCTCATAATACTCGATATCAATTTACCTGGAGTGAATGGTTATGATCTTTGTAAAATGATCCGGGTTAATAATGCTGCCCTTCCGATTATCATGCTCACATCCATGAATACCATAAATGATAAAATCGAAGGTTATAATGCGGGCGCGGATGATTACCTGGTCAAACCTTTTGAATTTCGCGAACTGATTATGAAAATAAGGGCCTTACTTAAAAGGACACTCAACGAGCATCTTCCGATGGGAAACATGCTTAGGGCGAACGGACTTGAAATGAACCTGGATAGCAAGGAAGTAAATCGTGATGGTCAGAAAATAAACTTAACGGCCAAAGAATTTCAATTACTTGAATATTTTCTACGCAATAAAAACAGGGTCCTGTCACGCGCCGATATTGCGGTGAATGTCTGGGAAATTGACTTTCAGTCCAATACAAATGTTATTGACGTATATGTTAACTACCTCCGAAATAAAATAGATAAAAAATTTTCAGAAAAACTTATTCAGACCCATGTGGGTATGGGTTATATTCTCAAAGAAAAATGAGTACATGTCGGTAAGAATTAGGATAACGATTCTTTTTGCTTCCATCGTGCTGATAATACTCGTACTTGTATGTGGCTCCATTTATTATTTTTCTTATATCAACAGGCTGAATACATTTAAAACAAGACTTACCAACTGGGCTATTACAACCGGCAGGCTCCTTAGCCAGTCAACTGTTTTTGATCAAAAGATGGTGTTAGCCATTGATGCATCGACCATGATGGCAATGAGGGATAAAACAGTTCAGGCTTATGACCAGGCAAATAACAGGATATATATCTATAGCGACAGCGCTAGGGATACCCTTCCATTTCCAACAAATATTCTGAACAGAACCAGGGAGGACGGGGATATATATTTCAGTTTTGGTAAGCGGGATGCCATATCTCATTATTACCATGATAATAAATTCAGCGTGGTTATGGTAGCGGCGGCTTTTGACGAAGCCGGAAAACAAAAGCTTGTCCAGCTTTCGTATATTTTATTATTCAGCTTTGCAGGTGGAATTTTAATTGCCATTGCTGCCGGTTTTTTGTTTTCTAAGGGATTACTGATTCCGTTGAGAAAAATTGCCGATGAAATAAAAGAAATTTCTGTACAGAACCTGGCTGGTCGCATCAAATCAGGTGAAGGCAAAGATGAATGGAATTATCTGGCAGAAACAGTGAATCAACTCCTTTATCGTTTGCAGGATGGTTTTGAAATACACCGAAGGTTTATCTCCAATGCGTCGCATGAATTATCCACTCCGCTAACTTCTATTTCCAGCCAGCTTGAAATATCACTAAACCGGGATAGGGAAGCTTCAGAATACCGGATCACGATGGAATCCATACATCAGGACGTTCGTCAGCTTAGCAGACTGACACAGACACTGCTTGAATTTGCAAGAGCTTCCGGCGATCCGGGAGGTCTTGAAATAGATCTGGTGCGTGTAGATGAAGTTTTGATGGCATTACCCGGAGAAATTACAAAACTCAATCAGTCGCACAAAGTGAAACTGGTTTTTGAGAAACTGCCTGACGAGGAGGAAAAATTGCTTGTATTCGGGAATGAAGAATTACTTATAACTGCTCTTAAAAATATTACAGTCAATGCATGTAAATATTCAGACAAGCATCTTGCTGTCATAAGGCTGGAATCTGAAAATAATCAGATTATCATTTATATTGAAGACGAGGGGAGAGGCATTCCTGATGAAGAGCTAAAAAATATATTTCAACCTTTTTATCGCGTTAGTAATAACCAGAATATAAAAGGATTCGGTCTGGGCCTTTCATTGGCAAATCAGATTATAAAACTTCATAAGGGCAGGATCAATGTACATTCGAAGTTGGGAAAGGGTACAGAATTTATAATTACACTGCCTACTGCGGGCAATCTTTCAAAAAAACGGGGATCATGATTGTTTATTACCCGGATTTACTATAACTATTTATTTTACGGTAATTTCAATGGTAGCAGACAACTTACTTCCATAAGAACGGTGAATACCATCGGCAAACTGGAGGGTAAGGCGATGTTTCCCTTTGGGTAATTCAATGGTTGCAGAGGTTTGCCCCTTCCCGAAATGCAGATGTTGCGCGTCTTTTGGTATTACCTCCCCGGCTGCAACAGAATCGCCGGCATCAATTAGAATATGGTGATGACCTTCACCGGTCACAACGGAACCTGCTGAATCGACTTTGATATTTTTAACACCCATTATTACTTTAAAAGGCGATTTAACAACTTCGTTGTTTCTCAGATTCTTAAAATAAACTTTTGCTCCAGGGGGTACTGGTGGCAATGCTGTAATATTCTTTACAGTGTCTGCAGAAGGCTTCATTGAAGTATCAGCCGCTTTAGCGGAAGCTGCTGTATCAGCGGAACCTGATTTACTTCCATTACTGTTGCATGCCATCCATCCGATGGTGCCAAATAATAAAAAGATGTAAAGTTTTCTCATAGTTGAAATATATGGGTAGCAAAAATAAATGATTCGTATTAATAAGAAGTTAGTTCGGGATTAGAATCTGATTAGAATGTAAAGTCATTTTTCGAAAGTATTATCTTTAACCTATGGACGAAATTTCAGCCAGTCGCAAGTCGTCAACAATACGCAGGTTTTTTAAAAAAGTATTTGATTCCGCAGGCAATGAAAAATTTAAGGAGAATTTCCTCCGGGCAGTCCCTTTTTGGATTGCTTCACTGATTACAGGTTTAATTGCCGTATATTATTCCAAATTATTTCTGATTGCAGAAAGTACTACGGACACTTTATTAAAATCTTATCATTGGCTGCTGTTCATAATTACGCCATCCTGTTTTTTGATAGCCTGGTGGCTTGTGGTCCGGTTCGGTAAATTTGCCGGAGGCAGCGGTATTCCGCAGGTTATGGCATCTATTGAACTGGCCAATCCCCGCGATCATGATAAGATAAAAAGTCTGCTCAGCATCCGCGTAATTATAGTTAAAATCATTTCCAGTTTATTTATGATTCTGGGAGGAGGCGTGGTTGGCAGAGAGGGTCCTACAATACAGATAGCCGGTTCTGTTTTCAGAAAAGTAAATCAGGTCCTGCCGGCCTGGTGGCCCAAGATATCAAAAAGAAATATGATTATGACAGGCGCGGCAGCAGGCCTAGCTGCTGCTTTCAACACACCACTCGGTGGAATTGTATTCGCAATCGAAGAATTAACAAAAACCCATTTGAGTTATTTCCGGACAGCTCTTTTTACCGCAGTGATTATTTCAGGACTGACGGCTCAGGCTTTATTTGGTCCCTATTTATACCTTGGATATCCGACCATTGATGGATTGTCCGGTTACATTTTCTTTGGAGTTATTTTGGTTTCCATACTGGCAGGATTGGGAGGAAGTATCACCGGCCGTATTCTTACAGGTATTATAAATTGGAGAAGCCGTTTGAAAAAGAGAAGGGAGCAAATAATATTTGTATTAATCTGCGGATTAATCATCGCTCTACTTGGTTTTATTTCAAGCACTGAACTGATCGGTTCCGGTAAAATTATTATGACCAAAGTATTATTCACTACCAATAAAAATCTTCCCTGGTACGCACCAGCTATAAGGATGACCGGTTCAATATTTTCTTTTAGTACAGGCGCTGCAGGGGGAATATTTGCCCCGGCGCTTAGTTCAGGAGCCTGTATTGGCTCTGTCTTATCCGGGTGGATGCACCTGACAGATTCAAATACTAACCTGCTAATCCTTTCAGGCATGGTAGGATTCCTTACCGGCATAACCCGGACACCGTTTACATCATCGATCATTGTTCTGGAAATGACAGACCGGCATAACCTCATTTTTTATTTGATGCTGGCAGGGATGCTTGCCGGCATGGTTTCCCTGCTTATTGATAAACATTCATTGTACGATCATTTAAAGATCAGATATCTGCGGGAAATCCAAATGGATGAACAGCCCATCAGGCATTTAGAAGAAGTGAAAAATGAAAAAAATGAATTCATTTAAACGAAATCCTTGCAATACGCCCAATTGTCAATCCCTGTACAAGTATGGAAAAGATTACAATGATATAGGTGATTGCTATGAATTCGTCGCGATAAGCAGATGTGTGAAGCGATAAGGCCAATGCAACAGACAGACCCCCTTTTAATCCACTCCATGTGAGGATCTTTATTGAATTTTTTTCGAAATGCGCCCAGGGTTTTAATAAATTTACCGGAACAGCGACTGATATCCATCTTGCGATCAGTACGGCAATGATCATAATCAGTCCAATGCTTAGAATATTGCCGTTCATTTTAACAACCAGCATTTCGAGACCTATGAGAAGGAACAGGATGGTATTAAATATTTCAAAGATCATTTCCCAAAATTTAGTCAGATAGTCTTTGGTTTTAAGGGACATTCCGATGTCCCTGGTCTTTCCACCCGTTATAAGTCCTGCTACTACCATGGCAAGAGGACCACTAACCTGCAGAAAACTAGCAAAGTAATAACCTGCTATAACTAGCGCCAGGGTGATGAGAATTTCTATTTTATAGTCATCTATTGACTTTATTAATATGTAACCAATATATCCGATGATCCAACCATATAGGATGCCACCAAATCCCTGCCGGATAAAAAACCAAAATACTTCCGTAAGATGAAATTCTTTTTGCTGATTTACAGACAGCTGAAAAATTGTGGTGAACAATACCACAGCAACTCCGTCATTAAAAAGAGATTCTCCCTCAATTTTTAACTCGAGCGAATAGGGTATCTTTTGTTCTTTTAATATACTCAGAACGGCTATGGGATCAGTTGGGGAAATTAAACTTCCGAATAACAAGCAGTAAATAAAGGGGATTGGATGTGAGAAATATTGAAATACGAAGAAAGTAAGAAAGCCTATAATAAAAGTGGAAAGAATTGTACCGAGTGTTGATAAGGTCAATATAGGTAGTCTGTTTTTTTTTAAGTCCATTGCTTTGATTTGGAATCCGCCGGCAAACAGGAGAAAGCCAAGCATATATTTCATTAATATATCCTTGAAGTCAAGCGATATTATTTGATTTTTGAAAACCGTAGAAATATTGGAATATCTGCCGAATACTACAAGCAAAAGAGATGTAATGAGTGAAATGGACATGATCCCAATCGTTTGGGGCCATCTGATCCACTTATGATTGACATAGCTGAATATAGCCGACATTAATATAATAATGACGAGTATGGGATAAAAGTCCATTTTTTGAAAAACTATTTTTTCATTTTTAGCCGGCTTACAATTAGATCTCCAACCTCTTTACCCATTTCATTACTCCTCTCGCAACAATATTTATAGTGGATCCCTCCATAAAACCTGGAAATTTTGGTTTCGAGCGAAGCATCACGAAAGGAAGTAAAGGACCTGCTTTTAATTCCAAATTCCATTTCGGTAGAATCAGCATAACCGAAATGATCACCAAATACGCTCGATAGTGCTTCTGCCGCAGAAGCTGAAATTGTGCAGTGACCACAAGTATACTCCGGAAAAGGGGGAGTTTGAAGATGCGGTCTCCAGTTTGGGTCAAAATATTTGTCTATAACTGTTTCTGGTCTTATCGTGTTGTAAATATATTTGATATTCCAGCATTGAATAAATGCGTCAAACAAAGCAATGGAGGTCTTGGCATATGCATAAACAGTTTCAGGCAGATCGGCTCCGGACTTTTTTGCGGCAATCCCTACTATACCCATCCAGTGCCCAGGTGGAGAAAATTTTTTAGTTCCAAACATCAAATGCCCCGATACGTTGAGTTTAAATGGATTGTCATCCCAAAAATCTGCTATCCAGGATTCATCAGGAGTCAGGCTTTCACCGGTTTTTTCAATTAATTTTACTTCCTTGTAATAATTGCTTTTTTTATCTGTTACATTGAATGGATAGGGAGGAAGAGGCATGAATTGATTTACACTATCAATTACGATCGCCCTTATTTCTCTCCAGTGAGGTTCAGAAGCCGGGAAATAGGCCGGAGGAGTTGGTATCCACCTGCCAGGCGAATCGTTTACATCGTATTCCGAAGATCCCCGCGTTTCCAGGTAATTATCATGCCTGCTCCAATCCATGATAATGGAAGAAACTGTGTCGCAGTACTGTATGGTATTTTCAAGAATATCTTTGGGCATTCCATGATCCAGGGCAAGCTGTTTAAGGCTATCCGTCCAATATCTCATGCTGCCAGCAGGGAAAGTAACTGATTCACCCAATTTACAAAAAGCCAGCAGGGCAGCGAGTTCATAATTTATTTTTTTACTTGAGGTGGTTTTGGGAATCGTTTTCAGACCATGTAGTTGGCCAGCCAATGAAATAAATCTATACGGATAACCTGCTGCTATGATTTCATAACCGGCAACCGCTGCATACAAATAATTTCTGGAAGCTACTATCGGTGTAAAATTATTCCCCATGACGATCGTGTTCAATTCATGGACAGTACTGCAATAAAGAGAGGGGTCTTTGAAGAAAAGTTCATAATCCTTTTTTTGCATACAGCCTGCCATGCAGATAACCAGACTAAGGCTAATAATTAATATTTTTTTCATATGCAAAATATTTCTGTCAAACTGCAATTTACAGTTTGTTGCAAGCTTATTTTATCTAAACTGATTTTCTCAAAAATTCTAATGTCATTTTAATTCCTTTTTAATTCATCGCTAATACCCCTGGTGTACATTTAATCTGATATAGTGTTAGTAAAAACAATACGGATAATCAGTGGCTGTTTTATTTAAAAATATTTTAGTTCCTGTGGATTTTTCAGACGGTTCCGAGATTGCATTTAGGAAAGCCATTGAATTGTCTGACCCGTTGAATTCTGTAGTTTGTATTTTATATCTGTTCAAACCCCGGTTTGGCTTTAATATATTTTCCTCCACCGGCTATTTGATTGCGCCCGCAACTAAAATTCTCTCCAAATCTGAAGTACAAAAGTATGTCAGGAAATATCGCGAATCGGCAGCTCAAAGAGCACCAGGAATAGAAATTGAAACTATTTTACCAGGATTAGGAAGCATCCAAAATAAAATAGAAAAAGCTGCTCTTTTATTCAATCCGGATTTGATTATAATTTATAAAAATGACAATAGATCGTATTTCCCATTTTTTGCTAAAGTTTTCCCCGACGGGATTGCAAGAAAAACGAACAGTCTGGTTTTAACCATTAAACAAGGGTCGGATTCACCCGGGATAAAAAATATTGTACTCCCGGTCACCTGGCAGGTACCGTTTAGAAAATTGGATGTGGCGGTCTCAATGGCTAAAAAATTTAATGCCAATATTCATCTCATGACATTCCCTGAATTTGAGCCGCAAAGAGAAGATGCAGTAAAAGTGTTCATCGATGCATTTTATAAAATCAGACAATATAATTACATCAGTGTTAAGTATGGCTCCTTGAAAGGAAAAAATATTGCACGCGCGATTTTAAATTATTCTATATCGATTCAAGCCGATATAATTATGACAAATCCGCAAACTGAAAGCAGCATTCACTCCATTGCCGGAAATAGACATATCAGTGATCTTTTGCCACGGAATTCACCCATCCAGGTGCTGGATGTTGAACCTTACTTTCATTTTAAATGAATTAATAAAGATTAGAGTATGAAACGATTAATGCCATTTTCGATATCATTATTGACCATATGCATTGCACAAGCGCAATCTGTTCCGGAGGCTAAAAAACTAATGTATTATGAAAAATATCAAAGTGCAGAAGGTATGTTGCATGAAATATTGCAAAAAGACAACCGGAATGCTGAAGCCTGGTATCTGCTGACAACATGTTACCTGCACGACAACAAAGTAAAGGTTATTGAAGACAGTTTTAAACTGATTCCAAATAATGTAGATAATATTGCTCTCATAGAGTGCGCAAAAGGTGAATTAGAACTTAAAAAAGGTAAAAAAGATGATGCCGCTTTGCTTTTTAAAACTGCCCTGTTTCATTCCAACGAAAAGGATCCATTGATACTTTCAGCTGTTGCGAATGGGAATATCGATTTGGATTCCGGAAATATTAACTATGCAATAGTTCTTCTTAATAAGGCGATAAAGAAGGATAAGTCAAATGCATCGCTTTACATTAACCTGGGAAATGCTTATCGCAAATTGAGGAATGGCCAGGAAACATATAAGGCATATAATAAGGCATTGGAAATTGACCCTGGAAATGCCGAAGCCTTATACCGTCTGGGACTCCTGTTTGTTTCCCAGAACAATCCAGAAGAATATCTGAAATATTTTTACCAGGCAACCAACAAGGATCCTGATTATGGACCGGCCTGGCACGCTTTATATTACTATTTCTACTTCAGGGATCCGAACAAGGCAATTGATTATTTGCAACATTACATAGCTTCATCAGATAAGAGTTCTGAAAATAATTATAGGATGACAGATTTGTTATATCTGTCCAAGCAATATGGCGCAGCATTAAAAAATGCCATGAGCCTGCTCGAGAATAAGGATTCAACGGATGATTCGAGGTTATATAAATTAATAGCCTATAGCTATAACGGATTAAATGACTCGGTAAATGCATTGCATTATATGCGGATATATTTTGCCAAGGCGCCCGATACTTCATTTATTTTAAAAGATATGGAAACAATGGGGGACCTGTACTCGCGGTTTCCGGAGAAATCTGATTCTGCTGCGCAATTTTATGCCAGGGCATCTTTTATTGAAAAAGATAGCATAAAAAGATTTGAATATTATAAAACCATTGCAGGCTTATATAAAAAAATAAGGGATTACAAGGACGAGGCCGATTGGCTTGGAAAATATTATAAATCAAATGCAAACGCAACGAATACTGATTTGTTTAATTGGGGAATAGCATCATATTTGTCAGGTGAATATAAAAATGCTGATTCAATATTCAGTAGTTATGCAAATAAATATCCTGAACAAACTTACGGATACTATTGGGAGGCCAGAAGTGATGCGGCAATTGATACAACAATGGAAGGCGGAATGGCGATACCGGATTATGAAAAAGTGATCGAACTTATTTTAAAGGAAACGCCTGAACAGCGAAATAAAAAATGGCTTATTGAAGCATATGGATATATTGCTGCTTACAAGGCAAACGTGCAGAAAAATTACAAGGAGGCAATGGACTACTTGGAAAAAGTGATTGAACTGGATCCGGGAAATGAAAGTGCGAAAAATTATATTGAGATATTGAAAAAAAATAATTCGCGTGCAGTCATTTCAAAAAATAAATAAAAAAATGATCGTGTTAAATATTTATTACAATGATAAAACTTTGCAGAATGAATTTATTTGAAGTGTAATTTTATGTTGTCTCCTGCAGTAAGATAACGTTGATGGTGAGCGCTTGGGTAATTTAACCATTTGCTCAGATTTTCTCTGACAGCAAATTTGCTGGGTTGTAATCTTGTATTCGATGATGAACGGTCGAGATTTAAAGTGTGCACAAAATTCCTTGTGGAAACTATTTTGTTGAAATTTATTTATTAATTAAATTAAAAAGGAGGATTCTAAAATGAATAATTCTAAAATGAATAATAATATGTTGGTTAACGAAATATTTACTGATATCGAAGCAGGTAAGTTTGAAAAAGCGAATGCCATACTTTCCGATAATTTCAGGACAACCCTTTTAGGAAAGGAAGTAAATAAACCAGTATACATTTCGGCTTATCGTTCGTTGCTTAAAGGGTTTCCAGATTTAAAGTTTAATATCCAAAGCCTGAAATCCGAAGGAATGAAAGCGACGGCGAAATTAAAGGTATCAGGAACTAATTCCCATGCTATACCAGCTTTAATGAAAGGCTGGCATGAAATACCTGCTACCCATAAGAAGGTTGATGGATTGATTATGGATCTGGAAATCATCTTAAAAGATGATAAGATAGAGGAAATTAAAAATGCCAATAACACAAAAGGTCTGTTTGTCAGTCTATTGGAACATTTGGGGATGGACTACAAAAAACTCCATGAAAACTAGGCTTTTCAGTTTTATGTCTTAGAAATTAAGAGGCCGTCTTTAGGCGGTCTCTTTGTTTGATTATTTTTTATGAAAATATATCGGATTATATTTTGTAGCCTTCTTCTATTGAAAATATAAATATTAGCTATATGAAAACTTTTATTTCTACCCCAACTTTTTCAAAGTCATTACTCGCAGGACTTTTGGTTGGAATTATTGCGGCATTATTGAATTTAGCCTACATGATTGTTTACCGCGAGTCAACGAAGTTTTCTTCGGATCTTATAGTCATGCCTTTAACGATCTTTATTGGATTCCCGATTTTAATGTCAATGGCTGGCTCGGCTTATTTCTTGTTGCAGAAGCATCTGCATTCGGGTGCAACATGGTTTATAAGCATTTGTTTTATCAGCATGATTATACTATTAATTGTGACAATACAGGATACGAGACTAAATCATGGTGATCTCCTGACCGGAGCCAGGGGACTTTTTCTGGGAATGGTATTAATCACTTTTTGTCTTGCGGCGTTTCTGATTCCATACTTTGCAAAACATTCCAGAATTTATAGTTGAATTTTATCCAATACTCCTGATCGCTTCTTCCAAAAGAAGTCATCCAAAATGAGTTCAAAGAACTGTTCGCTATTAATTATTGGAAATAAGTGATAGTTTAAAATTAGTTTAACAGAGTTATTTTAACTATTACAATAATGAGGTGTTGAAAATGATGTATAGGGAATAATCTTAAAAATTAAAAAAATGAAAAAGAAAATATGGATGATATCTCTCGGTGTTTTAACTATTATCGGGAGCTACACATTATTTGCTAATGAAAAAAAGCAATCCCCGAGCTTTTTAGACCAGACAAAAATGCCCATTATTAAAACTGCTTATACTCAGTCGGCGGCTCCTCCTGTGGATTTTGAAAAAGCTGTCGCAGCTGCGGTGCCCTCCATTGTTCATATTAAAACAATGACAAAATTCAAGCAGATATCAGGCAGACAAATGCCTGGAGATGGTCAGAATCCTTTTGGCGGAATGTTTGGAGATGATTTTTTAAAGAAATTTTTTGGAGATGGCAATGGAAGTATGCAGGTGCCGGACCAAAGAGCTTCTGGTTCGGGCGTTATTATCAGTTCTGATGGCTATATAGTGACTAATAATCATGTAGTAAATGGCGCGACAGAAATCACCGTAACTATGAACAACAGGAAAAATTATACTGCAAAAGTTATTGGTACTGATCCTAATACAGATCTGGCGTTGATAAAAATTGATGCTAAAGATTTACCCGCAATCACTGTAGGGAACTCGGATGACGTAAAGTTGGGGCAATGGGTTTTAGCGATAGGTTATCCATTGAATCTTGACGTGACAGTAACCCAGGGTATTGTCAGTGCAAAATCGAGAAACATTGGTATTAACTCGCAGGCAATCGCTCCAGTTGAATCTTTTATTCAAACAGATGCTGCAGTTAACCCGGGTAGTAGCGGGGGTGCACTCGTTAATACCGATGGCCAGCTCATTGCCATAAATTCTGCCATTGCATCTCCCACCGGCTCTTTTGCCGGGTATGCCTATGCAGTTCCTTCCAACTTAATGAAAAAAGTCATTGGTGATATTATGAAATACGGCTCAGTTCAGAGAGGTTATCTCGGGATCAGTATGGCACCGGAAGGTCTGGATGATTCCAAGAAAAAGGAATTGGGAATTAACAGCGATATAAACGGAGTTTTTGTAATGGAAGTGGATCCAAAGGGTGCTGCCGGTGAGGCAGGTCTTAAAAAAGGTGATGTCATTATTAGGGTTAATGGAATTGAGGTGACTTCAGATGCGCAATTGGCTGAATTGATCGCCAGGCAGAAACCTGGTGATGATGTTAGGATAAATTTCATCCGCGATGGTATTGAAAAAAAGACCGATGCTGTTTTAAAAAATAAGATGGGAGCATTTGCGAGTACGAAATCCGCAGCTATTGAGTCCCTGGGTGCAGATTTTACTGAACTTAGTAAGGAAGATGCCAAAAAGGTTGGTATTGATGGTGGTGTGGTGGTTAAATATATTCATGACGGAGTGATCAGCAATCAAACCAATATGCGACCAGGGTTTATCATTACTAAAGTTGGGAATATTCCTGTCAGAACAGTTGATGAATTTAAAAACGCACTGGAACAACAAAATGATAATTTCCAGATACAAGGATTTTATCCGGATAGCAAGGAAGTCTATTATTATGGTATAAATGATTTCAGGAAATAAGATGTCTATTATTAAATTTTAACGAAGCTGTCCGTAAATGGACTCTTAAAGAGAAGCCAGGAGTTTTAAATCATATAAAAATGGTTCGACATCAGCCCGAGGAGGGTCACTAAAGGAAATGATCGATTAAGATCATTTCCTTTAGTGTTTCATGTAACTTCCAGGAAACAAGATAATTGTTCCTCTATTTTTCACCTCAAACAGCTGTACGAGAATTTCAAAATATTATCCTATCGTATTATTCAGATGTTGGTTATGAAATATTAAAACCTCTATTTTTCTTAGAGTGAGTAACTTTAATCCAATTGCCAACTCTGCTTAATTATTTTCTTCAGTGAAAAAATGAAAATCATGCGTTCGTTCCTCCTATTCATTATGATGTTCCCCAAAAATAGGACAGGTATTTAAGAATGATTTTTTCATCTTAAATTACCATATATGGCAAAGAAAACCAGGCGTAAATTCAGCGCAGAATTCAAAGCGAAAGTTGTACTGGAAGCATTAAGGGAACGCTCCACGATTGAGGAGCTGGCCCGCAAGCATGAGTTGCATCCCAATCAAATAAATATTTGGAAGAAGGAAGCGATAGCCAATATGTCTTCGGTATTTGGAGCAGACAAAGCAGATGATGCTGCAGATCATGAAAAACAAACCGAGAAGTTGTATGCCCAGATCGGGCAACTAAAAGTGGAAAACGACTTTTTAAAAAAAAATTTATAGCAAAGCCGGTTTGCGAACGTCGTTCCATGATTGATCATAAACATAGTTCTTTGAGTATTGTAAGGCAATGCAGACTACTGGGTCTTCATCGCAGCGGGTTGTATTACACCCCCTGCAGGGAGAGTGAAGAGAATCTGACCATCCTGCGTCTGCTGGATGAACAGTATTATAAAACGCCGTTTTACGGATCCAGAAAGCTTACGGTCTGGTTGAAGAAACAGGATTTTAAAATTAACCGCAAGCGGACCAAACGCCTGATGGAAGTGATGGGATGGCAGACGTTGTACCGGTATAAAAATACCAGTGAACCCGATAAGCAAAACAGGCTCTATCCCTATATGCTCAAAGGTCTACGGATAGAAAGACCCAACCAGGTCTGGGCTATGGATATTACGTATGTTCCGATGCGCCGGGGGTTTATGTATCTATGCGCTGTGATTGATTTGCATACGCGCTTTGTAGTGAACTGGGGTCTGAGTAATACGATGACAGCGGAATGGTGCGGCGGGGTTGTCGAAGAAGCTTTTGAAATGCACGGATGTCCGGAAATATTTAATACCGATCAGGGCTCGCAATTTACCAGTGATGTTTTTACCGGCCTGCTGTTGGGAAGACAAATACAGATCAGCATGGATGGTAAAGGCAGGGCGATCGACAATATTTTTATCGAGCGGCTCTGGAGATCGGTGAAGTATGAACACATTTACCTGCATGTGGCCCAGGACGGCGTTCTACTTTATGAAGGCTTACAGAAATATTTTTCTTTTTATAATCACGAGCGCTCACACCAGTCGCTCGAATATAAAACGCCTGCAGAATGTTATCTGCAAAAAAAAGTAGCCTGATGCCGAAGTTAAAAGAAGTGTCGCCTTGCTCTTTGAATGGAGCCGCCGCCACTTCTTTTAACCGAATAACAAAGTTCTTTTCTATCTTAGTTTAACACAATATCTGTCCTGTAAACAGGGCCCATCATACATTTTCATCCTTTTCATTCTTTCAACGAATAAGGTTTACTGTCAATCAATTGACAAGAACGACAAATTTATTCTCAATGGTGAAATCATTGGTAAGGATACAGAATCTGTTATTTTATGGCATAATAATAAAAGTAACGAAGAGGTTGCAGATACAGTTAAATTAAATAAAGGGAAATTTCATTTTTCTGGAACAGTTAACCGTACTTGCGAAGCTCTTTTATGGACTGATATTAAAAATCGCGACTTTGATGACCCCAGTGTGATACGTTTTTTATTGGAGCCAAATAACATGTACATTTCTTATAATGCAAGCGATACACTGGAAGCCATAATAAAAGGCTCCGAAGCTCAAACGGAAAAAGAAGCCTGGGATAAGCAAAAAAGAATTTTAATATATTCCAAAGCTCAGGTTTATAAAACGATGGATTCTATAGTTAAACATTCTAAGGCTAATGGAAACCCTATTAATCATGATCAACTTAATCCGTTTCAGCGAAATATTGATTCCATTAATCAAAAAATAAGAGCAATGGATGTAAAATACATTGAGAATTATCCGAATTCATATCTAAGCGGCTATCTTTTGTGGCAACATAGGCGGAAATTATCGGTTGATTCGGTGCAAAGATTCTACAATAAAATATCATATGACGTTAGAAAGAGTTCGCTTGGTTATTTAGTCTTAAGCTATGTTTACCCTCTAACCAATGATAGCGAGTTCCGGAAACAAAACCCATTAATTGATTTAAAATTTGGTCAAAATTTAATGAAACTAAATTCGGTTTATGACCTTAGTTCCATAGACACACTAGGAAATATGATTGAACTAAGTTCTTTTAAAGGAAAATATTTAGTGATTGATTTTTGGGCTAGTTGGTGCAAGCCATGCATTGAAAATATTCCTTTTTTAAATCAGTTGGTTAAGCACTATAAATCTGATTCCATTCAATTTGTGTCTATATCATTGGACTATAATACTCATGCCTGGAAACAAGCTATAATAAAACATCATTTCACGGGAATACAACTTATAGACTCAACAGGATTTACCAGTTTGGCAGCTATTTATTGCAAAGTTATTTACGTTCCTACATATGTTATTGCAGGGCAAAACGGTCGGATTATTGAGTACAAGGCTCCGCAGGCCAGTGAACCGGAACTAAAAACCTTGTTAGACGGTTTGCTCAAGCAAGAATATTAGTAGTTCTTGGCAGAAATGAAAATGTATTAGACTATTACAACCATTCTGATTTGGGCGGAAAAAGATGAGGAACTGGTTCTACAACATGTATTTCAAAAGTCAGTAGAACCAATTCCCCGGAAATTTCATTTCGTTGGTGGTTAAAATCCAAATCCTACATATATGGAGAGACCATTATTTTTGGCACTACCTAGGGCAGCACCCGTTAAATTATTCGATTTCCCAATATCTGTGAGACCATAATTATATCTTGCGCCAATCGTAAAATTTTCGATATCAAAGCCCAAACCACCTGCCAGTCCAAAGTCCCAGCGGTTGAAATCATCCGCATTCAAATCTGTAATGCTCTGAATGGTGCCATTGTTGTTTACATCCTTAACATTGGCATTAGTCAGATAGGCTCCGTAACCGCCCAGATGAATGCTGAAATTTTTCGTCAGATTTACAACGGCTAAAAGCGGCAATTCAACATAACCCAGGTTAAACCTGTATTCGCCACTCCCTTCTGCAAAATTATTATAGTCTGTTTTTGAACCCTTCAGGCTGTATAATAATTCCGGCTGGATGGAGAATCCCGGTGTAATGGGAATCTTCGAAAATATTCCCACATTAAATCCTGGTTTCAAATGATTATCGGTAAAATTATCAGAGGAAAGGTTTGTCAAATTCAAACCCCCTTTGATCCCAAATTTTGTGGCCGGAGCGGACTCATCTGATGTTTGTTGTTGCTGGGCCTGAACTGTGGAAGAAATTACCAAAGATGCCGCAATTAGAAGAAATGCAAATTTTTTTTTAATACATGTTTTTGTTTTCATAACAGATTTTTTGTTCAGAACAGACTATTCAATTTCCATGCCTGCACATCTGAAGAAAACGGTTCTTTTTGCGCCGAAGCCCCAATTTATTCTGAGCGTAAGCTGGTTACCGGGTTCGCTATCGCTGCTTTGATAGATTGAAAACCAATCGTAAAAAGTGTAATCAGCATGATGGATCCGCCTGCAATCAAAAACACGACGGGTGTAATATGAATGCGATAAGCAAAACCCAGCAGCCAATTATCCATCAACCACCAGGATACTGGACATGCTATCAGTAATGATAATAATATCAACTTCAAAAAATCAGTTGACAGCATAGTAGTGATACTGCTCACGGACGCGCCGATCACTTTTCTGATACCAATTTCTTTTCTTCTTTTTTGTGCGGTGAAAGCGGCCAAACCAAACAGACCAAGACAGGAAATAATAATGGCCAGCCCCGCGAAATATTTTGATAATACCGATACCCTTGTTTCACTAACATATTGTTTCTGGTAGGCTTCATCCAAAAAAATAAACGTAAATGGAAAGCCGGGGTTATAGCTTTCATATAAATGCTGTATGGCGGCAATGGTTTCTTTTTGATGCGCTGCATTTATTCGTGCAACGATCTTTCCTCCGTGTGGCTGCAGAAGTATATAGGAAGGCTTGACCATTTCATGCATGGATTCAAAATGAAAATCTTTTACTACGCCGATTATCTGCATGGGATGTCTATACAAGTGTACCGTTTTGCCAACAGGATCTTTCAGGTTCATTACTTTAACGGCTGACTCATTCAATACAATATTCGCAGTGTCGGCTCTGTAGTCTTTTGAGAAAGTCCTGCCGCTGAGCATATGCATACCCATTGTTTTGATAAAATCATACCCACCACCAAATACTTCAAAATAGACACTTTCATTAGGGTTTTTTCCTTCCCAGCTCAATCCATAATCACCGAAAGTATGCCCGACGACATTGCTGAAAGTATAGCTTGCCGACGTTACGCCCGGAATGCTCTTTAATTCATTCACAAATTCCTGTTCTGTACCCTGTATCTTTCCTTCTGCATCTATTCGAACAATGTTGTCTTTATTATATCCGGGATCAGTGCTTTGTATAAACTGAATTTGCCGGTAAATGATGATGACCGCTATGATAAGAATGGATGACAAAGTAAACTGAAATACTACCAGGCCTTTTCTTGAAATCATTTCGCCGAAAGAAGAATGCAGTTTGCCTTTCAAAATAACATGGGGATTAAATTTGGACAGGTACAAGGCAGGATAACTTCCTGCGAGTAAGCCGGTGAATAAAACGATACCAATAAAAATAAAGATTGTTTCTGTATCAAAATGAAGGCTGATTTCTTTTCCCGTGATTCTGTTGAAGGCAGGCATAAACAACGTCGCCATTAAAACAGCAAACATCATCGCTACCGACGTAAGTAAAACAGATTCAGAAAGAAATTGAAATATGAGTTGCTTACGGTCGGCGCCTACTACTTTTTTAATTCCTACTTCTTTCATTCTATTGGAAGCCTTTGCCGTAGAAAGGTTCATGAAGTTGATGCAGGCAATTAAGAGGATAAATAAGGCGATAAGAGAAAACATTTTTACATATTGAATCCTTCCGCTGCTGCCTGAATTTACGCCAACATTATTATGCAGGTATACATCTGAAAACCTTGTTGCAAATGCCACGCGCGAGTCGTTGCCTCCATGGGCCGCAATGATGCCAGCTATTTTTTTGTTGAATGCATTGATGTTGGTCCCCTTTTTGAGCAATACAAAATTTTGCGGACCAACATTATTCCAGTTGGTTACCCAATCCTGTACGGATTTAAAATAATCCCAGTTCAAAACAAAGTCAAATTGTTGGGAGGAATGATAAGGTGTTTTTTCAAATACACCGGATACATAGAAAATATCGCTTTGCTGAAAGCGTATAGGCCTGCCTGGGATATTCTCCGTTGTGCCAAATAATTTTTTGGCAAGCTCATCCGAAATAACGATAGAATTTTTATTTGCCAGCACATTCTCTTTATTTCCATCAAGCAGATTAAAAGAGAAAACCCGGAAGTAATCCTTGCCGGCATATTGTCCAAGGGCTTTAATAATTTTGTCGTTAGCAGAAAGCGTGAATTTCGGGAACCATCCTGGTGGTGCAAGGGGTGTGGAGTATTCGACTTCCGGCATTTGCTGTGCGACTGCTTCACTTAATGGCCCCGATGACCCATCTGATATTCCTGTATTTCCATTTGTAGTTTGCCTTTCCATCAATTGATACAACCGGTCATTGTTAGCAAAGAAATGATCAAATGCCAGTTCATCATTCACCCATAAAAAGATGAGCAGGCTGCAGGCGAGCCCGGCCGATAAACCCAACACATTTAAAAATGTAAACTGTTTATCTTTAATAAGATTACGCCAGGCGATTTTGAGGTTCGATTTGAACATAGTACCAATTTTAGGTTAAATGATTTTGTATTTCTCATTCGCTCATCGCTCTCATCCCTTAAGTCATATAAATATTTATAAACCTGACCTTTATTGATGCAGCATCCTTCAACTAAATAAAACAGGGATTTTCTTATACTGTTACAACATTTGCACATAGAGATTACATAAAAAATGCCGACAATTCGGATTATTGATAATCAATATCTTACATATCTTTCGAAAAAGGAGATGTCCGCATACGATACAGGCTGTTGTTCAGTAATGACTCGCTGAAAATCGAAAGGAAGAAAAATTCTGATCAGTGATTTTCGGAATTATCCGCCTCGGGCTTTTGCTCATTGAGCCAGTCGAGATCTTCTTTCAATTTGACCGTGAGCTGCGGATCGTAACCGGGCTTGCCAGCCAGATCGAGCTGCCGCTGATAGGAGGCTTCAATGGCACGTTTCCGTGCTTCAATGATGGCGGGATCAATGGGAGAGGACATAACTGCAATATGCATTTTATTTTTGGAAGAGGATCGGGTGTTTTTCCCCATTTTTAGTACAAAATATATGGAACCACTCGATCCAGTCACAATTGAGAACGGATGGAATAATCTTATGAATCCGTCAAAAGGGACTTATAGAATGCGTTCTTTTTAAATATAACACATGGATAAAAAGTGACACTGGATTTGTGTAGAGTTTTATTTTCTAGGGATCATAAAAAACAACCCGAACTGGAATACACTGTTCTTGAGGGTTCCGTCTGTATAAGGCCCCTTAGCCAGATTGACCAGCCCAAGATTATAACGCACATCAACACCCAGTCCCATCGGCGATTTATACCCAATACCGAAGACCCAGGAAAAATCTGTTGACTGGGTATTACTCTTGGTGTCAATTGTTTGTCCGTTGGCTTTCTCATTGGCACTTAACAGGAAACTAATCTGTGGACCCGTCTCGGCAAATAGTCCCGAGCTATGCTGGTACTTAAAAAGAACCGGCACATTGATATAATCATAATTGACCTTTACAGTTTCCAATGAATCTTTGAAACTCGCACCCTGTCCCGAGCAAAGGACTTCCGGTTGCAGTGAACAACTGCTGAAAAGTGGAACAGATACGAATATTCCTCCGCTGAAATCTGTCTTGGTGTTGAAGGTAAAACCGGACGGCCCACCCGAAAGATTCAAATCCGCAACATTGACGCCAGCCTTGACGCCAAACTGAATCTGGGCGCTGGCAAACAACGTGCTTCCCGCTGCGATCATAAATAAAAGCGTTCTTTTCATGACCTGGTTTTTATTTGGCAGTTGACTTGGTACGTCATCTGAAACTAATACGGGTTTCTTTGTCCGTATTAGCCGTCACTTTTATACCACCACCATTTGTTGAGCCATTCACCAGATCTTTCGATTTCGTGCCGGTAAAATTCTGCATGCCATCTATCGAAACGTCCCTGCCGTGCAGATCAAGGTCAAGACCTTTTCCTTTTGGAAGCTCAAGAGAGATATTGCCATTGGAATTATTCATTACTATTTCGCCCGTGATGGTAACTACAGACAAAGAAATATTTCCGTGGTCCGTAGACGTATTCACGCTGCAGGACAAACCATCCAGATTCACATCTCCATGGGAAGTAGAAGCCGTCAGTTCGCCTCCAATGGTATTGGCGGAAACGTCCCCGTGCTGTGTACCTGCACGCACTTTACCTTTCAGATCTCTTATATCGAGATTTCCGTGGGAAGTTATGAGCTTTATCATGCCTTCGCAGTTCTTCGCTGTAACATCTCCATGGTCGGTGCTGACATCAATATCATTTTTACAACCAGTAACGGAAACATTACCGTGAGAAGTTTGTCCGACCACTTTCCCAGTTATATTGGAAATATTTATATCTCCATGACTGGTTTCGGCATCCTGGCTGCCTTCAAATCCTGATAGATCAATGTTTCCATGGCTTGTTTTTAGATTATTTGATGCGGTCTTTGGCGCATAAATCTTAAAAGAAATGCTCAGTCCCGACTCATTGAACAGAATTTCTTTTTTCTGACGTGCAGAAGCGTTGAGCACATCACCCGATAGCGAAATCTCCAAAGTATAGTATTCATCCAATCTTTTTTGAATCTCCTGTTTGCTTAATTCCTGGCTACTATTACTGTTACGCACATAAACTTCTACCCTCGTTTCTGATGCGGGCACATCGGAAACGGAGATATCACCGTGACTTGTACCCACAGTAATCTTTTTAGGAGAGGCATCCTTGAACGATTTTGTGGTATACAGGTATTCTGATTCAGAATTCTGGGCGTGCAATGCAAAGCAGGATGCGGCAAGAATAAATGCAAAGGCTATCTTTTTCATGTATATAAATTATATGATGTGAAAATACAACAGTTCCAAAGGCATGCCGGTTCAGTGATGATTTGAAAATCAGGGACATATGAATAAAAGCACAATAAACATTTGTCCGCTTATGATACACCATGCGGCCGATTCGGAACTTTGAAGTTTTCTAATTAAAAGGCAAAACTGCGCTTTATGTCTTTACTCCAACTGATATAGAACTTTATCTCTGATGGATTCCCGTCAATGATTCGTTCCGCCTTAAGCGTTCAGCGTTCAGCGTTCCGTAAACATTTTTTCCTTCAGCTGCATACTTGAAACGCCAGCTTTGCGTTCCTCCGAAAGCCCATGGCCAAAAGATCAACAGATAATATAATAACAGGCAACGATACCCGCCTGGGGATGTGTTTTTATTATTCTCCCTATTTCGGTCAGAATATATGGCGACGGGCATCTTCGCTTACCAGTGAGCGAACAAAAAAGGACCCTGCCTTTAAAGGATTTCGCCAAAGCAGTAGCAGGTTGAAACAGGCTTCTCCCATCGCGGCTGCATTGTATAAACAGGTACCCCAACAGCTAAAACAATTCGCTCTCTACAGAATATTAACAAGTGAAGCGATCAAAATGCTGAGAGAAGGAATAGATGAAGTCGCTATTTCAGAAACCCTGAAGAAAAAATATATTGACTCCCTCCTGGATGCACCGAGAAAGAATTCCAAATACGGAATGATGCAGGAACCCGGGAAAAGAAACCGTGTAAAAGGCATGACTGATTTCACCGCATATCCTCATATCCCTTCAGGAGTCAGAAAAATGACAAGAACAGGCCATTACCTTTTGCTTCAAAAAATCATATCAGGCAAGTCAGTAGCCGAATATTTTTCATCCACCGATTCAGACTCCCTGCCACAAGCCGGCAGAAATGTTTCAGAATCTCCATTTAGTAAAGCAGAACATCCAAAAGAACCGAATCCCCGAACCAAAACCACCGGTGGCCTGATATATCTTGGCCGTCATCCAGAATGTAAAAAACTCAAAATCTGGGTGAGGCCAGTCGATTATTCAGTCTTAGGCGCAATAATCCATTGAGGAAGCTTTGATTTGTAATAGTATTATCAAAAATCTGAGGGTGGTAGTTGTTTTCATTCTGGTTCAGTAATCCGGGATTATTTTAATAAATGGTTTTATGCCCAGAACAATGGTAGATTTTCTTGGAATTAGCGGTTCGAATTTTTCAGGAGTAAGAAAAATGACTAAAAAAATCAATGACGGCCAAAGTGCATAAGCTAATGAATTCCCCCAAATCTCAATAGGAATATCCCACCTGGTTGATTGCCAGTTCATGTCGATCCACAGAATATTATAAGCAATGAAAGGACCGATAAAAATTAAAAATATAAGTAAGAAAAATTGCTTTCTATTAAAGACTAAATGTTTTTTATAATTTGAAAGAATGCGGGTCTCTGCTTCTATTTCGGACAGGTCATGCCTGTAAAATGTTTTAATAATCGAAAAATAAAATTCCTTAAAATCACCATCTTGCTCAAGATTTTCTTCAATGATTATGCAAATATGATCGAGCAAATTGTATTGGATATCTTCCGTAATGATACCCCGGGCGATAATATCCTTCAGAATAAAATCAACTTCCAGGTCGCTTAAGCAATACATTTAAGACTTTTTAGGCTTTATGTCCAAGAGAGAAACCATCGATTCCATAAAATTAGATAATTCCTTTACTTTCTCTTTTGTTTTTATTTTCCCTTCCTGGCTTAACCGGTAATATTTTCTCATACGTTTTCCGATGTATTCAATTTCGGTTGTCACCAGTTTATCGGCTTCCAAAGCATGGAGCGTTGGATACAGGGCGCCTTCGGTCAATTGAATTTTATCTGAAGTTAATTCCTTTACTTTCTGTGTAATTTCATATCCATACATCTTTTTATTATCGGCGAGAAGTTTTAAAATAATTGTTTTTAAGGTTCCTTTCAACAATTCTGTAGAGTAAGTCATTATAATTTGTTGTCGTAATGTTCAAATATACATAAGTACTTAATGCCTTGAAGTCATTGGTATCAAAAAACTTTAAAAAAGCCCCAATATCCAAACAAAGCCAACGCAAAAATGTAAGTAATGGAATTTAAAGATAGGAGTGACCTTAAATATTTTGCTACATCTGACTGGCTTACCACCCGGATATTTAAATAAATAATGGGTATAATCGCCACAATAAGCATGATCGGGAAATAAGATAACGCATTAAGTAAACTGTTGTTATCAAATTTATAGGGTGAATCAAAATAATATACGGGCTGATTAGTTAAGAGTATGTAGAGGTAATAGGCGAGAAGAATATTTATATATAAGTGTGCCCATACCAATATTTTGTTCCATTTATAACCCGTTTTAATAGCACTGAACATCCTGTTACGAATTAGAATTGACATGTACATGATAGCTGTAACAATATAAAATGTGATCAAACCATAAAATATCAATCGAAGAAAGAGCGAATTAAATGGCGTTTTATATTCAGTGAATCGTATATATTCCCGGTTGGGGGGAAAGATATCGAGCATGCATATTATATGTTCTCCTTTTCCCAATTCCTGATGGAGGTTAAACTTAACAACGTGTTTAAAATCATGATAGAAGTACAGATAAATAATTCCTTCTTTCAGGTCGTAAATTGAAGTGTATGTAGTCCCATCACCAATTTTTGACCTGCACTCATGCATCGTATCCATGACGGACAGGCAAAATGCCAGGCTGGTGTCCGGAATATTATTCTGCAAAAATATATTTCCTCTTATATAGCGGGGAATCTTAACGTCACCAGGCTTAGTAATGGAAGGACAGAAATTTGCCAATATATATTCGCGGTTATTGCCGATTATGAGGGTATCTGCTTCCAGCACAAGATATTTTCCGGTTACGTCGACAAACAAGAGCATTGCGCCATTAAAAATACTTCGGTCATATTGGTTTAAAAGATTTTGAACTTCATCAACTGTTTTACAGTTCTGCATAATCATTTTAAGAAAGGAAGACATGCTATCAATATGTTTTTTGCCATATACTGGATTTAATTTCCTTCGATATACAGCAAAACCGTCATATACAAGCCCCATTTCATTCATGCCACCTTGTGGGAACAAATCGTTGTGCCCTACATATGCGGAGCCATATTTGCCATCTTTTCCGGGTTCAAACCAGATTTTGGAATCTAAGCGCCAGGCATCTTCGTTATTACCAACCATCGTTTTTCCGTACATGGTTATCTTGAACATACTGCATGGGAAAACATCACCTGTCATTAACAACATACATATTAAAAATGCGGCTATCTTACTGGCGAGACAATAGCATTTCATATGAGCTTTGATTTAAAAAGTCATTTAAAAACCTTTAGATAAGGTTTTTTCAGCGTTATATGTATTTTCGATTTTGGTGGCAAAATTCCACGATGTAAAAAAATACAGATAAGGATTAACAAGGGCTCTCCACCATAAACCACGACATCTGCCCATATTCCATAGAACGTATCGACCTTGGCATCAGCAGGATCGTTTATTTGATACCTGACCGGGACAACTGATTCTTCTTTTAAATGCATATGACCTGGTCCTTCAAACCATATCTTCTGATTCTCATGCATGAAATATATGAATGAATATGAAAGTTGAATTCGTTCTCCGGCGCTGCCCTTCCCCTCAAAAGAGAAGACTCCGGTAGTCTTTCTGGAGTGACTTAACCAAATGATCCTGGGTAATACTATCGGTGTAGTATAAAGCAGAATTATGTTAATAAACAATGTCACCTGACGTACTACCATTGTTAATGGATCTGCGCTCAAATATACATAGGAAAACAATGCATAGTACAAAAATGCATAAAATAATTCTTTTTTATATATTTCGGAGATATTAAAAATCGTAGGTCACACCCATTTGAAAATAAAAAGTATTAGAAATCTCTTCTTTTTTATTTTTTATTTTGATAACCTGGTCCTGATATGAAGTTGTAATGACTGTTTTAGCAGCACTAACTGGTACCGAATAATTGGGGGTTAAGTTAAATGTCCATCTTCCGGTTGAGAAATTCACAGGCAGCGCTATTTCATAATTTAGTATTATAAATTTGCCGGCATTTAATACGTTACCATAAACCGTTACGTTTTCATACAAGGTAGAATCATCTTTAATATGAATTTTATACTTGCGGCTCTTGTAATAAGAGTCAAGGAAATTCTGGGTTCCCGCATTTGTGTTGAAAGTTGGAGTAATATTCATTTTGCTTTTCAAAATGTCGAATTCATGTTGGAGACTGAATGTCGCGCCATAATCTTTTCCTCCTCCAAAACTCCAGGTCAGGTATAAACTGGGTTCTATGATATTAAAATCATAGCTATTGTCGATTTCAACACTTCCTTTTTGTTCTGCGGAAATATTACCGCTATGCTTATTATAAATAAACGTGGAAACTGTTACTGATGAAGAATAATTGCCGTTTCCCGGGCTAAAATTATACGTACCGTCAAATATGTATTGATTTGTTTGCGGGGATGGATCGTTTAAATCATAGCCTACACTGGCGTCGAACTGGATTTCGTTTTTGAATATATAACTGATCCTTGGTGTTATCAGTGGAATAGTAGTTGCATTTTTTCGGCCATTGTAAACATCGTCTGATTGATAACTCATATTTATTTCAAGATGTGAGTGTGATGGAGCCGGCACAGTAGTATGTACTGTTCGTGAAATTCTATGTATTATCCCTTTTTTAAGTATGGAAGTATCTCTTAAAAAGATATTTGTGTTGAAACCCTGAAACATGAATGAATCATTTAATTGAGCTTCATTATCCTGAGCATAAACCGAAATAAAACATCCCATTAATAGTATGATAAAACTCAGGCGCATGTCAGTTAGTTGGTATTATGATAAAGGGATACAACTGAAGGATATCACTGTTTCCGGATAAACCTTCAATCGTATCCCGATTTCTTTTTTCTAATTATTTTGTCTGACCTCCAAACAGATCATAGGTTGGCCAGTTTGTCGTATTTGGAAGTGCTGTCCAGAATATATTATCCATATTGCTTGAAAAATTCGGATCAGAGCTATTGGTATTCGTAAGAATTACATAATTAAAATTTCCACTTTGTGTTGTGATCGCCTGGGATGTTCCGGTACCCGGTAGATTACCATGATGGAACCAGTTGTACATATTGATTTCCCAACCACAGGCATATTTGGGGTTAGCAACCGAACCGGTCGTCATAACAGTGAGCGCATTGGGTGAAAGGATTGTTTCAGGAGATAAGCCATCAACATGTACCAGAAACCTGGCCAGGTCCGTAGCTGATGCAATCCAGCCTTCTGTTGCATCCATCCTGTTTATGTTGAAAGTATAGGCATATTGATTAGCATCGTAGTATTTAACTTCATTAGGTGCGCGGTCTGCCAGTGTATTACCGGCAATTTGCATATCAGAAATACCACTTGGCTGAAGGATGAGTGTTTGGGCAGCCTGTGTATAAGTCATGCCGGTAATTTTTTCAATCACACGACCCAGAATACAATATCCAAAATGTGAGTAATAATAGGAGACAGGAGTGCCGGGTGCAGTAATCAGTGGTACATTATCAAGACCCCAGGTAACGATCTGCTGTGCACTCAATGAAGGATTTGTGAGCATAGGATCTGTATTATTATCGGGCCATCCGCCTTCTGTATGATGCAGCAATTCACCAACCGTAATATCAGTTATGCCGGACCCATAGGGCAGTGTTCCATATGTGGTACCCAGAATAGCACCTGGTCCGAATACTTTATCACTCATGCTGATCTTTCCCTGGTCCATCAGCTTCATGATGACAGCAGATGTGATTTGTTTAGAAAGGCTTGCTACGCGATATAAATTGTTGTTAGTCGCAACCAGGTTGTCTTCAACATCCGACTTACCATATGCTTTCACGTAAACGAGTTTGTCGTTCAGCGTAATTGCAATAGAAAGTCCGGGCACGCTGTACTGTGACATAAATGCCGCCACGCTCTGATCGATATCTGTCATATCGGTTGTAAGGGTTACAGTAAAAGTTTGTGTGATGCCTGATTTAGATGTAACATCATAAGCAACAGGACCTGAAAAATTAGCTGCCGTTACTCCGCTCTGCTGGGCGACGCCGTTAACGCGAACAGTACAACTGTCGGACAGGCTGAAATTAGGAACCAGGGCATTTGGGTTTGTTCCGGGAGGCAGGAATATAACAATATTCGTTCCGTTGATGGCGCCCGTTGAATTTACAGGGATGGGATTGTTTGACTGATTGAAAGAAAAACTTGTAATCGATGCAGAATTATTATTCTGTGGATTCGATTTGGAACAGGAGAATACCAGTATAACTAATGACAGCAGCAACAGGTTTCTCAGCGTAGTTGGGATAAATTCCGGTTTCTTGTACATAAAATTGATTTAATAGTTTTTTGATGGCGCAAAACTATTAATCCATTGAAGCTGAGGTTATACCGTATGTTGCAAATGCTGTAAATATTGTTTCAAATGGCAGTATTTCGGAAAAAGCTGCCAGTAAACTATATTGCCTGAAGGATAGGGATTAAAAATAATTATGCATGCCTGAGTTACCAGATGTAGAAGTCTTCTCAAAGAACCTGAATAAAGCTTTTTCGGGTAAGAAACTGATAAAAGTTAAGGTTGTAAATGGGGCCAGGCTTCAGGATACTGCAAAAGCCTTGTCCAAAAACCTGGAAGGTAAAATCCTGAAGAGGATTTATCGTTCCGGAAAAGAATTCCGTTTTGAATTTGAAGACGGAACTCTTCTGGGGCTTCATCTTATGTTAACCGGCGATATGTTTTTTTTCTCGGGTAAGAATGAACATCACTCTACCATCGTTGAGTTTTATTTTGAAGGAGATAAAAACGTCGCACTGACAGACCGAATGAAGAATGCCAATATAAAATTGAATCCCGTTGATAAAGAAGGTGTTGATGCCATGGAACTGGATTTTAAATATCTTAAAAAGATTTTAAAAAGGAAAACAACCATTAAAAACATCCTGCTGGATCAGGATCTGATACGGGGTATAGGCAATGGATATTCAGATGAAATCCTTTGGGAAGCAAGAATCTCACCGTATTCCATTTCATCTGCGATTCCCGATGAAAAAATAAAAGAACTTGTAAAAATAATTCCTGCTGAATTAAAGGAAGCTACCCAAAAAATCGATAAAGCCTACCCGGGTAGAATAAATGATGAAGTGAAAGAATTTTTAAAAATTCACAGGAAAGTAAATGAGAAAAGCCCGACCGGTCATACCATTCATATTGATACAAAGGGCAGTAGAAAGACTTATTATACGGATGAACAGAAGCTTTACGCGTAAAGCTTAAGGCGTAAAGATTAATTCGTAAAGCATTAAGGTTTGATCCGCCAACCGCCCCGCACGTGCGGGGTCAACAGTTTATTAATGGACAGTCCTGTTTCAAAATCGTACAATTTTTACTGATCCGTTATTAATCAAACCATTGATTGATAGTCGGTTAGCATTTGGTATATTCTTAGTGCAGAATTCGGTGATCATCGGTTTCATTATCTCATTCAGTTTTTATGGTTAAAAATTATTTTATCAGCGCATTCAGGAATATCCGGAGGAATCTGAGTTTCACATTCCTGAATGTATTCGGACTGAGTTTAAGTATTCTATCATGCCTGATTATTTTTCTGATAGTCAGAAACGAATTGGGGTATGATAATTTCAGTAAAAAAGCCAACCGTACCTACCGTATTACGCTGAACGCACTTGATTTTAATTCGAATATTTCCATGGCGATCGTTCCCGCCATGCGTAACGACTTTCCCGAATTAGAAAATATTACCCAGGTATTTTATCAGAACCAGGGTTTAGTCAAAATTGGTCAAAACAAATTTATTGAAAAAAGCTACGCATTTGTTGATAATGAATTCCCTAAAATATTCAACTATCAATGGATCAGCGGCAATCCGGCGACTGCTCTGTCCGAACCTAATTCAGTTGTACTGACTGAGACCACTGCGCGAAAATATTTTGGGAATATAGAAGCAATGGGTGAAACATTTAATATTGGAAACGAATTTAATGTAAAAGTAAAGGGTGTTATAAAGGACCCGCCAGCTAATACCAGCCTTCCATTTAATTTTCTCGTTTCATTGAATACGCGAAAATTCGACAATGGCATCATGACTAATTTCTATGCCATTATGGGTGCCAGTTATGCATACCTTGTGATACCTGAAAATTATTCGATTCATCAGCTCGAGAAAAAAATACCTGCATTTATTACTAAAAACTGGGGGAAGGAAATTGCCAGTGAAGCACATTTACCGCTTCAGCCGTTGCAGGAAGTTCATTTTGACCAGCGTTATATCAATAATATTATAACACCGGTATCGAGAGATACTTATTGGGGCCTGGCAGCTATTGCTGGTTTTATCATTATTATGGCGTGCATCAATTTTATTAATCTTTCAACAGCGCAGTCAGTAAAAAGATCCAAAGAAGTGGGTGTTCGCAAAGTAATGGGTGCAAGCAGACCACAATTGATTCAGCAATTCCTGGGCGAAACCACTTTAATAGTCCTTCTCTCAATTCTGCTTGGCCTGATGCTTACTATTCTGATTCTTCCTGAAGTCACAAGATGGCTGGATATCAAAATCGGCATGGAACAATTAGGAGAACCTATTGTCATCGGCTTGCTGGCATCTGTCACAATTATCATTATCCTGCTTGCAGGCATCTATCCAGCCTTCGTACAATCCGCTTTTAATCCGGTGGAATCATTAAAGCGAAAAACAAATATGTCTTTCCGTGGCTTTAATCTTCGCAAGGGACTAGTATTTCTCCAGTTTGCCATTTCGCAAATTTTAATTGTCGGCACCCTGGTTGTTGCGCATCAAATGAACTTTTTTCAAAATCAGGACCTCGGATTTAATAAAGAAGCTGTAGTAAGTTTTTATATACCGGATGGTTCAAAAAGAGATCAAATTAAACATCAATTACAATTGGAACCGGCTTTAACTGATATTAGTTTTTCTTCCGGAGCCCCCGTTTATTTCAGTAATGCTACCAGTTTCTCCTGCCCTGAACTGGGTCTTACAAAAGATGATGTAACAGAAGTGAAATGTATCGATGAGAACTATACAGATATGTTTGGATTGAAAATGCTGGCAGGCGAGAAGGTCAGCCGGAAATATGAAAAAGATACAACCATCAGAATGGTGATTAACGAAACCCTGATGCATAAACTGGGTATTCAAAACCCTTCAGAAGCAATAGGAAAGAAAATTAATTTTGGCTGGGGAAATCCGTCTTATGTAATGGGTGTTGTGCAGGATTTTCAAAGTGAATCCAAGCATAAAAAGAGAAGGGCCTGTGTGCTAATATATAGCCCTGATAATTTCTACATGGCCAGTGTAAGGATTAAACCAAATGCCATGCATCAGACCATAGTTCATATTGATAAGATATGGTCCTCTATGTTTCCAAATGAAGTGTTCGAATATCAATTCATTGATGAACATATCGCCAGCTGGTATAAACAGGAAGCAAAAGTATATACGGCATTTAAATTATTTTCCTCACTGGCTATTCTGATCGGATGTTTGGGTCTTTACGGGCTGGTGGCCTTTGCTGCAGTGCAACGCACCAAGGAAGTTGGTATCCGAAAAGTTCTGGGTGCTTCGCTCTTTGATATCTCTGCATTGTTTGCAAAGGAATTTATTTTATTAATTGCTCTTGCATTCCTGGTTGCTGTGCCGGTTGCATATTATTTTATGCACAGCTGGCTTGAAAATTTTGCCTATCATATCAGTATTGGAAAGGGAATATTCTTTATTGCAGTGGGAATTTCCTTCGTGATTGCAGCTGTTACTATCAGTTTCCAGTCGATAAAAGCAGCACTTGCGAATCCAGTCACTAGTCTTAGATCAGAATAGGTTTTATGGGTTATGGGTTATGAGATATGAACTATGAGATATGGGTTATGGGTTATGAGATATGGGATGTGGGTTATGAGATAGGATTCTGTGTTATGAATTTATATCTCATATATCTCATAGTTCATATCTCATATGAGATATTATATGAGTTATAACTGAATTTATTAATCGGTTTATAAATTATAGAATTAAAAAACTTTGAAATCTTTTAAAAAGGTTCAAATCCCATATCCCATATCCCATATCCCATATCCCATATCTCATAACCCATAACCCATAACCCATATCTCATAACCCATAACCCATATCTCATAACCCATATCCAATCAAAGTTGCCAGTCAACAATCCTATTCACCCATTCCTGCCGATAGGGAGCAGTTACCTTGATATAATTGTCTGTAAAACCTTCCATCATGTTTTTGTCACGGCTACGTTCGAATAAGACCTTACGTGTTTGCCCTGAATGAACGGAGGTAAAATATCGTAATTTCTGGAAAGACAGATTACGCAGTATTTTATTTCTTTCATTACGAACTGAAACGGGCACAACAGGTTTCATTTCAACAGCTCTGGTATTATCTCTTTCTGAATAAGTAAACACGTGTAGGTAGGAGATCTCAAGTGAGTGCAAAAAGTTAAGTGTTTCTTTAAAGTCTTCATCTGTTTCTCCCGGAAAACCCACGATCACATCGGCGCCCACTGCTGCATGAGGCATCAGGGTTTTAATACGTGAAACCCGGTCTGCATAGAGTTCGCACATATAACGGCGACGCATGAGCGCCAAAATTTTATTACTCCCGCTTTGCAAGGGGATATGAAAATGGGGCATGAAGCGGTCGCTATTAGCTACCAGATCGATGATATCATTGTTGAGGAGGTTGGGTTCGATGGAGGAAATACGGAAGCGTGGCATTTCCTTAACCTTTTCCAATGCTTTCGTGAGTTCCAAAAAGTCCTCCGTTTTCTTCTTTGATCCAGGTTCAGTATTTCCAAAATCGCCCAGGTTTATACCTGTTAATACAATTTCCTGAATTCCTTTTCCTGCGAGTGATCTTACATTCTCCAAGACATGACCAAGACTATCACTCCTGCTTTTGCCACGGGCCATCGGAATGGTGCAGAAACTGCACTGATAATCGCATCCGTCCTGAACTTTCAGAAAAGCCCTGGTACGATCATTATAAGAAAAGCTGTCGTGAAAATCATTCACCTGCTCAATATCGCAGCTGCAGATTTTTGCTGAATCACCTTTTACCAATTCACGTATATGTGCTGCCATATTGAATTTTTCAGCTGCACCCAGCACCAGGTCCACACCGGGTATTTCGGCTATCACCTTTGGTTTCAGCTGAGCATAACATCCGGTTATCACAACGAAACTTTCCGGAGATTTGCGCTGGATTTGCCTGACCAGATAACGGCATTCCTTATCCGCATTTTCTGTAACGGAACAGGTATTGATCACATAGATGTCTGCTGGGGAATCAAAAGGTCTTTTCTCAAACCCTTCATTTTCCATCAGTCTGGAGATGGAAGAAGTTTCAGAAAAATTAAGCTTGCAGCCCAGAGTATGAAAAGCAACTGTTTTAAGTCCTGTCATGGGCCGCAAAGATAATGTGATTCAGGAATTATGCCAGTAACTTTAACCATGCGCCGGCTGTATTGCTTTTTACTGGTTATTTTCTTATCTGGTTCATGTCATACTTCCGGTGAACCCTTTGACCGTCATGGTTATTTGATCCTTACAAAGCACGCACGCTGCCGGATGGATTGTCGGCATATTACTATAAAAGAAATCCAGGAAATATTGGACAAAGGAACCATCAATTACGCCAAAAGCGAAACGGATGCTCACCCTGATCCCAAATTTGCCATGGAGGGATTTACGGAGGAGCATCAGCATTTACGAATCATCATTGCACCGGAAAATGGAAAACTTATACTTGTAACCTGTATTGAGCTGGGAGTGGAATGGCGATGTAATTGTAATTGAGAAATAAGCGGTTTTGGGTTATTTTAGGGGTTATGAGTTATGGATTATGGGTTATGGGATAAGTAAGAAATTCTAAAAATCAATAATCCATAACTCATATCTCATAACCCATAACCCATAACCCATATCCCATATCCCATATCCCATATCTCATAACCCATAACCCATAACCCATAACCCATAACCCATAACCCATATCTCATAACTCATAACCCATAATTCCTATCTCTGATGAACAATATTACCAGAAAGATCTATACTCTATACGCTTTATTCTGGTTCGCTTTTTTCACATTGCTTGCATTTCCATTCGTAATTGTTTTTTCTTTTTTCGGAAAACGCAGGGGAGGTAACCTCATCTGCAGTATGGCAAAAATATGGGCTGATTGCTGGTATTTTCTACTGGGTATACGCCATGAAAATATTTTTGAATCACCCTATGACCCGAAAGGGAATTATATTTTTCTTATCAACCATATTTCCTATATGGATATTCCATGTATCTTCAAAGCAATACGGAAACAGCCATTTCGTGTTCTGGGGAAGGAAGAAATTAAAAAGATTCCAGTTTTTGGATTCATTTACAGTCGTGGTGCTGTGATGGTCGACAGGGGAAGTACTGAACGCCGCGCCAGAAGTGTGCGGATACTAAAAAGCCTTCTTAAACACCACATATCCATTTGCATATTTCCCGAAGGAACTTTTAATGAAACAGGCAAGCCGCTCAAGTCATTTTACGATGGTGCTTTTCGGATTGCGGTTGAAACCCAGACACCCGTAAGACCTGTATTGTTCCTGGATAATTACACTATTATGGATTACCACTCCCTGTTCAGTTTAAAAAACGCAATATCAAGGGCGGTTTTCCTGGAAGAAATCAGTCCTGAGGGTTATAACTTGCGGCAGATCGCTCTTTACAAACAAAAAGTATACGACATCATGGAAAACAAATTGAAAACCTATAAAGCGTCCTGGATCGTTCCCTCTGAAACAAACATATAGGTTCATCCGTATGTTTAATACTTGTAAACATTAAATTGAATATTGTACGCCGAAATCATCATACCGCTGGCTCTTCCCAAAAACTACACATGGCAGGTACCGGATCATTTGATGGATGGACTTCTCCCTGGCTGTCGCGTGGAAGTCAGCCTCAAAAACAAAAAGTACGCTGGTATCATAAAGAAGTTCCTGAAGGAAAAACCGGAGGCTTTTGATCCAAGGCCCATTGAAAGTGTTTTGGATGCAGAACCTCTGATTTATAAAGAACAGTTGGAACTATGGGAATGGATTGCGCAATATTATATGTGTTCAGAAGGAGAAGTGATGGCTGCCTCCCTGCCGGCACATTTCAAACTGAGCAGTGAAAGCACCCTTGTTTTTAATGAAAGTTTTGGTGATGATTTTTCTTCCCTCGATCACGATGAATACCTGGTGGCAGAAGCATTATTATTAAAGAAAGAATTGAAAATTCCTGAGGTGCAGGAGATTCTCCATGGAGGCGCTACTTATCCGGTTGTGAAGAGGCTTATTGATAAATCGGTCTGTTATGTTTATGAATCATTGAAGGAATTGTATAAACCTAAGACAGAAACCTATATTAGTCTGCACCCTGATTATGCTTCTGATGAGAAAATGGAAGCGCTTCTGAATGAGGATAAGAAATGGTCAAGGGCCGAAAAGCAGATGGAGTTACTTCTTTCTTTTCTTCATCTGAAAAAAACGGAGCCTGAAGTCACACGACCTGCTTTGTTGAAAAAGTCCGGTGCTTCTGATGCCCAGCTAAAAGGATTGATATCAAAAAATATTCTTATTGCAGAACAACGTTCTGTAGATCGTCTCCGTGTATTACCACGAAATATTCATATTTCTTTTGAATTGTCACCAGCGCAGGAAGCAACTCATGCAGACATCAAAAAGCATTTCGAAGATAAAAACGTATGTCTTCTGCATGGATATACTTCCAGTGGAAAGACACAAGTCTATATTAAACTGATAGAACAACAGTTACTGGAAAATAAACAGGTGTTATACCTGGTTCCCGAGATTGCACTGACTTCACAGATTGTACGGAGGCTTCAGTCGCATTTTGGCGGATACCTTGGAATTTACCATAGCAGGTTTAGCCAGAATGAGCGATTTGAAATCTGGAATAAAGTACGCAAAGGCGAAGTGAAGATATTATTAGGCGCCCGCTCAGCATTGTTTCTGCCTTTCACCAACCTCTCACTGGTTATCGTGGACGAAGAGCACGATAGTTCATATAAACAACAGGATCCTGCTCCCCGTTACCATGCAAGGGATACAGCAATTTATTATGCATCTCTATTCAATGCAAAAACCCTGCTGGGTAGTGCCACCCCTTCAGTTGAAAGTTATTATAATGCTGTTACGGGTAAATATGGACTGGCGGAACTTTTGGAAAGATTTGGTCAGGTAGCCATGCCCGTTATACGTCTTATAGATATGAAGAAATTTTTCCAGAAAGACGGCACAAAAGTTATTTGTACACCAGTTCTTCAGGAAGCTATCCAGGAAAGTCTGGATAATAAGAAACAGGTTATTCTCTTTCGAAACCGGCGAGGATATTCTCCTTACCAGGTATGTAAAATCTGCGGCTGGATCCCCCAGTGCAAAAACTGCGATGTATCGCTGACTTTTCATAAGCTAACGAATAAACTTTTATGCCATTATTGTGGAACATCCTATCCTCCCGTGAATACATGCGCTGCCTGCGGGAACCATGAGTTTATTCACCGAAATTTCGGAACTGAAAAAATAGAAGAAGAGCTGGAAATCCTTTTCCCTAAAGCGCATATTGCAAGGATGGATGTGGACAGTGTACGCGGGAAAACGGCGCATGATATGCTCATCAAACAATTTGAACAAAAGCGGGTGGATATCCTGGTGGGCACCCAGATGGTAGTCAAGGGTCTTGATTTTGATCATGTGGATCTGGTGGGAATTCTCGATGCCGACAGTCTTCTGAATTTTTCTGAATTCAGGGTGAATGAACGTGCATTTCAATTAATGGAACAGGTGAGCGGACGTGCAGGCAGGAAAGACGGGAAGGGAAAAGTATTGATCCAGGTAGCGAATACGAGGCATCCTGTTTTACAGTGGGTTATTGACCATGATTTTAAAGCATTTTACCAGCAGGAAGCTGCGGCCCGACAGCAATTTTCTTATCCGCCATTTTCACGGATCATCCGAATTAGTTTTCGTCATAAGATCCAGGAGATTGTTCACGACGCCGCATCAGTTTTTGCTTTGCACCTGCACAAAGATTTTGGAAATTATTTAACTGGTCCGGGGGAACCCGTTATCGCCCGGATCAGGAATCAATATATCATGGAACTCATGTTAAAACTGCCAAAAAATGGTGGTACAATTGCATTTGCGAAACAGGTGATCCATCAGCAGAAAGCAATTTTGCAGAATGACCGGAAGTTCAGATCCGTTGTGGTGGTACCTGATATCGATCCGGTTTAATCTTCAATTTTGATTATGACAATACAAAAAAATATCTCCCTCTTACCCTATAATAGTTTTCATATTGATGTAAATGCATCAACTTTTATATCTGTAAAATCTGCAGATGAACTGGATAAAATTTTAACCTCTGAGGGAAAGGAACCAGCGCTTATTCTTGGAGGAGGCAGCAATGTTTTGTTTACAAAAAATATTGAGGGACTTGTTCTAAAAATTGATTTGGTTGGCATTGATGAAGTAAAGGAAGAGCCTTCCCATATTTATGTAAGGGCCGGGGCGGGAGAGATCTGGCATGAATTTGTACAGTACACCATTAAAAGGAACTGGGGCGGACTTGAAAATCTTTCCCTTATACCGGGAAAGGTGGGTGCTGCTCCTATACAAAATATAGGAGCTTATGGGGTCGAGCTCAAAGATGTCTTTTTTGAGCTGGAAGCTTATGACAGGAAAGAGAAAAAAGTATATGCATTTGGGGTTAACGATTGCAAATTCGGATATCGGGACAGCATTTTTAAATCTGCTGAGAAGGGACGATATATTATTTTAAATGTCACTTTTCTTTTAAGCAAAACACCCGTTTTAAAAACCAGTTATGGTGCCATTCGTGAAGAATTAAAAAAAATGGGTGTTCAATCACCTACTATTCAGGATATTTCCCAGGCCGTAATAAAAATTCGCAGATCAAAACTTCCTGATCCGGCAGAAATTGGCAATGCCGGCAGCTTTTTCAAAAACCCTGTAGTAGATCATGCTTTATTTCTTTCCCTGTCAGAAAAATACCCGGATATGCCCGCATATCCACATGAAGATAAATCCGTGAAACTAGCCGCAGGCTGGCTGATAGAGCAATGCGGATGGAAAGGTTATCGCAAGGGAGATGCCGGAGTTCATGCCAACCAGGCTCTTGTGCTGGTGAATTATGGAAAAGCTACCGGTTTAGAGATTCTTCAGCTCAGTGAAAAAATTGCAGCTTCTGTTTTAAAGAAATTCGGAATCCACCTTGAGAGAGAAGTGAATGTAATTTAATTATTGATTATTAATCACTAGTGTCCGGTTAAACTAATTTATAGTTCTTTGAAAGTCTTGGTGGATAAGGGTTTCGGCCAAATATAGGACGGTGACGATTTGAAATGTCTCTTTTCATAATTTACTGTAAATCAGTTGGGTTATGAATCAGGGCAAATACGTTTTTTCTCAAATTGTCAGTTTTCTTCCTGCTCGGATATTTGATCGATGTGTTCACACTCATGCTGGCGATAAATGGATTAAACATTTTACTTGTTGGAATCAATTATTGTGCATGATGTTTGGTCAATTAAGCAGTCGTGATAGCCTTCGTGACCTGCTAGTTTGTATTACAGCACATAAACCAAAGCATTATCATCTGGGTTTTGGAAAAAATATTTCGAGATCCAATCTTGCGGAGGCCAACGAAAAGCGCGATTGCAGAATCTTCGAAATGTTTGCCTACGAAATAATCGCCGAAGCACAAAAGGTAGCCATACCAGAAAGTGACCTTGATTTATCTATTACAGGCAATGTGTATGCCTTTGATACGACGATCGTAGATCTTTGTCTTAATGTATTTTGGTGGGCCACCTATAAAAGAGCTGTTGGAGCTGTTAAATTACATGCCCTTGTCGATGTAAAAACATCTATCCCTGTTTTTGTTCACATTACTGCAGCCAGCGTTCATGATGTAAATGGATTAGATGAAATCACCTACGAAACAGGCGGGTATTACATTATGGACCGCGGCTATGTTGCCTTTAGGCGGTTATCGACGATTGATCAACATGGTGCTTTTTTTGTGGTCAGGGCAAGAAATAACCTTAAGTTCACAAGAGTATCATCACAAAAAGCAGACAAGTCAAAGGGTATTATCTGTGATCAACAGATTATTTTAAAAAGCTTTTATCCTAGTCACGCATATCAAAAACCAATACGACGTGTAAGATTTTATGACACTGAACAAAACCGCACTTTTGTTTTTTTATCTAATAACCTGGTCTTACCAGCAGAAGAAATTGCTATGTTATACAAACACAGATGGAATATAGAATTGTTCTTCAAATGGATAAAACAGCATCTGAAAGTCAAATCTTTTTGGGGAACTTCTGCAAATGCATTGAAAACTCAAATCTATATTGCGATCATAACATATGTGCTCGTAGTGCTCATCAAAGCAAAGTTGAAACTACAGCAATCAGCATATGAAGTCTTGCAAATAATGAGCGTCTCACTACTGGATAAAACATCATTACGCACTCTTTTTGAAAACCCTAATTACCAAGATGTCAAAGAACTAAATCCTATGCAATTGAAAATCAACCTAATTTAACCGGACACTAGTGATTAATAATCAATAATTAGCCAAACTCTTCATCTTCGCTTCCCATACTTTCCGGGCTCATATTCATCATCGATCCAATCAGATCTTTAAATTCAATTTTCCCTTCCACTACTTTTTTACTGATCATGCTGTAAGCGGAGAGTCCGTGCAAAACAAACTCCATAAGCAGCGCCATTTCTTTTTCGTTTGCATTGCGAAAGTGCTTTTTCACGAATGCGTGAAGACCATCCACTTTATAGAGCATCCTGACTTTATCATCGTCCTTTGAATTAAAAAATAATTCCAGGTGATTCCCTTTGTCGAACCAGCCGGTAATGGGCTTGTATGGATTTTCTTCACCGCCCTTTCTCTTCTTAAATAATTCGGGATTCGGAAAATAATTTATGAATTGCGAACGGAAAGCTTTGTCCAGCAAATTAAAAGCTACCTGATACGGACCTTCCTGCTCTCCCTCATATACAAGTTCTATTTTTCCCGTGATGGAAGGAATTATTCCAACAAGGTCACTCATCCAAACCTGTGTTTCTTTTTCATTATTGAGTAGGGATCTCCTTTCTGCGGCACTCACTGCGTTTTCAAAAGCAGCGATGGTAAGTCGCGCGGATACACCGCTTTTCTTGTCCACAAATTCGCTGGTACGGGCTTCAAATGCCACCTGCTCTATTATTCTTTTAACCATATCGCTGATCTTCACTCTGACCTTTTGATCTTCTGTAATTTCAGCTTCCTGTTCAGTTATCAGAAGTGCATGTTCAATATTTTTCGGATAGTGCGTCAGGATCTGGCTTTCAATACGGTCTTTCAGTGGCGTAACGATAGACCCACGGTTGGTATAATCCTCGGGATTAGCTGTAAAAACAAATAATATATCGAGCGGCATGCGCAGTTTGAATCCACGGATCTGTATATCACCTTCTTCCAGGATGTTAAAAAGGGAAACCTGAATACGTGCCTGAAGATCGGGGATCTCGTTGATAACAAAAATACCTCGGTTACTTTTTGGAATGATGCCAAAATGAATCACTTCCTCATCGGCAAAATTCAATCGCATATTAGCTGCCTTTATCGGGTCAATATCGCCAATCAGATCCGCTACACTTACATCGGGTGTTGCAAGTTTTTCACTGTAACGATCGCTGCGGTGTAACCATGCAATAGGCGTATCATCTCCTTTCTGACGGATCAGTTCCCTTGAGAATTTTGAAATCGGAGCAGAAGGATCGTCATTGATTTCACTTCCTGCAACAAAGGGAATATATTCGTCCAGTAGATTGGTCATCTGTCGTGCCATCCGCGTTTTGGCCTGTCCGCGCAATCCAAGAAAAAGAATATTATGCCTCGAGAGGAGTGCTCTCTCTGTATCAGGAATAACGCTGTCCTCATAACCTACAATTCCAGGAAAGCTGTTTTCCTTTTTATGTAATTTTTTTAAGAGATTCTCCCTGACTTCTTCTTTAACCGAACGGTGTTTATAGCCGGACTTCTTCAGATCACCCAGTGTTTTTATTTTTTCAATGTTCATTTTTATTCTTTATATCACTATCCTTTTAAATTAATCCATTATCGTTGAATGTGTATCGTAAATCGATCCACGATTTACGATATTCGATCCACGATAAACCGTCAACCGTCAACCGTCATCGGTTTTCAATATACCGTTTTTCTTTTTCCGTTTTCAAAATCCCGGAAAATGAATGCGCCAAGATGATCAAGTGAAGCAAAGAAGGCTTTCCCATTGTTGGTTTCAGTGAATTCATTTACGAATCGTTGTAAATAGGGATCACTGGCAATCATAAAGGTTGTAATGGGAATTTTTAGCTTTTTGCATTGCGCCGCCAGGTTAAGGCATCGGGCTGTAATTTTCCGGTCGAGACCGAAACTGTTTTTATAATAGCGTTTACCGGATTTGAGACAGGTTGGTTTTCCATCGGTGATCATAAAGATTTGCTTATTCGGATTCCTTCTTCTTCTTAAAATATCCATGGCCAGTTCAAGTCCGGCGACTGTATTTGTATGATATGGTCCTACCTGCAGATAAGGCAGGTCTTTGATTTCAACGGTCCACGCATCATTTCCGAATACTACTATATCCAGTGTATCCTTCGGATATTTTGTAGTGATCAGTTCACTGAGTGCCATGGCCACCTTTTTTGCCGGAGTGATCCTGTCTTCTCCATAAAGTATCATGGAATGAGATATGTCGATCATCAGTACGGTGGATGTCTGCGTTTTATAATCTGTTTCGCGGATTTTAAGATCATCCTCCTGCATATGAAATGCTTCTATGCCATGATTTATCTGTGCGTTGCGGATAGATTCTGTAAAATCAATATGTTCGAGCTGATCTCCAAACTGAAAGGGTCTCATTTCAGGATTGACCTCATCTCCTCCACCAGGCTTGAAGCTGTTGTGATCACCCGATTTTGTTTTTTTTAATTTGCCGAAGATTTCTTCGAGGGACCGTTTGCGAATGCCCTGTTCGGTTTTTGGACTGATGGTAATAGACCCGGTCTGTTTATTTTCATCGATATAACCTTTGTCCTTCAGATCTTCAATAAAATCACCCATACCATAATCTCCTTCGGTGAGCTTATATTCCTTATCCAGCTGATTCATCCATTGCAGGGCTTCCCCAACATCACCATTGGTGTAAGTGAGTAATTGCATGAAGACGTCCAGCAACTGGTCGAATTTAGATTTGCCATCTTTCTTCGGGTCATATTTTCCAAATTGAAAACCGATCATTTTATCAAGTTAGCACTTTTAAGCTTAAAGCTCAAAGCCTAAAGCCTAAAGCTGTTTTTTGTTTGTTTTTACCTTAAGGGGAGTTCTTTCGTTAACAAGCAGTAATTAATTATCAACAATTAACAATCAATAATTAAAAAAGATCGGTCCTCCTAAATAATAAGCCCCCGGTTCGAAAACAGGGGGCTTATTTATTTTAATGAATTTTATTATTTCAGTTTAGCATCGGTTGGAGGCTTGGCTGAATATTGCTTGTCCATCTGATCTATCTGCATGAGCATCCGGTAAGTAGTAAAAATATCCTGGGTAAATTGCTGCTGCCTGTCAGACAGAGTACCTGCCTTGCCCTGCAATATCATATAAGCGTTGGTCGCTAGCTGGTCGTCGCTGGTTTCATCCCCCAGGCTTTTGTAGTAACGCATCTGTTGCTGCAGATCTTTCTTTAAAGATGCTTCTACTTTTTTCGCGAGAGTCAAATCCCCTGCAATGTAACAGGCCTGCAGGAAATCTGTTGAAATTGCATCCTGTTGATTTCCCCGGTTGGATGTCATACCATAAGGGAAATTTGGTTCATACACATTTTTATCAAAATGCTCCAGCACGTTCCGGGCTGAATCTTTTTTTCCGGCATCCACCAGACTGAAAGCAACTTGTGAGTGAGCCATCCGGATACTATTCAGATGGCGGCGGTTTTCTTCGTCATAATAAACACCAGGTGTAATGGCATCACCGTAGCCAAATTTATTCATGATCGTATTATAGGCTGCATCATTATCCACACCACCTTTATCAAAAGGGACAAGCTGGTAGGAAAGTCCCCGAAGACGAACATATTTGTCCAGGCCAAGATCCTTCAGTTCCTGGGTTGAAGTAAAACAGATCGGGCGTTTCCAATGATTGGCACCAATGATGGCATAAATAGCGAGATCATTCTTTAATAAATAAGAACGATTAATATCAATTTTGAGTTCGCTCAAAACACTATCTCCTTCATGAACCAGACCGGCGGCTTTTACTGCTTCCAGATCCACCGGTACGCTAAACTTTTTCACTGGCATCAGGTTGAAAACATCATCATCCTGCTGCTGCGTATATTTCGGGTCATCACTACCCACCACATTTTTCAGAATGTCGTACAGGTCATAGTATTTTTTCTGATCAAAGCCCGGAAGAGGTGCTACATAAGCGACATCCCTCTTGGTTCCCTGTATTTGTTCTTTCGTAAAAATAATATCGAACGGAGCGCTTTGGTTCACTTTATAACGCAACTCATTCATATACCAATCCGTTCCCAGAAGGCTGTTCACAACTACTCGTACATCCGGACGAATACCTTCCACTTCCTGTGCATACCACAATGGATATGTGTCATTATCACCGAATGAAAAAAGCATGGCATTCGGCGGGCAGCTTTCCAGGTAATCTTTTGCCAGGTCACGGGCAAGTGTTTTTTTACTTCTGTCATGATCATCCCATTCCTGGGTCCCCATTATCAAGGGAACCGCCAGCAGGCAGAGACCGGCAGAAACATAATTAGCCATGGGCGCTTTCATGAATTTCTCAAACATCTCTTTTACCCAGATTACTCCGATTCCGACCCAGATCGCAAAGGCATAAAAGGAGCCGACATAGGCATAATCTCTTTCCCTGGGCTGCTGACCTGCCTGATTGAGATAAATTACTATGGCCATTCCGGTAAAGAAGAATAGTAGTCCGTTGATGATAAAATCTTTTCGGTTCCGGTTATATTGGAAGAAAAGTCCGATCATGCCCAGTATAAAGGGCAGGGCATACATTCGATTGTAGGATTTATTTTTAGTATGAATGCTGTCGGGCATTTTACTTTGATCCCCGTAGAAATAATTATCTATAAATGGAATTCCTGTTATAGCATTACCATCCCTGATATTACCAAAACCCTCAAGGTCATTTTGTTTACCCGAAAAATTCCAAAAGAAATACCTGAGATACATCCAGTAAGTCTGGTATGTAATAAAATACCGGATATTATTTCCCATGGTCGGCTGATCACCTTCGGCTACATTACCAAATTGTTTATAAACGTCAACCTGACCGCGATCATTACTATTATCCCACATGCGCGGAAAGAAATGTGAAGAAGGCGTATTATTCCAATCCTGGGCTACTGATTTACCTGCCAGCTCATATTTATCTTTTCCTTTCACATATTGATCATTGCCATCAGCACGTCCCGGACGATCCGTAAAATCCGGACCATATACAATGGGCCAGTCTCCATACTGATCACGGCTCAGATAACCCACCAGGGTTACCGGATTATCCACATTGAACATATCCACCGCGGGATCTGCATTCGAGCGGATCATGGTGGTGAAATAAGTTGAATATCCTAAAATCATGAATGATATGGACCATACTCCGATTTTAAGCAGGTAATACTTTTTCCTTATAGCATATCTGAGAGCAAACACAAGTATGGCCGCCAGGACAATAAAGAAAAAACCGAAGCCTGTAAAGAAGGGAAGGTTCAGTGAGTTTACAAAGAGAATGTCGAACCAGGCAGCTCCCTTAATGGTATATTGAATTACGAATTTCAGGACCAGCCCTGTGAGTACACAGCCTATAATAAACGCAAATACAGATCCCCAGGCAGTTGTTTTATATCTCTTATAATAATACACCATTACAATGGCCGGAATGGTAAGCAGGTTCAAAAGGTGGACACCGATGGAAAGTCCCATCATATAGAAAATAAAAATGAGCCATCTGTCAGCAACCGGATCTTCCGCCACATCTTCCCATTTCAAAATCGCCCAAAAAACAAGGGCTGTAAAGAAAGAAGATGAACCATAAACCTCGCCTTCGACTGCACTATACCAGAAGGAGTCGCAGAAAGTATAGCATAGAGCGCCTACGGTACCGGCGGCCATGATAGTGAAAATTTGCTGGGAATTGAGTGCCAGGCCTTTGGGTTGAATTATTTTACGCGCGAAATGAGTAATAGACCAGAAAAGAAAAAGTATGGTGAATCCGCTGAGGATGGCACTCATAAAATTGACTGCCCTTGCAGCGGTATGTGGATTGTCTCCAAAAAGAATTATGAAAAATCTGCCCATCATTACGAACAGCGGTGCCCCGGGCGGGTGAGGGATTTGAAGTTTATAGGCGCTGGAAACGAATTCTCCGCAATCCCAGAAACTCCCTGTGGCTTCCATAGTTAAAATGTATACCATACAGGCAAAAAGACAAACTACCCAGCCTGATATGTTATTCACCTTCTTATAATTCATAGACCATTGATTTTTAGGAGTGACAAATATAGAGAGACTGGCGGACTAATAAACAACAAGTATGGGAGTATGGTAGTGCGGTAGTGTGGGAGATGACTATGTTTTGCAATAACTTAACAAACTTATTGCGAAGGCCATTAAAAAATCACACTACCACACCACCACACTACCACACTACCACACTATTCAAAGTATACCTTGACCGTCTGGTAAAAAAGGTGATGCTGGAGTGACTGATCGGTAAAATCCTGGAGGCCAAACAATCCGGCGGCGTTGCCTTTATTGATGGCTACTTCCAGGTAATTTGCTGAATTAAAGATTGCCAGCTTTTCTCCCAGAGCCACATCGGCATAGGATTCGCTGATCCTGTCGATGATTTCATTCCTTTTAAAAACAATCCGGAAGCTCCTGCCTTTTCGTTGCGCTTCAAATTCATCGCGGGTAATATTGACAATCACATTTTCGAACTTGTCTATGAATATGATCTGTCCTTCAATATAATTATCGCCCAATAATGGACGGAGGTCATTTTTTTGAATATATTTTATTTCGGGATCGCCCAGGGTTTCTGGTAAAGCACCTGCTTCTATGGCCAGGATAGCCTGACCTATCTGACGGGTACAATAAAGGGTATTCTTAATTTCATTTTTATCCAGTGGCAGTCCTATGATTTTATCGGGTTTTCCCGGGAGAATCATATCCAGGAGACCGTTGTCTGCGCAAAATATGAGTTGTCCGTTTGCACTGGCGAAAATTAAATGTTCAGGTTTTTGTTCAAAAAGGTTTACAAGAATGATATGATAAGTATTCTCCGGAAACTGCCAGATGGCATTACGGCAGATATATGCGGCCTGGGGATAATTGAACGGTGCGATCTGATGTGAAATATCGTGAATGCGGAAAGTTGAATCTATCTGAAGAAGCTGACCTCTGACTGCACCAGCAATATAATCCTGCAGGCCGAAGTCGGAAGTAAGGGTAATAAGCGCCATCTTGATCGGTTCGTTTTAGATTATCCATTCCTCATTTAACCAGTTCCCCGTTTTTGAAATAGTGCCTGTGTACCAGCCTGTCAGTGAGGGAAGGGAAAAATTTATTTAAGAAAACCGTGAACTTTCCAGTGAAGGTAAGCACCAGCACCCTTTTTCTTTTTTCAATGGCATTCAAAATATATTTAGCACAGACTTCTGCACTCATGAGCTTGGATTCGTCAAGCACGCTTTCACCCTGACTTAAACCTTTATTATTAAGCGCTGTATGCCGTATATTGGAAGTAGTAAATCCCGGAGAAACCCACATTACGTGAACGCCTGTATACATTAATTCTGTTCTCAGGGATTCGAGCCATCCCTGCAGGGCGAATTTTGAAGCAGAATAACCACTTCTGCCAGGCAGTCCCCGGTATCCGGCAGTTGAAGAAATACCCACGACGGTACCTTTCTGCACTATGATATATGGTAATGCTGCTTTTGTACAATAAACCGCTCCCATAAAATTGACATCCATCAGTCGACGGATCACATCGGTATCGGTATCATCGAAAAGCGAACGCATGCTGATGCCTGCATTATTAATCAGAATATCGATCGTTCCAAAAGTTTCAACGGTGGAATGAATAAACCGTTTGCACTCTTCTTCGTTACTCACATCACAGACCATGGTATGTAGCATGAACTGGGAAAATTCGAGTTGAAGGGCATAAAGTTTATCATACTGTCTGCCGCAGGTCGCCACTTTGGCACCTGCATCAATAAGCAAACCAATCAGTGCCTTCCCGATTCCGTCGCTGCCACCCGTTACAATTACCACCTTGTTGTTAAAAAACGACATAAACATTTATGATAGCGTAAAATTAGGCTAAGAAAAGAATAGTGCAGCACCTAATTGGTATTATCTGAATTGATCCATAGTTTCATAAATCGAACGATCAGTCTGATTATTATGAAATATTCTTTAATTATTTTGTTCTTTAGCATTTTAATTACTGTACACAGCCAGAATCCTGTTTATCCATTACCATCCGCCAAACAATTGGCATGGCAGGACGCGCCATTTTATTTATTCATGCATTTCGGACCGAATACATTTACCGATCTTGAATGGGGGAAGGGATCCGAAAAAGAAGAACTGTTTAATCCAACGGCGATGGACTGCCGTCAATGGTGCAGAATTGCAAAAGAAGCAGGAGCCAGCGGCATTGTTATAACCGCCAAACACCACGATGGATTTTGTTTGTGGCCAAGCGCTTATTCAAAACATACAGTCGCGCAAAGTAAATGGAAGAATGGACATGGAGATGTTTTGAAAGAATTATCAGATGCATGCAGGGAGTATGGATTATCATTTGGCGTATACCTTTCTCCCTGGGACAGAAATCATCCGGCATATGGAACCCCAGCCTATAATGATGTCTTTATTAATATGATGAAAGAAGTAGTGTCGAAATACGGACCTTTTTTTGAATTCTGGTGGGATGGAGCGAACGGGGAGGGGCCAAATGGCAAAAAGCAGGTATATGACTGGCATAAGTTTGAAAACACCATGCGTGAGATTGCACCAAAAACCATGGTGTTTAGTGACATCGGACCGGATATGCGCTGGGCAGGAAATGAAAATGGCGTAGCCGGATTTACGAACTGGAATTTGTTGGATACGGCCGGATTTAGCAGGGGATTAGGCGCGCCCCCAAATGATACGCTTAACGAGGGAAATATAAATGGCAGGAATTGGATTCCTGCCGAATGCGATGTAAGTATACGACCGGGATGGTTTTACCATGTAAAGGAAGACAGTCTGGTAAAATCTCCTGAAAAACTTTTTGATATTTACCTGAAGTCTGTTGGTCGCGGGGCGAATTTAATTTTAAATGTTCCTCCGGATCCCAGAGGTCTCATTTCGCCTTATGATTCCGTGGCTCTCATAGGATTTGCAAAATTAAGGAGGGAAAGTTTCGAGGATCTTCTTTTGAATAAAGATCAGTCAGCTGTTTATTTATTTGGGAAAAATAATAAGGAAATATCAAAAGGAAAGAATGGAGTTATCTATTGGGGTAATAACTTTAAAAATGAATTTTTGGAAATCTTATTCAATACAGAAATTGCGATCAATTGTATTCTCCTGAAAGAAGCGCTTCAGTGGGGTCAGCGGGTAAAATCTTTTGAAATTGAAATCTATGATAAGGACTCCCTGATATTTAAAAAGGCGTATACGACTTTGGGGCATCAGCGTATTATAAGTTTTCCAACAAGGAACAGTAACCGAATTATTATAAGGATTACAGACGCCAAATCGAAGCCAATGCTCGAAGGACTTTCAGTTTATCATATTCCGGAAATACTGGTAGAAAAATAAATAACTGCTCCTTTCGTAAAATTTTAATTTGAATGCAGATAAAAAGGGAAGTGCTGATTGAACAGATTGCTGATCCGGCAAAGGTCTGGGATATTATAGTTGTCGGCGGTGGGGCAACCGGGCTCGGAATAGCAGTGGATGCGGCTTCACGGGGATTCAAGACATTACTACTCGAACAATCTGATTTTGCAAAAGGAACTTCCAGCAGGAGTACTAAACTTGTGCATGGAGGAGTCCGTTATCTTGCTCAGGGTAATATCGGTTTGGTCATAGAAGCATTGCGTGAGCGGGGAATTTTGATGAACAATGCACCTCACCTTGTCCGGAATGAGAGTTTTATCATTCCTAATTACTCATGGTGGAGTGGCATATTTTATTCTGTCGGTCTTTCTGTTTACGATTTACTTGCCGGAAAAAGGAGCTTTGGACGTTCGCGACTGATAACGAGAAAAGAAATTATCAGGCGCATTCCGAATATCAGGCAAAAAGGGTTAAGACTGGGTGTGCTTTACCACGATGGGCAATTTGACGACGCAAGACTGGCGGTGAGTCTCGCAGTTACAGGTATAGAACAGGGAGCTACCCTCCTGAATTACTTTCGTGTTTGTAGTCTAACCAAAGATGGAATAAAAATAAATGGCCTTGTTGCAAAAGATCAGGAAACAGGTATTCAATATACACTCAGGTCAAAAACGGTAATTAATGCTACAGGTGTTTTTGTAGACGAGCTGTTAAATATGGATGTACCTGAAGCCACGCCCATTGTACAACCCAGCCAGGGCATTCACCTGGTATTTGATAAGTCTTTCCTGGGGCCTCATGATGCCCTGATGATTCCTAAAACTAAAGACGGAAGGGTTTTGTTCATCATTCCCTGGCATGACAGGATGCTGGCTGGTACCACAGATACGCCTTTGAATGCGCATCAGCTAGAGCCGCGGGCTTTGGAAGAGGAAATAAAATTTATATTGGATTCAACAGCCGACTATCTAACGAGAATACCTGGACGAAAAGATGTTCTAAGTGTTTTTGCCGGACTCCGTCCTCTTGCAGCACCACAAAATGAAAAACAAAAAACAAAGGAAATTTCGAGGTCGCATAAATTAATCATTTCTGAATCGGGACTGATAACCATTACGGGCGGGAAATGGACTACTTATCGTCAGATGGCGGAAGAAACCGTCAATGCAGCTATTGGAGTTGGCAAACTTCCATTTCGAATTGCTGTTACAAAAACGCTTTCTCTGCATGGTTTTAAAGATTCAGTTGAATGGACGGATCCTTTTTTTGTTTATGGTAGTGATGCTAATGCTGTGAAAGCGATGGCAAAAGAAAATGCGTCCTGGAAAGAAGTGCTGGATTTAAGACTGCCTTATATTGGTGCAGAAGTAATTTGGTCAACCCGGTTTGAAATGGCGAGGACAATTGAAGATGTGCTGGCGCGCAGAACCAGGGCGTTGTTTTTGGATGCCCGTGCAGCTATAGATATGGCACCAGCAGTAGCCCGTCTTATGTCGGGGGAATTAAAAAAAGGGGAGGATTGGGAAAAAGAACAAGTGTTATCTTTCCTTGAGGTTGCTAAAAACTATATTTTAAGTTAGGCTTAAAATATAGTTTTTTAGCTACGCCTAAAGCTAAAAGTTTTTTAACGGTCATCTGTATTCGGTCAACGGTCAACGAAACATTGCTTGTTATGAAAAAATACATCCTCGCATTAGATCAGGGAACAACAAGTTCGCGGGCAATTATTTTCGATCATACCGGTCAAATTCGATCCATAGCACAGAAAGAATTCACACAAATATTTCCCCAGCCGGGATGGGTTGAACATGATCCACTTGAAATCTGGTCTTCGCAAGCCAGTGTGGCGGCAGAAGCAAGGTTAAAATTAGGAGTATCTGTTTCAGAAATTGCAGCTATCGGGATTACCAATCAGCGTGAAACGACTATTGTCTGGGACAAGGAAACTGGCGAGCCGGTATATAATGCCATAGTTTGGCAGGACAGGAGAACAGCTCCATTCTGTGAGCACTTGAAGCAATCCGGATTGTCAGAAAAAATTCGATCAAAAACAGGTCTGGTGATCGATGCATATTTTTCAGGTTCCAAGATCCGCTGGATTCTAGAAAATGTTCAGGGTGCCAGAAAAAAAGCGCTGGATGGTAAGCTGGCTTTTGGTACTGTTGATTCATGGCTGGTTTGGAAATTCACCCATGGTCAGGTGCACGTTACTGATATTACAAATGCTTCGCGTACCATGTTGTATAATATAAGGGATCAGAAATGGGATAAAGAATTATTGCAGATCATGGAAATCCCTGAAAGCATGTTGCCAGAAGTAAAAGAATCGAGTGAAATATTTGGAGAAACTGATTATAGTATTTTTTCGGAGAAAATTCCAATAGCGGGCATCGCAGGTGATCAGCATGCAGCACTATTTGGACAAATGTGTCTCGAAAAAGGAATGGTGAAAAATACTTACGGAACGGGTTGTTTCATGCTGATGAATATCGGCGATCATTTCGTTGAGTCAAAAAATAATCTGCTTACGACAGTTGCCTGGAAAATTAACGGGCGCGTTCAATACGCATTTGAAGGTAGTATTTTTATTGCTGGTGCTGTGGTACAATGGTTGCGCGATGGATTAGGTATCATCAAAAGCTCATCCGAAATAGAAACGCTGGCAATGCAGGTAGAAGATACGAATGGTGTTTGTTTTGTACCGGCATTTGCCGGACTTGGAGCGCCTTATTGGAATCCTGATGCGAGAGGGACAATTGTCGGTATCACAAGAGGTACACGGGCTGCACACATAGCACGTGCTGCAGTGGAATCCATCGCTTATCAGACGATGGATGTTTTGAAGGCTATGGAAGCAGATGCAGGAATTTTGATTAAAGAATTGAGAGTGGACGGCGGCGCAACAGCGAATAATCTCCTTATGCAATTTCAGGCTGACCTTCTCAATTGTAAAGTAATTCGCCCGGAGATTACAGAAACAACCGCACTTGGTGCAGCTTATTTAGCCGGTCTGGCTGTTGGATTTTGGAAAGACAGTGATGAAATTTCTCAATGGTGGAAATCTGAAAAGGAATTTTTACCGGTAGCTTCACCTGCTGTAATGCAGGCTGGTACAGATTCATGGAAACTGGCTGTCCGTACTGCCCAGGACTGGAGTAAAAAATAAAATAAAATATATGACCCCTTTTCTGGCTGAATTTATGGGAACAGGCACACTGATCCTGTTAGGCAATGGGGTGGTTGCCAACGTAGTACTAACAGATACCAAAGGACATAACGGCGGATGGATTGTAATAACAACCGGATGGGCACTGGCTGTATATGCCGGTATAGTAATTGCAAATCCATATAGCGGAGCTCATTTAAATCCTGCCGTAACTCTGTCCATGGCAGTTGCAGGGAAACTGGAATGGTCTTCAGTTCTTCCCTATATGACTGCCCAAATGCTGGGTGCCATGACAGGGCAGTTGCTTGTCTGGCTGGTTTATCATGACCACTTCAACCGTACAAAAGATCCAGGATTAAAACTAGCGGCGTTTTCAACGGAGCCAGCTATCAGGAATAATTTCTCCAATCTGTTCAGTGAAATAGTCGGAACCTTTGTATTGGTTTTCGTTGTTTTTTATATTACTGGTGCAGAAATAACAGACAGCAAAACAAAAATTGGTCTGGGGTCTATTGGAGCCTTACCCGTAGCTTTTTTGGTATGGGCCATCGGATTGTCACTTGGAGGAACCACAGGATATGCAATCAATCCTGCAAGAGATCTGGGTCCTCGTATTATGCATTTTCTTCTTCCAATAAAAGGTAAAAGAAATAGTGATTGGAGTTATTCCTGGATTCCTGTTGCAGGACCGATTCTGGGTGGATTATTAGCAACATGGATTTATATGGCTTTTAAATAAATGGGTTAACCCATACCTGTAAACCTTTTAAAACGCCGTAAAACCGTTAGCCTAGTAATCTGGTGAACAGGCAGGGCAATAACTTATCTTAATAGTATTGCTCACTTTCAAAACCGTTCATTTATGACTAAGCATACTTTTACCCGAATTGCAGTATTCATCGACATTCTTTGTTCCAGTCTTGGAGTTCAGGCACAGCAGGCTTTCGTTCCCCGCGAACCCAGTCCTGCAGCAAATGTTTCACAAACTATTGGTATATCCTCCATCTCAGTCAATTATTCACGGCCATCTGTAAAAGGAAGAGAAATCTGGGGTAAACTTGTTCCTTATGGTTGGAATGTTCAGGGCTTCGGAGCAGGTAACAGTGCACCATGGCGAGCAGGAGCAAATGAAAATACCGTACTTCACTTGTCCCATGCAGCAACTGTGGAAGGTAATCTGGTACCTGCGGGCGACTACGGTTTGTTTTTTGTAATTAATAAAGACAATTCAGGTGAGGTAATTCTTTCAAAAGATTATCAGTCATGGGGAAGTTTTTTCTATGATCCAAAGCAGGATCAGATGCGCGCTAAAATAACTATTCGGGATGTTCCCGTTTCAACCGAGCGGTTAACTTACGCATTTGATATATTGGACAAAAATACTGCAGAGCTTGATCTGAATTGGGAAAAGAAACAATTCCCGGTAAAAATCGTTTATGCGGTAGATGAGATTTTTTTGGCAAATGCTTTAGAATTATTCAAAGGACAAACCGGATTTACCTGGCAGAATTATAATGCAGCTGCAAATTATACACTGACCAGTAAAACTAACACGGATCAGGGATTGAAATGGGCGGACCGCGCAATTCTCATGAATCCAAATTTTACGGATATTTCGACCAAGGCAGATCTTTTAGATCTGGCAGGTAATCACGCAGAATCTGAAAAATTAATGAAAGATGCGATGGCGGTTGCCTCTGAAAATGAACTTAATAATTATGGCTACCAGTTGCTGGGTAATAAACAATTTGATAAGGCAATTGCAGCATTAAAGGCGAATGTAGAAAAACATCCTGCTAGTGCGAATTGCTGGGATAGCCTGGGGGAAGCATATGCGCTTGCAGGTGACAAACAAAATGCGATACCCAATTTCAAAAAATCTTTAAGCCTGAATCCCCCGGAACCTGTTAAGGCTAATTCAGAAAAATATTTGAAACAACTGGGAGCGATGTAAAAACAAGTGTGAGAGTGTGAGAGTGTGAAAGTACTTTGCACATCGAAGCAAAGCGGAGGTGGGTGGGAGTAAGGATACTGTTTGGTTTAAAGGAAAAAGGAAAGATCTTAATCCCGATCTTTCCTTTTATTTTTTAGTTGAATCTTTCAGATTATTCAGCATTATCTTTCTTTTCTTTCTGAAATGTCTGCCAGCCATTGATTCCTTCAGATTTCAACACAACGATCTGATCAGCATTTTCAATAGTTGCAAAATATGAAGTACCAGTTTCTGTTTGAATTTCAAAAAGATCACTTACCCAATAATTTGAATTTGTTTTTTTAAGTGAGGTCAATAATTCAAGTGGTAATTGATTTGGGCTGATAAAACGTGTCACTGCAATTAATTCTCCACTTTTGTTGAAGTAGGCAAACAACACCATGTCGTTTACATTAAACTGGGCTTTTACAAAATTTGCTTTGATTTCCCATTGAATGTTGCTGGCATTCGCAAATTCCCTGTTGAAAGAATTGATTACACTTTTACTGATTGATGAGGGAGCGTCGCTGGTGGTTGTTGGTGTAACTGAGGCAAAACTAAAAGCAGTTAAACTTACCAGGGCGATACTTAGAAGCAGGATTCTCTTTTTCATTTTTTTGTTTTTTATTGGTTTGTTACGTTTGATTGTCGATACAAATATATAGCACTTAATAGTACTATGCAAAACATAGTAGTATGAATGGCATAATAATATGTATAAACGGTGAAATAAGCTTGATGAATGTCATTTTAACATAAATTCAGAGCATAAGACCACATATAAAAGAGCTTTGTTACCTTTAATTCAAACATTCGTTTATGTTCAATTTCATTATTAAACTATTGATAATCACATTCGTACCCGGGGTTTTACTAGCCCAGCAGAAAGATTCCACCTATGCGGACCGCTTAGGGTTTCCCAGGGGCGCCAGGGTTTTAATTCTCCACGTCGATGATGCCGGAATGAGTTTCGATTCCAATATAGGTGCTGAAAATGCACTTACTAAAGGTGTTTCTACTTCCACCAGTGTAATGATGCCTTGCTCCTGGGTGCCCGGATTTGTTCATTTTCTCAAGTCTCATCCTGAAATAGATGCCGGATTGCATTTAACACTTACTTCAGAATGGACATCTTATCGCTGGGGCCCGCTTGCAGGCAAGAAAAATGTACCCGGACTGGTAGATTCGGAGGGTGATTTATGGCCAGAAGTTTCTGAAGTTGTTGCACATGCAAGCGCTGATGAAGTTGAAATGGAAATGACTGCACAGCTTGACCGGGCCAGAACGATGGGCTTTGAGCCTACACACCTGGATACACATATGGGAACAGTTTTCGGTGCCCCGGAATTCCTTATGAGATATATAAGGATAGGCATTAAAAATCACATCCCCGTTATGCTGCCTGGAGGTGCTGATGTTTTGATTCAGGAACAAACGAAATTACCTGATGCAACAATAGAACAAATGCGGATTCTTGGTAAAATGCTTTGGAATGCCGGTCTACCTGTACTTGATGATCTACATAACAGTAGTTATGATTGGAATATTCCCGCCGAAATTGCATCTGACGATAAAAAACTGGATGAATATAAAACAGCTAAATATATTGAAGCGCTTAAAACTTTGAAGCCCGGTCTCACAATGATGATTATGCATTGTACGGATGCAGGCCCTGAATTTAAATATATCAGTGATAGTGGGCCAACTAGAAGAGGAGATATGCTTGCGATGATGAATCCCGCATTTAAGAAGGCTTTGACGGATCAGGGAATAATTTTAACTACCTGGCGTGAAGTGAAACAGAGGAGAGATAAGATTAAATAATTTGAAACTTCGTTTGGCTTTAAGCGTTAAGCTTATTGAAGTCTAATTATCGCAAATCCCGATTGTTGATTATTCAAATAGGGAACTGCTACTTCATCTGCCGAAAAACGGTGGGACCGTTGAAAGTTCATTAATTTATTCATTTTCCAGAAGATAAGGGCATCATCAATAGTCTGACCATGCTTATTGACTGTTGTGGTTGTAGCAAGCGGGTCTGAGGATCCTTCCGTACTATTATAAATAATATAAACCTTATCTTTTTCAGGAATCAGCAGGTAGGAGAGATCAGGATTATTTGTTTCAGCATGCTGCTCCAAATTCATGATTCCGCTCCAGGTACTGTCTTTGGATACTGCAGGAAAATAGAAAAGATTTAAGTCACCCTTGTTTTGAACAATTGAGATAGGACTCAGTCCACGATTTAAATTATATCCTTCTTTGATTTGTTTACTGTCGGAAGTTGTTTCAGAATAATTTGCCATCAGATAAGGAGTTTCCCAGCTATTAATATAAGGAACTGAAGGATTATTAAATTCATAGGGAGATCCATATTCCTTCAAATACATATAACCCCCTCCCGGTACTGAAATAAAACTTTCATGGCTTAGGTTTTTGCTTTGTATATCACGGCGCTGGGTATTAAAATGATAGGACGAATCAAAATAGAATAACCCCACCTTCATGGAATAATTATAAATCTGTACATTTTTTAAAGTTGTATTTGAATAAGAGGAGAACAGACCAACACTCATTGATTCCTGATCGTTATTGATATACATAGCAATATCTTCAATCCTGTAATATGGCGCAACAGGGATCTCTCGGAAATAATAATCACTGCCATTAGGGCAAACATGAAAAAGAGAAAAATTCCGGCTTATCATTGATGGAGATGCCATCATCCATTCTCCATTATTCGCGAGTTTGATCGGCAGGTTATCAAAACTTTCTGCAGCGAAACCAACCTCTTCATCCTGGATACATGGCTGAGAGAATTGTGTATTCGAAATCATATGCTGGTAAATGAGATTCCATTCGGAATCGAATAGAAGTGCATGCACCCGGGAGGATTCGGTTTCTGTATTCTCAAAAGCTACCAAAAGAATTTTTGATTGATCCTCCGATCTGACTAAAAGAAAATTGGATGCACCCGTTGAAAAAGGCAGACTGCCAATATGCCGGACCTTTATTTCTGAATTTTCATCTGGCAGAAACCGACTGCAGAAAATATTCGTTTTTCCATCCGAGCTTGTAATCATTATTTGATCCAATCCTGCGTTGCCAGCCAGCAGCCACTGTTTCAGGGTTCCCGGGATTATTGTTGCAGGCATTTCTCTTAGCAGATTGAGTTTAATATCAAATAATTGAAAGCTTTTTAATTCTGACAGATCTCCCGTCCAGTTTAATCTGGCTGATTTTTGCTTCTGCAGTTTTTCTATCCAATAGAAATTTTCTGATTTGCCGATCACCTGGATGCGAACCGATGACCTGGTATTGAAATTATCTGAATAAATTACGCGCTGGGCATTTAAATTACCAGGAAACCATGAAATGAGGCCAATACTATATAGAATTAACCAGCGCAAATTTTCGATTCACTTACAAGTTATGAAAAATTAATGAGCGCAAGTCTAAAGGCCCATTTTTACTTTTATTTCTCCCAATGTTTCTCCTCAAACATGTTATCGATTTTCGGGATGAATCTCTTGGATGTATAAAATTAAAAAATAATTCTTTCGTGAGTCTGATATTACCATTTCTGCTTAAAACGATTTGTAACCAGGGGATCCTCCATTAACTCTTTTTCCAATTTTTTTATTGGGATTTCCTGAAGAGATAAATGCAGATCAATGGCCATGACAGCGGCAATTGCTGAAGATTGTCCGAGCACCATGAAAACAGGTTCCATCCGGATGGAGCCATATGCAATATGACTGGCTGATAAACAAACCGGGACCAGCAGATTGGTGCATTCCGATTTTTTGGGTACAATAGACCTGTATGAAATAGGGTAAGGTGGAAAACCTCCGATCTGGACATCTCCTTCATTTCTGACCATTCCGTTTACAATTACACGCTGACAATTATGTGAATCCATTGTATAAGCTGCCTCTCCAACGCTATCCGTGACTCTTAGTTTTCCAACACAATTCGCTTCCGTCATAACATAATCACCGATCATCCTTCTTGATTCCCTGATGTATAACTGAGGTGACCAATGATCATTGTCCGGATACTCATCTCTCGGATAACCCCATTTCAACATTTCATTTCTCAGGTATTCAGGAATTCTTTTATCATGTCCGAGAAAATATAAAAGGCCTTTGTCATAATCTACATGATACTGAATGATTTTTTTACGGGTCTCAAAGTTTCCATCCGGATAATCATAGTTCATTCCAATCATATCTGTAGAAAAAGGGCCGTTATTATTTATATCTGTTTTTCTCCCCGGCATCAGGTTTATATTCAACAATCCGTCTTCCAGATTCTTCGGTTTTTTTATTTTAATATATCTAAGTAACAGGTTGTAAAGGGTACTGTCATAATTCCGGGGTCTTGCAATTTCGATCCGATTTTGCACGCTGTCAGTGAGACAAATCCGAAAATTATAAGCCTGAATTTTTTTGTCACCCGAACCGCGTGGATCAGGAGGGTATGTATTGATCCCCCAAAGGACTCCACTTGCAGATTCACCCGAAATATTATAAGGATCTATTCCATCCGGAAACTGATGTTTGTCCCTCAATTGAACCCCATCATAAGTTTCATTGTATTCAAGGTTGCTTTCACGACCAACAGTATACGAAACAGAAGCCATAGCCATCAAATCTCCTTCATATGAACAATCAATAAACTCTTTCGCCCTGATAATTTCTGTTATCCCTTTTAATTCAACATGATTGGACGAAACAATGATTTCCTGTAATCTTGTGCCCGTTTTTTTTACAGATGTCAAATGCTGATTATACAAAACCTGAACATGCCCCCTTTTTATATAATCAAGAAAAATTTCTTCGGCTACATGTGGTTCAAAAATCCATTGTTCGGTATTTCCATAATGCTGGCCAATTCTTCTATAAAAATCCCTTGCTAGCCCGGTTATTGCAGACTTATTGCCAATATCCGTATTACCCAGTCCGCCACTGCTTAAACCTCCCGGGTGAAGGGACTCTGAAATCAGTATAACTTTTTTCCCGAGTCTGCCGGCTGTATATGCTGCTATTACTCCACCTGAACTGGCACCGTATACACATATATCAAACGAATTGATTTGCTGTGCCTGAGTAGGAGAAAAAGTTAAAGAAATCAAAATGAAAAATAACCAGCATCGCATCATTATGGTCTTAAATTATTTATACGAGTTATACTTCGCCTGAAAATTCTTCACCATTTTCCTCTTCTGATTCTTCTGCAACGTTATATTCCTCTTTTGTGGTTTTAGAAAAATCACTGAACCATCCTCCTGATGCTATTAATGAAGCTGGTTTCCCGGATTCAATTACTTTACCTTCATCCAGGACAATTATATGGTCAGCGTCTCTTACCATAGAGAACCGGTGTGCAATTATGATTACAGTATTTTTTTTTCGGATTTCTTCAATGCTGAATTTTATTTCGCCTTCTGTCGCATAATCCAGATTTGCGGTGGCTTCATCCAGAATTAATATCCTCGGTTTGGCAAGCAGAATCCTTGCAATCTGAATTCTCTGCCGTTCACCCACAGATAAACCAATTCCGTTTTCGCCGACCCTTGTTTCTAAATGCAAGGGAAGACGTTTCACTGTATGTTCAAGACCGGCGGCATTAACCGCTTCTCCAATTTCAAGTATGTCCGCATCAGGTTTTTTGTATGAAATATTATCCCGGATAGTTCCGTTAAATAAAGCTCCGTCGGCAGAGATAATACCGATTTGTTTACGGATAGTTGCAGGATCCAGATTAGAAATATTTTGTCCGTCGATAAAAATACTTCCAGAATCCGGCTTATATAATCTCAAGAGCAGGTCTATGATTGTAGTCTTACCTGCCCCTGAAGGTCCTACCAGGGCTGTCATCTTCCCCGGTTCGATTGTAAATGAAACCTTATCCAGAATTTTCCGTTCCGGCGTATATGAAAATTCGATTTCCTTAAATTCAATTTCCCCATTTATCAATAATAGATTTTTTCCTTCGCGTGGTTCTTCGGGCCTGTCTGTCAGTTTGAATGCGCGGGATATCGAAACGAAGTTTTGTTGCAGGGATATCCACAACGTTGCCAGGTTATCAATCGGACTATATAAACGGTCAAGATAGGTTACAAACATAACGACATCCCCTGGTGTTAGTTTATTTTCCAAAGTTAGATAACCGCCATAACCTAATACAAGAGCGGTTGACAAATGTGTAAGAACGGTCTCCCAGAATTCATATTTATTCGCCATTCTGGAACGATGAATATAATCTGCATAAGCTTCCGAAGAAGCAGCTTCGAGATTTTTCAATTCTCTATCTTCCGCTCCTGAAAGTTTAACGGTTTTTATTCCCGATAATGCATCCTGAATCCGCGTGGATACGCCTTCCCATTTTTGATAGTATTCCGTAAGGCCGAACTCAAGTTTTTTAGCAGATGTCCATGCTATCAAAAGGTAAAGAGGTATGATAACAAGTGAAATGGCTGTCAGAGTGGTATTTTCATAAAACATAATTCCTAAGATGCCCACGAGGCCAATCAGTTCCGGAAGGATCTGCTGGGAAAATCCATTTACTACTGCCGAGACTTCTTCAGACTGATCAATGCGTTTTGCAATGGCTGCTGCCGGCCTTCGAACAAAAAAACCAAGCGGCAGATTCAATACATGTCTGAACGTACTAAGTATAAATCTTTGTTCGATTCCACAGGAAAATTTTACATTTTTATTTTCGCCGATTCTCCAAAGCAGGGTCGAAACCAGGTTGATGATAAACAACCAGATGACTGCCCATAATAATGTATTCAGGGCCTGTTGAGGTGTTCGGGGTGCTACTTTTCCCTTATGGTGCGGTTCTTTCGTTTTCCGATGTGGTTCTTTGGTGAGACCCGATTCTTTTCTGGCTGAATCCCGGGCCTGACCTACAAAGACGCCGGCCACATCATTGATAGCTTCCCGGTAGATAAGTGGTTCAATCAGACTGGTAGCTGTTCCGAGAAGGCTAAGGATAACAACCCACACAAACTGCTTTTTGAAGGGAAGTATCAGAGAGAAAATACTGTACTTTATATTTTTTTTAATCTTTTTATTTAAACTCATCCACCAGAAGGGTTAATACACAAAAATAGACTTCCAAAACAACTTATTCGCTAGCAGAATTTTTCTGCTCCATGAACTTAACATAGAAAAAACAGGCCTTTCAGGAAAATCTCTTTAAATTTATGCCTCTTGGTAAATAAATGAATTATCGTTTTAACTGGAGGATATTATTGATCAGGTTGTTTTTCCCGCTGGCTTATGTGGGGTTTTTTGCTGTCCAGTTTTTCATCAATTTTGATACGACGCTCTCCGGATCCCGTGAAAGGTACCAGGTAATTAAATGCCATATTCAGACCAATCTTCCGGTCGCCTTACAAAAAACAAATAATGACCTTCCAGTAAAAACAAAATTCAGGCTGAATAAAAGATTTCAGCCCGCTGTCGTTCCATCTCTACCCGATATTTCAGATTGTCCGGTGGTTCGTGATATTACTGTTATACGCCTATCTTATGCAAATCCATTGATCGCGGATCCTCTGCTTCATGTTCGTTTACTTCGTGGCCCTCCTTTTGATGCTGTGTCTTCTTAAGCCAACAATTTTATTTATTCAAATTCCGGCAATGACTATTTTTTCCGATGGAAAATATTTCCGTCTGTTTATAATTGCCTTGTTGATTCCAATATTCGGGGTCTTCGGGCAGAAACCTTATTCCCTTTCCAGTCTAACAGACAGTGCGCTTCGAAATCTGCCCCTGCTGTTGGAAAAAAAAGCTATTATCAATAGTGGTCAGTCATCTGTAAAAGATGTTCGGCATCAGTTTATTCCGTTCCTGCGGGCCAACGCACAGGTTAATATGGGAACTGACAATTCATTACCCGGTAGTTATTACACTTTCGGGATAATACCCTCTACTTCATCGGGTATAAGTAATCAGAACAATGGACAATCTGCCTTAGGAAGCCTGGCTACCATTTATGGACAATATACTGTTTTGGATTTTGGATATCGAAAGGCAAGTATACAATCGGCCGTTTCAGAAGTTAATGTGGAATCTGCAGATTATGATCGTTTGAGCTATCAGGTGAAATCTGATATTACCCGGCTATACCTGACATTGTTAAAAAGACAGATGCAGTTGGAAATTGAAAGTCAAAACAGGCAACGATATGATAAAATATTTTCGGTAATTCAGGCTCTTACCAGAAGCGGAATCAAACCGGGAGTGGATTCATCCCTGGCATTGGCTGAACTTTCAAAAGCAATTACTACTTACACACAAGTACTGGGTTCGGTGAATGATATTCGTGAGCAATTATCATACTATACAGGAATTCCCTCATACCGTTTACAGTTGGATACCTTATTCCTAAAAGACAGGAATTCAACGCAGACTATTATCTCAGATACATCCGGACGGGACTCCAATCCTCTGATTGCGTATTATGAGAGTATTAATAAAGCTTATGTCAGCGATGAAAACAGGGTTTCAAAAAGTTTTCAACCTATAGTATCACTCGTTGCAACCGGTTGGACAAGGGCTTCCAGCATCTCTCCTGATCTGGACTACAAATCCCTGGGTACCGGACTGGGCGTTCAGAGATATAATTATCTCGCCGGAATTAGTTTACAATATGATTTATTTAATGGTCTACATAAAAAAGACCGGCTTGAAATAATTCATTTCCAGCAACAAGCCGGAATTTATCAATTGCAACAGCAGGAACTTGCTCTTCAGTCGGCATCAAATCAGGCCGACCTGGCAATTCACACTGCAGAAGTGAACCTGCTTGAACTTCCGGTGCAGATAAATGCGGCGAAAGATACTTACAATCAAAAGCTGGCACAATACCAGGCCGGCCTGATTACCCTTATTGATCTTACCAATGCCGCTTTTGTTTTATACCGGTCGCAGATTGACTATACGGGAACGCTTACCGACTGGTATCTGGCTCATCTTGATAAGGCTTTTGCTACCGGTAGCCTTGATCGATTCATTCAAATAATTAAATAAATTAAATATGGTAAGAGCAGCACTGAAAAGACCCATCACCATTATGGTCTTGTTCATAGGTCTTTTGTTGTTCTCGGTAATGGCAATACGTACGATACCTATAGATATATTTCCCAAATTGAACGCGCCTACGATTTATGTAATCGAACAATATGGCGGTATGTCCGCTTACCAGATGGAAGGATTTTTTGCCACACGTATGCAGGATCAGTTTTTATATATTAATGGAATCAAAAATGTGGAGAGCAAAAATATTCAGGGACTTTCACTTATTAAACTGACTTTTTACGAGAACACAGATATGGCAGAAGCTTCCGCCCAGGTTGCTCTGCAGGTAAACCGAACTTCGGCTTTTTTTCCTCCAGGTGCTCTGCCACCTCAGGTAATCCGTTTTGATGCTTCTTCACTGCCAGTTGGCGAGCTGGTATTCAGCAGCAAAACAAAAACATTGAATGAAATATTTGATCTGGCACTGACTCGTGTAAGGCCTCTTTTCGCAACAGTTCCAGGCATGTCCAGCGCACCACCCTTTGGCTCAAATGCCAGAACCGTTGTAATCAATATTACACCGGAAAAATTACGCACCTATAATCTTACAGCTGATGAAGTTGTGGATGCCATAGTAAAGAATAATGCTATTTCACCTTCGGGAAATATTCGCATGGACAGTATGATGTTAATTACCTCCATCAATTCTCTGGAAACAAAAGTTGAGCATTTCGAAGATATTCCTATTAAAAGCAATGGGATAGGTGTGGTATATGTAAAGGATGTGGCCCGCGTAGCTGATGCTTCAGATATAACTGTTGATTATGCATTGGTGAATGGTAAACGTTCTGTTTATATTCCGGTTGTAAAAACGGCAGATGCATCAACCTGGGATGTAGTACAAACGCTACGTCAAAGACTTCCGGAAATGAAAAGTCTTTTGCCAGAGGATGTTGATATAAGTTATGAGTTTGACCAGTCAATCTTTGTAATCAATGCAGCTAAAAGCCTTATGACTGAAGGCATACTGGGTGCAATTCTTACAGGGCTGATGGTATTGCTCTTTTTGAGAGACCTGAGAAGCAGTCTGGTAGTCATTATCACCATTCCGGTATCTGTTTTAAGTGCTGTATTTTTTCTTAAACTCTGCGGACAAACCATCAATATCATGACCCTGAGCGGGCTTGCGCTTGCTATCGGAATACTGGTTGATCAGGCTACTGTTACGATTGAAAATATTCATCAGCACCTGGAAATGGGTAAAAATAAAAAGCAGGCAGTATTGGATGCCTGCTCGGAAATTTCATTTCCCCTTTTGCTGATCCTGCTTTGCATACTTGCTGTATTTGCACCGGCATTTGTAATGTCTGGCGTTCCTCGTGCCATGTTCCTTCCCCTCTCACTTTCCATTGCATTTGCGATGATGGTTTCATTTATTGCAGCACAAACCCTGGTTCCCGTTATTTCCATCTGGCTGCTCAAAGCTGAGCGCTTTCAATATAAACATGCAAAGCCTCACGCACACGCAGGTCTTGCAATGGATAAAGAAGAAATTAAGGAAATTGAAATCCACAGTACGCAGGATAAACAACATGCTGAAGAAAACAATTATTTTCAGAGACTTAAAAACGGATTATCTGCAAGGCTTACTAAATGGATGCCCATCAGGAAATGGATTGTTTCAATTTATTTGCTGATCATAGTCGGATTAGCACTCACCTGTTTTATTTTTATCGGGAAAGATCTTTTACCAAAAACTAATAGTGGACAGCTGCAGTTGCGCATTCGGGAACCGGATGGAACAAGACTCGAAGTTACGGAAAGGGACACCCGGAATATTTTGAATCTTATTGATTCGACTGTTCATGGTAACGTTGCGATTACATCAGCCTATGTTGGACTCGTCCCCAGTAATTTTGGAACCAGTAATCTATACATTTTTAATAGTGGTACACACGAAGCAGTTATCCAGGTGAATCTGAAAAAGGATTACAAAACCAATATAGAAGACCTTAAAGAAAAACTTAGAAATGTTATCGCTGCAGATTTTCCGGACTTAAGATTATCATTTGAGCCCATCGAACTTACAGAAAAAATTATGTCGCAGGGAGCTTCTACACCAATTGAAGTTCGTGTCGCGGGGAAAAATATGGAGGATATCATTCGTTATGGGGAAGCCTTATTGGTAAAAATGAAAACCATTCCTTTCCTTCGTGACGTACAAATTGCACAGCCCCTGCATTTTCCAACTATTAATATAAATGTAGATAGGAATAAACTTGCTTTGATGGGACTTTCGCTGGAGGATGTTTCGAAGAGTATGGTAGATGTTACCTCTTCCAGTCGATACACAAACAAGAATCTCTGGCTGGATGATAAAACATCTTATACCTATCAGACGCAGGTTCAGGTACCTGAATATAATATGAATTCATTAGAAGAACTTAGATCTGTACCATTGGTAAAGGGACAGATGCGACCAGTTGTGGGCGATGTTGCAAGTCTGACTATTGATACACTTCCAGGAGAATATGACCGGAGCGGTCCGCGTCGTTTTATTACGATCAGTGCTAACATGTATCATAAGGACCTGGGTTCCGCTACCACCGTAGTTCAAAAAGCAATTGATGAGATGGGCAGTCCGCCACTAGGATTGGTTCCTGAAGTCAGGGGCATGTCTTCACTTTTAACGGAAACTTTGGGTTCTCTTCAATCAGGTTTGCTGGCAGCGATCGTTGTTATCCTTCTTCTGCTTGCTGCCAGTTATCAATCTTTTCCATTATCCATCTGCGTATTGAGTACTGTTCCCGCCGTTTTACTGGGATCACTCGTAATGTTACTGATAACTGGCGCAACACTGAACCTGCAATCTTATATGGGGATCATTATGAGCATCGGCGTTTCTGTAGCTAATGCAATATTGATCGTAACAAACGCTGAATTATTACGCCTTCAATATAAAGATCCTTTTCGCGCGGCTGTCATGAGCGCAGGAATAAGATTGCGCCCGATCCTGATGACCAGTTTTGCAATGATTGCGGGTATGATTCCAATGGCCAGTGGGCTGGGAGATGCTGGTGACCAATCTGCACCGCTTGGCCGCGCAGTAATTGGTGGCCTGATTTTTTCCACACTTGCTGCACTCCTGATCGTACCCCTGGTATATGGATGGATCCAGCAAAAAAAATCATTTAAATCAGTTTCCCTGTACCCGGGTGATGAAAACTAAAAAACCTATTAAAATGAAATGTTCATTATTCATATGCTGTCTGATTTTATTATCTGCATGTTCATCAAGTGAGAATAAAAAAGTAGAAAATGATCCTAAGAGTCAGACACCTTCATATAAACTGGTTGCTGTAAAAAAATCCGGCGTTGCAACTATGATAAAATTACCGGCACAACTTTTCGCATATCAGGAAGTCAGCATTTTTCCTAAAGTAAACGGATATGTAAAGAATGTGTATGTAGATATTGGTTCGGAAGTTCGCGAAGGCCAGCTTCTTATGGTGCTGGATGCTCCTGAAATTGTGCAGGCAGTTGCCCAGGCCAGAGAAAAGTATGCACAGGCAAAAGCAGGGTATAGCATAGATAAGGAAAATTATGCTCGTTTAACGGAAGCTTCTTTAACTGCAGGCGCTGTATCTCCGCTGGATCTTTCATCTGCCCGGTCAAAGGTTGAAGCCGACAGTGCCCTGGCCAATGCGGAGAAAAGCAACTGGCAGATACAGCAAACCATGCAGGAATACCTGAATGTGGTTGCTCCCTTTAATGGAATCATTACTGAACGTAATGTTTTTCCCGGAGAACTGGTGAATGCAGCTTCCAAAGACCACCCCATGCTTGAGTTAAAAGAAATAAAACTTTTACGATTGAAGGTGGATGTTCCTGAAGCCTTTGCCGGATCATTCAGAAAAAACGATACAATTTCTTTCTACACAAGTGCATTCCCGGGTAAGAAAATAACGGGTCATATTTCGCGCCAATCTATGAATATAAATGCCCAGCTACGGTCCGAAAGAATAGAAGCTGATATCGAAAATAAAAACGAGAATCTTCAGCCGGGCATGTACGCAGATGTTGTTTTATATTCATTGGGTAATATTAATGCACTGTCAGTACCCAGATCCGCTGTTGTAATTTCTACTGAAGGGAAATATGTAATCGCTGTAAGAAATGGGAAAAATATTAAAGTAGACGTACTGACAGGTAATGAAACCAAAGAAAGTATTGAAATCTTTGGTCAGATTCAGGCGGGTGAGAATGTTATTGAGAATGCAAATGATGAAATACATACTGAATAAGCCTAAAGCTTAAAGCCCAAAGCCTAAAGCCGATGTCCGTTGACCGTTGATCTAAGGTCGTGCATCGTCAATCGCAAAACGAAATACGAATAACGATTTACGAAAAGTTTTAGCCTAAAGCTTTAAGCTTTGGGCTTTAAGCTTTAGGCTTGTTTGGTACACAATTTGTCTTTGTAGAGTGATCCAATTCCTATGCTATGAAACAGCTTATTCGTATTTTTACGTTTGTAATATTACTAGGTCTTACTGCATGTTCTAAAAAAGTAGTTGATAGCAGTGAACCCAAAAATAACGGCAACGACTCAACAGGAACTTCACAGTCTTGCAATGCTATTCCATCAGATTTTTTAAACATTATGATATTTCCGGCTGATAATTCCTGGAACCAGGATATTTCTGCTGCAGCAGTGGATCCAAACAGCAGTCAGATACTTTCCGCTTATTCTTCTTCTGGCGTGAAAGCAGATTTCGGTAGCGGGTTATGGAATAATGCTCCGATCGGTATTCCTTTCGTTGTGGTTTGCGGAACCCAGAAAAAAGTCTCGATTGTTTTTCGTGCAAATGGTTATGATGGAAATTACGGCGATGAAAGCGATCCGGGTCCTTACCCCGTTCCATTGAATGCACCCATTGAAGGAAACGGTCAGGGCGATTCTCATGTATTGGTTGTGGATAGGGATAATGATATGTTGTATGAATTATATAATGCAAGTGTTAACGGAGATCAATGGGAGGCTTCCTCTGGTGCAGTATTCAACCTTGCATCAGATGCACTCCGGCCAGATGGATGGACTTCTGCTGACGCTGCCGGGCTTCCAATTTTTCCGGGACTCGTAAAATATGATGAAGTAGCCAGTGGTACAATCCATCACCCTATAAGATTTACCCTGACTTCATCGAATGTAAAACCCGCATATATTTCACCGGCAACTCATAAAGTGAATAGCAGTGGTGGACAATATTCACTTCCTTTCGGAGCAAAGATCCGGTTGAAAGCAGGTTTTGATGTAAGTGGGTTTCCTGTCAACGACCAAGTCATTTTGAATGCGATGAAAAAATACGGATTGATTCTTGCCGATATTGGAAGCAATATGTATATCAGTGGTGCGCCGGACGAACGCTGGAATAATGACGAACTGCAACAATTAGGAAATGTAAAGGCTTCTGATTTTGAAGTGGTAGAATCTAACTAAATAAATTAAAGACAAGTTGGGATTATTTTATACATCCCTTTTATTTAACCGTTAAATCACCGGTTTTAATTCCTTTTTTAAATATGAATGAGTCTAACTTTAGAAGCATTATCAAATACCGGGTATTCGGATGGAGATTATTTTCTTATTCCAATCTGTTTTACATTCCGCTTCCACACAATCGAAGGAGATAAATAAATTATTCGGTAGTTTTACCATCGCAGCCGTATTACTTCTTCTTTTTGTCGCTTCCTTTATTATTTATATCTGTTTCCGGTTTCGTGAAAGACCTGGTAACCCCTTACCTGAACAAATAGGCAGGAATAATCGAATTGAACTTTTGATGTTCCTTTTCCCCGTTATAACGATTGCTATTTTACTGTTCTTTACGATTCGGACCATCAACAAAGTGATGCAGCCTGCCCAGGGACAACCTGATGTAATAATTACCGGGCATCAATGGTGGTGGGAAGTATATTATCCGGCAACAGGTGTTACAGGTGCAAATGAAATTCATTTACAGGTAAATAAAAATCTCTTAATAGAATTTCATTCAGCTGATGTAGTGCATGACTGGTGGGTTCCTGAATTCGGAAATAAAATGGATGTTATACCCGGGAAAAACAATCATCTGTGGCTGAATATAACTGAACCGGGTAATTATATAGGAGCCTGTAGCGAATTTTGTGGCGCAGAGCACGCCTGGATGCGAATCAAAGTTTTTGCTGAGGACGAATCAAATTATCGTACATGGCTTGATGCAAATAAAAGAACCGCCAATTTGCCGTCAGATGACCTGGCAATGAGAGGTATGCTGATGTTTCAGTCAAGATCCTGCGGCAGTTGCCATCGTATATCGGGCACGCTCTCAAATGCCAATGTTGGGCCTGACCTTTCCCATCTGTTCAGCAGATCAACTTTACTGAGTGGCATGATGCCGATGAACGAAGAAAATCTTCACGCCTGGATCAGTAATCCGCAACTCGTTAAACCCGATGCCAAAATGCCAGATTTTATTTTTAGCAGGGATTCCGTGGATGCCATTGTTCATTACCTGACGCAATTGAAATAGTCATGAACGAAATTATTTCTTCCATAGGACAGCCATCATTCTCTGTGAAAATTTTGAACAGGGATCAGAAACTGCTGCAATGGATTTCTTCTGTCGATCATAAACAAATCGGCACCATGTACCTTTTACTTTCTCTGCTATTTTTGGTAATTGGCGGAGGGGAAGCAATTCTGATGCGCACTCAGCTGGCGGTTCCCAATAATCATTTTTTATCACCCGAAGCATATAACCAGATTTTTACCATGCATGGAACCACTATGGTTTTCCTGGTAGCCATGCCCGCAATATTCGGATTTGGAAATTATATGGTGCCCCTCATGATCGGTGCTAATGATATGGCATTCCCCAGGTTAAACGCATTTAGTTTCTGGATAACTTTTTTTGGAGGCAGCTTGCTCTATTTTAGTTTTCTGGCTGGCGGTGGCCCTGATGCAGGCTGGTTTAATTATGCACCATTGAACGAATACAACTATTCCAGCCGGCCGGGAGTAGATTATTTCGCAATCGGTTTACTGCTTTCGGGCATCGGCAGTGTAGGAGGGTCAATCAATTTTATAGTTACCATTATAAATTTTCGTGCAAAAGGTATGAAGCTGAATCAGGTTCCTCTTTTTGTCTGGATGATTTTTGTGAATTCATTTTTGATACTTGCAGCATTTCCCTGCCTGAATGCAGCCCTTGCCATGATCGAGATGGACAGACAGTTCCATGCTCATTTTTTTAACAGTGCGAATGGTGGATCAGCACTTCTCTGGCAGCATCTGTTCTGGCTTTTCGGACATCCCGAAGTATATATTGCCATGCTTCCATCTTTTGGAATATTTTCAGAAGTATTCCAGACTTTTTCCAGAAAGCCCATATTCAGCTACGCAATTATAGCTGCTTCATCAGTGGCAATAGCCCTGCTTTCATTCGGCGTTTGGGTACATCATATGTTTGCTGTCGGACTGGGTAATACTGTGAATAGTTTTTTTGCCGCCAGCTCTATGCTGATCGCTATTCCGACCGGTATAAAAGTTTTCAGCTGGATGGCAACCATGTATGGGGGATCCATCCGGTTTAGTGTCCCTATGATGTTTGCCATTGCTTTTTTGATTCAATTTACTTTCGGAGGATTAACCGGAGTCCTTTTTGCTATTGTCCCAATTGACTGGCAATTGACAGATACATATTTTGTTGTTGCTCATTTCCATTATATGTTCGTTGGGGGTGCTGTATTCGGTCTTTTTGCGGGACTTTTTTATTGGTTTCCAAAAATGACGGGAAGAATGCTGGATGAAAATCTGGGCAAATGGTTTTTCTGGTTATTTACAATCGGATTTAATACAACTTTTTTAATTCAACATGTACTGGGACTTATTGGTTTACCCAGAAGAGTATGGACTTATCCGGATCTCCCGGGATATGGTATTATGAATTTTATTTCAACGATCGGGGCTTTCATGATGGGCATTGCAGCTGTCATACTAATAGTAGCTATTATTAAATCCAGGAGAAATGGTGTTTTAGCCGGCAGAGATCCCTGGGATGCAGTAACACTGGAATGGTATTGCGATCCTTCTTCAGAAAGAAAAAATTTTGATAAAATCCCATTTGTGAGAAGCAGGAGACCCTTATGGGATCTCAAGCATCCTGAGAACCCGGACTGGAGGAATGATCGGAGCTAATTAAAATATTTACCTGATGAATAAGCTGATGATAAAATTACTGGTGTTCACGGAAATATTTTTCTTCATGTCCCTGATCATGGCATACGTGTACATGGTTTATTTTGGAGATACCCGGAGCACTCAGGAAATGAAGGCACTCCATGTTTCTACAACTGGCATATTCACAATCGTTTTATTAAGCAGCAGTTTTACTTTTTTCATGGCGGAAAGAAATTTTTTGAAAGGCAATATCCGAATGCTTAAAACCTGGCTGATTATTACACTATTACTGGGAGCCATATTTCTTTATGGGCAGGGCAGTGAATATTTTCGCCTGATCAATGAACAAATATCTTTGGGTGCCAGTGTATTCGGTACGAATTTTTTTACTCTGACTGGGTTTCATGGTTTTCATGTATTCGTAGGACTTGTGCTGATTTCTATATTAATAACTATGACTTTACTCGGAGATTTTAACGACGGTAAATCGACGGTAATTCAAACAATTGGTATCTACTGGCATTTTGTAGATGCAGTTTGGATTGTCGTTTTTACTGTCATTTATGTAGTACCGACATTTTTGGATATGAAGGCTTAGGACCAAAACTCGATATATGCATTCATTATTAACATACTGGCACCTGGATTTTCCGCTGCTGATATTTTTGATTTGCATCTGCCTTTTATATATTAGTATGGGTGGCTTCAAAAACAACAATAAATCAGTTTATTTTTTAACAGGTCTCATTCTGATCATTTTTTCTATTGCATCCCCCCTTCATTTTTTAGGAGAAAATTATCTGATGAGTGCCCATATGCTGGTGCACGTTATATTATTACTCATAGCTGCGCCTCTTCTGGTTTTAGGTATTCCTGAAAATAATCGCAATAATTTTCTTTCCCGGCTTTCCGGAAAAATTTCTAAAATTCCATGGCTGGCCTGGATGACGGGTGTTTGCATTATGTGGTTCTGGCATATCCCCATAATTTTTAATCATCTTTTTTTAACACATGACCAGAGAGGGGAAATGAATGGAGGTTTGAATTCTGTTTATATTTTAAATGATATTCATTTGATAAGCCTCATTATCGCGGGTATAATTTTCAGCCTCCCGGTTGCAGGCCCAAATCCCCGTCGCCGCCTTCTTCCATTAAATGCTGTACTCTACCTGAGTGCTGCCTGTATATTTTGTTCTATTCTCGGATTGATGATCACCTTTGCGCCTGCTGGTATTTATACAGGCTATATTCATATAGATGACAGGTTTGGATTCCTGTATATGATTCGCAATCAGCACGGGATTTCCGCTTTGATTGATCAGCAAATGGCGGGATTGATTATGTGGGTTCCTGGTTGCCTGATTTACCTGTCTGCATCCATGTATCTTTTATTGAAATGGTTTAGAGAAAAAAACACACAACCTTTAATCGGATTAAATAAGTTAAATCATGAATGAAAATCCATTTAATAATAATCCGGAAGACTTGGGGCCTGCGGTTCCGGAAGAATTACCTGAACCAACTTACTGGCCATTTTACCTTGCTATGGGTATCTCTTTGTTAGCGTGGGGCTTACTTACCATGTGGGAGTTTTCACTTCTTGGACTCATTATTATAATTATATCACTGGTTGGATGGATAAATATTTTAAGACATGAACGATGATTTAAACGAATCCGCGGAAAACAGAAGAAAGTTTATTTTAAAACTCAGCCTTGGTATGGGTGGTCTGGCAACAATTGCTGTATCAATTCCTGTAATCGGGGCTTTATTGGCACCACTGCTTGAAAAAGAAACGCAAAATTGGGTATCAGTTGGGGCTGCAAAAGATTTCAAGCCTGGCACAGTGACTCTCGTAACATTCCAAAATCCGGATCCTAAAGCATTTGCCGGTGTTACCGCGAATACAGCATCCTGGCTTCGAAAAGATCTGAATAATAATTTTATTGCTTTTGCAGTGAATTGTTCTCATCTGGGATGTCCGGTTCGTTGGGAAGAAAATGCCAAATTATTTATGTGCCCCTGCCACGGTGGTGTCTATTATCATGATGGTACCGTTGCTTCCGGTCCGCCACCGAGGGCACTTTCACAATACAAAGTTAGAATTTATAAAGGCCTCGTTCAGATACAAACCGGACCAATTCCCATTACAAACCTCACTGCATCCAGAAAACAATGAGCCTACTGAAAAAAATTGGTAATTGGTTAGATGACCGTCTTGGTTATACTGAGAATGTTCTTCCGTTAATCAAACATCTTGCGCCTCCCCGTGCAAGATGGACCTACGTATTTGGAAGTGCCACATTATTCTGTCTCATCGTTCAGGTAGTAACAGGTATTGGACTTTCATTACTTTATCAACCCAGTTCAGGTCTGGCCTTTCAATCGCTTAATTTTATAACAAATCAGGCGGCTTTTGGAAAAGTTCTGCGCGGAATTCATTTTTACGGTGCTTCTGGAATGGTGCTCATGGTGGGCATTCATATGATCCGCGTTTATATTTTCGCCGCATATAAATTTCCACGTGAAATGAGTTGGGTAAGCGGCGTCATACTTTTAATGCTTACCATCGGAATGGGATTTACCGGCCAGCTTTTAAGATGGGATTCAAATGGCGTCTGGTCCTCAGTTGTAGCTGCAGAACAAATGGGCAGGATGCCGTACATAGGGAAATATGTGGCACGGTTAATATTAGGTGGAGATACAATTGGAGGACATACCTTAAGCAGATTTTATTCATATCATGTTTTTGTTTTTCCTGCAATGATTTTTGCATTTGTAGGATTGCATCTTTATTTGGTTTTTAGAAACGGTATTTCAGAACCACCCAAGGCCGGCAGGCAGGTAGATCCAAAAACATACAGGGCATGGTATAAGAATATGCTTAAGGAGAAGGGAGTTCCTTTCTGGCCTGATGCTGCATGGCGTGACACTATATTCGGTGCATTGGTTGTTCTTGCCATTGTTGCACTTTCAATTCTGGTTGGTCCACCATTATTAAATACGCCTCCTGATCCTGCTTATCTTCATACTACACCGGCACCTGACTGGTATATGATTCCTTTTTTTTCGCTGTTTGCTTTGATGCCTCCGGCGATAGAATCCTGGGTAATATTCCTCGCGCCTCCAATCATCGTGTTATTGATGCTGGCACTTCCATTTCTTTCCAATAAAGGAGAAAGAAGCCCGGTTAAACGACCCTGGGCAGTATTCGGAGTTATTTCTGTCGCGATATTCATGACATGCCTGTTGGTAATTGGTTATAAAGCACCATGGTCCCCGGTATTTGATGCAAAGCCCATACCTCTTTCTGCGATCCATGGAAATATCTCCGACAGTACTATTCGTAGAGGAACCAGCTTATTTTATATGAAAGGATGCGAATATTGTCACCAGATTAATGGCTATGGTGGTTTCAAAGGACCGGACCTTACAAATGTTGGGAACCGGCTCGATATTTCTCTAATAAAAATTCGAATCGTGAACGGGGGACCGGACATGCCATCTTTCGGAGGAACGCTAACAAAGGAAGAAGTGAATTCGCTGGCAGAATTTCTTTTGGAGCAAAAATAATTGCACGACTATTTTTTTATAAACTTTCGTTCAAGAATAAATTGTATAAAATAATCTCGTCCATTTCTTTCATCAGTCAAAACTTTTTTATGAAAAAGACCATTTATTTCTCTTTATTGATTGTGCTGGGAATCTATTCATGCACATCAAAGCCGGAAACTCCTGCGGGACCCGCTGCCTTATCCAAAGATTCTGTTTTGTCGCTCGCCAAAGCTGCTTTTATTTATTCTATGCCACTTGCATTGATGGACATGACACAAAAAAAAGTTACCAATACCATAAAACCAAGTTCAACCAATTTAAAAGCTCCTGTTAATCAATTGGTCATTTCAATCAAGTTTCCTGATGCGAAGTTCAGGGATGTTGTAAGACCAAATGCAGATACATACTATAACACAGGGTTTTTAGATCTGGGCCCAGACGCACTTGTATTAACAGTTCCCAATACGAATGGCCGCTATTATCTTTTACCTATGCTGGATGCATTTACAAATATTTTTTCATCACCCGGTAAAAGAACTACTGGTACACTGGCGGATACGTTTTTAATTACCGGTCCCAAATGGACAGGAACCGTTCCAACTGGCATGAAAGAAATAAAATCTCCCACCAATATGGTCTGGCTCCTGGGACGGATACAGGTGAACAGTCCCGAGGATGGAATTAAAGTAGTTATTCCTATTGAAAAGAAAATTAATATCAGGCCGTTAAGTTCATGGGGAAAATCTTACAAAGCTCTCGATGGCAAAGTGGATTCGCTACTTTCAAAAGATGGTCCTAATACGCAACTGGCAGCTATGCCAACAGATGCTTTTTTTAATTATGTGAACAATCTAATGGTTGCCAATCCGCCCCCTGCAGCAGACTCAACCGTTATCATGCAATTTGCACAGATCGGTGTCGGACCAGGTTTGAAATTCGATCTGAGTTCCTTTGATACAGCAACCCAGGCAGCTTTGAAGGAAGTACCAAAAATGGTGCTGGACTATATGAATGAAATTCTTACAAGTGGCAAATTAAATCCGCCCGTTAACAACTGGAATGTAGCTTATAAGGGCTTTGGCAATTACGGGACCAATTATGATCTGAGAGCTATCATTGCTTATGCAGGACTGGGTGCAAATTTACCGGAAGACGCCGTCTATCCTGCATCTGCTAAAGATGCAGATGGAAATCCATACGATGGTGCCAATAAATATGTTTTACATTTTGAAAAAGATAAAACACCTCCGGTTCATGCATTCTGGTCTTTAACGATGTACGACAATTCAGGATACTTTATAGAAAATCCTGTCAATCGTTACGCTATTGGAAACCGGAATCCTCTAAAGTTTAATGCAGACAGTTCATTGGATATTTATTTCCAGAATATATCTCCAGGAAAAGATAAGGAAAGCAACTGGCTCCCTGCACCTAAAGGTCCATTCAACCTGATGCTCAGAATGTACTGGCCCGCTGAAGAATTCCTGAGCGGGAACTGGACTCCTCCCGGAGTTATTAAGCAGAAATAATTGGCAATTCAAATCCCTTCGCCACATGAATGAGTGAAGGGGTTTTTTATTTATTAAAAACCGGATTTTTTATCCCAAACAATCATGAACTTTGTGAAGAAGCGGAAAATGGATTCAACCGCATTCACGTTATAAAAAAAATTAACAATGATTAAGAAAAAGAAATCTCCGGTAAAGGATGAGGATGAATCTAAATTTCCAGGTTATCCGCATTATTCCGAAAAAGAAGATATTTTCAGTAAGGAAAAAAAATTACCACTGGCAGAAGAAAACCCTATCCCGATTGGCGACGAGGATGTTCCGGGTAGTGAACTTGATGATGCGGATGAAGCGATCGGCGAAGAGGATGAAGAAAATAACTATTACAGCCTGGGTGGAGATGATCACAATGATCTGACAGAAGATCAGGGAGACGACTGAGGAAAGTATGGGAGTATGGGAGTATGATTCAGTCTGTTTACTGTCGACTGCCTACTGTCAACCGGTATCATATCACAGGTCCGGTCGCAATCAAGTATATTTGATTGCTGCTGGAAAGATGAAGCTTTGTTTTGACAACATACTATCAATGGGTGCCTGTAACCGGTTCCGCGGTTTCATCCTGTTCCTTTTTATTTTTCAATCATTTTCTCTCTTCTCGCAATCTGTCCGTGAGATATCAACCAGGGACGGCCTTCCACAGTCTTTTGTTTCAGGACTGGTGCAGGATGATTCATCTTTTGTTTGGATGGGAACGCGCAACGGACTGGCTCGTTTTGACGGATACCAATTCAGGGTATTTCAACACAATCCGCACGACAGTACTACTCTTGCTTCCAATATTATCATCTGGATCAGGAAAGACAATCACAATAATCTATGGATTGAACATGAAGCGGGAGAAATTGACGAGATGAATCCGGTTACTGAAAAAATAACTCACTATTTAAAAGGGAATTTACCTGATAGCAACAGTATTCAATTTGTTCGTCGTGGCTGGATGGTAGATGAAGAAGGGATTTTCTGGGGGATAATGAAAGGATCCGGCTTGAATAATTATAATGTAAAAAGTAAAACGCTTCAGCATTTTACAAAAATTAATTCCGGTTTACCAAGTGATACTGTGCGGGGACTGGTTGAAATTCTAAATCAGGGAATATGGATTTTAAGTCAGCGGGGGATCAGCGTGTTTGATAAAAAATCTAATCGATTTACACACTGGCAAATACCCTATATTCAGGATTTTGGAAATTTCCCTGAATCAGATGCCATTGCAGTCGATCTGCATTTAAGAAGAAATGGCGAACTGATGTGGGGTGACCGGAAAAGTTTATTTTTCTTCAATCCAAAAAATCATTCCTTTCGCTCAGTTACCCTTCCAACGGTTTCCTATCTCGGAATCCGGTGGATCCGGACAAGCTCCGATGGTTTTGATTATTTTGAAAACTATGGTAAGGTTTTCCGGTACAGCGACCGGAATGGTCTTGCATCCATTGGCAGAACTATTACAGACAATTTTGGAGACGTCAAATCATTTCTGGTAGATCATTCCGGACTGTTATGGATTGGAACAAATGCTGCAGGAATTCACCAGATTGATCTGGAAACTCCATTTTTTCAGTCCTTTGGATATAAAGTAGATTTTAGTACAGATATGCTGCAGGCGGAATTAGGTATTCATATGCAGCAGATGTTTAACTGGACCACAAAGGACAATCTTTTCTCTTCTGCGAGTTATCATTTCAGGTCCGTCTACGATGCAAAAAGACGATTATATCTGGCACTTAAAGAAACAGTTTGTTATTATGACAGCGTTCAGAAACAATTTATCAGGCTTCCAAAAGTTCCTTTTATTGTCGGTACAGATACCTCAGGTATTGGCATAAAAGGCATTACGATTTTACCTGATGGTTCACCCCTGGTAATCGGATATAGTGGGAATATATTGATCTATCATTCATCCTCCGGAAAATGGGAACAATTCATCGATCCTTATCTTATCAGAAAAAAATATGGGAATTTAATTCTGCCACAGGATATACTGGCAGACTATAAAAACATTTGGGTAACGACAGCCAACGATGGTCTCCTGAAAATAGATCTTCAATCAAAACAAATTCAACAACTGTTGGAAGATCAGTCGCCCGGTTCATTACCAACCAACCAATTGCTGGGATTCAGAACCGATCCTACACGCACTGATTTACTCTGGGTAGGAAGTTATCAGGGATTGATTTGCCTTAACAAAAAAACACTCAAGAGCGAAGTTTTTTCAATCCGGGAAGGTTTACCGGATAATACTATTTATTCGATATTGTCTGACAGGTCAGGAATTTTATGGGTGAGCACAAACAGGGGCCTTTGTAGTTTTAACCCTGTTACACACTATGTTCGCATTTTTCACACACAACATGGATTACCTGGTGATGAGTTCAACCGGTTTCATCAACTGGAACTTCAGGACGGCCGTTTGATTTTTGGAGGCACGGATGGCTGGACCATCTTTAATCCGCTCCTGATGAAGAATGACGAATTTGAACCCGGACTGGCATTTACAGATATTAAAATCAACAACAAAGAAATAACTGAAAAGGATAAAGGGATTTTAAAAATGCCCCTCAATGCCACCGGCAAGCTGGTTTTACCTTACGCGCAAAATACGGTGAGTATTGGATTTGCAGGATTGGAATTCAGTCAGCCGCAGGATATTCTATACCGTTATCGCCTGGTAGGATATGATAATGACTGGATACTTGCCGGGAATTCGCATCAGGCGAATTATACGAAAATACCTCCGGGTAATTATACATTACTGGTAAATGCAAGCAATACTTCGGGTAAATGGAGCTCACATATCAAGGCCATAAATATCCGGATTGAGTCGCCCTGGTATGCCACGGGAATGGCCTATATCTGTTATTGTATAATCCTGGCCGGCCTAACGTGGACCTTCATACGCTTTCGCGTTAGCCGGATGGTTTTGAAACAGGAGATGTTACTCAAAGAGAAGGAAGCTATACAATTGAAGGAATTGGACGATATGAAAACCAGATTCTTTTCAAATATCACCCACGAGTTCCGGACCCCGCTGACACTGATTATGGGCCCTGCTGAGCAATTAAAATCCATTCATTCAACCGATCCTCAGCAGACCCGTCTTTCAGACACGATTTTAAATAATGCAAAGCAACTGCTTATCTTAATCAACCGCCTGATGGATTTATCCAGGCTCGAAGCAAAAGCACTTCATCTTAATGTACAAAAAGGAAATCCGGCCGATACGGTTGGAGCCGTTGTTCATTCTTTTGAAAGAGAAGCAGAAGTAAAGGAGGTTCATCTTTCATTTACTAACCAGACTGTCCACCTGGTTTGCTGGTTTTATCCGGATGCCATCGAACGTATCGTTTACAACCTGGTATCCAATGCGCTGAAATTTACTCCTTCGGGAGGAAGAATTGAAGTTCGTTTGACCATAATGAATAAAATGCTTTTGCTTGAAGTGGAGGATTCGGGAATTGGAATTGCGAAAGATAAATTGCCACATATTTTTGACAGGTATTATCAGGCTGGCGGGAATTCGGGATTGGCAAACGAAGAATGGCATCAGGGAACCGGTATTGGCCTTTCGCTTGTGAAAGAACTGGTAAATCAGATGGAGGGTAAAATTGAAGTAAGAAGTAATATGGAAATCGCGGATAATAATCCGGTTGGGACCATTTTTACTTTAAGTATTCCATATCGGATGACCGGTGAGGAGCAATCTGTTAAAGATATTCAGTCAAAGGATGCTGTTTTTGCGGAAAATGAGATCGAAGAAACGGACATATTTCCAAAGATTCTTTTGGTTGAAGACAGTTTGGAACTGGCTGGATTTATCAGCAGCATTTTATCGGAAAAATATCAGGTGGTACATGTGGTAAATGGAGCACTTGCCCTGGAATTTACGCTCTCTTCCATGCCGGATCTTATCCTGAGCGATGTAATGATGCCTGTGATGGATGGGTATGAACTTTGCAGTCGAATTAAAGAAGATATACGCACAAGCCATATACCGGTAATCTTATTAACGGCAAAAGTTTCTCAGGAAAACCTGATTGAAGGACTCGAGAGGGGAGCAGATGATTATCTTTTAAAACCATTTCATCCCACCGAATTATTACTTCGCATTCACAATCTTCTTGAACGTCAGCAAAAGCTCAGGGAACGTATTCGACAGGAACTGAATTTGCCGGAGGGAACTACAGAGGAAACTATTCCGCAGGATATTTTTCTTACGAAATTATACGAATTAATGGATGAACATCTGGACGATGATAATTTTGGTGTTGACCAGCTGACCGGCAATATGAACCTGAGCCGAAGCAGCCTTCACAGAAAACTTAAAGCACTTACAGGACTCTCGACCAGTGAAGTGGTCCGGAATTATCGACTAAAACGAGCCTCCCTCTTCCTGAAAGAAGGTTATAGCAGTTCTGAAACAGCATATAAATCAGGATTCGGTAGTCCTGCCTATTTTACCAAATGCTTCAGGGAAGTCTATGGCATGACGCCCGGGGAGTATGTTATAAGCCTAAAGCCTAAACAACTTCTTTTTAGATCCCAAATTTTTAATTCTTAAAAATTACATAGGTTTTAGGCTTTAAGCTTTAGGCTTTGGGCTCAAAATGGCTTTCGGCTTTAAGCTTTGGGCTTAAATGAAACAATATTTATAGCCTTTGCAACACTGGGTATATCCTCAGCCTCAGTTACTTAATAGTTTTGCATCCGATTCGAAACAAGCGCTTGTTTCAGTCGCCGGACCGGTTTAGACATTAAACAATGAACCGTATTGCAAATATTTTAAAAAATCAATTTATAAACTTGAAATCATGAAACAGAGTATTCTTTTAATGTTTGTTGTGTGCAGCCTTTTCGCATGTACCTCTCCTTCACAAATTGTAAGTAGCTGGAAGGACCCTAATACAAGTATAAAAAATCCCGGTACCCATAAAATTGTAGTTGCAGCATTAATTTATGACCAGGGAGTTCGCAGGCAGGTAGAAGATTATATGGCTTCACTTTATCCCGGGACCGCAACACAGTCCTATCTGATTCTTGGCGGAGATTCCCTTATTAATAATGAGGATGCCTTTAGCCAAAAGCTGAAGAGTGAAGGCTATGATGGCATTGTAATTATGAAACAGGTAAACGAAAATGTCAGCCAGCATTATGTTCCGGGACAATTTCCATCATATTACAGCACATGGGGAGGTTATTGGGGTAACAGATGGGGCGGCCCGGTATGGGGAGCTACTTATTATAACCCTGGCACACCCGGTCATATTCGTACAGACAGAACCTGGATCGTACAGGTAAATGTGTATTCTCTCGTAACCAATAAACTTATTTGGTCAGCTAATACAAGGACTACAGATCCCGGAGGAAGAATTCCTTTATTCGACGACGTTTGTAAGTCAGTGCGCTCACAGATGAAGTCAGACGGATTTCTTAATTAAATAAGATTATCATTTTAACAAGGGAAGGATAAATAATTTGATCAAAAAAATAATTCAAAATAAAAATGGAACAGATTAAAAGAATTGATATACCAGTAAGAAGATCATCAAAAAACGGGAACTTCGTTTACCTGGTCATGAATATACTTTTGTTATTTATCCTTCCTCTTTTGAGTATTGCCAGTGAATGTATTATTGAAAAGGAATCCATGGATTGGACATTAATCGGAAAGTGGTTTATTTTCTGGGCCATAGGTATACGTCTCTTTACGGCAGGAATAAAACAATCATCAAGTCCTGAATTTACGGCAGTCAAAATATTCAAAATGAAAAGCAGCGAAAGTTTCGTTGTTATCAGGGAACTGGGATTTGCAAATATCGCACTCGGCGTTATGGGAATTCTCTCGGTGATCAATGGTAATTGGCGAATACTGGCGGCTATCACCGGTGGTTTATTTTTCGGACTTGCAGGTATTCAGCATTTATTTAAAAAACCTGATAGCAGTAATGAATTGATCGCTATGGTGTATGATCTGGTGGTTTTATTGATGATTGTTCTTTACCTGATATTTACATTATTTTTTTAAATAGCGATCAACGATCAACGATCAACGATCAACCCCTCACGTGCGGGGGCCAACGATCAGGCTATATGTTTCTTAAAAATAGAACTCGCCGTATGTCCACCAAAACCAAAGGTATTATTCAAACTGTAATTAACGGTTTTGTGGATTGATTTACCAGTCAGGATATTCAACCCCGCGGGAATTTTTTCATCTATCGTTCTTGTATTAATGGTGGCGGGAACGATATTATGTTTGACAGACAAAATACTGATGATGCTTTCCACCGCGCCGGCCGCGCCGAGCAGATGACCTGTCATGGACTTGGTCGCACTGATAAGAACCGGCAGATCGCCGAATATTCTTTCAACGCCCTTCATTTCACTGATATCTCCGATTCCTGTTGAAGTGGCATGTGCATTTATATAATCTATATCACCAGGAGCAAGCACTGCATCACTTAAAGCCCTGGATATACAAAGCCTGGCGCCGAGCCCTTCAGGATGGGTTCCCGTGAGATGAAATGCATCCGCGGCCATTCCGCCTCCAACCATTTCTGCGTGAATGGTTGCGTTTCTTTCTATTGCATGATCCCATTCTTCCAAAATCAGTGCCCCAGCACCTTCGCCAATCACAAACCCGTCCCGCTCAATATCGAATGGCCTGGAAGCCGTTTCAGGAATATCATTTCTTTTTGAAAGAGCCTGGGATGCATTGAATCCTCCTATAGAAGATGGTGTTATCGCAGCTTCTGAACCTCCCGCAATCATAATGGTGGCCTTCCCTAACCGGATTGTGTCAAACGCATTGATGATGGCGGTATTGGAAGAAGCACAGGCAGAGACAGTACAATAATTTGGACCATACAGGCGATGACGGATTGAGATAGCGCCCGCAGCGATATCAACAATCATTTTTGGAATAAAATAAGGATTGAAACGAGGCGTACCATCACCTGCATAGAATTCTTTCAATTGTTCCTCAAAAGTTCCGATTCCACCATTGCCCGAAGCCCAGATAACACCAATATCATAAAGCTCTTCCTCTTTCATGGTTGCAGGATCGAGTTGCGCATCTTTCAGCGCCTGATCACTGGCAACCATCGCATAGAGTGAAAATAAGTCGTATTTTTTTATTTCTTTTTTTTCAAAATAATCTTCCGGATGGAATCCCCTCACTTCACATCCAAACCTTGTTTTGAATTTGGACGCATCAAATTTTGTAATAGGTCCTGCACCACTTTTGCCGTCAACAATATGCTGCCAGAATTCATCTACGGAATTACCCAATGGGCTAAGCAAACCCAATCCGGTGATTGCGACTCTTTTCATGGTTTGTAAATTAGCGTTGGCGAAGATAGTACGGACTATTTTAATAGAATTAATTGTCCGTAATGGTAAGAAAAGTGATTGGTCCGGTTTACTAAAACTGCCAGTTTATTGCGGGTTGGTTCTTTTTCAAAATCTGCATCTGTCATGGATTCGTGTCTCGCAAACCAGGCTTCCGGAGTCATTTTCGCAAATTCATTTTTCAATCTTTCATGCACGGATGTCCATGCCTTTCTTAATTCGGATACAGAAGGAATTTTATCAATGGTCTTATCAGGTGCATCGATAAAAGTGGGTTGCAGATCTGGATTTGCTCTGCTGCCGAGTCCCAGTATCTCAGGAAGTACATCATGAATCGCAGCAAGATGACCCACAAGATAAACACCCCTGTTTTTTCCGGGAGCAATTTCTTTTAACAGCTGATCATCTGACAATCCATTGATTAATTTCGTGCAACGGTCAACATTTGTTTGCCAGGCATTCAATGCTACCTTAACTGACACTGTATTGTGATCCATGATTTTATTTTTAAAGATTGGAGACCCTGTTTTACCGGGTTGTTTTATAAAACAAAGTTGGGGTGAATTTGTTCAAAAATTATATCTCTTATTATATGTATTTCCTGTCAGAATGAATAAAATTATTCATCAGTCTTCTGCGATCTTCCTCGCATTCATCATGCTGGCAAGGATAATGGCGATGCACATTATGGACAGACAAAGACGTATCAGGGGCTTTTACGACGGGACAAATAAGGAAAGCATATCAAAGCTTGAATCCGATATTAAAATTCTTTTGAAAGAACCTGCTATTTCTTCATTTTGAGACGTTCAACTATCAGATCTCCTAATTCTTTTCCCATTTCATTACTCCTCACACAACAATATTTAAAGTGTATTCCTCCATAAAAACGGGAATTCTGAGTCTCCTCAGCCGCATCCCTGAAGGATTTATAAGACCTGCTTTTTATACCAAATTCCAGTTCAGTCGAATCTGTATAAGCAAAATTGTCGCCGAAAACGCTGGTGAGGACCTCAGCTGCGGCAGCTGAAACGGTACAATGCCCGCATGTATATTCAGGGAAAGGCGGCGTTTGCAGATGAGGTCTCCAGTTCGGGTCGAAGTATTTATTGATGGCAGTTTCGGGTCTTAATGTATTGTAGATATATTTTATATTCCAGCATTGAATGAACGCATCAAATAAAGCCACCGAGGTTTTGGCATATGCATACGCCGTTTCATTGAAATCTGCGCCGGATTTTATCGCGGCAATTCCCACGATGCCCATCCAGTGACCCGGTGGTGAGAATTTCTTGGTGCCAAACATTAAATGGCCGGAGACATTTAATTTGAATGGATTGTCATCCCAGAAATCTGCAATCCATGCCTGTTCATCCGTTAAACTGTCAACAATATTCTGGCTCAACTTTACCTGCTTATAATAAGGGCTGTTTTGATCAGTTACGTTGAAAATATAGGGAGGTTCGGGCATGAATTGATTGACACTATCTATGACCAGCCCCCGGATTTCTCTCCAGTGAGGTTCTGAAGCGGGAGAATAGGCCGGGGGAGTAGGTACCCAGCGACCGGGAGAATCTTTGACTTCATATTCCGTCGCTCCCCTTGTTTGTAAATAATTATCATGGCGACTCCATTCCATAATGACGGAAGCAACGGTATCACTGAATTCGATGGAATTTTCAAGAATATCAGCGGGCATGCCATGATCTGTAGCGAGCATTTTCAAACTATCCGTGTAGTACTTCATACTCCCTGCCGGAAAAGTAACAGATTCACCTAATTTGCAATAAGCAAGTAAAGCGCTGAATTCAAAATCAATTTTCTGACCCGCAGGAGGTTTAGGAACTGACTTCAAACCACGTAACTGGCCCGCAAGAGAATTATACTTATCAGGATGGGCTGCTGCAACAACCTCATATCCGGCAATGGCAGCATATAAATAGTTTCTTGACGCAACGATGGGTGTAAAATTATTACCCATTACGATTGTATTCAGTTCATGAACGGTACTGCAATACAGATCCGGGTTGCTGAATATTTTTTCATAGTCAGATTTGGAATGGCAGGCACTAAGACACATGACCACAAATATTATGGCAGGCAATCTCTTCATAATTACGAGAGTTTTACAGATTTTATTTTCATTAAATCAGAACCTGATTTAATGCATATTAGTTTGGCGAGGCAAAAATATCGTATATGATTGATAATTACTAAGCGATACCTGATAAATTAAGATTTCCTTTTATTATTATAAGCTCCATTTCCAGTTTCTAATTTCTGGCATATCCTCTCCAAATTCCTTGATATAATTTTTATGAGTTATCAGTTTATCCTGCATCTCCTGTTTGAGGTAAGCACATGTATCTTCTAATTGTGGAAGCCGTTCTATCGTATCCTGCACCAGGTGAAAACGATCCATGTCGTTTAGGACGGTCATGTCAAAAGGTGTTGTAATGGTTCCTTCTTCTTTATAACCTCTTACATGGATATTGACATGGTTGGTACGCTTATAAGTCAGTCTGTGTATTAGCCATGGATAGCCATGAAATGCAAAAATGACCGGCTTATCTTTCGTAAAGAGAAAATCAAAGTCTTTGTCGTTAAGCCCATGCGGATGTTCAGTCTGCGGTTGCAATTTCATAAGATCAACCACATTTACGACCCTGATTTTTAGTGTTGGTATATGAGAACGTAGAATCGAGACAGCACCCAGGATTTCCAGGGTTGGAACATCTCCGGCACAGGCCATCACTACATCGGGTTCCTGGTTCTGATCATTGCTCGCCCAGGTCCAGATGCCAATGCCTTTTGTGCAATGTATTACTGCTTCCTCAATCTTTAGCCATTGAGGCGCAGGATGTTTTCCAGCAATGACAACATTCACATAATGCCTGCTGCGCAGGCAATGATCCATAACTGACAATAGGCAATTCGCATCGGGAGGCAGGTATACACGAACCACTTCTGCTTTCTTATTTATAACATGATCAATAAATCCCGGATCCTGGTGCGTAAATCCGTTATGGTCCTGTCGCCACACATGAGATGACAAAAGATAATTCAGTGAGGCAATTTTTCTCCGCCATGGAATGCCGCAGGTGATCTTCAGCCATTTTGCATGCTGGTTAAACATAGAATCCACGATATGAATAAATGCTTCATAACTATTGAATAATCCATGTCTTCCGGTAAGCAGGTATCCTTCCAGCCATCCTTCGCACTGGTGTTCGCTTAATACTTCCATTACCCGGCCATCAGCATTCAAATACTGGTCATTTATTTCTACGCTGCCTTCCCATTGCCTGTTCGTTGCTTCAAAAATATGATCCAGCCTGTTTGATAGCGTTTCATCAGGTCCAAAAATTCTGAAATTTCTTTTCGGTTCATTCAGCTTAATTACATCCCGCAGAAATTCTCCAAGTACAAGGGTATCGGCAGCTTCTTTATCACCCGGCCCTGGCACATCAACAGCGTAATCTTTAAAATCGGGCATGATCAGCTCACTCATCAATAGTCCTCCATTGGCATGTGGATTCGCTCCCATTCTTCTTACTCCGGAGGGAGCCAGATCAGCTAATACCTGAATCAGTTTTCCATTTTTATCAAATAATTCATCAGGCTTATAACTCTTCATCCAGTCTTCCAGTTGTTTTAGCTGCACAGGATTTTTTCCTGCATCGGGTAATGGAACCTGGTGTGCACGGAAAGTTCCTTCAACGGGAAGACCATTCACTTCTTTTGGTCCTGTCCATCCTTTCGGCGATTTTAAAACGATCATAGGCCATACGGGTCTCATATGATTTATTTTCTGCCGGGCATTCTGCTGGATAGATTTAATTCTTTCAATTACTGTATCCAGTGTTTCTGCCATTAACCTGTGCATAGCAGCCGGATCACTGCCTTCAACAAAATAGGGTTCCCACCCGCATCCTGCGAGGAATTGTTCTAACTCAGGACGGGTAATCCTGGCTAAAATAGTAGGATTCGCAATTTTATAACCATTCAGGTGAAGTATAGGCAGGACCGCTCCATCTGATACCGGGTTAAGAAATTTATTCGAATGCCATGAAGTTGCAAGCGGTCCCGTTTCTGCTTCACCGTCACCGATCACACAGGCAGTAATTAAATCAGGATTATCGAAAACTGCGCCGAATGCGTGACTCAACGAATATCCCAGTTCACCACCTTCATGAATGGAACCAGGGCATTCAGGAGAGACATGGCTCGGAATGCCACCGGGGAATGAAAACTGCGTGAAAAGTTTTTTAAGTCCCGATTCATCCTGACTGATGGCAGGATATACTTCACTGTAAGTTCCTTCCAGATAAGTATTGCCAACCAGCGCCGGTCCCCCATGCCCAGGACCGGAAATATAGATCATGTTGAGATCATATTTTTTTATGGCACGATTTAAATGGACGTAGATAAAATTCTGTCCTGGTGTAGTACCCCAATGACCTAACAGCATTTTTTTAATATGCTCAAATTTCAGTGGTTGCTTTAAAAGTGGGTTTTCATGCAGGAATATCTGTCCGACCGAAAGATAATTGGCCGCACGCCAATAGGCATTCATTTTTTCGAGTAACTCAGGAGACAATAATTCATCCGCCGGGTTTATTTTAATTGTTTGCATAATATTTTCTTTTAGTTTATTTCAGTTTGATATAAAACGAAATACTATTTTCGCAATCATTAATTCTTCGTCCGTAGGAATAACATAAACCTTCACCCTTGATTTTTCTCTGGAAATGATTTTGGCACCGGATTGATTTTGTTCTTCATTTAATTCAATACCCATGAATTGCAATCCTTCACAAATCTTTGAGCGAACCGTCGGGGCATTTTCACCGATTCCTCCTGAAAATACTATTATATCTATTCCTCCCAAAACTACTGTATAGGATCCGATCCATTTTTTTACCTGATAACAAAAAAGTGCTACGGCTTCCGCAGCCCTGATATCTTCTGATTCTTTGCTAAGAAGATCCTGCATATCTGAACTCGTTTCAGAAACACCCAGTAATCCGCATTCATGATTAATTAAAGAATTATAGCCATCAGGGCTTAGTCTTTCATTATTCATGATAATGGAAGCAATGCCAGGATCAAGATCACCAGGCCTCGTTCCCATCATAACCCCGGCAGATGGAGTAAATCCCATACTGGTATCTGCACAACTGCCATTCCTTACAGCAGCAAGACTTGCACCATTTCCCAAATGAGCGAGTATGATCCTGCCATTTTTAGCTGCAGGTTCACCTAATCGATCCAATTCTTCCAAGAGATAACTAAAAGATAATCCATGAAAACCATAACGCCGGATGCCCTGCCGGTCAAAACGTCTTGGGATCGCTAATAATTTAGCAACCCTGGGCATTGATCTGTGAAATGCTGTATCAAAGCATGCTATCTGAATGAAAGAAGGATATTTTTTACGGAAAATATTTATAAGTGCTATTTCAGCAGGCATGTGATCCGGATCATAGGGAATTGTTTTTACCAGTTCATCCAATAATAAATCAGTAATGAGTTCCGCATTTGTATGTTCCATGCCATGTACGATGCGGTGTCCGATAGCAATTATATTTTCCAAAATTTTTCTTTCATCAAGCCAATTCATTAAGACATTCATGGCTTCTTTCATATTGGTAGCAATTACCGGTTCCGATTTTTTCTTATGATTTTGGGGATCGGTATAAACTATAACAGGATTGCTCAAACCAATCCTTTCTATCTGGCATGATAATATTCGTTCAGGGTATTCCTCCGATTTGTAAACAGATATTTTTATGCTCGAAGATCCACCATTGATCGTAAGAATATTTTTGTTTTCAGTATTCACCTGATGGATTTCTTTTAGCGGTCTTTTAATTTACAATATAAATACCTAATTATTTTTCAATTTCCTGTAAAACCAATGTTTAAGGATTTCGGCTGAACCAATATAAGCCCCAACTATCAGGATCATCCAGCCATAGAAATTCCAGGGAAGCCTGCTAAACCCGAAAAGGCCTGCTAATGGTGAAAAGGGAAGTCCCAATACAGTTATCACGATAAGTAAAGTGGCCATTGATAAATATTTACCAGGCAGGCTTTTCAAAAATGGAAGTTTTGTACGCACCACCAAAACAATCAGGGTGGCAGATACAACTGACTCGACAAACCATCCTGTCTGAAATTCTTTTTCTCCTGCTTTCATGAAAAATAATAATACACCGAATGTCAGGTAATCAAAAACCGAACTTAAAAGTCCGAAGACCAGCATGAATCGCTGGATGAAACGGATATCCCAGCGATGTGGTTTTGCAATGGACGAATCATCCACCCGGTCCGTCGCGATCGCCATTTCAGGAAAATCAGTTAAGAGATTGGTAAGAAGAATTTGTTTGGGCAGTAATGGGAGAAATGGCAGGAACAAAGAAGCCCCGGCCATACTGAACATATTTCCGAAATTGGCGCTTGTTGCCATGAATATATATTTCATGGTATTGGTAAAAGTTTTTCGACCGATCACAATTCCTTCTGACAGAACATCCAGGTCCTGATCAAGCAGAACGATATCTGCTGCTTCTTTTGCAACGTCTACTGCCGAATCAACTGAGATTCCCACATCCGCAGTATGAAGCGCAGGTGCATCATTTATTCCGTCTCCCATAAATCCAACCACGTTACCTGCTTTTTTAAGACAAAGGATAATACGTTCCTTCTGATTAGGTTCAACATCTGCAAAAATATCAGCCTTTACGCCCTGTTGCATGATAGCTCCATCCGTCATTTGACGAAGCTGAAGGCCGGTGAGAATAACCGGATCGGGAATTCCGATTTGTTTTGCAATGCTTTCTGCAACCAGTGCATTATCACCTGTTATCAGTTTTAACTGAACACCTAACTGCTTCAGTTTTCCAATCGTTTCATGCACATTCGGTTTCGGAGGATCAAACAGGGTAATAAATCCAAGAAAAATCATTTTATTTTCCTGATCTCTTGTAAAATCGGTTTCATTGCTGGTGATCTTATATGCAATTCCCAATACACGATAACCTGCCTCACTTAACTTTCGGTATTGCTCTAAAATAAATTCCTTTTTAAGATCCATGGATATCAGATCTCCATTTTCAGTTTCAACTCTGTCACAAATTTCAATGATGGAATTAAGTGCACCTTTCGTGATCACGAAATTTTCTTTGTCATTCCTGACCTGTATGCTGAGTCTTTTACGTATAAAGTCGTAAGGTATTTCGCATTGGACCGTATATGCGGCAGCCGGTGCTTTATAATTAGCACAAATGGCTTCGTCAATTGGATTGTGAAATCCCTGTTGTAATGAGGCATTCAGTGACGCAAATCTCAAGGTCTTTTCCGAATGATTTCCATTGATATCCAGCGCATCTTTTACTGTTACTTTTCCTGCTGTAATAGTCCCTGTTTTGTCTGAACAAAGAATATTCATGCTGCCAAAATTCTCAATAGAGGACAATCGTTTTACAATTACTTTCTTTTTTGCCATGGCCCTTGCACCTGTGGCCAGGTTTACAGTGATAATGGCTGGCAGAAGCTGGGGCGTTAATCCGACTGCAAGGGCGAGCGAAAATAGAAATGAATCCAGTGCGGGCTTATGCAAAATAACATTGATGGCAAATATGAGAATGACCAGGATCAGCGTAATCTCCATTAACATATAACCGAAGCGCCGTATACCTTTTTCAAAATCTGTTTCAGATGGCCTGATGCGCAGGCGATCAGATATTTTACCGAACTCCGTCAGCCGGCCTGTGCGTATGACAAGAGCCCTTGCTCTTCCACTTATTACATGTGATCCCATGAAAAGGGAATTACTTCTTTTTGATAGAGGCGTGTCAACCGATAAAACACCGCTATTTTTTTCAACGGGATACGATTCGCCCGTAAATGCTGCTTCATCAATAAATAACTCTTTTGAGTCCAGTATTAAACTATCACCCGGAATAACATCTCCTGCAGAAAGAACAACAATGTCACCGGGAACCACTTTTTCTATCGGCCATTCATTTTCAGTACCATCCCTGAGAATCCGGCAGCGGATCTGCACCATTTTCAGGAGCTCTTCGATGGCATTCGCAGCACCACGTTCCTGCCAGTAACCGAGAAAACTGCTGATCAGTATAATTACCAGAATGATAATGGCATCGGTTAAATCTCCCAGGGTCATGGAAAGGATAGCGGCTGCTATCAGCAGCAGCGTAATAGGACTTTTAAATTGTGAAAGAAAAAGAATGACTCCTGAAGAATTTGATCTTGCTTTCAATGTATTCGAACCATATTGCTGAAGACGTGAATCAGCATCCGTAGCGGATAATCCATTTCCCGAACTGGAAAGTAGTTTAAAAGCGGATTCAGGACTCAGGCTCCAATAATTATCTAAAGTAGGTTCCATGTATCAGGCTTAATTCCTGACAATATTAACCTCTTCTTATAAATTAGTGGTTACAGTTTTTTCCCAACCCGTTTCCTTGAGGGCCGGATCATTTTCTTTCTTCAGAAAATCGGCATTGGCAAATGATTCCGCATCCCAGGTAAGTATAGCATCATCAGGTACCATTTCTACAGGCACTTTCCAGGAAGTCGAAGTTTCATTATAGGCAGGATTCGATTGAGAGTTATAGCATGAAATGATAGACCAGCGCGGATCCGGAGAGAGATTCGCTTCCGACCGGTGAAGAAGATTACTATGAAAAATCAACGCATCACCTGGTTCCAGTTCACTATATACAAGATCCATCGTCCTGAGCGCATTGTTAACCATGACCATGTCCGCACCCACCTGTTCACCCGAAAATCCATGATTCACTCTTCCCAGTTTATGCGAACCCTTTATTACCTGCAGGCATCCGTTTTCCTTATTCGCTTTTGTAAGTGCAATCATCACACTAATCAACTGGTCGGGATACATGAATTGATTTTTATACCAGTACCCATAATCCTGGTGCCATTCCCAGGCACCTCCGACCCTCGGTTCCTTCTGCATTAATTTGGAATGAAAATGACAGACAGGCGCATCGCTGTCGAGCAATTGGGCAACAGCTTTCACCATTCTCTCACTTCTGGTCAGGTAACCAAATACGTCATTGCCAGGTGTAAACCAAAGAGAGAGCTTGGTTTTTTTGCCCGACAAATCATTTAAATCCAGTGCGTTCTTAGTAATGGAACTGTCTTCAACGGCAGTAACATATAATTTGTCCGTCTCCTGTTTACTGCAAAAACTTTTTATAACTACATACCCGTCTTTATGAAATGATTTTATTTGTTCTTCCGAAAGTTTTCTGAACGACATGGCTTAATAGATTAAGAGTGATTGGCTCATATAAAAATAGTAAATTCCGCTATGAATCTAAGTATTTCTTCTACGATAAATTATATAAAACGAGGATTGCAGAAGATCCTGATTGATAAGGAACTCTTTGGCATATGTCTTGCATATTATTCAAAGTAAATTTAACAGTTCGTTTTTATCAGGTTATTATGAACAGAATATTTTTCTCTTTTTTATTTCTGATTATTTCATCAGTTGCGATATCGCAAAATGCCACACCGGCTGTGGCGCATGTAGATAAAAAAACGAAAGAATTCTTTGTTACTTCAAATCCAAAAGCGGAATACAAAATATTCGGATATGAGTATCCGAATATAACTACCAGGAAAATGGTTTGTTTTTCCTCTTATACCTATGATGTGGGTGCTAATATTAATAATTGTCCGCTTGGATCTTATTTCGATTCTGGAAAAATGAAAGAAGGTGACAGAATAACTTACGTGGGCAAAGCCGGAAGTTTTAGTAAAATGATATATATAAGTGGAAGCGGAAAGAAAACGATATTTTATTTTCCGAAAGGAAGTTTTACCATTAAATAATATTTGAACAAAACATGGAACCCACCAGCTATCTGGTGGGTTTTTATATTCCCGATTGCGTAAATATTATTCCGCATTTTATAAATGCATTTCAAATGCCCGGGATTAGATTTGCATTCATTTGATTTGCAGGAAATTATGCATAGAAAAACGTGTTTTATCATTGGATCGATCGTTATAGTTATTGCTTCTTTTGCTGCCTGTACCAAGCTATTGCCCTCTATGATTAATCCTGAAGACGGATTATGCGGACCGGTTTCTCTTTCGAGTGCGCAGACGATTTTATTTTCTCAGGGCAATGATCAGTTTTTTGCAAACAGGACAGCCGCTACCGGCCTGGGTCCGTATTTCGTAGCAACAGGATGTGGCAGTTGTCATTCGAGTGATAACAGAGGCCATCCTTTTACCATCTTAACCCGGTTTGGTCAGTCTGATACAACAGGAAATACTTTTCTGAATGAGGGCGGCCCTCAGTTAGGTACTTTTTGTCTTCCCGGATATACTCCCGAAACAATTCCTGCAGGCGCCTCCAGCACCCGGCTGATAGCTCCAATCACAGCAGGTGTAGGATTTCTGGAAGCCGTCCCTGACTCTGAAATATTGGCCATTGTTGCTTCCAATGCAAATAATCCGGATGGTGTACGAGGCCATCCCAATTATAATACGATTCCCAATTACGTAAGTCCGTTGAACGGTGCCATTCCAAGATCTGATGGAAAATATATTTGCCGGTTTGGAAGAAAAGGAGCTACCTACAACCTGCAGCAGCAAACAGCACTTGCCTATAATCATGATATAGGAATCACATCCACGTTCATGCCGAATAACCCCTATAATTATTTGGACCAGACAACACCCGGTGCTCCAACAACCCCTGAAATAGATAATTCCACCTTTAATTCTGTTGTATTCTACATAACCTGTCTTCAAACTCCCATTCAGAGAAACCCGACAGATCCAACCATCATGCATGGGGATACATTGTTTAATCAGATCGGGTGCCAGACATGTCACAGGCAAACCCTGACTACGGGATATTCTCCTGTTGATGCGCTTTCTTATCAAACCATTAATCCGTTTACTGATTTGCTCGTACATGATATGGGGCCAGGACTGGATGACGGATATACGGAAGGCACGGCAAAAACATCTGAATGGAGAACGACACCCTTGTGGGGACTTGGTTTGGGTTCGAATGTACAGGGGGGAAATACTTATTTGTTGCATGATGGGAGAGCACGCAGTATAGAAGAAGCTATACAGATGCATGGAGGGGAAGCAGCCGCCAGCGCTACCCGTTTTTCCAATCTTTCTCAGAGTGATAAAGATGCACTCGTATTATTTCTGAAATCTCTTTAGTCAAAAAAATGGAGAGAAAATTATTTTTGAAAAATTGCGGTTATGCATGCCTGGGGTTGTCGGCACTATCGGTATTCCTTGAAAGTTGCAGTGGAACTAAGCAGATCGAAGGAACCTTAAAGAATAATGACCTGGTTGTTCCGGTGATTTCATTTCAACATAACAATTCCTTCAGGAAATATATTGTTGTTAATCATGAAAAAATGAAATTCCCGATTTGTGTTTATAGATTTAATGAAAACACCTACTCTGCTTTATTAATGCGCTGTACTCACCAGGGCGCAGAACTGCAGGTATTTGGAGAAAAACTGGAGTGCCCCGCACATGGCAGTGCATTTAATAATATGGGAGTCGTTCAAAACGGTCCCGCAGATACAAATCTTCGGACATTCCCTGTTTCCATTCAAAACGACCAGCTTTATATTTCGCTCAAATGAAAAAATATTTAACTCTTTCAATAATCATTGCAATATCTATTTCTGTAAATGCACAGATTGATAGTTCCTTATTAAAATCCGGTAATAATAAAGACACGGTGAAAAGATCCCTGACAATGGATGCTATTTATAACCGCCCTTTTCTGAATATTGATAAATCTCCTGTGTCCATTGGTGGATATATGGAAGCCAACTGGCAATATGTATCTACGTCGGGCATTACAGTAGGCAATCAATTTCAGTTCAGACGATTCAGCCTGTTTGTAGCTTCAACGATTTCCAAAAGAGTAAAATTTTTAGGTGAAATCGAATATGAAAATGATCCTACTGGCGAAGCCGGCGAAGCAGGTACCGGACCTCAATTCTCGGTTGAATACGCTGCACTGGATGTTGAACTCCATCCATTACTAAATTTAAGCGGTGGTATGATCCTGAATCCGATTGGGGCCTTTAATCAGAATCACGATGGGCCGAAATGGGAGTTTACCGACAGACCGATCGCTATGAGCCAGATGTTGCCGGATACCTGGAATAATGCGGGCTTTGGTCTTTTCGGAAAACAATATTTTAAACATTGGATGTTCGGATATGAATTTTATCTGACTGGTGGATTCAATGATTCCATTATTGACAATAGCCTTGGTAAAACTTTTTTGCCTGCTGCAAAAAGTAATCCAAACAGATTTACACTCAGCGCCAGTGGGGAACCTTTGTATACTGGAAAAATTTCCCTGAGTCATGATAAGATAGGGGAACTCGGAATATCTTTCATGAGTGACGTGTATAATACCTGGGCAGTAGAAGGTGCCCCTATCGATTCTAAGAGAAGCCTGTTCGTATTTGATATGAACTATAACACGATTATCCATAAATCACACACTGCTATAACAACAGAATGGGCCTGGATATTTGTTCAACTTCCGCCTGACTATTCACCAGAGTATGCCCATAAACAATTTGGCGGATATATTGATGTGGTTCAGCCTTTCTTCAGAGGTAAAATACTGGATTGGAACAACGCGACTTTCAATTTTGCAATCCGGGGAGAATTTGTTGACTGGAATGTCGGAAATTTCGCAGCCACAGGAACAAAAATGTATAATGAACTTTGGAGTATCATGCCGGCGATCAGTTTCAGGCCGACCCCTTTAACTGTTTTCAGATTCAATTACCGTTATCAAAATCAAAAAGATATTACCGGAAGCACCATTGGCGCTACGATCGGCACGACTGCAGGATTCAGTTTAGGGATATCAACTTATTTTTAGCCTGAGATTTTGTCGTATCAAAAAATTGTCTTGTAAAGAAGATAAAGATTCAAGCCCAGGATGATGAATGCAATGATCCATGCTGTTATCTTAGTAGGCAGCCGGTTTACAAAAGTCCCCATTTTTAGAGAGTCATTGGTAAATATGATCAGAGGGATGACTGCAAAGCTGAGCTGCATGGAAAGAATCACCTGGCTTAATATCAATAGGCTTGCAATTCCTTTTTCCCCGTAAATAACGGTAACGATAAAAGCGGGAATGATCGCAATACCCCTGGTTATTAATCTTCGAAGCCATGGATTTAATCTTATATGTAAAAATCCCTCCATTACGATCTGACCGGCCAATGTACCTGTAAGAGTGGAATTCTGACCGGAAGCTAATAAAGCAACTGCAAATAACACGCTGGCAAGCGTAGCGCCCAATACCGGTGTCAGTAATTTATGTGCTTCCATGATATCTGCCACACCCTGGTGTCCTGAAGTATGAAAAGCAGCACCTGCAACTATAAGAATGGCAGCATTGATAAAAAATGCAAATAATAAAGCCATGGTGCTGTCAATTGATGCAAATTTTATTGCCATTTTTTTTCCTGTCTCGTTTCTTTCATAATTACGCGTTTGAACAATGCTTGAGTGCAGGTACAAATTATGCGGCATAACAGTAGCACCAAGTATTCCAATAGCTATATAGAGCATGGAAGGATTTATAACAATTTGCTGCCTGGGGATAAGACCTTTTAAAATGGGAATAAAATCCGGATGTGAAGCCAGGATTTCATAAGTAAAACAGGCAAGGATGACAAAAATGAGAGAAGCCACAATACTTTCAATTAACCGGAAACCCTTGTATTGAAAGAAAAGAATCACCAGCACATCCAATGCAGTGATTGCTACGCCCCAGGTAAGCGGGATATGGAATAAAAGATTCAATGCTAAGGCAGATCCGATAACTTCAGCCAGGTCGCAGGCTGCAATCGCAATTTCACATAGTACCCATAATAAAAAACTAACCGTTGGGCTGTAGTGATCCCGGCAAGCCTGCGCCAGATCCCGCTCTGTGGCTATACCGAGTTTCAGGGCGAGGTATTGCAGAACGATCGCAAAAAAGTTGGAAATCAGGATAACCGATAACAGTGTGTATCCGAATTGTGCGCCTCCTGCTATATCTGTAGCCCAATTGCCGGGATCCACATAACCTACCGCAACCATTAAGCCAGGTCCGGAGAATGCCATTAATTTCCTCCAGAAACTTCCGCTCTTGGGAACATGGATAGTGGAGAAGACTTCAGGCAAAGAGTTGCTGATTTTCGCTTTGCGCCATCCTCTATCATTTTCCTTAATTGTTTCCATTTACATTATTTATTTCCTAAAACTTCTTAAAAAGGCATTATCACCTTAGCGCAAACATTTCGTCCCATATTATAAATTCCCAGATGCCCGTTTGGTGATGCAGTATAATATTCAAAATATTTAAGCCGGCTTTGATTTGACTGGTAAGCAGTATTCATCAAATTGTTTACCTGCACCTGAAATTGCAATGAATAGTTTTGATTATATTTTACTGTTGTTAGAATACCCATATTGAATAAAGTATATGCCGGTGTTGGAGTTTCTGTTTGATCCAACGACAGGTAATGATTTTGAGCTGCGTTAATATCCGCAAGACATCTCAATGTTAAAGATGTAATAACAGATGATCTGGTTTTTATTTCCTGGCTTATTCCTGATACAAGTCGCACCGGAGGCATGAAAGGAAGATATTCTCCATTCACTCCCTTATGTTTGAAAGAAGGATTGAGATTATAGCCGTTGATAATTGAAAATGAATTGTCAAAAGAGAATCCCTTACATATTTCAGGGTGAAAATTTACCGTAGCCTCGAGTCCGAATAATTCAGCCGAAGATTGTTCATATCTGAATGTTTTATTTCCCGGAACAATAACCACTGGATTTCCCTGCGCATCTGTTTCCTGTGCTTCGTATACATAATTCTGAATATAGTTGTTAAAAAGACTGATATAAACTGAAACATCTTTATAAGTCATTTCAATTCCTGCGTCTTCCTGCAAACTGAATTCAGGAAGCGCATTCCGGTTCCCTAAATACACGATATGTGCACCCGGATCCAGACCATTAGATGCGAATTCTGAAATATTCGGTGCCCGGAATCCCCTTGCAATATTTGCTTTTAAACTTATATGCTGATTTACCTCATAGGTCATTCCGGCGCTGAAAGAAAAACCTGCAAAGGTTTTATTAAAGGCCGGGAATTGCAAATACGAACCTGTCGTGTCCTGGTTTATAACATGCCTGAAAAATCCGGTGACTGAATCCTGTTTTGTATAAAAATTATTTCCTCTGAGAGAACGGTTATCGTACCGGATGCCACCGCTTAGTGTCAGGCGCTTCCATTTTTTACGGAGATAGATATAAGGACCTACATCCAGCAAGTCAAAATCAGGTATGGGAAAATCTGTCGCATTCAGACTTTTATTATCCTGGTACATGCCGTTTATACCTAATGTCATTTCCGTTTCTGCAAAAATTTGCCTTGTAAATCTTAAACCATAATTCAAAGTGTAGAGCCTGACAAATAATCCGGCCTGCAAAGGATCCGTTGGATGATCATATTCCCTGCGCAGATTTTGAGTGAATGCCAGTTGACCATCTAAATATCCCTTTCCGAATTCATAATGATTATTGGTGTAAAATTTATAATCCTGTATCCGATGATGAAGCGGACTTAATAAATAACTATTCAATGAGTCGTAAGGAACCAGAGGTCTTTGTTTAATATTATCGTCCGGGTGACCCCCAATCTCATAAATCTGTTTGGTGAATTGCCTGCTTAAGGAATCTCTGCTTCCATCCGGAATTCCCTGTTTATGATCATACAGGTTAATATTCAGAGTCGTATATCCGGATGCTGTTTTGTATTGTGCGGTAAATGAAGCATTGGTTGTCCGGAAATTCGTATTGTATACCCAACCATCCACGGGATCATTATAATTTTTTGCAATACGATAAGATCCGCGAATTGCATAGGACCAGTGACCGCTGCCATATATTAATCGCATCCCGTTTCCAAACAGACCATTGTTGCTTTGATATTCCGAAGTGTACCTTCCAATTAATTTTCCCTCAGTATTATATGGCATAACCGGGAAAAGACTCATCACACCGGCCAGTGCATCGGAACCATACATCAGGCTGGCAGGACCTTTAATGATTTCCGCATGGTCAATATTATAATCATCAACAACTATTCCATGCTCATCACCCCATTGCTGGCTTTCCTGCCGGACTCCATCATATAGTGTTAGTACCCGATTATATCCAAGTCCGTGAATAAAAGGTTTAGAAACACCCGGCCCGGTTTTCACACTATTAAACCCGGGTGCAGATAGCGCTAACGCGTCGATGACATTATCTTCTGTTGCACGATCTATTGATCTGGCTGAAATGAAAACGATGGGTATAGGGTTTTCTTTGATGGAAGTGGCTTTCGATACCCCGGTTGTAACCAGTACATCGGTTAATTTATCTGTCATGGGTACTAATTCAACGACATAATTTTCCTTAAATAAATGCGACAGCAGCGTATCTGTCTTATATCCTGAATAAGAAACAATGAATCTGATATCCATGGTTGCAACTGGCAGTGCCACAGAAAATACCCCTTTGCCATTGGCTGATATAACTTTGCCATTAATCGATACCGTGGCTGAAGGAAGATATTCTTTTGAAAACGTATCAATTACTACTCCTGCAATATTCCGCATTTGAGCAGCTGCAGAACTGATAGTAAAAATACAGCCTATTAACATAATGACCTTCATACCACACCAAAACTTTTAGCCCAAATATATTAAATAATTTAGGTAAATACAACAGTAAATATTAGCCTTGCCTAATTTTATGAATGAGCCAATCTTTATTACCTTTGTTTCATGGGTAAGCCGCTTACACAGACTTTATCGGAAGAGAATTACCTGAAAGCCATCTATCATCTTGATAAACAGGGAAATGGCAAAGTAAGCGCTACGGCGATCGCCGAAGAACTGGATAATAACCCCGCTTCCGTGGTGGACATGCTTAAAAGGCTGTCTGACAAAAAACTTATCCATTACGATAAGAGTAAGGGTGCAGTACTGACTTCAAGCGGACTTAAAATTGCCGTTTTGATTGTCCGCAAGCACCGGCTTTGGGAAGTATTTCTGCATGAGAAACTGGGATACAACTGGGATGAAGTGCATGATATTGCCGAACAACTGGAACATATCAGGGATTATGATTTACCCGACAGGCTGGAAAAATTCCTGGGGTTTCCAAAATACGATCCTCATGGAGATCCCATACCTCAATCGAACGGACACCTGCCCGTGAAAGCTTCGAGACCTTTATCCGAAGTGGAAGTAAATCGTAAGATACTTATCACCAGTGTTTCTGACAGCTCCGCCGATTTTTTGCGTTACCTGGAGAAACAGGGCATCGGCCTACATCAAACCATCATCGTTAAAGAAATTCAGGACTTTGACAAATCAGTGTTGGTGGAATTGAAAGGCAGGAAAGAAGTCTACCTGAGCGCGGAAGCGGCAAAGAAGATATTTGTTACATAAAAGGGTGAACCTCATAGTACGATGCTGAACGAACTATGGTTATCAATGCCAGCCAGTGTCAACCGGCCGCACCCAGATTTTAAGTTTTATACATTCGGGAAGTCGGCCAAGATATATCAGGCCGCTGGTGGTTTTGAAACGCGGTTTCTGTTCTGCCTGTTCACTAAATGAAGAGACTTTTCCACTTGTTTGTGGCAGAGGATTTGAATCAGTGGATGAAAAATATTCAGCTGCTGACTGGCCCTCCGTGATTTTTTGAAGTAAAAAGGAGCGGCGTTTTCTTGTAACTTTTTTGACTCCTGAAGGCATTAAAGGAAATACAATAAAATCAGTCATGCCTTTTATGCGATCTCTTGTCACGGGTTCTTTAGCCGCTCTGTTTCCGAAATTCTTTATCGATGTATCCAGAAGCGGATCAATATATTTTTTCTTTAGGTTTTCTGAAATAACGGATACTTCCATCCCATCTTTCAGCATTATGATTGCTTCACCCGTTAATGTTCTGTATAGGGCGTATTGTTTTACCTGTTGGGGCAGGAGTTTATACAGCGAAGCTGCGATGGGGGAAGCTTGCTTCAACCGGCTGCTGCTTTGACGAAACCCTTTAAAGGCAGGATCCTTTTTTGTTCGCTCGGCAGTAAGTGAAGATGCACGTCGCCATATATTCTGACCAAAATAGGGGGAATAATAAAAACACATCCCCAGGCGGGGGTCGTTTCCGGTTATAATATTATCTGTTAATCGTTTAGCCATACGGATTATCCGCAGGAACGCAAATCCTGCGTTTCAAGTATGCAGCTGAAGGAAAAAGTGTTTTATCACCAGCAGGAGTCCATCAGAAATGTATTACATCAATAGTTAGAATGGACACATAAAGCGCAGTTTTGTCTTTTCGCATATCCTGCTTCGGAATAAGGGGGGACTGGAAATTCCGAAGACCCTAACTATTATATTCCGTTTAAAATTGACCATTAATGCAATTGAATACCAATACCTATAGTGATTAATCTCATCCGGAATCTGTTGATCTCACTGATCGGAGTTTACGGTATACTACTCAATCCGGTATTTATCTGACCAAAAGAACGGTGCCACTGGCGGTTACCACTTTTCCAGAAGACAAATCCTGATACTTTATTTGCCAAACATACGTGTCAGGAGGTTGAGCCTGGTTCCCGAAATTTCCATCCCATCCCAAGCTGCTGTTCTCCGTATTGAAAATTCTCTGTCCCCACCTGTTGAAAACTGAAAAAGAGATAATTTTCTGAGGAGTCTGCGACGGTATCCGAAATACATCATTTAACCCATCGCCATTCGGGCTGAATACATTCGGCATTTTCAAAGAATAATTAATGGCAATTGTTATTTTCCCCGATGCGGTGCAGCCATCGTCACCGGCCACGGTTAGTTGATAGGTGGTTGTTGCGGCCGGACTTGCGAGAGGATTTTTGACTGATGGATTATTCAAATAGATTATTGGTGACCACTGAAATGAAACGACAGACCCGATTATAGTTGGGTCGAGCTGGACGGTTTGACCCCGCGAGATCACCGTGTCATTGCCGACAAAGACTGAGGGCGTTTCCTTTATTATAGCAACGACCTTGTTAGATTCATTAGGAAGACTGCAGGCGGCGTTACCCATCACAAGACAATACACACTGTCCCCATTTTGCAGACCACTACAAGATAATGTGTCTTTTCCCGAACCAGCCGCAAGTCCATTGATTTCCCACTGGTATGAAGGATCAGGTCCTGCGCTGGCCGCTGTCGCAGTAAATAGGATGGTATCTCCGCCACAGATATTATTTACAGATGATGTAATCGTTACAGGAAAGGGAGCGCCGGTATCTACCGTCATAATGATCGGATTCGAATTAACAGTGGGCGTAGAATTGCAAGGGGTTAAATCTGAAAGGAAACATATCACCGTGTCTCCGGTCGCAGGATTATTGTTCGTATATGCCGGACTGTTAGTTCCCACAGTTTTCCCATTAAGCTGCCATAGGTAGCCGGGATTGGAAAGGCCGGTTTCATTAGCTGTAAACTGAATTGGGATTCCACCGCAGACCGGATTTGCAGAGACGCTGACAGCGACAGAGGGTGTGATCAGAACCGGGGGCGGATACCAGTTGAGGCCGTATAATATTCCTGTGTTGTTATCGAAACTAAAATTAATGAAATTCTCATCGGCAGCCGATACTAAGTTTTGGGCATAAGGATAGATTGTTTTGGATAAAACTGAACCATTATTTATATCAAGTACATAGAGATAATTCGAGATGCAGGCCCCGGAGGGGGGATCGGCTCCGAGGAAAATAAATTTACCAGACTTTTCATCAATTGTATATGCATTGGACTGAGGGAGTGAAAGAGGAGGGAGGTTTGAAATTAAATTAAGGTTACCCGTTGAAAGACTGACAGAATCGAATTGCAAACCGGAAGATATGCCATATAATTTGCGGGCCAGGTTATCAAAAACCAGGTCATTTAGATTTGCATTCGGAAGATCATTTACGATGACACCAGTGACCACATTGATGATGATCAGATCGTTGCCGTTATTTACTATATAAAATTGATCGTCCTCATCGAAAGTACTCTGATCGTATCCCAGGTAGTTTGGAATCGGTGTGAGATGGATGATGTTACCCGTTGAAGGATCGAGGGACGAGAAATAAGTCGTTTCTGCTATTTGATGCAATACATATAGCGTGTTGTTCGCATCATCATATTGCAAACCAAATATCTGACCACCAATACTTGCTGAAGGGCAAACCGGATTAAATAAGGTCGCACCAGTAACAGCATCAATCGTATACAGATTCCAGGGAACTACGCGCGTTGCATTACCCTGAAAAAAGAATCGCCGGTTGTTCTGATCATAAGTGCCATTTTCACTAATCCAGGTGACGCCTGGAATATTGGAAATCCGGTTTAGAGAAAGATTGGAATAATTCAATGTGGCCAAATACTCATATTGTGCCACAGCCTGATGCACGGCCAGCAGGTTGATATAAAGCAAAAAGAATGTCCTGAATATGGAATTCCGGTTCAACATTCGGGGTTATTAATGACTGAAAGAAATAAGCCTTAAAGGTAAAATTCGATCACGGTTATGATTTGGTTGATCGTTAAAATAAGCAGAATATAAAAGTAAAGGATTTATCCAATAAATGCTGCGCCTGTTCCTGACAGGGAGGGGACAGAATCAGATCTATATTGGAAATTCCGAAGACCCTAACTATTATATTCCGTTTAAAATTGACCATTAATGCAATTAAATACCAATACCTATAGTGATCAATCTCATTCGGAATCTGTTGATCTCACCGCTCGGAATTTCCACACTTGCTATTATTTCATAACTTACCTTATTCCAGGAATGAAATTCTCGCCACGCAATTTTCATTTGAGGTTCGCTGGTAATTTCAAGATTTAAAAGTTGTTGACCAAGTTTTATGCGTTCCTGGATATGATCTTTCAATTCTTCTTTATCTCTCACCAATAAGGCAGGGGAATTTGTATTCTGTTTTGCTATTATGGAAAGTTAGAAATTATAAGGAAGAGGGAAAAACTGTATAACTATTTGTACTATGCCCTTAAAGAGAAAAGCCACAAGCGATTGGGATTCAACCTACTTCGGCTTTTATAAGTGATCCCGCTGGGAGAACTATATATGTTCTTAGCTAATTATAATCCAGCAGATTACGAAAAACAATTTACCAAATACGCTCGATTCGCGACCTGCAAATACCAAAGCAACTTTATAGGTTTATCAAAACAAAAATAGGCAAATTTTCAGTTCCTGGGACTTTCGAGTCCTCTCCACGGAATAATCCGTTTCCCTAGAATTACTAAAGACCTTATCCTTTCGTTACTCTCAGTTAGGTTTTTCCAGTTTTTTTGTAGTTAGAGATGTTTCCATATTATTTCAGTGAACTTAAATGAAGCTAAGGGAATGTTATAAAAGTATTTTGACATTTATCGCGGGTCCACCCAGGTCCTTATGTAAAGGAAAATATTTCTACTTTGAAAGGCCAGCGCCCATATAAGTAAAACTATTGTTTAATTCTTTCGCAAGCCCTTCCCATTTATCTTTTGGTGTTATTGCAATGAGTTTAAACCTCATGTTCACCAGCGATTCAGTATAATTCTTTCGCAGCGTGATCATATTTGCACGCGGTTGTTCAAAATCACTGCGCGTAGCAGTATAGCGCCTGAGTGTCTTTAAATATTTGTAATTCAAATCAAGGAAAGCAGCCGAAACCGAATCTCCTCTCATCGTATATTCGTCTACATATTTTTTAGCCTCGTGCTTTTCCGGCAGAATCTGAAATACTTCGATTGCATGCGCGTATCAACTCGTCGTGCAACTTCTTATTTTCACTGGCCAGTTGTTTTTTTGCTTTTCCTCTTTCAGGGATCACCAAAACTTTATTCATGATGCTATCCCATTCACCCGGTTTGATCAACGACCTGATTACCATCTCTGAGTCCAGAAAATTATTTTGTAAACTTACAAGACCTGCATAAAAACTATTATATGCCCCTGCAAACTGTTCCCGTGTCGATGCACGATTCATATTGAGATCAACCAGTTTTTTATCAGATACTTTCTTTGTTTCTTTTTGAAAATTCTCCTGATCTTTCGCTACCGCTTTAATGATTTTGTCTATTTTATCTTTTCGATTTTTATCTTTTACATAAGTACTTACATTCTTTGCTAAATTCGGATTGAGCAGAAACGTTTCATGTCCGCCGCCAAGAAAAAGATATGCTACGAGTAATCCTATTAACATGATTTTCTTTTTTTTAGTTTAAAATTATTTATTCTTTTCTATGTTGGGTGCAATTCAGGCTCCGCCAGACACTACCACCTCTTACCAATATTCAAACGGATATTTTAATGAGAATCTACCATTCGTTACCTTAAGCGAATTGTTTTTCTAATCAGCTCCCAGAATTTGTAAACAGAATGTGAAAGTAAGATTGTTTCCAGATTGAATAGTAGTGATCTCTCCCCAATGTCAAAGCTGTTTAACGGTTAAACAGGCCCATTTTTTAGGAAAATATGTTAAATCATATATCTTTAGTCAGTATAAAATTAGCACGAAAGTGAATGATTGATATCATTCGACAGTTGACAGAAATTAATTTCATTAACAGTCTTCTTAGTGTTCTCTATTTTTAATTCTTACCTATTTTCTTTTTTATTTAATCCTTACCTGCCTTAAACTTTAACCCATCAAATAATAATTCGCACCCGTCAATGGATGGGTAGTCTAGCATCTATTCTATTAATATGAAGTAAATATTTGAAATGAGAATATCTGTTTTTTATTTTCTTGAACCTTATCACTAAATAAACAATCATGGCCAGTCAAAAACCTGCACTTAAAAATTTATTGACAATTTTATTTGCTTTATTTCTTTTTGCCTTTTCTGCGTATGCACAAAAAAAACCCAACGTCCTTATCCTGATGACGGATGATACAGGCTGGGGAGATTTCGGATACATGTCTGGTGGCGGTCAGGCTTTAGGACATCCTACACCAAACATTGACCGGATGGCGAAAGAGGGAGCCGTCTTTACGTGTTGGTACGGCCAGGCGAGTTGCACGGCCGGACGATCTTCATTAATGACCGGTCGATATCCTATTCGTTCCGCCCTTTCTGTTGTGGTAGCTCCTGGTGATGAAAACGGAATAAGACCAGAGACGCCAACAATCGCAGAATTTTTTAGGAAAAACGGATATACTACTTATTTTTCAGGGAAGTGGCATTTGGGAGACCAACCAAAATTTTATCCTATTGAGCATGGTTTTGACGAAATGAAAGAGTTTGCTGCTTATTATCCGGGGGTATATTCTTATAGCAATACAGACTTCTTTATGCATCCATGGTTTCCTTCTTATAACCCTCAATATTTAGCAGAATACAATTCTGTAATTAATAGATTCGAATGGGAAGGAGTTGCTGGCAAACCAGCTGTCCAGGTTGCCGAAATTACCTATGATTACCTTGCAGAATTTGATGTTCGGCAGGCAAATTCTGCGATTGAATACATTAAAGCACACGCAAACAGTGACAAGCCTTTTTTCATGGACGTAAATTTCATGAAAATGCACAATCCAAATCACCCGGCAAAAGCATTTCAGGGGAAATCTCATTTAGGCAACTATTCAGATGCGCAACTGGAACTGGATGATAATATAGGCCGCATTATGGAAGTCGTGCGTCAGGTTGCTCCTAATACCATAGTGATACTTACTGCAGACAATGGAGCATGGCAGGATGCTTATCCGGATGCTGGAACCACTCCATTCAGGGGTGAAAAAGGTTCTTCTTTTGAAGGAGGCTTTCGTGTACCAGGTCTAATGTGGTGGCCTGGTAAAATTCCTGCTGGCGTAAGATATGATGAAATGATGTCCCATATCGATGCCTGGCCCACCCTTGCAACGATGGTCGGACTTACCCCTCCTCCACACGACTGGAAAGGAAACGATGGCAAAGGAATATATTTCGATGGAATAGATAATAGTGATTATGTACTTGGGAAATCCATTCATTCTGCACGCGATACCTGGGTTTATATGGATGGCGAATCTTTTGGTGGCATTCGTGTAGATATTGGGGGGGACCCTTCCAATCCGGGTGTGAAGATTGCCTGGAAATATCTTTGGACTTCCAAGGATTCCTGGCTCGGATCAAAACAAGATCTTGGTGCAATTGGTTCTTTGTATTGCCTGACGCTGGATCCTTATGAAAAATATGATATGACTTTTAATGGTGCCGCACCTATGCGAAATATAACTACCTCTCCCGGTAAATATGCAGGCCAGGATAATGGGTGGTGCCTATCGCTAATTTACCCGGCGCTAATCGCTTTTGATCAAACAATAATAAAGTATCCAAGCATAAAACGTTACCCTGGAGGGGCATCTAACGACCTTCAGCCAAATTTGCAAGACCCGAATAATCCGGTACCGGCACTTGATCCAGCACATCCGCCAAGGGTGAAGAGTGCAGGTGACTAGTAGTAGATAGTATCAAAATAAATCAATGTTAGCGGGCATCCTGATCATTTGGGCTGCCCGCTTTAGAATGTGTGTCATCATTCAAAACACCAAGCACACCCGATCCCGATTTTGGGACCAGGCCGGACTTGAATTTTTGTCCAAACTCTAAAACCGGAGTCGCGACGGTTTTACCCCCAGCTATATGCTGGGCGAGATAGTTTTTGTCCGGACAAAAACACATCTTGCAGATTGGCTCATTGAGTAAATTTAGAAAACTCATTCTTTGTAGGAAATATTTTATACATTTTTTACAAAAGAAATTTCACCATTCCTTCAGTTGTTCCGGCTTTTATTAAACCTTTAACTTCGGCTTCTTGATAACAAGCTATTAATGCTTCCTTCATTTTAAACATATCTGCTTTCCAGACTGGTTTAAGATGTTTAAAATATATTTCGAGTTGAGCCTCAGTTGTCATATCATTATTTTTACCCATTATAAGGTTATTCGCCACATTTATTAATGTTTCTGAAATTTCCTTAGTTATTATTTTCTTAGGCGTACTCCACTTACATTCAGATAGTGCGTCTGTATAAAACGAAAGCTGTTTTAATTGATCTAAAATATTTCCATGATCACTTTTCTCGTCAAAAATGGGGCGAAGTTCTTCAATGTGTACTGAGACATCTTTATGGCAGTCCAGTAAAAGAAAGACAAAGAACAATGTCAAATAATTGATGAGCATAATAGATGAATTTCTCATGATCTAATATTTTCACAATAAAATGAAGTTAAATAGGAATACCTGTAGATGATTGTAAAATTGAGTAATTCGTTGCTTGCATATAATAAATCCACCTTTGGCTGAAAAGCGTTCACCGCTATACCAATAACTCCTATTTACATTTTATGTTCTCAGGGGAATATAAACTAGGCGTTTAAAGCAACTAAATGCCCAATCCTCGATCATGCCTTGGTTTCCGCTTTCGTTCCTCTATCTTATTTTCTCCAGGTTGTTGTACAAATATTTGTTGCGGGTGCAAAGTCATCTGTTTTAGGCGGGTTTCTATATTTTTCCAAGTATAATCAACGTCAAGCATTTTTATTTTTTCATTGAAATTGATATCCTTGTGGTAGTCAAGCGCTTTAATCACAATAGTGGGATTACGGGAAGCATACTTTTGTTCGTAGGAATTTACCATTTCGACCAAAGGTAATTTGGTAGACAAATAGGCCAAATCTACAAAATCCTTAAGCCTTGTTCCATTACCGGCTATTGCATTAAGTTTCATGGCAGAAATGTCTTCTAAAGAAGCCATCCGTATCTCCTCAGAAAGAATCAATGGCCTGACCAACGGATAAGAATGGGTTATAAAATCAACTTTTATACCATCAATTTCTCCCTTTAAAGTATTTTTGCTTTCGTAATCCAGTTTGAATTGGTAATTGTTTTCAAGACTTGAAAGCATGTTTTCCACATCATAGGATGAGTTGGAAAAAAGGTCAAGATCAATACTGATCCTATGCCCCAATTGGAGGGAAAGGGCAGTACCACCAACAAGGAAAAAATCTTTTACAGATTCATCCTGCATTAATTTTTTTAAGAGTTCCAGTGTTGCTTCGCTAACTGTTTCTTTTCGTAGCATTTCATTGACGATTGGGAGATAGCAAATTGATGGCTAACAAAGTTTAGATCTTTTTCGTTTAGATATGTGAGTTCTTTGATGGCAGATTTAACGCCATCCAAGCCATAAAAGTTTAAAATAAAATACCAGTCCATAGGCCATCCACGTTCAATTACACGTTGTACAACCATATTCCGATTTAATTTAAAATCAAAATCTGATAAATCCTGCTCCCACAGTAATTTAGGATTCAGCTTCGCAGTGGGGTGCATTTTAAAGTCTTCAAAATACATATTTTGAGTGGTTGAGTTCTAATTGCAAATTACAGATTTTCATAGAGAAAGACAATGATATTTAAGGTTTAATTCACCTGTTTTCACATCTAAATATTTGGCTGAGATTCCTAAATGAACAGGAAAACACATCAAATTGATCCCATTACATCGGCTTCAATTTAATGCTAAATTTATTTGGAGGATGAGGGTTTAAGCATCTGGTTTTTCCACGGAATAATCCGTTTCCCTAGAATTCTATATAACTGTTTTGAACCAAATATTTTTCATTCCCTTGCAAAGTGTAATTCTTCTGGCTTAACGTTGAGCTGTTTGACTTTTCGCTGAATATTTTTAAGTGGGGTGATTCTAATTTTGTTCAGATAAGCATTTTGATCTTCTGGAATATAATTTTGCTTGTAGGTTAGCATGTGGCTGTTTTCATTATGTCACTGATCTTGCCACTCTTTTCTCTCTTTTTGGCAAAATGATATTTTCAAAATATCTGCTTTGCCCCCTAATCTAGACCGGAGTCGCGACGGTTTTATTCCCAGCCACAAGCTGGGCAAGATCGTTTTTGTCCGGACAAAAACACATCTTGCAGCTTTTTTTCTTGGATTGGAATTCACGCAGTTATATAGACATTTTTAAAAAAACATTTTTATCATTTTTTCTACCTAATTATCCATTTTTCTTATTTTATTATAAGATTCTATTCTTTTGTATAAAGGATTATACCTATTTCGACCAGATTATACTTGTTTGGTCTAACTCTATATAGTTTTATAATAATTTATAATTTTTATTCCATTTATCACGGAAGCTATGGTATCTCTTGGATTGACGATCCGTGTAATCCCTGTTTTAAAATATCCTGAAACCTGGTTAATAAGTAGACTGAGATTTCAGACTTTCAGCAAGTAGCGAAAGGCCAATTAGTATTACGAAGCCATGTAAAAAGGATTTTATATGACATACATTTAAAGGATTTAATAATTATTGTTAAATGTGAATTGACTTTTATTGGTGCCATCGGAATTCATAATCCAGATCACACCATGGGTCCCATCAAGAATTGAATTAGGGGAGTTGTCAGTTAAATCGAGATTTACGTAAGCGATTTTACCATCCGGTGCAATTGAAAATCCCTGAGTAGAATTTGCTGCAATCATTTGAAGACCAGATCCATCCATATTTGAGCTCCAAACGCCATAATCTTCATAGAATATTTTGCTGTCGAATGATCGCGGATTGTGGATGTATATATGCTGACTTACATTATTGGTCAGTTGTCTTACATTTCCCCCACTGGAATCCATGGAAAATACATGTGTTGAAATTTTATCTCCCCTGATTTGAAGTACTTGATTTTCAGGCGTACAAAATGGTTCCCTGGAATAAACAGAATCAATTCCCATATCGCCAATGATGGTCTGTCCGGATCCATCTGAAGCCATTTTATAAACCTGGAAAGGCTGGCTTGTGTTTTTCATATCTGAATCGTAATAGATTGTATCTCCAAGCGGGCTCCAGGAAGGAAAGAAATGATCTGAACTATCTTTCGTGAGTTGAATAATATTTGTTGTATCCAGGTCACTACCATTAAAAGACATTTTATATATTTCTCCTCCATTGCAAAATGCAATCCATTTCCCATCCGGTGACCAGGAAGGACCCTGCAGTATTATTGTTGTTACTCTCCTCATGGCTGAACCGTCCCGGTTTACCAACCAGAAACCTGCAGAATCAGAAAAATATCTATATGTATAAACAGGAGGACAGCTACCCTGGCTGGTTTTATTCACCGCCTGCAGCGGAATATGATTAAATCCCAACATTGTCCCATCCGGATACCATACCGGACTTGAGTAAGGAGAAACCGGAATCATATCCTGGCTCAAACATTCTTCATTTTGTTTACAGCTGATAAAAAAAACAGCTGGCAAATAAAGAATAAAAAGAAATTGCAATGATTTTCCATTCATCAAAATAATTGTCGCTGAATTTTTTACATTAAGCATGAAATAAATAAATTACAGACAGAAGATTAATTAAAAGACGAACGATGAACCGAATCTTTGCAAACCAGCAGAACGAAAGCAGAATAATACATCAATTGAATTGGCGTAGGTGTTTTCAGGTAAGAATTCCAATGATTTTTATCAAAACCAAATTAATTCATAAACCAACAAATTCCAAAATCCGAAATAAGAGAAAACATAATACTTTCTTAAGATGTTTAAATAGCTGCTGATTGATGATGGTCATAGAAACCACTAGTCAATTAGTCAAATTTCAGATGTTAGGGAATGTTTAAAAGACATCGATCCAACCCCTGAGTTCTTTCGCTAAGAGCCCGAACATCAATTTGATTGAATCAGTTTCTTTTTTAATTCCTTCATGTCTTCGCTTATTTTACTGTCCAGAATCTTAGCGTATAACTGGGTTGTCCGAAGACTCCTGTGTCCAAGCATTTTGCTCACCGTTTCAATAGGAATACCATTCGTCAACGTCACTGTGGTCGCGAATGTATGTCTGGCGCAATGGAAAGTGAGGTTTTTATTAATCCCGCAAATAACTGATATCTCCTTCAAATAACTATTCAATCTTTGATTACTGATGGGAGGGAATAGTTTTCCTGCAGAAACTGCCTGGGGATGGTTTGAATACTTGCATAATAAGCCATTGGCAATAGGCAAGAGGGGAATCCTGGATGGAGTATCCGTCTTTTTCCTTTTGGTAAATATTCATTTTTCACCATCAATGCCGATACAAATATCACTGGCTTTCAAATCAATTACATCAGAATAACAGAGCCCTGTATAACAGCTAAAAACAAATAAGTCCCTAACCTGATCCAGACGACTTATTGATATTTCTTTTGATATTAATTTTTCCAGTTCTCCCATCAATAAAAAATTACGAAAAGTTTCCTGTGTTGTGATGCGATATGATCGGAAGGGGTCATTTTTTATCCATTCATTGGTAATACAATGGCGGACGATCTTCTTTAGTTTTTTAATATTGCCCATGGCGGAATTATGTTGAACCCTTTGAACAGCCTTTAGATAATATTCATAGTCTTTTATGAATTGGTGGTTAATTTCGGTCAATTCGACGTCTGGCTTTTTATATTTCCAAAGGACAAATTTTTTCAGCGAATACAATGCTGATTTAAATTTTTTAAAAGTTCCATATGAATATTGGATTCCGACCATCTTTTCGAACTCTTTATTATGGTGATCGTAGATATCCAATATGGTGTGCTTCTTTTCGTCGGACTTGTTCAATATCCTGGCCTTCATGATTCCAGTCGTTAAGAGTTCTTTTTTGAGGGCAAATTCTTTCTGAATATCGTAAATAGAATTTTGAATGACATCTAAGTAAGCATTAAGCTCCGAACTCACACTTTTTGTCCCAATTGCTCTACCTGTTTGTCTGTTCCATCTGGATGGAGAGCATGATCTCTGGATGCTCCATTCTATGCGTTGTCTTTCAATGGTAATTCGTGCATAAATGGGTAAAATTCCAGACGTTGCACCTTTGCCTTTTTTCAGGAAAAAAAGGAACTTGAAATGCTGCTTCATTTTGTAAACTTTTCGGGTTATAAATTTAACCTTCAAGTCACTTTGAAACAAGATGTCCATCGGCTGTACAGCTTGCTGGCACTGCATTTGAGATGAATTCGGGCGGGTATTTTTTAACGTTTCTTTTCCCGCCCGAATCACGCACCGGAATTTTGATTTCTTTTGGTGTATTTTGTGAAACACCTAAAATAAAAAACCCCGCAAATGCTGTATTTGCAAGGCTTTTGAACGGTTTTGCTTAAATTTGTTTTTCCTAAAAGTGATCCCGCTGGGATCTATGTAACTTAATAAAAATAATGTATAGCAGTTTATATATCAAATAATTATACAGTATTTTAGCCATAAGTCTCCCAATTTCGTAACGCTATTACCTCCCTGTACAATGTAATAGCATAATCAATAGAATATCAATTGATTATTCAGTATAATGAGTCATTTGCATAATTCAGGATTTGTCTATAACTTTGTCTACAAATAATGAAGCTTATATGAAAACGAAAACCTCAACCTACCCAACCCAGTTCTATTTAAACAAGATTGCTGACCAGGAGAAAAAGCGCATAGTGCTGTTTGTTACATGCGATGATGGAATCAGGATGAGGCATTCCACAGGTCATGCCATCCACCCAGATAATTGGTCGTTCACCAATTCTATTCCCAAAACTAATGTCAAACCTAAGCATATAAAGGATTTTGGTCATCCGGATCAGGATGGTAAGATCATGGATACAATAACACAATTGAAAGGTTGGGTGAAGCTGTTCACTGATACGAAGATTAAAGCCCAACAGCAGGTGCTTTCTAGTGAGCTGAAGAAGTTTGTTGAAGACGGCGGTAAGTTCCCTAAGGACCCTACAGCACCTATAAAGCAATTGCCCCTGGTTGATACCCTAGAAGCTGCTTTAAACGTGATCGCAAATAAGAATGGAATCCTCCAACCCGCAACGGTCCGCAACCTGGAGATGAGTCTGAAAAACTTCAAAGCCTTCAATGAATCCCTTCCAAAGTTGCTGACTGCTGAGACTGTTAACAATCCTGATTTCAAAATGGAGTTTGACAGCTTTTGCAACGGAAAGCCATGGTCTGCTTCATACAAAGACCGGCTGATTAAGGACATTAAGAAACTGTTCAATTTGGCTCATATTAGTCTCCCTGCTGACTTCAAGAGGGAACGGGTGAAGAGTTCCAAGATGCATCTTGAACCGGCTGATCTTGCTAGACTGGATAAACTGACTGGATTGACGAAGGAGAGGGAAGCAATCAGAGACTTTTTCCTGATAGATTGTGAATGTGGACTGAGGGTATCAGATCTGAAATGGGTGAATCTTGTTAATGGAAAACTGATTATTCAGAAGCCTAAGAATGGCAAAATGGTAAATGAGACCAAGAAAACTAAATCACCGATTGCAATACCGGTAACTCCGATCATCACCAGGATTATGAGTAAGTATAATGGAGGTTTTCCCAGGCTATATGACATGAATCATATTAACAGAGAGATCAAGGAAATTGCAAAGCTTGCAGGAATTGAGAAGTGGAAAGAGGTTTCAAACCACACTGCACGGAGATCCTACTTTACCAACAAGTTGGATGATAAGAAGAAAGTGGATGTGAGATATTTGAGTGTTACCAGTGGTGTAAGTGTGAAAGAGATTCTTGCAACGTATGATAGAAGTAAAGATCCTCAAGTCATAGCCGATAAGCTAAGTAAGCATCCAGCTTATCAGCGTTCAGAATTCGCATAATATCTACCCCCTTCATTGGGGGTTTTTTAATGCCGCGACATAATATCCATCCAGACTTCACGTTTCTACAAAAATCCCAGTTCTATATGAAAAAGGCAATCGTTATCGTATTGGCTCTATTCATTGCATTTATTTCCTTCTCCCAAACAGTTCCCACAGATAAAATTTACAAGCATAGCGGGGAAGTGTTGGAAGTTAAAATCTTGAAGATTAATGACCTTGCAATTATCTATAAAGCCCCAAACCAAGATCTACAGGAAAATATTAGCAAGCTGGCTGTGGATCACATTGTATTTTCTACAGGAGTTGAGCAAAAGATTTCCGATAAAGTTGTAGTGTCAGGAAAGAAGGATGCTGATAAAGTCCAGATAATTGATGACAAGGATCAGGCTGAGGGATTGAAAAAAGGAGCGGCCATTGAAGGTACAACGTCTGCGTTCAATTGGAGATCAGCGGATGCATCCGGAAAAAAAGCTTTGCAAAGATTAAAGGAACAAGCGGCGGAAGCAAATGCTCCATTTGTTTATATGACCACGGATCATGATACCCAAAATGCTTATGGAATGGGAGCGAAGGGATTGAAGAAAGGATTTATCTATACTTACTAACCCTTTACGAACTATACACACACCTCACTTGGAAACGGGTGGGGTTTTTTATTTTAGCAACTTTTCTTGGGTAGGGATTTCAAAAATGGTGATTCCTGATGTTGGAAATCCAACTAAAGTACGTTTAGGCATGAAAAGTTTTCTCCCTATACCATAAACGTCCACACCTTGAATAGGATTAATCATTTCTCTTCCCATTTCAATATGATTGTGAAAATGGTGATGTTCAGGATGAACAATATCTGAAGAAAGGATTGCTGCTGTTCCAACACCTATTAAATATTCAAATGACTTTTTCATTTTGGTACGTATTTGTTACCTCACAAAGGTAATATCAAATACAATCTTATCTAGGCTGGATTTTTTAATTAAATTCGATGCCTATAAAGGAACCGATAGAAGAATATGTCAAAGGTTTATGAATGGATATTGTATGGAGTGTTAGTAGTGCTTCTTTTTGCAGGAATTGCTTTTGCAGGAGAAATAATGAGAAGATTTCCATTGTTGCCAATTTCGGTTGTGCTTCTTTGCCTTCCTATTTCTTTTTTGTTTTATAAAAATGCAGCTAACGTAGGTAAAAGCTTACGGGATATTCTCAATTTTATTTTTCTTGTAAACCTTATTTTCTCTTTTTTTTGTGCAATAGAGGAAAGCAAAACAGTTGCACACATTGAGAAATATTTCTTTGGGGGGAAGATAAAATCAACGGAAGTGGAAATTGATACAGACGGGGGACCTGGAGTGGAAACAGATTATTATTTAAAGGATATAGATTCTACCACACATAATATAGTAGCATTTATTTTTTATGCAATAATTTTTAGTACTCCTTTCTTAACTCATAAGATTTATAAAAAATCTCCTTAAACCAAGAATATGCGTCTTAATGAATTGATTCATGAATTAGACCAAGCTTTAGTTTTTGCTTTATTTGAAACACAGCTAGAAAATACTCCCAGTGGACAAGTATTCACTTTTCTCCATGCTCCGAATGTAAGAGCGTTTTTAAATGTGTTAGGCCGAACAGGGATATTTGATCCAGAAGTTACTGCTTTAAAGGATAATGATGTTTACGCCTTAAATACTAATACAGTAAAAGTAGCACAAGGACAAGGAACGGAAATTCTCAAGGGCTTAGGCGCTTTGAAAGAGAGGATTACACTTTTATCTAAAACACTAAAGGAAATTAGGGGGAAAGAAACAGAAGATGAAAATAGTATTTATTTGAAAATCCCGGCACAAAAAGATTTTGAAGAGCTGTCTCAAATATCACATGAATTGCAAATTATTTTTGGACAGATAATTTATGAGGAACCAATTAACGGAAAACTTGAAATTCAAAGTGCAGAAAGTGGATCAATTTGGTTTTATATTTATTTGGCAACAGCCGCTGCATTAAGTTTGATAAGTAATGTAGTTCGTTCTGCAATTGTCATTAGAAATGAAAATCAAAGACATAAATACCAAACAGAATTATGGAAACAACAAAAAGCAAAAACAGAAATGCTAGAAAATCTTTTAGCAGTTCAGAAAGAAGAGATTAGAATTTTATTGGAAATGGAGGCAAATCATGTTTATGATGAAAGTTTTTCAGCAGCAGATGAAAAAAGGCGTTCGGAAAGAATAATAAAATTAAGGAATTCAATATTAGAACTTTCTAAAATGATAGAAAAAGGAGTTGTAGTTCAACCTTCTTTAGCAGCTCCCATAGAACTAAAAGGTACTTTTCCTAATATGAAAAATTTAAGTACTGTATTTTCATCAATTAAGCAAATTGGAAATTCAGAGAAATCAGAGAATCCTGACAATTAAAATAATAACTTCAATTTCTTTAGAACCCATTTATAAGGAATTTCTACGAATACCATTCCAACAATCCCAATAGTAAAAGAAATAAATCCTACAGAATTAATTGAAACTTTTTCAGCAATAACAGGAGTTGCATAGACCGAAACGATACCTCTTACAAAAAATCTGCTTTAAGGATTCCCTGTAGTTTGTTTACTTGCTTTAGAAGTTCACAAGGTCAGGCAATGGAAATTTTGTCTACAATTAAGGCTATTTAACTCCATTTGTAGACAGATTTCAGGGTAAAGTTTGAATCCAATATGGATTCGGACGAAAATAACTCAGTTTTATATTCCACTTCGGGACAGGCATTTTTAAACGAAAGGAAATCTATCCCTGACATAGAGTAACACAATGCCTTTTAATTTAATTGAAGAAAATCGAAAGAATTTATTTTGGAACTAGGTTGCAAAATATTTTAAATACCTAATTTGAAACTATAATTACTTCAAGGGCCGGGGGTAACAGGCATGTACATATGTCGACCGGCTTGCAGTTGGTGGTGCATCTAATTAATTATGCATGCGGAAGAAAATTAAATGAAATCATTATACTGTGTAATCACATACGGGCTAAATTTCAATGATGTCTTGACGTTTCTGCGCTGGCTGGTATTACTCCCCAAACCATGAAGAAGAGCTATGACCTTAGGACCAAGTTAGATATAACAATGGCCTCCAAGGAGCGAAGGCTAAAAAGAGGAGCAGCTGTTGCTTAATTAATCCCGTTAATTCTTCACTATTCTTGAATATAACGGATTGAAAGTTTAAAAGAAAAATTACTGGACAAGCCGAAACTCACTCTGAGCGGAGGCTAGTCACAGGATTTGCAAACGCTGCTTTAACAGCCTGGTAACCCACTGTTAAGATAGCAATGATTATAGCATATGTTCCCGCCATTATAAATATCCACATGCTAATATTTATTCTATTTGTATAATCTTCCAGCCATTTATGCATAAAATACCAAGCGACAGGTGAAGCAATAATTATAGAAACAAATACCAGCTTCAGGAATTGTTTGGTTAGCATAGTAACGATCCCTGCGACGGAAGCACCCAGCACTTTACGGATTCCGATTTCCTTGATACGTTGTTGGGCTGTTATGGTTGCAAGGCCAAACAATCCCATGCAGGAAATAAAAATAGAAATTGTCATCGCAGTATTCATAATTTTAAGTTCTCTCTGTTCTTCATCATAGAACCTGGCAATATCCTCATTAAAGAAACTGAGTTCAAATTTTTCAGTAGGGTAAATTCCTTTCCAGACTTTTTCAATATTGGAAATAATTGTTTTATAATGATCGCCCTGATTTTCGGAAGACATCATCTTCACACTCATTGTCCCTGTGAATTTTTTGGTTGCCATAATAAAAAGAGGAGCAATGGGAGCCTGCAGAGATTCTGAATAAAAATCAGCCAAGATGCCGACAATCGGACCTATCCACGGACCCAGGGCCATCATACGTCCGATAGCATCTCCTGACCGATTATATCCCAGTTGGGCGGCACAGGATTCGTTGATTAAGAATTCGGTCAGTGAGTCATTTTTTGGTATCCTGATATTCCTGCCATCAATAATCTTTAGCCCATATAAGGGTACATAATTTTCATCACTAAATCTGCTGGGGAATGCGAACTCTGTACCCTTTTCTTTGTCCTTGAACCTTGACCTCCCATTATATTGACGTGCCACTGGCGAAGCATTAAGACTCACCATACTTACTCCTGCTAATTTCCTGATTTTATCCGCAAATATTTCTTTATCGGCATCTGTATATTGCAAATTTGGGTTGATTTCATCCAAATTGATATTTACGATAGCATCTTTGGTAAATCCCAAATCCTTATTGAGCATATAATGGATCTGCCTGCCAACCACCATTGTAGAAATGATAAAAAACAGGGAGATGGCAAATTGGAAAACAATAAGCGATTTTCGCAGGTAATGTTTTTGGCTGGAAACCCCTTCCACTTGACCTTTCAGACTAAGGACCGGTGCATATGAAGACAAAATTATTGCCGGATATAGACCTGCAAGCAGAACACTGAGTAATGTGATGATAATTAGAAATATTAATGTATTCGAATTTATCACATCCCAGGTCCCGAAATCTGCGGGAATGAATTCACGAAATCCGTGTAGAACCTGTACGACAATTATTATAGAAAGGATCATCGCAAAAAACACTACGACACCTGTTTCACTTAGGAATTGTAAAATGATGCCTATCCTGTAGCTTCCCAAAACTTTTCTGATGCCGATTTCTTTGGCCCTGCGCATGAATTGCGCCGTAGATAAATTAATGAAGTTGATAACAGCAATAATCAGAATAAAAGCGGCAATACCCATCAGGGCATAAATTGTTTGTAAGTGTACCTGTCTTGAATAGTAATCTCCATACCTGGTATCAAAATGAAGAGTTGAAAGAGGTTGGAGTTCAACTCTAAATTTTTCGCCCTGCATATTGAGGGGCCTTCGGGTTTTCAACATCTTTGCAACCCAGCCATTAAATACAGATTCTCCACTACCTGTTTGCAGCTTAATATAAGTCTGGGAATATCTCCTCTCCCCCCATGAATCAGGCTTATTTGGATCATCAATTCCTGTTGCGTTTTTCAGAAAGCTTGTTGCAATGCTGCTAAAAGAAATAAAATCTTTAAAATTAAGATCCGTATTCCTATTCCAATCTCTTACAATACCCGAAACAGTTAAGTGTAACGAGTCGTCGTAGATCAGTTCTTTGCCTATAATCTGATATAAAGGAATTGATCCAAAGTATTTTCGGGCCTTACTTTCAGTCAGAACCACTTTGAAAGGCAGAGTCATTGCAGTGGCTTGTGTACCGGCTAACCATTCATAACTGAAAATAGAAAAGTAGGAAGGATCTGCAATGATCATATCAAAAGCTTTCGCCTGTTCATACTTTACAATCTTATTATTCACTTTCCCTTTTTCAGAGAGTACAGTTACACTTGCGTGATAGGAATAGAAATTTGCTATTTGGTCAACGGAAGGACATTCATCTCTTATGATATGGGATGCTGCGAGTGATATATTACTATGATTTGACCAATCTGTATACCCCGGTTCAAAACGACTTGAAACAGCCCGATAAATGCGTTCTTTATCCGGGTGAAACTTATCAAAGCTCAATTCGAAGCTGGAGACTAAATAAATGACCAGGCAGGCACTGATACCTAAAGAGAGACCCTGGATATTAATAGTAGTATATATTCTATTCCGTACCAGGTATCGCCATGCAATCTTGAAATAACTTTTAAACATTAATTTAAATTTACGAAAATTAGTAGCCTTCTAACTAATTTAAGCTTACACTTTTTTCTTAACTATCTCATAAAGGAATCCTTTTTCTTATCTTTAAATAGGTTAACGGTTGGTGCTTTAAACAATGACCTATGCTCAAAAGCTATTTCAAAATCGCCTGGCGAAATATTTCAAAACATAAAATTTACAGCTTCATCAATGTATTAGGGCTTGCTATTGGTATATGTGGGTTCCTGGTAATTTTTTTGATAGTTCACTACGATCTGAGCTTTGATAACTTTCATCCAGATAAAGAAAGGATCTATCGCATCGTTGGGGATCTGAAAACTGCTTCCGGGGAAGATATTGATCTGAACAGAGCTCCTTATTCATTGCAATCATCACTTCATCAGGAAATTCCCGGTATAGAGAAAATCGCTGGCTTTAATCCCATTAATGCAAAAATCATCGTACATAATGATCAGGGCCGGATAAGAAATTTTGATAGTGGCTCTGAGGATGGTAATTGGTGGACATATGTAATAGTAGCCAATCAGAATTATTTTTCTATTTTCAAATACGAGTGGCTGGCCGGTAATGAAGAAACAGCACTGAATCAGCCTTATGAAGTTGTAATTTCCGAAAAAAAAGCACATCAGTATTTTGCCGGAATGGCTTATGATAAAATCCTGGGGAGCGAAATCATTTATAATGACTCTATAAGAGTTCGGGTATCTGGCATTGTCAAAGACTGGAATCAAAATACTGACCTGCCATTTACAGATTTTATTTCCTTCAGCACACTCTACCAGCGTGGTGATATGAAGATCCCTGATCCATGGACTTTTATTAAACTCTCAAAAGGGATTTCATCCTATTCTATCAATGCCCAACTAGACCGTATTACAACAAAATATTTTAACAAGGAGCCCTTACTCAAAAAAACCATGTACCTGCAGCCATTGGCGGACATGCATTTCAACTCCCATTTTTATGAAGACGGTTTTCGAAAAGCGCATCTGCCAACTATTTACGGTCTGTTGGCCATTGCATCCTTTATCCTGCTAATTGCGATAATAAATTTTATCAATTTGTCGACGGCCCAATCTATTGGACGTGCTAAGGAAATGGGTGTTCGTAAAATATTGGGTAGCAACAGGGCTCATTTAATTTTCCAATTTTTAACTGAAACATTTATCCAAACCTTTATTGCGGCCCTCATTGCCATTCTTTCAGTTAAACCTATTTTGACAATTTTCCGCGATTATATTCCTTCAGGAATAAGATTCAATCCGATTAATCCTGCTGCTATCTTCTTTTTATTTTTATTAATTTTCATCGCTACGCTGTTAAGTGGCATTTACCCTGCGAAGGTTTTATCTTCTTATTCTCCCGCATTAAGCCTGAAGGGGATCGGATTGACAAAGGCAAATGAAAGAATGATTTTACGGAAGGGATTGATAGTTTTTCAGTTTACTCTATCGCTGATCTTTATTATTGCGGTGATTGTCATAAGGTCCCAGATGCAATTTATCAGGAATAAGGATCTGGGTTATAATACGGACGCAATCATGACAATTAACACCCCGGGGCGTGATAGCCTGAGAAAGGTAAATGTATTGGCAGATAAAATAAGACGACTACCTTCTGTTCAAAAGCTTGCGTTGGAAGCATTTCCGCCAATTGGTCCGGCTGGCGATCTGCTGGATATCCAATACAAGGGTAAGAAAGACGTATCGCTAATGGTCGGAATGGATGAAGGAAACGAAAATTTTATTCCGGTTTATCAAATGAAATTGTTAGCCGGAAGGAATATATTACCTGGTGATGGTTTGAATGAACTTGTATTAAATGAATCTTTATCCAAAAAATTGGGGTTTGCCCACCCTGCTGATGCAATCGGACAATTTGTATATTCTGGACACAAGTTGATCCCAATCGTTGGTGTGGTCGTTGATTATCATACTAAAACGTTGCACGAAGAAATTACTCCTGTATGTATTGGCAATATACCCGAAGATCAAAGGGCAATAGTTCTTAAACTCTCGACGAAAGGAAAACAATTCAACCAATTAAAAGAAACACTTGCAAATTTAAAATCATTCTGGAATGAGGTTTATCCCGGGATCGCTTTTGAATATAGTTTTCTAGATGAATCAATTGCCAGTATGTACACAAAAGAGCAAAAGACATCTACATTAATGAATCTTGCAATGATCATAGCAGTTTTCATCTCCTGTATGGGCCTATTTGGTTTGATCCTGTTTAACTCTGGAAGCAGGCAGAAAGAAATAGGTATTCGAAAAGTGTTGGGAGCGAGTGTGCCTGGAATCGTTTTTCTTCTTTCAAAGGATTTTCTGAAGCTGGTGTTTATTGCCATGTTGATCGCTTCGCCCATTGTCTATTATTTCATGCATGTATGGCTTCAGGATTATGCTTACAGTATTCAGATCACTTGGTGGATGTTTGCGATGGCCTGGTTGTCAGCATTACTTATTTCCTTCCTAACAATCAGCTTTCAGGCAATAAAATCAGCTCTTGCAAACCCGATATTGAGTCTCAGAACGGAATAGGGGAGGTGTCTTGTTTCCTGTTCTATGGTTAGAAAGTCAATATTTTGGGTACGATCTAAAGTAGGTCAAGCTTTCAGTCGATTAACAGATTTAAGGAGAGACTGCTTGCTTGTATCGAAATCGAACAATTTCCTGCATCGGAATCGACCAGACAAAATGATTTTCACTTCACCAAATGATTGTAAATCATTCAGTTTAAGGTCTGGCACGGATTTGTAATTACTTGCTTATATTTTAAAAAGATATAAAAATGGTAGACCGGATTATAAAGAAAAAAAGATGGTCGCTCAAAAGGATCCTCACTATTGGCGGTATTACTTCTCTTGTGGCGTTGGCATCTGCGAGCTATTATTTCACTTCGGGGAAATCACGTCTTAATGTTGATCTTGACCGTATCACCATTGCTACAGTCACAAAAGGATCTTTCCAGGAGACCATCCCGGTAAATGGAACCATACTCCCTTTGACAAGTATTTATTTAGATGCAACAGAAGGCGGGAAAGTAGCAGAAAAATATGTGGAAGATGGCGCTATGATGAAAAAAGGGGAGCCGATTTTGAAATTATCGAATACTGATATTAAAATGGCTCTGGTAACTCAGGAAACCAATGTATATAATCTTCTGACTCAGATGCAGATTTCTGAGAATAATGCCCAGCAGAATACCGTTAGCAAGCAACAAAACGCCGCCATTACCAAAAGTCAGTATGTTGAAGCTGAACGATTATATAAATTAGATAAACTATTGTATGAAAAAGGAGCAATAGGCTCCCAGGAATTTAAGACAGCCGAAAATAATTATAATTACCTGACTGAGATGCAGAAACTGAATCAGGAGATATTGAAACGTGATTCGATTTCGACGGAAAAGCAATCAGAGCAGGCAAAGCAATCCTACGAGGGTTCGCAGGACGCTTTAAAAGTAATGCGGGAAAAAGTAGGTGATCTTATCGTGCGGACTCCCCTGGACGGGCAACTTACTGCACTCGATGCAGAAATAGGACAAAATAAAAATAAGGGAGAGCGTTTGGGACAAATAGATGTGCTTAGTGGTTTTAAGGTCAGGCTGACTGATGTTGATGAACATTATATTTCCCGCATTTTTATTGGGCTGACTGGTACCTTCTCTTTTGCAGACAGTTCTTACAGGTTAAAAATTACGAAAGTTTACACCCAGGTTGTAAACGGACATTTTCAGGTTGACATGACATTTTTGGGCCCGGTTCCGAAAGGGATCCGAAGAGGCCAAACTTTGCAAATACTCTTGGCATTGAGCGATGAAAGGCAGTCAATACAGGTGCCGCGGGGAGGTTTTTATCAGCAGACGGGAGGGAACTGGATATTTAAACTGAGTGATGATGGCAAAATGGCTTATAAAGTAAACATTCAATTAGGAAATCAGAATAGTGAATATTATGAGGTTCTTGATGGATTAAAACCAGGCGAGAAAGTAATAACCAGCAGTTATGAAAACTATGGAAGCATACAGGAGTTGGTACTTAAAAAATAAATCAAAACCTTGAGAATAATTACCGCATTTTGTTGGATGATCTTTTATTTAGCCGGATGCAACCTGTTGAATGATTTAACTAAGGAAAATGCAGATCAATCATCAGCTCCAAATGGTATATCCGGAGTCTGGTTTCCCTCAAACCCTAAGATTACCCTTGACACAATTAAGGTAGAAACAGGCAAAAAGAAACTTGCGTTCAGTCATAAGGAGGCAGAATCCGGAATTTTCTTTGAACAGAATCCTCTTCTGAATCTGCAATTAAAAGGCAGGCACCTGCTGATCAATTCCTATATGGCCAGTATCGCAACTGGTGAAATGATGTGCTTTATGAGTCAGGACTCACTGCTCGTTTTGACCAAACGCATTTCAGATATTTATTGTGACGGAACTAAATTTGAAGCAATCGATAGTCTGAATCGTTTATGTCTGGGAATTTATCTGGAGGATTCCAACCTGATAAGGATCAGGGGTTATTTCGTCGGAAAGAAAAGAACGACAATTGTAGACGATAACAGTATAAAAGTATTTTCCAAATTAAGTCCTTCCTATCTGTCCGACTGCGATTCTGCAGTGGCGGCTCTTGTGCCAAGACACAATTTTAGCAAAACACTGAGTAAACTTTAGTTCGAAAGAATGCGAACCATAAGAGCAATCTGAATAACCCAAAAACCTGTTACCGAAATCGCGGATTATTCCGTCGAAACCCATTGAAACCGGGCCATTTTTCTCCTTGGTTGAGGAAGATTGCTCCGGTTTTTCCGGTTACCGCAAACAATTTTCCAAAACAGTATCGACTTTCCAGTAAACATCAAACCCCTTGTAACTGAAATTTCCTGCAATAACAATTTTATTGAGCTGCTTTTAAAACCTTATCCACTTACTGTAGTAACTGTAAAACTTTAAATGATGCAGCACTTTTATCGGCCGCGCTAATCAAAACTCCCGCAGCACCCAGGACGCTTTTTCGTTGATCGAGAATATAGTAGTAAAAAATATTGAAGAAAATTCTAATAAAAAGATCAATTATGTATTAGAATTTACTTTAATTTCATTCGACTACATTCGCTACTCGCTTCACGATGAAACTCTCCCGACAGAATACTACCTTATTTGCCTTGATAATCAAGTGAATATGTGGCCAGGCATGGCTTTTTGAAAAATATTTTAAATTAAGCAGATGCTTAATTTTGTTATTAATGAACCAATAGCTTAACTTTGCAACGGATCTGTTATATTGTGGTTACTTCAAATGACGGGAGACGCCATATATGCGTTGATAAAGATCTTCTGAAAGACTTTATCGCTTATATGAATCAGTCTCCACGTCACAAAAAAAAATTAGCGTTCATTTTTGAATTGCTGATGGGAGGTCACCGGAATACGGAATTATATGATAAAGAAGAAATCAATGACAAATGCAAAGGAGTAACAGCGATGAAATTATTCAAGGGGCACGGAAACGACCGTATTTACTGCCGTGAACAAACAATCGATGGGGGCGTTTTCATCATCGTTGCGGCGGCCATTCATGAAAGAAAAAAAACGCAGAAGATCAGTCAGAAAGAAATTACAATCATCGAAAAAATAGCGCAATATGAATACCAAATTCAAAAACTTCAGAGTTGAGCCGGCATTCGAAGAATTGTTTTCCTTTTCCGGCAAGGCGGAAAAAATCGAACACCGTGCACAGATGATATCATTTCGCATTTTAAGCGAAGTGCAGAGAATATGTGATGAGAAGGAAATTAAAATGAAGGATTTGGCGGAATTGGTCGACACTTCAGCCAGTTATATCACACAGTTGTTTCGTGGAAACAAGCAGGTGAATACGGCTTTTATGGCAAGGTTTGAAGAAGCAATTAATATGATTTTCGAAATTGGCCTGCAGCATGAGAAAGAACAACATGATGATCTATCTCGGAACCATGTTTCTGTGGCGGCTATCAGGAAATCAAAAGAGATCAACCCGGCTTATGCTTACTATGCCGCCATAAAAGGTGGTAAAGAGGATAAGACCGGCGAACTTGTACAAAAAATGGCCGAAAAAAATGTAGGACGTGATAAAGTAAAACAAATTGCATAAATAACAGGAGGAATATGAAGCCAGTGCCATCAGTACTAAAGATTCTGGATTTTGCGGTTACGAAAATGGATTTTGAAATAATTCCGCCCGCAGGAGGGAAAAATAAAAATGCGCTTCCTTCCTTTGATGACTATGAACTGAATCTTGATTTTAGTGTATTTGTGGAGGAGGTTTTGCAAATTGTGATGCATGTGGATATAAATAACGCGGATGCGACTGAAAAGACGCTGCCGGGTTATAGTTTATCTGCCACTGTAACTACGTTGTTTAAGTTCAGGGATACAAGTTCTATAACGCCAGAACAAAAAAAAAGTATCGAAGACTTTTCCATGGTGTATATGGCGCTCAATAACCTTCGGGGGGTGATCTCCGGATTTACGGCTAACGCACCATTTGGGAGGTACACATTGCCTTCTGTCGATCTAAATGATCTAATCAAAAGAAAACGGGAAGAGTCCAGTCAGGTCGCTCCGGAAAAAATAAAAGCAAAAACCAAAATCAAAACGGCAAAAGATGAATAATATTAATTAAAAGAGAAAGCCCCGGCAGTTCTGGTAAAACCGTCAGGGCCTGGGGAAACGGTCTGATGAAGAGCTGTTCCCGAAGTGCGATTGTCTCCCAAAGATAATAGTTGGATTCATATTACCAACTATTAATTCACTTCCTCCTTCCTCATCCGGCAATACAGCTCCCTACTCCGCAAAATATCGGGGGTATTGATAACCATAAATAACACTTATATGGGAAGGAATTTTTTTGTCCTGCATTACGATCCTGGATAGCATCCACACCCGCCACCTGCGGGACTGGTCTTCTATTTATTTTTTTCAATTAATTCAATCAATCATGGACATTGAACATTGCCGGTTTCTGATCGGTCGTTTCGATCATTACACCGATGGGGTAAACAGTAAAGTGAATTTTTATATTGGCATCAACACATTTATTCTGGGCGGAGTTTGCCTTGGTTATAATACGGTAAAGAGTTGCCCACATGATACAGCATTCTGGATTCTGTTCGGGGTATCCTGCCTGTTATTGATATGCTGCTTTGTCTCTATTTATTATACCCTTAAGGCCATGGCGCCTTACCTCAGGGACAATCACCGGAATGACGATATCGATTCTCTGATTTTTTTCGGGGGTATCGCAAAACATACCTGTGCTGAGTTTGAAAACAAATTTGGTGGCCAGGATAAACAGGGTTTGTTGACGGATTTTGTACGGCAGACATTTTCCCTGGCCAAGGGCCTGGATATGAAATTCAGAAACCTCAACCGAGCGAGCGTCTTTCTTTTTGCCGAATATTTTTTACTTGTTATTGTTATTTTTCTCACCTTTTTAATTTTAAATTAAATGTTATACAACACATATGCAGATCGCATCAAGAACATTGTCGCGCAAAATAAACAGCGCAAAGATCTATTAAGTAAGGGCCGTACCATTGGCGCCATCGGCTCCATTTCCGGAACACCCGTAAACATAAAAAAACATTTGTTGAAAGAACAGCTGGAATTTGCAAAGGATATGCATTTTGATCAGTCAGATTTACTCGCGCTGGTTGCGAATGTCTCCCTACACAATTCCACGCTGGGCATGCATCCGGATTTTAGTTACCTGAAAGGGACGGACGATACCGAATACCATTGGATTATTTCCATTTTTGTGGATATCCAGGGTTCTACAAATCTTTTCAGGGATTATAACAACGAGGAAATTTTCAATATCACCAATACCATACAGAGTGCGGTGATTCATACTATCGTGAAATTCGGAGGCCATATCCAGCGTCTTCAGGGTGACGGTGTCCTTGCCTATTTCGGAGGCAAAAAAGATGACAAAGAGGATGCTGTACGGAGAGCCATGACCGCTGCTGCCTTTATAAGCTACTTCGTAAAAAACGATCTGAAGGATCTTTTTCTCAAGGACGATATAGAAGAAATCAATACACGGATAGGTATCGATTTTGGTGACGACGAAACGGTCATGTGGGCCAATTTCGGAGTTGAGCATATCAGTGAGCTGACGACGCTAAGTCTTCATACAAGCCTCGCCGCCAAAATGCAGGCGCATGCGAAATCCAACGGAATCGTGGCGGGTAACAATATCAAAAACCTGATGCCGGGAAATGAAAACTATTTCGAGCTGGTCAGCGAGGAAAACCGGTATATTTTCAAGGACCCGGGCAATAAATTTTATTATACCCAATGGATTTTTAAATGGTACCAGTTTCTAAAAAAACAACCATTCATCTGTTGTGAAAACGATGGTAGCCTTTCTTTGGTCAGACCAGTGAAGCCAGTGGTCAACCCGCCGGCACCTCCTATAGATTACAGTGGTCTGGCTGCGATCGCCGATTCGAATAAGCCGTATGGAAACTAGACTGAAGAATGAATGGGAGGAGCTAAAAAAGAGATTCCCGGATATCAGTGACATGGAAAAACAAAACGACCGTTTGATTTTCAACGGTCGTTTTCCAGTCACGGATCCAGAAGGAAATTGTTATGCCGAGTATGAACTGCAGATTGAAGTCGATGAAAATTTTCCTGTAAGCCTTCCCTCTGTCTGGGAGACTGCCGGTAAAATTAAACGTTCCGGGAACTGGCATGTTTTCCAGGATGGTAGTTTATGCACGGGTACAGCGGCCAGGCAATATTTTTTAATGGGAAAGGAGATCAGCCTCCTGAGATGGATAGATCTGTTGGTGATACCTTATTTAGCCAATCACAAGTATAAACTGGTTCATGGTCATTACAAGAATGTGGAACGCTCTCATGACAATGGAATTTATGAAGAATATGACGACCTTTTCCGTGCACGAAATGGGTATGCGCTACTAGATTATCTAAAACTGATTACGGGCCATGGTCATATGGGCCGCAATGATCCCTGTTTTTGTGGTGCCGGAAAGAAATACAAGAAATGTTTCCTCCAGGATCCGGAAGGACACAGAAAACAAATCCCGGCTTTTCAGATTCAAAGGGATATTGAAAATACCGAACAACTGAAATAAAATTATAATTTGTATAGATAAAATTTGGAATGAATTATTACAATTTACCTTTCAATGATGGAAAAATTAACTAAACATATTAAACGAAAGTTTTTGTTTGAAAAAATTGCTACACCTGAAGAATTAGAAGAATTTAGAAAGATTTCAGTCAACTATACAAAAGAAGAATTGACTACAATTCGAAGTGTTGCCAAGGATAAAAGCATATATGTTCAATTTGGTGATACTCAACTAGTACTAGCGTTCCCGTACCGACATGATGGATTTGCAAAATTAATTCCTGAACCCGATCCGGTTCTTTTGTACTTCAATTATGCCTATTATGAATATTTGCGATTTAGTCCGAAAAAATCAACAATATTTAAAATTGCAACAGGGGAAATTTCAGAGGATATGAGTAAAATATTGTATCAATATTTTGGAGAATCAAGTGCGTTTATCATAATGTTGTTTACTTCGTTAGAGGCTTTTATTAACCGATGTATTCCAAAGGATTTTAGATATTCGAAAGATATACAAAATAAAAAAACTGAAACTTATAACAAATCACAGATTGAACGTTTTATTCCATTTGATGAAAAAGCAAAGGATGTAATAAATCAAGTATTTAAGAATAAAAAAAACTTTGGGCAAGCACACCCGAATTTAAACCAACATATAATTAACTTAAAAGAAATTCGTGATTCTATAGTTCATATTAAAGCTACAGAAGATGGTCATACCGCTTATGAGAAAACATTTAAAAGGCTATTCGACTTTAAATATATTGATACATTAAATTCAGTGAAAGAATTTATAAATTATTATCACGACGATCCCAAGTATATAGAAGAGTGTCCTTGTAATATTGATGAATAAAACCCTACTATATGCCTGTAGATAAAAGAGATGAAGTTTTTGAAGTTCTTTGTGCATTATTAAATGTAAAGAACTTATTAAAGTCTGGAATATTATGGTCATCAGACAATCAAATCATTGAAGACGCTGTTTTTACACAGGTTTTGATAAGCTTAACTTTTGCTTTATTACATTCTAAAATACATTTAAAAAAAATTGATTTTAAGGATGATGTAATATTAAAAGATGATATCGATGATGTGACCGATTTAATTCAAATGTTTAGGAATTCTGCTTGTCACCAAGATTCTGAATTTAGATATTTTGAAGATATTAATAATCCTGCTGGACGTAAGTCTATGTTTGGTACCATACATGGAAAAGGAACCCATCAAATAGACAATAGATGTGAATCAAAGTATGATGATGACGTTGCATATTTCACTGGAACAGATGTTTTATACCTAAAAAGACATATAGAAAGAGCTTTTAAAGAAGTTGTTGAAGCACACAATGGGTTTATTCCAAAACATGTACTAACTGCTTTTTATCTTATATAGTTATAAAATATAATAAACAGCACTTGACCGGACAAAGTCATTATTAAAGTGAAAAGATCATCTTACAACTTGCCCTCCCTTCCACTGTACGATAACCGGACATCCATTGTATCGAATTAGGCAGATCCACCTTTGAATAAAATCATATGCATTTGATTTTTAAGCCTTTGAAACATTGGTCTCTTTTTTGAACGGGCCACCCAAAGCGTTTGCCAATGTTCAAGAACTACTTCGTCGTCACCTGGCGAAACCTAACCAGGCACAAGTTGTATTCTGCGATCAATATCATCGGGCTTGCCACCGGCATGGCTGCCTGCATCGTGATCCTGCTGTTCGTATTTTACGAAAAGAGTTTCGATAGCATGCATCACAGAAACATCTATCGGCTCAATGAAGTGCAGAAATTTGCCAACACGGAGACCTCTCGAGAAGTTAGCGATCACCATGTTCCCGATGGGGCCGACGCTGAAAGACGAATTCCCCGAAGTCCTGAACTACAGCCGCGTCGATTGGATCAAACAATACGAGATGACGTATGGGGAGAAAAGAGTATTCTTCCCGCAAGACCTACTTCGTGGATACCTCCTTTCTCCGGATGTTCGACTTCCCGCTCCTGAAAGGAGACCGGCAAACCGCCCTGCAAAAACCAAACAGCATCGTGCTGACGGAATCGGCTGCCAGGGAATTATTCGGCAACGGCGGATCCCATCGGCAAGACCGTTTCGCATTTCGGGAGATGATACCCTTCTTTTTACAGTAACGGGCATCCTGAAAGATGTGCCCGCTAACTCCCAATTTCAATTCGACGCATTGCAATCTCTTAATACCATCTACAAACCGGACTGGATGAATCGATGGGGCACAATGGCGTAACCACCTACGTAGAACTCGCGCCGAATACGGATGTGGCTGCACTGGAAAAGAAATTCCCCGCCTACCTGAAAAAATATCGGAGTCCGGTGACAAACAGATAAATTACGGGCTGTTCCTCCTGCCGTTAAGGGATGTCCATGCCAATGCCGCCGATATCAGCGAAGATGATATCAATTTCCAGAAATTCGATAAGCGCTATACCAATATTTTCATCGCGCTCGGTCTCCTGGTGCTGCTCATCGCCTGCATCAATTTCATGAATCTGTCCACCGCCCGGTCGGCGGAACGAGGCAAAGAGGTGGGTATCCGTAAATCGATCGGCGCCTCTGCGCTCGCAACTGGGTATCCAGTTCCTGGGCGAGACAGTCCTGCTATCGCCTGATTGCGCTGGTCATTGCGCTGGGGCTGGTGAGCCTGGTGCTGCCGTATATCGATAAACTAAGTGGGCGGAATCTGAGCCCCATTTTCTTCATGCATCCCGGGCTGCTGGTGGCGGTGTTCATCGGAACGATCCTGCTTGGGCTGTTATCGGGGTTGTATCCGGCCATTTACCTTTCCTCTTTTCAGCCGGTAAAGGTTCTTAAAAGGCGGCGGTGACACCGGGCAAAAGCAAAGGACACTTTCGGAATATCCTGGTGGTCGGGCAGTTCGCCAGTGCTATCTTCCTGATGATCGCTACCATTCTCGTCTTTCGTCAACTAAATTATATGCAGAAGCAGGACCCCGGATTTGACCGCGACCAGGTCGTCACCATACACCTACATGGGAATCACCTCCCGGAAATATGCCTTGCTTAAAGAAGAATTGTCAACCAGTCCGCTGGTGGCAGGGCGTGACGGGGGCCTGGGACCAGTTGGGGAGCCATTGGGACCGCTGGGCTCGGATTTTGGCCAGGCAACGGCCCGATGCGGGTACTGTCCACGCCTGGGATGTTCGTGGATCCCGATTATCTGAGCGTCTATAAAATCCAATTGGCGGCGGGTCGGAATTTTTCCAGGAAAAGTACGCGATTGCGAGAGAATTCGTCATCAACGAAACGCTGGCCAGGGAACTGCTCAAAGATCAGCCAGGAAAGCCATTGTCTTCGCTGATTGGTAAACATTTCGGGGGTGATACCACGGGGAGCATCGTAGGCGTTGCCAAAGACTTCAATTTCAATTCCCTCCACTATAAGATCGAACCCTTGTTCCTGGTTAATGCAAACGACATGGGGATTCAGCACCATGTCGGTGAAGATAAGCGGCCGGCAGTCCAGCCAGGCTTCGCGTTTATCCAGTCCGCCTGGAAAAATGTTTTCCCGGAGTATCCCTTCGACTACCAGTTCCTCGACGATCATTTTAAAGAGGTATACAGGACCGATACCCAGGTCTCCCAGATGGTGGCGTATCATGGCCGGCCTGGCCATCCTCATCTCCTGCCTGGGTCTGTTTGGTTTGGCCTCCTTTTCCACGGAGAAGCGGACCAAGGAGATCGGGATCCGCAAGATCCTGGGCGCCTCCGTAAAGGATGTCGTCTTCCTGCTGTCCAAACATTTTATCGGGCTGGTGCTGATCGCCAATTTGATCGCCTGGCCGCTGGCATGGTTGGCGCTCCATCGGTGGATGCAGGATTATGCGTATCGGGTTGCTATCAGCTGGTGGGTGTTCGTGCTGGCCGGCATGGCCGCGCTGCTGATCGCGCTGGGGACGGTGAGCTTCCTGACGATAAAGGCGGCGACGAGTAACCCTGTCAAAAGCCTGAGAGCAGAATAGTTTTATGCCTAATAATAATTGTAAGGTAAAATAAGAAGTGCCGATTGTTCCTTGTCTGATCAAATAGCGACCATTACAGATAAGTCCACTCACATAGTCAACGGTTTTGCTTCACTCTTTTTTCCAAACGTCTGCGGCGCTAATGCTACGTCTACTTTTTCTACAATGGCTGTTCCTAAGGCTAATTGAACTCTTCTCTCTACCAATGCCCGTACTTGATCAAGGTCATAGCTCGGATGCCATCGCACACCTATTTTTGGTTTGCCAACTTTTAGATAGATAGTTATATTGTAGTCAGGCATATTCAAAGATACTAAAATATTTAGCTTTTACTTTTTAGTGGTTTGGTACTATAGTTAGGCACGAGCATTTTTAATTTTGCATTATGTGTTATGATATTTCGTTTACCGCGAAGCTGAAAGACCTATCAAACTACTTCCCCGAATTGGTAGATAGTACGCAATTGTCATTTGATTTTGGAAGCGATCATATAATTGCACACAGCTATCCTGAATACCCGATAATTCGTAAGGAAGATGATTCAGAAATAATTCAATTTATGGAATGGGGAGTCATTCCCTTTTATGTGAAGGATGAGAGTAAATTTATTCGGCAACGTGCCAGCATGCTGAATGCGCGCGCTGAAAGAATATTGGACGACCCAAAATCTGTTTGGTATAAGATTAAAAACCGCCGGTGCTTAATCCCTGTATCAGGAATTTTTGAACATCGGGGTATTGTCGGTTGGAAAAATAAAGTGCCTTACTTCATAACGCTGAAGGATCAACCCGTCTTCTTTATACCAGGACTCTATGCAACTGCCAAGTGCTAATGTATCAAATGCATGGAATTAAAATTGATGATGAAGGGAAAAAACAAATCATGATAGTTGCTACTCAAGACACAGCGCAGAATATAGGAAAACCGAATTAATATGAAAAATTTGTTGTTTTTTTATAATTGTTACTATTTTTTATGCATGCAATCTAAAAATGAAAAACGATATAACACTGCTAAGTGAAACGTCAGGGTTGGAAATTCCTCAAAATATTTCAGAAATCAAATACCAATTTGTGAGAAATGAAGATTACAATTATCTATATTCATTTTTTACAAGATTTAAATCTCCTTGATTCATCATACCCACTCGAAAATAAGGATTTACATTATAAATTTCAGTGCTATCAAATATTTTTAAATAATTTGAAAATCCTCAATTAAATTATCATGAAAGATTTATTTATAAATTTATGCTTTTTATTTTTTTCAATTTTAGCTTATTCACAATCTTCAAGTGACACCATATTTTGGTCGAACAATTATAAACTAGTTTGGAGTGATTTTCAAGGAATACCGGACACACCTTCTAAATATGGTGCCGTTAGTAACCCAATAATAAAGTATCATTTATCATCCAACGAAGATTCATTCAAGGTTAAAGTCATTTGTTTTTTTATCAAATCTAGTTCGTGGTCTAAATTCAAGAATAGCGACACCCTTTTAATGCATGAACAAGGCCATTTTGATATTTCAGAAATCTTTGCAAGAAAATTAAGAAAAGAATTTGCAGAGTATAAGTTTAATTACCGAACCGTTGGGCACGACATTGATAAGTTATTTCGCATAAATAAGCAACAATGTTTAGAAATGGACTCACTTTATGATAAAGAGACCAATCTTTCACGATACGGAAAACAACAAATTATCTGGCAAAATAAAATAAAATTAGAATTAGATAAACTTCAAAAATTTGCTTCTTCGTAAAATTATAAGTCTAATTTAATTAAAAATTAATTCAGACTTTTTTAAATTCAATATGTAGTTGTAGTACTAGTTGCAACCATCTGCTTAAGCCTCGCGTTCTCATCCTTTAACTGTCGCAGCTCCCGAAGTTCAGAAACTCCAAGACCTCCATACTTCTTTTTCCAATTGTAAAATGTGGCTTCGCTGACTCCCATCTTGCGGCAAATCTCAGAAACAGTTACCCCTTTCTCCGATTGCTTAAGCGCAAAAACTATTTGCGGTTCGGTGAATTTTGACTTCTTCATGGGCAATTTTCATGATTTAATTTATGAATATTTACCCCGATTTTCTAATTTACATCGCTTCGATTTTCAGGAGGGAGGTCACAATTTATTCAGCGTTGCACCTTTTGTTATTACTATTTTTTTAGTGTGATGCAACAAAAATTGATAGACAGTGTCTTTCTTCTTAAGTGAGATATCTACTTTTGCCAACTAAGGCTTTTTATTAAAGTCCATACATTTCTGCTTGCCCTATAGTGAACATCGACAAAATATTAAATCTCTTAAATATTTAATATATGTTCAAACATTTTCTCAAAATAGCCCGCAGGAATATGATGAAACAAAAGTCGTTTACTGCGGTTAATATCCTCGGGCTGACGCTGGGTATCAGCGCCTGCCTTATCATATTCCTAATAACTAGTTTTGAACTTAGCTATGATAGTTTCCAACCTGACAAAGACCGGATCTTTCGGGTTGTTTCGACTTTTAAAAAGAGTACAGGAGATAAAGATTATTTTTCCATGGTGCCGGATCCAATGGCGCAGTCGATCCGGAGAGAATTTACGGGGATTGAGAAAGTAACGGAGTTCCAGAATTATTATGCCAAAGTAACTATACCTGATGCAAAGGATGGGATAAGAAAATTTGATGCTGCTAAGGACAGGGAAGAACCGTCTGACATCATCATCGCCGACCAGTACTATTTCGATATTTTCAAATACCAATGGCTGGCGGGGAATGCCGAAACCATGAGCCAACCCTGGCATGTAGCAATTACTGAACATGAAGCAAGAAAATACTTTGGTTCTTTGAATTTTGATCAAATTCTTGGAAGAAAAATAATTTATGATGACTCACTTACAGTTTTTGTATCAGGCATTATAAAAGACTATCCAGCTAATACTGATTTCAATTTTAGGGATTTTATCTCTGAACCTACCATACAAAATAGTTTCCTTAAAAACCTGTATGACTTAACAAACTGGCAAAACTGGGCACGCCGTTCACAAACTTTTGTAAAACTGTATAAGAAAGAAACGGTCGCACAATTTGAAACCCAGGCTGGGAAACTGGTCAATAAGTATATGGACCAGGGAAATTACGCGAAATTGTTCATCGGCCTGCAACCGCTGTTGGATATTCATTTCAACGATTCTTTTCAGGATACATACGGAAGAAGGGTCAATCTCGGAACCATATATGGACTCATGTTCATTGGGACAATAATACTTTTAATTGCTGCCATAAACTTTATCAATTTATCAACTGCACAATCGTTTAAAAGAGCTAAAGAAATTGGAATAAGAAAAGTAATGGGTAGCCGTAAATCTGCCCTCACACTCCAATTTCTAAGCGAAACATTTATAGTCACCATGATTTCCCTGGCATTATCACTGGCGATAGTTCCCATATTTATTTCATTATTTCACTCAATACTCCCAGTAGGCTTCAATTTGACCGTTGGTCCTGTTACTTTCATCTTCTTATTGATTATCACAATTCTCACTTGTGTACTGGCAGGTTTATATCCTGCTAAAGTGATGGCTTCTTATTTGCCGATAGAAAGTCTTAAAGGCGAAAATCTAATAAAAGGAAATTCAGCAGGTTACATGCGCAAAACATTGATGATTTTTCAATTCACTCTCTCATTAATATTTATCATATGTACATTGATTATCGGGAATCAAATTCATTATGTACTAAATATGGATCTTGGCTTTAAGAAGGATGCGATTATCAATATCAAAAGCAATCCGGGAGATGCGGTAAATAACATAGAATTGTTTGCTCAAAAGGTTAAACAGTTGCCTGCTATACAGACTGTGAGTATTGATATGGGAACACCTCTTGAAAAATCCCATAAGGGAACCAATATCAGATGCCTGGAATCGGAAGACCCATCTTTTGAATCACAATTCCAGACTGGTGATGAAAATTACGTTCCCCTATACGAATTCAAACTGATTGCCGGCCGTAATGTTATGGCAAGCGATACCATGAAAGAATTTTTGATAAATGAAAGCTGCGCTAAAAAACTGGGATTTAAGAACGCGGGTGATGCTATGGGAAAAACACTTAGGGTTGGAACTTCAGATGCCTCTGAGCCAAAAAAAGGACCCATCGTTGGCGTGTTGGCAGACTTTCATTCGCAATCTCTCCATGAACCGATCGCTCCGACATTTTTGACAACTTCAAAGACATTTTCCAAAATGATAAGTATCAAACTATCAACTAACGGGAAACAGATTAGTGACTTTAAAAACAATATCGCTGGAATTGAAAAAGCATGGAAGGAAATTTATCCTAACGAGAAATTTGAATATAGTTTTTTTGATGAAAGCATCGCAAAATTTTATTCCAAAGACCGGAAGACGGGACAGGTGATGAATATTGCCATGACTGTTGCCATTTTTATATCCAGCATGGGTTTATTTGCTCTGGCGGCTATTGCTGCACAGCAAAAAAGAAAAGAAATAAGCATTCGTAAAACTTTAGGTGCAAGTGTCTTGAATATCGTGTCAATGCTGTCCAAAGGTTTTATATCATTGGTTATTATCGCCATTTTAATTGGATCGCCGATTGCGTATTATTTTATGGACAGATGGCTGCAAAATTTCTCATACAGAATAAATATAGGTTGGTTGGTCTTTGCACTGGCCGGGCTATTTTCGATGAGCATTACAGTCATTACGATCAGCTACCAGGTTATAAAAGCAGCAATAGCAAATCCTGTAAAAAACCTGAGATCTGAATAGGGTTTTGATCTTTGTCAAATCCCCTGTAATTAATTCATTAGCTGAACGAAAGCGACTAATAATGTCCCTGAATTGTGTCTAAAAACTTGAAATCCCTTGTAAATCAGATGTCGTTCTAATCCATTATGGATTCGGACTAAAATAGGTCCGCTTCATGGTCAATTTCTGCGCAAACATTTTTATGCGCGAGTAATTCTTTCAATGACATTAGGTTCCACTATATATCTTCATCATTAAGTCAAAGAAAATTGAGACATTTTATTTTTGAATTCTGAGTTCAAAATATTTTGATTTGACTGTTTTTAAACTGTAAATGCTCTATAGGGTGGGGGTTAGGGGGTGTGTGCTTGCCCGGACCGCAGTAAGGTTATGGTGCATCTGATTAATTATGTACGTGCTAGAAAATTATTTGAAACATTAATAAGGTATCGTAAATCTCAGGGCATAAAGCAAGCGTGTAATCAATTTAGCACGCATCCCTTAAAATGGTATATGCAATTTAGATCATATACGGTTTGTCGGATATGCAATTTAGTTCATATGCAATTTATGTCATATGCAATTTAGATCATATGTTGTCTGGGAATGTGCAATTTAGATCATATGCAATTTAGATCATATGTTGTCTGGGAATGTGCAATTTGGATCATAACAATTTAGCTTGATCAATGTGTAGCAATTATTCTGACAGCAGATTCTTATTCATCATAGGTATCATCCCAAACTTTAATCTTCAGCTCAGGGGCAAGCCCAGTGAGCTTTTCCAACTCCCCGCTCATTATATTCTTAACAACCGTTTCGTTCCCTAATGTGGTTACCACGCTGTCATGTATAGTAAATAAAGGGATCTCCGGGTGATCATGAGCGATTGACTGACACACATGGTTCAGAACCGCGTCACTTTCCAGATTTTGTAAAAGGATGGCCAGTGTATTATAATGATGTCTCTTTATTTCCCAAAATATTTTAAAGACCGTCGGGAAAGCCTGTCTGAAAAGTTTTGATTGAGGTCTTTCTAGCCAACGTAAAATCTGATTCTGCGAAAAGAATACTTCAAACATCCACTTTTTAACATCCTCCTTAGAAGGCTTTCGGTATTTAGATGGTAATTCGCCGTATATCCTTGCCAACTCTTCATAAAACTTACCAAAACTGACAATGTTTCTGTAACCCTGAAACTCAATACAGGACTCATATGTACCCTTATTTAGCAACATAAGTAAGGATAAGTATGAATTGTATTCTATTTGTAGTTTTATTATTTTATTTATTTTAAATCTATAATTTGGGCTATCCGGAAGCACATTTAAGCTACCACCCCCGACCTTCTTTTCAATTCTGGCTTTAATCCGTTCGAGTTCCCTCTTCCCCAGCATACTTGATACCCAGAATTTAGAATCTAATAATGTAGCGGCGAAATAGGGTTGGGAATTTGCTATATCTACATGCACCAAGGTATTACCGTCATATTTTATGTATTTCCTAAAACTTCTTGAGGTCCTGCTTAATAGCGTATGCAATCTGCCACCAGACTCATCCAGAGTAAATCCTTCTGTGTAAGCCTTTTTGTGAAAATTATCAATGCAAAGTTTCCAGCTAATCAAGGCTAAATCAGCGATTTCTTCTTTCGATTTTCGACTGTGGTTTGGTTTTCTTTGTTTGAGTTTAATCTGGTATTTTTCTGGCAATATTGCAATTGCACGGTCTTTGTCGATTGTTAATTTCTCAGATTTAAACCATTTATATAAGTATGGTAGTTGTCGTTGCGCTGGTCCTGACTCTTGGGTTTTATGAGTTGCCAATTTTCGAGTGAGTTTTCGATCAGAAATCTCATAAGGCTTAAATTCTGTCAGGTATTGGCTCGTAAAAATATATCCCCTGCTTTTCTCTCCAACGATATATTGTTTTTGCCATTCAATAATGCCCGTTCTTCTCAAGTAAACCAGATACTTGTTGTATTCACTCCCAATTAGCTTTTTTAAAAGCGCACTATTTATGGGTACATACCCATCTCTTGCCAACCGATTTTTATGGTAGTGGATTCCTATGCTTATAACACTTAATGTATACGCTATATAATCGCTTTTCGGTTTGAAACCTTTTTTCGCTGGAAATTCAGCGATGTGTTCATCTATTTCCAAATTTGATGGTATATATACAGTCATTTTACTGAAGGAACTTTTTATATTTTAACCTAAACGCGGATTTTTTAATAAATGATACCTGGCAAATGAATTGTTAGTTCCTACGACCCAGATCCTGTATAAAACGGATAAATAATGCTAAGCAGAAATTGATTTTAGCCTTAGACTTATTAACATTTTCAGGTTTTGACCAATTATTCCATAAAAAACTTGGATTTATTTCAAAAAATGCGCTTTTTCTCATGATAATGGGAGTATAGTGCAGATTCAATAAGTTCTATAATTAAAATTTCATTTCTTCATGAGTAAGATAGTCTAATGCTTCAAAAAGCCTTAAAAATGGAGTGAGAATGGGAGTATCTGTATATAGCGAACATTTTTTTAGGCAACTCGGAAATGTCATTTTTCTCCTGTTATTTAGTACGTCTCTTCGTTCTATCACAAATGCGAAATACATCAAAATTGAATATCATTAGACGTCGCAGCTAGGTTAGGTCTTCTGAGCTGAGATCCGTGACATAAATGCTGTAGTAGTTGAATAGTTTAGAAATAGCCCTTTTACTGGAAATGCTAAATTCAATCTCTTTTAATTGAGAGACAGCATAAATGATAGCGATATTGTGCTTACCAAAGGCATTGTAAGCCTATTCTGGCGAAGATTAGGACTCAAAGGGTAATTTCCCATTGCTAAAGTAGTTAGTAACCCCTAAACAGCCTCTAATTGCGATCGTGTTTGGATTGGGGAGACAAAATTCCTGCCCTATAAAAGTATCGCCTGGAAATACTCAAACCCCCTTTCTTTACGTTACCGTCTTGTAAATAATACTTGGTCTTTTGAAAAAGTGTATAGAATGCGATAAAGAAATTAGTCAGGTGGAAGACTTCGATTCCTATAGATTTTTTGATTTCCCTCTTTGTACTGAACACCTAAAATGGATAAAAAAGATACGAAACGCCAGCAAACCGGCTAAGCTTCTATATCTAGGATTAAAATTACATGGTATTCCAGTTGTACTTGAATTTGACGACAACGGACATAAAAAGGTTGATATAGGTATTCCTCAATACAATATTTTCATAGAGGTAGATGGTCCCGAACACTATAAAATTCCACAAGCTTTAACAGATCTACAAAGAACATTATTTTCCTGGAAAGACGACATTCATACCATACGGATCCCTAATAATCTTGTTAAATCCCAAAATAACAGAGAAAAGGTTGTGAAATTTATATCATCAATGCTTATGAAATACGGGAAACCAGCGAAAAGGACAATATCCCTTGCAGCTCCCAAGAAACAGGAAACATACCACTCGATAAGAAATATTGTTCGTGACCTCCCTTTTTAAAGAGGTTATAAGATATTTTCACCTTTTTTATTTTCTATATATTGCCGAAATGAAATTAATGGTATGGAACTGTCAGGGCGGCTACAGGAAGAAAGCTGGCAAATTCGGAATTGACTGCGACATACTGATAATTTCAGAATGCAGTAAAACTGATACTGTTAATGCGGCTATATGGTATGGCGACAACGATAAAAAGGGGATTGCTGTTTTTTCAAATCTAAAAATTGAATTAATTGAGCAACCCCGGTTCAGGTACATTTTACCACTTAGGGTCAACAACTCATTTACCATGCTGGCAGTTTGGTCCCAAAACATGCCGCATCATAAAGAACGTTATGTCGGCCAGATTTGGGGCGCTGTAAATTATTATGACTGTGATATTGTTGCAGGTGATTGGAACAGTAACAAAATTTGGGACCGAAAGGACAGGGTCGGAAACCATTCTGACGTTGTAAATTTTTTAGCTGACAAAAACATACACAGCGCTTATCATACCTTTTTTAATGAGGAACATGGGTCAGAATCCCGCCCAACATTTTATTTGTACCGTAACCGGGCAAGACCTTACCACATAGATTATTGCTTTGTTTCAGATAAGTTTAAGATAGAATCAGTTGAAATTGTCGACACGGATTGCAGCGACCATTCGCCCCTGTTAATAGGGCTGGTTTGACAAAATGCAGGAATTAAACCCGAAGACCGTTAGGGCCAACCTTAAAATAACTACGCAAAAAACCAAGTGCTAAATCTGGATTCAATTCTGTAATTACGACCGACCCATTATTGCGAAGAAAACCCTTTGCAAAAAATGACGGCTCATCCGCAAGCTGCATATTTATAAAGTATACCAACCCATTTATTATAAATGTATAATAATCTGCACCAAGCGCAGTCATACGAATTGGTGTTATTACCATCTTAAAAAGTTCTGTAGAGCTATATTTAAGCGCAAACATCTGAACCTTATAAACGCTTTCATCTACGTGCAGATTATTTAGGATTGCCTGCCTGATGGGTTCTGCATCCTTTCCCAACCGAATATTTTCAAAAAATGGATTGTTGCTGATGTGGGCACGCCACAAAATTGACAGCAAGAATATTTTAAATTTGTCGTAGTCTATTCCTTTGACGAATAATGGTCTAATACCATCAACCTCTTTCCCGTGATCCATTTGTACACCGACCCCATGATATATAACATTTGCACCGTATCTGTCAAGGCCGCCCAGCATTTCATTTTCACACTGCTGGCAAAGAATATATTTATCGTAATAACCTGTTTGAATTGTTTTTTCGTTGCGGACAACCCTGTCTTTTAGAGACTGTGCTGACATGCCGATATTCTCCTGAATCATGTCAGTGTACATAAATTCCGGAATTATGTGCGACTGCTTTATTCGCTCTTTTTCTTTAAGACAAAGTTTGCAGATACCGATTCTCATTTTTGCAATTTACAGATGTTCCTGCGACATTTTTATAAAAGTGTTTTTTGTTATCAGCCCCCGGTGGCAGTTCGCGGATACTGATTTTACTTGTCATGGTAATTGTGTTTTATATTCCCGTTGCCTGCTACAGGGCGCCGTAAATGAAATGTCGTAACACATAGCGAAAAGATAAGCAGCCCTTTATGGTCAGCATTTTAATACAGGACTTTATTATAACCTGCTTATCTGGTCTGCGATTGCCTGTTTCAGATTCCTATTCCTTTCATGATCTTCGTTATAGTTGTAACCAAACTGGGGCTTTGCACTAGTAACCTGCGGACGAAGAAACTGAATATATTCCCCTGAAATATTTTTCAATTCCGTGTCGCCCGTTAAAACAAGCACCGCATCCACTTTGTCGAAGCATGTAAATTCGTATTCCAATTCGTATTCTTTTCCTTCGAATGGAATTTTCATTGTGTCCCTCTTTTTATTTACCATTTTGAAAAATTATAAATGCAATTTACTGTTTTTTTTGATACCAATATTGTTAGTTTTACATTACTAAATAAATTAGGCGTAAAAAATTCTATCGTGCCCAGCTACCTGATAGTGATTTATTATACCAACGGCGGAAATAGTAGCGGTATCAGGTATACCGACCTTACAAACATTGAAGAAATTCAGAATGTAGTCAGGAAGAAAATGCGGGATGCTGGCAAGTTGGATTTAATCGCATATATCTACGTTAAACCGTCTAACAAAGCAGCGGAAAGGGAACTTTAGTTCGTCAGAGTAGTGAAGTCCCGGTATTTCTATGCCGGGGTTATTTTTGGTGGAGTGAATACGCAGCCATACAGAAGCCCCAGATTGACGTCCGGGGCTTATTAGCTGCAATTATTGAAATAAATTAATCGCCGTCTCCTAATTAATTTCCTCCATTTTCTTAACCTTTGTACTGAATCCTAACACTATGGATTGAAGTTCCTTTCCTGTGGGCATGGTAAATTGTGTATCGGGGAGCAAAACGCCTTCATCTACAAGATAGTCCGACCAGCGATGTAATTTTTCTGTTACCGTCTTATTATAGACGGCCGCTTGAAGTTTTAGTCGAATTCCGATATTAATCAAATTCAGTAGATATTTATCATTATTTAAATTGCCAATTTTAGTTGATATGAGATTTGAATTGTCTTGCGCAAATTTCAATGCCTCTTCATCAGTGGGATCTCTACCATAAATTTTGTTTGTTACTGCAGCCATTATTTTCATACAACTATCATCATCAGGATAATCATTCCTGTTTTTATTAAACAAATACTCAGCAGTATTAAAAAAAATAATTTCTTGAGCTAAGGACATTTCTTTTGCGTATCTTTTTTTTTCCCTGTTGAATATCAATTTAATAAGGAAGAAAATTGTCAATAAACCAATTACGATATAAATCATATCACGCGTCAATTTGTATTTTAACCATTAGCTTCAATATTGCCGGCCTGTATCTGAATCCCAATTCTATTGTTCTTCCCAGCGCCTGAACAAGATCGTGAGGTTCATTTAAAGTTTGAATAGGTAACCGGTTGACCAAATGATTTCGCAAGGCTGTCCATGATGTCAAATGATCCACCCTTATAATGACCGGCATAAGATTCAGAATGCTTCCATAAGCCGGGAACAATTTGTCTTCCGTCATAAGTTCCCTGAAGATACCCGGTTGAATCCTTTATTTGCATTTGAAAAATGATAGTGATTTTATTGGGTGACTTTTTTGGAATTGTGGATACTACTAAAGAGGTTGCAGCACCGATCATATACCCATGATCCATGAAAATTTTAACTGCCTTATCCATTGTGACATTGGGTATTATAATTGTATTGTCACCTTTCTGCTGCGCATATGTCAACGCAGGAGTTAAGAGAACGGCAAACAAAAGTTTCATAATGAATATTAAAAATGGTTTGCTAAGTTAATACATCCCCGCTGCTTCCAGTCCTTAACCTAATGCCTGTACCAGTTTGTGAGGCTAGTCAAATTCCCCCGGCTTACTGGCTGCACCCCTGAAAACAATGCCGAACATTTGTTATTGTAATCAATTTTCATCATGTATTACAAGATTTCGTCTTTATCTTTTTTTCATGAATTCGTTTTTTATGGTTTAGAAAATGTAAATTCCATTTCAGGTACCTTTCTTAAATGAGCAAATCAACATTAGCAGTCTTACAGATAGTTGGCGCTGTTACTTATATTGTCGGTATCATCCTGATCGACAAAGCACCACGATGGGTCACGTTTACCTTTCTGTTTATCGGCATCACTTTGGTGTATTGGTTTTCTAACAAACGATATAAAAATTTCTAAACTGCTTTCAATCGGGTTTGTGTCTTCGCTTTCTTTTTCGGTTTTGATTTTGGGTCGATCATTTTATTACAGGTATCAGTCATTGTGCATGGCTTCGACTGTAAGGAGGCTTATCAATAGGCCTGCAAGTACTATTCACCCCTTCAATATTGGCGGGGTTTGTTAATTGTGCAGGCGGCTTGTGCGGTATGTGGTGTGATTAAATTCATTACAGCCAAACATTAGGCGTAAGACTGATAAATTTTTCATTCTTTTTTCGAATTCATAACCTTGGGATTTAATGCCAGGTTAGAAAGATCCCATGAAGTATCATATTATTCAAATTGCATGGATCTTTCCAGTAAAAATAACTTTGTTAAGAGGGATTGAGGATGACTAATCCATCTTCATAGCTCTTGCATCATTGCAGCCTCTACGAAGGCCGCATTAGGTTGGGTCACCAATATGCTGTCGTGAATAGTAAAAAGTAGAATATCTGGCCTACTGGCCTTGTAGGTCTTAAATTTTGATAAGGAATGAACAGTAAGTCAAAAACCATATATATCTGCGATTGACCGTCCAACTTTATATCCTTAATAACCATTGTAAAAGCTGTTTCTTACCTACTACGATTTTATTACCACATCCATCTTTATAGTGATGAACGAGGGAAAAAACATCACAGTGCACAAGTGTTTTATTATTAAGAATAAAGTGAACCGGCTCGGATTTGAACTGAAACATTTTTATTCGAGAAACTGAGTCCCATCTAAAAACAAAAAACCCGCAAAGCCTTTAGCAGAGCGGGTTCTATTGAATACATTTCCTGGAGAGGATTTAGCAAGTATTTGTAGACAATTTCATCAACTTCACTTTCTTTGTCTACAACTTTTGTCTACAACTTGGATTCTAAACGCAAAAAAGTGATCCCGCTGGGACTCGAACCCAGGACCCCTACATTAAAAGTGTAATGCTCTACCAACTGAGCTACGGAATCTTGCCGGCCATTTTTCAATGAACCTGCCTGTTGCAAAACAGGGATCTACCCTCTTGTTTTGAGCGTGCAAAAATAGTGGAAAATGAGCTTCATACAAATTAATTATGGGCGAATGTTGATATGTTGAGAAAAGCTCTTTTTTAAGCAAATCCTGAAGGGTTTTGAACCTGATTTTCTCCTTTTCAGCCTATTTTGTTCTGTTCCAGGTCAATTCTGTCTTCCTCCCTTCGTATGATATCTTCATCAAAAACTTCCTGCAATCTTAGAATTGTCAACTGTCTGGTAAGATATTCACCCAGGTCAAGCCGGACCTGATTAAATTCTTCCACCTTGTGCCTTTCATTCTCATCATTTTTTAAGCACTCAATATTCGCGAGTGTAAATTCCACATCCTCTTCGAGGTTCTTTTTATAATTTTTTACCAGCGTGTTCGATTGAATTAATGCCGGATATTTTTCTTCAATATGTGCAACAGATAGTTTCATCAGCATCAGATAAATTTGCTGTGTTTGAATATCTGCTGGGACTGCCGGTTTTTCCTCTTTCAGATGTAGTTTTTTAATTACCCAGGGAAGAGATAATCCCTGTAATACCAGTGTCACCAGGATAACCATAAAACTGATAAATAAAACAAGATCTCTTTCGGGAAATTCTTTTCCGTCAGCCAGTGTCACTGGAATAGCCAGTGCGGAAGCCAATGACACAACGCCCCGCATGCCTGCCCAGCCAACCAGGAATATTTCACGTGCATTAGGTTTCGATATTCCCGGCGTAGGATTTTTATTTAGCATCAATGAGATATAAGTAGCTGCATACATCCATACCATGCGGATCACGATGATTAGTCCTGAAATGATTAAACCGTACCGGATAGCTTCAGAAAATGAATAATATTTCAAACCATCAATTATTAACGGCAATTGTAATCCGATCAGAATAAATATCAATCCGTTTAAAATGAACGTAAGCGTATTCCATACACCCGTTGCCTGCACCCTTGCTTTGTAATTCAGAATGTCTTTCGACCTGTAGGACAGAAACAGCCCGCCACTCACAACAGAGAGCACACCCGATGCATGAAAATGTTCCGCCGTGAGATACATGATATAGGGTGTGATCAGCGTAAGTGCTGTTGCAATACTGGTAGTGGTTGCAAATAATTTATATACGAAGTAGATGATTTGTGCAATAATAAGACCAATTAAAATACCGAGTACCGTAACCACAACAAATGAAACTGCTGCTTTATGAAATACAAAACTTCCTGAAATAACCGCAGCCTGAGCAAACCGGAATACGGTTAAACTCGCCGCATCATTTACCAGACTTTCGCCTTCCAGTACTGTTTTTACTTTTTTGGGAATCTTGAAAAATTTCAGAACAGAACTTGCTGCAACAGCATCCGGAGGAGAAATAATACCTCCCAGCAGGAAACCAATGGATAAGGTAAACCTCGGCACAAGTTTCTCTGAGAAAAATGCTACGATCGCAGAAGTAACGATTACCAGTCCAAATCCATGCAATGCGATGGGCCAGCGCATTTTCCAGAAATTAGGCCAGGAAGTAAACCAGGCGGCTTCATATAACAGGGGTGGAAGGAAGATAAGAAAAATCAAGATCCGGACTGATGCCGGTCCGCGGAGCTCCGGGTATCAGGCTGATCAATAAGTCCTCCGATTACCAGGAATACCGGATAAGCAATACGTAGTTTTTGTCCCAGGATCACCAGGAGCATTACCGCAAATAAAAGCGCTATCACATACAGCAGCGACTTCTTCAACCATGTTTCAATATAATGGAAAATTATCAAAACCTGACCTGTGGAAATTGCAAATACTCATATGGAAATCATCCCCAATGTTTAACTTAGTCCTGTTTTTGATTCAATCAATTTGCTGAAATATGAAAAAATTCCTGCTCTCAGTATCCTTCATCATTTTTATTTCCATTGCAACAGTTTTTGGACAGAAGACCTGGGTCAACCTCTTCGACGGAACCACTTTAACCGGCTGGAAACAGCTCACGGGGAAAGCCACTTTTGAAGTTTTCCGCGGATCTATCATGGGCACCGGAGTTCCGAATTCTCCCAATAGTTTTCTTGCAACAGAAACTGAATATGGAGATTTTGTTTTGGAAATGGAAGTCTTTTGTTCTGATACCACTTTCAATTCCGGCGTGCAGTTCAGGAGTCATTTTGATCCCACGGGAAACGGAGGTAAAGGAAAAGTATATGGATATCAGTATGAAATTGATCCTTCTTCACGCCGCTGGTCCGGCGGTATTTATGATGAAGGAAGGCGCGACTGGCTATATCCGCTTTCCCTGAATCCCAAGGCACAGGACCATTATAAATTAAAGGAATTCAATAAGGTCAGGATAGAATGTATCGGCAATGAAACAAGGACCTGGATCAACAACTATCCTGCAGCCTGCCTCGTGGATATGATCGACTACCAGGGATTTATTGCACTGCAGGTGCATGCCATATCAAAACCAGCACTCGAACCACCCAGGGTTTTTTTCCGAAATATCCGGATCAAATCCCTGGCAAAGTTTTCAGAAGATTTTCCGAAAGGATCTTATGTGTGAATACGATCCCCAATACGCTCACAGATTTTGAATTGAAAGTCCGGCTGGAAACTTTTATTTGACGGGGAAAGCTCCAAAGGCTGGCGGGGCGCATACAAAGACAGTTTTCCGGGTAAAGGCTGGGAAATAAATGACGGAAATATTACGGTGCTTTCTTCAGAAGGCCATGAATCTGCCAACGGTGGTGATATCGTAACCCTCGATCAGTACAAAGCATTTGATTTGTCTTTTGATTTCAGAATCACAGCGGGCGCCAACAGCGGCGTAAAATATTTTGTGACACTGAAAGAAAAAAATGAAGGGTCTGCCATTGGTCTTGAGTACCAGATACTGGATGACAGTCTCCATCCGGATGCCAAACTGGGAAGGGATGGTGACCGAACCCTGGCTTCTTTATACGATCTCATTCCTGCAAATAAACAGGCACGCTTTATACATCCCGTCGGGAAGTGGAATACGGGAAGAATTATAGTTTATCCCAATAATCATGTGGAGCATTATCTGAATGGAATCAAAGTACTGGAATATGAAAGGGGGTCGCCCGCTTTTCGGTCACTCGTAGCCGTTAGTAAGTATAAGATCTGGCCGAATTTCGGAGAAGCACCGGAAGGACATATCCTGCTTCAGGATCATGGAAACGAGGTCAGCTTCCGAAGTATCAAAATTCGTGTACTTGAATAATATATAATTATTATGAAAAGGAGAGATTTTATAAAAAAAGGTTCAATCGCCTTAGCAGGTATTCAGATTTTAAATTTTCCTGTGTATGGTAAGAATGCTCCTTCCAATAAAGTTATTCTGGCAGTAATGGGCCTGAATAGCCGGGGTTCTTATCTTGCAAAATCATATGCCCAGCTGCCCAATGTGGAAATAGCCTATATCTGCGACGTCGAAGATGGCGCTATTCAGCATGGATTTGATGCACTAAAAGATGCACCGCGTAAACCAGTTCTTGTAAGGGATATCCGGGAACTCGTTCAGAAAAATGATTTTGACGGATTGGTGATAGCAACTCCGGATCACTGGCATACTCCGGCGGCCATCCTCGGTGTTTCTCATGGAAAAAATGTTTATGTTGAAAAACCCTGCGGACAAAATCCTGCTGAAGGTGAGATGCTGGTCCTGGCAATGAACCGTTATGGAAAACTAATCCAGATGGGAAACCAGCGCAGATCATTCCCCACATTGATAGAAGCCGTTAAGCAGGTTCGTGAAGGGATCATTGGGGATCCTTATATGGCTAAAGCGTGGTATGTCAACGATCGTAAATCTATCGGTATAGGAAAAGTTATTCCAGTTCCGGCAACCCTCAACTATGAACTCTGGCAGGGTCCGGCACCAAGGAGAGAATTCAAGGATAATCTCATTCATTATAACTGGCATTGGTTCTGGCATTGGGGAACAGGAGAAGCATGTAATAACGGAACCCATGAAATAGATTGCTGCCGATGGTTCCTGGGAGTAGATTATCCGACAAAAGTTACTTCTTCAGGCGGACGATATGCATATACTGATGACTGGCAGACGCCGGATACACAGATCGCTTCATTCGAATTTGGTACAAAAAAAGTCATCACCTGGGAAGGCAGAAGTTGTAATAAATTTCCTGTTGAAGGAGCCGGAAGGGGATTTACAATTTATGGGGAGAAAGGTACCCTGGTAAACCTTGGTGCCGGTGATTATAAAATTTTTGATGCCGGGAATAAACTGGTTAAAGAAGTAAAAGGAGAAATGGCTGCCGATCCCACCAATCCGGTTAGTGCAACGGGCAATCTCGATTTCTATCATTTCGAAAATTTCGTCAATAGTATCCGTGGAGAAGCAAAGCTCAATTCTCCGATCAACGAAGCACAGAAAAGTGTTTTGCTTTGTCACCTCGCCAACATTTCACAAAGAACCGGCACCTCGTTGGATTGCGATGAAAAAAACGGTCATATCCTTCATGATGCCAATGCAATGAAACTCTGGCAAAGGGAATATGAAAAAGGATGGGCACCGATGCTTAAGGCCTAGGGCCTTAAGCAAGTATGGGAGTATGGGAGTATGGGAGTATGGGAACTGGATTTTCGTGAATCGTATATCGTTTATCGATCCATGATCCACGATCCATGATCCACGATCAATGGTCAACCCTCAAGATCCTCTCTGCGATCCCCCGGTCAATTTGGTATTGCGTGATAATCCCTTTGTATTAAGCTTTCCTTTCTGGTTTTGCTGATTGGGTTTGGTGTTTCCGATTCCACCGCCGCCCGGGCGGTTATCTTTTTTGTTTTTCTTATTTGGAATAAGCGACATAGAACATTATTTGGTGTAAAGATAATTGATTCTGTAAAATTCTTCAGAAAGGATAAGTATAATTCTCATCGTTACGGCATTTGATTTGTTAATCAATAACAGTTCAATGTGTACCAGGTAAATTAAACATATTTTTAGGTCTTATACATATAATGTGCAAGAATTTACAAAACCATCAGGAAAATTATTCTTCTCCAGATTTATTCTTTGCGTTTTTTACTTCCTTACAAGTTCAATCCTGCACGCTCAGATTATTCAAACTTCTGCATACAGAGATTCAATAGTTGTCTATCCCCCTGGTTGTTATCAGAAATTTGAACCGAAGAAATTTATTATACCGGGTATTTTAATTGCTTATGGATTTTTGGGCAGGCATGTAGATGCGTTTACAGATCTCAGTGAATCTGTTCAGAAACTCGTTTGGGTTGATAATCCACACAACAAAACAACCGTTGATAATTATCTGCAGTTTGCACCGGCTGTCGCAGTCTATGCGTTGAATGTCGCAGGAATAAAGGGTGAACATAATTTTGTGGACAGATCCATGATATATCTGATGTCCAATGTCATCATGGAAGGATTTGTGACCACTATAAAACATACGAGTCATGAATTGCGTCCCAGCGAAAGTGATTATCAGTCATATCCTTCAGGCCATACGGCAGAAGCATTCCTTTCCGCTACTTTTCTTTATGAAGAATATAAAAATGTATCCGTATGGTATGGGGTGGGTGGGTACCTCGTTGCGGGTACTGTTGGTTATTTACGTATATATAATAATGCCCACTGGCTGCATGATGTAGTTGCAGGAGCGGGCTATGGTATTGCTTCAACCGAATTGTCTTACTGGTTATATCCGTTATTAAAAAGAACTTTTTTCCCAAAATCCTGCGGTAAAAAGATGGTCGTCCCCGTTATGGAGAATCATGGAGCAGGATTATCTTATATCCAGCTCTTTTAGTATTAATTTTTTATTATCTATTCTCACACTCTCACACTCTCACACTTTCCTAGTGTCTTTAACATTTCTTTCTGTTTGATAATATGCCAGAACTGTACGGATACGGACAGTCTTTTTAGCTGCAATCCATTGCCCTGATTGATTTTCAGTGTTTTAATGTTTTGGCACGCCATTCCATTACAGAGTATGAGCGACACAGATTTTTTCTTTATGTTTTTTTGAAGCAGCTGCAACATGATCGAGAAACCTGCGTCTTATATTCAGAAACTAATTGAAAACATATAAAACATTAATCATGAAAAAGATCATCTTATCCATCGCAATCCTGCTGGCGCTTACCGGCACCTCATTTGCAAAACCTACAACCAAAATCAACGAACGCGTATTTGCATCATTTAAAAATGATTTTTACCAGGCATCCGAAGTTAAATGGGATGTAACCAGCAGCTATATCATGGCAACGTTTCAGCTTGACAAAGATATTATGTATGCTTACTACGATTTCCAGGGAAACCTGATCGGCGTTGTACATAATATTCTTACCAGCAGCCTGCCTGTTCAACTGCAGAAGGACATTAAAAAACACTATGCTAACTACTGGGTATCCGATTTGTTCAAGGTTACTAATGATGATGGCGTGTATTATTATATCCAGCTTAAGAATGCCGATGAAACCATTGTTCTGACCACAGAAGGTACAAATGGCTGGCACAGATATGCTGTTCCAAAAAATAAAACAACTAATCTCTGATAAAAATTTTTTAGCACTAGTCTTTTGGTTTAGATCCAGAATCCCTCCGTTCCCGGAGGGATTCTTCATTTATATAAAAATCACCATCTTCACGGGGATAAAAAGATCTGATGCAAAAAACACTGGTAGTTGCCGGCGGTGGAGCAGCCGGATTTTTCTGTGCCGTAACAGCAGCAAGATTAAATCCGGGATTAAAAGTGATCATGGTTGAAAAAACCGGGAAGCTTTTATCAAAGGTTAAGGTAAGCGGAGGCGGGCGATGCAATGTTACCCATGCCTGTTTCTCGATTCCGGAAATGGTTAAAAAATATCCCAGGGGCTCCAACTTCGTGAAGAAAACATTTCACCAGTTTTTTACCAGCGATACCATTCAATGGTTTGAAGAAAGGGGAGTTCCTTTGAAAACAGAAGCAGATGGACGAATTTTTCCTGTAAGCAATTCTTCTCAATCCATTATAGACTGTCTCCTGCAGGAAGCAAACAAATATTCCGTTGAAATCCGGCTTCATCATGAAATTAAAAACATTGAATACAAAAACAGCTCTTATCCATTCATCACCCATTTTAATAATGAATTAAGACTGCCAACCGATTTTATTTGTCTCGCGTCGGGAGGATATCCGAAGCCGAACATGTTTGACTGGATCCTTCCCAGCGGTCATACCATCGAGGCTCCGGTACCATCTCTGTTTACTTTTAATATGCCTGGTAATTCTGTCACTTCACTGATGGGCATTTCAGTTCCAGATGCCCAGGTAAAAATAACCGGCGAATCCCTCAGAGAGAGGGGACCTTTATTGATCACGCATTGGGGAATGAGTGGGCCTGCCATTTTGAAATTGTCTGCCTGGGGAGCCAGGATGCTGAAAGAAAAAGAATATCGTTTTGAAATACGCGTGAACTGGCTGGGCGATACTAACGAAAAGTCAGTCCATGATGAAATGCAAATGATCCGTGATTCTGCGGGAGGGAAAAAAATCCGGCAGAAAAATCCCTGGGACCTGCCGCAAAGACTTTGGGAATGGCTGCTGGAGCAATCCGGAATAAAAGATATACACTGGGCTGATCTGCCTTCCACACTTCAGAACAAATTGATTCAACATCTCACCAATATGCCATTCAGCGTGGATGGTAAAACGACCTTCAAAGAAGAATTTGTAACGGCAGGAGGCATTCGTCTTTCTGAAATCAATCACCACACCATGGAAAGCCGCATCCGGCCGGGCTTGTACTTCGCCGGCGAATTACTCGACGTAGACGGTATCACAGGTGGTTTTAACTTCCAGCATGCCTGGACGAGCGGCTATATCGCGGGGAAATCCATTGCTGAATTCACTTAGATACCGACTTTTATCGTGTATCGTGTATCGTTTATCGATCTACGATCCACGATCTACGATCTACGATCCACGATCCACGATCAACGGTCATCGATCTTTGAAATCCATTAGTTGAGTTAATTCGTACATATTAAAAAAGGCATGAATAAAATTATATTCTTCAGTATAATTTTAATCTCATCATTTACATTTTCATTTACTTATTCTCAAAATATCATTGAAGGGAAGGTAATTGACAATGCATCCAAAGAACCACTTGAACTGGCTGTAGTTACCAACAGCACAGGTAAAGAGGCTGCAGTAACAGGGAAAGACGGGCGTTTTATTTTAAAAAATGTTACCGGATCTGATTTTCTCTACGTTTCATTTATAGGATACACTTCTCAAAAAATAAAAACCGGGGATACTAAAAATAATTTTACGATTGGTCTCGAAAAAGGACTGGTCGATCTAAAAGAAGTCACGATTTCCAGCCGTACCGATAATCTGACTACCGCACGCACACTCACCAGCATTGACCTGAATACACTTCCTGTAAAATCTGCGCAGGACCTGCTCAGACTGGTACCCGGACTATTTATAGCCCAGCATCAGGGAGGGGGTAAGGCCGAACAGATTTTTCTTCGTGGATTTGATGCGGACCATGGAACGGATGTGAATGTTTCCGTAGACGGCCTGCCCGTAAACCTGGTCTCCCAGGCGCACGGACAAGGGTATGCAGACCTGCATTTTGTAATACCTGAAACGATTTCAGGATATGATTTTGGCAAAGGCCCTTACTATTCCAATAAGGGTGATTTCTGCACGGCAGGATTTGTTACTTACAATACCGTGAATATGCTGGATAAGAATACGGTAAAATTTGAAATGGGGCAATTCAACACCACACGTGGATTAGCCATGATCAACCTGTTAAGTGAGAAATCAAAAAGCAGGGGAATGAGTTCATATATAGCAGGAGAGGCTTACTATTCAAACGGAGGACCCTATGATGTTCCGGAACATTTTAAAAGGTATAATATTTTCGGAAAGTTCAATGCCATGCTTGGTACAAAAAACATGTTAACCTTGAGCTTATCTTCATTAGCATCCAAATGGAGGGCTGCGGGTGAAATTCCAAATCGCGCACTGGCAGAAGGATATATTAAAGACCGGTTCGGAAGTATTGACAGTTCCCAGGGAGGATATACATCGAGGGCAAACGCAAACCTGAAAATCTCTTCCTCTTTCAAAAATGATTTCACATGGGTAAACCAGGCTTTCTATTCATATTATTATTTTAACCTGATCAGTAATTTCACTTTTTACTATGCAGATCCCATAAATGGGGATGAATTTGGTCAGCATGAAGTAAGAGATGTTCTGGGATATAAAAGCACGATCACTCATCAAAATTATTTCAGCAATACTACACTACGATCAACAGGAGGCTTTGGAATCAGATATGATCATACACATCCGAGTTGGTTGTCGCATACGCTGAACGGAGATAGTATTCTTAATTTTATTCAGAAGGGGGTCATTAAAGAATCCAATGCATATGCATATATTGATGAGACGTTGGAATCCGGAAAATGGCTGTTCAACGCCGGATTAAGATTTGACTATTTTAATTTTTATTATTTAAATACGGCGCCATCTTCTGACACAGCTGCTGCCATTTATGATGGCTTAAGTAACAATCAGGGAAAGGCGATTGTTTGTCCCAAATTTAATATTCAGTATACGCTGAATCCTGAAGTTCAGTTTTATGTGAAAACGGGAAAAGGTTTTCATTCCAATGATGCAAGGGTTGTTATAGCTAATCAGGGATACCAGATTTTGCCGGCAGCTTATGGAATAGATATTGGTATGAACTGGAAACCAATTCCCAGGCTGTTTATAAACACAGCCATATGGTATTTATACCTTCAGCAGGAATTTACCTATGGAGCGGATTTTGGAGATGAAAGTGTGGAACCCGGAGGAAAAACAGTTAGAAAGGGAATAGACTTTTCGGCGAGATACCAGATAACAGACTGGTTATTTGGGAACCTGAATCTTGATCTCGCAAGGCCAAGAGAACTGGGTGCATCCAAGGGCCAGGATTATCTGCCCCTTGCACCGACTTTTACCAGCACAGCGGGTTTGTTCTATAAATTAAAAAACGGATTCAATGGAGGAATAAGTTACAGGTATTTACATAACCGAGCTGCAAATGAAGATTATTCTCTTACAGCATTGGGATATTTTATCACGGATCTTACCGCCAACTATACTAAGAAAAAATTCGAGATAGGAATCTCCATTGAGAATCTCTTTAATCAAAGCTGGAATGAAGCCCAGTTTGAATATGTATCCAGGTTAAAATATGAAACAGCTCCTGTCGATGAAGTTAGCAACACACCCGGCACTCCTTTTTTCCTCAGGCTTAAATTTTCAGTATTTTTCTGATGCCATTCCCGAGTTTAATTGGCGGAATGCTATGATTTAATAATATCATTTAAGGATTTTGATTCTTCGAAACAATATTTATTTAAATATCTTTTGAATACCTCATCCATTTTCACATAATAAGTTTAACATTTGTCTATAATTTTTTAAGATGAAACCCTTCTTATGTTTTATATTGCTATCAGTTTTTATCAGTAATTCAAAATCTCAAACAACAGAAAAATTGACTTTAAAGAAAGTGCTTTTAGCCCAGCTGAAAACAAGCCATAATAAAGAAGAATGGTTTGCCCCATTGAATATTGCCATCGCGGGACTGACTCCTGAGCAGGCTAATTGGAAAGAGAAAGGCGCCGATCATTCAATCGCTGAACTCACCACTCATATTATTTTCTGGAACCAGCAGGAATTATCAAAATTCCTGGATCAGCCCGCACCGAAATATTCAGGAGATAACAACGAAACATTTTCACCGGTTGATAAAGACTCCTGGCCTGTAACAGTTAAAAAGGCGGACAGTCTTTTGATAAGCTGGGAAAATGCCATTGAAGCTGCAGATGAAAAAAAACTGGAAGCATGGTATGAAATCATCGGGCATATCAGTATGCATAATGCTTATCATACCGGACAAATCGTATATATCAGGAAAGTGCAGGGAAGCTGGAATCCGGCCACTGGAGTCAAGTAATCGTATATCGTGGATCGTTTATCGTAGATCGATCCACGATCCTCGATATACGATAAACGATTCACAATAATCTGTCATCAATACAAACCATGAAGGGCCTTCAAACAATCATATTTCTTTTCATCTCCAATACTTTCATGACATTGGCCTGGTACGGGCATCTTCGTTTTAAGGATTTTTCCTGGGGAAAAAATATGGCAGTTTTTACTGTTATTCTTATCAGCTGGGGACTGGCTTTTTTTGAATATCTTTTCCAGGTTCCTGCTAACCGGATTGGCTTTAAAGAAAACGGAGGTCCTTATTCACTGGTGCAGTTAAAAACCATTCAGGAAGCCATCACACTCATGGTATTTGTGACTTTCACACTGATTTTTTTTAAGGAAGAAAAACTGGCGTGGAATCATCTGGTGGGATTTGCATTCTTATTAGCCGCTGTGTTTTTTGTTTTTAAAAAGTGGTAGAACCGTTAGGGGATCTGAATTAACCCTTCATTTGCACAGGTTCGCCCGATCATGAGTTATATTGGACATTCATGTAATAAATCGCTGATCTTAAGGCTTAATATGTAAGTTTGCGGCCTATTAACGCGATTAACGCTTAACGCTTGAAACGCTTAACGCGGTTAGTTTTTTACTTATAACAGATTCCTGTAATGAAAAAGATATATTTTTTAATTTTTACTTTTTCCTTTTTTCTTTTCATATCCTGCCGTCAAAAGCGCAGCGGCAATCCGCGGGTTTTGGTATATACAAATCATACTCCTTCAGCGGATGTCACAGCAGCTATCCAGGCCTTACAAAAACTGGGAGATATCAACGGCTTTGAAATTAATCCCACCGATACAACAAATTTGTTCACGGATGATTCCTTATCAGAATATGCTGCTGTATTGTTTTTAAATCGTTCAGGTGTAAATATTGGAAATAATGAAAGAATAGCCCTGGAGCGTTTCATCCAGGCTGGCGGTGGGTTTGCGGGAATTCACCCGACGGCGAAAACCTATAACTGGCGCTGGTATGGCCGAATGATCGGTTCAACGGGAGATTCTGGCGTTTCATTCATGCACCAGGAATATGATGGTGGCCGCGCAGAATATAATAATGACAGCCTAACTGCAAAAAATGCGGACGACGATGCACATTTAAAAATGGTATTGAATGCTATTGAATATGCGATCGGTCACTACAGGCCCCTCGACTATACAAAGGCGACAACCCCTTATCCTCCTTCTGAAGATCATTTTACAAAACATATGTTGGTTACAGATACATTTTTTGAACCGACAGAAATGACCATCCTTCCAAATCTGGATATCCTGATCCTGCAACGGCGGGGGGAGATCATGATGTATAAGCAGGAAACAGGTAAAGTGAAACAGGCTGGATTTCTAAAAGTATATTTTCATTCCAACCTAAAGGGTGTAAATGTAGAAGAAGGAATGCTGGGATTATCAAAAGATCCGGACTTCAAAAACAATCACTGGGTATATATTTATTATAGTCCGATCGACAGTTCCGTGAATCGCTTGTCACGCTTTACACTTGAAAATGATTCCATCCTCAACAATTCAGAAAAAGTTATCCTGGAAGTGAAATCGCAGCGTGATATCTGTTGTCATACGGGAGGATCGATTGCATTTGGGCCCGATAGCCTTTTATATTTTTCCGCTGGCGACAATTCTACTCCCTTTGATGAACCAGGTCAGACATACGTTAGTCATTCTTTCGCTCCATTGAATGATGCGCCCGGACATCTTCAATACGATGCAGAAAGATCTGCCGGTAACAGCAATGACCTGCGGGGAAAAATCATGCGTATTCGTGTACACAAGGACGGTAGTTATGAAATTCCTGCCGGAAATCTTTTTGCTCCGGGTACGGCTAAAACAAGGCCGGAGATTTATGTGATGGGAAACAGAAATCCTTATCGTATCACGGTGGACCAGAAAAACAGTTTTCTGTATTGGGGAGAAGTTGGACCTGATGCTCCTTTTGATAGTCTCGCTACACGCGGCCCGCGGGGATATGATGAAGTTAACCAGGCGAGAAAAGCCGGATATTTCGGTTGGCCATTTTTTGTCGGGAATAATTATGCATATCATGAGTATAATTATATCACTGGCGTTTCCGGACCTGCTTTTGATCCTGCAAAACCGGAAAATCATTCACGCAATAATACCGGCATTACTGTTCTTCCTCCGGCGCAGCCTGCATTTATCTGGTATCCTTATGCGCTTTCTCCTGAATTCCCTGAACTGGGCACGGGTGGACGCAATGCCATGGCAGGTCCTGTGTACTATACAGAATTCTATCCTGCAGCAACGCGTTATCCTGATTATTATAACGGAAAATTATTTATCTACGACTGGATCAGGGGTTGGATTAAAGATGTAACGCTTCAGCCCAATGGGGATTTCGAACAGATGGAATCTTTCATGCCGCATATGACCTTGCATAATTGTATAGATATGGAAGCCGGTCCGGATGGAAGATTGTATTTACTGGAATATGGAACAGGATGGTTTCAGAAGAATCCCGATGCAGGATTATCCCGCATTGATTATAATCCGATCGCCACTGCGGCCGCCGCCGCTGCTGCGGTTGTTGATACTTCCGCTTCTGCACGCGGGCCTTTCGCAGCAGGCTACGCACTGACGCAGGTGATGGATTGTAAGAGTTGTCATAAGGAAGATGGTGTTTCAATCGGGCCATCATTTAAACGCGTAGCGGAAAAATATGCAGGGGATAAAAAAGCTTCTGCTTACCTGAGTCAGAAAATCATGAAAGGCGGGAGCGGTGTATGGGGAGATGTAGCCATGTCTGCACATCCTGACCTCGCGAAAAATGATATGGAACAGATTGTCGAGTATATTTTTTCATTAAAGCCTAAAGCTCAAAGCCGAAAGCCGAAAACCTAATTTTTTCGTTTATCGTGGATCGTTTATCGTTAATCGATCCACGATCTACGATAAACGATTTACGAAAAGAGTATGAAACGATATATAGTGCTAGTGATGTTATCAGTGTCTCAGATCGCGAATGCTCAAATTAAAAATTCGGCGGAGATAAGGAATGAGGATGGAACAGTTATTTCAGGAGCCACGATCCATGTGCTGAATACGGATATTTACGTACTGAGTAACAGTGCAGGTCAGTTTACCATTCCCGATCTGCCTAAAGGAATTTATCCGGTTGAAATTTCTTCCGTCGGTTATGCAAGGGTTGAAAAACAAATCCAGATTCCACTTAGCGGAGATAAACTGGTGATACAACTCGCCCGATCAACTACACAATTGGATGCCGTGGTGGTTACCGCCGAGAAACAGGAAGCCAATATTCAAAACGTTCCGATAAGTATTACAGCGATCTCTTCAAGGGATGTGGATGCCTACAGGCTTTGGGCAAGCGATCAACTGAAAGGAATCGTTTCAAATTTATATTCAGCAAACCCCGGCGACGGACGAAATGTAATTTCCATCCGTGGTATTACTTCCACTTCCTATGATCCCGCCGTCGTGACTTATATTGACGGCGTTCCGCAGTTTACACTGGATACATATATTCCCCAGCTCTTTGATGTAGATCATATTGATGTATTGAAAGGTCCTCAGGGTACGCTCTATGGAAGAAACGCCTTGGGAGGTGTTATCAATATTATCACGAAAAAACCTGACGATCAATTGCATTTTTCACTCGAAGCAAGTGCAGGAAATTATGGAATGCAGCGGTATACTTTTCAATTCACTGCACCATTGATTGCCGGAAAATTATTCCTCGGCGTTGCCGGATTATATGAAGGATCCAATGGTTTTTATACCAACGATTACAACGATACTCATTTCGATAAACAGCACCGGTTCGGTGATAATATTTATCTGAAATATCTGCTGAATTCCCAATGGTCGTTCACCCTGAATATGAAAAACCTGTGGAACCGTGATAATGGTGCATTTGCTTTGAACCCATCCATCGCTGATGCTTTCGTAAATCCTTATCACCTGGATCAGAATGCTATCGGGGAAATGGTTGATAATACGACGAACGGTTCACTGATGATACGTCATACCGGTGCAAAAGTAGATTTCAGCTCACTGACGGCATACCAGTCGAATTACCGTATATATCAAACTCCTGTCGACGGTGACTTTTCACCACTGGATGCTATCAGCATCGTAAATAATTACGGCAAGCCATGGAATAAAGTAAATGCATGGACGGAAGAGCTCCGCCTTTCTACGGCAACTGCTTCGTTATCTCCTTTGAAATGGACCGTAGGATCTTATTTGTTTCTTCAGAAAGCCCCCAATGAGCAAGGCGTTCATTTCGGTGCAGATGCGGCAGCAGTAGGTTCGCCCGACAGCAATTACACCATCATCAATACGACCAAATTAAAAAATGAAGGAGTCGCTTTTTACGGACAGGCGGAGTACACCATATCAAAATCATTTTCTGTAACGGCCGGGTTTAGATATGATTATCAGCAATCCAGTGAAGAAGTATCCGGTCTCTATCTTCCCGATGGATCAACGACCGGATTTGTTACACAACCTGATACTTCAGGAAAAGCTTCTTTCAATGCAGTGAGTCCCATGGTTTCTTTTTCATATCATGCCAGTGAGAATGCGCATATATATGTCAGTTATAACCGTGGATACCGAACCGGCGGACTGACCCAACTTTCAACAGATCCTACCCAGCCGCCACTTTATCCATATCAGCCGGAATATAGCAATAACTATGAGCTTGGCTTCAAGAGCAATTATTTTTCGAACAGACTGCACGCAAATCTGGCTGTCTTTTACAGCACGATTCAAAATGCACAGATCCCGACTTTGATATTGCCTGATGCGATAACTGTCATAAAAAATGCAGGCGGACTTACGAGCAAAGGATTTGAAGCCGAAATACAGGCACTACCATTGACCGGCCTCGAAGTAACTTATCATCTTGGATATACCCACGCAACCTATACGAGCGGTGATCTTTCTTCGAATGGAAACCAGGTGCCACTTGATGGAAAATACCAGGTGTTCACACCCGACGTGACTTCCATGCTGGCAGTTCAGTATAATAAACATATCACCAAATCGGCCAGCGCTTTTATAAGAGGAGAGTGGTATTATTTCGGAAAACAATACTTCGATCTAGCCAACCAGGTAGAACAATCCAGCTATCAATTATTCAATGCAAGCGCAGGGATTACTTATAGTCAGTTCGGCCTTTCAGTATGGCTGCGTAATATCACGGGTACACAATATATTGCTTATGCCTATGATTTCGGCGCTGCGCGTTTAGGGGATCCATCTACGATTGGCGTAACATTTAGGTACAAATTGAGATAATCGTAGATCGTAGATCGTGGATCGTTGATCGTAGATCGTGGATCGTTGATCGTAGATCGTGGATCGATAAACGATATACGATTAACGATCCACGAAAAAATCTTCAACCCTCACACTCTCACACTCTCACACTCTCACACTTGTTCTAAGTGGAATAATATTATTTTTTTTCTTCGCCAATCGCAGAAATATAAACCCTAAAGCAAGACAGATAATGAGTGCCTGAATTGAATTTTGCGGGCCGAGCGGGCCGCCAGTAATGAGTCTTGGGCCGGAGATTTTACTATCGAAAAGACTTTTTGTAATGGAGATGCTGGGATTTATAGCACCGTAAATTCCAGGTTCGGTAAAATCCCAGGCGAAATGCATAAAAATGGGAAGCCATAAACTTCTTGAAAAAACATAGGCAGCCGGAAGTAAAAGCCCTGCATTGATGGAAGTGGAAAGAACAGAAATAAGATTTCCATCTTTGACCCCACTGTGCGCAATGATAAATATTATTATCATGATCGTTATGGATACACCTGTTCCGAATTGTTTTTCTATCAGGCGGAATACGATTCCTATAATAATTATTTCGGCTACAAAACCAGCCGTGAGTGCCATTACAAATGCAGGAATCATATCACTGAAAGCATTTACCCGAACTATGGTATAATCCCCTGCAATGAAAATGACGAATATAAATAAAGATTGTAAAAGGAATCCAGTAAAAAAACCAAGATTTGCATTGCCTCCGAAAGTGGAAGGGCTTAATTCGGTAATTTTTCTTTTTTCATAAAAGGAGAAAAGAAAAACGTAGATTAAAACTGCCGCCAGGGCTTCTGAGATTCCGATGATCCCATTAATTAATTCATCAGATATTTTTATTTTTTCCAGCAGTGACCTGAAGACAGATTCAATCAATATGACAGCGCCGGCAATGGCAGCAATACCAATGATGATTTTGGTAATGAAAAAGAAAAGGATTTTGTTGAAGATATTTATCTTATTCATGTATTCGTTAATCGTATATCGTAGATCGTGAATCGAAGTTAATAGATCGATATACGATGCACGATCCTCGATAACCGAAAGTTTTGAGTTTTCGGCTTTAGGCTTTAAGCTTTAGGCAGTTAATAAATTTAGCCAAGGCTAAATTTATTAACTCTGATCATCCACTGTCCGCTGGTAAAATCAGGCATATCAACTGTCTGATTCCCGAGTTCAATACTCATTTCACTTAATGGCGTGATGGAACTCCATGCGGCGGCATCATATACATCCATGGGCGTATTGGTTTCATTTTTTACCGATTCCACGAAATCCTGGAGCACAAAGAAATCCATACCTCCATGTCCCGCGTTCTCAGCTTCCTTGCCCCAGCGCTGCCAGTCCGGGTGATCATATTTATCCAGGTAAGGTTGTGCGGGTTCCCATACATCGGATTTTACACTCACTCCTTCAATATAGAGCGACTGATTCACGTCCATCCAGATACCGTGCGTGCCCTGAACCCGGAAGCCCAGTGAATAGGGTCTTGGCAAACTGGTATCATGCTGCAAGTAAAATAGTTTCTCCGTTCGCACAGCGGATCTGGGTTGTAACAACATCACCAAGTTTGAATTCCACTTTTGCATTGGGATGATCCGGGCCACCCTTCTTCACAATATATTCATGAAGGCCACGCGATTTGCTGGCGAAGGAACAAAGTGAAACAAAACGATTTCCATAATTAATATTCAGCATTTCTGCGATAGGTCCGATACCATGGGTAGGATAGAGATCACCATTGCGATGTACGCTGTGATTGGTGCGCCAGCGTGCCTCAGAAAAACCCTTCTCACCAAATTCAACGCCGCTGTTATAAGGTGTTTTTCCATCATTCAATTTTACCCCGCGCAGATCATGCTGATAGCCGCCCTGCATATGTATGAGTTCACCGAAAAGCCCCTGTCTCACCATTTGCAATATGGCCATCACATCCCGGCGGTAACAAACATTTTCCATCATCATCACATGAGCGCCATTTTGTGATGCGGCATTCACCACGTTCCAGTGATCCTGCAGGGTAATGCCAAGCACGACTTCTGTTCCGATGTATTTGATGCCCGCAGAAATTCCATCCAGTATCATGGGTGTATGCCATTCCCAGGGCGTTGCGATAAGAATTGCCTGCAGATCTTTTTCTTCCAGTAATTTTCTATATGCATGCGGATCTCCTGTGAATATTTTGGGCATCGGTCTCCCTGATTTCGTTACCAGGTCACGCGCGGACTGAAGCATACGTTCATCGATATCACAAATGGCAACCACATCAACATCGGGTCGCTGCAATGCGTTCCATAAATGATTTTGTCCCCGGAGACCGGTGCCAATAATGCCCATCCGGATTTTAGTGGAGGATGAATTTGCAAAAAGGGAAGACGGACGCATCAGCCCGATTCCCGCGCCTGCGATGGAAATGTTTCTTACGAAATCTCTTCGTTTCATATTTTGAATGATTTTTTTTGACCGTTAATCGTTGATCGTTTATCGTTGATCGGTTTCAGAGAAGAAAATTAATACATTTTCAATCATTTTGTCAGCAACTATCTACCACAAACATTAAACAATTATTAATCATCGATCAACGATCGACGGTCAACGATCCACAAAAGCAGGGGCTTAAACTACCGGCGAACTCTTTCCAAACCCCCAAGTATGCCCGATTTTATCATTTTACCATAGCCATCTTCTGAAAGAAATTCTGTGTAGGATTCTGCTTTTTGATAATTTTCTATGGCGCGTTCAAAATCGTCTAAATCTTCATAACATTTGCCGATATTCAGGTAAAGTGAGGGGTAGGTGCTTTTTATACTTTCATCCTTTATTCTTTTAGCCATTTCGAGAGCTAATTCATCCCAATATAATTTGTCAGAAACATTTTCCTGATGCCGTGCAACAAAATGAGCCGCAGTGAATTTTTCAAAATCAGACTCAGATTCACGCCATGCCTGGAGAAATAAATTCTTAGCCTTTTCCATCTCACCCTTTCCTTCAGCCATCATGCCATCTGCGCAGAGTTTATTTATTTTATTGTCCGGATCGAAATGCACTTGAGGTTACTTTTGTCAAAGATAAATAGCTTTATATCGTTTATCGTGGATCGTAGATCGTAGATCGAGAATCGTAAATCGAGGATCGTGTATCGTCGATCGATCTACGATACACGATACACGATCCACGATACACCAATTGAAAGGCCTACAATTGCACCAGCTGGTTCCGAATAGCATAAATCACCAGCCCCACGCGGTTGGAAACGTTGAATTTTTTGAAGAGGGATTCGCGGTAGCCGTCTACCGTGCGTTCGCTGACGAACATTTCATTCGCTATCTGCTGATAATTTTTTTCACTGCAGGCGTGTTTCAGGAATTCGGTTTCCCGGTCAGTTAATTTTGGAAAGGCATTTGCAGAATCCTGTGCCGCCCATATGGATGGACTGGATCACTTTGCGCGTGAGGACTTCATTATAATAATATCCCTTGGCGAGGATTTCTTCAAAGGCAACCTGGAGTTCTTTTGGATCTGCATCTTTCAGAATATATCCACGCGCGCCCTGGTGGATCATTTTAATAATGGTCGTATCCGAATCCATTGTGCTCAGTGCGAGCACTCGAATTTCAGGATGATTTGCATGCAGCCAGGCAGCGGTTGCATATCCATCCATTACGGGCATATGAATGTCGAGCAAAACAATATCTGGTAGTGATCAGGCTGAAGCTGATCGATGAATTCCCTGCCATTACTTACATCCATTAACACCTTGTAATTGGGAAATAAATTAATGAGCACGGCCAGTCCTTTGCGGAACATGGTATGATCATCCACCAGTGCAACATATTTCGGGTCAGACATATTTCATTTGAATTTGCAGTGTTGTTCCTTCACCGGGTTTGCTCATGATCTCTGCTTTTCCACCAACAAGTGTTGCCCGCCTCAGAATATTCTGCAGTCCCAGTCCTTCTCTTTTATTTAATTCTGTTTCGGGATTAAATCCAACGCCGTTGTCAAAAATGGTAATGTACATGCGGTCTTCAGTATATCGTATTGAAACTTTCACATCCGAAGCACCCGCATGTTTAATGATATTCTGCAATCCTTCCTGAACGATGCGGAATGCAATCAGTTTATCCTGGTCAGGAATATTTTTTTCTGTTCCCTGTACGTCGAAACTTATTTTAATAGAATCCGCTCCTGTTAATACGACGGATCTCCTGGCTGATACTTTCCTGGAGACTCACCTGTTGAACGCGCTGGCTGCTGAGACTTTTTGCAATATCGCGCAGTTCGGTCATCGCGAGACTGATACTTTCTTTCACATTCCCCAGCAATTCGCCATCCACCGTTTGTTTTTGTTCCATGATGCCCAGCTGCACTTTGGCAAGGCTCAGGATCTGACCCACATTGTCATGGATCTCCTGGCTGATCATATCGAAAGTTTGTTCCTGAATTTCCAGTTTGGATTCCAGCAGTTGTTTGTCGAATGTTGCGCGCATGAGCTGGGTTTCTTTACTCATTTGTACTTTTTTATTATTATAATAAAACAACATGACCAGGAACAGAACGCCCAGGAACAGCAGTATAATAATGACTGCGATAATGGTGAATGACTACCTCGTTCTTTGCGTTCTGCATAAAATAAAAGCATAACTATAACCCAGATACACAATCGCATTTACTACTGGCATAATAGCAGAATAAAGGGATTTATGGGCAATTTCAACATGATTTATCAGAATATATGTCTGCAGACCAAGTACCACCAGGGTAATCAATCCAAAAAAAAGATTCAGGGAATTAATCCAGAAATAAGGTTCCTTCATAAAATTCAATTCTTTCTCATCAAAGACGGTCAGCCTCACAAGGCAAAGACCTGAAAAAACGATCACCATGATTTCAACCACACAGAGTGAGTATGTATTGAATTGAGTGAATCCCTGAATAAATCCAAAGTTGACAATCACAAGCAGCATGCATAATACGCAGACAATAAAATATATAACGGATTCCTTCCTGGTTAAAAATAGCATTTTGCCTGCTAAATAAAACAGGAAGGGCGTTGAAATCAGCAGGTACAGATTGATAGATAAAATAATTGGAGGTCCAGCCAAAAGCAAGATAGTTTCTGGCAGTCAGTTCCGTGATATTCACTATTACCAGGAAAGGGATAAAAGCCAGTAGTGAACAGGCTTTTAGCCCTTTCCAGCAATAAATGGCGATGCAAAGGCTGATTATCTGACAATATTCAAACCAGTCGATATGCATAATTTATGGTTGAAGGCCACCCAGATCATATCCTGTTCCACCGCCTGAACCAGTACCACCGCTTCCATCGGGTTGTGCAACCAGTGCTCTCACAACTGTGCCCGTTGAAGCATCAGCCGGCATGAGGAAGATGGCAATCCGTCCATTATTTGCAGATCTTTTTGCTGCATCGGGTTGATAGGTATTTAAATAATTCATGTCATAAACGCCCAACTGCACATTTATAACCAGGGTTTTGCCGGCAGCAGCATATTGCGCCATGGTTGCACTCAGCCAGTTCTGTAAATTCTGGGCATTGAATGATTCGCCGCTGGTGAGCATGGCCGATTTTTTAATTTTAATGTTTACACTTTGTCCGCCTGGATTGGTAAACCCAAACTGCGCCATATAAGCAGGGAAGCGGTTGATACAGGCCTGTGCCGAATCAATATTTACGGCTCGTCCGCCGGTATCTGTTTCCATTTTTCCCTGAATTGCGATAAATGGATTAAGAGGTTTCGGTGCAGGTGATTCCTTAGGAATATTTCTGAATGAAAAAAGAAAAACAGTGGAAAACAGTAGAAGGTGCGGGATGGTAGTTTTTTGTAACATATACAAGGTTTTGATTCTGACTTTAAAATACGTAGAATCTGAATCAACTGAACTTAAACAGAAAGAAACGGGATTAAACACGGGGATGCCGGGAAAAATACCCGGATAAGAATCCTGTTTTATCCCATTGTGTAGGGTGATTAAACGGTATAAGTTTGTTGTCGAAGCCCTGAAACCTAAACCATTCAACCATTACCTTATCCGACACGTATTACCGTTGAAGACATTTTGAACTTTATCTCGTGGACTAGCAATCGTTTGGCTTTCCTGTTCTCAGGCGAGCCTTTTTTTTGGCGGAGGTTCTATATTGTTTATTTCGGAGGTTATGGATTATGAGATATGGGTTATTCTTTAGGTTATGAGTGATGGGTTATGAATTATGAGTTAAACCCATAACCCATAATCCATAACCCATAACTAGAATAAGGTCAGCTGCCGCTGCGTCTTGGTTTTAGGATGCAAGTTCTTTTCCGCTGCAATCTGATAAACCGCTGTTTCCTGGTATCGGCTGGCAATGATGATACGCGTTTCTGAAGGAACAGCAGTAAAAAGAGACTCCACCAGTTCCGGTGAATTATTTTCCCTTGAAAGATGGGAGAGAAGGAGATGACTCATAAACGTGGGTCTGTGCCTGATATACAGGTCCAGGGCCTGACGGTTTGATAAATGTCCGCTGCCCCCGCGGATCCTATTTTTCAGATACACGGGATATGACCCGTTTTGCAGCATGTCTTCATCATAATTCGTTTCGAGAAATGCAGCATGACATAGTTTGAAATAATGTATCAGCTGATCGCAGGGTTCACCGATATCTGTAAACACACCGATATTAGTTTTGGAAGCACTTACGATGAAACTATGCGGATCACAGGCATCGTGTTTTTTCTTAAATGCCGTGATTCGTAAACCCCCGATCATAACGGGTTGTGTGGCAGTGAAATGAAAAGCGTATTTACGGATTCTTCCAAAACCAGCAACTTTTAAAGTAGGCTGACTGAAATAAACGGGGATTTTGTATTTGGCTACGATTTGGGAAACGCCCTGTATGTGATCGCTGTGTTCGTGTGAAATAAAAATAGCCTTCACGAGGTTCATACTTAAACCCAGGCGTTTCATGCGTGATTCCGTTTCTCTGCAACTCAGGCCTGCATCTATAAAAACCGCTTCTGCCCCATTACTTATATAATAACAGTTTCCATTGCTTCCCGAATTCAGTGAGGCGAAAGATAAAGACATGCTAACCACGAAATTAGCGGACTGGCGGAAATAAAAACCGGATGTGAAGAAAAAAACCCCTGAAAAACAACTGTATATATCATATGCCATTTATTCGGGATTCATAGGGTATGAAGTACATATTAATTTGTATGGAGTTCGTAGTATGACCGTTGTTTCTTCGTATAGCTGACCGAACAATATACGAACAACATACGAACGATATACGAACGAAGTACGAACAAACTAATAATGATACACGGAGAAATATGGAATGAACTATGAAGGATAAGCGAAAAAATCAAAAATGAGGTGTAACTAACGAACTGCCAAAAACCCTACCTCAAAACGCAACTTTATTTAAACTTTTTTTCCCGTTCGATAAGCAAATTTAATAAAAAAATTTCATTTTTGTATTGTCAACCATTTTTTGTCGGTCAGCAGGTATGGATAGCGCTGCGGTTAAAGAATATCCTATTCATCCTGCTGATGGCGTTGCTTAAAAGAATGGCTGATATGAAATCCAATTTATTAACGTGAAAATTAAATCCTATGGGAACATTTTCAGATGGCATCCTTGGTGGCTTCAGTGGATCGGTCGGCCCGGTGGTCGGCAGTTCCTGGAAAGGCGTCAATGTGATGCGCAGCAAACCTCGTGGCAAAAGGGGTAAGTCTTCCGAGGGACAACTAAGACAGAATGCAAAAATGACGCTGATGTCTGGTTTCCTGAGTCCGTTGAAAGGATTGTTGAACAATACGTATAACAGCGTAACGGTTCGCATGTCCACCTTCAATAAAGCATTATCGTATAATATGCGTAATGCGGTCACGGGAGATTATCCTGCATTTACAGTAAACTTTGAACAGTTAATTCTGGGCAAAGGTGATCTTTTGAATGTAAAAATGCTGACTGCTGTTTCTCCTTCCGTTGGAACAATCAGTTTCAACTGGAAAGACAACAGCAATGAGGGAAGCGCAAGGGCAACGGATCAGGCATTCGTTGCCGTTTATTGTGAAATCCTGAATCAATGGATAACCAGCGATGAAGGTTCACTAAGAATTGCCGGCAGCTATACATTAGATGTAGCTGCGTTCAGCGGCAAAGCGGTACATGGCTATATTGGCTTTTTGTCCGCAGATGGCAAGTTTGTATCTACCAGCCTGTACACTGGATTAGTAAACATTCTGTAATCAAGACATAATCTAATTTGACCCTTCGGGGTTTCGTGAGGGCTGCCGTGAGGCGGCCCTTTTGTGTGTCAGGCATGTGTATCAACTATAGGGTGAAAGTCCCGAATGCGCCTTTACAGTAGGAAGCATTAGCCAAGAGCAAGGGTGTCCATTGTGAAATGGAATCTGAAAGAAGCTGGCGGCAAAAGTTTGAACCTACGAACAGAAATTGCATATAAGGCGTGGTGCGTATGGGCGATGTTGCAAAACAAACAAAAGCCCGATACTGTACGGATACGTCCGCGTAGATGCAAGGGTTACATGAACGGAAAGCGGATACACTTACCCTGAGAGATCTGGAATACAATATTGTATTAGACCAGAAGTCAGCAGAAGCCATAGTAGGAAGGAAACGAGCCATCCCCTGTAGAAAGACAAAGATGGAGGACTCACGAATAAACTGAAGGGCTGAATGTCAGAACGGGCGACAGAAATTACTATGCTTTATCACCGAGAGGCGAAGACAGCCGAAACACGTAAGAGAACTTTTGTATTGAGTTGGATGAGGGAATCAGAAAACCATATGAAAGGAGCCGAGCCAGGTGATGCAAGAGGTAAGGGACGAGCGCCATTGCAAACGTAAGTTAAAGTAGCATGCTGGAAGAAATACTCGACAGACGCAATATTGAAAAAGCCCTTGTTCAGGTAGAAGCTAATAAGGGAGCCGGCGGCATAGATGGTATGACGTGGGATAAACTGCGTTCATACATCAACGTGAACTGGCAACCATTGCGCGAGAGTGTATTAGAAGGCAGATACAAGCCAAGCCCTGTGAGGAAGGTAGAGATAGAAAAACCGCAGGGAGGGAAACGAATGCTGGGAATACCCACGGTAGTTGACAGAATGCTGCAACAGGCAATAGCCCAATGGCTGACGCCGATGTACGAAGGGGAATTTTCTAAATGGAGCTATGGCTTCCGTCCGAATCGAAATGCCCATCAGGCTGTGCTACAGGCAGAGCAATACCTTAATGAAGGTAAGACGTGGGTGATCGAACTGGACCTGGAAAAGTTCTTCGACAAGGTGAACCATGACAGGTTAATGAGCGTGTTGAGCAGGAAGGTAACGGACAAGCGCACACTAAAGCTCATCAGAAGTTATCTGACAAGCGGGATCATGGAAGGCGGAATAATAAGTCCCCGAAGTGAGGGTACGCCGCAAGGTTCACCGTTAAGCCCATTATTATCTAATGTCATTTTGGATGAACTGGATAAGGAACTGGAAAGGCGGGGGCATTCCTTTGTAAGATATGCTGATGACGTCAGTGTGTATGTATCAAGCGAAGCGGCTGCAGAACGGGTAAAGCAAAGTGTTATCCGGTATGTAGAAGATAAATTACTTCTGAAAGTAAACAGGGGAAAGACAAAGGTCAGCAAACCGGAAGAAAGTGAGTTGCTGGGATTTTCTTTTCAGTCCGTCAAAGGTAAATGGGTGATAAGAGTAGCAAAGAAAAGTGTGCTACGAATCAAGCGAAAGCTCAAAGCAATTACGACACGAAGTAAGTCTATCTCAGAAATAGAAAGAATCAACCAACTAAACCCGATCATTAGGGGATGGGTGAATTACTTTGTTATTGCAAAGGCAAAATCGCTGATGGAAAACCTTGACGGAAAGCTCAGGTCGAGATTAAGAATGTGTAAATGGAAGCAATGGAAGAATATCGGAACCAGAAGAGCAAACCTGTTGAAATTAGGAGCAAATAAAAGATCTGCGTTTGAGCATGGAGCAAGCAGAAAAGGATACTGTCGGGTAGCATTATCCTACATCCTGTGTACCACTTTAACTACTTCCTACTTCAGGAAGCAGGGATATATAGGCTTCTACGACTTGTATTACCGGCTAACTGAAAAGCAATCAAAATTATTCTGACAAACCGCCGTATACCGGTCGGTACGTACGGTGGTGTGAGAGGACGGGTGGCCAACTAATGGCCACCTTCCTACTCGATTTGTTGGTCTTTACACCAATAGGATCAATGACCATGAACAACTTCACTTATTTTGATTTTTGAAATAATTGTTAAGACTTTGGATAACAGGGAGCGTCAGGTAATTGTTGTACGACTTGTCAAACATCATCTTTCCCTTGACCGGCTCAAGAATCAGTTTTATTTTTTCGGATAACTCCTTGTATTTTTCAAGTACCAGGGTAAATCCATTATTCATGTATTGGATAAAATGAGGATCTTCCATTAAAAAATAGATATTCCTCAGAACAATTCGGGGACTTTCATCTTTTTCAATACCTAAATTAATTATGAAATCTTTGAAAGGATCATAAGCCAGGAAGAAGTAAGCATAACCTTCTTCAGTACTCAATTTCACAGAAATAAATGCAACGTATTCCAAGGGTCTCTTAGGAACTGGATATATTTTCGCGTTTTTAGCCATCCTCCTGCAAAATAGCACAATTGGAATATTGTCTCATTAATAGTTGCAGTCAAATAGAAACCTTTTCGATTTTAAGGCAATAATACTATCTATAGGCAAAATGCAGGGGTCTTTTAAACATGGGATTTTATAATTAAATTTGTATCAAATCGCTAATTATGGCAGTTCCCTTATTAGATAATGAGTTCCTGCAGTACTGGTCAAAATTGAGTGTAGTAGAAAAAGAGTCTTTGCTCATTGTGGCCAGGAACTATGTTCAGGCTAAACATGATGAATCTGATCCCAGCTTTCTGCGTAAGAAAATTATTCAGCAGGAACGGGATAGTTATTTAAATGGTAAGGGACAATCCTTAAACTGGGAACAGGTAAAAGCTATGGCTCTGGACAAATCCAATCGGCATGCTATTTAAGTTGGAGATCCGTCCGTTGGCTACGTTAGAAGTTATTGAAGCCTATGATTGGTATGAATTACAAAGAGACGGACTAGGCTTAGAATTTTTAGATGAACTGGAACAGTTTTACAAAAGTCTATTGCGTAATCCCAACAGCTATTCTTATTACGATAATCCGGTTCGGGAAGGTAAAATACCCCGCTTCCCTTATACCGTGGTGTTCGAAGTAATAGATACTTCAATCGTTGTGTACAGTGTATTTATGACAAGTCGGGATCCTTCCTCAAAGAGGTCCGGATAATTATTTTATGATTTATATATTGATATTTTTCTTTCTCGTTATTTAATATTGAGTAAGTTCTTGTGTTCGTAATATCGCTTTTTCAGATTTTCTCCTGAATCAATGCGCTGCTTGGGAAATGATTCGATCAGGTCGATGATATTTTTACGACCAGGCCTCGTTATTCTTTTAAAATATCCTTCGACGAGTTGGGAAATAGAAGTATTGTGCCGTTTAGCATAGCGCTTGGTGTCTTTCAACAACTTTTCATCGATGGTTATATTGAGCCTGCCTTTCATATCCAAATATACACATCAATTTATGTACTTATATGACCTGAATGGAGGTCACAAATTGTCACCTCCGGTTTTAAAAAATTAAAATGTTCGAACCAACTGATAAGTAATATGAAAACTTCTCAGGTAATACAACGAGTATGGATAGCCGAAACAGGCAGATGGCGAGTTTCGATCAGTATGATGGATCCAATAATATGCAACAGTATACAACCACGGATCAGAATCCTGTCAGTATTATATGGGATTACGTGAACAAATATCCTATTGCTCAAGCCAAGAATGCAATAATCACAGATATTGCAGCGACCAGTTTTGAGGCGGACGGTTATGGCAACTGGACTCCTTACACGGGTACCATTACAAAAGTTACAACAGCTCCATATCCGCCGACAGGAAATAATTATTACAACCTGACAACGTCAGCAACATTGAGTAAATCAGGACTCGTATCCGGAAATGTTTATATCATTTCATACTGGAGCATGAATGGAGTGTATTCAATATCTGGAGGAACAGGAAGCTCTATTACTGGCAAGACAATAAACGGATGGACATATTATGAACATAAGATAACAGCAAGTTCAACTACGCTTACAATATCGGGGACTGGTGCCATTGATGAAGTGAGACTATATCCGTCAACCGCATTGATGACGACTTATACTTATTCGCCTCTTTTTGGCGAAGCGACGACCTGCGATGCGGATAACAAGGTGACTTATTATTACTATGATGGATTCGGAAGACTGAAATGGCTTAAAGATCAGGACGGAAATATTATAAAGACATTCCAATACCATTATCTGGGAAAGACAACGAACTATTAAAATATTTATAAATCAGAATACATGTTTTTATTTCTGAAAAATAAAATGAAACAATCACAGATATTCTTTTTTCTGTTGTTCATTCATGTAACAGCCATTTCGCAGCCAACAATTACCGGCCCCACTTGTGTGTTTCCGGGTGTTGTTTATCAGTATACCATTAAAGGAAGCTGGAAAGCCAGTTCTACCATGCAGGTGTGTATTGCAGGAGGAAATTTCAGAAGTAGAGATACATCTCTGAAAAGCTGCACGCCACAAGCCGGCGCACCGTTAAGTTCACTGCTGATTGTCTGGAATAACCCCGGCTCAGGATCTCTTACACTTAGTTCGGCCATTGGCAATAGTACATTGAATGTTACGATTGCCCCATTATTACAGGGCGGCACCATGGACAGTTCTTCAAAGAAACAGGTGATTGGATATGATTCTATGCCATCAACAATTATATGTTCAGTAGATATCGGAGGCTCCTGTTCCCCTGTTTATATTGATCAATGGCAGCAATCATTTGATATGCTGAGTTGGAAGGATATTCAGGGAGCGACATCACTGAATTTATCGGTCAGTTCTCCACTTAGGCAGGCAACATTTTTCAGAAGGAAAGTAACAGAAAAGACATCCGGCACGATAGGTTATTCTGATGTGGCTTTTGTGGATGTTGGGCCACCGCCTCCTTCAGCATTGAAATTAAATCAGAATCCAGGGGAGATGAATAAATCAGAAACAGCATTTAATAATAAGACCAACGGAAATAAAACTTTTTAAATGGTGCATTTTCCTGGCATACGAAAAATAGCTACTCTAAGAGTAATTCTTTTCTCAATTATTCTCATGACTGCTTTTACGGATATATCATTTTCTCAATCTATTTCCGGACCAACTTGTGTATTATCAGGAACACAATATACCTATACGTATGGAGGCAGTTGGACAAACAGCACGAATATGGTTTGGACAATTACAGGAGCCGGTACATTTTCAGGCTCCAGCAGTGGCACACCTCAGCCACAGGTTCACGTGACCTGGACTGGTTCGGGTACTTTAAAAATTGTTACTACCAATCCGACTGCAAGTGTAACTATAAATGTAGGCTTAGCTCCTGGATTAAGTGGTGGCACACTATTGAATCCGGCTCAGACAATTAACCCCAATGCTATACCTGACACCATCAGAAATTTAACAGGAGCAAGTGGCGGATCATGTTCGCCAACTTATACTTATCAATGGCAATCAAGTCCGAATAATGTCACCTATACGAATATAACTGGAGCAACATTGCTGTATTTGCCATTTTCTACAGGACTGGCATCCACAACCTATTATAGAAGAATGGTTACGGAAACGTCTTCCAATACTACCGCCTATTCAGGTGTAGCAACTATATCCGTATTGCCGCCTTTAATTGGAGGAAGTATCAATCCTCCGACTCAGTCAATCAATAACAATACTATTCCGGGCTTGATGACACTTTCCGGTGTGTCCGGAGGTACCAACAGTTATATATACTTCTGGCAAAGTTCTACTGATGGATTGAACTGGAGCAATATATTTCCGAATGCAAATGCAACAACTTATCAACCGCCAGCACTTACCGCAACTACTTATTATAGGGTAGCGGTTACCAGTAACAGTTATACAGTAAATAGCAGTACGGCCATTGTAATGATCAATCCGCAATTGATGGGCGGTTTGATTTCTCCTCCATCTGCCGTCATAAATTCGGGAACCAGTCCGGGAGAACTTACAGGAACAACGGCAACCGGAGGAACATGCAGTGGAAGTTTTACTTACCAATGGCAGAGTTCTACAGATGGAACTAATTTCTCGGCAATATCCGGAGCCACTTCACAAAATTATACGCCGGGCAATCTCACTGCCGGTATTTGGTATAGAAGACAAGTTACCTGTTCAGGCCTGACAGCTAATTCAAACACATGCCAGGTAACGATAAATACAGGTGTGCCTGATATGAATTTTATCGTAGCACGTTCAATATTAAAAGCCGGTGTGACGGATTCAGCAACTGCCGCAGGTCTCACGAGCCCCTACGATGTTTCACAAACGACACAATTTTTTGATGGTCTCGGCAGAGTCGTACAGACAGTTGGAATGAAACAAACGCCATTGCAGAATGATATTGTCTCAGTAAATGCTTATGACAATTATGGAAGAGAAGTAGAAAAATATCTTCCTTATCCTGCAACGAGCAGTGATGGTAATTATAAGCCAACTGCTTTTAGTGATCAGTTCAATTTCAATAATACGCAATACTCTGGCGAACAATACTATTATTCCGTAACCATTTTCGAATCTTCACCTTTAAACCGGACACAGGCAACATATGCCCCAGGAATGAATTGGGCAGGCGCAACAAGAGGAGTAAATGTAAATTACCTTTTAAACCAGGCATCAGATAGTGTGCGCGTATGGAATATTGCTTATCCGATCGGGAGTATACCCACCACCACTTCCATGTATCCGGCAAACACCTTATATAAAACGATTACAACTGATGAATCCGGACATCAGGTTGTGGAATATAAAGATGAAACGGGCCATGTAATACTTAAAAAAGTGCAGTTATCAGCAAGTCCCGGTACTGCTCATGTAGGCTGGCTCTGTACTTATTATGTATATGATGAATTGAATAATCTGCGTTTTGTAATTCAGCCTCAGGCTGTTGTTGTTATCAACAGCAACTGGAACATCACAACTGCCATTGCCAATGAACTTTGCTTTCGGTATGAATACGATTCTCATGGACATTTGATCATCAAGAAAATACCTGGTGCCGGTGAAACATGGATGGTGTATGATATTCGTGACAGATTAGTGATGACGCAGGATTCACTTTTACGTGCCCAGCAAGAATGGCTATATACGAGGTATGACACTGAAAACCGTCCTGACTCAACCGGACTTATCACAGACCCGACCAATTACAACCAGCTTGCCTACCAAGAATCAACTGCTTTTGCGTTAAATAACTACCCCGTGGTAAGTTCATACACAACAAGGGAACTTTTAACACAGACGTTTTATGATGATTACAGCTGGGTGAGTACTTATAGTGCGCCCGTTGCATCTACTATGGCAACGACCTATACCGGCAATAGTAATTATTTTATTACCAGTTATAATGTTTCACCAGTTTATGCTGTCAATCCTACCCCATTCTATATCACAAGAGGAATGGGAACCGGCAGTAAAATAGAAGTAGTAGGTTCAGGCGGCACCCAGTACCTGTACGCCGCAAGTTTTTATGATGACAGAGGAAGGGTGATACAATCTCAAAGGTCCAATTATACCGGTGCTGTTGATACTACAACTTCCCAATTTGATTTCACTGGTAAGCCTTTACGAAATTTAGTTGGTCATAAAAAGAATGGCAATACGGTGCAGGCACATACCGTGCTTACTAAAATGGACTACGACCAGGGTTTCCGGTTAAAGCATATATGGAAGAACATTGACAATGCGGCATCTGACCAGTTGATTGACAGCTTGCAGTACAACGAGCTTGGCCAGCTGAGGGTAAAATACCTGGGAAATGGTATTGACAGTCTCGTTTACGACTATAATGTCCGCGGCTGGCTTCTGGGAATCAACCGAAATTATTTAGGCGGAACGACAACGCATTATTTCGGAATGGAGTTAGGTTATGATAAACTGACTTCAATTATAGGTACTACGTCTTATGTTGCTGCACAATACAACGGGAATATTACAGGAACGGTATGGAAATCTGCCGGTGACGGTGTCGGCAGAAAATATGATTTCACTTATGATGATGTGAACCGGCTCACAGCAGCTAACTTTCTGCAGAATACAACCGGATCGGCCTGGGACAATGGATATATAGATTTTACGACCGGCAATCTGAAATACGATGCCAATGGAAATATCCTCACTATGAACCAGAAGGGATTTAAAGTAGGAGGGTCGGTTTATATTGACCAATTGGCTTATACTTATCAGACAAATAGTAACAAACTAAGCCAGGTAAATGATACCGCTAATGATGTGAACAGCAAGCTGGGAGATTTCCATTATACAGGGACCAAAGGTTCTTACGATTACACCTACGATGGGAATGGAAATCTCATCACGGATAACAACAAACTGATCGATAAGATTACCTACAATTATCTGAATCTTCCAACCCTCGTTCATCCAAATACCAAGGGAAATATTGTATACACCTACGATGCGGGAGGAGGAAAGATAAAAAAAGTAACCAGCGACTCCACGAGCAGGCACACGGTGACCACACTTTATATAAGTGGTTTTGTTTACCAACAGACTGATACCATTACCAATCCAACAGGTGGCATTGATACTCTTGCAGTTCATTGCACAGGAAGAAGGACGTGTCCGGTGGGCCTATCACAAATACACGACAGGATATTCAGCTTATGGATTCGAGTATGATTTCTTTGAAAAAGATCACCTTGGAAATACCAGGATGGTGCTGACCCAGCAAAAAGACACAGCTACATATCTTGCCAGTGGAGAAGCTGCCTTTAGAGCAACCGAAAGCCAGCTCTTCGCAAATCTTACAACAACTACTATTGCAAGAACCGCTGCTCCCGGATATCCTGTTGATCTAACGATCACAAATCCCAATGATACCGTCTTCAAAGTGAATGGAAATGTTGGCGGTCATAAAACGGGTCCTTCGCTTCTGCTCAAAGTAATGAGTGGAGATAAAATTGATATTGCTGTCCAATCGTTTTATAATACTGGGACAACAAGTACTCCCAACAGCAGTCTAACGGATGTGCTGGCATCCCTTGCAACAGGAGTTGTTAATATGACCGCTGGCGGCAAAGGATCTATTACTGATCTGAATAATCAAACGACGAGTCCTATATATGCAGCCCTGAATAGTTTTCTTCCAACGGATGATCCGAACCAGACAACAAAACCCAAAGCTTATCTGAACTGGATTCTGTTAGACGACCAGTTAAAATATGTGAGCTCCTATCCTCAAAGCGGGGCTGTCGTCGTCGGCGCAGCCGGCACACTCAACACAATAGGATACACTGGTCTTCCCATCACAAAGAATGGATTTCTTTATATTTGGGTAAGTAATGAAACCCCTAACTGGGATGCGTTCTTTGACAATTTGGTTGTAAAACAATACGCCGGACCGTTGCTGGAAGAAAATCATTATTATCCTTTCGGGCTAACAATGGCTGGAATTAGTTCGAAAGCATTGAAACCTTTTTATGCTGAAAATAAATTTAGGTTTCAAAAACAAGAACTGCAAAATAAAGAATTTAGTGATGGAAGCGGATTAGAATTATATGAATTTAAATGGCGAATGGATGATCCTCAAATTGGACGATTCTGGCAAGTGGACCCTCTTGCGGAAAAATATGAATATAACAGTGTATATGCTTTTTCAGAAAACAAAGTTATAGCTCATGTTGAATTAGAAGGATTAGAGGCTGCTTGGGCTGATTTCAGAATTGAAAAGGATTTAAATGATGTACAATCAGGCAAAATATCTCCTGAACAACTAGATCAGAGACTACAAACAAGAGGAAATTCAGATGCTGTTGCAGTCGGACTTGGATTGGTGTTTAATGAATTAGGAGCAGGAGGATTAAAATTAATAAAGAAGATACTAAATGAAAATGCATCCAATAAATCTCAAAATAGCAGTAATCCAAGTGGTCCTTCAACCAAACAAAGAAATGCACCAAATTCTGAAGGAACCCCTAATTCCAGTAAAATAGAATCTAAAGATGCGGAGGGGAAAACAACAAGATATTCAACCTATGACAAGAATGGAAAATTGGTGAAACAAGTTGAGGCCGCTAGAAGTTCGGCGCGTCACGGCATTGAAGGAGCAACAAAAAAAGTAGCTACGGAAAATAAATTACCAGATGGAACCGTTAAGCCTGGTAAAATGAAAATCGAGCCTGCTGATCCACATGAAACACCACCGGGCATTAATAAATGAAACTAGAAAAATGATTATAAAAAGTTTGTTGAATATAAGTGAAAACTTATTACCTGAATTTGACGAAATAAAAAATCTTAACCCCGAGAATTGGGATATTGGAGAATACCTCAATTTAAAGTACGACATTAATGCTGCGATTGCTTTCAGCAAACTTTTTTATCCAAATTTTATTGTAAAAGATGGTTGTATAATAATCGGATTTCGATATAATGAAGAATCCTTTAAAAAGTGGTACAAACATTATAATGGTAATATCAGGGAGATTGAACGAATGTGCAATAAATATGAGCTAATGGATTATTTTAGTATCAATCGGAAAACCGACGAAGCATTAGATTCTTATAATATGAAAATTGATGAATTGGGAAAAGTTTTGAAGAAAAGTTGGGAAATAAATTGTCTACTTTTATTTCCGGAAAAAAAAATTAATGTTGAGGTATTTGATGAATTTAATACAACTAGGTTAACACTTTATAGCGTTTAATTAATTTAAATATTTGATTTATATTATTCTTTTTTTGGAGTAAGATTATGAAAGCATTTTTGAATTCCTGGTGAAAATACTACACGACAAGGATTTTCTACAGAATACAACCGGCTAGGCTTGAGATAATGGATAAATAGATTTTACCACCGGTAATCTGAAATACGATGCCAATGGAAATATCCTCACTATGAACCAGAAGGGTTTTAAAGTAGGAGGGTCGGTTTATATTGACCAATTGGCTTATACTTATCAGACAAATAGTAACAAACTAAGCCAGGTAAATGATACCGCTAATGATGTGAACAGCAAGCTGGGAGATTTCCATTATACAGGGACCAAAGGTTCTTACGATTACACCTACGATGGGAATGGAAATCTCATCACGGATAACAACAAACTGATCGATAAGATTACCTACAATTATCTGAATCTTCCAACCCTCGTTCATCCAAATACCAAGGGAAATATCGTTTATACCTATGACGCTTCAGGAGGAAAGATAAAAAAAGTAACCAGCGACTCCACGAGCAGGCACACGGTGACCACACTTTATATAAGTGGTTTTGTTTACCAACAGACTGACACCATTACCAATCCTACAGGTGGCATTGATACCTTGCAGTTCATTGGACAGGAAGAAGGACGTGTTCGGTGGGCCTATCATAAATACTCTACCGGATATTCGGCCTACGCATTCGAATATGATTTCTTCGAAAAGGACCACCTGGGAAATACAAGAATGGTGCTGACCCAGCAAAAAGACACAGCCACATATCTTGCCAGTGGAGAAGCTGCCTTTAGAGCAACCGAAAGCCAGCTCTTCGCAAATCTTACAACAACTACTATTGCAAGAACCGCTGCTCCGGGTTATCCAGTTGATCTGACGATCACAAATCCAAATGATACCGTCTTTAAAGTAAATGGAAATACAGGTGGACATAAAACGGGCCCTTCGCTTCTGCTCAAAGTAATGAGTGGAGATAAGGTTGACATTGCGGTCGAATCTTTCTACAACACTGGCACCACGAGTACACCCAATAGCAGTCTAACAGATGTACTGGCATCCCTTGCAACTGGTGTTGTTAACATGACAGCCGGAGGTAAAGGTTCGATCACGGATCTGAATAATCAAACTACGAGCCCTATTTATGCCGCACTGAATAGTTTTCTTCCTGCGGATGATCCGAACCAAACAACAAAACCCAAAGCTTATCTGAACTGGATTCTGTTGGATGACCAGTTAAAATACGTAAGCAGTTATCCGCAGAGCGGAGCTGTTGTTGTTGGTGCAGCCGGAACGCTAAACACAATAGGATATACAGGACTCCCTATAACAAAGAATGGATTTCTTTATATTTGGGTTAGTAATGAAACCCCCAACTGGGATGCGTTCTTTGACAACCTGGTAGTAAAACAATATGCCGGACCGCTGTTGGAAGAAAACCACTATTACCCATTTGGTTTAACAATGGCTGCGATTTCTTCAAAAGCATTGAAACCTTTTTATGCGGAGAATAAATACCGATACAACGGAAAGGAACTTCAGAATAAAGAGTTCAGTGATGGTACGGGACTAGAAGATTATGATTATGGAGCTAGAATGTATGATCCGCAAATAGGAAGATGGATGGTAATCGATCCATTATCTGAAAAATACAGGAAATGGTCACCTTACAACTACGCTGTAGATAATCCAATAAGATTTATTGACCCGGATGGGATGGCCTATACTGCGGCTACAGGATATGTTGACAACGGGGACAATTCTATGGGTCATAAAAGAGAAAAAAGCGAAGCGGAGCAAGGAACAGATGAAATGTTTTCAAATATTACCAATAATAATTTTGCGCAAGTAGTATCGAATTCATTAAATCAAAATGTGACTACTAATGAGGATGGAAGTGTAGTTGAGAATGGAGATCAAAAAGTCGAAGGTGGAAAGCAACCGAAAAATAAACCAAATGGTAAACCTGTACAACCTAAACAAGATCCGCAAAATAATCCAACTGACCCCAAGAGTAATCTGGACCCTTCAACGCTCGGTCATAATTTTGGAGGAACTAACTATATTGGTGGCAATAATCCTACAGATTATCGAGGTGTCGAAAACTATAGTGCACCAGTCACCGGTTTTGCGGATCTCTTTGCGAGAAGTCATGATCAAGATTATGATAAATTGCATATACAGGGGGCGTCTGGGCTGCTTATGAATTTTAAAGCAATATCTGCTGATTATAAATTGGCTGGTTCAGCATTTGGTGTTGCAGTAACACCATTTTATTCGACAAAGGATAGAGTACAATGTGGCTTACTAGCAGCTGCAGTATTTTTTTCAACTCTTCCAAAAACCATTACAGCAATAGCCTTTAGACAATTCCCCTAATGATCTAATTTATTGTATGAAAAAACTAATATTTCCATTTATTATAATGATTACTATTATTTGCTTTTTAATAGTAGGTATCGACAACGGTTGGCTCGCGGCCGGAAGTTATTCTTATGCACAGAAATATAAATTTTATGTAAACCCGGCTAAACTAAGGCGAGCAATTGATACTTTAAAAGAAAATAATGCCAATTTCAAAAACCTGAATGATTTGGAGGAGCTGTATGATAAGAATAATAATTTTCACATGTACATCTATTGCCCTAAAGAAAATGAAGTCATACACATTTATATTGAACCTGATGACAATGCTAATGAGGCAAATTTATACTTAGTCGGTTTTAGTAGGGGAAAAGAACTTGGCAATTGGAAAAATATAAATCGCGATTTTGATAGAAGTGAAAACCTTTCAAGAAAGAGAAAATTCAAGGAGCAGCTTTTAAATAATCTTCATTTGGTTTATAAAGATAAAGGCAATGCAATGTTTGTTTTTTGGAAGTAATTGTTTTGTGTAATTAACGTTATTAGAAATCAAGGCCTAAAAAACTACATATCTCTCCCAAGGATTAATAAATTTTTCCAATAAATACCTAAAATGCGGTATACAGAGGGAAAGCAAAACCTTTATCTGGCTCAACAATCACAACGAAATCAACAGCAGATTACACTTTACTAAAGACCGGTTTCGGTGACGAACTAAAAGCTTCTGTGCATACAGGAACCGTTGTAGGAGAAGAAGGCTCACTGACTACCTCGGATGCATCAACTAGTAACGGAAAACCCGAAGGAACTTCGGTTACGATTGGTGGCGTTCTTACTCTAGGATATGGGAATGATAAATCGATTTCTATTATGAAGGGCATGTAGGAATTGGAATTGGAAATGGTATAGGACAAGTTTCTGCTGGAGGGAGCCACACTGCTAACGGAATTATTACTGGTGGAGATGCAACATTTAAAGCTGGGGGTATTACAGCAACGGCTGTTATTGCAACTGCAATTATTATGTCAGGGGGTTTAGGTGCATTAGCCCTCTAAATTAATTATTATTGAAATAAAAATATATGACTACAAATCAATACGAGAAAAACAAACCGCCATAAAGGGAACGTACAAGTAATTATTCATGATCCTCCAAAATAATAACTCAATGAGAATATATTGTTTAATCGCTTTAATTTTTTTCTTTAATATATCAACATCTAAAGCGTATTTGATATTAAATGAAAAAGCTCCAATCCAAGATAGTATTATTGTAAAAGCAAAGCATTTGCGAGAGCTATATAAGCTTTCAATTAACTCTTCAAGTAAAACTCAAATATATAGAAAACAATTTTTTGATTTATTTCCGAATAGTTTCAAAGAGCTTAATGATTTATATGGATACAATAATTGCATAGAAGCGCCACTATACAGTCAGGTTAAAAACCACATATTCGAATTATTTAATAATTTAAATAATATCAATGATACATTGTATTACAAAAAAATTGTTTCAATAGCTATCGGAGGGCATTGGGATGCCGATGCTGTAGATGCTTTTCAAGAAGGGTTACGAAAAAGAGTATTAAGAAAACAAGACCTTGTTGTTTATTTACTTAATGAACTACCGGATAAGAAAATTAAAAGCTTTTGGTACTTCTATTTTGACGGTGTACATCCGTCAAAACAAATAGCTGAACCATTGCTAAAAATAAAAGAGAATAATCTCAAAATCTATAACTTAATGATAGAAGCTCACAAGAATGTTTTAAAATACGATTTAAAGTCTTAAATATTGGAAATATAGAAATTAAAAACGAATTGATGCTTTTATCATAGAGATGCTTTATTAAAAAAAACCGCCCATCGATGAGCGGCCTTTTTCATTAATACATAATCGCTTTACTGTTCCGAAACAGGCAACGGAAATTCAGTCCACACATCATCGCCCGGACGGTCGATGGGCAGGGTGCTTAAAAGATTATAGCGGCGCACATCAATCCAGCGGTGGCCCTCCATGAATAAGGAGTATCTTCTTTCATACAGCATTTCGTTGATAAGCGATGGCTGGTCGACGGTGCCGGAATATACGGGAAGGTTATGCCCCGTGCGGATCACATTCAACGCAGCGACAGCTTGCGGAAGATTGTTCAACTGAATATTTGCTTCGGCATATATAAGGATCAGTTCTTCATTCCTGATAAGAGACATGGGAGCGGTGGAGCTTGTGAAGATCCACACATCGCGGTCGCTGCTGAGACCATCAAGCGAAGCAACCGGTCTGAGTGTCGCTTTGCTAATGCGATCATCTCCCGGAAGAATGTCTGCTGCATAAGATGGATTCGCAACGCGCACTTCACCCGTATTATCCTGAGGAATAAATGCAGGATTCAACTGGTCGCCGGATCCTGTTCCAAAGACACTGTAAACACCGAGATTAAATGGACTATTTAATCCATAAAAAGATTCGCTGAGGGCAGTGAGTGCAGCGTTCCAGTTACCCAGATATACTTCTACGCGCGCAGATAGTGCACGATTAAATTGCAATAGTCCTGGTGCATCACTGAAACCGGCAAATCCACTGGAGAGAGGAAATATTACAGTTGCAGTCTGCAGATCTGTTTTTCCTGAATCCAGAATACTCTGTATGCCATTCAATGCCGGTATAAGACCAACAATGGGACCAAGCGCATCCGGATTGCTTACATCCAATCGTATGCCATTTGAATCCGTAAGATTCAGGTTCAGTAAAAGCTGGAAAGCTATGATGGTCCTTGCAAATCCTGTATAACCTGCTTTTTCCGCAGGACTGATCAGCGTTGAATTTGTGGCTGCCTGAATCAGCGTATTGCAATTTTTTATTACCTGGTATCTGGAAGCCCAGGTATTGGTGATATAAAAATTACTGTTACTGAGTACAGCACTTCCTGCACCCAGCAGATCAGTTACGTAGCGTGGTTCAGAAGCAGAGAAGCGATAGATTTCTCTTCCGATTGTTCCTACATCATCGAGATAAAGAGCCGAGTTGGTACGTATGCCGGATTCTGATCCGGTGACAAGATTATTCAGATCACTCGCTGGTGCGTTTGACAAAAAACTTTCAACCGTCGGACTGTTCAGATTTCCATAATCTTTCTGACAGGAAACGAAGAGCGTGCCGGCAGTGATAATAAGCAGACTTTTTATAATTATTTTTTTCATAATTGTTGATTCAGTTGGTTTAAAAATCCAGTGCAATGTGAAAATCAGCGCGTTTGGTTGCGGGATAAGGATCCACATCCACACCACTGGAGAAACCTGTTCCGAAATTCGAAACCTCAGGATCGTACGATGTATATTTTGTCCAGACAAAAAAGTTTGTCATGGATACACCGAGTCGAACACCTTTAACAAAATTATTCGCTGTGGTGCTGAAAGAATAATACAACCCGATCTCACGCAGTTTCACATATCCTGAATTCTGTACGAATTCCTGTGCGCTCGTTCCAACCTGGCTTATGCGATATGCACCATTGGGAACTCCTTTTTGAATGGTCTGTGCATCCCAGTCTGCACTCGTTCCACCGAAATCATTTTCCAGGTTGGTGAGATTAACATTTTGTCCGCCGTTTTTCCAATGAAGAAGGAACCGGAGACTGAATTTATTCATGAAAGTAAGTTCATTGTAAGTATTCATCTGGAAGATAGGTTCAGCATCACCCCACTTTACAATACCAGTTGGTGAAAGTCCCAATATTTGAGTGGCAGATGCTCCCTGCTGTATCTGGAAAGAACCGAGCACATATCCAAAAGATCCCTGCGGTGTTGGGGGAATGATCAGTCTCGTAACGAGTGAACGATTCAGCCAGAAATTCAAAGTAGTGGTCCATACAAAATTTCTTGTCGTAACAGGACGTGCATTCAGACTCAGTTCAACACCCTTGTTTTGCAGATCTCCCGCATTCAGCCAGCTGGTTGCAAATCCGGAAGAGGAGGGAGGATTGCTCAGCATCAGGAAATTATAAATATTCTTCTTGTAATAAGTCAGTTCAAAATTCAATGCACCATTCAGTACACTGAAATCAATTCCTGTTTCAAATTCAGCCTGCCGTTCTGGTTCTATATTCGGTTGTCCTTCCTGTGTGCCAATCAATGAGCCTGGTAGTCCTCCGATATTGGAAACATTCATGGCAGTAAACTTGGATCCATAAGCCGGCGTATTGTTGGCTTCACCATATGCGGCCCTTAATTTAAAGTTGCTGAATACACCATTGGGATCCAGGATGCCGCTATGTGTAAGGTTCCAGGAAAGTCCTGCTTTCGGATACACATAAAATTTCGTTGCGTCTCCGTTGTTGGATGAACGATCGAAGCGTACACCAGCTGTAGCAGTGATGGACTCAATGATGCTTGCTTCTTCCTGAATATATATTCCCTGGTTCTGGAATTGTGATCGGAATTGGGTTGATGTCAATGAACCCGCCTGGTTAACATTCGACTGACCTGAGATCACCTGTGTTGCCGCATCCAGAAGATTATTATAATTACCGTCTTCCTGTGTAAATCCAGCAGACGTAGTCAATGTCAGATTCCTTGATGCAGTATAGGTGTTTACTAACGAAGTAATAAAATTGATGTTTAAATTATTCGTAAATCCCTGAACGGATGTTCCCTGGTTAACGGATTGAAATTGCAGAACACTGGGGAAGAGAACATTTGTCTGCAGACTGTAAAAATCAAAACCACCTCCTCCGATAAATTTGGTAACGCTTTTGGCTGACTTCTGAAATACGGCTTCGAGTCCGATGCCCGTGATGAAACGATTTACTCCTTCATGATTTTTCATCAGCGCAATCGTTTGTAAAGGATTGGAAGCTGCGAATGGGTTGTTCGGATAGTTGCCATATTGATCCGGATGCAACTGAGCGAACTCCGGAGTGGATGAAAGCGCGATACCTATTGTTACACCTGCGTTATCATTTCCTGAAAGTCCGCGGTCTGCACCTGTGTTCAGATAATTTGTACTGATGCCGATTCGCACATTGTCAGAAATATGGTGATCGATATTAAAACGCAGGCTCGTATTTCTGTATCCTGTATTCTGTACGATCCCTGTTTCATCCTTCACGCCGGCGGACATATAAAAAGTTGTTCTTTCATTTCCTCCGCTCACACTTACGAGCGTATTTCTTGCGAAACCTGTATTGCCGTATATTTCTTTTTCATAGTCATACAGTTTTCCGCTTGCCTGAGCCGTGTCAAATTCATAAGCATATTTTACACCTGTTAAACTATCACTGGATAGACTGGCTGCTGTCTGTGCAGTGAATTGTCGCACGCCCAGCAGTCTGCTTACTTTAATAAATCCCAGGTCCTGCGAGAAAGTGATATGTGTTTTTCCGGCCTTACCTTTTTTTGTTGTAATGATGATAACACCTGCAGATGCCCTCGAACCATAGATGGCTGCTGCAGAAGCGCCTTTGAGTATTTCGACATTTTCAATGTCTTCAGCATTGATGTCTGAAATTCTTCCTGAAGGATTATCCTGATTGGAAGTGAGCGCACCACCACTGGCTGCTAAGGTTACAAAATTCAAACCTGCAGATGTTGAAGTGTTGTCAACAAATACTCCATCAATCACATAAAGCGGTTGTGTATTCCCGTAAACAGAAGTTACACCGCGCAACTTAACAGATTCTCCGCCGCCCGGTGCGCCGGTATTGGCATTGATGGTGGCGCCTGGAATTTTTCCGCTCAGCGCCTGGTCGAATGTCTGCGAAGGCGCCACGCCATTGAGCTGTGTGGCATTGATCGTCGTGACTGCGTTGGCCAGGTTTCTTCTTTTGATTGTCGTACTTAATCCTGTAACGACTACTTCATCGAGTCGACCGATATCTTCAAACATATCAATGTTTAATTCGGATGAACCGGTGAGTTTGAGCACCTGACTTTTGTATCCGGTAGAAGTGATGACCAGGGTACCATTTTCCGGCACGTTTAATTTGAACTTTCCTGATTCATCAGTAACCGTTCCCTGTGTGGAACCAAGGATAATAATACTTGCCCCAAATATGGGATGGCCCTTACCGTCTGTTATAGTCCCGGTAATGGGTTTCACCTGTGCATTACTTATCAGCGGCGTCCAGGTGATGAGTATAAGAAGTGTAGATATAAACTTTATTTTTCTCATTGTTAGATTAGTTAATGGTATGTATGTTATGGTTATGGGTTATGGATTATGGGTTATGTTGGTTATGGGTTATTCTTCAGGTTATGGGTTATGAGATATTTCGGAGGTTATGAGATATGGGTTATGGGATATGAGATATAATTTTTGAGTTAAACCCATAACTCATATCCCATATCTCATAACCATATACCTCTTTATGTTTTCGAATAAATATGCGCCCCGTATCCCTGTTCCACAATCTGTCTCGCTCTTTCGGGATATGTAGAAAGATCCTGCGGCGCTATGGAAGCGAGGCCATCTACATATCGATTGAACAAACAAAATGCTGCTGCAATTAAAACCGTATCGTGAATGTCCCTGTCGGTGGCTCCGTGTTGCCGCGCGTTTTCGATGTCTTCCGGCAGTAACCGACTTTCCGCTTTTCTGAACCTTGCCCGCAATCTGCAGGAGTGATTTTAGTTTTTCAGAAATAGGAGCTTCTTTATAATTCTTTCGCACCATTTCCACCAGGTCGCGATCACCATCCAGATAGCATACTGCAATTTCTCCGTGAGAGTTATGGCAGTAGAAACAATCGTTCAGATAGGAAACATAAGTGGCGATCAGTTCGCGTTCTGCAGGACTCAATCCTGTCGTATCTCTCAGTAATACTTCCGCCAGCGCACTTAGCGGCTCGGCAGTTTCCGGGCGAAAGGCCATTAGTGAGCGGATTCCCGGTAGCGTTTTATCGACATCAATATGTGGCATGGTTATTTTTTTTAGTGTGGTAGTGTGGTAGTGTGGTAGTGTGGAAGAGTGGTAGTGAAGTGATAAGTACTACCACACTACCACACTTGCACACTATTTAGTAAGTCCCAGTTGAGAGTACCCCTCCCTCGCCCTCATCGGTGCACGATCAACATATACCTGCCTGTCCGTCGGAGCCCAGGTATTGAGTCCGTCGACGTACCGGTTATACATACAAAATGCTGCAGCGATCAGAACCGTATCATGAATCTCGCGATCCGTGGCGCCCAGTTTTTTTGCTTCTTCAATTTGTTCCGGTCTTACATATCGACCGCCCTTTTGCACACTGCCTGCGATGGAGAGTAATGACTTTAATTTTTCAGAAATCTCTGCTGAATGAAAATCCTTCTTGATATTATCAATGAACTGCATATCGCATTCATAATAATGCTGGGCCATGGCGCCATGAACATTCTGACAAAAAAAACAATCATTCAGATAGGAGGTATATGCGCCAATCATTTCCCTGTCACCGCGACTCAGTGTATTGTCTTCGTCGTGTAATAATACTTCTGCCAGCTCATTCAGGATCGTGCCTGTCTCGGGCCGGTAAATCATCGGACCGCGTATACCCGGCAGTTCATTTTGCAAATCGATAAATGCCATTTTGTTTGTTTTAAATATGATAACCTTTTTGTCCCATTCTTTTCCCCATCTCTATATAAGCTTCTTCATTTGGTGGTGTGTAACTGGCGAGCCCGTCAACATATCGGTTGAACATGGAGAAACTCGCAGCGATCAATACGGTATCGTGGATATCCGTATCATCGGCACCCGCCTGTCGCGCATATTCTATATCCTCTGCTGTTACTGACTTACCACTAATTTGAACTTTGCCTGCGATCCATAGCAGCGCCTTCATCTTAGGTGAAAGAGAATCTGCTGTCTGATCTTTCAGAAGATCATCGACAACCTGCTTTTCTTCATCAAATAAAAATCTTGCAGCGGCAGCGTGACTGTTCATGCAAAACATGCAGCTGTTGCGGTTTGAAACAAATGCAGCGATCAATTCTCTTTCGGCTGAACTCAGTGGGGAAGGACCTCTTAGTAAAACTTCCGCGAGATCGCATAATGGTTTACCTGTTTCCGGACTGAAATTAAAAAGACTCCTGATTCCTGGTACTCCTTCTTCTACTTCGATATAAGCCATTTTTTAAGCTTAAGGCTTAAAGCGTAAGGCTAAAGGCTTAAAGCCTAAAGCCTAAAGCTTAAAGCAGTGAATAATTGAAAAAGTTATTTAGTGAAGTATTCATCATGTCTTGTTTGTTTATTAAACAGCGTAATGAACAAATCCTATAAGAAAAACAAAATCAAAATAAAATATAGCGTTGCCATATCCACCCAGCATTTCTACAAGTGAGCCGATAAAAAAAACTGCAACACCTGTAATGATGCGACCCAGATTAAAACATACACCGGTTGCCGTGGCACTTAATGATGTTGGGAAGAGCTCGGGAATGTACATGGATAATGCACCCTGGCTCATGCCGAAAAAAATGGTGATGAAAGCAATCTGCAGGTAAGCGCTCAAAGAAAGTGATGTGGTGAGCCTGAATAAAATAAATGCTAAAATAAAACTCGCCCCAAAACAAATGAGCAGTGTTCTTTTCAAACCCAGCGCATGAACAACCCAACCGGAAATAAATCCGCCCAGTAAACCTCCGCCACCCATCAGCATCATGGCGAGGCCTCTTTCTTTTTGTCCGCTGGTTCCTGAAACCAGGTTTTGTATCCATGAAGGAAGCCAGGAGAATGTCGCCCATAAACCGATCAGTGCAGCGCCGAATACGAGTGAACCCATGATCAGATTTTTCCTGTTCTCCTTATTGAATAGTTGATTCAGATTATTCCTTGCTTCTTTACCTTTCTGTTTTGCGATGGCCCATTTTTCTGATTCGGTAAAATAGAATGCTGCCAGTATGGAAAGGATCACCGGAATGGCGCCAACGATAAATGCATATCTCCATTGGGAAATAAGGTAAGTAAGCAGGCCTGCAGAAAAAATTCCAACGGGAATGGAGATAGATAAAATGCCCAGCAGAATGCCTCTTTTTTTATCCTGGTATCCTTCAGAAATTAAAATATTCGTAATAACGAGCACGCCGCCGATACCAAATCCTGAAAGGAAGCGGCATAAAACCACACTGAACCAGGTAGGTGAGAGACCTGTCATGATCGTAAAAAATCCATAACAAATCGTAGCATAAATAAAAGATTTCTTCCGGCCCAGCGTATCACAGAAAATTCCCCAGATAATTCCGCCTGCCGTCCATCCAAAAATGAAAATGGCATTGATGGTTGCACTTATATTATCGAAGGTTTGAGTAGTTGAATTATGCAAAAGATCTTTCATCACATCTGGCAGGTAAACAGACATCAGGGTAGAAACGGTTCCTCCAAACATGCTGCTGAAAAAGCAGATGAGAAATAATGCCCGCTTGTTTTTTTGAAGCGGAATATTTTTCGTTGAAGGAATTTCTACTGTTGTGTGCATGTTTTTATTTAAAACTTTCTTCTCCTTTTCTTGCCAATGCATCTTTCGGTCTGTCGTATCCGATCGTTGTCAGTCTCGCTGCGAGTTTCTGATAATAGGCAGGATCCTCTGGACAATAAGTTCCCATCCCATCCACGTACCTGTTATACAGGCAAAAAAGTGCTGCAATCAAAACCGTATCGTGAATCTCTTTATCTGTTGCGCCCGCTTTTTTAGCGCGTTCGATATGTTCCGGAAGAACGGCTTTACCGATCTCCTGAACTTTTGATCCGATCACGAGCAGTGATTTCATTTTCTCCGAGAGGGGAGCATTTTCGAGATCATGATATACTTTGTCCAGCAATTCGTTGTTTCCGCCAAGTGCTATAACTGTTGCAGCGTGTGCTCTTGTGCAAAAGTGACATTGATTCTTAAAAGAAACGATGGTAGCTATGAGTTCTCTTTCCATTTCCGTCAGCGTATTTTTTCCACGCAAAAGAATCTGCGTGAGTTCGCGGATAGGTGCAGCTGTATCCACGCGATTTTCCAGTAATCCTGTGATGCCGGGTAAGCCATTATTTAATTGGATGTATGCCATATTCTACGGTTTATATTGAGATGTGTATGGATGAAAATTTTCCCAGGAATGCCAGAATTCCTGGTATGCCGCCAGCGGCCGGAGTTTTGCATCTTTTAAAGGCCCGCTTATACAGAGACCATCGGGCGTCCAGATGGAATGTGTATTGGAATCGCTGAGTTGGGCTGCTGCTTTGTCCAGCGTAAAGAAAAGTATTCTGCCCTGCATGTCACGGCTAAATGCATGAAAACTGCTCGTGTCATTTTCGAGCACCAGTAAAACCGGGAATCTTCCAATCGTATCCTGAATAAAATAATTTTTCAGCAGATCGTTCCAGTCATAGGCTTTTTCGAATCCATTTGTTTTTACTCCGACCACCCATGATTTCTTTTTCCAGGATGCTGAATCTCTTTTTTCCAGGTGACCCTTGATGGTTCCCTTATCAAAATCAGCGAGATCATCATACTCTTCTTTATAATTTGAATCCGGTTGGAGGACAGTTGAATTTGGGTGCAGCCGCATCCAGGAAGAGAGAGAGGCCTGATGGGAAGGTATTTCTGAAAGATGAAATCCTTTCAGAGGACCTGCAATAGCAACACCGGTTGCCTGTTGCCACCAGCTTTTCGTAGTTGCATCTTCAAACATCGCATTGAAATGATCCATACCGACAAGGCGGAATGTTTCGGGCTTTCCATTTATCAAAGGACTATACACGCGTCCGGTTCTGCAGACTGTACAATAGGTGACCATGACGGGCCTGTTTCCAACGGTATCCCTTACCTGGTGATGATAACCGATAATTTGAATTGGGTAGGCCCTGGACTGACCATTTATTTCGATGCCAATAACCAGCTTATCGGAATCAATTTTATTTTCTGCAGCCGCTGAAAAGTTTTTAATAGAAGGCTGATAAAACATCTTATCTGCTTCAAACCTGAAATTGAAAAAGAAGAAAGATAATAACGTACAGAATGATGACCAGTGATAACAGGATCTTCAGGAATATTTTTCCCTTTCCAGAAAAGATCCGGTATAAAGGCACGGCCACCAGCAGGATTCCAATGATACGAAGTATCCATTTATATTTTTCGATAAAATATGCGATGTCAATACTATTGGAGTGCTGACTACCCGGGAAGGGCATGATAAAATAAACGCGCAATATTTCTGTAGCTAATAACAGAAGAATGCCGATTATCAGAAATAATCGTGACATAGACAGTATTTAAATAAATGGAAAAGAAGGAACAGACAGGGTTCAGGCAGATAATTGAGGCGGTTTGCCGGGTGTAGTGATAAGGGGATCAGTGAAGTTAACAGTATGGAAAGTAGAAAATTTTAAATCTAATCTACCACACTCGCACACTACCACACTACCACACTGATTAATATAGTCGCTTCCACCAAAATTCTTCTGAAGTCTTGAACTCCTGTTATTTCCTGCAAGATCATTTGCCGCATTTTCATAATTAGTCCTTGCTTTCTTCAAAACAGTTTTGTGGTTATCAGCGAGGCAGAGTAATATCAGATTGCCATCAGATACTTTACGTTTTACATATCTGAAAGTTTTCCCGTTAATATTCACTTCGCCATTGGCACGTTCGAAAGTCTTTTGTTCAAGCTGATAAGGGTTGTAAAGTGGAATCTCAAGAGTAACAAGATCATTTTCGTCATACTGGTCTTTGTCAATCCGGGCTTCCATGGCAGCATCAGCCTTCTTTTCAGCATAAAAGAACCAGGCACGGTACCCGATCATATTGAAAAGGAGAACAAGCAGCAGAATGATGGAAGCGGACTTTCTCATGCAATAGTTAGTTGGGTAAATATAAGAATTATCCCAATAAATAAAATATTCGGTTTTTCGGTCTGCCCCCGATAATTTAGATTTTTTGTGCATGGAGGGATTTTAGTAACTATGATAATGCTTTGCCGGAACCTGATTTTACTCTCTGCATCTGTGATTGGTCAGTCTGCCTTTGCCCAGACACCCATGGAGAAGTTTGAATTCATCAATTTCTCCAAAGTGAATATAACCGACCGGTTCTGGAAACCTAAAATGGACCTCGTTGCTACAAAAACACTCCAGGCCTGTATTTACCAGACCGAAATAGCAACGCCCCGAATCAGAAATTTTGAAAAAGTTGCCAGGAAGAAAGGAGAAAAGCATGAGGGCATTTATTATGATGACAGTGATGTATATAAGGCCCTGGAAGCAATGAGCTATTCTATCAGCACAAGTCATGATACTGCACTGGAAAGAAAAGCGGATGAATGGATAGAAAAAATTGCTGCTGCCCAGTTGCCCGATGGTTATCTGAATACTTACTTTACTTTAAATGGGATTGACAGGCGATGGACGGAAGTCGAAAAACACGAAGATTATAATGCAGGACATTTGATCGAAGCTGCCGTTGCTTATTATAATGCAACAGGGAAAACAAGTTTATTAAATGTAGCGATCCGTTTGGCTAATCATATCGACAGTACTTTCAGATTAGGAAACAAACCATGGTTCAGCGGGCATGAAGAAATTGAACTGGCACTTGTAAAGCTTTATCGTGTTACTAACAATGATCGTTACCTGAAGCTGGCGGACTGGTACCTGCAGCAGCGCGGAAAGCAGCATCCTCAATGGGGAAATTCAGCATACTGGCAGGATGTTCTTCCGGTTAAAGAGCAAAAAAGCATTACAGGCCACGCAGTTCGTGCCATGTATCTATACACTGGTGCGGCAGATGTTGGGTCATTAACCGGTGATCTGGGTTATATGAAAGCCATGAAATCAGTTTGGGAAGATGTGGTGCAAAGAAATATGTACCTGACGGGTGGCATCGGATCTTCCGGCAACAACGAAGGATTTACGCATGATTATGATCTTCCTAATCAGTCTGCCTATTGCGAGACCTGTGCATCAGTAGGCATGGTCTTCTGGAACCAGCGTATGGCGCAGCTTTCAGGTGACGGACGATATGTGGATGTGCTGGAAAAAAGTTTATACAATGCAGCTCTTGACGGACTCAGTCTGAGTGGCGACCGTTTTTTTTATGATAATCCGCTGGCTTCGATGGGACAGAATACCCGCAGCGCCTGGTTCGGAACTGCCTGTTGCCCGGCGAATATCGCGAGGCTTGTTGCTTCTCTTGGCAATTATATTTATGGAAAATCTGAAGAAGGTATCTGGGTAAATCTTTTTGTAAACAGCAATACGCGAATGGCAATGGGAAAGGATAGTGTATCGGTTGCTACTGAAACCAACTATCCCTGGGATGGGAAAGTCGTTCTGAAGATAGATCCTGACAGCAAGGGAAAATTTTCAGTCATTATAAGAGTCCCCGGATGGGCAATTGGTGAAGCTTCTCCTGGCGCACTTTATCGTTTCATCAATGATAAGCCAAAGCGTATTGGGTTTATGGTGAATGGAGAAAGGGTTGATACCAAAATAGAAAATGGATATGTGTCCATTAGCAGATTTTGGAAAAAAGGTGACCAGGTTAGTTTTTCTTTTCCTATGGAAGCACTTCGTATTCGCGCGATGGACAGTCTCCGCAACGATATAAACCTGATTGCACTTCAACGCGGACCTTTTATATATTGTATTGAAGGAGCAGACAATGTAGGCTCTGTATGGAATGTTTTAGTGAAACCTAATACTGTTTTTAAATCCGTGTCATATAAGATCCTGAATGAACAGGTGATTGCCCTGCAGGGGAATGCAGAATTATCCGTGCCGGCAGTGGGTGGCGAAGGGATACAAATTCATCAGGAGAAAATCATAGCTATCCCTTATTATACCTGGGCAAACCGTGGTGCAAATTCCATGCGCGTCTGGCTGCCTGAAAAAATCACGTCTGTTGCATTAAATGCAGGTGACTGAATTTATTAAAATTGATTTCCATGAATATAAGTCCTGCTGCCGGCAAACCGGCCGATCCTTCCATCCTGGTAAATATTCCAAGATTAATTACTGCCTATTATGCCCAGCAGCCGGATGTTACCATACCTGCGCAGAAAGTTAGTTTCGGCACATCGGGTCACCGCGGTTCTTCTTTCTCAAATTCCTTTAATGAATGGCATATCCTTGCCATCACGCAGGCAATATGTTTGTATAGAAAACAAAACGGTATTGAGGGGCCTCTTTTCCTTGGCATCGATACCCACGCACTTTCAGAGCCGGCAGCAGTTACTGCATTGGAGGTTCTCGCGGGAAATGAAGTGGAAGTGATGATTGCTGAAAATAATGAGTATACGCCCACGCCTGCTGTGTCGCATGCGATTCTCACATATAATAAGGGACGTGAGAAAGGTCTTTCGGATGGTATTGTGATCACGCCTTCACATAATCCACCTGATGATGGAGGCTTTAAATATAATCCTACGAATGGCGGTCCGGCAGGTACTGAAATTACTTCCTGGGTTGAGAAAAAAGCAAATGAGTTTTTGGAAAATAAACTGAAAGGCGTTCTGAGAATGCGTTATGAAAAAGCATTGCGCGTTTCAACAACCCATCGTTTCGATTATCTTAACCATTACGTAAATGATCTTCAAAACGTGCTGAACATGGATATTATCCGTGATTCAAGGATCAGCATCGGTGCAGATCCATTGGGAGGCGCAGGTGTTCACTACTGGGCCCCGATCGCGGAGAAGTATAAATTAAATCTGCATGTGGTGAGTGATATTGTGGATCCGACATTCAGGTTCATGACTGTCGATTGGGACGGGAAAATCAGGATGGATCCTTCTTCACCCTATGCGATGCAAAGACTGATCGGCATGAAGGATAAGTTTGATATTTCCGTTGCTTGCGATACCGATCATGACCGGCACGGGATCGTAACGAAAAGTGAGGGATTGGTGCCACCTAATAATTATCTGACAACCTGTATTTTTTATTTATTGCAGCATCGTCCGTTATGGAAATCCCGAATTGCTATTGGAAAAACACTGGTGAGCAGCCGTATGATCGACCGTGTTACGAAAAAACTAAATCATCCGCTATATGAAGTTCCTGTCGGATTTAAATGGTTTGTTGACGGACTCATTGACGGATCACTGGGATTTGTTGGCGAAGAAAGTGCAGGTGCGAGTTTCTGCAGACTGAATGGAGAAGTATGGACCACAGACAAAGACGGATTTATTCCGGCATTGCTTGCAGCCGAAATGACGGCAACCTTAAATAAAGATCCAGGAGAAATATATAAGGGCCTGGCGGATGAACTGGGTCATTCAACTTACGACAGGGTGGAAGCAAAGGCAAATGCCGAACAAAAAGCCAAACTTGCCAAATTGAGTCCGGAACAAATCACACAGAAAACAATGGCTGGTGAAACGATAACTGATGTTCTGACAAAGGCGCCCGGCAATCATGCGTCCATTGGAGGCATCAAACTTGATACTGAAAATGGATGGATTGCCGCAAGGCCTTCCGGCACGGAAGATATCTATAAAATTTATGCAGAAAGTTTTTTGGGTCGTGAACATTTAAATCTGATGTTGCAGGAAGCGCAGACTATTGTAGACGCAGCGCTTAAATAGTTGAGTTATGGGTTATGGGTTATGGGTTATGGGTTATGGGTTATGGCTTAGGTGTTTTGACTTATAATGTACAGGTTATTAATACTAGATTACTTCCTAAGGGATGAATAAATTACTTCCTATGGGAAAGAGTATTTTAAAAGAGTACAGTTTCAAATTCGCTTTCGAGATTATTAAACTTTATAAGCATTTAGTTGAATCAAAAAAGGAATATATTCTGAGCAAACAATTATTGAAAAGTGGGACTTCTATCGGTGCAATGATCAGGGAAGCACAAAACGCAGAGAGCAAAAATGATTTTATTCATAAACTAGCTATAGCGCAAAAAGAATGTGATGAAGCTATGTATTGGCTTGAATTATTAAAAGAATCGAATTATATAGAATTGAATGAATTTACAAAAATTCATAAAACTGCATCTTCGCTTTTTAAAATGATAAAAAGTGCTATCCTGACAACAAAACAAAAACCCAACCCATAACTCATAACCCATAACCCATAACCCATAACTCATAACTCATAACCCATAACCCATAACTCTTAAACAACATCTACCGCATAATGTATTCCTGCGACTGCCCTGATGCGGTCCAGCGTTTCCATCAGTAACAAAGAATCGTCGAAGGTCATTATAGGACTTTCTTTTAATCCTTTCCGCAAGCATTCACCTACATGGCGTGCTTCGTATTGATAGCCTGATCCAGGTTCCTTATCTACCGGAATAAATTGTTTAGTTTCTTCTCTTCCTGAAAACATTTCTATTCTGGCACTGGGTGCATAAAAACGGCTGGTAAGCCTTATCCTGTTTTTTGTTCCGCCGATATCAGCTTCTGTTCCAAGATTGGTTGACAACGAACAGAAAAGCTGGGCCATGGCACCGTTTTTATATTTGAACAGCATCGCACATTGTTCATCTACACCGGTAGATGCAGGAGTCATGGATGCTTCGATTTCATCCGGTCTGCCGAGGAATGAAAGCGCAAAGAATACGTTATAAACCCCGATATCGAGCAGGCTGCCGCCTCCGAGTGCAGGATCATAAAGCCTGACCGGTACAGGAGCTTGTGGAATAAATCCAAAATCGATGAGTACATTTTTTATTTCCCCCAGTTCACCGGCTGCAATAAGTTCCTGTACTTTTTGATACTGGGGAAGAAATTTTGACCAGAGTGCCTCCATCAAGAAAACTTTTTTGGCACGGGCCGTGTCAATCATTTCTTTGGCTTCCCGCAGATTTATGGCAAAAGCTTTTTCACAGAGAACGGCTTTTCCGTGATTTAGACAAAGCAAAGTATGTTCACGATGAAGTCCATGCGGCGTTCCAATATATATCACGTCAACTTCAGGATCAGAAACCAATTCTTCATAACTGCCATGCACATGCGGAGCGGGAAATTCCCTGGCGAATTCCAGAGCAGTAGACAGTTCCCTGGCACCTAAGGCCATAAGTTTTGCGCCTTCAACCAGGGCAAGGTCGTCTGCAAATTTTCTGGATATTTTTCCGCAACCTAATATGCCCCAGCGAATCGATTCCATTTCAAGTTTTTTTACAAGATAACAAATCGGCAATAATTGTTAATTGTCAATTGATAATTGTTAACGGGATATTCTTTGAGTTTTGATTTTGACTTTATTTATGTTTTACAATTCTGCGTTGACAACTTACAATTAACTTTGCAGACTTTATTATTTATGAGTGACTGGAAGGACAAGGAAGTTTATAAAACCATTCAACTGGCCATACCCATTATTATGGGAGAACTGGCTCAATTATCCCTGCACCTGATTGATACTGCCATGGTAGGGAATATCAGTTATAAACATCTGGCTGCTGCATCACTTGTGATGACTGCTGCCAATATTCCTTTTGTAATTGGAATTGGCATGACAATCTCTGTATCACAGCTGGTTTCCATGGCAAACGGACGACGCGACCATCAGCTGATTTCGCATTATCTTTTCAATGGTTTCTTATTATGCACAGCTTTTGCGCTGGTCATTTCGGGTGGACTGGTTTTCGGGAGAAATATATTGAAACACCTTGGACAAGACCCTCAGGTGGTGGAACTGGCGCTGCCCTTCATGACCCTGGTGGGCCTTTCAGTTATTCCCATGTTGTTATTTATGACCCTTAAACAATTTACTGACGGTCTCGAGTATACGAAAACGGCCATGATGCTTTCGCTTGCTGCGCTGCCCATCAATATATTTCTGAACTGGTTGCTCATCTATGGGAATTGGGGATTTCCCAGGCTCGAGCTGGTGGGCGCAGGTTGCGCGACGCTGATTACCAGAACAATAATTTTTCTTGTGCTGGGGATTATTGTTTTAAAACACAGGACTTTTAATCGTTTTATTGCTGTTCGCGAGCATCAATGGAAATATAGTTTGTCGACTATCCGGGAGCTTTTACGAATCGGTATTCCCAGTAGTATTCAGATGGGCGTAGAGATTGGTGCATTTGCCGTTTCCGGAATTATCATAGGTACCATCAGTGCCATTTCTCTGGCAGCACATCAGATTGCTCTGAGTTGTGCAGCTTTTACTTTTATGGTTTCCATGGGTCTTTCCCAGGCTGGTTCGATCAGGGTAAGTAATGCATTTGGAAGATCAGATTGGGACAAGATTCGGGTAATTGGCAAAACGACTTTTATCACTGCTTTTCTATATGGTTGTTTCTGTGCAGTTGCTTTTATAATCTTCCGTTGGCAATTGCCGCTGGTATTTAATAAAAATCCTGAAGTTGTTCATTTAACCGCCGTTCTTTTACTATTTGCTGCTGTTTTCCAGATCTCTGATGCTACCCAGGCAACGGGTGCTGGTCTTTTGCGGGGCATTAAGGATGTAAAGCTGCCAACTATTTTAATTACGATTGCTTACTGGATCATTGGTCTTCCCGTAGGCTGCTTCTTTGCCTTTCATTACAATATGGGTGCGGCCGGAATGTGGCTGGGATTGATTATCGGGCTTACGCTGGCTTCGGTTTTTCTTGGCGGCCGTTTTCTTACAATGGCAAGGAAGAGTGGGCTGGAGCAAACGGCCTGATCATGATCTGAGTCTGTCGAATCCCATGGCTAAATCTTCAATCAGATCGTCAATATATTCTATGCCGATAGAAAGTCTTAACAGATTCTCAGGGCTTCTCGGTGATTTACCTTCAGCAGATCTGCGGTGTTCTACTAAACTTTCAACGCCGCCAAGGCTGGTTGCGTGTTTGAATAATTTCATGTTGCCGGCAAATTGAATCGCCTGTTTTTCTCCTCCTTTCATTGTAATGGAAATCATGGATCCGAATAATCCGTGCATTTGTCGCCGGGCAATATCATGGTTTGGATGATCCGGAAGTCCGGGGTAATAAACCTGTTCAACGAGTGGCTGCGCATTAAGAAAATTTGCAATGAGTTCAGCATTTTTTATCTGTCGTTCAAGGCGGAGCGAAAGGGTGGAAAGGCTCCTGTTTAAAAGCCAGCAGTCAAATGGAGATGGAACAGAGCCGCCAATGATTTGGTATTCGCGAATTTTTTCTGCCAGTTCATTTTTCTTTTTTATAATGATACAACCACCCAAAACATCAGAATGACCACCGAAGAATTTAGTGGATGAATGAAAGACCAGGTCGGCACCTAATTCGAAAGGCCTTTGTATCAGCGGTGTAGTCCAGGTATTGTCGCAGCCCACGAGAACGTTTTTTGATTTCGCGATCTTACATATTAAACTGATATCCGATATTTTCAGCATCGGGTTGGAAGGCGTTTCAACAATGATCAGCCTGGTATTTTTCTGAATGGCATTTTCCAGAGCGGCAGTATCTGTCATGTCAACTTCCGTATAAGAAATTTTCCATTTGGGTAACATCGATTTTACCAGGTATGCAATTCCATGATAACAATCATCCGGAATTACTATATGTGTGTCGGGTTCAAGAACTGTCTGTGCAAGTGCCATTGCCGCAGCCATTCCTGACGGGAAAGTAAATGCTTCTTCACCACCTTCCAGTTTAGCGAGTTTTGTTTCAAGACCGCGCCGGTTGGGGTTATCCCAGCGTGTATATACATAACCTTTTCCACCGATAACACCATTTTCATCTCGTTCAAAAGTAGTTGTAACATGGATCGGGCTCATTACTGAACCTATTCCGTCTTCTATATGTCCGGCATGTACTGATAGTGTATCGAAATGCATTTTTCTTTTTCGCAAAGATAATCTTTCTTCGAAGCCTAAAGCCTAAAGCCTAAAACCTAAAACAAGTGTGGTAGTGTGGTAGTGTGGTAGTGTGGAAATGAATACGGTCATCTGTCATCCGTTATCCGTCATCCAAAAGGCTTTCGGCTTTAGGCTTTCGGCCTTTTTTGATATAAATTGTGTAATTAAACTCGATCTATGCCTGGCACACCTTCCGTAATGAGTCTTCATCTCAGATACCGTCTATGGATTGCAGAATTGAATTTCGATATCAATGTGCTGCGGATATTTGGTGACTACCTCAATGAACTCAGGGCAAAGCGAAAGGAGGCAGAAGTAAAATCCAGGAGTGATTATTTTGAAAAAGAATTTACTGCCTTAAGAGCGGAAATCGATGAGATGCGTCATGAAATGCATATCGCCAAAATGAATATGGGTGAATATTCGCGTGACGGTAAACCTTTTGATTTCAGAAAATATAATAAAGAAAATCACAGTCCGATAAAAAAACGGCTGATTGCTTATAAGGCTAATTTTAAAAAAATAAATACTGAATTCGGTGAGTTTGAAGGGAAGTGGCTTTCATAAAAAAGTTCCGGTGAAACCGGAACTTTTTTAGTTATGGATTATGGGATATGAGTTATGAGTTGAACCCATAACCCATAACCCATAACTAAGTTTACCTATTTAATTGAAACAAAAACTTTCGTTTTAGCCCAGCTCATAGAAAATCCCTTGTCGAATTCTTTATCTGAAATTGTGTAGATCAGTTTTTCCTGAACATCTTTAAGATCCTTAGGTTTAACAGTTACTACCAGCACATTTTTTGCGGGATCGAAGTTCGCAGATTCATCATTTTTAACTCCCCATTGTCCGGTTTGCGAGTTGAAAATAATTGACCATTCCTTTTCGCCCGGTGTCATAAACAGGCTGTATTTGCCGGCCGGCAGGTCCTTGCCTTCCACTTTGATAGGTTTGTCAGTAGAAAAAATAGTGGCTTCGTTTGCGCCAGCCCTCCATGGTTTGCCAAAAGGAAGCAGGCCTCCAAAGATTGTTCTTCCTTTAACGGATGGACTGCTGTAATCAATTGTTATCGTCGCGTCTTTTATTTTTCCTGTTGCAGTAGCCGGGGGACTTGGCCTTTTGCTTTTATCCTCCTGTGCCCATAAATGACTGCAGAATAAAACTCCGACGAATGCAATACCGACGATCCTGGCAAGAAATGTTTTTTTCATATGAAAGTTGTTGAGTGAAAAAATAGTTTTGTCCAAACATAAAGTTATACAATTTCATGCCATACAATTCCAGGAATCTTATTTTCATCCTGCAAATCTTACCAAATCAATTCATGATTTTCATACTCTGTACTTAATTCATGAATTTTCATACTCATTTGTTTCAGAAATGGTTGAATGGGTAAAACTTTTCCCAAATTTATTTCAAACGGTAATTTATTTTTAACATAAAATAAGGAACTTGCCCTGCCGAAAAAAGAATTCTTCAATTAAAAAAAATGAACATGAAACGATTTGCTGCCTTTTTATTACCCATGCTGGCTATAATTTTTATTGCCGGTTGTAACGGCTCACAGTCATCTTCTTCCACCTCCGACAGCACCGCTGTAAAATCGGATAGCAGTTCTGCAAAAACAGATTCTTCCTCAGGATCGACGGCAGGATTTAAATTGGGAGTTCAGATGTGGACGTTCATGAAATTCTCATTTTCCGATGCGCTGGACAAAGTGGACAGTACAGGTATAAAAAACATTGAAGCTTTTATTGGTCAGAAACTCGGAGGAGGGATGCAGGGTTCTTATGGTTTTGATATGTCAAAAGAAACCCGCGATAAGTTGAAACAGTTACTGCAGAAAAAAGGAATTCAGATTGTAGCCATGGGGGTAATTGTTCCCAAAAACAAAGCTGAATGGATTAAAACTTTTGAACTTGCCAAGGATTTCGGATTGAGCTATATAACCGCCGAACCAATAAAATCCCAGTGGGGTATGGTGGATAGTCTGGCTGGTGTTTATGGAATTCCCGTTGCCATTCATGATCATCCAAAACCCAATATGTACTGGAGTCCTGATTCCGTACTTGCTGCTACAGTAGGCCATCCACATATCGGCTCATGTGCTGATATTGGCCACTGGGCAAGGAATGGTTTAAATCCGGTTGATTGCCTCAAAAAATTAGAAGGTCATATTATCGGCGTTCATCTCAAAGACGTAGTGAAATTTAATGATCCTGAGGCTCATGACACGCTGGTAAGCAAAGGAGTTGTCGATTTACCGTCTGTACTTGCAGAATTAAAAAGACAAAACTTTAAAGGGATGCTTTCTATTGAACATGAATCCAACTGGTACCATAGTGTTCCGGACGTGATTTTCACAAAAAATTATTATGATTCACTGGTCCAGAAATTGCAATAGTATGTTTAAAGTAGAAAGCTGGATTAACAAATGATTTACATAAGGTTTTCTTTGTTTCCCGTTAAGAGGGATTAGAAATTAAACCAATTCAATAGTATCCAGTCCTACAAAAAACAACATGTATGAAGAAATCATTCATTAAGTTATTTATCATTAGTTTTTTTACGGTAGGTATAGGATTATCTGCCGGTGCACAGACAATTTATGTAAAGATCAGACCTCCTGTTCCAACAGCTGTTGTAGTGAGACCAGCGCAGCCTTCACCTCATCACGTTTGGGTTGCTGAAGAGTGGACGCCAAGAGGTGGAACGTATGTTTATTCCGGAGGATATTGGGCAGCGCCTCCACATCCCGGATGGATCTGGGTTCCCGGTCACTGGAAACACCACGAATACGGTGAATACTGGGTTGCGGGTCATTGGAGAAGACCTTAAACGCGTAACGCGTAACGCTTAACGCCTAACGCGGAATGCAGTACATGGTGAATGGTTTAACTGTCTACTATAAACCATTTACCATTTTTCGTTTCGTGCCTTGGGCCTTACGCGTTACGCGTTAAGCGTTAAGCGTTAGGCGTTCAGCGTTAAGCGTTAAGCGTTAAGCTTTCTGCGTAGGATATCCCTTTGCTATCCAGTCAGTCTTAATATTATGCTCCAGGTTCAGGAGATGGGCATTGCTGAATTTCATTTCATTCAGCAAAATAAATGCGGGCCTGATATTCGGGCAATGCTCAAAAGGACAACATCCGCAGTAGATAACAATATCTGCATCCGGCGGCAGTTGGCTAAGCTGCTTTTTTAATTTCTCCAGATTTTCTTTTTCATGAACGGGACCCATATCCAGAGATCCTTTTATTAATGCTCCGGGCCCGACAGAAAAGATAATCGGTTTTTTTGAAGCGGGGTTATTAATAACGGCAGCCAGATCTGCAGGCGCCAGGAGCTGACTGGCTGTCCACGGTTCCGGCCCGCCTTCTTTCATCCCTTTGTATTTATTGAAAGCAATGCTTGCAATAATGATTAAAATAAAAACAATCCGATATTTCATATTCAGCGTTTTATAAGATTTATTCCCAATTAAAATTAATTAATTCCCCCCATCCTCCCATTACGAAGTTCCTGAGATCATTTCGAATATTGGGCATCATTCTCAAACCTGCCCTTGCCCTAAATGCAAGGGCTCCTTGTCTCTGCATTTCTACATCTCCTTCATCATTTTAACTGCCTGGTCCCTTTTTCCGGATAAATTTAATTTACAAATACTAAATAATTTAGTAACCTTGTAATGAAATTGACAGGATTTAAAAGGTCTATTATGGAATTGTTGTATTATGAAACGGCGGTGCCGGCAGGGTTTCCATCCCCGGCCCTGGACTATCTGGAAGAAAGGATCGAGTTGGACAGGGAACTTATTCGTCATCCGCTTTCGACTTTTATCGTGGAATGTACGGGTGATTCCATGATGGGCGCTTTTATACCACCCAGGGCCAGGTTACTGGTTGACAGGTCCCTTACTCCAGTGAATGGAAATATTGTAGTGGCAGTCCTTAATGGAGAATTCACGGTCAAGTTCATCCGAAAAAATGAACATACCTGCTGGCTGGTGCCGGCTAATAGCAAATACCCGGAAATAAAAATCACCAGCGATATGGATATGCAGGTCTGGGGTGTGGTTACGCATATCATTACGGACACTCAAGATCTGAGAAAATGTATGCGCTAGTGGATTGTAACAATTTTTATTGTTCCTGCGAGAAGGTTTTTAATCCCGGACTTGAAGGGCGTCCAGTGATCGTCCTTTCCAATAATGACGGTTGTGCCATCTCACGAAGCGAAGAGGCAAGGAACCTGGGGATTGCCATGGCATCACCGGCATTTATGATGAAGGATTTGATTGAAAAGCATCATGTTGCAGTATTTAGTTCAAACTATACTCTATATGGGGATATGAGCAGCAGGATCATGGGAACCCTGGCATTTTTTGCTCCGAAAATAGAAACGTATTCGATTGATGAGGCCTTTCTCGATCTGAGTGAAATGGGACATATCAATCTGCTGGATCTTGGATTCAGGATTCGTAGCACGATCAGGAAAAACATTGGAATACCTGTTTCCATCGGTATAGCGCCGACAAAAACGCTTGCGAAAATGGCTAACCGGTATGCAAAGAAAAATCACCGTCAGGCAGCAGTTTTCTGGGCTGCCAATACTTCTCTCACAGAAGAAATGTTATCGGCAACACCTGTCGGGGAAATCTGGGGTATCGGAAACCAGCATGCATTGTTTTTATCAAGGTCAGGATTTAATACGGCGGCTGAACTCATGCATGCGCCGGAGGACTGGGTAAAGAAAAATTTATCCGTAACAGGCCTTCGCCTTCTGTATGAGTTGCGGGGAATACCCTCGATTTCGTGGGAGGAAAGAAAACCGCTCCGGAAAAATATCTGCACTTCCCGTTCCTTTGGAAAAAGAATTTCTGAAAAACGACATATCGCCGAAGCGATGGCAAACTACGCCGCAGCATGTGCTGCCAAATTGCGGGCAGAAAAAACATGCTGCAGGCGTCTCCAGGTTTTTATTCAGACAAATCCCCATAAGACTGAAGAAGCCCAATATCTGCGTTCGATCGAAATGGATTTGGAAAGAGCTTCCAATCATTCGGGTGAAATTATCAAAACTGCGTTGAGAGGACTGGATATCATTTTTAAACCAGGCTTTCTATACATGAAATGCGGGGTTACTGTAATGGACCTTGTGCCCGAAACAGCTGTGCAGTCAAGTTGTTTTGATCAGGCAGACAGGACAAAGAATGGCCGCGTTATGCAGACAGTCGACAATATCAACCGCCATCTCGGCAAAGAAATTGTACGCACAGCAGTTCAGGGTTTTGAAAGGAAATACAGACTGAAGACAGTTTATCTTTCGCAGCGGTACACCACGAGGATGAGTGAAATTTTGAAAATAACAAACTGAAAGTGTGGAAGTGTGGTAGTGTGGTAGTACTTATCACTTCACTACCACTCTACCACACCACCACACTACCACACTCAAAGTATGTTGTTACAACCTTTCGAAGAATTTAAACCATCGTATCTCCAGCGTCTTATTCAACTGGGCAGGAGGTACCTCGTGTCGCAAACTTATTACCGGATGAAGGAAATGGATTCTGATCCGGCCGGTTCCAGAATCAACCTCCTGTTCTCCGATTATGTTGAACTGGGAGAAGCAAGACTTCATCTAAATGCTGTGAAGAAGGACCGGTATGCCGCAATCATTGATCTGAAGAACCCTGCCCATCTGAATAAAATCGGGGAAATGCTCATGGAAGGATCCGGGTACAGGATGTTTTTTGCTGTCGTTCGCAGCGCCAAGGAGCTGGAAAATCTGGTCAATAACCGTTATAAGGAAAAACTGAAACAATACGTGGAAAAGCAAACCAACTGGCGGATTTCGAGAGATGCTATTGTGAAACCAACCATTCAACTCAGTTTCGGAGAAATATTCATCATCCTCAAACACGGAAACCAGCATATCCGCATTAAATTTGAGGAGATAGAGAATTAATTGTTGACCGTTGACCGTGGATCGATAAACGATATACGATCTACGAAAATCCAATTCCCATACTCCCATACTCCCATACTCCCATACTTTCCTAAATTTGTCTGCAACATCATGAAACCGCCCATGTGTTACGATATTTCTTTTACAGTAAAACTTAAGGAGCTGGCCACTTATTTTCCAGAACTGGAAAACCCTCTTCAGCTGGAATTCAATTTTGACGGAATTCATATTATGGGACATAGTTTTAATTTGCATCCCATCATTTACCGGGAACGTGAAACCTATAAACTCACTGTCAGTCCGATGGAGTGGGGTGTCATTCCTTTTTATGTTAAGATTGAAAAAGATTTTCTGCGCCAGAGGGCTTCGATGCTGAATACCCGGAGTGAACGTATTCTGGGTGATGAAAAAAGTTACTGGTATAAGATCAGGAATCGTCGCTGCCTCATACCGGTTACCGGTGTTTACGAACACAGGGCCATCAAAGGATGGAAGAAGAAAGTTCCTTATTATATCAAGCTGATCGAACAGCCGCTGTTTTTTCTTCCCGGCCTGTATTCGGTAACAGATTTGCCTGACCTGCAAACTGGTGAGATGCTCAAAAGATTTACATTCAGCCTGATTACCCGCGATGGAAACGACCTGATGAAGAAAATTCACAATGACGGTGAAAACCGCGGTCGTATGCCCTTATTCCTTCCATTAAATTTGTCTAAAGAATTTCTGGATCAAAACCTTTCTGAAGAACGCTATAAGGAAATCCTGCAATTTGAAATGCCTGAAGAAAAAATGGAAGCAATAACGGTCTACACTATACGAAGCGGTAATCTCCGCCCTGATGGGAAAGCAAAAAATGAATACTGGGAATGGGAAAAGCTTCCGGAAGCGGAAGCGTAAAGCATAAGGCGTAAAGCTTAAGGCTTAAAGCGCAAAGCAAGTGTGGAAGTGTGGTAGTGTGAAAACAAATAATGTTTACAGTAATCCAAATAAGCTTTACGCTTTGCGCCTTACGCCTTAAGCTTTGCGCCTTATCAGTATCTTCGAACACAATTCTTCACATGAAATCTATTGCATTTATTTTTTGTTTGAGTCACCTGACTCCATTTTTATTCGGTCAATTAACACCTGATCATAATATGCCAACCGTAAAAACAGCCAATGGAATATTGGAGGGAACACAACTTTCCGGGATCAGCATGTTTAAAGGAGTTCCTTATGCGGAGCCTCCCATCGGTGATTTGCGATGGAAAGAACCTAAGCCTGTCAAAAACTGGGAAGGCACACGCAAGGCGAATCATTTTGCTGCCCGGGCAATGCAACTACCGATTTACAGTGACATGAGATTCAGGTCGGACGGCGTAAGTGAAGATTGTCTTTACCTGAATATCTGGACACCTGCAAAAACAGGAAAGGAAGAGCTGCCGGTGCTGGTTTATTTTTATGGTGGAGGTTTTATTGCCGGCGACGGTTCAGAGTTTCGATATGATGGAGAAAGTATGGCCCGGAGGGGGATTGTGTCGGTAACCGTCAACTACAGATTGGGTGTATTTGGATTCATGGCACATCCTGAGCTCAGTAAAGAATCTCCTCATCATGCTTCAGGAAATTATGGGCTTCTCGATCAGACAGAAGCCTTGCGGTGGGTTCACAAAAACATTGAGGCTTTTGGCGGCGATCCCGATAATATTACAATTGCCGGTGAATCAGCAGGCTCTATTTCAGTGAGTGCACAAATCATTTCTCCACTACCAAGAAATTTATTTTCCGCAGCGATCGGGGAAAGCGGTTCACTCCTGAATTTCAGACCTACAGCAACACTCGCAGATGCTGAAAAAACCGGTCTGCAGTTTAGTGCTAATATAGGAGCGCATTCATTAAGTGAACTGCGTGCCATGACAGCTGAACAAATTTTGCAGGAAACCGCCAAGTCCGGCTCTCCAAAATTTTCAATAGATGTGGATGGATATTTTTTTCCTGAATCTCCTATTGATCTGTATAAAGCAGGAAAAATAGCAAAGGTTCCGTTACTCGTAGGATGGAATTCAGGAGAAGGGGGATGGCAGTCCATTTTAGGAAACGCAGAGCCGACAAAGGAAAATTATATAAAGGCAGTTCAGAATTTATATCCCGGCGAATCTGAAGAGATATTGAAATTATATGCAGTGCAGTCTGATTCCGATGTGGAGGCTGTTGCATCGGCCCTGGGGGGTGATCGTTTTATAGCATTTGGTACCTGGAGATGGGCCGAATTACATTCAAAAACAAATAGCCCTGTATATCGGTATTATTTTACTAAACCCCGGCCAGGTCTTCGTTCTGATATTAATAATCCATCTGCCAAGCCGGATGATCCGGATAAAAAACCCGGGACCTTTAACGGAGCATCCCATTCTGCAGAAATAGAATATGCATTGGGTAATCTGCCGACAAACCGGGTTTATGACTGGCAACCGGATGATTTCCTGGTCTCGGCCATCATGCAGAATTATTTTCTGAATTTTATTAAAACCAAAAATCCCAATGGTACTGGTCTTCCATATTGGCCGTTGTACAAGTCCTGGCAGAAAGATCCGATTCAATATATTGGTGTTGAAACGCACAGGCAACCTGAGAAAAACAGGGACCGGTATCTGTACTTTGAAAAAAAGGTGGATAATCAGTAACGACTCATTCGATTTTTAGTTTCACATCTCCATCCTGGGGATGACCTGTACAGGTGAGTGTGAGACCGCGGGCAAGATCCTTGTCTGTCAGAACTTCATTGTTGGATAGCCATACATTTCCTTTTATACAGATGGCAGCACAGCTTCCGCATTTGCCGGTTTCACAACTATATGGCAGATTCAGTTTTATTTTTTTTGCAGCCTGGAGTATGCTATCGGGATATTTTACCGGAAAACTAAACATGCTTCCTTTCAGATCCAGTTCAACATGATAACTGTTTTTGTCGGGCGGCAACCGGCCACTAAGCTTTTTATTTCCCGGATTGAAATCTTCTTTTTTAATCTGGTGTATGCTGAAACCTTCTTCTACCAGGTGAAAAATAATCATGCGCATATAGGATTCAGGTCCGCATGTATAAAACAAAGTTTTCCCCCGGTTGAAATGTTTTATTTTTAAAAATTCCAGCAGGAGATCGCGATTTAAACGTGCCTTTCTAAGATCTGATTCAGAACTGAAAAGATAATCAATATGTAATTGGTTGGGATGTTGCAATGCCAGGCTCTGCAACTCCTGATAAAAAGCTGTGGTTTCGATGGATTGGTTGCTATAAATCAGATATACAGAAATATCCGGATAGAGATGAATCACAGTTTTTATTAGCGATAAAATGGGCGCGATACCAGAACCGGCCGCGAAAAAGAAAATACTTGTAAAGAATTTTATATTATCGGGAAGGCGAAAAAACCCTGCGGCACCCGTCGTCAGGAGTGAGTCACCGATCCGGGCCCTGTCAACCAGTTTCCTGGAAAAAACGCCGTTGTCGATTCTTTTAACAGCAATGGATAATGGTTCATTTAAAGCAGGAGAGGAAATGATGGAATAAGACCGGCGGATTTCCCGTGATCCGCTAATATCCACGAGGGTTATAAACTGGCCTGCCTGATATTCCAGATCATGACCTTCCCCGAAACTAAAAGTTTTGAATCCTTTTATTTCTTCCCGGATATTTTCAATAATCAGGCGAATAAAGGGGGCACCCGAGGTAGAAAAATTAGGATTCACATGTAGAACAATATTTTATATTCCATGCTAAGATAAGGAACACATTATTCTCTCTATCTGTATAAAAACTTTGCCATTGGAAGACTGGTGTACTTTTGTTCTTTTGGGACGTTTGCTTTAAAATTTTAATGAATGAAAATAAAAAGTGCCAATATCTGGCCCTGGATGTTCAAAAAGGAAATCATAACCCTTTATTTTGGTTTGAGGGATAAACGCACAACAGCAATCGCCAAATTACCTGTTATTGTTTCGATCATCTATCTTCTTAGTCCGATTGATTTGATTCCTGATTTTATTCCATTCTTCGGCTATTTGGATGATTTTATAGTAATATCATTACTCTTGAATCTTTCCATCCGGCTCCTGCCTGTTGAAGTGCGGGAAGAGAGCCTGTTGAAGGCTTCCAAACAACAGAAGAAACTTCAATTGATATTCTTCCTGATTATTATTTTTTTTATTTCCTTACTCGTTGGCATATTCTTCTTTACGAAATACCTTATTAATAAATAATTTCACTACCCTGATTTCCTGATTATATTTTGCGGAAATGTTACAGGCAGATTTTTTTCATTAAATTCATAGTTCAACATCAACGATGCCATGCCAAATACTTATGACGCCATTGTAGTCGGTTCGGGAATCAGCGGGGGATGGGCAGCAAAGGAATTATGTGAAAAAGGATTAAAAACACTGGTCCTTGAGAGAGGCAGGAATGTGGAGCATATTAAAGATTATCCGACAGCGACCCTTGCGCCATGGCAACTTGACCACCGGGGATCAATAACCGAACAGATGCGCAGGGAACAGCATATACAGGTTCGTGGATTTTGCAACGAAACCAATAATCATTTTTTTGTAAACGACCTGGAGCATCCTTATACGCAGGTAAAGCCTTTCGACTGGATCAGGGGTTATCATGTGGGTGGCAGAAGTTTGATGTGGGGCAGACAGTGTTATCGCTGGAGCGATCTGGATTTTGAAGCTAACAGTAAAGACGGTCATGGTGCAGACTGGCCCATACGTTACAGAGATATTTCTCCCTGGTACAGTTATGTAGAAAAATTTGTTGGTATCAGCGGCTCCAGAGAAGGCCTGCCACAATTGCCGGACAGTGAATTTCTTCCGCCGATGGAAATGAATTGCCTCGAGAAACATATAACAGAAAGTATTCAGGATAAATTTTCCGACGGTCGCAGAATGATCATCGGCAGGGTAGCCAACCTGAGCAAGGGATTGAATGGTCGCGGACCATGCCAGTACCGGAATATGTGTGACCGGGGTTGTCCTTTTACCGGATATTTCAGCAGTAATGGAGTGACACTTCCTGCAGCAAACGCTACTGGTAACCTCACACTGAGACCCTTTTCCATTGTTGTAAATGTGATATATGATAAAGACAAAAAAAGGGCCAAGGGCATTCGAATAATCGATGCCAATACCATGCAGACGGAAGAATATTTTGCAAAGATTATTTTTCTGAATGCATCAACAATAGGAACCACCGCCATCCTTTTGAATTCTGTTTCCGATGCACATCCTGACGGACTTGGTAACAACAGTGGCCAGTTGGGTCGCAACCTGATGGATCATCATTATCATGTGGGTGCTTCCGGAACATATGATGGATTTCAGGACAGTTATTTTTTTGGAAGAAGAGCTAATGGCATTTATATACCCCGTTTTCGTAACATCAATGAGAAAACCAGACAGAAGGATTATGTACGGGGGTTTGGATATCAGGGTGGTGCCTACCGGGGAAGGGTAAGCGAATTGGAAGGTATCGGTGAATCACTGAAAGCAAAACTGACTGAAGCGGGTGAATGGTCCATGTGGCTGGGCGGCTGGGGAGAACATCTGCCACATCCTGATAACCGGGTAAAACTTAGCAAGGATAAAAAAGATAAATGGGGTCTCCCCCTCATGGATTTTGATTGCATCTGGAGGGAAAATGAACTGGCCATGCGGACAGATATGATGAATAGTGCAGCAGAGATGCTGGAGAAATCCGGAATTAAAAATATCAATACATTTAATGATCCTGAAGCTAATCCGGGACTTTGTATTCATGAAATGGGTACGGCACGTATGGGGCGCGACCCTGGTACTTCTGTACTGAACGGAAATAACCAGGTATGGGGAGCTTCAAATCTTTTTGTAACAGACGGAGCATGTATGGCTTCCAGTGCTAATCAGAATCCTTCATTGACCTATATGGCATTAACTGCGAGAGCGGTTGATTTTGGTGTAAGGGAGTTGAAGAAAGGGAACATTTAGAACATGCTTAAAGCCTAAGGCCTAAAGCTTAAAGCAAATACAAATTATTAAAAGGCTGGTGGTAAACCCTTATGTAGTTTTTAATGTGATGCAAAGAAGGATTTAATTTGATTAAATTCGCCGAAATATATCAGATTTATCCCCGTTTTTATAAAAACTGTTTATGCGAAAAAAGGCCCACCTGATTACCCATGTATGCTTCCTTATTTGTCTTTTATCGTGTAAAAAAGATGCCAATAATAATTCCAATCCAACAAATGCCCTTGCAGGAGTCTGGGATTTTGAAGGCATCCAATCGAGCAATTTGGTAAATACTTCGAACGGAACTAACACAACGATATTTACTTCTGTCTATGCTACTACTGAAAATAATGGAACATTGAATATTTCAGGGGATACAATGACGAGTACCAATATAAGTTACACTGCAATTACTCCGTCCCTCATAGTATCTTATCAAAACGGTATGCCAAACGATACTCTGCAAAACACTTTCAGTACAAATATTATTTCTTTAATCAATTCCAATTTGACATATGAAATAATCGGAACGGATTCGATTCATTTTATTGGTAGTGGGTTTCCTGATTCTCTGGGAAATAATAATCCGGTAGTTACAGGTGCCAAATTTTCTATTATGGGAGATATTCTGACATTTACCACATATGTTTTTATTAATAAAATGTCGGGACCTCCAACGGCCCAATATCAAACAGATACTCTTGTTTCTACTTTAATGAAGCAATAGACCTGGTGTAGAAATATTAAATTTTACTTTATTTTCTTACTTCTTTTTGTAACTGAAACAGATTTTATGATTGTCTTCGATTCCATGATCTGTTTGGGATCTTTTACTTTTAGCATTGAATTTGCAAAAGCTTCTTTCAGAAGTTTTTTCATATAGTCTTTCGGAAATTCATTCTTATCCTTAACGAGGATGTACCGGTATTGATTTCCTTTTCCTAATAATTTTTTTTCCGGGTCTGCGATCTGATTGCCCCAATAAAATCCGAAATGGATATTCAAACTACTGCGTCCAACGGCTATCGTACAAAAAGTATGTCCCTGCCTGTCCGTCGGCGACCAGCCAAACGCCAGTGCATTATAATTGTCATAAATGAGTTCATTCGTTTTAGGATATAGCGTCCATACGAAATCCCTCAGCCATAAAACTGTTTCCTTTATTTCTTCAGGGAATGGTTTTAGAAATTTCAACAAGTCTTTTTTTTCTTCTTTTGACATGAGGATATAAAGTAAAATCTTTTCTAAAATTAAATAAAGTCCGATGATACTTCGGTTAACGGTTCCCGCACGTGCGGGATCAACGGTCAACCGGTATAGAGTTACACTTCAATCGTCTTCCATTTTCCTTTCCTGAAATAATACCAGGCCACAAGAGCAATGAGAGTTTCGGCAACGGGAATGGCGATAAAAGCGCTGGTTTCTTTGAGGTGGAAACCATAATTCAGCAGATAGGCCAGCGGGATCTGAAAAAGCCAGAAACAAAAGAAGCTTATCCATGTCGGGGTCTTTGTATCACCAGCACCGTTAAGAGCCTGCATCATGACCATACCAATACCATAAAAAAGAAATCCGGAACCAACCCATTTTAAAGCAAGCGCACCCACTTTTATTACGGCTTCGTCCTTTGTATAAATTCTTAATATATGATTCGAGAGAAGTAAAAATATTAACATGACAAATCCCATGAAAAATACACTGTATTTTGCTGTGAGGTAGACACTTTTCTCCGCACGTGCCGGGTTTTTAGCGCCGAGATTTTGTCCGACAAGAGTTGCCGCTGCATTACTGAGTCCCCATGCCGGGAGAATGAAAAAAACAATATTCCTCATCGCTATCTGATATCCTGCGGTAGCCACTGTTCCTCCGGTTTCAGCAACCAGGCGTGCGAGTAAAATCCAGCTTCCGCTACCGATCAGGAATTGAAGGGTCGCAGGCCATCCAATAGCAACAATGGATTTCAGTAATTGCGGGTCGTAATTAAAATGGACTGCCCGAAGGCGGATCGTTCCCTTTCCTTTGAATAAATGGTAGCACTGGTAAAGAACACCGCCTGATCTTCCGATGGCGGTAGCTATTGCAGCTCCTTTAAGCCCGAGGTAATGAATGAAAATTGGGCATAAAATAATATTCAGGATACTTGCCAGCCAAAGACTCTTCATTGCCATCGCTGCATCGCCAGCGCCACGAAAAATTCCATTGATAAGAAAAAGTAACATGATTGCCAGACTGCTTCCAAACATGATGCGGGTGAAAATGGCGCCATCTTTAACAACTCTTGCATCCGCGCCCATCAGGGATAAAATATTTCCTGCGAATAATACGCCAAACACACTAACGATTGCAGTAGCAATAAAAGCAACAATAAGTGACTGGGCGCCGGCATGTGAAGCTCCATCCGGATTTTTTTCACCAATCCTTCTTGCAACTACAGCTGTAGCCGCCGTACTTAAACCGATGGCGATCGAATAAATCAAAGAGATAACAGTTTCAGTTAAACCTACGGTTGCTATTGCATGTGGACCCAGTTTGCTCACAAAAAAAATATCCACTACTGCGAAAACACTTTCGAGGCTCAGTTCGAGAATCATGGGTATGGCCAGCAAAAAAATGGCTTTGCTAATATTCCCCTGCGTATAATCACGCTGTTCGCCGTTGAGGGAAACACGAACCACCGATAATATTTTCTTAAATGTGGATTGTCTTTGCATGATAAGAAATGAATATAATTGAATTATTTAAATTACAAGCTGAATTAAAATAATGGAACAAATCAAAATTCTAAAAGAAGAATTATTGTCAGACAATTGGTATTCGCTCAAAAAATATACTTATGAAATATTAAAGGATGATGGAAGTTCGACACAACAAACGCGGGAAGTATATGATCGTGGCAACGGGGCTGCCATACTGTTATACAATAAAGAATTTAAATCGGTTATACTGACCAGGCAATTCCGTTTGCCCAGTTTTGTAAATGGAAATGATAAAGGATTATTAATTGAAGCTTGTGCGGGACTACTGGATCAGGATAATCCGGAAGTGGCTGTTAAAAGAGAAACCGAGGAAGAAACCGGATACAGAATTCAATCAGTACGAAAAATATTTGAGGCATACATGTCGCCTGGTTCCGTAACCGAAATTCTATATTTTTTTATTGCCGAATACACTCCTTCCATGAAAGTGCATGAGGGTGGGGGAATTGAACAGGAACAGGAAGATATTGAAGTAATTGAAATGAAATTTGATCTGGCATTTTCCATGATTGGATCCGGAGAGATCAGGGATGCAAAAACTATCCTGTTGCTTCAGTACATGAAAATCAACCAGATTTTATAATCTGCACTTTCTCATTTGACTTAAGCTTTAGGCTTTGAGCTTTAAGCTTTAAGCTTTCGAAAGATTTTACAGTTAAATACCTCTAAATATTGAGTATTGGCCTGAAACAAGATACCTTGGGTAACTAAAAAAGATCCAGGATGGATAAGAAATTACAGGGCCAGGTTGCCATCATTACCGGAGCCAGCAGCGGTATTGGCGCAGGTGTAGCGAAATCTCTTTCAACTGCAGGAGCTACAGTAATCATCAACTATCCTGTACCTGCAACCAAAGATGCAGCAGAAGCCGTATTGGCAGAAATTAAAACTGCCGGAGGTGCAGGAAACACTTCCATGTGTGATGTAAGTAAAGAAGATCAGGTACAAAAAATGTTTGCTGACACTATTCAGCAATATGGAACGGTAGATATTTTAATCAACAACGCGGGACTTCAAAAAGATTCACCGTTTGAATCGATGACCCTCGAACAATGGAATTTTGTTTTAGGTGTGAACCTGACCGGTCAGTTTCTATGTGCCAGGGAAGCCATTCGCGAATTTTTAAGAAGGGGTGTTGATCTGAAACGTTCCAGGGCTGCAGGCAAGATCATTCATATGAGTAGTGTGCATGAGGTAATACCCTGGGCCGGACATGCAAATTATGCTGCGTCAAAAGGCGGGATCATGATGCTCATGAAAACACTTGCGCAGGAATTCGCCTGGAAAAAAATCCGGATTAACAGCATTTGTCCTGGCGCTATTCAGACACCTATTAATCGTTCTGCATGGGATACTCCTGAAGCTTTAAAATCCTTGCTAACCCTGATCCCTTATCAGCGTATTGGAGTTCCTGAAGACATCGGTAATGCAGCGGTATGGTTATGCAGCGACGATAGTGATTATGTAAACGGAACCTCTCTTTTCGTTGACGGGGGTATGACTTTGTATCCTGGATTTACTGAAAACGGATAATACTCTCGAGATTAATATTGAAACTGAATGAATCCAGAACAAGCGCGTATTGATCTTCCGGAATGGAAAAAATGGGGACCATATGTAACGGACCGGCAATGGGGTACTGTACGGGAAGATTATAGTGAAAATGGAACAGCCTGGGAATTTGTCAGTCACGATATGGCCAGGAGCAAAGCTTATCGCTGGGGCGAAGAGGGCATCGGTGGCATCTGCGATGAAAAACAGGTTTTGTGTTTTGCAATTGCATTATGGAATAAAAAAGATCCCATCCTGAAGGAAAGATATTTTGGACTTTCCGGAAATCAGGGTAATCATGGTGAAGACGTTAAGGAGTATTATTATTACCTGGATAATACACCTTCCCATTCTTACATGAAGATGCTGTATAAATATCCGCAGCAACCTTATCCTTATCAATGGCTATTGGATGAAAACAACCGCCGTGGAAAAACAGATCCTGAATTTGAATTGATAGATACCGGTATTTTTAATGAGGATCATTATTTTGACGTGTTTATTGAATATGCTAAAAATGATCCTGAAGACATACTCATCAAAATAACGATCTGCAACCGCTCTTTTCAGGATGCAGCATTAAATGTTTTACCAACGGTCTGGTTTCGCAATACCTGGGAATGGGGATATGATTCCTCCAAACCAAATATCTCTGTTTCAACACAGGGTTGTATTGATATAGTGCATGAAAATTTCGGACATTATTATTTATACTGTCAGGATAGTCCGGATTTATTATTTACAGATAATGCCAGCAACAATAAAAAATTGTATGGTGCAGAAAATGGAATCGGGTACTTTAAAGATGGCATCAACAACTATATTGTTTCAGGAGAATTATCTGCAATTAATCAAAAAAAGGAAGGAACCAAAGCGTCTGCTAATTATGATATAATTATCAAAGGCTGTCAGTCAAAAATCATAAAACTTCGCCTTTCATGCAAAGAAAATAAAAACCCATTCGCAGATTTCGATACGATTTTTGATTTGCGGAAAAGGGAAGCGGATATTTTCTATAATAATCTGCAGGAAGGAATTGAAACAGATGATGCCCGAAATGTGCAACGTCAGGCTTATGCCGGATTGTTGTGGAGTAAACAATTTTATTATTTTAATGTTCACCAATGGCTCAAGGGAGACCCTGCACAACCACCTCCTCCTTATGGCAGGCATACAGGGAGAAATCACGCGTGGAATCACCTGGATAATACAGATATCATCAGCATGCCCGACAAATGGGAATATCCGTGGTATGCGGCCTGGGATCTATGTTTTCATGCTGTTGCTTTCATTCCCATTGACCCTGGTTTCGCCAGATCCCAGTTGCTCCTGCTGACACGCGAATGGTATATGCATCCCAATGGTCAGTTGCCGGCGTATGAATGGTCTTTCGATGATGTAAATCCCCCGGTACATGCATGGGCCGCCTGGCGTGTTTACCGTGGAGAGCAAAGATTTCACCAGGTTGAGGGCAACAGAGATTTCCTGGAAGCTGTTTTTCATAAACTTCTGCTCAATTTTACCTGGTGGGTAAACCGTAAAGATGAAAACGGGAATAATCTTTTTGAAGGCGGATTTCTCGGACTGGATAATATCGGGGCTTTCGACAGAAATACAAAACTTCCACCCGGAATCAACCTGGCGCAATCAGACGGAACCAGTTGGATGGCCATGTATTCTTTAAATATGATGCGTATAGCACTGGAGCTCGCCCGGGAGAATCATATCTATCAGGATCTGGCTTCCAAATTTTTTGAGCACTTCCTTCATATTGCCGAAGCCATGTGGAATAAAGGTCCTCAAAAGGAAGGCCTTTGGGACTATGAAGATGAATTTTATTATGATATGCTTTATGCGGATGACGGCCGAACACTGAAGTTAAAACTCCGCTCTATGGTCGGACTCATTCCCATGTTTGCTGTGGAGGTTCTGGAAGACGATATTTTTCTCCAACAGAAAGAATTTGTGAGCAGGTTGAATTGGTTCCTGAATAACCGTCCTGATCTCGCTTCCCTGGTATCGCGATGGAATGAAAAAAGCGCAGGTGAAAAACATTTGCTTTCAGTTTTGCGTGGAACAAGACTTACGAAAATACTGGTACGCATGTTGGATGAGTCTGAATTTCTTTCTCCCTATGGCATTCGTGCCATGAGCAAATCCCACCTGGAGAATCCTTTCAGGGTTGATTTAAAGACGGCAACCCTTTCTGCTCACTATACTCCCGGAGAAGGGGATAGTTCTATGTTTGGTGGGAATTCAAACTGGCGCGGACCCATTTGGATGCCAATGAATTATTTGATCCTTGAATCCTTACGCAGGTTTCATCAGTATTACGGGGATGATTTCAAAGTGGAATATCCGACACATTCCGGAAATTATTTAACGCTCTATGAAGTTGTTTTGAAGTTGGTAAACAGGCTAACCCATATTTTTTTGAGAGATGAAAACGGACATCGTGCAGTATTTGGGGAGAATGTAAAAATGCAGACAGATCCTCATTTTAAAGACTATTTACTATTTTATGAATATTTTCATGGAGACAGCGGACGCGGGGTTGGGGCTTCCCATCAAACCGGCTGGACAGCTATTATTGCGAGATTGTTATTCCCTTTGGAAAACGAAGAAAAATGGAAACATGTGAATTAAAATAAAAAATTGAACAACATGGAAAACCCTGAAGTAAAAGAAATCACCAGCATCAAGTCAAGACAAATTATCCATGTAGCATTGCAATTACTTTCACTTGCTTTTTTGCTGTCCTGGTGTTTTCAAATACTTGCCCCTTTTTTGAATCCGATTCTCTGGGGGGCAATACTCGCCGTTTCATTGTATCCGGTACATAAGAAATTAAAAAAAATATTAAAAGGGAAAGGTGTTCTGGCCGCTGTGATTATTTCAGCTTCGATCCTGATCCTATTGATAGTTATTGGTACCTGGCTTGGAATTAAGACAGGCTCAGAGATTAAAACTGAGGTTAGTAATTATAACGAAGGGAAAATAAAAATTCCAGCTCCTCCGTCGTCTGTCAAGGAATGGCCATTAATAGGTGATAAGGCTTATCAGTTTTGGGAACAATTAAGGTCGGGTGCGGATAATATCATGCAAAAATATCCTGATGAGGTTAAATCTGCCGCCAGTTATTTTCTTCAATTACTCGCAACGGCGGGCAAGGCATTCCTGATTTTCGCGGTTTCCATTTTGATCTGTGGCGTTTTTTTATCCTATGGGGAGGAATCCGCCATATTTGCACACAATGTATTTAACCGGCTGATCAATAGTACCAAGTTTGATATGGCATCCATTGCAGCTATTACGATCCGAAATGTGGTACGTGGCATTCTCGGTGTTGCTTTCATACAAAGTTTATGCGCAGGTGTCGGATTTCTTGTGGCAGGGATTCCTTATGCAGGTATCTGGACTTTACTATGTCTTATACTGGCCATCATCCAAATTGGAATTTTCCCTATTGTTGTGGGCGTATTAATCTATATATGGAGTTCCGACCATACTACGACAGCAATACTGCTCACCATATGGATGATACCCGTCGGTTTACTAGACAATATTTTAAAACCTCTTATGATGGGAAAAGGAGCGCCGGTTCCTATGCTTGTAATATTTCTGGGTTCATTGGGAGGATTTATTTATTCCGGTATTGTAGGCTTATTCACGGGCGCCGTAATCCTGTCGCTGGGTTATCGGCTATTTGATACATGGCTAAAGGGTGGTGAAATCTAAAGAATGAAATTTTGAAAAAGATTTTAGAAAAACTATCTGATATCTGGAGCAACCGGCAGAGTTTTACATTTCTGCTGATCGTCCTTGTAATTTATATGTTTGTCGTAATTCCCATGTTAAATGAAAGGATTCTGGGGAAGCTCTTATTCATGGCTTTTTACTATCTTTTTTTAACCAGTGGTATGCATTTTCTGGATATAAAAAGAAAACTTCCTATCTATCTGATTTTTATAGTCGCACCACTTTTCGTTCTGATTTTACAGATAATTTTAGATTCTGTCTGGTTAACGCTTGCACTGGATATACTTGTAATTGTTTACTTTTTCTGGCTCGGATCGATTCTCCTTATGAGAACATTCTCCCAGGGTCATATAACGGTAAACCGGGTTCAGGGAGCAGTAATAGTCTACCTCCTTTCGGGTTTTGCATTTGCCCTTATATACCATAGTATTTATATTATAGCGGGACCTAATGCATTTAAAGGACTGATTTCTTCGCGGCGTACAGAATTTATGTATTTTAGTCTCACAACTTTGACAACACTGGGTTATGGAGATCTGACTCCGGTAAATGTATATGCGAGATCTTTAACCGGCCTGGAAGCTTTATATGGTCAGTTATACCCGGCAATACTTATTGCAAGACTTGTATCTATGGAAATAACGATGAACCGGGAGACATGAATTTTTCTAAAGTTCGTTTTTCCTATTTAACAGATAAATAGAAAATCCTGTTTTTTTTCTGATCAATAAAGATAACTTTAATAAAATTATTCTCCATGTCTTTAGTACTAGCAAGGGGACTGATAGCTGGTTGTTTATTTTTCACTATCATTTCCTGTAATGAAGAGGAAAAGAAATCCGAAGTTTCACCGGAAGTGAACGTAGTGCTGGCAGGTAAAAAAGATATTCCAACTTACAGCGAATATGTGGGTCAGGTATACGGCCTGACGGATGTAAACATTGACCCACGGGTGCAGGGCTGGATTACAGGGATTCACTTTAAGGAAGGTTCACTTGTACAAAAAGGAAGCCTGTTATATACGATAGATGACCAGCCTTTTATAAATGAACTGGATGCAGCAAAAGCCGAAGTAGCAAGAACCAAGACTCTTATGGAAAATAAAAAGACCGAACTGGGGCGGGTAAAACCACTCGCCGATATGAACGCATTGAGTCAGCGTGACCTGGACTACGCAAGTGCGAATTATGAGGCTTCACTCAATGAAGTAAAAATTGCACAGGCCAGGTTAGAAAATGCAAAAATTGAATTGGGGTATACAAAAATGACTGCACCTATAACGGGAATCATTGGAATCTCCAAAGTACAGGTAGGTGACTATGTTCATTTGGCTACCCCTGGTAATGGTATAAATACGATTTCTTCCCTGGGGGAAGTTAGGGTTCGTTTTCCGATTTCTGAAAATGATTATTTGAATTTTTCACGTGAATACAGTAAAGATCCGAAAAGTAATAATTTCCGGGAGGTTCCGGTCGATTTGATTTTAGGTGACGGAACTGTTTTTGGTGAAAAAGGAAAATTACAATTAACAAATCGTCAGATCGATCCCGGTACAGGGTCCATTCTGATCCAGGCTGTATTCAAAAACAACCGCGGCATTTTAAGGCCCGGTCAGTATGTTAAGGTCAGGTTCAAAACAGGTGAATTTAAAAACGCGATAGTCATACCACAGCAGTCGGTCAACCAAATGCAAAATATTTACCAGGTTTTTTTATTGACTGATAGTAATAAGTTAAAGCCAACACTTATAAAAGTGGGAACCAGGGTTGGAAGCAACTGGATTGTTACTGACGGATTGAAAGAAGACGACAAAGTTGTGATAGTTGGAAGCACTTTTTTAAATCCTGCTATGGTGGTCAAACCTGTTATGATGAAATGGAATTACGATTCCACTTCAAAGGATTAGTTTCTCAGAAATAAGTTTCCAACTATAATTTATGAGTGAGTTTTTTATAAGGAGACCGATCGTTGCAATGGTAATTTCCATTTTTACCATTATTCTGGGCGTACTGGTTCTAAAAAAAGTACCTATTTCCCAGTATCCGGAGATTACCCCGCCGATGATTAAAATTACCGGTAACTATAGCGGAGCAAATGCCGTTAATGTTGAGCAATCTGTGGCTACCCCTATTGAACAGGAAGTGAATGGGGTAGAAAATATGCTTTATATGTTATCCATCAATGCCAATGATGGAAGTACCACCATTCAGGTTTCTTTTGAAGTTGGTACCAACCTCGACAATGCCAATATGCTTACGCAGAACCGCGTTGCTATTGCGACTCCAAGCCTGCCTGCACCTGTAAAGGAACTTGGTATCAGCACGAAAAAATCACTGGCTTTCCCAATGATGATCGTGTCTTTGTATTCGCCCAACAATACTTACAACGCACAATTCATAAATAATTATTCATACATCAACGTAGTTGACCAGATTAAGCGGTTAAAGGGAGTAGGAGATGTGGTCGTTTTTGGTGCAGCCCAATATGCGATGCGCATCTGGTTAAAACCTGACAAGATGAATTCATTGGGGATTTCTGTAGATGATGTGACCAATGCATTAAAAGTTTACAATAATATTTATCCCGGTGGCTCATTTGGAAACAATCCTGCACTGCCCGGAATACAGAATACCTATACGGCCCAACTGCAATCCAGACTGGTAAGTGTGGATGCTTTCAATAAAATAATTCTGAAATCTAATACAAGCGGCGCTTTGGTAAGACTGGGGGATGTTTCAAGAATTGAATTGGGAACAGAAAATTATTCACAAACCTGCCGTTATAACGGTCGCAATGCTTCCGCAATCACCATATATCAGGTTCCGGGCAGTAATGCACTTGACCTGGCGGAAAGTGTTCGGAAAACAATGAGGGATCTAAAAGATAATTTTCCGGACGATCTTGATTATACCTATTCACTGGACACGACACTTGCAGTGAGTGCGGGGATTGATGAAATCATGCATACGCTGGTGGAAGCACTCGTATTGGTAATTCTGGTTGTCTTTATATTTTTACAGGACTGGCGCGCCACACTGATCCCATTATTGACAGTTCCGGTATCCCTTATAGGAACCTTTATTTTTTTCCCGCTTCTTGGATTTTCGGTAAATGTATTGTCCCTGCTTGGAATGGTACTTGCGATCGGTCTTGTCGTGGATGATGCTATTGTTGTTGTAGAAGCTGTCATGCATGAAATTGAACATGGGTTAAGTCCTGTAGAAGCTACGAGGAAAGCAATGAAAGAAGTGGCAGGACCGGTGGTGGCGATTGCCATCGTACTTTCTGCGGTATTTATTCCTGTGGCGCTTACCGGTGGTATTACCGGAAGACTCTATCAACAGTTTGCGATCACCATTGCCGTTTCAGTGTGTTTGTCGGCCTTTAACGCCTTAACACTGAGTCCGGCTCTTGCTGCCCTCCTTCTTCGTCCGAAAAAGGAAGGGAAGAAAAAAAACATGCTGGAACGTTTCTTCGATTCTTTTAACCGGGGATTTGATAAATTCACAAACGGATATACGCGGCTGGCAGGTTTTTTCACCAGAAAATTAATCATCACTTTGATTATTCTGGGTGTCATTACCTTGTCCGCAGGTTCGTTACTGAAAAAAGTTCCGGGAGGTTTTGTTCCTGAAGAAGATGAAGGATATTTTTTAATGGGGACACTATTACCAGATGCGGCTTCATCTGAAAGAACAGATTCTGCTACCCGTAAAATCGAAGGCGTTCTCAAGCAGATTCCGGAAATTCAATCATATACGGTTATTAATGGATACAGTATTTTGTCCAGCACCAATTCAAATAATTCAGCGACAATTTTTGTGCAGTTGGCGCCCTGGCATGACAGGAAAAGAACTTCCAGAGATATTATAAAGGAAGTAAATCAACGATGTGCCCTTGGAGTAACTGAAGCGACAACAATTGCCGTAAGCCCTCCGCCCATTCCGGGTTTGGGCAATGCAGCAGGATTCACTTTGGAAATCCAGGACCGGTCGGGTAAGTCACCATTGTTTCTGGGAGAACAGGCACAGAAATTTATTCAGGCTGCAAGAAAACATCCTGAGATTGGAAATATTTATACTCTTTTCCGTCCAAACGTTCCTCAGAAAAGCATCATCGTGGATAAGGATAAGGTTGAGAAACTGGGTCTGAGCCTGAATTCCGTGAACAGTACTATTTCAAGCCTGTTGGGAAGTTCATTTGTAAACAACTTCAATGAATTTGGGAGGCAATACAAAACTTATATCATGGCTGATGCGCCATTCAGGATGAAGCCGGCAGATCTCAGTCAGTTTTATATACGTGACCCGTTGGGAAATATGGTACCGATTTCTACGCTTGCCAGTGTGAGGGATACAGTTGGTCCTCTCTATACGAACCGGTTTAATTTATATCGTTCTGCAGAAATTTCCGGTTCACCTGCGCCAGGATATTCATCTTCACAAGCCCTCGACGCCCTGGGCGAAGTAGCAAAGGAATCTTTATCGAAAGGAGTCGGTTTCGCCTATAGTAATATGTCATTTCAGGAAAAAGCTGCCGAGGGACAGAGCGGATTTGTTTTTGTCATGGCCCTGATATTTGTATTTTTTATCCTCGCGGCACAATATGAAAGCTGGAGTTTGCCTTTCAGTGTTTTGCTGGGCACGCCCTGGGCCATCATGGGAGCGATGCTGGGATTGTTTCTGGCCAGACTTAGTTCTGATAATTATGTAAATAATGTATTTGCACAAATTGGCCTTGTAATGCTGATCGGGTTGAATGCAAAGAATGCCATACTGATTGTTGAATTTGCAAAAATGAAATTAGAAGAGGGTATGTCAGTCAAAGATGCAGCGATAGCCGGTGCCAAGCTGCGTTTCAGACCTATTCTGATGACTTCATTTGCATTTATCCTGGGGGTAATTCCGCTTGTGCGTGCATCCGGGGCAGGATCACAATCAAGAAAAGTAATGGGAATGGCCGTTTTCAGCGGGATGATTACTGCAACCATCCTGGGAGTTATTCTGATCCCTGCATTTTTTGTGCTGATTGAAAGAAAAAAGAAAGTAAAACAAAAAGGAGATATAACGAATTCTACTGATACACCCCAACACGTTTAAAAGTATGATCAGGAAAGCAACATACGTCTTGTTGGTATTAATCATGGTGCTTGGAACAAGTTGTATGGTCGGTAAAAAATATACCAGGCCGGCAATGCAGTCAGGTATTGAATATCCGGATGTTACAAAAACAGATACTTCAGCACTGGCAACCTGGTTTAATATATATCATGACACGGCATTACAAATGCTTATAAAAGCAGCGATCGATAGTAACAGAGATTTGCTGGCAGCTGCCGCGAACATGGAAGAAGCGCGTGCATTGGCAGGAGCCGTTAAGGCAAATCTATATCCACATTTCGGTTATCAGGCGGAGGCAGGAGGTGGCTCTGCGGGAACAGATGCAACAAAAATTGCCGGAGGCGTTCAGGGTGGATTATTCAATGTTTTTGGAGTATTGAACTGGGAACTCGATATATGGGGTAAGCTGCGCCATCAGACCAGGTCAGCGATTGATAATTTTCTTTCTTCAAAGGCGAACCGTGATGCGCTGCAGGTAAGCCTGGTTGCAGAAGTTGCAACAGATTATTTTATCCTAAGGGACCTGGATAATGAATTGATGATTTCTGAGAATACACTTGCAGGCAGAAAGGAAAATACGAGGATCATAAAAGATAAATTTGATCATGGATATGTTTCTGAGCTTGACCTGTTGCAGGCGCAGCAACAGGAAGCCATTGCCGCTGCTGCTGTTCCTTCTTTCAGGCGGCAAATAATTCTGATAGAAAATGCTATTCGTGTTTTGATTGGAATGGGACCCGGATCAATCGTTCGGGGTGCCAGTAATTATGATCAGATTCTTTCACCAGATATCCCTGTAGGTTTACCTTCACAGTTACTGGAAAGAAGACCCGATATTATAGCATCAGAATTTACTTTACAAACCCAGTTTGAACAGATCGGTATAGCAGAAGCAAACCGTTTTCCGACGATAAGTCTTACTGGTGCCTTAGGTTTTGCCAGTCCCCAGTTATCTTCTCTGCTCACCAATAAAGGATTTGTTGCCAATGGATTTGGATCCCTCGTGGGTCCGCTTTTTAATTTTGGCCAGAATAAACAATTGGTGGAAGTGCAACGCAGACAAACAGAGGTAGCTTACTATCAATATCAACAAACAACATTAAACGCATTTGCAGATGTTGACAATGCGCTTGCTTCTTACAGGAACCTTGATGAAGAACATGCTGCGCGGAAATTACAGGTAGAAGCCGCTACTAAAGCACTGGTACTCTCCCAGGCACGTTATGATAATGGATATACTTCTTATCTTGAAGTAATTATTATGCAGACAAATTTATTTGATGCCCAATTGCTTGAATCCAGCACACTTCAGCTGAAATTAAATTCTATCGTTTCTTTATACAAAGCACTGGGTGGTGGCTGGAATTAAACCTCAGGAGTAATTTTTAAATCAGCTTTATGGTATTGGTTCCGGTTTATGAGCATATAGAAGAAAATCCCGAATTAGCCAGGAATCCACTTTGCAATGAAAGCCTTCAAATGTCGATCGATTTTTACAAGAAAGTAGGGTTTTCACCTCCATGGATTTGTTATTATGCTAAAGAAAATGAAGAACTGGTTGGTTGTGCCGGCTTCAAAGGAAAGCCCATCAATGGTTCAATTGAAATAGCCTATGGCACATTTGAAAAATTCCGGAATCAGGGAGTCGGAACAGGTATTTGCAAAATTCTGGTTGATCTTTCATTACAAACTGATTCCTCCTTGCGGATTACCGCTAGAACACTGGCAGAAAATAATTTTTCCACCAAAATTCTGAAGAAAAACAGGTTTAAATTCTTAAGGGATGTCTTTGATCCTGAAGACGGAAATTTATGGGAATGGGAATATCAGAAATAACTTCAATTTGAAGAATTCAAACTAAATTGAGCTGAAGAAAATTCCGCAGCTTACATGAGAAACAGATATACTCTTCTCTTCGCAACATTTCTGAATGGCTTGTGTATTTATTGTTTTTCTTCATTTGGCGCATCCGGCGATACTCTGAAAGCGGTTTCTCTTCATCCATACGGCAGATATATTAAAAATGCGAATGGCAATCTGGAATTGATAAGTTCCGCTATACATTTTGGTTATAGGTTTAATGGAACGTCCTGCAGTATTTATGCTTCTGTTCCCGGTGCAGGATTTCACAACTATCTCCAATATACCCTGGATGGTGTTTATCAAAAGAGAATAAAAATTTCCGGAGATGACCATCAGCCGCAGGTTATATCAGGATTAAGAAAAGGCGAACATACAATTTGGATTTATAAAGCAACGGAAGCACTAACAGGTCCAATATTTATAGAAAAGATTATTGCGCATGATATCATTGCATTGAAAGTTCCTGTACTTCCTTTAATCGAATTCATAGGAAACAGTATTACCTGTGGTGCGGCGGCTGATCCATCTGAAATACCATGTGGGGCGGGTGAATACCATGATCAGCATAATGCTTACTATGCATATGGACCCAGAGTTGCCAGATTGCTTCACGTAAATTTCATTCTTAGCAGCGTGAGCGGGATCGGCATTTACAGGAACTGGAACACGAATGGCCCCACGATGCCGCAGGTATATGAAAACACCGATTTTCAGTTTAACAGCCAGCGCATCTGGAATTTTAAAACCTATCATCCGGCCATTGTGAGCATTGCCCTGGGTACGAATGATTTTAGTGAAGGAGATCATGTTCATGAAAGATTACCATTTGACAGCACAGTTTTTGTAAATAATTATATCAGGTTTGTGCAGCTGGTTAAATCCAAATATCCCGACGCAAGGATTGCGTTGCTGAGCAGTCCTATGATAAACGGCAGCCGACGGATACTTCTTCAGAATTGTCTGAAGGCTGTTAAGAATAAAACAGATTCTATGTATCCATCAGTGCGGCCGGTTGCTTTATTTTTCTTTAAACCCATGCAGGCCAGGGGATGCGGGGGTCATCCGAATCTGGAAGATCATGCAATCCTTGCTAACGAGCTGCAGCCTTTCTTCAAAAAACTTTTGTAATTAAATCTGATGTATGAACAAGCTGATATTTATTGCTTCTTTTATAATTCTTTCAGCGGGAAATATCAGATGCAAGCAATCCTCAGATCAGAGACTGGATAAAGCATCGAGGGAAGATAAGAACGGCTGGATTTACGTTCACCTGGAAGGGTCGCCTTCAGATATCGGGTATCAGCATGGTTATCTTCTGGCCAATGATATTGACACAAGTATTCAGGCGCTTGCCTATTTACTGGCACATGATACTAAAAGGAACTGGCAGTTTTACCGGGACGCAGCGAAGAGTTTTTTATGGGATAAACTTGACCGGGAATATAAGGATGAAATAAATGGAATCGTTGAAGGGCTGCATGCAAAAAATATCAAATATGACAGCCTTGACCTGACTGCTTATAATGGCCTGGAGGAGCTGGCTTTTTATTATGTGCCTTTACTGGATAACCAGGCACGACCAGGGAGTGGTAATAACAAAGCGCCTGGTAATTGCAGTGCATTCATTGCAAATGGCAGTTATACCAAAGATGGGAAAATTGTAATGGCCCATAATAACTGGACGGAATATATTATCGGACAGCACTGGAATGTAATTGCGGATATTGTTCCTCAAAAAGGCTATCACATGCTCATGGATTGCATGCCCGGATTTATTCACAGTGGTGATGATTTTGTAATTACTGCATCCGGTATTATGATCACTGAAACTACGATTACGCAATTCAACAAATTTGATTCGACCGGGATACCTGAATTCATGCGCGCCCGCAAAGCAGCCCAGTACAGTAATAGTATTGACGATGTAATAAGAATTTTTACCAATGGTAACAATGGCGGTTATGCGAATGACTGGCTCATTGGAGATACAAAAACGAATGAAGTAGCCAAATTAGAGTTGGGTCTGAAAGACTACCGGGTTTGGCGCAGTAAGGATACCGCCATGATCGGATCTAATTTTCCGAGTGATCCGACTTTGATAAAAGAAGAAACCACTTTTAATGTGAGCGATTCCGCCAATTCGCCCAATGCAAGAAAGAAAAGAATGGATCAATTGGTATTTATTGATATGAAGGGAAAACTGGATGTGGAAAATGGAAAGATCATTGAAGCGGATCATTTTGATGCACTTCAAAATAAAACAATGAACAACCGTTGTGTCATCTGTGGGCATATTGATTCAGATCCCATAGGATGTCCTGAATGGAGTCTGGCACCTTATTATCCGATGGGTGCGGTGCAAGGGAAAGTAACGAATTCAGATCTGGCTTCTAAAATGCAATTCTGGGCGCATATGGGGCATCCATGTGGTGAGGATTTTATCGGAGATAAATTTTATAAACTTCATCCCGAATATGCCTGGCAAAATAAATATTTAAAGAATATGCTCTCTTATGACTGGACACTGTTTACTGCGAGGAGGTGAAGGTCTGAAACAAGTATGAGAGTTGGGAAAAGATATAAGAGTATAAGAGTACAGAAGCAGAATTCATAACTCATAATTCATAATTATAAAAGACCTTAAGCTTTAAGCTTTACGCTATCTGCTTTTAACAGGTTCTCTTTTACCTTCCACTTCACAATTTCAGTAATGAGTTTTACAGGAATAGGTTTGTCGAGAGGAAGTCTGATTACACCTTTAGATGTTTCGAAAGATTTAAGTTTTTCGCGGAATGCAATTATGGGACGTGAAGTAGGATAAAACCCAAAATGATTTTTAGTAGCAGAAAAAAATACCAGCACACCGTTTAACTTGTATGCCGGCATTTGATAACTGATCATTTCTTCCGCTCCAGGTGCCGCTGTTTTTATGGTTTTTCTAATTAATTCCAATCCTTTTCTAATGGGGGCCGGATGTAATGCTATATATTCCTGAACATTTGAATATGTTCTTATCGCATCCCTGGATTTCACTGAGCTTAATTAAATACAAATTATTATTATAACCGCTAGGTTCCAAAATTTTTGAGTGGAATTTAAGAAAAGACCCTTTAAAATTATTTCTTTTAAAGGGTCTGATTTATAAAAATACCAGGATGTAAAATTATAATTTCTACTTTACAATTATTTAATGTCCTCCGAAATCAAATACCAGTCCGCCAGTAAATCCAAATTGCAGAATAGTTGCATAGGTTGTATACGCATATGGAGGATATCCGTATCCGGGAGAATAAAACGCCGTTCCGGTAGCCTGAGCGCTTCCCAATAACTGAGCCCCGATTTTAAGCCCTACAGAACTGCCGAATTTAAATTTAATACCCGCTTTCAGATCCCAGGCAAATTTAGTTTCTGAAGATGTTCCCTGGTAATCGCCCTTATAGAAAGCGGCACCCAGGCCGATTCCACCATAGGGCTGGATCTTTGGATTATTCAGCAAATATTGTTCAAAGTTCAACAAAAGATAAGATATAACGGCACCGTCAGATCCGATATTTTGTTGAACATTGCCCGGAACCAAATAGAAAGGAATTTTAGTGCTTTGATATTGGTAAAGTAATTCAACGGCCGTTCCCTGTTGGTTTACACCTTCAACAGACGCGCCCCAGAATCCTCCGCCATTAATATAAGCATAAGCATTTCCAAAATTAATTCTGTCCCTGAATACATAGCCACCAAAAGCATTAACAGACAAATGTTGCGAATACCCTGCAAATGCAATTATCAGAATCACGGATGTAATGAGTGTTTTTTTCATAAATAGTTTATTAGATCTAAAATTCGGTTATTTGGTCCTATAACGATTTATTTTGATCGTTTTACTGTTAAACGGAAGGGAATCTAGTGTGAGAGTGTGAGAGTGTGAGAGTTTGAGAATATATTAGATTCCTCCCATCTCACACTCTCACACTCTCACACTCTCACACTTGTTATTTAGCCGGAGTAATAAGAATATTCCTGAAGTCTACAGCTCCATGATCGCCCTGAATAAAAATGGGTCCGGGTTCTCCTTCAGAACTGTTGATGGCGCCTCCAGTAATTCCGGGAATTATCTGGTTACAAATAACTGTTTTACCATTCACTGCCAGGGTTACCAGTCTTCCAATCAGTGTGACGTCGTAGGATTGCCATTCGCCGGCATCTTTAGCCATCATCTCTGTAGGTGCGATAAATCCGTAGATAGCTCCAAGCAGGTCTCTTGATGGCTCCATACCCTTGCTGTCAACAATCTGTACTTCATAACGGCCTCTGAGATAAACACCGCTATTACTACCCTTCGGATAGCGGAATTCAATGTGGAGTTTAAAATCGCTGAACACCTGGTCAGTCATAATATTGGAACCAGATGAAGGATTTCTCATGATACCATCTTCCGCCTTCCATTGATTCGGACCCGAAGCATGCCAGCCATTGAGATCTGTACCATCAAATAATTTTATTTCCTGTCCCCAGACTGGTTCAGACTGCCTGATAAGTAAAGGTGCACGAACACCAGTCAATGTATAATGTTTACCATTGGATTCTATAACAGTTCCTGATAAACTATCTCCCTGAAAAACGGCTTCGAAAACCAGGTCATTGGGGGATGGATCCCATTGCGGAGGGATTGCAAAACTCAGTTTAACGCCGTCGAAATTAACTTTTGAAATAGGCCGGGCACTTCCTCCCGACCCAACATACTGTCCGACCAATGTATGTAAACCTGAATGATGCACTTCGAGCCAGGCCGGAGACATTTTCCCGGAATTATTAAGAGTAAGATCCCATCGGCCTTCAAGCGGGGACTCGAAATAATTGCTTCTAAAAATCGTATTCGCTTTTGAAAAAGTAGAAAGGAAAAAGCAAAAAGGGAAAAGTATTCCTAAACGGAGAAAAGATATTTTTTTCATATAGCTTGATTAGAATATTTAATTATTGATAAAATTATGAAATCCCTTCCCACCAGAAACTAAAAGTCTGATTTAAATCAAGGTCTACCATCTCACCGATCATGGGGTGGAGCAATTTCACATTTCTGCGTTCAGCTTCTTTTCTAATTCGGATAATCGGTTCATCCCAGGAATGAATGGATAAAGAAAATTTCCCCCAATGCACCGGTAAGAGTTTCTGAGCTTTCAGATCAATGGCCGCCTGTACCGTTTCTTCAGGATTCATATGAATATATTTCCAGTATTTATTATACTGACCATCTTCCAGGATGGCAAGATCAAAGGGACCGAATTGATTTCCAATCTCAGCAAAATGACTGTCGTATCCTGAATCACCTCCAATAAAGATTTTTTTAGATGGAGTAGTTAAAACGAATGACAACCATATACTCCTGTTTCTTTTAAATCCTCTACCGGAAAAATGTCTTGCAGGCACTGTGTCTACAATAAATCCATTTTCTGGTATAATTTGTTCATTCCAATCTTTTTCTTCGATCAGGTTTTTATCATAACCCCAGGATAAAAGATGCGCAGCTGTTCCAAGCCCTGTTATCACTTTTCTGACTTTTGGTTTCAGTTGCAAAATAGTTTTATAGTCGAGGTGATCCCAGTGGTCGTGGGAAATAATTAAATAGTCGATGGCAGGGAAATCCGCCACGGTATAAATATCTGATCCTTTGAAACTTTTCGTTGTGAATGTAAGAGGTGACGCATTTCCACTGAATACAGGATCGACAAGAAATGTTCTTTGATCAATCTGCATGAAATATGAAGAATGCCCAAACCAGACAAGTATATTTTTGTTCTTATTCAGATTCAGAAGATCCGTCTTTACAGATGGAAGTGGGGCGGGAGGGATTCGCTGGGCACTTTTATCGGATATAAACTTTTTAAGAATTCCGAAAAAGCTTGCTCCCTCCGTAAGCTGCGGGGTATCATTCAGATTTTGGAATTGTCCATCGCGGTAATGAGGCGAGGCCAGGATTTTTTGTAAGCTTTCACTTTGCGGTTTGGCGCCGAATTGTGCCCCATGCATAAAGAAATAAACGGAAACAATTAAAATTAAAATAACTGAGCCGAATAATAACATAGGCTGTATTAAAACTTCAATTTAATACTAACCTGTACAAAAATTAATTTTATTCTGTTCAAAGGCTGGCTTTGCTGCTGAAGATTACAATGTCCTCTTGTAAAATCCTATTCTGTCCGAAGGCTGGATACCGGATTCATCAACGCGGCCCTGATAGCCTGAAAACTTACTGTTATCAGGGTAATAAACATGGCTCCCATTCCTGCAAACAGGAATATCCACCAGGAGATTTCTGTCCGGTAAGGATATTTCATTAACCATTGATGCAGGAAATACCATGCAATGGGTATTGCGATGGCGCAGGAAATGATCATCAGATTTACAAAATCTTTTGATAACATTTGCCACAGATTGAACACACTGAGGAGTGATTTTAGGTTTTTTGCACCTGGTGCAAAATAAAGACAGGGTGATTTGGGATTTGTTGCATGAATAACTAAAGGGTTTGCCAACAGTATTTCAAATAAACGGACTAAATTCATATTCAGGGCATCAATCCTGCAAAACATCCCATCGTGAAACAGTTCATCATCCTTTTGACTTTATGGTTTTGTTGTGGCCAAATCCTGGCACAGAATTCCGCTGAAGAAAAAAAGGACAGTCTGCCTTCTGCAGAAAAGAAAAAGGACAGCCTTTCTGGTTTTGACAAGTTCAATAAAAAAGCAGAAAACCTGTTTAAAATTTTGCCGGTTCCCATTTATTCTTATTCACCTGAAGCAGGCAATATTTACGGACTGGCTAAGTTTAATGTACTCAGTCTTTCTAAAAAAGACAGCATTTCAAAACCTTCCAAACTATCAGAAGTTTTTACTGCTTCTACTTTAGGCAGGATTAATGCATCCATATCTACGCAACTTGTTTTTGATGAAGACAAATATATTGTCATCAGTTATGTGAATTACAAAAAGGAACCAGAGTATATATGGGATATTGGCAATACAATAACTGATGATCCTGAAGAGGATATTGTAGAAAGATTTGTATTTGCGGGAACTGCATTGAGACAGGTTAAGAAAAATTTTTATGTCGGAATTCCATTTGACATATCCGATTATTTTAATATTCAGACCGATAGTAATAGTTTTCTCTTAACGGATAGTGTAACCGGATTAAAAGGGGGTACCAGTATTGGCCTGGGGCTGGCTGCTGCCTATGATTCAAGGGATAACCGTTATAATCCACATCATGGTTCATATATTCTGGGTACTGCTTTATTTTATCCCGGTGGTTGGGGGCCCTATGCATTTTCAAAATTTTCACTGGACGCAAGAAAATATCTGAATCCCTTTAATAAAAATGTAATCGCCGGGCAAATCACAACGAGTTATGCAAACGGAGTTGTTCCTTTTTATGAACTTCCTCAAATGGGGGGTGATGCCCAGATGCGGGGGTATTATGAGGGTGGATTACGCGATAATGTTTTGGTGGATGCGCAAGTTGAATTGCGTATTCCAATCTGGAATATTTTTGGAATCGTTGGATGGTTCGGGGTAGGTCAGGTTGCCAGTTCATATAGTCAGGTTGCAATGGATGAATTTCATTTATCCTATGGGCCCGGTCTGCGTATCATGGTTGATTCAAAACACCAGACCAATCTCCGGTTTGACTTTGGATTTGGACCGAATGGCGTTCAGGGTTTCTATATTAATTTTGGAGAAGCGTTTTAAGGCATCATGAAAACTTTTAAAACCTCACTAGATATAAATGCCTATCTCATATCAATAGGGGTCGCTTTACTTTTTGTTATGATCATTGCAGTCCAGTTTTTACATTGGGAAAGTTCCGGTGCGGTTAAATATTTTTTAGTTGCGTTGCTTTCTGTTATTTATTTTACCGCTTACTTGTACATGCCATTGGATTATAAAATTACAAATGAAGAACTCATTATACATCGGTTCGTTAAAAACATTCATATACCCAGGAAAAATATTGTTAGTGCGGAATCAGTTGACAAAGAAATGATTTCCTGGTCGCTCAGAACGATGGGTGTGGGAGGTTTGTTTGGATATTATGGAAGATTCATGAATTACCGAATTGGAAATATGATCTGGTATGCAACAAGAAAAGACAGAGCTGTTCTCATAAGAACAGTCAATGATGAAAAAATTATATTAACTCCCGACGAACCCGAACAATTTCTTGCCGCGTTAAATAGTTATTAAATGAAATATGGGTTCGTTATATGCGAAGATAGTGTACCCAATTTCACTAAAACACAAATTGACAACTATAACGCAATGTATATCAAGGGAGATCCAATAAATTACTCTCTTCCTTAGAATTGAAGTCCGGAATAACAGTATTATTTTTTGAAAATAAATATTCAGAGATTTTACGGGCAATCAATAATTAGTTATTTATTTGTAGCGCGTTTAATTTGAGTGTAACCGTAGAGACACTCAATCCCCGATTTTCCCCGATTGATAGTTCATTAGAGTCCATTTCCATTTTTATCGTACTATCCAGATCCTGCCGGAATTCTCAAACGAGTCCTTGAAGAACGATTTGTATTAAACCTTAGCCCTACATATATGCCCAAGACCCTTAACCATTATTCCAATGGAATAAAGAAGCATGTCTTTTTATTCCTGCTTTCAATCATTGCATTCAATTCATCCTTCTCGCAGAATGCAATCGTCACCGAAAATCAATTAACAGGCAATCCGATTTCAGACTGGGGAGTAAATTCTTCATCAGATTTCAGGAATACAAACCTCAATGGATTTGCAACTGACATTAGTGTAAATAAAGGGAGTACGGTGCATTTTAAAATAGATGATGAGGTAGGGGGTACTTATACTATCAAAGTATACCGGTTGGGTTATTATGGGGGCATGGGAGCAAGTCTTAAAGCAAACCTGGGAACATTTACGGCTTTCCATCAACCAGCAGGGATCTTCGATTCAACCACGGGTTTATTGGATTGCTCTAACTGGACAGAATCGGCGAGCTGGGCTGTTCCGTCAAATGCGGTTTCAGGTTTTTATGTTGTTAAACTTCAAAACACCTCAGGTGATATTAACAACATTGTATTTATTGTCAGGGATGATGCCAGTCATTCCAATATTTTTTTTCAGACCAACGATGCAACCTGGCAGGCTTACAATGGTTATGGGGGAAATAACTTGTATAACGGAACTACAAATTTTCCCAGTGGTCATGCTGTAAAAGTGAGTTATAACCGGCCATTTTTTATTTATAATTCTGGATTTGCTACTGATGGCAGGGGATCAGACTGGTTTATGAACGATGCTTATCCGATGATCAGGTGGCTGGAACGAAACGGATATGATGTGAGTTATACAACCAGTATAGATCTGGTACGTGCCGGAAGTCTTGTTTCGAATCATAAAATATTAGTAACCAATGGACATGATGAATACTGGTCAAAGGAAATGAGAACAAATGTGGAAACGGCCAGGGCGGCAGGATTAAACCTGGCGTTCTTCAGTGGAAATGAGGTCTATTGGAAAACTAGATGGGAAGCTGATGTTAATGGAACTCCGGATCGGGTATTGGTATGTTATAAAGAAGGAACACTGGCTGATGGTTCAACCGGGGAAGCCACCTGCGGGTATAAATGCGATCCCAATCCCACAGTTTGGACAGGCTTATGGAGAATGGGATCGGCATATGATGCCCCATTGCCGGAAAATGCTTTGACTGGAGAGATTAGCTGGGACCAGCCGGCAGCCCCCGGATATGGAGTTCCTATTCTGGTTCCGGACACCTATAAAAACCTGCGTTTTTGGAGGAATACCAGTATTGCGGGTCTTTCTGCGGGTCAAACTGCGACACTTGGCCCCAATACGATGGGCTATGAATTTGATTACGAACAATTCCCGGCCAGTTATCCGGATGGAAGAATAACATTATCCAGTACCGTACTTAACGGGAATACCCATAAATTATCTTTATATCGTTTCGGGGGAACGGGTGGTCCGCTGGTATTCGGCGCCGGTACAGTTCAATGGGCCTGGGGGTTGGATGAGCAGCATTTCGGTGGCTCGGGAAATGTGGTGAACAAAGACATGCAACAGGCTACAGTAAATCTCTTTGCTGACATGGGTGTTCAACCAGGAAGTCTGCAGACGGGTTTGGCGGCTGTTACTGCTTCCACGGATACTACTGCACCGGTTTCGATAATTACTTTACCCGCAAATGGATCTTCGAATACAATTAATACGACAGTAATTATCAGTGGTACAGCATCTGATGCAGGTGGTGCAGTAGGGGGTGTGGAAGTTTCAGTGGATGGTGGGACGACCTGGCAGGTTGCTACGGGGACAACCAGTTGGACTTTTAGCTGGAATCCATTGAATCCAGGATCATATACAATTAAATCCAGGGCTTACGATGATTCTGGAAATATGGAGAATTCCAATCCAGGCACAGGGAAGAATTTAATTAGCATTACTCTTACAACACCGACTTGTTCCTCATGCAACATTTTCACCACCCAAATTCCCGCAGTGCCGACCAGCAATGATGGTCAGGCAATCGAACTTGGTGTAAAATTCAGAAGTATCAGTTCAGGCAGTATTAAGGGAATACGGTTTTACAAAACCTCAGGCAATAGTGGCACACATATCGGAGAATTATATACATCTACCGGAACAAGGCTTGCTCAGGCAACATTTGCAGGTGAAACAGCGACTGGCTGGCAAACGGTATCGTTTAGCACCCCAGTTGCTATTTCACCAAATACAACATATGTCGCGGCTTATTATAGTAGCGGAGGCAATTATACCGGAACGGCAGATTTTTTTACAAGTGCCGTCGTGAATAGCCCCTTGACCGGACTGGCAGATGGTACTGATGGTTCAAACGGACTATATGATTACAGCGCAACACCTACATTTCCCACCAGTTCGCCCAATAATCAACCCAATTATTGGGTAGATGTCGTGTTTAGCAGCGGTTCCAGCTCCCCGACTTCGAATGCAGGGTCTAATCAAACCGTCACACTACCCATATCTTCAGTAACCCTCGATGGCAGCAATTCATCTGGAACGATCAGCAGTTATGCCTGGTCCCTGGTATCAGGTCCAAATACGCCAGTCATAACGACCCCAGCTGCTGTGACAACGACCGTTACCGGATTGATTCAGGGTGTTTATACCTTTCAGTTATCCTTGAATGCGGGCATCAGTACTTCGCAGGTTACCGAGACTGTTCTCGCAGCGGGTACTTCCACAACCATATTCACTACACAGACACCTTCAGGTGTTACCAGCAATGATGGTCAGGCCCTTGAGCTTGGTGTTAAATTCAGAAGCAGCCAATCCGGATTTATTACAGGAGTGCGTTTTTATAAAACAACTGGCAATACAGGTACCCATACCGGCGAATTATATTCATCAACAGGAACCCGTCTATCCCAGGCAATATTTACCGGAGAAACTGCAAGTGGCTGGCAAAATGTGTCGTTTAGTTCACCGGTCGCTATTACGGCCAACACAACATACGTGGCTGCTTATTTTAGCAGTTCAGGTAATTATACAGGTACAGCCAATTATTTTACAACAGCTGTCGTAAATAGCCCATTAACCGGTCTGGCAGACGGAACTGATGGATCCAATGGGGTTTATCAATATAGCTCCACACCAGTTTTTCCGGCAAGTTCTCCCAACAACAAACCAAATTACTGGGTAGACGCCATATTCTCAGCCAATATTTCACCCACGGCAAATGCGGGAACAAATCAAATCATAACATTACCCACATCCTCGGTTACCCTGAACGGAAGTGGTTCTGTAGGTACTATCAGCAATTATACCTGGTCCCTGATTTCAGGGCCTAATTCACCGGTCATTACCACACCCGGTGCAGTTAGCACAAGCGTTTCGGGCTTAATTCAGGGAACTTACATTTTCCAGCTGTCGATAAATGATGGAGTCAGTACTTCTCAGGTATCGGTCACAGTAAACCCCATACCACCTCCAACAGCAAATGCGGGAACAAATCAGACAATTACACTGCCAACATCTACGGTGACGCTCGATGGCAGCGGATCTATAGGAACCATCAGCAGTTATAGCTGGTCTCTTATTTCCGGACCCAATACGCCGGTAATTACATCGCCAGGTACAGTAACCACGACGGTTACCGGACTGATCCAGGGAACTTATATATTCCAGCTTTCATTAAATGCAGGTGTGAGTACCTCACAAACAACGGTAACTGTTCTTGCAGCGGGCTCCGGAATAAATATTTTCACAACCCAGACTCCAGCTACAGGTACCAGTAATGATGGACAGGCGCTGGAACTGGGCGTAAAATTTCAAAGTAGCCAGGCCGGTTATATCACTGGAATACGTTTCTACAAAACAGCAGGAAATTCAGGAACGCACACGGGGGAATTATATTTAAAATCATCCGGTGCACGACTCGCACAAGCCACATTTATGAATGAAACTGCAACCGGTTGGCAGACCGTATCTTTTAGTTCACCGGTTGCCATTACAGCCAATACAACTTATGTGGCCGCTTATTTCAGCAGTTCAGGCAATTATACGGGTACAGCCAATTATTTTACAGCTGCTGTCACGAATAATCCGTTAACCGGACTGGCAGATGGAACCGATGGACCTAATGGAGTTTACCAGTATAGTAATACACCAGTATTTCCAACCAGTTCACCAAACAATAAACCAAATTACTGGGTTGATGCTGTGTTTAGTATAAATAATCCTTCGGTACAGTCTGCGACTTTTGCCAGAAATGGGAAAGCTTCAGATTCGATGAATCAGGACGATTCGTCATCCGTAAAACCGAATTATTATCTCGGACAGAATTATCCCAATCCTGTGAATCAAAATACAAGAATTGCATATAGTATCCCTATAAGTGCTAAAGTGGAATTGGTATTATTCGATTTACAGGGAAGACAAATTAAAATATTAGTGAATGAAACAAAAGAAGCTGGCGAATATTATTATGATTTGAATACGGCTGTTCTTGCCAAAGGAATTTACGTTTACAGAATTCATTCGGGGAATTTCTGGGCGGTGAAAAAAATGGTCGTAGAGTAGGGCTATTTTTTGACCTTTGGTATTGTAATGGCTACTGATATGTGATTTAGCGGGTGTATAATGAATTTATAGCCGGAAAACGGGGAAATTTTCTATTTACACCGTATTGCAATTTCAATATTCATTTGTTACATTTGTCGGACTCTACATATTCTCTGATACCTACCCTTCCAATTCCTCTGCTAATAATCTTTTGCTATCTTTTTTATTCGTTACCATCAAAATAGTCACAAATGCTATTTTTTAATTCCGAGGTGTTGGGCAAATTGTCGTCTCCGGGACTTTACATTTTACCTTTTTTTCTACTTGCATTTTTAAGTTCCCTTATATTTTCGACAAATGAAAAGCAGTATTTATTTTTTCTTTACAGAATTAAACAGCATTTAAAACTCGCAGGGATTTTTTCCTTTTGGAAGCATTTGTTTTCTATTCTTGTCTGCTTCATTTTACTCAGCAATACACAAGCGCAAAATATCGTCGCAGAAAATCAACTTACTGGAAATCCAATTTCAGAATGGGGTGTTAATTCTTCCCTTGATTTCCGGAATACGCAACTCAATGGATATGCAACAGATATCAGCGTAAACAAAGGGGGCACCATAAATTTTAAAATAAATGACTCGATCGGTTCATATACATTAAGAATTTACAGGCTTGGTTATTATGCAGGGATGGGAGCAAGACTATGGGCTGACCTGGGTACACTTAATACAGGACCACAACCAGCCGCCACCACGGATACTACTGGAATTGTGGATTGCAGCAACTGGACTGTTTCGGCAACCTGGAATGTTCCTCCAAATGCCGTTTCAGGAATGTACGTGGTCAAACTTCAGAGCACGACAACGAATGATATTAATAATATCGTATTTATTGTCAGGGACGATGCCGGCAGTTCTAAAATCTTTTACCAGGCTACCGATGCTACCTGGCAGGCGTATAATGGTTACGGAGGGAATAACCTGTATAATGGTACAACCAATTTTCCGAGCGGCCACGCCGTTAGAGTAAGTTATAACCGGCCTTTTTTTATTTATAATGCCGGTTTTGCAACAGACAATAGGGGATCAGACTGGTATATGAGTGATGATTATCCAATGATTCGATGGCTTGAACGTAATGGCTACGATGTGAGTTATACTTCTTGTATAGATCTGGTGCGGAACGGAGGTCTTGTTTTAAATCATAAAATCTGGTTGTCTAACGGCCACGATGAATATTGGTCGAAGGAAATGCGGACAAATATTGAGGCAGCCAGAACTGCCGGAATAAATATTGCGTTTTTCAGTGGTAATGAGGTCTATTGGAAAACCAGGTGGGAAGCAGATGTGAATGGTACCCCGGACCGGGTGATGGTTTGCTATAAAGAAGGAACCCTTGCAGACGGTACGTTGGGTGAAGTTACCTGCGGGTATAAATGCGATCCGGATCCGACAGTATGGACAGGGTTATGGAGAATGGGGGCTGCATATGATGCGCCTCTTCCCGAAAATGCATTGTCGGGTAATATCAGCTGGGACCAACCTACTGGTCCAGGTTATGGTGTCCCAATCCTGGTACCAGATTTTTACAAAAGTCTTCGTTTTTGGAGGAATACTAGTATAGCAACACTGCCTACAGGCCAAACCGGTACCCTGGCACCCAATGTTATGGGTTATGAGTTTGACTTTGAACAATTTCCTTCCACTTATCCCCACGGAAGGATAACTATGTCCAGCACGGTACTTAACAGCCACACGAACAAAATATCATTATATAGGAACGGAGGTGGAACCGGACCCTGGGTATTTGGAGCAGGGACCGTTCAATGGGCCTGGGGCCTGGACGACCAACATTTTGGCGGCGTGGGCAATTTGATAAATAAGGACATGCAACAGGCTACGGTAAATTTATTTGCAGATATGGGCGTTCAGCCGGGAAGTCTGCAGAGTAACCTGGTGCCCGCTTCTGCTTCTACTGATGCAACACCTCCGACTTCAGCCATTACATCTCCTTCAAATGGTGCTACCATTCCCATCAGTTCTGCCATTACGATCAGTGGTACTGCAGTTGATGCAGGTGGAGGCGTCGTTGCGGGTGTAGAAGTTTCGACAGATAATGGAACCACCTGGATGGCAGCAGTGGGTGGCAGCAACTGGACTTTCACTTGGGATCCATTGAATCCAGGAACATATACAATCAAATGCAGAGCTTATGATGATTCGGGAAATATGCAGGATGCCAGTTCAAGTACAGGACCCAATGTAATTACTGTAACTCTTGGAAATCCGGTCTGTCCCTGTCATATTTTCACAACTCAATTGCCAGTCTCAACAACAAATAATGATAAAGCTTCTCAGGGCGGTTGTTGCAATCCAAATTCAGGTATGGAATTGGGAGTTAAATTCCAAAGTGCAGTGGCTGGATATATAAGCGGAATTCGTTTTTACAAAACGGCCGGCAATACTGGCATGCATATCGGCCAATTGTATGATACACTCGGTAACCTGGTATCCCCTATCGCTTCAGCTACTTTTACCAATGAAACAGCTACAGGATGGCAAAGCGTATCTTTTAGTTCACCGGTCGCCATTAAAGCAAATACAACTTATGTCGCCGCATACTTTAGTGCGGCTGCATTTTATGTAGAAGATAATTTTTATTTTAGTGAGGATTCTGTGATCAATAGCCCGCTCATTGCATTGGCTGACGGTGCTGACGGACCCAATGGAGTGTATGTGTACTCTAACAATGCTGCATTTCCGAACCAGGCTTTTGATGGCGCTAATTATTGGGTTGATGTAACTTTTGAATTTACCAATGCACCAACCGCAAATGCAGGATCTAACCAAACGATCACATTGCCGGCAGACTCTGTGTTTCTCGATGGCAGCCAATCAACCGGAGCAACCACTTATTTATGGACTCAGTTTTCCGGACCGAGTACTTTTACCATTAAGACACCTAATAAGGATACCACTTCAGTTACCGGATTGGTGCAGGGCGTGTATGTTTTTCAATTATCTATTAACGGAGGCAGCAGTACTTCTCAGGTTACCATAACTGTAAATCCAGTTCCACCACCTGTTGCTGACGCCGGACCTACACAAACCGTTGTATTACCAGTCCCTTCCATCACATTGGATGGCAGCGGTTCTACCGGAGTAATTACCAGTTATTCCTGGTCCTTTATTTCCGGGCCGGTTACGCCTACTATTACTACACCTACGACGGTGACTACAACTGTAACCGGTTTGATAATGCAGGGTACTTATGTTTTCCAACTGTCATTAAACGCGGGTGCGGGTCTCTCGCAGGTAATCGTTAATGTCCTTCCGGCAGGAACAACCCTTTTTACCATTTTCACTACACAGACGCCGACTGTCACGACGGGCAACGATAATAATCCACTTGGCGGCATAGAACTCGGTGTAAAATTTCAATCATCAGTAAGCGGGCTGGTAACAGGTGCACGTTTTTACAAAACAACCGGTAATACAGGCACACATATTGGGGAATTATATGCAGACGACGGTACACGTTTGGCACAGGCGACTTTTGTGAATGAAACAGCAACTGGCTGGCAGACGGTCTATTTTAATAATCCGGTAGTCATAACCGCCAATACGACTTATATAGCTGCATATTTCAGTAGTGCCGGAAATTATATCGGGCAGTCAAATTTTTTCTTTTCACCCGGAGTATTGAATCCCCCTTTAACCGGATTGGCAAATGGAGTTGATGGTCCCAATGGAGTATATAATTATTCTACTGTACCTATCTTCCCGAACAATTCCGGTGGTAATTCGGCTAATTATTGGGTTGATGTGACTTTTGCAGAAGAATCAGTACCCTTACCAGTTCAATATGTCAATTTCAGTGTAGCGAAACAGGGAGCTAATGTGCAGCTGAACTGGACTACTGCGAATGAAGAAAACAATAGAGGATTTGAAATTCAACGTAGTTCAGATGGGGCAAACTGGGTTAACCTGGGTTTTGTTCCCGGGGTAGGGAATAGTCAGACTGCTGTGAATTATCAATATACCGACATTGATCCGGGGAACGGAACATTTTATTATCGTCTTCAACAGACGGACTATGATGGCCATACGCAATTATCCAAAGTAGTCCAGGTAAGTTTTGACGGATCATCTATCCTTCAATTATTGCAGAATCATCCAAATCCATTTAATAACAGTTCGATCATTGATATCGTTATACCAAGATCATGCAATGTTCAGCTCATTATGTACGATCAGATGGGCAGACCTGTACAGAATTTGCTGAATGAATTTAAAATGCCCGGAACTTATCATATACAAGTAAACAGGAATGGATTGAGTTCAGGAATCTATTATTATAAACTGAATGCACTGGGTCAGTCAATTGTTCAGAAAATGACGATTATGTAAGAATTTCTAATAAATTAAAAAGGCTGCCTGTTTCGGCAGCCTTTTTAATTTATTAGAAACGTGTTGGGATTAATAGTTATTCAACGTATCATGAATATTCAGAATCTTTTAAGAATCTGTCCTAATGTCTGGTTTCATAACGAACGTAATCGTAAACAGTATATTTTTCATTGCTGTGAATATGATGACAACCTTTTATTTTGGGAAAGAAATTTGGTAAAACCTGACCAATATTTTTTTCGCTAAAAGAATTGGAAGTTAAATCAGTTATTCGTGCAAGAGTCAGAGAAGCGCCATATAAATTAAATCCCTGTTTCTGTCTGCATCTGACAGGAAACCCACCCGATACGTCAAGGATTCCGCCATTTCTTGAAATGTCGGAGTCGATAACTAACGGATTTTTTTCGTGAGGAATCCAGGTTCCGGTAAGTGGATCTTCACTGTAATAAGCGATCAGGGCTAAATTGCTTTTAAGATTTGTTAATAGCCACCATTTCCCGTTATAATAGAAAATCATCGTGTCGACGACTTCTATGCCACTTAAAATATCTTTTTGATATTCCCAATGTAAAGGAAACTCTACACACTTATAAAGACGGATGGAATTTGATTGAAACGATTCAGGAATCATATACAAATTATCCTGATAATAAAATATATACGGGAAAGACAAATGAAATGCTTCATCGATAACCGGACCTAATACTTTATAATTCTTTTTATCCAATATCTCAATTGCGGTTATGCATCCCTTTCCTTTATTGTAATAATAATCTTCAACGTAACAAATGGTTCTGTCATTTTTTGTTATTACAAAAGGATCAGCAAAAAACCGATCGGGCGGGTTTTTTACCTGAATACCTTTTCGCAAAGCAGCATTGTTCCATGTACCGCTTATGAAGGCAATACCCCACCTATAGTATTTAGCATTAGAGATTTTATTGATTTTATTGCCCGCGAATAAAAACCCCTCTCTCAACATATAAAGAACGGTTTGGGAAAAAGACGGGGCTTTGAGAATTGTATCAGAAAAAGGAAATTTTTCTTCCTGTTCAGGAAATTTATTGCTTTCAGCATATTGTTTGATAAGTTGAGCCAGATAGGGATTACTCTCGCTACAAAGATTTACCAGGTTTTCAGTGTAGGAAAGTTTGGTTTCGATATTGCCCCTGAACAGAACATTCCCTCCATCAAGTTCTTCAGTTAACCTTTGTATTATAAAACCGGTTGAAGATTTTTTTAAATATACCTCCCAAAAAGCGGGAGGACCTCCTCGATTCCAGCGGTTGTCCCCATGATGAAATGAGATTATCCCTTCTTTTGCAGCTCCAAGTATTTTCCCCTTAAATATCCCCAAAGCGTTGCCTCTGATTATGATATCGAGGTTGATTGATTTTATTTTGTTAATGTCTTCGTCACCATATCTCACGATCAGCCCTGAACTGGAGAAAACAGGGTTCAGGTAAATAATATCATTTTTGCTAAATTCTGATATGCTCAGTGTTTTTTGGTGTTCTCTGATTTTTTCATTTGACCGACTTAGAAGTTTATATTCTATAGTGGTTATCCATTTAAAAAGGGAAAGTTCAATCGTTCTGATAAATCCCTCATTGCTGATTTTTGTTTTTACTTTTCTCCAGATTCCTGATTGCGATGCTGGCTGATTATTCAACAGGAAGTAGATTTCAACCTGCTTGCTGTTAAACAATTCATGAACAGTTTCATATAAGTATGTACTGCAATTTGTAGATTGAAGAATGATTCCGATCTTTTTCATTATGTTCTTCTACGATTTAAATAAAACACCCTGCATCTCAGGATTTTAAATTATGCAAAGTATAAATACTATTAATTCCATAAAAAAAGGCTGCATCTTAAATAGAAATAGCCTCTTAGATTTTACATAGATTTCTCTTTTCCTATTTTCAATAAGCGTTTTTATCTCCTTTAATTGTAGTTATTAATGTTAAAAAAATGATTTTTAGATCAAACCAAAGCGACCAGTTTTCAATATACCAGGTATCATACTCGACTCTCTTTTTTAAAAGATCATTTTCCTTAATTTCCCCACGGTAACCATTCACCTGAGCCCATCCGGTTAAACCGGGTTTTACAAAATGCCTGATCATATATTCTTTATATAATTCAGCAAAATGTTCAGTATGTTTTAGCATATGTGGTCTGGGGCCAACGACTGACATATCCCCAAGAAATATATTAAAAAACTGAGGGAGTTCGTCAATATTGGTTTTCCTGATAAATTTCCCCAGTCTTGTAATTCGGTCATCATTTTTGCTGACCTGCCTGGATTCCTCTTCGTTCTTGAGTTTTAGGCTTCTGAATTTGATACACCGGAATGGCTGATTATTTTTTCCAGATCTTAATTGTATAAAGAAAACGGGTCCCCGGGAATCTAATTTTATCAATATCGCTATCAGGGGGGTCAACCAGGTTAATATGAATAAAATAACAAAGGAGCTGAAAATAATATCAAAGGCCCTTTTTTTAATCCTGTTTCCGGTATCCTCAAGAGGCTCCTTTCTTAGAGAAAGTACAGGTATATCATTTAGGAAATCAACATAAATATTACGGTTGACAAATATGTGATAATCGGGAACAAATTTAAAGTACACAAATTGTTTTTCTGCTTCTTTTGCCAATTCAAACAAATAAGGATATTTTTCCGGAAACAAGGTTGAATAAATTTCTGTAACCTCATGATCTTTCACGAATGTCATGCAATCTTTCAGGTTATTGAAAACTCTTAACTCCGAAGAGTCTTCAATTCTTCCCTGGTCATCAAAACAGCCAGCGAGTTTGACAAGTTTGGCTTCTTTCTGGAAATAATTGATAAGCCGCATGGATACTTCATTATAACCAAGAACAACCACATTTTTTGCCAATCTGAATTTACTTCGAAGCGAAATAACAAGGAGATTGAATACAATCCTATTAAATAATAACAGTGTAGCAAACCCAGAAAAACAAAAAATGATAAAAAACCTGGAATATGGGTAATGATATAAAAAAATAAATAGTAATAAACAGGCCGTGGTAAACAAGTAACATTTAATCGTTCTTTTAAAAAATAGCTCAAAATCAAGCCAGTTTTTACTCATATAGAGCTGCGTAAGATAAACGAAAGTCATCCAGGTTAAATTGAAAACAGCAAAATACAAATGATATTCCTTCTGATAGATTGCATCAGCCCTGAAAATCGCAAAACTGGCAAATACTAAAATTGCATTAAGGGAGATAATATCCCATAACCATAATAATGTACGGAAGAAAATGAAAGAGGATTTGTTCATTAAACAGTAAGTTCCATTAGATATGTTTTACTCAAGAATTGATTTAAAAGTAGCTATTACTTTTTCTATGTCTTCATCTTTCATGGGCACGTATAAGGGGAGTATAATGCTTTGGTCACTTGCTTTCTCTGAAACAGGCAGTGAGAGGCCCGCATATTCATCCTTATATGCGGTTTCTCTGTGTGATGTCATGATTCCTCTTCTTGTGGAAATACCGGCATCCAACATTTTTTGCATGAGATCGTTCCTGCTGACGGGGCAATCTTCTTTTAAATAAATGCTGTAGGACTGATAATTACTTGAGTACCCTTTTTTTTCAAGAGGCAGCTGAAGACATTTGATTCCTTTAAATGCTTTATGATACTTTGAAGCAATTTTTCTCCTTTTTGCGATCAGCCAATCAAGTTTTTCCAATTGACGGATACCGACAGAAGCCTGTATATCCGTAAGCCGGTAGTTATAACCTATTTCAAGATGGTCTTCAAATATTATTTTGGAGGATTCATGGCGGGTCCGGTCATTTACTGACATACCATGCTGCCTGAGTAATTTCAAGCGGTTGTAATAGGACTCGTTATTTGTTGTGATCATTCCGCCATCTCCGGTGGATATAACTTTTCTCGGATGAAAGGAAAAACATACAAGATCTGAATGACTGCCAATTTTTGAACCTTTATAGGAGGAGCCGGCCGCGCATGCGGCGTCTTCAATCAGCTTGAGCTGATGTTTTGCAGCAAGTTCCTTAAACGCATCTATATCAGCAGGCATACCGATTTGGTGAACCAACAGGATGGCTTTTGTTCTGTTACTAATCTTTTGTTCAGTGTCTTTTACGTCAAGGTTATAATTGGCCAGGTTAATTTCTGCAAATACCGGGATAGCTCCTGTATATTTAATGGCATTAGCAGTTGCGATATAACTCATGGATGGACAGATCACTTCATCACCAGGACCAACGCCTGCTACAATCATGGATAGGTGAAGAGCTGTTGTACAATTAGAAACAGCAACAGCGTGCTTCGCACCGGTATATTCAGCAAATTTTTGTTCAAATTCAGCAACACGCGGGCCCTGGGTGATCCATCCCGTAAGAATAGTATCATAGGCGGCTTTTGCTTCTTTTTTTGTCAGGTAAGGTTTAGCTATCGGGATCATTCGTTTATTGTTAGTTTAATTTTTTCAAAATACCATTCGCTCAATTCTTTCATTCCCTTTTCAAGTGATATTGTGGGGGTGAATTTGAGCAAATCTTTTGCTTTGCCAATGTCTGCCAGTCTGCGGCTGACAGGATTAATCGAATTTTCTTCCCTGAATTCAGGAGTAAGCGCAGAATGATTCACTCTCAACAAAACCTCCAGTAATTCCTTAAGACTGGTTTCTTCGCAATTACCGATATTAAAAGATTCATCTGAAACATCAGCCTGAAGTGCTGCTATATTCGATTTAGCGATGTCTTTGACATACACAAAGTCCATAGTTGTTGAACCATTCCCGAAGATCAGCGGATTTTTGCCATCCCGGATGCAATCCAGCCACTTGATCATCACCTCTGTATACTTGCCATCGGTATCCATGCGTGGTCCATACGCGTTAAAATAACGCAATGCCACGTAATCCAATCCATACATAAATTTAAAACTGCGGAAAAGTTGCTCTCCCCACATTTTGCACGCACCATAAAAAGTCTGATTGTTATAGGGATTATCTGTTTCCGGTGTGGGAAAATGTTGTGCAAGACCGTATACGGACGCACTGGAACTGTAAATTACTTTTTTTACTTTATGTTTTACGGCAAGGGAAGCTAATTCAAAAGTAGCTTTAAGCATGACTTCAAATCCTTCCCTGGGATTGGCGGCGCAGGAATTTATGCGTAAAGCTGCCATATGAAAAATATAGTCCGTTCCGGCTACGCAGTTCTCTAGCAATATAGGATCCCGGATATCTCCCTGATGAAACTCGATGACCGGGTTATTGATAAAATTTTTCATATTCGGGAGACCGCCCCGGATTAAATTATCGATGATAATAATTCTTCTTGGCTGCAGGGGAATAAGTTCTTCGATAACATAGGATCCGATAAATCCCGCGCCCCCGGTTACGAGGATAACACTATCTTTTATTTTATTATGCATTGCGGACATTGTTTATACTTAATAATATGATGCCGGATAAAATAAGGGTGAACCCGACATAAGAAATAATATTGATTTTGTCTTTAAAAATAAAAAATCCTGTAATGATGGTTAGTACAAAGTTGATTCCTGCTGAGACTGGAATGACGAAAGTGAAATCAGCTGAAGAAAGCGCTTTAAACATAACCAATGCTGAAATAAAAATTAATGAAAACGCCCCGATAACTTGAATATTCAGTAGGAAATTTACCCAATTACTAAAATCATTTAAAACTTTACCTTTTAAATTCCATTTGATAATTGCAGCACCCGAAACATTAAGCACGGCATAAATAAAACAAAATAACACTGCTTTAATCATGGTGATTCAGTTCTATGATTTCATCAACAATAAAAACGGGCCTCCTTCGGCTTGCATCCAGTGTGCGCCATAAATATTCAGCAATAATACCCAATGAAATGTTTGTAATTCCAAAACCGACAAGTAGGATTGACATGAGCATTGGCCACCCGCTGGCAAGGTCATTGAAAACGAGCTTTCGTATTATGATATAGGAAGTCCAGATTATGCCTAGAAAAAAAAATGAAATACCGACAATTGAAACCAGCCTGATAGGAGCAAAGGAGAAAGCCACAAAGGAATCAATAAGCAGTTTAATTTTCTTGGAAACGGTCCATTTTGATTTACCTCTTTTTCTTTCCTGCTTGCTGTAATAAATAAATTCAAAGCTGTAGCCCAGTGATAAAATCTGCAATTGAATGGATGAATTCTGTTCTATGTTATTGTCAAGATTTTCCTTAACCTTATTATTAAAAAATACAATATCAAAACCTTTGCCTGGGAAATTCGCATTGACAAATTTCTTCATTAAGAAAGCATAGAATTCTGAAAACTTTTTTTCCAACAATGAATTATTTGTTTTTTCCCTGAAAGCATAAATAATATCCTTATTTTTTGTTGTTGCTATTTCAAAGCTTTTGTCTATAAGTTCAAGTGGATCCTGTAAATCGGCTGGAAGAAAGGTTATATATTCGCCTTTCGCGTATTTAACGCCTGCTCGCACAGCAGCATGGGCTCCAAAATTCTTTGAGAACTTAATCACCCTGATTTCGTAATTTCCATACTTCTGATTGCCTAGAATTTCAAGAGAGTTATCGGTAGAACCATCGTCAACAAGAATAACTTCAACCTGATAGGGTTTATTTTGAAGAAAATCGTTCAGGGTACTAATCAGATTTTCAATATTATCTGATTCATTAAGAAATGGTATGATGATGCTGACACGTTTCGGCATAATTATATTATTTCATTCCCGGTTAATGAATTCGCATTTAAAAATGTATAACTTAAATTAAATTTGACTGCAAAATCTGATGCGCATTTATAATCTCTCCAGCTGTCTCCTATAAATAAGAATTTTTTAATCGAATTGACAGGTATGTTTAGCTGCTCACAGCAATGTTTCAGCACCTCGCTCATCGGTTTATAAAAGTCAAATGTATCTCTGCCATAAACATATTTAATATAAGTATACAAATTATGGTCTTTGAGCCTGTTTATAATTACACGGCTGCTGTTGTTGGAAACAATGAGAACAGGCATTTCGGCTGAAAGTTTTTTCAAAAGATTTTCAGCATAAGAATAAAAATTGCCTGGGGCATCCATTTCCATTTCATCTAAATAATTATATACAAAATTTTTAACGTCGGTATGATGCAATGATAACTTAAAAGTATTTTCTAAAATAGGGTAAAACGAATCCCGAATATTAAATTTCTCTTCCACTATTTTTATCAATTCCTGTCTTTTGTTTTCAAAAAGTGGAATTTGTAGATCGTAGATCGTTTTATCAAAATCTATGAAAGCGATATCGGGTGTGTTATTCATTTGGCGGATGAAGAATGTTTAAAGACTTTATTGCCTTGGGCGTTGCAATTGCACCATCCCAATATCTGAAAATGGAAGTGCCGATTGCCGGTTTAGAAATTTTTATTTTTGTTTCTCCCATAGCAAGCCTGACCGCATCGACAATCATATTTGCACCGGCAGCTAAACTCAGTTTAATAGTTCCGGGTATTCTTGGATTAATTTCCATCATTTTATAAACGCCTGAGGAACTCATTTTAAACTGAAGATTATTCACAAAACTTAAACCCAGTTTTTGCACTATCGATTTGGACAATTTTAATAAATCCTCATCATGAACAACAGTACTCTCAAGCGCAAGACCACCCACACTTTTGAATCGTTTTCGGATTACTGCGTAGTAAAACCGGCCATTAAATGACAGGGTATCGACGCTATATTCATCGCCAGGCAAATATTCTGAAATTATGGTTTTTTTGGTAACATATAATTCAGGGTTAGCATTAAAAATTTCCAGAGATAAATAGAATTTCCGGTCGTCTTCTTTTATTCCCCTTTCATTGTCGCAAACGATTAAAGTTCCCTGGCCGCCGGTGCCTTCCTCATTTTTCAGAACGAAGGGAATAGAAAATGTATGTACAATGGTTAATATTTTGTCATCGAAAATCTTAGTGTAATGAAGTGGATTGATATTCCTTTCTTTGAGAAATTCATACAACCTGTATTTATTATTTGCTATTGAGACCACCTTTTCATCCGATACCATGACTCGGATACCTTTACTTTCGATTGTTTTTTTATGGTGTGAAAAGTAGTTTTGATCGATTGTTGAAAGAGGGAGAAGAATATCAATTTTATCTGCTTTAATTATTGCAAATATGTCATCAAGGAATCTTTTATCAGTTAGTTTTGAAACGATATATGACTTATCTGCAAGATAAAGCCCGGGAGCTTCTTTGCGGATATCTGTTGCGATAATTCTGAAATTGAATTCTTTGGCTTTTTTTAGTTCGGTTACGATTGAAGGGAAAGCTGGATTGCCAACTGAAGTACATAAAATATTAATTGTTCTTTTCATTTGTATTATAAGTAATCCACCATTTTAATACTATTGTAATTCGATTCCCTTTTTAATGCAAGTTCTCCAACCTTTAGACCTCCTGATTGCAACCTGATGATAGGATCGTTTCCAATGGCAGAGGGGAGGATACCCATATGTCCGGAATGAACAAATTCGGGATAAAATAATATTTTATCTTTGCAATAGGTTTCATCTATATCTCCTACATATCTTAAAAGCACTGCTTCCGGAAATTCATCGCGGATTTTATAAACTGATATCGGGAGATTTTCTTTTCCTATCCACTGTTTATCAAATGGATAGCCTGTAAAAATAACTGCCTCACTTTTTTTGAATCTCTCCGGAGATTTAAAATCCGGGAAGTCCCCAATCCATTCTATTGGCAGTCCTTCGTATTTTATTTTATTTTCCTTTGTATCACAAATTGCCAAACCGGAACAGACTTTGCTCAATACTTTTGCAATGAAAGGCCCGAAATCATTATTGCAGATTAAAACAAATCTATTATTATACGGACACAGTCCTGCATCGAAAATCATTTTTAATGCCATATCTCCCAAATAATTAAATACATCAATTTCGGGGTGTCTTTCATTTGTGGCGGCTACTATGATCTCATTTTTTTTGCAAAAGGCAAGGTCAAGGTCAGAATCCCGCCATTCCCAACCTTCATACATCAATGGAACTACCGTTCCCTTTTTGGCGAATTTGAGTTTTTCATTATTCAGGGGTCGTAAATGTCCTGAATTGGTAATTATGTCTGCTTTTCTAATGATTTCCGGAGAAAGCTGATCTATAATATTTACCTGAAAGCGATTATTTTTAAACCTGCTTAATAATTCGTTGGTCAGCTCTTTGACTTCCTTTACTGATCCATAACGGGTGGACCTGGTAAATGCAAATACTTCAGCTCCCGCCACAGCAGCAATTACCGGCGTTACAATATACGCGCCGGTTGCGGCTTCCGTCAATACTATTTTCCCAGTTAAATCCAGATTCAGCCTGGAAACTGCATTTAAAATTTTATTATTAATGTCCATCGTATTGATTGATGACATGTATAACGTATTCGATTTCCTCATCGGAAAGTTCTGCATACATAGGAAGAGATAAGCAATGTGAAGCCAGATACTCTGAATTCGGGAAACTTCCGATTTTATATCCCAGGCTGGAATAGGCTTTTTGCAGATGACATGGGACTGGATAATGTAATCCTGGAAATATATTTTTTTTGTTCAGATACTTAATCATATGATCACGATCTGAAGTCGTAACAACAAATAAATGAAATACAGACGCATGTCCATCCGGTTGAAATTGGGCTTTAATGTTTGGATTTTTAAATTCTTCATGGTATCTCCTGGCAATCATTTTTCGTTTTTCATTCCATTCCGGCAAGTATTTTAACTTTATGCCCAAGGAAGCGCCTTCCATTCCTCCCATCCGCATGTTAAATCCGATTTCATCGTGATAGTACCTAATAACTGATCCATGGTTTCGAAGGCTTTGAAGATGTTTGTAATATTTTTCATGGTTTGTAGTAATTCCGCCGGCCTCACCACAGGCACCCAGGTTTTTACCAGGATAAAAGCTAAAACATGCCATTTCCCCGAATCCCCCCACTGTCGTTCCAAAATAGGAAGCACCCTGAGCCTGCGCAGCATCTTCAATGAGATATAAATTATTTTTTTGACATACCGCCTGCACCGCACGAATGTCAAAAGGTTGTCCATATAAATGGACTCCAATAACTGCCTTTGTTTTTGAAGTTATTTTGGCTTCTATTCCGGACGCATCTATTTCCCAGGTGTCCGGGTGGCAATCTACAAAAACAGGTGTCGCACCTGCATGAGTTACACCCCATGCCGTGGCGATAAACGTGTTAGCTGGAATAATTACTTCATCACCTGCGCCAATTCCTAATGCCAGCATGGCCAGATGCAGGGCTGTCGTTCCATTATTAAGTCCAATTGCGTATTTCGTATGACAAAACGCAGCAAAATCTTTTTCAAATTCTTCTACAAAAGGCCCTCCGGAAAAAGCTGTTTGTTCGTAAACTTTTTCAAATGCCGCAAATACTTCTTTTTTAATTTGCTTGTGTTGCCCTTTCAGATCAAGGCAAGGAATTCTTTTTTCCATGGATTCAGGGATAATGTTATATAGTTTTAATAATTCTTGCAGGTACTCCAGCTACAATAGTATTTGGAGGAACATCTTTGGTTACAACGGAACCGGCGCCAACCAGTGAATTTTCGCCAATGGTGATTCCGCATAATATAGTTGCGTTGGAGCCTATTGATGCGCCTTTTTTAACCGTTGTTTCCACCAGGTTCCAATCAGCTTCTGTTTGAGGACTTCCATCTGCATTGGTCGCTTTTGGAAATAGGTCATTTGTGAACATAACACCGTGACCTATAAAAACATTATCCTCAATATGCACACCTTCACAAATAAAACTGTGACTTGATATTTTACAATTTTTTCCGATGAATGCACCTTTCTGGATTTCCACAAATGCCCCAATTTTTGAATTGTCATCGATACTGCATCCATAAGCATTCACAAAATTAAAAATGCGCGTGTTTTTGCCCAGCTTTACATTGTTCAGACTTTGTTTGTCATTATTTATTGTAAATATTTCCATAATATCATTTTAATCTGATTTCTTTACCATTATTCTTTATAGATTCTTGCGAGGCTTCTAATATTCTTACTACACTTCTTCCCAGATTTGCATTGGATAATGGATCTTTTTGATGAATGATGGATTGTATAAAATCTTCTGCTACTCCCGCTAAGGCTTCACGGCTGGATAATTTCGGTATATACACGTCTCCGGTTCTGTAGTCAACCATAATTCTGGTTTTATCTTCTTCTGTTTTATGATCGAACCCTGTATCGTACACCCTAACTTTTTCTGACGGTTCAAGGTCATTATAAAGAATCATTTTTTTATCTCCGCCAATAAGGGTCTGCCGCACTTTTACAGGAGAAGACCAGGAACAATTAAAATGTGCAATGAAATCAGAGTTATAATTTACTGTTAGATAGGCGATATTTTCTATTTTATTTCGTGTATGAGAAATTCCGGTTGCATTGATACTTTCCGGCAATTCAGTGATTAGATAAGTAAGTATGGAAATATCGTGTGGTGCAAGATCCCATAATACATTAATGTCAGGTTGAAAAAGACCTAAGTTAATACGGGCAGAGTCAAAATAAAGGGGCGTTCCTATGATCTGCGTTTGAATAATTTCTTTCATTTTTTGAACTGCACCAGTATAAAGAAAAGTGTGATCTGCCATCAAAATAAGGTTTTTTTGAAGGGCGAGATTAATCAATTCATCTGCTTCATTCACTGAAGAAGTCATTGGTTTTTCTATCAGCACATGTTTTCCATGCATCAGAGCCTTTTTGGCCAACCCAAAATGAGTGTAAACGGGGGTTGCAATCACAAGGGCGTCGATATCATTACTTTTTATTAATTCTTCGCCATCTTTAACTGAATTGATGGATGGGAAAACTTTAGACAAAACAGACAATCTTTCTGAACGACCATCGGCTACAGATTTTACAATACAGGATGGCGTAGCAAAAAAGTTTCTAACAATATTGGGACCCCAGTAACCATATCCGATAACGCCTAAATTAATATTATTCATTAATAGAATTTTAAAACAGATATTGACAAAACTGACAGTTTATCATTTAGGAACAAATATTCTGAAATAATTATTTGTCCATACTTCTTTGTAATTATTTTTCATTAAAAATTCATCCAGGTATTTATTTCTACCCAGATTCACGTCCCATTTGAGATAGTCTGATTTCAAAGTTTCTTCAGGCCATTTACTTCCATCGCCTATAGTTTGAATCGTTTGTGTAATAATAACCGGTAAAATTTTCTTTTCATTCTTAGCGAGATCTAATTCATATTTAAAAATTTCGGTCTCATACAGCCATGGATAGGGACTTCGTATATACGGAATAGTTTCAGTTAGAAAATTCAACATTGGAATACAATCATAAGCCAGCAGATAGTCCCCCTTTTTTACATATTTCGTACTTTCCTTCAGTAATTCATTTAAAGTTTCCGCTCTTCCCTTTGTTGTATATATGCCGGTAAGTAACTTATTGTCGATTGAATAACGCATTTTGAGCCTGTTGCGTCTGTCAAAAAAGGGATAGTTAAAAGAATAATATAAACCCGCAAAAATGAGAATACTCAATAAGAGATTTTTTGCAATTCTTATCTGGTTTTCTGTGATGTTGATCTTTATTGAAGGGTTAAATTCATTTATATTATAGCTGAACACATTTTTTACAGATCGGATAGATAAAATATAGTCGATGGAAATGGGTAGACCGATCCACAGGGAATACCTACCGGCCGTATAAATGCCAGCATCACTTCCAAATGGATAAGTTATTAGAATATAATATCCACAAATCATTAGAAACCTGATATCAAATGCAGCGGGAGTTAATAATACCAGTATGCAAACCAAGGTGATCAGCCCGGTATAGAAAAATAATACAGAATAATTGTTTATTATTCCGACGAGAATTAGAATCAGTATTAGTAAAAGAAATGTGTATCTCAGCAGTTTGCTGATTCTGTTGATGAATAGGAATTTATTTTTAATTATTGAATATATAGAAAGCCCCACTGCGACGCCAACAAAGATTCCCAACGAGATTAATATGGAACTGACATTATTATTTTTTAATTGTTGGAGCAATTTTATTATTCCATAGCTACCGCTCTTCATTTTGTCGTCTTGAATATGGCTTCCCATTTTATAAATTACTTCGAGTGCATTCAGAAATATGGCCCAGTGACCCATTTGATAAATAATGATGAGTAAAAAAGCAGTACCGGATATAAAACCTGCCATGAAAAGAGAAACCTGACCTGCGATGAGTTTTAAATTAAGCTTTTCTACATATCCGTAATAAATTATTCCTAATGCAAAACCCAGTTCCAGAATATTTGGAGGCCGGATAAATAGACTCAATGAAACGAACACGCCGCAAATAAAGAGTTTTATGAAGGATCTTTTTTTTAACCCATTAAAAAGAAAATAGACAACCGCAACACAGGTTAGTGCGGAAAGGTTATTATAATTTAACTCCTTAACATCATTGTTTAACGACAAAATCACCAGGAAAATCCCCAGCATAAGATAGTGGCGATTAATATATTTTTTTAGTAAAATATATACAAATATTGCAGTAGATGTGGTTATCAGAACTCCGGCGAATCTGAGGCCCCACAAACCCAGAAATGGAAATAATTTGAAATAAAGCCCACCCAAAATGCCTGTCAGCCAAAACATAAAACTATATTGGACGGATTCAGGATTTTTAAAAATTTCCTGATAAAAAGTAGCTAAAAACCCTTCGTCAGATAAGTCAATTCCCTGGAATATTAAGATTAGCTGGAACACAAAAATGGCCAGAAAAAAAAGCTTGTCGCTAATTATAAATTTGTTTTTTAGTTCCAACTTATTTTTAGTTTATTATTGGCGTAATTCTATTAGTGAAGTAATAATTAATCTAAAACCTCAATGTAACTATCAAGCATTTTCTGAAATGAAAAATATTCTGTGGTATAGTTTCTGATATACTGCTGGTCGGTTTTATTTGAAAGTTGTATATTCCATGAATTAGCAATGGATATATAATTTTTACTTTCACATAACTGTCCTATTTTTTCATTTATAACCATTTCAGGAGAGCCTCCAACTGCGGTTAGACAACAAGGAACGCCCATGCTCAGAGCTTCCAAAGCCGCAATGGAAAATGTTTCACTGAAAGAAGTCAGCGTGAACAAATCTGCGAAATATAAAAATGGCCGAACATCTTTTTGACTTCCTAAAAAATGTATATGAGATGCAATGCCTGAATTATTTGATGCTTCAAATAATAGAGACTCAAATTCACGGGTTCCTCCGCCTACTATAATTAAGTGTGCGGGATTTTCAAGACTTTTATGAAGAAAGCTTAAAGCCTTAATAGCATATAAATGGCCTTTTTCTTGAGCAAGTCTTCCAGTAATGACGATTGTTTTATCCTGATCGGTTAAACCGAGTTGTTTTTTCCACGACATCAATTCCTTATCTGCTTCCTTAAAGGTTGTATCACGTGAATAATGGATCAGATTAATCCCATTATAAATTACATACGATTGTTTAGGCGAAAAGAAATACTTATTCCTGTAGCATTTTTTTTGAAAATTGCAAACGTAGATAACCTTGTCTTTATTTTGAAAAAAGCGCAGATAGATAAGATCTAATATATGTGCTTTTTTGGTGATAGGAATTGAATTGTGGACAGACAGGTAGAAACTGACATTTTTATTGAATAAATAGAGACGTTTTGAAAGAAAAAAAGAAAATAGTTCGACACAAAAAACTTTATTTATTTTTTCATCGTCAATAATAGATTTTATTTTTTCAGAAACACTTAAATCGAAACGAAAACGTCTTTTTATAATATGATATGGAATCTGATGATTAAGTTTATTTAATAGTGGGTTGTGCTGACTTAACAATGCAACAACAGGTGCATATCCCTTTTCATGAAATCCATTGACTAAATTGACAAAAAACATTTCGGAGCCACCGACTCCTAAGCCGTGTATAATGAAAAGTATTTTATCTTTTTTAAGCAACTGCGGGTTTTAATTCAATAAAAGATCCGGCGGGCATGTTTTCGCCAACCAGGGCAGTTATAAAAAGCACGGCTGTTGCAGCGATTAATTCATCATTTTGACCAAGCGAATAAAAGACGATAAATATGAAAACGAGCAATATGCTTGAAAGATTTTTTGCCCTTAAACTCTGATAAATGGGCCATGAAACGATAATCAGGTATTGAAAAAATCCCAATATTCCCGTTTCAAGTAAAAGATATAATAACCCATTATGCGGATTCAATCCATTACCTGCGAGATTTCGTTGAAGATATGCGCCTATGCCAATTCCGAAGAACTGTTCACGGAATGGGAGTCTCATAAAGACATTATAAGCAATTTCGGCAGATTGTGCGCGCCAATCCATTGAATCCAGATCAGATGCGTTGTAACTATATCCGAAACTTTTTCGAAAAACTGCAATGGGCTCTGAAATTAGTCGATCCGTTATGCTGGTGACAAAAGTACTATCCAGGTTGAATAGAGATTCTGCAGATATAAAGACAATTAGTGCAAGGAAAATGATCCCAAAGGCTAAGCCGAGGATTCTATAAGTGCGTTTTGCATTTTCAGAATTCTTTACAGAAGATATTACTAATACAATTATAGCCACTATAAGCCCGAGCAGGGTGCTCCTGGAAGTTGACATCATTACCCCTAAGAACATAACAGGTAATAAAAAAACCAAAAACCTGGAAATGAGACGCTTATTAATATAATCGCTAAGTATAAGTACAAAACTGATTCCACAAATGAAGCCAAAGAAATTCCAGTTTGTCATTTCTTCGGTTGAATCTATTGTACTTTGGATCGAATAGTTCAAAATACGCTGAACAGGGAAAGTGCCAAAGACCAGATAGGTGTATACCAGATCTGCGAAACACAATAATCCGGCAAAGATGAGGCTAATCTTTATGTAATAAGCATTCCCCTTTATACTGAATGAATAATATCCCAAATAGGCTGTAACGACAGACAGTTCAAGGAAACTCGCGCTTTGGGAGTCTAGTGAATCACTTCCCCAGGATAAAAGAATCAGGTAAACAAAAAAAATGACAACCAACCTGTTGGTAATATTGCTGAAATAAGGTGGAATTTTAAATTTCTTTTTTCCTGTAAAGCTCCAAATGAGGACTATTAATCCTAGTAGTGGCTTTATCTTCATATTTATTACAGGCAAATCAAAATTATTACCGGATATAGTAAGTGTAAAAAATAATATAAGGAGCCACTCCGGCTTATATACATATATCACGATGAATATTAGAACACCAACTATAGCAAAAATTTCCAATTTATTTTGTGGTATTTACCAGAATGAAAATAAAATTCAAGAAATCCATTATAAAATAAATTCTGATTTTACAGAATCAGCAGTTGGAATTATTATCAAATAACCCTAAATCTTTTTCTAAGCCGATCGTAGACCAACTCTTGCATGCATTTAATATAATGAGCCTTAAAATTCCAGAATATTGCGGAATTAAACATTCTCATTGATAATCTTCTTGAAGAGTAAAACAGTAAAATCCATCTTTTTATAATAATTGTGGATAATATTTTGCCATTATATTTTTCCTTATTAAGCAACGCGTAAATTTTCAATAACCATTTTTCAAGCTTTAACAGTTCAATATTGTTGTTAAACTTGGAAAAGTTAGAATTCATAAAATTTGAATGAAGATTTAATTCTTCGGTTGTAAATGGAATATTAAAATCATTGAGAATTCTCTCATCCATTTTTTTTCTTAATGATAGCATTACATCGAGCTTTTCAATGGTTTGGTTTTTGCCATGTAACCTGTATTTCGTTGTGAAAACGGGAATATTTGCAAACTTTGTCACCTTGGCCAACCGGTAGTATAATTCGTAGTCTTCAATAATATCATATCCTTCAGTATATCTAAAAGCCGTTATCAAATCCCTGCGAACCATAATGCTTGAATGCAAAAAACAGTTATTGAAAATTAAAAAAGTATCAATTTCGGAAAATGACAAAGGCACTATGTTCCGGGATGAAATAATTCCATTTGAATCAATGATGATAAAGTGGGATCCGCACAAACCATGATCAGAGTTTGATTCCAGGAATTTTACTTGTTTTTCCAACCGGTCAGGAGATGAAAGATCATCTGAATCAAGGACGGCTACGTATTTACCCTTTGCATAATTGAGACAATTGTTTCTTGTGCTTACAATCCCGGAATTTACCGGATTTTCATATAAAAATATCCTGGGATCTGAATAGCTTAGTATTTTTTCCTTAGTGCCATCCGTTGATGCATCATTAACTATGATCAGTTCAAAGTTTTTATAAGTCTGGTTGAGAACACTTTCGATGGTTTCCCCAATGAACTTTTCTCCATTGTATACCGGCATGGTCACTGAAACCAAAGGACGATCAGGCATGTTGTATTTTATTTTCTATAATCGGAAGGCGAAGGACAGACAGATTTTATTTTTCCTGCCGGGAATCATTCTTCGAGAATAAAATATTACGGAAAACAGATAATAAAATGACAAGATATATGAGATAACAAATTGAATAACTAATCGTGGCTCCAACGGCCCCCAGAATATTTACGAGAAAATAGCTGAGGAGTGTTATAATAATGAGATTCATAAATTCCATCAAAATATAGATTTTTGACATGGCTTTTGCAATTAAAAGATATCCCAAAACCCAGCCAGCGAGCTTAAGATTATCGCCGATGAGCTGAAAGGCAAAAAGATTTTCCATACCGGAAAAACCTTTAGTAAATAATATTCTTATGATCAGGTTTCTGAATAAGAAAATAAAAAATGAACTTAACAGGGTGAATGGTATTATAAGTTTGTATACCCGGTATATTTCATTTTTTACATCAGCATTTGTTTTTAATTCTGATAATTTTGGCAGATAATAAACACTGAGCGAAGTAGTAATGATCAGGAAATACATTCCGGATATCCTATTCATACCTTCCCACAACCCGGCGTCCTGAATAGATCTGTATTTGGTGATAAAATTTCTGACAATCAATTGCCCTGCAGGCACCGTTGTAGCACTTACGAGCGCCATAAAAGAATAGTGTCCGAGTTTCAAGGCTACAGCTTTATTTATTTTTTCAGAAAATATCTGCCACTGCAGCCAGATTGTATTCCTCAGTATGAACAGAGTGAGAAAAAATACGACTGATTGGTAGGTTACTACAGACACCAATGCTCCAAGGATACCGAATTTATATACCAGGGAAACAGAAAAAAGCAGGCTGACTATACTTCCAATAATATTTGCAATCACATATTTTTTATATTCCTTGAATCCATTCATTACTGATATCAAAAGCGCATTGAATGAATAAAAAATGATTGTGGCTCCAAATACATAAAAAACAGCTTTATACTTTTTATCATGTAGAATAAGTTCTGAAAAATAGCCAGCACCTAACAATAGAACTAAACTGGTCGCTATGGACAATGCGGCTGTAATTTTGAATCCTGTACTGATATAGTGGGTATATTCCCTTTTGGAATGAGAGTATTCGGAAACATATTTTGTTACCCCGGCGTTGATGCCTCCGTTGGAAATACTCAGAATAATTGTAGAAAAATTATTCAACTGGCCAAGTAGAGCAATTCCGACAGGACCTATCACTGCGGCAATCACTTTAACAGTAATCAGGCTGGTCAACATTTTAATAATGGTCGCCAGTCCATTTAGAAAAGAGACCCTGATCAGGTCCGTAGCCAATATTTTTCTGATTCTTAATAGCATTTTATAAATCGGATTTGGCAGGGCTTCGCCAGCTCAGTCACATTTAATTAATTTGATGACTGATTTAAGTAAGATATGGGCATTATTGTGTAAATACCTTCTTTCAGGTAAACGCACAAAAAACCATGTTAATTGTGTGATTTACAACTGAGTAGTAATTCAGGAATACAGAACAAAATACGGTTTGCGGATATTGGTACAGACCTTCAAGCCAGATTGGCCGGTCAGGATGTTTTATTTCACCTTTTTGCTGTACTCTTCATATGAAGACCGGGTATCATAACCATAGCCATGTCCGTAACCATAGCCATACTTGCCAAATCCCCGTTTTCTTACTCCATTAAAAATAATCGCCACATTATCAATATTGTATGACTCCATATCTTTATTCAACATCTCTACGTTGGTCTTTGGAGTATAGTTATGACGAATAACATCTATGACCAGATTACAAAAGGGTGCTATCACAAGGCCGTCTGTTAAAACCTTAAATGGCGCCGTATCAAAAATCAGCGCATCAAATTTTGTATCCAGATAATTAAATAATATTTCCAATTTGCCGTTGACAAGTAATTCTGACGGTTCCTCAACCAGGTGACCGGCTTGTATTAAATAAACATTCGCATGTTTGGTCGTCTGAACGATGATTTCATCTTCAGAAACATTCCCTAGTAGATAATCAGTAATACCATTGTGGGGTGAAACATTAAAAATCTCTTTCAGTTTCGGCTGATGTAAATCCAATTCACATATGGCTACTTTCTTACCACTGCGGGCGAGACTCATAGCAAGATTTGCTGAAACAAAACTTTTCCCTTCTCCTTTTATACTGGAAGTAACCATGATCCGTTTTATATTGCCAGGCGGAGTACCCTGGTGTTTAAGGGCAGTTCGGATCAGACGAAATTGTTCCGCAATAAAACTTCGTTCAGCGTTTTCAGTAACAATTTTGCTTTTTAAATCCTCGTAAATGATTTCTCCAATGACCGGAAATTTTGTTATTTTTTCAATATCAGTACGGTAAAGAATTTTTCGATTTAATGAGTCCTTTAAGGAAATGATTAAAATAACAAGTCCCAATGGTACAACAAGGGCTATAATAGCCAGGAAAAATTTCTTAGGACTTACCGGAACACTTGGTGTGGTCGGACTGCTAACAATATAACAATCCGGAAGAATGGATGTGATGGAATATTGTGTTTCTTCTTTTTTCTGCAAGAGAAAAGAATAAATATCGTTTTTAATATTTTGCTGACGACTTACCTCAACAAGTTGACGTTCTTTTTCAGGAACAGTACTGAGCATGCTTGAATAACGCTCTTTCGATTGAAGAAGAGTTGATTTCCCTGCCTCTATGCTCTTCCTCTGACTATTTATATTTTCAAGAATTTTAGGTTTGGTTTTATCAATTTCCTCCTGTAAGGAAAGCATGATTGGATTATTTTCTGCAGTTGTTCTTTTTAATTTCTCGTATTGTGTTTGAGCTAAAGACAGGTTATTAAGTAACTGGGTGAGAGATGGATCGCTTATATTATATGTGGATGGAACCAGGTTACCGGCGTTAGTTTTTGATTTTGTATAATTTTCAACTTCATCCAGAGCAGACAATTGCATATTCAGGGCACTAACTTGTTTGTCATTTGCTTCGATGCTTTCTAAATATTGTCTGCTTTGTTCACTCATGTTGACAACACCTGTAGCATCCCTGTATCTCTGTATGCTGCTTTCTACAGAATCCAATTCCTTGGAAGCATTTTTTAAACGATCTTCGATAAACTTCAGGGTTTTTATTGCGATACTGCTTTTTCTGTCTGCAGACGCTTCATTGTATGCTACGATGATTTCGGAGATAATGGATTCACCCCTGACTGGAATCGGATCTTTAATCGACAGATTTATAATAGAAGAAAGCTTGCTGACTGCTGAAACTGTCAGGTTTTCCAGCAGGTTATTTGTAGCGTGATCCAATGTGAGAAGGTCGAAATAATATCTTACAGCCCCATGTGGTTTTTTCAAGTCCGGACTGTAATTAGGATTTGCTAAAAATTGTATTGTACCATAAGGTGATTTCACCCATTGATTTAATGGGTATTTAATTTCATCAATATAAACGCTGCTATCCTGATTGGAAAATCGGAAATAAATTTTTTTGGCTTCTTCAATATTATTGGGATCAGGAACTTCCATAACCACCGGACTGGTGAGATAGGCAGAGGTAGTGCTTAAACCCCGCCATCCCTTTTCTTCAAATGCGGGGGCATATAACCCTAACTTTTTTACAACAGAAATGATTAAGGAATTGGAATGAAAAATTTCAAGTTCGTTTTCTACTATTTTTTTGGTGCCAAATACATTTAAGACCTCCTCCATTTTAGAATCTTCCTGTCCTTTTTTCTCGTCCTTGATCAAAACACTCGCAGATGTTTCATAAATTGGAGCGGTAACAATAAGATAAAAATAAAGGCATGCGGCACTTATTACTATAGAGATAAGAAACAAAGGCCAGAAGGGAATATATTTTGTCAGAATCTGCTGAAAACCATTATTCTCTTTTTCCAGAGTAATGTGGTTTGTCTTTTCCATAACGAACAAGGGTTTAATACGAATTGAATGCAGGTAAAATTAATGAAATTTAACCTGACTAAAAGCTACAATCAAGAATGAAAGCACTGCAAAAAATATGGGAATGGTTTGTGCATTCTTTTCTTTAACTAACCTGCCGCCATTTGAAGCAATAATTAAAACGTCATTAGATTTCATGTAATAATAAGGAGAACTTAATATTGCCTGGTCGGTCAAATCCAGATGTTTAATTATTTTTTCGCCTTTATCATTCTCACGAATTAATAGCACATCATCTCTTCTTCCATAAATAGTTATATCACCCGCAAAACTGAGTGCTTCGAGAATACTAAATTTTTCAGTCAGCGTTGTATAAACTCCTGGCCTGTTCACTTCACCCATCACACTTACCTTGAAATTCAAATATCGTATGGTAACAATGGGGTCTATTAAAAGTTTCTTTTCGAGAATTTTCTGCGTTATTAACGTGGAAAGTTGAAATTTAGTCATACTCACAACATGCAGCTGACCCAGAACCGGAAAATAAATGTCTCCGTTTTGATTTACCAGGTATCCGATGGTCAATGCACTTGCAGAAGCTGCGGCAGCGACAGTAATGTTAGATGATTCGTTGGGAGCGTTAAATAAAGCAGATGCTTCAGGGTTTGAACTGGTCACTGTAATGCTCAATAAATCATTAGCCTGTATTTGTGGCTCTGGAATGGGTAATTTATTGGCAATTGTCTGATCATTAATTGTTGGAAAATAATTTATGCCTTTTTCGGTCGCGCAAGAAGAAATAAAAAGAATGAAAAATAAATTTACTATGCCTGACCTGTAAAAACTGTAAAAAAGGGTCTGAACCGGTCTTAAAATGGTATGAATCAAAGTATAAGGTTATTTGGGTTAGGAGTCTGTAAAAATCAGATTTTTCGGACAGAATATCGGAGCATAATAACTTAAAAATCAATTACGTGCAAAACTAATCCCATGCTGAAATCCCAAGGGTTAAATATAATAATAATTATCGGGGTTGCAAAGTCTGAACAAATAAAGATTCTACGAAAACTATCTTCTAAAAAACATACTTCGTTCAAAGTTTAACCTTGATTTGAATCAAATTAACTGAAATTCCCTTTTAGTCAAAAGAAAATAATTCCAGTTCGTTATTTTTTTTTAATGATACACAATAAATTATTATTCAGTACACCAAAATTTTATTGTGTTTAATTTAAAAGATTATATGAATGGAGAATTTTGATTGTAACGCAACATTTTATGTCAGGGAATTTAATTGCAATTCTGCTTTTTTTACGATAGTCTTCATAATAAATCATCTCATACACAGAATTTATTTCAATTGAGAATAAGTTCTAAACTGGCCTGGAAAATTGAATAATTTATCAGATTAAAGAGCAATTTTTATGTCTAATAAAATGTGCATTTCTTTTTAATTCCTATAAATCAACTGTTTAACCAATGATTTTTTAAGAAGGTTTGTCCTTTCCCATTTTAGGAAAAGATTTGGCAAGAAAATTGTCAAAGAGAATCTATATAAGTATCCGGAAACCCAGATCTTATTTTGTCCAATATTCAATCCAATATCAATTACTATGGGAACCAAATTCTACAAAGTACTGATCTTAAGAGCAGAGAGATTACGTAAAATAGGGACCGGTAGATTTTTAACAATTTTCTTTCTTTATATAGCCGGGTGTATTTCAGCTTATTCACAAACTACATTGCCGTTTACTCAGATTCCTGTATCCAGTCCTGAAATCATTGGACCTGGAAGAGGTTCAAATGACTGGATGAATGCACAGATGGTAACAATTCCTTCTAACGGAAGTCCGGACAGTTCAGTAGATACATATTTCAGATTTGCATGGATAGATATTCAGGATTACAACACAGGTGCATTCACCTGGACTTACTTTGATTCTAAAATTCAATGGGCTATTGATAATGGTAAAAAGTTTGGCTTTGGAGTTATGGGGCATTATCCCGGTGCAGGACGAGAAACACTTAATGGAGCCGATATCTGCTATCCGCTGACAGTGCATAATGCCATGCAAGCAGAACCGGTCTTCAAAGACAATATTGATACCAGTCCGGATTATCCCGGTTATAATAGCTGGACCCCCAACTGGAATGCCCCTTCTTTTAGATCTAGTTATAACGCAATGATGAATGCCGTCATTGCTCATTTAAAATCGACGACCTACAAAGGTGTTTTAGAATATAATGCGGTTGGAATTGTTGATATACGCACAATTGGTAGTACTGGAGAATGGACGGTATATAATACGAACACCAACCCGTCATACATGCCAACAAACAGCATTGCAACTACGGCTAATGAAATTCAGTTTATTGATGATATGGTATCTGAATTTCCAGATAAGCAATTGGTAATATGCAATGCAGCAGTAAACGGTATGTCAACAGTCGATGGTGTTGATCCTGCGGTAGGCTATCATGTCTTTACGACTTCAAATAGTGTCGGTAAAATAGGACTCAGAAGGGATTGTACCGGGGAAACAGATTCCTGGATTCATACCTGGTTTGAAAATAACCCCATTGTTTATAATGGAATTGTTTTTAAAACAGCCATCATGAACATGTACCAGACGGCACCCTGGATTGGTGAACCGTGTAGCTGTTGCACAAATGATGCAAACGGACTCCAATATGGCGATTTACCTCGTCAAATTTCGTTTTATCACATGGTATCCTTTGGAAATGGTAATAGTTCGGGGTTGAGTACTCAGACGCAAGACAGCGTACGACAGGCTTCAAAAAATGCCGGCTATCGTCTCATTATAACAGGAGGAAATATGACGACAACTCTGACAAGCGGAGGGGCATTTAATATCACTTTGAACTGGCAAAACATAGGAGTAACACCCACATACGAGAATTGGAACGTCGTTTATGAATTAAGAAAAAGCGATGGGACGGTGGCCTGGACAGGGAATTCAGCATTTCAGCTCAAATTATTTCTTCCTAATTCCACTGCTACTCCTGCATCCGATAATTTTACCTTATCTGCAGTCCCCGCTGGTACATATGGTATGTATCTGATCATACGAGATCCGTCAGGTTATAGAAAAAAACCGATGCCACTGGCCATAACAGGCATGAATTCAGATGGCAGTTACCTGCTTAGAGGTAATATTACAGTCGCCGCAGGATCTGGAAATCAACCTCCTGTTGCTAATGCAGGGGCAAATCAAACTATAACATTACCTACATCCACTGTTTCTCTCACGGGATCAGGAACGGATGTGTCCGGAACTATTACTACCTATGCATGGTCAAAATTGTCCGGCCCTGCTGGTGGAACGATATCAAGTCCTGCGACTGCAAATACAAATATTACCGGATTGGTTCAGGGAGTTTACGTTTATAAACTATTACTTACAGATAATCTGAGTGATACCGGAAGCGCAACTGTTCAGATAACCGTGAACGCCGCGGTTGTAAGTCAACCACCTGTTGCAAATGCGGGGGCAAATCAAACTATAACATTACCCACATCCATAGTAACTCTAAACGGATCAGGAACGGATGCATCCGGAACAATTACTACCTACGCCTGGACTAAATCGTCAGGACCGTCAGGTGGAACGATATCAAGTCCTGCAACTGCAAATACAAATATTACCGGACTGGTTCAGGGTGTTTACGTTTATAAACTATTAATTACAGATAATCTGGGAAATACTGGAAGTGCAACCATCCAGATAACTGTAAATGCTGCAGTTGTAAATCAACCCCCTGTTGCTAATGCAGGGGCAAATCAAACTATTACACTACCCACATCCATAGTAACTCTAAACGGATCAGGAACCGATACTGACGGAACTATTGCATCTTACGCCTGGTCTGAAATATCAGGTCCCACAAGTGACGCAATTACATCACCTGCAACAGCATCTACATCAATTACAGGATTAACTCAGGGCGTTTACCAATATCAGCTAAAAGTAACTGATAACCAGGGTGCGGTCGGAATGGACACTGTTCAGATAACCGTGAACGCCGCGGTTGTAAATCAACCACCTATCGCGAAAGCAGGACCCGATCAGACGATCACTCTTCCAACAAATTCCGTTACATTAAATGGGAGTGCATCAAGTGATCCTGACGGTACTATTGTAAGCTACTTGTGGACTAAAATTAGTGGCCCTGCTCAGTTCAATATAGTCAATAGCACATCTGCCAACACGATTGTGAATAATCTGACGGCGGGTTCGTATTCATTCCAACTGAAGGTGACGGATAACGGAGGGGCTATAGCGATGGATACCATTAAGATTATAGTTGATGCCGCTCCTGTAAACCAACCACCGGTTGCCAACGCAGGCGCGAATATTAGTATAACCTTGCCAACGAATGTAGCAAATTTAAACGGATCTGCCTCAACAGATCCTGACGGTACTATTTCAGCATATGCATGGTCCCAGGTTTCAGGTCCATCTACAGCAACAATCGCTACTGCAACGAGTGCGAACACAACGATTTCGGGTTTGGTGCAGGGTTCCTATGTATTCGCTTTAAAAGTGACCGACAATAGCGGAGCTACGAATTCTGATTCAATTACTGTTACAGTGAATCCGGCTCCAAATATTCCTCCGGTAGCTAATGCAGGAACGAGTAAAACGATTACTTTACCTACCAATAGCACAAACCTCGATGGGTCTCTTTCTTCCGATCCTGATGGAAGTATCGTTTCATATTCTTGGGTTCAGATCTCCGGACCTTCCACATCAACAATTTTAGGTGGAACTTTATCAATAGCAACTGCAACTAATCTGGTAGCGGGTGTATATACTTTTCAACTAACTGTTACTGATAATAGTGGGGCTAGTACCAAGGCGAATGTCAAGATTACAGTAACTAACCCTGGTACTCAACCGCCGATTGCCAATGCAGGAGCAGATCAAACAATTACTTTACCAACAAATAGTGTAACGATAGATGGAAGTGGTTCAAGTGCGCCATCCGGGAATATTGTAAGCTATACATGGACAGAAAAATCCGGTCCCTCTTCAGTGAGTCTTAACAATACAGCTCAGAATACACTTAATAATTTGCAGGCCGGTGTGTATGTATTCGCTTTAACAGTTACAGATAACAATAATGCAACAGGGACGGACTCTGTAATAATTACGGTGAATCCTGCCGCAAACATACCACCTGTTGCTAATCCGGGTCCAAGTATAAGTCTGACTTTACCTACCAATTCGACTACTCTGAATGGTACTAGTTCGTATGATCCTGATGGTACGATCAGTTCATATAGCTGGACAAGAGTTTCAGGGCCAAATACGCCTTCTGCAAGTGGAGCAAATACAGCAACGCTAAGCTTGAGTGGCCTGATAGCTGGTCAGTACTCTTACAGGTTAACAGTAACCGATAATAGTGGCGCAAGTTCCAGTGCCCTGGCAAATATAATCGTGGCACCGGCACCAAACATTCCACCAGTAGCGAATGCCGGAACAAATCAAACTATTACGGCACCAGCTAATTCTGTAATTCTGAATGGCTCAAGTTCTTATGATCCGGACGGAACCATCACAGCTTATAATTGGGTAACCGTATCAGGTCCCGGATCTATAACTATTAATAACTCTAATACAGCCACTCCATCTGTTGTGGGATTACAACCCGGAGTTTATACATTCCAGCTTACTGTAACTGATAACAATGGAGCAACTGCCACAGATCAGGTATTTGTTACAGTTCTGCCGCAAGTTGTTTTACCAAATCAGGCACCTGTAGCCAATGCTGGTTCTAATCAGACCATTACGTTGCCTGTTAATACTGCTTCATTGAATGGTACCAGTTCTTTTGATCCGGATGGAACGATCAGCACTTATGCCTGGAGCCAGATTTCCGGACCTTCAGCTGCAGTAATAACAGGAGCTAATACCAGTACACCAACGATTTCTCAGCTAATAGTTGGTCAGTATGTTTATCAATTGACTGTTACAGATAATAACGGTGCTACTAATTCCGATCAGGTTACTATAACGGTTAATCCTGGAGTTGCGAAAGTGGATATGCCACCCGTTGCAAATGCAGGCCCAAGCGATACGATCACTATGCCAAACAACACATACATGCTTGATGCGTCTCAATCTACTGATCCTGATGGCACTATTACATCATATCAATGGCAGGAGATTGGCGGACCGAATACGGTAACCAGCTCTACTATGACTGGTGCACAGGTGTCGATCAGCGGCTTGACAGTAGGACAATATGAATTCCAGGTTACTGTTACGGATAATACTGGTGCTACAGGTACAGCGACTATGAATCTCACTGTTGAAGCGGGATTGACGTCGACAGATAAGTTAGCAGTATTCCCGAATCCGGCAACCGATCAGATACATGAAAGAATATCCAGCACGGTTACGGGTACGGTAAAGATTTCTGTATATGATATGAACGGCAGATTGGTATTATCAAAACAGATCGACAAATCATCAGAATCTATAATCGAAACAATGAATGTTTCATCTCTGGCATCTGGTATGTACACTATACAAATCAATATTGCGAACCAGAAAACAATGGTGACCAAGTTTATTAAAAATTAATAGTTAGGTTTTTGGACTAGTGAATGACCCGCTTCGGCGGGTCATTTTTTTAGCACTTCTTTGATGTGATCTGCTAGTCTGATAGACAATGCCACAAGGGTATAGGTGGGATTAACGCCTGCGCCTGTCGGGAAACAGGATGCACCGGCAATAAATAAATTTTGAATACCGTGAACTTTACAATCCGCGTCAACAACGCCGGATTTGGGATCGGTGCTCATCCGGGTAGTTCCCTGATGGTGCCAACCGCCACTGGTACTGGAAGGCATAGTATTGTTGTTTAGATCCGATAAGTCATCCTTTAATTCAACCCGGCCGATACCTGCAGCTCCTACCTGCTGTCCAATGATTTCATAAATTTTCCGGATGCTTTTCATCTCAAGTGAAGTAAATACCCAGTTTAAAGCAGCGCGCGGAACACCCAATTCATCTTTTTCCTGCATTAAAGTTACTCTGGAAAGGGGATTCGGCGCTTGTTCCAGACGCATATTTAATTGAAATGACTGATGAAAATTTTTACTTTTATCCGAACTGAATGAATCAAAAAAACGAGATATCCGGTTTCCGGTAATTTTTTTTTCAGCATGGGCGACCTGCTTCTGGTTCTCCCGCGGGTCGCTTTTAGACCATAGTACAATATAGGGAGGCATTTTTTGGGCATTCTCGAAGGGAGTCAGGGATGTAATTCCGTTAAGAATTTCATTTTCAGTCTGCATTTTAGCTGTGATGGCAAGTTCCCCCTGTACCCTCGGCGAATTAAACATATACAATTTCAAGTCCGATTTTTGTTTAAGCCATAATATGGCTGATTGGATGTCCAGATTCTCCATAAAATAACGGCCCACGAGATCATTGTCATTACCTATTCCCTTTGCATTTTGTTTATTGGCAGCTAATAATATTCTTGCATTTTGAATACCCGCGCATGCAATAATAAAATATTTTGCTTTGACCTGGAATTTTTTACCTGTAAAATTTTTGGCTGTTACACTTTCAATATTCGTCAAATTTTCATTGCCTGCAATGTCAACTACATTGGCATAAGTATACAAATGAATATTCTTTGCGTTGACTATTGTGTCTTTATACTTTGTTCCAAATCTGGTTGGAGGACTGAAATTCCAAATTTTAGTCCATATTACTTCTTCATCTAGTGGTAGAGAAACCAATGAAGGATCCTGTTTTTGCCAATAGTCAAGCGAAAATTCAAATTTTCCGATGTCCAGATTTTTATGTCCCCTGTCATAGTAGGGAATTAGTTCATCTTGGGTAAATGGCCATCCGCTTTTGTCAACCCAGTCTCTTTTTTTAAAGGCTATCGGGTCAAAGAGTGAACACATGCCACCCCAGTGTTGAGTTGTACCTCCAAAATAATGTAATTCCGATGATTTTATAGGATAATAAGGTTGTCCAGTTGTTTTACCACTATATAATTCCTGAATTCTGTCTTCATATTCAAAACCTCCTCCTTCCAGAAAGATCACTTTATAATCTGTGTTCATGAATTCCAACGCTATGCTGATACCTGCCGCACCCGCGCCAACAATACAGATATCGCCACTTATAATTGAGTCATTGTCTAAAGTACGCCCATCTGTATGCATAATTCAGTTATTGGGTTAAAGGTTAAGAAAGTGAAAGTAATGCGCATTGGCGAGCTTCAGTTACAGACAAAATCCAGCCATTCACAATAACGATTCTTTTTTCTTTAAAATCAAGTTCAATTTTATTTTCCAGCTGGCTGCTGTCTATTGAATTTACAGGCAATGATGATTTGTTAGCTGAGCTATCCTGTAATAACAAAGCCAGAAGTTGATTTTCAGAATTTTCAGATTTATACATAGACCGGAAAGTCAAACCGATTTTGCGAATCGTTTGTTCATCACAGAACTGAGACAACATGATGGGATGAATCAAGGGAGGCTTGTTTCTCATTGATTGACGAGACCTAAAGTAATAAGCAGGAATTGCGATCGCTGTTGCTAATATTACAGCTGACAAAATGAAGGTTCTTCTCTTCATAGTATTACGTTTTCACAATAGATGGGTTTGATGAAAAGCATTATGGCGAATATATTGTTTTCCTCTTAAATTTCTCATTTAATTTTCGGCCTATTAAAATACTGAATTTGGTAGAAATTCACAATAGGATGATATTAATTAATCTTAAAAAATTGAACCTCAAAGTAAGTGATTGCATTGCTCCTGAGGTATTGTAAATTTCGAAAATATACTATATCTTGCAACGCAGTTATACTCCTTCCAATATCGTCAATATCCCTCATGTCAGATTGAAAAGTATTTCCGATTTCCGGTGTGATTTTCACCAGCATGAAGAGTATATTATTTAAATAGTTGCAGAATAAAATAAATCCGTAAGTGTTAAGTTATCATACATGCAAAATCGAGGCAGGCTCCTGTTTGGTATAACCACTTTTTCGCACACGGAGCTTGGTCTGAGTGAAATGCACGGCCTTTGTGATCTTGGTTATGCCTGCGAGGTGTTTGATTATGGAGCCAGAAAAAATTTCGATTCCATTCCCGCAAGAGCCTACATAATTTTATTAAATAGTTTAAAACTCCTTGTAAAAGCCTATAAATTTAAGCCCAATTATATTTATTTAAATTCCAGGCTCGATTATAAAGCTCCATTCAGAGATTTTATTACCATATTAATAATTAAATTATTTTATTTTAATAGAGTCTTTTTCTTAATCAAATTACATGGTTCTGAATTAGAGGTATTGCAAACCAGGAAAATATTTTACAAAAAAGTCGTTTTCCCTTTTTTAAAACGATATGTAGATGGATGGTTATTTTTGTCCAATGAAGAATTAAAATGGGTGGTTTCAAATAATTTATTAAATAAGAATAAATTATTTCTTACAAAAAATATTGTAAGAACAGCAGGAACACAAAACGATCCGGATTTCAGAGATAATTTTAATATTCCTTTGGATCATAAAATTCTGCTTTTTGCCGGAAGAATGATTAAGCAAAAAGGAGTACACGATATTATCGACGCATTTGAAAACTTTAGTAAAAAAAATAAAGCCATATTAATAATGGTAGGAGATGGTGAGGAGTTTGAAAATTTAAAATCGAGAATTGAGTTTTTAAAAATCGAAAATCTTGTCCGGTTACCAGGGTGGGTTGATGAAGAAAAAGTAGCATATTTTACAGTGAACAGTGATATTTTAATTTTTCCTACATATTTTCCTGAAGGATTTTCGATGGCTTTATTTAATGCTGTCGGCGCTGGTTTGTCTATTATTACGACCCCCATCAGGGCAGCCAGTGATTATTTAAAAGAACCGGAGAACTGTCTGTGGGTTCAGCCCAAATCCGGAAAATCAATTGAGACAGCACTCAGTTTATTATTTGATAACCCGAATTTGATGCTGGAGATGAAAAGAAATAACAAACAACTTTCATTACAATTTTCCAAAAGTCAGGTCGCAAAAGAATTATCTTTCATGCTTGAAGCAGTAAAGACGAATCAATCCTAGAAAATGTTATATGTACAAAACAGTCGAAGTATTAGGATATAAAGTTTTTTCAGATAATCTGATAAAAATACCCATTTCTGGGGAAAAATGCAGAGCAATAAACTGCAGCATTAGCCCGAACAATTATAGTGTTGCGCTAAAAGACAAAGATTTTAAAAAAGCATTGAAAAGTACAGATTTTCTTATGCTTGATGGAGTCTATTTCGCCCTCGCTTCTATATTTCTGCTCGGAAAAAATATAAAAAAAAATCAAGGCCCTGATGTTTATTACCATTTTATTAATAGATTAAATGAGACTTCGGGAAAAGCGTTTTTTCTAGGCTCTTCGGATATGGTTCTTGAAAATATCAGGAACAGATTGAAGAAAGAATATCCGAATGTAACGGTTGGGACATATTCTCCTCCATTTAAAAAAGTATTCTCCGACGACGATAACAATGTAATGATTTCAAAAATAAATGATTTCAATCCGGATATCCTTTTTGTAGGAATGACTGCTCCTAAACAGGAGAAATGGTCTATTCAGAACAGAGACAGGTTAAACTCAAATCTGGTGATCAGTATTGGTAATGTATTTGACTGGTATGCCGGAACACAAAAGTCTATTCACCCTATATTTTTTAAACTTAGAATGGCATGGTTAGTTAGAATATTTATAAGACCGGAAATGATAAAAAGGAATTTGGGTAATCAGATGTTGTTTTTTTGGCATTTGACTTTAATGGTCTTAAGAATTAAAAAGCGGGCGGAGTAGGTGTCGTTTAATATAACCGGATATACATTTAGCAATGAAGATAAGAGCAGGTGTTATTGGCTTGGGTAAAATGGGAATTTCACATACAGCCATTTTAGGATCTCATCCCGATGTGGAAATTGTCTCTGTTTGTGATTCTTCATCATTTTTATTGGAAGCATTTAGAAGATACACAAAATTTGAGACATTTACTGATTACAGAGAGATGGTGGATAAAATGAATCTGGATGCATTGGTAATAGCTTCTCCTACAAAATTCCATGTTGAAATGGTCTTATATGCCTTAAAAAATAACATTCATATATTTTGTGAGAAACCGCTTTCATTAAACTCTACTGAAGGACAGAAATTATTTGCCCAGGCCGAACAATTGAAACTAATTAACCAGGTCGGTTACCATAACCGTTTTATGGGAACTTTCAACGAAGTAAAAAAATTACTGGATTTAGATCTGATTGGAGAGCTATATCATTTTATCGGAGAGTCTTACGGACCAGTTGTTTTGAAAGAGAAAGGCGGAACTTGGCGCTCTGACAGAAATGAGGGTGGTGGATGTTTGTATGATTATGCATCTCACACCATTGATCTGATTAATTTTATTTTGGGTAAACCGGTTAAAGTTGCCGGGACAGAATTAAAATCTATTTTTTCTAAAGATGTAGAAGATGCGGTTTATAGCAATTTAACTCTTGAATCAGGTTTGGCCGGCCAATTGTGTGTAAATTGGAGTGATGAGACCCATAGAAAAATGACCACACAGATTTCTGTTCTGGGTAAAAAAGGAAAGATTGTGGCTGATGCTACAGAATTAAAACTTTTTTTGAGAGAAGATAATAGACCCTTGGGTTTAAAAAAAGGATGGACAATAAAAGATGTTACCAGTCTTACTCCAAATGTGGATTTTTATTTAAGGGGGGAAGAATATTCATCACAGATTTATTATTTCATTGAATGTGTCAGGAATAGGCAACTGATAAATAAGAGTTCTTTTAAAACTGCTTCCCAAACCGATGAGGTAATTGGTTTATTATTAAACGATAAGTCATTATAAAACAAAAGATGGATAGGATAATTTTTGGTGACAATCAGTTTTTTGGAGTCAACCATAGTTCTGATGAAAAGTCCAGAGCCCAGGTTATCAGATTTAAAAATAACGAGGCCATTTTAAATGTTTTAGGAGTGGCTGTAGAAGAGGGTATTGGCACATTCATGTGCACCACACACGATAGGATTGCTGAAATATGTGCCAATATTCGGTCGGATAAAAAATTTGAGGATTTAAAGATTTATCCCTGCATGCCATATGCCCATAAATACGCAAACGCAGTTACGGAGCTTGGAATTATGGGAACTATAAAACAATATGTACCTGGTAATATATTCAGCACTTTTGCCAAGGGGGGGTTAGCCTTCGTAAAGAAGGATTTCGTATCTATGATGGAATTGATGATAGATGCTGAAATGAAAATGTTTAAAGGAATTTCAACACCTGTTATTTTTATTCAAAATGTTATCACAGATTTGTTACTGGGTCTCGGTATGACAGAATTTCTTAAAGCTTTCCATCAATATGTTCAGGCAAAATACCATTCTGAGCCCGGATATATCACTATGAATCTTCCTCTTTTGCTGAACACACTAGAAAACTGTGGAATTGAGAACCCTACTATCTGCACTTCAATAAATAAAGTCGGTTTCAGAATGTCAGGTGGGAAGGATGTTTATGAAAAAATAATTGCTGAAAAACGTTGCAGATTGATTGCCATGCAGGTTTTTGCAGCGGGTACCATTTCACCTGATGAAGCGATTGAATATGTGTGCAACATGGATGGAATTGAATCAATTTTATTTGGCGCATCTTCCAGAGCGAATATTAAAAATTCAAAAGGGCTTATAGACTTTTACAGTACTACTAAAATTTCGGAGGGCTGACAGGAATAGAGACATGATTAGTACAAAATACAATTTATTATTTTTGCTGCCTGATACCAACCAAAGTTCATTTATCAAAGAATAGAATTCTTCATTGATTTTTCATAGATCTCGTCTGAAAAGTTCACTAAAATATGTCATAAAACTAAGATTGAAAGGTACAAACAGAATTTTTTACATTTGTTTGTATCTTAAAAAGTAATTTCAAGAAGGATTTCTGGTGTCACAATTGAAACGAAATGAAGACTTTAATAGTAATCCTTATTACTTTATCGACGATTATTTGCTTTTCATTCAATATAAGGTTTAACAATTCTTATATAGATAACTATATAAATTCTTTACAGGAATTCAAAACGCAGCAATCTGAGCTTAGGAATACTATTTTTAGGAGCAATATTTCGTCGCAGAGCGATATTCTGACAATTCGCAGGGGAATTGAAGAGGCCAGGCTGAAATTAAAAGGTATTGATTTTTGGTTACGCTATTTTGAACCCAACGCTTACAGGAGAATCAATGGTCCGTTGCCAGTTGAATGGGAAAATGAAGTATTTGAAAAATATGAACCTTCTTATAGAAGAGAAGGAGCAGGGCTTTCACTCATGGAACTTTCATTGGATAATTCTTCGCTCAATAAGGATTCTCTTTTATTGCTTTTGAGTAAAAGTATGGAGGCGATTCGGACATTTGAAGCGGATTCCATAACCAGTCAGTTACATTCTTACAGCCATTTTTTTCTGGCTAACAGATTATTTCTATTAAACCTGTCGGCTATTTACACTACGGGATTTGAATGCCCCGATACCAGTCAAATTATTCCGGAATTGCGAGCCATGTTGCTTAATGTGAGAAATATATACACTACTTACAATCAAAGTTTCCCGTCAACGCGTTTATCAGGGGAATATATGGGTGAGTTTGAAAAATCTATTGCCTTTCTTGAAAAGCAATCCGAATTGTTCAGCGTATTTAATCACTTCGAATTCATAAGAGATCATGTCAATCCGCTTTTTGCGATGAACCAAAAATTTATCATCGAATATAATGTAAGCTCTAATAACTTTAATGATTACACATTAAACAATGATGTTTTATCCATTTTTAATAAATCACTATTCACTCCGCAGAATACAAAGGGTATTTATTCCCTGGTAGAAAATGAAAAAGACCTGCAAGAAATCAGGAACATTGGCAAATTGCTATTTTATGATCCGATTCTGTCCGGGAATAATATGCGTAGCTGTGCTTCTTGCCATAAACCTACAGAATATTTCACTGACACATTGGTTCAAACTCCTTTACAGTTTGACCGCCAGGAACGACTTCCAAGGAATGCACCTACACTGATAAATTCAATATTCAATCATTTGATCATGCTGGACGGAAAGCATTTGTCCCTCCAGGATCAGGGCCGTGATGTAATAACTAATCCTAGAGAAATGAATAGTGAAAAAAATGACCTGATACGGAAAGTTCTGAGCTGCAGGGAGTACAGGGATGCCTTCAAAAAATTTTTAAAACTTACCCCTGAGGAAAAAGAAATTACATTAGATCATATTGTATCAGCTATTACATATTATGACGGTAGTTATAGTCGCTTTTATTCTCCATTTGACGAGGCTATGAATCATAAGCAAAACCTTTCTGGTGATGCTATTAATGGGTTCAATCTTTTTATGAGTAAAGCAAAATGTGCCACTTGTCATTTTGTACCAAATTTTAATGGTGTGAAGCCTCCGTTTATTGGTTCAGAGTTTGAAGTTTTGGGTACGCCCGAAGATACCAGTTTTACAATTTTAAGTTCGGATAGTGGGAGGTTTCTCGTTAATAAAGCACCAGAAACCCTGCATGCGTTTAGAACTGGCTCGGTTAGGAATGCAGAATATACTAAACCGTACATGCATAACGGAGTTTTTAATTCCCTGGATGAAGTGATTGAATTTTATAACGTTGGTGGAGGCCAGGGTAAGAAATTAATTGTAAGAAATCAAACCCTTTCAGGTGATTCCTTGAAATTGAGTATTGTGGAAAAAAGAGAATTAATTGCATTTATACATTCATTAAATGAAGATATTCAATTCGAAGAGGCTCCGGTATCTTTACCAAAATCGTCAGATGAATTGCTCAACAATAGGAAAGTTGGAGGAAACTATTAAAGTATGAAATGGAAATACAGCTTTATATTTATTCTGGTTTGTATTATATTATTATATTGTAAATCTCAAAAAAAGATTGAGTACAATTTGCCCGAACCTATGTCAGCTGAAACCCGGTCGATATATATGGAACGTCTTGAAAAAGGCAAAATTCTTTATAAGCTAAACTGTTCAAGCTGCCATGGTATATTCACTAAGGGGAAAGACAGCGTGCCGAATTTTACTAAAGATCAGATCGATAATTATCGGTCAGCTGTGTTAATGGCAAAGGATAAAAAGAATCATGCAGTAGCCGCCAGGATGAGCCCGCAACAATTGGATTATATTATTCTATTTTTATCACTTAGGAAGCATGAAAAGTAAAGATTTATTATCAGTTGATGCGCAGGTAAAATGTTTTTATGAATGGTGTTGTTGTAGTCATGTTCGAGTATAGTGGTTCTTTGATTTCAAAAAAATGTTTTCAAAAAGAAGTAAGACTATAAAATGAACACTTAATGAATAGATTGTCATTGTTTTTTATTTATTTTAATTTCTTTTTATTTGTTGTTCCCTCCCGGGCACAACAATTTGATTCTTCTGTATCATTTCAATCGTGGAAGGCTTCCTGGATAGATGTGCCTGATGAATCACCTACTGGCTACGGTGTTTATTTATTTCGCAAGTCAATTATGTTTAATACAAAGCCCGAATCTTTTGTGATTCATGTTTCTGCTGACAACCGGTATAAATTATTTGTAAATGAAAGACTGGTTTCGCTCGGACCTGCTAGGGGAGATATTGATCATTGGAATTTCGAAACCCTCGATATAGCACCTTTTCTTCGTGACGGGAAAAATATTATTGCCGCAAAGGTTTGGAATGAAGGTGAATGGAGAGCTGAAGGGCAAATTTCCCTACGCACAGGTTTTATTTTAATGGGAGATGGTTTAGCTCAAATGTTAAATACTAATAATGGCTGGAAATGCATACGCGATAGTTCTTACCAGCCTTTACCTTTTGTTACCCGTACTTATTATGTTGCCGGCCCGGGTGAACTGGTTAATATTAAAGGAGATTTGTCGAACTGGGAAATGCAGGATTATGAAGACAGTTCCTGGAAAAATGCTCATATTATAATGAGTGGAACTCCCAAAAGTATTATTGGTGGATACGGTACTGTTAATGGCTGGTTGCTGGTGCCTTCTGTTATTCCGCAAATGGAAATGAAACCTCAATCACTTTCTCATGTTAGTAAATCATTGGGGATTGAAGTTCCTGCCGGGTTTCCTTCTACCAATACATCCATGTCGATTCCGGCGCATAGTGTTGTTACCTTATTGCTCGACCAGACTTTTCTGACCAATGCTTATCCCACGTTGGTTTTCAGTGGTGGGTATGGCGCTGCTGTTTCGATGAGCTATGCAGAAGCCCTCTACACAAAATATCCGTCAAAGGGTAACAGAAATGAAACTGAAGGGAAATTTTTTATTGGGAGAAAGGATAGTATTATTTCCAATGGCAAAACCGGACAAATTTATACAACACTTACTTTCAGGACATACCGTTATCTGCAATTAAGAATTTCAACAAAAGATAATCCTTTGTTGATTGAGGACATATATGGCACCGCCTCAGGCTTTCCATTTCAAATGAATGCAAAGTTAGAATCAGATGATGCTGAACTCAACCAAATCCTCGAAATTGGCTGGCGAACCGCGCGTCTCTGTGCAATGGAAACTTACATGGATTGTCCCTATTATGAACAATTACAATATATTGGCGATACAAGAATTCAGGGTCTGATTTCTTTGTATAATAGTGGCGATGAAAGACTTTTACGAAATGCTATGAATGAAATGGATAATTCGCGCAGGCCGGAAGGTGTTACTTTAAGCCGCCATCCATCATTTACACCGCAATATATTCCTACTTTCTCATTATGGTATATAGGTATGTTACATGATTACATGATGTATGGACGGGATAGTATTTTCCTGAAAAATAAATTGCCTGGCGAAAGACAGATTATGAATTATTTTAGAAATTATCAGTCGCCTGATGGTTCCGTAAAGGGCGTACCATATTGGATGTTTACAGACTGGGTTGAGACCAAAGGCTGGAATTCAGGAACAGGTCCCGTTGGTAAAGATGGTAGTTCTTCTTTAATCGATTTGCAATTACTATGGGCTTATCAATTGGCATCAGACCTTGAATCCAAATATGGATTACAGAGCTATGCGGCACTATATAACAAATATGCGAGCCAGCTAAAGAAAACGATCCTTAGGAAATATTGGGACGATCGCCGCAAACTATTTGCAGACAGACCCGAGAAGGATTTGTTTTCGCAACATGCAAATACATTGGCAATTATCACAGGAATGGTTGACAATACCGGCGGGGCCGCGTTGGCTAAGCAAATACTTTCAGACACAACTCTGGCGCCTGCATCTATTTATTTCAAATTCTACCTGCATATGGCACTTGTAAAAGCGGGTCTGGGCAATGATTATTTAAACTGGCTTGGATTGTGGAGAGAAAATATTAAAATGGGAATGACTACCTGGGCGGAAATACCTGATATCAATAATACTCGTTCTGATTGTCACGCCTGGGGTTCAAGCCCTAATATTGAATTCTTCAGAACAGTTTTGGGAATAGACAGCGATGCACCTGGTTTTACCAGGGTAAAAATTGAACCTCATTTAGGTGTATTGAATAATATACAGGGAGAAATTCCTCATCCGATGGGTAAAATAGGGGCAAGATATTTATTTGAAAATGGGAAATGGAAGATTCAAATAGATTTGCCTCCAAAGACTACCGGAAGTTTAATTTGGAAAAGCAAATTACACCCATTGAAAGAGGGAGTGAATAATTTTTATTTTTAAGATTTCATTTTAAAACCCTCAACATAATTTTGAACTTTTTTCGTTTGCAATGGTTATCTAAGCGTGAATAAATTACCGGCACCAAACCGGTAATAAAATTATAAAAGTGGAAAAAATGCATTCAACTTTAAAATGTACAATTTGCGGATCTCCTTTATATAATACAGATCAATGTATAAATGAATTCATTTATCACTGCTCATCCGAGGCAGCGAGATTCTGGGATTATGACAGGGGGAGCCTGGACCAGACAAAAGCAAAGGAACATTGGGACCAATCCATGCAGGAAGTTCCCAACGGGGGCCATATATCATGATATCCGGTATTTAAAAGCGATTATCTATCAAATCCTGATAACAAAAATTCCAGCCCGTCCTTATCCGGAAGCGTTTGTTTCCCTGAATTTTTATCAAAAACCATAGCCAGAAATGTCTTCTTATTATATACCGGCCAATCAGGCAAATCTTTATTATTAGGATTAGAATTAGAGGTGAAATTTATCTAATGGTTTGACATCAAATCAACTAATTGAAAATCAATAGGCTCCCATGAACGGTTAATGAATCTTAAATTATCCATTACATAAGCCACCTCTCCTGTATGGAAAGCCCCGTATTTTTAAAAATCAGCAATAGAGCAGGTAATTTTAATGACAGACAGTTTTTTAAAAATCTTCATTTTTGAGTTTATTATGAATTAATGAATATAAGATAGAGATTTTTTTCATTAAACGGTTAAATGAGTAACAATTCGTTCCAATATAGAATATGGGAATATCTTTAAGAATAAATCTTTCAAACCTTGAGTATGAAAAATATATTTAAAACATCGGCTATCCTATGCGCGATGTTTTTTTTATTGTATCCTGCCAGCATTCATCTGACGACACAAGTAAATCTAACTCAGCCGGCGATAGTGCGATTGTAGCGAAGGACCCGCTTCCTTCCTGGAATGAGGGAACCTTGAAACAGGATATTATTGCTTATGTTACTAAAGTCAGCAAAGAGGAAAGCCCGGATTTTATACCCTTAAAAAGTAGGATTGCAACTTTTGATAATGATGGTACCCTTTGGTCTGAAAAACCCTATGTTCAGGAATTATTTGCTTTTTTCCGCGTAAAGAAAATGGTGGAAGCCAACCCCTCTCTAGCCAAAAAACAACCGTTTATGGCTGTGGTAACAAAGGATAAAGCATATTTTGAAAGGGGTGGGGAAAAAGCACTCTTACAATTGGTGGCTGCTACTCACACGGGTATAACGGAAGATCAGTTTGAAGGCGATGCGCAGGAATTCTTCGCCACAGCTAAATATCCAGGTAGAAACGTTCCGATTCGCCAGATAACTTATCAACCCCAACTGGAACTTTTGGATTATCTGCGTTCCAATGGATTTAAAACATTCATTGTAACCGGAGGTACCATTGAACTGGTGAGGGCTATTTCGGATACATTTTATGGCGTTTCAAAAGAGCAGGTTGTGGGAACAACATTTAAATATGAATTTGTTGATAGTAATCGTTCCATCCTGAGGGAACCTGCGATCGACCTGCTGAATGATAAAGCTGGTAAACCTGTGGGTATCCAGATTCATATTGGGCAGAGACCAGTATTTTCAGTAGGCAATACAGTAGGAGATATTGCTATGTGTAAATTTTGTCAGAGCAATCATTATCCATCATTCCAGATGATGGTTAACCATACAGATTCAGCCAGAGAATATTATTATATAGATTCAGTGGCAATTAAAACGGCTGTTCAAAATAATTGGCATGTTATAAGTATGAAAGACGACTGGAAAACCATATTTCCCAAGTAAAACATTCTAAAAATTAAAGTTGGAACTGAAAAGCAGACCGAGAGTAGAAATATTCGGATTATTGGTGTACGTAAATCTTTTAATCAGATCTATGCGCAGGAAAGAGAAAATATTATAAATCCCCACACTGGCTTCCACATAAGGCACCCTGGTAAGATTAAAAGTTGAAGTTACTCCGTTGGTCGTGGGAAACAACATCTGAGCGGGGTTATAATCCGGGTTATTTTCATTTCTGAGACCTCCGTATAAGATCTTTGCCGCAATCACTTCGCGAAGCCTTAATTTTTTCAGCAGGGGGACCTTATTAAAAAAGAACCCGTTGAAATAGTGATCGATATTAAGACCGGCATAATGATCACTCACAAATTCCTCCACATTCATAAGATTGTAGGAATAGTAACTATAAAAATAGGACTTATTTGCAGGGTGGATAATCAATAATGGAAATGGCAGCGTGCCTGCCAGATAACTTGCACTTAACCTCACATCGGAAAATCCCAGAGGTGAAATAGAAACACGTTTGAATAATTCAAAGTGAAAGGCGTCATAATTATATTGACCGCCATATAATCCCTTTATTCCCTTGGAATATTGAAATGTAAATATTGGATACGTATTAACGATATTCCTCCTGGCTGCTTTATTTTCAAAAAATTGTTCATTCGGAGCCCACCGGATAGACAATGAGATCTCGCCGGTTGTAATTTGAGGTATGGTATCGAGTTTTGTGGGATAAGGTTCATTTACATAATAAAGTGTTCCGGCAGGTTGTTGCCTCCAGTATTTGGTACTGAGTATGTATGATAAATGGCTTTCATATTCGCGTACATATGAAAACCGGAATATGTCACTATATAGCCAATTGGTGTTATAACCCCGGCTGAAAGAAGTTAGAAAACTGTTACCATTTGAAAATATATCTTCCTGACCCGGATTTTTCAAATCATGTAAATAACTGGCCTGGACATAATTGAATGGGAATTTGTATATAGAATGATTGTTGAAGGAATAAGATCCGCTCAATTTATATTTAAAACGCTCATCTTTAAATCCATAACCAAGATAACCGTCTGCAAAAAACCGTGTACTTAGTAGTTCATTGGTTCGTCCTCCGAATTGCAGTCTCTGACCTTCGACTGAATTGAAAGAGTAAAAGGTACGAAGAGGCCCTATATCAAATATGCCTGCGGATTTGTAACCTACAAAATATAAGGATGCCCAATCCATGAGTCTGTTGTAAGTACGCAATTTTAACAAGCTGTCAGCATTTACATAAGTTTTGATTTCGGATTTACTAAGCGAATCAGGCCTGTTTGCGGACCAGAACTGATCTGACTGATGAGTTGAAAATGGCAAACTGTCCAATGGTGGTCCCTGAAACAAACTATCTGATAAAGTAGAATCTGAGAAATGAAGGATTGAAATTTTTCGTTCTCCAAAAAAACCTGCGCTTTTTGGAAAAGGACTTAAAAAAGCAACAATATCAGATTCAGCCAAATGGTATCGTTGTCCTGAATCCTTCTTAAAATCCTGTTTTACCAGGAAATTTCTTACATAATTTAGATTTGCGTGCCTACTCACTCCAAGTTCAGCTCTTGCAACCGCATAATTTCCATCAAGAGTAATAAATAAAATTCCTCTGAAAAGTAAATCTTCAGGGTTCCTTGGAGTAAAATATAACTTAACGATTTTTGTTCCGTTTTCAATTATTGTATCCCTGATAAAATACATATAAAGACTTGGAGCAATATTCGATATCGGGCTCGTAAATTGGATAGTGAAAGCAGAAATTGTATTATCGTAAATATCTATATCGTTATAAAGGAAATGTAAAGCACCACTTATTCCTTTCATGTCAATGTATTTCCCATAATCCACGGACTTCTGTGCGATGATTATTTTCTTTAACTTTTCTGGTTCCTTGCGAAAATAGTTTTTGGAAAGAATTTCCTGTAAGTATACTGAATTGAGCGATTTTCCCGGGACAATCGTGGTGTCTGTATTTTCAAAAAAGAAGTGTAATTTTTTTAAAACAAAATTCCGGGTAATATTGCCCCATGGACCGTCAGTAAAAATCCTTGTCTTCTCATATTTTTCATATGAAGAATAGTTAAAGGCTTCCGGCCCGTTTTTTGATTTGTTCGCAATGACAAGTCTTATCAGGTCTACTGCAGGGTTATTTTTATTATGATATTTGCCCCTTTTCGCATTTACTATAACATCTTCCAGTTCAGTATAAGATTTTGAAAGCAAAATAGTTAAATCCTGATTTGGATTTGATGAAAGTTTGCGGGTAGCAGATTGATATCCCGTAAAACTAAAGACAATAATCTGCGCATTATTATCTGCGACAAGAGAGAATTTTCCTTCCGCATCCGATAACCCTCCAATCCGGCTGTTTTTAATTGTGATGCTTACATTTTGAAGAGGGGAATGAGTTGCCGAATCCAATATTTTCCCGGTTATTGTTTTAGTCTGGGCATCTCCGAATTTGGTAAATGCAAGAATAATCAGACATATAGTTACATGTTTTAAAATGAGAATAATTTTTAGGAGCAGGACATGACACGACCTTTGCTGCTGACAAAGGTACGTATGGATTCAAACAGATATTTTTGAAAGAGTTATTCAGTTTAAAGAAACTTTATCTGTCTCAATATCCCAGTGAGATATCAGCAGCTCGAAGCGATGCTGTTCAGCTTTTTTTAAGGCCTCCTGATCAGGATATAGTTGTTTTTTATAGGGTTCTGTGAGATACTGGTCGAAGGCCTGTACCACGGTTTTAAACACAATTATCACTCGGAAATCCCAACGGGTATCTTCTCCACTATGTAATATGGGTTTTGATGCTGAAACGCTAATAATGTCACCTTTTTCAATAGCTTTTTTTAAAAGAGGATAATGATTTGCCTTCCATAAACTAATGAATTCATCTGCATATCCCCATTTAACTTTATAATATCCTTCAACCGTAAAATATTCGCTTGAAGCTGTTATGTTTTGTTGGGAATATCCCGTTGATGATAAAATAAAAATAGTAAAAACCAAGACGATGGAGAGTTTTTTAATTTTAGGAATTGACATGAAATATGTTTTGTGGTAATTAAATAATTAAGAGGCTATCTTCCCAAATTACTTTAAAACAAGGAATTGAGCATTATAAAACTTCTGGTCTTTAAAATCCTTGGAAAGAAGACTAAAAAGCAGGAACTTTAAAGAAAAGAAAATGAAGAAGTGGATGCTGTCAAATAATATTATTATCCTCGGAATTTTGATTGGTGCCGTTGGGGGATATTGTTATTATCATTTTGTTGGCTGTGTAAATGGCACCTGTATGATTGGCTCCAAACCCTTGAACAGCGTTTTATATTTTGGTTTTATGGGAGGATTATTTTCGGGTATATTTAAAAAGCGTTCCAATGGAAACACAAAATGAACGAAAAACATTTACTGAAATAATAAAAGGTGATAAACCTGTTCTTGTAGATTTTTCAGCTGAATGGTGCACTCCATGTAAAATGATGCCACCCATACTGAAGGAATTAAAACAGTTGACAGGAGACAAACTTATCATCCTTACGATGGACATTGATAAAAATCCCAATGTTGCCGCATCTTATAATATTCAGAGTGTTCCTACGATGATCTTCTTTAAAAAGGGAGAAATTAAATGGAGAGAAAGCGGGGTGATGCAGGCCAGACAACTGAAAGCGGTCTTCGATCAGAAGTTGTAAAATCCGTTTTAATTTCCTTTTATGAATCTATTGAAATGCTCGTTGGGATTGACATTAATTTTACTATTGGAAACGTCCATATTCGGACAAAATAACTGGGTACTACAAAAAGAGAAAGATGGAATTAAAATCAGTAGCCGACATACCGCTTCCTCTCAGTTTGATGATGTTCATGTGGAGGTTGACCTGCCGGGGAACATAGAACAAATGAAATCAATCCTCCTTGATATTAGTCATTACAAGGACTGGAGTTACGCAATGAAAAAGTCGGTTTTGATCAAGCAACTCGGTCCGGGTAGACTTATCTATTATTCGGAGATCGAAGTTCCCTGGCCGGCGACGGACCGTTATTTTTACGCCAATTTTGATTTAGAGGAAGATTCAGCAAGTCAAACAATTAAACTAATTTCAGTGAATCTCCCTGATTATATGCCGGCTTCCAAAGATTTACTACAGGTAACATCCGTCAAAGGTCTTTGGAATATTTCAACTATTTCTAGAAAAGTTATACATGTGGATTATATACTGGAATTGAATCCGGGTGGAAGTTTGCCTGCTTGGGTTCTTAATTTATTCTCCACAAAAGGCCCGCTGGAAACTTTTGAAAATATCAAACAAAAGATGACAGTCCTTAATCACTAGCGATTAATTTCAATAAGCAGTACCCAGGCATCAAGAAATGCTTTCAGAAATGAGAAAACAAAGGCAATTGCCAGCCAGTACAGCCCCGATTCCTGTCCTGTAACCAATAATATTCCACAAATAAAATATGGAATAATGGCGATTTGATTAAAAGCCAGGTTAAACAGATATACCTTCTTATACTGTTTTTCTTTATTGCGCAAAATTTTAATATCAAATATCCAAATGATTGTCCATGAAGTCAAAGCTGTCAATAATAACCATATGCCATAGGTCAGAATTTCTTTGATTGGAACAAGCAGTATGGTGGAAATGATCAGGATGGTAAGAAGGAGTATCAGTGAAATCAATGCTCTGCCCGGAAGTGTGGGTATGGATAAAATTTTGTTCAGATTAATTGACACACCTACGAATACAAGACCAGTAAGGGCAGCAGATGCACCAGCGGTTGCTATTAAATAGTCATGCCATTCCTGCATAAATGTTCAGTCTAATGTTTGGTAAATTGAAATTACCAACTTTTAATCATAGTAAATATCAGGTTTTAAATCTGCCATAGATATTTTCCCGTATGTATAATTAAAATGAAGATTCTACTAATTCCCGGGATGTTAATCCTATTTGGTTTATCAGACTGCACCCATCAAAAAAAAACGCTCATTAGCGAATTTTATATCGATAGCCTGATCAATAATTACCTGGAACCTGAATTTGCCCGTTCGAACGATTCTTCCATGCAATTTTGGAAGAATCGTATTAACCCTGCTTTGCCAGGACTTGTAAGTGAATCCAAGTATGCCGGTTTTTTATCCATGCGTTTCCATTTGTTCGGAGATATTCAGGATATCAGAAAAGCGGACAGTACCATTAATAAAGTCGATTTGGATTTTAATCATAACGAAGCGCAGGCAAATCTTACCCTGTCAGGCTATTCAATTCTCCAACATCGTTTTAAGGAAGCCGATGCTTACCTGGAAAAAGCAAAACGGATTGGCTTGAAAAAGTATGATCTGCTTACTTCATCATTTGATGTTGATTTTGAATTGGGCAGATACTTTAATGCGAGCAATGAACTAAAGGAATTAAAATCATCTTCTGATTATGGCTATTATTTCAGGCTTTCGAAATTGGAGCATTTGAATGGAATGCTTGACAGTTCTATCAATGCAATGTTATATGCAGCAAAACAGGAGGAAAGCAGTCCATATCTTGAGCAGGTCGCACTCTCGAATGCGGCTGATCTTTATATACATGCTGGTGATCTTGAAGAGGCAGCGGATCTTTACAGGAAATGTATAAGTCTTAATTGCTCAGATTTCCACAGTATTGCAGGATTGGGCTGGATAGCTCTTATTAATGATAAAAATGATTCTTTAGCGGCAAAAATATTTTCATTTGTTCATACAAAAAATAAATTACCAGATGCCTTATATAAACTCACACAAGTTGCTGAAGCAAGAAAAGATGAAGCCGGGCAAAAGAAATGGGCTAAAATATTTGTATCCTGCGCGACAGATTCTGTTTATGGAAATATGTATAATAAATATTTGATAGAATTGTATACAGGCATATTACATGATCCATCCAGGGCAGAACAAATTTCAAGAAGGGAACTGGAGAATCGTTCAACGCCCCAAACCAATGCATGGTTTGCCTGGAGCTTGTTTTCCAACAATAAAAAGGATGAGGCTTATGGACAGTTTCAAAAAAATGTATCGGGAAAACCTCTGGAAGGCCTTGAACTTTATTGGATGGGGAAGTTGATGCAGGGGTTGAACAAAGGTTATAATGCGCAGGCTTTTTATAAAGCGGCTTATATTAACAAATTCGATCTCAGTCCTGATATTCTTTCCGACCTTGAGAAGCAATTAGAATAAAATTCTCTGTGCAGTCCAAAAGCCGGCGACTACTACAATAAAAGCAGAAACCGGAATTACAATACGACTGCGATAATAAGGCTTTGTTCCAAACCATTTTGCCATGAGGAAGTATGCCAGCAGGATAATGGTTATCTGACCCAGTTCGACACCTGCATTAAACATTACGAGTGAAATCAGATAGGCATTTCCTGGTAATCCAAGTTGTCCAAGAGCACCTGCAAATCCAAGACCGTGGACCAATCCAAATAGGAATACGATCCCGATGCGGGAGGCCTTTAACCTGGGAGAGATAATATTCTCTAATGAGACATATAGGATAGATAATGCGATGAGCGGCTCTACTATATTTGCCGGGGGGCTGATAATATGATACATGGCCAGCCCCAGCGTTATAGAGTGGGCAACTGTAAATGCGGTAGCCTGCCATAAAACAGGTTTCAATTTTGGACTCAGCAGGAAAAGACTCAATACGAATAATATATGATCCAGACCTAATGGAAGAATATGATTATATCCTAGTTTCAGGTATACAAATCCAGCATCTGTTCCCGACATTTTATCTAATTCCTTTACAATCACATGAGCCCATAGTGGCATGTTGATAAAACAGAATATACATGTGATGGAGAGTTTTAAAATACCTTTTGGACTGCACATGGAAATGCATTAATTGATGAAGAGTAAATAAAAAAAATAAAGCCCAAAGCATTTGGCTTTAGGCTTTAAGCTTTTGGCTTTTTTACCAGGGACTTGCTTCATAAGGAAATGAAGTCAAAAATGCTTTGTCGTTTCCATTTACATGATCACTTGTGAGGCCGGGATTATCCGTTCCATTGGGGCCTCCGAATAAAAGTGTAAGTTCAACATCAATAACATCGTCACTCAAGGTTCTTCCGGTTAATACCTGTATGCCATTATAAAAACTGGTAACTCCGTTTGTTGATGTGTTTAAAACATCCGTTGACAACACACCAATAAACTGATCCGCCGTTAATCCTAGCAGATTTGTAGTATAACTGGGATTTAATGTAAGCAGAGAAGTCTTCATATCATTGGCAAACAATCCAGGCATTTGCGTAGGTATTGTGGTATTGAAACTGTCTTTTCCACTGGCCGGAATAAAAACAGTATTGATTGCCGGCCTGCCTACCTGGTCAGCCTGGTCATAATATACCGTAGGAGTTGGAGCAGGATTATTGTTTGACTTGCTACAGGCTGCGAAACCAACCGTTATAATTAAAATGACAACTATCATTTTATTTAGATAAAGCTTTTTCATATTATTAATTTCTTATTTGATAAATTATTTTTAAAGAAGCGATGTTTTCGAATTATTGTTCTTTCTTTTTGGTCGTGAGCCAGACATTTAATTTTCCTGTACTATTCAGGAGTGACTTAGGAACTTCTACAACAACACCCAATACATTGGTACCAGCGAACGTATCAGATCCTGGATTATTAAAGCTGGTGGCTTTACCTCCAAGAATTGCGTGATATTGATTGAGGTCGAAAAAGAACGGATCATCACGAGGTCCGGCAAATACTTTTATACCAGACGACCCTGTGGAGATGGTTGGCGAAGCAGCTCCATAGGCAGTAACCGCGACAGATGCTGTAATCGGTCCTTCCAGTTTACTTCTGGTTCCTGTCATCGAGGGAACTACCGGTCCGTAAAAATTCATCATGCCATTAGCGTAAATGGCCTGAATCACCAGGTCCTCCACATTATCGCCATTGTTGTCGATATTGAACTGGATCAGTGTGTTCGGGTCAAAAGCTGCTGCGGCTGTGGAAGTTGGCGCCAGTAACCCTTGCGTATTTCCAATGAATACCAGGTTATTGGTATCCGATCCGTTGAAAACATACAAGTCTGTAATATCGGTCGTTTGGTTTTTTACTGCCGGCGCATCAATATGGTCGGAGGCCAGTAAAAAACCTCCTATCGTGGTAGCCATGGCCACCAGGACAATCAACACAAGTTTTTTTTGTTTCATATAAAATTAATTAAGTGATTATTTTCAAGACCTACGAGAAATAAGTTCAGTCAGATTTAAAATCAATCTTTTTTATTTGTCCCTTTTGGGAAACCTCATTCGTTATTGCATTATATATTCATTTAAAAAAGAAAATCATGAAAGAGTATCTGTTACTATTAAGAGGCGGAAAGCCTATGTCAGCAAAATCAGAAACTGAAAACAAAGCGGAAGCGAAGGCCTGGGGTGCTTATATGGGCAAACTGGGTGAAAAAAATCAATTCGCAGGTGGTCTGCCTTTGGTAGCCGGAGGAATGGTAGTTTCGGCAAATGGCACTTTATCTGAACCTGTGAATTCAGGAAAGGAAGGAATTGTTGGCGGATACCTTATTATCAAAGCTGATAGCCTTCAGAAAGCTGCAGAATTGGCAAAGGATTGTCCGCATATAGGTAATGAAGGCAATATAGAAATAAGGGAAATTGCTCCAATGCCCGCGATGTAGCTTATTTAAAGTGGGTGTGCCACATACATAAAAGGTGGCACACTCTTATTTTCATTATTCGTTTCAGCGAAAGGGCTATGAATTTTTTACAGGTACCGTGAGAATAATTGTTATTACACCGCCAACCGATCCACCCGGCTTTCCTATATTATAATCACTGCGATTGATTGTGAATTGTCCTTCAAAAATACCTGAAGACTCTTTATTTGTAAAAGTGAATGGGATTTCAGCGGGTTTTGTAATTCCTTTTATCGTTAAATCTCCACTCGCTATAAAGCCTTTGTCGGTTTTTTCAATTTTCTTAGATTTGAAACTGATACGGGGGTATTTATCTGTGTTTAACCATTCTTCCTTATTACGCAGATCACTGTTGCGGAGACTTACCCCCGTGCTGACAGTTTTAGCATCTATACTTGCTTCAATGGAGCTGCCGGAAAGATTTTTTTCATTAAAATTTATCGTAGCCTCCAATCCTGTGAAACTGCCATGCACAGTTCCGAATGGACCATGTATAGTGAAATTGACTTTTGCGTTTGCTGCATCTGCTTTCCAATTACCGGTAACCGGTAATATCAGGAAGATGGCGAATGCTGCAAGGATTTGTTTAAATTTCATATGTTTTATTTTTTATTTAATGGGTAATACGGTTTCATTTGGTTTTGTTTTTTCTGCAAGAAAAATGTGTATCCCCGCATAAAAGTCAACACCTTCCAGGCCTTAAAATAAATTTGTTACTGCGATATGGGTAAAAAATACTGGAGTTATCCGATAGAACAAATTGTTCAGAAATCAGATTTTGAATAGGGACTACACTGCGCAGATGAATTATTACCGATTTGAAAGAAACAAAATACCAAGGTTCATTTTGGATGAAATTTTATTTTAATTGAGTACGGCAACCGATGAACGATAGTTGCGTAACAATACCTTTCAAAAACAATGCCTTGGGAGTTTATTTTTAATAGTTAAATTTAGATTTATGAATATATACTTTGCATTCTCAATCGCTTTGGTTTCCATATTATCTTATAATGGATTGGTATTCGCTCAAAACGACAAGCCTTTATATACTGCTCCCTTGGGTGTACAGGCTTATACTTTTAGAAAAAGTTTTCCTTTAAACGTGGCCAAAACGCTGGATACAATAAAATTAATGGGGTTTGTTGAAATAGAAGGAGGCAGCAACAACATAACGCCCGCTGATTTCAGGATATTATGTGACGAAAGGGGAATAAGTATTCCATCTACTGGTGCGGGTTATGATGAATTGATTAAACATCCTGATTCTGTTATTTACCGGGCTAAAATATACGGAGCCAAATATGTAATGTGTGCATGGATACCCCATGAAAATGGAGTATTGACAATAGAAAATGCGAAGAAGGCTGTGGATGATTTTAACAAGGTTGGTAAGCTGTTAAAAGAGAATGGGCTTAATTTTTGTTATCATGCCCATGGATACGAATTTCAACCTTACGGAAACGAATACCTGCTGGATTATATAATTAGGAATACAAACCCCGACTATGTTTCCTTTGAAATGGATGTATTCTGGATTCAATTTGGAGGCGGTGATCCGGTTGCATTACTTGAAAAATATGGCGACCGGTGGAAGCTGATTCATTTAAAAGATATGAGGAAAGGCACAATAAAAAACCTCACCGGTCTCAGTTCTCCGGAAAACGATGTTCCACTGGGCACAGGAGAAATCGATATACCCGGTATTTTAAAAGAAGCTGAAAAAATCGGGATTAAACATTTTTTTATAGAGGATGAAAGCAATTTTGTGAATAAACAAGTGCCTCAGAGTATTAGTTACCTAAAAAGTTTGAAAGAATAATTTACAATGTTGTCAGTTTATGTAATTTCCTCAATCTTAATGAAAGCATTATCCTGAAAATACCAATGCTGATGAACGCCAATCCGGTCCAAATGATAATTGTTGCGCCCGCAAATATTGGGTTCCATAAAAGCATAAATGAAAACAAAATTCCAAGTATAGCTATCAGCAACATCCAACCCCAGTCCTTTGATCCATAGGATTTCAAATCGAAAGCAGCGCCCATCGCCATAACAGAACGGAACAATACTGCGAAACCTACAAATAGTGGTAAAACCGCTATGGTAATTCCTGGGTTTGACATTAGAATGAATCCTAAGATAAGATCGATAATGCCTCCCGTTAATGCCCATCCCCAACCTTCCAGTTGACTCCTGTTTGAAATGGCATATAGAATTTCAAATATTCCGCTTACAAAAAATGCTACACTGAATAATATTGCCAGAGCCAGATACGACTCAAGTGGTGTTTTGAAAACCCAGAAACCTACTATAACGAAAAAGATTCCGGACAATAAAGATATCCACCAATACTTAACTGCTGACTTAACGGTTTTTAGAATGGAAGTTGCCATGGTAATTGATTTATTAAGATGAAAAATAAATGCTATTACTATATGGGTGCGGAGGAAGATAAAGGGACGGAGGAAATACAATCTTTATCGGCAGAAATATGAAGTTAGGATTTTAAATAAATACGAATAATATTATACTATTATTTTTTAAAATATTACTCTTAGAAAATTCACAAAAGGGATTTTTTTGAAAGCGGGGCCATCACTTTTGCTTACTTACAAATATTTATTTTTGTCGCTGGTTTCGTAACTTTAAGAAAGACTTATCTCTTTGATTATGAATTATATTTTATCGGACGATTCCCTTGAACAGCGCATTTCAAAGATTGACATGGATCCTACAGTTTTTCGGGAAACGGGACTCCGGCTAATCGACGATATAACAGAATTCCTTTCGTCTATTTCGGATTTACCGGTAACCACGGCACAATCCCCGGGATCTTTGCAGGCAAAACTTCCAAGATCATTTCCTTTATCGGGTTCCGATCCATCAAAATTAATAGAAGAAACCTGGCAGCTCCTCGCTAATAATAGTTTATTGAATGGCCATCCGAGATTTTGGGGTTATATCACTTCATCGCCGGCACCCATTGGTATACTTGGTGATCTCATCGCTTCTGCAATCAACAGTAATTGCGGTGCATTTGTGCTTTCCCCAATGGCTACTGAAATTGAAAAACAAGCCATACAATGGCTGGGAGAATTTATTGGTTACCCGACAGGCGGAGGTATAATGGTAAGTGGGGGAAACATGGCAAACTTCGTTGGGTTTCTCGCCGCACGAAGAGCAAAAGCGGATTGGGATATACGTAAACTTGGAATGCAGCCCTCACATGGTAAATGGCGTATTTATACATCTTCAGAAACACATACATGGATTAGTAAAGCAGCAGATCTTTTTGGTTTTGGCCTGGATGCGATCAGGTGGATACCCGTAGATAAGGATCAAAGAATGGATATAACCCAATTGGACAGAGCTATTTCCGAAGATAAAAAAGAGGGACTGTTTCCATTTCTCGTTGTAGGTACTGCCGGATCTGTGGGTACTGGTGCAGTAGATCAATTAAACGAAGTCGGGGCAATTTGCAAAAAATATAACTGCTGGTTTCATATAGATGGTGCTTATGGAGGTTTTGCCGCAGCCTTACCGGAATTGAAAAATATATTTCAGGGACTTGAACTTGCAGATTCAATCGCAATCGATCCGCATAAATGGTTGTATAGTCCGCTCGAAGCCGGATGCACACTTGTGAAGAATGCAAATTCGCTGATTGATGCATTCAGCTTTCACCCTGTATATTATAACTTTGACAGCGATGAAGAACCTCAGACTAATTTTTATGAAAGGGGATTACAGAATTCGAGAGGATTTCGCGCACTGAAAGTCTGGCTTGGTTTTCGGCAGTTAGGTGCTGAGGGACATATCCGGTTGATCCGTGAAGATATGCAGTTAGCTGAAAGACTATTCGAAATATTTAAAAAATACAAAGAGATTGAACCATTTTCCCGGCACCTTAGCATCACTACTTTCAGGTATAAGCCCGATAATGTGGATGCCAATTCAGAGCAGGAATATTTGAATAAACTGAACCAATCACTTTTAAACAGGTTACAATCCGGTGGGGAAGTTTTTCCAAGCAACGCAGTGCTGGATGGTAATTTTCTTTTGAGAGTATGCATAGTAAATTTCCGAACCAAATTGCATGATTTAGAGATTTTGCCGGAGATTATTGTAAGGGAAGGAAGAATTATACATGAACAAATGCTAAAAATACCGCTATGATTTACAAATTTGAAAAACCCGTTCAAGGTTCCATCGGATTGGAAAAATACCAGTGCACCATTGAATGGCGTAACGGAAAATTTATTTCCGATGAACCTGAGACATCCGGTGGAAAAGATCTTGGTCCGGATCCATATAGTCTGCTACTTTCATCACTGGCCTCCTGTACACTCGTAACCTTACGCATGTATATTGACCGTAAGGGCTGGAATATACCTTCAATTACAGTAAATGTGAATATGTATTCAGAGAAGAAACAAGATCAGCTAACTACTATTATCGACCGTGATATCATATTTTCAGTAGACACACCTGAAGAACAAAAGACCAGGTTACAGGAAATAGCATCCTCATGCCCTATATCAAAAATTTTGCAAAGTGATATAAAGGTGAGAACTTTTGTTTTCAGGGACGGAGAAACAAAGACGATTAAATATGCAAACGGTGAAATTACTGTCGGATGGAAGCCTGATTTTTGTCAGCATTCCACACGTTGCTGGACACAGCTTCCAGAGGTATTCAAGCCTTCGGAAAGAAAATGGATCGATCCGGATGGAGCGGTCCCCGAACGAATTGAACAGCAGGTAAAGCAATGCCCATCAGGCGCACTGACTTTTAAGTTCAATAAATAGCATGTTTGTTATAACAATAGCAGTTATTTCACCTATTTATTTCAAGCTTCCGGTTAAACCGCTACAGGTCTTGGAGGTTTTTCAGTGACTTGCTTATTGACCCAGTTGTAAGTTTCGATCATACCTTTTTTCAATGGCAGAGACGGAACCCAGCCTATCTTTTCCTCCAATAAATGATTGTCAGAGTTTCGGCCTCTGACGCCTGTAGGTCCTTTAATATTCCTGATGCTGAGATTTTTTCCTGATATCTCAATAGTGAGTCTGGCAAAATCATTAATGGAAATCATTTCTTCGGAACCTATATTCACAGGACCGGTAAAATCTGATTTCACCAGGCGACGTACGGCTTCCACACATTCGTCAATAAATAAAAACGATCTCGTTTGCTTGCCATCTCCCCACACTTCAATATACGATCCGTCTTCTGCTTCTGCCACTTTTCTGCACATGGCGGCCGGGGCTTTTTCTTTGCCACCCATCCATGTACCCTGCGGTCCGAATATATTGTGAAACCTGGCAATCCTTACTTCAATCCCATAGTTCCTTTGATAAGACAGGTACAATCTTTCACTGAACAGTTTTTCCCATCCATATTCACTATCAGGTGCCGCAGGATAAGCAGATTCTTCCGAGCATTTCGGATTATCGGGATCCATTTGATTGTATTCAGGATAAATACACGCAGAGGAAGAATAAAATATTTTAGGGATCTGATGAATTTTGCAAGCTTCCAGTGCGTTCACATTACAAAGAACGGAATTGCGCATGACGTCCGCATCGTGTTCACCAGTGAAAATATATCCTGCGCCACCCATATCTGCTGCTAACTGGTATACTTCGTCAAAACCACCTGCAAGTACCGACTCACAAAAAGCCGCATCCCTTAGATCGCCTTTTACAAATTCATCGGCAAGGTTATTTCCATATTCATTTCTTTTCAGGTCAGCTCCTCTGACAAAATAACCTTCACTTTTAAGCCGGTTCACTAAATGTCCTCCGATAAAACCTCCAGCTCCTAATACAACAGCTTTCTTGCTCATTTTCTAGAATTTTTACTTTTAAATTTTAGTTTTAAATCAGAATTTCAGTAGGAAACTGGAAGCGTTGAAGGGGAAAACAGGTAATTCAAAATGAAAGGCTAAAGTAATAGTTTTATTTTTATAAGTCAAGCTGCCGGCCAAATCATGATGCTAAAATCATGCTGACTTATTGAAATGATACGATAATTCAAATAATCAATAATGCTTTGATTTTCAATTACTTATTGACAATTGACCCTATTTTGAACTCCAGTCCCGGCTTTATATTGGCGCGGAAATCATTAAATTACAGATGGATCTTTTCACTTCTTTAAAGCTTCATTCCTCCGGGAGTCATTATTATGAAGCGGATAATTATATTTTTTGCCTTCTCAATACCATTGCTGCTTAAGGCGCAAACGGTTATTTCTTTAAAAATTGATGGTACCATTAATCCTGTTTCGGCAGAATATATTCATAGAGGCATTGAAAAAGCCATTAGTGAGAACGCTGCTTGCATTTTGATTCATTTAAACACTCCTGGCGGATTATTGAAATCTACCCGCGTAATTGTGGGAGATATGCTTGAATCACGAATACCTGTTATTGTATATGTTTCCCCGGCCGGGGCTCATGCGGGATCGGCGGGTGTATTCATTACACTGGCTGCTGATATTGCTGTTATGGCTCCAGGGACAAATATCGGAGCAGCGCATCCGGTCAATTTGCAGGGAGGATCTGATACCATCATGAATAGTAAATCAACAAATGATGCTGCGGCCTTTATACGTACGATTGCTGAATTCAGAAAACGCAACCTCCAATGGGCCGAAGATGCCGTGCGGCAAAGTGTCGCCATTACTGCAAACGAGGCACTCCGTAAAAATATCATAGATTTTATTTCAACGGACGATCAGGAATTACTTAATCAGGTCGACGGGAAATTAATTTTACGTGATTCATCCAGGATCGCTTTGCACACGAGGGGAGCATCCATTCAGATTCTTGAAATGGGGTTTACTGAAAAAATCCTGAATATTATTAGTGATCCAGATGTTGCATACATTTTATTAATGCTTGGACTAGTTGGCCTTCTTTTCGAATTGTTCAATCCCGGAAGCATATTCCCGGGAATTATTGGTTTTATCTCACTTGTACTTGCATTCTATGCTTTGAATACACTACCCGTCAATTACGCAGGTCTTTCCCTGATTATTTTTGGAATTATACTTTTACTTCTGGAAATAAAGATCGTAAGTCATGGAATGCTCGCCATCGGAGGTATTACAGCACTCCTTATCGGATCACTAATGTTAATTCGACCTGACTCAACCATGGAATTCGCGAGAATTTCCCGGGTACTGATTATATCTTCTGTTTCAGTCACATCCTGCTTTTTCTTATTTATCATAGGTATGGGATTGAAAGCACAAAGAAGAAAGCCAGTTATCGGAGTTGAAAGTATGTTAGGAGAAACCGCAGAAACTATTGATGCTTTAAATCCTGCCGGGAAGGTGCGGATGCAGGGAGAGATCTGGAATGCGATATCTGTTTCAGGAAATATAAACAAAGGAGAAAAAGTGCGCGTGAAAGAAGTAAAAAACCTGACCCTGTATGTTGAGCATTCGCATACTTAATTTTTAAAAATAATTTTCATGCAAACAATACCTGTATTTACTATTGTAGTCATTCTTTTTGGTATTATGATTCTGGCGAATGCCGTACGCATTCTTCGCGAATATGAAAGAGGGGTTATTTTCAGATTGGGACGATTGATTTCAGGTGAAGTGAAGGGACCCGGACTGATTTTTCTCATTCCCATCGTAGACAAGATGGTGAAAGTGAGTCTTCGTACCGTGGTGATGGATGTGCCTCCGCAGGATGTAATTACACAGGACAATGTTTCGATAAAAGTTAATGCGGTGATCTATTTCCGGGTTCTGCAGCCCAATAAAGCTATTGTGGAAGTTGAGAATTACCTGGTGGCAACTTCACAAATGGCACAGACAACTTTGCGGAGTGTGTTAGGACAATCTGAACTGGACGATCTTCTTTCGCAAAGAGAAAAGATAAATCAGCGTCTCCAACAGATTATTGACGGACATACAGAACCCTGGGGGATTAAAGTATCAAATGTTGAAGTGAAGCAGATCGATCTCCCGCAGGAAATGCAAAGAGCAATGGCTAAACAGGCAGAGGCAGAAAGAGAACGACGTTCCAAGATTATCGCAGCTGAAGGCGAATTTCAGGCTTCACAAAGACTGGCTGATGCAGCTAAGGTCTTAGCCGAACAACCCAGTGCAATTACGTTGCGTTACCTCCAAACCCTGAGAGAGATTGCAACGGAGAATAATTCAACAACCATTTTCCCGGTTCCAATTGATCTGCTGAAACCTTTTCTGAATTTTGAAGTTCAAAAGAAAATCCCATAGAAAATAGAATTTTTCTACCGGTAAAAAAGCAGGAATATTTATTTATTGTTTTACAAAAGTGATGGAAGCAAAATTATAACCTCCTTTCACCGCGTAAACTCGCAGTTGATGAATGCCTTTGCTTAACTCTGTGTTTGCTGCCGTTACCGATTTCCAGTTTTCGTAATCGCCAGTTGCGGGAATTTGAACGTTTTCTGCAAGCGGAGAATTTCCATCCTTTATAGTTATCAGGCCATCCCCGTTTTTGGAAGCCACAGTAAAGACAAGATTGTATTTACCTGGATCTAAAATGCGGATTGTATATTGAAGCCATTCGCCATCTTCAATTTTACCAACATAGTAATTTTCCGGGTCTTTGGAGTCCCTGTAAATATCTACTCCGTCATTTCTGTATTCCCCACCCGAATTACCTGTACTTTCTTTTCCTGTTGACAACCAATAATTCGCTGTGTCCTTATCATAATATGCTGCTCCATTCCTGCCCAAATCATAATCAATCGCCTGGATAGTGCTTCCTGGTAATATATTATTGACTTTGAAGGGCAATGTTTCATTGCTGAAAGGTTGTCTTATTAGTGCATCTATCACATCCCTGTGTACTATATTCCTTTCGCATTTTGTATTTGCAGCCAGTTCCATTAAACCATTATAAGTATTTTCTTTTGAAGGGGCCTCAGTAGTTTTACCGTTCCAATAGTCGGTCAGTGCATTATAATTATTATTCGATTTGATTTGCAGCGGATTATTGATGCCCAGTTTTTTCAAAGGCCACCAAGACCATCCGATATTATTTGATTCAAACAACCGGACAGCTTCCATAAACCAGACATTTGAATTTTCTCCTGTTTCTCCAAGCCATACAGGAACATTATATTGTTCACGGAATTTTAAAATATGCTGGATAGACTGAAGATCGTTGCTATTCCAGTATTTATGGAAACTCAGAACCATATTGGCATCCCAGGTGCCCAACATTCCATTATAATTATTACCCCAGCCATTTCCCTCAATAATGAGGATGTGTTTTTTATCAACCTCTCTGATCGTTTTTGTAATATCCATCAGCAATTGTCTGAGAGGTATATTCCCTTTTTCACTCAGACCATTCCGGTCTTTAAGGGTATCCTGGAATCCCCAGTTCGGTTCATTCAGCAAATCATAGCCAGCTACGCTGGGTTCATTCGCATAACGTTCGGCCAGTCTCCGCCATAAAGCGATTGTCTTTTGCCTGTTCGCTTCACTTTGCCATAAAGAAGGGTTCGATGGATTCCTGTCTGAGATGTTCAGGTCATTACCCTGCCCGCCAGGGGCTGCGTGCAGGTCAAGAATCACATACATGCCATTGGCTTTGCACCAGGCAATCAGACTGTCCGTCAAAGCAAAGCCAACGTTCAGCCATGTATTTTTCCCTGCTATGGGTTCACTCTCCACGGGCAGGGTAAAGAGGTTATAATGCATGGGAAGACGTACAGAATTAAAACCCCAGGAATGCAAAGAATCTATATCCGATTTAGTTATAAAGTTCGAAAGCCACTTTTGATAAAATTCCTGCGTTTGCTCTTTACCAATCAATAATTCAATTCGTTGTTTTATCCTGTATTGCTGGCTTTCTTTATTTACGTGAAGCATATAGCCCTCCTGTAACATCCAGCCACCAAGACCTATTCCCCGAAGTAATACATTTTCACCTTTTTCATTTACAATTCTTTTATTGTCAGCCTTCAGGAAACCCTGACTTTTGGCTTGTTTTACTAAGCAAAAACCGGATATAATTACAAGTGTAAAAGTCTTTAGATGATTCATGATGTTGAGAGCGGGATTTATTACCGGTAAGAATTGAATAATTATGGTTGAAATTAATTAAACTATTTTTATAAATGAAGATATCAGGATGAAGAAACTGGTTTTTATACTGACGGTTCTCACTGCAACAGTAGGAAATACAACTATATTCTGCAAAGAAAAGACGATTAACCACGAAAAGGAAATTGAACAAACAGTTCAGAGCCAGATTGACAGCTTCTCAGTCGCGTGTTTAAAACTTCAGGAAGCGGTAACAAGTGGAAATTCTGCGGGTGAAGAACTGCAAAAACTATTTCTTACTGTGAGACTGGCTTATAAAAAATTTGAATGGGCGGCAGAATATTTCGTGCCTGAAACATCAGGACTTGTAAACGGACCGCCTGTAGAAGAAGTTGAAATGCCGGATTTACGGGTAATTCAGCCTTCAGGCCTGCAGGTTATAGAAGGATTTTTATTTCCGGTATATGATAGTTCCAGGAAAAGGGAATTGATTGCCCAGCTTTTCTTATTGCAATCGGATTGCGAGAATTACAGGTCATTCTTCAATCTGAATAATGTTCACGACCCTCAGGTATTTGATGGGGTTAAACTGGAAATATTCAGGATAATGACTCTTGGAATTTCTGGATTTGATAATCCGATGACTCTTAAAAGTATGCAGGAGAGTTCCGCCAGTTTAGAAAGCATCGAAAAGGTATTGGATTTTTACATGGATGAAAGTGGGAACGATAACCTGAAACAAGATTTTGAAAAAGCGATTGGCTATTTAAATAAACATATTGATTTTAATTCCTTCAACAGAATGGAATTTATTAAAGATTACTGTAATCCCATTACTTCAGAAATCACAGGACTGCAGGAAGGTTTAAAAATAAACGGGTTCAAATATAACCGACTCTTAAATCAGGATGCCAAAACACTTTTTGATTCAAATGCTTTTAACGTCAATGCTTATGCGCCAGATCATTCTTCTTTTATAAGTGACGAAAAAATAGCTCTGGGCAAATTGTTATTTTCAGATCCGGTATTATCCGGAAGCGGCATGAGAAGCTGCCAATCCTGCCATCAACCCGAAAAAGCATTTACTGACGGACTGACTAAAAACACTATCATTGGAAAAACTGAATTACTGGGAAGAAATACTCCGACTTTAATCAACGCAGCGCTTCAGCCAGCCTTATTTTATGATTTACGCGTCAATTCACTGGAGGAGCAGTCGCACAGTGTTGTACAAAGTGAAAAAGAGATGCATGGTTCCATGACATTATCTGTAAAGCGTCTTTGGGATAATAATAAGTACAGGCAAATGTTTTTAACTGCCTTTCCTAATGAGGATAAAAACAGCATTGACACTTTTGAAGTTATGAATGCTATTGGCTCTTATATCCGAAGCCTTGTTTTATTAAATAGCCGGTTCGATGATTTTATGCGGGGCAATAATGCCACTTTGAATACAAATGAGATCAATGGATTCAACCTGTTTATGGGTAAGGCAAAATGCGCTACCTGCCATTTCATGCCATTGTTTAATGGAAACCTTCCGCCGGCATTTCAAAAAATGGAAGCTGAAGTGATCGGGGTTCCAGAAACGATATCGGCTCAGGCAATAGATCCGGACATGGGAAGGTATAATATCATACATGTTGAATCGTTCAGGCATGCATTTAAAATTCCAACAGTACGAAATGCTGAACGCACAGCGCCTTATATGCACAACGGTGTATTCAGCACTTTGGATCAGGTTTTGGATTTTTATAATAAGGGTGGGGGGTCCGGATCAGGTATAAAGATTGATAATCAGACGCTGCCATTTGATAAACTTGATCTCACAGAAAAAGAACGAAAGGATATTATAGAATTCATAGGCAGTCTTGATAGTAAAATGAATGATAGTTCCTCTGCAAAAAAATAATTACCTTACGTAAACTAACAATCAAAATCTGGCTATATGAAATTTGCATTATTGACCGTTACATATGGTGGATTATTTTACAAGGGGCAGGCTTTGTCGCTTGAACAACAAATTCATCGTGCCAAAGAATTTGGTTTTGACGCATTGGCAATTGAAACCAAACGTCCTGTGGCTTCCCCGCTTGATTTAAGTAAGGCTGACAGGAGCCGCATAAAAAACCTGGCGGCTGATGAAGACATCGTGCTATGCGCCGTGGAAAGCATGTCGAATTTTGCGGGGAAACATATGGAAGAAAGGGAAAATAATCTGGCTATGATGCGCCTTGTGCTGGAATTGGCCAGGGACCTGGGGGTAAACCTGGTAAAGGTTTTTGCCGCATGGCCGGGACTGATTAATGATGAAGAAGATATTGCGTTGTATGGCCAATTTGAGAGAGGTAATTATTATAAACGCTTGTGGCCATGCCGAACTCCGCAGATGGAATCATTGTGTGGATGGCATACGTGAAGTAGCCGGTATGGCAGCTGATATGGGCATCACATTAGCACTGCAGAATCATGCACCTGTATTGACCAAAGGTTACGAGGATACACTGACCATGATGCAGGAAATAGATAGAAAAAACGTTGAGCTTTGTATTGATGCGCCTTTATTCTATGAACGTCAGAGTGATGAATATATCCGGGAGGCGGTCGAAAAATGCGGGGGACATATAGTTCACTCGCATTATGGGGCGTGGAATTTCAGCCAGAAGAAGAATGGGGAAATTATTCAGGATCCTTCACCATCCAGCGGTGACCTTATCAATTACCAGGCATTCATAGAAGCGCTTTATCACTCGGGTTATAAAGGTTATCTCACATCTGAATATTGTTTGCCCGTAATTAAAAATCATCAGCTCGCAGGAATAGAAGAGGTTGATCTTGCCACACGTATTTCGCTTCAATATATGAAACAACTTGTGCAGCAGGCCGTGCTTGCATAGATAATTTAACCCACCACCCAACTGCCCATGCTTCGATATCCGAAGACACGCCTCAGCATCATGATGTTTTTGCAATTTTTTATCTGGGGCGCATGGTATGCCACTGGTGGAAATTACATGAAGAATCATGGCATGGCGAATGTGATTTATCTCGCCTATATGACGAGTGCCGTTGGTGCGATTATTTCTCCTTTTTTCCTGGGAATGATAGCCGATCGTTTTTTTCCTGTACAGAAAGTACTGGGAATAATGCATATCCTGAGTGGCATTTTTGTTTTTTCTGCGCCATTCTTTGCTGAAGGAAGTCTTGTTTCAACTCCTTTATTTCTTGGATTTCTTTTGCTTCATATGCTCTGCTATATGCCGACGGTAAATCTGGCTGCAGCTACGGCATTTCATATACTCGATAATCGGGAAAAGCAATTTCCTCTTATTCGTTTATTTGGAACGCTGGGATGGATAGCCGCGGGCATTCTGGTAAGCAAAATTCTCAAAGGTGATACAACAGCTATGCCTATGCGCATTTCAGGAATTGGAGGTGTGCTGATGGGGTTTTATAGTTTTACACTTCCAAATATTACTCCTGCCGGTTCCGTTAAGAAAATATCTTTCAGAGATGTGATCGGTGCTGATGCATTTGCCAAACTGAAATCGAGGTCTTTTATCATTTTTATCATTAGTCTGCTGCTTATTAGCTTACCCTTTGCTGCTTATTTTTCTTATGTCCCTGTTTTTCTTCAATCGGCCGGCATAGCCAACCCTGCGTTCAAAATGACTTTCGGCCAAATGTCAGAGATTCTTTTTTTACTCGTGTTGCCATTGTTCTTTGCCCGTTTCGGAATCAAATGGGTACTGCTTACGGGTATGCTGGCCTGGGCTACCCGTTATGCGTTATTTGCTTTAGCTGCGCCAGGTGCTGTTGGCTGGATGATCATGACTGGCATTTTATTACATGGCTGTTGTTATGATTTTGTATATGTGGCCGGACAAATTTATATCGATAAAAAAGCCACCCCTGATATCCGCGCACAGGCACAGGGGCTGTTCGTAATCGTCTCTTATGGAGTAGGGCAGGGTTTAGGAACCCTTGCTGCCGGAGGAATCTTCAATAGTATTATGGCCGATGGTATATCATTAAATAACTGGCAGCATTTCTGGACAATTCCATTGCTGTTCTCAGCAGTCGTAACAATCCTTTTTATTTTTGGATTCAGGGAGAAATCGACTGGCCTCCCGAAATGAATTGCTTATTTATCTGATCATACAGCTTCATAAAATCATTTGATTTGCCATCCCTGTCAAAAACGGATTCCCAGGTACTAAGTGGCTCCCAGATACAGGTTCCTTTTCCTCTACCATCGGGTAATTCAAAAACGATTTTATTTACTTCTTCCTTTTTAGCCGAATATTCTACTACGATTACATCTTTCTTATATATTCTAATAATGTCATTTAAATTATCCCTGAGATCATCAAGACTGCCATGCCATTTAGGATAATAGGAAAATCCAATCACATCAAATGGTACTGATCTCACCAGCATTTGATTGATAAAGAATATCGATTCATCATGCTGCCCACCCAAAGCAATATGAAGCATGATTACGACGCGCGGATCCACCGATTTTATTGCTGATATCCCCGCTGAGATAAGCTGGGCAAGACTATCCGGGTGACTGATATTTCCTTCCGGCCAAACCATCCCATGATTGATTTCATTTCCAACCTGCACCATATCAGGTTCAGTACCCTGGTCCTTTAATTCCTGCATTACTTTTTTAGTATAATCATAGAGGGCTTTTTTTAAATCGTCAAATGATAAATTATGCCAGGCAGCAGGTTTGTACTGTTTACCCGGATCAGCCCAGTAATCACTGTAATGAAAATCAAGCAGCAGTTTCATGTTTGCTGCTTTCACTCTTTTTGCCATTTGTTTGGTATATTCCAGATCACAAAAACCTTTATGGGGTGAATAACCACTATCCGTCGATGGATCATTAAAAATTCTTAGCCTGACATAATTAAACCCATGGTCCTTTAAAATTAGAATAGGATCTTTCTGAACTCCGTTATCAGAAAATTTCATTCCGCGATCTTCGAGTTGTGGTAAAAAAGAAATATCAGCGCCCAGCATTTTTGTTGCCTCTCTCGGTTTGGATTCTTCCCCCTTTAGTTCATATTTTTTATCTACACTGACTGCCGCAATACTGGACGGAGAAACGGTAACAATATCTGTAGAACCAGTCCACATACCGACAGCCTTCGCTTCAAATTTAATGGATCCGCTTTTTTTGTCAGATTGAACCAGCACCTGGCATTTGCCATTGAAGAGGCTTCTTTGCCAGGCGCCATCAACACATTTATCAGGCTCATGGCTACTGGGATCCCCGTTGCCAACACCAATAATTTTGCCACTTCCTGAAATATAAAACCTGATCATATTATCAGCATCCGGAACTTCGCGACCTTCTCTGTCCACTACGCTGATATTGATCACAGACATATCTTTCCCATCAGCAAGCATGGTTGTTTTATAAGGTGTAAGCACCACTTCTTCAGGGAGACCGGTTGTTTCTACTTTTGCAGTTAATTTTTTTCCTTTTTTATAAGCGATGGCAGAAAGTACACCAGGTTCATAATTAACTGACCAGTTTAAATGACTGTTACGGGGCATATCTTTTTTACCCAGACTCTTTCCATTCAGAAATAATTCAACATTATCAGCATTCGAATTAACCCATACATCGATGGGTTGTCCCCTTTTATTTTTCCAATTCCAGTGAGGGGAGATATGAAGTATATCTTTATCTGTCCACCATGACTGATAATAATAATAAATATTTTTTGGGAAGCCACACATATCCATGACGCCGAAATGAGAATTGATATTGGGCCAGTGAAAAGGAGTCGGCTCACCGCGATAATCAAAACCTGTCCAAATAAATCCGCCCATCCAATATGGATTTTCAGCTGCAAGCTTCCACCAAAGTTCTGCTGTACTTGCCCACCAGGGTGCTGTCAGATCTTCATCGGGCAGGTATCCCCTGATGCTGTCCTTTTCATATATACCTCTTGTTGAAACAGTACTTCCCATTTCTGTACCCACAATTGGCTGCATGGGATGATCATGGTGATAATCTGCAACTGCGTACTGCCGGTAATTAAATCCCCTGATGGGTATTACTTCATTTACTCCCGCGAAAACATTGGGTACATCGGCGGCATACGTACTTGTGCGCGTGGGATCCAGTTCTTTTTGTTTTGCAAGGAAAGTTTCTGCAATAAGTTTTCCGTTAACACTGGTTTGTATCCAGCCTTCTTCATTTCCAATCGACCACATAAATACACTGGGATGATTTCGATCACGAAGGATCATCCTTTCAAACTGACTCATATTTTCTGTACTGCTGTTCAATGACCGGTTCTCATCCAGAACCAGCATGCCCAGGCTGTCACAGGCATCCAGGAATGCAGGAGTAGGCGGATTATGACTGGTTCGGCAGGAATTAACACCCATATTTTTTAAAAGTCTTACCCGGTAATACTGCATGTAATCCGGCATGGCACTTCCTATTCCTGCATGGTCCTGATGGTTATTGGTACCATATACTTTTATATGTTTCCCGTTCAGAAAAAATCCCTCTGTTGCATCAAAACGAAGTGTTCGTATGCCAAACCTGTGTTCTACATTATCCACTGGTTTACCTCCATATAAAACCACAGATTTCACCCGGTATAAATAAGGATCTTCGAGGGACCATAACCGTGGATCGGTAAGAATTAATTTTTGTTTTACTGTTCCTTCTCCATTTGCAGGCAATGAAAGAGTTTGTTCTTTGGTCTGTGCAATCTTCTTTCCGTCGCGATCCGTTATGATTGAATAAACAATGCAACTGGATTCGGCCCGATACTGATTGATCACTTTCGTTTCTATTGTTACGGAAGTATTCTTTCCTTCCTGCTCAGTATGTACGAACAACCCACCCTCTGTGATATGCAGGTTATCAAACTGATTCAAAAAAACGCTCCGGTAAATGCCGGCTCCTTCATAAAACCAGCCTTCGTATTGGGTTGCATCTACTCTTACTACCAAAACATTATCGCGATCATATTTAATGAAATCAGTGATATCATAAGATGCTCCGATATATCCGCTAAGGTTATTACCGACATAAAACCCATTGAACCAGATACTGGCATTCCTGAATATTCCATCGAACTGGAGTTGAAACCTGCTTCCTGAATCGGTACGCGCAATATTAAAATGTTTGCGGTACCAGCCGATGCTTGTTTCAGGAAATAAACCACCAACGGGTTTGTATCCATGAGATTCTACGCTTGCATCATTTACATTTGCAAAAGGCAATTCCACTGCCCAGTCATGCGGAAGATTTAATGTTCTCCAGGAACTGTCATTAAACCTGGGCTCAATGGCTGTTCCCCAGGCTCCGCCCGATTTAGAAAATATAGTGGCGATGCTATAATTGAAGTCTTTTAAAGGATCGGCTGCATTGCCGAAATGAAACTTCCAGTTTTCGTCAATATTAATTTGTTTATGCTGGGTGTTTTGTGCCCGTGATGTTGAATATGAAAAAGCAAAAACAATCAGCAATGCAAAGAACTGGATGCCGGAAGTTCGCATAATGATAATTTAAAAGAATATAGTTATAGAGAATTACTTGTCGGTAAATCCATACAGTGCAGCGGTAGGTTTCCCATTATTATCAAATGCACCCAGCGTATAACCCTGCCAGTTATAGCTTTCAGGTTCCCAGTAAAATACGCCCAATCCCTGTGCGTTTGATAAAGAATTCGTTTTGGCTATAATGTCTGCTATGAATGATCTGCAAGTGGATGGGGCAGTAACATCCATACCGATTTCACAAATCATGACCTGCTTCCCATACCTTGACACCATATCCTGCATATTCGTGAGGCATTGTGCATCGAGAGCCTGCCAGTTGCTGGTGCTGGGATAAAGCGACATACCGATAATGTCAAAATTAGCGCTGTCAGCAGTAATACCGTCAAACATCCACCGGAACATTGTATTATCATAACCATTGGAAATATGAACGATTACTTTGGTAGAATCATTCACAGCTTTCACTGCCTGGTATCCGGCATTTATAAGTTTTGCAAACTGCGCCATATTGGTGGAAGCCCTTCCATCTTCCCAAAGCATACCATCGTTGGTTTCATTGCCAATCTGTACCCATACCGGATTTATTCCATTTGATTTCAATGTATCCATTACATGTTTTGTGTAGCTGAATACGGTATCCGTTAATGACACAAAGTCCAAACCTGTCCAGGCCGCAGGTTTCGTTTGATGACCTGGGTCAGCCCATACATCGCTGTAATGAAAATCAATAAGAATTTTAAAACCGAGATTATTTGCGCGGACAGCTTTGGTTACGAGATCAGCCGTATTACACCAGCCATCCGATGGATTTACCCAGGCCCGGAGGCGGATCGAATTGAAACCAAGATTCTTTAATATCAGCATGCAATCCATTTTTGCACCTGCACTGTCATAGAAAAAATATCCTGAAGATTCCATTTGCGTGAGCCAGCTGATATCAGCTCCTTTGGCAAAACTGGCAGGAACCGGTTTAACAGGAATGGTGTCGTTGTTAGGCGGGACAGGAGGAATATTGTTGTCATTCTTTTTACAACCCATGATGATGAAAACTGCGGCGATGTAAAAAAACCTGATATGACCAGTTACCCGCATGATGATTATGCTTTACTTAGTTTGGCTGTCCGATTGATTTATCAAATGATTTTTTCTTTCAGAAGATTCTCTAAAAATTGGAATGGGTTCCAGCACGATCTTTTTTTGAAGGGCAACCACCAGGTCTTTTTTTTCAACCAGCTCCAGCAATAGTTTGAAAGCTTCTTTACCCATCAATACAGTTTGCTGATCAATTGTAGAAAGAGAGGGGGTTGTATGTTCACCAAATAACTCATTAGCGAATCCAATGATGCCGAATTCTTCAGGAATCTTCAGCCCGTGTTCTTTAATTGATTTCATTAATCCCAATGCGCAGAAATCTTCTACGGCAAATACAGCATCCGGTCTTTCTGATAAAGAAAGAAAATAATCAGCAGCCTTTTTTCCTGATTCAATTGAAATATTTCCCTGGAATACGAGTTTTGGATCAAAACTCAGGTTGTTGACCTGGAGGGCAGCCATGTAACCCTTAAAGCGATCGTAAAATACTTTCACGTGCTGGGGCCCGGAGATATGCGCCACACGATGGTAGCCCTGTTTGATCAGTCTTTCCGTAGCCATAAATGCACCCTTATAATCATCGATCACAACGGAAGGGATACCCATATTATCGTTGCCACGGTCGAAAAATACGATGGGGAGACCTCTTTTAGCAACATCTGTTAGATGGGTATAGTCCACCGTTTCCTTTGCAATTGAAACCATTATACCATCAACGCGGGCAGCTAACAGGGTTTCAATTCCCCTGACTTCATGTTCGTAAGATTCGTTTGACTGATAAATAAGAATATTATAGCCGTTCGCATTGGCGACTGTTTCTATCCCATGAACGACAGATCCGAAAAAATTGATTTCGGCGCTGGGAATGATGACGCCAATCATATGCGTCTTACCGCTTCTGAGTGAAGAGGCTACTTTATTCCTCTTATAATTCAAACGGCTGGCGACCCTGAGAACGGATTCCTTTGTTTCAGCACTTATTTTAGGATGATTCCGCAGGGCCCTGGATACTGTAGCCGGAGTGATATTCAGCTCCCTGGCGATATTTGATAACGTTATTTCATTAGCCATTAGTGCAATCGATTACCACACAATTTTAAACAAAAAAACGGAAACCTCAATTTTATTAAGGTCGGGTAACTGGTTGAATGGTTTCTAAAAGGCCAAATATCCAAACATTAGAAACGGATATGAAAACAGATAAAAGCAGCATTTTACCAGGATTTACGGTCATATTTCTTAGGTGAATGATTTTTATTCAAATCTTATAACTGAACAAAATCTAATAAAGGGCATTAATTCAGCCGTTAATTGAATATTACTTAAGATATCTCAAGTATTATACTGATTCAAAAAATAGTAGACTCAAAATTTGGTGTGATAATATATTTTCTAAATATTGTGTAAAATTTACATTTTAATATGTTGGGGAGGATTAATTGCAGTTTTCGTGAGGGAATTATGTATTAAGAAATAAATATTTTTTTAGAGCAAAAATATTATTCAATTTCGTGTAATCGATTGCATAGAGTTTTATATAAAGGATTTTATTCTAAACTTTAACAACTGCCATTTTTATGAGAAAGAAACGATTGCCGTGGAGAAGGGTTATTCCTTTGTCCCTATTGTTATTTGTTTATTCATTCAGCTTCGCTCAATCCAGAACAATCTCTGGAAAAATTTCAGACGCAACAGATGGGACAGGACTTCCGGGAGTTTCGATCCAGGTGAAAGGCACTAAAACAGGTACTACCACTGGAAATGATGGCAGTTTTAGCATTACCGTTCCAGGCTCTGCTTCTACATTGGTCATTTCTTCCGTTGGATATGCAACCAGGGAAATTCCTGTTGGAAGCGGGTCCTTCAATATTACGCTCGTAAAATCCAGCGCAACTTCATTAAACGATGTGGTTGTAATTGGATATGGAACAGTAAAGCAAAAAGACCTCACGGGATCTGTTGCTACAGTTACTTCAAAAGATTTTCAACAGGGAGCTGCTATTACGTCGCCGGATGAACTGATCGCAGGAAAACTTGCTGGCGTTTCTGTAACCTCGAATGGTGGACAGCCAGGTGCTGCCGCCACAGTTAGAATCCGAGGATTGTCATCACTCAATGGAAATAATGACCCACTCTACGTAATTGATGGTGTGCCTTTACAATCATTGTTTACACCTCCGCCAAATTCAACTTCAACTATCCCTGGTGTTGCCGACCCTTTGTCATTAATTAATCCAAACGATATTGAAAGTATTACCGTATTAAAAGATGCTTCTGCAGCTGCAATATATGGTTCCAGGGCTTCCAGCGGAGTAATACTCATAACAACCAAAAAAGGAAGAGGCGGAGCGCCGAAATTTAATTTCAATACACAGCTGGGAGGTTCAGTAATTGCGAGAGAAGAATCTGTTCTTTCAACCACTCAATTGACAGATTACGTACAGACCAATGGCACGCCTTCTCAAGTTGCATTGTTAGGTGGAACGAGTACGAACTGGCAGAACCAAATTTACCAGACAGGTGTTACAACTAATACAAATTTGAGTATGACAGGTGCTCTGAATAATATGAAAGGAGTACTGAATAGTTTACCTTATTCTGTTTCTGTCGGATATCTCGACCAATCAGGCATTTTAAAAACGGATAACCTGCAACGTACAACAGCAACTATCAGGTTAAATCCAAGTTTATTTGACAATCACCTGAAGATAGATATTAATGCAAATGGCTCGCATGCGAATACAAGATTTGCTAACCAGGCTGCCATCGGCGCTGCTGCGGCATTTGATCCAACACAATCTATTTACGATAAAGGAAGTGTTTTCGGAGGTTATTTTGAATGGACGCTGAATGATTCTACACCAAATCCAAATGCGACAAGAAATCCGGTTGCATATTTAAACCAATATAACAGTACAAGTATTGCGAACAGATTATTCGGCAATGTACAATTGGATTATTCTGTGCACTTCCTTCCAGACCTGCACGTAAATCTTAATCTGGGACTGGATGAATCAAAAGGACAGGGAAACGTAAATGTACCTGGAGACGCCGCACAGCAATGGGGAACGACAACCAATCACGGCGAGAATTATAAGTATCAGGGAACAAATAATAATACGGTGCTGGAATTCAAACTCAGCTATGTAAAAGATATTCCGAGTATTAACAGCAACATTAATGCAATTGCAGGATATGGTTTTTACAACAATCTTGGAACAACCTATAATTATACACATTTTGATTCAAAAGGAGATACCATTCCGGGAACTGCACCGTTGTACCCAACAACAATAAATGAAAATACGCTACTGTCTTATTTTGGCCGTTTGATTTATACTTACGATAATAAATATATCCTGACCGCCTCCCTTCGTAGCGACGGCTCTTCACGTTTTGCGCCCAGCAACCGGTATGGTGTATTTCCAGCAGTAGCAGTGGCCTGGAAAATTAATGAAGAAAGTTTTCTTAAAAATTCAACTACGATTTCCAGTTTGAAACTTCGTGCCAGTTATGGAGTTACGGGAAACCAGGATGGAATTGGTAATTACGGATATATTCCCAGTTATTCCCTGAGTAATAATGGCAGCCAGTACCAGTTTGGAAACAGTTTCTATTATATGTATACACCGGCTCCCTTTGATGCCAACCTGAAATGGGAACAAACCGCTTCAACTAATATTGGTATTGATTATGGGTTTATAAATAACCGAATTACAGGTAGCGTTGAATATTACTATAAAAACACGACAAACCTGATCAATAGTATTTTTATTCCAGACGGTACTAATTTTACCAATGAATATACTTCCAATGTCGGTAGTATGGTGAGCAAGGGGGTTGAATTCTCGATCAATGCCATACCCGTACAGACAAACACTGTCACCTGGAACCTCTCCTTTAATATTGCTTACGAGGATATAAAAATTACCAAGCTGACCAATAACTCGAATGATCCGACTTTCTTTGGTGATGCAGTCGGTCCGATCTCCGGAGGAACAGGAAATACCATCCAGATGAACACAGTAGGCTACACGCCCGATGCTTTTTTTGTTCTTCAACAGATTTATAATCAAAAATCAGGTTTGCCAATCGAAGGACTCTATGTAGACCAGAACAGGGATGGAGTGATTTCATCACCACCCTCTTCTCCGGATGCATATCATTATAAGTCACCTTTTGCTCCGGTTATTATGGGTTTCAGCACCTCTGTCAGTTATCTGAAATGGAGCCTCAGCACAGTATTACGAGCGAATATTGGCAACTACGTATATAATAATGTTGCAGCAAACCTTGCTGTTCAGAGATCCATTTTAAATCCAAATAATTTTATTTCTAATACGCTTACAACATACAGCAATACGAATTTTATCAACAATCAGTATTTCTCCGACTATTATGTGGAAAATGCTTCCTTTCTAAAGATGGATAATCTTAGATTGAATTATAACGTGGGAAATATAATGAGAGATAAAGTAAAATTAAATATCAATGTAAGCTGCCAGAATGTATTTGTTGTTACAAAATATTCAGGTATAGATCCGGAAATATATGGAGGTATAGATAACAATATTTATCCAAAACCCCGGACTTATACATTAGGTGTGAATCTTGGTTTTTAATTTTTTAAATTTTATTCAATTTATCAGATATGAAAAAGAATCTGTTTAATATAGGAGGTCTGGTGTTGTTGGGAGTTTCAATACTTTCAGGTTGTACAAAGGACCTGAACCGAAACCCATCCAACACTGCGACTGCCGCAACCGTATATAGTACCGCAGCAGGTTATAAAGAGGCTCTGGCAAAAGTATATGGTTCTTTTGCATTGACGAGTAGTACGGGTCCCGACAATTCCGATCTGGGAGGTATAGATGCCGGTACTTCGGATTTCATTCGATTGCTCTGGGACGCGCAGGAATTAAGCACGGATGAAGCAGTATGTGCTTGGAACGATCCAGGCGTGCCGGATTTTCACAACATGAACTGGAACTCGGGAAATGTAATTCTAAACGGTTTATATAGCCGATCTATCTATCAGATAACGGTGGCCAATTCTTTTATTGCAAATGCAAGCGATGCAGCCATTGCTAAATTTACCGGTAGTGATGCAACGAACATACAATTTTACCGTGCTGAAGCCCGCTTTTTGCGCGCTTATCAGTATTCAGTTCTGATGGATTTGTTTGCCAATCCGCCTTTCACAACAGAAAATAGCCCGATTGGTACTGCATTTCTTCCTCCACAAATTTCCAGGGCAGATCTTTTTTCTTATGTGGAATCTGAACTCCTGAGCCTGGATAGTGCCAATGCGATGGTTGCAGCCATGCAGAATGAATATGGAAGAGCAGACCAGGCCTGCGTTTGGGCCTTACTCTCCAGGATTTATCTGAATGCGGAAGTTTATACAGGTACTGCGAGGTATACAGATGCCATCACATATGCCAATAAAGTTATTGCTGCTGGTTATGCATTATTACCAAAATACCAGAACCTTTTTCTTGCCGACAATAACCTGAACAATACAGAACAGATTCTTTCCATAAATTATGACGGACAAAACACGCAGAATTATGGAGGAACAACTTTTATAATTAATGCTGCTATCGGTGGTAAAATGTCACCGGCAGCTTACGGGGTTCCAGGCGGTGGATGGGGAGGGAACAGGGTTACCTCGAATATTCCCAATCTTTTTCCTGATCTCACGGGCACACTGGATCATCGTTCCCTGTTTTTCACAAACGGACAGAATGAAACGATCGACCAGATTGCGAATTTTAATGACGGCCTTGCAGTAACGAAGTTTCAGAATGTGACTTCCACCGGCGCAACACCTCCCAATGCAAGTGTATACGCCTCTACTGATTTCCCACTTTTCCGCCTCGGGGAAATTTACCTGACTTATGCAGAAGCAGTCTTGAGAGGAGGTACGGGTGGCACCAATGCACAGGCGATTCTATATTTCAATATGCTCAGGGAAAGAGCTTATGGTAATGTGAGTGGAAATGTAAGCACACTGGCATTACAGGATATCCTAGATGAACGTGGAAGGGAATTGTATTGGGAATGTCTCAGACGTACAGATCTGGTGCGTTTCGGAGTATTTACTTCAGGAAGTTATTTGTGGCCATGGAAAGGTGGTGTTTCATCCGGAACAGGAGTAGCTGATAATTTTAATATTTTCCCAATTCCATCTGTTGACCTAAACGCAAATCCAAACCTTATTCAAAATAAAGGTTATTAATTAAACAGATCTAATAAAGCGACGTATGAAAAGATATTTAAATAAAATAATGCTTACAGCCGCCATAGGGTTGCTGATATTTAGCGCCTGCAAAAAGGATGAGGCAAAAGTTTATTATGAGGGAGGCACTGCACCTGTGTTGACATCGACTGCGGTGGATACGATCCCTTTACCGGTTGCTGACACGACGGGTTTAGCAGTTACATTCAGTTGGACGAATCCAAATTATCAGTTTAGTAATGGGATCAGTTCCCAAAACGTAACTTACTATCTGCAGTTTGATACGGTGGGTGCAAATTTTACCAGTCCCAACATGCAGACGGTTTCAATCAATTCAGACCTTAGTCAGTCTTTTACAGTTGCTGCCTTAAATGCTTTGATTGGAAATGGACTACAGCTAAGCTTTGGCCAACCGCACAACTTACAGGTAAGAGTGGAATCATTCCTGCAACCATTTACATCCGCTACTGCTGTTGCAGCACCATTGTATTCCAGCACACTGAATTATGTAGTAACGCCATTTGCGCCACCACCAAAAGTGGCACCTCCTAAATCAGGCATGCTATTTATCGTTGGGAGTGCTATTGCGGTAAGCGGCTGGAACAATCCAATCAGCCCCGCATCGCAGGTACCTATACAGCAGTTTACCCAGGTAAGTCCGACTGAATATAAAATTACTGTGCCAATCGTAGGTGGTGGTGAATATAAGTTGATTGCAGTAGATGGATCCTGGACAGACCAGTGGAGTGTTGCTACCAACGATGATCCAACGGCAATCTTCGGCGGCCCATTTGTATACAATGGTAACAATACGCTGGCACCCCCGACAAGTGGTACCTATCTCATTGATGTAAATTTTCAAACGGGCATGTTTACGGTAACGGCACAGTAACCAACATTCAATGACGATCAAAAAAAATGATATGAAATATAATAAATCAAAACTCTTTATAGTTGCATTGTCGCTGCTGCTGGGAATTATAGCGTGTACGAAGATGTCCAATACTTATTTCCCAAATGGAAATGCACCGGCACTTACAGGATCAACAACGACTATTGCTCCAACCCCGTCAGATTCGCTTAGCCAGGTGCTGTCTTTATCCTGGACTGACCCTATGTATTCGACAGCAAAATCAACTGAAAAATATACGATTCAATTTGATTCTTCGGGCAGAAATTTCGCAAAGGCTGTTAGTATTGTTGTAAATGGTGTTTTAACCGATACATTCACAGCGAAACAGATAAATACCATTGCACTTGGATTTGGTTTTTCCTATAACGTACAGTATAATATGGATGTGAGGGTGGTTTCATCTTATGCAAATAATAATGAACAGCTGAATTCCAATACGCTTACCATCAGTGTAACGCCTTATGTTGTTCCTCCAAAAGTTCCACCTCCGATCACCAAACAACTTTTCCTCGTTGGTTCTGCAACACCAGGCGGATGGGCCAACCCAGTGCCCGTGCCGACCCAGCAATTTGAAGAAATAGATTCGGTAGATTATGGTGGTGTATTTAATATAATCGGCGGACAGCAATATCTGATACTTCCTAAAAATGGTGACTGGACAAATAAATATGCTGTGGCCGATAATACTGTTCCGGGTTTAAATACAGGAGGAGTTTTCGGATATAATCTGTCTCAAAACTTCCCGGGCCCTGATAGTTCCGGGTTATATAAGATCCTGGTTAATTTCCAGGCAGGAACTTTTACTGTAACACCATATACGCAGGTGTTGCCTGACAGTCTCTTCCTCGTAGGAAGCGCAACAGCGGGCGGATGGAATAATCCTGTACCAGAACCATCACAGGTCTTCACCCAGTTGAATTCTACCCAGTTTTCTATTTCAATTCATTTATTGGGAGGAAATCAATACCTGATGCTTCCTAAAAATGGAGACTGGACAAATAAATTCGCTGTTGCGAATGCTAACGTGCCTGCATCCGGTGGTCCTTTTGGTTATAACCTGAGCACAAATTTTAATGGTCCAGCAACTGATGGAAATTATACGATCATAGCTGATTTTTTAAATTATCAATATACACTGACTTCACCATAGACATGATGAAGCTGATCCGGTATAAATTCTAAAAACGATGGAGGCGGATTAAAAACGCCTCTTTTCGTTTTACTTATCTTCGTTTTCTAATGTTATTTGAATAGCCCGAACCTTTTTATTTTATTGCTGTCTGATGAAGAAATTATACATAATTACGGGTTTTTTGTTTTTTGGTTTTTCCCTTCATGCGCAGGAGATTACAGCCACACCTGTATTCCCGCTGGATACAAGTTCAGTTTCTATCGTAGTTGATTGTTCTTTTGGAAACCAGGGTCTTTATAATTACGCAAATACAAGTGATGTATATGTTCATGTGGGAGTAATAACAAATTTAAGTACCAGTAATAGTGACTGGCGCTATGTTCCCTTCACCTGGGGAACAGCCAATCCTGCGGCTCAGGCAACTTCACTGGGGAATAATAAATATGTATATACCATAAATAATATCAGGAGTTTTTTTGTTGTTCCTGCTTCAGAACAAATATTAAAAGTTGCCATCCTTTTTCGCAATGGCAGCGGATCACTTGTTCAGCGTAACAGTGATGGCAGTGATATGTATCAAACGGTTTTTCCACCAAATGGTTTGTTTGTACAATTTAACCAGCCACCGTTTCAGCCGATGTATAACCCCATTCCAGTGCCCATCACAAAGAATGTGGGAGATTCACTGGCGATAAATTTTGTTTCAAATAAAACTGCTGGACTGAATTTATATTTTAATAACGTACAAGTGAATTCAACTGCTTCCGGAAATTCACTTATTGCTAAAGTGCCAATTACAGTTACGGGAAATCAATGGGTAAAGGGACTGGCGAATGATGGCGCAAATGTAACTTCCGATTCTTTTAATTTTTATGTGGGGGAAGCTTCCAATATTCTGCCTTTGCCGGCGGGCGCCAATGAAGGGATTAATTATCAGCCGGGCGATACTTCTGTCATATTGGTTTTATTTGCTCCCTATAAAAATAAAGTAGTAGCCGTAGGTGATTTTAATAACTGGACACAGGGTACAGCTTATCAGATGAATAAAACGCCTGACAGCAATTATTACTGGCTTCAGATAAACGGATTGACATCAGGTACAGAATATGCCTATCAGTATGTTATTGACGACACGCTCGTATTAGCAGATTACAACACCGAAAAAGTACTGGATAAAAATGTTGATCCCGGAATTCCTTCTTCTACCTATCCCAATCTGAAAACTTTTCCAGCTCAGGCAAGCGGTACCCTTGCAAGTATTATTCAAACCGGGCAGACTGCATATAACTGGCAGGTCACTAATTTCAAAAGACCTGCAAAAGAAAGCCTGATGATTTATGAACTCTGGCTGGCTGATTTTACCACCGCAGGTAACTGGCAGGGACTCATGGATACATTGTCTTACCTGAAACGATTGGGCATAAACGCAATTGAGATCGAGCCGTTTAATAATTTTGAAGGTTCAAGCAGCTGGGGTTATAACCCTAATTTTTATTTTGCGCCTGATAAAGTTTATGGTACGGCAACTGCCGTAAAACAATTTGTAGATGCATGTCATCAGCAGGGTATTGCCGTTATAATGGACATGGTAATGAATCATTCTTTCGGAAGTTCACCGATGGTAGCGATGTATTGGAATAATACACTTGGTGTTCCTGCAGCTAATAGTCCATGGTTTAATCAATATCCGACCCATGCATATAATGTAGGTTATCAGTTTAACCATGAAAGTCCTGCAACAGTAACCTTTACACAAAGGGTGCTTAATTATTGGCTGACCAATTATCATATTGATGGATATCGCTGGGATCTTGCCAAAGGCTTTACTCAAACCAACACCTGTGATGCCTTTGGTAATAATTGTAATGTTACAGCCTGGGGAAATTATGATGCAGGACGTGTAGCTACCTGGAAAAATATTTACGATCAGATGCAGGCTTCTTCACCAGGTAGTTATTGCATTCTAGAAATGTTTGCAGATAATAATGAACAATCTGTAGAAGCCAATTATGGCATGATGCTCTGGGGAGAAGATCTCAATGCCAATTATAACCAGGCTACTATGGGTTATAATACAGCATCACCCAGTGGTGCTACCTGGGATCTTACTGGAAGTATTTATACTTCGCTGGGGGGATGGAATAATCCCGGACTGGTCGTATACCAGGAAAGTCACGATGATGAACGTCTCATGTACAATAACGAGAATAATGGAAACAGCAACGGTTCTTACAACGTAAAGGATACGACTACAGGCTTGCAGCGCAATGCGGCAGCAGCAGCATTCTGGGCACTCGCGCCCGGGCCGAAAATGCTCACAGAATTTGGTGAACTGGGATACGATTATTCGATCAACTGGTGTACCAATGGCACCGTGGATCCTTCAGGAAGCTGCAGACTAACGCCCAAGCCTGTCCGCTGGGATTATCTGCAAAACAGTTCCAGAAAAAATCTGCATGATGTCTATGATTCCATGATGCAGCTCCGCACGACTTACCCCGAGCTCGATACTGCCAATACCGTCTATTCGCTCAACGGGGCCTTCAAATATTTACTTGCTTCGGGCACTTCTGTAGCGGCTGTAGTTATAGGAAATTTTGATGTGAATTCAAATACAGGAACTGTTCCCTTTCCAGCAAAAGGCACATGGTATAATTATTTTGGCAGCGATTCAATACAGGTAACAGGCAATCAGAATTTTACCCTGAATGCAGGTGAATACAGGGTTTACCTAAATACTAAATTGAAAGACACAACCACGCATGATACGACAGTTGCTCCAGCGACTTCACTGGCTGTCAGGGTATATCCTAACCCGGTTGTGAATGGAAGTTCTGTAATAGAATATGATCTGCCTGAAGCTGGAACCTGTAGTCTGACAATTTTCAGTATCGTCGGACAAACAATGGGAACAGTAAACCTGGGTCAGCAGGATAAAGGGAAACATATTCTTACACCGGGTCAGATACCTGTAAGTTTTACTTCTTTCTCAAGCGGAGTCTATATCATTAAAATGGTAAGCAGTCAGGGTAATACTGCTTCCAGTTTTATGGTTGCACATTAATAATTAAACTCTCACTAAGAGGTTAATATTTTTTTACCCGGGGAATATATAGCATGGCTTTTCATAAATTCAAAGCTACGATAGCATTTTATTTAACCCCTCTCTTTCAAAAAGTATTCTGCCTAGTTTTAAATCAGACCATCCTTCCTTTAGTTTGTATGTAAATGCAGGTGTATTTCCATTTAATTCACATTCTATATAGTAAGTGGCAACTGTTTTATTTTTAATTTCTTCCAGATCCTTTAACTGATGAAGGTGGGTAGATATGATGAATAAGGAATTTGTAAACTTTGTCAGACCTCTGATTGTAACAGTACTTATTTCCAATGCATCTTCAATATTTGTTCCCCTGAATAATTCATCAAAGACTGCAAAACATTTCGATCCCTTTTCAGCATCTTCCAGCACATTTTTTAAAGTGATTATTTCAGTCATAAAATGACTATATCCGCTGACTATACTATCAGTCAGGTTAATAGCTGCGGAGATGGTTGTAAACAATGGCATGACAACTTTAGTCGCCGGTACAGCAAGACCAGTCTGTCCAAGGTAAACACACAGGCTGATTGATTTCAGCAGTGTTGATTTGCCCGACATATTCGGTCCTGTTAAAAGGATTACATTCTTATGTGCGAACAAATCGTTCCTCACCGCATTTTTAATGAGAGGATGAAAAAGTCCTTCCATCGAAAAAACAGATTCATCAAAAGAAGGGAAAACGTATGCATTTTTGATGATTCCATTACTTATTGACAGATACGCTTCAAATTGGAACCAGCGTTTCCAGAATGAAGCCGCCTGACCATTGGTTACTTTTTCAGTAATAATTTTCATTAATTCAACAATTTGCTTAATCCTTATTTTCTTTTTACGGAGTATAGTTTCATAACGATCCAAATCAAAATCGATAAGGAATCCATGGAGCCTTTCCAAATCCGTCGCATACTCCCGCGGGAAATGTTGGGTATCTATTTTTTCGAAAAAAGCTGTTTGTATTTTATGAAAAAGATGAATAAGAAGGATAAGTCTGCCTCTTTGTTGATGCCTCATTTTCTCGTTGAAAGTAAGTTTCCATCTTAGTTGGGGTCCAAAAAAAGACCCGGCAGAAAAAGTTTCGAAATAATCATAAATTTCCGACAAATTGAAACGCGAAAAGGAATAATCTTTTAATAATTCTCTGTTCGCGCCATATCCTTTGAGTATATGCTGCCTGTTCAATATTTCAGACTCAGAACCCAGAGGAAACATGATTAGTTCCCGAACTGCCTGTCCTGAATAATAATTAAATGTGAAATCAAACAGGGGGAGAATTTCATCTTCAATGTTAAGATCACTTGTATTTAGCATGTAATATTTACAAAAGCCAATCGCTTTGAATCGGAGATGATTAAATATAGGATTACTGTTTGAAGATACTGCTTATTAAAATATTATTTGGCCTTGCCTAAAGCCATTTTATAATCATCCGGAGTACCAGTGATCTTAAGATTTATAAAGTGGATTTTCTTATCCTTATCACGATATTCAATAGCATCCACCTGATCCGGATCCACATCCTCCTGTTTTTTACCAAACAGTTTGCTGAACCCAGCCTGGGTAACGAGTTTCAAAGGAATACGAAGGTAATATTCCATGTGTTTGTCCATAGCCTGGCTACCGGAAATCTCCAGATAACCAAGAGAGGAGTTGATATTCATGGATGGAATGGATAATGTATTGTTTTTGAATAATAGTACGTTTCGCAAAGTGTCAAACCTAACCATGTTTAAGTTCTTATCTTTAAAATAAGATGACATGGCCTGTATAGGTGTAAAATTCACCAGTTCGCCATCATAAATATTTACATCTATCTGTGCTTCGGAATTGTCCATAATGGGAGTAAAATCCGGGTGGATCTGGATATAACATTTTACCTGACCGCTAAGACGTCCCTTTATATTTTTGTTGATTACATAATCCTGCCCTAAATAATCCAGCTTCAGCATCAGTTTTTCCAGATCCACATTATCCACACGAATCCTTGTTTTCAAATATATTTTATTCGGATCAGATCCGTTAAAATGTGCCCTTGCGCCAATTTTTCCACCTGCCAATTCAATCCCAAAAGTATCCAGGTAAAGTTGTTGGTTAGCCAGCATTCGCAATTTGGTGGAAATATTTTTCAATCCCAGGCGACGGTACTTTACCCGGCCAATATCAATTGTGGCGTTGAAATTGATAAAAGGAATACTGAAAATATTAAACGCATCAGCATGTGAAGAAGTGGAGGATACGGTAGTAACTACTGCAGTATCAGACGGGGGAGCAGTTATTTCATCTTCCGCAGTTTGCACATAATTGGTCAATTGGTTCACATCGAGGAAACGCGAAGAAAACTGAAGGTAATTTTCTTTATTTCTTCTGGCAGTATCATTGCCGGTATAAAGGCGCATACTGATATTAAAATCACTTCTCCCGATTTTACCCTGCAGGGTATCAATCTTTATAAAATTGTCTGTACCGAATTTTATATTGCCATGTATGCTGTCCAGTTGATATGGATGCTTTGTACATTCACCGGAAATATTGGCGATCTTTATATTGGCGAACCTGAAAACAGAATCATATTTTAGTTCCATCTTCGAGCGCAACCATACATTCGAAAATACCTCCTGTTTATATTCAACTGGAATGTATTTGATGCTGCGCCGCCCAAGTATTTCCTTCAGAGCAAGCCTTCGTGATTTAAGATCGAATGCGATCAGCGTCTTTCCATTTTTCACCTTACTGAACCATAAAGCATAATTATTTACACGGCCATTGAACCGCAGATCACTGCTGTCCACCTGACCAATAAGATTACGCAAAAGAATGGAGGTATCATTTATTGTAAAGTCAGCTCCAAAATCATGAAAGACATGCGGGTATTTTTTAAAAGCGACATTGAGATTATTAACACTGAATTTCCCTTTTGGAAGAGGCTTAGGATGCAGCAACTCATGCACAGATGTCTCAAGTGTCAGGCCCACATTAAAACCATAAATTTCTTCCTTCGCTTTCTGACTTTTTGCTGAATCAAAGGACAATAATTCTTTCAGAACTATTTTATTGCTGCCGGCATTCAATTTAAGTTGTACCGGTTTCTCCTGTTGGTGGAAGAGAGCAGGCAGATCACTGAGCGATCCATTCATATGAAAATCAGAATTACCTACCCGAAAAGAAAGAGTGTCCAGTTGCAGAAAACCATCCTTCATATTAGCGTGCATGTCGAGATGTTCAATATTGTATGGATAGGAGGGGATCCTGAAAGTAAGATTAGTTACAGTCAATTCACTTTGTATGCCTCCGGTCAGTTTACCGATTGTTTGTTCAGGCAGACTGATATCCACCAGCTCTTTGAAATCCATTTTCAGGTTGATATGACCCGATATACGCTGCAGGTCCCTTATACCAAGGAAAGCGCCAATGAATCCGAGCTCCAGATCTGAATTTACCTGCATCAATATTTTCGGATTTGTAAAATCCCTGAGAACAAGATTTCCTTTGAAGAGGCCCTTGTCCGGTTTTGCACTGAAATTCAGAAGCCGTAATTCAGAAGTTTTTAATGATTGTTCGGCACCATTGGTATAGTACCCTTTAAAATTCAACGAATCGAGTTTCGTTTTTGTTTCCGTATTGTGCAGCCATGCATTTTTGCATGAGAAAGAAAGATCAATGCGTGGAAGCCGATCACTTATCAGTTTTCCCTTGACCGTTCCGGAAAAATCCAAAAGCCCATTGTACTTAAAATGATTGAGTTCCCTGGCCAGCTTTTCTGGTGCAAAGGCAAATAATTGCCTGAAGTCAGGCTTATCTCCTGAAAATTTCAGATCGACGGTGTTATTGTGCAGCAAATCTGCGGCTCCTGAGATATTAAAAACTGCATCCTCCAGTTTCAGTTTACACAGTTCGATTTTAAGCATTTGGCTCGTCTTTGCGTAAGACAATCTCAGATCAGCATTGAGATGCTTGTGACGGAATAGGGAACTGTAGCCCGGCTTAACATAATCAACAATCAAAGCACCCTGGAAGTCGGAGTAAATCTTTTCACTGTCATTACTGAAGGAAGATTGTATTTTATCAATATGTGAAACGACCTGTTGACTGTTCAGCCTGTCAAGGTAGGTGACATTCATATTCTTTAATACGATTTTCTTCAAATCCAGATCCAGTCCGTTTGAATTACCATTTGATGAAGCAGTCGTATCCATATTTAGCCGGCTGGCTTCGACAATATTCAATACTCCGTTATTTTCCCGCACCAGGTTGAGAAGACCGTTTTTCAGGAAAATCACTTTTACATGGTACTCGTGTTTTAGTATGTCTGTAAGACTGAAGCCAACAAAGATCTTTTCTGCCTCGAATATGGGTTTATCGGTTTTGAGTTTTCCAGAATAAAAATGCACGTCTTTCACAGCTATAGAGACATAGGGAAAATTCTGAAAAACTGAAATATTGCTGGATCCGATAGACAGTTCTCCTGGCAGTTTTTTATTTAATTCTTTTATTGCCAGTGAAACCAGGCGTTGTTGCTGTGAATATAAAACAGCGATCGCTGCAATGACAAGAATGATGAGGCAAATCAGGGGAATAAAAAGAAAGCGGATAAATACTTTCCGTATTTGGGTTTTCATTGGATTTTATTTGGCCTATAAGCCATTCTGTAATAGCAATTAGGCCTTACAAAATAACCTCTTGACTTTAATAAAACAACCTGAAAACCTATTTATTGCATGATTAAATTATTCTTCTGATTATTTGTATATCTTAAAGAATATCAATGTGTTGTGTTGGGGAAATTCGACTATATTAACTGGTTGCTCACGGCGATCTTTATCAGGGCTGCCGTGTTCTTCACTTTGAATTTGGTAAGCATGTTCTTCCTGTGTGATCCGATGGTCATGACGTGTAGGAATAGCTTATCGGCGATCTCCTGGTTAGTGAGACCTTCAGTGATCAGTTCCAATATTTCTTTTTCCCGCTTTGTTAAAACAGGCAACTGATTCTCAGATGCTTTTTTCTTCAAAACATCAGCTACAGAGTATTGTTTGCGCATGATCACGCCCGACGGCAATGTAAGTACTTTATGTTCTTCTTGTTTTAATGTGGTAGGGGGTATGGCAGTGGATGCTGCGGGACAGAATATCTACACTACTGAATACTGGTCTGGCGTGATTGACCAAATCTCCATCTTTTAGTTCATGCTTTAAGCCGGTTATGGCAACTCCATGCAATTTGGAACAGATGATCACAATGATATGACCTGGGCTTCCATAAGTATAATTTTTTTGTGGGAAGAAAAATCCTTTATTTCATAATTTTGATTTATTAACAGGCACAGGCAGATACCTGGCCCGATTTGAGTAGCTAATTTTTTTTATTAAACCAAAATCTTCAATTATGAAAAAGATCATTTTCTCCTGCTTTACTCTTTTGATTTGTCTTTCTGCCTTTTCCCAGTATGTAGCCATAAATGCATTTGGGGGATATACATTTCGCGATAAGATAAATTTTGGTAATGCTTATGCGTATTTAAACGCCGGTGGGATCTGGGGTGCTTCTTTGGAAGGTGTGAATGCAAATGGGACAGGATTGGAGTTGTTATATCAATATCAGAAAACAAATATTCCATTGTACAATTATCCGGGAAATGTTCAGCAAAACGAGGGTAATGATGGTGCTGTGATTTCATATTTACTACTGAATTTCGAACAATATTATTTGAATAACCCTAAGATTGAACCATATGGAGGATTGGGCCTTGGTGCAGCATTTTATAAAGGTGATTTTGCAGGTTCGACTTCCGAAACCAAGTTTGCCTGGGATTTAAAAGCAGGGGTTAAATTTAATGTCAGTCATGGGTTGGGAATAAAAATCGGCGCGCAACTTTTAGGCGGCTCACAGGTAACAGGCACAGGTTTCTATGTTGGATATCCCGGATACGTCTATCCTTATAACACGTATGCTACCATCTTACAATTTAGTTTTACAGGTGGATTGGTGTTCGTTTTTGGAGCTAAATAGTAGCTTCTGGAATTTCCATTTTCTCTGCAATTAAGATTAAAAATGAGTAAAAAGGATCGGTCTTTAAGCATAGCGACCGTTTTAGGGTCCGGATTTATTATTTTAGGTATGCTGAATTTATTATCCAGTCAGTTTTACCGTAGAACGGCGATAAACTCGACAAGTAAAATACCGGGTATTTTATTTGTTTTAACGGGGATTATTATTATCATATTAAAAACTGTAAATAAGCCAAGAGAATAGCAGTGCTTATTCCGATTATGTCGCTATATGGAATGAATATGGATCAGGAAAGAAATGGTGAATGCAATAACGGAAAGGATCAGACCAATGATGAATACGGTGTAGGAAAGATTAATTTTCCTGAATTTCTTAACCAGCAGAATCCCCTGATGATAAATATCCTTAGTCAGACTATCATAAAGATTTTCTTTGTTGATGAAGGTTTTTTTGATATCACGATTAAATTTCTCAAAAGGAATTTTATAGAAATTACCATAATATAATAAATTATTTCCAACATCTTTTAACTCTTCATCAGTACTGGTATCCATATTTATCCTTGGGCGCGTCGCTGAAATAGCGATCAGGATGGTAGCAATATTCGTCAGGACCAGGATAATGGTCGGCAATTCGAGGTATTTATTTGCATCGAGTCTTATGATGAGGAAGGAAAGAATTACGGAAATAATAATTGCATTAATGCTGATGATCATATTCGCTTTGTAATCAGCCAGGCGGATCAGATGAATCTGATTACGTGAAATATTCCGGAATAGTGTTTCAACGCCCCGTTCCAGTTTTAAATCATCTGTAAAGGTTGTTTCAGGTTTTTCTTTGGTATTTGTAAGTGGTAATGACTCCTGAATGATTGATTGGGAACTATCCGAAGCTGCAAGTTTTTCTTTTAAACGAACCAGGTTTTTAACCTTTTTTTTCTCAAACATTTCCCTGGAAAAAGGTGTGAAATAGATATGATTTTCAAACACCGGGATATTCTCCGCAATCCAGCTTTTCTCTTCAATTTCTTCGTGGATGATATTGGCTTTTTCTTTCCTTAAAATATTCAAGCGTTTGAAAAAAAGATTTGTCGGCCATCCAGCTCGTTTCAGCATCACATAATATCTGTGACTGAATAGTAAAAGGTTGTTGAGGATAACGGGTAGCCAGGATAATTTCCTTTATTTCCTGAATAATTTCGGGACTTAATCCTTTGTCTTTAAAGAAGTTTGAAGCGAGTTCAGCGCTGGCCATCTGATAATTTACCGGATCACTGCAAAAGCCGGTGTACAAAAACCAGGCAGCTAAACTTGTTTTCATCCGATCCTGTTGTTGCAAGTCAGTATGTACACTGATCTGATCACAGGTCTGAACTAGTTTTAGTGCTGCTGCGAAATTGCGCGATTCATAAGTCGGAGGTAAGTTTTTTTTAAAATAAGGCTCGAGATAGAGAGCCGTTTCTCCGAGTAATTCGGTTGTGATATCCATTTTTTATTTACTTAATCCTTTAATTACAATATGACCGGTCCCATGTTTATAGCAGGGATATTCAAATTCGGATTTTACTTCATCTGCATCATTGATGGTAGTATAGAATTCATCAAGAAAATTTACAGTTGACTTTATATATTTTGCATCAAGCAAGGAACAGCTTGTATAAAGGGAATAGATATTTTCTTTTAGTTTATTATATAAAGCCAAGGCCTCTTCATATCTTTTCATGTCCTTTATGCAATAACCCCGATACCTCCTGTGTCTTACGGATCGCATATTTAATTCCTCGGCCGGTTTGGCGTAATTCGAATTTACGATTCCTGACATATCAAAATCATAAGGAACAGCAACGGGACCGGTGCCTGAACTGTTCGAAATCAGTTTGATATTATGCAGGAATTGAATGGACCAGTCCGTGTTGCCGATTAAATATTCAAAAACAGCCAACGTTATAAAGGAATTGGTTTCAATTTGTTCAGGCCTTAACTTTCTTTTATCCGGAATTTCTCCGTTTCGTTCAGCCATTTGTTTTTCTTCTTCCAACAACATACCATAAAAAGGCTTAATCTCTTTGCTGTTCTTGTTGTCTTCCAATTTTACTTTGACCAGCCTTGCCCTGAAACTTTTTGGAGTCACAAGGTTATATAATCTGTATGCAAGCCATTCATGAATGACAGACTGGTCACCCCTGCAGGGCATCACCAGTTTTAACTTCTTATTTTCCTTAAAAATCGATGATTTTTTAAAGTCACCTTTAGGAAATTGTAATAAAATGGGAGGGTAGTAGCAATTTCCTTTTTGTCTGCGGAAATTCCCTCTCGTCTTTGCTTCAACCGGAACTGAAATTAAATTGCTGTCATCCCCTTTATAAATAAGATGAAATGGATGGTCCCTGGGATTATCAGATCTGTCATTTAATAATTCACGAACATTACCTTTTAATGATATCTCTAGTATACTATCCGAATCAAACAAGCCTTTTTTCTCGGAAGCCTGTTGAACTCCTCGTGAAGCAGAATCTTTGATTTCCTGGGCATTCCCAAATAATGGGGAAAAGACAAATAGTCCAAGAGCAAAACATGCCCGAACATGTCGTGCTATTGTATTATACTTTATCATTTTATCAATGTATACCAGCGAAAGGTAGGCGGACTGTCTACCCCGGCATCGGTCATTTTCTTTTTCAAATCGGGCGAAGTCATCATTGCTTTTGCTTTTGCCATATCACTCACTTCGAACAAAATTGAAACTGTGTTGGAATCATAAAGATTGCGTGCAATGCCGCGTTCTATCAACCCATCTGCTCTCCTTGCAGAATCGCCCGAGTCATAAGATTTTAACCAGACGCCATAATCCTTAACGTGATGGGTGACTGCTAAACCATCCATGAATTGAACGGGAGAATCGTTGCTTCTCACGAATTCTGCGTATGTATATGCCGGAGGTGTGCTTACACCTGCCTTTTTCATTGCATCTTTCGCACCGGCTAATGCGTAAAAAGATTTCGCCTTATCCATGTCTTCTATTTTATCTACAACAAAAACGACATTTGAATCTTTTAAATCCCGCCCGATTACATAATGACTGATGCCATAAGTTTTACGCAGCGAATCCCTGTTAAAATACTCGGCTTCCGCTTTTCCAAAATCTTTAATCCGGTGCTGGACTATAACGACCTTGAATGGAACAAACGCAGGTTTTACTTCAGCAGGAGGGGCTACTGCCGCCGTGGTGTCGGTCTTTGGTGTTTCATCTTTGGCGGGTTCGCTATTGCAGGAAAATAAGAACATGGCAACCAGAATAACTAGAAAACTTTTCATTGCTTATTAGTTTGGATGAGTAAAAACATTATTATGCCTTAGAAAGCTACCAAATAATTTGAGGGCAACAAAATTTATTGATTAAGTGTCCTTTTCAGTCTTATGATTATAAAAAGCCGGTCGGTCATGAAGAATATTTAATCAGATGATTAAAATTTTTGGTTAATTAATAATTTACCACTTAATTTTGCTCTTTGTAAAAGATGAATCGCATGAAAAATAAGATTGAAACTCCGGATCAGTCGACCGAGGAAAAAATAAAGGAGGCTGCGCGCATAGTTTTTACCAGAAAGGGGTTTGCGGCCACCCGTACCAGGGATATTGCGCAGGAAGCAAACATCAACCTGGCTCTTTTAAATTATTATTTCAGGAGCAAGGAAAAACTGTTTGGATTGATCATGCTGGAAAAGATGCAGAAATTTTTCGGATTTATAGGCCCTATCATTTATAATGAGGGCTTATCTCTTGATCTTAAAATTGAAGCGATTGTATCCAACTATATTGATTTGATACAGGATAACCCGGACATGCCATTTTTTATTTTGGGAGAATCTAGGAATAACCCCGAGATCGTTATGAATGCGATGCCGAGAAAGGATTTTTTAAAAAATTCTTTTTTTATCAAACAACTAAAGGAAAAAAAACCTGATCAGGATCCGTATCAGTTCTTGTTGAGCATGCTTGGAATGACCATTTTCCCATTTCTTATGAAACCGGTGTTTCAGAAGATAACTGATATTAAAGATGCAAAATTCAAACAGATGATGACGGAAAGGAAAAAGCTGATCTCTGTCTGGTGTAATGCAATTTTGAAAATTAAATAAATCAACTAATTATATGAAACGCTGTTTCTTCATCGGATTTATGTTCATTGGCCTGGCTGCCAAGGCACAAAATACTGTGTATACACTTGAAAAATGTTATGCCCTGGCCAGACAAAATTATCCCCTGATCAAAAAACACGACCTGATTGCCAGGAGCAGTAATTACTCAATTGAAAATGCCGGCAAGGAATGGCTGCCACAGTTTTCACTGGGAGGACAGGCCACCTATCAGTCTCAGACCGTAAATTTTCAGGAAGTATTAGGAGCCGGTACAGGTCGGATTATTCCTCCTTTAAGCAAGGATCAATATAAAATACAGGCCGAAGTGGACCAGAATATTTATGACGGGGGCAAAATTAAAAATGAGAAAGAAATGATCGGCGTCAGTGAAGCCAGTGAGCAACAGAGTCTCGAAGTATCACTTTATCAGCTCAATGATCGGATCAATCAGTTATATTTTTCTATTCTGCTTATAGATGAGCAAATCCGGCAGAACAATATTAACAAAGATAATTTTCAGAGTTCAACGGATAAAGCCAAAGCCTCTTTTGATAATGGAACTGCCCTTAAGAGTAATGTAGATGAATTTCTGGCAGAAATTGCAACGATAGAAATGGCAAATATCGACTTAACGGCAAACAGGAAAGCGTATACTGATATGCTCTCTGTTTTCATCGGACAGCCAGTTGATCAAAAAACACAACTCATCATGCCTCCGCAGATCGTAACTGATCCAATTATCAAAAGACCCGAATTAACGCTTTATGATCTGAACAAAAAGATGTATGATATCCAGGAAAAGCAACTTAAGACTGATTACCTGCCAAAATTTGACGCCTTTCTTCAGGGCGCCTATGGAAGACCCACGTTGAATTTCATTGATAATGATTTTGGGGCCTGGTACATCGGCGGAGTGCGGATGGTATGGAACCTTGGTAGCCTGTACACCTTAAAAAATAACCGTTCGAATCTCAGAATCAATCAGGAAACAATTGACATCGATAAAGAAACATTTATCTACAATACCAACCTGACGCTGAGTAAGCAAAACCAGGATATCATAAAATATACCTCTCTTTTAAAGCAGGATGAAACGGTTATTTCCCTGAGGAGTTCGGTGGCAAAAGCAGCTAAAGCGCAACTCGAGAATGGCGTAGTTACGGTTCATGAATACATTGCCAAAACCAATGATGAAAACATTGCAAAGCAATCAAAGATCCTGCATGAAATTCAACTTATCCAGGCACAATATGAATATAAAAACACGACAGGTAATTAAACAATCAATATTATTTTTTATGAAATATTTTAAGTTTTGCGGATATATCACAACACTACTGTTCTTATCCTGCAACAAAGGAAACAACTTCGATGCCTCAGGAAATTTTGAATCGGATGAAGTAATTGTATCGGCCCAGCAAAATGGGCAACTTCTTTCTTTCAATCTCAATGAAGGCGACACGCTTAGACAGGGTGAGTTAGTAGGGCAGATCGACACTATTATTTCAAAACTTCAGAAGCAACAGGCGATGGCAACTATTAGTTCACTGAGACAAAAAACATCTAATGTTGCCGAAACCAATGACCTGGTTAAAAAACAATTGCTCGTACAGGAGGTGGAACTCGATCATCAGCTCAAAGAACAAACCAGAACTGAGAACCTTGTGAAAGCTGATGCCGCGACTCAAAAGCAATTAGATGATATAAATGCACTCGTACTGCAATTACAAAAACAGATCAGTGTCACCAAACAGCAGTTAAAAGTAAATTCGACAAATACAAATACCCAGAACAAGGGAATTCTAAGCGAAAAAGCGCCACTCGAAAAAACCGTAGCTCAATTCCAGGAACAGATTGACAAAGCCCAGGTGGTAAACCCCATCAATGGTATCGTATTATCAAAATATTCTATGGCAGGTGAAATGGCCATGGTGGGCAAACCTCTTTATAAAATTTCAAACATCGATACATTGACACTGAAGGCCTATGTAACCGGCGACCAGCTTCCGCAATTGAAGATCGGTCAGCAGGTTGCAGTCCGCGTCGATTCTGCAAATGGAGGTTATAAAAATTATTCAGGTACTATTTCCATGATCTCTCCGAAATCCGAATTCACACCTAAAACGATTCAGACCAAAGACGAAAGGGCGAACCTTGTATATGCGATCAAAGTGCGCGTCAAAAATGACGGATACCTGAAAATTGGAATGTATGGAGAAATCAGTTTCTCATCATTTGTAAAATAATTCTCATGGCAGCAGCTTCTGTATCAGTTCAACAGCTTACCAAAACATACGACAAGGGAAAAGTACTTGCGGTGGACAAGGTTTCCTTTGATGTGAATCCCGGAGAACTGTTTGGACTGATCGGCGCGGATGGTGCAGGAAAGTCCTCCATCTTTCGCATACTGACTACCGTTTTGCTGGCAGATAGCGGAACAGCCACGCTGGCAGGATTTGATGTAGTGAAAGATTACCGTGAAATTCGAAACCGGGTGGGCTATATGCCGGGAAAATTTTCACTCTATCAGGATTTAACGGTGCAGGAAAATCTCGAATTTTTTGCTACTGTGTTTGGAACAACAATCGAAACTAACCTTGATCTGATTAAAGAAATTTATGATCAGATAAAACCTTTCAGCAACCGTAGGGCAGGGAAATTATCAGGAGGCATGAAGCAGAAGCTGGCGCTTTGTTGTGCGCTGATTCATAAACCTGAAGTGTTGCTGCTCGATGAACCGACTACCGGCGTCGATGCTGTTTCCAGGAAAGAATTCTGGGAGATGCTCAAAAAATTAAAAACACAGGGCATCACCATTATTGTTTCAACACCCTATATGGATGAAGCGAAACTTTGTGAACGCATCGCCCTTATCCAGAACGGGAAAATAATGTCCGTCGACACCCCGGCGAATATTATTCATGCCTATCCGGAAAAACTATTTGCCATAAAATCAGATGATATCTACAAACTTCTAAAGGAATTCAGAAGCCATCCGGAAGTAAAAAGCTGTTTTGCCTTTGGTGAATTCATTCATATCACACTAAAAGATCAGTCAGTGGCAGGACTGGAGGTCCTGAACAGGATAGCAACCGATAATAAACATACGGGTATACAAATAAAAGAAATTGAACCGGGTATCGAAGACAGTTTCATCCTGCTGATGAATCAGAACAATTTGAATCCGGATCAGCAAATCATTATAAAATAATTCTATCATGGAAGAAAAAGTAATTGTTTGCAAAGAACTGACAAAACAATTCGGCGACTTCTACGCAGTCGATAAAATTTCATTTGATGTGCATAAAGGAGAAATCTTCGGTTTCCTTGGAGCCAATGGAGCAGGAAAAACAACCGCTATGCGAATTCTCTGCGGTCTTTCTCATCCTTCTTCAGGCGAGGCAACCGTCGCTGGTTTCAGTGTAAAGCATCAGCAGGAATCGATAAAAAGGAATATTGGCTATATGAGTCAGAAGTTTTCGCTCTATGAAAATCTGACTGTTGCCGAAAATATTGAATTTTTCGGAGGTGTATATGGCGTCAGCAGAAATGATATCAGGCAACGTTCCGATAAACTGATCCGGGATCTCGGGTTACAAAATGAAGCTAAAAAAATGGTAGGGGGATTGCCTTTGGGATGGAAGCAAAAGCTTGCTTTTTCGGTATCTATTTTTCACAGACCAAAAATTGTATTTCTCGATGAACCCACTGGTGGCGTGGACCCGATAACAAGGAGACAGTTCTGGGATATGATCTATGATGCCTCAGCCTCAGGGATTACCATTTTTGTAACGACTCATTATATGGACGAAGCGGAATATTGTAACCGCATTTCAGTGATGGTGGATGGGAAATTGGAAGCGCTGGATAGTCCTGCTAATTTAAAGAAGAAATATGGCAGCGACAGTATGGACGAAGTATTTTATAAACTCGCAAGAGCCGCCAAAAGATCCGGCGATTAAAAAATAACCATGAAACAACTGGTGGTATTTATCAGAAAAGAATTTAAACAGGTCTTCCGTGATCCTCGAACCCTGCTCATCATGTTTGGCCTGCCGATCGTGCAGATCATCCTCTTTGGTTTTGCACTTACCAGTGAAGTGAAGAATATCGACATTTTGATCTCGGACAATTCCAAAGATGTAGTTACAACACAGATCATAAATAAAATAAAAGCAACCAATTATTTCAATGTTCAGGAAAAGACGATGGGCAGGCCTGAAATTGAAAAAACATTTAAGAAAGGAAAAGTACAATCTGTATTGGTTTTCCCCGCCGGTTTTCATAATGACCTGACACATCAAGGCAACGCGCAGATTCAGATCATTACAGACGGCTCGGACCCGAATACAGCAAAAACAATCGTTAATTATCTGACATCTCTGATTGGTGGTTATCAGCAGGAAAAATTTCCATCAGCAAAGCTGCAATATCAGATCATGACCGAATCGCGGATGTTGTATAACGAAGAAGATAATGGATCGATGAATTTTATACCAGGCGTGATGGCACTAATCCTGATGCTGGTTTGTACAGCTCTTACATCTGTTTCCATAGTAAAGGAAAAGGAACTGGGCACCATGGAAATTCTTTTGGTTTCTCCCTTTAAACCGGTGATGGTATTGATTGCAAAGGCTGTACCTTATTTCATATTATCCCTGGTAAACTTCACTATCATATTATTACTCTCCGTTTTCCTGCTGCATATTGACATCAAAGGCAATTTGCTTCTGTTGTATATCGAAAGCGCATTATTTATTTTAACCTGTCTTTCTCTCGGACTACTCATATCAAATACAACCAACGCCCAGCAAACAGCTTTGCTGATATCCATGATGGCCATGATGCTGCCAACCATTATTTTCACAGGATTTATATTTCCTCTCGAGAATATGCCCTGGATACTTCGGACCATCTCCAACGTCGTTCCGTCAAAGTGGTATTTCATCATTGTTAAATCGGTGATGTTGAAAGGACTTGGGTTCCAATATATCTGGAAAGAAACACTTATCCTGGTCGTGATGGCCAGCGTGTTATTGTCGATCGCTATCAAGAGATTTAAAATACGGCTTCAATGAGAAATTTGCAGTTCCTTTTGCAAAAAGAATTCAGGCAGATATTCAGGGACAAGACCATCCTCGCAATGATGCTCGGCGTACCTGTCATTCAGCTTATTATTATACCATGGGCAATGAACCTGAATATTAAAAATATTAATCTTTCAATCGTCGATCATGATCACAGTACATACTCCCAGCAGCTGATCACAAAAATCGGATCTTCAGGGTACTTCAGGATCACCAGTGCAGATCAATCTTATAAACAGGCGCTTGTCCACATAGAAAACGGATCATCGGATCTGATTATGGAATTGCCTGATGGATTTGAACGTAATCTGGTCAGGGAGGGGAAGCAGACCATCGGTGTTTCAGTAGACGCCATCAACGGATCCAAGGCGTCTATAGGTGGAGCTTACCTGAGTTCAGTGATAGCTGATTTTGATGCGAATCTGACAATCAACCAGGTCAAAGTACCGGATTCATTGTCAAAGCCATATGGTTTCATTGATATAACGTATAGCAACTGGTTTAATCCCCATGCTGAATACAAATTTTTCTTTGTTCCTGGTGTGCTTGTGCTTCTGCTAACTATGATCGGGGGGTTTATGACGGCTTTGAATATTGTTCGTGAGAAGGAGGTCGGAACGATTGAACAAATCAATGTGACACCGATAAAGAAATGGGAATTCATAATGGGTAAACTGATTCCCTTTTGGATAATTGGGATGATTGTATTTACTATTGGGTTATTGGTTATCAGATTAGTCTACGGTATATCGCCGGTAGGAAGTATTGCTTTATTATATGCTGCTGCCGGTGTATATATGGTCGCGCTACTTGGTTTTGGCCTGCTGGTATCCACCTATTGTGAAAACCAGGTTCAGGCGATGTTCATTGCCTTTTTCTTTATTCTGATATTTATCCTGATGAGCGGATTATTTACATCGATACAAAGCATGCCTCAATGGGCGCAATACATTTCTGATTTTACTCCTGTTGCCCATTTTATAAAAATTGTACGGATGATTGTTCTGAAAGGCAGCGGGTTTTCAGATATATTAACTGAGCTGGGTTATATTTCCATTTTTGCCCTTGTTTTGAATCTTTGGGCTATCTGGAATTATAAGAAAACTACCTGACTGATTTCATTTTATATCATCATAGAATTTTGCAAACGTGACATGAACATAAGGAATCAGCCAAAGGAATCCTATACCAAGCGTAAGTATGCAGAGTAAAGACAGCAGAAAAAATCGAAGGCACAAATAAAATAATTTCATTTTGTATCCATTCATCATGGATTTGCTTTTCTTTAAAGCATCTTGTGGTTTAATGAGGGGATCATCCGTCATGATATAAAACGTCATCGAATAACCCAGCGCAGCAATAATTCCCGGAACTATTAGGAGGAGAGTCCATAATAACACATACACTACGATAAGCAGATATGCAGCGAAAGCATCTGAAAAACGATTAAAACCCTGGAAGATTTGTTCCAGCATGGGTTCTTTGCCCCGCGATATCGAAAGAGAAAAAATGGCGGCACCCAGTGCAAAAGGACCGCCAATTATTATGTTTAGAAGGGAGAATGTAATGTTTGAACCGCTGGAATAAACAGAACCTGTCGCCGAAGTAAACAATGTATAGATTAAAAACGTAAGAATGGCCAAGCCCCATTTGCCTTTTAGTGATTCACGGGCTGCCCTCAGTAAAGTGATGTTTTCTGTATTCATATTTCTGAAATTTATTTCCCACTATTTTTGAACGGGATATTATTAAAAAATACGATTTGTATCTGACTCTTGTTTCGGTTTTCAAAAATCTGTGTCATCACTCCCAGTTCGGTCCTTAGATTTTTATTAATGACCCATCCCAATGCACCATAAATACGATCCTGGTTAAACACCGGTGTTTCACCATTAAGAAATATTTCGTTGTAGGCTGATGCATAAAGTGTTCTTGAAGACATCATTTTATCTGTAATGGGAATATTGAAGGATAAAAAATATCTGTATCTCATACGGAAGTTATCAGGAAAAAATCTTTCCTCGATCCGGTACCTGTGGAGTATAAAAACTCTTCCAAAGTTCTGTCTTGTTATAAATTGTTGAAAAATTGTGTATGTATTATTCGATGTTTTCTGGTCGGTATTGGGAATATAAGGTTCTGAATAGATGTAGGCAAAGCCAAGCAGCACATTATTGTTGTTTTCGGTTAGGTTATAACCGATGCCTGTACGTAAAACCAATTGTTCAAGGTCACCTATGAAATTATAGTTACGATATTGTACCTCATTATACCAATTCCATTTGTTGTTTATCGCCTGGTTTCCAAAATAAACAAACCAATTTCCGAAATTTGACTTCTGTCCAAATGAAACCTGCGTGATGATACTCATAAACGCAAATACAGCTACACACCTGATAAGGTATGCTTTCATTTGAGTATTCTTTTAAATTAATACCTATCCGACGGGTATACTACAAGTTAATATTTATTATAAAAACCTAATTTTATATTGTGGCCATCACATCAGGTAAATATAAAAATATGAATTCAGCTATTAAATATAAATGGGTTTCGGTTGCTGCCCTCATGATTTTATTATCATGTAACAATGCCGGAGATAAACCTAAGGAAGTTGTGGATTCAGCAATTGTAAAGCAGGAAATGCCAAGACCTGTGAAAGAAACTGTCATAACGGCCGAGCAACAAAAGGCGCTTACACCTGATACCGTATTGCAAAGTCTGAAAGACGGCAACATTCGCTTTGTAAATAATAATGTTACCGCAAGGGACCATTCCAGCCTGGTGAGGAACGCATCTTTTGGTCAGTTCCCCAAAGCGGTGATACTTTCATGCCTGGACAGCCGGATACCTGTTGAAGATGTTTTCGATAAGGGTATTGGAGATATTTTTGTTGCCAGGGTTGCAGGAAATATCATCAATGACGATATATTGGCCAGTATGGAATTCGGATGTAAAGTCTCCGGAGCAAAACTGATTGTTGTATTGGGGCACAGCAGTTGTGGTGCGGTGAAAGCCGCCATTGATAATGTAAAGCTCGGTAATATTACCACACTTCTCAATAAGATTAAACCTGCTGTAGTAAAGTCACAAAATTACACTGGCGAAAAATCATCCAAAAACCAGGAGTTTGCGGATCTGGTAGGAAGGAACAATGTTTTGAATTCGATGGGTATCATAAAATCCAAAAGCCCCATTCTAAAAGAAATGCTGGATAAAGGGGAAATTAAAATTGTGGGTGCCTACTATGATATGAAAACAGGAGAGGTGACCTTTATTCAATAAAAGTCACCCCGGGTTTTCATCACCATGACTGATTCATAATATTGAACATCCAGCGGATGCCAAAGCGGTCTTTAACGGTGCCCCAGTATCCCCAGAATTCATCGTGTGGTGCCACTCCGTCAGCCCCACCCTGTGATAGTTCCATATACAATCTGTCGGCCTCTTCTTTAGTATCAGGACTCAAACTAATGGTAAAATTGTTTCCTTCAACCAGTTTATGACCCATGCTTTCCAGCATATCTGTTCCCATGATTTGTATACCGGCCAGTATGGGTAAGGCCACATGCGCCACTTTGTTCTTTTCGTTATCCAGCAGGGATGGTTGTCCCGGCTGTCGTGGCGCATCTCCCATCCTCATTATCGGATTGGAAAATTCTGATTTGAAAACTTTTTTGTAATGATTAAATGCTTCTTCAGCATTACCTGCAAAGTTTAAATAAATTGCTACGCTTGCCATGGCTATTTGTTTTTATGTTTATTAAATACTTCTTCATTGAATCCCTTTCCGTCCAGAATTTGCTTGATATATTTTTCTACCCTTGTTTCCCGGGTTTTGGATTGTTTGGGAGCAGAAAAATAAAGAATGTATGCTCTTTGTCGTCCCGGTGTCAAAGCTTCGAAAGCTGCTCTCAATGCGGGGTTTTTATCCAGTTTCTTTTTAAATTCTTCAGGAATGGGTTCCGGATTCTTTTTATCCCGCCAAATGCGGGACACTTTCATTCCTGCTTCTTCCATTTCAACAGCTTCATAAATATACGCTTTCAGGATGGGCGACATTTTAACTATTTCGCTAACACTTGTGAATCGGATCACACGCACGGTCTGTGTATTCTGCCCGGGTTTCACAAGAATACCCTCGGAATCATTTAACAGGTTGCCTTTGAAAAAACTAAACACACAACAATCTTTTAACCCACCTATAATAACAATATTGGTATTCTGAAAAGAGTAACAGGGAACACCCCACTTCAATTCTTCGGTCAGCCCACAGTCAAGAATGATCATTCTCAATTGCTCCAATTCTTCCTGCCAGTTTTCGACTTTGCTTAAATATTTATCAACCTTAGGATTCATTCCAAGAGTGTTATTATATTCTTCCTAAAATCTATTTAGTTATTAGTCATTTAACCCTTTCGCATTCAGAATGGACTTTATAGATTTTTCAATCCTTGACTCCCGGGTTTTGGATTGTTTGGGTGCAGAAAAATAAAGAAGATATGCCCTTTGTCTTCCTGGTGTCAATGCACTAAAAGCTTTTTTAAGGTCAGGATTTTTACTCAATTTCTTTTGAAATTCTTCAGGCATGTCGAATTCTGAAGTCTTTTTAAGTTTCACTTTCAGACCTGCTTTTTCCACTTCAATGGCTTCATAGATATAAGCCTTTAGTATGGTTTTCATCTTAACTATTTCCCGGAGATTGGTGAACCGGATCTGCCTGGTGACCTGTACATTCTTTGTTTGCTGAACCAGAATACCATAGGAATCATTCAGCAATGCGCCTTTAAAAAACAACAACGCACAGTATTCTTTAAATCCATGAATCAGGACTACATTTTTATTCTCAAAACTGTAGCACGCCTGACCCCATTTCAATTCTTCGGTCAGCCCACAATCAAGAACGATGCTCCTTAATTTCTCAAATTCTTTCTGCCAGGTTTTAGCTTTATCAAAAAAGAAATCAACCTTTGGATTCATCCTTTCCATATACATTTATTTAATCTTTTAAAATCAGAGAATTCAATTTGAATATCAAGCACTCTTATGAATTTATACATGCACACTTTGAGTAGCTAAATTAGTTAAAATGACTTTCCTGGTCGCGGGACGAAAATACCAGGACGCGATCGTCATAATTAAAAGTATCAATGCCGGAAATATATCATTGAAGGAATCTCTACATGCGATATGGGAATATATTGCTCCCGAGGAGACGAAGAAGAAGCCTGCATATGCCCATTCTTTTAACAGAGGAAATTTAGGAATAAGCAATACGATAACCCCCAAAATTTTCCAAAAGCCCAGTATGGATAGAAAATAAACCGGGAAGCCCAAATGAGTAATACCAAATACCCCGGGAGGTGATAGTTTTCCTTCCACTTGCGCTTTGAATAGTTGTAATATTCCGGATGACAGCATTCCTGATGCAAGCCAGAGAGTAGAAATCCAATAGATGATTTTATTTCTCGTTTTCATAAAACGTTATTTTAATTTGTTTAAGATTTCCTGAATTCTGTTATGTGCCATGTTTAAACCCTGTGCAAAGGGTAATTTCAGCACCTGGTCCCTGAGAGCAGACGATTCATATATAACATGCATATGGAGTTTGCTGCGATTGTCATCCAACTTTTCAAACTCATAAACCTCAAGCTGCACGCCAAAAGGTGCATTCTCCATTTCAAATGTTCTGGTTATTTTCCGGTTAGGATTAAACTCGTGGATCACCCCGGAGGCCTTAAATAAAACGTTACCATTATTGTCGATTGTTTCATATTGGTAACTTCCATGCTTTTTGCTTTCGAGTTTCAGCACTTTCGTTCCCATCACCTGCTCAACGATATCAGCTTCTTCATAGGCTTTGAAAAGTAATTCCAATGGTAAATCAAATTCCCTTGTAATTACTAAATCCTGTTTGCCTTCTTCGGCATTGATTTTTGTTTTGAGTTCCATAAAATTTTATTTTTTTGATTTGTAATTTTTCATGATGGTTTCCAATTTATTAAATCTGTCGTCCCATAGTTTTGCAAATGGCAAAAGCCACTCAGCTATTTCTTTCATTTTGTTAGGATTGAAGTGGTAATAGATTTCCCTGCCTGTTTGCTCCTGTTTTAATAGCTGGCATTCAGTAAGGATTTGAATATGCTTTGAAATCGTTTGTCTCGATGAATTAAAGCTGTCAGCGATAGCTCCCGGTGTCATAGCATGCAAAGCAACCAATGACAAAATGGTTCTTCTCGTTGGGTCTGCGATAGCCTGGAATATGTCTCGTCTTGTTTTCATTTTATGCAGTCATTTCACTGCAAATATAAGTGCAGTTAAATAACTGCGCAAAATTTTCTTTTATTATATTTGTTGTTGAATTGTTAATACAATACTTACGCCAGATCTTAATGAATAATAATTAATTATTTCACTGGAAATGTGACGATTGTAATGCTGACGCCTTTGTGGAGGTATGTGTTGTTCTATTCAATAGTAACCAGGGCCTGCTGCTGATCCCAGTTCAAACCAAACATTTTACCACTGAATATATATTTCAAATGCTCTTCCATGGGAACCGTCTGAGCATCGGCCGAAACTGTTAGAACATTTTTTGCCTCATCGAAATTAGCTACCCCGCCCATTTTAATTCCCCACTGACCCGTTTGCGAATTAAAAATATAAGTCCATTTTTCTTTACCCGGGATAACAAATACACTATATGTACCTGCCGCTAATTTTTTTCCGTTAATGGTAATGTCTTTATCAGTAGTGAAAAGAGTAGCTTCATCTGCTCCGCCCCGCCAGGCTTTTTCATATGGAACGAGACCACCCCAAATCGTGCGTCCTTTTACAGCCGGGCTCCCGAAAGTAACACGAAGATTTGCGCCATTGATTTGAGCCGTAGCAGTATCATGCGGACTTTGTCTTTGTCTTTGTGCATTCCCCTTAAAAGATAAAATTAGGCAGACCAAAACAACAGAAAGCCGGAAAAGTTGCATTTTCTTTTTCATGATCGTGAGTTTAATTATTAGATTGAAAGTATGATAAAAGCATTTGATTCGTATCCCGCTATTAAAATTTAATTTAGGTTAATGAAAACATATACTCTTTGTTTCCGGGAAATCGACAGAACAAAGTTTATGCTGGCAGGAGGGAAAGGCACTAATTTGGGTGAACTGTCAAGAATCGAAGGTATACAGGTGCCTGAAGGTTTTTGTGTTACCACCGAAGCATATAAAAAAATAACTGAGAATAATCAGGAGCTTAAAAACCTGCTGGATAAATTAACTCGTCTGAAGGCAGAAGACAGAAAAAATATCAGCGAAATCAGTGCAAGAATCCGGATGGCCATTGAAAGAATACCTATTCCTGATGATATGGCAGAAGAGATTGCCGGTTGTATTTCAAAGCTAGGTGAAAAAAATGCATTTGCCGTACGGTCCAGTGCTACTGCAGAAGATTTGCCTATGGCATCCGCAGCAGGACAGCAGGACACCTATTTGAATATTATCGGAAAAGAACAGATCCTGGCACATATCAGCAAATGCTGGGCGTCGTTATTTACAGACAGAGCTGTGTCATACCGTTTGCAAAATGCCTGCCTTCAGGACGGGCAGGGATTTGATCATAGAAAGATCTTTTTATCTGTGGTTATTCAGAAGATGGTCTTTCCGCAGGTGGCAGGAATTCTGTTTACTGCTGATCCAATTACTTCTAACAGGAAAGTCTTATCTATCGATGCCAGCTTCGGACTTGGCGAAGCCGTGGTCTCCGGCCTGGTGAATGCTGACAATTATAAAGTATGTAATAGTATGATTATCGGTAAGAAGATATCCACTAAGAAACTGGCTATTTATGCCTTAAAAGATGGCGGTACGAAAGAACAGGAGATTGAGACAGACAGACATAACAGGCAGGCGTTGACAGATGAGCAGATTTTAGTGCTTGAGCGCATAGGAAGAAAGATCGAAGAGCATTTCGGACGCCCACAGGATATCGAATGGTGTTTGGTTGATGATTGTTTTTATATTGTCCAGAGCCGGCCAATCACTACTTTATACCCAATCCCGACCGCAAACGATCTGGAGAATCATGTTTACGTATCTGTCGGACATCAACAAATGATGACTGAGGCCATGAAACCGCTGGGGTTGTCTTTTTTTCTTTTAACCACGCGTGCACCCATGCGTACAGCTGGTGGCAGACTGTTTGTTGATGTTACACCTATGCTGGCTTCACCTGCCGGCAGAGAAACTATTGTAAATGTTTTGGGAAAATCAGATCCCATCATTAAAGAGGCACTTACGACCGTCTTAGACCGGGGTGATTTTATAAAATCTTTACCATCGGCCGCCAAAGGCTTGCCGACGGCGCTGCCAGATGAAAAAAAAGAATCAGGTCCCGGTAAAAGCGATAGGGCTGTATCGCCTCCGAATTATCAAACGCTAAACGATTACGATCCAACAATCGTTTCTGATTTGATTAAGACAAATCAAACATCGTTAGAAGCGTTAAAACAAAACATCCAAACAAAATCAGGATCGGATCTGTTCGATTTTATCCTGGAAGATATCCAACAATTAAAAAAGATCTTAACTGACCCACAAAGTTTTGGTGTGATCATGACTGGCATGAACGCCTCCTCATGGATCAACGAAAAAATGTACGAATGGTTAGGTGAGAAAAATGCAGTAGATACCATTTCTCAATCTGCTCCCAATAATATTACCTCGGAAATGGGTCTGGCGCTGTTGGATGTCGCAGATGCGATTCGTCCTTATCCGGAGATCATTGAGTATTTATCCCGCCATGGCGGGATAAAAGATGATAAGTTTTTGGACGACCTGCTTAAGTTGGATGGTGGAAAAGAAACCCGTGAAGCCATCTATGATTTTCTCGGCAAATACGGAATGCGATGTAGCGGAGAAATCGATATTACTAAAACCAGGTGGAGTGAAAAACCGACTTCACTTGTTCCCCTCATCCTTAATAACATAAAAAATTTTGAACCCAATGCCAGCCACCGGAATTATGAGCAGGGGCTACAGAAAGCTTTGAAAAAGGAAGAGGAACTATTAGATCGACTGAACAGATTAGCGGATGGTGAACAAAAAGCCAAAGAAACAAAACGAATGATCAGCCTTATCCGGAATTTTATCGGTTATCGAGAATATCCAAAATACGGCATGGTTAATCGCTACTTCGTTTATAAGCAGGCTCTGCTGAAAGAAGCCGAACTACTCGTGCAAGCCAACATTATTCATGAAAAAGAAGATATATACTTTCTTAGTTTTGATGAACTTCACGAAGTTGTGAGATCATATAAATTGGATTACCAGATCATCAGCACGCGAAAAGAGGAATACAAATTATTTGAAAAACTAAAACCCCCACGAGTTATCACATCTGATGGTGAAATCATTGCAGGCACATACAAGCGGGAAAACCTTCCAGTCGAAGCTATTGCAGGCCTTCCCGTTTCTTCCGGAGTGGTAGAAGGACGGGCCCGGGTCATTCTAAAAATGGAAGATGCTGATTTGGAAGAAGGAGATATATTAGTCACCACCTTTACTGACCCCAGCTGGACACCATTGTTTGTATCTATAAAAGGCCTGGTTACTGAAGTTGGCGGACTAATGACCCATGGTGCAGTGATCGCACGGGAATATGGTTTACCGGCAGTTGTCGGTGTAGAGAATGCCACCAGACTGATCAAAGACGGACAGAAAATCCGTGTGAATGGAACGGATGGATATATAGAAATACTAGGGTTTGTTTAAACTCCGTTCTATTCTTGGCAACTGAAATAATTTTTTTGCATACGGCTTTAACAGTTTGAGAGCAGCGGTCACTGGTCCCCATGTACCTGCTTTATAAAAATGCAATTGCTTAGTTGGGTGTTTCTTCCAGGCATCTAAAATAGGCATGACTACTTTCCAGGCAGCTTCAACCTGATCTGCCCGCATAAACAAAGTGGGATCTCCATGCATTACATCTAATAATAGAGTTTCATAAGCCTCAGGCAATGATTCAGTATAAGCATCCTGATAAGTAAAATCCATATCCACAGCCTTCAATTTCATCTCCAGACCCGGCACTTTGTTTTCAAACACCAGACAAATTTCCAATTCCGGTTGTATGCTAATAATTAACTGGTTGGGAACCACGTCTTCCTTAAAAATTTTATTCGGCGAATCTTTAAACTGTATAACGATAACAGAAACCTGTTTGGTTAGTGATTTTCCTGTTGTTAAAAAGAAAGGAACACCTTCCCATCGCTTATTATCAACAAAGAATCTGGCTGATACAAAAGTCTCAGTAGTTGAATCAGGAGCCACCTGTTTCTCTTCCCTGTATGCGTTCACGTTTTTGTCATTGATGATGCCTTCTGTGTATTGTCCCCTGACTACATTTTTAAATACCTCTTTACCTGAATACAACCGTATTTTTTTCAATACTTCTGTTTTGGCATCCCGAATGAGTTCTGCCTGGTAAGCAGAAGGTGCATTCATAGCAATATTGCATAATAATTGTAAAAGATGGTTTTGAATCATATCCCTTAATGCGCCACTGCTATCATAATAACCACCCCGGTTACCAACACCAATCTGTTCTCCCACACTAATCTGAATATGATCGATATATTTCTTATTCCATAGCGGTTCAAAAATATAATTGGCAAAACGAAAAGCCATTATATTCTGAACGGTTTCTTTCCCCAGGTAATGATCTATTCTGTATATCTGTTTTTCTAAATAACGTTTGCTTAGAAAAACATTTAATTTCCTGGCCGTGTGAAGATCCGTCCCAAAAGGTTTTTCAATCACAATACGATCAAGCGCAACCCGGTTACACACACGGTGTTTATACAATCCATCTGCAATGATTTCAATAAAACGCGGTGCAGTGGAGAAATAAAATATCCTTTTAGCCCGGATTTTATTTTGCTTATCAAAATCATCAGCTTTTTCTTTTAAAACTCCGAAAGTCTCATCTTTTTGAAAATCGCCCTGTGAATAGATAATTTTTGAAGAGAACTCCTTCCATTTTGTTTCCTCTGCAATCCCATTCCTGCTGAATTCATTGATACCTTCCAATAAGTCATGCTTAAAACTTATTTCATCCGCAGTTAAATAATCTATACAATAAATCGAAAATATTTCAGGCAGGTGACCGCCAATAAACAGATTATACAATGCGGGAATAAGTTTTCTTCTGGTGAGGTCGCCCTTTGCTCCGAAAATGGTAAAAAGTACAGGAACTGCGGGTTTCTTTTTATTTATACGAACCATTGTACCAACAAATTTTGTTGATGAATAATGAAATAAATATCGTGAATTAGAACCAGACAAACTTGTTAATCATCATTTGATAAGGTTGACCATTTAGCCGGAGCTACTGCAATCCAGGAAATTCTGGAGCCTGAAAGATAAAAGACATAGGCCAGAATAACAATACCCAGACCAAGCCATACCACCCATTGATAGACTTTGTTGACACATTCTTAATTTAAGATGGATTAATTGTAAATGGATCGTGGATGTTTTTAAGTGATACTCAGGATTTCAAAAAATCCAATAATGGCTTAATGAATCTGTCAAAAGCTTCGATGTGCGGCACATCACCAACACCATCCAGTTCAACAAGTTTTGATCCTTTAATTTTATCATGCGTCGATTTTCCTAAAACAGGATAATTGCCTAAAGTTTTTCTAACATCATCGCTGACTAAATTTTTCCCCATCGCTGTTCTGTCTAATTGACCAATGATCAGCAAGGCCGGCGCTTTTATATTTTCAAATTCATAACATACCGGTTGTGTAAAAATCATGTCATAAGTAAGCGCGGAATTCCAGGCAATGCGGTCATAATCTTTACTCAAAGTCCACCCTGCTTCCACTTTCAGCCATTCTTCGTATTCAGGTTTCCATACCCCATGATAATAACTTTCCAGTTCATATTTTTTAAATGAATTATAGTCCTCCTTCAATTCAGTCTGATACCATTGGTCAACTGATTGATAAGGCACTTTAACTTTCCAGTCTTCAAGACCGATTGGGTTTTCCAGAATAAATTTTTCTACTGTTTCCGGATACATCAGCGTAAATCTTGTTGCCACCATGCCACCCATGGAATGACCCATCATATAAATCTTTTTAATACCAAGCGAATCCAATATTGCTTTTGTATTTTGAGATAGCAACTGAAATGAATACTGAAAATGTTGTGGCTTGGATGATTTTCCAAAACCAATCTGATCAGGAATGATAACCCGATAACCATTTTCAGCCAAAATCTTTGCAGTTTCTCTCCAGTAGGCACCGTTAAAATTTTTTCCATGCAATAGCATGACCACATGTCCATTTGCATTGGAAGGTTTCACATCCATATAAGCCATTTTTAAAGCTTCACCCTGAATATTTAATGAAATAAATTGAACCGGATAAGGATATTGATAATTCGTAAGATCCATATCGAGAGGTGTTATAGATGGCTGCTGTGCTTTAGTAACTGAAGTAATGAAGAGAGTGCTCATAACAATTAGTTTGATTGGTATGTTCATGGAATCATGTTGAAGGGATAAAGATACAAATCTGTGAAAGCTCACTGGTTTTTGGAATCACAGCATAAACCCTTTCACATAAAACACACCTATCCGCCCCCAGTTTTGCGATGCATCATGGAGGGTTTTCAAAAGCTCCTGTTCATTGGTCAGTTTGCCTTTTTTGGGCGGAACGATGGCGTCCTGTGGAATGGAGGCTTCTGTAACTTTGGTGGCAAACCATGTCATGTTTTCGTGGGGCAGCGCCACTCCGAGTATCATTCCAGGTAAACCGTTGAAAGATTCAGGGCCACCTGCTACCGGTATGCGTGTAGTATAAAATGCAACTACATAAATAGAGTCAAGATAAATACCGTTTGCCCTGCGGCAGGTATAGCCAGCAATCTCGCGGGTCTCATCGGTTATCTTCCATTTGATCTTACGCACGCTGTCTTTAACCAGGTAGGTTTGTTCAAATACCTTTTTCTGGTCTACGATATTTTTAGTCTTGATGTCGGTAAAAATGGTATTAAACTGATTGAGCATCGGGCTGTCGCCAATCGGCGGATTTTGAGGTAAATCAGTCTCATTGGGCGTATACAGCGTTTTATTATTTCCAAATTCCAGCTTTGCGGTCAATGCCCTGAACTGCGGATTATTCTTCTTATAATAATCAAACAGAGGCTGCAACCAGGCTTCGTTATCTTTATTTATAATTTTTTGTATCAGCGCATAGGCATTGGCACGCTTTTCAAATTCGATCGTACCCGAGCTGGTAAAATGAACATACTGTGCCCGAAGGCTTGTGAAGAGACCAAGCATGGCAGCAAATAATGCAATTTTCTTTTTCATGGTGCTATTGTTTTGGAGCACCACCGCCCATTTTGGTAAATTCATAATTGATGGTGAGCATATAATATCGCTTTAAAGTATTGTATGTGGTTTGGGTGATCAGGTTCGCCTGTGCATTTCGTGAGAAGCCGGAATTTTGATTTAGCAGGTCGTTGCCCCAAAGCTCTATCATGAGATTATTCTTCTTCCCGAAAGTTTTAATGATAAACATATTCAGCAGAAGCTGACTGAAATCACTATTAAAAGAGGCTGTTGCTGCATTGTATTGGTAAGAACTATAGGTGCCAATCTGAAAGTTTAAGGGCAGGTAAATAGTGCCATTCAAATCTGCTTTTGCTCCCCACCCGTTATTGTTAATATTGGGTTGTAATGAAGTCTGGCTGATGGTGTAGGTCGGGCCAAAGGATAAACCCATATCGATTTTTTTTTCTTTATGCATTGAAATATCCAGCGAGGGGTTGTACACAAAATTTTTCGACATGTTCAGTGAATCGTTTGAATAGTTATAAGCGGTATTTCCTGTAACGTTAAAGCCAACTCCTCCATATATACCAGCGAGATGTTCGAACTTACGACTGAAGTTTATCCCACCGTAAAAATTCGTTCCCGATTTGCCAGGAAGATTAAAATACTGGCTTACGCTCTGACCCATAGCGTTGTAATTGATATGGTTGACTATGGGATTGAAAACAGCTGAATAACTTCCGTAGATACCAAAAAATTGACTGGTCAGTACATTATAAGTTCGGTAATTCACATTAAAAGTATTTGTAAACGATGGTGTTAATGATGGATTCCCAAGGATGATGTTCAAAGGATCATTATTCGTTGCGACCGGTTGTAATTGCTGCAGTGTCGGTTGCGTGGTGGTGCCGTTATAATTAAAAGAGAAGGATTTCTGTTGCGAAAACCTGTACTGAAAACGAGCCTGTGGCGCCCATTCGATAAATGTGCGGTCGCTTGTCTGGCCTGTAGTCACATCCAACTGGTGAAACTGGTCATCCGTTACGCGGGTACCGAAATTGAAATTAATTTTGCCTTTTTTATAATTAAAGATGGCGCCGGCATGATTCAGTAACTGGTTGAATGAATAATTGCTGCTCAGGCTGTCCACCATCAGGTCGTACTTTCCCTGCGGTGTGGGATTATAAGTATTTCTGTCAGCGCTGGCGATATTTGAGCCGACACCATAATTCAGTACGAGCGTCCACAATTGGGTAAACGGTTCGGAATAGGTCGCATTGATGTTTAGTATGTTGCTTTGTAAATTATTGGTTTTGTACTGGTCGATGTCCTGTGTGCTGTCGATAACCTCCTCCGGGTTATAAAAATTAATTTGCGATTTTAAATAACCGTATGCCTTACTCTGACTGTAGGAATCACTAAACAGGACCGACAATGTGCGACCTGGTTTGGGGAATTTTTTTGTATAAAAAGCGCTACCATTAAATGCCCGCTGATCAGCCGTGTTGGTCAATTGGCGAATGCTGTTATTTACCAGGGAACCATTTAGCGTGTCGCCCGCTGTAAAATAACTATCTGTGATGATATGTTTTAATGTACCGTCGACAGAAATCTTCAGGTCAGAGGTAGTATCCAGCTTTATCTGGTAAACCATGCTCAACTTCTGCCTGAGCATCGAATTGTGATAGTTTTGTTCGGAATTGCTTTTCAAAATATAACCTGGGATATTATTTTGCGTAATTGTGTTGTTTAATCCGTCGATGATTAAGGAACCGATTTTATAATTGGTGTTGACAGTTTGCTTGTCATCATCCCACTTGCTGTCATAATGCAAACCGCCTGTCTGCGCCAGCGGAAAACCCTGGCCGCTGTAAATACCACCGAAAATGTCCAGATCTTCGGAACTTTGGGTATTGATGCTGATGCCGTTGTCGGTAACATTCAGCAGGTCGCCGGTACCATATTTCTGATCGTCTTCCCATCCCAGGCCCACTTTCCCGTTATTCCCGATCGTACCATAAACAGAAAATTTTTCTTTGCTTTTAAAAGAATTGAATAATGCTTCTCCCTGGTAGATACCCTCCAGTCCATCCCCAGCCTGCGCTTTGCCGAAAATGCCCTGGTTCTTATCTGCCTTCAATTTTACGTTAATGGTCTTTTGGGTTTTGCCATCATCCACGCCGGTAAAAGCCGCCTGATCGCTTTTTTTGTCGTAGAGCTGGATTTTATCCACCATATCAGCCCTGATGTTGCGGGTCACCAGTGTCGGATCGTCTCCGAAAAACTCTTCACCATCAAGTAAAACTTTGGTCACCGTCTGGCCTTCGGCAGTTATTTTGCCATCCTTGTCCACAGTTATACCCGGCAACTGTTTTAATAAATCCTCCACCTTGGCATTGGGCTGGATGACAAAAGCATTGGCGTTAAATTCGGTGGTATCGCCTTTAATTTTCATCTGCGATGCAGTTCCTTTCACTATTACTTCCTGCAGCAGGCGAGATTTAGGCGTCATATCAATATCTCCAAAATCATGCGAGGGGTTGGCTGAATCGAGACTGAACGTTTCCACATAATCGGCATAATCCGGATAAGCAACCAGCAGAATATATTTACCTCTGGGCAGGCCATCCAGGATAAAGCTGCCGTCGCTTTTGGCATAACCGAATTTGACGAGTATCGAGTCTGCAGCCTGTAGTAAGGTGACGGTGGAAGTAACCAGCTTTACCTTTTCAACCGTGTCGGAAATTGTTCCTTTTACGAAATAGCCATTTTGCGCCGAGACGCCGATCCCTGAAAAGATCAAAAACGTTAAGGGTAAAAGGCAATATCTCATGTTAAGATAATGAGTGGTCTTTAGCTCAATTCCATACGATATTGAAAGATAAAAAGTAAGTTATTGCTAATTCGTCAGCACACTTGTATAATAGATATGTTTGTATAAATCATTGTTGCATTCAGGTGACTTTTTATTTTGGTCTTCATTCTAATTCTGTGCCGGACATTATAGTATTGGTTTTTAAGACAATAGCAGTGGATAACATACAGGCCTGTTCGCTTTCGATACGGTAGGTGTGCGGTTTTAAAATAGTGTTATTCCTCTGTTGAAGAATAAAGAATCGAGAAATGAAACGCTAAAAATTAACTGGTAGGGAACAATCTCATTTTGGAATGCGTTTCATAGAATCTGTCCGGACTGTACATAAAAAGGCAGGTACCATTTTTAATTTTTTCTATAATAATTCTGTGAAGTTTTTTGGGAATGGCCGGACAGCCTTCGCTTCTTCCGATATAACCCTTTTTATTAACGATACGCTCGTTTACATAAGTCGCACCGTGAATAACGATTCCGCGCGAAGAGGCATTGTCATTAATTCCTTGTTCTTTTCCGTTTAGCCTTAACGAATAACCATGATGCCCGAAGTAAGTTTCTCCGGTAACATAAAAACCCAGGCTGCTTTCATAACTACGGGGATCGTTTGAAAAGCGGGTAGCCCATTCTTCCCCTGAATTTCTGCCATGAGAAACATAGGTGTTGAAAATCAGTTTGCATGCATTCAGATCAATGACGAATAATCTTTTTTTGGAAGACGGCAGACTGAGGTCGACAATGGAAAGTATGCTGTTATTCTTTATATCTCCAGATGAATCCAATTGACTGAGGCCGGCGAGACCATATTCAAAAGCGACCCGTGATAAACCAGCACCACCCAGATGAAGGCTGTCATAGATATCGTTCCTGCTGAATGGCTTTTTTATTGTGGGGGGTGCCGAAATATGAACCCAGCTATGTTTGATATCAGGCAGGTGCCACATGATTAATGTAGGAACTATACAAAAAAGCAGCAGGTTGAAAAATAAAAACGAAAAGTGCTTTTTGCCAGTCTTCATCATCCATCTCTTCATTGAAATCAATTTTAGTATCCAGGAACGTTAATCATCATTTTAGGAACTTGCGAAAGTAATTAATATTGCTGTTTAATAGCTGATAATAAAAACTTGGGATATTTTTAACGGAAATTGTCATGGTAATTTCAAGGAAAGCAAGACCAGGCTATGGCATCGATGCTCCCCGCGTGGGAGCATCGATCGTGGTGGTTGTTGCGGTAATGGCTGCATCGGCGATCTTACTACGCTATAGCAGCAACCCGGTACTTAGATCTGTTGGCGACGTCAGCAGATCTCTGCTGCCAACGGGTATACTTATTCTTATCCTGATCTTTTTTTATGTGACCGTGGAAAAATTCAGGCATCGTGACCGGATGTTAAATATGCTCACCTGGAAAGGAAGCGAATGGGTATTGGATGTGGGAACAGGGAAGGGTTTACTCGCAATAGGAGCTGCGAAAAGGTTAACGGATGGCAAGAGCATTGGCATTGATATCTGGAACAAGGAAGATCTTAGTGGCAATTCCCGCGAAGCCGTCTTGCGCAACGCCAGGCTCGAGGAAGTAATTGATAAAGTGGAGATCATGGAGGCAGACGCGAGGAACTTACCTTTTGAAGATGGCACATTTGATTATGTGCTTTCAAACCTGTGCATCCATAATATCAAAGACGAAAAAGAACGGTCGCAGGCCTGCCAGGAAATTGCCAGGGTGCTTAAACCTGGCGGCACCGCACTTATCTCAGATTACATGCACACCCGGGAGTATGCTATATCGTTCCAGCGTCAGGGTATGGAGGTGACCCGTCGATATTCATTTCTTGTTGCTCCTCTTGTTCTCTTTATTGTTAAGGCTGTAAAAAAATAATATTGTTATTACTATTTATTTCCCTGAATTAGGATAATTTATTCCTGCTCCAAAAAAACACTCGTACGTACTGATTTTTCCATCTTTTAACTTAAAATAATCACTGTTCCGGAATAATTTGCCATCTGTCGTCCAACCATTATAGATTACAAAGGCACTATCTCCACTTATAACCATCTTATCCAAATCCATACTTTTGATCTTGTAGGCATTTGGCCAGCATCTTTCCTTAAAAGCCTTTAAATTGATGTGGTCATCAAGGGGACTGGTGAAAGTAAAGCCATCAGCAAGAATTCCCTCCATCAAATTCCAATCTTTTTTCACAAAAGCGGTATAATACGCTTTGACAATTTTTTCATTTGACGCATTTTGGACCTTAATTACCGGGCTCACGGAAGTCTGGGCAAATACTGGCTGACAGGATAAGACAGCCCACACCAACATGATCCTGACAAAGAGTTTAGTTGATTTCATTATTTCTTGTTTATTAGTATAGACAACGCAAGAGGCTGTTACCGGACATGACTGCTAAATTATTTTTTGCCACATGGCGCCGGATGACAGGTAACAATTTGACAGATTTTACTGACAATAATCCGTCAATGCTTCGGTTATCATCTTTGATTTATCACCTAAGAACACTGCTTTTTTTAAGTCGCTGCATATTCTTCCCTGATCATCTGGTGGAATGGGTACTTTATCCTTGGAAGCCAAAACAGTTACATCGTTATTCTTGGAAATGATACGACTATTCCCTAACTGGTATTTTCTTATTCGTGCAAATGCCCTGTTAGCAAGCGCATATCCCATATACGGTTCATATTTTAAAGCGATGTCGAAATCGCCTATTGCATCATCAAACTTAAAATCATTCAGTTTTACTGTGCCTCTGGAGAAATAAGCCTCTGCAAACGTACTGTCAAGTTCAATGGTTTTTGAATAATATTTTATGGCATTTTTATAATCTTTTTCTTTATTACTATCATGACCTTTTTGCATTACCTGACTAATTTTTTCAAGGCGGGGATCTGGCGTTGTTTTGCCATTTTTGGTAATCTCCACTGCAAGCACTTTGCCGGTTGAATAATAAACTGTTGTTTCCCCTTCCATTTGTCCATTGTTAAAATGGCTTCTTTGTTTTAATTGTCCATTGGGGAAATACATTTCCCAAATTCCGTTTTCCTTGCCGTTAGAAATTACGCCTTTTTGTTTTAATGATCCATCTTCGTAATACTCCAATTCCAAACCGTTTTCAATCCCTTCCGCGTATTCTCTTTCATCCGATACTTTGCCATTTTGAAAATACATCTTTCTGTGCCCATTTGCTTTGCCGTTTATGAAAACTCCTTCACCTTGTTTTCTTCCGCTGTAATAATAGTCTATCAATTCACCGCTATAAAGTGTACCATTTAAATAAAAAGCGTCATTTTTTCTCTTCATTTGTTTGGATGAAGGAATTTTTTTTAAATCATCTGACCTGTTGCGATATTCTTTTGTAAATATGTACGTCACTCCGTCGAATTGCTCGTATCCCAAAAGCTTCAGAGAGTCTTTATTTTTAATGATAATGATATCGGCAATATCTGTTTGTAATATCTCGTTCCCTTCTTCCGGATCTTCTATCACGGGAATGGAGTCAACAATAAATAATATCTTATTTTCCGGAGCTTGCCCGTAAGAATTTGAAAGGGAAGGAGTGAGGACTAACAAAAAAAGCAAAAATTTATTCATTCGCAGCATTTGATTGTTTCTTGCGATTATGCAACAATATATTTATTTTCTCGCAGTTGTTTTCGTAATATGTTTATACCTTTATTGCCCCCAAGAAACATCCAGCCCGGTATTCCCTAACAAACCTCCCATGTTGGCCTTGTAAAATCAGATTAGTAAGTATAATATAAAACAAAAACAAAATGAACACAACATCCATCAACACAACATCCATGTTCCCCCAGGGACAGAGATTACCAAGCGACCAGTTTACCGGAGACGCTTTTTTATCACCATTGGTTGGAAGGGACAAGAACAATGATTTTACGGTTGGCAGTCTGATCTATGAACCAAAAACAAGAAGTTACTGGCATTCGCACCCAAAAGGACAGATATTAATTATACTTGAAGGCGAAGGTCTTTATCAGGAAAAAGGCAAACCGGTACGAGTTATAAAAAAAGGCGATGTAGTGGTCGCTCCCGAAAATGTACCACATTGGCACGGAGCATCTGCGACAATTAGAATGGTTGACGTAGCCATTACCAATTACAAAGGCGATGAACAGGCGACCTGGCTTCAACCTGTAACAGACAAAGAATACAATAGTGCAAAATGACTTTTGTTTACCAGATATGAATTCTTTTATCTTCAGGTAAATACATGGAATCGCCTTGCTTTACCTGGAATGCCTCATAAAAATGCGGATTGTTCATTAGCGGACCATTTACGCGCCACATAGGTGGAGAGTGTGGATTATTGTTGATCCATAAACGCAGGAATTCATTTTTCATTTTTACACGCCAGATACGCGCAACAGAAATAAAGAACCGCTGGTCTGGTGTATAGCCGCCAATCTTAGTGGTGTCTTGTCCTTCTTTGGTCAGTTTAAAAGCATCGTAGGCTATAGAAACGCCGCCTACATCTGCTGCATTCTCGCCAACGGTCATTGCACCCTTAACGTGCACGGTATCCAGCACCACAAAACTATTGTAGAGGTCAATTACATTTTGCGTTTTTGCTTTAAACTTTGCATAGTCGTCTTTTGTCCACCAGTTTTTCACGTTGCCTTCTTTGTCGAACTGCGCACCCTGGTCGTCAAATGTATGTGTAATTTCATGGCCGATTACCATGCCGATACCTCCGTAATTTAAGGCATCATCGGCATTGTTGTCAAAATAAGGAGGTTGCAATATAGCCGCCGGAAAAACAATTTCATTGGCGTTTGGATTGTTATAAGCAGTGACTGTTGAAGGGGTCGTTAACCACTCGCTTCTATCCACAGGTTTGTTGAGTTTTGCCAATTGAAACAAATAATTGTTCGTTGAAGCGGATACGACATTTTCAAAATATTTATCTTTTACAATCACCACGTTGCTATAGTCTCTCCACTTATCGGGATAGCCTATTTTCTTTGTTATGGCAAACAACTTTTCTTTGGCTTTTAGTTTTGTACTGTCGCTCATCCAGTCCAGCTTATCTATTCTTGCGGCTAATGCTTTCTCCAAATTATTTACCAGGTCCAGCACACGGTTTTTTGCATCTTCTGTAAAATATTTTTTAACGTATAATTGTCCCAGTGCCCAACCCAATAGACGGTCTACGGAACTCGCCATTTTTTCACCGCGCGTTTTTTGTACTGCCTGCCCGGTAATTACTTTATTTAACTCGAATGAAGCATCCACAAAAGGCTGGCTTAACACATCTGCATAATTTTTAATGGTATAAGCCTTCAGGTAAATTTTCCATTCACTGAGCGGAATGGATTTCAGGGCGGAATTCAGCTTTTCGTAATAGGCTGGCTGAGGCACATCAATAGTATCCGTTTTAGCACCCAAATCATTTAATACATGCTGCCACCCGATATTTGGTTCTTTCTTTACAAGTGTTAAAACGGGTATCTTATTATAATTGGCATTTACGTCGCGCAATTCAATATTTGTTCTGTGAGAGCCAGCGAGTTGTTTGTCAATATTATAAACAATATCAGCATCTTTAGATGCTGTTGCTGTATCGCTGCCGGTAAGTTGAAATAGCCTGGCGAGGTATAATTTGTAGGCTTGCTGAATAGCCAGGCTGGGCGCATCCGTTTTGAAATAATAATCTCTCTCGGGCAGGCCTATCCCCGTCTGCGCGATGTGTGCTATGTTCAGTTTGCTGTTTTTATTATCCGGACCCACGCTAAAAGCCAGGAAAGAAGTATTGTTTGACCTGCTTTGAGTTGCAACAAATTTCATCAAAGAAGTAAGATTATTGATACTGTCAATGCTGGCAAGCAACGGCTTAATAGGATCAAAGCCGAGTTGGTTAATCGTGGTTGTATCCATTCCTGAAGCATAAAAATCACCCAGCTTTTGTTCAATGCTGCCCGGAGTATTATTGGCTTTTGAAACGCTGTCCAGAATACCCTGCAATCGCAGGCGCTGGGGATAATTCATAAACATGTATGCTCCCACACCGGATTGAGAAGGAGGTATCTGGGCCGTATCATACCAGATACGGTTGACATACATAAAAAAGTTGTCTTCAGGTTTAATCGAAGAATCGATTCCAGATATATCTGATGTAGCAACTGTTTCTGGTTTGCTTTGGCATCCCGCCAGCAAAAGCAATACAGCTATAAGAATTGGTAATTTATTCATATGTATTGTCGAAGATAGTTGTTATTGGGATTCAGGAAAAATCCGGAAGTTCTGCATCATACCTCGGGACACTGCTAACCTGAAACTGACTGTAAGAAATCAACTTTGCCAAACAAAACTCAAATGATTACACGACAACTAAAGAAAACGACTTTGGAGAAGATACAAACAAAAAAAATAGGACAGACCGATATTGAGCAATTACAGATAATTGGCAGACAAACTTTTCGTGAAACTTTTGCAAACGGAAATACGGAAGAGAATATGCAAAAATATTTGGAGGAAGGTTTCTCTATTGAAAAACTGACTGCTGAACTTAGCGACAAAAATTCTGAATTTTATTTTGCTACAAATGACAACAAAGTAATTGGTTACCTGAAACTAAACTTTGGAAAAGCGCAAACAGAACTTATAGACCACAAGGAACTTGAAATAGAAAGGATTTATGTTATTAAAGAATTTCACGGAAAGCAAGTCGGACAGATTTTATACAACATCGCTTTGAAAATTGCAAGAAAATCAAAGGCTGATTATCTGTGGTTAGGCGTTTGGGAGGAAAACCCAAGAGCAATAAATTTCTATAGAAAGAATGGGTTTGTAGAATTCGACAAACATATTTTTAAATTAGGTGATGCCGTGCAAACAGATATAATGATGAGATTGAAACTTGATAAGTAATAGTGATAAGAAAAAACTAACATATTTCCATTAGTTGGGAAAAATATTAGGTAAAGGACGCAAAATTAGCTGACCAATTAAGAACTGGAAAGACATTGCCAAAGGACTCAATAATACATTCACTTATCTGGGTTCTGGAGTTCCAAATTAATTAGTATTTTTATTCGTATTCTTTTTTACACTAATTGGGTTTACGAACTACGCCCATTCGCGGAGGCATTACAGGCGACGCTACACCATAGATAACGGTGATACCCGACCCTCCTCCCCAGGTCGATGTAGACCTGTAAGGATCGGCAGTAGTAGCCGCTATGGGATCATTCCAGTTATTCGCAGCCCATACATTTCCCGCAGCATCAATAGAAACATCTGTTAACATCTGAATCGTGCCGCTTTTAAATAGATGAATTACATCTCCTGTTTTGGTCCCTGCCGTATGACCCTTTGTATTATCTCCTGCTACCAGCGCTACACTTTTGCCCCGGGGAGAAAAGTTTCCGACCCATACATCATCATTTCCATCTATATTTAAACCCCATGGAATATCGATTGCGCCATTAGCCGAGTAACCTCCAGGAACAGGCTCTGTGCCCTGCGGTGTAATCATACTGATAATTCCGGTGCTTTTGGGATACCTCAGCATGGCAGCTCCAAGAATTTCAAATTGTTCCATAATGGAAGCACCATCCGGTACCTTGGGTACCGGGAAGTCCAGAGAACAATTGCTGGCCACCCATACATTGCCTTTGGAATCCATTGCCAGGGCGCGTACGCTGATCCCGCAACGAAATGTTTCCGCTTTAGTGGGATCAGATGCGGGAAACCGGGTAACGAAATCCGATTGTGAGTTGCTTACCCATATGCGGTTTTGAGGATCAATAACAACATCAAATGGAGATTTAAGTCCGGGAACCTTTACAATTTTTCCTTCTTTGATATTGCCATTTGGGAAATACAAAAGCTGGTTGCCTGAACCGTCTGCGATCCATACATCTCCATTGGCAGCCACACCAATTCCCATCAATCCGGTAAGCTTTTCCTTAAATGGAAAATCACTTTCAGTTGCGGCAGGTCTTCCGTCGAAATCAAATACACCTATATGACCATTAAAACTGGTGACCCATACTTTATCTTTTGTTACTGCTGTTCCCCAGCCGATACCGTCGATTCCCATACCGGTGAATCCAACAATACCGGGAGAAAGTGCTTTACCCGATGGAGATAGTTCCGAAAGACCTCCTCCGATGCTATGAATCACACCCGATTGAGAACCTGCCATCCAGTTTTGTCCTGTCCAAAGATTTCCTTTTGCATCAAACATTAAACGTCCGGGAGAGTATACACCACCACCTGCAAAACATAACATCAAAGCGAAATCGTCAGGCGTATAAGCCAGGTAAGGAACAAAGGGAGCGCTTCGACGGGAACCGTCTTTGGGTTGCGGATAGGCTTCGTCGAACAATGCGTATAAAGTTTTTGGATCAGACCAGGAAGATCGTGCAATAGATGCCATTGCCTCAATTGTGTTTACAGGTGCTATGTTTCCCGGTTGGGTTGAAGCTTTTAAGAATCTGGACCGCCAGTCATCATTTGAAGTAGTTGCAAAAGCACTGATCATTGCGCCCAATGTATTAAGTCTCGCAAGGCTTTCACTTTGTGTACTGTTGATTGGATCAACTAATACTGCACCCCAGGATCCGGTCATCGGATCTGCCAGGTTGGGCACATTATCAGCGGCAATTTTTAATCCCAGTTTATTTCCTGAAATGGCTTCGCCATGTATAAACTGAGCCGACGTGAAAGCAGAAGCCACGGTAGTAAGTTCATTAACCGTGACTGTCTTTGGTATTTTGCTACCGAGGACAGATAAAAGAGCCAGGGATTCACCGGAACCATTCGAGGCTCCGCCTTTTGCTATAAGATAATAAACGCCTTCCGCGAAAATATGATCATCATGAAATTTAAAAACTCCTTTATCGTCCGTTTTGCCCTGAGCCAACTTTTTCGAAGAACCCGCATCAGCGACATATAATGTAACTGTAGAACCAACAACCGGTTTGCCGGCAATTTGCACTCTTCCTTGAACATCGATTGCGAATGTTTTGCATGTTGCAGATAATAAGGTTAATAAAATTAAATAGGGCAGTGCCTTATTTAAAATCCGGCTTTTTCTCATTTTTTGCTTTTTCATATTTCAGAGAATTGTAGGTTTTGATATCATGTATTTTATAGTGAAAATTGCACATAAAGGGACATTGCCTGTAATAAATATTTTCTCTAAATAAATTATTACAATGCTATCTATTACTAAAAATACTAATCAAAGCGGGGGCGGAATCTCAGAAAAGCCAGAGCGGAAGGCTATCAAATTTATAAGTTTAATTTTAATTATATCAAAAAAATACACCACGGAATTAAATACTTAGATTTAACTGTTAAATGAATTGATTAATGGCCGGACTCCACATTTCATCCGTAAAAAATATTCCTGCAGAATAAATATTTTTTTAATTTTCATAATTAAAATGACAAATTCTTCTGATAAATTCTGGAAATACTTTTTTATTTGTGTAGGAATCATCACAGCATTAGGCGCACTTCCAGCCATGCTCTTTCCTCGAAATGGTCTTAAAGTAGCCATGGGTCTTTCCTACGCAGATAAAAGCCCCCAGGTAGAACCTATTATTGGTCATTGGGGTATCATGGTTGTTGGAATAGGCGTTTTGCTTTTTGCCTCAGCAAAATATAAACAGCTGAGATTATCAACAATAATTTTTTCTACGGTTGAAAAAATATACCTGGTATCTTTTGCGATCTATAATTTTATCATTGACGCTCCGTATGCAAATAATTATACCATAGTCGTGATTGGCGACGGATTAATGGCCATTGGAGGAATATTCTATTTATTAAAATACAGTAAAAGAGTTGAAAATTGAGTTTCGGAATATATTGTTATTAATCTGCTAGCCATTAACAGTCGAAAAAAATGAGAACAAAAAAGCCGTTAATAATAACTTATACATTTAATTTATTTCTGAATTATCCACGACTAAATTATTTTAATCTGACCAATGTGTCAATACTTTTGTCGTGGAAATCAAATTCTTGCCATGAACGGTGCCTAAATTCTATCTCTTTAAAAAGTTGAAGCGTGAAGTGGTCTTTATCGAGTTTATTAATTCTGTAATATGCACCCCATCTGGGATCAGCATATTTATAAGTCGATTGAAGAAAGTATTCATTATTAAAAGAATCAAATTTGAAAAAGATTTTGGGATTGCCTGCACTACCTCCACCGAATAATCCGCCTTTATAATTTGCAATAATTGAATAGATTCTGTCGCTCTCGAAATTGAGAATACTATAGTGTTTTCCCGATCCCCATTTCCAATTTCCAATTAGATTACTAGTCGTAACGGATTGTGAAAATAATTTGCCAGATAGTATTAGTATTCCAAGTAAAAGATAATGTTTCAGCTTTTTCACTACTTATGAATTATTCCCATCAATTATTTTTTACCTTTTTTAAAATGTACAGGGTATTTTCCAGCAACTCACTTTCAGGTGGCCGGCCATCATCATAGAGGTGCATTACTTCGGTTAGTTTATATTCTTCATCTCCGATTCTAATCAAAAAAATTTCGAAAGAATCCTTACGGCCAATATTAGCGGATCGCAGTGTTAAAACAAAAGTGGTATTCGATTTGCCAATTTCAAAATTGTAATTGCCATTCCATTCATTCCTACTCCCTAGCGATAAATATATTTTATTGGAATCAGAGAAATTTAATGAAATATTTCTTTCGCCCCCCAATTGTACTAACCACTTTCCTTTAAAATCATTTTGATCAGATTGTTGGGCGCTGACAGTGCCTCCGAAAACCAGTATTGATAATAGTAGCAGTGTCTTTTTCATTATTGTCTATTATTATTTAAAAATCTTAATAACAAATTATCCATTGACTTATTATTTTTTACCTATACAACACACCCGGAAATTGAAACCAGCCCCATTAAATAAGACCTGTCAGCTTGCAATCGCGACTGATAGTCCGAGTTTGTTTTTCGTTTTGACGAGCCTGACCCAATAAATAATCCAGCAAACCATTCCTGTAAAAGCAAAAAGACTTCCTAACAATGCGAGGTAAGAAGAAGTATGTAAGGTTGCGTAATTAATTATTATACCAAGCGTAGTTAATATGCAATATGCTAAACCGATATTATAAGTAGGAGAGTCGTCTTTTTCTTTAATTTGTTCATGAGAATTATCAAGAATGGATTCGCCTATTTTGGAAGCCATTTCCTTTGATACCGAATGGGCAATTCGGATAACGACAATAAATTGCCAAACAATCCCAAAAACAGGGATGAGTTGTAACCATACTGATCCCGGAGATATTTCTCTATTCTCCGGGCTGACTATCTGCAATGTTCTCTGTTGGGTAATAAAGAAAAGTATGGCCGGAATTACGAAAGCCAGCAATAAGGCTATTTGAAACATTTTTTATTTGAAAGTAATATAATTAATTCGTCCTTTTTAAATTGGTGGTATCAATGATCATAAAAGTCAATATCTGATAAGGGTTTACCCTTAGCAGATATTTTGAGAAGTTGTAAGCTTCCCTCATTTCCTGGCCAAGGAATTGGATGAGGATGCCTGGTTACTTAACTGAGCATTTACGGCTGTTTATTCCAAATAATCCATAGACCGGACTAAAACCAAACAGGCCGGTTAAAAAAAAGACAACTGAAATAACAATCGCTCCTAAGGCAACACTTCCGAAAATTAAACCTTTAGCATTCAATGCAATAAAAACCACGGCAATAGCAATTCTGACTGATCGGTCAAAATATCCGATATTCTTTTTCATAAAAAGATATTTATTTATAGTCTGGTCAGCTATTTCGGATTGATAAAATGGGTAGTTGACTATGGTTTATGATAAATCTTGATTTACTCCTATGAAACAGACCAAAGACTCCATGTTTTCTGGGAAAAACGATAAGTAAATCAAGGGGATGTGTATTTACGAATTCATTCAACACGTCTGCAATGTTATCGCCGGTCAGGAAATTAAAATGAGTTCTGAAGGCATTTAAACAGGTTTCAAGTGAAATAGATTCGGCTGACTGACCAGCTTTAAAATCTTTGTTATTCGCAATGTTGATGATTTCAATATTGGGTTTAAAAAGAGACAGCCATTCTGTGATCGTTTCGAAGGGGATTTCCTCGTCGCACTTTTTAAAATCATAGGTCAGGCCAATATTTTTAATTTCATTGAACTGAGCTTTTTCAGGGACGATTAAGGTTGGATAGTTAACATGATTCATAATATGAAAAACAGAACTACCCATCAGCGCCCTTTCGAGGCTTTTACTACTACGAATGCCCAGGATGATTGCTAATGGTTTTTCTTTCAAAGAAATGTTCTCTATTTCATTTTCAACAGATCCAATGGCGATATCTGTTTTTATGGATATTTTGCCTTTTGTCCTGAGTCGTATATTTTCACACAATTCATCCATATCTTTTTGACTCGCATCCGTCATGTCATCAATAAAATCTCCAGGAACCGATATTTCAGAAACAGCAATAGGAAATGGAATTGCATGAAACAAAACCAGGTTAGCTTTAATAGATAATGCCAGATCAGCTGCGTATTTGACTGCATTCACTGAAGAAGCTGAAAAATCGGTTGGCGCTAATATTGTTTTCATTTTTGCTAATTTGTATGTTCTAAAAAATTATGATGTTATCCCCAGGAATAGACAGATACATCTTTTTGATTTTCATATTTACCGGTTTTTTTATTGATTCGGATCCTGAACACTACCCCTTTGATAGCATCGATATTGCTGGGTCTGAACGGCCATGTTGAAGAAAGTTTGGTGGTTGCACTGGTTACATGTGGCAATTGACGATCGTGGAGCAACATGAGTGCCTCATGACGCTCTGTTTTATTTGGCAATTCTTCATATTCACCCCAGCAAATAACAGATTTCCAATTCCCCAGGTCGGGAATATCTTCAACCTCAAAGCAAATCTGTCTGTTTTGTCTCATTATATTAATCTTCAATCCTTCCCTTGTCAATGCATATACGAATTCTCCATCGTAAGCATAGCTGATGGGTACGATATAGGTAGTATTATCATTATGGCACCCAATCCTTCCAATGATTTGAGAATGAAGTACTGTTTCTATCTCTTCGGTATTTAGATTTCCAAACATATAATTGAGTTTTCCCAAATATGAAATTTATCTGTTAGATAAAAAATGAGCGGTATCAAAATGAGATATGATAGTAATCATGTGTTTGGGATGCACATGATAACAGTCATATAACGGACAGATGGCTGTCATATTAATTCGTATGGTTTGGAGTTAGGTTGTGAAGAAAAATAATTATGAAAGCACTCGTATATCATGGTCCAAATAGCAAGCGCTGGGAGGAAAAAAACAAACCAACCATTCTGCATCCTTCAGACGCGATCGTTCGAATAACAAAAACGACTATATGTGGTACGGATCTTCACATTCTGAAGGGAGATGTTCCTGAAGTCGTTGATGGCCGAACACTGGGTCATGAGGGTGTAGGCGTGATTGAAGAAACGGGTGATTTTGTTACCAGGTTCAAAAAAGGAGATCATGTCTTAATTTCCTGTATTACATCCTGTGGAATTTGCGACTATTGCAGGAAAGGAATGTACTCACATTGTGAAAACGGCGGATGGATTCTTGGTCATCTGATTGATGGTACTCAGGCAGAATATGTCCGCATACCTTATGCCGATACCAGTCTGTATAAGATTCCTGCTGATAGTGACGAAGAGGCGCTTGTGATGTTGAGCGACATTTTACCCACAGGTTATGAATGCGGTGTTTTAAATGGAAAGATAACACCTGGAAGTACGGTTGCCATTGTTGGAGCCGGCCCCGTTGGACTGGCTGCTTTAATAACTGCACAATTTTATACACCCTCCGAAATTATCATGATCGATCCGGATGATAACCGACTTTCAGTTGCTAATAAAATGGGAGCAACTAAAACAATTAATAACCGTGAAGAAGTGGCGTTAGATAAAGTATTGTCATATACACATAATAAAGGTGTTGATACCGCAATCGAAGCCGTTGGAATTCCTGAAACATTCGAACTTTGCCAGTCGATAGTCGCAGCAGGAGGAGTCATTGCGAATGTGGGTGTACATGGTAAGGCGGTGGATCTTCACCTGGAACAACTATGGGGCAAAAATATCACGATCACTACAAGGCTGGTAGATACCATTTCAACACCCATGCTGATGAAGACTGTCCAGTCAGGAAAACTAAATTCAAAACAACTAATAACTCACCGGTTTAAACTTTTTGAGATTATAAAGGCATACGATTGTTTTGGACAGGCTGCGAAAGAAAAATCACTAAAAGTTATACTGAGTAATGACTAATTAAATCTGAATACGATCCAGCTTTTAAATGTTAATGTATTATGTAGAAAACCCCGGAAATTTAATTCCGGGGTTTTTACTTGTTCTTAATCTAAATGGTAAAACTCGCTATAATCAAGACCTGATCAATAGTAATGCCGGTTAGAAATGCCCGTCTGAATGGTAAGTTATAGAATTCATAACGCTGATATTTAGAATTCAAAGATTGTAAAAGTGATCAGTTATTATTATAATCCTTGTCAGTTGAAAATCTAATTCTGATCAGGTGTCAACGTTTAGAACAAAACTTCAGAATGGATCTTATTCATTTTAAACGCAGTTTCGGCCAATTTTTCCCTATGCAAGGGATGAGCAATATCAATCAGCGCCTTGGCTCTTTCCTTCAGATTTTTACCATACAAATAGGCAATTCCATATTCAGTAACGATGTAGTGTACATTTGCCCTGGTAGTAACTACACCCGCACCTGCTTTTAAAAATGGAACAATTTTGCTCTCACCCTGAGAAGTCAGGGATGGCATGGCAATGATGGGCTTTCCACCTTCAGAAAGGGACGCACCCCTCATGAAGTCCATTTGTCCACCCACTCCTGAATACATTTTAAAACCGATAGAATCGGCACATACCTGTCCGGTAAGATCGATTTCAAGCGCACAGTTAATAGCTACGACCTTTGGATTTTGACGTATAATATGAACATCATTTACATAGCCGATATCCAGCATTTCTATCATCGGGTTATTATTGACAAAACCGTATAGTTTTTTTGTGCCTACCATAAAACTCGAAACGATTTTAAATCTCCTTTTTTTCTTCATTTCTCCTGTAATCACTCCTCGTTCCACCAGATCAATAATTCCGTCAGAAAACATTTCAGTGTGAATGCCAAGCTTCCGATGGCTCTGAAGGTTTTTCAGTACGGCATTTGGTATTTTCCCTATTCCCATTTGTAAGGTGGATCCGTCTTCGATTAGAGAAGCTACATTTTCGGCGATTTTCGAATTCAGCAAATCTGGTTTTGCCGTTTCAGTTTCCAGGACAGGCTCATTAACTTCAACCATGGCGTCGATCAGGCTGGAATGTATGATGGCGTCGCCGAATGTTCTCGGCATCTGAGGATTTACCTGAGCTATAATAGCATCTGCATTTTCCAGTACGGCAGGTGCGATGTCAACAGAAACTCCGAGGGAGCAGTAACCATGCTCGTCCGGGCAAGAAACATGGATCAGGGCTACATCAATGGGAATGATTTTCTTTCGGAACAGTGAAGGTATTTCACTTAAAAAGAGCGGAATATAATCCGCTCTTTTCTCCTGTACTGCTTTTCGCAGGTTAGCGCCAATAAAAAAACAATTCACCTTGAAAACTCCCTGCCATTCCTGTTCTCCATAAGGAGCTATCCCTTCTGTATGCATTTGATAAATTGTAATATCCCGAAGGCTGTAAGCCCTATTCATAAGGCCTTTGATTAGTTGCTGAGGTGCAGCTGCACCGGTCTGTATGAATATATTGCTTCCGGATTTGACAAGATTCAAGGCATTATCAAGCGACTGGTACATATATATAGAAGTAGGTTAATAAGTTTGAATAATCCTTAAGAAAAATGAGCAATGAAAATGGGACATGTATGTTCAGCTATCACATTATCCGCAAAACTCTTTTTAAATGAATTGGAAAAAGCGGATCTTGAATATGATCCTGAAACCAGGAATACATTGTTCTTATTTCCGAGCCAACTGGTCAGGTATTTTTTTGGATCAAAGTGAAGCCTGGATGTATACTGTGATTCGAAATGAGAAAATGTATATTCTCCTAAAAGTTCCCTTTCCGGAATTTCATTAGATGCATCCTTTTTGATGTGAACGAAATCCGCAGGCAGGTCTAATAGATCAGGAAACAGGTAAACAAATTGTTTGATTGCATGCATTGATTCTTTTCCTGCGTCGTAAGCAAAGGCGAGGTGCTCAACGCATTTAAAATTTTCAGGGACAACAACTACAGGACATTCCGAAGCGTGGAGTGCTTCCGTCATAAAATAATTAGGTTGAACTTCCATTTGGTTTAAACAAAACAACTCTTCACTGATTACTACGAGATCTGCAAACCGGCTTTCTTTTACAAATAACTCACGGCTCCATTCACCGGTATGTGGATGGATGTCATATTTTATACCTGCGCTTTCAAATGCTTCAATGAATTTTTTCTGGCTTTTATTAACAAGCTCTTTTTCTTCTTCCTTTAATCTTTCATATGGCCCGGTAACGGGTATAAAGCTGACCGGGATCATCTCTAAGATGTCTATCGGGTTAAAAAAAAGACCCTTGACATAGAGGGGTTCATTTTCCCTCATATTTTTAATAAACCTTATCGCTCCTGATGGAAAGTTTTCTCCGTCACAGAGCAGTAGTATTTTTTTCATGAGTTTGATGTGATTTATCTTATATCCAAAGAAACATATTCTACAGCGGTATTAAGCTGATTAAAGTATCCTCAAGACATGATTTTAATCATGAAAAAACAATCTGAAAACTGCTGCTTGGATCCGAAAGATTCCTAGTTAAGCAGATTTTTTAATTTCTCTGTGTTATTAATTATGATTTTCCCGTTTTGGATATTTATTAATTTTTCAGCCTTAAAATCACTCAGTGTACGAATGAGGGATTCGGTTGCTGTACCAACATACTGGGCAATTTCTTCACGGGAAATTTCTAAAGGCATTGTCTGATCTTTGAGTTTGAATTTATAGGTGATTTCGACAAGTGCTGTAGCGACCCGCTTTCTCAGGGAATTATAAGCAAGGCTCAAAAGACGTTCTTCTTTTTCTTTTACATTTTTTGCAATGATATGTATGAACTTCGAAGCGATACCAATATCGCTATACACCATCTGAAGAAAATCATCCTTCGGTATGGAAAGTATTTCTGCATCTTCAATGATGGCTGCTGAATCTTCATAATTTGAATTTTCAAGCAGTGCCGAATAGCCAATAAAATCTCCATCATTATATAAATTAGTTATATACTCTTTGCCGTCCTGATTCGTTTTTAATCCTTTCACTTTACCTTTTACCAGGTAAAATAAAAAACGGGGTTTTTTTCCTTCCTGATAAAGAGTCTGTTTGCGATTATAATTTTCGGTATCATATTTCTCTGATAATTGGCGGGCGAGGCCAGTATCTTTTACATCGCTTAAGAACTGACTCAGGCCCCGAATATTCGGCTCATAATTATTGAATAGGATAGCTGATTTCTTTAGCCTGATTTCAACCGCATTCAACAGTTCTATATCTTCGTAAGGTTTCGTTATGTAATCATCAGCACCCATTTCCATTCCTTTACGAAAATCGTTTCTTTCAGTTTTAGCAGTTAGAAAAATAAAAGGAGTATGTTCGGTTCCCTGGTTTTTACGAATCATGTGGAGTACGCCATAACCATCCAGTTCCGGCATCATGATATCACAAATGATCAGGGAAGGCTTTTCTCTTAAGGCTATTTCCACGCCTTTTTTGCCATTCTCAGCTATAAAAGTTTTGTAACCGGCAAGGTCAAGGATCTCGGCAGTATTTTCCCTGATATCCTCATTGTCATCAATTACCAAAATGGAAGCAGCCATAATGTTAGTTTTTATCAGGAATGGAAAATGTTATTTTAGTACCTTTTCCAAGGGTGCTTTGCATTGTAATTGACCCGCCTAACAGATCCACATATCTTTTAACAATATGCAGGCCGAGACCAGTACCCTGGATATTGGTAACGTTTCTTCCCCTGAAAAAAGAAGAAAATAAGTGCTCCTTGTCTTCTTCCGATATGCCCATGCCTTCGTCCTGGATGGAAACACAGGTGATATTATCCTTAATCTGGCTGACTATATGAACGGGTTTGGAAATATCCGAGAATTTGATTGCGTTTGAAATAAGATTAAAAAGAATATTTCGTATTAGGTTTTTATCACTTGTAATTAAGCTTTTGCAGCTATGTTCATACGTAATGTGCTGACCTGTTTTCAGTGTTGGATTCATTTCCTCCATGGTGTCCCGTACCAATTCTTCCAGGTTGAATTCATGCAGGTGAATTCCGATTTTACCTTCTTCCAGTTTACCCAGTGATAAAAAGTCTTCCAGAAGAGTATTCAAATGCCTGACCGAATTTTTTATTTTTTCAATATGCCTCGATCTTTTTTCCTGGTCATCTGATGTGGTATATTTTTCTATCAGGGAAGCCGATGACAGAACGGTACTTAAAGGGGTTCTGAATTCATGGGAGGCCATGGACACGAAACGTCCCTTTATTTCATTCAACTGCTTTTCCTTGTCCAGCGCCAGGCTTAATTCATTTTGAGATTCTTCCAGGCGTTGAAGTGCTTCTTTAAGAATGGTAGTTCTCTCTTCTACTTTTATTTCCAGATCTGCATTCAGCAGTCGCATTTGATCCGTTACTTTTTCCAATTGCTGCTGCTGAAGAATCATATTGCGTTCTATTTCTTTACGCCGGGTAATATCAATAACAAAGGCGATAACATACCGCTCTTCATTTTGGACATAGGTACTCAGACTTACTTCCACTGGAAAGGTGCTGCCGTCTTTTCTGCTTGCCAGAAGATCCCGGTTTTGCCCCATGGTCCTGTTTTTAGGATCATGGTAAAAATCTTCCCGGTGTTTGATATGAATTTTTTTAGCGTTGCTGGGAATGAGCACTTCAATTTTTTGACCTTCCAGTTCTTCCGGAGAATAGCCAAACATCTGGCAGGCTGAAGGATTAATAAGTGTAATTATTCCCTCATGATTGGTCGCTACAATGCCTTCCGTTGCATTTTCAAACAGAGAATTTAGATGAACCGGATTATTCCGCATTCCCAATGGTTTCAACGAAATTACGGATGTTTTATATCAGCAGAAGTTTTTGCTCAACAGCAATAGCTCTTGGAAATAATATGGCATCTTCCAAAAACTTGTGTTGAAGAAAATTATTATAAGCTTCTTCGAGTTTTTTAATAATCACCTGGTAACTGAGACAAGCTTTCTCCGGGGCAGTAAATTGATTCGTTTCTGTTTTTAAATCATATAGCAGCTTCTGAATTTGAATGTGTTCTCTTTCTATTATATGTAATGGTTTGCGCAGGGTTCTTACAAAAAGATTCCCATAGGGTTCTTTTCTCCGGTATGCTGAATCAATTTGTTTTATGTAAGGAAAAATGATTTCATCTTCGTGCCGGTTGTGGAGCAGCAGGAGTTCTGTCAGATTTGAAAACAGTCCCAATATCCTTGTTAATTCAGGGTATTTGGTTTGATGACCCAATGTAAAGGATTCCAATGTTGAACAGAGGGATGGCGCCACCCTGTAAATATAGGCATGATGAATATTGAAGATAAAATCTATCAAAAAATCAATATTCCATTCTCCGAAAGGCAGATTATTTGGAAGGATCAGATTCCTGGTAGCTTCTTTAAGTTCGCTCGAGATCTGCTCATAATCAATGCCTTTAACCTCACAGGCTGACTTCAAACCCATGGCTCCGCTACAACAAAAACTCAACTGAAATTTTTTAAATACATCTGCCGTCCGGTAATCCAGTTTCACAATATCACTGATCGCGCAGTCAAAATCATCCATTATTATTTCATTAGGATTAATGCTACGCACAAATATATTTTTATGCGAATACTACCATTATGACTTTAATCATGTCAAGACCTTTCTTTTGTCATATAACAATATGGATTGTTAAAATATTTTTGATCATAAAATCAATCAAATGATCGAAACCGGGAAATTCCCTGAATCTGAAAAGGATCGTGCCTTTGACAGAAACTTTAAACCAAAAGGCGCCATTGCATTTTTCATCCTCCTGATTTTGCTGGGCATGGTAATCTGGTATGGCATCTATTTCCTAATGCTCGAAAGAATTTAAATATATCACATGTCAGTAATGGACCCGTCAGAAAAAAAGGTTATCTGGATAACCGGAGCCGTCCTTATGCTTTTCATTTTTTCTATTTTGTATGCGAGAGGCAGGAATAATGAACTTCCTGAATGTCTTCCCTTCGATAAAGCCTACCTGGAACCCAAGGTTACACAACTCGATGACAAAACTTTCCAGGTGTATGCTGTTGCACAAATGTGGCAGTTTCAGCCGAACCAGATTAATATTCCGGTTGGTAGTGAAGTCGATTTTTTTGTTACCTCAAAGGATGTTGTTCACGGATTTAATATCAGTGAAAAAAATGTGAACCTGATGGCAGTATATGGAAATATCAATAAGACAACCGTAAAATTTGAAAAACCCGGAATATATAAAATCACCTGTCATGAATACTGCGGAGTTGGCCATCAGTCCATGCAGGCGGAAGTGATTGTTACTGAAAAGCCCACTAAATAATCAACCAAGAAAAAGCGTATGCAAATTTCAAAATCTTTAAAAAAACTTATTTACTGGGAGCTAGGAATTCCGTTGACACTTTTAACCATCGGAATTTATCATGGCCTGATGCAAACCATTTATCGGGCCGGCGTCATTCACCAGACGTCTTTTGCACACCTGGATTACTACCAGGGACTGACGCTCCATGGTGTGATCAATGCGGTTGTTTTAACCTCTTATTTTGCTGTGGCCTTTGGTCATGCAACGATTACCTTCTATTTAAAAAGAGAACCGCATAAATGGGTTTGCTGGTTGAGTTTTTGGTTAATGACCGTCGGCACCTTAATGGCGGCATGGGCCATGCTTTCAGGGAAAGCGTCGGTACTCTACACTTTTTATCCCCCCTTGAAAGCTCATCCACTATTTTACCTGGGTGCGGCGCTGCTGATTGTCGGATCCTGGGTTCCACTCTTTAGCTGGGCAAATATTTATGTGCACTGGAAAAAAGAAAATCCCGAAATCAAAACACCCCTGGCCGTTCTTGGTACGCTGATCAACTTTACCATCTGGTTCGTTTGTACGCTGGCAGTAGCATATGAAGTATTGGTGTTGTTGCTACCCTGGGCCATGGGATGGAAGGCAACGGTTAACGTCACCCTTGCCCGAACCTTATTTTGGTTTTTCGGACATGCACTTGTTTATTTCTGGCTGCTACCAGCTTATATTATGTATTATACGATCATGCCCAAGCTGGCTGGAGGAAAATTATTTTCTGATCTGGCAGGCAGAATTTCTCTTTTTCTTTTCCTGATATTTTCTGTACCTGTTGGCGTTCACCACCAGTTCAGCGATCCTTCGATACCCCGTGGCATAAAAATGTTTCAGGGATTGTTAACTTTTGGTGTTGCCATACCAAGTTTTATTACCGCATTTACGCTTGCAGCTTCCCTGGAATATGCGGGCAAAAAAAGAGGATCCCGGGGATTGCTTGGATTTTTTGGTAAATTGCCTTACCTGGATGCAGATCGTTATTTATTTGCATACCTGATAGGAGGGTTGATTCTATTCATCTTCGGAGGATTGACCGGCATCGTGAATGCTTCGGGTGTATTGAATGCGGTAGTACATAATACCGCGTGGCTGCCAGGTCATTTTCATATGACCGTTGCGGGACCAGTTTTCCTGAGCATTATTGGTATGAGCCTGTTTTTGTACAGTGGTATTTCAGGGAAACCAATACTTCTTCCCCGGGTGAACGTTATCATTCCTTATTTGTGGGTAATCGGCATCCTGATATTTTCTACCGGACTTTCCTGGGGAGGATTGATTGGTGAACCCAGGAGAACGAATCTCGGAATGACATACCTGAATCCAAAGAATGAATTGTTCACACCTGAATGGGTTCCCACAACCATGCTGGCACTAGCGGGAGGCATTATTATGACTTTCGCAGCCTTGTTGTTTTTCATTGTTTTTTTTGGAACCATGTTTAGTAAAAAAACATCTTCAGGAGGCCTGGATTTCCCCGTTACTGAAGTATTGCATAATGAAAAAAGAATTCCTCTCTTCGACACATTCAAACCCTGGCTGGTTATCATGGGCATTTTGATTCTTTTGTCCTATGTTCCTGCCTTTATCAGTGCAAATAAAAATCCCGGTCCGGGAGCACCTCCTTTTACTCCGGATAATCCCGTTCCCGAACAAATTTCAAAATATTCAAATCCCTACAATGAACCATAAATATTTGACATTTTGAAATCTAATAAAACAATATTTTATTTCGTATTACTGGTAATACTTGTCCCGGTTACTGTTTTCGCAATAACCCAATTGTACGAATCGCGATTTCAGCGTTTACCTGTTCTTGGCCCTGAAAAACACCAGGTAGGGAATTTCAGGTTTTTGAATCAGTCGGGACAAACAGTTAACCAGGATTACTGGAAAGGTAAAATAATAGTCGCCAGTTATTTTTTTACAAGCTGTCCTTCCATTTGCCCCAGAGTAATATATCAACTGAAAAGAATTCAAGCATACGGGCCGAAGAATGTGTTGATCAATTCATTTACGATAGATCCCGAACGGGATAGCGTTGGAAGACTAAAAGCCTATGCAGCAATGCACGGTATAAAATCGGGCTGGCTCCTTTTAACGGGCGACAAGATCAGTCTGTACAAATTTGCAAGAACCGATCTCATGATTGATGCTACAGATGGAGACGGCGGCCCCGGTGATTTTATCCACAGCGATAAACTGGTACTCATCGATCCCCTGAAACAAATCAGGGGATATTATATCGGAACGGACGAATCCGATATCAACAGGCTGATCCGTGATATCGATAAATTGAATATTGAATTTAAGTTATAAATAAGAAACAGGTATGAGAAAGAAAATAATGATTTCTGTTTTAACACTGACAACTGTTCTGTTCGTTTTTTCTATGCCGCCAGTTGAAGAAGGGAAGAAGATATTCACATCACGATGCGCGAGCTGTCATAACGTTAACAAAGTCGTTCTGGGACCGGCATTGGCAGGAGTGACTGAACGGCATTCGGAAGACTGGATAATAAAATTTGTTCATTCTTCGCAAACGGTAATTAAAGGCGGGGATAAAGCGGCAGTTACGCTGTACGAAAAATTTAATAAGATTCCCATGCCGGATCATCCCGATTTAACTGCGGAAAACATTCAGGGTATTCTTGCATATATTAAATCAGAAACAAAAGCATTTGTTCCGGATCCTTCCTTCAGGCCGGAAAAAGTGCATCCGAAATATACGACAATTACAAATCTGAATTTTTTTGCAGCGTACTTAGGCCTTGTCATATTAATGGCCGTATCGTTCGTAGCGCTGGTTAAAGTAAAAGAAATTCAAAGGAATAAAATGGATGATACTGTTAACAATTAAAAATTAATTATGCTGGGAACTCTTACAGAAACACAAATGAACAATCTGCTGACAATGCAGACAGTTGGACGTATCGGATACAGCGATGGTAAGAAATCATACATTACCCCGGTGACCTATGCTTTTGATGGAAAATATATTTATGGTCAAACCAATGAAGGCTTAAAGCTTGATGTAATGCGGATAAATCCCTTTGTGTGTTTTGAGGTTGATTCCATGCTCAATATGGCGAATTGGGAAAGCGTTATCGTCTGGGGCTATTTTGAAGAGCTGGATGATGAAGAAGCTAAAAAAGGAAGGGAATATTTGTACAATAGTATTCTGGATCTTTTAACCAGCTCAACGGTGCATCTCCACGAACATGGCCCTACCCAGGACACGAAAGAAACCAATAGGATTAAGCGTGTCATGTACAGAATAAGAATTACAGAAAAATCGGGCCGTTTCGAAAAACAATAAACTGCATATTTTCTACCCCGAACGAGGCAAGGGTAAGATTTCATTTGAAAAGAACTATTAAATATTACCGCATCATCTGGCTGAGGCACGACCTGCCGGCAGGACTATCTGTTTTCCTGGTAGCGCTACCTTTGTGTTTGGGAATTGCCTTAGCCTCAGGAGCTCCTCTTTACGCAGGACTCCTTTCGGGTATTGTGGGAGGATTGGTTGTTGCATTTATAAGCGGATCCCAGCTTGCGGTTTCGGGCCCGGCTGCAGGTCTGACAACCCTGGTGGCAGCATCCATTATCTCACTTGGTGATTATAAAATATTTTTACTGGCTGTCATCATTGCGGGATTTTTTCAACTTCTTCTCGGATTATTGAAACTCGGCGTAATTGCCAATTATTTTCCATCTTCTGTAATTAAAGGAATGCTGGCGGCCATTGGATTGATGCTCATTTTCAAACAGATTCCCCTGGCATTGGGATATGACCAGCCCGATTTCTGGTCTGGTGGTTTTATCCATTTGTTATCTCCCAAAAATCCTATAGACAATTTAAAAAACTTCAATCAGCATATAACAATAGCTACTATTCTTATTACCGTACTTTCTTTGATTATCCTTATCATTCTTCAATTGCCACAGGCCAAAAAAATGAAGATAATACCAGCACCGTTGATTGTAGTGGTATTGGGTGTTTTAATCAGTTCACTGTTTGCGGGAATTTCAACGCATATTTCAGTGAGGCAAATGCAATTGGTAAATATTCCGCTGAATATTTTTGCGAATATTTCGTTTCCTGACTTTTCGAAATTATTTTCCAAAACTGAGATCTGGAAAGACGGAATAATCATCGGATTGCTCGCAACTTTAGAAACTTTACTCTGTATCGAAGCCATTGATAAGCTGGACAGACGCAACCGCATTACGCCCGTTAACCGGGAACTCATTGCACAGGGCATTGGGAATATGACCTGTGGACTCCTGGGTGCAATACCTATGACGGCAGTTGTTATAAGAGGCGCGGCAAATGTTGATGCGGGTGCAAGAACAAAACTTTCTGCTTTTACGCACGGACTTTTTCTCTTGCTCGCGGTATTACTCATTCCTTTTCTTCTGAATAAAATCCCTTATGCTTCACTGGCCGCGATTTTACTTATGACAGGTTACAACCTGACAAAACCAAAACTGTTTCGAAATATGTGGAGCCTCGGCTGGAAACAGTTTATTCCTTTTATGCTGACGATCATTGTTATCCTTGCAACTGATCTTCTTATTGGAGTAAGCATCGGACTTTTAATGTCCGTTTACTTTATTGTCCGGAATAATTTTAAGGCAGAATATAAAATTTTAAGAACCCACCACAATGGAATTGTAACGCAATATATAAAACTCAACAGCAATGTAACTTTCCTGAATAAGGTTAAACTGCGCGAAGCATTTGATGAAGTTCCTGAATACAGCGTTTTAACGATCGATGGGAGTGAATGCAACTTTATCGACTATGATATATTGGAAATCATTAGTGAGTACCGAAATAAAGCGCATGACCGCCACATAGAATTACATGTTTTAGGTATTGAGAAGGTAGATGTCTCGGCCATTCACTAACCAAAAGAATATTTAAAATTATGGTACCGGAGAAACACTATTCAAACAGAAGCGGATGGTTGAGAGCTGCTGTATTAGGTGCAAATGACGGGATACTTTCTACTACAAGCCTGGTTATTGGCGTGGCAGCTGCCAGTGATACAAGAAGCCCGATTATTCTTGCAGCTTTGGCGGGATTGGTCGCAGGTGCATTATCCATGGCGGCAGGTGAATATGTTTCTGTCAGTTCACAATCCGATGTAGAAACTGCTGAGTTAAAGAGGGAGCAAATTGAACTGGATACCATGCCTGAAGAGGAGTTAAAAGAACTGGCTGGTTTTTATACAAAAAGAGGACTGGATAATGAACTGGCCATGAAAGTAGCCGTTCAGCTTTCAAAAAAGAATGTATTGGAAGCACATGCCAGGGATGAACTTGGAATCAATGAAATCACAGAACCAAAACCTTTGCAGGCCGCATTTGCTTCCGGTACTTCATTTATAACAGGAGGCCTGCTTCCTCTTTTCGTATCCATATTTGCACCTATAAAATATATGGTATTCTTTCAGTATTCATTCGCCATAATATTTCTTGCTTTTTCAGGTGTGGTTGCAGCTGAAGTTGGTGGGTCAAACATTACAAAAAGTGTATTAAGGATTTGTTTTTGGGGAACTATCGCTATGGGAATCACTGCCGGCGTGGGGTATCTGTTTGGAGTTAAGACTTCATAATAATCCTAAAATTTCTAAAACCTGGGTCATCATTTATTGATTATGTATGGGAAGTAACATCTTAAATGACATCCAGCAGCTTGAAGTGCTGGCTTTTTTTTCGGGTTATCCGTTGATTTATTATCTCGTACGGATTCTGACCCGAAATACATTGCATAAAAATTCAAAAAGAGCAGAGCTTATTTCAATTTTACCTTTTGCTTATGCGCTTATAGGAACGTTATACCTCGGTCTCCAGTTAAAAAATATTTATCCGGATTATACTATTGAAAATATTAAGCACCATATCCAACAACCATGGTTGCAAATTTGGGGACTATTGTCAATTTTATTCTGGATACCCGCCATACCTAAAAGACAGGTATTAAGCTTGCTTCACAGCCTGGTTTTTTTCCTCGTAATAGTTAAAGATTTATTATTTCGATTCGGCGGATTTATCAGGGATCATGATATGATGAGAAATGAAATGAGATTATATACGGTAAGTATTTTCCTAAACCTGGCGGCTTATATCTTCCTGTTTTTATTATTTCAGTTGTTCCCCATCCACAAAAAACACCCCGGCTCCTGATTAAAGTCATCTGCCCGGATGATAACGGTCAGGCCATGGATGAAATTTGAAAAGTAATTTTCATGATTAATTATTCTGAATAATCTCTCTGCATTTCTCCATAATTTAAAAATGCCTTTTTATGAAACTGCTAAGTGAAAAAATACTTTTAAGCTTGTTGGTTTTAATAAGTATCGGAGGATATATTACCAGTTGCACGCATGAGAATCAGGTGCTTCCGCCACCGGCGACAAGCACGCCGGATATCAATCGTGGTAATGGTGTTTTTCTGCCTGGAAACTTGACACCCGGCGATACCAGTTCGTGGAAATTTGACCAGGTGCACAGCAGTGCATTGTGGTCGGCTAACTATCTTGGGGCAGCAGGTTTGTTAACCGGTAGGTTTAACGATTTTGGTATCAGCAGCATATCCCAATCCCAAAAGACACAATATCCAACTACTGGTCAGCCTTTGTTAGATACATCATGGGCCTTTTATGAAAACGATCCCACAAAAACTTATTTTACCGGGTACGTACAAATGAATACTTCAAATACCAGTGAGCCTGCGAGAGACGGTGGATGTTATTTGGGTTATGTAGGAGCACCAAAGCTGATAACCAGTACACAAAATCTGATCGATTCTAATATTGCTATTATCAGAACCACCCAGGTGACCCTTGATCCCAACAGTTCCGGATATATTGTAACAATGGTCCTGACCTGGCAGGGTTTGCTGTCGGCGCCTCATGATACAACCATTAACGGAACACTTTCTTATGTTAAAAGGCAGACTGTCGGGGCGGGCACAGCCGGCGCATATGATGTATTTGGTTTGCAGTTGAACTTCAGCTTTAACTGCAGATCCTTTGGACTAACTACTACAGAAGTTGGAGATGTAATTACGATGCAGTGTAACGTCAATTTCAATAATAAATAATCACCCAAAAAATTATTATTATGAAACGAATATTGATTTTTGGAGGATTGTTGCTCTTTATGGGTATTAGTGTAGTTAGCTGCTATCAGGATGTGATCGTTCCTCCGGTTTCCCAGAATACGCCGCCACAATTTGTAAGTTTTAGCGGCGACCTTCAGCCAATATTTACTTCTAATTGTGCTTTATCGGGTTGCCATGTTCCCGGGGGACAGATGCCTTATTTAACAGAAGGGTTAGCATATGATCAATTGGTTGGAGGAGGTTATGTCAATACGGTTATTCCGGAACAAAGTGAACTTTATATAGCTATCAATGGAATCATGATGCCTCATATTCCATCAGCCAGTGACAGGCAAAAAGTTTACGACTGGATCAGAAATGGTGCACCGAATAATTAACTGACCCCATAAATTAATGAAATGAAAAATTTTATAAATAAAATAAGAAGGCCGCTGATATACAGCATTTTTCTTATGGTTGCACTGTTTATATCAGGTAATGAAGTTTATGCCCAACATGACAGCACGGCTGTAATTGTAAAGGAAGCACCTCCCAAACCCAGACCGGTAAAAAATACATTTCAGTCTGGTCAGATTATTGACGCACAAACAGTAATGGTTCCGGTTAAGGGGACTTTTGAAGCAGACATTCAGCACAGGTTTGGATCTGTTCAAAAAGGATATCAGGATCTCTGGGGTATTTACGGAATTGCTGATATCCGCTTTGGCTTTCTGTACACACCTATTAAAAACCTGGAAATTGGTTTTGGCATTACTAAAGTGAATATGCTCTGGGACGGAAGCGCCAAGTATTCAATAATCCGGCAGGACAATGTCAGGTTTCCTGTGAGTGTGACTTATTATGGAAATATGGCTGTGAAAACAGTTCAGAATCCGGATAATGTTCTTTTTCTCTATAATTCACAGCGCTGGTCTTTTTACAATGAATTGATGATCGCCAGAAAGATCAATGATAAACTATCCGTACAAATTGCATTTAGTATGTCTCATCAGAATTCTATTCCGGGCTATTATACAAAGGTTGATACATCGAATGTTCTTTTTAAGGAACAGAAGTTCAATATGTACACTTTTACCTTTTGCAGCAGGTATAAATTGACAGAGGGAACATCCTTTATTTTTGATTGGGATCAGCCCCTTACTGCTTTTGCAACGGGTAATCCGCATCCCAATTTCGCATTTGGTTTTGAGTTTAATACCAGCGGACATACTTTTCAATTGTTTGCAGATAACTACACTTTGCTGAACCCGCAACAGAATAGTTTATACAATGCTAATAACCCGTTTGGATATACTGAGAATGGTACGAAAGTTCCCGGTGGTCAATTCCAGATAGGGTTTAACATCACGAGGTTATGGAATTTTTAAATCGGATAGTTGGTTTACCAGTTATTAAACCCGGAATCATTGCGATAATGCTATTAACCTGTTCCTGTTCACAATCAATTGAAAATAAAAATACGCAGGCAAAAAAAAATGAGGCGTCAAAACCTAAGTTTATTATGAAGCCGCCTTCCAGCTTTAGTGATACAGTTATCGTTGACTGTGAGTCAGCAGTTTTTTTTAATCCCGATTCCCTGCAAATGGAAAGAATTAAATCAGTGAACGAAAGAAATGTTTATGCGACGATCACACATGACTGTTATTACATGATGCAAAATGCCAGAAACGTAATTAGGAAATACTGGCCACGTATCAGGATTGTCGAAGTTGTTAAAGCCAGGTATCTGTTATTTGTAAAAACGGATAAGAATAGAATTTGTATTGACCTGAATGCCAAAAACGATATCTGTGGTTTATTTCTCTATGATCCGAAAAAAAGTCCTGAGCTTGTCGATATGCCGAATATTGATACTTTTCTGAAATTTTATTTTGGGTAATAGTTATACCGCAATGCTTTAATTTTTAAATATTGAATATGTGTTTCGGGATCGATAAATATTGGACAATTTATCTGGGAAATATTTTTTTAATCTAAATCAAAAAACTCATTTATGAAAGTTCTTCTTTTCAGCCTGATTACCGGTCTTTTCTTTCTTGCTCAGGGATTCAAAATTAATCAGGAACCCAAACCCTGGCCGGTTCCTGATGCAGCAGCAAAAAAAGCTAATCCTGTTAAGTCGTCTCCTGAATCGATTTCTTCGGGTAAGGCATTGTGGAACCAGCATTGTTCTTCCTGTCATGGTAAAACAGGAATGGGAGACGGTACCAAGGCAGCTCAGTTAAAAACCCAACCAGAAGATTTGACATCTGCTAAAATGCAATCCCAGTCGGATGGTAGTTTATTTTATAAAACCACGGAAGGCAGGGGAGATATGCCGAGTTTCAAGAAGAAAATCCCTGATCCAAATGATATCTGGGACTTGGTGAATTATATGCGGACGCTGAAAAAATAATTTCCGGAACATTTAAAATATTTTGTATGAAAGATAATGAATCAATTTCCCAGGGTTTAAGAACCAGGAGAAAATTACTGGCGGGAATAGGATTATTATCCTTTTTTCCTTTCATCAAATTATTTACTAAAAAGAATCCAGTCATTTCCTGTGCCCCTCCACCGGATAAAAAGGAGACCATGAAAGTTTTATCCCGGGACGGGCAACTAGTTGAAGTGGACGTTTCAAAAATAAAACGGGTGAAGGTGAAAATTTCAAATGAAGAATTGCAGAACTGGATAAAAAAGGGGTAAACTTTTAATTTTTTAAAATGAATATCAACGATACTTCCAGGAGAGATTTTTTACTAACCGGTTTACTTGCCGGAGCAACTCTTACTGCATGTTCCGATAAGCCGAACCCGTTTGAGGACAAGGTTACTGCCATGATAAAACCTTCCGGCAAAATGGTAAAGTTACTTTCGGTTGATGGGGAAGTGATTGAAGTGGATGAAGCTTTTCTTAAGCCGGTCGATCTTCCGCCTGTTTCAAACTCGGAAGCACGGAAAGGAATACCCGGGAAGAAGTTTGTGATGGTCATTGATCTTTCCAGATGTAAAAGTGTGAAAGCCTGCCAGTCCGCCTGCAACCATGCACATGAACTGAACCCGGGTGAAAATTGGATAAAAGTTTATCCAATGCAGGATGCCGAACAAACAGCACCTTATTGGGAACCCACTACCTGTATGCATTGCGACGAACCTCCCTGCGTTAAAGTATGCCCTGTAGATGCAACTTTCAAAAGGGAAGATGGAATAGTGCTCATTGATAGTGACCGTTGTATAGGTTGCCGTTTCTGTATGGCAGCCTGTCCTTATTCCACCCGTGTATTTAATTGGGGAGAACCGGAGATCCCGCAGGCAATTAAAGAAAAACCTTATAACTGTGAAACCAGTATTCCTCAAAAAAAAGGTACTGTCAGTAAATGCGATTTCTGTGCTGACATGACCCGCAAAGGCGAATTGCCACATTGTGTTTCGGCCTGTCCGAATGGAGTTTTCTTTTTCGGAGATATGATTGAAGACACGGTTACCAACGGTGCAGAAACCTTTCGGTTCAGCGACCTGATCCGTGATAAAGCAGGCTACAGGATGATGGAAGACCTGGGAACAAAACCCAGTGTATACTACCTGCCGCCCGTAAACAGGAACTTTCCTTTTGAAGATCTTGAAGACTCAGTAGAACATAAAATAGAAAAAATAAATTCATAAGCCGTGGAGATTTCAACGAAACAAAAAATAATTGACGATCTGCTGCCGAAGAAATTTGGCGCAAAGGGAAGGATCTGGTCTGCAGTGCTCTTGATTATTTGTATGATTGGATGTGTAGGATATTACCGTCAGTTGTCACAGGGGCTGAAAGTTACCGATATGCGGGACTATGCATCCTGGGGAATTTATATTTCCAATTTTGTTTTTTTTGTGGCCATCAGTTTAGTGGGATCACTGATTACCGCCGTACTCAGACTCGTTAATGTAAACTGGAGTACACCTTTAACCAGGATCGCTGAAATCATTGCTGTATCTGCGATCACCTTCGCCTCCATTATTATTATTGTTGATATGGGCCGCCCCGACCGGTTTTACAATCTGTTCATTCACGGCCGCCTGCAATCACCAATTCTCTGGGATGTGATCGTCATAACAACTTATTTTTTTATCAGCCTTTTGCTTTTATACCTTCCACTTTTGCCTGATTTTGAAATCATGCTGAAGGCTAAGAAGGGGGGTGGGAAATTACTCAGGGGCCTGTATAGATTTTTAGGTTCTTTCTGGAAGAATACACCTCAACAAATAAAAATCAGCGAAAAGTCAATTCGTATATTATCCATCACGATAATACCAGTTGCCTTTGCCATTCATACGGTAACATCCTGGCTGTTTGCTACAACCTACCGACCGGGTTGGGACAGTACCAATTTTGGCGCCTATTTTATATCAGGTGCTTTTCTCGTTGGTGCAGGCGCTGTTTTGGTTGCCATGTTTATTTTCCGGTATATGTATGACCTCGAAAAATATATTACGCTGAATCATTTTGACAAAATGGGTAAGATCGTGGTGATGCTCGCCTTTGTATATCTCTATTTTAATTTAAACGAATTCCTGGTGCCGGCGTTTAAAATGAAAAAAACAGATGCAGATCATCTGCTTGGACTATTCACAGGTGAGTTTGCGGGAGTTTTCTGGTTTGCTATTTCAACGTCGATGTTTTTACCTATTCTGATACTGATCAACAGGAAGGGAAGAAAACCTGTTCCTGCATTTATAGCAGGTGTTTTAGTGGTTGTAGGATCATGGTTTAAAAGATATGTGATCGTAACCCCAACATTATTACATCCTTTTTTGCCTATGCATGATGTGCCTGAGTCATACAAACATTATTTTCCCAGTTGGGAAGAATGGGCTATTGCCATGGGTTCATTGGCGGGTATGTTGCTTATTATTACCCTGTTCGCCAGGATATTTCCCATTATTCCAATCCAGGAAACAATCTCAGAAATTGAAGAGCATGAAAAAGATTAAATATTCTGTACTTACATGCCTTTTTTTTATTTCAATTATGGGGATTTCCCAGGCCCAGATTGAAAAGAATAAGCTGATCCTTGGACTTAGTTATTTTAACGATAATAACCGATTACAGTATTTAAAAGTGAATACAAAGGCGAAGATCAACGGAAAGTTTAAGCAGGTCAGCGGAATTCCCGTGAGTTTTTATATCGGATCAGAAAATGCGGCTAATTTTCTGGGCAGGTGCACGACAGACAATCATGGGCTGGCTGCATTACCTATACCTGCAGCTGCCAGGGACATATGGAACAAATCTCCTTCAAAAACTTTCCTGGTTGTTTCAGATTCCACACAGTTGTACAGCGCTGTTACTACAAGTTTCGATCTGACGAAGGCCAGGATCAAACTGGATACTGCAGAAGACAAAAAGATTGTAGCTACTTTATTCGAACAGAAAGGATCAGACTGGTTGCCGGTGAAAGGAGTAGACTTAAAAATCGCAGTGAAAAGACTGGATGGCAATTTAAATGTAAATGAGTCGCCAATTTTTACGACTGATTCAACAGGTGCGGTCAACACGGATTTTAAACTCCTGAACCTGCCGGGGGATTCGGCGGGTAACTTTGTTTTAATTGCCAGTGTTGAGGATAATGATATCTATGGAAATATAACAACCGAGAAAACAGTACCATGGGGAACCCCCACCAAGTATATTTCAAATTATGATAATCGGTCTTTGTTTGCGAGAGCCGGCCGACCTCCACTCTGGCTGCTCTGGATGGCTTCCACTATTACTCTTTCAGTGTGGAGTATTATATTCTATCTTTTTTTCCAAATTTGGAAACTGAAAAAACTGGGGGTTTAGATTTATGAATGCTCAAAGTTGAAAAAGATTCAGAAAACCCCATGTTATGTATTCCTCATTGACACGTTTGATTCGAATGACATTTTTCATTTTAAACCGGTTCTTTCAAATGGTGGACTGTCTACCCGGTCTATCCGGGACTTTGAGGAACAGCGTCCTGTTTACCTGATCACTATTCAAATAAATTGGGTAAGTTTAAGGTAACTTAAAATAAATGAATATATGAACAAGAAACATTTATCAGGTTACCTGGCTATCGTTTTATTAATGATGCTTTACTGTTTACCTGCAGTTGGTCAGAAAGTGCTCGCCTCGATTGTAAAAAACGGAGAGCTCCGCATTGGTACCAGTGGTAATCAGCCTCCTTATTCGATGAAGTCGAAAACAGGGGAGTTGATGGGGTTTGAAATTGACCTGGCAAATGCATTGGCAACCAATATGGGCGTGAAACTGAAACTTGTAGAAATGCCTTTTTCAGAATTGATGGACGCGCTCAAATCAAATAAGATTGATGCAATCATGTCAGGTATGACCATCACACCGGAGCGAAATCTGATCGCGCTTTTTGCGGGCCCTTATAACATTTCGGGTAAATCAATCCTGACTAAATCAGACAAGGTAGCAGCATTCAATGCTGATACCGGCAGCATGTCAAAAAAATATAAGATCGTTTGTCTGAAAGGATCAACCAGTGAAGAATTTGTAAAAACCGTTATGGCAAAACAGCAACTCATCGCTGTTAGCAATTACGACGAAGGAGTAAACATGGTCATCAATGATCAGGCTGATGCCATGGTTGCAGACAAACCCATCTGTGTGCTTTCAATTATGAAATATCCGGGAAAGGACCTGGTGACTACGGAACAGCCGTTGACGATTGAACCTATTGGTATGGCGTTACCCCCCGGAGATCCGCAATTTCTGAACCTGGTGTCAAATTATATTTCAACTCTACAAATATCCGGTACACTTGCAGCGCTGGAACAAAAGTGGTTCAAAAATGGCTCCTGGATGTTGAGTGTAAAATAGACAGATTATATTAAGAACAATTGATCTAGCGTTGAAATCTATGGGGCTTACAATTGTTGTGACCTTCTCCCTAAAAATCGAAGAAAGGTGAATTAGATTCATTCTTTCACCAAATAGCACCTTATCACCCGGATTGTTGTCGTCGCCGGAATAAAGGAAAAGTATCGGAATTACGTTCGGATACTAAATTTTAGTATGTAAAACACGCAATTATTGTTTTAGTTTTTTTAAAGGCAGATCAAATTTACCATCGGTTAATTGCGAGGGCTTTTGGGTAGCAACATTTGCAAGCTCTCCTGAAAATGTTCCGGTAATACGAGTTTCGCTTTTAGAGGTTATGATAACGGTGACTGTTGATGCACGGCCAAATTCATAATCCGGATACTTTTCGTTTTCGTTTGGATAGGAAAGCCTGAAATTAGCAAAACGATTTCCGCCATTACTTCCCGACGATTTAAACCGGTCCATATTTTCCCATTTTATGGTCGTAGAGCCAACTGCATTGACACCAAAACCAAATTGTGGCGGATTTTTTTCGGCAGGGTCGTTGCTCATCAGTGTAAAAAATACTTCATTGTCTGAGTTTATTGTAGCCTGGTTTGCGTAAGGATCGTTGCCACTCCACGAATAAATTTGACCATTAATCTTATAAGAAAAAGTTGAATTTTCTGCCGATAAAGCCGCATCGGCTGTATTGCCTGTTATGCTTGCATTGGGATTCCCGCAGGACATTATCAAAAATCCTGATAATACAAGTGCGATATTTGATAAATAGATTGCTATGTTTTTCATCTTGGCATAATTATTATCCTAAAATTACTTTTGCATTAGTTACCGGTCTGCAGCAAATCGACCAATATATCTTCATAATCGCCAGATGTACGAAACAGTGAAGAATTTGTAAAAACCGTTGTGTAAAAACAAGAACTTATCGCTGTTAATAATTACGATGACGGGGCTTAAAAAGAGAACGGTTATGCCATGGGGCTTAATTTTAGCTTATTCCTGTAAATCTTAAAAGGAAGACTACTAATAATAAATACCCCTCATCTTTTCCCTTATTAATGCTTCCTTTTTTGTTTTGAATTCTTCTACGTAAATAAGTTCCCAAGTCCTTTTGTTTGATGTGAACCGCGTTGACCCAAAATTATGGTCATGAAACCTATTCAGATAGTCAGTAGTAAATCCTTTATAGTAGGTTCCATCTTTTTTACTCCTTCATACATATGCAAAATATTCTGACATAAAAAAAGGTTCTGATTTCTCAGAACCTTATGCGGACCGGACGGGACTTTTGCAGTCCTGTAATATGTTGATAATTAGTATACTAATTTCTTAAAAGCCATTTACTGAAACATTATTGAAACAGATTTTCCCCAAAAGTTCGAGACCCTGCCAGATCCCATTTTCGAGTCCCTTCTATCCATTTATTAGTCAAATTTTGCCCCATAATCAGAAAAAAAACTAACCCATGCACGACAGACGTCTCTTAGTTGGGCGACTGTTTTTCATTCATTTCATCTAAGTAATCAATTACTAGATTATCAACTTCCGTTTTTAAACGCTCATCATCTTCAATTATATCTTTGCCCACCCTATACCGTAGCCTTTCGATCTCACCACTATCACTCCCAACTGTTAAAGTTAGAAATCCAGATTCTTTATTGAGAGTTGTATCATCAAGGAAATAAAAAACATTTAAAGTCCTCTCTCCATATTTTACTTCCTTTGTTTTAGGTATAGTTTCCATGTTAATAATTCTTTTCTAAAAAGTTTCTGCTGCTCTCAGCAAAAACAGTATTGCCTTTGAAGTTATTCTAACTAGTTTAAATGATTCTTTTTTTCTCTCTAAAATCTAAATAAAATTCAATCAACAATTTGAAATTAATAGCAAAATAAATAATCAATATCAAGAATGACCAATATTCAATCCATGGTATGGATACTTGTCCAATATTTATAAATGAAGATTCCAATGCTTTAAATGGGGGAAGAAAATAAAAAGTACAGAGTATCAAAATTACCCCTGTCAATAGTAATGCTTGTTTAAACCTTGTAAAATAAAAAACTATATTTATTAGTAACAAAGCTAATAATACGTAATGCCTCCAATTGGCAATATAATCAGTAGTCAAGAATAATATCCAGGTATTAAAAACAATAAAACATAATATTATAAAAGGAATTAAGCGGAAGATTTTAAACTTCACATGATTATTTTTCATTTTTTGTCAGAAGAATTTTTCAACTTATTTCGATTTCTGTACGAAATTCATCCAATGTTTTAAGACCTTTTTTAGAATGAAGTAATCCCAACTTTTTTATTTCTACTCCTTCAACTTTGGTCATTGCATTATATTCTCCGATTGTATGATCCAGATGCAGTAAAGTAGCTATTTCGTAGCTATCATTTTTTGAGGAATAACCTTTAACATAAAATGTGATTTTGTATTTGCCGGTAACTGTTTTCTCCCATTCAAGGAAAATGCTATTTCTTCTAAGGTTTAATCCTCGAAGTGGGATAGACTTCATGGGACCTGGTTGCCTAAACTTTACTACCTCCCAATTGTCAAAATGCCTCAGGTTTTCAGTTAGTGAATCAACAAAAGGTATCCCCTGTTTCATTCCGTCACAACTAATAACTAACACAAATTTATTTTCCAGAGTACTAGTAATTTCAGGTATGAGAAACTCGTTATATTGTTTTAGTTTGTCAGAAAGGGATTCATATATTTCATAACTCTGGCTCTTCTCAGATATCAAATCCTCTAAAAGAGCCTTATTTTCGTCAAACCAGTTCCAGAATTCCTCTTTTTTCATGAAGATTTTACTTCAAATTACACAATTCTTACAAATCCCTAAGAAGATAGGCCGAACCGATAACTTTTTACAATGAAGGAAAATAAAGGTGATTCTGTTAAAATACTATTCCGTTATTTTAGTTCAGTTTTAGACGAATGGACTGTTGAAACTATGTAGGCTAAAATTGTTGATACAAGTAAAGGGTTTTACAAACTGGACAATATCCCTTTTTATAGACGCTCATAGCAAGTGATGATATGCCGGTGATGCAATATTTTTGTCTTTTATGGAATCAAATCTTTCTGTCATTTATTTTGTATAACGGTTTTAACTTTGGTACCGTCAGGTAAGTCTTTTATTTGCTCGCAGATTTGACCGGTTAATGCAAAATGTATTCTCATATTTACTACCTCAATATTTTCAATCGAATATTCCCCTCCCAGGACTGGTAGCTTTTTATAATTGTAAACTTCATTTACTTTTAGGACCTTCCCTGCCTGAATAAGTTTTTCAATTAGAGAAGGCAAAAACCAATTATCAACATTATCGGCATCATCAAGGAAATGTTCAAATTGTTCCAGGTCTTTTGCAATTTTAGTTAATTCACCGGAATCAGTCTGAAGCCAATTTATTGAATTATCATTTCCGACCAAAAATATATCACCCAAACAAGATATGATGGCTATCGCCTTCATATCCACGAGTTTCCAATTCCAGGCCGATACTATATCATCAAGATCAATTTGGCTCAAATCCTTTGTTAGTTGTTGAATATTTAGCCGCATAATATGAAAAGCTTCATTTAATGAAGTTAAGATAAATGCAATTCCAAGATTAATTAGGACTCTTTTTATCCATGTATTGAGATCTAAAATTTCAACTGTCCCAGTTTCCAGGTATTTAATTGTCATTGTACTTGGATGTTAAAAGCTTTTTTCATTAGGAAGTTTACGACCTCGTTATTTTCATCCTTAAGAAGCTTCATCCCTTCATAAGAGTGTATATCTACACCCTTATAAACAGGCTTATTCCTTCTGAGGTTTTCTGGAAAAAATGCATGTGCCATACCGTTTCGAAGATCATTTATTGCGCGAATGGTATTTTCTATGTTTCGGGGCACTTTTACTAGTTCTTTCACGAGATCAAGTTTATTTAGCAAATAGATTTTCTCAAGTATATAATAATTGAAATACCTAAATCTTTTGGTTTTCCAGAGTTTGATATAAGATTTATTTCTTCCAAAATAGTGGTTGCAAATAATGCAGTTTAACATCTCGTCAATAAAAGTATAGTTCACGACGACTTCACCTCTTATTATTTGATCTTTTATGTTTCTCAATATGGGTAGCCTCGCTGCCTTTTCAGCCGACTCAATTTCTTTGTGATTCAGATTTAATAAAGAAATTAGGTCATCAATTTCCTTTATGGCCTTTTTTTCGTTTTTTGATAGCATGGTAAATATCGAGAGTGAAGAAAATATTTTACTTCCAACCTAACAAGATTCTTTTTTGTGTAATATCAATTAACTTGTCTAATTCCTTTCTCGATTTATAAAAGGTTTGCATTTTTGAAAAAACCAAGTTAGCTAATCCATTGTTTGGCCATAACGAACCATCCTGCTTTATTCTTGTTGTAATCGATTCAGATTTAGAATAGTAGAAATTAAAAATTTCTTCTAGCGTGGAGCTTATCTCACTATCAAGTTCATATTTTTTATATTTCATCAATTCTCCTACAACTGTAGAAATAAAAAAATGATAATCAATCCAAAATGGACTTAACTTTTGATTTTGCCAATATTCTTTCTTGTCGGGATAATTTTTTATTAATCTATCCATGCTTTCATTGCATTCCTGCCAAATTTTCTTCATTTGTTCATTTTCAAAATAACTTTCTTCATTATAGTCTTTGGACTTATTATATAAGTGAAGGACTATATCAGTTTCTTTAAACCAATTGAGTAAAATCGAAAAGATAAATAAGGTACCTCTGCATGCAATATGAGTATCTTTTATTAAGAAATCTTCTAGTCTCATACCCATCGAAGGTTTGTTCTTCAATTCATTTATTCGGTTTTCTATTCGTTTTTTTCCTAAAAAATAATAGACATCTTCAATTTCATAGGTACTAAAATAGCCTAAATCATATCTGCTCATTGACTTTGTTGTTTCGTATCCCAATGACCAAGTACATATGGTTTATAAAAGCATGAAGGAATATTTTTGCCATTCATCTTCAAATCAATATTTATGGAAGTGGATGTTGCAAAACCTTCTGGCGTTCAGCGCAGCAAGGAGGAAATCATTTCGTTGCTTGAAGAATGCCGTAAAAGCGGGATGAGTGTAAAGGAGTTTGCAAAGACCAAAGGCATTCACGAGGCGACGTATTACAACTGGAGAAATAAATATGTCGGCAAACAAGGCAAAGAAAAGAGAGCTGGTTTTGCAAAGCTCAAAATAAATCCAACTCCGGCAACCCATACTTCTGTTTTGTTTGCGGAGGTGAGAGGGATAAAAATATATCAGCCTGTAGCAGCGGCTTATCTCAAAGAACTGCTTTAAATGATAAACAGTTTTGGATACGGCGATCACAGGAAGTATCATCTCTACCGCAAGGAAACGGACATGAGAAAAGGTTTTGATTCTCTTTGCGGTATCATATCCGGTGAACTGGGTAAAAGAGTAATGGATGGAGATGTGTTTGTCTTCATCAGCAAGCCGCGAACGCATATCAAAATGCTGGTTTGGGAAACGGGCGGATTTACACTTCTTATATCGAAGGCTTGAAGAAGGAACCTTTGAAGTTCCGGCCTTTGACCTGGATGCCAGGAGCATGCAAATCACTTCCGATCAGTTGCAGTTTATTTTACAGGGCATCTCGCTGAAAGAAATAAAATACCGCAAAAGATACCAACAACCGCCTGCAATTTGTTGATAAAAACAGATCATTTATAAGGTATTTTTAGTGTGATAAACGATCTTTGTTTTATCATGCAAGCCGCTACAGCAAACGATTACAAAGAACTCTATGAACGCATCAGAAGAAGCATCGCTACTGCGGATTGCAAAGCTTGAATCAGAACTTGCGCAGCTAAAGAAAATGATCTTCGGTTCCCGGCAGGAACGCTTTGTTCCACTGCCTTCAGATCATCCGCAGTTATCACTTGGCATAGAAACCGAACCAGTCGCTACGAGTGTGGTTACTACTCAGAAGATTAGCTATACCAGAACCAACGTCGCTGTTAGAGCAACAACCACTGCTACATCCCGGACGGATGAAACTACCGGAAAGCCTGCGGCGCGAAGAGATCATGATAGAACCTGCAGGTGATCTCACGGGTTGTAAAATGATGGGAGAAGAAGTAACGGAAGTTTTAGAATATGCGCCCGGAGAGCTTTATGTAAAAAAGTACAAGCGCATAAAGTATGTAAAACCGGATAATACGGGTATCCTCATTGGTGAACTGCCGCAGCGTCCGCTTGAAAAAGCGATGGCCGGTGAAGGACTGCTCTCGCAAATCCTGATTGATAAATATGTGGATCATCTGCCACTGCACCGCCAGATGCAGCGCTTTGAAAGGGCCGGCGTAAAAATCCCTTATGCTACGCTGACCGGTTGGGTGAGTGAAACATGCAGGTTAATCACACCCTTGTATGAAGCGCTGAAAAAAGAAGTACTGAAAAGTAATTATCTGCATGCCGATGAGACACCGATCCGGGTACTGGACAGAGATAAATCAGGAGAATCTCATAAAGGCTTTTACTGGGTATACCAAAACAGTATCGATAGAATCGTCATCTTCGATTACCAGGAAGGTCGCGGGCGGGAAGGACCTGCGAAGATGCTTGAAAACTTCGAAGGTTATCTTCAGACCGATGGCTACCAGGTGTATGATCACTTTGACGCGCGTAAAGATATCCGGCAGATACATTGTATGGCGCATGCGCGGCGCAAGTTCTACCGAAGCTGTTGAACAATAATCAAACTGTTGCCGAATATGCGCTTAGTGAAATACAAAAGCTTTATGCCATTGAAAGAAAATGCAAAGAAGAAGGGTTGTTGTCAGATGAAATAAAAAGCAGGAGACAAGAGCAATCACTACCCATACTGGAATCCCTCGGTACAGTGGATGAAAGAACAATACATCAACGCACTTCCGAAAAGCAATATCGGTGAAGCCCTTGCCTACAGTATTAAAAGATGGGATACTCTTTCCCGATACACCGAAAACGGAATGCTCAGCATTGATAACAATCCGGTGGAGAACAGCATACGCCCCGTGGCCCTGGGTAGAAAAAATTATCTCTTTGCCGGATCTCATGAAGCGGCCAAACGAAGTGGCATGCTGTACAGTTTATTTGGAACCTGCAAACTGCATGGCATCGAACCATATGGCTGGCTGAAAAATACATTGCAAAAAATACCTTCTCATCCGATCAACAAAATCCAGGAACTGTTACCACACCACATTGGGAAATAAAAACCATTTCTTAAAAACTAACCCGTCGCAGAATACTTCTGAACAATATGTACTTGGTCATTGGGATACGTTGTTTCTCTATTTAGTTTTGTTTCTCTTATTTAATTTGACTTAAGTAGTCCATAAAACGGTTTGTCCGCTCTAACCATTCACCATTAATGATCGCATTTTTAAATGCATTTCGTGAGATTTCTGCAAAGAATGCATTTTTTTTATTTCGTACAGGGAACAAACAATAAAGAACATTTTGTTTACCTATAAAGTCGGATATCGGTTCATTACCTAGAAAATCAAAAACGACCGGAACTGAACTATCAAGCCAGGAAGAAGGAAAATATGCCTCAGGTACCACAACTCGAAAAATTCCTTTCTTTACAGGTAGAAAGTAATCTTTCCCTTTAAGAAGACGAGGATAATCTCGTTTTAAACGAGTCCCGTCAACCACCCAAATCATATTTTCATAAAACTTTTCACGAGAGCAACGTTCTTTCGGCTGAATGTGAGAATGTTGGAACTCAAGCACAAGTCCGTAACTGGTACGTATATCAGCAAAATGTTTTTCGCCTGTTCTTTCATCAGGTAAAAAGATTTCTTGCCACTTTTTTGGGAAATTATTTTTCCAGGAGCGGTGCCATTCTGTCTCTGGTTCCCACCAATTATCACACATTTTATTGCGACCATGTGACCAATGATTCATCCTTTGGTTTCCGCATTTGGCAATGACAGGTTTCGAACATCCGGGACAAATTCCTTTTGACCCGAATGTAGCCTCTACCCGTTTATTATCAATCAGTGCAAATTGCATAATGTTCCTCCTTGAAATTCTAATCAGTTTTGTCTGCTAGGGCAGTTAGAGTCCCCGGGAGATCCAAAATAAATGGATCTTACACAACAATAATTAAAACTCTATTTAAAGGACTTTGATATCCTTGGAAGTATCGAATCAAATAATGGTTTCTGGTTCGTTGGATACTCTATTCTTAAATAATGGATAAGATTATTGACCAATATCGTTTTATAATAGTAGATTTTATCTTTGTCTGATCCACTTATTACATACCAGGTGTCATGTAGTGATTCGTATTGTATTCCTGTCAATCTTTTTGTGTCCATTCCATAAGCCTGAATAAGAGCGCTTGAATTCCCACCCCCAAGAGACTCTATCGTTAGATTTATTTTTCTGTCTATTGAGTTATAAAAATATTGAATTGAGGAGGCCGTTAAACCTCCTTTTGAAAAGTAATACGGAAGATCTAATGAATATCCATATTTCAAATGATAAGTGGTCCATGTAGTTTGGCCATTTGAAGAATTAAAAAAAACTGAAACGAAGAAAAACGAAATTAAAATTCCTATTTTCATAAATTTATTGAGGGCAGGACTAGTGAATATGTTTAATTTAATGCCTTCTGAGACCAAAGGGAGAGTTATGATTCGGATGGGCTCGCGACGAGTATTTACCTTTTGTTTTGTGCAATTTTGCATTTGATAGTTTATCATAATTTGTCGTCTTGAGTAGGGGCCGGATTGATTTATTGTAAGTTGCTTACTTTTTTGTTTGTTTTTGTTTCCTCCAACATAGGAAAATTATCAGTTTCCGATGTTCTTACAAGTTTTCTTATTTTTTCCACTTCGATAAAATAGTTTTCAATTTGTTCATCTTGAGATTTTCCAAAACTCTGTGGTCTATCAAGCAGGCTACGATACAAATCATAAAATTCAGACTCACCATTTCTAAAAGCCCTAAAATTGTTTTCAATTTTCAATGCTCTATGAAAAGATATTAATAATGCTGTATGCGTTGAAATTATTGTGAGAAATATTTTTGACTGAGTTGATGAATCAACATATTGAACTAGTACTGGTATACATATTGAGATTGGAATTGTCCAAAAAAGAGTATAATAATGAAAACGCTTCCTCCATTCAGCTTGATTTTTCCAAAATATTAGAGTACCATAAATTCTCGAGTAATGTTGTTCTAATAGTTCTTTGTTATGCTCAGAAAAGTGTGGAGACTTTTCAAATCCAAATCCACCAGCATGTAACTTAACTTTTCTTAAAATTGCAATCAATACTGGTATAAAACTCAAAATCGCCAACAAAATGTATATGATTATAGCTGTCATCCAGTATTCTTTCATAGATCGAAATATTAGTGTGACAATGACTTAAGCCAGCAATTTTTTCAAATTAGGCCAATTCCATGAGTAAAGAGTTCCACCACCTTCAACTCTTTTATAATCCCCATCTTTGTAACCTATTATTTGAATTACCTTTTTGCCAAGTTCATTTGCTATTTTTATTTCCTTTATGACACGTATCCCAATGACCAAGTACATATGGGTAGTAAATGCATGAAAGAATATTTTTGCCATTCATCTTCAAATCAATATTTATGGAATTGGATGTTGCAAAACCTTCAGGCGTTCAGCGCAGCAAGGAGGAAATCATTTTGTTGCTTGAAGAATGCCGTAAAAGCGGGATGAGTGTAAAGGAGTTTGCAAAGACCAAAGGCATTCACGAGGCGACGTATTACAACTGGAGAAATAAATATGTCGGCAAACAAGGCAAAGAAAAGAGAGCTGGTTTTGCGAAGCTCAAAATAAATCCAACTCCGGCAACCCATACTTCTGTTTTGTTCGCGGAGGTGAGAGGTATAAAAATATTTCAGCCTGTAGCAGCGGCATTCCTCAAAGAACTGCTTTAAATGATAAACAGTTTTGGATACGGCGATCACAGGAAGTATCATCTCTACCGCAAGGAGACGGACATGAGAAAAGGTTTTGATTCTCTTTGCGGCATCATATCAGGTGAACTGGGTAAAAGAGTAATGGATGGAGATGTTTTTGTCTTCATCAGTAAGCCGCGAACACATATCAAAATGCTGGTTTGGGAATCAGGGGGATTTACACTTCTTTACCGGAGATTAGAAGAAGGAACCTTTGAAGTTCCGGCCTTTGACCTGGATGCCAGGAGCATGCAAATCACTTCCGATCAGTTGCAGTTTATTTTACAGGGCATCTCGCTGAAAGAAATAAAATACCGCAAAAGATACCAACAGCCACGTGCAATTTGTTGATAAAAACTGTGTACTTTATAAGGTAATATTTACCTGATAAACGATCTTTGTTTTATCATGCAAGCCGCTACAGCAAACGATTACAAAGAACTCTATGACGCATCACTACTGCGGATTACAAAGCTTGAATCAGAACTTGCGCAGCTAAAGAAAATGATCTTCGGTTCCAGGCAGGAACGCTTTGTTCCACTCCCTTCAGATCATCCCCAGTTATCACTTGGCATAGAAACTGAATTAGCAGCTGCGAGCATTGTTACTACTCAGAAAATAAGCTATACCAGAACCAACGTCGCTTTAGAGCAACAACCACTGTTGCATCCCGGACGGATGAAACTACCGGAAAGCCTGCGGCGCGAAGAAATTATTATAGAGCCTTCCGGTGATCTCACGGGTTGCAAAATGATGGGCGAAGAAGTAACAGAAGTTTTAGAATATGCGCCCGGTGAGCTCTACGTTAAAAAGTACAAGCGAATAAAATATGTAAAGCCGGATAATACGGGCATCCTCATTGGTGAACTGCCGCAGCGCCCGCTTGAAAAAGCAATGGCCGGTGAAGGACTGCTCTCGCAAATCCTGATTGATAAATATGTGGATCATCTGCCCTTGCACCGCCAGATGCAGCGCTTTGAAAGGGCGGGCGTAAAAATCCCTTACGCTACGCTGACCGGTTGGGTGAGTGAAACATGCAGGTTAATCACACCCCTGTATGAGGCGCTGAAAAAAGAAGTACTGAAAAGTAATTATCTGCATGCCGATGAGACACCGATCAGGGTCCTGGACAGAGATAAATCAGGAGAATCTCATAAAGGCTTTTACTGGGTATATCAGAACAGTATCGAGAGAATCGTCATCTTCGATTACCAGGAGGGTCGCGGCCGGGAAGGACCTGCGAAGATGCTCGAAAATTTCGAAGGCTATCTTCAGACCGATGGCTACCAGGTGTATGATCACTTTGACGCGCGCAAAGACATCCGGCAAATACACTGCATGGCTCATGCGCGGCGCAAGTTTACCGAAGCACTTGACAATAGTAAAGACGTTGCAGAATATGCGCTCAGTGAAATACAAAAACTTTATGCGATTGAAAGAAAATGCAAAGAAGAAGGGTTGTTGTCAGATGAAATAAAAACCAGGCGACAAGAACAATCGCTACCCATACTGGAATCCCTCGGTACATGGATGAAAGAACAATACATCAATGCACTTCCCAAAAGCAATATCGGTGAAGCCCTTGCCTACAGTATTAAAAGATGGGATACCCTGACACGTTACACCGAAAACGGAATGCTCAGCATCGACAACAATCCGGTGGAGAACAGCATACGGCCTGTGGCCCTGGGTAGAAAAAATTATCTCTTTGCCGGATCTCATGAAGCCGCCAAAAGAAGCGGGATGCTCTACAGTTTATTTGGAACCTGTAAACTGCACGGCATCGAACCATACGGCTGGCTTAAAAATACATTGCAAAAAATACCTTCTCATCCGATCAACAAAGTCCAGGACCTGTTACCACACCACATTGGGAAATAAAAACCATTTCTTAAAAACTAACCCGTCGCAGAATACTTCTGAACAATATGTACTTGGTCATTGGGATACTATGACACCAGGTGCTTTATGTGTACCTGGGCCTACCATAATTATAACTAAATCACATGCTTTAATTTTAATTCTCGCTTTTCCCAGCCATTCTTTTTCTGGCGCAGCTTCTTTTAGGGAACCATCAATTATTTCAAAAGGGGAATCTTCTAATTTAGACTGTCCAATAAGAAAGTCTTTCAAGCGTTTGTCATTGTCGAAGTCAAAACTTATGAATACTTTTTTTTTGCTCATGACTATATTTTTAATAGTGATTTAAATAATGACATATAGGCATATTCTTGTAATAAACGAATATCCCATTTGAATTCACCGTTTTGAAAAATTGAAAGCGCAGCTCCTCCGGTACTGGCGATAGGGTATGTGGCTGTTTTGGGATGATACTTGACGAAAAGTTCAAATTCTTTTTCTACCCCTTCCATTCCCCCTACAAATATTCCAGCAGAAAATTCATTTTCTGTAATCATCTTAATTCTCAAATCAAAAAGGCTGCTTTCTAGATCTTTATTTGAAGGGACTTTGATTACATTTTTGAAATAATTTACGTCATCTGAGAACTCTTTTTCTTTAAAAAGAGACAGGTAAAGAATGAGGTGTTCTTCTGATTTTTTACCCATTTTTTCTAAAATAAATTTTATTAGTGGGGTTATTGCTGGGTGGCCACCCCAAATTAGATTTGTATTAGGAATGACAACAGTTGCTAAAGCTCTTATGCAATCCCTAATAGCTACTATGTCGGCAGTTTCAAAATACTTAGGATTTCTCCTAGGATCTGGAATGCTTGCTGATAAAAATATCATGTGATTAATGTATTTTTAAGCCATTCATCAATACCAGTTATTTTAACACTTTTAATTTTAAGGTGTTTGTCAAGCCATGCTATGTGTTTCTGCCATTTATTTCGAATAAGTCTTGGGTCAAATAGTAGATACGATTCTGGCGTTTCGCTCTCAGTAATTAATTTTATAAGTTCTTCAAATTCATTATAATTATAGGCATTTGGAACTCCAATAATGGGGTAGAGTGATATTAATTGTCCGTTTGATCTATTTACTTGAATAAACTTTTGTGGCTGCAGTCTAGGTTGAATTTTAAAATTTAAGGAAGATGCAAAAAATTCTTTTACCAAATTGCCCTGACGAGCTGAAAGACTTCTAGCTCGCATCGATTCCACACCGTTTAAAATTATTTTTAATGAATTTTCAGTTAATTGAATTTTATCACTTGTAAATTCACTATCAATAAATGATTCCGCATCTAAATAGTTCGGCAAGCAAAAGGCAGAACTGGGTTCTGGATCATAATTTGGCCATACTATTTGCAATATTCCAATTGACATTGAGGAGGCCTTGGCTAATTCTTCAACTGTCCATTTACTTTTTAGAAATCCAGGAGTATTTAAAATAATCACTACATCTGTGTCAACTAAATTATGCCACAATTCTTCTTGAAATGGTTCTCCTGGCCTAATGCTGTGTGTATCGAGGAAGACATTAAACCCGTGTTCGTCTAAATATTCATAAAGCTGAATTGCTATCGATTTTGATTCCTTTTGTTTATAACTAATAAATAATCTCCTCGTTTGTCTGAGCAAATTCAAATTTTCGAGTAATATACTGACTAGCGGTTCAACGTCTATTTCTTCATATAACTTGAATCCGTTTATATATTTTAATTGAGTCGGTACTTTTTTCGTGAAATTTGTTAAGCTTTCAACTATAGGAACGATAAAAGCACAGTTATAGATTAAAATATCTAGCATGTCAGTATCAGGAAATGAATCTGTGTTATCTCCAAAATAAATTGCAACTGTTGGCGATTTAGGATTGTATATTGTTAAATTATCTCCATCTATGATTTGAACCGAATCTAAATCCATATTCAAATCAGATATTCTTGATTTTACTGTTTCGACAATTTTGATCTTGAATTTATTTGCCGCTCCAAGAAATATTATTTGATATTTGAATAGCATTATTTCAAATCAATTAACTTAATTCCATTTTAATATATTTAGTTCAATACATCAGTGACACTAACGGATTTGGCTCTAATATCCACTGATCTAGTCTCTTTAAATTTTTGCCATTTACATAAATTATTTCCATGAAATTATCAACGTATGGGTATAGGCCCAAATATTCTTGTTTATAGAATGTAGGATTAGTTTCTTCACTTTCTAATAATGGCAAAATTGCTACCCTTCCATCTTTTTGGCCGTCGCCGAGGCCCAATTCCCATTGAACCCAACTAGAAGTTACAGAATTGCTCGTTACTGCATAAATAAGACATTTGGAGCCCTTAAGTCTTTCCCTAATTACTTTAGCGGTTTCCGTATTGACTTTAGATCTGTTTAGATCTTTATCTTCGATCCAATCGACATAGACTGAATATCCTTTTCCTTCAAGAATTTGTTTAAGTCTTAAGATAGGGGCAGCATCCTTGAAACTATGAGAAAGGAAAATATCATAAGTCTTAAGTAAAGAAAAGGATCTCGATTCTTGAACAAGTTTTTCACCGGCATATTTATTTAAAATATCTTTAGCTTTTGTTTCATAACGAAATTCTTTTTCATTTAATTGATTCCTAAGTTCTTCTAATTTATATAGCGGCATGTTTTGAAATTGCTATTTAATTAAATTGATTTTACCAAGCTTTTGAATTTATTTTTGATAGTAAAAAAGACTTAATAAATTTTTATAAGGCAAACAAAGTTTTTAAGAACTTTTACTTGATCCTGTAAATCTTTACCCGATAGCGTGGAAATGAAAATTTGATTTGAATTTGGTAGTGTATTAAAAAGATTTAGCAAGTAAGAAATTTTTATTGCATAATTGACATTTTCTATTTCTGTGCCAACAGCTTTACTATTAAGTCTCGAAGAAGTGATTGCAATTACGTTTCCATCTTTATTGAAAAGTGGGCCTCCACTATTGCCAGGTTGAATAGGAACAGATATTTGAAGATATCTTACATCATCAGCGATGCCGCTTGTCGAACTTACTATCCCGTCATTCACTTTAAAATTTGTACCCATAATATCATTTAATGGATAGCCAATCGTGAATACTTTTTCCCCTATTTCAACTTTCTCGTTAAATGAAAATGGAATAATAGAAAATCCTTTGAAATTCGAATCATTTATCTGCAGTAAGGCTACATCGTTTTTACTGTCGTTTAATAATACTTTTGCTTTATATGTAAATGTCCCAATTTCGTTCTTTATAACTAATTCAATTTTACTTGCATCTGTTATCACATGGGAGTTTGTTGCGATAATGCCGTCCTTCGATATTACAAATCCAGTGCCTGAAGCTTTTTCAGCATTAGTATTAGCTATTTGGTGATTATTGGCGCTAGGGTACATTTTTATGAATTTCGATAATTCTTTTTCATTGTTTCGATTTCTCAGTTCTACTGATAATACTGCGTTATTTTCAAGAGAACAAAAGGTTTGTATGAAACTTTTATTTGCCAAATACCATTTAACCGAATATAAATTTTGCATTGAGCTTGGCTCGAGGTAGGCTTTTATTTCACCTTGTTTCCATTGGGGTAATTCAGATTCAATAACAATTACTTTAAAAGTGCCATTGGATTTTTGAATTGCAATTTTATAAAAATTTGAATTGTCATCCTGATAAGATTGATATATACCCTCTATGGGATCGAGAACATTGTTATCAAAATATGTTTTTAATGTAAGTTCAGTTTCATTTGTTGACTCAACTTTAGGGTAGTCTATTGTTGGAGTTAATGTTTCGGAATAATAATATGCAAGTTTATTAAGAGGTTTAAATGCCTTTTCCATTGCTAATGGAACGTTTTGATCATAAGAATATCCAAAGTGAGAAGCACCAGAAGAATTTTCATAGACTATTTCGCCTTTACAATTTTTAACTTGAAATTTAGCGGTTGCTGAACCAGCTAAGCTTCCAAAGCCAGTATTTGAAGCCCAGAAACCGATAAGACATGGGTTAAGTTTAGCTTCTTTTGGCCAATTGTTTCTATCATCATCTAGAACGATTAGGCCAATTTTAGTCAAATCATTTTTCATAGTCGGTATGATACCATAAATGTCTTTTAAACCATTTTGATAAATTATTTGATTTACATAAGCATACTTAAACCCATTTATGATACCAGGATTTTGTTGCGCTTTAACATTTGTAATAAGAAAAAAAATTAATGAGGGTATTATTAAAGACTTTACAATTAGTTTATTATACATAAAATATGTTGCTTCATTTAATTTGGTATCCATCTTATTCTTTGACTTATATGCAGGATTTGAGTAGCCTATTTAAATTCGTATTTTTCTCTCATGACCAAAACACAAATCCTTTGTTATTTACAAACGAGAAATAGTTGTGAAATACTGAAATTCAGTCACTATAAATATAAATTGGTTTATCGACTTTCACTTTTAAAATGTTTTAAAATACAACTTGTTCTTTCATAACCATATAACGAGTCTTCTCACCATGAGGCTTCATTTCTGAGTAAAAGGGCAATTTTGCCCAAAAGGAAAGAATTTAGGGAAATCTATTTGGTGGGGAGAGAGATTTCCTAAGTGTAAACCCTTATTCAAAGTCAAAATTGTCTGAGTTATTGAAGTAAGGATCGTTTCACGATTTTTGCTCAAGAAGACTCATATAGAATGCCTATATCGAACGTTTTAATAAAACCTACCGTGGTGATATTCTAGATGCCCACTTTATTGATAATCTTGAACAAGTCAGAATATTATTCGATGAATGGATGACGACTTACAATAATAAAATCCCTCATGGCTGTTTAAATAATCTGACAAGCAGAGAATATGCGAAGGCCTTTAGCAATGGAAAACCTGAGTCGCATAAAACCCATTCTGGGTTTACCACAATCAATAGCCATAACATAATAGTAATAGTAAAAAGTTCAAATTAGTGCTATCCTAAAATCGAGAAGACTTCAATTTGTTAATATAGAGAAAAAAAAGTATTTTGCGGAACCGCAAAAATCGAAAAAGGGGGAATTTTCGCTTAAATCCACAAAGCCATTCTATATTGGCTAATTCTGATCCCAAAAAATAGGATAATCTATTTCCGTTAGAGCCCACCCAAATTTTTCATCTCGTCTTATTAAATAATCAGCAAGGTCGAGACCTTGCAATTTGTCAGTTAGCGGTGCCCTGTTTTCCAAAAAGGTCGATACCTTGATTTTACAAGGGATAGACAATCCAATTTGAACCGCTTTTTTCTCCCAATCTGGAAGGCAATTTAAGTCTGGAAAGAGTATGATTTTTCTTCCTTCCAATACTTTGCATTTTGAGACGGATAGGCCATTGAGGCTTCCACAGGCGAGCCAGGTAAACTTTGGGAAATAGATACTCGAGATGATGGCAGTTTTTTCAGATTCAACAATTGCTATGACATTTTGTGGACTATGGTTTAAAAGGTGCTCCCCAAAAAAGCATTGTTGCAGGTTGAATTGAGGCATTGAACCATTTCTTTTCAGAATCGAGTGAACCCAATCAATATGGTTGCGAAAGTAGCTGGTTGAACTTTCTTCCTTTATTCTACGTCCTGTCAAAGAGTCGTATTGCATAATTTTTCCAGTCCTAATGCATCCATTTAGATCTATTTGCCAAAATATGGTAGATCCTGGCCAGAAGTCGGAAGTCCCAATGGAATATTTCGTAATAACTCGATTGGTGATGTTCTTTCCGAATAGGTTAAATAAAAATTCATGAAACCAGTTCGCTTTGTAATTTCCAAGAGACTCCGCATATAAGCGGTGAGGTATGAAAGAGATTGCTTTTGGAACGATTGTGGGGCTCTTGTCGGCAGAGCTCATTTGAAATGGTGTATACCTTTCAGCCAAAGGCTGATTATCTAGTAAATACTGTCTTGGTGGATAGTGGTATCCGCATTTCTTTTCACGGGAGCACCTGCCTACAATGTCGGGTAATAATTCTCCGGTAGAATTATCGATATATCTTGTGAATACTCTCGATTTTTTGCAAGCTGGGCACATATACCTGGAATCAGGCCCACTATAATTTTCTAGTTCGTATCTATAGGCAGCCACAAATGTTTATTTTAAAGTGCATTCACTGCACAAGCTTCATTTGCGCTAGCATAGGAATTTATGTAGCCAGTGAACATAATGCAGCAATTAATCAACTTTATTTTTTATAAAAACAACATACCCTTTAGATCTTCTCTCAAAAATGAACCCCAGGGATCTTAACCGTTGGCTAAAAGTATGAGAGGAACAGGCCTTATACCCCGACACTCTTGTGTATTGAGAGTATTGTGCATAAATCTCTTTCAGAAATTTCGGTGCTTCAATGGATTTTTCCAAGGATTCTTCATCCAGAAACATCTGCACGTTATCAGATTCACGTCTATATGTTTCTAATTGGTTTAAAGCAGCTTCACATTTCGAAAAATTTCTTTGGGCGAGTAATCGTTTCAACCCATCCAGAACCCAATTGAATACTCCAGACAATTCATCATGAATAATTTTTTTTGCCAGCTCCTTATCCTGTTCATCATCGGGAATGCGCACGATAAATGGTATAATTATGAACCGTCTGAAATATGCATCAGTATGTTCAACATCCTTTGGAAGATCATTGCAGTTGAAAATCAACTTACCATATTGTTCCATGACAAACGGAACCCCGTAGGGTAATCTAGCTTCGACTGGTTCACCCGACACGAGCTGTTTGAATACTGCAGTTTCCAAAGTTCCGCCAATTTCGCTGGTATAATTAACCAGCTTATTAGCAAGGATGGCCCTGTAATATCCATTTTCGTTGGTAAGACTCCTTAATGAAAAGCTTGTAATATTGTCTTTACCGAACAATGCGGCCATAATATCAAACAAAACAGATTTTCCATTGGCTCCAGATCCATAAAGTAAAAGAGCTTTTTCTAGCTTTAATGTTTCCTGTGGCATGAATACATAACCCAAATATTCCGCAAGCAGTATTTGCGATTCCTTATCAGGCAAGACCTTATCCAGGTGTTTTTGAAATTTTGATGCTTTTGCAGTTGGATCGTAGTCGAATGGCAGTTGATAAATGAGAAAATCGCTTCTGTCAAAATCTCTAAGAGAAAACCCATTTTCGTCTATCACAAATGTTCCATTCTTTAGATTGATAACCACTTTCTTGCTTGACCGTTTTGGTTTTGGTAGGTGTGCCATTGTCATGAATTGTTTATACAAATCTTCCTTGAATTGAAAGTAATAAGCATCGAATCTATCTACACCCATTTTTTTGGCAGCTTCACCCAAAAAGTTCTTTAATTCATCCTGGTCAAGTAACTGCCAATATGCGCCATTGAATAAATAAATAAAATCATGATTTTTGCATAGGCCCCAATTGTTACTTTTCGCTAGTTCGAGGACTCTTTCTACGACCAGAATCAAGAAGTGTTTTCTCTTTAGTGTTTCGTCATCAGATTTTAGATCCGCCAATAATCGAAAGTGCAATGGTTCGATTTTATCAAGCAGACCATTCAATATTTTATGGTGGGGCAATAGCTCAAATTCAACCATGAGCGTTTGTAAATGTTCGCCTATTTCTTTTGATGATATACTTGCGCTTTGCAATTTATTGTCCATTCGATTTGGTCATTTCTCTAGAGTTAATTAATCAAATGAAATTCTACGGCGTAGTTCTCGAGGTGTTGAACGCCTGCATAGACTATCCGTCTGTCTCGAGTAAGGATCTAATATCTTCTGCAGAATAATAACTTGTTCGTCCTATTTTTTTAAATGGAAGTTTTCCTTCTTTCCTCATCATCCAGAACCAGGTCGTCTTTTTATTAAGAAGCTGCGCGGCTTGCGCTTCGGTGATATAACCGTTAAGGCCTGGTTTGTTCATACTATCAATGAATTCCAATATCCGGTCCTGTCTGGCGAGCATGTTATCGAAGAATTCCTCGGGTAACATGTAATAGGATTGGGTAAGTTCCTTTCGCAATGGTTTGTTTTCATTCATAAAGTATCTTTTTGTTTCAAATTTCTATTGAATTTTAATCTCAGAATTGAGGAAAGTAATATCCTCAACGTTGAGGAAACCATTTTCCTCAACTTGTTCGTACTCTGATTTGGATTACAGAATAAAATTTCTTAATTTTCCATGGAAAATCTAAGGACAAAATAAAAGCCCAGATGCACATCTGGGCTTTTTCAATTATTTTATTTGAATTATATATTCACTTGGAATTGCTATCCAGAATATTTTCGATGCCTCCTAAATGGTGGGATGCAGAATTTAAATACGAGAATATAGTTGCATAATTCAAATCAAAGATTTTAGCCATAATTTTTGCAATTTCTTCGTTGGTGTTTTTTATGTAACCCCGAGTCTTTAGTTCATGGAATACTTTGACCAATTTCTTAATATCTTCATCAGGATTGTAATTCATGATAGGCAATGGCCCATCTTCAATGTATTTAATTGTCGACATATTCCCAATAGCAATCCAATACATTTTGATTTTTATGTCAGTGAATTTGCTCTCAAAAACTTCATTGCATTGCTTCACTAGAAATACAGCCAATGATTTTCGCTCCTCGAGGGAGAATTCACTCCAAGTTGATTCGAATGTCTGGAATGCTTTTTCAGGATCCTTTTCCATTTCGGTAACCAGGTTTTCGTACCATTGAGTCATTGAATCAATATTCATAAAAAAATATTTGTTTTTGGAATGATTTAAATTTGATAATTGATTGTTCCTACTTTATAATAAATATTAAATTTTCTTATTTATCCTCTCCATACTTTTCTGTAGTCTGTCATTGGTAATTCTTCCATAAATAGCGGTTGTCTTCAAACTCGAATGTCCGAGCAGCTTACTTACATCTTCCATTGGCATTCCATTGTTTAAACAAATCGTTGTGGCAAACGTATGTCGGGCCATATGATGTGTTATCTGTTGCTTTACTTCAGTCAGATCGCAAATCGCCTTGAGATAAGTATTGAGCTTTTGGTTACTTATCTTTGGGAGCAGCTTATTAAAGATTTTTCTTTCAGGTTCATTTTTATATTTCTCCAATATCTTCTTTGCAACTGGTAGTAGGGGAATATCGATAGTCCGTCCAGTTTTTTCCTGGGCAAATCTCAAAAATGCCTTTTTATTATAAGTTGTTAGATTGTCTATGGTAAGGTTTTGCGCATCCTGGAATCTAAGACCGGTATAACAGGAAAAGACAAACAGATCCCGAACTTTATCCAGGCTCTTATTATGTGATAAGTCTTTACTTACAATTTTCAAAAGATCTTCTTGGCTTAAAAACTCCCGGTTTGTTTTCTGAGTTACTAATTTAAAATTGGCGTATGGCTGTTTAAAAATAATGCCCTCGGCGAGTGCCTTAAGCAGGAGAGTCCTAAGACGCGAATGATATTTATTGATCGTATTCTTATGGAGGTTGAGCGTTTTCTTAAGATACAGATCATAGCTATTAATGAAATCATAGTTGACCTGATCCATGAACAAATCGGCCTTCCCATATTTTTCAGCGATATAGTTTTTAAGTGTGGTGAGGGACTGTTTATATTTATTAAGTGAGATTGTTTTTATCTGATCTCTGACTGTTATCTCTTTGATATGGTTATCCAGGTATTCCAGAACACTGACCTTGACCTTTGCCTTACCGGTTAATAAATCCTTTAAAAGAGCGGCGGTTGCGGGTTTATTAACCTTTTCAAGTTCGTCCAGGAATGTATAAACCGCCGCTTTCTTTTCTGAAAGATTTTTATTGATGGTGCTGTTTTTCCGGCTATTCTGGTTGGATGCATCCCAGTCTTTTAAAGTTGAGGTAAAACCAGTATGGAGTTCCGCTTTTTTGCGATTATAAGTAATCCGCATGTAAATGGGCCTTAAACTTGCCGTTTCATCACGGTTCAGAAGATAAAACTTGATACTGGCGTAGGTTCCCACTGTTGAAACATTTTTAGGTTCGCTGAAACACTGTTGATACAAAGTACGAAAAATTGCGAAGAATAGCGAATCCTAAAAAAGAGAAAACCCTTTAGAATCAAGGGTTCTAAAGGGTTTTGAAGATTTAAAAAGGAACCTGGCGGACCGGACGGGACTCGAACCCGCGACCTCTGCCGTGACAGGGCAGCATTCTAACCAACTGAACTACCGATCCTCTTGTTTGATGTGACTGCTTTTTTAGGACAGTTGCCTTTTACGGCCATCAGCCTCCGTTTTTTCATCCGAAGGAGGGCAAAGATAATGGTTTTGCTATCATTTTATCAAAACTTTTCAGCAGGTTTTTTTCGGAATTCGTTATAAATCAATCCAGTAGAAAAACGCTTTACAGATATTTAATCTTTTTGGTTAAGCTTTAAGCCTTAAGCTTTGCCCGCCTGCGCTAAAGCTACGGCGGGCAAGGGCTTTAGGGGTATATTATACAAATATGTGATACGGAAAAGAGAAAATCGCAGAGTGTGCACAGAGCCTCCGTAAAATTTATTTTAGATTTTTCCTGACGGGGGTGTTTCCATTTTTGAACATATTCTTCCTTCTGTGTTCTTGTTGTGTTCGGGTATTCTTCTTGTTTTCTCCCTGTAGAAAGCCATCCGACCCGAAGAAACAGCGAACACAACAAGAATACAATAAGAAAACAATAAGAAGCCGATGGTATCCTGAACCTGGTTGCCGAACATCTGCTGCAAGGCAAAACTGCGCTTTATCTCTTTATTTTAATAAGTGAACAAATGAATTACAAGCACTGACTATCATGAACATTTTACCATCCGGGACGATCAGAATAATTTTTTCGTCGTCCATACATACTATCCCAATATTTTTTTCGTTGCTTTTTGATTGTATGAAAAGAATCGCAAATAATGTAATTACCGGTATAGACAGGAAACTGAACCTGTACTATTATTATTCCCCTTTTTCCGGGAAGAATATAGTCCGCAGGTGTTCCTCGCTCACGGGTGAACGTGTGAAGAAAGATGCTGCATTCAGGGGTTTCCGCGAAAGCGGTAACCGTATGAAGGAGGCTTCGCCCATCGCTGCCTCATTGTATAAAATGGTTCCCACAGAAATAAAACAATATAGCCTCTACCGTCTGTTAACCGGTGAAGCATTGAAGATGCTCAAGGCCGGTAAGGACCCGCTAACAATCACTGAAACACTAAAACAGATCTATATAGATCCGCTCATTCAACAGTATTCAACCATCCGGTCAACTTGCAAAAGCAGGTTAAGACGCAGACGTGGAATCTTTCAACATAGTGGTTTGAATTTTTTGGAAAAAGAGACAATGTCAATTCCTGAACAAACGAGGTTAGCATTGGATCATTCCATTTCTATCATCGAAAATTCACGAAGCGGGTCCCGCAATCAAACCCCTAAACCCAAAACAAAGTATCCCGAATTGATCTACCGGTGCCGTCTCCGGGAATGCAAAACACTGAAATTGTGGATTCGTTCCACAACTTTCCCCGGAGGTCCACAGTCTGAACATAATGTTCTGCAGAGCCCCCATACGATGTAAAAAGCCCCCCAAATGGGCCCCTGAATTTAAACTTTCCTATATTTTACGCTTAGCTTAAATTTACACCCATATAATAAGCCTATGCCCCTGGATAAAAACCGGCAGTTCCTGGACTTTGAAAAACCGATAAAAGAGCTCTTCGACGAGATTGAAAAACTCAGGCAAACGGCTGAAAAGACCAAGGTCGATCTTTCCGATTCTATCAACAAGTTATACGACCAGGTCACCGAACGCAGGCGCGACATCACCGCACATCTAACTCCCTGGCAGAAAGTGCAACTTAGCCGCCATCCCGATCGGCCTTATACTATGAAGTATATCGAGAAATTGTCGGAAAATTTCATTGAATTATTTGGAGACAGGAACGTGAAGGATGATAAAGCCATGATAGGAGGTTTTGCCAAACTCGATGGTGAAACTGTCATGTTCATCGGCCAGCAAAAAGGAACCAATACCAAAATGCGCCAGATGCGCAATTTCGGAATGGCAAATCCCGAAGGTTACCGGAAAGCACTCCGCTTAATGAAACTTGCCGAGAAATTTAATAAACCCATCATCACATTGATAGATACCCCAGGCGCATTCCCCGGCATGGAAGCAGAGGAACGCGGACAGGGAGAAGCCATCGCAAGGAATATTTATGAAATGATTCGGTTGAAGGTACCCGTTATATGTGCGATCATCGGAGAAGGCGCATCAGGCGGTGCTTTAGGAATCGGAGTAGGAGACAGGGTCTTTATGCTGGAGAATTCCTGGTACTCGGTGATATCTCCGGAAAATTGCAGTTCCATTTTATGGCGCAGCTGGGATCAGAAGGAAAAGGCAGCAGAAGAACTCCGCCTTACACCCGATAATATGCTTGGATTCGGACTCATCGACGGTATCGTTCCTGAACCGATTGGTGGTGCACATTGGGATTACAATGAAGCAGCTGCTCTATTAAAACCGCAACTTATTCAAACGCTTCAGGAATTAAAAAATATTCCTGCTGAACAACGTATCAATAACCGTATTGATAAATTTACAAAAATGGGTTTCTGGGATGAACTTCCGGAACAACTTGAAAAAATTCATTACAGTGAACAGGAACCAGAAATTATTGACATAATTCCCGTGAACCATGAGTAACCTGATCCCATTATTATCCGGTACAGGCGTTGCACTCGTTACGCCTTTCACTTCATCCAAAACAATTGATGAGCCTGCACTTGCAAGAGTTATAGAACATGTACTCGCAGGTGGCGTGGAATATGTAGTCACACTTGGAACAACCGGAGAAACGCCTACATTATCGAGAGAAGAGAAAGTCCGCATTGCGCGACTCACCATCGAAGTAGTTAATCAACGTGTTCCCGTAGTGATTGGTGCCGGTGGAAGCGATACAAAGGAAGTGATTCGCGAAATTGAAAAACTGCCAACGGATCATGCGGTAGCGATACTCAGCGCAAGCCCTTATTACAGCAAACCTTCCCAGGAAGGACTTTATCAGCATTATAAAGCCATCGCCGAATCTTCCCCTAAACCAGTATTATTATATAATGTTCCTTCGAGAACCGCGCGCAATATTAATGTTCCTACTGTTCTACGTCTTGCTGAATTGCCAAATATCGCTGGTATTAAGGAAGCAGGAGGTGATATGGCGCAGTGTGCTTTGATTTTGCGCGACTGTCCCGAGAATTTCCTGGTAGTAAGTGGCGATGATGCACTGGCATTTCCGCAGATTGCCATCGGCATGCAGGGTGTGATCAGCGTGGCTGCCAATAGTTTTCCTCAGGCGTTTTCAAATATGGTGCGTGCAGCATTGGATGGAGATTTGGAAAAAGCGAAAAAAATTAACGACGGATTGATAGAAGGATATGAATTGCTTTTTGTAGAAAATAATCCGGCAGGTGTTAAAGCAGCCATGGCTGAACTGGGCCTTATAGAAAATGAACTCCGTCTGCCACTCGTGCCTTTAAGTAAAACTTATCACGAGCAACTAAAAAAATACGTTTCAAGCCTAAAGCTTAAAGCACAAAGCCTGAGCAAGGCCTAAAGCTCAAAGCCCAAAGCCTAAAGCAGAATAAATAGTTATTAGTTAATCCTTATATTACACTTTCACACTACCACACTACCACACTTCCACACTAGTTAAAATATGGCTTCATCCATCTTCAGGAGAAAATCTTTAGAGAAAATTATCAGGGATGCAGAAGCGGGATTGGGTGATGCACACGAACAAAAGCTCAGACAATGTTTAGGCGTGAGAGATCTTACTTTCATGGGCATCGCGGCGGTTATCGGCGCTGGTATTTTCTCAACGATCGGAACAGCTGCTTACCACGGAGGACCGGGAGTTATTTTTCTTTTTCTCATCACCGCTGTCACCTGCGGTTTTACTGCTCTATGTTATGCGGAATTTGCATCGCGTGTTCCGGTGGCTGGCAGCGCTTATACTTATTCTTATGTAAGCTTTGGTGAAGTGATTGCCTGGATCATCGGCTGGGCCCTGATCCTGGAATATGCAATCGGTAATGTGGTCGTGGCCATTTCATGGAGCGCTTATTTCAATAATATTTTAAGAACGATGGGCATTCATCTGCCCGACTGGCTGGCGATCGGATACCAGACAGCGAAAATGACCTACCAGACTGCACTCGCTGCTCACAAGCCAGTGGAAGGTTTGGTTTTCATGAATGCACCTGAAATTGCAGGCATCAAATTTATCATCAATCTGCCGGCGTTTATTATTGTGATGCTCATCACATCGCTTGCATATATCGGTATCAATGAAAGTCGCAAGAGCGCGAATTTTATGGTGGGACTAAAACTAACTGTATTATTTTTTATCGCCGTTCTTGGATTCTGGCTGATTTTTTCCACTGGCACAACACATAATTGGAAACCGTTTCTTCCGGAAGGAATGGGTGGCGTCATGCAAAGTGTTTCCTCTGTATTTTTTGCTTATATAGGATTTGATGCCATTTCCACAACTGCTGAAGAATGCCGGAATCCACAGAAGGACCTCCCGAAGGGTATGATCAATTCACTACTGATTTGTACAGTCATTTATGTGATCACTGCACTCGTCATCACGGGACTGGTCAACTATAAAGAATTTGAAAACGTCGCCGACCCGCTTGCTTATGTTTTTGATAAGATCAACATGCACAAAGTAGGGTTTGTCATTTCTATTAGCGCTGTGGTAGCTTCGACATCTGTTCTTCTCGTCTTCCAGATCGGACAGCCAAGGATCTGGATGAGCATGAGCCGTGACGGCCTGCTGCCACCTGCTTTCGGACGCATCAGCCCCCGATTTAAAACACCGGGTTTTGCAACCATTATATCCGGATTATTTGTCGGACTGACTGTTTTGGTTGTGGATGATAAACTGATGACTGACCTTACCAGTATCGGAACGCTGTTTGCATTTGTTCTTGTTTGCGGCGGTGTTTTGTATTTGCCAAAGCTGATTCGTGTTCCCGGTAAATTCAGCATCCCTTATCTGAACGGGAAATATATCATCCTCTTTTTATACGCGATATTTTTATATTTTGCGAGACATCGTATCAGTGATGCCTGCTTTAATTTTTCAGGAGAATCCTACCAGGAAATTTTATTTCTCTTATTCCTGATCGTCGCATTCATCATCTCGATCCTCACTTTTATTCGCAATTATTCTGTAATCCCCGTGCTGGGCGTTTTATTCTGTTTATACCTCATGATTGAAATCCCCGCCAAAAGCTGGATGGTATTTTTCATCTGGATGGGAGTGGGACTTACCATTTATCTCCTTTATGGAAGGGTGAGGAGCAAGCTGGCGAATCGACCGAGCTGAGTAGTGTGAGGGTGTGAGAGTGTGAGAATAGTGGAAAGTTTTCAGTCTCACACTCTCACACCCTCACACTCTCGAGTTATTCAGTGCGCAGGCTCTCGACAGGATTCGCCGCCGCGGCTTTCATGGCCAAAAAACTAACAGTGATTAATGCAATTCCAAGGGCAGTAATGCCCGATAAAACAAATACCCACCAGCTCATGGGCAAACGATAAGCATAATCTTCCATCCATCGGTTCACCGTATACCAGGCCAATGGCCATGCAATGACATTTGCAATGAGAACGAGTTTGATAAAATGCCTGGAGAGAAGCGCGACAATACTCGACATCGAAGCACCCAGCACTTTACGAACACCGATTTCCTTGATCCTTCTTTCAGCAGAATAAGATGCCAGTCCGAATAAACCCAGACATGAAATTAAAATTGCCAGGAAAGCCAGGATACCGACCATCTGTGTGATCTGTGCATCTGTGCGATAAACTTCTTTAAAATGATCATCGAGAAATTGGTATTGCAAAGGATGATCCGGGAAATTATCATGCCATATTTTTTGAATTAATGCAATGGCCTGACTTGCTTTATCTCCATTTACTTTTACTGAAAGCGTTCCAAACCCCCATTCCTTTTGATTGAAAAGAAAAATGGTTTCAATTTTATAATGAAGTGAATTGAAATTAAAATCTTTCGCAATTCCTACTATCCTGCCAGCGGAATCAAATCCGAATTGTTTGCCGATCAGTGTTCCGATATCTGCCTTAGGATTATCCTTCAATAGTTCATGGGCCAATCGTTCATTCAATATATATTCATTTCCATTCGCGTGTTTTTCATGAGAAAAATCTCTCCCGTATGCCAGCTTCATCTTGTATACATTCATATAATCCGGATCAACCATCAGGATGGTGCTGGATATCTGTTGTTTTGGCCCATCGCCCTTGAATTCTACGCCTGTCTGATCCAGGTGCCCTCCCAGCTGATCGCGACAAGCCGTAACTCCTGAAATGTAGGGACTGGCAGATAATTCGGTTTTCAGCAGATCATATTTCTTATATGTAATATCATCCAGCGTAATAGTGATCATGTTATCGCGTACATATCCCGGATCCTTATCCTGCATATATTTTAGCTGGCGGAAAACAAAAATGGTAGCGATGATTAAAAAAATCGCACTCACAAACTGACCCACTACCAGGATATTTCTGAAGTTCACTTTTTTATTGACTGCAACTGCACCACCTTTCAAAACTTTCGAAGGCTGGAAAGAAGAAAGATAAATGGCCGGATAAATTCCTGATACGATCCCAACGATAATCGATCCTATCAAAATAGAAATTATGATTCCCGGATGTTGTAAAAGGATTGGTTGAAGATTTCTCTGGCTTAGATTTTCGATATAGGGGAGCACCAGGAAAACAAAAATGGTTGCAAGTATCAATGCAATCAGTGACAGCAAAACAGTTTCACCCAGGAACTGTAGTCCCAATTGAAAACGCTGAGCGCCAATCGACTTGCGGATTCCTACTTCCTTAGCTCTTTCTGAAGATCTTGCAGTAGAAAGGTTCATGAAATTGATACAGGCAATACTTAATACGATCAGGGCGATGATCATGAAAATATTGGTGTAGTTTTTATCAAATTTTTGGTAGTTGAGATAATCAAGACCAATATCTGTGGAATTCGAATGAACATCCTTTAAGGGAAGCAGGAATAATTCGTAACCTTTCCATCCTTCATCTGTCATGTGTTTTTTCAGATAAGCAGGAAATTTTTTAGTCATGGCAGCTACGTTCGTGCCCGGAGCTAATTCCAGATAAGTGTTCAGCCAGTTTCCTCCCCAGTTTTTCATCCAGTCCGGCTTGTATATTGAATTGAAAGAAAATAATGCTTCAAATTGTAACTGGGAATTATCGGGAATATCTTTCATGATACCTGTTACGGTAAATGACACAGTGTCTCCGGCATAGTGTGTAATCGTTTTTCCGATCGGATCTGCATCGCCAAATAATTTTCTGGCGCCTGATTCTGTAAGAACGGCGCTGTTTGGTTTAAGCAATACCTGCTGACGGTTTCCTTTTATTAAAGGGAAATCAAAAATGGACAGAAAGGATGTGTCCACAAAATAGGTATGCTTATAATAGATCCTTTTTTCTCCGAAAGTCATTTGGTAATCATCGTTCCAGTTAACGCGGGTATAATTTTTTACTTCAGGAAAATCTTCTTTCAGGGTAGGACCCATGGGAAACATGGACAGCGCTACTTTTTGCGGAGACAACATACCCTGCCATTTCTGGACCTCGTTGAGCCGGTAAATATTCTTCGTGTGCATCCTGTCGAAACTTCTTTCATAAAAAACAAACAGTGTTATCACGACGCAGGCAGCCATCCCGATCGCAAGTCCGACGATATTAATGGAAGTATAGAGTTTGTGTTTACTCAGATTGCGCCAGGCGACAACTAGATAATTCTTTAACATTTTTTACTGGTTTTTAGAAGACTTTTTAAGTGTGAGAGTGTGAGAGTGTGAGGCCTTTTATTATTCTCACACTCTCACACTCTCACACTCTCACACTACTCGGTTCTCAAGCTAGTGACCGGGTTCGCAATCGCCGCTTTCAGCGACTGATAACTTATCGTCAGCAATGTAATAAAAATCGCGCCGAGACCTGCACTTGCAAATATCCACCAGGACAAGGCTGTCCTGTAAGTAAATTGCAAAAGCCACTGATTCATGAAATACCAGGAAACAGGAACCGCAATGCATAATGAAATCAATACGAGCACGATAAAATCCTTCGACAAAAGCTGCCAAAGATTCAATACCGTTGCACCCAGCACTTTGCGCACACCAATTTCTTTTGTGCGCTGAACGGCCATAAAAGATGCAAGCCCAAATAATCCCAGACAGGAAATGACGATGGTAAGTCCTGCGAATAATGCAGAAAGTGTTGCCGTCCGTTTTGTGTCTTCAAATTTCCGGGCATAGGCTTCGTTCACAAAATGATATTCAAAGGGATAATCCGGATTATATTTTTTGAGGATCTTTTCCATTTTGCTCATATTCTCCTGTGCATTACTTCCGGCTATTAGTTTAACATTAAGCACATTCAAACCTGTATTGGAAACGCTCCCTTCAATCGCCATAGAAGCCACAGGATCAAAGGGAGATTTTAAAATAAAATCTTTGATCACACCTATAACATGATAGGTTTTCCCGTTGTCTGTAATGAGTTGCCCGATCGGATTTTTAAATCCCATTGTTTTTACTGCACTTTCATTTAACAACGCTGCAGTTGAATCTGTAGGAAATCTGGTAAGATCCATATCACGACCTTCCACCAATTTTAATCCGGCTGTTTTCACCAGGTTATCATCTGTGCTGAACCTGTCGAAATCTGTTTTATCATAAGGAGATTTTCCCGCCCAGCCGATATCCCATGTATCACTCCAGATTTCTGTCATGGGCCAGCTGGTTCGGTTAACAGTAGTAGCTATTCCTGATTGCAATAATTCATTCTTAACCATCGCATAATTCTTCGTCAGGGTTCCCGTCATAAAATGATATACCAATTGACTGCGATCATAGCCTGTATCTCTTTTTTCTGCGTACCGGATCTGTTGAACAACCACCAGGGTACTTATTATGAGAATGATGGCGAAGCTGAATTGTAAGATCACCAAAAGTCTGCGCGGCGTAACGAGTGACTGGGTGTTTTTGAATTTTCCTTTCAATACAGAAACAGGCTTGAATGAAGAAAGAAAAAAAGCAGGATAACTGCCAGCCAGTAACCCGGTAATCAAAATAAATAGCAACGCATACACCCAGAAATATGGATTCAGATAGGGGAGCAGGAGTTGTTTGCCGATCATGATATCATAGGAAGGCAAAAAAAGCTGTACTAATAGTAATCCGAGGACTCCTGAAATAAAAGCAATCAGCAATGATTCACCAAGGAACTGCATGACCAGCGAAGATTTATAGGCGCCTGATACTTTCCGTATACCTACTTCTTTTGCTCGTTTTTCACTTCTTGCTGTACTGAGATTCATAAAATTGATACAGGCGATCAGGAGTATAAATGATGCAATCAGCATGAACATGCGAACTGTATCAATAAGTCCGCCTGCCTCTTTACCATTTTCGAACCTGGAATATAAGTGCCATTTATTTAAAGGATGAAGAAATACCTCTTCCTTCACGGCTCCTTTCGAATGAATTTGTGATATGGTTTTTATTCTGGCAGAAAGACTTTCAAGATTAACATGTGGTTTGAGCAGAACAAATGTATTAGGCCGGTTATTATCCCAGAATTCGTCGTCCCATCCCAGCTTATTCATCATTTTCCATGAAAGAAGATAGTCAAAACTAAATCTTGTATTCGTCGGCAGATCCTTCATGAGACCAGTAACGGTAAAATTATTACTGTCTATTTTTATCTGCTTATTCATTGGATCATCTTTACCAAATAACCTGGTAGCCATTTTTTCCGTGATCACAATGGAATAAATATCATTTAAGGCATTATGGGGATTGCCTTCTTTCAAAGGGAAACTGAACATGGTTAAAAAAGCCGGATCCACAATCAGGTATTCACTGGAAAACTTCCGGTCGCCCACAGCCGTTACAAACCATCCTCCAAGCGTTCTTACTACATCAGCAACTTCTGGATAATCTTTTTTCAAAGTAGGTCCCAGGATATTGGGCGTATTATCCCAGCACTGAACCTTTGCATCAGAAACCCCTCTATTCCAGGCTTCGTAGATATTCTCCTTATTTTTATGAAACTGATCGTAGCTTACTTCATTCTGTACCCATAGCAGGATCAGCAGGGCACTTGCCATTCCAATCGCCAGTCCGCTGATATTCAGGAATGAAAAAGCTTTATTCTTCAGCAGATTCCTCCAGGCGATTTTTATATAATTTCTTAGCATTTTAGCTTTTCATTTTCTTTACCAAATAGATGCCAGCTTATTAACTGGGTATAAATCAAAATATTAGTTCCACCCAATAAATAAGAACTGTCCGGTTTTGCGACAATGAATGTTCGTTTAAATTATCATTTCAAATGTCTGAAACTATTTATAGAGAGTTATCGATCCGACACTGGATTGGTTTAACTGTAGTTAACTTTGCTTTAATGCATATAAAATTCCGTTTTATCTTTCTTTGCTATTTAGTGATATTAATATTTCCATATTCTGCAAATAGTCAGAATACTGAAAAAATCATTTTTAACAGCAGTGACAGTGCAAATGACTATTACCTGGCTATACCTCCCTTATCGGGAAATATTAAAGGAGTGCAGGTATTGCTGTCGAGTTTTATGTCACCGGAATTTATTCTTTCAGAATCTAAACTTCAGAATGTTGCCTATGGAAATGACCTGTTGACCATTGTTGCCTCCATGGGACCGGTACTTTCAGCTGACTCTGTTTCTGTTAACAGAATCAATACTATACTGAAGAATGTTATTCATCATTATTCAGTCGATACATCCGGGTTTGCCATTGGCGCTTTGGGTTATACCGGAAATATAGTTCTTCGTTATACGGAGATGTGCTATGAAAATCCGGGGCAATTTCCTCTCTTGCCAAAAGCAGTTTTTGTAATTAATTGTCCGGTGGATCTGACGGGTCTGGTGCATTGGTGTGAGGCGGAGATCAAAAAGAATTATTTTCCGGGTAATGTGGGTGATGCGAAATATATTTTAGATGCGCTGACAAAGGAATATGGAAGTTATGCTGAACACCCTGAAAAATATATTCAGGCATCTCCTTTTAATAAAGATGCCACAATGCCTGGCAATGAGCAATTCCTGAAGCATGTTCCTGTCAGGTTTTATTATGACACCGACATTGAATGGGAACTAAAAAATCACCGGAACAGTTATTATGATACGTATATTCCGGATGGATCTGAAATGGTTAAAAGATTATTGCTGGAAGGAAATGATGATGCAGAATTTATTTCTTCCAAACAACCGGGGATCAGGAGTAACGGGAAAAGAACTCCTTATTCATGGTCACTACCGGATGAAGTCGATTGTATTCAGTGGATAAAACTGAAATTAAAAATATTTAACCCGGAAACATATTCTCCCACTTATCTTTTACCCGTTCCGGAAAAATGGTCCGTTGAACGATTCTCCATGCCTCCTGATTTTGCAACAGATATAAATTACAAAGGAGTTGAAGACGTGCGGTTCGCAGCTGGCTGGGGAGATGCAAAGTCTGATGAATATTGGACTTATGCATTTTTATGGTGGACGGAAGGGAATGCTGAACTCAATACTTCTATTCTTGAAAAATACCTGAAATCGTATTATTCCGGTTTGATTGCAAGAAATATTGGTCCCAGAAAAATACCCGCAAGTAAATTACAGCCTACGATTGTAAGTATTCATGTCGCAAATACAGAAAAAGGAGACCTTCAAACATACTCAGGAACGATCAGCATGCTGGATTATATGGCGCAGACACCCATGGTTTTGAATGCGCTGATTCATAAAAAGAACTGCCCGGACAAAAATCATTCTTTTATCTTTTTTGAAATCTGCCCCAAGCCAATGACCGATCCTGAATGGCAAAAACTGAATAAGCTTTATGAGGGGCTTGAATGCGAAAAACACTGAACTCGGAACGCCTAACGCGTTATGCCGAACACTTTTAGTTAATTTCCAAAGTGATTTATTGAAACAACATTAATTTTACATCAGAATAATAATGTCATTATTTACTAAAAAGCTTAACGCTTTGCGTTACGCGTTACGCGTTGAGCGTTTGGCGTTAAGATGAAATTCCAGATCGGTGATAAAGTAACAGTGTTGCATTCCAACGAAGAGGCGGAAGTGGTTGAATTAATCAATGATAAAATGGTATTGGTAGATGTACGCGGGGTAAAATTCCCGGCTTATATTGACCAGCTTGATTTTCCTTATTTCAAGCGTTTCACTGAAAAGAAAACAGAGCCACAGAAAAAATCAAAAACTTTTATTGATCAGTTGCCTGCTGATAAATCAAAAAAAACAAATAATTCCCTCGATGGATGCTGGGTCCGGATATTGCCCGTATCTGACAGTGATGAGTTCGGAGATGAAGTAGTGGAAAGCCTGAAAATTTATCTTGTAAACCACACCAATACAGGTCTCCATTTTAAATACAGGCTTGAATACGGCGGGAAAGAGGACTTTAGTCTTACGAATGATTTACCGGCATCCAAAGATTTTTATCTGCATGATATTCCTTTTGAAAATCTAAATGATGCACCGGTGCTGGATTTTGAATTCAGCCCTCTTCATCCTGATAAATCAAAAGCGCCCCACTATGAATCTACACTCAAACTAAAAGCCAAACAGGTTTTTCTTCGTATTGATGAGATTCGTAAAAAAGGAGAGGCGAGTTTTGCATATAAACTATTTGATCGTTATCCTGACAAATCTGATGAAGAAGAAAAACCGGAATGGGCTCCTTCGGGCAAAAGAGAAAACAAATTATATAATGCCAGCCAGGGACGTCAGCATTTGGAACCACCCAAATATGAAGTGGATCTGCACATAGAAAAACTCACGCCTGACTGGAGAAATCTGAGCAATTTTGAAATGCTGACATTGCAATTAAATAATTTTGAAAAATATCTCGACCTCGCCATTGCACATCATCAGCATAATCTCATTGTAATTCATGGAGTGGGTACGGGGAAACTGAAGGATGAAATCCACGAGATTTTAAAAAGCAGACGCGAAGTGCGTTCTTTCATCAATCAATATGATCCCCGATATGGATACGGCGCTACAGAGATATTTCTTTAAATTTGCGCCGGCTACCGGCCGGGCCATCGTTCTCCCGGTAAATCCGGGGGAGAGGAAAGTCCGGACAGCAAAGGACAATGTACCGGTTAAGAGCCGGGGTCATCGTTGCATGGGCTTCATGATACAGACAGTGCCACAGAAAATAACAGTCACGCCTTTGGCGTGATAAAGGTGAAAACGTAGGGTAAGAGCCTACGACCTGCGCAGGTAACTTCGCGGGAGGGTAAACCTTGCATGCTGAAATGCCATGTAAATCATATCCCGTCCCGCATGTGCGGGACGGGGTGAGCGGTCCGTTCATAAAGCAGAAATGTTTTGTATGATGGGTAGGCAGCTGGATCCTTTCAGTAATGAAAGGACAAGATAAATGATGGCAGTAGAACAGAATCCGGCTTATGAGCCGGTAGCCTTTTTACGCTTAACGCTTAACGCGTAACGCCAAACGCGTTCAGCGTTACGCGTTACGCGTTAAGCGTTAAGCCTTGAACGCTGAGGCCATTTTCTCAAGAAGTTTCGTAGAAATCATTTTCTGCGCGAGGAGCAGCATATTTTTATATGCTTTTGCGCGGGAGATACCGTGACCGATGATCACGGGTTTGTTTACGCCAAGCACAGGCGTGCCACCATAATCTTCGAAGTTGAAGCGGTCGAAATATTCGTTCTTAATTTTTTGACGATCGATGATGCCATGCAGGGATTCAGCAAGTTTGAGAATGACATTTCCTGTAAATCCCTCGCATACCAGCACATCTGCATGATCAAGAAAAATATCCCTTCCTTCTACATTGCCTATAAAGTTTATCTGACTATTAGCTTTCAACAGGGGATATGTAGCTTGTGCAAGAACATTGCCCTTTCCTTCTTCTTCACCAATATTTATCAGACCTACCCTTGGTTTTTCAATTCCCAGAATATGTTTTGCATATAGAGTTCCAAGTGTCGCAAACTGATTCAGATGTTCTGCCTTACAATCTGCATTGGCACCTACATCCACCAAAAGTCCTGTGGAGCCATTTTCCATGGGCACAACTGTTCCGATCGTGGGTCGCAATATTCCTTCAATGGGTTTGATCGTATAAAGGGAACCGATGAGCATGGCACCGGTATTTCCCGCACTGATGAATGCATCCGTTTTTCCGGAAGCAAGCATCTCAAAACCTATGGCAATGGATGAATCGGGTTTTCCTTTCAGTGCCTTCAGCGGATGTTCATTCATTTCAATCACCTCTGAAGAATGAATGATCCTGTAAGTATTGGAAGGTATATTGTATTTGGCCAATAACGGTAAGAGCTGCTGCTCGTCACCAATCAGCGATACCTTTGCAGGAGTCTTTTCTGAAATGTAATCGCGCACACCTTTCACCAGTTCTTCCGGTGCAAAGTCTCCGCCCATCATATCTAGTGCAATATTCATCCGCGTAAACTACATGGTAAGCAATAAAGAATTACTCTACGGTGCCTTTTCAACCACAACTTTGCCCTTGTAAAATAATTTTCCTTCGCTTACATGTGCGCGGTGACGCACGTGCAGTTCACCTGTAGCAGAATCCTTGCTCAGGGTTAATTTAGACGCTTTGTAATGCGTCCTTCTTTTTGCACTCCTCTGTTGTGAGTGTCTCCTTTTGGGATTTGGCATGACTCATCTGTTTTTTAAATCTATAATCTATTCCGGGTTACGAAATTTTTCAAGTCCTTTCCACAACGGGTTCTCTGCATTACTGGCACTGGCATCCATCTTCTTCAGCATCGCCAGCACTTCAGGATTACAATTCGGTCCGCCGATCTCATCCTCCTTACACATCCTTTGAACCGGAATACTCAGGTTGACAAATTCATAAATCCAATCGGCCAGGTGAAGATGACTTTCTGTTCTGGATATATAATATACATCCGGATCTTCTTCTTCCTGGTTCATGATCTCAGGATTTTCCACCAGCTTTACAATCACCTTGAATTCATCCCAAAGATCCAAAGGCAATGGATTTCCACAACGATCACAGGATACCTTCACCGTTCCATTGACCTCAAACCGGAGTAGCATGAAACCCAGGTTTTTTTCCAGAAAGAGTTTTACTTCTGCATCACAGTCCGTAAAATCCTGCCGTTGGTATGCCTCAAAGAACCTGTCTGTAATTTTATATTCATACGCATGAAGTCCGGGCTTTAGTCCCACAAACGCAAGTTCATATTCTCTGCGGCTGTTCATGAGCACTTTTTTAAATAGTCGGCAAAGGTAGTGCGTTTCAGGCACATTTTACCTATCTTTTTTCCAGTTTTATGAGTTTATTTCCACTGTCTGTGAACAACTTAAGAAAATAAACACCCGGTGAAAAAGAGCTGATGGATAACTGCTGTATGAAGCCCTGAAACTCTTTATCTACCAGTTTTCTGCCCAATACATCAAATATCTGTATTTCCCGGCAGCTTAATGAGGTTATAATAGTTATATCCCCATCCGTAGGGTTAGGAAATACCAGAACAGATCCCGGAGGTCCTTCATAGAATATCTTCTGTACCGGAGAAATCAGGCTGTCCCCATTTTGAAAGTACAATACCAGGCGGTAATAGTTATTTCCAGCCCAAAGTTGTGGATCTGTGAAATTATATGATTGAACAGAATCAGCGTGCGGAATAGCCGTAACCTGGCCGATCTGGTTAAATAGCATACTGTCCCTGCTCTTCTCAACGATATATTTTAATGATCCTGTCTCCTGCCAGCTCGACCAGTTCAACAAACCGCTGGTATCAACCTGCGTGGCAGTAAAGTCCTTTAACCATGCTGCCAGTGGATGATCCTGTTGTTTTCCTCCGCCATTGGTCCAGAATTCAGAAAATCCCTGTACCGTGGTCTCTGCGTAATAACCATTGTCGTTAGGTATTATCTGTACGTCCTGCTGCGGTTTATGGAATATATAAGTACCCCGCTTGTTATTGGCAAGGCTGCTGTCTTCTTCAGAAATTACCGGGCTGCTGTATTGGGTAACGCCGGATGAATATGCGTCTTCTATATTCAAACAGGAGGCACAGCCATTGGCCTGAATGAGTTTGTTCGCTTCTGAGTCTGTAAAATAATAACGTACACCCACAGACGAAGATGCAGGGATGGATGTCTGGACCACCCAATTCCTTTCTCCGTAATACTGTCCCGCGGTATCTCTGATGGCTGCTGTATCCCTGTAAACTGTAAGACGTGTATTTCCAAGGTTCTGTCCGTTGGGATTAATAGAAAATAATCTTTCTCCGTTTTCATCAAAATCAATCCAGTTCGTTCCACTCACAGGCTGAGTTATACTGGCAACCAGGCTGTCCGTAAACACCGGAGCTTTTTCAAAAATATGAACATCATCGATGGCCACGCCTTCATAGTTCGTTCCCGGATCGGAGTACATCACGATTCGAAATCTTATTTTGCTGGTGACGACAGGAATATCATAACTCGAAACGTGCCATATCGTGTCGGATAATTGCCAGGCATTCATCGCAACATCATCATACCAGTTTACACCATTGCCTGCAGTACCAAGGACCGTCCAGGTAGAATCATCCAGACTGTATTCCACCCAGTGAAAATCACAATTGCAATCATCTTCTGTCTGAAAAATATGGCTGAATGACAATACAGGTTTCGTTAAACTGGTGAGATCAAAACAGGGAGAATATAAAAACGAGTATTCATTGTCGTTATAATTACCGGTAAGGTTCGTTACCCATACATTGGATCCATTGGCAGCTTTATGAATTATTTTTTTCATAGGCTTGCCCCATTGCCAGCTGTCGTTCTGCCCGTTCGTATACCAGTAACCGTTATTGTTTTCAAACCCTTCGAGATAAGGAAACTGATTGATGAGGGGCGTGGTTTGAATGGTATAATTTCCCGAACTATCATTGTTATGGTAGTTATCCGACGGGTCACTTACCCATGCCTTAATGTTATAAGCCTGATAAACAGACATATCCACAGTTTTACTAAAGCTATATTGGACACTATCTTTTGGCGGGAGACTCGCTACGATTTCAGTAACGGTGTCCTGGTTTACCGCATAAGTCACCGGAATATTTAATAAGGTGTCGGTTCCATAATTTCTGATCAAAACAGTAACTGTTTCAGCATTGCTCAGTGCACAGACATTTTTTAATGAGGGTTGAAGGATTGAGCGCAAACTCACATCGTTTACGGCATTGGTAAGAATAAAATCATCAAAGCTGATTCCACCGCCCGGTAAAGCCATTGGATTGGAGGAAGCTGCTGGAATTGTTCCTTCTGAACCACATTTTACCTGGAAGCTGCTGCTGATGGTTTGTGCCGGCAGCGCAGACGCCAGTATACCTGTCAGATCCAGGTTTAGTTTTACATAAACACCTGCAGGATCTATAGGATCGCTCAGACTCTTCACCGGAATCCATGCAGCCTGATCGTTTCCCCGTATCCAGACATTATTTCCAGGAAGTGCAGGAACTGCTGATTGTTTTTTGAAATAGAGATCCAGCCAGATCTGATCCGAAGCATTATAATTCGACAGATTAAAAGTATTGATCATTGAATCCGCGGCATCCGTTCCCTGCTCGGTTACATCCAGCAACATGCTGCGATTACCGGTTCTTGCAAAACCCGTATTAAAAAAAGTACTTAATCTTCCGTTAGGGACAGAATTGGAAAAGTCAGTCCGGTCAAGACTATCCAAACCCATTTGCGGCAGACTATATGAACGGTCTGTTGCCGATTCAAATCCTTCCGTGAAAGAAGGACTTAAAACCAATGGATCATTTCTCAGATTTTTTATCGTGAAAAGAATGGTATCGTTCGATGGGATGGTATCCGATGCGTAGTGTATCCAGCTCTTTAAAGTATAACTACCGGTCGCTGAAAAATCATAACTATTGGATGGCGAGAAAGTATATACTGTTCCTGAATCTGCAGGAATGACGGCGGCACTCAATTCCGTTACTGTTGCACCTCCATTTACCTGGAATGAAAAACTGACAGCGGAAGAAGTGGGAATACTTCCCGGGTTTCTAACGTGGATACTTATGCGCTGTATTCCTGGTTGCGAACTGGTGAATTGTCTTCCACTTACCGGCGCCAAAACAGAATCCAGGATCAGGTCGTTGTTCAGAAAGCTGGCAGTGCAGGTGCCTGAATTCGGAATAATATTTTGCCCGATGGCACGCCTGCCCGGGGAACCAGCAAGTACAGCTCTCACAGAAAACCAATAGCTGCTGTCCTTATTCAAAGGAGTAACAAGGAAAGATGTATCGGCAGTGTTTCCGATAACCTGCATCGTATCGGCAGACAGTTTCATGATATCGTATGAGTCGGCACCGGTAATACTATTCCAGTTCAACTGTGCATATCCCGGGCAACTATTTGTGACCGTTAGTACGGGCTGGCCTATGATGGTAAAAGGATAATCACTCATACCTGTGTATCCGGCAACATTCCTTGTAATGCGTATCAGGGCATTGTTGGTAACAACCGCAGGAACTGTCCACGCGTAGGACAAGCTTGTAGAAGGAACTGCATTATTAATAGTATTCCAGCTGCTTCCTCCGTCTATTGAATAATCAATGGTAAAAGTATTCGGATCACCACCATAGGCGCTCCAGCGAATATATTCTGTCGATCCGGGTACCCAGGTTTCCGTTCCAAATGGATATTCAACTGTAACAGATGGTTGAATGATTTCATATGCTACATAAAAAGGTTGCGGCCCGACGGGAACGGTTGAACCATTTACGGTTATTGTATAATTTCCCGCAGGCGGGTTATTCACCAGCACCTGTTCGATATTATTTGTATGATCAACTCCCTCCACCGCATTATTATTTACACCTCCGGGAGAAGGATCCAGGATCATGGGATGGTGGATGGTGCCGCCGGGTTCCGTTACAGTAAGGTCAAGGTCATTGACAAGGGTGGCAGCTGCCTCCGGTACGGCGGGTGCATCGGGCCAGTACAACAGAATTTTTAATTGAAAAGTTCCGGCTGGTATGGAAGGAATCGTGAATTGCTGACTTCCCAGATTGCTTACGGAGTCAAAGAAATAATGATTTTGTTCAAGCGCTTCCACAGTTGTGCGACCACTGATCATTCCAAAACCAAAAATAAAATCAGGTCCGGGATTTCCAAGATCAACTGCGCTGTTCGTTGCCAGGGCCTTGAGCAATGCGCCATCGGGATATGCACCGGCATGTATCTGTTTGTATCTTTCAACAATGAGTGCGAGGATGCCCGCGACAGTCGGGCTGGCCATACTGGTACCATCATAAGATGCATAGGAATTCACAGGAATGGTAGAAGTAATATTTACACCACCTGCAACTATTTCTGGTTTAATTCGTCCGTCATTTGTGGGCCCGAGACTTGTAGCAGTGCCTCTTGAATAAGTCATATTATCAATGGACCCTACGGTTAAAATATTTTTACCTGTTTGAAAACCCGATTTTATGGTTGCATAACCGGAAGGATAAGGAGAACAGGTGAAATAACCGTCATTCCCGCCAGCAAAAACGTGAAGGAGTTTGGGATATCCCAGCATTTGCGAATCCACGTAATAACTCAGGGCATTATAATCACCATCACCCGGGCAGTTTGCATCTCCATTATAATATGAATTATTTGTCAGTGGCATTTTATAATCAGCTACATAGGTCGGACTATTAACAAGTATATCACTGAAAGCATTCACGACCAGGTGGGTTCTTGGAGCCATTCCCGTCCACATGGGATTTAGAATTCCACCGCCCGCTATAATTCCGCTTGTATGCGTTCCATGAAGATCCACCGGTTCATCTGTTCGCATGATGAGCTTACCTGCCAGGTCAACATGTTGAGAAGGATCGGCATTATCACCTATACCGACGATCAGATTTTTACCACTGAGATTTCTTCCCAATGTAGCCGCCAGAGACTGTACACCATGAATGGCGCGATTATTATAATTTAAGGGAACATCCTCCAGGTGAATTCGACTGATAGAGTGAATAAAAGGTAATTTGGAAAGTTTTTCAATGGTTTCAGAACTCCCATGGACAAACCATATATGTGCGGGTTTTATTTTTGTTTCAACGATATAAGCACCCGATGCTATAATTGCCTTTTCAACTATTTTTTTATCCATCGGAAAACAGATGATGGCAATCAGATCCTTCGGTCCTTTCACTTGCCCGGTATAATTCTTCAGTCCGGAATTCACTTTTAAAGCCGGCGGTATAGCATAAATATTTTTAATACCCATTCCTGAGGGATTTTTAAAGGAGAAGCCCTGTTTACAGATAGCCAGGTAATTCGTTCCTGATAACCATTGTTCCAGCTTGATACCATTATTTGCCAGTTCGGATTTTAATGCCTGACCGGCGATCTGGTTCATCTGGATTACCACATAATAATTTGACCCGTAACGGGTGGATTGCCAGAGAGGGTGACTGGTTTTATGATTCAGAAGGCCGTTTTCGACGGTCAGTTTACCATTCTTAAACGAGGGAGACGGTAGGGTACCCTGTCCATAGGAAACCTGCCTCATCAGCATAAATATTAGCAGGGCGCACAGGACTCGGAACATGGGGCGTTGGTTTTGGGCCTGGATCTACAAAAATAAATGTGAAATTTCATTAAAAGCTTCCTGAAACTAAACGCAGACAGGGTCCGATTATTTCGGACAGGGCATGATTATTTCATCTATAAACTTTTGAAAACGAAACCAGTATACTAAAATTCCAAAATAATTTTGGGAATACCGGGATTTCCTTTTACTTGGGAATAAATTCAATTGGCTCCGGCTTTGAATTACCTTCCTGTCGAAAAAAGCTGAATTTGAAGTGTTCCTGGATTTTTGAGTAGCGAGTTGAAATTTGAATACATTTTTGCATATCATCTACCGAATTGTATTGCTATCGTGTTCTCTGTGCTTTTGGACAACGCTGAAAGCCGGAGACTTTATTGGTATTACCATCAGGCTCGACACAGTTCCAAAAAATCAATCAGATACCATTCCCAAAACCCAGCCGCCAAAAAAGCGCAGCAGCATTACGCGCTATTTTAATATTATAACGGACCAGCAGCAAAGGGATTCCCTGTTTTTAAAACTATCAAAGACAAATGCTCCGGTTCCAATGTCTGACAGCATGATGTTTAAAACACGGGAGAATAGTTTTAACGTTTACGGCGGCAAACAGATCCGTTATATATATTATAATCAGCTTAAGGTATTTGGTACTACGATTGAAGACACGTCTGTAGTGCCCAACAAACTGATCAGGTTTGCAAATATGCTGCATTATGACACGAGGATATGGATGATCAAACAATCACTTTTTTTTCGGGAAGGAGATACGGTAAATGCTTATAAGCTGGTGGATAATGAACGTTACCTGCGCCGTCTTCCTTTTATTCAGGATGCCAGAATTTATGTTATCAATAGTTACGAGAGCAATGATTCAATCGATATTGTTGTTCTGACCAAAGATGTTTTTGAATACGGAACCAGCATTACATCTGTTAATAACACCAATGCTTCAGCTACTGTCTTCAATAATAACCTCCTTGGCGCCGGTCAGAGAGTCGCATTCGGTTTTAGCTGGGACAATACGTACAACCCGCAATGGCGTACTGGTGCCAGTTATACTAAATATAATGCCGGAGGATCCTTTGCAGATGTTTCAGTCGGATATACCATGCTGAATGATAAAATAAACACGGATACGGGTCAGTACGAGAATTCTGCTTATCTGATTATTAATCGTCCACTTTACAGTACCTGGGCTTCTCTTACCGGGGGTCTAACGTTGTCGCTTAATCGCTCGGTAAATATTTATAGTTTGCCGGATACCCTGTACAGAAATTATGAATATAACCTGATCGATGTATGGGCGGGATACAATTTCACAAATCAGTATAAAAAAACAGGTTATAATAGTTCAAAACCAAATATCGGTATTGAACTCAGAAGTTTTAATAAGGATTTTACAATGGATCCGACAGAATCAGATCTGAAATTTAATCCGAATTATAATTCCCATTACTTCCTGTTAAGTCAGCTGGTCTTTTACCATCAGGACTTCTTTAAAACCAATTACTTTTTTGGATTTGGACGAACGGAAGATATTCCGATGGGATATACATATGCCGCAAGCTTTGGATTGGACAGCTGGACGGGTTTAAAACGAAGTTATACGGCTATCCAGACTCAGAAATACTGGTTTCTTGGGAAAAACCTGATCAGCTCTACCATTGGCTTTGGAGGTTTCTGGTATAATCATCAGTCACAGGATGCGGTTTTACATATTTCAACAGATTATTATAGTAACCTGTTTCATTTCAACGGGCCAAAAGTGCGTGAATTCCTCCATGCTGATTATATCATTTGTTTCAACCCTGTTTTATATGAACCGGTTAATATTAACCGCGACAATGGTATTTTTGGATATCGCAATACTTTATTCAACGATTACCAGCGATTAAATGTAAGCGCCCAAACAAATTATTACAGCCCTGTAAGCATATACGGTTTTAAGTTTAATTTTTATTTATTGTTGCAGGCTTCATTACTGTCATCGCAAAAGGCATCCATTTTTGATAGTCCGTTTTATTCCGGATTTACTGTAGGATGCCAAATAAGGAATGAAAATTTATCATTTAATACACTTCAGATTTCCGCCAGCTATCAACCCATTGTTGCACATGGGCCGGAAGCCGCCAATGGTCCGAGTACTATTTTTTTATCAGTAACTTCTGTTACAGCATTTAACTTCCCCATTTTCGCTCTTTCACAGCCGACACTAATACAATTTAGATAACTACTAACTAGAAAGTGTGAGAGTGTGAGAGTGTGAGAGTGAAGTTAAAAGTTCCAGAGTCTCACACTCTCACACTCTCACACTCTCACACTAGTTATTGCTCTTCCTTCTCAGTCAGGGGGTCATTGTCCGAGTTTCCAATTTTTATTTTCGGATTATCTGAACTTCCTGTAATCCGGATCGGAATACCAATGATGCCTAAAGGAGGAAGACCGATGCGCATTTTAAAATTTACCTTATTGTCGAATGAGGTTTGTCCCTCAAACCGGATACGCATACCGCCGGTTTTAAATTTAAGTCTCTCAATGGTAATGAGATTGTTTTTTATGGAAGACTTGATATCAATCTTGGAAAGATCAGGATCTTTTAATTCCGATTTCCCTGATTCGCTACTTACAGTATTGAATAATTTCCAGCCATTAAATTTTACACTTTTAACACTCAGTATCCCATTACCTGTCAAAGATGGATATATAGGAGCCATCTGCTCATTTAATTTACCATTCAGGGTATAATCAATTGAAATGATACCGGAGGCATGCTGGGCCGAACTGGCCAGGTCATGAAATAGTTTTATTTCCTGGTAGGCCCGGTGCACATCAAAGTCCCTGGCCTGAAGCTTGTATTCAAATTGAGCGCGTAAAGGACTCAGGCTGCTGTATTTTCCTTTCATGGAAACCTGACAACCGATCAATTCAAAACCGGTTTCATCCAGCTCAATTTCTCCATTTCTAATGTTCAATCCTCCCTGGAAATGATTTAAAGAAATATCATTGAATGTAATCCTGTCTGCCTCTGCTTTTAATGTGAGGTCCAGATTGGAAGGGATTAAAATAACACCGGCAGGAGTTTGACTTTTATTATCACCTGGTGAGGAACCGGCATACACTGCAAATTCATTCAGATCTATATTTTTTGATTTCAGGTTAAAATTAGCCGTAAGTATTTCATTTTTCTCCAAAACATAATTGATTGCATTTTTAACAAACCCGTCCAGCTCCATATCTGATTTTCCATATGCTGCCTCGAATGATTCAAACCACATTTTATCACGGTCAAATCTGAAATGACCACGATGTATCAGGAAGGGTTTTGGGAATAATTCATTGGTAACACTCAATTCCTTTACGTCAAGGGTTCCGGAATTTTTCAACAAATCATATCGCCCGTTTTTTGCATCGCTTTGTTTGCCTTTAAATTCTGCATTCGCCTTTATAAAACCTGTTACGTCAAGCCCTTTGCGGACAAATACTTTGTAAATTCTACCCAAAGCCAATTCGCCGTTAACTTTGATATCGTAAACCAGATCCCCGAAATTCTTAAAATCACCTGAGAAATAAAATGGCTTCCCTTCAAAACTTAGACTGGCAGGGGATAGAGAGCAATGAAGGCTGTTTAAATCGCCTTTATCATCCCTTGCATTTGCTTCTATATTTATTTTTTCAACCGGATGAGGATAATATTTTGTTTGAATAAATCCATTCCGGAGTGAAAACTGAGCTTTTGAAATAGGGAATACCTGATGATCAGGTGCATATTTACCCAAACAGTTTATATTGAACAGCATTTGTCCTGAAAGCGACAGACTGTCCATCGGATAAATTTTCTGTAAATCCGCCAGATCTATGGATCCTTTCAGATTCATATCCATCGGAAATTCAACAGAGGCATGAATGATGGACTTCCCCTCAATATAATTATTCAATGCCGATGCATGGAGGGTATCTATTTTAAAAAAAGCATGATGATAATCTGCATCCTTGCAAACGGCCCGCATGCTGATGAAAATATTTTTTATGGGCTCAGATACTTTGTAGTATTTAACGTATCCATTTTTAAGTGTGCATTGTAAATCAAAAACAGGAATGCTTGCAATAACAGTATCCCTGGTTCTTAATGAAGTAGTAATTACTTTTTTTGCATACTTGCCTTTGGCCGAAAAATGCATCCGGATTTGACCCTTCATATCCAGACTGCTGATACCAAGTGCATTTTTAATATTCTGAAGATCCATTTCTGCATCGGCTGTCGCATCGATTTGCGGCTCCCCAAATCCGTAGCTTTCCATTCGCATCCTGAAAAAATCCTGGTCAATCCGAAAATTAAGTGAGTCGATTTTTATATGCAGTTTACCAGGATCAAAGGAGGGTAATTCAATTTCTGTATACCCATTGAGCTGCGAAACCGGCAACCTGGTATCCTCATATGCTATATATCCGTCCCGCATGCTAAGTTTAGTTTCAAAATCAGGTTTCTGCCCGGTGGAGGCTATATATTTTCCTTTCAGTTTAGCCGACAAGCTGACAATACCTTTAACCTTCGTTTTTTGTAACCAATCAAGATACTCCGGAGGGAGTATGGTAATGAGTTGATACAGATCCGCATCCTGAGTCGATAAGCCCGCATCGATATCATAACCATTTTTCAGAAAATCAAGCCTGCCGGCAAATCCAAAATTTAATTTATTGATCCTGATATTATTTTTTTCAAATATCAGCGCCAGTGTTTTAGTATTTATATGTGTGGTGAGAATGGCATCAATCGCTTTACGTCTGACATAAGGCTTATTCTCTAAAATAAAATTGAGCGAGTCTGTACGGATATGTGAGGTCAGATCAAAAACAGATTTGCTGAGATCACCGGACCCTTCATAATATAAGTGCTCTGCCTGTACAAGTAATGGAACAGACCGGTCGTTATATTCAAGTCTGCTGTCTTTGATAATTATTTTTTCTAATTGCAATGAAGCTGCTGCAGTATCCTGATTGTTTGTTTTTGCCGTTGAATCTGAAACATAAATATTATAATTTGCTTCTCCTTTTTCATTTACGAGCACATGTATATATGCTTCAGTGAGGAATATTTTATTAATGCTTACCTGGTGGTTGAAGATTAATTTTTGAATGTTTACGCCAAATCCCAGTTTACCGGCAGATAATAAAGTGTCCGTTTGAAAGGGAGCCGAGCCTTTTAAATCCACATCATATAAAGTCAGCGTGAGTGATGGGAAATGGGTAAAGAATGAAAGGCGGGCCCTGGAAAAATTTAATTCTCCCCTGATGGATTGATTTGTCCAATGTTTGATCTCTTTACCTACCGTATCGGGGAAAAGATAGGGTGCCAGGAAGAGTAAAATCAATACCGACGCCAATGTAATGCCGGATATTTTCAAAATCCGTAATAAGAGCCGGGTTACTTTCTTCAATTGAATTTTATTGCTAAATTAACTAATCAATATGAAGCCAGCATTGCTGAAAGAGACCGGATGGCGCATAAATATCCGATCTTTATTCTATTCTGTTTTAGCTGCAACGTTCATATTGAATGAGTTGTCATATTAGGAATCGTGAAAACTGTATTGCTTATACATTTACTGCTTATTTCGATGTTCAGCTGGTCACAAACATTTCCCGTACCTGGTCAGCTCGCATCTACGGCATTTCCAGTATGTGGAACAAGTATATTTCAGCAGGAAGTGGTCCCGATTGGCAGCACTACCAGTTTGGCCGTCCCCGGTTGTGGTGCTTATCCGGACACGAATCCATTCTGGTATTCATTTACCTGTTTTGTAGGAGGAACACTTGGATTTCTTATTACGCCCAATAACCGTAATGACGATTATGACTGGATGCTTTTTGACATTACCGGTCACAATCCGGATGATGTATATACAGATATTTCACTGATCGTAACAGGTAACTGGTCTGGTTCCTCCGGATTGACCGGTGCAATAAGAGGTGGCAGTAATACAATTGAATGCGCTTCCGACCCTGCTATTTATGAATCAACATTCAGCGCAATGCCAACCCTGATTCAGGGGCATAAATATCTTCTTCTGGTAAGTCATTATACTGAAACACAAAGTGGATATTCATTGGCTTTCGGTAGCGGAACAGCAGTTATCACAGATACATTAAAACCGAATTTGAAATCAGTAACCGTCAGTTGCGACAGAAAAACATTGACAGTAACGCTGAATAAAAAAATGCGGTGCAACAGTCTCGCTGCAAACGGCTCAGATTTTCTGATTGCATCCAATCCGGTTTCAATTACAGGAGCTTCCGGAATGAATTGTAATAATGGATTTGATATGGACACAGTCCAGCTTACAACAGATGTTCCCATTCCTCCGGGAAATTATTCTCTTCAGGCACAAATCGGAACGGACGATAATACTTTACTGGATGATTGTGGTACGCAGGTTCCTCCGGGAGACAGCGTCAGTTTTAAAGTGTTACCTCTTCAACCTACACCTTTTGACAGCCTCACGAGACCTGCATGTGCCCCGGATATACTGCAGCTTGTTTTTTCCAAACCGATTCAATGCAATTCAATAGCAGCGGATGGATCGGACTTTACAATAACAGGAAACCCTGCTGTAAGTATATCCGGTGCTTCAGGAACATGCACCAATGGATTAACCAGTGTAATAAATCTTACCCTGAATGCTCCAATCGTCACAGCAGGTAATTTTAATGTCACGCTTGTTACAGGTAGCGATGGAAATACAATTATTGATATGTGCGGACTTGAAACACCGTCGGGTGCAGTACTTTCTTTCAGTACAAACGATACTGTTTCTGCTGCCTTCAATTATAATATTGAATTCGGATGTAAATATGATACGATTGCTTTAAACTATCAACCGGATCATGGTGTGAACTATTGGAAATGGAATTTAGATTCTTCCGTTCAAAGCAGTTTAATGGATCCATCCATTGTTTATAGTATATACGGCTTGAAGAATGTACAACATATTGTATCCAATGGATTTTGCAGTGATACGGTTTCACAGGTTGTCAATTTGAATAATACGCTGGTAGCTGCATTTCAGGGTCCCAATGAAGTTTGTCCCAAAGACCTGGTTAATTTTACAAATGCTTCCATTGGCAGTATATTATCGTGGAATTGGAATTTCGGAGATGGAACTACCAGTAACCAGCAAACGCCACCTCCCCATCTGTTCCCGGATACCCGGGCCGGCGAATCATATACTGTAAGTCTTATTGTTCAAAATAACCTGGGATGTCTTGACACGCTTTCCAAACAGATTACAAAACTGCAAAGTTGTTATATAGCAGTTCCAAATGCTTTTACACCCAATGGCGACGGTAAAGACGATTATCTGTATCCGCTGAATGCTTTCAATGCAACAAACCTGGAATTCAGGGTATACAACCGGTATGGCCAGCTTGTATTTGAAACGCGTGACTGGACAAATAAATGGGACGGAACCATCAATGGGAAACCGCAGCCGCCAGGCACTTATGTCTGGACGCTCAGGTATACCGATTCAGTTTCGGGTAAGAATTTTTTTATGAAGGGGACGAGTATATTAATCAGATAAATTATTTTTTCATTTTTGGTGCCGGGAATAAACGTTGTTTCTCATCTATCTGGGCAATCTTATCATCTTTCACTAAATAATCATCAGTCACATAAACAGAATCTGTTTTCCCTTTTTTGTCGGTCCATGTCTGGGTATACCACACCGTAACCCATGTCTGATTGGAATCAGGATAATAAACGGTTAACCAGGTGTCGGGAACGATCGACATGGATTTCATCTGGGCATTCATGGGTGCAAACATAGCATACAAACTATCCTTTTTACCTTTGAAATGAAATTTATCAGCAATAAATTCGATGGAATCTGCCAGATAAGAAAAGGCTCCTTTCAGGTCTCCGTCAATATATTTTTTTAACGAATTGAGGACTAAAACGGCATTCTTCTCATCACCCGGTTTCCAGTTAATAGAGTATTTAGGAGTATATGGATAATCATACACAACTTTTTGCGCTGTACTATCGGCTTTAGTTTCTTCCGGCTTTGGCGGATTGCTGCAGCTGAAAAAAGAAATACAGAGCAGAATGAAAATTGATTGTTTCATAAATGTTTTTTTGATCTTAATGAATTAATACGGCAGGGGCGGCTCTGTTAAGGTGCGGAAAAGGTATTCAGATTACTGTGAAATAAAAAATTCTTTTCGATGAAGAATTTGAAAGATATGTATTTAGGAAATTATAAGCTTACCGGAATGGATTAACTTTATGAACTATAATAAATATGGGCACGCGAAAAAATGACCGCGGAGCACTGGAACGGTTTATGAGGCAAACATCAAAATATTAATTTCATGGAAACAGCAGAAAAAACAACTACCAGCTTGGAAGCATTATGTATCAATACAGTCAGGATACTCGCGGCAGATGCCGTACAGAAAGCCGATTCAGGCCACCCGGGCACAGCCATGGCACTTGCACCTCTCGGCCACCTGCTCTGGTCGAAGATGATGAACTACAATCCCCAGGACCCACACTGGCCCAACCGCGACCGTTTTATTTTATCAGCGGGTCACGCGTGTATGCTGCAATACAGCTATCTGTACCTTACAGGTTACGATCTTACATTGAACGATATTAAGAAATTCAGACAATTACACAGTAAGACACCCGGTCACCCTGAATACGGATTATTGGACGGTATTGAAGCAACAACCGGTCCTCTGGGACAGGGTTTTGCAAATGGCGTAGGCATGGGCATTGCCCAGAAATGGCTGGCCGACCGCTATAACAAACCAGGCTTCGATCTTTTTGATTACAACATTTATGTTATTTGCAGCGACGGGGATATCATGGAAGGAATAAGTTCTGAAGCTGCATCTGTGGCAGGGAATCTTCAGTTGGGGAATCTGATTTACATATACGATGACAATCATATAACAATCGAAGGGAATACAGCGATTACGTTTAACGAAGATGTGGGTGCACGTTTCCAGGCTTATGGATGGCATGTGCAGGTGTTGCCTGATGGAAATGATCTGGTAGCTATTGAAGATGCACTTAAAAAAGCGAAAGCTGAAACAGGAAGGCCTTCATTAATCAAATTGAGAACCCATATTGGTTATGGAAGTCCAAATAAAGTGGATTCTGCATCAGCACATGGTTCACCGCTGGGTGAAGATGAAGTAAAACTGGTAAAAAAATTCTTTGGCTTTGACCCTGACCAGTATTTTGTAGTACCCGAAAATGTGATTTCTTTTTACAGGGCTGCTGGAAAAGCAGGAATCGAAAAAGAAAAACTATGGAATAATCTCTTCAATCAGTACAGGGAAAAGTATCCTGTAGAGGCGAATGAATTTGTTTCAACTACCAATGGTAAAATTCCTTCAGGATGGAAAGAAAAAATTCCGGTATTTAGCGGCAGTGAAAAAATGGCAACCCGAAAAGCTTCCGGAAAAGTGTTGAATGCAATTGCCGACCAGATACCTTTCCTTATGGGTGGCTCTGCAGATCTGTCTCCATCTACAGATACAATCCTGAATAAGTATGAATCTTTTTCAGCAGAAAACAGGGACGGGAGGAATTTTCATTTTGGAATTCGGGAGCACAGCATGGGAGCCATCCTGAATGGCATGGCACTTACCAAAGGTTTTATTCCTTATGGGGCTACTTTTTTAATTTTCTCTGATTATATGCGTCCGCCGATGAGGCTGGCCGCGATCAGTAAAATAAAACCTATTTATGTTTTTACCCACGACAGTATCGGATTGGGTGAAGACGGAACGACCCATCAGCCCATTGAACAACTGGCCGGCCTGAGATCTGTTCCGAATATGACTGTTATTCGTCCTGCTGACGCGAATGAAACAGCACAGGCATGGCGGGTAGCATTGGAGCATAGCGGAGGACCTGTTGCTCTTGTTTTGACCAGGCAGGGACTTCCAATCATTGACCAGGAGAAATATGCCAAAGCAACAGGTCTTGAAAAAGGAGCATATATACTTTCAGAATCAGAAAAAGATCCAGAGATTATTTTGATCGCCACAGGATCAGAAGTTAGCCTGATATTAAAGGCGCAGGAAAAACTAAAAGAAAAATCCATCCAGGCAAGAGTCGTCAGTATGCCTTCATGGGAATTATTCGAAAAGCAGGATGCATCTTATAAAGAGATGGTTTTCCCGAAGAAAATCCGCAAAAGATTATCTGTCGAAGCAGCTTCTACATTTGGCTGGCTGAAATATACAACGGAAGATGGAAGGAGCCTGGGGATAAATCGTTTTGGTGAATCTGCACCTGCAGAGGAGATCTTTAAAGAGTTTGGTTTTACGGTTGAAAATATCGTATCATTAGTGGAATATTTATAAATCTGATATTCCTATGATGAGGTTTCCTTTTTATGCCCGTTTGGCATTGACCCTTTTTGCAATAGCATTGATTTTGTTATTCATGTGGATCGGGAAATCTGTGCTTGTACCTTTGTTTTTTTCTTTCCTTGCATCGATCCTTCTCCAGCCGGTTGTTCTTTATTTGGAAAAACGCCGCTTCCCTCGCGTGCTGGCAGCAGGCATTACGCTGCTCGTTTTCATGGTGCTGTTCCTTGGTTTATTTTATTTTTTCACCAGGCAGCTAATCCGCCTTTCAAGGGATCTTCCTTCTCTTCAGGCAAAGGTGTTGGAAAAATGGCAGGATGTCCAGGACTGGATAAGTGATAAATATCATATCACAAATACGCAACAGATTTCGTATCTGCATAAATCAGGAACAGGGATATTGAATTCGGCCATGAATTCGGTAGCTACGACTTTTATTGGTATTGCCGAAACGCTTGTGCTAACTATTTTCTTTTTCATATTTACATTTTTCATACTTCAGTACCGCCGGCTGATCATGCGCTTTGTTGTTGAATTGTTTCATGAATCGCACAATGTAATGGTAAAAGATATTATCACGAGGATCCGTTCACTGATCAACAGTTATGTACAGGGTTTGCTGATTGAAATGAGTGTGGTTGCAATTATTATTTATATCAGCCTCATGATCATCGGTGTGAAATATGCCTTATTGATCAGTATTATGGCAGCTACTCTGAATATCATTCCATACCTCGGAATTTATTTTAGTATGGCAGTAGCCATGCTGATTACAGCCGCAACCAATTCTACAGGCCATGTAGTGGCGGTAGGAGTCGTTTTCCTTATTACACATTTTGTGGATGCTAATATGATCCTTCCGCATGTGGTGGGGGGTAAAGTGAAAATGAATCCTTTTGTAACCATACTGGCCGTATTGATTGGCCACCTGGTATGGGGCATTCCCGGTATGTTTTTGTTTATCCCTCTTACAGCAGTGATCAGACTGGTAAGTGAAGAAATTCCGGAATTAAAACCCTGGGCTATCCTTCTTGGCGAAGAAAAAACATAATAAGCCAAAATATGGTTTATTTGTAGAATATTCTCCCCGCGTCAGGGGAAAGAAATCGTTTACCGATTATTTCGAAAAAGGCTTGTTCTTTGCTCTAATCAGGAAACCCAGACATAGCATATGACGATCAGCAAGTCTGTCAGAAAAGTAGTGAGACGGATTTTTCGTATTACAATTACGACTGTACTTGTTCTACTGGGTATAATCCTGTTAATCCTTTTGCTTATCCAAACAGGGCCGGTTCAAAATTACGGCAGGGGAAAATTAGAAGCGTACCTGGAAAATAAACTGCATACGAAGGTCCGGATTGGCAATCTGTATATTGGATTTCCTTCCCGTATCATACTTAAGAATATTTACCTCGAAGACCGGCGTAAAGACACATTGCTGTCCGGAGGAAAAATTCAGGTTGACATCAGCATGCTGAGATTGCTCAGGCATGAAATTCGCGTTGATTACCTGGAACTTGACGATATAACCATGAAGGTTAAGCGCCAGCTCCCTGACTCGGTATTTAACTTTCAATTTATTGCCGACGCATTCAGTTCTCCGCCGGATACATCCACGAAAAAGAAAAATGATTCAGGTGGTTTTCATTTTATAATCGGTACGATTCATCTGCATAACATTCATGCATCTTATGGAGACGATGCAACCGGAAATGATCTCTATGTAAATCTGGGAGAATTTAATACAAAATTAAAAACCTTCGATCCCGAACACCAGGTATATACGATTCCTGATATAAGTCTTGCAGACGTATCCGGTAAAATTCGGCAGTATAAACCCATTCTTATTCTTCATAAGATGGCAGATACTATAAGTGAACACAATGAAAATTCAGAGCCCGTTAAACTCGAACTGGGAAATATAGATTTTACTCATATAAATATGGATTACAGGAATGAAATTGAAAACATGGATGCAGCTATCCGGCTTGGCCATTTTCAAACAAAAGCCGATTCCATTAATCTTGCAACACTTCATATCAGGCTCAAGGAGATAAATCTGAACAACACAGCCGCAGTAGTAAGATTCGGTAAACTAAAAAAGACAGAGACTAAAAAGACCGCAGCGGCAAAAGAACCCGTTAATCATTCAGGGAACTGGAGCTTTGATATAGCCGGAATTTCAATCGACAGCACACGTTTGCAATATGATGATGATAATGTGGTGCCACTAAAAAAAGGAATGGATTATAGCCATCTGAATGTAAAACGACTCAGGGTGAATGTTTCAAAACTTCATGCTGATCCTGCGAATTTTAGCGGTTTAGTATCAGGAATTTCCTTTGATGAAAAAAGCGGGTTTGTTTTGAAGAATCTTTCAGCCGGAGTAACCTTCGATTCTACAGGTGCTTCATTGAAAAACCTGACTGTCAAAACGAATAATTCTGACATCAGGAGTCAGTCATCCATTCATTACCAGTCGCTGGATGATCTGAAAAAACATCCGGGTAATCTGGAGACAAACCTTGAATTTGACCGTTCCCGAATTGCAGTGAAAGATTTATTAATCTTCGTACCCTCCCTGGAAGGAATGTTTAAAGATTATCCCCAGGCATCAGTTCGCCTGAATGGGAAAATTACCGGTTATTTAAAAAATCTGAAGATTGCATATCTCGAAATGGACGGGATTGGAAATACTTCACTGGCGGCATCAGGCCAGATCAGCGGATTGCCGGATGGAAATAAAGCCAGTTACGATATATCCATCTCTAAATTTACAACCTCCGCAACGGATATTCACCACCTCATACCTGTTAATGCAATTCCTGAAAACTTCCGCATTCCGGAAAGCATTTCACTCAACGGAAAATTTACCGGGACTATTAAAAGTTTCTTTGTTCAGCTGCATACGACTACAACTGATGGAATTGCGGATATAACAGGAACACTGGATCTTGACCGGAAAACCTATGACTTTAAGACCGATACAAAAGCACTTGATCTTGGGTATTTATTAAAACGGGATAGTTTATTTGGTAAGATCACCATGGATGCCACGGCAAAAGGATCCGGATTCGATCCAAAAAAAATGAACAGTGTTTTCCATATTCATCTGGGTGATGCAGTCATTAAATCATATGAATACCGTGGATTAATTCTGGATGCACAACTGGAAAACGGAAACGGAAATATTACTTCGTCCATAAAGGATCCCAATATTGCTTACCAGCTAAAGGCCGAGGCGAATTTTCAGGGCAAATATCCATCTCTCAAAATGCAGCTGAACCTGGATACATTGAATGTATTAGCCTTAAATCTTCTGAATGATAGTTTACAAATGCATTTTAATTTGAATGCAGATTTCAGATCTACTGATCCCGATTCACTGCAGGGGAAGGTGTCACTGAATGATTTCGGATTAACATATGGAACCCATGCATTACATACAGACAGCATCACTCTGGTCGCGCTTCATTCTGATACGGGACAGACGATCAGTCTCCGGTCCGAAGCAGCAGATATTGACTGGAAGGGCCGGTATAAACTTACACAGGTTACGGAATCAATGAAGCAATTTATAAATACCTATTATAAGATTCCTGTTTCCAAAACAGACACTACGGACCCCGAACAATGGAAGATGGATCTTGAATTAAGACCTTCACCGCTTGTGCTTGCTGTTATGCCCTCACTGAAAGGGTCGGATAGTTTAAAAGGAAATATACAATTTAACAGCTTAAAAAAAGATTTAAACCTCGACCTCCATTCGGATAAGATTCAATTAAATCAGCTGGTAATTCATCAGTTCAGGACGACTGTAAATTCAAAGGATCATAGTCTGGATTATAATATTTCAATTGACGATGCAGGAGAGAGTGAATTCCAACTCTACAAAACAGATTTATATGGAACACTTGCGAATAACAAATTGACAACTGAATTGCGACTGAAGGATAAAAAAATGAAGGACAAATATTTTTTGTCCGGTACTGCCTCCACTGTGAATCATGGTATACGGTATATTTTTAATCCGGATAGTCTTTTGCTTGATTATCAGCGATGGCAATTACCTGCGGATAATTTTGTGCAATATGATTCCACCGGACTTATTGTTCGCAACCTGAAATTTAATCATCTTACTGAATCTGTCGGGTTGAATACACAGGGAGAAACTGCGCTTTCTCCACTTGAGATCAGTTTTTCAAATTTTAAAATCAAAACTCTTACACAATTTGCAGCACAGGATTCTTTATTACTGGATGGAAATATCAACGGAAAAGCAGAAATAAAAAATCTTTTCACCAAACCACTATTAACCTCCGATATAAAAATAGATACGTTAGTCTATGAAAAAGATACACTGGGTAACCTGGTACTGCAGATAGATAATAAGGAATTAAATGCATATACCGCCCATATTGCTTTGCAGGGACATGATAATGACCTGTCCGTAGATGGTAAATACTATTCCGGTGAAAGCAAAATGGATATGGATATCAAATTAAATCAGTTAAACCTTGCATCTTTTAAAGGGATGGCTTTTACGCAAGTGAGGAATATGCAGGGTTATCTGAAAGGTGAACTGCACGCAAGTGGAAACCTGGACAAACCCATGTTGAAAGGGAGCCTGCATTTCGATCATGCGATATTGGTTCCTGTTATAACAGGGGAACCATTAAAACTTTCAGACGATATCATCAATTTTGATGAAGATGGTTTTGATTTCAGCAATTTTACTCTTCTCGATTCAGCGGGAAACAAAGCTATTCTTGATGGAAATGTTTTTACAAAAGATTTCAGGAAATATCGTTTTGATATGTCGTTCAGTACACAGAATTTCCGGGTAGTAAATGCACCTAAAGAGCCCAACAGATTATTTTATGGTAAGCTGAATCTGAATGCAGAAATAGATGTAAAGGGAGATATGAATTTGCCCAAGGTGACTTCTTATATAAAGGTGAATAAGAATACAGATTTTTATCTGATACTTCCCAGTGACGATCCTGAAGTAGTAGACAGGAATGGCGTGGTGGTCTTTGTAAATAAAAACAAAGAAGTGGATTCCGCACAGCTTAAAAATTTTCTTGATTCACTCGCTACCACTGCCCGGCTAAAGGGGATGGATGTTTCTGCTACCATTGAAACCGACAGCAGTGCACAATTCACTCTTATAATAGATGAAAGAAACGGAGATGCTTTGGCCCTTCGCGGAAGAGCTGATTTAACAGGTGGGGTCGACAATAGTGGAAAAGTCAGCCTTACCGGCAATTATGAATTGGTGAATGGTTCATATAATATTACACTGAGTGTATTGCACAGGAAATTTATCATTCAGCGTGGAAGTGTAATTACGTGGACAGGCGATCCCAGGACAGCGAATATTGATATAACGGCCATCTATACTGTAAATACAGCGCCAATAGATCTGATGCAACAACAGATTAGCCAGACCTCAACTGATGAAACGAAATATAAACAGCGTTTGCCTTTCCAGGTAAAATTAAATATGACCGGTGAATTGCTTAAGCCGATAATCAAATTTGATATTGCGTTACCCGATAATTTATTGGCACTTTGGCCGGATGTCGATACGAAACTCGTACAGATGCGTACGGATGAAGCCGAAATAAACAAACAGGTATTCGCCCTGTTGTTGCTGGGCCGTTTTGTTCAGGAAAACCCTTTTCAATCTTCAGGTGGCGGAACGGATGCCGGTACTATTGCGAGACAAAGCGCCAGTAAACTATTAAGTGATCAGCTGAATCAGTTGGCAGGATCCCTCATTAAAGGAGTCGATGTAAATTTTGATATGAATTCCGGTCAGGATTATTCAAGCGGGACAGTCACAAACCAGACAGATCTTAATGTAAAAGTTTCCAAGAGTCTATTTGATGAAAGGATTCGTGTAACTGTTGGAAGTGATTTTCAACTTGAGCAAACCAATCCGGGACAAAATACAAATAATATCGCAGGAGATGCAAGTGTAGATTACAGGCTCAGCAAAGACGGACGCTATATGATACGGGTATACAGGAAAGACCAGTATGAAACTATCGTGCAGGGCCAGGTGGTTGAAACAGGAGTAAGTTTCATTCTGACATTTGATTATAATAAATTCCGTGATTTGTTTGAAAATAAAAAGGAAAAACCGGTCGCTCCATCTCCCAATGGAAATAAGAATGCAACCCCCGAAAATAATCCAGCAGCAAAATGAAAGTATCAGATTACAGCGTGTTGCTTTTATTTTGTTTGCCAGTCTTTTTTTACTCCTGCAGTGAAACAAAAAGCCTTGAAGAGGGACAGTATTTATATAACGGAGCGAGTATCAAAATAAATGCGGTACCTCCGATTTCACGATCAAAAACAAGAGTACTGAAAACCGAACTGACAGGGCTGCTACGTCCAAAACCAAACGGTACTTTTCTTGGGATCAGGGTCAAATTACTATTATATAACATGGCCGGAAAACCCAAGGGCAAAGGACTCAGGTATTTGATACGCGAAAAACTGGGTGAGCCGCCCGTGATTGCAACCTTTACTTCCATGGAAAAAAACCGGGCTATATTGCAAAATCGCCTGGAGAACCGTGGTTACTTTAAGGATACAGTTATTTTGGATACCGTTTATAAAGGAAGGAAACTCGGCGCAGTTTATACGGCAGACATCGGTAAACAATATACTATCCGAAATATTAGCTTTCCTTCATCACCGGACTCGCTAAGTCAGGAAATAAGCAGTATGGCGGATAAGTCCCTGCTCAAAAAAGGAGATCCATATAACCTGGATGTTATTAAAAATGAAAGAACAAGAATTGATGTCAACCTGAAACAAAAAGGCTATTATTATTTCAGGCCAGATGATCTGTTGATCAGGGCAGACTCAACTGTTGGGGACCATCAGGTTGATATGAACCTGATTATTAAAAAATCGACGCCTGCTGAAGCTTATAACGTATATCGTATTAACGAAGTAGTCGTTTTTGCTGATTATAATGTTCATGTTGATACGAGTATAAATGTTTCTGATCTTCCAAAATTTCAGGGCTATACCATTATTGATTCAGAGAAATTGTTCAAGCCACAAATCTTCACCAGGGCCCTTGTTTTTAAATCAGGGGATATTTATAACCGGCGCGACCACGATCTTTCACTGAATCGGTTGATAAGTCTAGGCGTATTTAAATTTGTAAAAATCCGTTTTGATGAAACGGATACCGCACAAAGGAAATTAAATGCATTTTACTATCTGACACCTACGGAAAAAAAATCCATCCGTTTTGAAGTGTCGGGACTGACACAATCCAACGATGCCAATGGAGGACAGATTTCTGTCAACTGGCGTAACAGGAATATTTTCAGGGGTGCGGAATTACTTACAACCACGGTTTACCTCGGATATTTAAGACAATATCTTGGGGCCGGAGTACATACCAACACGACTAAACTGGGAGCTGATGTAAGTCTCTATGTTCCCCGTGTTATTGGCCCTGTTAAATTTCAAACCAATAGTGGATTCATTCCGAAAACAAAATTTAATATTGGATATGAATTCTTTGATCAGTCAGCCGAGTATACTTTGAATTCTTTTAAAGCCAGTTTCGCGTATGTCTGGAAGGAGAGCATTACTAAAGAACATACGCTGGAAATTCTGAGGGTAAACCTGGTGAATCCGACTCATATTGATTCTTTATATCAGCTTCAGCTGGATACAAATATTGTTCTGGCGCGTAGTATTGAAAGAGCATTTATTATTGGTCCGACATACAATTTTAATTTTAATTCACAGCTTCAGCCCAATCACAATAAGAACAATTATTATTTCAACGGCAATATTGATTTGTCATCGAATATTCTCGGTATTGTCAGCGGAGCTAATGTGCAAAAGACCGGAATACAAAAAACATTATTCAATGTTCCCTATTCTCAATACTTACGGGGTGAGATTGATTTCAGGCATTACCTGAGTTTTTCGCAGTATACGGTTTTAGCAAGCCGTATCACAGGAGGTATAGGGTATGCATATGGGAACAGTTATACGATGCCTTTTATTAAAGAATTTTTTGCAGGCGGTGCAAATGATATCCGGGCATTCCGTTCCAGATCTCTTGGGCCAGGTTCTTATTATGCCGGAAATGAGCAAACAGCTTTTATTGCGGATCAGCCTGGAGATATTAAAATGGAAATAAACTCTGAATTAAGGTTCAAATTATTTTCCATTGTTCGCTGGGCATTTTTTGTTGATGCAGGAAATGACTGGACAATTCACTATGACAGTTCCAGGGTTGGATCCCAGTTCACCAATAAATGGCCGAGTCAGATTGCAGTAGGAGTTGGAACCGGCCTCCGGTTGGATATCAGTATTCTTTTATTAAGGCTGGATCTTGGAATACCGGTGAGGGAACCCTGGCTCACATCTTCAGATAAATGGGTATTTGACTCGAAAAATTCAGTTATAAACTTTGCGATCGGATATCCGTTTTAAGCCTAAAGCTTAAAGCCTAAAGCTTAAAACCAATTTTCTAATTTGAAAATCAAGGTTCTAAAAAGAAGTTTTGGGCTTTAGGCTTTAGGCTTACATCGCGACTTGTTTGATACAGGCAAAAAGCGATTTCCACATCAGGTTAAAAATCGAGGTATGGATATCCCTGGTATAATTTATATTTCCCAACCTCATTTTACCGTTCTGAGGGTTTGCGTCCTTTAAAGCAAAGCCTGCGACGAGGGTTGGCAGGAATTTGGTTTTATATTTATTTTTATCATTGTCCTTTTTCAGCAATTTCAAAGACAGATCATTATAGGTTAGTTTGAGTCTTCCTTTGGCAGTGAGATTGGTCGCATCAAGATGGTACCTTAACCCGGTGATTTTACCTTTATCCAATTCAGCCAGGGCCATCGGTTTCAACAAAGTGTTTAGTGATGCAGCGCTTAATTCTTCCAGGCCCGCATCCAATTTAAAATTTCCGCTCCTGTCATTTAATCGCATCACGATATTGGCATTAAAAGCAGCCTCATCCAGGAAACTCGATTTAAAATCTAAAGTCATCAGGTTATTCAATTTAATATAAGAAAGAATATTTGTTACATTTTTAAGAACTGCCTGTACTTTAAAAAATGCAACTTTACCGCTACTGTCAGAGATATCATTTTTTTCCTTATACTCTACATAGCTTTCCTTCACAAGAATTTTATTTACATAGATTGGAATGGGCAATCGCATCAGGGCTTCCTGTGGATAATCATGGGTTCTGTCAACCGAATCATGCGGAAATGATTTATTTCTGAATATCAGGAATGAAGCATTTGAAATTTGAATGGAATCTGCTATCAATTCCTGACTGGCAAGTGCCTGCAGTTTTATCTGCCAAATATCCAACATGCCAATTCTGATATCTAATCTGTCTTTAGCATATTTATTTGCATTGGCAAATTCAGTCTCGGTTAATAAGGGTTTCCAATCGATCAGACCCGTGTGGAGATGATTAGTAACGGTATTATAATCCAAACCGCTAAACATAAATTTATAGATCCTGTTCTTCAAAGGCAATTCAAATTGGTTGCAATGGATGGCCAGATCCTTCGAAAATAAAACCCTGGTGCTGTCATTTTCAGCAACGCTGTCAATTGCGACACCTGAAAAACGAAGACTTAATCCTTCGAAACCACACCGAACGACTTTTGACTTCAAATCAATAAATGTGAGGTTTGCATTTTCTAAAACGATGCTGTCTGCCTTTATACTTTCTAATTTGCCCAGCAGGAGGTGGTACAGATCAGATCGCATTTTCCCGGTAAATCCGCTCTTTTTTTCTTTGTTACCGTTACTTAAAAGGATTTTAATTTCGGCGTTTTCAACTTTAATGATGTGAGCGCTGATTTCCTTATTCAGTAAGGCCTTCGGAGTTATGACGCCCAAAATCGTCAGTTTTGGAATTCGTATGTAGAAGAGATTTGACGGTGCTGTATTTAATTCTGTAAGCTTTAGATAAACCGTACTATCCGGTATCAGTTCAACGTTTTCTGCTGAAATATTGCCCAGGACTTCATCGATTACGAGGTTTTTATAATTGAGCTGGTAAAGACCCTTCGATTTACCTGTAACCAGATTATCAAGTTTTTTATTGACCAGACTATATTTGTAATTTCTCCATAATACCAATCCTGCTGCGAGTAATAGAAACGCCAGGAATAAAAAAATATAAAAGCCCTTTGATTTATGAAACAGTTTTTTTTCAGCCATTTTTTCAGGTAATTGAAAATTAATTGCCAGATATAAGGCTGGAAAATTAATTCAGGTATTAAGACAGAGAAGGATATTTAACATCTGCGGGAATTTTCAAATAGGGAGATCCGTTCATTGATTGTGTTTGTTTGAACCAGCTGTAAACCCGCTGTTTGACCTGTTTGATCAGAGTTTTTGTAGAAGTATGTACAGGTGCTTTTTCTATATATTCAGCAAAACTGATTTTTACTTTTATAATGAGTGATGAATTTCCCAGGGCCAGTTGTTTTATGTTTTCATTAAGGCATTCAATCATATTTATTTCTTCAGGATCATCCACAAGAAAAGCTGTTCCGCGAATCTTTAAATAATAATCCCTCCCTTTACGAAAAAAATCAAGTTTAGCCTGAAAAGCTTTATCAAATGCATAAACAGACTGGGTTGGTTTTGGAATAGAAAACCATAGCTGTCCTATTTCGTCTGTCTTGAGTACTGTAATTACACAAACAGGAATTTTTAAGACAGATTCACTCAAAGAAAAAAACAAGGCATTTTCAAGGTCCTTGATCTTATTTTCAATAAAAGATAGCGGCAGGTATCCGGACATAATTCGTTTTTATATAAAGTTCAAATGAAATACCATTTTGCAATAATGGAACCTCATACCAGGAATATGATTTAAATTATTTAGTATCAGCACTTAATGAAAATAGACTAGATTGCTATTTGCAGATAAAAAACATGGAAATCGGCCAATACGAGTAAAGAATTCCCCAAATAATGCCCGATAAGTTAAAAAATTTTGGAAGGCCTGGCATGAAATTACATGGAAGAGAAATTAATTAATATATGAAATCCAACTGGATAAAGAATACCTGGCAATTATTGGTAAAAAGTGTTAATCATTTTATCGACTTCAATGGTCTTAAATTAAGTGCAGCATTATCCTATTATACTGTTTTTTCTTTGGTGCCTTTGCTGATCGTCATTATATCGCTTGCGGGAATATTTTTTGGACATATGGCTGTTGAAGGAAGAATCTATCATCAGATCAGTGGATTGGTTGGGAATGATACAGCTTTGCAAATTCAGAATATTATCAGGAATACGGAGGAGACCAACCATGGCAAATTAGGGGGTCTGATTGGCTCAGTGATTTTAATAATAGGAGCTTCAGGAGTTTTTTCTGAAATTCAGAGCTCAATTTGTTACTTATGGTCAGTACCAACACCAAAGAAAAAAGTATTCCTTATTGCGATTATAAGAAAACTTATTTCGTTTTCATTATTGCTTGCATTTTCATTTGTGTTTTTGGTTTCGTTAACAGCTAATGCGCTGCTGGATATATTAAGTGACAGACTGAAATTATTGTTTAATGATTCCTTACTGAATTTATTTTATGCAATAAACCTTATTTTGATTTTACTTGTTATTTGTGCAATGTTTATGCTGATATTTAAATTTCTTCCAAATACTAATATATCCTGGAAGCACTCATTTTCTGGTGCACTTGTTACTTCTGTTCTGTTCCTGGCAGGTAAATTTGGAATCGGATATTATCTTGGACATTCCAAAATCGGAGCCACTTATGGTACAACGGCTTCGATAATAATCCTGATGTTGTGGATTTATTACTCCTCAATAATATTGTACTTCGGCGCATGTTATACAGCAGTGTACGCGGATTACAAGGGTAATACAATACACCAGAGTTAAGTTATTATTTGTTAATTTATTAAATTTTTAGAACTGATTTGAAAGTCAATATTACTCCGATACAGGAATTCATATCCCAGCTGCGCATCTCTTTTCTGGGAGATGACCTGATGCATAAATATGACAATGAGAAAGCGCCTATACGTTCTGAGCTCTTCAGCCTGGAACAATTGGAATCCTATGCACATACACTTGCCAATAGTCACCAGTTAACAAGCGAGAAATCATCCGAACAATTACTGAAACGACTGGCAGATAATGAAGAGACCCTGCTGGAAGTTCACAATCTTCTTACAGCTTCAGCAAAAGAAAATAAACGTATCACACCTGCGGGAGAATGGTTGCTGGACAATTTTTATCTCATAGAAGAACAGATATATACCGGTAAGAAACATTTACCGAAGGGATATAGTAAAGGACTGCCACAGCTGGCCAAAGGTCCTGCCGCAGGATTGCCAAGAGTTTACGACCTGGCTGTTGAACTCATAGCCCATAGTGATGGGCGCGTGGATTTAAAAAGCCTCTATAGTTTTACCAGCTCTTACCAGCAGGTTTCCGAATTAAAACTTGGTGAATTGTGGGCCATTCCCATCATGCTCCGGTTGGCGCTTATTGAAAACCTTAGAAGACTGGCTGCACTGATTGCGAAAAACCGGATAAATAAAAACATTGCAGATTACTGGGCTGACCAGATGACTGAGACTGCAGAAAAAGATCCAAAAAGTCTTATCCTGGTTATAGCAGATATGGCCCGATACGGACCGCCACTCGAAAGTTCTTTTGTTGCAGAACTTACCAGGAGGCTTGTAGGAAAGGGTGCTGCTTTCTCCCTGCCCATAAGCTGGATTGAACAGCGTCTTTCAGAAAAAGGAATGACCAGTGATGAACTGGTTCATATTGAAAATCAGAAGCAGGCTGCTGACCAGGTTTCCATCAGTAACAGTATCGGTAGCCTTCGTTTTCTAAGCAATAACAACTGGAGGGAATTTGTAGAAAGTGTAAGTGTTGTTGATAATATTCTAAGAACGGAAAATTCGGGTATTTATCCGATGATGGATTTTCATACACGGGATGAATACAGGCATAGCGTGGAAAAGATTGCAAAAGTCAGCAAGCTTTCTGAATCCGGGGTTGCACAAATAGCCTTAAGGCTGGCTAACGAAGGATACCAAAATCATCCTGAATATGCAAGGGCAGGTCATCTGGGTTATTATTTGATTGGCAAAGGAATAAAAAACCTGACGAGGGAAACAGGAGCACAATTTCCCTTTACGGAACGCGTAGTGAATTTTTTAAAAAGGATTCCTCTGTTACTTTATACCGGTACTTCTTTCCTGCTGGCCTGCATTATGGCCGGAACGCTAATTCTCCGGTCATGGGAAGAAGGATTCAGAATTCCATGGGTAATTTCCCTGATAGCATTGATCTGTCTGATTGGATGCAGCCAGCTTTCCATTTCCCTCATTAACTGGTTCAGTACCCTGATCATTCGACCGTTGATTTTACCAAGGATGGATTTTTCAGAAGGAATTCCGGATAATTGCCGTACACTGGTTGCAATTCCTTCCATGTTTAATGATATTGATGAACTGGATGAGCTTCTGGAAAATCTTGAAGTACGTTTTCTGGCTAACCGTGACCAAAATATCCATTTTGCATTGCTGACGGATTTCAAAGATGCGAAAGAAGAAATATTACCGGGAGAAGATGAATTGCTGAGAACGGCAAGAAGCAGGATTGAAGATTTGAATAAGAAATATGGTTATGAAAATAACGGGTTGTTTTTTATTTTTCACCGGCCCAGAAAATATAATGCGAAAGAAAAAGTATGGATGGGTTATGAAAGGAAGCGCGGAAAGCTGGCTGATATGAATGCGCTTATCAGAGGGAAAGGCAGAGAAAATTTTTCCCTGATTGTAGGTGATTCGACAATATATGAACGTATAAAATATGTCATCACGTTGGACACGGATACCCAGCTTCCCAAAGATGCCGGCTGGAAGATTTCGGGAACGATGGCGCATCCCCTCAATCATCCGTATTTCAGTGAAAGAAAACAGCGCGTGGTTGAAGGATATGGCATTCTGCAACCCAGAGTGGCCGTTGGTCTTCCTTCGAAAGACAATACAACTTTTGCCAGAATGCATGGTAACGAACCAGGCATTGATCCTTATACACGGGCGATATCAGATGTTTACCAGGATATTTTCAGTGAAGGTTCCTTTATAGGAAAGGGTATTTATGATGTGGATGCATTTGAAAAAGCACTGGGTAACCGCTTTCCCGAAAACCGGATTCTGAGTCATGATTTACTGGAGGGCAGTTATGCACGCTGCGGTTTGCTGAGCGATGTTCAATTGTATGAAGCCTATCCGCCACGTTACGAGATGGATATGAAACGACGCCATCGCTGGATTCGCGGTGACTGGCAGATTGCTTCCTGGATGCTTCCCTGGGTACCGGGCCCGTCTGGTAAAATCCTTAAAAACGCTATCTCTCCATTATCCAAATGGAAAATATTTGATAATCTGCGCCGGAGCCTCGTGCCTATTGCATTATTATGCATGCTTTTATTTGGCTGGGTCTATTCACATTCTCCTGTTTTCTGGACTCTTGCAGTTCTTACCATCATGCTTCTTAATTCCATTATCAGTTTTATATGGGAGATATGGCAAAAACCGGAAGACGTACACATGCTTCAGCATATTTTGACGAGTTTCCGTTTTACTGTAAGACATTTTGCTCTTCAGATTTTTCTTCTGATTACCATTCCATATGAGGCCTTTGTATATGCTGACGCGATCTGGAGAACAAATTGGCGAATGCTGATAAGTCACCGTCACTTGCTTCAATGGAACCCTACGCAGAATTTAATGAATTATAAGAATAAAAATCTGTTTCAAGCTTATATTTCAATGTGGTTTCCGGTATTGCTGGCACTTGGGGTTTATGTTTGGATGCATTTTGAACAATCGGGAGGTATGATAATCAGTCTTCCTTTCCTGGTTGCCTGGATGCTGATTCCTGCCATTTCATGGAGGATCAGCTTATCTGACAAAAGCAAAAAAGTTGACCTGAATGAAAAACAAAAATTATTTCTCAATAAACTGGCCCGAAAAACCTGGTCATTCTTTGAAACTTTTATTGGTGCAGGAGATAACTGGCTTCCACCTGATAATTACCAGGAAAATCCCGTAGAAAGAATTGCTCACAGAACTTCACCAACCAATATTGGTTTATCACTTCTCGCCAACCTTACTGCTTTTGATTTCGGATACATCCCCATGCAGGTATTTCTGATCAGGACCTCTAATGCCATGCAGACTTTACAAAAATTGGAGAGATATGCCGGTCATTTTTATAACTGGTACGATACGCAAACACTTCAGCCGCTTCCACCTAATTATATTTCTACCGTTGATAGTGGAAATATGGCGGCGCACCTGATCATATTAAAACAGGGACTTATGCAACTGGCCGAAAGAACAGTTGTTTCGGACCAGCTGTTCAAAGGGCTTGAAGCAACCATGGAAATATTGAAAGAGAAAATGGGATCCAGAAAAGGAACAGCAACTTTAGAAAAACTACTGGCTTCTGAGAGTGGAAAAAATATTCGTTCAGTAAGGGAATTATATAACGGCTTAAAAAATCTACTGGATCAGGCTGAAATTCTGACCGGTTTATTTGAAGAGGAATCAGACGCCGCCTGGTGGGCTGATGCATTTTCAAATCAGGTGAGAGAAGCATACAATGAAATATATGAGACCTGTCCATGCCTTTCCATCCCTACATTTCCTGAACGGTTCCGATACCTGGAAGAAAAAGTATCGTCCTTATTGACTTTGCAGGAACTGGCTTTACTTGAAGTGAGTTTAATTCCGCAGGTACATGTACTCGATGAAGAAGAACTTAATCCGGAAGAGAAACTTTGGCTGGAAAACTTCAGAAAGCAAATCATTGAAACATGCCGGCGTGCCAAAGAAAGATTTTTGAATATTCAATTACTCACAAAACTTTGTGAAGAATTTGCTGACCTGCAATTTGATTTTCTGTATGATAAATCACAGAGGCTTTTATCTATCGGGTATAATGTAACTGACCATCGCAGGGATAACGGATTTTATGATCTGCTCGCTTCCGAATCCAGGCTTACCGTTTTCCTTGGTATAGCACAGGGAAAACTACCTCAGGACAGCTGGTTTGCTTTGGGAAGGCAGTTAACTAATCCGGGCACTTCTCCGATACTTGTTTCCTGGAGCGGTTCCATGTTTGAATACCTGATGCCAATACTTGTGATGCCCGGATTTGAAAATACCCTCCTCGATCAAACCAATAAAGCAGTCGTTCAAAAACAAATTGAATACGGAAAGAAGAGAAGTGTTCCCTGGGGAGTTTCGGAGTCAGGTTATAATCTGGTGGATGTTAACCTGAATTATCAGTATCATGCATTTGGAGTACCGGGTCTGGGCCTGAAAAGGGGACTGGGAGAGGATCTCGTGATTGCACCTTATGCAAGTGTCATGGCCCTGATGGTATCGCCTGAACAGGCGACCGGAAATCTCCTGGATATGGAAGCTGATGGTTTCGGTGGAAAATATGGAATGTATGAGGCGATAGATTATACATCGGCACGATTGACGCGCGGACAGCAATTTGCGATTGTAAAATCCTTTATGGTACATCACCAGGGAATGTCTTTACTTTCTATTTCTTTTCTGATGAATGATAAGCCCATGCAGAGAAGATTTGAAAATGAAGCACAGTTTAAAGCCATCATGAACCTGCTGCAGGAAAGGATACCGCATACCACTGAATTCTATTCTCCAACAGTACATGTTGCGGACAGCAGTATAATAGAACAGGAAGTTCAGATGCGTGTTATCCGTACACCCAGCACACCATTACCGGAGACCCAGTTACTTTCTAACGGTCGCTATTATGCGATGATCACAAATTCAGGCAGTGGTTACAGCCGCTGGAAAGATATTGCTGTAACACGCTGGCGTGAAGATGCGTACAACCGACAATACAGGTATATTCTGTTATATAAGGGATCTGGATAATGAAAACACATGGTCGGCCGCATTTCAGCCTTCATTAAAAACTCCCGAATCCTATGAAGTGGTTTTTTCACAGGGAAGGGCTGAATTCAGAAGACAGGAACAGAATTTTGAGACCCATACCGAGATCGTCGTTTCATCAGAAGACGATGTGGAAATGCGACGGGTTCATATCAGTAACCGTTCGCGCAGAAAAAGATGGCTGGAAGTTACCAGTTACGCTGAAATTGTTCTTACTACAGCTGCTGCAGACGCTGCTCACCCGGCATTCAGCAATCTCTTTGTGCAAACTGAAATAGTTCCTCAGCGAAATGCAATCCTGTGTACAAGGAGGCCCCGTGGAGCCGGAGATCCGCAACCCTGGCTGTTCCATCTGATGAAAGTGCATAATGCAGAAATCAAAGACATTTCATTTGAAACCGACCGTTCAATATTTATCGGCAGAACTCATAATATTCATGAACCGGAAGCATTGAATAAAAATCAACCGCTTAGTAATTCACAGGGCGCCGTCCTTGATCCAATTGTATCGATCCGTTACAGATTTCAAATTGATGCACACGACTCAGTTACCATAGATATGGTAATGGGAATAGCAGATAATAAAGAAGCCTGTACTTCTCTGGTTGAAAAATACCAGGACAGGCCACTAACCGACAGGGCATTTGAACTGGCCTGGACACATAGTCAGGTCGTTCTGCGTCAGATCAATGCAACGGAAGCAGATGCACAATTATATTCTTTGCTTGCGAGTTCGGTAATTTTTTCCAATCCTGCACTTCGGGCAGATTCATCTGTCATCATTCGGAACCGTCGCAGTCAGTCAGCCCTTTGGAGTTATTCCATATCCGGAGACCTTCCCATCGTTCTTTTACAAATACAGGATATTGCAAATATTGAACTGGCAAGGCAAATGGTGCAGGCGCATGCATACTGGCGTCTGAAAGGCTTGATGGTTGACCTGGTCATATGGAATGAAGATTACGGAGGTTATCGCCAGTCACTGCAAAACGAATTAATCAGCCTTATTTCACCCGGCATCATCAGTGATGTGAAAGATAAACCCGGCGGTATATTTATCAGATCCGGAGAACAGGTTTCACAGGAAGACAGGATTTTATTCCAGGCGGTTTCAAGAATTATCCTGTCTGATAGTCAGGGAACGCTGGAAGAACAAATTAAAAGAAGAAGTAAGGTGAAACCGGTCATTCCTTATTTTACTCCTACAAAATTTTACGCATCGCAGGATTCTGAAGTGGAATTGCCGAAAGATCTTGTCTGTTTCAACGGACTTGGAGGATTTTCAAAAGACGGCTCAGCATATCATATTATTACCGGTGCTGAAAATCCCACACCTGCACCCTGGTGTAATATACTGGCCAATCCTGTATTTGGGTCAGTCATATCAGAAAGTGGTCAGTCCTATACCTGGATGGAAAATGCTCATGAGTATAGAATTACACCATGGAATAATGATTCCATTTCTGATTTATGCGGAGAGGCATTTTATATCAGGGATGAAGAAAGCGGAAAATACTGGTCACCCTCACTATTACCAAGTCCTGGCAAATCAAACTATCACTGTATTCATGGTTTCGGTTACAGCGAATTCCACTTTGCAGAAGACGGAATATTTTCATCCATGATTGTTTTTGTGGATTCCGTTGAACCGGTTAAATACATTTATTTTAAAATCAAAAATGTATCGGGTCGTCTCAGAAAATTAACTGTGACGGGATTTGTTGAATGGGTGCTTGGAGATATCAGGTCAAAAACTGCCATGCAGATAGTCACTGAAATAAACCCTGATACAGGTGCCCTGCTCGCTTCAAATGCATATAACAGCGAATTCGGAAACTATATCAGTTTTTTTGACGTAGATGATCCTGTCAAAACTTTTACGAGTGACCGCTCGGAATTTCTTGGAAGAAACGGGACTTATAAAAACCCGGATGCGATGGGGAAAGCCAAACTTTCCGGAAGGATGGGGGCGGCCATAGATGCATGTGGCGTTTTGCAGTCAGCGATGGATCTGACCGATTCGGAGGAAAGAGCAATTGTCTTTCGTCTCGGTGCAGGCAAAGACGAGTTCAGTGCATTGCAAACGGCAAAAAACTCCAAAGGTGTACTCGCTGCCGAAAATGCACTTGCACGTGTAAAAGATTCCTGGAAGAAATCCCTGTCAGTTATCCAGGTAAATTCTCCTGATCCCTCGATAAACTTTTTATTCAACGGATGGTTGAATTATCAAACTCTTGGATCACGCATCTGGGGAAGAAGTGGTTTTTATCAATCAGGAGGTGCATATGGATTCCGCGATCAGCTTCAGGATGTGTTGTCCCTCCTGCATAACCGGCCCGATATCGTAAAACAACAAATATTATTAAGCGCTTCCAGGCAATTCCGTGAAGGAGATGTGCAGCATTGGTGGCATCCTCCCATGGGACGTGGTGTGCGCACTACCTGCTCCGACGATTATCTCTGGCTTCCATATGTAGTGTCTCGTTACGTAAAACTAACTGGTGATCTGAGTATCCTCGATGAAAAAGTACGATTTATAGAAGGCAGACTTCTGAATCCGGGTGAGGATTCCTATTATGAACTGCCGGGCATTTCGAATCAGGCAGAAAGTATTTACGAACATTGTTCGCTTTCTATTCAGCACGGATTCCGTTATGGTGCACATGGGTTACCTCTGATGGGTTCGGGCGACTGGAATGATGGAATGGATAAAGTTGGAAGTGAAGGAAGGGGAGAAAGCGTCTGGCTGGCTTTCTTTTTATATGATGTACTGGAACGATTTCAGGAGCTTGCAGCTTTTAGAAAGGATCATGTATTTGCTGACCGTTGTAAAAAAGAATCCTTCCAACTCAAAAAAAATATTGAATTGAATGGATGGGATGGTAACTGGTACCTGCGTGCTTTTTTTGATGACGGAACGCCACTGGGTTCATCGAACAATACGGAATGTAAAATAGATTCGATTCCCCAAAGCTGGTCTGTATTATCAGGCGCTGGTAATAATATTCGAAGCAAGACCGCAATGAATGCCGTGTATACCAACCTTGTGAAAAAAGAACTATCCCTGATCCAGTTATTCGATCCGCCTTTCAATGTAGCCGTTCCTAATCCAGGTTATATCAGGGGATATCTGCCAGGCGTAAGGGAAAACGGCGGACAATACACTCATGCAGCTGTCTGGCTCATTATGGCAGCTGCCGCATTGGAAGATAAGCAACGCACTTATGATTTGATACAAATGATCAATCCAATTAATCATGGTTCTACGGCTTTTGATATTAAGAAATATAAAACCGAACCTTACGTAATAGCAGCTGATGTATATGCGGTTGAAAATCATCAGGGCATGGGAGGCTGGACCTGGTATACCGGATCAGCAGGATGGATGTATCAGTTGCTGGCAGAATCATTTTTTGGATTGAAAAGAACCGGAAACCGTCTTACTATCAAACCCTGCGTACCGGATCACTGGAATAGTTTTGATATTCATTACAGATTTACTGATACTGATTATCATCTGATATTTGAAAGAAATGAATCTGTTAATCAATTAAAACTTAAGATGGACGGAGCAGATCAGGAAAACAATGATTTGTTGCTGGTAAATGATGGAATTAAACATGAAGTGAAAATATTTCTTCCGGTTCCTGCTCAACAGGCAGTAATGGTTAAAGCCTAAAGCCTTTTTAAGCCTAAAGCCCAAAGCTTAAAGCCTAAAACCTTTTTAAGCCTAAAGCCTAAAGCTCAAAGCCTAAAACCTTTTTAAGCCTAAAGCCCAAAGCCTAAAAACAATTTTAATAATTTCACGAATAAGAAAATAATTAAGGAAGAAAATCAGAGTTCCAAAAAGAAGTTTTAGGCTTTAGGCTTTAAGCTTTAAGCTTAGTTAAGATATTTATTCAGATCACTAAGACTAATGGGTTTTTCCCAAATCCTGACCGAAGTTAATTTATCAGATATGCTATGATCGTATTGGTAAGCGCTTATGAGATTTATGAGGGCGTTGGGAAAGTTTTGCCTGATAAATTCTGTTTTTTCCCATCCCAATCCGTCAGGTAAATTATTATCCAGAAAAATAATATCTGGATTGATTTTCTCCAGGTTTTTCATGCCTTCTTCCAGTGTATGGAATATATACACTTTAAAATTTTTTCTGACGAAATAGTTTTTCATCAGGAGGCAAAAGTCTGTTTCGTCATCAATGATGAGCACGCTTTTGACGGGACTAGACAGGTTTTCCATCTGATGATTTACGAGAAATGCTGCAGTATTGTTTTTTGCGGTATTCAAATATAACAACTGTTTATAAAACTATTTCAATTTGCCGAATATTTAGTGTAGAAATTCATCTACATGATAGGGTATAAATCGGAGATTGTTAAAATCAGATCGCTAAACAGCCTTCAAAACAGTCTGGCATGAAATTACATTCTCCTATTATAACTATTATTCAACCTATAAATTATTTTATGCAGAGTTTATTGTATCTCATCGCTGTTATTTTGATTATTGGATGGATCCTGGGGTTCTTTGTATATAGTGCGGGCGGGTTGATTCATATTTTACTGGTCATAGCAATCATTGCTTTGATACTCGGTGTGATCAGAAGGGCCTAAGGGTAATTTCCTGGAGACAATTGCCCGTCTCCGGATGGGCAATTTTTATTTGAAAATTATTAAAATATTTTTTATGAATATCATTGAAACAGTTCAAAAAAATCTGGGGTTTATGACTTTGAATAAAATCGATCCCAATACGCAGGAAGTAGCCGGTAAGGATGTTGTCATTGGTAATAATGCTCTCGCTCAGGCCGGCATTCCTGCCATTCTGTTGGGAATTTATAATAACCTGGAACAAAATCCTGATCTAAGCTTTCTGAATATGGAAGAAGGAAAAAAGCTGGAAAAGATATTCGGAAAATCTGTGGTTGTGATAGTTAAAAAAATCACAGATTATTCTAAAATTCCGGATAAGCATAGTTTACAGGAACTGGAACATATTGCTTCTGAATCCATGCGGGTGGTAAAAGAAAAAATAGGTGAAGGGGCAAGTCCAAACGCAATAAGACATTTTGTAGCCAGAAACAGAAAAGATACACTTTTATATCTGCCTCCCTCTTTGGAGTTGGGAACCATTCTGCAAAATAATAATCTGGATGACAGAACAGGAAAAATGGAAGGTCCTATCTCAAATCTTACGCATCATTTGGAAAAAATGTTTAGTAATTCCGAAAAGATTTAAGGAATGGTCTGTTTCCCGACAGGGCCGGGCAGATGGTTAGAACTGCGTTTTTTTTTGAATATCTTATCGATAAGAGTTCCGGCCTTTTCTTTAATTTTTTCTGCGTTATTTGAAACGAGTCCTGCAATTCCCCATTCCACAGCCTTGCCGGCTGTTTTACCGAAAAAACCTCTGGCTCTTCCAAGTAATAATTTCCTGCTTACAATACCTGTACCCATGCCAATTAATGCATTAACCAGATCCTCTCTGTGTTCAGGTGAAAAAACAGAACGTACACCATTCCTTACTAAATTGAGCGGTTTCAGATTTTCGGTAACTGCATTAAATGTTGTTTCAATTTCTCTTTTTTGCGCTGCGGCTTTTAATTCCAGCTCAGCAATTGCTTTTTCGAGTTCATCCGAATTCTTAATTTGTTTTTTCATTGGGACTACTTCAGCATTTTATTGATAAGCTCATTAGAAATCGGGGTTTTTATCCATTTCTCTCTGCGTAAATAAATCAGCAGTAAAACGATGGCATAAAACCCTCCCATGATGAAAAAGCCGTAATGGTAAGCACCAAGGATACTGCCCAGAAAAAGAGAAATTCCGATGCTTATCATTATAATAAACAGGGAACCTATAAATATCATGGAAACAATTACCACCACAGCGGAAAGGACATCAGCCGATTTATCAATGGTTTTCAGCCTTGCCAGCTCAATTTTGGTTTCCAGATAATCTTTCGACTTATCAATAAGTGTTTTAATGGAATCCTGGGAGTTCATATTTATAAATTACTCAAAGTTAACGACTTTAATACAGCCTGAACCTTAAACGGCAATCAGCAGCCATCCCGGGCTACCCCTATTTCCACAGTCTGGGGAATTATTTCCCCTCTAGACCGTTTTTTACGGTCAAATAATGCTAATTTAAAGGGAGAATTTCTGGTGTTTTTTTTGATTTAATAGGCTAACAAAAGACAATTGCATGATTAACCTGCTTCAGTCGCAAAAGCTCCAGCATAAGATACTTCCTCATCATATAGCCCTGCTAAACCTTTTGCACCTGGATTCACTTTCTCTTGAACAGAGAATTGAAGATGAATTGAACGAAAATCCGGCGTTGGAAGAAAGCAGCAATCCGGATGATTTACTGAATGATAAATTCTCCAAGGAAACGGTTCAGGATTTTCAGAATTGGGAGGAATACGGTTACGATGATATACCGGATTACAAAACAGAATATGAAAATTATCTGCCAGCGGATAAAATGCCAGACCGTCAGATAGCCGAAACCTCTGATTTCAGGCAGGAGTTAAAAAAGCAATTCCGCTTTACAAACCAGGATGAAACGACATACATACTGGCTGATTTTATAATAGATTCACTGGATGAATACGGGTTTCTGACACATGACCTGGATTCCATAGCAGAAGAAATTTCATTTAAGCTAAATATGTGGGTTCAGGCCGTGGAACTGGAACCAGTTTTGAAAATTATACAGGATCTTGATCCGTCGGGATGTGGATCGAGAAACCCCGGAGAATTCTTTCTTATCCAGCTTAATAAAATGAATTGTAATTCCCACAATCATTTATCAGCTATTGAACTGGTTCGGAATCATTTCGATGATTTACACGCCTGCAATATAGAAAAGATAAGGAGAGACATGAAAATGCGGAATGGTGAAGTCAAAGAAGTACTTCAGCTCCTTGCTTCTCTTAAATCAAGGCCCATCAGTAGCTCCGTCAATTCTGCCCAGGTAAACAATACTGTCTTTCCCGATTTTATTATAACCATTGAAGGTGATGAAGTAGTTTCTTCGCTTGCAAAACAGCGATCAGCCTCACTCCATGTAAACCAGGTTTGGGCTGAAACAGTTCAACAGATGGATAATGACAAATCTTCTGACCGGGGTACACGTTTGTATTTACGCAACAAACTGGCATCAGCCCAGTGGTTCATCAAAGCCATTCGCGAACGCGAATCTAATATGCTTAAAGTGATCCGGGCGATTGTTCATTTCCAAAAAGGATATTTCAGATATGGAGATACCATGCAATTGAAACCAATGGTATTAAAGAATATAGCAGAAATCGTCGGCCTTGATATTTCAACCGTTTCAAGAATTACATGCAATAAATATGCGGATACACCATTTGGAATGATCCTGCTTAAAGATTTATTTACAGAAGGACTGTCGAATAAAGAAGGAACTGTTACCAGCAACAAAGTTATTCAGAGGATTGTAGAAGAACTAGTGCAAAAAGAAGATAAAAAGAAACCTTATACTGATCAGCAGCTGGCTGATATCCTTTCCGACAAAGGGTATGTCGTGGCACGCAGAACAATCGCCAAATACAGGGACCAGCTGAATATACCGGTAGCGCAGATGAGGGCCCTTTTCTTTTAATAATTTATTCTAAATGCTTATTGAATCAATAATTTGAAGTTTATGAAAAAGATCCTTGTAATCGATGACGACAGAGATATTTGTTTGTTACTGAACCGCTTCCTGACCCGCAGAGGGTATGAAGTGATAGAAATGTATACAGGTAAAAAAGCTCTGGCCTGGTTAGATGGAAATCAACCAAAGCTGGTTATGTGTGATTACCGGCTGGGCGATATGGATGCCATGGAAATGCTTACGAGTATCAAAAATAAATACGCTGATTTACCGGTCATTATAATAACAGGTTATAGCGACATGCGAACTGCAGTTAAGGTTATGAAAATGGGCGCATACGATTATATTACAAAACCTCTGCTGCCGGATGAAATTATTCATACTATTCAGCAGGCCATCGACTTTAGTGAAAATGGTAATAGCCAGGTTGTAAATTCCAAACCGGAAGTTGCTGAAAAACCGGCTCCCGAAAATTCAGGGATAACTTTTTCGGGCAAATATATATATGGTGATTCTGAAGCATTCAGGAAAATTTTAAAACAGGTAGCGCTCGTAGCTCCGACCAGTTATAGCGTTATTATTTATGGCGAAACAGGAAGTGGAAAGGAATCCATTGCCTTTGAAATCCATAAACGCAGCAAACGAAGCAGTAAAACATTTATCGCCATTGATTGTGGAGCATTATCAAAGGAACTTGCAGCCAGCGAATTGTTTGGTCATGAAAAAGGTGCATTTACAGGCGCTTTGAATCAAAAGATAGGATGTTTTGAACTGGCCAACGGAGGAACCATTTTCCTGGATGAAGTTACCAACCTGCCTTATGATGTGCAGGTTTCTCTTTTAAGAGTTGTGCAGGAGAGGAAAATGAGAAGGGTGGGCGGCACCAAGGATATTGATCTGGATGTGCGTATACTGATTGCCAGTAATGAGTTATTATGGAACGCAACCCGTACCGGAAAATTCCGCGAAGACCTTTATCATCGCTTTAATGAATTCTCCATTGAAATTCCCCCATTACGTGAACGCAGGGATGATATTATGCTATTTGCAGGACATTTTCTGCGCACAACCAATGAGGAATTAGGTAAGGAAGTAAAGGGTTTTGATGCGGACGTTGAAGAAATATTCAGAAAATATGTATGGTATGGTAACCTGCGGGAATTGAAAAATGTGATTAAACGTGCAACCCTGCTTACAGAAGGTGAATATATTGAAGCGAGAACCCTTCCGTTTGAAATTTCAAACTACAGTAAACTTCAATTTACTGAACAAGCGCCCGCCAGCTCCTTCAGTCCTGGTTCTTCAACTGCGCCTGAAACTAAAACGAATTGGAACGGAAAAATGAATCTGAGTGAAAGCTCCCTGAAGGAAGCAAGTATTGATGCAGAATATGAAATGATTCTTCAGGCATTAAAGGAATCGAATTATAATAAAAGCAAAGCAGCCCAGTTACTCAAAATAGACAGGAAAACGCTGTATAACAAAATGACGCTTTATGAAGAAATGAAAAATCACTAGAATTTTTTAAAACCGACTTAAAAAACAGCTGCTATATTGAACAACCCCATGTCTGCCGAAAACATACCTATAAAAGTTCTGATAGTTGATGATGATGAAGAAGATTATTTTCTTACCAGCCAGTTTATACAAAAAATAAGAGGCAGGAAATTTGTCATCGACTGGTGCTATCGTTATAAAGATGCACTGGATGCGATCATAGAAGCCAGGTACGATATTTATTTTATCGATTACTATCTGGGAGGGAAAACAGGGCTGGAACTGATGAAGGAAGCATTTGAACAGAATTGTGAACAGCCCCTGATTTTACTAACGGGCATGGGCAACCAGAAAATAGATATGGAAGCCATGCAGGCAGGCGCATATGATTACCTGGTAAAACTTGAATTGAATACTGAAAAACTGGAAAGATGCATTCGCTATTCACTCGAAAGAGCATCCGCAACGAAAATACTTCGATCGAATGAAAGGAAATTCAGGAGCATCTTTGAAAGATCAAAGGATGCTGTTTTCCTCACCGATGAATTCCTTGTATTTAAAGACGTAAATTATATAACCTCTGAGATGCTGGGATACTCCAGGGATGAATTAATGGAACTGAACCTGAATCATTTTTTTGCCAATCCTGATCAGGCATTGGGCATTAACAACATGTTACGTTCAGAAGGAATAGTGGAGGATGTTGAAGTACAACTGATCAACAGGAAGCAGGAAATATTGCAATCCATTTTGTCTCTCTCCATGGAAATGGATGCAGAAGACAATCTTTACGTGCAGGGAATTATTCACGATATTACCAATCTCAAAAAAGCTGAAAAAGCAACCCTGCAGATAGAAAAAATGGGTGCAGCAAACCGCCTGGTGCGTGCTCTCGCACATGAAGTCAGAAATCCATTGAATAATATTAATCTGTCTGTTGAACAGCTGGCGCAGGAAAGTCCATCGGAAACGGGTACGGTTTATATGGAAATTATCAGCCGGAACAGTAAAAGAATTAACGACCTGATCACCGAACTATTATTATCTTCTACTCTTGCTCCTGAGAATATCCGTGAGAAAAGAGCTCTCCAGAATATTCTGGATGAATCCATCTCTACAATTATAGACAGGATTACGCTCAAAAAAGTAAACTGGAAAGTAATTTATCCGGATGAACCGGCATATATCATGGCTGACCCGATGAAATTACAGATTGCATTTACCAATATTATTGTCAATGCTATTGAGGCCATGAATGAAAATAAAGGGGTGCTGGATATTTCTGTGTCCAGCCAAAACGGCCATCATCTGGTATCCATTAAAGACAATGGAACCGGTATCAGTAAAGAACTCCTGCCTCATTTATTTGAACCTTATTTTACTATCAAGAGAAATGGCCTGGGACTTGGTCTGGCTACAACGCTCAATATCATTCAATCCCATAAAGCAACAATCGACGTTCAAAGCAGTGTGGACCAGGGGTCGAATTTTATACTCAAATTTGAGAAAGCTAACTAACTAACTAACTAACTAACTAGTGTGAGAGTGTGAGAGTGTGAAGGTCTTGGATCAAATATTCTCACACTCTCACACTCTCACACTCTCACACTATTAAGATTCCTTGAGGATTTTCAACAACACTTTCTCCGATGCGGTCAGGCCGGAACTTTCTTCTGAATCTTCCGTATGATCCAGTGAACGCGAATAGCGCGCGAAATTATTTTCTTCGTAAAGTCTCAGAAGACCCGGATGTACATAATATTTCTTGCAAATAGCCCTTGAATTCCCCAGTTTTTTACTAACGGAATCCAATACGGCAACAATATTTTTTTTTCTTTCAGTTTCTGTTGGTACTTCTTCAAGTGAAAAAAGAGTCTCCAAAGCATGAACAGACCCTGCCCAGGTTCTGAAGTCTTTTGCACTGAAATCCTTACCCGTGGATTTCTTGATATATTCATTCACCATTCCGGATTCTATGATCCGGCGATTTCCGCTTTCGTCATAGTATTGAAATAATTCCTTCCCGGGGATATCGCGGCATTGTTCCACTGTCCTTGCCAGCTTTTTGTTTTTAAGCGTGATGTCATGCTGAATACCTTTTTTTCCTCTGAAAGCAAACCGCATCCGGTCGCCCGTGATAGAAACGTGTTTGCCTTTTAATGTAGTCAGCCCGTATGATCCGTAAAGCTTCTCGTAATTGCTGTTGCCAATACGGATATAGGTTCTTTCCATTAGACTGATTACCGTAGCCAAAACCTTTTCCTGATTTAATTCCTTGATTTGCAGGTCATTCTCTAATTGGGCACGAAGTCGCGGCAGTAATTTGCCGAATTCATATAACCGGTGAAATTTTGTTTCACTCCTTACATGAGCCCAAAGACTATGATAGCGGTATTGTTTTCTTTTCCTTACATCCAGGCCGGTTGCCTGAATATGCCCATTTTCCAGGGGACAGATCCACACATCTGTCCATGCCGGAGGAATAGCCAGTTTCTTAATCCGCTTTATTATGGAGCGGTCCTTTATGGTTTTGCCCTCAAGGATATATGTAAAACCTTTTCCCTTACGAAAACGCAGAATGCCGGGCATGTTATCTCTTACATAGGTAAGATTAACCGCCTGGGCCGCTTTTTCGTAATCTTTATCGGCTTTTAGAAGCTCCGCATGGGAAAGGGTGAGGACTGGCTCATCCATTTTCGCTGGTTTTAAAGTTTTTATATCCTGCGCCATCCCATTTTTGGAATATCGGTATGTGATTTGAATCATTTTAACAAAACCTGGGACTAGAACGCAAAAAAATGCTTTATGGATATAAAGGAATTCAATTTTATGGACGGTATGGCAAAGACTCAGGTGCTTGCCACTGATGGTGTCTATCTGGCTGAACGGAATGACGGTAGTTTCCGGATCAGCCTTTATCAATTAAATGATTTTTACGTAGAAATATATTATCATAAAACTCGTTGTTTTTATATATGTATACGGAGTTTCAACGAAGTCGGAGAGCTTTTTCCCTACCTGCAGGATATTGACATTTCAGAAGTTTATAAAGTGATCTATACCGCTTTATAAACCAGTTCATATAAATTAGTTATCTCACCCGCCTTATTGTGAATCAAATTCCACAGTCATTTTATTTTTCGTATAAAATCGATCCCATTAGGCCTTTTAAGAATAGGACTATAAAAAGTCATATTATCTTAACTTTAGCCCATAAATCAAGTCCCAGATAAAGAGAATTCTACCTGAGTAATATCATTTCAATAATCAGGATACTGTTCAAGATGTCCAGATCAGGATCCGGGGACAAATTTCAAAATCATAAGAAATGAAAAAACCGCTTATTATTTTAAGCCTGGCTATTATTTATTTTAATTCTGTATCCTCTCAAACTACATACCACACAGCCATGGGATTAAGGCTAGGTACGGGTTATTCCGACCTGCTCTCATTGTCACTAAAAACTTTTATATCAGACGGCCCGGGTGCATTGGAATTCAACCTGGGTATAAAACCTTCGACAGATTATGCGACCGGATGTTGTGGTGTGGATTATAATGATGTGACGATGATTTCTGCATCAGCATCATACCAGTATCATGTTCCCATCACTGCAGTTCCTGGCCTGCAATGGTTTGTTGGCGGGGGTTTCACCCTTAACAGCACATTTTCCAGCAACAGTCAATATAGCGGAATTGGCTTTGGTTTGTTCCCAACCGGCGGGGGTGACTATAAATTCGCAAAAACCCCTCTGGATGTTTCGATCGATATAAGACCAACTTTCCGGATCGCCTCTCCTCAATACTACAATTACGAAAATTTTTATTTTCCCGATTTCGGGTTTTCAGCCCGATATGTTATTTATTAGGCCTAAAGCCTAAAGCCTAAAGCCTAAAGCTTAAAGCGAAAAGCGAAAAGTCAGTTTTAAATAAGGATTAATTAATGTGGCGAATAATTTAACTATTAATCATTAACTAGCACTCAAAATGTTTTCAGCTTTAGGCTTTCAGCTTTAGGCTTTAGGCTTTGAGCTTTACGCCTTACGCCTGCAAAATGGAATCACAACATCATATATTCGAGCGTTTAAAAGTCTGCATACTGGTTCCGACTTACAATAATGCGAAAACCCTTGAAAATTTGCTGAATGACCTGAAAGTTTTTGACGCATATATCATTGTTGTGAACGATGGCTCAACAGACGATACTGAAAACATTCTCTTAAAGTTCGCAGGAATTCATTCAGTTTCATATTCTCCCAACCGGGGTAAAGGCTATGCATTGCGAAAAGGATTTCGGATAGCTGTAGAGCAGGGATTCGATTATGCTATTTCCATAGATTCCGATGGACAGCATTTTGCCAGGGATATCCCTGCATTTCTCAGCGCCCTGGAAAATAATCCCGGTGCGCTGATTATTGGTGCAAGAAATATGGATCAGCATTCCGTTCCTGCAAAAAGCAGTTTCGGACATAAGTTTTCAAATTTCTGGTATCGTGTTGAAACCGGAATTGAACTTCCGGATACACAGTCGGGTTTCAGGCTTTATCCCGTAGCACGGTTACAATCCATGACTTTTATAACAAGACGATTTGAATTCGAAATCGAAGTGATCGTGAGAGCCGCATGGAAGGGTATTCCAGTAATATCTGTTCCTGTTTCAGTTTTTTACGCATCACCGGAAGAAAGAGTTTCCCACTTCAGACCCTTTATCGATTTTACCCGGATCAGCATACTAAATACTTTTCTTGTCTTTATTAGTTTTATCTATATAAAACCACGAGACCTGCTTAGACGTTTATTCCTTAAAGGGAAATGGAAGGAAGTATTGGTGGATGAGATTTTTGACACTTCCCAGTCAGATGTGAAAAAAGCTGTTTCTGTTGGATTCGGAATATTTATGGGCATTCTGCCCATTTGGGGATTTCAATTGGTAGCTGCTATTTTTATTGCTGTTTTATTGCGTTTGAATAAGGGCCTTGTCATCCTGTTTGCAAATATCAGTATCCCACCCATGATCCCGATTATTATATACGCGAGTTATCAATTTGGAACTTTCTGGATGCCCGGTTCTGCCCAGACAGTTTCACTTACAAAATCACTCAGTTTATCAGCTATCCGGTATAACTTCAAACAATACCTTGCAGGGAGTATCAGCCTCGCTGTAATAGCCGGATTGGTCGCAGGACTGATTAGCTTTGTTTTGCTTAAAATGTTCAGCAAAAAAAACAGGGTCGTTCTTTAGCAATGGCAAAACCATTTCTTTATATCTACGATTATTTTGCAGCTAACCGGAAGGTTTTTTTCACGGTCTTTATCAGTTTGTTCCTGATAACAGGCTTTTTCGCATTGAAAATAAAACCGGAGGAAGATATTTCAAAGATACTTCCCAGGGATCGTCAGTCGGTGAAATTGAATGAACTGTTCCAGAATGCCCGTTTTGCTGACAAACTCGTCCTGATGGTTTCCATGAAGGACAGCACCAGGATGTCCCAGGAAACGCTGGCTGGTTTTTCAGATTCATTTGCTATTGCTCTTCGAACAAAATATCCTGAACTCATACGCTCCCTGGAAGAGAAGGTAAACGACAGCCTGGTGCCTCAGTTAACGGATCTGATATATAATCATTTGCCGGTTTTTCTTGAGCCTGAAGATTATACTTATTTCGACAGTCTCGATAACCAGGAGCGTCTCAAATCAATTTTATCCCGGGATATTCAAACCCTGTCTTCACCTGCAGGTTTTCTTATGAAATCCTTTATCAGCAGGGATCCCCTGGGTATTACGAATCCTGCACTGAAAAAAATTCGTCAAATACAATATGACGAAAATTTCGATTTATACGATGGCCATGTGGTGAGTAAGGACGGACGTTATATGCTTCTTTTTGTTAGTCCCGCATTTCCTCCCGACAATACAGGAAAAAATGGCCAACTCCTGAAAGGAATAGATAAAATCATTGCGGAGCTTCAGCGAACTGACTTCCCTTCAGTAAATGCCAGTTATTTTGGCGGAGTGGCTGTTGCTGCAGGAAATGCTGCCCAGCTGAGGGCGGATTCTATTCTTACGCTTGGAATTACCTCATTGTTCCTGGTTTTATTTATCAGCTGGTATTTTAAAAAGAAAAGAGCGCCACTGCTGATTCTGATACCCGTAATTCTTGGCGCTTTATTTTCACTGTGCATCATGTATTGGATTAAAGGGACCATCTCCGTAATTGCACTGGCAGCGGGTTCCATTGTGCTTGGCATTGCCATAAATTATTCGCTGCACGTATATAATCACTTCCGCCACCGCAGGGATATGCGTGCTGTGCTGGAGGACCTTACTTTTCCGCTCACCATCGGAGGGCTTACTACCATCGGCGGTTTTTTTTGTCTTCAGTTCGTTCAATCGGAAATCTTAAAGGACCTCGGATTATTTGCTGCTTTCTGTCTTATTGGAGCTTCACTGGGTTCCCTGATCTTTTTACCACAATTAATACCGCCATCAGATGCAAATATTTCTGCAAAAACGCATGGGGGAAGAGATTCATGGATTCTCTGGCTGGCAAATTATCATCCCGAAAAAAATAAATGGCTGGTCGGATTAATTTTTATTTTGACCATCGTGTTTTCTTTTTTTGTAAACAGGGTAGGTTTTGACCAGGATATGATGCATATGAATTATATGCCTGAGAAATTAAAAACTGCTGAATCCACGCTGAATAAAATCAATGATTACAGCCTCCGCTCAGTTTATATAATTACAGAAGGGAATAACCTTGAATCTGCTTTGAAAAAACAGCAATTTGTCAACACGAAAATAAAGGCACTTCAACAAAATAAACTTATTAAAAAATCTTCTGGCATTTTTCATTTGCTTATTTCAGATTCCCTGCAGGGAGAGAGAATTAAATATTGGAATAATTACTGGACAATAAAAAGAAAATCCGAATTACTCAACAACCTGGAAAATGCTGGTAAACCGCTCGGATTTCGAGAGTCAGCTTTTCAACCATTCAATCAAATGCTCAACGCAGTTTACCAGCCACTTGACCAGGTTGAAACAAATGCGCTCAGGAATGGATTCGCCAATGAATACATCATAGAAAAACCTGGTCATGTTGAGCTGATCAGCCTGGTGAAAGCAGAGCCGGAATATAAAAAACTGATTTACCAGGATTTTTCCTCTGTTTCTGATGTCACTGTAATTGACAGGCAGTACATGACTGCAAAACTGCTGGATGTTGTTACTGCAGATTTCAACCAGATCGGTTGGATGGTATCCCTGCTTGTATTCGGAGTACTCCTCCTTACCTACGGCAGGATAGAACTCTCCCTTGTTTCTTTTATTCCGATGGTGATTGCTTTTATTTGGATACTGGGGATCATGGGACTTGCAGGACTTCAATTCAATATCGTAAACATTATTTTATCCGCACTCATTTTCGGTCTCGGTGATGATTATAGCCTATTCATAATGGATGGATTACTTCAGGAATATAAAACCGGCAGGAAAAATTTGTCGAGTTATAAATCATCCATTGTTCTATCCGCCATTACAACGCTGGCAGGACTCGGTGTTTTGGTATTTGCAAAACATCCTGCATTGCGGTCCTTAGCGTTTATTTCAATAACCGGAATTTTAAGTGTTGTGCTGATAGCTCAGGTACTGATTCCTTTTTTCTTTGATTTTCTTATCCGTAACCGCATCAGGAACCGATATTTCCCATGGACCGCCGCAGGATTATTCAAATCAGTCTTCTCATTGAGTTATTTCGCATTTGGAAGTATGCTGGTAACAATACTCGGTTTTTTTCTGATTAAACTGAATCCATTTGGAAAATCGCGAGCGAAATATATTTACCACAGGATACTTTCGGCGTATACCTGGTCGGTTTTATATATTATGGGTAATGTGAAGAAGAAAATAATTAATCCACAGCACGAAAACTTCTCGAAGCCTGTCATCCTCATTGCCAATCACCAGTCCTTCCTGGATATACTAATTTTGACGATGCTTTATCCTAAAACTATTTTACTTACCAATAACTGGGTTTGGAATTCGCCCATATTTGGATGGCTGGTTAGAATGGCCGGATATTACCCAGTGGCCCGTGGCATTGAAAATAGTATTGACTACCTGGAAGAACAGGTAAAAGCAGGATATTCGATAGCCGTTTTCCCGGAAGGGACAAGATCTCCGGATGATCATATAAGAAGATTTCATAAAGGTGCTTTTTTCATAGCTGAGAAATTAAACCTGGATATTTTACCAGTGCTGATTCATGGTACAGGGTATACGATGTCAAAGGGAGATTTTTTATTGAAAGATGGTTTTATCACTATTAAATATTTGCCAAGAGTAAAAGCGGGAGACCTTTTTTTTGGTGTGGATTATGCAGAAAGAGCTAAATTTCTGGGGAGATATTTCAGACAGCAATATGCTAAACTTAAAGAAGAACTTGAACAACCCCGTTATTTCAGGGAGAAACTGATTTATAATTACATCTATAAAGGACCTGTACTGGAATGGTATTTACGGGTTAAGATCAGATTGGAAAAGGATTATAAAACTTTTCATGATCTTCTTCCCAGGCAAGGCCGTATTCTCGATATTGGATGCGGGTATGGTTTTATGAGCTATATGCTCCAATTTGTGGCGCAGGAACGTGAAATTTTTGGATACGATTATGACGAAGAAAAAATTGAAGTAGCGAATCATTGTTTTAGCCGGAATAAAAATGTAAGATTTTTTAATGCCGATATAAATCAAATCCAGATAGGACCCGCTGATGCCATTATCCTCTCGGATGTTTTACATTATCTTCAACCTGATCAGCAGGAATTTCTTTTGCAAAAATGCATGAATGCACTTCAGGGTGATGGGATATTGCTCATCCGGGACGGGAATTGTGATTTGAAAAAAAGACATAAACGAACACGTCTCACTGAAGTTTTTTCAACCAGGATTCTTTCATTCAATAAAACGGCAGGACATCCTTTGCATTTCATTTCCGGAAGAAGTATTCAGGAAATGGCCACGCAACATGGCATGGATTGCAGATCTCTTGATCAGTCGGAGAGTACTTCAAACCAGCTTTTTGTGATCACCTATCCTGTAAAATCCTATGAAAAAGTTTGATGTTCTGATAATTGGAACAGGAATGGGCGGACTTGTCTGCGGTAATATTCTTTCAAGGGAAGGATATTCTGTTTGCATGGTTGAAAAAAATAAACAACTCGGAGGCTGTCTCCAGATATATGTGCGTGATAAAGTAATATTTGATTCAGGCGTTCATTATATCGGTGCATTGGATAAAGGGCAAAATCTCTACCAGATTTTCAAATGGCTTGGCCTGATGGATAAACTGAAACTGGAAAAAATGGATCCGGCCTTTGACCGTATTCTCCTGGATGGGGAAGAAAAAGAATATCCGATCATGCAGGGATATGATGATTTTGAGAAAGAGATGATCCGGAATTTTCCGGGAGAAGAAATAGCGATCCGGAAATATACCAAAACCATCGTTGATATATGTGACAGGTTTCCTCTTTACCGGCTGCATTTGCAAGAAGATATTGAAAAGAAACAGGAAGTAATGCAGATTTCTGCCAGGCAGTTTATAGAATCTATTACAAAAAACGAAAATCTCCGGGCTGTTTTAGCAGGTAATAATATGTTGTATGCAGGAGCCGGAGAAACTACTCCTTTTTACATTCATGCACTTACGGTAAACAGTTATATGGAATCTGCCTGGCGATGCCTGGATGGAGGTTCTCAGATTGCAAAAATTCTTTCAAAAAATATTTCGGAAGCAGGTGGCCTGGTTATCAAAAACAGGGAAGTGAAAAAGCTGGAAACAGAAAACGGACTGATTACCGGTGCCAGTCTTAGTGACGGCTCCACGATACGCGCAAGATATTTTATTTCGAATACAACGCCCGCCCGCACTTACCGTTTGCTGGATGCAGATCTCATTCGTCCGGCAACAAGAAAAAGGGTGGAAGCTATGCAGAACACTGTTTCTTCATTTATCCTGAACATTGTTTTTAAAAAGAAACATTTCCCCTATTTTAAACACAATTATTATTATCATAAATCAGGAAAGGCCTGGGAAATGGAAACATATAATGAAAACAACTGGCCGCTCGGGTATGCGATCTATCTCTCGCCGGGTGCAAAAAATGAATTTGCCAGCGGGATGACTATTTTTGCATATATGCGGTATGATGAAGTGCGGCCCTGGGCTTCCAGTTTTAATACGGTTTCTTTGAAACAAAACAGGGGAGCAGCATATGAGGCTTTTAAAAATAAAAAAGCAGAACAGCTTTTGAACAGGGTGGAAGAAAGATTTCCTGGTTTAAGAAAATCCATTCTGCATAGTTATACTTCAACGCCGTTAACCTTCCGTGATTATATTGGCAATGAGGATGGGAATCTCTATGGTACCGCAAAAGACTATCAGAATCCTTTGGGAACGCTCATTTCACCGAAAACCAGGATACCGAATCTTTTTCTAACCGGACAATACCTGAATCTTCACGGGATTCTCGGTACTGCCATCAGTGGAATGATTACATCTATTGCCCTGACAGGCAGGAACGATTTTATAGAAAAAATTAGAAATGCCTGAACCCAGAAAAATAAGAAAAATACTTGCAAGGATTTTCGGATTGATAGCCCTGCTCATCATTGCAGGTGTCATTTATGTCCTGATTGTATCCAGGACAAACCCGCCTTTTATTTCGGACAAGACCGCCTTAAGCTGGCAACGAACTGAACCAGCCCCCGGATTTTATACTTTGAAAAATAACTGGTTCAGGAAAAGCAAATCGGGATTATTCGAATTGTATGTAGAAGGACAACCCTTTGAGCGGGGCGTTGTAAATGGTAAATTAACAGAAGAACTGATCCAGCTGCAGGAAGACTATTTCAATGAGCAGATCGATCGTATGGTTCCATCCCGGTTTTACAGGCATTTTTTAAAATATGTAATAGGTTGGTTTAACAGGGACCTGGATAAACATGTTACCGAAGAAGATAAGGAAGAGATTTATGGAATTTCTACCTCCGCCTCGGAAAAATATAATTATATCGGTAATAACTATCAGCGGATCCTTAATTATCATGCGGCACACGATATCGGTCATGCTTTGCAAAATCTGGCACTCGTGGGCTGCACTTCCTTTGGCACATGGGGAGCCAGATCGGCTGACAGTACAATGATCATCGGGAGGAATTTTGATTTTTATGTAGGTGATCATTTCTCGGAAAATAAAATTGTCTCTTTTGAGAACCCGGCAGACGGATTTAAATTCATGTCGGTCACCTGGGCTGGTTTTATCGGTGTTGTTTCCGGAATGAATGAAAAAGGACTAACGGTGACCATCAACGCTGCCAAATCGGATATTCCGTCAGGTTCAGCTACGCCGGTTTCTCTGGTAGCCCGTGAAATATTACAATATGCAGAAAATATTTCTGAAGCGCTGTCGATTGCAAAAAAGAGAAAGATGTTTGTTTCAGAATCTTTCCTGATTGGATCAGCGGAAGATGGGAGAGCCGTCATCATTGAAAAAACTCCCGATTCTGTAGGGCTTTATGATCCTGGAAAAAATGAAATCATCTGCGCCAATCATTTCCAAAGCAGTGAACTTAAAGAATTGAAATCTAACAGGATTCAAATAAGACAAAGTGCTTCCGATTACCGCTATCAGAGAGTGAGGGAACTGCTTGATGCTACGAATAAAAACACACTGGAACAAACGGTCCAAATTCTGCGTGACCGAAGGGGTATGGAAAATGCAGATATTGGCCTGGGAAATGAAAAAGCAATTAACCAGCTCATTGCCCATCATTCCATCATATTTGAACCCCAGAAGAAAAAGGTGTGGGTTTCCACCGGACCATGGCAATTGGGGGAATTTGTTTGTTACGACCTGAATAAAGTATTTTCACTTAAGGGAATGAAATCGAACCAGGAAATTTCTGATAGCAGTCTTAACATTCCCGAGGATAGTTTTCTGCTGACCGATCAATACCGGCATTTTTTAGACTTCCGCAGATTTAAAAAAGAAATGGGTGAAGGAATAGAAGTAAACCCCGACAGTCTGATTACAAGCAATCCAAATTTCTATCAATCTTACCAGCTTGCAGGGAATGAGATGTTTAAGAAGAAGCTTTACAAAACCGCAGAACAATATTATCGGATGGCGCTTTCAAAAGAAATCGCCACTAAAAATGAAGAAAACGAAATTCGCAGGCAGATTGACAGGTGTGAGGAAAAACTGAAATAAGTGTGAGAGTGTGAGAGTGTGAGAGTGTGAGAGTAAAATATAATATTTTAACTGAATTATTTTGTAAATAAATAGTAGTAATTATGAAACCCCACTCTTACACTCTCACACTCTCACACTCTCACACTTGTTCGTTATGATCATCGGAATCGGAATCGACATCATTGAAGTTGAACGGATAGCCAACAGTATTGGAAGGGATGCTGGTTTCCGTGAACTTGTATTTTCCAGGGAAGAAATAAAATATTGCAATTCGAAAGCTTCGCCATATGAACACTATGCAGCACGATTTGCAGCCAAAGAAGCATTTATGAAGGCCCTCGGCAGCGGATGGAGCAGCGGTTTATCATTTAATGAAATTGAAGTGGTCAATCTGGAGAATGGGAAACCTGTTTTACAAATCTCAGGGCAGACTGAAAAAGAACTGGCGCACCTGGGTATACAAATCATCCATGTTTCTCTTTCTCATTTAAAAACAATGGCAACAGCCTTCGTCATCCTGGAATCATGAACAATTCATCAGGTAAAATATTCCTCCGCCAATCTGAGATTCGAAATATCCAGGAAAATAAAATGCATGATCTCCTGGTTTATCTGAAATCCAATTCACCCTATTATCAAAAAATCTTCAGAGAACATAAAATAGATCCGGATAAAATCAGACTTCTGGAAGATCTGACATTGATACCATCTACGGGAAAGGAAGAATTGCAATCATATAACGATGAGTTTCTTTGTGTTCCACATTCATCAGTAATTGAATATACTTCCACTTCAGGAACCCTTGGCGCACCCGTTACGATTGCTCTTACCGAAAAAGATCTTCAAAGACTTGCATACAATGAATTCAAATCTTTTTCCTGTGCAGGTAGTGGGCCTGAAGATATTTTTCAGTTAATGCTTACACTGGACCGGCAGTTCATGGCAGGCATGGCTTATTATTCAGGAATACGTAAGCTTGGCGCAGCCATCATTCGTGTGGGACCGGGCGTGCCTTCCCTTCAATGGGAAACTATCTTCCGCCTTAAGCCGACTGTTTTGGTGGCTGTACCATCCTTTATTTTGAAACTAATACAATATGCATCTGAGCATAAGATCAATCTGGCAGATTCATCCGTCAAAAAAGCAATTTGCATTGGTGAAAATATCCGTCAGCCGGATTTCTCATTGAATGTTTTGGGAAAGAAAATCACAGACAACTGGAATCTGAAGCTTTTTTCTACTTACGCGTCAACGGAAATGCAAACAGCATTCACGGAATGTGAAGCCGGCAAAGGAGGTCATCACCAGCCTGATCTGGTTATCGTTGAAATATTGGATGAGGGAGGTCGGCCAGTTCAAAAAGGCGAAGCGGGTGAAGTAACCATCAGTACATTAGGTGTGGAAGGCATGCCCCTGTTAAGATATAAAACAGGTGATATTTGCATTGCTCATGATGAGCCCTGCATCTGTGGCAGACATACGTTGAGACTATCTCCGGTAATCGGGAGAAAAAAACAAATGATAAAATTTAAGGGAACAACTTTGTTTGCACCGGCGCTTTTCGATTTGCTTGCAGGAATGGAAGATGTTTTAGATTATGTGGCAGAAGTTTTTTCAAATGAAATCGGAACAGATGAAGTGTTGCTCCATCTCCTGCCAATTAAACACTCTGAAGAATCGGATCACCGCATTCGGGCTTATCTGCAGGCGAGGTTGCGGGTAACACCTCACATTAAATATGTTACTGCCGAAGAATTACAAAAACTCCAATTTTCCGGAGAAGCCAGGAAGGCGGTGAAGTTTATAGATAAGAGGAATAGTATCGTTGACCGCTGATCGTGTATCGTGTATCGTAGACCGGTTGCATAATGAGATTTTATAAATTTCGAAATGGTATCTGCTTTTTTAAATATTTTCTTAATATTTGGTTTATTTGTGAAGGTGACCCCTGATAATTATATTTTATGGTCCGTCGCTTATAATCCACGATCCACGATCCACGATCCACGATTAACGGTTATGCGCCAACCGCCAACCATCAACCGCCCTGCTTTTTACAAAGCCATGGAAGAAAACGACAAGGACCAGGTAAATGCCCAACTGAAGGAATTGCAAACTGCGCCTGCTGAAATCCAGGATGCTTTCACAGGAGCTTTGCTCATGAAAAAGGCAGGTTTTAATGCTCCGCCGGCAATAAAACTGCACTTGTTTAAGTCGGGACATAAAATGCTGGAAGCAGCAATCAGGAACAATCCTGAAAATACAGAATTTCGCTTTCTGAGGTTGATAATTCAGGAACACGCCCCGGGTATTCTTGGTTATAAAAACGACATAGAAAAGGATAGTGAATTCATTCAGAAATCTTATAAATCACTACCGGATGAGCTGCAGCAAATCATGGTAAGTTATAGTAAAAAATCGAAGTTTTTAAAGCTCGAGGTTTCTTAACTTCGAGCCTACAATGGGCAAAAAAGTCTTAGCGGTATTTTATTCGCAATCCGGCCAATTAGAACAGATTATAGATCATTTTACCCTGCCTTTTACCCTGGAGGGTGCTTCGGTGGAAAAGCTGCGCGTTTATCCCGAACAGCCATATCCTTTTCCGTGGACCGGTAAAACGTTTTTTTCAGTAATGCCTGACTGCGTATTGCAGGTTCCAGGTAAACTTCAACCCTTTACTTTTAAAGAATCAAGATACGATCTGATCATTCTGGGATATCAGGCATGGTTTCTTTCACCCAGCATACCTTCCAATACTGTTTTATTTGATCCGGGCTTCAGAGAACTGGCAAAAAATACACCGGTCATTACTATTACCGGGGCCAGAAATATGTGGCTCAGCGCCATGGAAAAGATTAAACCGGTTGTAAAAAATATGGATGCCACGCTGGTGGGAAATATCGCGCTGGTGGACCGTCATCATAATTTTATAAGTTTCGTTACCATCTTTTACTGGATGTTCAAAGCAAAGAAGGAACGTTTTCTAAATATATTTCCCATTCCCGGTGTTTCAGAACAGGATATACTAAATACAAAAGTTTATGGTGAAGCTGCCATTCCATATCTTGAAAAAGGTAACTGGCAGGGATTTCAGGATGAAATGGTAAAGCAGGGTGCCGTCCCCGTAAAATATGCTTTGATGTTCATTGAAAGCAAAGCGAGAAAGATATTTAAAGTCTGGGCGGGCATTATTTCCAGGCGTAAAAAAAAAGATGCCTGGCTTGTTGCATTCAAATATTATCTTTTAATTGCGCTATTTATAGCGGCCCCGATTATCCTTACGGTAGATGCGATTTTTTTCAAACCATTTCTATCCGGGCGAATTAGAAGACAAAAACAATATTATTCAGGTGTGAATTAATCCGGTAAATGAAGATGGAGTTTAAAGAGGTATATATTACAAAAACGGCAACCTATTTCCCGAATGAACCGATTTCCAACGATGAAATGGAAGAGTTCCTTGGCCTGATCAATAAAAGTCCCTCCAAATCAAAACGTATAGTTCTACGAAATAATGGGATCAAGAACCGGTTTTATGCCCTGACAAAAGAAGGAAAACCCACACATACCAACGCAGAAATGACTGCCCTGGCCATCAGGAAAATGCTGGACAATGATTCGAAACAAATCGAATCCATAGATCTCCTGGTATGTGGCACTTCATCCCCCGATCAGATAATGCCTTCACATGCTGTTATGGTGCATGGGGAACTGCCTGAAACAGAAGCGATAGAAGTCGTGTCACCTTCCGGGGTTTGCTGTGCCGGTATGCACGCCCTGAAATATGCTTATATGTCTGTGAAAACCGGTGATGCACAACACGCAGTTGCTACCGGATCAGAACGTTTTTCAGCTGCACTTAAATCTGAGATATTTGAAGATGAAGCAAAGAAACTCAAAGAATTGGAAGACAATCCATATATTGGATTCGAAAAAGAATTCCTAAGATGGATGCTGTCGGACGGAGCCTCCGCCTTTATGCTGACGGATAAAAAGAATGCAACGGGTTTTAGTTTGAGGATTGAATGGATAGAAGGTGTTTCTTATGCGCACGAAAAAGAGGCCTGTATGTATATGGGTGGTGAAAAACTCGAATCAGGAAACCTTAAAGGATACCTGGATTATACACCTGAAGAAATTCAGGCCAAATCCATCATGAGTATTAAACAGGATGTAAAACTCTTAAGCGAAAATATAGTACCGCTTGGCGGTATTAAACTTTCAAAGCTTTTCAAGGAAAAAGGTCTTGACCCGGCAGATGTGGATTACTTCCTTCCCCATATGTCGAGTGATTTCTTCCGCACCAAGATTTATGACCAGCTGATCAAGAACGGCACGCCAATCCCTTACGAAAAATGGGTCATAAATCTTAGTACACTGGGAAATGTCGGAGCCGCCTCAGTTTATTTTATGGTGGATGAGGTTTTTAAAAGTGGTAAATTGAAAGCCGGACAAAAGATTTTGTTACTCGTGCCGGAAAGTTCGAGATTCTCCTATATGTATGCTTTACTTACAGTATGTTAGAAATGCTTAAAGCTGTACGTAAATCGTGGATCGTAAATCGTTTATCGATCGACGATTAACGATTCACGATAAACGATTCACCATGAAAAAAGATGAAATACCACAAGATCAGGGTGCACTCGGTAAAATTACGGGTGAAGTGGTTTACGCCGTGGATGAATCCGGTAAATATGGAACGGCACTGAGCAACGGATGGGAAGTAAAATCTTCTGCCCTGGAAGTGGCATGGAAAGACGTGGGACAACGTATTGAAGCAGCCCGTCAAAAAGTGATTAATAAAGAAGCCAGCCCCATTTTATTTTTCATGGAATACCGCGTGATGGATATTCCCATCGTAGCTGCCTATACAGGTTTTTGGAAATGGCAGGTCAAAAAACATATGAAGTATTCTGTCTTTGAAAAGCTTTCCCAATCAAAGCTTGAAAAATATGCAGTTTTATTCGAAGTGTCGGTGGAAGATTTAAAAACAATGCATATACATGAAGCTTGACTATAAGCACACGCAGGCAGCCCATTGTGAAAACGGAGTTACTACCAGTCTGCTCCGGCATCACGGAGTGAACCAGATTACAGAACCCCTTGCTTTCGGTATCGGATCTGGACTATTCTACATTTATATTCCCTTCATGGTAATCAATAACGGTCCTGCGATTGCTTTTCGCACACAACCGGGATTGATTTTTAAAAGAACCTGTAAGGCGCTCGGCATTGAAGTGGAGAGGAAAAAATTCAGATCAAAGCAGGAAGCCGAAAGAATTTTAATGGAATGTCTCGCCGCCGGTCAGCCTGTTGGCTGCCAGGTAGGAGTTTATTACCTGACTTATTTTCCCAAGGAATACCGCTTTCATTTTAATGCGCATAACCTGATTGTATTTGGAAAAGAGGAAGACAATTACCTGATAAGCGATCCGGTGATGGAAATGGCGACGTCACTAAGCAGTTATGAACTGGAAAGGGTTCGATTTGCCAAAGGTGCTTTTGCTCCCCACGGTCAGTTGTATTATCCCAAAATAAAAAAGGAAGTAACAAACGAACAGATAAAAAAAGCAATTAAGACTGGCATCAAACGCAATGCATTCCTGATGCTGCATATACCGGGACCAATCGCCGGCATTAACGGGATTCGTTATACAGCTAAAAAAATAAGGCAATGGCGTGATAAACTTGGACCGGAAAAAGCGGGAAGCTACCTGGCGCAGCTGGTACGCATGCAGGAAGAAATAGGAACTGGTGGTGGAGGTTTTCGCTTTATCTATGGAGCATTTTTACAGGAAGCTTTTGCATATATACCTCTGGATGAATTGGCAGGTCTATCCAAACAGTTTACAAGAGCAGGCGATGTCTGGCGCTCGGCTGCGGTTCAGGCTGCAGGGATTTATAAAGGCCGAATCGGCAGTCAGGCTGATTTTAATGTGATGAGTGATTATCTGTATACAGCGGCGGATATCGAAAAACAGGCCTTCCAGTGCTTTGTCAAAAATAAAGTGGCCGGAATGAACACTCACGCCATAATCATTAAAGACCTGGAATTCCAGTATCCGGGGCAGGGAAGGCGTTTTTTTTAAAAATTTTAATCTACGAAATCAGCGCAGGTGAAAGATTTGGTTTGTTCGGTCCGAATGGTGCGGGGAAAACCACACTCATGAACCTGATGACCGGGATCCTGAAATATACTGCAGGAAGTATTAAATTACTTGAACACGAAATCAATCACCATCCAAAATACGTCAATGGCATATTTGGATTTGTACCACAGGATTTTTCATTTTATCCTGAATTATCACCCAGGGAAAATCTCGCTTTTTATGGAGCCTGGTATGGACTTACAGGCCGGCAAATCAAAATAAGAACAGAGGAATTACTCGAAATACTTGGTTTAACTTCTGTAGGGAACCGCGTCTTAAAAACTTTTTCAGGAGGCATGAAACGCAGGGTCAACCTGGCCATCGGCGTCATGCACGAACCAAAAGTTTTGTTTCTGGATGAACCGACAGTGGGAGTTGATGTTCAGTCACGGCATGCAATCATCAATTATCTCAAGAAACAAAATGAAAGCGGAACCACACTCATATATACTTCTCATCAGCTGGAAGAAGCAGCCGAATTATGCAATAAAATTGCACTGATTGATGATGGGAAAATAATCGCACACGACAGTCTGGAAGTTCTGCTGACAGAACACGGTCATGAGGGAATGGAAGGATTATTTCTTGCACTCACTGGTAAAAGTTTCCGCGACTGATATGCATATACTCCGGGCGACCATAATAAAAGATATGAAAATCCTCCTGCGCGACAGGGTAGGACTCCTCATGATGTTTTTTATGCCCATTCTCCTGGTGATTGTTATTACCAGTGTGCAGAACAGCACATTTGAACTGGTAAATAACAATAAAATTTCTCTTATCATCTACAATAATGATAAGGATAGTCTAAGTGTAAAACTGATTGAAGGAATTGGGAAAATTGGTTTGTTCAAATTACAGGTATCCGATTCACCCATTTCTGAAAATGAAATTTCATCGCATATACACAGAAAAGATGCCCTTGTCGCACTGGTGATTCCGGAAGGCTTTACAAAACTGATTGGTAATAAAGCAGAAGAAATTGCCGCCCGCTCATTAAAAGATCCTGATTCATTAAATGAGAAATCAACGGTTCCGAAGGAAATAACTGATTCCCTGAAAATGTATTATAATCCAGTGATGCAGGCTTCATTCCGCCACAGTGTTGACGGTGCATTGAACAGTGCTGTTCAGGTTATACAGGGAGAAGCGATCGTAAAAAAATTATACGAGGCAGTCAACCAGAAAGAAATTCCGCAGGATCTTGAAAAGCAAATCTTATTTGGTCAATTTCCCATATCAGAAATTCCCGTTTCCAGCAGCGGAAATCGAACTGTACCCAATGCATCCCAGCATAATGTACCTGCCTGGACCATTTTTGCCATGTTCTTCATCGTTATATCACTTGGTGGAGTAATGGTGAGAGAAAAAAACAGCGGAAGTTTTATAAGATTGAAAACTTTACCCGCCAGTTATATGAATGCATTGTTTTCAAAACAATTCGTTTATCTGGTGGTTACATTTTTGCAGGCCACCGTCATTTTTCTGATAGGAAATAAAATATTCCCTTACATCGGTCTGCCGGCATTAAACCTTCCTGCTGATATCTTGGGACTTCTGACCGTTACGATCGTTTGCGGTTACTGTGCGGTGAGTTATGCCATATGTGTAGGAGTCTTTGCAAATACTCCGGAGCAGTCTAATGGATTCGGCGCTGTTTCGATATTGATTCTTGCAGCCCTGGGTGGCCTGATGGTTCCCTCTTTTGCCATGCCTGCCAACCTCCAAAAATTTCTCCGCATCTCTCCGTTGCACTGGGCGCTGGAAGCTTATTACGGACTCTTTCTCGAGGGGGGAAAACTGAAGGACATATGGATGAATATTCTATCTTTATTGGGTATTACCGCGCTTATTCAACTATTCACGCTTTACGGTTTAAAAAAGAAAAATTTAATTTAAATAAAAATGGAGACAGCTGATTTAAAACGGCAGTTAAAGGAGCAGATTATACATTTTCTGAATCTGACCACTGTGAAACCGGAAGACATCAAAGACGATGAACCATTATTCGGAGAAGGTCTCGGACTGGATTCCATTGACTCTATCGAATTGATTGTGCTTTTATCACGTGAATATGGTATCAACATCCAGGATCCGAAAGAAGGAAGAAAAATTCTTTCAGATATAAATACAATGGTAGCTTATATAGAAAAAAACCGAACCAAGTAAACCGCGTCATTTGAGCAGGATCTTTATTACAGGCATGGGTTTGATCAGTGCGATTGGGGATTCTGTAGAAGAAAACAGGAATTCTCTTCAGTATGAACGCAGCGGTATTGGACATATCCGATTTTACCAAACGGCTTATGCCGGAAAGCTGCCCGCTGCAGAAGTAAAATATTCCACGGAAGAACTCAATAGAAAATTATTCGGCCAACCAAATCCAACCATTACAAGAACCTCGTTGTTTGCTTTGCATGCAGCTGAGGAAGCCATCCGTGACAGCGGACTGACTAATGAAGAAATTTCATCTCCAGACACAGCCCTGGTTGGTGCAACTACGGTGGGCGGCATGTGCCTTACGGATGAATTATACCATGATGCGATATCCAAACATGAAGGCACAGCTTATTTATCTTCTTACGACTATGCTTCGGTTACTATGGCCATCCAGGAGCGCCATGGAATGCAGGGAGAAATAAGCACCATCAATACGGCATGTTCCTCTTCTGCCAATTCGATTTTGTTTGGGGCCCGCCTGATCCGCCATGGGTATGCGCGGCGTGTAATCGTTGGTGGCGCGGAGAGTCTCGCTAAATTTACCATAAATGGATTTAATGCTTTGAATATTCTCTCTTCAAAACCCTGCTCACCTTTCGATCGTGACCGCAGTGGATTAAATCTGGGAGAAGGTGCTGCCTTTCTTGTGCTGGAAAGAGAAGAAGATCTCAAAGGAAAGAAGTCATACGCAATATTATCAGGCTTTGGAAATAAGAACGATGCTTACCATCCTTCTTCCAATTCTCCGGAAGGACTGGGTCCTTTTCTTTCCATGAAAGAAGCGTTGGAGAGCAGCGGACTGAATGAAGGTGATATCAGTTATATTAATGCCCACGGAACGGGTACGGAAAATAATGATGAAACAGAAAGCCGTGCAATGATCCGGTTGTTTGAAAAAGTTCCACCATTTTCTTCTACAAAATCATTTACAGGACATACGCTGGGCGCTGCAGGCGCCATGGAAGCTGTGTACTCTATTCTCAGCCTTGTTCATCAGGAATTGTATCCGTCTTTATCTTTTAGTAATCCTATTCCTGAAACAGGGTTGACTCCGGTTCTCCATTTAATAAAAAGACCCATGCAGCATATCATGTCCAATTCTTTTGGATTTGGTGGTAATTGCAGTACGCTGATTTTTTCTAAAACCTGATGCATGGCTTATTTTCATTTACCCGTTTGTTTATCGCCCCAGAATAGTTTTCCTGAAGTGGATCTTACGCGAATCAGGGAATCAAAAAATAACCTGCTGGAAGTTAACGAACCTCCGTTTCCAGGAATACCAGCTGCAGCAAGGAGAAGGATGGGAAAGTCGGTGCGGATGGCCGTAGGCGCCGCTCTTCCGATATTGGAAAAATTCCCCCAGCCCGATGGTATCGTCATCGCAACAGCCAATGGGGGAATGGAAGACTGCATAAAATTTCTTAACCAGATTATTGAATATAATGAAGGGTTGCTCACGCCGGCAAATTTTGTCCAGAGCACATCCAATGCGGGTGCTGCCCAGATTGCGCTCGTAACAAAAAACCACAACTACAATATAACCCATGTTCACCGTGGACTGGCATTTGAAAATTCCCTGATGGACATCATGATGTTGCTGAAAGAAAATAATGATGCAGGATATCTTCTGGGCAGTACGGATGAAATATCAGCCTACAATTATAATATCGACCGGCTCGCCGGCTGGTTCAGGGATGAACCCATTTTAAATACAGAACTTTTTGAATCATCAATTAAAGGAACGATAGCCGGTGAAGGTGCTTTTATGGTTTGGATGAATAACAGTCAGGAGGATGCCAGTGCGGAACTGATTTCGGTGAAAACAATTCATAGTAATGATCCAAATATTGTAAAGAAAACGCTGGAGAAATTTCTCTTGGAGAATTTCATGTCCGGGGAATGGCCCGAACTGTTGCTAACGGGTGAAAATGGCGACGAAAGATTATCACCTTATTATAATATCGTGGAATCCTTTATGGATAGATCTGTTACTGTTGCACGTTTCAAGCATTTCTGTGGTGAATATTGTACCGCTTCATCCTTTGCCTGCTGGCTTTCGATGCAGATCTTTGATGCCGGCGAAATTCCGGATTTACTGATAAAAAAACGAGGAGACACAAAACCCGTCAGAAAAATACTTATTTACAACAATTACAGGGGAGCGCAGCATTCTTTTATTTTGATGTCGGAGGTAAGACGTTGATCGTGGATCGTGGATCGTGGATTATATTGGAAAAGTAAAATTAATCAAAATGGATTATTTAAATTTAGATGAGTGTTATACAATTTAATCAGTATGAAATTCATTTTGTTTTTTAATAAAAGCCGATCTACGATTTACGATCCACGATTAACGATCACCTCTATTTTGATATTATTATCAGCTTGTACAAGCAAACCCGACCCATACAAAGCATGGAAAACTGTTAACGGCAATCCCTCCGGCAACAAATATTCTTCCCTGAACCAGATAGATACGTCCAATGTGAAACAGCTTACAGTTGCATGGACATATCATTCGGGAGATGCAGATACAGCAGCACATTCACAAATACAATGCAATCCCATTATTATCAATGGAATCCTTTATGGAACTTCTCCGCAACAGAAACTATTTGCATTGGATGCAGCGACCGGGAAAGAAATATGGAAATATAAACCCTTCGACAGTGTTCCGGGAGGAAAGGGAATGTATTTTGGTTTAAACAGTAACCGCGGAGTTGCATACTGGACGGATGGCGCGGATGATGAAAGATTATTTTATACAGCGGGACCGTTCCTTCGTGCTGTCAATGCGAAAACAGGAAAAGCCATTGATTCATTTGGCGTAAATGGGAAAGTAGATCTGCGGGAAGGATTGGGAGTAGATGCCAGTGATCTTTTTGTTACTGCCACGTCCGCACCAACAGTTTACAAGGACCTTGTACTGACAGGCACGAGGGTGTCAGAGGCAATGGACGCAGCACCTGGACATATTCGCGCATATAATGTAAGAACTGGGAAGCAGGAATGGATTTTCCATACCATTCCATATCCCGGAGAAGAAGGATATGATTCATGGGAAGATAAAAACGCCTGGAAGATGACTGGCGGCGCAAATAACTGGATGGGAATGATCATCGATCAGAAGACCGGCATCGCATACATTCCTCTTGGTTCAGCTTCCATGGACTTCTATGGAGGTAAAAAAAGAGGAGCTGATCTGTTTGCCGATTGTCTCGTGGCATTGGACGCTAATACCGGAAAAAAAATATGGTATTTTCAATACATTCATCATGATACCTGGGACTGGGACCCATCTTCCGCACCCGTATTACTAACGGTCAACCACAATGGAAAAGATATTGAAGCAGTTGCCCAGACTACGAAAACAGGATTTGTGTTTCTATTCAACAGGGAAAATGGCGAGCCTTTGTTTCCCATTATCGAAACACCTGTAGACACAGTAACAGAACTCGTGGGTGAAAAGCTTTCTGCAACGCAGCCCATTCCTCAAAAACCTGCTGCTTTTGTTCGCCAGTCATTTACTGAAAAAGATATTAATCCTTATTTGCCACCTGATGAATTGGCAGATGTAAAAGCAAAACTTGCAGGATATCATACAGGAAGCATGTTCAAACCACAGTCTAAAGATGGTACCATCATTTTCCCGGGATTTGACGGAGGAGCAGAGTGGGGTGGTCCTGCTGTTGATCCTTCAGACGCCACACTTTATATTAATGCCAATGAGATGGCATGGATTCTTAAGATGATTGATATAAATAATAATGCAAAGGCGAATGAAAATTATGGAACCGCGGGACAAAGATTATTTGTTCAGAATTGTATGTCCTGCCATGGTGCAGACAGGAAGGGTTCGGGAAATTATCCATCTATTCTGGATGAAAATAAGAAAATGAATAAAGATCAGTTAGTGCAATTTATAAGTGCGGGCAGAAGAATGATGCCGGCGTTTTCATTTCTCAAACCCGAAGAAAAAGATGCGATCGCAACCTATGTGCTGGATTTAAAATCGGATTTGAATAAACCATTTCATCATGAATTGAGTGAACTGGAAAAATTCAGGCAGGTACCTTATACGATTTCAGGTTATAATAAATTCCTTTCTAAATCAGGGTTGCCTGCCTTATCACCACCCTGGGGTACACTGACCGCCATCGATTTAAACAGCGGCGATGTGAAATGGAAAACAGTATTGGGTGAAGACAGTGCATTTGCAGGTAAGCCACAAACAGGAACAGAAAATTATGGCGGACCGGTCATCACTGCAGGTGGATTATTATTTATTGCTGCTACAAAAGATGGAAAGATCAGGGCCTTCAATAAAAGCACAGGAGCCCTGCTATGGGAAGCAAAATTGCCGAATGCAGGATTCGCTACACCGGCAACTTATGAAATCAATGGGAAACAGTATGTGGTAATTGCCTGTGGTGGAGGGAAACTGAAAACATCTTCAGGAGATAGTTATGTGGCGTTTGCGTTACCTTAGAAAGCCTAAAGCTTAAAGCCTAAAACTAAACACCTGATTTATTTCGATTAACGATCTTCGATTAACGATTAACGATCTACGATTCACGATTTACGTACGTTTTTACGAACAAAAACCCATGCAACCGGAGCGGAGATTATTGCTGCAATAGCAACCAGCGCAGCATGGCGGTATTCTTCAGATCCGAATAAAGCACCGGTAAGCGCAACAGAAAAAACAATTACAGGTAAGAGAAAAAGCAATACAAGTCCATTTCTTTTCAATGGAATCCGGAATGGCCGGTCGTGATCTGCGGCAATTTTCCGAAGATGAATCAGTGCTACAAATTCCAAAACGATTCCTGCAGTATATAAACAGATATCCATGATGAAAAGATCTGCAAGAGGGTTCAGGATCAGAATGCTTATAATACATGCGCAGGCGATGATGGAAATATAGGGAGTTTGATATTTCTGATTCAGCCTGGTAAATATTTTCGGCAACACTTCATCCTTGCCCATAACTGCCGGTACTCTGGAAACAGAAAGTATGACTGCACAGAAAATACCTATCGTGCTGGCCATACCCCCAATGGAGAGTACGCCTCCCAGAAACTTCCCACCAATCAGCATTCCAAGATATGGGATGCCTTTTTCTGCAAACACAGAGGCGGAAATTCCGGAATGAATAGCCAGATAAGTGAAAGAAATATAAAAAATATACACCGCGGAAAAGGCAAGGATGATAGCTTTCAGGTAAGAACGTACCGGACGATTAACCTCACCTGCATAGGTTGTTGCATTATCCCAGCCGATGCAATTCCACATGATAGTAAAAAGCGCCAGACTGAGTGAAGACATTCCTGAATGAGAATGCGAAACAGAAAAGCCTGGATGTAAAAATCCTTCGAAATATAAAATAATAAAGGGAATCATGACGGCCACCATCAGAAGCATGGCGGTTCTGCCGACGAGTACAATACCGCGAATGTTTAAAAAAGCAATCAGCCAGATCATGACCAGGCATACTGGTGTTTTATACAATTCAATCTGCGGGAAAAAGAATGCGGCATATTCCACAAATAAAACCGGATATATTGCAAGGTCAACAAATGAATAAAGCCAGGTCCAGCAACCTTCCATGAATGCCCATTTAATACCCAGTCCTTTTTTCACCCATTCGTAATAGCCACCTTCCACGGGCATCATGCTGTTGAGTTCGAGCACGACCAGTATCATGGGAATATCCCACATCAACGGCGTAAGCATTAAAAGGGGAATGGAATAACTACCTGCGTAACCGATAAGGGGTTCGAGACCATAAGGGCCGCCTGATACAGTAAAGAAAATCACTGCCGCCAAAGGCAGCACACTGATCTTTCGCATGATTTGGGGAACCGGGGCGATGCCAGATTTCATCAAGGTCAAAATGTTAGCAACAATACAATAAATATCAGGCGCGTGACAGGGAACAGGCAGGTTTTTTGCTCAAATTTTTTAAGTATATTTGCCGCCCTTAGCGCAGGGAAATATACAATTTTCCAGCCGGGATGGCCCCGTAGCTCAACTGAATAGAGTATTTGACTACGGATCAAAAGGTTTCAGGTTTGAATCCTGACGGGGTCACAACTGATATTGAGAGATAAAGAGTTACAAAGGAAGGGGACAAAAAGGGGACATTTTATTGACTTAATTAAGAAGGAAAACCTCCAATAAAATGGTGGTTTTTCTATTTTATTTTTCTTTATAATTCGTAAAACAAATTCCCTAATCTTGTGTGCCTGATTTTTAGGGAAGCTTAAATTTCTTATTCAAGAAAGCATCAACTCCGTGGTTAAACGCAATTGTTAAATGAAATCGAGAACTTATATAGTACTTTTTATACTCTGCATAATTTCTGGATGCACTGACACCCAAAAGACTGATTCATTAAATAAAACAATATCCTTGCCAACTGATTCAATTGGAAAATTAAAGAATAAAATAGATTCACTAAATAAGATGACAATTGACTTAGAATCTAAATTGAACTCATGGTTTACCGAACAGGAAATCGATATACTTAGGCGAAAGGGAATTCAAAATCCTGAAAAAGAAATAACAGACAATCTATACAAAAACACCAAGCTTATTCCTTATAGTGGTGTATTAGGTGGGAAAATGAGAATCGGTGATGTCAAATTGCTGGGAGATAGATGGGCAATAGCGTATTTTGATGACGGTCATATTGACGGGGAAATGCTTTTACGATATAAAATTACTAAGGATTCCACAATCAAATGGTCTGTAATAGATCACTATCTAAAATGACAACTGCTATCAATAAAAGGGAAGGGGACAAAAAGGGGACTTTTTAGGTAAGAAGATTAAGAGATAAACCTCCAGTAAAATGGGGGTTTTTCTTATTTAAATTCGTATATGATTATAGGTTATGAAATGACCGGTTACAACAATGACAGCTTTATGACTGGTAGCTGTGAAAAGCTATATGATTTACCATTTCTTCCTAAGTGTAATAAATGTGGTTATCGGACTGACTATAGATACACAAATAAGGACTTTAAATTAAAGCGTAAAACACTTGACCTTTCTTCTACCTATGATGGTATCACAATTGTTTCGCTAAAATTCAAAGAGTTTTGTAATCGTTATGGTTACAAAAATTTAGTATTTGTTGAATTACCCAAATCACCATACTTTTTTCAATTTTATATTGAAGGTAATTTTCTAAAATATGATGCAACACTAAAAGAAAAATTCTGTGACAACTGCAAGTTTTATGAAAGTGTAATTGGGCCATCAATTCAAATTGACAATTTCAAAAACCCTCTTGAAGATGGATTTTATCAAAGTGATTTATGGTTTGCAAGTGGCAATGAAAAATCACCAGTTCTGATTATTTCGCCTGCAACAAAGGAAAACCTTACGAAAGAGAAGATTAAAAATATTTGTTTGTCCAAAATAGAAAGTAAAGGCAGTAGTTAAAATATTCTTTCGCATTGCTAATTTAAAATAGAGCTATCCAGTTTTTAGTAATTCTAGGGAAACGGATTAAATTCTATTCTTGTGATATACCAAGAAATGGCTTATTTTATCAATTAAGCGGATTCCCTGGCGCAGGGGAAAAAATTGACGGATAAATTCTAAAAATCTAAGGCATGATAAGGCTATTGCTAATTATTTTTTGTGTTCCCATCATAGGGTTTGGGCAAAACATTAATCTGAAAAATATTAAGGGCGAAAATAATGCGAGAGAGGCCATTACCGAGGCGGTAATTAACTGGAAAGAAAAACCATTTTACGATACACTTATTAGCGACAAGGAGACTGCTATCGGAGTGGCGGAAGCAATACTTTTTAATTTTTATGGTAAGGAAAATATTATTGCGGAACGCCCTTATGAAATATATCTTATTGCGGGGTATTGGTACATCGGTGGAACTCTCCCAGAAAATAGCAAAGGTGGAACGTTTGAAATAATTTTCAGTGCTGAGAATGGGCGGGTAATTAAACTAATACATGGAAAATAAATCAGAAGAAAAGCTCTGATGGACAGATTTCTAAAGAAAATCTAGAAGTTTTTCATTTTCAATAGGGAACGGATGGGACTCTTTGCACGGATCGTGAAGAGAAACGAATTGGCCAGAAAGTAGTATGGCCGGAAATAAAATGAATAGCTAATTTTAACCATCGGATAATCGCACTTTTAAAATGAACATTTGATTTTATGGGAGTAGTCTACGCAGATATTGAGTTAATAAATAGTAAGGATCTTACAATGGCACATCGGAATCTTATCGGAACCGAAGAAATAAGAAGAATGCGTCTTAGTATGTTAGTTGACAGCGGGGCATATATGATGGCCATCAATGAAACGATTCAATCTCAACTTGCATTTCGTTTAATAGAAAAAAGAAAAGTGCAACATGCCAGCGGCCAGGTTGTGGAGTATGATGTAGTAGGACCAATCGATGTCCGCTTTGTAAACAGACGGGCGGTTTGCAGCGCTTTTGTATTACCTGGTGACAGTGAATCTTTATTAGGTATGATCCCTATGGAAGAAATGGATGTCCTTGTTCACCCCAAAAGGCAGGAGCTTGTCGTAAATCCGGAACATCCTTATTATGCTGTGTTAAAAATGAAATAGACCAAACATTTATTTCTCCACCCAATTTTTATTGAAATAAAATGCGTCCTAAATACCGTATTTTAACCCTTTTTGTAATAAACAGATGCATTAGACGGATTAAATTTTATTTTTGTGGAAATGAATATAAATCAAACACGGTTGTATGATCTTTTCAGGAAGGATTTGCTTTTGCCTGACGATAAAGCTGCCGCATTTGTGAAGGCTGTTGGAGATGTGGCAGAATCGGAAACCGTAAGCAAAAATCATTTTCTTGCAACAAAAGACGACATCTATATTTTAAAGAGGAATATCCAATCTTTGGATTTAAAAATTCAGAAATCAAAGACTGATATTTATAGAGCCTTATTTATGGCAGGAGTTATAATACAAATCATTGCGATTCTTAGTGGCACATTTGCTATTGTAAAACTGATGAAATAATGTAATATGCAGGTAACTGCCGCACCAAATAAGTAACAGCTGAAGGGTTGCATTTAATTGAACCATTGAGTATATTGGAATAGTGGATCAGGTTAAACATAATGAGTTATTGTTGCTGATTGCCACCCAAAACCCATAACCCATATCTCATAACCCATATCCAATATCTCATATCCCATAACCCATAACCCATATCCCATAACCCATATCCCATATCCCTTATGGTCGAAGCCCAGGTTGCTGAGGGGTTGCTCAGGGGTCGCTCAGGGGTTGCCGGGGGGTAAGCCCCGGAAACTCCTGGCCGGCTTCTGGGAAAGGGGCAAAAATCCAGGGAAAAATATAGAAAAAGACTGCCTTAAATTTGGAAAGGGCATAGGACTTGTCGTATAATCGTGTAAACAAGTTATCAAAAATTAGTAAAAATCCATCCTATGGGAAAATTATTACAAGGCATCAATGGGCCTTTTTCAGGAAAAGTCGGCCCGGTTGTGGGTTATGTGCTTAATAACAAGTCCGTTATACGCGCCCTTGCAGGCCGCAGTAAAAAACCACTTACTCCAAAGCAGATCCATCAGCGCAAGAAATTTGCGTTAATGAATGATTTTCTGGGTCAGCTGCAATCCCTGCTGAACATTAGCTATGCCGGTGTTGCGGTAAACATGACCGGCTCCAACAAAGCATTTTCTTATAATGTGATGAATGCCATCAGGGGCTTTTATCCCGATATTTCGATCGATTACAAGATGGTGCTGCTTGGCCGGGGCGACCTGCCCAATGTTGAATTGGCGAATACCAAACCATTACCTGAAGGTAAACTGGAGTTCAGCTGGACCGATAACAGCGGAACAGGCAAGGCAAAAGCATCAGATAAAGCTTTTGCAGCTGTTTACAATGAAGAGCTAAGAGACTGGAAATACGAACTTAACCTGTCAACAAGGGGTGAGGGTTTTTGTGTTTTAGATGTATCCATGCTGAAAGGTAAACCAGTGCATGGCTACCTGGGATTCATAACCGAAGATGGTAAGGATGCGACCGATACATTATATACGGGACAGATTGATTTATAATGGGGAAAGATAGTGGATGTAAAACAGGAACTCAGCATTGGTATGGTTCAAAAATTGATGTAATTCCTGAAAAACAAATCCGGAATTTATTCGTTTACCAACTATATGAAAAATCAAATCCAAAACTCACTCCTGCAGGGGATCAGAGATCTGCATATAAAAATCCTCCAGTCCAACGATCTGACGGATATTGGGAATTATTTACAGGAGATTTTGGATAAGGTGAATGAAGTGCCACCAGAATATGTTGAAAAATTACGTATCAGGTACTGGAAAGGTGTCAGCACTTCACATATCATCAACACATTTAAAAAGGAGATCATTTCGATCCTTGATGGAACTTATACCAGGACGGAAATTGCAAAATACAAAGCCACCATCAATATTGCCTGGTTGAAAAATCTCTTCTCCGTTCCATTTGCCCGTTAAAGGATTACCTGCATTGAAGATAAAATTCCTGCATGTTACTATCAGAAGATGACTAATGGAATTTGAATACTAACAGTTTTTCAAGAAAATCTGTCAGGATCAAAAGCATCTATTTTAACTGAGGGTGTACGACCATTGGCTAAATCGGCAACGACCTTTCCTGTTGATGTTCCAAGGCCAAGGCCCATCATCGAATGGCCACCCGCAATGATCATGTTTTTTATTTTTTTACTGTATCCAATATAGGGGAGACCATCTGCTGAGCAGGGACGAAAGCCATACCATATTTCTTTTTTATCCGGCAACTCCAGTTTAATTCCGGGAATATATTTCGTCACAGATTCAACGATTCCACGCACCCTGTTTATATTGATTTCCTTGTTCACAGCTGCTATTTCCATCGTGCCGCCATATCGCATATAGCCATTCATCGGTGTGATGGCAACTCTTGCTTCGCAAAGAATAGCAGGTATATTCAATTTTTTCTCCGGATTCTTTTTGGTGATAGAATATCCTTTTCCCGGCATGAGCGGAATATGTATTCCTGCCATTTTACACAGTTCTGGCAACCAGGAACCTCCGGCTACCACGAATAAATCAGCTTCAAAGCTTTCCTTTTCCGTATGTACTTTATTTATTTTCCCATGGATGATTTCGATACTTCTGACAGCAGAATTTGTTTTTATTTCACCTCCATTATTTTTTATACTCTGTATCAACTGCTCCATGAGTTTTACAGGATATAAATGTGCATCGCAATGATAATGCACGGCCCCCAGAATATCCAGTTCCGTTTCCGTCTCCAGGGATTGCACCTGATCTTTTGAAAGTACTTCTGCATCCAAACCAAGGGATCTGGCAGTTGATGCAAGATGTGCTTCTTCTTCAGCAGCTTTCTCTGTTTTATAATATACCATGACCCCTTTGTGTTCAAGCGCAAAATCAAATCCTGGCTCATTTGCCAGTTCATCGTATAATTGAGAGCCCAGCAAACTCAAATCACGTAAATAAGGAGCACCATGATCTACATTCTTTTTATTAGCATGACGCATGAATAATATTCCCCAGTTTATAAGCTGCATGCTTAGTGCAGGTTTTATATAGAAGGGGCTTTTGCTATTGAACATCCATTTGAAACCTTTTGAAATAATTCCAGGCGATGCAAGAGGTGTAATATGACTTGGCACAATATAACCGGCGTTTCCAAAAGAACAGTTATTTGTTAAATCGTCCCTTTCAACAACGGTTACCTGCCATCCGCTTTTTTGTAAATAATAAGCAGAACATAATCCAATAATTCCACCGCCAATGATGACTGCCTTCATGAATGATAATATTTTCTTACAGTACCTGAAAACCAAAAGCATAAGGATCATCTTCTTCATCAATACTGATGTTGTTATGGCCGTAAATTCTGGCCCACCCTTCTATGCCGGGTTTAATAGCAGGTTTACCTGCGATAGTAGTCTCTTCTTCTATTGTACCAATAAATTTTGAACCGATAATACTTTCGTGTATAAAAAGATCTCCTTTTTTCAATTTTCCTTTGGTATACCATTGTGCCATCCTTGCTGAAGTGCCCGTTCCGCAAGGGCTTCGGTCAATGGCTTTATCTCCGTAGAAAACTGCATTTCTTGCTGTCGATGTTTTATCCATCACTGCGCCTGTCCATAATATATGAGAACATCCATGAATGGTCGGATCCTCCGGATGCACGAAAACATATTTTTCATTGATGCGTTTTCTTAATTCTCTGGCCCAGCTTATCAAGTTTATCTGCGTTGTAATGCTCAAGTCCTTTAAAATTTTTCTGCACATCTACAATCGCATAAAAATTTCCTCCATAAGAAACATCAAATACCAGTTCTCCTAATTCAGGACAATCTGAAGTAAGATCTGTTGACGATAAATATGAAATGACGTTTGTAAGTTTTACAGATTTTACTTTATCATCTTCCATTTTATATTCTACAGAAATGACACCTGCCGGTGTTTCCATTCGAACAAATCCAGGTTTCTTTGGAATGATCAATCCTTCTTCAATGCCGATGGTTATGGTGCCGATGGTTCCATGTCCGCACATGGGCAGGCATCCGCTGGTTTCAATAAATAAAACAGCTATATCATTGGCAGGATCATGTGGTGGATATAAAATACTCCCGCTCATCATATCATGACCGCGTGGTTCAAACATGAGCCCCTTACGAATCCAGTCATATTCTTTCAAAAAATGCTGGCGTTTTTCACTCATTGAATTTCCATTCAATTCAGGTCCTCCGGATGCAACCAGTCTTACAGGATTACCACAGGTATGTGCATCTATGCAAACGAATATATTTGAAGACATATTTATTCAATAACGTTTATCTCAGATGCCTTCTCTTGTATACCGGCCATTTATTTTTCTCATGATGCCTAAAGGATTTTCATTTTTTAAAGCATCAGGTAACAAATCATGCGGACAGTCCTGAAAACAAAAAGGCCTGAGAAAACGTTTTATCGCATCTGAACCTACGGAAGTGCTGTGTGAATCCGTGCTCGCCGGGAACGGTCCTCCGTGCACCATAGCATGACTTACTTCCACGCCGGTAGGTACGCCGTTGAAAATTAATCTGCCAGCTTTCCCGGTCAATACTTCAATACTGCCTGCATATTTGGCGATATCATCTGCATCGCCCATAATGGTAGCGGTCAGCTGGCCGTGTAAGGATTTTAATGCCTGCAACAGATCCCGTTCATCTTTGCATTTTACAATAAGTGAAGCAGGACCGAAGACTTCATTTTGCAATTCCTGGTTCTGAATAAAATCTTCTGCATTCACCTGAAATAATGCAGAAGATCCCTCATTCACGGCACTTTCATCCTCGCCCATATATAAAACTGCCACTCCTTTTTGTTTAGCCATCAGTTTTCTGTTCATATAATAACTACTGCAAATACCCTGGTTAAGCATGGGCGCTTCAGGAATGGCTGACAACGTTTCCTTTAATTTTAAAGTAAATCCTTTAAAGTTTTCGTCTTCAATGAGAAATAACAAACCCGGGTTTGTGCAAAACTGACCTACGCCTACTGATATTGAACCTGCCAGTTGAGTAGCTAATGCGTCCGATTCTTTACTCAGCTTTGAAGGCAATAATACTACGGGATTGATACTGCTCATTTCGGCATATACCGGAACTGGCGATTCGCGTTCATTTGTTGCCGCTTTAAAAATCGTCATACCTGCCTTATAGGAACCGGTAAATCCAACCGCTTTAATTCCCGGATGTTTCACAAGCTGCAAGCCGGTTTTTATTCCATCCCCGATGACGAAAGAAAATACTCCATCCGGCATATTGCATATTTCGGCAGCTTTTTTTATAGCAGTTCCCATCAATTCATTGGTGCCAAGATGGGAGGGGTGTGCTTTTACAATAACGGGATTACCAGCTGCCAGCGCGGAGGCTGTATCTCCTCCTGCGGTTGAAAATGCAAAGGGAAAATTACTAGCTCCAAAAACGGCCACAGGACCGATAGCGATATTCATCTTGCGCAAATCATTGCGTGGAAAAGGTTTTCTATCGGGCAACGCCTCATCGATAACTGCTTCCACCCAGGATCCTTCACGCAGTAATTCAGCAAATAATTTTAACTGTCCTGTAGTTCTTATCCGTTCGCCTGTAAGTCTTTGCTCAGTTAATCCTGTTTCCAGTTTAGCGCGATCTATGAGTTCATTCCCGATATTATCTATTTCTTTTGCAATGGTTTCCAGAAAAAAGGCTCTATCCTTTGCACTGGTATTTTTGTATGAATTAAATGCAATGACCGCTTTCCCGATCGCGTTTTCCAATTCCTGTGTCGTAGCGACTATAAATTTCTCAGGCAGATTTTTCAGATGGGTGGGACTGAATGACTGTAAATAATCATCACCCTCTGCAATTTCTGCATCACCAATAATATTAAACCCTTTCAGCATATTGCTTTTTTGACAAATTTAAATAATCTGGCAGTAAGGGTCTTGTTGCAATGGCGTTGTTTATAACCGCCAGTATTTTAGTTCTTTCTTCTCCTTCGAGCAATAACCTGGGTGCCCGCATATATTCTGATCCAATACCGGTTTGTGTAGCAGCCAGCTTGATATAATGCACCAGCTTAGGCTGAATATCCAATTCAAGTACAGGAAGGAACCATCTGTAAATTTTTAATGCCTCATTATATCTGCCGGATTTCATCAGGCGATATACGGCAACTGTTTCAGACGGGAATGCATCTACAAGGCCTGCAATCCATCCATCGGCACCAAGGGCAAGTTCTTCCAATGCCAGCGTGTCCACTCCGCAGAGTATATTGAATCTGTCTCCAAAATGATTTCTCATCCTGGTTACATTCGACACATCCCTGGTGGATTCTTTCACTGCCTGTATATTGGAAATAGCGCCGAGTTCTTCAAACATTTTCAGCGTTACTTCGATCTTATAATCATAAGGATTATTATATATCATGATCGGGAGTGAAGTATTTGCTGCCACCGTTTTGAAATATTCGTTGGTTTCCCTGTCGTCTGCCTTATAACGCATAGGAGGGAGCAGCATTAATCCGTCAGCTCCATTTTTTTCAGCGTCCTCAGCAGATTTTATTGCTGCTTTGGTAGCCTGTTCAGCAATGTTTACAATAACCGGAATCGATTTTGGTAAATATTCTTTTGAACTATGAAGCAATTCAATTAATTCTTCCTTAAGCAAAGTGCTTGCTTCGCCCAGTGATCCTCCGATGACGATGCCGTCAATGCCTGCATTTACCTGTGCATCCAGATTCAATTTGAACATGTCGAAATCGATCGTATCATCTTTTTTAAATGGCGTGAGCAAAGCCGGATATACACCTTCCCATTTAACCTGCGACATAAAAAATATTTTAAAAGTTCACGTAAGATAATAATGTGCAATCGGATGAAGAGCGGCGTCCAGTTCGTAAACGAGTGGAACACCGGTCGGAATATTCAGGTTTTCAATTTCCTGATCGCTTATATGATCCAGATGTTTTACCAGTCCCCTCAATGTATTACCATGCGCTGAAATGATTATTTTACGACCCTCCAATATCGAAGGTACAATCTGATAAGTCCAGTAAGGAATAACTCTTTTCTGCATCATTTCTTCCAAACTTTCCCCATAAGGTATTTGAATAGGGTTTAAAGAAAAATATTTCGCATCATTTGTTACACATCTTTTATCGTCTTTGTTCAGAAGGGGAGGTGATGATTTAAAACTTCTCCGCCAATTATGAACCTGTTCGTCGCTATAATCCCTTGCAGTCTCTGCTTTATTCAATCCTTCCAATGCGCCGTAATGTCTTTCATTTAATTCCCATGCTTTTATTTCCGGAATCCATAAAAGATTCAATTCTTCCAAAGAAATATGCAGGGTCTTTATGGCTCTTTTCAAAAAAGAAGTGTAAGCCAGATCAAATATATATCCTGCTTTCGATAAAATCTTCCCGGCTTCTTTAGCCTGCAACTCACCCTTCGCACTAAGGTCAACATCCTGCCAGCCGGTAAACCTGTTTTCCATGTTCCATACGCTTTCTCCATGTCTTAAGAGTACCAGTTTGTACATATTAAATGAGTTACCGAACGCGGGCCAGTTTATTATTTATCAAATAATCATAACTATCTTTCAACGCTTCGAATGTATCGCCTGATGTTTTGTCCATTTCCACCACCATCCACTCCGTATTTCCATCGGCAGCTTTTACGATCTCAGGAAAATTTTGCGAGCCCTTACCCACGGCGGTCATAGGGTCTGGATTATCCTGCGGTAATAAATCGTTCCATTTGGCAGGTCCGTCTTTAATGTGAAGTAGCGGCGCCCTGCTGCCTAATTTCTTTACAATAGCTGCCGGATCCTGGCCGGCAACTTTTACCCAGTAAGTATCTACTTCAAAAAAAATATCCGGATCTAGATTTTCGAGTAACAATTCATAAACAAAACGGCCATCAATTTTGTTCCGGTATTCCCACCAGTGGTTATGAAGTCCGAATTGTAAACCATTTGCCTTTGCAAATTTTCCTGCTTCATTGTAAATAGAAATGAGTTCCATGGTTCCCTGGAGACTGCTGTAGCGTTTGTCCTCCGGCCATCCGTGCCAGATCATTTTTTTACAATTATATGCTGCTGCCGTATCCAGCATGGTTTGTTTCTTCTCTCCAATGGGCAACTCTATATGTGCCGATGAAACAGAGAGGCCTGCATCCTTTATATATTTCGCTGCTTTTTGTACGGTAATGCCTTCGGGCCAGAAAGCTGTCTCCACCGATTCAAATCCAATTCCCCGAACTTTTGCCAGTGTGCCCTGAATATCCGCGCTGATCTGATTCCTGACTGTATATAACTGAACAGATAATTTTGCAGGCCTCCATTTTTCCAAATCAGTTGTATTCATTGCAGGCTCAAGAATGGATGCTCCAAGCACACCCATTCCGCTCATGCGTAGAAAATCACGTCTGTTTAAATTCCGACTGTTCATTTTTATCAAACTTAAATTTAGTAAAGTTTAACGCTCATATTGACTCACGGACAAAATAAGTCAGGAATACAATGCTGAATGTTAGAATGATTTATAAAGATTATTTTATGAATACATGTTTAAGTACGAACTTATTATTTAATTGTACATCTGACTGGTACGATTTGCAATATGGGGGACACTCTTAATATCAATTACAATGCCGGGACATCAAACAGATTCGATGCCATAGTTATAGGATCAGGAATCAGTGGTGGATGGGCCGCCAAGGAATTATGCGAATCGGGAATTAAAACGCTGGTATTGGAACGGGGAAGAGATGTAAAACACATAAAAGACTATCCGACAGCTACCAAACATCCCTGGCAGTTTATTCATCGCGGAAGAATTTCACTGGAACTTGAGCGGGAGAATCCCATCATCAGTAAATGTTATGCATTTGACGAATCAGCACAGCATTTTTTTGTCAAGGATAAAGAACATCCTTATATACAGGAAAAGCCGTTTGACTGGATCAGAGGTTACCAGGTAGGCGGAAAATCCCTTATGTGGGCGCGCGAGACCCAGCGCTGGAGCAGGTTTGAGTTTGAAGCACCTCTAAGGGACGGATTTGCTGTGGATTGGCCCATCAGGTATGATGATCTTGCGCCCTGGTATTCTCATGTGGAAAAATTTGCAGGAATCAGCGGGAATAAAGATGGGATAGATAACCTGCCGGATGGTGAATTCCTGCCTCCCTGGGAATTCAACTGTGCAGAAATAGATATGCGCCAGAAAGTGAACGCACATTATCCTAACAGGCGGATGCTGATGGGCCGTTGTGCAAACCTGACCCAGGCAGGAGAACTCCAGTTGCGACAGGGACGCGGACAATGCCAGGCAAGAAATCTCTGCAGCCGTGGCTGCCCCTATGGGGGATACTTCAGCTCCAATTCTTCTACTTTACCATGGGCTGAAAATACAGGTAACATGACCCTTCGTCCGGATTCGGTTGTGCATTCCATTTTATATGATGAAAAAAAAGAAAGGGCGACCGGCGTACAGGTGATCGATACAAAAACAAAACAGGCAACTGAATATTTTGCCCGTGTAATTTTTGTTAATGCTGCCTGCCTGAACAGTAACCTTATATTATTGAATTCTACCTCGCATCGTTTTCCTGAAGGTTTAGGAAATGATCATGATATCCTTGGAAAATATATTGCATTTCAAAATTACAGAGGATCCATTTCCGCCAGCATTGACGGATTTTCTGATGCATATTATTATGGCAGAAGACCGGTATCACCATTGATGCCTAATTTCAGAAATGTTTATAAACAGGAGGAAGATTTTCAACGGGGTTACCTCGTTTTCTGGGGTGCTTATCGAAATACCGCTATTGATATTTCACAACCTGGCATCGGTGAAGATTTTAAAAACAGTATGTCGCAGGCAGGGGATTGGTCAGTTTATATGTCTATGCAGGGTGAGGTGATACCTAAAAAGAGCAATCATGTGAGGCTAAGCAAAGATCTAAAAGATGAGTGGGGCATACCGCAGCTTATTACTTCAGTTGCTTATGATGAAAATGATGAGAAGATGGTAAAGGATTTTTTAACCCAGGGCGCCGAAATACTGGAAACTGCAGGATGTAAAAATATAATGCAGAACGACAATAAGCAGGCGCCTGGATTGGATATTCACGAGATGGGTGGCATCCGGATGGGAAATGATCCTGAAACATCCATGCTGAATAAATGGAATCAATTGCACAAATGCAAAAATGTTTTTGTAACGGATGGATCATGCATGACATCTGTAGGTAATCAGAATCCTTCCCTTACATTTATGGCTATCACGGCAAGGGCGGCAAATTATGCCTTGGAAGAATTAAAAAAAGGAAATTTGTAAAATTTCTTTGAAGACCTGATTACCCTAATAGAAATTTAAAATCTGTATCCGATCTGTATAACATACCTGAAACCCAGGCTCCAGAAATCCGATACGCCGCTGGTGCTTACTTTCTCGCCACTACTTAAATCTTTCAGTAACGGATATTTTTGTTTAATCGCATCCATTATGGCCTGAACCTGATCACTATAATTTCCCGAATTGTTCCCATTCAGTTTCAAGCTAAAATAATAACTGGAGACAGCCGGACCAAACAGCACACAGTCAACAGTAAATCTCTTTTTTATAACAAACTGATATCCCAGTTCACCACCTATATTTAAAAAGTCCATTGTAGTACTCAGGGAAAGTTGATCCTGGTTTGTGGTATCCTGACCGTTCCGCTGATTATTGAAATGATAAAAACTTATAAAGGGGGCCAGGTAAACACCATGAGGGGCGTCATATTTATTTTCTTTGGAAAGATAAAAACGAAATTCTGATCCCAGGGTGAATCCGCTTTTCGTCTTGTTTTTATCAAAATTAAGTGGACTATTGTCAATGACAGAAGGCATGGGAAAAGATATATAACCGCCAAACAAAGTAATGCTGGTATGATTTGATAATAATCTTTCATATGCCAGTTGGACTCCATTGGAATATAAAATCCAACTGGTAATATTCAATTTGGCTACATTTTTTAATTCCTTCTCGCGTTTAATATTTGTTGAGTCCTGCTGAGCTTTTGTATTCATTGAAATTACTAAGGCTAATAAGAGGGCACTGAATATTCTAACACTTTCCTTCATTTTACTCGAGACACATAAGTTAGTATGACGCATAATAAAATATTTATTTGACATTTATTTCCTTCCGCCTCCTGAAGCAGGTGCAGCTCTTTGTTGCGTGGGCCGTTGACTCGGTGCTGGCTGCTTTGACTGATTAAAATTGTTTGTTTTGTTATTGCCTCTGTCCTGAATTTGTTGTTGCTGGTTTAGTTTATTAATTTCTCCCTGGCGGTTTTGATTTACATTCTGCCAGCTGTTTCCATTTCTTTGCTGCCAGTTATTACCATCTTTCTGAAATACATTTCCCTGCTTGTCAGTCTGAATATTATTATTTGGAACGTAAGGTCGCGTGGAGGGCATATTATTACCGGGGTTTCCAGTTGCAGGCCTTGTGGAAGGTTGCGTAGCTGGTAATTTGTTATTGGGATTCCCTATTGCAGGTTGTGTTGAAGGCAGCCTGTTATTCGGTGACCCTGTTGAAGGACCTGTAGTCGGCATTGTTGAAGGCCTGGTTGAAGGCATCGGACGAACCCTGTCGTTGGTGCTTACTCCTTTATTATTTCTGTAAATGTTATTATTGATCGTTATGTTATTGTTATATCCTCCTCTGTAATACGGAGTTGCAACAGGAGGTCTGTATCCGGGTCTTGGATAATATGGCGGACGATAATAGGGAGGATATCCGGGCGGACGATAATAAGGAGGTCTGTACATCGGCGGACCCCAGTAACCGCCATGGTAACCGCCTCTGTAAACGCTATAATTAAACCAGCCGGCACTATAATGAAATCCTACACTCCAACCGTAGTATGGATTATAATGCATGCTGAATCCATAAGTAACGGGTCTTGGATAATAATAAGGTCCATACCAGGGATTATAATAAAAACCTGTACCATAAATAACAGTGGGCCCATACACATAACATCCCATATAACCCGGCGTATAACCTACATATACATATTGGGGAGTAGTTTCATACACATAAACATATTTTACATTGTAAACCGGTGTGCTCGGAGGAATTTTGCTAACGTCAGGCGGTCTTGTTGTCGAAACTGTCCATGGACCCTTCGGGCTGATGGCTTCAAACCATATTCCGTTATCAACACAGAAATATGTTTTGCCGGATAATAGTACGGTGGAACTGGTGTTGGCGGCATATTGCAGATTGGTTCCGTCAATCGCTACAAATTTTGGTTCGCCGTCATATTTAACTGTTGTGCTGGCAGTTTTCCTGTCAACCTTTGCTGTTTGCGGAATCTGGGCATCCATCAGTGCATCCTCGGCCTGATTAGTTCCAGCCACACTGGATAACACATTTGCCTTTTCTGAATCGCCTGGTATTTTTGCAAAATCGGCAGGTAATTTATCTGAAGGGGTATATGTCCAGGTTCCTTTCAGGCTGGCAGACATATACCATCTTCCTGATAATAAAACATAATACTGCTGATCAGCAATATTCATAAACACATCATTGTTTGTGTTCGTCATATACAGAAGACCTGTGCCCTTGATGGGAGAAAAATCAGCCTCACCATTTGATTGAATCAATTCTGCAGGTACGGTACTCACTAAAATTTCGGGAATGGTATTGGCAGCACTGTCGGTGGCCGCCTTATCCATATCTTTTTTATCATTTTCCTTTATGGCATTATCTAATTTCACGAGTGCGTTTGGAATTGACTTCGTGTAAGTCCAGGGACCATTAATGACTTTGGAAGTAAACCATTTACCAGAACCGTTTAAATAGTATAGATCTTTTATTTTGGCGATGGTAAACGGGGTATTCATGACGAGGTCAACTTCCATTTCTTTATTCTCCTGAACTTTTGGATCTCCTTCAATCAATACCAGTGTGGAAGGTTTGGTTGCATATATAATTTTAGGAGGTGTTGTAGAAAGATTATCGGAAGAAACGGGAGCATTGGTTCCGTTCTCTTCCATGGACGCTTCCAGCTGATCCAGTGAAATCACCATGCCCCATTTTGGAATTTCAGTTTCTAAAATTGATGTTAGCCGCGCGACATTGGATGCAATTGAATCGCCGGCAAATTTTGCATCGTTCACTTTTATTTTATCAATGATGGCCGTGCGGTTTGCACGATTCGTTTGGATGGTAGCATTTATCCACAACGCACCAAATACCGGATCAGTTTTGCCTTTTAGTAAAATTGAAAATGCACCCCTGGCAACGATGATATTTCCAGTGTAACTTTCTACCAGTGGCTGATATATTTTAATTATAGTATCATTACGATTAATTGCCTTAGGCCAATTGGTGGGATTTTGTGCAAAAACAATGGATATGAATAATATGAAACTGAATGTTAGAAGAAAATATTTTTGCATATGTACCGGTTATTATACTCTTCAAAATTAAGTCCTATTAATCTGTAAATCAAGAATTTGATTTTTCATTTAACGGATAAACGAATTGAATTGATTTATTGGATGTAATTTCATTCGTCACCTCTCATATTTAAATCCACAATAATCATCAGCTTTCTTAGCATCAAACCTTAATTAAATCAAAATGAAAAAACTATTAATTATTTGCAGCTTTTTGGTAGTCATATCAAAGGCTGCTTCTGCACAGGCGAATAATAAAACCAATCTGAGTCTGCAGGTTTCTGCCGCGGCTGCAGCGAACAGGGCGCAGCTTGCCCATTATGTTTGGACGAGAACTGTACAAATCTTTGCCGACGGAGAATTGAAAGTGACCAATGTGAGTTCTCTTTCTATTGGTCCGGATGGTAAGATTGTTACAACAGCTGTTTCTTCCACACCCGCAAAACCCTTACCAGGCGGGATCAGAGGGGATATTGCAAAAAAGAAAATAGAAGAAATAAAAACATATGTGGATGATGCTCTCAAGGTTAGTTCAGGATATTTGTATATGTCGAAGGGAAAAATGGTAGATTTTTTTGATAACGGCGGCATATCTCAGTCCGGTACTACTATAACTGTAAAAGGAAGTAATGTAAATAAGCCCAATGATCAGTTGACAATGATGATTGCCACAGGGACACTGGCTTTCATAAGTCAGAGTTTTAGTTCCACAGTAACGAATGGTGATGCTATATCCGGAATGATTAATTATAAAACATTCAGCAATGGATTAACAGCCATCAATAATGGAGAGCTGGATCTTCCTGCCAAGAATATGAAACTTATGATTTCTAATTCGGGGTATGCTAAAATGCTGCAATAGAAAATTTATCAGATATGTAAAAATGAGGCTGTCTCGTTAGTCGAGATGGCCTCTTTTATTTTTTAAGACTTTGGTTTAAGTTTTTTTTGATTGATAATTGAGTTGGTGTGTAAAGCACGCCTTTTTCAGGCTGTTTTCTTTCTAAGATTGTGTGCCAAGGCCAGTAAACCGGTTTCGACAGTTACCTTCTCCATTCCCCGAAGCATAAATCGCTTGAAGTGGTGATTATGTTTGATATTTCCGAACACAGGTTCGGTATCCCAGCATCGCTTTTTTCTTTTTTCAATCCCTCGTTTACTTTTCAGTCTTTTGTCGACCTGTGCTTTTAGCCGGATAAGATTGCGATTAACGTAGATCTTGCGACTGCCTTTCTGATCATGACATTCGCTTCGCAACGGGCAGCCTTTGCAACTGGCAACTTTATATTGGTTCAAAGTTTGACTGAACCCACGTTCTGTCGTATTAGTGATTACCACACCGGTATTTTTCATCGGTTTACCTATCGGGCAACGATATTGGTCATTTGCCTGATCGTAAACCAGATTTTCCTTGGCATAGAGATCCTTCTTTGGCCGGGATGTATGGCGCTGGTTTTTATCGAACTGATTGTGTTTTACATAACCGGTAATGCGCATGTCCTCCAGCCATTGATAGTTTTGTTCGCTTCCATATCCAGCATCCGCAGTAACCGAACTGGGTTTTTGTTTGAAGTTTTTAGTATGTGTTCTCAGGTGACTGATCAGTGTAGCGGTGTCAGTAGGATTTTGATGAAGGCTGTAAGAAGCGATAAACTGATTGTTCGTGCTGATCTGTATATTGTACGCTGGTTTCAACTGCCCGTTCATCATGTGATCTTCCTTCATGCGCATGAACGTAGCATCGGGATCTGTCTTGCTATAACTGTTTCTGTTGGATCCCAGGATCTCTTCCTGCGCTTCATATTTATCCAGTGCCGCTGGCCAGTGTTTGGCGCCGTAGTTCAACTTCTGGCGAACCTCTTTGCTTGCAGGTTTGTCTTTCAACGCCTCATTGATGGCAGAGATCGTTTGATTGACTTTTTCACTATCTATCTTCTCAAAGCCAGAAGGGTCTGTATCATCCATTTCTGAGGCGGCTACCGAACGGGCGTATTGCCACAGATCGTTCAACTGTTCTTTTATCCGTTCACGACTGGTCTTCATCGCTCTGCCCCACACGAACGTATACCGATTAGCGTTGGCCTCTATCTTCGTCCCATCTGTATAGAGTTCCCGGATATTTAAAAGCCCTTCTTCGCAGAGCAACATTACTACCTGCGTGAAGATCGGTTGCAAGGTCTTCTGCAACCGCTGACCGCGGAAACGGTTAATTGTATTGTGATCGGGTTTTTGCATCCCGGCCAGCCACATATAAGGTATCGTCTGACCGACGGCTTCTTCTATTTTCCGACTGCTGTAGACATTGTTGATGTAACCATACACCAGGATTTTGAGCAACATCCGTGGATGATAACTGCTTGCCCCACCGGGCTTGTACTGTCCTACCAGCTCCGTAATATCTATTTTATCCAGAATGTCATTGACCACCCGCACCGGATGGTTTGCCGCAATCAAATCGTTCAGGTCAGGAGGCAACAGCATCCCCTGATTTTGATGGTTGCTCTTGAAAACAACCTTGAGTGTTGTTGGATTTCCCATAACTAAATCTCCACAAAAACAATACTCAAACCACTTTTAAACAACACTTATTATACAGTGCCTCTGTGCATAAACCCTCCCTGAAAACTGAAATAAAAAAGAGGCCGCTCAAAATTACTTTTGAGACAGCCTCATTTTTCTTTCAGCATTCAATTGTTCAGAATATTTTTTTGATTTAAAATATAAATCGAATTGCAGCCCTATCGCATTCAGGGGTTCTACATATTGTTTGTTCTGAAACTGGTGCAAATAGTATGTTTCAAAATCAAGAAATTTTAAGACTTTAATTTCAGTACCGATGGTCAAACGTAGTCTGTTCTGCGTATTATCATTTAAGTAAAAAAAATATTCAGTCCATATATAAGCATTAAGGGTCATGTACTCAGTTTTCAAATTACGGACAAACTTTACCCTGGGTCTGTAAATGGGCTGGAATTCTCCATTAACCCAGCGCCAGTCCAAACGGTTTCTGGTTTGAAGAATGATGTCTTCCGGTAAATGAAAACTATTATTGGTTTCCGTTTCATAAATATTGACTACTTTTTTTTTGTCGCTTGGCGGAGCATCTGAATATGAATAACCCATTCTGAACCACCAGTAATATCCTTTTGAAGTATCGCTTAATTCAGTATCATTTCTACCCCTGAGCCAGGGCAGGCTAAAATAATCGATGTAGATTCCCGCCGTACCATCGTGTATTCTGAATTTGATCTCGTGCCTGAAATCAAAGAATACAACCTGAATCTTTCATTGATCCTGTAGTATGCCTCCAATTCAGGCCAGATTTGTTTTTGTACCGAGGATGAATCCTGGGCGGAGAGTAAATGGGTACTTAAAATGGATAGAATCAGGAGAAATACTTTCAAAAATGGCGTCCTCATTCAGCTTTTTACGTTTAACGGTTAAATTAAATGGTTTCCCTGATCTGAATGAACTATTAAGAAGAATATACGTCGTTTTACTGTTAAACATTTAAAAAACGTGTTGGTATTGCACGGGTTAACTAACTTTAGTTGCATTCTACTTCAAAACACTATTTATTATGAAAAAATCGATTTACCTGTCAGCAGCCATTTTATCTTCTCTGATATTATTTACTTCCTGCGGTCCTACATTGACCGTAACGAACGATTATGATCACACTGCAAATTTCAGTCAGTTCCACACTTTCAAGATCGTAAAACTTGAGCAACAATACCAGGCGCTTAGCCAGTTCAATCAAACCCGCGTTATCAATGCAGTTCAGGCGCAGATGATCGCAAAAGGATTTACGCCTTCTGAAACACCGGATATGCTGGTTAACATTACTGCGATTTTAAAAAATCAAAAAGAAATCGTTGCAAATTCATATGGTTACGGCGGTGGATACCGACCTTATGCCTGGGGCGGTGGAAATATGTCTACTACGGTAAATGTTCAAAATTATACGGCTGGATCTTTAATTGTTGAAGTTGCAAATGCATCTACCCAGAAATTGCTTTGGGAAGGAATAGGTAACCAGGATATCGACGCTCCTTCAAACAATCCTGAGAAAGCAATCAATTCAGCAGTGCAAAGAATTATGGCCAGCTTCCCTCCTGGCATGGGGACCAAATAAATCTTTTAGCAGGTAGTTTTAACCATTACGCAGGTAATGAAAAAGGGAGTTATCTCCCTTTTTTTATTTCATGACCATTTGTTCTGAAAATAATTATAATCTGTAACCAACTATAAAAACCGCTGCAATCGTACTATTGGCATAACTGGAGGAGTAGAAACCTTTAAGTTCAGCAGCATAGGATATCCTGGATTTCTGAATGAACCGGTAACCTACTGTTGCTGTGAAATCTGCCAGGGACCAGGTAGTCGCATTATGATTGGTGGTAATGCCGGAAGCAGATACCTGATTAAAAGTTATTGACTGTCCCATGGCCCAGTTTGCATAAAATTGTTTTGTAAATTTCATAGATACCACAAACTGGATGGGAATACTTGAGTTTGAAACATGTACATTAGAACTCTGTCCGCTTGCTGAATCTGAAATAGTACCGCTTCCGGAATATAAACGAAAATAGCCGGTTTCAATTCCAAGGCTTAAGAAAGAATGTTGTGGTTCCCACATCACCCTGGCAGAAATTGCATAGCCCAAAGAGTTGACCTGGTTCTTCCCCAAAATCACGTTATTGAAAAAATAACTGGGACCTGCGCCTACATAAACAGAGAACTTGCGATATTTATCAGATCCTTCCTGTTCATTCTGTGCCATACTCTGGCAGGCAATAAAGCAAGTGGAAATCGCTATTATAAATGATTTTATTCGCATGAGATATAATTATTGGCAAAAATTTTATTCTTCTGTTATTTCATTGTATAGAAATCATATACTACGTAACATGGATAATCAGATATAAAACCATCAAATTGCCCGTTTTGAATATAATTATCTATAAGAGATTTTTCATTGAGGGTCCAGCTGATTACTTTTATACCCGCAGCGTGTGCTGTAGCTACATCACTCAATAACAGACCCCTCGAATATCTTGGCCCCCAGCGGGTGCATCCGTTATCTACGACATCCTGATATGTCAGTTCACACATTGTTGGTAAACCTGATGCACGATATTCAGGATACGCCTGAAACTGACCTATAACTGTTGTAGAAGGCATATCAGCATATATGACTATTTCACGTCCGACACTCGCAGCATGCGCATATGCTTTTTGCACGACTGGTAAAAGGGCTTCAAAAATTCCTACGTCACCTTTTATATCCATCCAGAAATATTTCATTGTCGTTGAGTCGATGAAGTCTGTAAGACATTGATCAAGTGATGGAATTTTTTGTCCGTCCACTAATCGGATATAATCTTCAAGAAATGTAAAACTATATTGGTTGTAATCACCGGAAATCGGACTTTTCTGAGTGAGACGAATATCGATATTCCCGTCATGCATCATGATGGGTACCTGATCAAGCGTAAGTTGCACATCAAATTCCAAACCATTTACACCATAATCTTCATCATTCAATACGCCCAGCAAGGAGTTTTGTGCAAAAGGTGGATTGGAGGTTGTCTGAACACCATGATGAGAGTAGATTTCAAAAGGAGTCGCTTTTGCATAAGCGGAGAAATTCTTTGAAAACTTTAAAGTAATGGGAGAGGCATTGTTATCAGGATCATAAACGGTACCGGGCAAAGAAAGATTACTGATATCTCCCGTTTTCAAAAAGGCGAGGGCGTCCGCTTTATCAAGGGTGAAATTTATCAATCCCTGTGTTGGAACCTGGGAGAATCTCCAGAAGCCGGAGAATTTCAGTGAGCTGTCTGAAGGATCCAATCCATATGATAAAATCATAAATACGCCGCCTGCATTGCTGAAAAATGAAACCTTATATTTTGAGGCTTTACAAACGAATTGTGTTCCCAAAGCGCTACTTCCGGAGCCAAGGGTATAAATACCTTCCATTTTCTTCATGGAACTATCGGAGATGAAGCTTACATTTCCCAGGCTTATATCGGGCTGCAACAAAATCTGATTCTTGGAGCAGGAGAAGAGAATTAAAAGGAAGATTAAGTATTTGTAGTTATTTCGAACTAACATTTTTTTAGATTTTAATTATAAGTTAAGTCCAACCTGGAATTCAGGAACCCAATACCTTTTACCATTCACCGGGAAAGCCGGCCACGCAATAATATGATATTGAACATAATCCATCTTCAGTCCTAATGATAGAGCACGGTTTTTAAATAATTTTTGTTCAAAACTTGCGGAAATACTGCCACCATTAAGAAAGCTATTTGTAAAAGGAAGGCTATGACCTCCTTCACTTAAATAAAAAGAATTTGTCCAATAAAGGTCTCCTCTTACTGAGACTGCCGTTCTTCTAAATGCATGCCCAAACGTGATGGAAGGTTGTTGTTCCCATCCGGTCAATGTTGTTGCAAAACCAAATTCATATAGTCTACCGTAATTCCATGCAACCTGCCAGCCCAGTCCAATATAGTTATCGTTTATTTTATAATTCCAGTAAGGCCCCAGATAAACACGATTGGAGATAATCAGGCTTGTCAGACCTGCCTGCACGTTAAATCCCTTAGGTAAAGTATATTTTGCCTGGTAAGAAAACATCGGCGCGGTAATCACATCATCCGTCCAGTCCCTTGGGGTAACTACATATATGACTGATATAGAAGAAGAATAATGACCTCCGGGTAGTGGCTGGGGTAAAATAAAGCTGGCTTTTAGAATATCAAAATTATCCATCTCTTTATTTTGACTGAAACAAAAAACAGAAGAGACCAGCAAGCTGAAAATCAGTACGATCCTGCATTTGCTATAATGAGTAATGGTTTTCACTAAATGTATTTTATAATAGTTTGAGATCCTGACGGATAGTTGTGGATCGTTTTGGTTATGTGCGTAAGTTAATTTAATCTTATGTGAATAGAGAGGGGAGTCTCCATTTAACCGATAAACCAAAATTGTCCGGTCATTTAGATTCAGGCGACAGTCAATACCGGGACATTGATCACTTTTAAACCTTTGTAAAGATTTTCAACGAGATCCTGATCCAATAAAAACCTGCTTATTTGTTCCCTCGTGATCCAGGTTTTATTAATGTGGAATCCTTTAAATACTTTCATCATCTCGAAAGCTTCCGACTTCCTGCCCATATTTACAAGAATGGAGACGCGTAAAACTGCATTCAATACCAGTTCAGATATGCCCGATTTTTCTACCTGCTGATAAGCAAGTGAATATTCTTTTTGTTTGAAATGATAAATACTTACAAAAAGATTAAAGAATGGGGGATATGATTTATTGCGGTCAATGGATTCTCTGATTAGTTCGATACCACGGTTGTATTCTCCGGCACAGATCATTAAACATCCAATAATGCCAATTAAACCGGAAGCATTTGGATTTAAAGACAATGCATACTCAAGTGAATCCATGGCCGCCTGTTTGTTATTAAAGAATATATTGGCCATCCCAAGTGTGATATGCGCATGCTGACTGAGTGGATTAATTTTCAAAGCATTGTGGGCACATTTCAATCCCTGAATCATTGGGTTTCCTCTTGTTGACTGATTAAATAAAAAAGCCAAAAGGGAAAGTTCCCCTAAAAAAGCCCAGGCATTTTCATTTGCCGGATCCTGTTCAACTGCATCTTCCATGGCAGCATATGCTTTTTTAAAACTCCCTTTATTAAAAGCAGCATAGAAATCGTGATACCAGGAAAGCATAACTGAGTAGGGCCTGCCGGACTTATTCTTTGTCAAACCCTTCGTCAGTTGCTGGATTATTAATCCATTAAAATCTCCCAGTGCGGCGATTACGTTTGCAATTATATTATCTGCCACTTCAAATAAATTTGAGGGGGTGTAATTACGGTGGAATAATTGCGTCCATATCTGTGCTCCGTTGTGCGCATCGGTTAGTTGCACGGACACACGCAATCTGTGGGGTTCAAAATGAACATTCCCGGTTACAATAAACTGTGCCCCGAAATCGGAGGCCAGTTCATGAATTTCTTTATTCTTTGAAGAGAGCTGCTGCGTTGTGTAATAAGCAATTACAGAGAAATCCGGGAATCTTCCAAATTCTGCGCTTAATTGCTGGCCTAGACTATCTGCAAATGCCAATCTGGATTTATCCTTTTCAAAGGTTTTAAAAGGCATGATAGCGATCGTAACTGTCTCACTTATATTTTTCTGAAATTCAGGTATCAGTTCGGTATCCGGTTTTGATTCGGCATGAGACATTTTTGCAAATACCGGAACATAGGTTCCCTTGGGAACCGTAATTTCAATCCTGTCTCCAATTCCCTGTTCCTTATAGTAATAGTTTAATGCTCTCCGGAGTCTCCCGGCATGTATTCGCACGATCGCATCATGCTGTGGTTTGAAACTGACGGGCTTATTGAGCACATTGACCGCAATGGTATATTCTTTAATTGTGTTGGATCTGCCGTACAGGGTCTCATCCACAATATAAGATAGAAAACGACGGAGAATGTCTGAAACTGAAAAAGCGGGACATTCGAAAATTCTCTGAATTTGTTCATGTACCTCGTCGTCGGAAAACAGACCAATGGAATTGGATGATACTGTGGCACTCATCAGATAAGGTTTTACAGTTAAATGCTCTGGCAGCCGATCTTTGCTTCTACAATAGAGTACCTTGAGTAAACGAAGGACGGATTTCTTATTTAAAAATAAGGATAATAGGAATAAAAGCAATGAATTAAATTTTTTAGCTCATAATTCCCAACTTTTATGAACAAGCTCCATACAGAACTTGGTCTTGTTAAAACCCGGTTTCCTTCTCATCAATTTATCATTGATGAGCTTTACAGAAAGGACCCCGATTTTAAGTCCCTATGCGCCGATTTATTTTTGTGTTCGAAAATGATACAGGAATTTGAAGTTGAAATAGCGGAAAAGCAACATGCGCTCACAGAATACAGGGATATTGTAATGGATCTTGAAAAAGAATTATCGATGGTCATTAAAAACACAGAAGTCGATAATTAAGTATTAGGTCTTCGGTGCGTTAGTATTTCCTCATAAATTAAATCTAATTAAACTGGAGCATGCATTTTTTTGAGCCGTTATCATAGTAAAGAAATGTATTCGAAGTTTCTCCCAGAAAATCGATTTCAAAAAATCCACCGGAATTCCATAATAAGTATTCATTTGGAGAGAGTGACTTATTGTATTTCTTAATATCCTTTTCCTTTAACATTTTTTCCTTACTGCCTGCGCCGCTTATTATATAATGAATACTGTCCTTAGTATAAAAATACTGAAGCGTATGTGCATGCCCGCTGGCATAATATATACCCGGATATTTACAGAGTATGGCATTGATTTTATTGATCATCGCCTTATAAGAGGGAAAATCGGGTGAAGAAGCTTTGATACGGCCAAAAAGGTATGGATGCTTTAAGGGGTTGTTATATGGTCCGGCCACATGAACCGGGTGATGTGCAACAACAACTATTTTTTCTTTCAACAGATAACCCTCTTTGATCACGCTGTCCAGCCTTCCATAAAATGTTTTTTCTTCTTCAGGGATTTTATTTTTCTTAATTCCGGTTTGAATTATCCGGTAGGTATCTATAAAGATTATCCTGATGGTACCAGAATTCAGGTCTACAAATTCTGGTCCGTAACTCCCATTTTTAGGAAGGAATGTATTATCGGGATTGGCTATATTTTTATTCTTTTTTAAATTTTCTTCAATAAAAGATTCTTCCATCTGCAGTTTAGGTTTACCCTTTTCATAGGTTGTCCGATTCCACCAATCATGATTTCCCGGAATGAAATACGCATAACCTTTATAGTTATCCAGCATGCTGATTTGTGATCTTACTTTTTCAATGGTCACATGGCTGCTGTCAAATCCTTTAAATCCCACCGGAATGATTCTTCCCAGAATATTTTTATAGCTATTATCACCCAGGAAAATTACTGCGCTGTTTGGGCTTTTTACTAATTCCTTTTGAATATTAGTAAGTGCTTCACCTGCTTCCTCATGATCGCCGGCATCTCCGATAAGGAAGATTTTAAAAGGCTGCTGAGCATGTAAAGAATTAAAGGAAAGAAATAATGCAGAAAGCATATTCAAAATCAATACCGGCTGTTTCAAAAAACTCATGCCTCTTTTATTTGCAAGTTGCACTTTATTTTAATAAGCGGCTTTTGACTTCGATTAGACTTGGGCAAAATCATTTGGGTGCAGCAATAACCGTCTGGGACGGTTTTACTGTTAAATGTGAGTAAATTAGATTCCCCGTAGTCAGATGGGTAATTTTGAACTATCAGCCTGCTAAATTTCCCGGTATACATTGCTGATCGCGTGATATTCAATATGTATGGATTATTTATATCAGCATAAAGATTAAATGATGAAAATTATTAAAAGAGTAAAATCCGGAATTTTGCTGGTAATTCTATTTTTTACACCTTATTTTATAATGGCTCAGGAGAATGACAAGTCTAAACCAACTCCATCAGCGAATGAAGCTGCAGAGTTGGCGAAGAAACTGGCAAACCCGATTGCCAGCCTGATCAGCGTTCCTTTTCAAAATAATACTTTTTATGGTATTGGAGCGCTGAAAGGAACACAGAACGTTATGAACTTTCAGCCAGTCATTCCTTTTAAGATAAACGAGAATTTAAATTTAATTACCCGGTACATTATTCCGATTGTCACCCAGTATAACATTACTGGAGAAAATGCTTCACAATCCGGATTGGGGGATGCAACGATAAGTGCTTTTCTTTCACCATCGAATACGAAAAACGGGGTAACATGGGGCGTCGGTCCCGCATTCCTGGTTCCGATTGCAACAGATACATATCTCGGAACAGGAAAATTCGGGATTGGTCCCACGGCAGTCGTATTAAAACAGGTGAATGGATTTACCTACGGTGCGCTTGCCAATCAGATTTGGTCTGTAGCAGGGCAGGGAGATCGCACTGCTGTGAGTCAGTTGTTCGTTCAACCTTTTTTTACATATAACTGGAAGAGTGGAGCAGGTATTGGACTTGTCGGATCGATTACACAAAATTGGCAAAACAATACAAATGCCACTACCATTACAGTTCCTTTAACGGGGATTACAAAATTCGGAAAGCAAATTATACAGTTGGCAGTAGGTCCGCAAATCCCCATTACTGGTACTCCCAAACCTGATTTTGGCTGGCGCGCCCAATTGGTTCTTATCTTTCCTAAATAATAAATGGATCAATCCAAACTTACATAATATTTAATCAGCCATCTATGCGAAATTTAATGATTGGACTCATGGTACTTACCTCAATGGTTATGATTTCCTGTGGTCCAAGTAAAGAGTTAATAAGTACACGTGCCAGGGTCGACAGCCTGGGAAATGTAGTAAACCAATTGAATGGTCAGATTGGTCAGCTCAATACACAGGTCAATCAATTGAATAGCTCTGTTTCTGCAGGGAATGCACAGATCACGCAGTTGAAAAATCAAAATACCATCGCCATGCAGGAAGCTTCTGATTGCAAACAGGCGAAAGAAGCGGTTGCCCGCAGATTGGAACAGTTAAATCAGGCCATGGAGGCCAATGGAATCAGCATGAAAGAAATACGCAGGAAAGCCGCAGAAGCACTCGTGCAATTTGCCGATGCGGGTGTGGATGTATCATACAAAAATGGTTTGGTTTATATATCCATGCAGGATGCATTGTTATTCAATCCCGGCAGTGCAAAACTGGGGAAGAATGGACAGCAGGCGCTGGCGGTTGTAGCTGAAGTGCTGAATGAAAATCCGAATCTGATAATTTATGTAGTTGGTAATACTGATTCATTAAAAGTTACGAAAGCAAAAGGATTTAGTGATAACTGGTCTTTAAGCACAGAGCGGGCAAACAGTGTGGTTCGCGTTTTGCGCGACCAGTACCAGGTCTCGATGGATCGTGTAACTTCAGCCGGCAGGGGAAAATTTAATCCTGTTGCAGATAATTCGACAGAAGAGGGCAGGGCATTGAACAGAAGAACCGATATCATTTTGAATCCTGATCTAAGCAGGTTATGGGATTTGATTGACAAACAGCAATAGCATTTATGGATGTTTTAAATTTATTCTTATGAAATGCAGAATGACTTTCCAGGAAAGAATCGTCGCAGGGGCCATTATAGCCAGTATTTTCCTGCTTTTGAATAACCAGGCTCATGCCCAGATTTACAATGATTCTTCTCACAAATATAAAGTTTATGTGGAGCCATATCTGATGTTAACCAGCATGAGCGGGACAACTGCTATTGGGAATCTTCCTCCAACATTTATTTGTATTCCGGCGAGTAAGGTATTCAGTTATCTTAAAATCGGCGGGATGTTATATGCGGAAGTTCATAATGATAAACTGGCTTTCACGTCCGATCTGTTTTATGCCAATCTTACACAGGATGCATCTACAAAAAATAATATTATCAGCGGAACGGCCAATTTGAAACAATTTCTGTGGGAACTGGAAGGTCTTTACCGGTTGACTCCATGGCTGGAAGCAGGTGTGGGTGCGAGAATAAATAATATTACTGCGGGAGTCAGTATCAATTATAATCCTCCATTTGGAGGTTCACCTGCCAGCGGAAGTCAACAAAGAAGTAACACCTGGGTGGACCCTCTCATTGTTGTGCGGTTGAAAACTGTCATCCACGACAAATGGCTTCTGCAATTAAGGGCTGACATTGGAGGATTCGGTATCGGATCTCAGTTTGCCTGGCAGCTTCAGCCTGATATTTTTTATCGTGTTTCCAAATTATTTCAGGTGGGATTAGGATACCGGGCCATATCCATGAATTACTATAATAATAAAACTGGCAGCGACTATTTTTCGTACGACATGCAGGAATATGGTCCCCAGATCAGGCTTGGATTTAATTTCTAAGAAAGATTATTATGTGTCAGGAAATAATTCACTATTTATATACTATCGTTTAGATCAATTAATAATTTGAATAAGTTCTACAATGAAAATAAAATAATAACCCTGTTGATATTGGGATTATTCATTGTATTATTAGCAGATACGCCTGGGTTTAGTCAGGATAAAAACGCTATTCCGGATTCTCTTCATTTGGTTAATCAGATAGATATTTTTGACCTTATCCGAAAATGGACCGGTAAACCCGCCAAATTAACTGGGGATTCTGTCCAGGTTGGCGTTAAAAATCTTTCCTTATTGCCCATCGTAGGCTATAGTCCTGCTAACGGATTTGTTGTGGGTGCAGCGGTAAGCGTCACGAAATTATTGGGAAATCCAAAAACTACCCAGTTATCATCTGCCCTGTTAAACGCCTCTTTCACTACAAAAAAACAAATCCTCTTAAATCTGAGGTTTGATGTTTTTACGCCTGATAATAAATGGTCAATATCGGGCGACAACCGCTTATTATTTTTTGCACAGCCCACTTACGGTTTGGGTATTTACGGACTTCAGGGGCAGGCATACAGCTTTAGTCTGAATGGTTCATCTGTGGTGCGCACTGATTCAGAACAGCCTATGCGTTTTAATTATATACGATTGTACGAAACAGTATCGAGACGTATTGTTGGAAAATGGTATGCAGGTATCGGCCTGATGATTGACTATGATTTTAATATTAAAGATCAGTCATTAAAACTGGATACTCCCAACCAGAATCTCACATCACATTATATTTATTCTAAAGCTTACGGTTTTGATACAGCTCATTATTCTGTGAACGGATTGTCATTTCAGATTATCCACGATAGCCGTGACAATCCTGTCAATGCATTTTCCGGAAATTATTTAAACCTTGCTTTTCGTGTAAATGAAGTGGCATTTGGAAGTACACAGAACAGCACTATGCTTTACTATGAATGGCGAAACTATATAAGTGTGAGTAAGCGAATCCCGCGAAATGTAATTGCTTTCTGGTTTTGGGGTGTTTTGGTTACCTCAGGCCAGGTACCATACCTCGCTCTTCCTGCGATTACATGGGATACTTATAACCGTTCCGGCAGGGGATATATCCAGGGAAGATTCCGTGGAAATGATATGATTTATGAAGAGGCTGAATTTCGCTACAGAATTACTACGGATGGTTTATTAGGTGGGGTCATATTCACTAATCTTACCACAGCAAGTAATTCGCTCACCGGACAAAAAGTTTTTAATAGTGTAGCTCCGGGTTATGGTTTCGGACTTCGTATCAAGATGAATAAAAAAGACAGAACCAATATTGCCATAGATTATGGAATCGGAGATGGTTTTACGGGTATTTATTTTAATATCCGGGAAGCGTTTTGAGCTTAACGCGTAACGCTTAACGCTTAACGCGTAACGCTTAACGCTTAACGCGTAACGCTTAACGCTATTCTATTTGAAACATATTCTGAAATATCTATACACTTTAAAAAACACTTACTCACAAGATTTAAAATCATTCATCAAAAGCGTTACGCCTTAAGCGTTGCGCGTTACGCCTAAGAGGCTTTCGGCTTTAGGCTTTAAGCTTTAATGTTTTTTCAAAAAGTCGTAAGTAACGCCAACCTGGTAGTAAAATGTATTGGGAAGTTTTTCTTTATAGATGTAAGTCTTTGTTACATTGTTTACTTGAAGTTTAGCCTGAATATCTGCTGGATTGACGGGTAATGCATAAGTTGGAGTGAAATTAAAAGTCCAGTTACCTGCTGTAAAATTAGCAGGCGCACTGAATTCATAATCCAGTATCTGAAACTTATCCGCATTCAAGACTTCTCCGGAAAGAGTCACATCGACAGGTAACGGTGTACTGCTTCTTGGGATTGTAAAACGCCGGTTTTGATAATACGAATTATATGAATTTTGTGTTGCAGCATTCATCGTTAATGTGGGCGTTATGTTGAAATTACCTATAGTGAATTGCTGTTGCAAAGATGGAGAGGCCTGATAATCCGGTATATGATTTCCAAATGTCCAGGTCAGGTTCAGACCGGGCTGAATAAAACTAAAAGAGTAACTATTGCTATATTCAAGACTTCCCTTCTGTTCCGAAGTAACACTTCCGCTGTTTTTATTATAAACGAATCCCGATAGAGTAACAGAACCGCTGTAATTGCCTGGGTTAAAACTATAAGATCCGTCAAACGTGTACTGGTTCACCTGTGGCGAAGGGTCGTGAACGTTATATCCCACACTCAGATCAACCTGGAATCCGGATTTAAAAATATAGCTGATCTTAGGGGTAACCAGGGGTATCACGCTGGAATCTTTACGACCGTTCGTCACATCGTTGGATTGATAAACCAGGTTTAATTCGAGATGGGAGGGAGTAGGTGGTGTGCTGTCTGTATCGTCTGCTTTTTTCAATGTATCTTTTTTTAAAATAGTCGTATCCTTCAGCAATAAAGAATCCTTAAATATCGAACCTGTTTTTGAAGAGTTTTGCAACACCGCCGGTTTATCCTGGGCGATTAAAGGATTAAAAGAATAGATGAAGCAGAACAATATAACCAGCCGGCTAAGATTCAATTTAATTCTGTTTAATGTATAAAGAAATCAGGATTCCGGAACCTGATTGGTGCCCGGGAAATATACAGCTTATTTAAGTATGAATGACTCGGTTTACTGTAAAACGAATATGGTTTGATTTTATAAATTCAGCAAAAACAATCATTTGAAAGAAAAATTCAATAAAAATTCATAATTTAAACTGGTGATAGCGAGTAGTGAAATAGTTCTGCTATATAAAATAATACAACATGAGATGGGCAGTATTGTCTTTGATAATTTCCTTATCTGCTTGTAAGAACAGGAACCCGATCTGTTTGATTGATGCTACAGATATTCTGAAAGGCTCCGCAGGCAAATTAATTACTGTTAAAGATTCTAACAACAGGGTTGTTGCCCTTTACGACGCAGGCTGGGATAGTTTAAAAGGAGGTGCATATCTTTTTTATCCAAATCAGTTTTTAAAATCTTATACTTTTTATCAGAATAAAGTAGCGGTCTACACAGAAAACTATGACGAACATGGTTATCTGACCAATACGATGGGTAGTCCAATGGTAAATCGCGTTATCAATGAACTGGGAGAGGATTCGGCTTACGTGGAAGTTTATTTTTATAAACCGCTGAAATCTTATAATCAGTTGAATATTAAAATCAATAATAACGCGGCAGTAAATTATACATTGCAGACGGACACAAATTATTCAAATATGCAGTCGATAACTTTTGGAATCAACACCAGCGGCCTTACGCACATTAATATGTACTCCCAGATAAAATATCTCGATGAATGTTCGAGGGCGGAGCATATTCTCAGTGACTCATTATTCCTGATTAAAGATTCGCATAATGAACTGACTCCTGCCAATACAAAATAAGAATTATTATTTCTTATCAAATTCCTTTGCGATCTTATTTAAATATTCCGGGTTGGATGTTATTTTACCATTTTGTATAAGTATCCTGTATTTAAAACGGACCGTGCTGCCTTTTTTAAGTTTTAAATCAAAAGAAGATTTGCCGTTGCGTAAATATTTTTTCTCCAAGAGGATTAGCAGCAAATAAGCCATATCCCCTGGCATGCCAGAATGTTGGATAATCCGGATTGGACGGATGATCAAAAATGGTAATGCTTACAGAATCGTTTCCGATCTTACCATATACCTTGCACCAGTCTGCCCTGGTACTCCAGGCAGAATCACCCTGTTTTCCTTCACTGGTCAGATAGTTTCCATTGGCAACAGAGTCTCTTTTTACAATAGTTATATTTCCCTTATTATCGGTAAACTGCTGGTCTTTAAGTGTGGGGATTTGCAATTCATGTGTCAGTCTCAAACCAAGCAGACCGTCCTTAGCATCGGCAAAAAGAATATCGGTATCTGCCTTCAGTGTTGTTATACGATCAATAATTCTTTCCTGCAAAGTACCACTGAACATATAAATGGTGTTTTCTTCCATCAATACCTGGTTTTGCTGGTTTACCCAGTTTGCATGATAACGCAGTGAACCCGTATGACCACTAGAAATTTCCAGGATGCTGTCTGTTTTTATCCATCCGTATAATGATTTTTTTTCAGCGGGAATGGCAAATGAATTATTCCAGAAGTCGAGACCATTCACATTTTCATAGGTAAACCATAATCCAACATGATGCGGATGGTCGGTAGGTTCACCTGGCCTTGGATTCATTGGGAATCCACGTGTTACCATTGTATTTTCAGCGTCGTAGATTGGAAATAAAACAGGTTTCTCAAGACTGTCGGGATACAAAAAACTCGTAAATAACCCAGGTCCAATGAATACATCGATCCTGTTTTCATTTATTGCTTTTATTAATTTTACTTCTTCCAATTGCTGGGCAGCTCCATAAAAAGGAAATAATAAAATATATGCCAGCAATTTCCTGCGTATCATATGTTTCAAAATGTACTTATTAGTACTGAAATGGCTTACCCTCAGCCATCACATTTTGAGTTTTTTCATCAAATGTTACTTTAACTCCTGTATGTATCGCTGCAGTTGTCATGATATTGGCAATTGAATGACTATATCCGGCTTCTACCGGAGCGTGAGGTTGTTTACGGCTACGCACGCATTCCATCCAGTTTCGGATATGTGCCGACGTTAGAGCGTCTCCTCCGGTATTAGCTGATGTAACGACTTTTTCGGTATTTGATAATTCCATTTCAGGAAGTAAGTTGGCCTGCATATGCATGGCATCTGCAAAATGCTGGGTCAGTCCTCCGGCTGGGTGTAACCTTATTCGTATTAAGATTAATTTCTCCGCCATTTGAATAGTAAATTTCAGTTGGGTTATCATCGCCATTATCCATGCGCGATTGAAAGCTTACCTGAAATCCTGTGGATGGATCATCAACAGGTCCATAGTCAAAGGCAGCTGTAAGGGTATCCCAGTTTTTTCTTCCATCCTTCCACATATATATTCCACCGTTAGCAACAACAGAACGCGGATGCTGCAAGCCGGTGAACCAATGGACTGTATCTATCTGGTGACTCATCCATTGTCCGGGCAGGCCGGATGAATATGGCCAGAACAAACGGAATTCAAGATAATAACGCGGGTCAAACGGAACGTCCGGCCGGTTGATAAGAAACCGTTTCCAGTCGGTATCTTCTTCTTTTAAAAGTGGAACGAGATCCGGTCTGCGCCATCGTCCGGGCTGATTTACATTCCAGGTAAGTTCAACCATTACGATATTTCCAAATTTGCCGGAACGGATAAATTCATTTGCAGCCTGGTAATTGGCACCACTTCTTCTCTGCGAACCGATTTGCACAATTTTGTCCGACGCTTTTATTACTTTCAGGGCAGCCCGGTTATCTTCCATTGTTTCCGCGAAGGGTTTTTCGACATAAGCATCACAACCGCCTTCCACAGCCTGTATTGCGTGGCGAGCATGCTGAAAATCAGCAGTGCTGATGAATACTGCGTCCACCAGTTTTCTGTCGTACAACTCTTCATTATTTCTGCATGCAATAATATCATGTTGCATTTTTGCCTTCCACTGTGCAGCTCCTTCTTCCCGACGCCTGTTCCATATATCTGAAACAGCCACAATGTCGAAATTCATTTCTTTATAATGATTCATAAAGCTGGGCATATGAGAGGATCTGTGCCGGTCGGAGAATCCAACTACACCGACGCGTATACGATCGTTTGAACCCATGATCCGCTTGTAACTGGAAGCTGTCCAACCTCTGCCTGCGATCAATATTCCGGTACCTGCCAGCGCTGATTTTTTTAGGAATGCACGTCTTGAATTTTTCATTGGCTTTTATTTACAATCTCTGATAAAGATAGGGGTTTGTAAAAAAAATGGATCGGAAGGAGTATAATACTGACTTTTCCGGTGAATGAAACTTATATGAAAATCCGGACCCCTATGGGAGCCGGTAAAGAACATGAGTTGCGGGGAAGGATTAAACCAATTTAGGCACTTCTTCCAGAACCTTCCGTAAAAATTGGGTGGATTCGTTCTTTTTGGAATTGGCCATATCGTACAGGGTAATTTTGTCGAGCAACTGATCAACCGTAAATTGAATCATCTGCCATAAGGAACGTGCGGAGCAATCAACTGAATTCGTACAAAGATTTACTGAACCCGTATGCTGACCGCAAAAATCCTTATCATATAGTACACCACCCAGGGCCTGGAGAACGTATTTTATTTTAATTTCTTTTGAAGGTTTTGCCAATACATACCCACCTTTATAACCAGGTGTACTATTGATAAACCCTGCCATGCGAAGGGTTCTGGTCAGTTTGGCTACATAGTGACTACTCAGGCCTTCGGCCTTGCTGAGTTGAGGAATACTCATTCCGTCTTCCGTTTCACAACCTGCAATACGAATGAGGACACGTAAACCAAATTCTTCCTGTGCAGTAATTTTCATAAAATTAATTTCATATAGCTTAAAATCGTTCGTTTCAAATTAATTCATTTCCACATTGCTTTAAGCTTTTGGCTTTATGCTTTAAGCTTTAGAGCCATCCTAATTCCAACTGTGCAACTTCGGACATCCTTGATTTATCCCAGGGCGGACTCCATGTAACTGCAACATGAACGTCATTAACGCCTTCTATTTCTCTTAATTTCTGATCAACTTCCACCGGAAGGGTTTGAGCAGCAGGACAACCGGGTGCCGTTAATGTCATCACGATCTGTATATTATTGATTGGAAGTATATTAATTTCGTAAATTAATCCCAATTCATAAATACTCACCGGAATTTCCGGATCAAAAATAGTTTGTAATTTTTCAATTACTTTTTCTTTCAACTCTTCCACATCCTAATTTTTAGAAGGAACAGGATCCTTAATTTTATATGCCAGTGCGTAATGTTTCATTTGTTTTACCATACTCAGCAACCCGTTCGATCTTGTCTGTGCCAGGTGTGTTGTCATACCGATTTCCCTGATAAAATCCAATCTGGCTTCAATAATTTCATCTGCCGTTCTTCCTGAAAGAACCCTTATCAGCATACTGATCAGCCCTTTTACAATCATCGCGTCACTATCTGCCTGATAGAATAATTTTCCATCCTTATAATCTGCTACAAGCCAGACTGAAGACTGACAGCCCCTTACACGATTTTCATCTGTTTTATATTTTGCATCAAGTACTGGCAATGTCTTTCCAAGGTCAATGATATATTCATATTTATCGTCCCAGGAATCAAACAATGCAAACTCCTCAATAATTTCTTTTTCAGTTTCCGCTATATTCAGGTCCGGATTCATTATGCTAAAATTTTAACCACCCGTTTCAATCCATTCACCAATTCATCCAATTCATCTTTAGTATTGTAAACTGCAAATGAAGCACGCGCGGTTCCCGGAATGCAGAACCTGTCCATCAGGGGTTGGGCGCAATGATGACCAGTTCGGACCGCAATCCCGCGATTGTCGAGCAGTATACCAATATCCTGCGGATGTGCTCTTTCAATAATGAATGAAACAACGCTAATTTTATCTTTAGCCTTCCCAATTATATGAAGACCTGGAATTTTCTCAAGTTCCTGGTGAGCATATTCCAGAAGTTCCTGTTCATGCTTACGGATTTTTTCCTTTCCAATGGATTCAATAAAATGAATAGCGGATTTAAAAGCTATCACATCTGCAATATTTGGGGTACCCGCCTCAAATTTATAAGGCAGATCGTTAAATATTGTTTTATTAAACGTAACCTCTTTTATCATTTCACCGCCTCCCTGAAAAGGAGGCATGGATTCCAGCAATTCTTTTTTTCCATACAATACGCCAACACCAGTAGGCCCATAAAGCTTATGGGCTGAGAAAGCAAAAAAATCACAATCCATATCCGATACATCGATATCAAGGTGTACAGCAGATTGTGCTCCATCCACCATGACTACGGCGCCAACATCGTGTGCCCTTGCAATCATTTGTTTTACGGGATTCACAGTCCCGAGTGCATTTGAAACATGAACGATTGAAACCAGTTTGGTTTTTGACCCGAGCATTTTTTCATATTCATCCAGTATCAACTCCCCTGCATCATTGATTGGAATTACTTTCAGGATTGCTTCCTTTTCTTCGCACAATATTTGCCATGGGACTATATTGGAATGGTGTTCCATATTGCTGATGATAATTTCATCACCCGCTCTGATATTTTTTCTTCCCCATGTATAAGCAACCAGGTTTATACTTTCGGTAGTCCCTTTAGTGAAAATGATCTCTTCCCTGGAACCCGCACCAATAAATGTTTTCACCACATCGCGTGTCTGTTCGAAAGCCGCTGTTGCTTCTTCTGCCAGTGTATGAATGCCCCGATGGATATTGGCATTGTAGGTTGTATAATAATGAACGATCGCATCAATAACCTGTTGAGGTTTCTGTGTTGTAGCTGCATTATCCAGGTATATAAGTGGCCGCCCTTTTATTTCCCTGCTTAATATCGGGAACTCTTTCCGGATGGCTGTTACATCCAAAGTTTTTGGTATGGTAAGCGAAATATTCATGATAAATCTGTTTCCAAACGATGGTTAATCAGTTTTTCTACCCATCCGCGAAGAGGTTCAGGTTTTATCTGTTCCAGAATATCCGAAGCATAAGCACCAAGTAACAGGTTTCGGGCTGTTTTTTCTGAGATGCCACGGGATTGTAAATAAAACAATCCTTCTTCATTAAGACTTCCCACTGTGCAACCGTGGGTGCATTTCACATCATCAGCAAAAATTTCCAGCTGTGGTTTGGTATTTACACTGCTGGTATCGGAAAGGAGAATATTTTTATTACTCTGATAAGCATTGGTTTTTTGAGCAGGCTGCCGGACAAATATTTTTCCGTTAAATACTCCTGTTGCATGATCATTCAAAATGCCTTTGTAAAGTTCATTGCTCAGGCAATTTGGTTTGATATTATCAACAATGGTATGATTATCGATATGACTATGACCAGATTGAAAATAGAGACCATATAAATGTGCTTCGCAATTTTTCGCATCAAGGATCACATTCAGGTTATTGCGTATAAGTCCGCCGTTTAATGAAATTGTAACCGCATGGGTAAAGCTTTTACCAACCTGCCTGATATGGGTTGTGCTGACCTGGTTGGTATTGGAACCATCATTTTGAATTTTATAATATTCCAGTCTGGCTTCATTATCAACGATGATCTCCATGACCTGATTTGTAAAACTCTCGTTAGATCCAAGTGTTGCATAATTTTCAACAACCTGCACCTGGGCAAGTTCATCCACGATCATCAGGCTTCGCGGCTGAGAGAAAATATTTACTGTACGTGCATCGGTAATATGATAAATATAAATGGGGTGCTCGATGTGTTTTCCCTTTGCCACATGAATAAAAGCAGCTCCATGTAAAAATGCCATATTTAACGCATTGATACCATCTTTCAAATACTGGCTGCTATCTCCGAGCCATTGTGATACCAGTTCCTGAAATTCATTTTTTGAAGCCTCTTCCATGGGAACCACCCGGATTCCATTCGAGCGGATCTGCGATAGGGAAAAGGAATAAAAACCATTAACGAATACCATTTCATTCGCTACTTCATGGCCGGGAAGACGGATTGCTTTCAGATCATCAGGTGTTATTGAAATGGTTAGAGGGTCAGCAGGCAGCTGAAATTCTTTATTAAATAATCCAGCCACCCTGGTATACTTCCATTCTTCATGTTTTGATCCCGGAATTCCCAGATTTGAAAATTCCCTGAAAGCGTGCTCACGCAGTTTGTCGAGACTGCCATGGTCATCATCGGGCTGGAATTGATCAAATCTTTCTTTAAAATATGCGATTGTGTTCATTATGACGAATTGATCTCCGAAACTATGCGGCTTCTACCGTGTTTTCACCTTTAATAAAATCATATCCCCTTTCTTCAAGTTCGAGTGCGAGTTCCTTGGGACCGGATTTCACAATCCTGCCATTATATAATACGTGAACGAAATCCGGAACGATGTAGTCGAGTAAACGCTGATAATGTGTTACAACCAATATTGCGTTTTCTTTTTTTCGTAATTTGTTCACACCGTTCGATACAATTCTGATTGCATCAATATCGAGTCCTGAATCCGTTTCATCCAGTATTGCAAGCCTTGGTTCCAGCATTGCCATCTGAAATATTTCGTTTCGCTTCTTTTCTCCACCGGAAAATCCTTCATTCAGCGACCTGCTTAATAATGACTGTTCAATATTTACAAGTGCCATTTTTTCTTTCATCCTTTTGAGAAAAGAAACTGCATCCAGTGGAACTTCACCTCTGTATTTGCGAATTTCATTAACCGCTGTTTTAATAAAGTTTACAGTATTCAATCCCGGTATTTCTACAGGATATTGAAAAGCAAGAAACAAGCCTTCCGCTGCTCTCTGTTCGGGTGATAATTCAAGCAGGTCCATTCCGAGAAATTCTACCGAACCCTCCAGTACTTCATAATCACTCCGCCCTGCAAGAACAGATGCAAGTGTACTTTTTCCGGATCCATTGGGTCCCATGATGGCATGCACCTCACCTGGTTTAATGTCCAGATTTATCCCATTCAGGATTTTTTTTCCTTCTATTCCCGCATGTAAATTCTGAATCGTCAACATATTCTTTCTTTATATTTTTATTATTTTGCCCCATCCGTTGACGGTTGACGGTTAACCGTTGACCGTTTTTTAAATGTATCTCACTCTCACACTCTCATACTTTCCTTACCCAACGCTTCCCTCGAGACTTATCGCCAGCAATTTTTGTGCTTCAATGGCGAATTCCATCGGAAGCTGGTTCATTACTTCTTTCGCAAATCCGTTGATGATAAGAGCTACAGCGGTTTCTGTATCTATTCCCCGCTGATTACAATAAAATATCTGATCTTCCCCAATTTTGGATGTGGTAGCTTCATGTTCAACCACTGCTGTATTATTTCTTACTTCGATATAAGGGAAAGTATGTGCTCCGCATTTATCTCCCAGTAAAAGGGAATCACACTGCGAAAAATTCCTGGAGTTCAATGCATTTTTACTTACATGTACAAGCCCCCTGTAACTATTATTACTGAAACCTGCTGAAATACCTTTTGAAACGATTCGGCTGCGTGTGTTTTTCCCCAAATGCATCATCTTGGTTCCAGTATCGGCCTGCTGGTAATTATTTGTAACAGCAACAGAATAGAATTCGCCGGTTGAATAATCACCTTTTAATATCACGCTGGGATATTTCCAGGTTATCGCTGATCCGGTTTCTACCTGTGTCCAGGATATTTTTGAGTGATTGCCTTTACAAATGCCTCTTTTCGTCACAAAATTATATACTCCACCACGGCCCTGTTTATCACCCGGATACCAGTTTTGAACAGTTGAATATTTTATTTCAGCATTGTCGAGTGCAATCAGTTCTACAACGGCTGCGTGTAACTGATTTTCATCCCTCATGGGTGCAGTACATCCTTCCAGATAACTCACATAACTCCCGGCTTCTGCAATGATCAGGGTTCTTTCAAACTGTCCGGTGTTTTCAGCGTTGATCCTGAAATAGGTTGATAATTCCATGGGACAACGAACACCTTTTGGGATAAAACAGAATGACCCGTCACTAAAAACCGCTGCATTCAAAGCAGAAAAATAATTATCAGTAATGGGAACGACGGTACCCAGGTATTCCCTGATAAGATCGGGATGCTCTTTTATGGCTTCACTCATAGAACAGAAAATAATCCCGAGCTCGGCCAACTGACTTTTAAATGAAGTGCCGATGGAAACACTATCGATAACAGCATCCACAGCCACGCCTGTCAGTCTTTTCTGTTCCTCCAGGGAAATGCCCAGTTTTTCGAAAGTCCGAATAAGTTCAGGATCTATTTCATCCAGGTTTTTAGGGTTAATCTTCTGTTTGGGAGCAGAATAGTAAATAATATCCTGGTAATCAATAGGTGGGTATTTGATATTTGCCCAATCAGGAGATTTCATTGTCAGCCAATGCCTGTAAGCTTTTAATCTCCAGTCCAGCATCCATAAGGGCTCCATCTTACGGGCAGAGATAAAACGAATAACGTCTTCATTCAGGCCTTTTGGTGCTTCGTCTGCTTCGATTTGTGTTACAAATCCGTATTTGTAGTCGCTGAATACCGTTTTCTCAATCGTCCTCAATTCATCCTCAGCTTCCCGGGACTTGGGTTGGATAAGATCTGTCTTCATTTTACAAATTTACGAAACCGTTTATACTAAAAAGTATAAACAGAAGATTTTCTTTAAAGGAATTGAGAAAAAATGAAGCAGCGTTTATGGTTCAAAGCCTGTCCGGGCCTTATTGCCCTTGATTTTTGATCCATGAGACCATCTCAGTCAGGTACCATTTTTCAGTATAAACTTATTTATTATAAATTACTCAGGAGTTTATCCAAATGGCAGTCATAAAGCGTTAAATATCAATGTATTAAATCCGGAAAGTTTTATGCCTTTCGCTGTTTGAGGAATTTACGCTGTGGAAAGAGGATATCTTCAGCGGTTTCATACCCCTCCTCAGCAACCACTGTTAACCGTTTTTCTAATTTTTTTCTTCTAACCACCATCTGAAGGATGAGAATGGCTGTTAATGTAATGCCTGCTACGATCAGGATTTTCTTAGTCTTCATGAAATAGATACGCTGAAATATTTGGTCAAAAATTCGTTATATAGCGTAGTCAATCTAAAAATCATGCCCGATTTGATCAAAAAAAAACTAAAAAGTAAAAATTAAAAAGTTTTGTACTTTATAGTATTAATCGGCAGGATGCCTGAATTCTTACTTATTTCTTTTAACTTTTTGCTTTCAAAATGCCTCTTTCAGTTAACAAGTTTCCTTTTTATCAAAAACTAGCTTTCGTTTTAGTAAGCCTGATAGCAATTGGTTATCTCGTAATTCTTGGAAAGGAAATACTCAGTCCCCTGATTTTTTCTTGTTTGTTTTCGATTTTATTACTGCCGCTGGCTTCATTTATGGAAAGAAAGATTGGGTTTCGCCGGGGTCTTGCATCAATCCTGGCGATATTGATTTTGGTTACATTTATTTCATCGATTATCTACTTCGTCGGAATGCAAATAAGCGATCTGGCTGACGACTGGCCGCAATTTAAAATTCAACTGAATAGTTCGCTGGCAAGTATACAACACTGGATTGCAATTAAATTTCATATCAATTCATACAAGCAGCTCACATTTCTAAAATCCGCTGCTAACAAGGCTTTGGATTCCGGAACGACTGTTTTGGGAACGACCATCATTTCCCTTTCATCTTTTGTTCTCTTTCTGATATTTACTTTTATTTATACCCTTTTCTTACTTACTTTCCGAAGGCTGATAATGAATTTTCTTATTTCTGTTTTTCTTGAAGAAAATTCCACCGTGGTTCATGATATCGTAGAGAAGGTTCAACAAATTCTCCGAAAATACATAATCGGTCTATTTATAGAAATGTGTGTCGTATCTGTAGTTGTATTTATTGCATTCTGGTCATTTGGAATTAAATATGCAGCATTACTCGCAATTATAACGGGCCTCCTCAATATCATTCCATATATCGGAATCTTTTCGGCCATGCTGATCAGTTTCCTTATCACATTTGCAACAGCCGCTGCCACCGGAAAATTGTTTCTGGTGGTAATAACTCTTGTCATTACACATCTCGCAGATAGTAATATATTATTACCCGGGATAGTCGGTTCCAAGGTTAAGATTAATCCTTTGATAACCGTACTTGGAGTTGTTCTTGGGGAAATGATCTGGGGCATTTCTGGTATGTTCTTATCCATTCCGGTTATCGCAGTACTTAAAATTATATTCGACCGCGTGGAAAGTCTGAAACCCTGGGGAATGCTTTTGGGGGAAGAAGGGAAAACAACCCGTTTAAAAACAATTCAACCGAAGGTTGAGTTGGATTCTACAGCTGTTATTAGATCAGATTCCTAAATTAGTAAGAAAAATAAAAATTCTACAATTTAGCAGCATCCGTGTATTCTTTAAACGCTTTTATTGTCTGTAGTAGTGATTCTTCCGTTTGCTTTTTGTTCAGCAATTCGACATTGTACATGCCGTTGGTCATAAGGCAAACGAGGATTTCATGATCAGGTCCGCTTGCGATATATGGATTTTGACCGGTGAAGGCGGGATGCATAGCATGCTCAGTAATTAATTTCTCAACCTGTTCACGACTTAAGTCATGCAATTTTAAGGACATTTGAGGGTTTTTTTAAATTTCTTAAAATTATACAGGAATCAATGACAGTGGCAACAATGAATTATAAACCAATTGTTAATATTAATCTAACCCTGAAAGTTTGCGTTGAAAAACTTGGTTTATAACCGTATTTAAACTTAAAATATTATACAGGAACAATTACATTTGTAATATGACAGTCTTGAAAAATGTGCAGTTTTCGAAATTGATAAAAGCTGAAGGAAGATTGCGAGAGTTCAATTTCAGGAAGAGTAATGGAATAGCAGGTCCCGTATATCATATTGATGTAAGTGATGACAGGGGAAATCGCTACTATATTAATATGCAGCTGGAAGATAATGCGTGGACCGTACAGGAAAAGAATCTACCTCCATGGATACAGGAAGCAGTCGTCCAGTTTCATCCGGCCATTATTGAGCAGGAAGGATAATCCAATATAAATTATTTAACCTCATTTTCTTTCCACGCGAACGGCTGTACCATATGCCAGTACTTCTGTAACTCCATTCATCACTTCATTTGCATCATAACGCATATTAATAATTGCATTAGCTCCTATTTCTTCTGCATGTTGTATCATGTGTTGAAATGCTTCTTCTCTGGTTCTTTCACAAAGGCTCACATAGATCGAAATTTTTCCTCCGAAAATAGTTTGCAATCCTCCAGCCATATTTCCAAGTAAACTTCTGGAACGGACTGTAATACCCCTTACCACACCCAGATTTTTCGATATTTGGAATCCTTCTAACGATATGCTGGTAGTAATCATGGAAGCGTCTATCATATGGAATTTTTTATTTGATTTCAAAAATAAGCTCATTTTAGAACACCTGTGAGGAGAATGTTATTTTCTATATTCAGGAGCTGTACAGCAATAAATTTTAACTCTGACCCGTTTTATTTTTTAACCCAAAGCTACCAAACATGAAAAAATTACTTTTTTCAGTATTAACTATTTGCCTTTCCCATTTTGCTTTTTCCCAAACATTTATGCAGGGCGTTGGTATAAATGTCGTACTACAATCATCAGCCGGTTCTTCAGCAGATCCGATAGGAGCTATTATGTATTCTCCAAGAGTTAATTTTATGGAAACGGAAAACACATCATTCAGTGTTGGTATTCCATTAAGTTTTGGAATTTCAGGTACCTATAACAGCCAGAATTATGATGACAACACCCTTGGATTGATGTTGGACGTTCCACTTATGTTCAATTATAACTATGGTGCCGGATCAACAAAAGAAGCAGAAGATAAATTTGGATTTTTTGCCGGCGTGGGATTTGGCTATCATACCAATCAATATACAGCAACTGACATAGATGGTTATGATTATACGGATAAAATGGCAGGATTCGGTCCTGTTGGAAATGCAGGCGCCCGCATGGGTGTCGGACATGGAAGTCATAATTTAGAACTTCGCTTTTCTTATATGAAGACGATGGATCTCAGCAAATCGAATATAATAGGAATTGGATTCCTGTTTAATTTTTAAATAAGATTTCACTTTAATGAAAAAACTCATAATACTTATTGCGGGGCTTTTATTCATTTCATTTGTCTATGGCCAGGATGCGATCCGTTTTACAATGGGATTGAAACCTAATCACAGCTATGAACAGAATATGATACAGAAAATAAGCATTGAGATTAATCTGGACAGCAGTAGTGATGAAATGATCTCTGATATGGAGGCAAAGGGAATGAAAAATCCAACGATCCAGGAGCAAGAAATAAAACTCGATGGGTTGTTAAAATCAGGTTCTATCGATCCAAATACCGGGAAAATGCCGGTAACAATGTCGTTTATTTCCGGGGATGAAAGAATGTCAAAAATATTATCACCTAATTTAAAAATAATCGGAACTGCAATCCCGAATGGATTACCTGTTTATGATTCCGTTTCAGGTGGCAACATCGATGAAAAGCAAAAAGCACAGATGCTAAAAATCATGTCCTCCATGTCACAGTTTAAGTTGCCTAATAAGGACTTAAAGCCCGGACAATCAGATACTTTAAATACACCAATCAGTATTCCTATAGCAGGAATGACAATTAAAATGGATTATATAACGATATACCGTTTAATATCAATTCAGGGAAAAACTGCCTTATTTGATATTAGCGCGGTTTTTAAATTAAGCGTAGATATGAAAGAGTTGCCTTTTGACGGCTCCGGTTCCGGGGGTGGTACAATGGAATACGACCTGGAAAACCGTTATCCGACTAAATATAATCTCAATTATAATTTAAAAATGCGTCTTTCAAAAGATGGATTAATAATGCATGTGGCAATGAAAGATAATTTAATTAATTTCTGCAAGATCCAGTCCCTTTAACAAAATACCCTGAGATAAAATTGCAATCAGGGTATTTTTTACCCTAGCATACTATACCTGTTATTAATATAATCCCAGTTTATTACAGACCACCAGGCCGCAATATAATCAGGTCTTTTATTTTGATACTTCAAATAGTATGCGTGTTCCCAAACATCAAGACCAAACAAAGGCTGACCTTTGATTTCACTAATGTCCATTAATGGATTGTCCTGGTTCGGCGTTGAAATTACATCGAGTTTGCCATCCATTTTTACGATAACCCAGGCCCATCCGCTTCCAAAACGACCTTTGGCTGCATCATTGAATTTAGTTTTCATGGCATCAAGTGAACCAAAATCTCTCTGGATAGAAGTAGAAAGAGCAGCAGAAGGAACAGTAGTTTTACCGGGTGAAGTCATCAGTTCCCAAAAAAGTGAATGGTTGTAATGGCCACCTGCATTGTTTCTCATCTTTACTGAATATTTTGAAATGGATGCAAGCAAATCTTCCAGTGTTACTTTCGAAATATCGACCTTTTCAGCATCTACTGCTTCTGCCAGGTTCTTGGCATAGGATGCCGCATGTTTGGTATAATGTATTTCCATGGTCATTGCATCAATTGCAGGTTCCAGAGCTGCAAATGCATAAGGCAGCGCACGTTGTTTATAGGGAACCGGATCCGGTGAATAATCATTTTTTTTATGTGGAGTTTCAGTATTGGCGAGTGCAGTGAGAACTGAGCCTGATAACCCGGCAACTACTCCTGCTTTGCCCGCTGTATTAATAAATGCCCGTCTTGATAAATCCTGATTTGACATAACTGGTTTTTTTAGTCTTGTAATTTAAGATATTCCAATGAAAGAAGGCGTAATGCTTAACGCGTAATGCGTAACGCTTAACGCATTCTGAGTATGACATGCAAATACTCTACCATCGGTCGTCAGTTCCCGCACATGCGGGATCAACCGTCAACTGTCATCGATACAACAGGTATTTAATTCTTAAGCTTTTAAATCTTGATAGTGCGGGTTCCCAGCTATTTCGGATTTCCTTTTCAGAAATTCCGGCAATAATTTGGTTGCGAAGTAATGTATTGCCTGCTAATTTATCAAAATTGCCGATCTGTCTGCTTTGGGAAGCATCAAAAAATATTTCCTTTCGGGGATATGCATGGTAAAATTCAATTAACCATTGCAGATTAATTTCTTTTTTTTCGCGCAGCGTAGCAGGATTAAAATTTTCCAGGTTCAGACCATAACAAACAGAGTCCTGATATAGCGGATGTTCACTCATTCCGGGGATGGACACAGGTTTGAAACTAAATGAATAAATACCTGCCATTGCGGGAGCTCCGATCATTGTAAAGGGCCTGTGTGTGCCTCTTCCCAGACTTATAACCGTACCTTCAAAAAGACACAGACTGGGGTAGAGGAGGATTGATTTTGTTGTATTTAAATTGGGAGAAGGAGGAACGGGTAAATTATATTCCGAATCATGTGTATAATTTTCCAGTTTGATGATGGTTAAATCGCATGTGGCCTTATTCGATAACCATCCTTCCCCATTGATCATTAATGCCAATTCTCCAATGGTCATGCCGTGAACAATTGGAATTGGCTGAAGCCCGACACCTGAACGCAAAGAATCTTCCAACACCGGGCCATCTACAAAATAACCATTAGGATTTGGACGGTCCAGGATCAGCAGAGGTTTATTGAAATTGGAGCAGGATTGCATCACTCGTTGCAAAGTGATGATATAAGTAAAAAAACGGGCGCCTACATCCTGTATGTCAAATACTACAATATCGACATCCTGCAAATCTTCCCTGGAAGGCATCGATTTTTTTCCATATAACGATACTATCGGGAGGCCTGTTACGGGATCAAAACTATCGGAAACTGTTGCACCATTACTTGCATTTCCTCTGAACCCATGTTCAGGTCCGAATACTTTTACTACGTGAATACCAGCATGAAGAAGACTATCTACAAGCGGAGTACCTGCGATCTGGGATGTTGGATTCGCAACTACAGCAACTCTTTTGGCAAACAATATTGGAAAATACTTATTAGTCTGTTCTGCTCCTGTATGAATCTGGTTATTGATCTGCTGAGCAGTCGAAGAAATGCAGTTCGCAACAAAGAGCAAGTATAAAGTTGTTTTTCTCAATATCTCTCCATTAATAAATTGTTCCCACCGTAACTGTCAATCATATATTTTCATTGCAACTCCTTCCACGATGCCCTTAGGCAAAAGCCAGGCAAAAAAAGCAGTGAATTTGTTCATTGCACCTGTGATCACTTCAGGCTTCTTTCGAAAAAGGCCTTCTACTGATATCATTGCTACCTTTTGTGGCGACATATTAAAACGTTCAGCAGCCTTTCGGCCTTTTGGTCCAATATGGGCTCGGTTCACAAAATTTGTATCAGTTGGTCCCGGACAAACACATGTAACTGAAACATTTGTTTTTTTCAGTTCCTGATAAAGTCCCCGGCTGAAACTCAACACATAGGCCTTGGAGGCCGCATAAGTTGATAAGCATAGGAACAGCCTGATAAGAAGCGGTACTACCAATATTAAGAATATAAGCAGCCCGCTGTTTGAGAAGTAATCGGCAGGAATAAACGTGTTAGTTTAGTTAAAGTGATAATATTAAGGTCCAGCATTTCAGCATGTTCATCAGCAGTATAATTTTCAAAACTTCCGCTTAGACCATATCCTGCATTATTGATAAGTATTGAAACTTCAAATTGATTTTCATTGACCCATTCAAAAACTTCCTCGGCCGCCTTTTCTTTAGCAAGATCGATAGCGAACCAATGACATTTTCTTTTCGAAACTGCATGAATTTCTGCTGAAACCTTTTCCAGCGCATCTGCAGACCGCGCGACAAGCAGGAGATCAAATCCGCGTCCCACCAGGATTTCTGCAATAGCTTTCCCAATTCCTTTGCTTCCTCCGGTAATGAGTGCAAAAGGCATCTGTATAAAATTTTAGTTCGCGGAATCCTTAGTTCTGAACTTTGGAGGCGAAACGATGGTAAAAAGGTGTTTTACTGTTTTCGTCTTTTGGCATGTATTTCCCGGTAATTATGGGTACATACATGACACGTCTGCGACTGGCTTCTCCCAAATATGGGGATTGTTGTGCGCGGTGCCAGATTCGGCCGTCATGAACGGTAAGATCTCCCGCGTTTATATCAAATCCGATTTCACGGGCATCAGGGTTGTTATCTATGAAATATTTTTTCTTGAAAAGCAAACGTAATACTCCCTGTTTGTGCGTACCCGGAAGTACACGAAGGCCGCCATTTTCAAACGGGCAGGGATCCAGGTTGATTCCTACATTCAGCATCGGCATGATCTTCTGGCCAAGAAATAAATCTCGTGGGCTGTCGGTATGCCATCCCATCTGGGAAAATTTACTCTCAGGTGTACGCATATAATGATTAAGAATGAGTCCGTCCTTTTCATTTTCGGCAATCCTGCCTTCATAAGGATGCAATAATTCAAGTAAAGCAACCAGTCGCGGGTCATTCAGAAATTCATGAAATGTCGGGCTGAAAAGGGATAAAAAACAAAGACGCTGAATAATGGTTTGACCATTATGGTCCTTTCCAAATTTGAGAGGAACTCCATTGATTTTATCCTTCCCTTCTTCAAGTAATTGCTTTTCAATCCGGTTGATTTCCTGGATAAAAAATGCAACGGTTTCCGGCTTCAGGACATTGCGAAATACGATTACCCCATTTTTATGGAAAAAGTCTGATTGCTCCGGGGTTACCTTATCACCTAGAAAGAATTCAGGGCATAGTAATTTTTTCATATCATGGTAGCATTTAAGTCTTTAGCAGTTGAAATCAACTGCTTATAACCCAATTTTGAAGAGGATGAAATTAACTTAAAAATAATTATGATTTTTTTATTATTGGCAAAATTAATGAATAAAGTGCTATTAACCAGCCTTGTCTTAAATTCTTATTGCCCCGGTGTTACTTCCCCGGACAACTTAAACGTTTAATTGTGACCCTTGGTATCCGTTTTAAGCATCTTTAACCTTATCCAAGATCGGGAATATTTGGTGGATTCCTGATTTTTGTTATTATTAATGCAAACCGATACAATGCATATGTGAAAACCGGAGCTGCCAGAACATCGATTGTATAATGAACATGCTGCACCAATAGTAATATGCCCAGCACAATTGAAGCAATCAATGTATAGATTCGGTCAGTTTTCTTCTTCAGACAAAGAAAAATCAGGAAAACGGTCGTTGTATGTCCGGAAAAGAAAAGATCGTGGGTAATATAACGCTGGCCATAAAATTGATTGGTGATAGGATCTGCAAGTGGAATCAATCCCGCTGGCGGGTTCAATGAAATCAGGGTAATACAGGCCATTCTGACCAGGGTCACGCCATTATAAGCCCATAACATGGTAAGCAACATCATCGGGTCCCTGTAAATCCGTATTATCAATATCAGACAACTGGACCATATCAAAAAAAAGACCGCAACCGATACATTCCGGGCAGGAATCCGCTCTAAAATCAAATCGTTAAAACTGATCCCATTTCTTTCTTCAATGGCATTAAAGAAGAAAGGAAGTGCCACCAATATCCCAATAAAAATCACTATGCCTGTCCAGAATCTCCATCTGAAGGATGAAAGTTTCCAGGCAGCAGACCATCTTAAGCTTAAAGCCAAAGGCTTAAGGCTTAAAGCCCTCTGGCTTTCATTTTTATTTTTTAGAGTTTTATTGGGTAAAATTTTTGAGTCGCTCAAGAAAAAATATTTTCCATAAAAATTGACCAATATCAAGTAAAATCTAAGATTTATAAGTCAAAATCCAAATAATATTAAAACATTTAAAACTTTAAAAGACAACAAAAATCGTTATGCGTTTAGCGTTATGCTTTAAGCCTAATAATGCCAACGTTTGAAAGCTTCCATTGCTGCGTATTTGGTTAGACCAAGTTGCGCATAAAGATTGGCAGTATTTGCATTTCTGTCCTCAGCCCTTTGCCAAAATTCGCGGCTGTCTGATCCCTGAAATGGAACCATATCTTTTTGTGATTGATGAATGAAAATTCCGAAACGTTTTTTCAATACCTGATCCGGGCTCATTGGTATAGCCATTTCAATTTCGCTCACGTCCCATTCCTGCCATGCGCCTTTATACAACCAGATCCAGCAATCTTTTACCCATGATTCTCCTGCATCCTTAAGGCGCTTCATTGATTCAAAGACTATTTCAAGACATACCTTATGTGTTCCGTGCGGGTCAGCCAGATCACCGGCACAATATACCTGGTGGGGTCTTATTTTTTTCAGTAATTCTATTGTAATCTGTACATCTTCTTCACTCATCGGGTTTTTATCAATCGTTCCCGTTTCATAAAATGGCAGATTCAGAAAATGTATGCCTGAATCAGGGATACCAACATAACGGCAGGTGGCACTTGCTTCACTACGACGGATCAAACCCTTAACATTTCTGATTTCCGGAGAATCAATACCTGAATTTTTTTTCTCTTTCAGAAAATATTTTGCATCGGAAAGAATTTCTTTGGAACGTTTTGTATCAATACCGAAAAGTGATTCAAATCCCACTGCGAAGTCAATAAAACGAGTAACAAATTCATCAGTTACAGCAATATTACCTGAAGTCTGATATCCAACATGAACTTCATGTCCCTGATCGTGAAGGCGCATAAAAGTTCCCCCCATGGAAATAATATCATCATCCGGGTGGGGAGAAAAAATAAGACATCTTTTCGGATAAGGCGTCATCCGTTCAGGAGCATTGGGAAGTGGTTGATTTTTTCCACCAGGCCATCCTGTGATACTATCACGCAACATATAAAAAACTTCCATATTTATTTCATAAGCATCTCCTTTCACGGCAAGCAAATCACTTAATCCATGATCGTTATAATCCTTATCAGTCAGACTTAATATAGGCTTGCTCAGTTTGAGAGCCGTATTTACTACAGCTTTGCGCAGGATATCGCCACTCCAGTCACAATCGCCGGTAAGCCAGGGTGCTTTAAAACGGGTGAGTTCTGATGCGGCTGCCTCATCAGTAACAAATAAAGTGTCCTCATGTTGCTGAAGAAGCGAGGCAGGTACTTCTTCTGTGGCAGGACCTTCCAGTGATTTCTGAACTGCCTGGGATTTGTTGTTTCCCCAGGCCATCAATATAATCATTCTGCTTTTGAGAATTGTACTGATTCCCATGGTTACTGATAAACGGGGAACTTGTGTTACACTGTCAAAATCTCCTGCATTGGATAATCTGGTAGAATTATCAAGTGGTGTTACGCGTGTTTTGGAATAACGGCTTGAACCCGGTTCATTAAACCCGATATGTCCATTTGATCCAATACCCAGGATCTGTAAATCAATTCCACCGGAATCCACAATAGCCTGTTCATATTCATTACAAAACGATTTCATAGCGTCCCTGGGTAACTCCCCATTCGGAATATGACAATTCTTAGGATCAATATCAATATGATTGAAAAGATTTTCTTTCATAAAGCGATAGTAGCTCTGTGGTGCGTTCCTCTGGATAGGATAATATTCATCCAGGTTGAAAGCAACTACATTCCTGAAACTTAGTCCTTCTTCCTGGTGCATTCTGATCAGTTCGGCATATAATTTCAAAGGCGATTTTCCTGTTGAAAGACCAAGTACGCAACGTTCCTTATTTTTTTGTTTTTCTTTTATGAGGGCAGCGATTTTCTTTGCAACAAACACAGAACCATATTTCGCGTCAGGGAAAATTTCCAAAGGGATCTTTTCGAATGCGTCTAACATTTTCATAATGCAGCCTGTTTATTTCAAATTATCTGCGAAAATAGGTTTTTAAGCCTAAAGCTGAAAACAAGTATGGGAGTATGGGAGTGTGGAAGTATGGGAATGAAATACATTTAATATACGGTCATCGGTCAACGATTATTTAATCGCTTCATAACAAAGTGAAAGTAACTGACGGCTTTCGGGACTCATTTGGCGGTTTTCAATTTTTAACTGAAGTCCGTCCATCAGTTGCTGATAACGAAGATGGATATCCCTTTTCCTGTTAAGTTTGGCAACGATCAGATCAGTACACAGGTTTCCGCCGCTGTGTGTATTCAGTGACCAGTCAGGTTTTGCTTCAAAGAAACTATCCATATGGGAGATCGTGCTAAACTGATCGCATAATGGAACCAATTCGTACTGTAATGTCTGGGCCAGCCAGTCGCCAACTAAAAATAGATCCCTGGAATTATAAACTGGATAGTCCTTAACTGTTGTTTGCTCGGGATCATTGGAAGGAAAATCTTTCGTGAATAATATAATACTGCACAGATAAGATTGCTTATTCAGGATATCGCCCATGAATGTTTCTTTCACCTGTTTTATTTGTGGATGCCAGATTTCCAGCTGAAATCCGATCCTGTAATTCACAGGGAACTGGCTTAGGAAAATGATGGATAGTTCGTCCTGGCTATTTTTGTTTTTTCTTTTATAAGAAAAATCTGATCTTAAGAATTGGAAATTGGCGCGCTTCATAGGCTCACTGGTCACCTTATAAATATAAGATTGAACTTCCTGGAGCCATAATTCCAGTGAATGCGATTGTTTACTAGAAGATTCCATGCCTCTGGCTATTTGGCCTGAATGAAGGGTTAATTAAACACTAAATTAAATATACGTTTCCGCATTCAGAAATTTTTGTAGAATCGGCAAAATGATTATTCAGGCCTGCCGGAAATAACGGGCAGAATAATAGCAGAGGCATTTTGACTGTCACGATAAATACGAACGAATGACTTCTGAAAATCAGAATCATCGCATGTATAAATGTCCGTAAATTTTTGTGGGTTCCTGTCTGACAATGGAAACCAACTGCTTTGAATCTGGATCATGAGACGATGACCTTTTTTAAAAGTATGGGCTACATCTGTTAAACTGAATCGTATTTTTTCCGTTTTGCCCGGTTCAAAGGGAACAGGTTTTTCAAAACTTTTCCTGTATTTACCACGGAATATTTCCCCCCTGACAAGCATTTGATATCCTCCCATAGGGTAAAGTTTTTCTCCTTCATCAACTGCGTAAATATTAATGCGGTTATATGAAAGTGTGTCCGGAAAAACATCAATAATTTTTACAACAAAATCTGCGTCTGTCGTGGTTATACTGCAGATAAGATCAGCAATCACCGGACCTCCGATAGTAAAATCTTCTTTTAATACCGCGGTCTGATAAGTGAGTACATCTGGTCTGCGGCTTGCGAACCGCTGATCATCCGTCATATATTCGCGGGTTCTGTTAAAATGAACATCTTCTGTGTAAGGAACCGGATGGGCGGGATCGCTGATATATTCGTCATATGCCGTTTGTTTTTCAGACGGTGTAACAGACAATCCGTTGTTCTCCCGGAGGTATATTTTTTCTTCTTTTGCCTGGTCAGTTGGCCAGGAATCAAAATGCCGCCAAGTATTTTCACCAGTAAAAAATATGGTTGCTTTTGCAATAGAAGGATCTTTTTCCCCTTTAAGATAATAATTGAAGAAAGGAATTTCAATTTCATGCTGATAAGTAAGTGAAGTGTTTGACCCAAATTCTATATTTCCCAAATGTGTTCCGTCTATACTTCCCCATTGACCATGATACCAGGGACCCATAACGAGTTTTGCATTGGTTTCCGGGCTTTGTTTTCTGATAGCTTTATATAGATTCCATGCTCCGAAACAATCTTCTGCATCGAAAAGGCCGCCTACAATTAAAATAGCAGGTTTGATTTCATATTGCGCATTTCGTGCATTTCTTGCTTGCCACCAGGCATCATAATCCGGGTGCTGATAGATCTCCTTAAAAAAAGCAATACTGTCACCTGTGAATTTCAGCAAGTTCTTATCTGCGCCCTGGCTGAGATAAAATTTATAATTGTCTTTACTATCATAATGGTCAGGCATCGGGGTTTCAATATTTAACGGGTGAGGATGCGGTCGTCCAAAACCACCGGCCACATAAAAATCAAACGCGTCCATATAGAAAAATGCACCATTATGATGAAAATCATCTCCTATGAACCAGTCTGTCACTGGCGCCTGCGGGCTTACGGCTTTTAGTGCCGGATGCCCTGACGCTGCTGCCATAGCTGCATAAAATCCAGGATAGGAAGTACCAAGCACCCCTACATTACCATTGTTTGCAGGAATGTTTTTAACAAGCCAGTCAATCGCATCATATGCATCGGTAGACTCGTCTATATCTGTCGGCTTTTTGATTTTGATGAAAGGACGCACATCTACAAATTTTCCTTCACTCATCCATCTGCCCCTGACATCCTGAAAGACCAGAATATATCCTTCCTTTAAGTAATTCATAATATAATTACCTGCCAGTGCGAAGAATTCCTGAATGCCATAAGGAGCGCAACTGTAAGGAGTTCTTTGTATAAGTATCGGATGCTTTTCCGAACTATCTCTCGGCACATATATGGAAGTAAAAAGCTTTATCCCGTCGCGCATCGGGATTGCTTTTTCTATTTTATAATAGTTATCCCTGAACCATGCACTATCCCGGTTTATTGATTGAGACTTAGCAGTAAAACCTGTAAATACTAACAGTACAACTAAATGAATTTTCTTATTTTTCATAATGTGGTAATGTGAAAGAGTAGATGAATGTAGTAAATGCGGAAATTAAATTTTAAATTCCATTTTCACATTGATTCATTTCACAATTTCACATTTTTCACATTGTGAAATCAGTCCAGCATGAAAATATTACCCTACATTGTATTATAATCAGATGAGATATGTTTAACAGAAGAAAATTCCTTGGTTCTTCCTTACTCGCATCCACGGGCCTGTTTTTAAAAACCAGGAATGAAGGAATAAAATCCTCTTTAATTACAGACAAGCCAATTGTGATTTCAACATGGGATTTTGGTAAAGCCGCCAATGCAGCTGCCTGGGAAGTACTGAGCAAACAGGGCAGGGCATTGGATGCAGTTGAAGAAGGAGTAAAAATACCTGAATCAGATCCAAATAATCATTCAGTTGGATATGGAGGGCTCCCCGATCGCGATGGACATGTTACCCTGGATGCATGTATTATGGATGAAAACAGTAACTGTGGATCCGTGATGTGCCTGGAATATATAGTACATCCGATTTCCGTCGCAAGACTTGTCATGGAAAAAACACCGCATATCGTACTGGCAGGTGATGGTGCCCTTCAATTTGCACTGGCCAATGGCTTTAAAAAGGAGAATTTGTTAACGGCGGAAAGCGATAAAATGTGGAAGGAGTGGTTACGTAATTCAAAGTATGAACCTGTAATCAATATCGAGAATAAAAAGTATAACGATAAATCATTGAGTCCCGGTGGCCCATTTAACCACGATACGATTGGAATGCTGGCTTTGGATAATTACGGGAATCTCAGCGGAGCCTGCACGACCAGTGGTATGGCTTTTAAAATGCATGGCAGGGTTGGAGATTCACCTATTATTGGAGCCGGGCTTTTTGTAGATAATGAAATCGGATCTGCCACTTCAACCGGCGTTGGTGAAGAAGTGATCCGGATTGTAGGATCTCACCTGGTAGTCGAATATATGCGTCTGGGTCTTTCTCCCCGCGATGCCTGCCGTAAAGCGGTAGAAAGAATTGTGACAAGGGATCCGGAAAAAGCAAAAAATCTCCAGGTAGGTTTTCTGGCTTTGAAAAAAGACGGTAGCTATGGTGCATTCTGTATTCAGAAAGGTTTTACTTATGCCGTTCGTTCATCACAAGAAGAAAAAATTTATGAATCGGAAAGCTGGTTTAGCTGATGGAAAAAAATATCCTTGAAATATGTTGTTATAATCTTAATTCAGTGCTGATTGCAGCGGAAGCCGGTGCTGACAGGGTAGAATTGTGCGCTGATCCGGCTTCAGGTGGAACAACTCCCGGCATAGGGCTTATTAAATCAGCCCGCAAAAAAACAGGAATCGAATTGTATCCCATCATCCGGATCAGGGGTGGGGATTTTTTATTTTCTGAAGAAGAATTTGAAGTGATGCTTCATGAAGTGACAGCTTGTAAAGCTGCCGGCTGTGATGGTGTCGTTTTTGGGATGTTGTTGCAGGATGGCCGGATAGATAAGATCCATTCTTCGAAACTCATTGAAAAAGCTTATCCAATGGGGGTTTGTTTTCACAGGGCCTTTGACTGGTCGGTTAATCCTTTTGAATCTTTGGAAGATATCATTGAAATCGGATGCGAAAGAGTTCTCACTTCCGGACAACAACCAAAAGCAATCCTGGGTGCACCTTTAATTAAAGATCTTATCACGCAGGCGGCTGACCGCATCCAGATTATGCCAGGATCAGGTGTTCGCGCAGAGAATATTGCCGATTTAAAAAAGGAAACCGGAGCAACTCAATTCCATAGTTCGGCCAGTAAATTAAAAAAATCATCAATGGATTTTGTTCAGCCCTTTATGATTGAAGATCAGTCGGTCGTCATGGCCGACCGGAAGGAAATTGAGGAGATGATTTTGCGATTAAGAACATAAACTAAGCATCAAAGTGTGGTAGTGTGGTAGTGTGGTAGTATGGTAGAGTGGTAGTGAAGTGATTAGTACTATCACACTACCACACTACCACACTACCACACTTTCTTAAATTACCTTCGATATCTTCAGCAGGTTAGTTGGTAAGTGTTCAGCCACCGGTATACTTCCGGTATTGATTATCACGTCTCCTTTTTTGATGAACCCTCTTTGTTTCAGAATTTCAGTCAGGTCGGCAACAATTTCATCCATGCTTTCTTCTTCAGCATAATGAAATGCCCGCACTCCCCAGCTGAGACTGAGCTGGTTAATCAGGGTTTTTTCTTTGGAAAAAATGTATAAAGGGGATTTTGGCCGATAGCTTGATAATATGAAAGCTGTGTATCCGCTTTGTGTCATTCCTATAAGAGCATCAGCCTGTGTGTCTTTTGCCAGCTTACAAGCATTGTAACAAATTGCATCACTGAGAAAAGAAGGAGAATGGGGTTGAGGTTCCAGTTCATCTTCACGATTATAGTGATAATCAGTTTTTTCAACCTCCATTATGATTTTTCGCATGGTTTCCACTACCAGGGTGGGATAATTGCCGGTTGCAGTCTCCGCGCTCAACATAACCGCATCTGCCCCTTCTAAAACAGCGTTTGCCACGTCTGTAATTTCGCTTCGGTTGGGTTTGGTCCGGTCAATCATGCTTTCCATCATCTGTGTGGCAACGATTACCGGTTTAGCCCGGTGAATCGATTTTCGTATAATCTGTTTTTGAATAAGCGGAACCTGCTCAACCGGTAGTTCAACACCAAGGTCTCCCCTGGCCACCATAATGCCATCTGACTCTAAAATGATTTCCCGCAGATTGGTCAAAGCTTCAGGCATTTCGATCTTGGCAATAATTTTGGTTTTACTTTTTTTCAGATTTAGCCTGTCACGAAGTCCTACAATATCATTTACGCGACGTACAAAAGAAAGAGCCACCCAGTCGAGCTGCTGTTCTATTATGAATGCAAGATCTGCTTCGTCTTTTTCGGTTATGGCTGGCAGTGAAATTTTTGTATCAGGAAGGTTAACGCCTTTCTTGGAAGAAAGCACACCACCCAATTTTACCTGAACTTTTACGTCATGGTTCTTTTCAATACTAATAACCGTTACTTCCAGTTTGCCATCATCTATCATGATGATATTGCCAACTTTCACATCTTCATGCAGGTTGGGATAAGAAACATAAATTCTTTCCTTGGTTCCGACGAGCTTGGTATTGGTGAACGTCAGTATATCACCTTCTACTACCAGCATGCTTCCCCCCTCAATTTCACCAACCCTGAGTTTTGGACCCTGCAAATCTCCCAGAATGGCGATATTAAATGGTTCTGATGAATTTATTTTTCGGATATGTTCGATGATTTTTGTTTTGTCCTCGTGACTACCATGTGAAAAATTCAACCGGAAGACATTTACTCCAGCCTTTACGAGTGACAATAATTTATCATACGTATCGCAGGCGGGACCTACAGTAGCCACAATTTTGGTCCGGTGAAAAGTATGCTCCAGTCCGGCCTGTTTATCCATCTGGCCGTAGATATATTTGTCGAGGTTTTTTGACATGCTAATCGGGTTGTTTATGTTTGAGTACTCAATTAAAGTAAAAATGAAAAAGGAAAAACCAGAACTTCTATTATTTGATTAAGTCTCTGAAATAGTTACTTTTTATTTTTTATTTTTTACTTTTTAAGCTATGACGCTAAAATTTTAATAATCTTCAACCAGTCATCCCCAATTTTCTGTTTGGCTTTAACTGCTTTTTCCAATGGTGTAAAATGGATCTTATTATTTACGACACCTACCATGACGTTGAATTTACCTTCAAGTAAACATTCTACTGCTGAATATCCCATTCGGCTGGCGATTACTCTGTCAATACAACTTGGTGAACCGCCCCGCTGAATATGACCCAGTATACATACGCGGGTATCAATATTAGGCAACCTTTGTTTAACTACTTTAGCCACTTCTTCGGCGCCTCCATAATTATCACCTTCAGCAACCACGACAAGATTCACCAGTTTTTTTCTTTTTTCCTTTTCCTGAAGAGAACTTACCAATTCTTCAATATCCGTCTTCCTTTCAGGAATCAGTATATTTTCCGCACCAGTTGCAATACCGCTATGCAGGGCGATGTATCCTGCATCCCTGCCCATTACTTCGATCACAAAAAGTCTGTCATGTGCATCTGCTGTATCCCGGATTTTATCAATTGCTTCAACAGCCGTATTGACGGCAGTATCAAATCCTATGGTAAAATCTGTTCCGGCAATATCCTTATCGATTGTACCTGGAATTCCGATACAGGGGATTTCGAATTCTGAACTGAATTTATGTGCACCCCGGAAAGAACCGTCGCCACCAATGATGATCAGTCCATTAATTCCAAGCTTTTTTAAATTGGCATATGCACGTGATCTGCCTTCATATTCGAAAAATTCCTTGCATCGGGCAGTTTTGAGTATGGTTCCGCCCCTTTGAATGATATTGGCTACACTTCGTGAATGAAGTGGAATGATGTCGTTTTCAATAATACCACTGTATCCACGCATTATACCGAAAACTTCCAATCCGTTATAAATCCCTGTACGAACAACTGCACGAACGGCGGCATTCATTCCCGGTGAATCACCTCCGGAAGTGAGTACCCCGATTTTAGAAACTTTTTGTTGCATTAATTAGAAAAAAGTTGAATTTGTTGAATTGGTTTCAATCAAATGGCAGATTCGTTGAAATTCTTCAATCTTTCCAAAACGGTCCCAAAAATAAGCATTTGAATTGATTCCCCCATGCAGTAAGAGCGTAATTTCACTTCAATCCTTACAAATGAATTTCGGCGATCATACATCTTGCGCTGCCACCGCCATTTGATTCAATGCTTTGAAGTGAAGCATGAACAATGCGGTTATATTGTTTCAGCTTTTCTTTTTGTTCCGGAGAAAGTGAAAACCAGGCAGCGTTCGACATTACCAGGATTTTTTCCTTGTTTTTATTTTCGAGCTGTAGCATATTACCTGCAAATTGATTCATCTGTTCCAGGTCGATTGGGATAATTTCTTTTCCACTTGATAATATAGTTTCTGATACGTATTTTTTTTCTTTGTCATCCAAGATGGAATCAATACAGATCACTACATATTTATCTGCAACACACATCATAACATTGGTATGGTAAATGTTATTTCCTGTTTCATCAGTTGCATGGAAAACAACATGCCGGTAGTCCATTTTTTTGCAGAAATCTTCCAGCACGATCAGACTTGTTCTGGGGGAAATACATGCGTAAGCCAGGCGCTTATCACGATCGAGTACCATGCTGCCGGTTCCTTCGAGGAAAAGATTTTCAGATTCATAATCTGTGAAATCAAAAAATTTATGATAGTGAAATTTCTTGCGAACGATATCAAGAACTTCTGTTTTCCTCTCCTTTCTTCTGTTGTGAGCAAACATGGGATACAGGCAATAGATCCCGGATTCATGAAAAGAAATCCAGTTATTCGGAAAAATGGCATCCGGAGTATGTGGGATCGGGGAATCTTCAATTACAGTTACTTCGATGTCCTGCTTTCGAAGCTCCTTCACTAATTCATCAAATTCCTGTACGGCTTTTTCAGAAAGGTTATCCTGGTTTCCTTTTTTCTGGAAACTATTATTAACCGCCGTTTCTTCATTATATACAAAATGGAGAGGTCTGATCATTAAAACTTTTGATGTGGTTTGCATATAAGTCCGCGGTTGATCGGTTTATCTTTTTATTCCCATAATCCCATACTTTCTAAAGATCGTCTCTTAATAATGGCATACTCATACAATGAAACCCCCCACGTGCACGGGATAGTTCTGCCGAGGGCATAAGAATAATTGTATCTTTTATCTGGTCCGTTTTTAAAATCCCATCTTCAAGCTGTTGTATCAATTCTTGAGCATGAATGATTTGAAACCCATTTTTCTCAAACGCCTCTATGGTTTTGTCATTCCTGTCATAACCCAGCACCACACCTTCTTTCAAAGCCAGCAGATTACAGGAGTCAGTCCATTGTTCCCTTGCATCAAAAGGAAATTCGTTGTTACCTGAGTAAATGAATTTGATTTTACCACTACATTGTAAATCCTCTTTGCTGATTTCGGATAATAGATCTTCCAGATTATCAAAATATACGGGGTTCTCTATATCTTTTTTTCTAAATTGAATGATTCTTAATTTTTCATCCTTTTTTGATCCTTCCAGCGCCCTTTGTACCGAATCTTCGTCTTCGTGTTTCATTGATTTTTTTGAGAACACACCGAGCATCACCCATGCATCTCTTCGAATCTGAGTAAATACAGTATCAATATGCATGTAATCCCGCTTTTTCGGAATTTTTATTACGGTTATTTTCTTAACCACATTTTTTTCAAAAAGCAGTTGAATAGCCTGATGAGCGGCTTCCATTGTGGTTCTTTCACTCACACCGATCAGGAGATGGTCCCTGGTAACTACCATTACATCCCCTCCTTCGAGAGTGACTTTTCGATCGTCACCTTCTTTTGGTAATAAAAAATGATGATAACCATCATTAAGTTCAAGAATATTTTTCTGATATGAATTAAAGAACCGGTGATTAAAAAAAATGTATTTAGCGATCAGTGCTTCCCTGGTTCTTGCTTTTTTGGCAGGCTTATTCAATAAAACAAATTCATTGATAACAATTCCAATATCCCTTGTAAATATAAAATTCGGAATTGGAGCAAAAAGCATTCGTCCGGAGTCAAGCGCGCCTGTAATAAATGTTTTTGCAAGTGCAACCGGGCTGAGATCCAGTAATTCTTTTTGTGTATCATAAGAACAGTTCTCGATGGCGCATACAGAAGCTGCCAGTTTAAGGCGAATCTCCAGGTCCTCCAGAATTTCTGCCAGCAGCCATTGTAGTTCAATTACTTTATCCGACCGGAAAAAATCTTTATGTTCCGGTTTATAGAAATTTCTTTTATTCTTTTCCGCATCAATGCCTTTGAGTTTGCCAAGGATCAGACCCGGATCAAGAAAATATAAAAGCAGTTTTGTATAAAAATCATATTCTTTTTTCCGGATTGTATCCAGATGAACGATATCTTCAAAGAGCCAGTCCTGCGCTTTGGAAGGAACTACTTTTCCCAATCCGCTGTCCGGACTGTGTACCAATAGCCGTCGAAGCCGGCCGACTTCAGAACTTACTTTTATAATGTTACCGCTTTTGCTCATATCATCTTTTTCAAGGGGTTAAAGGTAACTAAACCTCTTTCGCGTTCAAAACCTAACAGTTGTTAGTTTTCTCAGCTGATTTCTGTTATTTTTGCCCGGACTATTTTTATTACTATGGATTTTACTTTTACAGAAGAACAGATGGCTATTCGCCAGGCAGCACGTGATTTTGCAGTGCAGGAATGTCTTCCAGGTGTTATTGAAAGAGATGAAAAGCAACAATTACCTCGTGAACAATTGCTGAAACTTGCGAACCTTGGGTTTATGGGCATGATGACATCTGCGGAATATGGTGGTGCAGGTATGGATACAGTCAGTTATGTGCTCGCGATGGAAGAGATAAGTAAAATAGATGCAAGTGTTTCTGTGGCCATGAGTGTAAATAATTCGCTGGTATGCTGGGGTTTGGAAGCATTTGGGTCTTCTTACCAAAAAGAAAAATGGCTAAAGTACTTAGCCGCAGGTAAAAAAAACGGAGAATTATATATTGGTGCTTTTTTACTCAGTGAACCGGAAGCAGGCAGCGATGCTACTTCTCAGAAAACATCAGCAGTCGAAAAAGGAGATCATTATGTATTGAATGGTATGAAAAACTGGATAACCAACGGTAATTCAGCCTCTGTTTATCTGGTGATGGCTCAAACACATGCTACGAAAGGCAGCAAAGGCATAAATGCATTCATTGTTGAAAAGAATACGACCGGTATTGAGGTTGGTACCAAAGAAAATAAACTTGGAATAAGAGGCAGTGACACACATAGTATCAGTTTTAATGAGGTGATTGTGCCAAAAGAAAACAGGATAGGCGAAGACGGATTTGGATTTCAATTTGCCATGAAAACATTATCCGGCGGAAGAATCGGAATAGCTTCACAGGCATTGGGTATTGCCTCGGGGGCGTATGAATTGGCAATTAAGTATTCGAAAGAAAGAAAATCTTTTGGTACAGAAATTAAAAACCACCAGATCATTCAATTTAAACTGGCGGATATGGCAACGAGGATAGAAGCTTCGAGACTACTTTGCTTAAAAGCTGCAAGAGAAAAAGACCAGGGACTGGATTACGCTGTTAGTTCATCGATGGCCAAAGTATTTTCCAGCGAAACCGCAATGTGGACTACTACTGAAGCTGTTCAGATCCTCGGTGGTTATGGTTATGTAAAAGAATACCATGTGGAAAGACTCATGAGAGATGCTAAAATTACACAGATCTATGAAGGCACCAGTGAAGTGCAGCGTATCGTAATTTCCAGGAGTATATTAAAATGATCTGTTTACATGTCAGTTTCATCATATCAGAATATTCTGGAAATTCTTAAACCTTATGGATCCCGGTTAGTTGCCGTTTCAAAGACAAAGTCCGCGGAAGAAATCCGGGAATTGTATAACCAGGGACAAAGAGACTTCGGTGAAAATTATGTTCAGGAACTCCTGGAAAAGGAGGCAGCTCTTCCTAAAGATATCCGATGGCATTTCATTGGCCACCTGCAAACCAATAAGGTGAAATTCATCGCTCCTTTTATATATATGATTCAATCGGTGGACAGTCTGAAACTTTTACTTGAAATTGATAAACATGCAAGTAAAAACCAGCGTGCCATATTCTGTCTTCTCCAGATTTTTATTGCCCGTGAAGAAACTAAATTTGGATTGAATGAAGAAGAGCTTGATTCTTTGATTACAACCGTAAACCAAAACAGGCAGAATGAGAAATTCAGTCATTCGCTTATTTCAGGATGTATGGGTATGGCATCTCTTACAGAAAATCAGGCATTGATACGGGATGAATTTAAACGTCTCAGGGAAATCTTCGAAAAAATAAAAACATCCTTCCCAACGGATCCTGTTGATACCCTAAGTATGGGTATGAGCAGTGATTATCTGATTGCCCTGGAAATGGGATCTTCCATGGTCCGTATCGGAAGTCTCCTCTTCGGGAAAAGATAAAAGAAAGTATGGGAGTATGGGAGTATGGGAGTATGGGAGTGAAGTTAAGACAAGATGCAATTACTTATCGTTTGGCATTGGTTAGAACCTTAAGCTTTAGGCTTTAGGCTTAAAATGAATTAATTTCGCCCCCTGATAAATTAAAAATATGGCGGAATCAAATGCAGAAGGGAGATCACTTAATTTCCTGGAAGAAATTGTTGAAGAAGATCTGAAATCAGGTAAAAACAAAACCATTCTCACCCGATTTCCTCCGGAGCCCAACGGGTATCTGCATATCGGTCATGCTAAATCGATCTGTCTCAACTTTGGTCTGGCTCTGGAATATGGAGGAAAAACAAATCTTCGTTTTGATGATACCAACCCGGCAAAAGAAGAAACAGAATATGTGGACAGCATCATAGAGGATGTGAAATGGCTGGGATTCAATCCGGATAAGATTTTATATGCATCGGATTATTTCAAACAGCTTTATGAATTTGCAGTAAAACTTATTAAAAATGGCATTGCCTATGTTGATGATAGTTCAAGCGAAGAGATAGCATCCCAGAAAGGAACCCCAACTGAGCCTGGTGTTGCAAATAAATACAGGAACAGATCTGTTGAAGAAAATCTTCATCTATTCAGCGATATGCGGTCAGGAATGTATGAAGACGGGGAGAAAGTATTGCGCGCAAAGATCGACATGGGTTCTCCAAATATGCATATGCGTGATCCAATTATCTACAGAATTAAAAAAGCACATCATCACCGTACGGGAAATGACTGGTGTATTTATCCATTGTATGATTTTGCACACGGTCAAAGTGATTCAATCGAACGGATTACACATTCCATTTGTACTCTGGAATTTGTAGCGCACAGGCCTTTGTACGACTGGTTCATTGAAAAACTTGAAATTTTCCCTTCGCGTCAATATGAATTTGCACGACTCAATCTATCCTTCACTATCATGAGTAAGCGAAAATTACTTCAACTTGTAAACGAAAAATATGTGGAATCCTGGGATGATCCCCGTATGCCAACAATCTCAGGCCTGCGTCGGCGGGGGTATACTCCTGATAGCATTCGAAATTTTACTGATCGGATTGGTGTACAGAAAAGGGATAACCTGATTGATGTTTCCCTGCTCGAATTCTGTTTGAGGGAAGATCTTAATAAGAATGCTCTTCGGAAAATGGTTGTATTTGATCCGTTGAAAATTGTCATTACAAATTATCCTGAGCAGGTGGAAATGTTGACCACTGAAGATTATCCTGAAGCGGGTGAGAAATCGGGAAAGAGGGAAATTCCTTTCAGTAGAGAATTATATATTGAAAAGGAAGATTTTATGGAGAATCCACCCAAAAAGTTTTTCAGACTTGCCCCTGGAAAATCTGTGCGGTTGAAAAGCGCGTATATTATTCAATGTGAGCAGGTGATTAAGGATAACCATGGAAATATTACAGAACTGCACTGTATATATTTGCCCGAAAGTAAAAGTGGTAATGACGCCTCCGGCCTAAAAGTTCAGGGCACGCTTCACTGGGTTAGTAAAGCACATGCTGTTCCTGTAGAATTGCGATTATACGACCGGCTATTTAAGGTTGAAAATCCAGCCATGGAGGAAGGGGATTTCAAAGATTATATTAATCCTGATTCACTTGAAATAAACAGAAGTGCTTTGGCAGAACCCTCGCTCGCAAATGCAAAGTTCAACGAGCGGTATCAGTTTATGCGCAAAGCTTATTTCTGCCTTGATAAAGACAGCTCAGAGGAAAAAATTATTTTTAACCGGACAGTGAGTTTGAAAGATGGCTGGGCTAAGGAAATTAAGAAAGGTTGACAGTGGGCAGTTGACAGTAACTTGATAGGTTGTGCACCAAAGCTGTCAACTGTCAACTGTCATCTGTAAACTAACTATTATTAGGTCTTCCCCCACGCATCTGTTGCATATTCTTTGTCCTCCAATCCTGATATTGTTTGAACAGAGAATCGCCTAAAATAGGTTGTATACGTTTATCAGCCTGATCGGTGATTTCCTTCATTTTTGCCTGTTTATCATCCTGACTCAGGGATTGATCCTGAAAAATTGCTCTTCTCTGAGGCATATATGACATGCTTATAGCTACAACTGAGTCGGCCTGTACATCAGTCATTTTCAGATCCGTGATTAATTTTTGTTTCATCTGTGCCTGCCGCGATGCGGGATCAGATTGCTGGGCAAAACTGTTGACAGAAGTAACTAAAGCTGCCATAACGAAAATACCTGCTACTATGAAATGTTTCATAATCTGAAGTTTTTATTTTAAAAAAGGATGCCAAATATATGCCAGAGCTTGTTAATTTATACACTCTTTATGCAGACGGTAATTGGCATTATTCTAACAATTCATTAAGACTTTAAGAACTTCAGTAAATTGCGGTTATGAAACAATACCTGGAATTACTCAGGCATATAACAGAAAACGGAATTCAAAAAGAAGACAGGACAGGTACAGGTACCCAAAGTTGTTTTGGCTATCAGATGCGTTTTGAACTTTGGAAGGGATTTCCAATGGTTACTACCAAAAAACTTCATTTGAAAAGTATTATTTACGAGTTACTCTGGTTTTTAAGAGGGGACACTAATATCAGATATCTCAAAGAAAATGGCATTAGTATATGGGATGAATGGGCCAATGAGCAGGGCGAACTTGGACCAGTGTATGGAAAACAATGGAGAAGCTGGACCGGGGCTGATGGTAACCAAATCGACCAGATAAGCAATCTGGTGCAACAGCTCAAAACCAATCCGGATAGCCGGCGTTTGATTGTAAGTGCCTGGAATGTATCAGAACTTCCGGAAATGGCACTCATGCCATGCCATGTTATGTTTCAGTTTTATACTTCTCCACCAGAAAATCCAGGTGGTCTCCGGCGTTTAAGCTGCCAGCTATATCAGCGAAGTGCGGATGTATTTCTTGGTGTACCATTTAATATTGCCTCTTATGCTTTATTAACACTCATGGTCGCCCAGGTAGTGGGCATGGAACCAGGAGAGTTTATTCATAGTTTCGGTGATGTACATTTATATAATAATCATCGCGAACAATCTTCTCTGCAATTGACAAGAACACCCAATACATTACCCAGAATGAAATTAAATCCGGAAGTAAAAAATATATTTGATTTCAGATACGAAGATTTTGTTCTGGAAAATTATCAGCCGCATCCCCCGATTAAAGCGAACGTAGCTGTTTAAATAAAACTTCCATGAAGCTATCTATTATTGTAGCCGCTACTGAAAATAATGCGATCGGGAAAAATAATCAGATGTTATGGAACCTTCCGGAGGATATGAAGTTTTTCAAAAATACTACCTGGGGATTTCCATTAATCATGGGCAGGAAAACATTCGAGGCACTCGGAAATGTACCCCTTCCGGGAAGATTTAATATTGTGATCAGTCGTCAACCTGAATATAATGCTGGCCATCCTGACGTTCAGGTAGCTGACAGCCTATTTAAAGCCATCGATCTTGCAGGGAAAACAGATTCGAAGGAAGCCTTTATCGGAGGTGGTGGACAAATTTATAAAGAATCAATATTGTTATGTGATACTATTTACATGACAAGGGTATTTACCAAACTTGATGGAGACGCTTTTTTCCCGGAAATCCCGACGGATATCTTCAGAGTTACACATTCAATGAAAGTTCCGGCAGACGAGAAGCATGCTTATGCCATGGATTTTCAAACCTGGACCAGAATAAAACCACTTTCGGAACACTCCGTTTAAGCCCCCATGTATTCAAAATCCCAACTTGCTTATAAATGGATGCAATATGTTATATTATCTTCCAATGCCAGGGGTCATGGGATTCATTCACCCTTTGTTTACGATTTAGTTAGTTCGGTTCTGAACGATAACCGTTATTATTATGCATATGAAAAGATTGAGCAGATTAAAAAAAACCTTCTTCAGGATAAACGAACATTGATTGTGAATGATTTCGGTGCAGGCTCATCGAATAACGGAAATAAAAATAAAATAATTTCAGAAATTGCAGATACATCAGTCAGCAAACAAAAATTCGGTAGACTCTTATTTCGTCTGGCAAATTATTATTATGCCCGAACTATTTTTGAGATGGGCAGTTCTCTTGGAATCTCCACAGCATACCTTGCATCGGCTGACAAATTATCCAGCGTAATAACCTTAGAAGGTTCTTCTGAAATATCCGTTATTGCAAAGGAAACATTTAACCAATTGGAACTTAAAAATATTAAACTGGTTACCGGAAATTTTGATGAGAAACTTGGAATCCTGATCGCAGATAATCCTCCGGCCGACCTTGTATTTATTGATGGGAATCACAGAAAAAAATCCGTACTGGAATATTTCGAAAAATTTCTTAATAAAATTTCAAAGACATCCCTGATCATCATACATGATATTCACTGGAGCCGGGAAATGGAAGAAGCCTGGGCTATTATTCAACAGCATCCAAAAGTGAAAATGAGTATAGACATTTTTTCTGCCGGCCTCGTTTTTTTCAGAGATGAATTCAAGGTAAAACAACAATTCATTATAAGATTCTGATTTATATTAATGCGCTAAATACATTATTTGACACCTCATCTCCCTGCTGAACTTATCAGGTCTCTAAGTAAGTTGGATCATTTTGATCCAAATGCATTTCAATCTGTTCACGAATCCGGAGATCAGCCGGTATCGGTACATATGAATCCAGGAAAACCAATTTTGCAGAAAGGTAGTTGGCCAAAGGAAATCAAAGAGCCGCCATTTGATATTTCTTATGCTGTACCCTGGGCAGAGGATGCTTATTATCTTGCTTCACGACCCTCTTTTACCCTCGATCCCCTATTTCATGCCGGACTTTACTATGTGCAAGAGGCGTCCGGGATGTTCGTGTCTTTCGCAATTAAAAAGACTGCAGACCTTACCCGGAATCTCAGAATACTGGATTTATGTGCTGCACCAGGGGGTAAATCAACCATGTTACAGTCCCTGATATCAGAAGAATCTCTCCTGGTAAGTAATGAAGTGATAAAATCCAGGGTACCAGTCTTATATCAGAACATGACAAAATGGGGATTTGCAAATGGCATCATCACAAATAATGATCCGATCCATTTCAAAAAGCTTCCCGGCTTTTTCGATATCATACTCATCGATGCGCCCTGCAGTGGTAGTGGATTATTCCGAAAAGATCCTGAAGCTGCTAAAAACTGGAATCTGGACCTGGTGCAACTCTGTAGCCAGCGGCAGCGTCGAATCGTGGCAGACAGTTGGGAAAGTTTAAAAGAGGATGGTTTATTAATTTATTCGACTTGTTCATATTCAAAGGAAGAGAATGAAGATATCCTGGACATGATTTTTCAGCAACACTCATGTATTTCGATTTGCCTGTCTCCTGACCCATCATGGAATATCATAGAAACAAAATCTGAAAAGTCAGCTGCCTACGGCTACAGGTTCTACCCGGACAAAGTTTTTGGGGAAGGGTTTTTTCTATCGGTTATTCAAAAAAAACATGGTATCGAACATTCCCATAATACCAGGAAAAGCAGAAGCACAGAAAGGGTTTCTTCATCCTTAGAAAAACAAATAAATATGTGGATAGATGAAAAATCCCTTAGTTATCTATATGTAGGAGAATCCATTCTTGCGTTACCGGGTACCATTATGCATGAATTTGAAACGTTGAAAAACAACCTATATTTAAAAAAAGCCGGTATTCGCCTGGGGAAAGCAGGTGAAAATGAATTGATTCCGGATCATGAACTGGCTTTGGCCAATTTTTTGAAGTATGATTCTTCATATATTGATGTATCCAAATCAGATGCTCTTAATTATTTACGTGGAGAACCATTTGAAGTAAATTCAGGTGAGAGGGGGTGGAAAGTTGTAAGATATCTGGGCCAGCGAATAGGCTGGGTAAAAATGATTGAAAAACGAATGAATAACTATTATCCCAAATCATGGAGAATAAGGCAATAACCATTATTTTAATATTTCATTTGCAAGATTATTAAGCATCTTTGCGTTCATCCATAAATACCTGATATGAAAAACAGGGTTGCCCTTATAATTTACCTTATTTTTTCCATTTTTGCCGGCTATTCACAACAAGTCCAGCTCAATATTGAAGGCACCAATGGTAAATTCTACCTTATACATATGGTGGTTGCAAAAGAAAACTGGTATAGTATCGGACGTTTATTTAACCTTAGTCCTCATGAAATAGCCAGTTTTAACAACATGAGTTTTGACAAACCGCTGGAAGTGGCAACGCAACTCAATATTCCACTTACAGTAAACAATTTTGATCAAAAACAAATAAAATCCAGTGGAGAAACCCTGGTTCCGATTTACCATATAGTTGGAGAAAAGGAATGGATGTTTAAAATAAGTTCGATTTACAATGACGTCCCTGTTACCAGTCTCGAAAAATGGAATAAAATAAAAAGGGACGACGTAAAACAAGGAACCACATTAATAATCGGGTTCCTTAAAGTAAAAACAGATCTTTCACCCCTGGCAATTGGAATATCTTCAAATCCGGCGGTAAATGAACCGGCAACCGATCTTGCCAATAAACCTGCAAAACCTGCTGATGAACTGGCTCAACCTGCTGGCAAAACTTCGACCCCAAATTCTTCTCCCTTGTATCGGCCGGAACCAACGAAGACGGCTACGGCAACAGTTTCTAATACTTCTGCAACTACTACCATTGTGCCTGTAAGCAATGCCAATGAAAAAGTAAACAATTATGCCATTACCCATAGTAATGGAGGATTTTTTAGTGTTGATTATACGGGCAGCGGAAAATCTGCCAGTGGTGTAGCCGGAACCTTCAAAAGTACCAGCGGATGGACGGATGGAAAATATTATGCTTTAATGAATGGTTTACCCGTAGGATCTATTATACGTGTATCTGGATTAAATGGTAAAACCATCTACGCGAAAGTATTGGGACAGCTTCCTGAAATGAAAGAAAGTAATGGTCTAATTACCCGGATCAGTAATGCAGCATCTGCGGAGCTCGGTCTAGGTGAAGGAAAATTTCCTGTTGATATCAAATACTGATTACTTTCAAAATTTTTTCATTTGAATAATCATCCTGGCGGATCCCGTAAGTTTCTTATCAGGTTGATCAGATGAACCGTGATCTGTATAGAAAGCTTCTATTATGAAGAGCCCCTGATGAGTGGTAGACTCGGGTTTAATTAAAGGTAAAGTTCCCTGTAATCCGACAATATAATTCAGTCCCGGATCCTTGGCATAATTTAAAATCCACCTTACCATTTTCCTGGCTGTAGAATCTGCCAGTTCAGGATGAGTCGGCATGGCTTCATTCCCCCATATTCCTCTTGATCCATATTGAATATGATTTGCAAGCAGATCCTGATTTTTCCTTGTGTTCTGATATCGATTGGAAATATCCAGAAAAGATGGTCCGGCTAATTTCATTTTAACTGCATGGCAACTAAAACAATTAGATATCAGCATACTGTAGACACCAACAGAATCAGCAATTATTTTTTGCTTTAAATACAAGGATGCCTTCGCCTGATTATCTGTGTATTTAAGTTTTACCAGAACTTCGGTTGAAGGTATTTCCTGGAATCTGGATTCCCCGTCTTCCTGATCTGAGATTTCTACAGAATAAGGTAACTGTTCATTCCAGGTATGAAATGTTTTTACAGCAGGTTCAATAAATTTGATATGAGGTGGGTGGTTGGATGTTTGTATTGTTGAAGTTGGTGCAGATGCATGAGTCACATTAAAAATCCTGAAAATGAGATCGAAGGAGAGAATAATTCCGGTATACAAAGCTTTCAACATGCGTTGTAATTGATCAGGATAAAATGTAAAGTCAATTAGAATTTATTTCTGCTGCAACGCGTTTGGCCGACCGGATACAGGATTCCATGCCCCTGCTGAGATTATCAGCATAAGTTCCAACAAAATAAATTCTGCCTTCCGGTTTCAAGACCTGTGGCCAGAATTTATGCATTTGGCCTACCGGAAATGGAATCATTTCACATGTTGGTGCAAATCCGTCCTTCGACCAGTCCTTGGTTAATGCCTGTACAATAGTATCTTTTTTTCCCGGATATAATTTTCTGAAGGCAGCCAGAACTCTTTGCGGAGACAAACCGGATGGTCCATACGCAACAATCAGAACCCTTTCCGTATCCACTTCATCGGCAGTTTGCCATGTAGCCTGGATATCAGGATCATCAAATTCCAGATTAATAGATTTCAAGCCGTCATCCAGCCAGAATTTGGAGCTCGCTTCGAAAATATAATGCGGATGAGAAGTATAAGAAAGGTTATCAACAACAAATTGTTTTTCAGGAGAAAGTGACGGACTTACTTGTATTTTTTTAAAGACGGGCATTGAAATGGCATTCACCAGAAAATCCGCCATCACTTCCTTTTCTTCTTCATATCCGTATTGTTTATATTTTACTGTTACGGATTGGTGAGAATGCCTGACAGAAAGGACAGGAGAACCAAGTCTGACGCGGGCACCAAGCCTCTTTGCAAATGCATTCGTCATTTCCTGGTTTCCTCCCTTTAAACGAAATACATCTCCTTCTGAATATGGTATTCCCCTAAAGCCCATTACAGCAAATCGCCAAACTTTATACAAAGCGGACACATTATTCCCACCCAAATAATCGAGAGCCATTTCAGAAGCGCCCTGCTTTTTATACAGGTCAGCAATTGAAATATTATCCAGCTCATCCAGGCCAACCCCAAAGGGCTGAAATGGATCAGTAAATTTTGAAATATAGGTTTGTAAGTAAAATGATTCCAATGCCCACCATGGATTCTTTGAAAGAAGATTTACTTCCTTCTCATTATATCCAAATCCTCTTAAAATCGAAGGATCACTTAACTGGGATTCAGAATAAAATTTTCCCCTGATCATGCTAAGTCCATCATGCCCCTGACGATAAGGTATTACAGTAAGATTAAACTCCTTGCAATATTCAAAGAATTTCTCATATCCCGGATCTGTAATATGATCTGCACCATAGTCTGCATATAAACCATCCGAAAATCCATCCCTGCCTGTAAATACATGTCCCCCGTGACGACCACTTGCTTCCAGTACAATAACCTCGTGACCTGCTTTCATCAATTCATAAGCACAACAAAGACCGCTGATACCGGCGCCTGAAACAACTACTTTTTTCGCTGAAATACTTTTTTGACCTAAAGGAACAGTTTGTAAACCGGAGACCTGATTTGGATGGGCGTGTAGAAATTCAGGGACAGTCAGGGAAATCCCTGCTCCTGCAAGGAATGTGTTTCGAATAAATTCTCTTCTTTTTAAATCATCCATTTATTGCTTTTCATGACCGCCACCGTCTTCAGGTTTTTTACAGCAGGTAGGTAGTTTTTTATATGCTTCCGGATCAGCCGTTACATCATCGGCATCATATCCGATATTGGCAATAGCTGTTTTTATATTTTCAATAGTAGTACGGTCCCAGAGATAAGTGACTTTACAGGTCTTCTTTTTGAAATCGACTGTAGCTTTTTGTACTCCGTCTTCACGTGTCAGGTATTTTTCAATTCTATCCTTACATTGTTCACATTGTACGGTTGGTACACTGATAGTTGCTGTTTCAAATGCGCCTTTGCGAACAGGTGCTGAAGATTGACTGAAAACACAAAAAAAACCAAGTAACAAAACATTTAAACACAGAATCTTTTTCATACGATATAATTAATTTTCAAAAATACGAAACAGCTTTCCAGTTTGCAGGATCTTCCCTCCATTTAACAAGTGTTTCATGTTGTGCTGCATTCAAAGATCCTTTTTCTACAGCTAATCCGATCAAAGTTGAATAATTGGTCAATGATCGTGTTTCAATGCCTTCAGCTATAAATGTCTTAGCCGCCTCATCAAAACCATAGTTAAATATAGAAACCAAACCGGCAATTTGCAAACCCGCTGCTTTCAGTGCCTGGGCTACAGCCAGACTACTTTTCCCTGTAGAGATGAGGTCTTCAATAATAACAACCCGTTTTCCTTCCTGGTAATAACCTTCAATTTGGTTGCCCATGCCATGTTCCTTGGGTTTTGATCTGACATATATAAAAGGCAGCTTTAGCTGGTCTGCGGCCATCGCTCCCCACGCAATGCCGGCAGTCGCAACGCCAGCCAGATATTCAGCTTCCGGAAAATCTTCAAAAATATGGTTACACATTTCTGACTTGATAAATTCGCGGATATGGGGGAAGGAAAGAATTTTTCTGTTATCACAATAAATAGGACTTTTCCATCCTGACGCCCAGGTAAAAGGTTTTTCAAGATTTAATTTAATAGCCTGAATTTCCAGGAGTTTTTCAGCTACTGCTTTTTCATTGGTCATGCTGTGAAGATAAAAAATTCCTTCGTTTCTGATAGTGATTTATATACAAGGATAAATGTATTTATTTCTTAAACATCATTAAACAGACAAAGCAGATGCCGGAATTGATTAAGGCGGTCTACCTTTATCTTTATCATGAATAAAGAAAACAGAATTTTAATTAAAGCGGCCGGGGGTCTGGTCATAAATGAAAATAAAGAGATCCTCTTTATGTTTCGCCGTGGCAAATGGGATCTTCCTAAGGGAAAACTTGATCCGGGCGAATCACTTGAATCATGTGCCAAACGTGAAGTAAAAGAAGAAACAGGAATCAGTCATCTGGAACTCATCAGGTTTCTGCTGGTTACTGAACATGAATATGAAGAAAGAGGAAAGGTCATTCTGAAAGAAACCCATTGGTGGCTGATGAAAACAGACAGAAAACAAAAACTTATTCCACAAACAGAAGAAGATATTACCGAATTAAAATGGATAGGGCCTTCTGATTTTAAAATAGTCTATCAAAATACTTATCCAGGCATACTGGAGGTGGTGAGAGCTGGAGGGTACTCCATTTAGTGTGGAAGTGTGATAGTGTGGTAGTGTGGTAGTGTATTTTACTTATAACTACTTCCACACTACCACACTATCACACTTCCACACTAGTTCAAGTGTTCAAGTTCTTCTTCTTAACATACACCATCAGTCTGCTGACACATATCAATTTTTCATTCTTATCTATTATCTTAATATCCCAGACATGGGAAGACATCCCGATATGAAGTGGAATTGCTGTTGCAGTAACAAACCCATCCTTCACACTGCGAATATGGTTTGCATTGATTTCAACCCCTACACAAAAATAATGTTCGGGGTCAACAACCATAACGGAAGCCACACTGCCAACGGTTTCTGCCAGTGTTGCCGAAGCTCCTCCATGCAATAATCCATAAGCCTGACGCGTACGCTGGTCAACAGGCATCATGGCTTTGAGATAGTTTTCGCCAACCTCGGTGAATTTAATTCCCAATAAATCATTCATAGTATTAGCTGAAAGTCTGTTCAGCTTCTCTATATCCCAATCCATCTTAAACCATATCGACATCTGGTATACTATTTTAGAATCGTTACATTTTCCGTTGACTGTTGACCGTTGGCTGTTGACAGCATACTTTCACATTCTCACACTTCCATACTTGTTTTGGGCTTTGAGCTCTTCAATGAATCGGCGACAACCTTAGGAAGAAATTGCGTTACATCTCCACCGTTTCGTATAACATCGCGTACAAGTGTGGAAGCAACAGAAGTATATTGAGGCAGGCAGGTCAGGAATACCGTTTCGATTTGAAAATCAAGGCTACGGTTCATATCTGCAATAGCCTTTTCATATTCGAAATCATTCACGTAGCGGATACCTCGTATGATATAATGTGCACCTACCTGCTGGCAACACCTGATGGTAAGTCCGTCGTATAAGACTGCATCCACTCCCGGATTATCCTTATATATTTCCTTTATCCAGGCAATTCTTTGTTCTTCGGAAAACATCGGCATTTTGTTAAGATTCCGTCCGATACCAATTACGACTTTATCGAATAAACCGAGTGAACGGCTGATAATATCAAGGTGACCGATGGTAATCGGATCAAACGTGCCGGGGAAAAGGGCAATCCGCTGCATTTTTATTTGAAGGTATTAAAGATTCGAAACTTTGCCAGCCAATAAATATAGAACTGCCATTCGTATAGCCACTCCATTTTCCACCTGTTGAAGTATAATAGACTGCTTGCTATCCGCCGCATCACTATCCAATTCCACACCCCGGTTGATAGGCCCGGGATGCATGATCACGATTTCCTTAGACAGTCCGTCCAGAAGTTTCCTGTTAATACCATAAGCAAGACTGTATTCCCGAAGGGAGGAAAACAATACCTGATTTTGTCTTTCGAGTTGTATGCGCAGAACATTTGCTACATCACACCATTCCAAAGCTTTGCGCAGATTATATTCCACCGGAATGCCAAATGCTTCTGTAATATGGACGGGTATAAGTGTCGGCGGACCCGCCACCATCACTTCGGCGCCCATTTTTTTCAAGAGGTAAATATTACTAAGTGCTACACGTGAATGCATGATATCCCCGATAATTGCTACTTTTTTCCCTTCCAATGATCCGAGTTTCTCTCTTATTGAGAATGCGTCCAGCAGGGCCTGGGTGGGATGTTCGTTTATACCATCTCCGGCATTTATGATCGCAGCCGGAATATGTTTTGCCAGGAAATGGGGCGCGCCACTTGCACTATGCCGCATTACGACCATATCCACTTTCATGGAAAGAATATTATTTACTGTGTCCAATAAGCTCTCGCCTTTAGATACGGAAGAGCCGGAGGCAGTAAAATTAATGGTATCAGCCGAAAGCCTTTTTTCCGCCAGTTCGAATGATATTCGCGTTCGCGTGGAATTTTCATAAAAAAGGTTAACAATAGTTACATCACGTAACGTTGGAACTTTCTTTATTGGCCTTTGAAGAACTTCTTTGAACTGAGTGGCTGTATCTAAAATAGTCTGAATGTCGGAAGCTTGTAAATCTCGAATGCCAAGAAGATGTTTGGTACTGAGTTGCATTAAAAGGCAAAGTTATATTTTAGAAGTCATATGCCGAAATAAGGCTTAAAGCAATATCACCTCTTCTTTCCCATCTCTCTCTTTCCACAATACTTTTACTTTTTGTGTAATAATAGTATCTATGGAACGGCCGGCATAATCTGCCTGAATGGGAACTTCACGGCTGAAACGACGGTCAATCAGAATACAGAGTTCAACTTTCGCTGGTCTTCCGAAGGCGAGCAGGGCATCCATGGCTGCGCGAACTGTCCTGCCTGTATACAAAACATCATCTACCAGGATAACTGTTTTCTTTTCAATACTGAATGGTATATCAGTATGGTTAAGAGTGTGTAGTCCCTGCCGAATATCGTCTCTGTAAAAAGTAATATCGAGTTTCCCGTAAGTAATCTTTCCCGGGGTTATTTGCTGATTGATTTGCTGAACGATCCGATCGGAAAAGAAAATGCCCCTTGGCTGAATTCCAATAATCACCAAATTTTCATAAGTCAAATGATTTTCGAGGAGCTGGTGGCTCAGTCGCTGAATGGTAATTGCAAGTTCTTTTTCGGTCAGGATCGTCTTCAATAAATAATTTTTATAAAAATAATAAAACGTTCAGGCTTCCTCCAAAAAAGGATAACCATGACCGGTAGGCGGATCAAATGTTTCTTTGATGGTTCGGGCACTTAACCAACGATAAAGGTTTATAATGGATCCGGCTTTGTCGTTGGTTCCGCTTCCCCTGGCACCTCCAAATGGCTGCTGACCTACCACCGCACCTGTGGGCTTGTCATTGATATAAAAATTACCCGCAGCGTGACGAAGTTTTTCTGTTGCCTGCTCGATGGCTTCGCGATTCGTAGAAATAATTGAACCGGTTAATGCATAATTTGAAGTCGTATCTACCAGATCCATCGTTTCTTCAAATTTGTTTTCATCATACACATAAATGGTCAAAACAGGACCGAATATTTCTTCCCTTAAGGTAATATAATTCGGGTCAGAAGTTTCTATGATGGTCGGATGAATGAAATAGCCCTTTGTTTTGTCTGCTGTTCCACCTGCAAGAATTTCGGCATGCGGATCTCTTGCTGCACGGTCAATATATCCTTTTATTTTGTCAAAACTTCTTTCATCAATAACCGCATTGACGAAATTGCTGAAATCTTCTACCGAACCAACTTTCAACGATTTTACCACAATCACCAATTTTTCTAAAATCTCTGGTGCCAGATTGGAGGGAAGATAAGCCCTGGAAGCAGCCGAACATTTTTGACCCTGGTATTCGAAAGCCCCTCTGACTAATGCGGTTACAACTACATCTACCTCTGCTTCGCGGTGAACCAACACAAAATCTTTGCCGCCGGTTTCGCCGACAACACGCGGATAACTTCTGTACTTCCCAATATTTTCCCCGATATGTTTCCAGATGGTATTGAATACAGCTGTTGAACCGGTGAAATGAATTCCGGCAAAGTCACGGTGACTAAAACAAACATCTCCAAGCTCAGGCCCATCAGCATAAACCAGGTTTATTACACCATCCGGCAGGCCCGCTTCCTGCAAAATTTTCATAAATATCCAGGCACTAAAGACCTGCGTGTCAGCAGGTTTCCAGACTACCACATTTCCGCACATTGCAGCCGAAGTGGGTAAATTTCCTCCAATTGCGGTAAAATTAAAAGGAGTAATGGCAAGCACAAACCCTTCGAGTGACCGATACTCCAGGCGGTTATGCATGCCTGGGGAACTATTGGGCTGTTGCCTGTATATTTCACTGAGATAATGCACGTTAAATCTGAGAAAATCAATTAATTCGCAAGCACTATCGATCTCTGCCTGGTTGGCATTCTTGCTTTGACCCAGCATTGTAGCGGCGTTCATGGTTGCCCGGTACTTAACTGCCAGCAGATCCGCAGCTTTCAAAAAAATCGCGGCGCGGTTTTCCCAGTTCATCTTTTCCCAGGAAGTTTTTGCTTTTAATGCTGCCTCAACGGAATACTCAACCTGCTTCCTGGTAGTCCTGTGAAAATAACCGAGCGTGTGAGAAAGCTCGTGTGGAGGATGCATTTTAATTTTATTATCAGACCGGACTTCTTTCCCTTCAATAATTGCCGGAATATCATGTTCAACTGATTTAAGTTCTGCAATGGCCTTTTTCAATAATTTTTTTTCAGATGAGCCCGGGGCATAGGTTTTTACCGGTTCATTTACAGGGAGCGGGTAATTGAAATAGCCGAGATTCATTTCTAATAATTTTGTCAATAACTGTTATCAGATGACTATTGTAGTTATGCTGTTTCTTTCTCAGACATCAGGTACGCCTTAATAAAACCATCCAATTCTCCATCCATCACGGGCTGGATATTACCGGTTTCATAACCCGTACGATGATCTTTGATCATTTTGTAAGGATGAAAAACATAGGAGCGGATCTGGGATCCCCATTCTATTTTTTTCTTACTGGCATTATTGGCATTTTTAATGGCTTCCCTTTTGCGCATTTCTTCTTCATACAAACGGCTCTTGAGCATCGCCATTGCTTTTTCACGGTTTTCACCCTGCGTCCGGGCCTGCTGGCATTCTACAATAATTCCGCTTGGCTTATGTGTGAGCCGGACTGCTGTTTCAACTTTATTTACGTTTTGTCCCCCCGCACCGCCACTTCTGAAAAATGCCCATTCAATATCGGCCGGATTCACCTCGATTTCTATCGTATCATCTATTAAAGGATATACATACACTGAAGCGAAAGATGTATGACGCCTTGCATTACTATCGAAAGGAGAAATACGAACAAGGCGGTGAACGCCACTTTCAGCTTTCAAAAATCCATAAGCAAATGGTCCGTCGAATTGAAGTGTAACACTTTTTATTCCGGCAGATTCTCCATCCTGAAAATCAAGTTCTGAAACAGCCCATCCTTGTTTTTCACCATACATACGATACATCCGCATCAGCATTTCAGCCCAGTCCTGACTTTCAGTACCTCCGGCGCCAGAATTTATTTGCAGCACTCCAGGTAATTCATCCTCCGGTTCATTCAGCGTAGATTTAAATTCAGCCTCATCTAACAATACTAGCGATTTCTCATAAGCTGCCCTGGTTTCCTCCTCAGAAGCTTCGCCAGCTTTCCAGAATTCTAAGAGTACGGCAAAATCCTCTACAGCTGTTTCCACAGCCTGATAAAGTTTCAGCCAATACTCATTTACTTTAATGTTTTTAAGAATGGCAGTGGCCCGCTCATTATCCTCCCAAAAGCCCGTGCTGCCTGTTAACTGCCTTTCTTCATTAATTTTAATCTGTCGGTTCCCGACGTCAAAGAAACCTCCTCAGTCCGCTCAGCCGGGACCTCATATCGATTAGCTTTTCCTGTGTCATAGGGACGCAAGTTAAAGATTCATTTAATAATCGGGGACAGATTAGTGCAAATAAAAACCCTTCCATTTTTTAACAGAAGGGTCTCGTTAAAAGGCTCGATTAATGAGTGCTTTTTTCTTTATTTGTTTGCTTTGCGGAATTAAACCATTTTTTCAAATCATCCTTGGTTTTTCCGGTTTTCTTTTGCAAACGGCCCAGCAATTCATCTTCTTTGCCTTCTTCGTACTTCAGATCATCGTCTGTCAAATTACCATAGGTTTGTTTTAATTTACCTTTCAACTCATTCCAGGTTCCTTTCACAATTAAATTGTCCATAATGTTAAATTTACAATGTTATATATTTAATTAAACTGTAGTTTATTCAATCATCATGCCATCCGAAAGGGGCATTTTGATTTTAACATGAAGTAAAAAATATGATTATTGATTTCCGGTCAGATACAGTAACCAAGCCAACTCCAGGAATGATGGAAGCCATGATAAAAGCATCAGTGGGTGATGATGTATTTAGGGAAGACCCTACTGTCAACCTCCTGGAAAAAAATATGGCGAATCTTTTTGGCATGGAAGCCGCAATCTTTTGCGCAAGTGGAACCATGTCGAACCAAATTGCAATTACCAGTCATACCCGGCCGGGTGATGAATTAATATGTGAACAAGAAGCTCATGTCTATATTTATGAAGGAGGCGGAATAGCCTTTAATGCAGGCTGCCAGGTAAGACCCTTAGCAGGGAACCGGGGAAGAATCAAAGCTGAACAGGTTTTAAAAAGCATTAACGCCGACGATGTGCATAAAGCCAGAACCTCGCTTGTATGTCTGGAAAATACTTCAAACCGGGGAGGTGGCAGTTGTTATGAACTGGAAGATATAAGACAAATCAGGCAGGTATGTAATGAGCACAAGCTCATTCTGCATCTGGACGGAGCCCGGTTATTCAATGCACTGATTGCAAAAAAAGAAAAACCTGGAGAATATGGATCTTTATTTCACAGCATTTCCGTTTGCTTTAATAAAGGTCTTGGATGCCCCGCAGGTAGTATACTACTCGGTACAGAGAAATTTATCTATCAGGCAAGAAGAATTCGCAAGATATTTGGAGGGGGGTTACGCCAGGCTGGATATTTGGCCGCCACCGCTTTGTATGCACTTGATCAAAATGTTGAAAGACTTAATACCGATCATAAACATGCAAAAAAAATTGGCGAGGCATTGCAAAAGCATCCCCTGGTAAAAATGGTTCTCCCCGTTGAAACAAACCTGGTTATTTTTGAGTTAAATGATGGAGTAGATCCTCACTCTTTTATTTCACGTATGAAGGAAAAAGAAGTTTTATTGCTTACTATATCCAATAAACGCCTCCGCATAGTTACCCACCTTGACATTTCTGAAGAAATGGTATCTGATTTTTTGAAAACACTTGCTCAATTTGAATGACGGGTTTTCAAATCCTTTCATAATAACAAAATTGATATCGTAATTTTGTGGGCAAATAAAAAGACCTCTCTTTATATGTTCCCGAATATTTCCCCGGTAGAAACAATGGCCTGGAAAAAACTGCAGGCAGACCAGCAGGTTATGAAAGGTATTCAAATGAAAACCCTTTTTGGTGAAGACCGGGAAAGATTTAATCGTTATTCAATCATTTTTGGTGATATTCTTTTTGATTATTCTAAAAATCTGGTAAATGCAGAAGTTTTTTCCCATTTATTGGACCTGGCAGCTGAATGTAAGGTTTGGGATGCGATACAGGCCATGTTTTCCGGAGAAATAATCAATCAGACAGAAAAAAGGTCTGTTTTGCATACCGCCTTGCGCAATTTTTCCGGTGAACCAATTTACTCCGAAGGAAAAGATGTTATGCCTGGCGTAATGCAGGAATTAGAACACATGAAATCATTTTGCCAGAAAATTCATTCCGGAGAATGGCGCGGTTATAATGGTAAACCAATCCGCAATATTGTAAATATTGGAATAGGAGGCAGTGATCTCGGACCTGTGATGGTAACAGAAGCATTAAAGCATTACTGGATTGATGGGATGGAGGCTTATTTTATTTCCAATGTGGATGCAACCCAAATTGTTGAAGTCTTAAAAAAAATTAATCCGGAAGAAACACTTTTTCTTATTGCGTCAAAAACATTTACCACTCAGGAGACCATGACCAATGCACATTCAGCAAGGGACTGGTTTTTGAAATCAGCTATAGATCCGGCATATATAGCAAAACATTTCGTCGCTTTGTCAACGAATGAAACAGAAGTTGTAAAATTCGGGATCGACATATCAAATATGTTTGTTTTTTGGGATTGGGTAGGAGGAAGATATTCTCTGTGGAGTGCCATAGGCCTTTCAATTGCACTGACTATCGGCTATCCGGCATTTGAAGAATTACTGCAGGGTGCACATTCAACTGATAAACATTTTAAGAACACACCTTTTGAAAGAAATATACCAGTGATTATGGGATTACTGGGTATATGGTATAGAAATTTCTTTGGTTCACAAACGGAAGCCATCCTTCCTTATGACCAGTATATGCATCGGTTTCCAGCATATTTTCAACAGGGAAATATGGAAAGTAATGGAAAATCGGTCGACAGAAACGGAATTCCGGTTACATATTCTACTGGTCCCGTGGTTTGGGGAGAACCGGGTACCAACGGACAACATGCCTTTTACCAGCTTATCCACCAGGGAACTGTTTTGATTCCATGCGATTTTATTGCCCCGGTTTTTAGTCATAATCCATTGGGTGACCACCATGCTAAGTTATTATCAAACTTTTTTGCGCAAACCGAGGCCCTCATGAACGGCCGCTCTCCGGATGAATTACTTGCTTCTCACGTAAAACCTGAATTAATCCCATTTAAGTTTTTTAGCGGAAACAGGCCAACAAATTCCTTTCTTATAAAATTAATTACCCCCTTTTCACTAGGGCAGCTCATTGCTCTTTATGAACATAAAATTTTTGTCCAGGGAGTCATCTGGAATATATACAGTTTTGATCAATGGGGCGTAGAACTAGGTAAGGAACTGGCAGGGAAAATACTCCCGGAGCTAAAAAACAGTGAGGAAACCAAAAGCCATGACGCTTCTACCAACGGCTTGATTAACTGGTATAAAAAAATCAGTTTTTAACAGAATTACTTTAAAATAAAGCCCTATTTAACACGTTTTCTTGAAACGAATGATGATAATCCGTTCGATAACCAACAACTCTATGCAAATTTCTCCCAAAACAGGCGGAAGACCGGGTATTCTTAAAAAACAATACCTTCTACTCGCAGGGGTTATTGTCGCTTTGTTAGCCATTCTGTATTTTTTCAGGGCTTTGGGTTCGGGAAATCCATTTCAGAGAAATAACACTGAATTGATAAAGAACGGCAATGACACCATTGGCGTTAAAGATTCATTGCTTATCAACGCAAGGCCTACCGTACTGGATACGGTAAAATACGATCATCTTCTTTTTGCGCTGAATAATGGCGACAGTTCCGGCCGTTGGCCTGTTAAACTGGCGTACCCATTACCGGGTGCAATTTTCCCTTTCAGCAGGGTAGTAGCTTTTTACGGAAATTTTTATTCGAAAAAAATGGGTGTACTCGGAGAATATCCAACCGATACCATGTTCGCCAAGCTAAAGAATGAAATAAAGAAATGGCAGGCAGCTGATTCAACGATTCCTGTCATACCAGCCCTTCACTATATTGCTGTAACCGCCCAGGGTTATCCGGGTAAGGGGAATAAATACCGGTTGCGCATGCCTTACAAACAAATTGATTCAGTGATTCGAATGGCTGCGAGGATTAATGCCCTCGTTTTTCTCGACATTCAGGTTGGACAAAGTACAGTTCAGGAAGAAGTTCCCCTGCTTGAAACCTATCTGAAAATGCCCCAGGTTCACCTGGGTATAGATCCCGAATTTTCAATGAAAACAGGGAAAAAACCCGGAACTGTTATTGGAACGATGGACGCAGATGACATCAATTTTACAATTAAATATCTTTCAGATCTTGTTAAGAATTATCAACTTCCGCCTAAAGTTTTAGTAGTGCATCGTTTTACTCAGGCAATGATCAGGAATTATAAAAACATCAAACCAAATCCTCAAGTTCAGGTTGTAATAGATATGGATGGATGGGGGGCTCAATCCAGGAAACTGACCACTTACCACGATTATATATACAAAGAACCGGTACAATTCACGGGTTTTAAATTATTCTACAAAAATGATTTCCGTGAAACCAATAGCCGAATGATGGCGCCGGCTGAAGTTCTAAGGCTTAAACCGAGACCTGTTTACATACAATACCAATAAAGCCTAAAGCTTAAAGCCTAAAGCCTAAAACCATTTTTTGGATCTCTGATAGGTTTAAGATTTGAGTTTAGACTTAAAATAAGTTTTAGTCTTTAAGCTTTGGGCTTTAAGCTTATTATAGTTTTAGGCTTTGGGCTTTAAGCTTTAGGCTTGATGATGCAAAAGCATCCTGATGACTATAAACCCGATAATGGTTAGAAGGAAAATTAGAATGATTGCCCAATAGGTCCAGGAAAGATTCGAAATGGAATGTCTGCGTTTACGAACTTTTTTATGTTTGAGATGCTGGTGCATCTGTTGATTCAATTGTTGTAAAATGGAATCCAATTGTTTCTTATCATTCACATGACTAAGACCCTCGGAGGCATCAGAAAGAAATTCTGCAGGTAATTGATCCCTGAATCGGTTCAAATTCTTATCGTGCATGATATTACGCAGGTGAATATCAAGTGATTCCGGTAGTTTTTTATCCGGATCTGCAGGAAATTTATCGTTTGTTTCTTCCGACATGATCACTCATCAAATTTATCTAATTTCTTTTCCAGCAATAATCGAAGGTTTCTTTTCCCGTTTTGGATATAGCTTTTTACCTGTAATAAAGTAAAACCTGTTTCTTCAGATATTCCCTGATAAGATTTTTTCTCAAGATAAAACATCCTGACACAGGTTTTTTGTTCCCGACTCAGGTGCTTTAATGCTTCTTCCAAATCTTTTAAAAGCGATTCATTTTTCAGTGGATCCGGATCCCCCTGTTCAAATACAGGTTCTGGTACCTGGTCAACAGATATGCCATGACGATTGTTCCGTATTAACATCAGGCAATGATTTTTTGCAATCATATAAAGCCAGGAACTGAAATAAATGACTTCATATTTATGCAGTTCCGTAATAGCTTTAAGAAAAATCTGTTGCACGGCATCCTTGGCTTCCTCCGGATTCTTAAGATATTTGATTGATACACCATACAATAACATGGTATATCGTTCCAGAAGGGATCCAAGCCATTCATTATTATGATCCGAATAAAAATGTTGTAATATTTCCTGGTCGGTTAAACTGCTATGTGTGGAAGGATTCAACTTAATAAATCACCTTTTTAGTAAGATGCGAAAATCTGGTAAATTCATAAACTAGGCAGGCCCACTATTTCCAAATCCCTGCTTATATGCTTCTATTGCATTTTCGATTACTTTTAATGCCATTGTTTTATCACCGAATTCTTCCACTTTAACGGCTTTATTTTCAAGTTTTTTATACTCTTCAAAGAAATGCCGGAGTTCGTCAAAAAAATGCTTTGGTAATTCTTCTATATTATTATAGTGATTTACACTTGGATCTTTGGCTGCAACGGCAATAATTTTATCATCGGCATCACCGCTGTCAATCATTTGCATTACACCCATTACTTTTGCTTCCATCAGACAAAGGGGAACAACTGGAAGTGAAGTAATGACCAGTATATCCAGGGGATCCTTATCATCACCATAGGTTTGAGGTATAAATCCATAATTCACGGGGTAATAAAAAGAAGAATATATAACCCTGTCAAGTTTAAGCAGGCCACTCTCTTTGTCGATTTCATATTTTGCCCGGGATCCCTGAGGTATCTCTATAATGGCGTTCACGATACGAGGCGCATGACTCCCATACGGAACACCGTGCCAGGGATGAGATACATTCATCTTATTCATAAATGAGGTTTGAAGTTACAAACCTACTCATTCAGTATCATTATGCAAAACGCCTGCAATGAGCGATTTCAACGTTTATCGTTGAGGATTTCTTTGAGATCTACCAGCCAGTCACCATTGATACGTACAATATGCACGGTAGTTGTATCCTTCCGGAAACTATTTGAAAAAGTATAGGAAGTAATGGAATCATTTATTGCGTGAATATTGATTGGAAGAATATTTGCTTCGCGGTATTGTTGCCGCGTGTCACGGTCCATTTTATCAAATCCCTGTTGCCACTTACTGATCAGTAAAAGATTTATCGAATCATTGAGCAGATAAAAGCGGGCTTTTTCGTAATCTCCATCCAGAGAAGCACGAATAAACTGTCGCCCTGCATCCTGTGCATCTTCTGCCTTCTTAAATGTATTGCCAGCGTTGCAGGCGACGATAAATATTAAAACGAAATAAAGAGATGTGGTTTTCAAGGAATAATAATTCTATAATAAATTTCAATTATTTTTTCTGAAAGGCCTTATGCCTTACGCGTTGGGCCTTAAGCGTTCCGCGTTAAGCGTTACTGCCTCCTTGTTCAATTAATTTATCTTTTTCATAAGCCTTTATAATGGCTTTAACAAGCCGGTGCCTGACCACATCTTCCTCATCCAGTTCGATATGGGAAATGCCTTCAATCCCTTTTAGAATATATAGTGCTTTGGCTAAACCGCTTTTTTGATTTTTTGGCAGATCAATCTGAGTAAGATCACCTGTGATAATGGCTTTAGCACTTGCACCTATCCGGGTCAGGAACATTTTTAACTGAAGATCAGTGGCGTTTTGGGCTTCATCCAGTATTATAAAAGCATTATCGAGAGTACGACCACGCATATATGCCAGTGGTGCTATTTCAATAGTGCGGGTCGTCATATAATATCCGAGTTTATCGGCCGGAATCATATCGTCAAGCGCATCATATAAAGGACGTAGGTAAGGATCAATTTTTTCTTTCAGATCTCCCGGAAGAAAACCCAGGTTTTCACCAGCTTCCACCGCAGGGCGGGTCAGAATGATCTTCTTGACCATTTTATTTTTCAGAGCCCGTACAGCCATTGCTACAGCAGTATAGGTCTTTCCGGTACCTGCTGGTCCAATGGCAAAAACGATATCATTTTTTTCAGAAGCCGTTACCAGCCTTTTCTGATTAACAGTTCTAGCACGAACAGTTTTTCCATTCGGGCCAAATACCAGGATATCATTAGGATTCCTGTCAACAAAATGATCCACCGTTTCGGCATCATCGCCTCCCAGGATCTGGTTGAAATAATTTTCCGTAAGACTGCCATTCCGCTCCAGATACTGGAGAAGCAGGTCTATTTTTTCTTTTGCAGTCTCTACCTGTTCAGGTGCACCGCTTAATTTGATTTGTGTTCCGCGGGAGAGAATTTTTAGAAGCGGGAATTTTTTTTTGAGAATATCTAATTTGCCATTGTTTACACCGAAAAATTCAATAGGGTTAACGGTTTCCAGGTTAATAATCGTTTCAGTCAATTCCGAGAATTTAAAGTTTTCAAATGAGGTTTCTACAGCATCACGCGACGCAACTATTCAAATTTAATAGTTTATATGGACAATTCGAACAACTTACTTATTAACAGATTGTGCATTTAGACGAAGCATTTCTCCATAAGTCATATTTTTTTCCATTGCCATGATCGTAAGGCCAATTCTTTTTGCCCTTGTTTCAATTGTTTTTGCAGATTCAATCCATTTACTATAATACATCTGATGTGAGCGGGGAATTATCTTGAATTTTTTTTCTGCCCTTGGTGAATCCGCAAGACATTCCAGTAGCTCTGCATTCACTTCGAGGGGCTTTTTATCTTCCTCCAGACTTATCTTGAGCATCGCACCTTTATTTTTATGAACTGCTTTACGTAGTTCAGCTTTCAGTGGCAAAATAAAAGATCCGTTACCCATGGGAAGCAGGGCTTGTTGAGCTATGGAATGTGCGTCTAATTTCCCTTTAACACGAAAAGATTTTTTAAATCCGGGTTTTAAACGCTCTGCAATATCTTGGGGTACGGTGATATAAGACCATCCGGTTTTTTCCCCTTGTTCTGCAAATTGTTGTATAACTGCTGTAAATTGAACCATGCAATAAGGAGATTGCCGGTATAAATATAAGAGAAAGCCTGTATCAGGAAATTCTGAGTTCGTCTTCAATGGCATCATTAAAACGCGAGCTGTTGGATTTAACCCATTCAGGTATGAATTGATCTGTGGTAATCAGCCATTCGTCACCTTCTTTATGCATTTTAAACATAATTCTGTTTCCCCTGTCGTCACTTACGTCTACCGTAAACAACTCTTCGTGCAGGCCATTCACTTTTCTGAAATTGAATTCCCTTAACCGACCCTCAGCCTTAATCAGTTTGGTAAACTGTATATTCCTGTTGAATTGAACGATCATGGTTAAATATTCAATTTCTACAAACAATTTTCGTGCTATAAATTGATAAGAGTTTATTAATATCCCGAAGATTTATCCACAGGAACCTATTTTTGCCGGATGGCAGTGACTCCTTTAGTTTCAATTTGCATTCCTGCTTATCAGCGGAAGGAATCTCTCAGACGCCTTCTGGATTCTATAGAAATGCAGAGTTTTCGACTTTTTGAAGTCATTATTACGGATGATAGTCCAGGTAACGAACTGCAGGAACTGGTGGAAAGCCATCCGCTTTTGCCAAAGATCCGCTATTATAAAAACCATAGAACCCTGGGAACTCCTGAAAACTGGAATGAAAGCTTACGGAAATCAGGTGGTGACTGGATCAAAATCATGCATGATGATGACTGGTTCAGCGGACCCGACAGCCTCCATTTTTTTGCAGAAGCTGTCAAAAAGGAAGCGGCAGAGTTTTATTTTTCTGCTTATACCAATGCACTCCCTGATGGCCATTCGAGAAATATCAGTCCGAATTTCCGACAGCTGAAATCAATGAAACGACTGCCTGAAACTCTTTTCGCTTCGAACAGAATAGGTCCTCCCAGCGTAATTATTTTTAAAAAAGATAATGACCTTACTTTTGACAACCGGATGAAATGGCTGGTCGACATCGATTTTTATATCCGATATTTTAAAAAACACGGTCCTCCTGAATATATTCCAAAAAACCTCGTTCAAATTGGTATTAGTGAGAGTCAGGTTACGCGGTCGAGTTTTGGAAAACCGGATATAGAAATTCCCGAAAGATTTATGCTGGGAGAAAAATTAGGTGACATTTCCATTCAGCATATTACTGTTTTTGATGCCTGGTGGCGCTTTTTAAGGAACTTATCCATAAGGGATATCGCCCAAATCAAAAATTCAGGTTACAATGGTAAAATTCCCGATTTCATACCTTCTATAATAAAATTTCAGAATAAAATTCCTGCTCCCATTCTAAGAACAGGTTTATTTTCCAAAACTTTTATGCTCTTTTTGTATTTAAAACTCAGGAAACGTTTAACGCCTAACGCGTAACGCTGAACGCTTAACGCGTAACGCCTAACGCTGAACGCCTGACACTAATTTTGAATTGATTAATTAATTATTGCTTCCATCTTGTGTGATTGAATAAAAAATGCGTTATGTGTTCAGCGTTACGCGTTCAGCGTTCAGCGTTACGCGTTAAGCGTTCAGCGTTAGGCGTTAACAGTTCCCGGTACGCTTGATTGAATGCGTCGCGGCTGAAGTGTTGTTTTGCATAGTTGTAAGCTTCAGTCGACAATTGAATACATAGATTTTTATCTCTTGTCAATTCCATGATGATATGTATTCCTTCCTGAACAAGTTTGGCTTCATCCAGAATTTCATGGATGAGCAGGCTATTAAACCTGTCTTTTAAATGCATCAGATTTCCGGGTAATGCTGTTACAACCGGTATGCAACCATTGGCCATAGATTCTTTAATGAACATGGGGAATCCCTCATAAGAAGAAGTTAACAGGGCAATATCCGATTCAGCCATGAGTGCCGCCATTTTTACAGGGTCGCTGATTTCCCCATGAATCGATGCCTTAGTTTTTAGATTTTCGGAAAGCTCACTGATCATAGTTCCTGCAAAATGAAACTCCACCGCTGCACCCATATCAATTAAATACTCTGCAATCCGGTTTACCAGCCAGATTCTTTTCTGCGGTCCGCCGCGACCTGCACATATAATTTTTAGCGGAAGATCAAAGGATTTCTTTTTTTCCGGCGGAATATCCACGCCGGGTTCTATAAAAAGAAGGTGTCCGAGAAAGGCCGAATCAATATTAAAATCTGCATATTGTTTTTCGATGTTGTCCTTAGTATAATAATCGTATATGATTCTGTAATCTAAATAGCGATGATTTTCCAATCCGAAAAATTCCATTCCTTTTTTCCCAAAAGTGAAATTGTGCAATAGTTCAATGCGTTTAATTTTTTTACGAACGAATGGAAGCATATCGTAAAAAAAAGTTGAATTGGATCCAAAAATAAGAGCTGAAGAATGCCTGTTTATATAAAAGCTAAAATAGTGAACAGAGAACAGTCTTAAAATCAAATAATCGCACCAGATATGAATATCCAGACAACCGGCATTCGGGACAGCATAAAATTCATCCCTGAAAACTGCATTGGGTGAAAACCTTGTAAAAAAAACATTTTTGTCAACTTCGGGAATCGATTTTAAAATGTCCAGGTGAATGCGCTGTGCGCCACCCATGGCATAGCGGTCGAAAAAAAAGAATATTCCGGATGCTGATTTCTTTCTGAATAATGCCAATGGGTAGAGGAAAACCAGAGAAGGCAAATAAGTGATCCGGAGAAGTATCCTAAAGAGTTTTATTTTCGTGATATTATGCATGGACTAATTATGCGATTGCAAACATGCGCCCGCAAATATATCCATAAGCAAATAATCGAACAGTTACATGCCCAAACCATTCCATTACGGCTCAGATAAATTGACACCTGCCATTGCAATAGCCCTTGCCGGGGGAGAGCAGCATGGTATCATTCCCGAAGATTCCATGCAAAAAATTATCAGAAGCAGGGACAGTGTCAATAAAATTGTTTCCAGTGGAAAAACAGTCTATGGTATTAATACCGGTTTCGGCATCCTTTCCAATACAAGTATATCCGCCGAGGATACGAGGAAACTTCAGCATAAAATTTTGCAAAGCCATAGTGTAGGAGTAGGACGCTCAATCAGCCCCTTCCTTTCCAGGATCATGATGATCACAAAAGTACATTCTCTTGCCCAGGGATATTCCGGCATCCAACCGGAAACACTGGAAAGAATCTGCTGGTTTATTGATCAGGATATCAGTCCTGTTGTTCCTGAAAAAGGATCTGTTGGCGCCTCCGGTGATCTTGCCCCGCTGGCTCATCTGTTTCTGCCCTTAATCGGGTTGGGAGAAGTATGGGTGAAAGGTAAAATTCTTCCGAGTGCGGAAGTCCTTTCTCAAAACGGACTTAAACCACTTCAATTAGGTCCAAAAGAAGGGCTTGCTTTAATTAACGGAACACAGTTTATCCTCGCTTATGCTGTAGCCAACCTGCAACGTATGCACTTTTGTCTTGAGTCCGCTGACCTGATAGGAGCGATGAGTCTCGAAGCCCTTACAGGAACCAAATCTCCTTTTGATGAGCGGATTCATAATCTGAGGCCATTCAGGGGAAATCAGCTGGTAGCCCAAAGATTGCGTAAACTTTTAACCGGTTCGGAGATTATGCAGAGCCATGTCGACTGCGGGCGTGTGCAGGATCCTTATTCTCTGCGTTGCATGCCACAGGTTCACGGAGCAAGCCGCAATGCATGGCTTCATCTCAAAGAACTTACGCTGACAGAATTGAATTCGGTAACTGATAATCCCCTAATATTTTCTGAAGATGATACGATCAGCGGAGGAAATTTTCATGGACAACCACTGGCAATTCCGCTTGATTATGCAACCATCGCTTCTTCAGAAGCGGGAAATATTTCCGATCGGCGATGTTATTTACTATTGGAAGGTAAATGGGGACTTCCCCTTTTATTAATGAAAGATGTTGGACTCAATAGTGGATTTATGATCCCACAGTATACAACGGCGGCGCTGGTTACAGAAAATAAAACTCTTTGTTTCCCTGCCAGCGCCGACAGCATTCCTACTTCACTTGGCCAGGAAGACCATGTAAGCATGGGGAGTATCAGCGGACGTAAACTGGAAATGGTTCTGGAGAATCTCGAATACATTCTTGCAATTGAATTAATGACTGCCTGCCAGGCCATAGAATTCCGTCGGCCTCTGCGTAGCAGTTCCATATTGGAGCATGCCCACGAATTTGTTCGCCAACAGGTGAGCTTTGCACGTGAGGACAGGATTTTTGCTGACGATATAAGAAAAATAAAATCCATGATCGAAACTTTCAGTTTCATTCGCGAAACAGATGCTTTTTCCAAAACCCGGGGCATAGAACTCAATAAAGATTTTGAAAGCTTTTCATTAAATAATTAATATGCAAAAAACCATTTCAAAATACGATCCGGTCAAATATAAAACTCCAGTCGGACCGACATTAAATTGTAAAGGTTGGATTCAGGAAGCTGCATTAAGAATGCTCTTGAATAATTTAAATCCTGAGGTAGCTGAACGGCCTGATGAGCTGATCGTATATGGTGGGCGTGGAAAAGCTGCCCGGAATTTCCAGGCACTGGATGATATACTTGCGAACCTGAAAATTTTAGAGAATGATGAAACCCTGTTGATTCAAAGCGGTAAGCCTGTTGGAAGAATGAAAACACATACTGATGCACCAAGAGTATTGATTTCAAATTCACAGCTTGTTCCTAAATGGGCTACCTGGGAACATTTCGATGAACTTGAAAAAAAAGGACTGATGATGTATGGACAGATGACAGCTGGCTCCTGGATTTATATAGGTTCACAAGGCATCGTACAGGGAACATATGAAACTTATGCCGCTGCAGCAGACAAACATTTCAAAGGATCCCTGAGAGGTACACTGAATGTGTCTGCCGGTCTGGGCGGAATGGGGGGAGCCCAGCCGTTGGCCATCACGATGAACGAAGGCGTGGCACTGATAGCTGAAGTAGAAAATTGGAGAATCCAAAAGAGACTCGAAACAAAATATCTGGATGTAGGAATCTATGATCTGGATGAAGCAATTGATAAAGCAATTCAGGCCAAAGAAGATAAAAAAGTTATTTCTATCGGCGTCTGTTGTAATGCGGTCGATCTGCTTGAAAGATTGTTGAAAAGAAATATCATACCTGATACGCTTACCGATCAGACGTCTGCACATGATCCACTGATAGGTTACTGGCCCCACCAGATATCTATGGAAGAAGCTAAAAAATTACGGGTATCGAACCCCGAAAAATATCTCGAACTGGCTTATGCATCCATGAAAATTCATGTTGAGAAAATGCTGGCCCTTCAAAAGAAAGGCGCCATTACTTTCGACTACGGGAATAATATTCGTGCGCGCGCTTTCGAAAAAGGCCTTAAAAATGCATTTGATTTTCCCGGATTTGTTCCGGCTTATATCAGACCTCTTTTTTGTGAGGGGAAAGGACCCTTTCGGTGGGCTGCCCTCAGTGGAAACCCGGATGACATTGCAGTCACGGATGAACTAATGGTCCGGCTCTTTCCAAAAAATCATTCTCTCCTGCGCTGGTTAAAACTGGCCAGGGAAAAAATAGCTTTCCAGGGATTACCTGCACGTATTTGCTGGCTGGGCCAGGGAGAAAGAGAAAAAGCAGGGCTTGCCTTTAATGAACTTGTCCGCACAAAAAAAGTAAATGCTCCAATAGTTATCGGGCGGGACCACCTCGATACTGGTTCTGTTGCATCTCCTAATCGTGAAACAGAAGCGATGATGGATGGGAGTGATGCTGTTGCCGACTGGCCTATACTGAATGCCCTCATCAATACTGCAGGCGGTGCAAGCTGGGTAAGCCTTCATCACGGGGGCGGTGTAGGCATGGGTTATAGTATTCATGCAGGTATGGTGATTGTTGCTGATGGAACAGATGCAGCCGCTGCCCGTCTCTCCAGAGTGCTTCGCAACGATCCTGGCCTCGGTGTTATACGTCACGCAGATGCCGGTTATCCTCTGGCACAAAAAACAAAAGACGATTTTCAACTCTGATCTTCATGATGCAAAGTCAGCTCCTCATAAATATCAAACAGCTTATTAATACAACTCCGGGTATCAGACCTTTATACGGTAAAGAAATGGCAAATCTTCCATGCCTGGAAAATGCATGGCTGCTGATAGAAGGAGAAGAAATTGCTGCTTACGGCAAAATGGATTCTTTAAAAGAAGATTTGCCAAATCTTCCGGAGACAAAAACGGATTGTAGTGGGAAACTCGTTTTGCCCTGCTGGTGTGACAGTCACACGCATATAGTTTTTGCAGGAAGCCGTGAAGGCGAATTTGTCGATAAAATCCAGGGACTTTCATATGCTGAAGTCAATGCACGCGGAGGGGGTATCCTGAATACAGTTCAAAAAATAAATGAAATCTCCTCCGGGGAGCTTTTCAGGATTTCCTGGAAAAGACTGGAAGAAGTAGCCAGACAGGGTACAGGTGCTATTGAAATAAAAAGCGGCTATGGATTATCGCTTGAAGGAGAATTGAAAATGCTCCGTGTGATAAGGCAGTTAAAAGAAAAATCTTCATTGCATATTAAATCTACTTTTCTGGGAGCACATACTTATCCATTAATTTATCGTGAAAATCATGCTGCTTACATAAAAGAGATTGTGGATGAAATGTTGCCTGTTATCGCAAAGGAAAAACTGGCCGATTATATCGATGTCTTTTGTGAGAAAGGATTTTTTAGTCCTGAAGAATCGGAAATTATTCTGCGTGCCGGACTTCGTTATGGCTTACAACCAAAGATACATGTAAATCAACTCAATTCAACCGGAGGTGTTGAAACAGCTTTAAAACTCAATACCATCTCAATGGATCATCTGGAAATAATGCCGGACAAAGATATCAGTCATATAAAAAATTCAGGCTGGAAAGGAATCTGCACTTTACTGCCGGCTGCTGCTTTTTTCCTTCGCATGAAATTTCCGCCTGCAAGAAAATTATTGGAATCAGGATTTGCCATTGCACTGGCATCTGATTATAATCCCGGATCTTCACCCAGCGGAAATATGAATTTTGTCATAGCACTTGCTTGCATCCAAATGAAATTATTGCCGGAAGAAGCATTGAATGCGGCAACCATCAATGGCGCTTTTGCTATGGGACTTGGTAATTCTCTTGGTACAATTTCTATAGGAAAATCGGCTAATCTGATCATCACTTCACAGGTTCCTTCACTGGAATATCTTCCTTATAGTTTTGGATCCAACCTTATTGATAAAGTAATACTCAGGGGCAAATTCATCGCTTAAGCTTTGTATATTGGGTATTATACAGTGCTTATGCCAATCATCCTTCAACGTAAAATCAAACAAGACGACTTTATAGAGTCGGCCATCAGGCGAAGCACCGTTATTCATATCTCGGATAAAAAAGAAGGGCTAAAATTTCTTGTTTCTTTTTTTTCTGCGCTTCGACCCTCGAGGGAGAAGAAAGATCCATCAAAAAATCTTCAGACCCTGCTCATCCAAATGGAAGAGCACCCCATTATTTTATCGAACCTGCATAACGCCCTGGTCTCACAATTGATTCAGGCAGATCTTTCTTCTGCGTTTACAGAAAGCGGGATTCCTATGGCCAATGGATTCTGGCAGGAATTTTTTGGAAGGATGAGACACAAACTCATTCCTGTTTACCAGAATGAAAATAATTTTCTTTATATTATAAGCAAAATATTTTACCGGTCAGACGATTATCATTGGGTAAATGCCATACCACACGATCAATGGAAGCAATTTTTCGAATCAATCGGACTGGCATTTTCAGTAGATGATAAACATATCCTGGTGCAGCTCATGCAGTCACTTAAAATACTCAGTTTTCAGGTTGCCAACCTTGGTCTTGAAAAAGAAGTTCGTAAACATTTAGCTACACAGAACATAGATGAAAATCCATTTTTAAACCAGATCGATCTGGTAAGGAACATAGAAAAATCATTTATTTCGGAAGATGCTGGTTTACTTACGGCTGAGAGTGAGAAACTTCATTCCCTGGCCAGGCTGGGCATTGAATCTATAGAATTTATCCGGCAGAATCATTCTGGCAGCGGCACCAGTATTCATCAGACATATATTCTTCTTGTGCTCAGCAACAAACTGGGGCGCATAGAATTGATCACAGATGTACTGGACGGCAATTCCCAATTCAATTCAGATGATTTCATTTCATTTTTCAAAATGCTGGTTAAAAATGAAAATACAAAAAACAGTATTCGTGAATTTCTTTCACAATCCCTGGGGTATCTCGCCTATCAGATTGCCGAACATAAGGGTTCGAAGGGAAGTCATTATATCACTTCAACCAAAAAAGAATATCGAAAGATGATGTGGAGTGCCATGAAAGGAGGTGGTATTACGGCTTTTATAACAATTTTTAAGAATTTATTGACAGGTATAGAACTTCCTATATTCTGGCATGGGTTTGCATACAGTGTAAATTATAGCGCAGGCTTTTTAATCATAGATGCGACAGGATCAACCCTTGCAACCAAACAACCAGCGTTTACTGCCAGTGCGGTAGCCAGTTCCCTGGATACCAAAGGAAATACCTTCAAACCAAATTTATATAATCTGGCAGTTACAGTGGCAAGGGTTTCCCGTAGCCAGATGGCTTCTTTCATTGGTAATCTGCTTTTTGTTTTCCCCGGATCATTCCTTCTTGCCTGGCTCTACGACCTTATAACAAAAACAAAGATCCTGGAAGGAGATAAGGCATGGGCTATGCTTGAAAGTCAGCATCCATGGCATAGTCTTTCTCTGTTTTATGCCTGTAATACAGGAGTATTTCTTTTTCTTAGCGGAATTATTGCCGGATATGTACAAAATAAAATTCTTTATGGAAAGATCGGGGACAGACTCCGGGATCATCCCTGGTGGCGGGCAAGTACTTCAACAGCAAAAAGATCCCGCAGGGTAAAATTCATTGAAAAAAATGCGGGCTCCATGATAGGAAATATTTCCCTCGGATTTATGCTGGGTATGTCTTCCATTGTAAGTAAGTTCCTTGGATTTCCATTTGATATACGGCATATTACCATTTCTGCAGGTAATGTATCTGTAGCATTGTACGGACTTGGTATTAAAAATGTTCCGGTTACTTACCTTATCACTATTTTCTTCGGTGTGCTCGCCATTGGATTTTTAAATTTCCTGGTAAGCTTTTCCCTTGCTTTCATAGTAGCCGTAAGATCCCGTGGTGTTCAATTAAGGGACTATCCTGAATTTCTTGGAATCCTGAGCCGCTACTTCTTAAAAAAACCATTGGATTTTATAAGACCCCGGGGGCAGCTTTCCGAAACAGAATGATTTTCTTTCCTTAACATTGCTCATGCCAATTATTTTATATGATACCTATTATTGAATGTGTTCCCAACTTCAGTGAAGGCACAGATCTTCAGATTATTCAATCAATCACAAAGGAAATTGAAAAGGTTGAAGGTGTCAGGTTGCTCAATGTGGATCCGGGCAAAGCCACCAATCGTACCGTTGTAACTTTTGTTGGGTCTCCATCGGCAGTTGTGGAAGCAGCATTTCGTGCAGTCAGTAAAGCCGGAGAATTAATTGATATGCGCCTGCACCGGGGTGAACATCCGCGGATGGGTGCAACGGATGTTTGTCCGCTTATCCCGGTGTCAGGAATCACTATGGAAGAAACCGTCAGCTGGGCCCGGAAACTGGCCGAAAGGGTAGGGAACGAATTATCCATCCCGGTTTATTTATATGAAGCTGCACAGATTGACAAGGCCCGTAGCAATTTATCGGTTATACGCGCAGGTGAGTATGAAGGCTTTGCAGAGAAAATGAAAAAAAAGGATTGGAAACCTGATTTCGGCCCTTCTGTGTTTGACGAAAAAAGAGGCGCTACGGTTATTGGTGCGCGCGATTTTCTGGTAGCATATAATATAAATCTCAATACCACATCAGTGCGTCGCGCAAACAGTGTGGCATTCGATGTACGGGAAGCCGGAAGAATAAAAAGGGAAGGGGACCCTGTAAATGGCAAAATAGTAAAAGATGAAAATGGGGAACCTGTAATGATTCCTGGATCGCTCAAATCGGTCAAAGCTATTGGCTGGTTCATAAAAGAATATGGTGTAGCCCAAATTTCTATGAATCTTACAAATCTTTCCGTCACACCGATGCATATCGCTTTTGATGAAGTCTGCCTGAAAGCAGAGTCCAGGGGACTCCGGGTTACAGGCAGTGAACTGGTGGGATTAATCCCTTTGGGATCTATGTTGGAGGCAGGAAAATATTTCCTGAAAAAACAGAAACGTTCTGCGGGTGTTTCAGAAAAGGAATTAATAAGAATTGCAATCATTTCCATGGGACTGAATGAACTTGGTCCGTTCAAACCTGAAGAAAGAATCATAGAGTATCTATTAAAAAACCCGGAAGAAGAAAAGCTAGTACGCCTTTCGTTATCGGATTTTGCAGACGAGACGGCCAGCGAATCACCTGCACCAGGCGGAGGGTCTGTTGCTGCATATCTTGGAGCACTCGGTGCTGGTTTGGGCGCAATGGTGGCGAATATTTCAGCACAAAAGAATAATTGGGAATCTTTCAGTGATTGGGCAGATAAAGCATCCTCACTTAAAAAAGAACTTATTTCTCTGGTAGATGCTGACACAAGAGCGTTTGAGGGAATTTTACATGCGAGGGCTCTTCCCAAAGGCACGGAATCAGAAAAATCAATTCGTGAAAAAGAGCTGAAGGATGCCAATCTGAGAGCTATTGAAGTGCCGTACCATGTCATGCAGGCATCCCTGAAATCAATGGAAATCATTAAAACGATGGCCATTGAAGGAAATCAAAATTCAAAATCCGATGCCGGTGTGGGTGCTATTTGCGCCCGTTCGGCTGTGTTAGGAGCATTCCTGAATGTATGCATTAACGCCAGCGGATCCGAATCAGAAATAAAAATATCATCTATGCTAAAAGAAGGAAAGAAAATGCAGGAAAGTGCTGTTGCGAAAGAAAAGGAGATACTTGATATCATTGGCCTAAAGCCGAAAGCCTAAAGCCCAAAGCCTAAAGCCTAAGACTTTTTTTTAGTTTTACAATTAAAATCAGATAAATGATAAACCCTCTACATTTGCTTTCGAGGATTTTTGATTTAAAACATTTCATGGTTCCAAAAAGTAGTTTTAGGCTTTGGGCTTTAAGCTTAGAATGGAATGCCTATATTAACATATCCCATAACTCTTTTCCACTGGTCGCAATACATAGCACTCAGCTCAAGAGGACCGAGCACGAAATTATATGTGAATGTCAGTGCATACCCCGACAAAAAATTGGGGGTATCATAAAACTTATTTTCATTGTTTACAAAATTGCTGAACAAAACATTTGCACGACCGGTCAGATAAAAATTTCCATACAAATTGTAACGAAAACCAGCCTGAATTTCGGCAAGACTGGATGAATAATATGAACCTTCCCGCAATCCCGCAAATGTAATTTGGTTATGAAAACTATAAGTAAGGCCACCGATGGAAAATTCATTCATAATATTCCCCTTCTGAAAATTCACTCCCGATTGCAGCAAAAACAACAAAGTACTTTTTTCTGAGAGCGGTGAGTAGCTTTCAAAATGAAAAGTAATTCTTGGATAAGGATTATAGGCAGTGACAGTATCCACATCCTGGGTACTGGTGTGTAATTTGATATTGGGATTCTGAGTATACACCCAGTCACCTTCAAGCTCGGATTTGATTCCTCTTTTAGGATATACCGGCCTGTCCAGGGAATTTTGTCTAAAATAAATATAGCTGGTCGGAAAATTATCAGTTCCGTTGAATTCAACAGACGAGGTGATGGACGGATTATACCGTGGTCCATTCAAACCGGGTTCCTACGCCAAGGGTCAAATCACGGCTGGTAGAATACCCGAATCTTCCCATCCATAACAAAATAATTCTGATTATAAATTCCGGCTTCCTTTGTATTTGCATACGTCGTGATATTCAACTGATCAAATTGGGTAGATAATTTCAATGCAAATTTTCTTCCTCTTCCCAAATACTGGAGATGTTCGCCTCTAATTCGGAAATTTTCCCCAATATTAATAGTAACCAGACTCCTTGAATTAGGTGTAAAGAAATCCCGCGACGTCAGATTAAAAATCGCGCTGATACCTGTAAATTGGTTATAATGCAACGAAATTTTTCCAAACGTAAGCGGGCTTTCAGAGACGTCAAATATAATTTTTGCAGATTGATCAGGCTGCGGATTCCAGCAGATAAGTGATCCTGCTATAATAACGCGTACCGCTTGCTCTCCGCACCATATGCGCAAGCATTTCAGGAGTATACACATGATTGGTAGCAAGTCCCATAGTGTGTACAAAAAAATCCTGTGTTGTAAATTTCAATCCACGTACTTCGTAAGATGAAATTTTCACAGCATGCAAGGCAGGCAGCTCTTTTTCATTTATTTCAGGGCCATACAAAGCATTCAGAGAATCAGCTAGTTTTTTTAATTGCGGATATAATTTTCTTCCTTCTTCCAGTCCGGCTTCAATAATTTCATCAGCCTGCGAAAAAGTTGCCATGCTGTATTTTTCAAGCGGTGTCTGAACATAAATATTGCAAAGAGGTACTTCCAGTTTGGTATCTTCGGCTTCCCTGAAAAAAGCTACCTGTAAAAGCACCTGCAATACATTATTCACTTTATTTGCAGGAAGCAGACTGCTTGTTACATTACTTCCAATCACAAACTGCGCGCCCATTTCACGCACATCTTTAACAGGAAAATTGCGAACAATTCCTCCATCCACCAATAACTTTCCCTGGTATTCAACCGCGGTAAAAACTGAAGGTATAGCCATACTTGCTCGAACGGCATTTACAATTTCGCCACTGTCCAGTACCACAGCCTGCCCGGTGGAAATATCCGTTGCAATACATTTAAAAGGTATGTCCAGTGAATCGAAGTTTTTAATTTTATATACTGGAAACAGAAGCTCAGAAAATTTCAACCATAATTCCTGACCTTCCAGAACACCCGTTGAAACCCTGAAAAAATTATTGACCCAGGGTAGTTCCAGGTCGTATTTATTATACTCATCTTTTTCTTCCATGATAATATCCCGGAGAGAACTCTGATTGGAAAGTAAATCATCCCAGTGTATGTGACGGGCAATATATAAAATTGAATCAGCCGAGTAACCGGAAGCATACAATGACCCGATAATACCGCCCATGCTTGTTCCTGTCAGGTAATCAATGGAAAGGCCCGCTGAATCTATGGCTTTTAGTATACCAATATGTGCCAGACCCTTTGCGCCACCGCCACTAAGAGTCAGCCCGATTCTTGGTCTTTTGTGCGCGACAGAATCCTGCGCGGCTGAAGGAAGACTGAGAATAAAAATCAGGTAGCCAGGAACAAATAGGGTACGGATTAAACTAATAAATGGATCTTTTTTAATAAATCTGATGGTTTATATAAAATTAAACAAACACCTTGAGATGGAATTTCAAATTTTATATTTTGAATTTGCCTGCGTTTAGCTTTAAGCAATACGCTTTAAGCTTACTGCTGTTCCTCCAGTTCCATTAGTTTTTCAAGAGCCACATCAAAATTCTGCCTGGCAAGGGACAAACTCAAAACAGCTTTTTTATATTCCGATTCTGCCACCAGGAATTTTTGCCTGTCGGCATAAATCTCCGGCGCAGATAATTGTAGTTCCAGACGGCTGCTTTCGGATTGTAGACGAATAATATCCGCGTCCAGTTGCTCCACAAGCTTCTGTTGTTTCTGGAGCTGTTTTTTAGCTTCTTTATTTACCGGAAGATTATTTATTACGGGTCTGGGTTGTTCTGCAACAGGTTTTTCAATTTTTGGTTTACTTAAACCGGGTTTTGCCTGCGCACTCATTCTTTTGTTCCATTCCACCCATTCATCGTACGTTCCCTTAAACTCCTTTATCAGGCCGTTATCAATTTCCCAGATCTTGTTAGCCGTTTTTGAAATAAAGAAACGGTCATGACTTACAAGTATATAACTGCCTTCATATTTATTCAGCGCTTCTGCCAGTAATTCGCAGGAATGAATATCCAGGTGATTGGTAGGCTCATCCAATAAAAGAAAATTTGCTTTACCGGCAATTGTTTTAGCGAGTGCCACACGAGCTTTCTCACCTCCGCTCAATACCTTGATCTTTTTTTCCACATCATCACCTGAAAAAAGAAAACAACCCAGGAGTGTCCGTAACTCGAGCTCATTTTTCTGCGATCCCGAATGTTTCATCTCTTCTAAAACGGTATCGTTAATATTTAGTGATTCCAACTGATGCTGGGCATAAAAACTCGCATCTACATGATGGCCCCAGATACGGTCGCCTGTAAACGTTTCCGTGCCGGCGAGAATGCGCAATACAGTAGATTTACCCTTACCATTTGCACCAATGAGGGCTATTTTATCTCCTCGTTCAATTTCAGCTTCTGCGTGTTGGATAATTTCAATTTCACCAAAACTTTTGCTTAAATCTTTTAATTGCACAAGCACTTTACCGGGTTGCCTTTCAACACGAAACTGTATTCGCATATCCGGTCTTTCCAACTCAACATTTTCAATCCGCTCCATTTTATCCAGTCTTTTCATAGCAGACTGTGCCGCCGCAGCTTTGCTGGCTTTGGCCTTGAAACGTTCTATGAATCTTTCCTGCTGACGGATATAGTCTTTTTGATTTTCATATGCCCTTTGCTGAAGGGTAATCCGCATTTCTTTTTCTTTTTCATAAAAAGAATAATTCCCATTGTAAAAGTGCAGATCCTGCTGATAAAGCTCAACTATTTTATGGACCATCCTGTCGAGAAAAAACTTATCGTGACTTACGATTACAACAGAGCCCTGGTAATGCTGCAGGTATTTTTCAAGCCATTCTATGGAAGGAAGGTCAAGGTGATTGGTAGGTTCATCAAGGAGAAGCAGGTCTGGTTTCTGAAGAATCATTTTAGCAAGCAGCACACGCATACGCCAGCCACCGCTGAATTCACGGTAAGGCCTTTGCAGATCCGCATTGGAAAAGCCAAGCCCCTGTAGTACTTCTTCAGTTTTGTGATGGATATTATATCCATCCAGCAGATCCATTTCATGAAGCTTATCGGTATATGTCAGCAGTAATGACTCTGACTGTGCTTTGCCGGCTTTCTCTTCTGCTTCCATCTCATGTGCCAATTGCCCCAGCTCTTTTTCCAGATTCAGTACCTTATCAAATGCACCCATGGCGACTTTCAAAATGGGATCACCTGTATCAAAACTAAGCAGGTCCTGATGAAGATAACCGATACTTATATTCCGGCTGCGTTCCACGGTGCCTGCAGAAGGTGAATACTCACCCGCAAGTAATTTCAATAATGTCGATTTACCGGTACCGTTATAACCTATGAGGCCAATATGTTCATTGGGTTGAATATGCCATGTAACATCTTCAAGGATTTTACGAGCGCCGAACTCAAAAGTCAAATTCTGAAAACCTGCCAGCATACGATGAATGGGGATTAATTCAAACGCGCAAAATTAAAGCAAATGCATTTAGAATTATCTTTGATTAAATTCATTTTATGAAGAAGGCCCTTTTATTGGTTTGTGTTTTGGCTATTGCCCTTGGAATTACATATCTGGTGCTTCATAAAAGCAATTCAGGCAATAATAATTTAGAAGAAAAAGACCTACCCCTGACAATTAGCTCTAAAACATCCGCGTTTAACCGCTCTTTTGCAATTGTTTTGAACAGTTATTACGGATTATCCAATGGATTTGCATCATCAGACAGTTCACAAATATCAGGAGCAGCCGAAAAATTATATACTTCAATTGACAGTATCAGGTTCGATCAGTTTAAGGCCGATACGGCAATTGTTCTAACAGCTGTTAGTCTTGCCCAATCCATGCAGGGAGAAATCAAAGGTCTTCAGAAGGAGAATACCATGGAACAAAAGAAAAGAGAATTCAATATGATTACGGATGAACTGTATTCGCTTATCAGAACAGTGAGGTATGACGGAAGTACAGTTTATCATTTGCGCTGCCCGAACGCCTTCGCAGATTCATCAGAAGCTTACTGGCTAAGCCCGGTAAACAAAATTCAGAATCCTTACACAGGGAAAAATCATGCTTCCGGGGATGACAATTTCCAGGTTCAGGGTGAAGTAATTGACAGTTTACATTTTACTGCACCTGCGGGTGAATGAGGTAAATTTTCCGTTCATATAATAACTGAGAATGAAAAGTAACTCTGATGATACATTCGTCATTCTAAAAAATTGAACATGAGAAAATTATTTATTATACCGTTATTATTTCTCGCCAGTGGTGTCTTTGCGCAAACCGAAAACCTGGATATGGCCATGATGGCCAAAATCCGGGACGAGGGGATGAATCATTCCCAGGTTATGGAAATTATTTTTAATCTGACGGATGCCAACGGGCCGAGACTGATGGAGTCACCCGGTTATTTTAAAGCAGCCAACTGGGCAAAAAATAAACTGGCTTCCTGGGGGCTGGCAAATGCAAATCTTGAAGCCTGGGGCAAGTGGGGCAAAGGCTGGGAACTGGAGAAATATTATCTGGCTATGACATCCCCTTATTATGAGCCATTAATCGGATTTCCTAAAACATTTTCAAGAGGAACAAATGGATTAACTCATGGAGATGTCGTATTAATAGATATCAAAGATTCTTCAGGCCTGTCCGATTATCACGGAAAGCTGAAAGACAAAATTGTAATGCTTAAAAGAAATGATTCCCTGCCGCTTGGATTTAAGCCAGATGCCAGCAGGTACAGTGATTCTGAACTCATAAAATTGGCCGCATTTGATCCGAAAGCACCCGTAACTCCGAATACTCAAATGGCAGGAATCATGTCTGCCAACCGCTTATTACAGGCAACCAAAAAATTTGCATATGAAGAAGGAGCACTGGGAATGATTACGACAACTACCCGAAATTCCGACGGAACAGTTTTTGTGCAAAATGGAATTCCCTATAATGCAGAAATGCTGCCTGGCCTGAATGATATTTCTATAGCCTACGAGCATTTCATGACCATTCAGCGTTTATTACAACATCAGATACCTGTGTCCCTGGACCTGGAACTCAGTGCAAAAATATTTCCGGATGATCAGCAGGGATATAATGTGATTGCTGAAATACCAGGTACGGATAAGAATCTGAAAGATCAGCTGGTAATGATCGGCGGTCACCTGGATTCCTGGCAGGGATCTACCGGTGCTACAGATAATGGCGCGGGTTCTGCCGTGATGCTTGAAGTGATCCGGATTTTAAAATCAGTAGGAGTTAAACCACGACGTACTATCCGGATTGCCCTTTGGGGTGGAGAAGAAACAGGATTACATGGATCAAAAAATTATGTAAAGAATCATTTTACTGATACCGCTACAAAAAAATTCAATGCGGCAGGGGACAAACTTTCAGTTTATCTGAATCTTGATAATGGCACGGGAAAGATTCGTGGAATTTATCTTCAGGGTAATGCAGCAGTCAAACCAATATTCGAACAATGGTTCCAGCCATTTCATGATCTCGGAGCATCCACCCTCACGCTTCAAAACACAGGAGGAACAGATCATCTCTCCTTTGATGCGATCGGTTTACCCGCATTCCAGTTTATACAGGATCCCATGGAATATGGTTCGAGAACACATCACAGCAATATGGACAGCTATGACCATCTCAGTGGTGAAGACATGAAACAAGCTGCGACAATTATAGCATCATTTGTTTATGATGCAGCACAGCGGGAGGATAAGTTGCCGAGAAAACAATAGAAAACAAGTGTGAGAGTGTGAGAGTGTGAGAGTGTGAGAGTGTGAGAATTGGAAACTTCATATATTCTCACACTCTCACACTCTCACACTCTCACACTGTTATTCAATCTTCTTAAACACAAAATTGATCACGATATTTTTCTGCTCGTTTGAAATAATTCTTTCTTCATAAGTTTTCTCGCCGTCATTTACAACCAGAAGAGAGGTGTTGGGAGGAATATCTCCAAGGTTATCAGCAACCATTACGAGCCGATGTGGATGATCTGATGGTTCAACTGTAATATGAACGGTAACCGGCTGATCCGATATACGTGCTTTGGAAACAATTAATTTATTATCATAATAAACCGAAACGGTATCATTATCAATCGCTCCATCGTCATATATACGCAGTTCAATATCGGTATGGTTTACTGTCAGCGTTTTCAATATTTCATTGGTTCTCGTCTGCAACACTTCAGGTATTGAAACAGGTATCTGAGGTTGTGAGATTCTTATCGTACTATCTCTTGTATTAATACCCTGAACCGGTTCGGGGCCTTTGGATTTTGGTCTCACGGCAACATGTGTTGAAACAGAAGTTTTTTTGACGGGGTTAGTTTTCGGAGGAGATTTTTTTGCTGTTGCTCCGGATACTGCTGCATGCGGTTTTACTGTGGTAGATTTTTTTCCCGTCCCACCTGAACTCGTAACAAGTGGTACTTTTGTAGTTGATTTTTTAACTGTCGCTGCATCTTTTTTACGAGCCAGCAATTCTTTTTCTTTCCTCTCAAGAAAAGGTTCCTTATAAAAATCCGTTTCTGCTACTCTGTGAAGGAAAATACTTCCCTTACCGCAATCAATAGTTGAATCATCAGCGTTTGTACTGAAATATGTTCCCTGTAAATATTCATCATTCCCCAGTCTGGAATACTGCAAAAAACAGGTCATCACGCAAACGGATCCGGATGCAAAACGTACCTCCAGTAATTTTCCTTCTTTCAGTAATACTTTTTTAGTTTGCACATTTAAAGTGCCGGAAGCCTCAGCTTTTCCATAGAATTCAGAACTTTTATACGAATAAGTTATTGCCTGAAACCGGTTATGTGTTTGGGCAATCTGTACTTCCATTTTATAGCGGTCGTCATAATTTCCCGTGAGACGTTCTGATAATTGATTGGAACGAAAATGACCCCTCCAGATGCCTGTGAGATCCTGGGCATGAATAAGATTCTGTGTGCAGCCAATCAAAATAATCAGGCAGTAAAATAAACGCAGGCTGTTTTTCATCAATGGCAAATTAGATAAAAATATTTCCCGACGATTTTATACAAAGCAAAATCTGGCAAGAGTTTGTTAATTTTGCAACCCTTAAAGGAATTGGGCATTACATGATTAAAATTACATTACCAGATGGCGCAGTACGGGAATATCCGCAGGGAACTAATTCCCTTGAAATTGCAAAATCTATCAGCGAAGGACTTGCCAGGAAAGTAATTGCGGCAAATGTAAACGGAGAGGTTTGGGACGCTACACGTCCTTTGCAAAATGACGCTGCTCTGAAGCTTCTCACCTGGAATGATACCGAAGGGAAATCCACTTTCTGGCATTCTACTGCACACCTGATGGCTGAAGCAGTTCAATCTATTTTCCCGGGGGTTAAATTCTGGGTAGGGCCGGCTGTTGAAAACGGTTTTTATTATGATATGGACCTGGGCGGGAGGCAAATTACCGAGGAGGACCTACGTAAACTGGAAGCCAAAATGACGGAACTGGCTGCCAGACAAAGCAAGTATATCAGGAAAGAAATACCCAAAGCTGAAGCCATTCACTTTTTTCAGGAAAAGGGCGATGAATATAAACTGGATCTGCTACAGAATCTAAAAGACGGAGAAATTACGTTCTATACCCAGGGTGATTTTACCGATCTGTGCCGCGGGCCCCATATCCCCGATACGGGATTCATAAAAGCCCTGAAACTTACCAATATAGCGGGTGCATATTGGAAAGGAGACGAAAAAAACAAACAGCTTACCCGCATTTATGGGGTTAGCTTCCCCTCAAAAAAAGAATTGGACGAATACCTCCTTATGCTGGAGGAGGCCAAAAAACGCGATCATCGCAAACTAGGCAAGGAAATGGGGATTTATACCATGGACGACGACGTAGGGCCCGGATCTGATTCTTTGGATGCCCAATGGCACCATTATCATCGAAGAGCTTGAAAAACTTGCCAAGGAAACGGAAAAGGCGGCAGGATACAAGCGTGTTGTTACTCCGCATATTGCCAAAGAAAAACTTTATATAACCAGCGGTCATCTGCCTTATTATCAGGAAAGTATGTACCCACCCATGGAACTGGACGGAACCAAATATTACCTGAAGGCGATGAATTGCCCGCATCATCATAAAATATTTGCTGCCGAACCCAGAAGTTATAAAGATCTGCCCCTGAGACTGGCTGAATATGGGACCTGTTACCGGTATGAGCAAAGTGGAGAGCTGTTCGGGCTGATGCGGGTACGCTGCCTGCATATGAATGATGCACATATTTATTGCAGCAAAGAGGATTTCGCCAATGAGTTCAAAGCAGTCAATGAAATGTACCTGAAATATTTTAAGATATTCGGGATTGATAAATACGTGATGCGACTGAGCCTTCACGATCCGGCCAAGTCTGGGGAAGAAATATATTAACGAACCCAAACTCTGGCTGGAAACGGAAGCCATGGTTCGGAATGTTCTGCAGGATACAAATACACCGTTTATGGAAGTAACCGGTGAGGGAGCGTTTTATGGACCCAAGATTGATGTACAGATCTGGAGCACGATCGGCCGGGAATTTACCCTGGCTACCAACCAGGTAGATTTTGCACAGGGCAGGAGTTTTAAACTGGAATTTACCAAACAGGATAATCAACCGGAAACCCCACTGATTATTCACCGGGCACCCCTGGGTACTCACGAAAGGTTTATAGGTTTTTTACTGGAGCATTATGCCGGTAAATTCCCATTATGGCTCGCACCTCAACAGGTTAAATTGCTTACCGATAAGCGATAAGTACCTGGACTATGCACAAACTGTTTTAGAATCCCTTAAAAATGCGGATATTCGTGCTGGTATCGACGACAGAAGTGAAAAGATTGGGAAGAAAATACGAGATACCGAGCTGGCCAAAGTTCCTTATATGCTGGTGATCGGAGAAAAAGAAATGAATGACAATAAGATTTCGGTCAGGAGGCAGGGCAAGGGAGATCTGGGGGTACAGGATATTGAAACATTCATAAGAGAAATAAAATCAGAAATTAAATTAAGATCCTAAAAAAATATAAACGGATCTTATCTATCGTTCATCTAAAAACAATAAATGGCATTTCCACCGAGGCCTCCAAGAGGTAATTTTAATCCAAGATTCAGGAAAGAACAACAACAGGAACACCGTACCAACCATATGATCCGCGTACCGCAATGTGCGCTTGGTGGGAGAAAATGTAACCGTCGGGGTTTATCCGATAGCAGAAGCTATCAAGATGGCACAGGACCAGGCGCTCGACCTTGTTGAAATTTCACCTAATGCAGATCCCCCGGTTTGTAAAATCATTGACTACAATAAATTCCTATACGAAAAGAAACGGAAGGAAAAGGAAATGAAGGCCAAAAGCAAGGCTTCTGAAGTGAAAGAAATCCGTTTTACTCCCAATACCGATGATCATGATTTTGATTTTAAAGCAAAACACGCGGAGAAATTCCTGAAAGGACGGGGACAAAGTAAAAGCCTATGTGCAATTTAAAGGTCGCGCCATTCAGTTCCGCGAAAGAGGAGAACTCCTCCTGCTTAAATTTGCAGAACGACTAAATGAGGTAGGCGTATTGGAAGGGATGCCAAAAATGGAAGGCAAACGAATGCTGGCCATCTGGGCTCCAAAATCGCAGAAAAAGAAATCCTGAACGTAGTAGAATCTTACCATCCTGAATTTTTCCCCATGGATATTGTACTCATCGGTTCAGGGAATACTGCTAATGTGCTCGGACGAAAATCACTCGCAGCGGGTCACCGCATAGTACAGGTATATAGCCGAAATGCAAACAACGCTAATCAATTATCCATAAGGCTTGGCACCAGTTCTACGTCCTATATTTCTTCTATAGAAAAAAGAACCGATCTCATAATTATCGCAATAAAGGATGAAGCTGTTTCCGGATTTGTAAAAGACCTGGGAGATGTAAAATGTCTCATTACTCATACCGCCGGAGCAATTCCCATGTCAGAAGCAAAAGGGTTGAATAATAAATTGTATGGTGTTTTATACCCACTTCAAAGTCTTCGCAAAGAAATGGAAACCTTACCTCCAATAACCATGCTGGTCGACGGAAACAATCAGGAATCCAAAAATCATATAAAGGAATTCGCAAATTCCATTGCAGAGAAAGTCATAGAAGCAGACGACGATACCCGCTTGAAGTATCACATGGCAGCAACCATGGTAAATAATTTTACAAACTATTTATTTATACTAGCCGAATCATTTTGTAAAAAAGAAAATATATCATTTGATGTCTTGCAGCCCCTGATAGAGGAAACCGTGTTTCGATTGAGAAATGATTCACCCGGCAATTTACAAACAGGTCCTGCAATAAGGAACGATAAGATCACGCTTGAAAAACACAGACAATTATTAGTCACTTATCCGGCACTATTGGAATTTTATGAAATGTTTACAAAAAAATTGCAAAATTTATACTCAGATTCTAAATAGTTGTTAGATACTATTTCGATGACCGATGACCGTTGACCGATGACTGATGAATTCAAATAGCTAAATGTCAACCAGATTTATCTTTTGGCTTTGGGCTTTAAGCTTTAGGCTTTGAGTTTTTTTACCGATACTTTTGCTGCAAAATATTTCATGAATCTCCTCCACTCATTTAAGCCGATTACAACCCTCGTTTTTGATATTGACGGTGTGTTGACGGATGGTGGAATATTGGTTTTTGATACAGGTGAGCAGGTCCGAAAGATGAGTGTGAAAGATGGATACGCATTACAACTGGCAGTGAAAAAAAAATACAGTATCGTTGTAGTTTCCGGAGGGAATGGAGTTGGCGCATCAATGCGTTTGAAGAAACTGGGTATCACGAATGTTTTTCTCAACGTGAAAGATAAAATGGAATTGTTGGAAGACTATTTGCAGAAGAATCAATTAAGCTGGGCTGAAACATTATATATGGGGGATGATATACCCGATTGCCGTTCTATGCAAAAAGCAGGAATGTCCTGTGCACCTGCCGATGCGGCACCTGAAATTTTACAGATTGCGCGATATATCTCACCTTATGACGGAGGTAAAGGTTGCGTGCGGGATGTTATTGAAAAACTGCTCCGCTTACACGGGAAATGGGACCTGGATCCGGCCATCCCTTCGCACTAAGATTAAAATCTATTATGAAATTAATTGCAGTCCCCGCTTTTTTCCGGTTAATACGATGGCAAAACCTGCTGTTTATTTCCCTCACCCAATCCTTATTCTATTTCTGTATTTTAATTCCGAGTTTTTATGGAGGACATCCTGTTCTTGAAAACATACTCAAACCCTGGGAATTCTTATTGCTTAGTCTTTCTTCCGTCCTGGTTGCAGCAGGTGGTTATATTATAAATGACTATTTTGACTTGAATATCGACAGAGTAAATAAGCCTGGGAAAGTTGTTGTGGAGAAAATTATAAAAAGAAGATGGGCCATTATCTGGCATCTGGCTCTTTCCGGTCTTGGAATTTTCATCGGATTTTATCTTTCGTGGAAACTCAGAAATATTTTTATCGGTCCCTCGAATACGGTTTGTGTATTACTTCTCTGGTTCTACAGTACCACATTTAAAAAAAAATTGCTTATTGGAAATGTGATAATCTCATTGCTCACAGCCTGGGTAATAGGTGTATTATATCTTTGTGAATTCCGTCTCCATCGTTTTGTAAACCCTGAATTTCATGGTGCACTTTCACGGGTTTATAAATTTACCGTTGTGTATGCTTCATTTGCATTTATCATATCTCTTGTGCGGGAAGTAATAAAAGACATGGAAGATATGGAAGGTGATTCGCGATATGGCCGTCGTACGATGCCATTGGTATGGGGTTTGAATGCTGCCAAATTTTTTTGTGCCATATGGCTTTTCATTTTAGTTGCTGCTTTAATTTTTATCCAGTTTTATGTTTTACAATATAAATGGTGGCTGACAATTATATTTACCTGCTTCCTCGTGATTTTTCCCATCCTTCGTTCTTTAAAAAAATTATACGGGGCTACTGAACCTGCCCAATTTCACCAGCTTAGCCTGATGATTAAATCTATTATGATGATGGGAATTCTTTCCATGATCTTTTTAAAATATTATACTTCATGGATCGGATAATCTTAGCTTCCGCTTCCCCCAGGAGAAGACAATTGCTCGAATGGGCTGAAATTCCTTATGATCAGGAGGCAAGTGATGATGATGAACTTATTCCTGACGGACTCCCTGTTTCGGAAATTCCTGTTCTCCTGGCAAGCAGGAAAGCGTCTGTAGTAAGAAAACGACTCGGAACAGAAAGGATAATTCTTGCCGCCGATACAATCGTTGTCCTGGATCAGCAGATGCTTGGTAAACCGGAAAACCGTGCAGATGCTATGCGCATGCTAACCCTTCTATCCGGTCGGGTTCATGAAGTGATAACCGGGGTTTCACTTACCAATGCAAAAAAGGAGATTTTATTTTCAGAATCTACACGGGTGCGATTTCATCCATTAACCTTTTCCGATATCGAACATTATGTAGATCGTTACAGGCCCTACGATAAAGCCGGCGCCTATGCCATCCAGGAATGGATCGGTGTTACCGGTATACATTCCATCGATGGGGATTTCTATAATGTCATGGGCCTTCCAGTTAGCAGGGTATTGCAACAACTAAAGACTTTTTAATTGAACTTTACACTTAAAGTTTGGCAGTTTAGTAGTGTGGTAGTGTGGAAGTGAAGTTTGAAGTTATATACCATTCCCACACTACCACACTACCACACTCTCCTCTGGTGTATTCCCCCTCAATATTTGCGCCTTGCCCTTTTTTCCTGCATTCGCGATGGATTATTTTTAAGATCATCAATCGATCAGGATGACAGAAAAAATGTTGCAGTTTATCTGGAAAAACAGGTATTTCAATCAGCAGGGATTAGAACTTACGACAGGTGAACCCGTGATGATTGATTATCCGGGAGAATTGAATGTACACCAGGGCCCGGATTTCATTAACGCAAGGATTCGTATCAATGGTAATTTTTGGATCGGCAGTGTAGAGTTGCACTTATATTCCTCTGGATGGGTAAAACATAATCATACAAATGATGAAAATTATAGTAATGTTATGCTGCATGTTGTTTGGAAACAGGATAAAATTGACATCAAAAGAAATATTCCGCAACTTGAATTATGCAACCGTATTCCAAGGCATATGCTTGATACATATGCCGGCTGGATGCTAAAACCCGTTTTTATTCCCTGTGAATTATCCGCACCAAAAACAGGAACAGAGAAATGGGAAGGCTGGGCATCGCGTTTATTGATTTTAAGACTTAACCGCAAAATGCACCGGATACTCGATTCCCTGCGTACCAATAAATACCATTGGGAAGAACAATTGTGGTGGATGATCGCCGCTAATTTCGGCAACCCTGTCAATACAAATGCATTTGAAGCGATTGCCAGAACGATTCCGTTTTCACTGTTGTCTAAACACCGCACACAATTTATACAGCTTGAAGCCCTGTTCATGGGTCAGGCAAACCTGCTGGAAAAGGTCTATCGGGATCCTTATCCTGTCATGCTAAGGAGAGAATTCATTTTTCTTAAGAAGAAATATGGGCTTAAAAAGATATTTGAGCCTGTACATTTTCTTCGGATGCGCCCGGAGAATTTTCCCAGTATCCGCCTTTCCCAGCTTGCTTCGCTATGCACTGAAACATCTGCTTTATTTGCATGGACACTTGAATGCGGGTCGATTCAGTTGTTGAGAAAGAAATTGATGGTTACTGCGAATGACTATTGGCATAACCACTATGTATTTGAAAAAATATCACCGCACCGCGAAAAAATTCTTGGAATTGATATGTGCAACAATATCATCATCAACAGCATCATTCCACTTTTATATACCTACGGTAAAATGATCCCGGATCAGGCTACACTAAAAAAATCTGTCAGCTGGCTTGAGCAGATGCCAGCCGAACAAAATCAATTGATGACAGGCTGGAAACGCATAGGTATTTCCGTTAAAAAAGCATCAGGATCCCAGGCCCTGATAGAATTGAAAAAACAGTTTTGCGACAAGCGGAAATGTCTTGAATGCGAAATTGGTAAACACCTGCTCCTGCCTTCAGATATACATAGCTGATTTCAGAGGGCATTTTCAACAACATTCTGCCAGTTATAATTCACCTGAACATCAATATCCGGATGAATACTATAAAATACCGGGCAGGTATCAGCCGCTCTCTGAAGAATTGTTTTATTTTTTTCTGATAAATGTAAATTATCCGGCAAATGAAATGTTAATGATAAGCCTGAAATACGCCGGGGCTCTGCTTTCATGAACTTTTGAATTTCGATTCGTGTTCCTTTCAAATCTATGTTGAGATCCCTGGCTTTCATTCCCATCATGGTCAACATGCAAGATCCCAGTGCAGTTGCTACGAGGTCGGAAGGAGAGAACTTTTCACCTTTTCCATGATTGTCAACAGGTGCATCTGTTTCTATTCTTGTACCGGATGCCATATGCTGAGCAACCGTTCTTAGCTCTCCTTCGTAAATAACAGTGGAGGTCATATTTTTTTCCATAAATTTACAGCAGTAATTCTAAACATGCCGGTAAAAAACTTTTTGTTTCTTTTCTCGCTAACCCTGATTACCCTTCCTGTCCTTGCCCAGCAACCTGATCAATCCACTTACAGCAACGATAAGAATTCGGCTAAAAAACAACGGATAAATCAGATGATGAAAATGGAAGAAGAAGGTGACCTGATTTTTAATCATTACGGAGTCTTTGGCGTAAAACTGGCAACCAATGGTTATGGTCTTTTTTATGAAAGAGGTAAATTTCTTACTACCAAAAAAACACGAACGCTGACATTCGAATTGAATGAAGTGAAAGATCCGAAAGACCATAAAGAACCTGTTTCCACAGATGGCTACACTTATAATTATGTCTCTGTCGGAAGATTAAATAACATGTATGAATTAAAGGCCTCCTACGGACAACAATTCCTGCTTGGAGGCAAGGGAAATAAAAACGGAGTTGCAGTCACTTATCTGTATAGTGGTGGCCTCTCACTTGCCATGCTCAAACAATATGTGCTGGATATTCAGACTACAGCACAAAATCCAAATGTTTACAGAAGCACATACCCCACGATCTTCGACAGCGCCTATATCGTTTATGATACCCAGGGTCTGGGTGGCGGATGGAACCAACTGACATTTGTTCCCGGACTGAATGCCAAACTTGCCATGCGATTCGATTATGGTCGGTATAATCAAAACATCACTGCCTTCGAAGCCGGCGTAACGGGTGAATATTATGTAAAGCAAATGCCGTTGATGGCATATGTTCCTCCCAAACACTTGTTTTTCAATGCCTATATAAGTATTATGTTTGGCAAGCGAAAGTGATTAAATTTGCATGATCTATACATTATGCAGGAACTCCCCGTAATTTCTTCCCTGGACGTCCCGGAAAACAGGATTAAAAAGCCGGACTGGCTTCGGGTGAAACTTCCCATAGGAGAAAATTTCAAACAGGTTCGAAATCTGGTAGACCAGCACAAACTTCACACAATTTGTGAAAGCGGCAATTGTCCTAATATGGGTGAATGCTGGGGAGCAGGAACTGCAACTTTCATGATTCTTGGAAATATATGTACCAGAAGCTGCGGATTCTGCGCCGTTGCCACAGGTAAACCTTTACCGATTGACTGGGATGAGCCACAACGGGTTGCTGAAGCGATTTTTCTGATGAAGGTTAAGCATGCAGTTATAACTTCTGTAGACAGGGATGAAATCAAGGATGGAGGCAGCATCATGTGGCAAAATACTATCCGTGCTGTAAAATCATTAAATCCAGAAACGACCCTCGAAACCCTGATACCTGATTTTAAAGGAGAAGCTGAAAATATCCAGCGAATTATTGAAGTAGTACCTGAAGTTGTTTCCCATAATATTGAAACCGTTGAAAGGTTAACCAGGCAAGTGCGCATACAGGCCAGGTACTGGAGGAGCATGCAGACTTTGCAAATCCTCAAAAAAGGAGGTATGCGAACTAAAAGTGGTATCATGCTGGGCCTAGGTGAGAAAAAGGAAGAGGTCATTCAAACTATTAAAGACCTTGCCAATAACGGTGTGGATGTAATTACGATCGGACAATATCTGCAACCCACTAAAAAACATTTGCCTGTTGCCCGTTTTGTGCATCCGGAAGAGTTTGCCGAATTCCGCGAAATTGGATACGAGTTGGGTGTCGACTATGTGGAAAGCGGTCCACTTGTTCGTTCTTCCTATCACAGCGAAAAACATGTCTTACCGGGATATGGCAGGAATATTTGGTTGAACGAAGCCTAAATTCTTAATGCTATAGCCTAAAAATCAAACCTTTAGGACGTCTGATTAATCTTAAAGTTCGGTTAATTCTGTTTCGAGGATTCTATATGATTTCCATGTGCCGAATGCAATTCCTTCGGATTGCCTTCGGGATGGGTTCGGGTTGCCTACCCGAAATCCGGATAGGCAAAGCGAAGGAATCCAATTGTCATCCCGGAGGGGATCCAAAGAACTCCCCCAAAGAAAACAATAAAAGACAATAAAAAGACAGGCAACAAATACGATTATTTATTAATTACAGGCATTCAACTATCTTCTATTATCGAAATCTTCCAGCAAACCCGATTAAGGGTGTGGTGGAGGTGGAGGCGGGGCGGGAGCTCCCGGAGGAGTTGGAGGTTGCCCATGATGGGGAGGTGCGCATGCCGACAAATAAGCAATACACGAAGCGACCAAAATAAACTTTTTCATATGTAATGATTTTTAGAAATAATGCCAGTCATGCTGGTTCATTAAGGACTAAAAAATCATGCCATCCAAGCCTAAAGCCTGAAGCCTAAAGCTTAAAACTACTTTTTGGAACTATGAATTCTATTAAAATAAAAACTCCCAAAGAAATGAGGGGTTTATGAATGTTTAATTTTTTATTGTAAAACTAAAAAGAGGTTTTAGGCTTTAAGCTTTAGGCTTTGGGCTTATACCATGTCCCATACCAGTGCACTGGCGCCCAGAATAGCAGCATCTGATTCCCTTAAATGGCTCACGAGGATTTTTACACGGTTTTGAAAAACCTGTATCAGGTTTGCCTCCATATGTTCCCGGGTGGGCTTAAGGATAAAATCGCCTGCTTTGGTTAATCCTCCAAATAATATAATCGCTTCGGGGCTGGAGAACATAACAAAATTTGCCAGCGCCGTGCCAAGTATCTTTCCGGTGTATTCAAATATTTCTCTGGCTACTTTATCGCCCTGCACGGCAGCGTCATATACTTTTCGGGAATCGATTTCTTCTACGTCAATTTTACGAAGCAGACTTTCTTCTTTTGTGCTGCTTAATACTTCTTTGGCAGTCAGCATAACACCTGTTGCTGAAGCATAACTTTCCAGGGATCCATTTTTGCCCGTCCCTTCATGATACCGGCCATCGGGAATGATAATCGTATGTCCAAGTTCGCCTGCAAATCCATCATGACCTAGAATGAGATGGCCATTTGCTACAATACCGCTACCAACGCCTGTGCCCAGGGTTATCATTATAAAATCCTTCATCCCCTGAGCTGCGCCATACATCATTTCTCCGATAGCAGCTGCATTTGCGTCATTGGTAAGATTAGTCTGGACCTGGAATTTATCCTGAATCATTTGTGCCAAAGGAAGAATTCCTTTCCATGGCAGATTAGGTGCATATTCAACGGTGCCGGTATAAAAATTACCATTGGGTGCTCCAACGCCTATTCCACGAATGCGTCCCGTTCCACCTACGTTCTGAATAAGAGCTGAAAGTTTATCGTGCAACTCGTCAATAAACGTTTCGATTTTTTTATGCTTCTTCGTAGAAAGATCACCTGTAAGTAAGACGTTCCCGCTACGATCCACTATACCAAACTTGGTTCCTGTGCCGCCAATATCGATTCCGACAGCCAATGCTTCCAGAGAGGTTGGTGTAGTAGTTGCTTTTGCCATGAAAGATTTTTATCTAATGACTTCCAATTTGCTCGTCAAAATTAAGACCCTGTGATTTTAAAACACTCTTAAGCTTTAAAGACAGCCATGCCAGGAAAGCAAAACAAACTGCTGCCACTAAATATGAATTGTGCATACCTATACTTGGATTATCACCCAATGCTCCCTGGAATGGAGGTATTACCGCACCACCAAGAATCATCATGATGAGGAATGCTGAACCCTGGCTTGTATATTTTCCTAATCCTGCAATGCCCAATGCAAATATGCAGGGCCACATGATAGAACAACACAAACCACCGGCCATAAAACAATAAACTGAAAGGAGACCGTTTGTAAATACACCGATCAGCATAGCAAGAGTCGCTAAAGTTGCAAGTGTCAATAATGTTTTAACAGGTTTTGTTTGTCCAAAGAAAAATGCAATGATCGCAATGATGATGCAAATGGAATAGGCATATAAATCACTGATATCATTTCCCTTTAGTCTGTTAGCGATCAAAACCACCGCAAATGCAATAAAAGGAACTACAATAGTGGCAATTTTTCTACCCATTTTAGATAAATTAAACACACCGATTGCACCTGTCCATCGGCCGATCATCAGGCTTCCCCAATAAAGGGATATATACTTGGAAATCTGGCTTTCATTTAAACCACTGGCAGTAAGATAATTTTTCGTTTTAAGCAATGCGCCGAAATTATTGTCGATCGTTACTTCCACACCCACATATACAAAAATTCCAATCATACCAAATATCAACTGAGGATATTTCATAGCCCCCCAGCCATCATTACTTTTTAAAGCGACGTTGTTGGAATAAAACAGGGTGCACAAAACAACTACGATAGTGGCAATCAACAATGGAGCTTTACTGATTTCAGTGAAATGGCCAACAATGATTATCGCAATGATCAGACCTGTCATGGTCAGAAGTGATTTCGAAGCCTTGGCAGCTTTTTCAAATTTTTCATCATTCTTTCCTGCAGGTAATTTTGAAACCGCAAAAATCAGGGCAACCAAAGCAAATACGACTGCTACAATTACGTATAAAGATTTGACAGAAGAAACAGAAGTATCATCGGGGTCGGCATTTACTGAACCGAATAAAAACAGACTTACGATGATCGGACCGACAGTTGTACCAAACGAATTCACACCTCCGCCCAGGTTTAACCTGTGGGATCCCGTTGCCGGATCACCGAGCAGGATCGCAAATGGCTGAGCGCAGGTTTGCTGGAGAGAAAATCCTAGTGCGATGATAAATAATGCGATCAGAATGAATGTGTAATTTCCAATGGCAATCGTTTCGCCTTGTAGTGATCCGACGATGGTGTCTACTTTATCAGATGTGAAACTGGCAGAAAGTTTTACAGGAACCCCATCAACCACCTTTGTATCCTTAGCCGGTGCAAAAGGAGAGCTGATGTTGCTTAATATATTCTGATTGTTCAGAAACTTTTTCCCGGCTTCATCATTACGTATGATCAGGGAATAAGAATCTTTCTCCTCTTTTTTCAAAACAACTACTTTATCAGACGTTACAAATTTCTGATCGGTCTTAAAATTTTTGATCTCCTGGATATTATCACCGATGGGTTTGAATGTTTCACCGCTGACAGCCGGAATCATCAGTAGCGCGCCTGCTACAGATATTCCGAGCCCTATAATGATCCCTTTCTTATATCCGATTTTATTTAGTATATCACTTCCTCTGGTTTCCGAGAATATATACAGAAATAAGGATCCGATAAAATAAGCTCCATAAAAAGCAGTTCCGATAAGCTGAGATTCAAACTGACTCAGGTTGAAATAATTCTTACAAAATGGTATAAAAATGCTGTTGGAAGCGGCAATAAATCCCCAGAAGAAAAATACAAGAACTAACGTGGCAAGGGCTCCGCTATTGGTGGACTGTTTGGTTTGGCTCATGAGCAGGCAAGCGTTTAAATGAGTGTTGAAAGTAGTTAAGTTTTGGCTTGGTGAAAAATTTTTTCATATAGCATGAGAATCCCTGAATCCTTCTTAAATTGATCTGAATTAAGGACTTCGCTTTTATTTATAACTTCGTTTCATGGAGATTTTACATGTTTCAGCTGAGTGTTATCCGGTTGCAAAAGCCGGTGGGCTGGGGGATGTAGTAGGTGCACTGCCCAAATATCAGACTGCAGCAGGACATATTGCAAAAGTGGTCATGCCCATGTACCGAACTAAATTCCTTTTCAATAATGAATTCGATGTTGTTCATAAAGGATATACCAATTTGGGAAACTGGTGGTTCATTTATACTGTCATCAAAGAAAGAAAAAATATTCTTGGCTTCGATCTTTACCTGGTAGATATTAATGGTCTTCTTGACCGGGATAAAATTTATGGATATGATGATGATTCCGAACGCTTCATTGCTTTTCAGATTGCTGTAGTAGACTGGCTGGCATCCTGGAAACATCATCCTGATGTAGTTCATGTGCATGATCATCAGGCCGCACTGATTCCCTTTATGGTAAAACATTGTTACCGTTATCAGAACCTGCGTGAAATTCCAACGGTACTAACAATTCACAATGGCGAATACCAGGGCTGGCTGAGCTGGGATAAAAGTTATTATATACCCGCATGGGATACATGGAAAACAGGTTTACTGGAATGGAACAAGAGTATCAATGCCCTGGCCTGTGGCGTACGCTGCGCATGGAAAGTAACGACCGTAAGCTGGACTTATCTGGAAGAACTCCGCTGGTCGGCCAACGGACTGGAAGCATTGTTTGAATACGAGAAGGGAAAATGTTATGGCATCCTGAATGGAATAGATACCAGGGTATGGGATCCGGAATCAGATAGTTATCTGGAACATCATTATAATATTAAATCTAATACAGAAGGCAAAACAAAGAATAAAGAAATACTTTGCAAAAGATTCGGGCTGGATATAAATAAACCACTGATCTCATTTATCGGAAGACTGGTTGGTGAAAAAGGCGCCGATCTTTTACCACAAGCCATCGGAGATTCATTTTATTATATTGGTAGAAAAATGAATTTCCTGCTTCTCGGCAGTGGTGCTCCTTATATCCAGGACAATCTCGAAAGAGTTAGCACATTGAGTGAAGGCGATTTTAGTATATTTATTGGTTATGATGAAGCACTCAGTCATTTAATTTATGCCGGCGCCGATTTCATCATGATGCCATCGCGCGTTGAACCCTGCGGCTTGAACCAGATGTATGCTATGCGATATGGAACAGTTCCCATTGTAAGAACAACCGGTGGTTTAAAGGATACTGTGATAGATTTCGGAGACATGGACGGATATGGAATACGGTTCAACAACGCGATCGTAGGAGATATCACCCATGCCATCTGGCGGGCAGTACAACTTTATCAGGAACCGGTTCTGGTGGAAGAATTGAGAAGAAGAATGATGCGGCTTGACTTCAGCTGGGAAACCAGTATGCAACAATATCTGGCTCTTTATGCTTCGCTATAATAATGTAAGATTAAATCAGACTATATGTCAAAAAAAGTATTAGCAGTTATTCTGGGAGGTGGTGCAGGAACACGGTTGTATCCTTTAACAGCAAGCCGTTCCAAACCGGCCGTCCCCATCGCAGGCAAGTACCGCCTGGTGGATATTCCGATTTCCAATTGTCTGAATTCCGGCATCGACCGCATGTTTGTGTTAACGCAATTCAATTCGGCTTCACTGAACAGGCATATCAAAAATACCTATCATTTCAGTGCATTCAGTTCTGCATTTGTAGATATTCTTGCGGCAGAACAAACACCTGATAATCCTACCTGGTACCAGGGAACTGCTGATGCAGTAAGACAATGTCTTCGTCATCTGGGTCCTTTTGAAAGCGAATATATACTGATACTTTCCGGTGACCAGTTGTACCAGATGAATTTTATGGATATGCTGAATAACCATATTAAAATGAATGCTGAGATTACGATTGCCACCATACCGGTTGCTGATCGCGAGGCATCTGAATTCGGCATATTAAAAAAGGATGATAAAGGTTTTATCACATCTTTTATAGAAAAACCCAAAAAAGATTTGCTGAAAGACTGGACCAGCGATACCGGCTCTGTCATGCAGGGACAGGGAAGACATTACCTGGCATCCATGGGGATCTATATTTTCAACCGCCAGTTATTGCAGGATCTGCTGCAAAATGAATATGTGGAAGCAACTGATTTCGGAAAAGAAATTCTGCCGCAATCGATTAACAAATACAAAGTGGTGAGTTATCAATATGATGGATATTGGACCGATATCGGAAATATTTATTCATTCTTTGAAGCAAACCTCGGCCTTACAAAAGAAATTCCGGATTTTAATTTATTCGATAACAATAATCTGATTTATACAAGGGCGCGCATGTTGCCACCTGCAAAAATCAGCGGTACAACGCTTGAAAAAACTATTATTGCTGAAGGTTGCATTATCAACGCATCGCGCATTGAAAGCAGTGTGATCGGTATCAGGACGCGCATTGGCATTGGGACAACTATTGTAAGCAGCTACCTGATGGGAATAGATTATTATGAAACCATCGAAGAGATCAGGCACGATAGGGAACATGGATTACCTTCTGTCGGAATCGGGGATCGTTGTTATATCCGTAATTGTATTGTCGATAAAAACTGCCGGATCGGGGATGATGTAAGAATTAATGGCGGATCACACCTTGAAAATACGGACCATTCTTTATATACCGTAAAAGACGGAATCGTGGTTGTCAAAAAAGGTGCGGTGATTCCGAATGGATTTGTGATTTAGTATTTAACGATTGCTATGACCACACATACCGCGGCTGAACAACATAAGCTGGTTGAGAAACCAAGGCTTTCTGTTTTGCAGATCTTCACAATGAGTTTTGGTTTTTTGGGTATTCAGTTTGGATTTGCATTGCAAAATGGAAATACAAGCCGGATACTTCGCTCATTTGGAGCTGATGTAGATCAGTTGCCGGCTTTCTGGCTGGTCGCTCCGCTTACCGGAATGATTGTTCAACCTCTCATCGGACACTACAGCGATCGTACATGGAATCGTTTGGGCAGAAGAAAACCATACTTTCTGACGGGTGCCATTTTAACCTGCATGGCTCTCCTCATTCTTCCCAATTCAGGTTCTTTCTCTTCTTTAATACCAGCATTGTGGATCGGTGCAGGCATGGTCATGATTATGGATACTTCCATTAATATTGCCATGGAACCGTTTCGAGCACTGGTGGCTGACAATCTCCCAGATAAACAAAGAACGCTGGGATTCAGTATACAGACTTTCCTTATCGGGCTCGGGGCTGTATGCGGATCCTATCTTCCCGAATGGATGGGCAAACATGGCTTTAGTTTAGAGGCGGGTTCCAATGGGGTAGCAGATAATATTCGATACTCATATTATATTGGTGCGGCAGTTTTAATCATTGCCATTTTAGTAACCGTATTTTTTTCCAGGGAATATGCACCGGCTGTATATGAAAAATATCATGGCAAACCAGATCAGTCACATAAAAGATCGGGCATTCGTGAAATAATATATGATTTCCGCCACATGCCCAAAACCATGAAACAACTGGGTCTCGTTCAGTTTTTTTCCTGGTTCGCATTATTTTCTATGTGGGTGTTTACAACAGATGCGGTGGCAACACATGTTTACGGGCTTACCGGAGAATATGCCAAATCAGTTGCTTATAATGAAGCCGGAAATAAAGTAAGTTCTGCATTTGGCGTTTATAACCTGATAGCCATGTTTTATGCACTTCTTCTCCCTGCGATTGCAAGAAAAATCGGGCGCAAGGCAACACACGCGTTTTCATTAATGGCAGGCGGCGCAGGATTGATCTCTATTTTTTTCATAAAAGATCCTGCCATGTTAACCTATTCAATGGTTGGCGTGGGGCTGGCCTGGGCAAGTATTCTGGCAATGCCATATGTAATTCTTTCGGGATCCATACCCCCGGGAAAACTGGGAATTTATATGGGTATTTTTAATTTTTTCATCACGCTTCCACAAATCGTGAATGGTATATTCGGCGGTTCGATCGTGAAACATATTTACGGGGGACAACCCATTTATGCCATTGTGCTGGCAGGATTCTTTTTATTCTGTGCAGCCATCAGTGTATTATTTGTCTATGATGCAGGCGATATCCGAATCAGCAGGAAACAACAAAGACTGGCCGCATCATGAGGAAATTCATAGTACTTCCCATATTATTTTGCTGTTATTTCTGCTTAGCACAAAAAGATGTAAAGGTTTATCCTTCCAGCTGGTGGGTAGGCATGAAGAATCCGCATCTTCAGTTGATGGTGCATGGTGAAAATATCGGAAGAAGCGAATTAGACTTTTCACAAAAGTCTAATTTGGGAATTAGATTAGATAGTATTCAAAAACTAAAAAACCCAAATTATCTTTTTTTAAATTTTACTATCGGGTCAAATGTCAAACCTGGTAAATTAGTATTTAGTCTAATTCTTGGACCCACAATTAATACAGTAACAATTCCCTTAAATCAGCCCGCGGCAGGAAAAGGAACCACCTATGCACGCGGTATCAATTCATCCGATTTTATTTACCTCCTGATGCCGGATCGTTTCAGCAATGGTGATCCTAACAATGACCACTATGCGAATATGCGGGATACCGTGGCGGACAGAAATAACCCGCTGGCCCGGCATGGGGGCGACCTGCAGGGTGTCATTAACCATCTGGATTATTTTCAACAGTTGGGTGTTACGGCACTCTGGCTCACTCCGGTATTAGAAAACGACATGCCTTTGGAAAAAGAACCTAACGGATGGCTGAGCGGATATCATGGTTACTGGTTCACCGATCATTATGAAATTGATAAACGCTTAGGTGGAAAAGAAGCATATTTGAAATTGGTCAATGCCGCACATACGCGGGGTCTTAAAATAATTCAGGACGCAGTGTATAATCATATTGGTGCAGCCCATTGGATCATGAGCGATCCGCCATCAGAAGACTGGATAAACCGCTGGCCCGCATATCAGGGTACCAACCACCGCGAACAGGCCGTTTTTGATATTCATGGTTCAGAAAAAGATAAAGAAGTAATGGAAGCCGGCTGGTTCGTTCCCCACTTGCCGGATCTGAATCTAAGAAATCATTTTCTGGCTACTTATTTGATTCAGCAGGCTATCTGGATGACGCAGGAATTTCAACTCGACGGATGGCGGGTGGATACTTATAAATACTGTGATCCCGTTTTTCTGAATAATCTGAACGCAGCGCTGGAAAAAGAATTTCCAAAGATCACTTCATTTGGTGAAGCCACAGTGAGCACTGTGGCCGCCGGCGCTTATTTCTGTAAAAATAACCTCAATGTTTCCTGGAAAAGCAACCTGACCGGTATTTTGGATTTTCCGGTTTGTTATGCGATGCTTGAATCAATGAAGAAAAATTATGGATGGACGGATGGTGTTAATCGTTTATACATTACGCTGGCTGAGGATATGTTATATCAGAATCCCATGAACAATTGCATTTTTCTAGACAACCACGACATGGATCGGTTTTATTCAGTCATTGGTGAGGATTGGTCAACTTTTAAAATGGGTATCGGATTACTTCTTACTGAAAGAGGTGTGCCGCATTTATATTATGGGACAGAAATTCTCATGAAGAATTTCAAAAACCCTTCCGATGCTATGGTGAGAGAAGATTTCCCTGGAGGTTTTGCCGGAGATCCCAGAAATAAATTCCTTCCCGCAGGAAGAACGGATAGTGAAAACCTGGCGTTTGACTATGTTTCAAAACTGGCGAATTTCAGAAAAACATCCTCTGCTCTTGGAAACGGCTCACTTATGCAATACATACCATCTAAGGGAGTCTATGTTTATTTTCGATACGATCAGCATCAAACCATTCTCTGTGCCCTAAATTCTGATACTGTATCTGCTAATCTGAATTTTCAGGATTATTTAGAAAGAACTAAGGGATTTGAAACTGCAACGGATATTATAACCGGCACAAATTATCCGGCTTCTGAAAAAATGATTCTGCCGCCCCGTTCAATTACAATATTGGAACTAAAAAAACGGTAGGCTGACAATAAGATCGTACATTAGTAATGATGAACGACCTTATCCAGGAATATGAACATACCCATTTTGTAGATTCCACGAAACCCGTTTGGAATTATTCCCTTTTTTCTGATTCAGATATCAGCAATTTTCAAAACGGGACCCATTACAGGTTATATGATATTTTCGGTTCTCATGCCCGCGAAGTTCTGGGAACCAAAGGTTATTATTTTGCAGTCTGGGCACCGAATGCGACAGCCATTTCCGTGATCGGAAATTTCAATCACTGGAATCCTAATAGTCATCCTTTATTTGTACGCCTCGAAAAATCAGGTATCTGGGAGGGATTTATCCCGCATATAAACCGGGGCGAAGTTTACAAATATCATATCAGGGGCTTCAATGGTTCTGAAACGATCAAAGGAGATCCCTTTGCGCATTTCTGGGAACAGAGACCAAAAACTGCTTCCATTACCTGGGATCTTGACTATAAATGGAAGGATGAAGCCTGGATGCAGACGAGAAAAAAACACAATGGTCTTGATCGACCCTGGAGTGTTTATGAAGTTCACCTCGCAAGCTGGATGCGTCCTCATCCCGATGATGAAGAAGCATATAACAATTATGACCAGATCCGTGAACGCCTGGTTCCCTATGTAAAAGAAATGGGTTTCACACACGTGGAACTGATGCCAATTATGGAATATCCTTATGATGGCAGCTGGGGTTATCAGGGCGTTGGCTATTTCGCACCGACCTCTCGATTTGGCGATCCGCAGTCTTTTATGGAATTGGTAAATGCCTTTCATGAAGCAGGAATCGGGGTGTTACTGGATTGGGTGCCTTCGCATTTTCCTTACGATGCACATGGACTATATATGTTCGATGGTGCAAATACCTATGAGTATGCGGATATGCGAAAAGGATATCACCCCGACTGGAACAGTTATATTTTCAATTATAAAAGGGGAGAAGTAAAATCATTCCTCATAAGCAGCGGTCGATTCTGGTATGACCTGTTTCATGCGGACGGAATTCGCGTGGATGCAGTGAGTTCCATGTTGAAATTAAATTATTCGAGAACAACGGGTCAGTGGGAGCCAAATGAATTTGGAGGAGACGGAAACCTCGAAGCTATTGCTTTCATTAAGGATCTGAATGAGACTCTTTACAGGGATTTTCCGGATACACAATCTATAGCAGAAGAAGCGACAGACTGGCCAGGGATCAGTAAACCAACTTTTGCAGGAGGACTCGGGTTCGGAATGAAATGGATGATGGGTTGGATGCACGATACACTGGATTATTTCAAGGCCGACCCGCTGATGCGAAAAGGACTCCAGGATAAGTTCACATTCAGCATGATGTATTATTATGATGAAAACTTTATGCTGCCCCTGAGTCACGATGAAGTGGTACACGGCAAATCACCCATGTTGTATAAAATGCCCGGCGACGACTGGCAAAAATTTGCAACCCTCCGTCTTATGTATTCTTATATGTTTACACATCCCGGAGGTAAGCTGCTTTTTATGGGTAATGAATTCGGCGCAACGGATGAATGGAATTACAAGAGTGAACTGCAGTGGTATTTGCTCAAATATGAACTACATTGGAAAATGAAAGACTGTGTGCGGGATTTGAACCTTCTTTTGCAGAATGAACCGGCACTTTATGAAAATCAGTTTAATGTTCATGGATTCGAATGGATCGATCTCGATCATCGACAGGAATCGGTGATTGTTTTCAGAAGAAAAGGAAAACTTCCGGAGAACGATATGCTGGTTATCCTTAATATGACACCTGTTGTGCGCAATAACTGGAAAGTATATGCGAAAGGTAAATCAAAGTGGAACGAAATTTTTAATAGCGACGAAAGAAAATATGGCGGATCCGGCGACATATTCAATCCTGAACCTGTAGTAACCCTTGTGGACAAAAATGAAAACAAATATGAGATCAATGTCCATCTGCCACCCTTGGGAGCGGTAATTCTAAAATAAATGTCATGTCAAAGGACCATACCAAAAAAGGCAACAAGAAGGATGCTGCCATAGTATTTAAGAAATCTTCCAAAAGCCTTTCTTCCCTTGTGTTTGAACTTATCAGGCCTTATAAAAAATGGCTGGTTCTGATATTTGCCGCCATGTTGCTGGAAACTGCCATGAGTCTTTTAGGTCCATGGCCATTGAAAATTATTATTGATAATGTAATCGGTCATCACGCTTTGCCTTATTGGCTTTCCTGGATAAATGATCTGCCTCTCGGTAAAGATAAAATGGCTATTGCTGCAGCAGCGGCAATTGGCTTAGTTTTGATTGCATTGATTGGAGGGATAGCCGGCTATATAGATAATTATTTTACTGAAAGTGTTGCGCAATATGTAGCGAATGATCTGCGTCAGAAAGTATATCACCACCTGCAACGTCTTTCACTATCCTATTACGATTCACATCAGATTGGAAATATACTGAGTACTATCACGTCGGATGTTTCAACCATTCAGAGTTTTGCTTCATCAGCTTTACTTAGCATTCTTATTGATGCGCTCACAATTGTAGGGATGCTCGGACTGATGTTTTATATGAACTGGGATTTCGCCCTGGTCGCAGTATCAGTTACACCTTTGCTTCTTTTATTTGTGGCGAGATTTAAAACAGCTGTCAAAAAAGCAACCCATGAGGTAAGAACACAGCAATCAACTATGGTCTCCGTACTTCAGCAGGGACTGGAATCCGTGCGTGCAGTAAAAGCCTTCGACAGACAGGATTTGGAAGAAAGCCATTTGAAAGATGTGAGTATGAGTACTGTTAATGCTTCATTGAAAGCAAGAAAAGTTAAATCGTTGCTTTCACCCGTGGTAGCACTTATCGTTTCGGGTTGTACAGCATTTGTTCTCTGGCGCGGCGCACATTTAGCACTCATAGAAGCCATGACGATCGGAGAACTGACTGTATTTCTTTCTTATCTCGGAAAATTTTTCAAACCCGTGCAGGACCTCGCTAAAATGACAACTTCCATTGCCCAGGCTTCCGTTGCATTGGAACGTATTCAGGCCATTCTGGATACTGATACCATCATACCACAAAAATCCGATGCAAAAGATTCCACCAATCTAAAAGGTCATATAGATTTTGAACATGTTGCTTTTGCATATGAAGCGGATACACCCATTTTGAGCGATGTGCATTTTTCTATCAAAGCCGGACAAAGAATCGGAATTTGCGGACCAACAGGTGGCGGAAAATCTACTGTGGTAAGTCTTATTCCACGTTTTTATGATCCAACTAAAGGGAGGGTGCTGATCGATGGAGTGGATATCACAGACTACCAGTTGCATGGAGAAAAAGGTATTCGAGATCAGATTGCATTTGTATTACAGGATACCGTTTTGTTTTTTGGAACGATTAGAGACAATATCGCTTATGGAAAACAGGGTGCGACACAGGAAGAAATTGAAGCGGCAGCTAAAATGGCGAATGCAGATGAATTTATCGCAAAAATGCCCCATGGATACGATACGATGGTTGGAGAACGAGGTCTTACACTTTCCGGAGGACAACGTCAGAGAATTGGAATTGCCCGGGCTATCATACGTAATTCGCCCATTTTAATATTAGATGAACCGACTGCAGCGCTTGATACTGAATCTGAAAAACTCGTGATGGAAGCTTTGGAACGATTGATGGCAGGACGCACCGTAATCATTATTGCACACAGGCTCAGTACTATTCGTGACGCCGATAAAATTGTAGTGCTGAAGGGAGGTTATGTTGCAGAAGAAGGAACACATGACGAACTTATTGCCAGAAATGGGATATATGCAGAACTTTATCATATACAGTCCGGAGCAGAACCACTGGTAGAATCAAAATTAAACTAATCCTATTTTTTAAATTACAATTACAGTATGTCAAAATCAAATTCAACCAGAACTATCATAATACTTCCCGATGATACGAAAAAACCAATTGTAGATGCTATAGGGTCGGCTAAGAAATCGCATCAAAATCAAAATGTTTGTATTTTCTGATCCCGATCTCATTAGCGCTACCATTGAAGCAAAAAAAAGAGGTATCATGGTTCAGGTAATGCTGAATCCTGCCCGAAGGAGCGGAGAGGAAGAAAATGGAGAAACACGCAAACAGCTGGAAGCTGCGGGTATTGAGGTAAAAGACAGCAACCCTGCCTTCGGACTAACCCATGAGAAATCAATGGTCATCGATGATGAAACAGCCTTTATTAAGTCTCTCAACTGGGCTACAAAAAATCTGACCGTCACCCGTGACTATGCAATTACCACAAATCATAAACATGAAGTGGACGAAGTCGTTGCGGGTTTTGTTGCTGACTGGGAAAGGACAGTATTCGATCCGGGTGAACATGCCCATATGATCTGGTGCACAGGAAACGGACGTGACCGTATTGCCACGGTTTATTGATGAAGCAAAACATACATTATTTGTTCAGAATGAACGCTATCAGGATTCAGTAATCATTGAAAGGCTGGTAAGAGCTGCCATGCGGGGAGTAAAAGTCCATATTATGGCGAGACCCCCACATTCACTGAAAAAAGATAAACTGGTTGAAGCCGTTGGAGGTTTACGCATTATGGATGATGTTGGAATTAAAGTTCATACTCTCAGGCATCTTAAACTGCATGGAAAAATGCTGATTGCAGATGGCAGCCGTGCAATTGTAGGATCTATAAATCTGGCACCGGGAAGTTTTGACGACAGAAGAGAACTTGCCATCGAGGTACATGATGAAGATATAGTTGAAAGACTTCAGCAAATAGCACATGAGGACTGGCAAAATTCACATCCCCTGGATCTAACCGATGAAGGACTGATCTCTGATCTGGAAGAAAAGGGTGATGGGGGTGATGAGAATCTTGGACTGAATCTGAAGAAAAAGCATGATGAAGAGGATTAAAGCCTAAAGCCGAAAGCTTAAAGCCTAAAACTTTCTATAAATATATCAATGAAAAAAATAAACTTTTATATTATATAATCAGAGTTCCAAAAAGTAGTTTTAGGCTTTCGGCTTTAGGCTTTACTACATTCTTTCAGGAACTCTGATACCTAATAAACCCATGCCGGATTGAATAATATTCGCCGTCATAACGCATATCCTTAATCGCAATTGTTTTTTATACTCAGACTCTGCCCGCCCAATTGAATGTTCGGAGTAAAACGAGTTAAATATTTTAGCTATACTGAACACATAATTGGCGACCAGCGATGGATTCATTTCAGTACAGGCCTGTTGTAGTAAAGAACTATATTTTTCAAGTGAAATCAACAATTCTTTTTCCAATGGAAGAAGAGCAGTTTTTTTAGATTCGGAATATTCGCCAATTGATTCCTTTCTTAATATAGATTTTATACGGGCATGTGCATACTGAACAAATGGCCCGGTAAATCCATGAAAGTCGATGGATTCGTCCGGATTAAATACCATTCGCTTTTTTGGGTCAACGCGGAGCAGAAAAAATTTGAGGGCACCCAGTCCGATCGTATCATAGAGTTCCTTTCTTTCTTCTTCTGTAAAATCATCTACTTTACCCAGTTCTTCGGTATGTTCCGCAGCGATGCCTGTCATTTCATCAATAATATCATCTGCATCCACAACGGTTCCTTCACGTGTTTTCATTCTTCCTGAAGGAAGTTCAACCAGCCCATATGATAAATGATAAAGCCCGGCTGCAGATGGCAATTGGAGTTTCTGACATATGAGTTTAAGTACTTTAAAGTGATAATTCTGTTCATCAGCCACTACATATATACTAAGATCCGCATGATACTCCTCGAATTTCCTGTCCGCAAGACCAATATCCTGCGTCATATAAACTGCAGTTCCGTCACTTCGTTGCACAATCTTTTCATCAAGTCCATCTGGCTTCAGATCAATCCACACGCTGCCATCTTCTTTTTTAAAAAAAACTTTTTTCTCTAATCCCATTTCGACGAGATCCTTTCCAAGAAGGTATGTCTGGCTTTCATAATATATTTTATCAAAATCGCTGCCTATACGTTTATATGTAATATCAAAACCGGCATAAACCCAGGCATTCATTTTTTCCCATAATTCGATCACTTCGGGAACTCCTGCTTCCCAGTCAACCAGCATTTTCTGCGCAGCTTTCATCAGTGGTGCTTCTTTTTCAGCTTTTTCCTTCGTAAGCCCCGAAAGCATCAGGGTTTCTACTTGTTTTTTTAATTCGACCCCGAATAAAACATAATAATCTCCAACAAAATGATCACCCTTTAAGCCTGTGCTTTCAGGTGTGGCTCCGTTTGCAAACAATTTCCAGGCAACCATGCTTTTGCAAATATGGATACCCCTGTCATTCGCGATGCATGTTTTTATAATATCATAACCTAAGGTTTTATATATGACAGCGACACTCCAGCCTAAAAAATTGTTTCTGAGATGTCCCAGGTGTAGCGGCTTATTTGTATTGGGAGAAGAATATTCAACCATGACGCGCTTTCCATTAACAGATTGCGATCCGTACGATGTATTATTATATTGGGCATGAAGGAAATCAATTAAAATATTATCTGCCATTACCAGGTTTAGAAAACCTTTGATAACGTTAAATTCTGAAAACCAGCCAGGATTGGAATCAAGGAGGGCTTCTCCGATTCCCTGACCGAGGGCATCGGGAGAGGATTTCAGAATTTTGCTAAAAGAAAATAAAACGACGGTATAATCTCCCTTGAATTCAGGCTTGGTTTCGTTAACCAGGAGGTCCTGTGAGTCAATCCGGTAATTATATTTTTCGGCTAAAACAGCCTGAACAGCCAGTTTGATGCCGGGTACAAGCTCCATTCTAAAATTATTGAGCGCAAAAGTAGTACTTGTTGGTTATACTATCTGCTTCGATTATATTAACTTCGCGCCCGGAATCTGAGGAATTATGCCAAAAAAGGAGATCATTTCCATTATAGATTTTTTTTATCCCCCTTTCCGTAAGATCTTTTCCCTGCAGACTTTCCGGTACGCAGCATGCGGGGGCGCCAACACAATCCTGGATATTTTCGTTTTTTTTCTGGCTTATAACTATATCCTTCACAAACAGGTTTTACATCTGGGATTTATTTCTTTTAAACCTCATATAGCAGCCTTTATAATCTCTTTTCTAATCAGTTTTCCAACCGGCTTTATGCTGATGCGGCATGTGGTATTTCCTGGATCTGTACTTCACGGACGCGTTCAGCTTTTCCGGTATTTCGTTCTCGTTTTAATCTGCATAATTCTGAACTATATTTTCATCCGCCTGTTTGTTGAACAATTTCATATATATCCTACCATTGCAAAGATTATTACTACTGCCATTGTGGTTTCTTTCAGCTATCTGACCCAGAAGAATTTTACTTTTAAGTCCAGCCCGGTGAGGCATAAGGCTTAACGCCTAACGCGTAAGGCGTAACGCTGAACGCTTAAAGTGAAGTTCCAGGACCCTAAACGATTTTCCACTCATTTTAATAAGCGGACCTCCCGGTACCAATGCAAACTAATGATTGGCAAATTGAAATGTTTTTGAATTGCTATTGTTAGTATATTTAATTCTATTATCACATTATTTCACGAAGCTTTAAGCCTTGCGCTTTGAGCCCTACGCTTAAAAACGATTGTTATGACTACAACACGCAGAAATTTTTTAAAAACAAGCGGATTATCTGTCGCTGCCCTTGCCATCGGATCAAATAAATTATTTGCAGCATATCCGGATAAATATGTTGGAATCCAACTTTATACTGTTCGGGAGGCTATGTATAAAGATCCTTCAGGAACTTTAAAAAGTTTATCGGATATGGGCTACAAATATGTGGAGCATGCCAATTACAAGGACAGGAAATTTTACGGATATGCACCAACTGAATTTAAAAAACTCCTGGATGGATATAATCTGAATATGATCAGCGGCCATGTGCAGATGCTTCCAAAGGATTATGATTTTTCAAAAAATGATTTTTCAGACAAATGGAAATATACTGTTGACGATGCGGCGACTGCCGGTCAGAAATACCTGGTATCTCCATGGCTGGATGATAGCCTGCGGAAAAATATGAATGATTTCAAAGCATATATGGATGTTTTCAATAAATCGGGTATGCTATGTCAGAAATCAGGAATGAAATTTGGCTATCACAACCACGATTTTGAATTCACAACAATGATAGACGGTCAATTGCTTTACGATCTGATACTTAATAATACAGATCCTGCATTGGTTGCGCAACAACTTGATATGGGTAACCTCTACAATGGAGGCTTTAAAGCAATTGATGTTGCCAAAAAATTTCCGGGGCGTTTTGAACTGATGCATGTAAAAGACGAGATACCTGTGACTACAGCCTCTAAGGAAAAATTTGAAAGTACTATCCTTGGCAAAGGAATTGTCGGAACAAAAGAGGTCTGTGATATCGGACGAACCAGTGGCGGTACCAAATGGTTTATAATCGAACAGGAATCCTACCAGGGAATGAATCCTCTCGATTGTTCAAAGCAGGATTTAGCCATCATAAACGGATGGGGTTATTAAGCCTAAAGCTCAAAGCTTAAAGCCTAAAACTTCTTTTTAGTTTTACAATAAATATTAGATAAATAATAAAAACCCTCTTCATTTACCGAAGAGGGTTTTTATTTTGATCCATTTCATGATTCTAAAAAGAAGTTTTAGGCTTTAAGCTTTAGGCTTTCTTAATTTTTAGGCTTTGAGCTTTAGGCTTTAGGCTTTCTTCAGTTTTAGGCTTTAAGCATTAAGCCGAAGGCTTAATACCTGTAATGATCTGCCTTATACGGCCCATTTACTGGAATGCCGAGATATTCGCTTTGGACTTCTGTCAGTTCATCAAGTGTTACTCCAATCTTAGGCAGGTGCAAACGGGCAACTTTTTCATCCAGATGTTTTGGAAGAACAAATACTTTATTTTCATACTTGCCATGATTCTGCCAAAGCTCTATCTGTGCCAGCACCTGGTTAGTGAATGAATTGCTCATCACAAAACTTGGATGGCCTGTAGCACATCCCAGGTTCACCAGGCGGCCTTCTGCCAGTATAATCACATCCTTTCCATCAATATTGTACAAGTCAACCTGAGGCTTAATAGTATCTTTCGTGTGACCATAGTTGTTATTGATCCAGGCCATATCGATTTCAATATCAAAATGACCGATATTACATACGATCGCTTTATCTTTCAGTAAACGGAAATGTTTTTCAGTAATCAGGTCGCGGCAACCGGATGCGGTTACTACAATATCCGCTTCTTTAACGGCGTCGATCATTCGTTTTACTTCGTATCCGTCCATGGCAGCCTGTAAAGCACAAATAGGATCTATCTCCGTAACAATAACACGACATCCAGCGCCATGTAAAGATTGCGCAGATCCTTTACCAACATCCCCGTAACCACCGACTACAGCTACCTTACCAGCCAGCATCACATCCGTAGCCCTGCGGATCGCATCCACAAGACTTTCCTTACAACCATATTTATTATCAAATTTCGACTTGGTTACAGAGTCATTTACGTTAATTGCGGGAACAGGCAGGGTTCCTTTAGCAACTCTTTCATAAAGCCTGTGTACTCCGGTAGTAGTTTCTTCGGAAATTCCTTTCACGTGCTGTACCAGCTCGGGATACTTATCTAACACGATATTGGTAAGGTCACCACCATCATCGAGAATCATATTCAAAGGACGGTCAGTTCCTCCAAAAAATAAGGTCTGTTCAATACACCAGTCAGCTTCTTCAAGACTCTGTCCCTTCCAGGCAAATACGCCAACACCGGTTGCAGCAATAGCAGCTGCTGCATGATCCTGTGTTGAGAATATATTACATGAACTCCAGCGAACTTCGGCACCCAGTTCAATCAGTGTTTCTATCAGAACGGCTGTCTGAATGGTCATATGCAAACAACCCGCAACACGCGCACCTTTCAGTGGTTTCAATTTTCCGTATTCAGCACGTAAAGACATCAGGCCTGGCATTTCAGCTTCAGCCAGACGAATTTCTTTACGGCCCCATTCAGCCAGACTCATATCCTTCACCTTGTAGGGAAGGGTTAGATCAATATTTTTTGTTTTTGTTGACATATATAATGTTTTATGCCATAAAGGTAGGTTTGTAGAACAAATTATGGGTATTTATTGATTATTTTGGAATAAATGACTATTTATTGGTATCTTTTGGGAACAAACATTGAATATCGTATGCAAAAAGAGGCATTAACAGAACAAATGGAACATGCGGTTTTACCACTAGATGAAAAAGACAAAGCCATCCTTCGTTACATTCAATCCAACGCAAAAGCAACGGTCAGGGAAATTGCAACCAATGTCCATCTCAGCACCACACCTGTACATGAACGTATTAAAAGAATGGAAGACGAGGGCGTGATTTTACAGTATGCTACCTTATTGAATCATTCACGAATCAATAAAGGATTAATGGCTATCTGTTATATTTCACTAAAGGAACATAATAAAAAATCCGGCGGGAAATTTATTAAGACGATCCAGGAAATGCCTGAAGTAATTGAATTTTATATTATTTCAGGTGCATTTGATTTTATGCTTAAAGTGGTCGCCGGGAATATGGATGACTATTACAATTTTCATGTGAACAAACTGGGACAGGTTGATAATATCGCCCAGGTTCAAAGTACTTTTATTATGGGTGTGATAAAAAACGGACAGCCATTGATCAGCTAGTTTTCAATAAAGCAGCGACTACTTTATCAATCGGCAGCGTTACGGAATCCGCCGAAAATAAATCCCATGGGATGAAGCGAAAGGTTTCTGTTTCTCCTGTTTTCCTGTACACCTCCATCTGGCCTTCATCAAAATCAAATATTTTAGTCCTTAACGGAACACGGATTTCTTCCAGTGCTTCAACTCTATAATAAATTGAAATAATCTGATGTTCCGGGTTGAAGGCGCTCATCTGGAAAAAATCAGTCGTATACAAATGATCCGTTACACGCACATACAGGTTCATTTCTTCTTTGAATTCACGTTTTAAACAATCCCTGGTTCCTTCTCCGAATTCCAGACCCCCGCCAGGGAATTTTGTATACTGATTGCCACGTATGAATTCATCGGAAACAAGTACTTCCCGGTTTTTACCCAAAAGAATTCCATATACTCTTATATTAAACATTGATATCCCAATTAATATTTATAAGTTAATTCCCGGTTCCATAATGATCTTCCTTGCAAGTCGTAAAAATGTTATATTGAAAAGAGAAAAATAATATAAATTTTGAAAACTCCGGTAAAAATATGAATAACTCATGGTTTAGTGATTCCGTTATTGGAGAATATACAGAATGAGAATTTAAAAAAGATTGTATGAAGTATCGAAGGATTTTCTTACCGGTTCAAATTTCCTGCTTATTGGTATCAGGTCAGATAATGGCTCAGCAACCCAAATATCAGGCAACCTGGGAATCTTTGAAAAAATATCAAATTCCAGACTGGTTCCGTGATGCAAAATTTGGCATCTTCATTCATTGGGGAATTTATTCAGTGCCTGCTTATCAAAATGAATGGTATCCCAGGAATATGTATACAAAAGATTCCAAAGAATACAAACATCATATAGAAACCTATGGACCGCAAAATAAATTCGGTTATAAAGATTTCATTCCCATGTTTAAGGCTCAGAATTTCGATGCGGATAAATGGGTTGATCTATTTAAAAAAGCCGGAGCAAAATATATAGTCCCTGTAGCTGAACATCATGATGGTTTTGCCATGTATAATACTTCACTTTCGAGATGGAATGCAGTACAAATGGGCCCTAAAAAAGATATTGTTGGTGAACTTGAAAAAGCAACCAGAAAAGCAAATTTACATTTTGGGGTTTCTTCCCATCGTATTGAGCATTGGTGGTTTTTTGGAGAAGGAAAATCATTTGATTCGGATGTTAATGATTCTGCGTATGCTGATTTTTATGGTCCTGCTACTCCCTTCGATGGAACTAAGGCAGGCGTAAAAGGACCACCGATTTCACAGCAATTCATGAATGATTGGTTACTACGCGATGTTGAACTTGTAAATTTATATCATCCGGATCTTGTATGGTTTGACTGGTGGATAGATCAGACTGAAATGGAACCTTACAGGAAATCTTTTGCTGCATTTTACTATAATCAGGCTCTTTTATGGAATAAGGGCGTCGTTATTAACTATAAGCATGAAGCTTATCCACCACATACAGCTGTTCTGGATTTGGAACGGGGCAAGCTGCCAGGTATCAGGCAGGAAGCATGGCAAACAGACGATGCGATTGGCAATAACTCCTGGGGATTTACTAATGATAACAGTTTTAAATCGGTTCAATATGTAGTAACCAATCTCATAGATATTGTTAGTAAAAACGGAAATCTTTTATTGAATATAGGGCCGCGACCAGATGGCACCATCACAGATGAAGAAACGAATGTATTGCTGGGAACTGGTAAATGGCTTGCTGTGAATGGCGAAGCAATTTATGGAACAAGACCCTGGAAAATTTATGGTGAAGGCCCGACAGAATCAGCAAGCGGTGAATTTAAGACCCAAAAGCCATATACATCGGCAGACATTCGTTTTACTACCAAAGGTGATACTTTGTATGCAATAACTCTTGCATTGCCGGCACCCGGAGAAATAATTCATATACCGTCCATGGGATCAAAAGAAAATAACGGAACCATTTCTAAAATAGAAATCATTGGCAGCACAATAATTTTGAAATGGTCCCAGGGAAAAGATGCACTCAATATTCACGCACCTGATTACTTTCCTTCTGAAAATGCTACAGCTTTCAGAATTAGTTTTGTCAGATAATTAACCTGATTTATATTTTTATAACCAGCCGTTTACCTGGGTCTATATTTTTCTGCCAGGCAGATTCAATATCTTTTAAGTCAGCTGTTTCGGTTTGGATCTTCAGTTTTCCTTCTGCCGCCAGTGTAAACATTTCAGGCAATACTTCAGAACCGAATTTTTTTAAATCGTCCTGAGACAGGCTTCCAATACCAGATCCCAGTATTTCGATGGCAGAACTTCTGATTGTATCTGATTCGAGGACAATATCTTTACCCGCTACGCTTCCGACAGAAACGATACGCACTCTTGTTGAAAAATTATTTACACCACTGCCTTTTAAAGCATTGATAATAAGTTTCACAGGATTTCCCCACAAATAATCTATTACGATATCGATGGGTTTGATGGAATGCAATTCCTTCACACGGTTGGTAATTATTTGATCCTCCTGTTTAAGCGAAATGATTTCAGAAGCACCCATTCCTTTGAGTTCTTCCAGAATTGTCTCATTTCGGCCCGTTGCAATTATTTTGGATGCACCGTAATATCTGGCTGCCTCAACAGCTAACTGACCGGTCACACTCGTCGCACCATTGACGAGCACAACTTCACCTTTTTTCAATCCGGCGCGGAAGAGCAGGGCCATGGCCGATCCATAGATGGCATTGGGCAATGCAGCAGCATTTATGTTATCCAATCCTTGCGGCAAAACAACATAAGTGCCCCTCCTGACAAGCGTCTTTTCTGCGATGGTTCCAACGACACCCTGTGCATATATCCGGGTCCCATCCGCTAAGGCCCCAACCGCGTCAATACCGACAACAACTGGCAAAGCTGAATGACTGGCATAATGCGTACCGCCAGCACGAAGTTTATCTATGTTTTTTACGGAAGCGGCTTTCACGTTCATTAAAAGCTGGCCTTCACCTGGAACCGGATCGGGAAAGTCCTCATATTTTGGAGCGCTGCCCCATTGATGTAAAACGGCTGCTTTCATGAATAATTTTTAGTGAAGGTCGTTTCTTTTCATCATACATGAAACTCAACCAACGGTTATTACAACTTTTTATCCCTACTGACTAAAAAAATTTAAGGCCTGCATTTGTTCAGAAAAACTATAACCCTTTAAATAAATCTGGTTTCAAACAAGCCTGAATTTTTATACAAAAAATCCCGGATAAATTGGGATTTGCTTAACTCTAATAACCGATATCTTGAATTCTTTAACAAGCCCGAACCTGTATGTTTTTTTCTTTGCGGTGTTTGGTGGTTTTCTCGCTGATATTTCTGCTCATAAGTCAGAGTGGTTGTAACAGAAAATATTATCAGACCAATACATCATATAAAATAGATGCAGATACAATTGAAAAATTAATTGTCGAAAAAAAGAATTTTATCATTCACACCCCAACCCATGTATTTATATTAAAAAGTATTGTAATTGCCAATCAGACTATTTCAGGTGAAAAATTTACATTGGAGTCGCAATATTACAAATATATTCACCCCAAAGTTGATAATGTGAATGCTGCACCTAAAGCAAAAGATGCAATTAAAATTATCAATTCACAGGTTCACTTATATACGAATTGTTCTTTCAATGAAATCGATGATGTAAATCTCCCAGCGAATCAGATAACACGAATGGACATATACGGGTTGGATATAGTTTATACCCGAAACCATAAAACCAGGGTCATATTATTGATTACCACAGGAACAATTCTATACGCAGGTTTTTTAGTATTTTATATATCAAAAGGCGGCGAGCATTAATTATAAATTATTAATATTAAATCAGCACCCTTTAAAATAAAAGAGTGCCAACTGCATAAACCAGTAAAAATTTGGGTTTTGAGGTTCCGAGCAGATTCGAACTGCTGTAGAAGCTTTTGCAGAGCTCTGCCTAACCGCTCGGCCACGGAACCTTTTAAGGATGGGCAAAAGTAGTATATTCGGATTAATTTGCCTAAACCTGCAAAGAGTAATGCAACGTATCGAAGAAAGCGAACTCATCATTAATAGCAGGGGTGCTATTTATCATCTCGATCTGCGTCCGGATGAATTGGCTCATAAAATTTTTCTGGTTGGTGATCCTGGTCGCGTGCCTGTAGTGAGTAAATTTTTCGACCGGATCGAAATCAAACAGCAGCATCGGGAATTTGTTTCACATACCGGATATATCGGATCAGAAAGATTTTCTGTTATATCCACCGGTATCGGAACTGATAATATTGATATTGTCATGAACGAACTGGATGCCCTCGTCAATATTGATTTTAATACACGATCCATAAAATCAAAACTTGAAAGGTTACAAATTATCCGTCTGGGTACTTCAGGATCTCTACAAAAAGAAATTCCGGTGGATTCGTTTGTTGTATCCACTCATGGGTTGGGAATAGATAATCTCCTCAATTTTTATCGTATGGAACCCAGGGGTGCAGAACAGGATATTCTGCAGGCGTTCACGACCCATACTCAGCTGCATCAGCAATTTGCGAATCCCTCTATTGCTTCAGCTTCAGGATATTTATTAAAATATTTCACGGAAGGTTTTCATTCCGGAATAACGATTACCTGCCCGGGTTTTTATGGCCCCCAGGGAAGGATACTACGTTTGGGTTTAAGACACCCGGACCTGATAGAGAGACTTACAAGTTTTAACTTTGGCCCCTATAAAATCAGTAATTTCGAAATGGAAACTTCGGCCATCTATGGCCTCGGGAGTATGCTGGGACATCAGTGCCTTAGCCTGAATGTGATCGTTGCAAATCGTATCAGCAAAACATTTTCCGCCAATGGTTTGTTAGCAGTAGAACGCATGATAGAGAAATCATTTGAAGTAATACGATCGATGCCGCATTAATTTTATCTTTACACCTTATGAACGTTCCATTTTCAAAATACCAGGGTACGGGGAATGATTTTATCCTGGTAGATAACCGTAGCAAAATCTATTCTGATATTTCCAGGGAAGAAATCAAACGCATTAGTGACCGCCGCTTCGGTATCGGAGCTGACGGGTTTATGCTTTTGAATCAGAAAGAAGGATATGATTTCGAAATGAAATATTTTAATTCAGATGGAAATCCTGGATCCATGTGCGGGAATGGCGGTCGTTGTATCGCTCGTTTTGCATATGATCTCGGCATTCATAAAGAGTCCTATCATTTCCTGGCCAGCGATGGAGAGCATAATGCGGAAATTGATACAGGGTCGAATATCATCAACCTTAAAATGAAGGACGTTTCCGGATATAAAGAATTGGATGGGAATTTTATCATTGATACCGGTTCCCCTCATTTTATTAAATTCGTAAGTGATGTTATGGATATGGATGTTGTAAAACAGGGAACTGAAATACGTTACAGTGAGCCGTATGCGAAAGAAGGGATCAATATAAATTTCGTTGAAGAGAAGGGTCCGGATGAAATTATTGTAAGAACATATGAGCGGGGCGTGGAAGATGAAACATTTTCTTGCGGTACAGGCGTTACTGCCTGTGCAATTGTTTGTCACCACAATGAAGTAGGATACAACGATGTATCTGTAATTACAAAAGGAGGGAAACTTGTTGTAAAATATGACCGCAGTTATGACAACAGTTATTCAAATATTTGGCTCTGCGGTCCCGCGGATAAAGCATTTGAAGGAATGGTGGAGGTAAATATGAAAAAATCCGTCGCTTGAAATATGCATCCTATGCCGGCATCGCCGCAGCTTTATTCCTGATCTTGTGTTGTTTTACTACATGGGCCTATTATCCCGACCTTAATCAGAATTTTACGGGCTTTTATTCAGAACAAAATCAATATGGGAAACCAGGAAAAGCTTTTATTTTTCTTTCCATTGTATCTATATTCTTTTTTCTGATGCCGAGAATATGGGCAAAGCGGGCAAATCAATTTGTAGGTGTATTGATTTTTGCTTATGCAATGAAAACTTATTTTACTTATTCAGCCTGCTATCTTGGAATCTGCCCCGTAGTAAAATCAGGTCTTATAGGGATGCTGGTTTTTTCATTGACAATTCTTGTTTGCAGTTTACTTTCTAAAATAAAACTCAAAAACTAAAGAAAGTATGGGAGTATGGAAGAAAAATAATCTAATAAACAACTCATAGCCCATATCTCATAACCCATAACTCAATAACGTCCCTGAATCAGTCTGGCGATGGCAAAAGCACATCCCGCGGCTACTGCACCGATCATCATCACACGTAAAGCGCCGCTGATTTTATTTACACCTGTGAATTTGCTTTTGAAATAACCAAAAACAAAAAGACAGACCAATGTTATGGCAGAGGAAATTTTAAGTCCATCGAGGCCATTGGATACAAAAAAATAAGGACTAAGTGGAATCATTCCGCCAACGATATATGAAAATCCAATATTAAAAGCACTCTTTGTAGCACGTTTTGGATCTGGTTTCTCCAATCCCAGTTCATACTTCATCATTAACTCAACCCATTTTTCCTTGTCCTTTACGACTTCATTTACAGCCTGGTTCTGGATTTCATTACTGAGACCCAAGGAAGAAAAAAAAGTTTTGAGTTCCTGTTTTTCGATTTCAGGAACAGTCTCTACTTCTTCAAATTCCCTTTTCATTTCAGAATTATAATGATCCACTTCTGTTTTCCCCGCCAGGTAACCGCCGAGACCCATTGCAATAGAACCAGCGGCTATTTCTGCCAGTCCCGCGATTATTATCAGATTTGTACTCGTAACAGCACCGCTCAGACCTGCAGCCAGTGCAAAAGGAACCGTAAGCCCGTCTGACATACCAATCACAATATCCCTTAAAGTTTCAGCCCTGAACACATGCTCCTCCCGATGAATGGGCAACGGATTTGTTACAGACAGATCGATGTTTTCAGGACTAATCATGTAGAATTTTAAGCAAGTTAAAAAATATTCAAATTCATTTCAAATCTGCGAGGCTGTCTTCAATAATTTCAAGACATTCATCCATTTGAATCTTCGAAATGATTAAAGGCGGTGCAAAACGAATTTTATTTCCATGAGTAGGCTTTGCCAGAAGACCATTTTCTTTTAATTCCAGGCAAAGATCCCACGCCGCCTCAGGGTGGTTTTGATGAATTACAACTGCATTTAGCAGTCCCTTTCCTCTTATAGTTTCAATAAATGGAGATTTAAGTGATTCAAGACCTTCTCTGAAATAATTTCCCATCTGGGCGGCATTTTCTGTCATGTTTTCATCTTTTAGAACCGTCAGAGCTGTGATGGCCAGCGCAGAAGCAAGCGGACTCCCTGCATATGTAGATCCGTGTTCACCGGGTTTGATTGTGAGCATGATTTCATCATCAGCCAGCACAGCAGATACGGGAAATACACCTCCACTAAGCGCTTTTCCGAGTATCAAAATATCCGGTCTCACATTTTCATGATCACAGGCTAGCATTTTTCCTGTTCTGCCCAAACCCGTCTGAATTTCATCTCCTATGAATAATACATTTGCCTGTTTACAATATTCATAAGCTTTACTCAGATATCCTTCGTCAGGAACAACCACACCCGCCTCACCCTGGATGGGCTCCATAAGTATTGCTGCTACGTCCTTATTCTGCAAAGCTTTTGCAAGTGCAGGCAAATCATTATAAGGGATCAGATCAAAACCGGGCATATAAGGTCCAAATCCGGTGTAAGCACCGGGATCACTGCTGAAAGAAATAACCGTACTGGTTCTTCCATGAAAATTATTTTCAAAAACAATGATGCGAGCTTTATTTTCCGGAATGCCTTTCACATCATATCCCCAGCGGCGTGCAAGTTTAATGGATGTTTCAACTGCCTCAACACCAGTATTCATTGGCAATACTTTATCATATCCAAAATAGCTAGTGATGAAACGCGCATATTCAGCAAACTGATCGTTGTGAAATGCGCGGGAAGTCAGGGTAAGCCGTTGAGCCTGCTGGATAAGGGCTGAAATTATTTTCGGGTGACAATGTCCCTGGTTAAGTGCTGAATATCCGCTTAGAAAATCATAATATTTTTTCCCATCAACATCCCATACATAAACACCTTGCCCGCGGGAAAGCACTACGGGAAGAGGATGATAATTATGAGCACTGAATTGACTTTCAAGTTCGATAAAAGGTAAACTGATTTGAGATTCGGCAGTTGTCATTTGCATAAAAAGTAAAAAGTAAAAAATTAATAAAGAAAAACTGATTAGGAATTGCAAAAAGTTTAACGTCCTCGATGATTGAGTAAGTCGAGATTGCCAGAAAGAATTGATATGGAGGCTAACTGTGAAATAAGAAATAAATTATGCTGCAATATAATAAAAAGCTTAAAGCTTAAGGCCTAAAGCCCAAAACTAATTTTTAGTGATCAATTAATAATTAATAATTAATCCTTGTTTGTTTTGCATTTTCTACTCCAAATGAAACAGGAGCTTTTGATTTCTCAAAAATTCCAAAAATTGAGGACCCGCTTCCTGTCATGGCAGCATATATTGCTCCGGACACATAAAGCTTTTCTTTAATTTTTCGGAGGGAGGGATAGACTTCGAAAACTGGCAATTCAAAATCGTTATGAATTAAATTTACCCAGTTTTCGACAGGTTGCAAAATGCTTTCTTTCAAATCATTTTCAGGCGTAGCCGTTTTAACTTTTGAATATGCCCAGGCTGTTTCAATCCTGATTTCCGGATGAACCAGCAGAATGGAATATGCAGAAAGATCAAGAGCGATTGGCTCCAGGATTTCTCCACGACCCCTGGCAATGCAAGGGGAGGATTGGATAAAAAAAGGACAATCGCTTCCGAGTTTTAATGCATAATCGTCCATTTCTTTCCCGGGAATGCGAAGATTAAAAAGATCACTAATTAGTTTCAGGGTTTCTGCTGCATCAGAAGAACCGCCTCCCAGTCCGGCACCCATGGGTATTGATTTATGCAAATGGATTTCGAGCGGCGTAATTTTAGGATATTTTTTTTTAAGCATACGATAAGCAACCATTACAAGGTTGTCATCTTTGCCGGCTGGTATTTGAAGACCTGTTTGAAAGAACCGGTTTTCTTCAAAAGGGATTATTTCCAGTGCATCACGGAGTGGAAGAGGATAAAAAACGGTCTCAAGATTATGAAAACCATCGGGTCTTTTTGAAATTACGTAAAGTCCCAGGTTTATTTTAGCGTGAGGAAAGGAAATCATCCTGTACGCCCTTTTTTGCGGCTGTTTATTTCATCCCTGATTTTTATGGCCCGGATATAATCTTCCTGCTCAAGCACTTCTGAAAGTAAACTGTTAAGATCTTCCAGGGAAAGGCCTCCCAGATCTTCTTTTGCGCCACCCTCGGTCGTGACTGTTTCTTTAGGAAGCTTTTTCTTTCCTGCGCTATCTTCCATCAGGATGCCGGCGCTTTCTATAATATTCTCGTAAGTATATATGGGACAGCCGAATCGAACAGCCAACGCCAGGGCATCGGAGGTTCTTGAATCAATTTCAACTGTATCATGTTCACTGATACAAACCAGTTTGGAGTAGAAAATCCCTTCCTGTAAGTCTGAGATAATAATTTCCTGGAGATCTATTGAAAATGCAGTCATAAAATTTTTCATCAGGTCATGCGTGAGGGGCCTGCTCGGATGCATTTTTTCCAATGCAACGGCAATTGCCTGTGCTTCAAAGCCCCCGATTACGATAGGCAGTCGCCGGAGGCCATTGATCTCCCCCAAAACCACCGCATAGGAATGCGTTTGCGTAATGCTATGCGACAAGGCTACAATTTCCAATTCAATCTTCTTCATAAAACGGATCTGCCCCCAGGGCTGACTTATTCTGTCTGATGTTAAAAGGGCAAATATAAAAAACTAATCACTTTAAAAATGGAATATCCACATGTGCCGGATGAAAACGATCAGGCCACGCCTTTGAGTTTTTTAACCGCCAATATCAATTTGGGTAAAATTTCAAATGCATCTCCTACAATACCATAATCGGCCGATTTAAAGAACGGGGCTTCCGGGTCCTTGTTGATAACAACGATTACTTTGCTCCTGTTTACTCCTGCCAGGTGTTGAATGGCTCCGGATATACCGATGGCAATATAGAGGTTTGGCGCAATGGCAATACCTGTTTGTCCAACATGTTCATTATGTGGTCGCCAGCCAGCATCAGCCACCGGTCGGCTGCAGGCCGTTGCTGCATGAAGCAATTTAGCCAGTTCTTCGATCGGTCCCCAGTTTTCCGGTCCTTTCATACCTCGTCCGCCACTTACAACAATTTCAGCTTCTGTCAGGGGAATTTCTCCGGAAGCTTTGGATACTGATTTTATCGTAACTAGGGATGGCCCAACCGGAATATTTTCAGCAATAATTTCTGCCGATCCTTCACTAGTTTTCACAGGATAAACATTCGGATTTAGTGAAATTATTTTTGTAGCGGTTTTGATGGATACTGTACAAAATGCCTTGCCGGAAAAAACATTTTTTTTCACAAGAAATCCGGCTGAAGTATCTGGCAATGCAGTGGCACCTGTTACCAGTCCTGCTTTCAGGCGGACAGAAAGACCCGGGGCAACAGCTCTTCCGGTATTGGTATGAGAAAGAACAATTATTGTGGCGCCGCTCGTACCTGCAATGGTTGAGATGATGCGTATATATTGTTCGGCATCCAGTTGATTCAATGATTCCTGACTTACGGTGTGAATTTTCTGAATACCATATTTCCCAAGAGAACCCAGTTCTTCTGAAACCGTCCCAAGTAATACACCTTCAGCCGGCACACCGGTTTGTTTTGCCAGTGCCGCTCCATAGCATATTGCTTCCAGGGAAGTTTTCTTTATTTTGCCTTCGGAATGATCGATGAAAATTAGAACTGACATATTTATTTAGTGTGAGAGTGTGGAAGTGTGGTAGTGTGGTAGTTGTTACTCACTAGCACACTTAAATGAGTTTTGCTTCTTCGTGCAGCAGTCGTACCAGTTCTTCCGGGTTATCTGCCGGAACCAATTTGACACCTTTTTTTGCCGGTGGCAATTCAAATGAAACAATTTCAGTGAATAATTCTGCAGCAACCGGTTCAACTGCCTTTAATGGTTTACTGCGCGCACCCATGATTCCTTTCATGTTCGGAATTCGTTGTTCTGCCATTCCTTTCTGACAACCTATTACCAATGGGAGCTTTACAGAGACTGTTTCTTCTCCCCCTTCAATTTCCCGGACCAGGGTAGCTTCATTTCCGGATAAATCAAACTTAGCTGCAAGAGATATAAATGGAAGATCCAATAAACCTGCAACCATTCCACCAACGGAAGCACCGTTGAAATCAATTGTTTCCTTTCCTGTAAAAATTATATCATAGCCGGCTCCTTTTGCAATAGCCGCAATCTGTGAAGCAACATAAAAACTATCTGAAGGCTCGGCGTTAATCCTGATCGCCTCATCTCCGCCAAGTGCAAGTGCTTTTCGAATGATGGCATCACAATCTGCACCGCCAACCATGATAAGATGCAAAACGGTTGAAGGATCTTTTTCCTTCATCTCGATTGCCCTCACAAGAGCATACCACTCATCATAGGGATTCAGGATCCACTGAACCCCTTCCGTTACAAATTTCCGGTTGTTATCTGTGAAGGCTATTTTTGCCGTTGTGTCCGGTGTTTTACTGATGCATACCAATATCTTCATGTTACCTTAAAATTAAAGATGTTTATGCAACTATACGAGGTGTTTCTTGAGATGACAAGTTTATGATAAAAAAAACTAAAAATAAACTAAGGCATGGAGAAAATAGAAAAGCTCAGATCTTTCTTAAGCAATTCTCCTGAAGACCCGTTTTTAAATCACGCTCTCGCCCTTGAATATATAAAATTAGGGAATGACTCAGAGGCAAGGCGGTTATTTTTAAATATTCTAACCCGGGATCCTTCTTATATTGGATCTTATTATCACCTGGCGCGTTTGCTTGAAAGGGCAGGAGAAACTGAAAACGCAAAAGCCTGGTATGAAAAGGGAATGATTGCTGCAAAACAATCGGGCGACAACCATGCATTTAATGAATTGCAGGCCGCATTCGAAGATCTCATAGATTAATAATGGAAAATCTTCTTACTGAATTTCATGATTCACTTTATAGGCTCGGCATTACAAAAAATGGCCGCATCCTGCTTGCCGTCAGTGGAGGAATGGATTCGGTAGTTATGACGGAATGCTGTATAATGACCGGCCTCGATTTTGGAATTGCACATGCAAATTTTCAGTTAAGAGGTGCGGAAAGTGAAAGAGATGAAATATTCGTCCGCCAGCTGGCCTTGAAACACAATAAAACTTTCTTCACAAAGAAATTTGAGACTAAAAAATATGCTGAAAAAGAGAAATGTTCCATCCAGGTTGCTGCACGCAGGCTCAGGTATGAATGGTTCAGGGTTTTAATGGGAAAAGATAAAGAACTCTTTCAATTTCTTTTCACGGCTCACCACCTTGATGATAATATTGAAACCATGCTCATGCATTTTTTTAGAGGTACAGGTATTGCTGGTTTAACGGGTATGCCTCAAAAAAATGAGGAACTGATCCGTCCTTTTTTAAACATTTCCAGAAGCAGATTAAAAGAATTTGCCATCTCACAAAACCTTGATTGGGTCGAGGATAGCTCAAATGCTTCAGATGATTATACGAGGAATTATTTTCGTAACCAGCTGATTCCGTCCTTAACAAATATATTTCCTGAAATTCATAATAATCTGGAAAATAACCTGGTTCGTTTTTCTGAAGCTTCAGTTCTCTATCATCAGGCAATCAGTTTACACAAAAAAAGACTGCTAAAACAGAATGGTTCTGAAATTCACATCCCCATCCTGCTTCTCAAAAAAGCAATCCCTGTTCATACCATTATTTTTGAAATCATAAAAGAATATGGATTTTCTCCGGGTCAAACTGAGGAACTTATTAAGTTAATGGATAGTACAAACGGAAAATATATTTTTAGTTCTTCCCATCGAATAATAAAGAACCGCGGCTGGCTTATAATAGCCCCGCTTGAAGAAACAAATAATGCTCATATTATAGTAGAACAAAATGTTCAGGAAGTTTTTTATCCTCAGGGCAAACTTCAGTTTAACTATTTTTCTCCTAAGGAGTCAGGATCGTTTTCAAAAGATCCGTGTAATGCCTTTCTGGATGCCGGGAAAATTCAATTCCCCCTGGTACTTAGAAAATGGAAAACAGGAGATTATTTCTATCCTCTCGGGATGAAGAAAAAGAAAAAACTGTCCAGGTTTTTTATCGATCAGAAACTATCCAAAACAGCAAAGGAGAAAGTATGGGTTCTGGTGATGGACAAGCATATTATCTGGGTTGTTGGATACCGGATCGATAACCGTTTTAGTATCTACAATACAACTGACAATATTTTATTAATTAAAAATGAGGATGTTTAAGTTCATTCAGGAAAATATTCACAACATCCGGCCTTACGGCAATAGTAAATATGACTCCGAATAAAGCGCCATAGAAATGAGCATCATGATTCACATGATCGCCACCTTTTCTGGACATGTAAGCAGAATAAAAAAGAAATAAACCTCCGTAAATAATTGCAGGAACAGGAAAAACCAATACAATAATTTGTTGCCAGGGGCCAAGTAATATAAAAGAAAACAAAACGGCAGAAACGGCACCCGATGCACCGAGACTCCGGTAATCATAATCATTATAGTGCTTGATATATGTCGGAATGTTCGAAACAATTAACGCACCGATATAGAGGGCCAGGTAATAATATTTCTGCAGGCCAAGATCACCCTGATAATGTGCTTCCATATATGTTCCAAAAAAATACAGAGTCACCATGTTAAAAATAAGGTGGATGTAATCAGCATGGATAAGTCCACAGGTAATGAACCGGTAATACTGGTGTTTTTTACTGATGGCAGGTGGCCAGAATATCAGTTCATCAACCACTTTACCATTTCTGAATCCGGCTAAAGAAATAAGGGTGGTAATAATAACAATCGCAAGGGTAATATTATTGAACATGCAATAGGTAAGGGGATTAAAGATATACTTTAATTGCAAAATTCAAAACTGATCAGTCATGATGATACTTTTCATTCCGGCCAATTGTGCAAGCCCGGTAAATCTGCTCTGCAAGTATCAGTCTTACGAGCTGATGGGGGAAAGTGAGCTCCGAAAGTGACCAGGTAAATTTTGATCTTTTCAAAATGGATTCATCAAGTCCATACGCACCACCGATCAGGAAAACCAGTCTTTTCACCGCCTCATTTCCGCGATCCTGAATAAATGTTGCCAGCTTTCTTGAAGTAAGCGATTTCCCATTTTCATCCAGGCATACCAGCCAGTCATCAGGTTTAAGTGCTTCCTGAATCAATTCGTTTTCTTCCTTTTTTAGCTTTTGAGGGAGATAGGAATTTGCCGTTTTTTTAAGGCTGAATAATCGCCATTCAACAGGATAGTAATTTCCGATCCTTTGCGTAAAATCTTCTACTCCCCGGGAGACATACAATTCATGTTGTTTACCGATTGCCCAGCATTCTATTTTCATGAGGTAAAAATAAACAGATATGAACGGGTATTCTTTATTATGCATTGAATTTTTATCTATTTTGTACCAGGCCAAAACATCTTAATGAAGAACATTACGAGCTCTGGGCAGGTATTAATAATAATAACTGTATTTGTGGCTTCCAGATTTGTCACTACTCTTCTGGGCATTCATCTGGATATACGCGCCCTGTCCGAATACTGGCAATACCTGGACGTAGAGACCCTTCGGCATCATTTATTAACGGGGGTCTGGTATGATCATGCACAGCCACCTATATTCAATCTCTTTCTGGGTTCTGTTTTGAAAATAGGTGGAACTCATTATATTTTGTTATTTGATATCATTCTCAAATTGATTTCTCTTTGCAATGCGTTTTTATTATTTGCTATAGTAAAAAGATTAAATACTGTTTATTTCATGCCAGTGCTCGTGGCCATTGTGTACCTCCTGAGCCCGGCCACAATCATTTTTGAAGCTGAATTATTCTATACGAATTTAGTCTCCTTATTTCTACTGGTATCATTATTTTGCCTGGTCAGGTTTACAGAATCGGAAAGATGGTCACATGCTTTTGGAGTATTTTTTCCACTTGTGCTTCTTTGTTTAACACGAAGCGTGTATCATATTATCTGGCTTTTCGTAATTGCTGCTTCACTGGTTTATTTCTTCAGAGGAAAAGCATCATTGAATAAACTGATTCTTGTATCAATCGCAGGTATTGTGCTTGTAGGAAGCTGGTACCTAAAAAATGAATTAATCTTTGGGAAACTTACAACATCAACCTGGTTGGGAATGAATATGGCAAGGAATGTTTTCCATGATAATGCGATAAATGATTCCACCCGTATCGAAGCCTATGAGCCTTTTTCCAGGATCAGCGTTTACAGGAAATTTCTGAATCCGGAATTTGAGAATAAATTTAAAGGCCTGAATGACAGGGATCTGTTGCAGGAGATGAAAAATGATAGTTTTATAAATGAAACAGAAATAAGTTATATACCGGTTTCAGAGCTATATCAGAAAGCAAGTATGGATTTTATACATAATCATCCCGGTGCTTATTTGAAAAATGTATTTCAATCCTCCATTTTGTTTTTCACTCCCGGTACATTGTATTCACTTACCTTGGGGAATGCCGATAAAATAAAATATTATGATCTGTTGTATTCCCTTAATCTTACAATTTTTGCAAAGGATAAAAAGGAAAGAAGAATTCTATTAACTATTTCGGCAATGCCTAAATTGATCCTTTATGTTTTTGTATTTATTATTTTAGCACGCATTTCTTTACAAACCAGATCTATTACTCCCTGGAATCTCTTTATTTTATTAACTATCGGATTTGTATTCGGGATAAGTTCATTTTTTGAACACTATGAAAATATGCGTTTTCGTTTTGAAACCGAACCTCTTTTCCTGATCCTGGCTGCTCAGGTATTCAGCAGGTTATTTTCGCGGTTTCAAATCAGGGGACGCGCACCCATCCGGGATCTGATAGCTTAAAAATTATCTGCATCTCTGTATGCTTTGATAAGATCCAATTCGCCTTCCTTTCCTTTTCCGGCCATTCCATGTTCCATACCAAGCATTCCCCTATATCCCTTATAATATAAATGTTTGAAAATATTTTTGTAATTGACTTCGCCTGTCCCTGGTTCATTTCGGCCTGGGTTATCTCCGATCTGATAATAAGCAATCTCCCCGAAGGCTCTGTCAATGCCAGGTATAAGGTCTCCCTCATTTCTTTGCATATGATAGATATCGAATAATATTTTACAACTCGGACTATTCACTGATTTACAAATGGCATATGCCTGTGAAGAATGACGAAGAAACAAATCCGGTGTATCACTCAGTGGCTCCAGAACCATGACGATTTGATGGGGTTCCAAAATTTCTGCAGCAGGTTTCAATGCTTCAAGTACATGAGATGTTTGATAATCCATTGGAATAGATCTGTCGTAATTTCCTGGAACAACTGTAATCAGTTTCCCTGTGCACCTTTTTGAAGTATCTATGGCATCCTTGGTAAATTTTAGAAACTTATCGCGCCACTCCTTATTCCCGGAACATAGAGAAGTACTGACGGGCCAGTGATCAAATCCATGAACAAATACACCCATTGACATATTCAGTTTCGTAAGCAGGTTTCCTATTTTTTCCTGTTCTTCGGGAGTCCGGTCCATCATTCCGTTATCTTCGATAGCTCTGAAGCCCTGATCGTATCCAAAACGGATCTGATCACTGAAATCCTTCCCAGCCAGATTCTTGAACATACCATCATGAAATGCGTAGTTCAATTTGAAGGTATTGCCGGTTTCCTTATTGGTACTAAATTCTCCTGCAAGTAAACTAACAGGCGCCAGCAATACTCCTCCTGCCGTGATTCCACTACGAATAAAATTTCTTCTTCTCATATAATATATTTTAATCTATTCAATGCCGCGTTTAGCGTTAAGCGTTACGCGTTCAGCGTTACGCCCTAAACCCCCTTAGGAAATCAGCCGTTTTCATTCTTTTCTTTCCCTCCATTTGAATCTCTTCGACATAAATATAACCATCCGCCGAAGAAAACCGAAGCCAGTTTTTGCCATCCGTTTCCATTTCACCAGGCTTAAGCCTTTGGTCCTTTTCTTCCGGGCGTGCTCTGAAAATTTTTAGCGTTTTGTCTTTGAAAGAAGTAAATGCACCTGGAAAGGGCGACAAGCCGCGTATCTGATTATGAATTTTAGAAACCGTATTCAGCCAATTGATTTCACAGTCCGCCGTGAAAATTTTTGGTGCTGTTTTTAAAGTGGAAGGATCCAGAATGTTTTGTGGTTTTTCCTGAAGGGTTCCATCTAAAAATCCCCGGATGGTTCGAACTACTAAAGTGGCACCGATTTCTTTCATGCGGTCGTGTAGTTCACCTGCTGTTTCATCAGGGCCAATGGCAATTTCTTCAAAAAGTAAAATATTACCGGTATCAATTTCCTGTTGTAGTTTAAAAGTTGTAACCCCGGTCTTTGTCTCTCCGTTCATGATAGCCCGGTTTATTGGTGCCGCACCTCGATATTGGGGCAGTAGTGACCCATGAAGGTTAATTGTACCCAGATCGGGCATAGCCCAGACAACTTCCGGCAACATACGAAATGCTACTACTACCTGGATATCCGCCCGAAATGATTTCAACTGTTCAAGAAATTCCGGGTTTTTTAGTTTTTCAGGTTGCAGAACTGGAATATTTTTGTTAACAGCAAATTGTTTTACTGCCGATTCGCTAAGATTCAGTCCACGACCCGCGGGTTTGTCCTGCGCTGTAACAACAGCCGCAATGTGAAAACCACTTTCAATAAGAGCACGCAAACTCGCCACAGCAAAATCCGGCGTACCCATGAATATTATTTTTGGATTGGAATTCATTTTTGAATGCTTAACGCCTAACGCTTAACGCTTAACGCTTAACGCGTAACGCATCCAATATCAGGCTAAATTAATAAATCAGAATATTTACAAATTAACATCTATTAGTTAATAAATAATTGGGTAGACTTTTTTGATTTATCAGTTAGTATTTAACTTTGGCTTTCTGCTGGCGTTACGCGTTCAGCGTTAGGCTTTTCAAATTTCATAAATCTAAATCTTCGCTATGGCCGTTCAATCCGGTGATACAATTAAAATTCATTACCACGGCAGATTAACCGATGGTACCACGTTTGATTCTTCTGCAGGTCGTTCGCCTCTGGAATTTACTGTTGGCAGCGGCCAGGTAATAAAAGGTTTCGACGATGGCGTTCAGGGTATGTCTGTCGGTGATAAAAAAACAATTGAAATTCCTTTCATCCATGCGTATGGCCCGGAAGATCCTTCCATGATCATAGAATTTCCTGTAGAAAGACTTCCGGAAGATCTCAAACCTGAAATTGGTATGCAGCTCAATATGAATAATGCTGATGGTCAGCAATTCCCGGTTGTTATCACCGATATCACAGATGAAAATATAGTTCTCAATGCCAACCATCCGCTGGCAGGGAAGGACCTTATATTTGACCTTGAACTGGTTGAGATCCTGGACTGAATTTTTTCTGAAGAAATAAATATAATGCAATAAGGCTGAGAAGAGAGACGGCCGTTAAAAGGACAGATCCTTCCAGCCCGCTTGTTCCGCCGGAGATACTCTCATCACCCTTCAAATCTGTTTGCAATAATGTCTGGAAAGATTCATTGCCGGAAAATCCTAAAACCGGTCCCACCATGAATTTCCACCCGATATGAAAGCATATGGAGAACCAAAGATTCCGCGTATATACATAATTTAAACCTAGTATCAAACCCATGATCAGCATATTCACGAGAGGAAAAAACCCCTGGGAAGACCAGTGAAAGATCATAAATAATATAGCTGATATCAGTAAGGACAGCCATTTCGGAAATGAATCCATCAGGTTATTTAGGATATATCCTCTGAATATTAATTCTTCATAAAAAGCAACCAAAACGGTACTACCAAAAGCCAGGAAGAGCGTCCTTGGATCGAATATGATTTCCATCCATTTCAAATGGCCGGTCGCTTTTAAAAGAAGGCTGGATGCGGAAATGATGAAAATGGCGAGCATGCCTCCTGCAATGGCCTCCGGGCCATGGCCATTCAAATCCAACCCCAGGGTAATAAACGGTTTTCTGTCAACCCAACGCCGAAACACATAACTGACGATTATTGTCAATATGAAAAGAAGCAAAATGAATATCCAGAGATTTTCTTTTTGGGACATGGACTGAAGGGTAGTTGCATCAAATTTTCCCTTGTAAAGGCCGATTATAAAAAAGCTTAGGAAAATGGTAATCAATAGAAACAAAGAAATAATATATAGCAGCGCACGCAGCCAGCCTGATTCTATCAACGGTTTGGAAGAACCGGATTTGTTCATGTATTAATTATTTCGGTATCACGAAGATCGTAACTCAGTCAAATATTTGGAATAAATTTCTGTCTGCTGCCGAAAGATGATATTTTTAACCTTCATTTTACTATTTATCAAATTATGTCAATAGTTCATTTATCCTCCCTGGTGGACCGCTTCTTCAGGTATGTGCGGATAGACACTCAAAGTGATCCGTCTTCCAGCACACAGCCCTCATCAGCAAAGCAACTCAATCTCAGCCGTTTGCTGCTGGACGAACTAAAATCCACTGGACTGTCTGACGCTGAAATGGACGAAAACGGATATGTCTATGCAAGTGTTCCATCCAATACCGAAAAAAAAGTACCGGTTATCTGTTTTTGCGCTCATGTAGATACTTCTCCTGATTGTAAAGCAAGTGAAGTAAAACCTTTACTTCATAAAAATTATTCAGGAGAAGATATTGTTTTGCCAGATGATCCCGGACAGATCATCCGGACATCCGATCATCCTTATTTACTGGAGAAAATCGGGCAGGATATTATCACTGCCTCGGGCAAAACTCTGTTAGGCGCAGATGATAAGGCAGGCGTGGCCATTATCATGGAACTCGCTTCTTACCTGATGCAGCATCCGGAAATCAGACATGGGAAAATCCGTTTACTATTTACTCCCGATGAAGAGATTGGTCGTGGTGTAAATAAACTTGACATGAAAAAACTGGGAGCAGAATTTGGTTATACCCTCGATGGACCAGAACTCGGTTCTTTTGAAGAAGAAACTTTTTCGGCAGATAGTATGAAATTTATTTTTCACGGAATTTCTGCACATCCCGGTCATGCAAAAGATAAACTCGTCAATGCCATAAAAATCGCATCCGCTTTTATCAGGGAATTACCAACAGATGAATTTTCTCCCGAAACAACGGAAGGCCGGTATGGATTTGTTCATCCGGTTAAAATGGAAGGCAGTCCGGAAAAAATGCAGGTGGAATTCATAATAAGGGATTTCAATACAGGCAAATTAAAGGCCTACGAAGAATACCTGAAAGACAAAGCAGAATTTGTTATCCGCTTATTTCCGGGAGGACGATTTGAATCAGAAGTGAAAGAACAATATAGAAATATGAAAGAAATTCTGGTGGAACATCCGCAGGTTTCGGAATATGCCAGGGAGGCCATTAAACGAGCCGGAATCGAAATAAAAGAATCCGCAGCAAGAGGAGGAACCGATGGATCAAAGTTATCTTTTATGGGAATGCCCTGTCCCAATATATTTACAGGTGAAATGGCCTTCCATGGAAAACATGAATATGTTTGTGTTCAGGATATGGAGAAAAGTCTGGAGACAATCATTCATCTCAGTCAGATCTGGGAAAAAAATTCTTAAGCTACCTGTTTCCTGGCCAGAATATCGCGGACAATCTGGTTTGCATGCACACGGGAATTTTCTATGAACCAGATATGCGTGTCCATACCTCCAGCAACCACCCCTGCCAGATAGATATTTTTCTGGTTGCTTTCCATGGTTTCCTTATTGTAACTCGGATAACGTTTCTCGTCATTGGTTAAATCTATTCCTAATTTTTCCAGGAATGAAAAATTTGGCTGATAACCAGTCATCAACAGTACATAATCATTAGGAATGGTAATAATGCCAGCCGGTGTTTGAATATCTGCTTCCTTTTCACGGATCACCAGCAAATGGGAATTAAAATATGCTTTAATAGAACCCTCTTCGATTCTGTTAACAATATCGGGTCTTACCCAGTATTTCACTCGTTTCCCAATTTCAGGTCCTTTGATCACCATGGTTACCCTGGCACCTTTACGGAAACTTTCAAGAGCCGCATCTACAGCTGAATTATTAGCCCCGACAATTAGAAGATTTTGCATGGCATAAAAATGAGGTTCTCTATAATAATGTCTCACCTTAGGTAATTCTTCGCCGGGAATATGCAGCAGATTGGGAATATCATAAAAGCCTGTTGCCACGATCAGGTTCTTTGCTAAATATGAAGAAAGGGGAGTGGAGACTTTATAATATTCGCCTGATTTTACCACTTCGATCACAGGCTCCTGCAAATGAATATTGAGATTCTGGGAAACAGCAATCCTCCGGTAATATTCCAAAGCTTCAGGACGCGTTGGTTTCACATTATTACTGACAAATGGAATATCACCGATTTCAATTCTTTCAGAAGTTGAAAAAAAAGTCATGTTGGAAGGATAATGGTACAGAGAATTAACGAGTACTCCCTTTTCAAGTATCAGATAACTTAATCCCGCTTTCTTTGCTTCCAGTCCACAGGCCAGTCCGATGGGACCGCCACCTATGATTAAAATATCAAGTAAATCAGCCATGCTTTCAAAGATAAAACATAAAACTCCGATGCCGGAATTTCAGGTTTTCAGTCTGCAAAAAATAGTACATTCACCCATACTTAGATCCTGAAAAGGATAAAACTATTGATTCAAATATGGAAAATCTTATTCAGTTCTGGTGGGTTCTGCCCATCCTATTATTTATTTTTAGCGGATTGGTTACAGTAAGTCAGGGTTTTATCGATGTGATTACGATGTTTGGAAAATACAGGAGAATTCTCCAACCGGGACTGAATTTCAAAATACCTTTTCTTGAACAAATACAGAAGCGTATCAGCATTCAGAACCGATCTGTGGAACTGGAGTTCCAGGCAGTAACTACGGATCAGGCAAATGTTTATTTCAAAAGCATGCTGCTCTATGCCGTGCAGAATTCGGATGAGGAGACCATTAAAAAAGTCGCGTTTAAATTTATTGCCGAACGCGATCTGATGCAGGCCCTCACAAGAACCATCGAAGGCAGCATACGTGCATTTGTTGCCACAAAAAAACAGGCTGAGATACTTGGTCTTCGCCGGGATATTGTGGAATACGTAAAGGATCAGATTGATCATTCCCTGGAAGAATGGGGATATCATTTACTGGATCTTCAGATTAATGATATCACCTTCGATCAGGCTATCATTGATTCCATGAGCAGGGTTGTTGCCAGCAATAATTTAAAAGCTGCTGCAGAAAATGAAGGACAGGCCTTATTGATTACAAAAACAAAAGCAGCAGAAGCTGAAGGAAATGCCATCAAGATTTCTGCTGAAGCTGAAAAGGAAGCTGCACGATTACGCGGACAGGGAGTGGCTTTATTCAGGGAAGAGGTGGCGAGAGGTATGACAGAAGCCGCTGAACAAATGAAAAAAGCAAATCTGGACACAAATGTGATCCTCTTCAGCATGTGGACAGAGGCCATTAAAAATTTTGCAGAATTCGGAAAAGGGAATGTGATTTTCCTGGATGGCAGCAGTGATGGCATGAATAAAACTATGAGGCAGATTCAGGCAATGATGATGAAACAGGAAAAAGCTTAAAATTGGCTTTTCATTAAATAATACAAAACTGTCTGATACGTTAGTTAACGGCTGAAAGCTTATTTTTACTACAATAAAACCAAGGTTACGAATGAATTTATTCTTCCTGCAGGTAATCATCGATTCGTCCAAAATCAGAGACAGCCTGGCAAGGGCCGGCATCATTCCGCCACCGGGGAAACAAGATCTCTGGGATATCCTGGAAAGGGGTGGTCCGCTGATGATCCCATTGGCAATATTACTGGTGACAGCTATATTCGTATTTATTGAGCGTGTGATGGCTATAAACAAAGCATCCAGGACGGATGAGAATTTTATGAATATTATCAGGGATCATATTGTTAATAATAATGTGACAGCGGCACGCAGTCTGGCTAAAAACACGAATAATTCAATTGCCCGCATGATTGATAAGGGCATTCAGCGTATAGGCAAACCTATTGATGCGATAGAAAAAAGCATGGAAAATGTCGGCAGGCTGGAATTGTATAAAATGGAAAAAAACGTTTCCATATTATCGGTAATCGGGTATATAGCACCGTTGTTCGGATTTTTGGGAACCATTATCGGTATGTTCCAGTTATTCTACAATATTGCTTCTACCGGAGAATACAGCATTTCGAATATTGCCGGTGGTATTTATGTAAAAATGATTTCCTCAGCCGGCGGTCTGATCATTGGAATCATTGCCTATATCATGTACCGGTACCTGAATTCACAGATAGATAAAACGACGAATAAAATGGAAGTTGCCAGCGCGGAATTTATTGATATTTTGCAGGAACCAACACGGTAAGCTGAAAGTGTGGAAGTGTGGTAGTGTGGTAATGTGCTAGTTACTTTTAACTGCACATTACCACACTACCACACTTGCACACTACCATACTATAAATAAAAGTTTAAAGTTGAATTTACGTAATAAACATAAAGATGAAGGTGAGGTTCATACCGGACCATTGAATGATATTCTGTTCATCCTGTTATTATTTTTCCTTATCGTATCTACTCTCGCAAATCCGAATGTGATAAAACTTTCGCAACCCAAATCAAAAACTGATACAAGATCAAAACAGACAGTGGTGGTATCAATAGATGCGAACCAGCAATATTTTGTGGGTACTACGAAAGTGAGTCTTACGGAACTGAAAGCACAACTCCAGCCATTCCTGGCTAAAGAAACGGATCAGCCGTCGATTGTAATAAATGCAGATAAAACGGTTCCGATCGACGATGTTGTAGCTGTGATGCGTGTAGCAAGGGAACTGGGTGCCAGAACGGTACTTGCCGTTGACAAAAAAGGCGTTCAATAAAATGAAAAGAAAAAAGGCCATTGGAACCATCCTGCTGGCAGGGGGAGCAACTGTAGTGGGTTTCAGTGGTTATGAATGGTATTTCCTGACAAAAACTCCCGACAAAAATTATCTGCTTGGGAAAAAATCTTTGCTTGCAGATCTGGCGGAGACCATTATACCTGCAACAGACACACCTGGTGCGAAAGAAGCAGGTGCGGTAGAATTCATGATTCCGATGCTCAATGAATGCACGGATAACAAAACGCTTAACAGATTTATCAATGGCCTGCGGGATCTGGAAGAATATACACAAATCAAATTTCATCGGGAATTTTCCGAATGCAGCCAGGAAGAAAAGGATGCTGTGCTTAGTTGGGCTGAACAAAAATCGAAAGTCAGCAATTCATTATTCGGGAAGATAAAAAATAAATTCACGGGCCGCCCTTTTTTTGAAATGCTGAAAACTTATACCCTTTATGGATATTGTATTTCAGAAAAAGGAGCCGGTATGGGAATGCATTATATTGCAGTACCCGGCAAATATTTGCCCTGCATCCAACTGGAACCAAATCAAACATCCTGGGCTACCAAATAAACAACCATGGGCGATCAGGACCAGATTTACACGAACAGCAAAGGGCTTAAGCAACATCGGTTCGACGCAATTGTTGTTGGATCCGGCATTAGCGGAGGCTGGGCAGCTAAAGAACTTTGTGAAAAAGGCTTGAAAACCCTGGTCGTTGAGAGGGGAAAGAATGTGATTCATGTAAAAGATTATCCGACTGCTATGATGGCCCCATGGGAATTTCCGCATGGCCTCTTCAATACTGTCGAGGATGAAACAAATGATCCTGTTTCTTCCCAAAATTATGATCCCGCCACAAAACAATTTTATGTAAACGACCATGATCACCCGTATATACAGGACGATCCGTTTCATTGGGTACGGGGATACCAGGTAGGAGGACGTTCACTGACCTGGGGACGCCAGTGTTACAGGTTAAGTGATCTGGATTTTGAAGCTAACCTGAAAGATGGTTATGGGGTTGACTGGCCGATACGATACAAAGACATTGAGCCATGGTACAATTATGTTGAAGAATTTACCGGAATAAGTGGAAGATCAGAAGGGCTCTCCCAGCTTCCGGATGGAAATTTTCTTCCTCCCATTGATATGAATTGCATTGAAGATTATTTTGCAGGTAAAATTGCTGCCAATTATAAAGACCGGGTTGTTACACCGGCCCGCGTGGCAAACCTTACGAAGGGATGGAAGGGCAGGGGACCCTGTCAGTATAGGAATCTTTGTGAACGTGGTTGTCCGTTCGGGGGATACTTCAGTAGTAATTCTGCCACGCTTCCTGCGGCGGCGGCCACCGGAAATTTATCTGTTGTGTTTGATGCCGTAGTTGCTGAAGTCATTTATGATGATAAACAAAAACGTGCTACGGGAGTCAGGGTTATCGATGCGCATACAAAGGAAGTAACGGAATATTTTGCAAAAATTATATTTCTGAATGCATCTACGATTAACACTGCATCCATATTATTACGTTCGATATCCCGTCGTTTCCCTGACGGACTTGGAAATGATTCCAAACAGGTTGGTCATAATCTGATGGATCATTTTACGGGAGCCGGAGCTGCCGGAAATTATGATGGCTTGAAGGATAGATATTATTATGGGAGGAAACCTGCTGGTATTTATATGCCCAGATTCAGGAATCTTAAAAACGAAATATCTGAACATAATTATATACGCGGATGGGGATACCAGGCTAGCGGCGGCAGAAAAATCTGGGATAATACGGGATTGGAAACACCCGGATTTGGTAAAGCTTATAAGAAAATAATATTAAGCCCAGGCGAATGGACATTCTGGATTGGAGGATGGGGCGAAACACTTCCATATTATGACAATCACATTTCATTCGACCTGTCCGGGAAAGATCAATGGGGATTTCCAATCGTGCATATCCATTTTAAATATGGCGCGAATGAAAAAGCAATGAGTCAGGATATTCAGGAGTCTGCGATTGAAATGCTGGAAAAATCCGGCTTCAATAATATTAATGGATTCAATTATGATATGCCTGGAGGTTCGGCCATACATGAAATGGGTACTGTGAGAATGGGGAGGGATTCAAAAACTTCGGTACTCAACGAATTTAACCAGATTCACGAAGTGAAAAATGTTTTTATTACTGATGGAAGCTGTATGACTTCTTCCGCCTGGCAAAATCCTTCACTGACTTATATGGCGCTTACAGCAAGGGCCTGTGATTTTGCTGTAACTGAGTTGAAAAAGGGTAACCTCTAGATTGCTTTCAGAAAGGAACTATTATCATTAAGTTATTTTCCTTGGCTGCTATCTATTTTATTGGCATATTGCTTACTATCACAAATTGACAATGGCTGCTTTATCTTTATAACTGCATGAGAAGACATTTTGCCTTCATAATAATTTATATTTTAAAAGGACAACTTCTTTCAGCTCAAATCATTGATTCAGCCGAACAAATTAATTGGACATTCCATTTTCAAATGACGGTAGTAAGTCAGAGTCATTCCGGTTTTGCAGCAGCCTTCAGCGGTACAAACAGTTTAAATAATAACGTTGAAACGGGAGCCACCAGTGTGACATCTACAATATTCATGGGAAGAAAACTATGGACTGGCTCTGCTATTTATGTGAACCCCGAATTATCAGGCGGAAGTGGATTAAGCTATGCACTTGGAGTCGCAGGAGCATTAAATGGAGAAACATATCGTATCGGAGACCCGGCGCCAAGTTTATCCATAGCACGGGTTTATTTACAACAAAATATTCCTTTAGGGAATACGCAATATGAAAATGTTACGGAAGATGTGAATCAGGTGACAGATAAAGTCCCGGTTAACCGAATAACAATAAATGCAGGCAAGTTCGCCATTTCCGATTTTTTTGATAAAAATAGTTTCAGTCACGATCCGCGAACACAGTTTTTAAATTGGAGCCTAATGAGTAATGGTGCCTGGGATTATCCTGCCAATACAAAAGGCTACACATGGGGGGTAGTTGTTGAAATCGTCAAACCAGGTTGGTCATTTGCTATTTCCACTGTAGCAGTTCCCAAAGTCGCCAACCATCCGGAATTAGAATATGTATTTGGAAAAGCACATTCCGAGAATGCAGAATTTGACAAGAAGTTAAATTTCAATGGAAGACATGGTGTAATTAGTTTTCTGGCCAGTTATACTGCATCAAGAGCTCCTTCATATCAGCAGGGTCTCACGGCATTAGCCGACGGGGATACTACTTTACTAAATGTCATCTCAGGAAATGCAGAAGGAACAACATATGGTGGTAAAAAAACAGGATTTTATCTGAATCTGGAACAGGAGTTAACCAGTTCTCTTGGAATTTTTGCCCGTATTGGCTGGAACGATGGAAAGCACGCCTCATGGGCTTTTACAGAAATTGACCAGACCGTTCAATTGGGATTGTCAAAGAAGGGCATTCCCTGGAAAAGAAATGGTGATGTAGCAGGGTTCGCAGTCGTTGTAAATGGCCTATCCCCGGATCACCGCGCTTTTTTAAAAGCTGGAGGATACGGCTTTATTATTGGAGATGGCACGTTGAATTACGGGCACGAAGATATTTTGGAAACATATTACAGTGCGCAGCTGATACCATTCTTTTGGCTGACGGCTGACTATCAATTAGTGCTTAATCCCGGTTATAACAAAGACAGAAAGGGTCCCGTAAATGTATTTGCTATAAGAGTACATATCGCTTTTTAGATAAAGGCTTTTATCATTCTGTTTTTCCCCGAAAAATCCTTTTTCAATTCAAGTGTAAATCCGTTTTTTTCATACCACTCCATGATCTCTTTCGAAAAGTCATGATGTATTTCCAAAAAAATGGCGCCTCGGGGAAGAAGTTTTTGTTTGGCAATTTCTCCTATAATTTTATAAAAAAGAATGGGGTCTTCGTCAGGAGCAAAAAGAGCAAGTGACGGTTCAGAATCCCTTACATGTTTATCTAAAAATTCCTTTTGTTTTAAAGGGATATAGGGTGGATTGCTGATGATAATATCTACTGAAGTCAATGTTGACCATTGTTTAGTATCCATGATATCACACAAAATAAAATCTACATCTGCTCTATTTATCTGGCTGTTTTTACGGGCAATTTCCAAAGCTGCAGAACTTATATCAAGACCTGTCACCTTAAAATCTTTTCGCTTTTTTTTTATATAAACGGCTATACATCCGCTCCCGGTACCAATATCCAGAATGGAAGTTCCGGATTCCTTTAAAGAAGTATCCTTAATCAGCCAGTCGGTCAGCTCTTCAGTTTCAGGGCGAGGTATCAATACATTTTCATCCACAAAAAAAGGGAAAGGACCAAACCAGGCTTCACCCAGAACATATTGAACGGGGCGAAATTTCATTAATTCACTGAGATAATATTGAAATGATTCTTCCTGATTTAGAGAAAAAGACGCGGTTTTATTCAGTATCCGCAAACTTTTAGGCATCCCGGTGAGGCGGTCCATGACGAGGGAACTGATAGAAGAAGCCTCCCTTTCATCAAAAAACTCTGTAAGCGTAGAAACCAGCAACCGGTTTGCATCTTCTATAGTCATGCTGGCAAACTTACAATGATTTAAATTGCAGTCCATGACTTCACATCCGGCCAATATTTCAGAAATTAATGAGAATCTTTCTCAGTCCGCATTCATGGAAAGATGCATACAACTCGCTGAATTGGGATCAGGTCGTACCGCACCGAATCCTATGGTTGGCGCCATTCTGGTTCATAATGGAAAAATAATAGGCGAGGGATACCATGAAATATATGGCGGCCCGCATGCTGAAGTCAATTGTCTGTTGTCGGTAAAAGCGAATGACCGGCCACTGATCCCCCTATCTGTTCTGTATGTTTCGCTGGAACCATGTGTACATCATGGGAAAACGCCACCCTGTACGGATCTTATCCTCCGCGAAAAAATACCAAGGGTAGTTATAGGTTGCCGGGATCCTTTTAAGGAAGTTAATGGAAAAGGAATAGAAAAATTAATTGCTAATGGTGTCAACGTAGATTATCCTGTTTTGGAAGAATTGGCAAAAGAAAAAAATAAGCGTTTTTTTACTTTTCATGAACAAAAAAGACCATATATCGTTTTAAAATGGGCTGAATCTTCCAATCACAAAATAGGTGGAAGATCCGGTGAAAGGATTAAGATATCCAATGATTATTCGGATCGGCTTGTACATAAATGGCGGAGCGAAGAAGCGGGCATCCTGATCGGAACTGAGACCGCTTTACTGGATGATCCGGAATTAACCAATCGGTTATGGATAGGGAAAAATCCTATAAGAATTGTTCTGGATAATGAACTCAGGCTTCCCGATTACCTGAATATATTTGATGGAAAAGTTCCTACTATCATACTCAACAGAACAAAGGAGATGCAATCAGGGGAACTTTTATTTAAGAAAATAAACGGCGAAAAAACAGATATCCCATCCATCTTATCCTCACTGCATTCTTTACACGTTTTAAGTATCCTTGTTGAAGGAGGTGCAAAACTCCTGCAATCTTTCATTGACTCGGGACTTTGGGATGAAATCCGGATTATAACCAACACTGAAATGATAATTGAAGGCGGGATCCCTTCGCCTGATTTTAAAAATGCAAAACAACTTAAAACTGAAAGATTTTCATCAGATGCTGTTAACTACTATAGCAAGTGTGAGAGTGTGAGAGTGTGAGAGTGCGGTTTCCATCCTCACACTCTCACACTCTCACACTCTCACACTTACCTAGTCTTTCCCATTGCGATAATCATAAAACCCTCTTCCTGTTTTTACACCAAGATTTCCAGCTGCCACCATGTTTACCAGTAATGGCGCGGGCGCATATTTGGGATTGCCAAAGCCTTCCTGCAATACTTTCATAATGGCGAGACAAACATCAAGACCTATGAAATCTGCCAGCTGTAAAGGACCCATTGGATGAGCCATTCCAAGTTTCATGACAGTATCGATGGCTTCAGCTGAAGCCACACCTTCCTGAAGACTAATGATCGCTTCATTGATCATTGGCATCAGTATACGGTTTGAAATAAAACCCGGATAGTCTTTTACAACACAGGGAGTCTTATCAAGCTTTTTAGTTAATTCAATTACTTTTTCAGTGACAAAACCAGCAGTAGCATACCCATTAATTATTTCCACCAGTTTCATAAGGGGAACCGGATTCATAAAATGCATTCCGATAACCTGGGTCGGGCGTTTGGTTACAGCTGCAATTTTCGTAATGGATATGGAAGAAGTGTTGCTGGCCAGAATGGCTGCCGGCGAAGCATATTCATCAAGCTCCCTGAAAATCTGGAGTTTGATATTTTCATTTTCTGTTGCGGCCTCAATAATAAAATCAGCCCCCTGAACACTTTCCCTGATATTTTGAACCGGATGAATACGGTTTAAAACGTTGATCTTTTCTTCTGCAGAAAAAATCCCTTTTTGCACCTGTCTGTCAAGGTTTTTTGAAATGGTCGCCAGTGCTTTTTCCAATTGTTCTGCGTGCAGGTCGACCAGGTAAACCGGGAAACCATATTGCGCAAAAACATGGGCGATGCCATTTCCCATAGTACCGGCTCCAATGACGACAATTTTATTCATAACCTATCATTTTCAGGCAAGGATACGAAGCTTCTCTCAAGTTTTTACCCTTATCTTGCAGCTCCTATGTATCCGAATTTATACTACGCAGTTAAAGACCTGTTTGGCGTCGATTTAAAGTTCCTTCATTTTATAAACAGTTTTGGGTTTTTTGTCGCGCTTGCTTTTATTGGAGCCGCAATGGTGCTTACAAGCGAACTGAAGAGAAAAGAAAGGCAGGGCCTTCTTGAAGCAGAAGATGAAACGATTGTGGTTGGTAAACTGGCAAGTCCCGGCGAGCTCCTGACCAATTTTATAATTGCTTTTCTGTTTGGATACAAACTAATTGGACTTTTCACTTCGAATTCACAGCTTAACCAAAACCCTGCTGATTATATTTTTTCATCCGCAGGTAACGGATGGGCTGGTCTCGTTTTAGGTTTATTTTTTGCCGGTTTAAAATGGTATGAAAAGTATAAACATAAATTACCAAAACCAGAAGAAAGAGTTATCAGGATATGGCCGCACGACAGGGTGGGGGATATCGTAATATATGCTGCTATATTCGGTTTTCTGGGGGCTAAGATTTTCAATAGCCTGGAAACCTGGGATGATTTTATCAAAAATCCTGTAGAATCCCTGGTATCATTTAGCGGACTTACTTTTTACGGGGGATTAATTATTGCAGCACTGGCTGTCTGGTATTATGCCAGAAAACATAAAATCGGATTCTGGTACCTCAATGACGCAGCCGCTCCTGCACTCATGTTTGCTTATGGAGCGGGCAGAATTGGTTGCCAGGTATCAGGCGATGGTGACTGGGGTATACCGAACAGTGCGTATGCAGTCAGTGAAAATCTCAAATCCATTCCTTCTACAGCACAGAATTTTCAATTCCAGCTTGGCAGAAATACCGATTATTTTATGAGTGAATTCCATACAATGGATATACCTCATTATGCAGTAAAAGGGCCTTCATTTCTTCCAAACTGGCTCTTTGCATATCCTTATCCACATAATGTAATTGGCGCAGGTATCAAGATTCCCAATTGTGTGGGACCTTATTGCAGTTATCTTCCTGTGCCTGTTTTTCCGACACCATTTTATGAAACCATCATTTGTTTAGGATTATTCTTTCTCCTCTGGTCCGTGCGAAAAAAATTCAAGGTACCCGGAACCCTGTTTGCATTTTATCTCATCATAAATGGAATCGAAAGATTTTTTATCGAAAAGATCAGGGTAAATACCCGTTATTCAATCTTCGGATTTCACCCAACTCAGGCTGAAATCATTTCCACCATGCTGATCATTGGAGGTGGTTTTCTATATTATTATCTCAAGAAACATCAACGTTCCACGCTTAACGCTTAACGCGTAACGCTTAACGCTTAAAGCTTAATGCTAAACGCTTAATGTTCAATGCCTAAGGCATGAATATCATTCATATTGATTTGGGGCCGGACCTGTACTGTCTTTTGCGGGAATAACGAGTTGGGGGCATAAAGTAATGATAGATATTGATCAGGCTTTTTATTTTACTTTTAGGCTCTCAACTAAAGATTATGCCTTCATTCGATATTGTCAGTAAAATTGATGCACAAACACTGGACAATGCAGTAAATGTTACAAAAAAAGAAATTCAGAACAGGTTTGATTTTAAGGACTCGCCGGTCTCCATTGAACTGAATAAAAAAGACATGAAAATTGATCTTGAAGCAGCAAGTGATATGAAGATCAGGCAGATCACGGATGTACTTATCAGCAGGTCGATTAAACAGGGCATTGACCCGGTGGCTTATGATATGTCGAAGGAACCTTATCCAAGCGGAAAAATCACCAAAAAAGAAGTACCCGTACGTAATGGCCTGAAACAGGAAGACGCCAAAAAAATCGTCAAGCTGATTAAAGATTCAGGTATGAAAGTTCAGGCCGCCATTATGGATGATCTGGTTCGGGTAACAGGCAAAAAACTGGATGAACTGCAGGCCGTCATTCAATTGTGCAAATCCGCCAGCCTGGGCATTCCCCTTCAGTTTGATAATATGAGATCCTGAACCTGTGGTTCAGGGCTTAAAGCCCAAGGCCTAAAGCTTAAAGCTAGTGTGAGAGTGTGAGAATATGGTTCAGACGGTCATCCGTTCCCGCATGTGCGGGATCATCTGTCATCGATTATTTGTTTGTATTTCACCCTGAAAACCCTTAATTTTGCGCTCCCTTTCGTGCCGGGATCATAATTTAAAGAGCACGGCTAAATATAAAATCATGAAACAAAAACTTCATCCCGAAAATTATCGCCTGGTCGTATTCCGGGATATGAGTAATGGTACGGGCTTTCTTACCCGCTCTGCCGCCAACTCCCGTGAAACAATTAAATGGGAGGATGGGAATGAATATCCATTGATAAAACTTGAAATTTCAAACACCTCACATCCGTTTTTTACAGGAAAAAATATGCTGGTGGATACGGCAGGACGTATTGATAAATTCAAAAAGCGTTACGAGAAAAAATCTTAATATTTATAATTCTCTTGTAGTCCCTCCTGGTAAACCGGAGGGACTTTTTTTTTGAAAAGGTTTTTAAGATTAGTTTTAAACAATGAATTCCCTTTCACTGGTTGAAGGTCCTTTTTCAGATGATTTCTTCCCTTTTTCCTTGACCCGTTCCGTAGCGGATATCCGTTGTGGAATTTTAACCATCCGGGAGAAATGGGATATTTATCTTAAGAAGGAACCATCCCTATCAGGTGCACTTGCCTTTAACTCTAATGTTATTCCTGATCCCGCTCTAATGAGTTTGCTTTCACAAAAGGTTCAGAAAAATTATGTACAGCACACAAACAGTTTATTGAATCCTGTTGATATCCTTCGTTACAATGAAAGGGAAATAAAAAATGATTTCCGTCTTATCACAGAAGGAAGAAATTCGGAACCCATATCTTCTACAAATAAATTATCGGGATCTGCAATTTTTCTGGAGCCCGGCGCAGTAGTGGAACACTGCTATCTGAATGCAAGTGAAGGTCCTATTTATATCGGGAAGGAATCTCTGTTGATGGAGGGGTCAATGATCCGTGGCCCATTTGCAATTGGAGAAAAGGGCCTTGTAAAAATGGGTACTAAAATCTATGGAGCTACTTCGGCCGGACCTCAATGTGTGCTTGGTGGTGAAATTAAAAACACTGTTATTTTCGGTTACTCAAATAAAGCGCACGATGGTTATCTGGGTGATTCTGTAATTGGAGAATGGTGTAATCTGGGAGCTGGCAGTTCCAATTCAAATGTAAAAAACAGCGGAGGATCCGTTAAACTCTGGGATCCAATAAATAAATCGTTTATAGATGGCGGTTTGAAATGCGGACTAATGATGGGCGACTATTCAAGATCAGCAATAAATACATCTTTTAATACAGGAACTGTTCTGGGTGCCTGCTGCCATGTTTTTGGAAATGGACTTACACCTCCTTATCTTCCTTCTTTTAGCTGGGGTTACGATGCTTCCAGGTATGATTTTGAGAAAGCTATACAGCATATAAATAGATGGAAAAAACTTAAAGGCCAGGAATTAAGTCAGGAAGAAATTAATAAATTAAAAAACATTTTTGACCAGGAAAAACAATTCAAATGAGAAAACAAATTGCTGCTGCGAACTGGAAAATGAACCTGACATATCAACAGGGGGTCGCCTTATTGCAAACGATGGTATCCGCTGAGCTTTCCCTGAAAGAAAATCATATTGTTGTATTTGCAGTTCCATTTCCATATCTGGAAATGGCTGTAGATACAGTCCAGCATAAAAAAAATTATTTTATATCCGCCCAAAATTGTTCTGATAAAAAGTCCGGCGCTTATACAGGAGAAGTTTCTGCCGAAATGCTGAAATCTCTTGCGTTGGATTATTGTCTCGTTGGCCACAGCGAGCGCCGGGAATACTTTGGTGAGAGCAACCTGATGCTGGCAGATAAAATAAACTTGTGCCTCGCAAACGGAATAACTCCCATCTTTTGTTGTGGTGAAGCCCTGTCTACCCGGGAACAAAATAAACAGAATGGCTTTGTGGAGAATCAATTAAAAGAATCTCTATTCCATTTATCTAAGGATGAAATCCTGAAAATTGTGATTGCTTATGAGCCCATCTGGGCCATTGGAACTGGTAAAACAGCCAGCACGGAACAGGCGCAGGAGATGCATGCATATATCAGGTCTGTTCTGAAAAATCAATATGGGGAATCCATCTCAGATCAGATTTCAATTCTGTATGGCGGAAGTGTGAAGGCCGGTAACGCGCGGGAAATATTCGCTTCAAAAGATGTGGATGGAGGATTGGTCGGCGGAGCCTCGCTTTTAGCCTCAGAGTTTTTGGAGATAATAAAAGCGCTAAAATAATAGTGTGAGAGTGTGAGGGTGTGAGAGTGAAATTAAAACTCAAATCTCATACTCTCACACTTGCTCAAAATTCGAACATGCACAACGCCCGCCTCATCCTCAATCATATCCTCTGGCGGGGATTGTATTTTTTTTCAGTACTTCTTTTAAATATCTGTATTGCCCGTTTCTTTGCAGCAGAAAAAAGCGGCCAGATTTTTTTTATCATCAATAATCTGGCCCTGATTTTACTGATTACCAGTCTGAGCCTCGAATCCGGGTCAACGTATTATATAGCGTCGGGCAATCTGGATTCATCTCAAATGGCCGGTTTTTGCCTGATCTGGTCTGCAGCTGCTGCCCTGATCGCGTTTACGATATGGTTTTCGGTTCTGTATTTTTCAGATTCTACTTTTTTAAACGGCACAGGTTTCCTATTATCCAGTTTTCTTTTTATTCTGGGAGTTCTGCTCACAACTTTTTTCACCGCATTGTTTTATTCGAAAAAAAAATTCGCTCCCCCAAATAAAGTGCTGTTTCTCGTTAATATATTCCTGATTCTTTTACTAATGACCGGGAAAAATCATCCATTTGTAAAATCTCATTTCATCCAGATTTATTTCTCCGGTTTTTTTTTGCAGGGGCTACTGATAATGTTTGTTTTTTTCTTTGACAATCGAGCCTCCGGCAGATTTATATTGCCCGCAAAACCTTTATTAAAAAAAGTATTTCAATATTCTCTGGCTGCCCTGACTGCCAATCTGATTTATTTTCTTGTAAACAGAATTGATTATTGGTTTGTACAATATTATTGTTCAGCAAAAGATCTGGGTAATTATATCCAGGCTTCCAAACTCGCCCAGATGTTGTTTATACTTCCGGGAATTTTTGGGGCAACTTTATTTCCCATATTCTCCTCATCAAAAAAATCTGGCAATACAACAGAATTGACGGCCGTTACCCGAATCCTGTTCTGGATAAACGGATCGATTTGTATTCTGATTCTGAGTATTGGCTGGTATATTATACCGATGGTTTTTGGAGCATCCTTCAATAATACGTATTTGCTTTTTATTCTGCTTATACCAGGTATTTTATGCGTGACTATGAATTATCCGATGACTTCCTGGTTTTCAGCTAACAGAAGAATTGGAATCAATATCCGTGGATCTTTATTGGCACTAACAGTTATTTGCATTGGAGACATTGTTGCTTTGCCACGGTATGGAGTCCGTTCTGCATCCATTGTAAGCAGTGCCGGTTTTTTTAGCTACTATTGTTATACCATATACATTTACCGTAAGGAATATTCCGTTTCATGGAAAGATTTTTTACTGATCCGCAAGTCTGACCTTAATCAAATCCTGCAGTCGGTCGGAAAGGATATTCAGGAACCTTCTCCGGAAAACTATATTGTATAAAATTCGATTTTATGAAAAAAGTACTTTGGCTGGTTAGCTGGTATCCAAATGAAACGGATCCATTCAGCGGGGACTTTATTAAACGACAGGCTGAAGCAGTATCGATTTACCAGGCTTTGACTGTACTATGGGTTGGAAAATATGCCCATATAAATTTTTCCGAAAGAGCGCATAATACAAATTCAGAATTAAAAACAGCAAATCTGAACGAGTATATCCTTTATTATCCCTCTTCGGGTCAGGACAACAACATTTTTTCAAAAATTAAATCCTTCATTGATTATTTCAAAAAGAACAGGGAGTTTATACAGCAGCTCAGGAGAAAAAATGAACTTCCTGAAATAGTACATGTTCAGGTAGCAATGAAAGCCGGGCTGATCGCACTTTATATGAAATGGAAATATAAAATTCCCTACATACTAACCGAACATTGGTCTGGCTATTTCTCTAACGCGAAAGACAGTTTATTTAAGAAATCATTTTTAACCCGTTTTCTGACCAGAAAAATCCTGAAAAATGCAACTCTTGTTCTTCCGGTCAGTACATCCTTAGGCAAACAAATCGGTCAATTTTGGGCTCATGTTCCCTTTCAAAAAATTCCGAATGTAGTAGACACTCTTTTATTTTATCCTGCAGAAGTAAAATCAACCCATACATTCCGTTTCATTCATATTTCTTCATTGTTATATCCAAAAAATCCCGAAGGAATTATCAACAGTTTTATTCAGATGTTGCAGCTCCGGTTTGATGTGGAACTTGTGTTGGTCGGTCCTCTAAACCCTTCAGTCAATAAATTATTAACAGCTGAAGTCATGTCGGGCGGAAGAATTCGTACTACGGGTGAAATCTCGTATGGGGAAGTGGGAAAAGAATTACGAAATGCTGATGCACTGATTATGTTTAGTTATTATGAAAACATGCCCTGTGTAATTCTGGAAGCACTTTGTACCGGTGTCCCTGTCATTGCCAGCGATGTGGGCGGAATTCGTGAAGTCGTTAATCCTGATAATGGAATTCTGGTAGAAGCAGGAAAGGAAGTCCAGCTTTTCGAAGCAATGAAACAAATGATTTCGAATTATGAATTATTTAAAAAAGATCTTATAAGTAAACATGCAAAAGAGCAATTTTCATATCAAACAATTGGTAAACAAATCCTGCAGGTTTATAATGATGTACTGGAAAATAATCACCGGTGATCGATGTATTTATTTGCAGGAAATACATCTCCCAGCTCTTTCAAATTTAAATATTTCAGTGATTTAAATTTAACTGCCAGTGCATCCTGCAATTGTTCTATTGTTCTGATGCCAATTACTGCTGAGCTGACAGGTGGATGTTGTAATACATATTGGGTTGCAGTTTCAAAAGGTGAAAGCCCGTCTGACATAGTTTTTATGGCAGTTTTCATTTTTTCAACCTGCTCAGAAGAATAGTTTAAAAAAGGCTCAGGCGGTTTTGATATAAGAAGGCCCTTAGCAAGTGTACCGCGCGCCAGAACGCCCACATTGTTTTCCAATAAGTATGGTAACATCGATTCTTCGGGTCTCCTGTCGAGCAAACTGTACTGCATCATCACACTGATTATATCAGATCGTTTAACGTACTCCCTGATCACATTCGGACGAATGGATGATATACCATAATTAAGAATCTTTCCCGACGATTTCAGAAGTTCAAATGCTTCTAGAACATCTTCGATAGGATCTTCTATTGTTCCCCCATGCAACTGATACAAATCAATATAATCTGTTTGAAGTCGCCGGAGGCTATTATCCACAGCTGATAAAATATATTCCTTTGAAGGATTCCAATCCCAGCCAGAGCCATCAGCTCTCCATTGATTTCCCACCTTGGTAGCCAGTATGATCCTTTTTCTTTTCTCACGGAATACGCTGCCCAGTAAAGTTTCATTCAATCCCTGTTGATACATATCCGCAGTATCGAAAAAATTAATACCCTCGTCCAATGCCTTGTTCAACAAGGTTTCATTGAGCGGATTATTCAATTCCAGTGACATAGCGCCAAATCCGATTCTGCTGATTTTTAACCCTGATTTCCCAAGCAACTGATATTCCATTTTCCAAAATTAAGAGGGAATTAGCTCCAATGGTTGGCGGTTGGTTGTTGGCCGGTAGCCAATGACTACAATTCCTCATTTACCACATTAAACCTAAGCCAAAAGCCTTAGGTTTTTTATGTAGCTTTGCGGCTCTAAAAAATGAAGGGATCGCCCATGAAGAACATCCGGAATTTCTGTATTATCGCCCATATAGATCACGGTAAATCAACCCTGGCTGACCGGCTGTTGCAGGTTACCCATACCATCAGTGACCGTGAAATGAAAGACCAGGTACTGGATGATATGGACCTTGAGCGCGAAAAGGGAATTACTATAAAAAGTCATGCGATACAGATCAACTATGAATTAAAGGGTCAGGAATATATTCTGAACCTCATTGATACGCCGGGTCATGTTGACTTCTCTTACGAGGTAAGCCGTGCACTGGCAGCCTGTGAAGGCGTATTATTACTTGTTGACGCATCCCAGGGAATACAGGCCCAAACTATTTCCAATCTCTATCTCGCAATTGAGAACGATCTGGAAATAATTCCTGTGATCAATAAAATAGATATGGATGGGGCCATGGTGGAAGAAGTGACCGATCAGATAGTAGAGCTCATCGGTTGCAAAAGAGAATCCATCCTGCTTGCCAGCGCAAGAACCGGGCTCGGTGTGGAAGCTATCCTGGAGGCTATAGTTGAACGTATCCCGCCACCCGAAGGCAATCCCGATATTCCACTCCAGGCGCTTGTTTTTGACAGCGTATTCAATTCTTTCCGTGGAATCATTGTCTACTACCGTATCATGAATGGTGTTTTGAAAAAAGGTGATAAAGTGCGTTTTGTTTCCACAGGTCAGGAATACCAGGCCGATGAAGTAGGCATACTCAAACTGGGGCTCGAACCCAAACCCGAAGTCCGGGCTGGAGATGTGGGTTATATCATTACGGGTATTAAGAATGCCAAAGAGGTCAAAGTGGGAGATACCATTACCCTGAGTTCAAATCCAAATCCACAGATGATACAGGGCTTCCAGGAAGTTAAACCCATGGTATTTGCAGGCATTTTTCCGGTGTTGACAGAAGATTTTGAAGAATTGCGCGAGTGTATGGATAAACTCCAGCTTAATGATGCTTCCCTTGACATATGAACTGGAAACATCCCAGGCGCTTGGTTTTGGTTTCCGTTGCGGATTTCTGGGTATGCTGCATATGGAGATAATCCAGGAAAGACTGGAAAGGGAATTTAATCAGACTGTTATTACAACAGTTCCCAACGTAAGTTTTATCGCCTATTCAACAAAAGGAGAAACGATACAGGTAAATAATCCGGCTGAAATGCCCGATCCTACCAGGACTGAACGGATTGAAGAGCCCTACATCAATGCACAGATCATTTCAAAGCCGGAGTATATTGGAAATATTATCACTTTATGTTTAGGTAAGCGTGGTATACTTCTAAATCAGAACTATTTAACACCCACCAGGGTAGAGCTACATTTTGAAATGCCCTTAACTGAAATCGTCTTTGATTTTTATGATAAACTTAAAAGCCAGACAAGAGGATATGCTTCTTTCGATTATCATCCAATTGGATACCGTGAGAGCGATATTGCCAAAATGGATATTTTATTAAATGGCGAGAAGGTGGATGCACTCAGCGCGCTTATTCACCGGAGTCGTGCAGCAGATTTTGGTCGTAAGCTTTGTGAGAAATTAAAAGAACTATTACCAAGACAGCAATTTCAGATAGCTATCCAGGCTGCCATTGGTTCTAAAGTCATTGCAAGAGAAACCATCAGCGCTTTACGCAAAGATGTGACGGCTAAATGCTATGGAGGCGACATCTCCCGCAAAAGAAAACTTCTTGAAAAACAAAAAGAAGGTAAAAAGCGTATGCGCCAGGTAGGTAATGTTGAAATTCCACAGGAAGCGTTTCTGGCTGTTTTAAAATTAGATGAGTAAGGGCTGCAGCACGAAATTCACAATATAGAATGGTGGAATTGTGAAAATGTGACTATGTGAAAATGAAATTTAAAATTGAATTTTTAAATTTCATTCTTTCATTTCCTGACTTCCACAGTTTCACACTACCATACTATGGATTGGATTTCTTTTTATTTTTGTCAGACTGTTGTTTAAGAAGTTCCTCATTAATTCCACCGTCATCATTCAGAATCTTCTTGTCAGTCGGAAACTGACCGTCCTGCAAAGCCTGATTAAAGACCTTTGGAACATGCAGCCATTGCCCGTCCTGCCATGTAAATCCTTCATAATCGCCATCCGGAACAAAAGTTTCCTTCCTGTCTGGCTCATCAGATTCGGAAATCAGGTGATCATAGATGATCATATTAAGTGAAGTATCATAATTGAATGACGTGACAGCCTCCTTTTTATATTCAATATAAAAACGCATGACCTGTTTTTTAGCTGCCTTAGCTGAATCATTTTTAAATGAAAAATAAGGTCCGCCAAAAACGGGTTGATCCTGATCGTTAAAAGTCAGCACCTCCATCCATTTCTTATTTCTGTCAATGGTGAAGTCGTCAAATCCAAGTAATGTATAAATATTTTTTCCATTGAATTTTTTTTGAATGATCCGGTAATAAATTGCACCAATCCAATTATTCGGACTGCGTACTGAATCTGCCGGTTTTGAAGTGAAGTTGGAAAAATCATGCAATGGAAAAAGCTTCAGGGAACCGTCTTCAGTTCTCATTTGAATGGCGCCCCGTTGGAAATACTCGTATTCATCTTTTTTTATCTGCCAGGTAAAGATTCGAAAACTGCTGTCCGGCGCATATAATTTCGAAATGGTTTGCAATGAATCAAAAGGGAAATAAAAAGAATTGGAAATTTTTAATGATCTGACAAATAACCTTATAAAAAAACTGTCGGCTCTGAATCGCTGATTAGGTTCGGGTGCGTTGACTATTTCATAAGCAAATGGCACAAGTGAGTCCTGTTGTTTTTCAAGTTGTGACTTGTCAAACGTTGTAAAATGTTTCCCTGCAACAGTTTGTCCGTAGTCAGCCATGGAAATCAGGCACCCTGTCAAAAAGAGAAGAAAAAAATGCTTTTTCAGGGTCATGGATATTTATTGAAATTCTCACGCAATTTACAAGGAAGATCAGCAACTCATAGGAAACCGGCCAATTCTTTCAAAAATTTATGATTTCTTCAGTGCCGATGTAAATGTATCCAGATTGTTAAAATACAGGTCTATATCATCATGAGGCAATTCGAGGTCAGGCTTGGTCGTTTGCAGGAATACGGTCCGCATACCTGCATTTTTGCCAAACAGCATATCACTGAGATTATTTCCTACCATCAGTGATTTTTTCAGATCAATATCCGGATAATCCTTCACTGCCTGGTAGGCCATTCCCGGGTTTGGCTTACGGCAGGAGCTTGATGCTTCACCATCAACACAATAATAAATCCTGTCAATTTTTCCACCCTTCTCGTCAATAGCTTTCAACATTCTTGTATGAATGTTTTCCAGGTCTGCAATTGTCATAATTCCTTTTGTTATACCACGCTGATTGGTCGCAAGCACAATATGCTGAAACCTCGTATTGAAATAAGCAATATTTTCAGGAGCATTCGGATAGAAAATAAATTCATCCCAGTTCCTCACATAAGTTCCCGGATTCTCATAATTAATAACACCATCGCGGTCGAGAAAAAGAGTCCAGGTTTTGTTGATATGGGAGAGATCGAACATTACAATTATTAATTATAGATTATTGATTATTAGTTTTTGAAGAGATAAATTTTCTTGTCAATGAACTCAAATAATAGCTAAGAATAATTAATAATCAATAATTAATAATTGCCTCAGGCAGTTCCTTCTGTGCTCGCTGATAGTCCTCAGGCACACCAATATCAATAAAATATGCATCGGAAACAAGCCCCAGAATATTTCCTTTTACACATTCTGGTTCAAGATAATCCTTCTCAAAAGAAAAGGTTTCAGGAAAGGATTTCTTTACAAAAGATTCAACCTTCAGCGCATATACGCCGCCGTTAATAAGGCCGCTGGACTGATATTTTTTTTCACTGAATCCCCCGATCGTATTTTCTTCATCCATATCAACCGCGCCATAACGTTCAAATTCTTTCATGGGTTTCAAAGCCAAGGTACAGTCAGCCTTGTGTTGCTCGTGCATACTGGCAAGCTGCGAATAAAGGATGCCATAAAAAGTATCTGCATTGAGAATTATAATATTTGCTGAAGAAGCTTGTTTACATGCCTTGTAAATGGCGCCTCCGGTTCCCAAAGGTTCTTTTTCTATTGAAAAAACATATGTTTCTTCCGGCAAATATTTCCTGACAAATGTTTCTATCAATTCGGTTTTATAACCGAGGGCAAAAATAAATTTTTCAATTCCCTGTTTCCTGGCATGATCCAAAAGATAAGCGAGGAAAGGTTTTCCGGCAACAGGGGCCAGGCTTTTAGGAAGATCCGCCACGACCATCTTTAACCTCGTTCCGAGGCCGCCTGCCAGAACAATTGCCTCGGTAATCATTTCAACTACGATTTAAAATATTCTTTTTCTACCAGTTCACATACGATATGTCCAACCAGAATATGTGATTCCTGTATCCTGGGTGTATCTGTAGATGGAATATTAAAAAGATAATCAGATAGTGATTTCATTTTACCACCAGTTTCACCTGTAAAGCCGACAGTAATCACCTTCTTCTCCCTGGCTTCTTCAAATGCTTTTACAATATTTCCTGAATTGCCTGAAGTAGATAATCCAACCAGCACATCACCCCGATGAGCGATACCGCGTATCAGGCGTGCATAAATTTCGTCATAACTGTAATCGTTGGCAACAGCTGTCAGATATGACGTATTACAATGCAAAGCTTCTGCCGGAAGAGCAGCCCGGTCCGTATAAAAACGACCGGAAAATTCTGCTGCCAGATGTTGGGCGTCGGCAGCACTGCCACCGTTTCCTGCAAAATAAACCCGTTTCCCTTCTTTAAATGCTTTTACAATTTCCTGAACAACCTGAATGATATTATTCAGAATAACTTCATCCAGCAATATTTTCTTCTTGACTGAAATGGATTCACTTATAATTTTTTTAATATGATCGATCATATAATGATTTTAAATGGTCCAGGTAGTCAGACCATGATCCACAAACTGATAAGTTTTACAATGTCCGCCAAAATCACTTAGTTTTTCCATAACCTTGAATTTTGTATTACCCGGACAATAAAATATCATGAACCCCCCGCCGCCGGCACCTGAGATCTTACCGCCCGTAGCTCCGGCTGATTTTGCTGCAATGTAAATTTCTTCCATCCTGCTGTTGGAAATACCATCCGCCATACGTCGTTTTTGTTGAAATCCGAAATCCAGTATTTCACCGATTTCATTCAGTCTCCCTTTCAACAACGCTTCTTTCATGCGCTGGGATTGCTGTTTCAACTGATGCATCGCATCGATGGAAGCAAATTTTTTATCCACCACGTTCTGGCTCTGCTGTGTAATAATTTTGGCAGATTCACGGCTTGTAGCAGTATAATAAAGAAGGAGATTATTTTCCAGCTCAAATAAATATTGTTGTTTTACGCGCAGTGGATTAACGATCACTTTATCTTCTCCAAAAAATTCCATGTAATTCACGCCGCCAAATGTTGCGGCATATTGATCCTGTCTTCCACCCGCCATTTTCAAATCCTTTCTTTCAATTTCATATGCGAGATGGGCGATATCATATTCTCCCAAAGGCAGTTTCAGCATTTCCGCAAAGGCACCCACTATTGCAACTACAAGCGTGGATGATGTACCGAGACCAGATCCGGCTGGCGCGTCCACAAATGTGGACAATTTAAAACCCGCCGGCACGCCGGGGTATTGTTTCCTGATCCTGTCATAAACACCTTTATGCAAATCCAGGACACCGTTAAATTCTACAGGAGAACCCTTACTGATGATTTGTTTTGATTTGTAATCTATAGATTCAAAATGGACTTCTTCCAGATCTGTGATTTCAATATTGGCATAAGCATATAAGGAAACCGTGGCGTTTAAAATAGCGCCACCATAAAGATCGCTGTAGGGGCTTACATCTGTGCCTCCGCCGGCAAGTCCTATCCTGAGAGGAGCTTTACTTCTGTATATCATGGGATAGATCAAAAATGGTGTTTACCAGGTTTTTCCAGGAATATTTTTTCTTTTCAATGCGAAGATGAGGAATAAAATATTCTTCTCCTAATTCGTAGAAACGCAGGATGGCATTGGATAAAGCAGCTGGGTCGGCATTTGATACCAGACCTGTTTGCTCATGCAGGACCTGTTCTGCAAAACTTCCAACATTAGAAACGATCATAGGTCTTTCAAAGTGATAAGCAAGAGGAGTAACACCGCTTTGCGTAGCATGACGATAAGGCTGGATAACTGCATCGGCTGCGCATAAATAATATTTAACTTCTGCATCCGGAATGAAATCAGTTTTTAGAATCAACTGCTTTTCAATTTTTAATTCATCTATTAATTTCAGATATTGACCCTGGTCCTCATAAAATTCTCCTGCTATCAACAATCGGATACCGGAGTTTTTCATAGAAGGTTCAGCCATGGCCCTTAACAGGATATCAAGTCCCTTATACTTCCTGATGAATCCAAAGAATAAAATAATTTTCTCATCCTGTCCAATATTTAATTGGAGTTTCTCATGCAGGAATTTTCTTGCTGATGTTTTACCTATGATATCTCCGAAATTGTCATATAAGGGATGGATTACCCGTTTAGCAGGTTTTGTTTTTTCTAATTTCCTCAGGTCGTCCATAACAGAATCGCTCATGGTAACAAATGCATCGCAGCTTCCGAGGAAATATTTTGTAAATGGCTTATCACCCGGACGTTTTTCGTGTGGCAAAATATTATCAGTAATGGCAACGATCTTTGTTTTCCTGTTTTTCCTCGCCCGTCTTAAAATCGTTCCCAGTGCGGGTCCCATGAAAGGAAGCCAATAACGTACAATGATCAGATCAGGCGCTTCTTTTTTCAAACGACTGCCAATGAGCATCCAGTTGAATGGATTCACTGAATTAATAACAGGATGAATTTCGATTCCCTCAGGTTGCGGATCTGAAGAATATTGTGTGGTACCCGGGAAAAGAAATCCGGGATATTGTAATGAAAAAGAATAAATAGAACATGCGTGACCTTCTTCCATAATAGCCCGGCAAAGACGCTGATCAAAACTCGCCAGGCCTCCGCGCAGCGGCCATGCAGGTCCAATGATAACGGTATTCATACGTCCGTTCTCTTTTCGACCAGGTATGCATTGCGATTGGGAGAATTCCTGGAAATCAATTCGGAGATGAATCCGGTTACAAAAAGTTGCGTTCCGATTACCATCGCTATCAAGGCAACAAAAAACAAGGGTCTTTGGTTAATGCTGGTTTTATCAAAAAAGAATTTCGATATAAATAAATAGAAGAAAACCACGAAACCAAAAAGAAAACTGAACATTCCCCACGAACCAAACAAATGCATGGGCCTCTTGCCGTATTTGCCTACAAACATGATAGAAGCGAGGTCCAACCCCCCGGTAATCAAACGACCCACGCCAAATTTAGAAATGCCATATTTCCTGGCGTGGTGATCCACGACTTTTTCCCCAATTTTTTTAAACCCTGCCCATTTGGCTATCAATGGAATATACCTGTGCATCTCACCGTAAACTTCAATACTTTTCACCACATTAAGCCTGTATGCCTTCAACCCGCAGTTAAAGTCGTGCAGTTTTATTTTCGATACTTTGGAAGTAACCCAATTAAAAAATTTCGAAGGCAGGGTTTTGGAAATGGGATCATGGCGAAGTTTTTTCCATCCGCTTACCAGGTCAAATCCACCTCTTGTGATCATCTGATACAGAGCAGGAATTTCATCCGGGTCATCCTGAAGATCAGCATCCATTGTAATTACCACGTCACCATGACAAGTTTTGAATCCTTCATTCAACGCAGCCGATTTGCCGTAATTTCTTTGAAAACGGATGCCTTTAAAACGATTATTCTTTTCGTGCAGCGATTCAATGACTTCCCATGACCGGTCCGAGCTCCCATCATCAACCATGATCACTTCATAGGAAAACTGATGATCATTCATTACACGCGCAATCCATACAGCGAGTTCGGGGAGGGACTCTTCCTCATTCAATAATGGTACGATTACAGATATATCCATGCTGATTATGAATTGGGTTTTTTCTTTCGGAGAATGGCCGCAAATATTAATCCGAATAAAGAGTCGATAACTACACTAAATCCATATCCTTTCAAAAGACCTATGGGTCTAGTCTGCTGGTCTACATCCTTAAAACTTTTCATCCTCTGATCCATTTGTTCACCATTCAGCTTTAACCCCTGATAATACGATAAGGTTGTCGTTTTAAGGTTTTCCCAGAAAGCGGGGTCGATATATTTTAAATAAATGAGATTAAAAAGAATATATACCAGTTCAGTAATCAGGATCACGATGAAGATCGATTGAAAAATTTCCCTCGATTCGCCATATCCTCCCAATTCTTTTCTTCTGGCAATACCCGTGAATAAATACATCATCAAAATAATGATATAAGTCACCAGGGCAGACAGACCAAATTGAACCGGATTAGAGGCGAAATATTTATAGCGGATAAAAAGTAATACTATATATATCAGCCCTGTAATCAGTCCGAAACGCAGTGGAATGGAATATTTTGATGACGGTATTAAATCGTTCATGCTATGGATTGTCTTTGAAAATTTCGGGTTCGGGTTCACTCTTTTTAGTAAAAGCAGCTCCTAAAAGAGAGGCTATCGTACTAAAAAACAGTGTACCCAAAAAAGCAAAGATGCTAACAGGTACAGGCTGTAAAAATTTCTTTGTAAAAGCCATTCCCTGATCAATCTGATCTTCTGTAAGGTTTCCTTTAGCTTCCATACCGGCTCTGGCCTGCTGTAGAGCCTGATCAGTAAATTCAGGAAATATAAATAAAATAGAAAGTAGAGAATATATTGCAATCAGTACAGAAACGACCAAAGAAATTTTAAACCCGTACCCAAATACTTTTCCGAATGTTACCCCATCGGTTTGTTGCTTTCCATATTGAATACAAAAAATAATAATTACAACTAGCAGAATAATGGAAGGCAGCCATTTAAACCAGCTCTCGAATTGAAGATGCGCAAATCCCCCGATCAGATTTAATATTATTAATATTAAAGAAAGAAGGATTGCTTTACCCATAAAGTCTGTTGATTTTTTTTCCATTTGGCAGTTTTTATATTGTTTAGGAATTCAAGTGTAGTTTTCCTTTTGATATTATACCAATCGCCTTACCTCTGAATGTTTCCCCGCCAAAAGGTGAATTTTTGGACTTGGATGCTGATCTATTCAGATCAAACACCCATTCAGTGCCGGGATTAAATAAAGTCAGACTTCCACTGCTTCCTTTTTCAATTGTTGACAGGTTGAGTTTAAATATTCTTCGGGCATTTCCTCCAAACAAAGCATATATTTTTTCTGCCGCCAAATCCGGAAATAATGTTTGTATAACAGCGTATGCGGTTTCCAGTCCTGCCATTCCGTATTTCGCGTATTCGAATTCCAAAACTTTACTATCGTATTCATGAGGCAGATGATGTGATGCTATGCAATCGACAGTACCATCAAGCACGGCTTCTTTTAATTTCGATGCTATCGCCCTTGAACGAATCGGTGGGTATACTTTCAGATTTGTATCATATGCCAGCAGCGCTTCGTCGTTGAAGAAAAGATGGTAAGGTGTAACCGAGCAACTGATATCCAGTCCGGAGTCTTTACCGCGACGAATATAATCGATGGATTTGGGAGAAGTGACACCTGTAAAATGAATGCGTGACTGGGAATATCTGGCCAGTTTAATATCCCGTGCAATGATAAGTTCTTCTGACATCATTGGTTTCCCAGGCAAACCGAGCTGAGTTGAAATAACACCCTCATGCATGAGACCGTTGGGAGATATACTTGTGTCGTCAGGAATTTGAATAACTACTCCATGGAAAGCCTTTACGTATTGCAGGGCCTTCACCAGGACGCCGGATGACTGCACAGGATTAAGTCCGTCAGAAAAAGCAACCGCACCGCTGTTTTGCATATCATACATTTCAGCGAGGTGTTTTCCATCCAGGCTTTTTGTGATTGCACCGATGGGCCAGATGGAAACCGGTAAATCTGAGGATCTTTGACGAAGGTATTCAACCTGCGATTTATTATCAGTGATGGGCTGTGTATTTGGAATAAGAAAAACATCTGTGAAACCGCCGGCTGCAGCTGCCGCAGAACCTGTCTCCAGCGTTTCTTTGAATTCATAACCAGGATCGGCAAAATTGGAAAAAATATCCACCCATCCGGGGCTTATCTGAAGACCTTTTTGTTCAATAACCTGGTCTGTCTTTTCTGAAATTGAAGGAGCAATCTCGTGGATTGTGCCTTTTTCAATTAAAATATCCTGAATGGTTCCGTTATGGGAAGAGAGCGGGTCAGTTATGCAAGCCTGTTTAATTAGAAGCTTCATCTAGAAGGAATTGCGCGAAGATACGGTATAGGAATGAATTCATTTTCGGGCAAGAATTTTTTATCTTAAATTGCACGCCCTTTGACGGTATACTATATACGGTTGACGGTTGACGGTTGATAAATGATTTGATTAATTCGGGACGTAGCGCAGCCCGGTAGCGCGTTTGCATGGGGTGCAAGAGGCCGCTGGTTCGAATCCAGTCGTCCCGACAGTTTAAGGTGTAAACAACATCAAAAACCCGTCCGGCTAAGCCGGACGGGTTTTTAATTTTTCTTAAAGAATATTATTGCAAAAAAACAATTTGTCAGAGATCATTATCAATAAGCCATAATTTAATTATGGCATCCATAAGAGAAACCAGATATTGAAAAGAATTTGGTTTTCTTAGAAAACAATTTGTCCCATATTCATAAGCCAGTTTTCGGTCCATATGCAGAGATGAAGTTGTCAGAATTATAATTGGTATATGGCTATATTTTTTTTCACGCCGTATTTCCTGAAGTACATGAAGTCCGATAATACCTGGCATATTGAGATCAAGCATGATTATTGAGGGGAATAGTGTATCGGGATCCCTGAGATCTTCAAGCAATTGATCTCCCGATTCTATAAATGCATATTCTCCCTGGTATTTATTTTCAAGGAAAGCAACCAGAATGATCTGCCGGTCATCAGGATCATCATCCACTATATAAACCAGTTTATTATTACTTCTCTTCATAGTAAATTGCCAGTTATGCAATTTTATTGCCACGATTCTTCCTTATTCCTCATTTGCCGAATGCATATTTTATCTCTTCTGAAAGACAGCCATAAAAATGTGAAACATTTTAAAAAACCGAATTCAATGATCGTATTACTTCGAAAGATTCTTCGGAGAATACAATAGTAATTTCCGCAAAAAATAATTCCGGTAAAAATGGTTTGGTTTTTGTTAAAATTAAATGGCTGTTTCTTAGATAATCGCTTTCCAAAATTTAGCTGATCACCCCTTAACAGCTAATTAACCGCAGAAAAGCAGCTTCCCTTTAAATGACATCGTAAAGTATTTCGGAAACACTTTTTGTTGAACCAGGCTGACTGCAAATTTGAAATTCTTTAACAAAGCCTGACAATACATTTATCATTCAACAAAACTCAAAATTATGATCCGGTTACTCTCCTGGCTTGGCCTGGCTTGCTTTTCCTGCGCGGTTATTCTTTCAGTGGAATCATGCAATAAGGAAATGTCGTCTTCGAATAGCACATCTTCCAATAATACTTCATCCAATTCTCCGATACTAGGCATCGCAGTTGATTCAAGTTCAAACGATTCTATTTATGTCATCCAGCCTTGTCCCCGGGGCTATTTCAGAGATTCGGTGACTGCTGCTGCATTACCTGCGAATGTCACCGCCTATCTTGATTCTAATTACAGTGGTTATACTTTTTTAAGAGGATACGAAATAAAAGACAGTGCAGGGAATATAGGAGGTTATGTAGCTATTGTAAATTACAATGGAAAACCTGTGGCTGTACTCTTTGACGGAACAGGGTCTTTTGTTGGAGTACTTGAACAAAGAGAAAAAGGTGATTTGTATAATGATGGCTGGCATCGTGGAGGGCGCTTTTGTGATCGCGATCCGAATGAAAGGGGAAGGGATACCATCTCGTTGAGCGCACTTCCTGCATCAGTTTTATCATATATGTCGACTAATTATCCGAATGACAGTCTGATGAAAGCATATGTTAGTTTTGACAGCAGCTACATAGTCCTGTCACAAGACAGCGGACTCTATGCAACTGTTTTCAATCATTCGGGTGATTTTGAAAAGAGAGTTAAATTATATTCACCGGGGCCTGTTTCACAACAAGTGGATCAGACGGCACTGCCTGCAAATGCACAGACTTACCTGACTACAACTTATCCTAATTATGTTTTTGAAAAAGGATATTCTTTCACGTTGAATGGAACATTGCAGGGTTATATTGTAGTCATTGATTCGAATAATACGAAATATGAGGTGGAATTTGATGCGTCAGGGAAATTTATAGGAGCCATTACAATCTGGTAGTACAGAAAGATTTATTTGATCGCAGTCTTTAGTCCGTCAACCCCGCACCTGCGGGGTTTTTTTATTAATATGATCTACCATTTTTCTAATCCCAATAATTTTTTTCCCAAGGGAGATAATTCTGCGATAGGATTTTTTTTCTCTCTTTCCAATGGGTCACCGGGAAAAGCATATCCTGTCATCGCATTCCTGCTTTTCCAGCTGTTTATTCGCCACTGCCTGAGCTCTTCATTTTCTTCCTGCGCAGGCATCATGGCAAGGTATTGGGCGATGCGTACTTTATTTTTACTCAGATTGGCCCTGATACCATGTGGCTCCAGGCTATTGAAAATTAGCAGATCTCCCGCTTCAAGTTTTACTTTTACCAACTCCAGACCCGAAATATCCGGTTTATAATGATCCCGATCCTCAGGCTGTGTTAGCTTCCAGGTATCATAAGTTCTGTATAATTCGGGTACGCATTGAAAGCCACCCATATTTTCATCCGTCTGATCCGCGAGTGCTAATACTCCCTGCACATTTTGCGGTTTTGTTTCTGGATCATAGTCCCAATGAATAAAACCCTTATATTCAAATCCAGGCCTCAGGGGGAAATTCAGATTTGCACGGTCAATCGTAACCCAGAGTTTTTCGGTTCCCCAGATGTCAGCAAAAGCCTGGTGAACTTTCGGGTATTGCCTGTTATCCCATAAATACTGATGATTATATATTTCAACCATCCCGGTATTATTGAGCTCCTTCATTTCCATCTGAACGTTAGGTCTTTTATACCAGGTATCCAAATCATCCGGATTCTTATCCTCATATTCCCATAGATAATCAGCCAGTCTTTTTACCTGCCCCTTCGGAACAGCATTCCTGATTACCACGTAACCATTATGTACCCAAAAATTCCAGCCCTCTTCAGTAAGTACACGAAGCGGCTCCCCATTACTACGATCATTTAATTTCATCTGGCTGGACTTTGCAGTAGAGGGATTACCTGGTATTTCCTTATGAGCCATGGTAAATTGGTCTGCAGGAGCCATCGTTTTAACTGTCATACGAATTGATTTATTAATACAAATCTAAACCCCGTATTATATGCATCTTTCATGGCTATTGACCAGTATTTGCTCTGTATTGACCTAAATGTTAAATTACAGTCACAATAAATTATAACCGGAGGTGAATGAAATACAATTGGAAAAGATAGAATTTGAACCGGGTAAATCATTCAAGCTATTTTCACCCCGTCTCAGAAATACCTTTCTCTGGCATTATCACCCTCAAATTGAACTGGTTTATGTAGAAGCTGATGCGGGCATTCGTCATGTTGGCACCCATATTTCCGGATATACTCATAGTGATCTTGTTTTTATAGGAGGGAACCTTCCTCATTTAAATTTTGATTACAGATTACGAAGTGATTATCAACAGATAGTTATCCAGTTAAAAACAGATTTTCTTGGCACAGCTATTTCAACAGCGAGGGAATTTGATATGATCCATGAATTATTTAAAACTGCTGATTACGGAATATCTTTTTATGGAGAAACCAAAAAAAATGTTGCCGAAGAATTAAAACAATTAGAAAAGCTGGCATCATTTGATCAGCTGATTCATCTGATAAAAATATTTCAACAACTGGCAGTATCAAAAGAACGTATTGTACTGAATAATGACATTTCTGGCAGGGACTTCATTTTAAAAGATAAGATCAGGATGGGAGCTATATATGAATATATTAGTGTTCATTATGACCAAAAGCCGGATGTTAACCTGGTTGCATCTAAAGTGCATCTGACAACTCCTGCTTTTTGCAGGTATTTCAAAAGACAGACGAATATGACATTTACTGATTTTGTGAATCAATACAGAATTGAAAGGGCAAAAAACTTATTGATGCAGGATCAAAATGTGACGGAAACCTGCTATGCCGTTGGTTTTGAAAGCCTGTCTTATTTCAATAAGCTTTTTAATAAAATAGTGGGAGATAACCCTTCAAACTTTAAAAGAAAATGGGACAACCATATAAAAACAGTATAAAATGAAGGTTGAAAATCAGATGGATCAGAATCTTTTCATAATCACTGCTTTAGCGAAATATGTTAAAGTGTATTAACGTTTCGTTAAACATTAGTATTGAGGGGAACCAGAATTGTATTTCCTCAGTATAGCAATTATACCTTTATCCAATCGAACCCCCTGATGCTAAAATATTTTCTATTATTTGTCTTCTTAAACTCTCCCATCTTTTTATTGGCGCAATTCGTTCCCGACACCACGATTAATCCAGGCGTAAAACAAGTTGACCTGATTGATATTGGTGAAAGGATACTCAACAAAAATTCTGTCAACAGGGAAGATGTGGTGGTGAACAAAAAAGGGAGGGTTCATTTCAGTGCATTCCCTGCGGTAGGTTATACATTACAAACCGGGTTTGCAGGCGTGATAAGTGCTAATGCGGCCTTTTATACCGGCTCGCATAATCATGAAACGGAAAATATTTCAACGGTCGTTACCAGCATTGCCTACACTGCGAAAAGTCAGATCATATTCCCCGTGGCATCCAGCATTTGGACTCATAACAATAAATATAATATCCTAACAGATTGGCGTTATTTAAAATACCCTTCTGAAACATTTGGCCTGGGCGGGGATACCAAGCAGGACAGCAGTTACAATATTGACTATTCCTACATTAAACTGCATCAGGCTGTTTTGAGAAAAATTGGAACTGACTTATACGCGGGTATCGGATATGATTTTGATTATTTCTGGAATATCCAGGAAATCCTCCCGGCAGGTAGTCCGCCCACTGACTTTCAACAATATGGTTTAACTAAAACTGAAAAAGCTTCGGGCATTTCACTGGATATCAAGTTTGATTCCAGGAGAAATCCAATTAATCCGGAAAAAGGGATTTATGCGAATATTCTTTTTCAGCCAAAATTTACCTTTTTGGGAAGCGATGCCAACTGGCAATCTTTATTGGTTGAATTCAGGGGATATACAAAATTCCCATCCGAATCCAGGAATATTATTGCTTTCTGGAGTTATAACTGGTTTACTGTTGGGGGCACACCTCCGTATTTGCTCTTACCCAGCACAGCCTGGGATGAATACAGCAATACAGGAAGGGGGTATATCCAGGGCAGGTTCAGAAGTATGAATATGATTGACCAGGAAGCAGAATACCGGTTTGTTATTTCAGCGAACGGGCTTTTTGGAGGTGTTGTTTTTGCAGACGCAGAAAGTTTTTCAGATATCACCACAGGAAAATATCAAGTTATTTCGCCTGGTGCTGGTCTGGGCATCCGAATAATGCTAAACAAATTCTCCAGAACAAATCTTGCTCTTGATTACGCCTGGGGCACTATGGGCTCGAGAGGATTTTTTGTGAATTTGGGAGAAGTCTTCTAAGCCTCTTTAAGCTTAAAGCCCAAAGCTTAAGGTTAAAGCTTAAAACTTCTTTTTGGATCTCCGAATAAACCTATGGCTTGAAGTTATTTACTGTATTAGTTTTAATCTTTAGGCTTTAAGCTTACAAAGGTTTTAGGCTTTAAGCTTTGAGCTTTAGGCTTAAGTCGTGAATTTTTACATAAAGTGAGAAATTTTGCTTGCATTTGACTTGAATTCGAACTATTTTAACGCGTTTGCCCCAATAACTGGCGCAATACTTGCGTTATCGCGATAACTTCTCTCCATTTTCCAATTCCTTTGATCCTCTTTTTTTAATCCAGCTTCTTTGAAAGATTTTATTCCGTATAAGAAATCTTTTGAACATGAAGTTTTTACTGTATTCCTTTTTACTTTTCCCCGGATTGGTGCAAGCTCAGCGTTGGCACATAAATCTTACAGGCGGCGTATCCAACTATTCAGGAGATCTCCAGGCGAAGGCTTATACTTTTGACCAGTCCTTCTTTGCATTCGGGGCAGGTGCCCAATACGATATTACCAGGAATTTTTCTGCTATTAGTAATATCTATATTATGAAAGTGGGTGCTTCTGACCAATACAATAAACCCGATCTGGTATCCCGGAACCTCAGCTTTCAATCGAATATTGTTGAATGGAATCTTGTGGGAGAATATTCTTTCATGGATATTACGCAAAAGAAATTTTCTCCTTTTATATTCGGCGGAATAGCTGTTTTTCATTTTAACCCTTATGCATACGATACTACCGGACAAAAAGTGTATCTGAAACCATTGAGTACAGAAGGCGAGGGGCTACCCCAATACCCGGGTCAAAAGCCATATAGCCTTACTCAATTCGCAATTCCTTTAGGAGGCGGTATTAAATTCAGGGTGAGTGAAAATGTAGTGATCGCTTATGAAATCGGCTTAAGAAAAACTTTTACTGATTATCTTGACGATGTGAGCACGATATATGTAGATCAGACCATTCTTCAAAATGCAAAAGGACCACTTGCTGTTGAAATGGCTTATCGTGCAAATGAATTAAAAGGAGGCGATCCTAACTATCCTGTTGCAGGAACTTCGCGCGGTGGTCCGAAAGAGAAAGACATGTATTATTATACAGGCATCCGGGTTAGTATTGCCCTCCTTACCAGAGGAGATGGATATTATGGAAGGGGGAGAACAGATTGTCCGCCGAAGGTTCAATGAGTTTAGTTGGTTAATTTTGTCTTCTAATTGAAAAGATGGCATTTAACAATTTAGCTGAATTCTTAAACGCGCTTGAGTCCGCTGGAGAACTGATACGAATAAAGACTTTTACGGATCCCAGATTGGAAATTGCTGAAATCACAGACCGCGTCAGCAAGACTGCTTCCCGCAACAAAGCATTGCTTTTTGAAAATACCGGTTATGATTTTCCTGTACTGATGAATGCCTATGGCAGTGAAAAAAGAATGTGTATTGCGCTCGGCGTCTCCCGCCTCGATGATATCAGTAAAGAAATAGAATCTTTATTTAAAATGTTGGCCGGCCCGAAAGAATCCATACTTGATAAACTCAAAATTCTTCCCAAACTAACTCAGTTCGCGACCTGGATGCCTAAAGTTGTTCGTGGGAAAGGCGCCTGTCAGGAAATCGTGATGGACTCTCCCAATCTCATGAAACTTCCCATCATAACCTGCTGGCCAAAAGACGGCGGACCTTTTATTACACTTCCCGTTATTCATACAAAGGATCCTGAAACAGGCATCCGGAATGTTGGTATGTACCGTATGCAATTGCTGAATGAAAAGCAAACCGGTATGCACTGGCATAAACATAAAGTGAGTGCAAGGCATTTTGAAGCATATAAGAAATTAAAAAAGCGCATGCCCGTGGCCGTTGCATTGGGCGGAGATCCAGTATATGCATACAGTGCAACAGCACCCCTGCCTGATAACGTGGATGAATACATGCTGGCAGGATTCTTAAGAAAAAAGAAAGTTGAACTCGTGCGTTGCCTTACTCAGCCGGAACTGGAAGTGCCAGCCGATGCAGACATAATTATTGAGGGTTATGTTGATCCCGAAGAAGCGCCCATCTGGGAAGGACCCTTTGGAGATCATACAGGATATTATTCCTTACCCGACTGGTATCCGTCATTTCATGTAACTGCCATCACACATAAAAAAAATGCAGTTTATCCCGCTACCATTGTCGGCATTCCTCCGCAGGAAGACGCATGGCTTGGTAAAGCAACAGAAAGAATTTTTCTCGCGCCGATGAAGATGATGATGATTCCAGAAATCGTAGATATGGAAATGCCCGTGGAAGGAGTATTTCATAATCTCGTAATTGCACAGATCCATAAAACTTTTGCCGGGCATGGACAAAAAGTAATGAGCGCTATGTGGGGCGCGGGACAAATGATGTTCAATAAAATCCTGGTACTGGTGGATGAAGGTGTATCGATCACCGATTATTTATCGCTCGCAAAATATGTCTTGGGAAACGTAAATCCGGCTACGGATATCACATTTGCGCAGGGACCGATGGATGTGTTGGATCATAGCTGCAGTAAACTGGGATTCGGAGGAAAAATGTGTATCGACGGAACAAAAAAATTCGAAGAAGAAACAGATGAAAGATATGCTACGGATATTGAAATGTTTTTGCCTGATAACGATTGGCTGACAACATTTCCCGAGATAAAATCTGTGAACCGCCAATTGCTGGAAAGAGAAATACCGTGCCTTATTGTATCGGTATCTAAAACGCGCATCGGACAAATCCGTGACCTCCATATGGATTTTGCAGAAAAAATATTCAGTGAATCAGGCGTGAAATTGATTCTTTATGTGGATGAAAATATTGATCCTTCCAATCTGCCCGTGGCACTCTGGCGATTCTGTAATAACCTGGATCCCAAACGCGACTCCATTTTATTTGAAGGCAGGAGAGGAGATAGGATGGTGGCCTGCATGGGTCTTGATGGCACCACAAAAACGCTGGCACTCGACAATTTCCACCGTGACTGGCCCAATATCATTGTGGCCGACGAAAAAACAATCGAAGCTGTTGATAAAAAATGGGACCAGATGGGTTTAGGACCATTCATTATTTCCCCATCGATATCTTTCAGGGACCAGTTATATGGTGAAGAAGCTGTTGCGGCAGTTTAATATTAATGAGCATTGGCAGACGATCAATCTGCCTTCTTTCGTTTATATTCTGTCAAATAATCGGAGAGTGCACAATGGTAAATAGATTTCCGGCCCTGGCGCGGATAGGTTGATTTTTTCGCCGGATCATTTACGATTTCACTGGCAAACTTTGCAGCTTTGGTAAAAATTTTCCTACATTCGATTTGCTCTTTGGTATAGTTTACTTTGCTGCGGTCGGGGTATTTTGTGATAAATGTTTTCCCGTTGATGATTTTAATCACGACAAGTTTTCCAACCCTTCCTGATGAACCTTGTACGATATAGTTATCTTTGACCTCGGCCATAGTTCCGTTTTCCAGAATAACGCCTTTTTCTCCCGCATATTATCTGGTTTTACGTCTTCTAATGTCTTTTTACATCTTTTGTCGTCTAAAATATTGTTGGGTAATGGCTGAATGATGATTGGTGTGTTCCGCTGTTCAAAACTGACTACTATCGCAGATAAAAGATTGACAGACAAAGAATAGTTAAGAAAAACAGCAATTATATTTTGCTATCATCCGCCAAGCCCTAATTTTGCGCCCGGAGAGATGGCAGAGTGGTCTATTGCGGCGGTCTTGAAAACCGTTGAAGGTCAAACTTCCGGGGGTTCGAATCCCTCTCTCTCCGCCAAATAAAATAAAGCCCCGAATGGGACATTTTTATTTCTACGAACGATAAAAACTTACTATCAAAACGAGTAGGAATAGAAATGAAAGGCGCGAAGCACCGGCTTTATTTTATTTGAAGCCTCCTCCAAATGGGATATCCACAAGCCAATCCTTCTCTGTGCCAATGCCATTAATTATTTTCAAAAAATAAGACATAGCTGATTATATTTGCCGGATCAATGAGCAAATTCCTACATATATCTACAATGATATATTTGGCAGCAATCATTCTAGTTAAAATGATGGCAATGCCCATTTCCCTGATGGAATATTCGTTGAACAAAAGCTACATAACAGAAAACCTTTGCGAAAACAAGGCAAAATCCGAAATGCATTGCGCCGGAAAGTGTTACCTGAGTAAAAAGCTGGCAAAAAGCAATGAAAACCAGGATTCACAGAATCAAAAAGGCGGCTCCAAATTAACCAGTGTCGATTTTTGCGAATCTCCTGACAATAAATCATTTTATTTAGTTCCTCTGATTCTTCAGCACATGCAAAATCTACATGTTTCTGCTATCCCTGACTGGAACATTTCAGCCATATTTCGTCCTCCGATCGTTTAATCGGCTATCCCACCGGGTTGAGTTTTCGTTTTTTCTTTTCAATGTAACGTTATGGTCAACCAAAAAACTGGTATGACACGTAATTGATGAAAAAAGTTTAATTATCATGAGACGAATTTTTATTCTCTTATCTTTTTTTATTTCAATCACTGCTAAAACTCAGGATGGCAGTTGGAAGGAATTGAATGATTTTCATGCCCTGGTCACCGAGGTTCTTCATCCAGTGGAAGGCGGCAATTTGGAACCACTGAAAAAAAACAGCCAGTTGTTGTTGGACAAAGCCATTTTATGGCAGAAATCGCACGTTCCTTCTCTCTATCAATCAGCTCAAATTTCAGGACAATTGAAAGAATTGGTAAGCGACTGCGAAAAACTGAATGATGCTGTCAAACTGAAGAGGAGCAACAAAGAACTCAGTAGCGTGGCGATGTCCACCCATACGGAATTTCATAAGATATTGAATTCACCGAAAGAAAAACACTAATCAAACTGGTGTTAAGACTATTAAAACTCCGCGAGATTATCGAATGCTGAAATCAGCATTTACTGGTTTTGCAAATCCGAAATTAAATTTACTATGAGCATTAAATCATTTATATTTTTCTTCATTATGTCATCATCTGTTGTTGTTGCCGGCGCGCAATCACTAAACGGCCATGTTATTGATTCGGCGACGCACAAACCCATAGCTTCAGCTTCGGTTTATCTGCCACAACTTAAACTGGGAGCAGTTACGGATCAAAATGGATATTACAAAATAAGCTCATTACCCAAAGGCATTTACGATGTGGAGGTACAGGCCCACGGATATTCTACCATCATTCAGCAAGTGAATATTCCAAGTGATAATACACTTGAATTCAATCCAACTATATCTTACAGTTCTTTGAAGCAGGTAATCATCACGGGACTTGGAAATGTGACTAATACTCAACGGTCCCCTGTACCAGTATCCATAGTTACACATGATATGATGCTTCAGGGCTCGTTCAATACAGTCATTGATGCCATATCAACGCAACCCGGCGTAAATGAAACAACGGAAGGTGTTGGTACAACCAAACCACAAATTAACGGGCTCGGTTTTAATCGTGTCCTGGTTCTCACTGATGGTGTGCCACAGGAAGATTTTCAATGGGGTGATGATCATGGAATATTGATTGATCCATATGCGGCATATGACGCAGAAATTATCAGGGGTCCGGGATCATTACAATATGGTGGCAGTGCGGAAGCCGGAGTTGTAAATTTTAAAACAGCGCCATTTGTGCCGGGTGGAACTGTTCAGGGCAGCTGGCTATCTGAATATCATGCTAATAACGGTTACATCGGTAACTCGTTGAACATTGGCGGCAACAATAATGGATTTGTGTTTGATCTCAAGGCCAGCGGAGAAATAGCACATAGTTACTGGAACCCCAAAGATGGATATGTATGGGGAAGTGCCTGGAACCAGGGTAATGCCAGACTTACGCTTGGCCTTAATAAATCCTGGGGCTATTCAAGGCTAAGCTTCAGTGCCCTTTACCGACGCATACAAGTACCTAATGGCAACCGTGATAGTACAGGTAAATTTATTTTTGATACCCCGATCGGTGATCAGGTTTATCCCACACGATCTAACTTCCTTTCATATAATGCTTCCATTGCGGGTGATAAAGAACTGGAAGAATATCAGGCCTGGTGGCAAAACAGTTTAAATGCAGGGAAAGGCATTATAGGCATGGATATCGGTTTCACAACCAGTGTGCACCACGATATAGATTCGGGCACAGTTGGAGAAAATAATATGATCGTTTATAATGTGCCGTATTCATTAAAGTACCAGATATCAAATACAGCGAAATATTTCAAACTTACTACGGGAATTAATGGAACGCATGAACTGATGAATAATTTGGCTGCTCCGCCTGATCCTTATGTTCCGGATTACGAAATACCAAACTATACCAAATTTGAAATAGGAGGATATGCCATCCTGGAAAAAAATATCAAAGCGCTCACTCTGAGCGGAGGCTTGCGCTACGATATAACCAATTTTGTGGGTAAAAGCATGTCGCTCGATAATAATGGCAGAATCGTTCCGGACGGTACAGAAGGATCAACCGTACAATTTGGAGCTTTCAACAATACGTACGCGGGATGGTCGGGCAGTATTGGGGCTTCTTATCAATTGCCACATCAACGATACGTGAAATTCAATATTTCAAAAAGCTTCAGGCCTCCTGCTATTAACGAACTTACCAGTAACGGCCTCAATATTGGTTCCAATGCATTTCAATTAGGGAATATTAACTTAAAAGCGGAACAGGGATACCAATTCGATATTGCTTTTGGTTACAATGGAAGAGATATCAGCCTTGAATTTGATGGTTTCTATAACCACATTAATAATTTTATTTTTGCAGACCGCACAGATTCCGTATTGCAGGGCTATCCTGTTTTCGAATTTGTATCCTCTAATACCGCCATCCTTACGGGTTTGACCGCTTATTTGAATATACATCCTGCATTGGTAAAATGGCTTGAGATGGATAACCGGTTTTCCTATATATATACTTATATCCCTGACGCTTCTGACTCCACCGACCATTTGCCCTATATACCTGCAGCGCATTTGCATAGTGAGTTTAGATTCAAACTGGATGATAAACATGGTTCCATATTTAAATCGACCTATTTCATTATTGGCGTTTCAAAATACTGGGCACAGAATAATATTTACAGCGCCTTGTACACGGAACTTGCCTCTGCACCATACACTTTAGTAAATGCGGGAGTGGGAACAGATTTTATTAACCCGAAAACAAGAAGTGTGATTTGTTCTTTTTATGCAAACTGCACGAACCTGACCAATATTTCCTATGCAGACCATTTAAACATAGCGCAATATTTTTATTCTGTGAACGGCAATCTGGTAACAGTTACAAACCAACGCCAGGGTGTATTTAATATGGGAAGGGATTTCACTTTTAAAGTTGTTTTCCCCTTCAATCTAAAAAAAGCCACTGTAGAATAATATTTTTATTAATTTATATGACCAGGAATCCTTAAAAAAATCGTTCGCAAAGAAAAGTTTGGAACCATGAATAAAAAACAGAAAAATAAAATTACAGGACCTAACAAAATCGCGGCATTGGTAATGCTTGTTCTGGTTTTAGTCGGAGGGATATATTTTACCCATATTGCTATAGGTAACATGAATAGATTACCGGTACTAGGTGAGCTTGGGCACGTAGCGGGTACTTTTGATTTTATCAATCAGGATGATAAGCACGTTACAAATAGTTCAGTTGAAAATAAGGTAACCGTCGTAGAATTTTTTTTCACTTCGTGCCCATCCATCTGTCCAACCATGAATAAGAATCTAAAAAAGGTATATGAGAAATTTAAAGACGACACCAGTTTTGTAATTCTTTCCCATACCGTAGATCCGGAAAGGGATTCATCTTCTGTTTTAAAAACTTATGCTAAAAAATATCAGGCTACTACACCATCCTGGCAATTTTTAACTGGAAACAAAGATTCATTATATCAGGCAGCTAGCCGGGACTATCTGCTTGCCGTTGAAGATTCTTCCAACTCAAATTTCATTCACACGCAATACGTTGCTCTGTTAGATAAAGAAAGACAGATCCGGGGATTTTATGATATGAGTACATCTCAAAACATAGCAAAACTTGAAAATGACATAGAGCAACTGCTCGAACAATAGTAATTCTCTTTCTAGAAAAAGATGTAAAACATAGCCAGATGGGTGGCTGCAACCGCATTCGCGGATATACCATGCAATATTAATGCAACGATTGCTGGTAATCTTTTGTCATGCACTAAACGCATTGTATGAAAAATCGGTTTATTGAACATACCATTTTCTTTCCGCTCGCCTGTTTTAGCATGATTATTTTCTCTGGTTCTTGCAGCAAGAGCAACTCGTCAGGCTCTGAAAATGAAAGCGTCTGCGTTACCCGTATATCTCCAAAAGCAGGTGACAATCTGGTTTCTCCCGCTGAGCTGGATTCAATTTACAGACTATTCAATGCTAATAATTTATCTACTGCAAATTTGAAATTCGTATTCTGGCAAATAGATACCCCAATTAATATTTACCCAAATCAAAATCAAAACTGGTATGATCAGGAATGGGTGGCAGCTGTCCAATTTTTCAATGGACTCCCGGTTCTTGGTTTCGACGAATCCTTTCTATTCTATTCGGGCAAACTTGCTTCAAACGGCATTTCGAATGGTTTCACTGGCCCGGCCCCTTCCAGTGATACTACCACGCATCAATCTTTTACGAATCTCCGGACAGCATTCCTGGCGCATGTCTCAGAATCGTATTCTCAGGGAGCTTCGCGGGATTCAAAGCCATTTGTGCCATCTGCTTCCACTTATGAAAACGCCTGCCTGAACGTTACGCTTGGATATATTAGTGCCAGTCAGGTTCACGGAATTACTGCTGCACCCAACAGTGCATTGGTCATGGTTTGGTACGTTACCCCAGCCGTGAACTCTTCGATCACCTATTATCCTTTAGTTATTGTTGTAGATGATAATGGCTTTGCATGGGGCTCTCCGGAAATCACAATTTGATTGCCGGCCAATAATAATTACGACCCACAACTAACACAGCCTTGCTCCATAGAACAGGATATCACTTCTTCCTTAACAACCCTTTCCTGTTTCTCAATAGTAAACTGAACCGCCTGGGTTGCAGCCTGGCTGCGCAGATAATACATCCCGGTTTTTAATCCTTTTTTCCAGGCATAGAAATGCATGGAAGTGAGTTTTGCCGTATTCGGTTTATCAACGAATAGATTCAACGACTGTGACTGGCAAATAAATGCGCCCCGGTCAGCTGCCATATCAATTAAATGCCTTTGTTTGATTTCCCAGACTGTTTTATAAATCTCTTTAATGTCCGACGGTATCTCATCTATATTTTGCACAGAACCATTGGCAAGAATAATTTTATTTTTCATATCGTTGTTCCACAAACCCAGTTGCACCAGATCTTTTAGAAGATGTTTATTTACGATTACAAACTCACCGCTCAGTACACGCCTTGAATAAATATTACTGGTATATGGTTCAAAGCATTCGTTATTGCCGAAAATCTGTGAAGTAGATGCCGTTGGCATGGGAGCGAGAAGCAGAGAATTCCTTACACCATATTTTTTTACATCTACTTTCAAAGAATTCCAGTCCCAGCGATTGCCTGGTTCAACACCCCACATATCAAATTGAAAAATTCCTTTGGATACCGGTGAGCCTTCAAAACTTTCATAGGCACCCTGTTTCTTTGCCAGTTCCATGCTGGTGGTCATCGCCGCAAAATAGATGGTCTCAAATATTTCCTTGTTGAGCATTTTAGCAAGATCGCTGTCGAATGGTAGCCTGAGCATTATAAATGTATCCGCAAGACCCTGCACGCCGATTCCAATCGGCCGGTGTTTCATATTTGAATTACGTGTTTCTTCAATCGGATAATAATTTCCATCAATAACCTTGTTCAGGTTTTTTGTCACTTCAACCGTTACTTCATATAATTTCTGATCATCGAAGGTTCCATTTGTTACAAACCTCGGCAGTGCAATGGATGCCAGGTTACATACCGCAACCTCTTCTGGAGAAGTGTATTCCATTATTTCCGTACAAAGATTGCTGCTTTTAATAGTTCCCAGATTCTGTTGATTGCTTTTTCTATTAGCCGCATCCTTGTATAAAAGGTAGGGGGTGCCCGTTTCAATCTGTGCCTCCAGAATAGCAAACCAGAGTTCCTGGGCCTTTACTTTTCTTCTCGCCCTGCCTTCCGCTTCATATTTTGTATAAAGAGTTTCAAAAGCTTCTCCGAAACAGTCCTGCAGACCAGGAGCTTCGTTGGGGCAAAATAAGCTCCAGTCGCCATTGGTTTCAACTCTTTTCATGAACAGATCCGGCATCCAGAGTGCATAAAATAAATCGCGTGCTTTTAATTCTTCTTTACCATGATTTTTTCTCAGTTCAAGAAATTCGAAAACATCTGCATGCCAGGGTTCGAGATAAATGGCAAAAGCTCCCTTACGTTTGCCACCACCCTGGTCCACATATCTTGCTGTATCATTGAAAACCCGCAGCATAGGAATGATCCCGTTGCTGGTTCCATTTGTTCCGCCAATATAACTTCCTGTGGCGCGGATATTATGAATAGCAAGACCAATACCCCCGGCGCTTTGAGAAATTTTTGCCGTTTGTTTTAGCGTATCGTAGATTCCATCGATGCTGTCATCTTTCATAGTAAGCAGAAAACAGGAAGACATTTGCGGCTTGGGTGTTCCGGCATTAAACAAAGTGGGCGTAGCATGCGTGAACCAACGCTCACTCATCAAGTGATAGGTTTTGATGGCGCTCTCCAGATCATTTTTATGAATGCCCACAGCTACGCGCATATACATATGCTGTGGACGTTCAGCAATTTTTCCATTTATTTTCAGGAGATAAGATTTTTCGAGCGTTTTAAATCCAAAAAAATCAAAACCATAATCACGGTCGTAAATAATAGTACTATTCAGTAAATCCGCATTTTCATTAATAATATCCATCACGTCATCGGCAATCAACGGCATTTTTCTGCCTGTCATTGGATGCATGTAATCATAAAGGTTTCTCATGGTTTGTGAAAAACTTTTCGTTGTATTCTTATGCAGGTTACTCACAGCAATCCTCGAAGCAAGTACGGCATAATCCGGATGTTTGGTAGTTAAAGAGGCCGCAGTTTCCGCAGCGAGATTATCAAGTTCTGTAGTAGGCACAAGATCATAAATGCCTTCAATTGCCTTTTTTGCCACTTCATAAATATCAACGATGGGACTCAGTCCATAGGAGAGTTTCTGAATCCGTGCCGTTACCTTATCAAATTTTACCGATTCTCTTTTACCATCTCTTTTTATAACAAACATGATTCTGGTTTTAAGTATTAAAAATCTTCTTCCAATGAAAAACTCTGCGTTTCTTTGCCGGATAACAAACCCGCTTTTTGATAATCGCCTACTCTTTTTTCAAAGAAATTGGTTTTACCCTGCAGGGAAATCATTTCCATAAAATCAAAAGGATTTGAATTATTATAAATTTTAGGATATCCCAGTTCATTCATCCACCGGTCCGCTACAAATTCTATGTATTGTTTCATCAGGTCGGCATTCATTCCGATGAGTTTAACAGGCAACGCGTCGGAAATAAATTCCTTTTCTATTTCCACTGCATCACTGATGATGGCTTTTACCGATTCTTGTGAAAGTCTGTTCGAAAGCATGCCGTAAAGGAGACAGGCAAATTCGCAATGCATTCCTTCGTCACGGCTGATGAGTTCATTACTGAAAGTGAGTCCCGGCATCAGTCCTCTTTTTTTCAGCCAGAAAATGGAACAGAAACTACCGCTGAAGAATATTCCTTCAACCGCTGCAAATGCAACCAGCCGTTCGGCGAATGTGCCATTCTGAATCCAGCGAAGTGCCCATTCTGCTTTTTTCTTTACAGCAGGAACCGTTTCAATGGCATGGAAGAGCCGGTTTTTTTCCTTTGGATCTTTGATATAACTGTCGATCAGCAATGCGTACGTTTCAGCATGAATATTTTCCATCATGATCTGGAATCCATAAAAGCAACGTGCTTCCGGAAGCTGGGTCTCACTCATGAAATTAACAGCAAGGTTTTCATTTACAATACCGTCACTCGCTGCAAAAAAAGCCAGCACGTGACTAATGAAATGACGCTCACCATCATTCAGCGAAGCCCAGTCCTTCATGTCACCGCTCAGATCAATTTCTTCAGCAGTCCAGAAACTGGCTTCATGCTTTTTATACATTTCCCATATCCTGGGATATTTGATGGGAAGTATCACAAAACGATCTTTGTTCTCTCTAAGCAATAATTCATCCTCTGGCATAGCAGTAAATTTTAAATGTCAATAAATCTGGCTGCGAAGAAGGGATTACAATTCTCTTAAGAATATAAAGACTTCTATGCGGCACCTTATTCGGGAAGGTTCCATATATATACTGTTATCGGCAGGTCTCCTGGCTTGTAACCACTTTTTTCTTCCTTCTCGTCCCGCACGTGCGGGGCAATGGAATGAGATTGAAAAAAGTTTTTTGTTACTTACAGTTGCCCGTCAGCCCGGGATTTGCACCCGGTTCCCTTTTAATGGCGCCGGTAGTAAACCAATGCGCCAACCGCAATAAGTATGTTAACGAACTATACAATACTACAAAGCTTATTGGATTGCCAAATAAATTTTAAGTCACACGATGTTAATATCTCCTGAAATGCAAAACGGATAAGCATTTGCTCTTTTTATAACTCATTGGAGACTCAAAAAATCTGATGTACGAGCCGGAAGATTATTATTTATCCATGGTTGAGTACTTTTCTGGCATACAAAGCCCGGACATGCCTTGCATTGTCTCCTTCCATTTTTTCAATTGTATTTATTTGTTCAGGAGAAGCCTCAAGAATATATTTTTTCACAATCCAATCCACCGTTTCTGAATAAGGAGGCGTTGTAAGTGATCCCTTATAGAAATAAAATCCACCTGCCTGTTCCTTCGGAATGGTTTTAAACAAATCTTCAAAATTAACAGTTCCCGGAGGAAGGGTATCCTTGCCTTCTTCCGGTGGTATAGCACTTAAAAATTCTTTAATGAATTTATTTTCGCGGCCCATTTTGAAAAGAAGACCGATTACAAGGTATTGCGGCTTACTCTGTGCATTTGAATCCTTCAGGACATTCACAATATGCATCTCCATGGGATAAGTTATACCGTCAATCATATGTTCTGAAGGCGTATGAAAATGGAATTGCCTGGAAGAATAAGTTTTTCCACCTGCAACCGTGGTGCTTCCTTCATTAAAATCAAGCTGTATGGTATGTCCCAGGTTTTCAACCAGCGTAACACCCGTGTTGAATTTTATAGTAAAGATCTGATTGTTGTCCTTTAAGGCACTGTCGGATAAAATATTTATAGGTGATTGAGCCTGTCCGTCATCATATTTTGGTAAAGCATAACCCTGCTCAATTTTGGTAACAGCATCCGGTGATTCCGACTTCACCATGTTTCCACCCACAACGGTATCTATTTGTGCAGTTGTTTTTTCCGTACTGTCTTTTTGAGGATTATTTTTTTCCGGAGAATTGCAGCCAAAAGAGAGAATCAATATAACTATTAAGCCGCGAAATGTATATTTCTTCATATATTTTGTATTATATCCGTATCAATTTACTACCATTTTGAGAAGGAGAAAAAAATTAACTATGTTCAGGAGGACTTTTAAATCAAAATATGGTTAAACAGATTGCGTCACTATTTTTTATTTGTCTTTCCACTGCTTCTATCTGCCAGAATAAGCAGATCCCGATTTATGAAGGAGTGCCTAAAGGTTCTGAATCCTGGACACAAAAGGAACGGGAAATGGTTATTCCCGGAACGAATATATCATTGGTACAAAATGTAGTTAAACCAAGTTTACGTGTCTTTTATCCTCCAAAAGAAATAGCCAACGGTACTGCAATTATAGTTGCACCAGGCGGAGGTTTTGAAACCATTGTAGAAGGTGTGGAAGGAACGCCGGTAGCCGATTCACTTACCGCAAGAGGAGTTACTGTTTTCCTGCTTCGTTATCGTCTTTTAAAAACAAATGACAATTTTTTGTATACACCGGATAAAAATTCTGGTTTATCCAAGGATAACCGCCTTCAGGTTGTGAAAAAAACCTTAAGACCTTTTATAATTGAAGATGCCAAAAATGCGGTCAGGTATGTACGTTCACATGCAGCTGAATTTGGTATTCGAAAAGATCGTATTGGATTTATGGGCTTTTCCGCAGGCGCTATGATTGCATCTTTAATTGCTACAGAATACGATAGTAGTTCCAGGCCAGATTTTGTCGCACCGATTTACGGAGCATTTGAATATGAAATAAAAGTTCCAAAAGACGCACCGCCCGTATTTATTGCCCAGGCATCTGACGATAAAGTGGTTGGAACGGAAGGTAGTTTCCGATTTTATAATGCCTGGCTAAAGGCAAATAAAAATGTTGAACTCCATGTTTTCGAAAAAGGAGGACATGGATTTGGCGGATTGAAAAAAAACCTTCCCGTTGATCATTGGATCAGCATTTTTTTCTTCTGGCTACAGGGGGAAGGGTTTGTAAAGTAGTTCAAATTTAATTTTTATAATTTCTACTCCCCATAGCTATGGCACTTACGATGGCGGTCTGTTTATGTCAATTGAATTTGTACGAGAACTAAGGGCAAATACTTAGTTGGTATTCTTTAAAATGGTTCTATTTTAAGAAATCGACAAATCCAGTACGTATTGGATTATATTTAACAGGTTACTGGCAGCAAATATTCCCGGGTTATTGTCAAAACAAACTATGAACAGAATTTATGCAGCATGCATAATTATTCCCCTTTTCACCAGCTGTATCGAAAGACGGTCATATTATCTTAGTCCCCAGAACGCAAATTCAAATCCTTATCATGCTATCCCTATGAAAGCAGACTCTTTGAAATCGGCCATATACGCAAGTACTGTTTTTACAAGCGGATCTGCAAATGATCAGGGGTCTGATCATTTATTTGTATTTCAGGGAAGTGTACACCGCAGCAATAATTTTGGAATTTTCCAGGCTTATTATGGCGCAAATCTTTCTCTTGGCTCTTATCATGTTTCTGATTACTATAACATCTATAATTCCGGTTATTACTACCCATATACCCAGGATACGCTGAATCATATCCCAAACTCCAATAAATTTTTTGGAAGTTATGGCGTATCAGGCGGTATTAATATTGTGACTACGCATCAGAATGCAAAAAAATTCAGGCATTCAGAATGGCGAGTATTGGGTTTAGAAACTTCGCTTCAAAACGAATTCGGGGCTTATTCAGATTTCCGCGATAAACTTCCCGATACCGCTGCCAATATCATTTTCAGGAAACATTTTTCTGCATATTTGGGCTTGTATTCAGAATGGTTATGGACCAACAGAGACCAGGTAGAATTTGGTTTTAAAATGGGAGTTGGGACCGATCTTAGTCCAGGCAGCAGCTATACCAATTATTTTGCACCATCCATTTTACCACTATACTTTTTTTCAATAGCTTTCCATGTAAAAAAAGATCGTTATACAGGTTTCATACAGACAAATTTTGGAACTTACGCAACGAATGTTCAATTCGGTTTGAGCTATCGCCTTTGTAAAAACTGATATCTATAACGATTGGTGAAAGGTGGCTCTCAGCCCTGACGGCGCTTTTGTCGCAGCATATCTCGAGGAATTGAATCACTGGCCTACCAGGGGAATATCGCCATGAGAAATGCCGGTACCTGCACATTGGAAGTAGCTTCCTTTAAAGGAAAGCCTGTATACAGGTTTAGTGAACTTTTTATAGAATTAAATAGCCGATATGACCTTCGTGGTAACGGGGCCGCCCTAAGCGGCCCTTTGTATTTTATTGCATTCCCAGATCCTTCAATACTTCATCTGTAATATCAAGCTTGGGATTGGCAAACATTACCGTAATTCCCTGACTCCTATCCAAAACAATTTTATAATTCAACCTGGTGGCAGTTTGTTTAACTATATTATTTACGGAGTCTTCGATAGGTTTTAACAGCTCCTGCTTTTTTTTGAACATGTCTCCCTGGTATCCAAACCGCATACGCTGCAGGTCGCGCACTTCTTTCTGATGATAATAAAGATCATTTGACCTGTCTTTCTTTATACTATCACTCAACATCACTTCATCCCGTTCAAAATCATTGATCATTTTATCAAGAATGATTTGTTTATCGTCAATTTCTTTCTGCCAGATAATTCCCAGCTGGTTAATTTTCGCAAGAGAATCTCTGTAACTGGGCATTTTATTCAGAATATACCTGGTATCCACAAAAGCAATTTGAGCATGCGACACAAGTTCAAAACTTGTCAAAGTAAGTACAATAAGAAAGATTCGTTTCATATGGGTTTCAAAGTTATCCTTTATTTCCCCCGCTCGGCTATAATGCGTTTATCTTTTTCTGCAGCGACCAATAATTTATAATCTTTTTCGGTCTGATCGGCATATTTTTCCGCAAATTCTGTAACCGCGGTAGCAAAAGCATCTGATTTTCCGATGTAACCGGCAATTTCCGGTGATCGTCCTGCTTTAGCATGTGACTTGGCCAGCGTCCAGCTACACAGAGAAGAATAATCTTTCAGGATTGCCGGCGTGAAGAGTTCAATATTGGCGCTTGCTTTCATATCCCTCAGTTGCCTGACGTAAAAATCAAATCCGCTTTTACTATTTGTCCACCCCAGGAATATATCGCTAACGGTCTGCATTAAACGCTGACCGTTAACAATTCGTTCTCCATGGTTTGCATAAGCTGACTTGCCAGCATATTTTTCCAAAACAGATTGTTTGCCTTCTTTGAATTGAAGTATGATGGCATCCTCATCGCTTACATTGAAAAGTCCGATCAGACAGCGGGTACCTACACTTCCAACGCCTACTACTTTTAATGCTATATCCTCGAGTTTGTACCTGTCCAGTAATGATTTTTTGTCGTCCGTTAAACTATCGTAATATTCATCAAAAAAAACATTGCCTGATTCAATCATCTTATCACTGTCTTCAGGATGATATATCAGCGGTGGGTCGTCAAGAATTTTTCTTTTGCCATTTTTTATTTCTGAAAGTCTGGGAAATACAAATTCGTGGGTATGGTGCCTTGCTTTTTCTGTAATCTTTTTAACTCTTTTTACAAAATCCCTGTCGGTTCTAAACGTTTTGATAACCGTAGCTTCGTCGATTCTGTTGTACCATACTTCAAGCTGTCGCATCCCGGCGAATGCATTTATTTTTTCCGTATATGTTTTCACTGCTCCGAATGCAGCTTTCTTTATTTCTTTAGCGGTGAATTGTTTATACCTGCCTGCAATGATAACACTTGCCGCCAGTCTTTTGACATCCCACTCAAAGGGAGCCGGCAGTGTTTCATCAAAATCATTGATATCAAATACCTGGTTCCTTTCCGGCGTCGCATAACCTCCGAAATTCATCAGGTGGCAATCGCCGCAACACTGTACGTAAATATCACTACAGGGAGTGTTGAACAGGTCCTCTGCCATTACAGCGGCTGAACCCCTGAGAAAAGCAAAAGGTGACTGCAGCATCCGTCCGTATCTGATGGGTATAAGTTTCGGAACTCTTCCGGCATCCTGATCGACCAATAATTGAATTGGATCTGCCCGTCCTTCGGATGGTGCCATTGTTGCATGGGCTTCGCGGGTAGTTGTTAATCGCTGATTCTTCCCCAACTCCATTCTATCCTGAATGGATGGAATCGTTTCCCAGATTTTTCTCTTCTTATAAATTAATTTGTTGCTAACTGTCATTGGAGTAGGGGTTAAAGATAAAAAATAATGGATAAATACTGTTTGAACCTGATCTTACTCATATCGCAATGCTTCGATCGGATCCAGCCGGGATGCTTTTTGTGCAGGGTAGTATCCAAAAAAAACACCTGTGATTACGCAAACCATAAAAGATAAAATAATGGAGAATTCAGTAATTAAAGTTGGCCAGGATAAAAACAGCGTCACAAGCTTCGAGGCTGTGATACCCAGCATAACACCGATCACAGCTCCTGTAATACTGATCATGATGGCTTCCGTTAGGAATTGTAATAAAATATCCCATCCGGTTGCACCAATAGCCATCCGCAATCCTATTTCACGGGTTCTTTCTGTAACTGAAACATACATGATATTCATGATCCCGATCCCGCCAACTAATAAAGAAATGCCTGCGATTACTGCAAGCAGGATGGTCAGCAGCTGGCTTGTGGAGCTGAATGTGTTGATGAGTTCTTCCATGGTCCTTACCGCGAAATCATCATCGTCTGAAGATTTAAGCCTGTGTGAATCTCTCAGGATCTGTGATATTTCCGTAGAAGCCTGAACGGTGGATGATTCATCCTTTGCAGATGCATAAATATTCTGGAAATAGATCGTAGATAAAATTCTTTTCTGAACTGTTGTATAAGGCGCAATAATTATATCGTCCTGATCCTGCCCGAAAGCGTTTGCTCCTTTTGGAGATAAAACACCAATGACCAAAAATGGAATTTGTGCAAAACGAATATACTTACCCACCGGATTTTCTCCATTGGTAAAAAGATTGGTTACGACAGTTTGTCCCAGCAGACAGACCTTTGCTTCCGAAGCAATATCCTTATCTGTAAATTCATTTCCTGCGGTCAAAGACCATTGGCGAATCGTATCGAGGTAGAAAATATTTACGCCCTGAATGGTGGTCGACCAGTTGTTGTTGCCATATATTACCTGGCCTTTTGCCGTTGCAGATGGGGACACAGCACTCAGATATGTTGATTTTTTTTGCAATGCAACAACATCATTTAAGGTTAACGTCTGAACCGATGTTGCATCAAGGCGAACTCCTCCGGTAACATTGCTGTTGGGACGGATCACAATCATATTGGAGCCCATTCCTGATAATTGAGCCTGAATACTCTGCTTGGAGCCCTGGCCGATGGCTACCATCGCAATGACAGAGGCCACACCTATGATGATTCCAAGCATCGTCAGGAAAGCCCGTAATTTATTTCGAAGCAGTGCTTTAAAGGCAATCCGGATGAGGTTGATGAAATTCATAATAATTATTCTTACACGTCGTCGTCTGCTGGTAACGCGGCCAGGGCATCTTTGGCATTTTTTTTATTTTCATTCACATGATCCTTAATAACTTTCCCATCCTTCAGGGTTATGGTACGACTGCTGAATTCAGCGATATCCGGTTCATGTGTAACAAATACAATTGTTTTCCCATGGTTTTGATTTAATTCCTGCAACAGTGCCATTATACTGAACGAAGCTTTTGTGTCCAGGTTGCCGGTTGCTTCATCGGCGAGTATCATAACAGGTTCATTTATTAAAGCTCTTGCTATAGCTACCCGTTGTTGCTGACCCCCGGATAACTGGTTGGGCTTGTGATCCAGCCTGTTGGCCAGGTCAACAGCTTCCAAAGCCTTTATCGCCCGGTCTTTTCTGTCTTTAGTTTTTACTTCACGGTTATACATCAGGGGCAATTCAACATTTTCAAGGGCTGATGTACGTGGCAGCAGATTATACGACTGGAAAACAAATCCTATTTTATTGTTTCTCAAATGTGCGAGTTCATTTCTGGAAAGTTTTCCAACATCAACTCCATCCAGCAGATAAACACCGGCTGTTTGTTTATCGAGGCAACCCAGCATATTAAGCAAAGTGGTTTTCCCTGAACCGCTCGCACCCATGATCGTAACAAATTCTCCAGTCGCTACTTCAAAACTTACATCTTTCAGTGCCCTCACGGTTTCACTTCCCATAATGAATTCCCGCTTAATATTTTTTAGCTCCAGAATTTTATTAATCATCTATTGCTTTTTTGTCTTTGGTGTTTGTTGTCTTGCCGGCATAAAAGGACTTTTGGGTGGTGCACTGGAGACAGATGTCGTTTTGCTGCCTGCCTGGCTGACACCCGTAACCACACTGTCACTTAGCGTTAATCCGTCCAGTACCTGCACATGCGTATCATCATTCAGACCGGTATGGATTTTTTTCTCTTCCAGGCTGTCACCGAATTGTACCCATACAAATGCAACCGTTTTTTTCTTTGCACTGCTGTCAGCTAAATTGCCTGCATTGCGTTTAGATGAATTCGACCCCGTGCTGTTCCTTGCGCCCTGCGCATTTTGTTTTGTCTTAGTAGATTCAGGATGTGGCAAAATTTTATATTGATCAGCCAGTGATGGATCAGGTTTAAACTTGAGGTCTTTGGAAGAAATCAGCATGGCGCTGTCAACTTCCTTTGTGTAAATAAAAATATTCGCAGTCATGCCGGGCATTAATTTGAGATTATCATTGGGTGCAGTGACTATGGTTGTATAAGTCACCACATTGGCTGATACGACTGGTTCAAGTCTGATTTGATTCACTTTGCCGGTGAAAGTAATATCAGGATATGCATCTACTGTAAAAATAACACGCTGACTATCGGCCACATCACCAATATCGGCTTCGTCTACAGCCGCACGCACCTGCATTTTGGTAATATCCTTAGCGATTATAAACAGCGTGGGAGTATTGAAAGAAGCTGCGACTGTCTGCCCTACACTGATATTACGCAGAAGGACTACTCCGTTAACAGGTGAATAAATACTCGCGTAAGAAAGATTTTTTTGAGCAGCATCCAGTTGTGCCTGTGAACTGGCTACGGTAGCTTTCGCTGTCAGGTATGAATCCTGAGCGGTTTCATAATCTGCCTTGCTGATTGAACCGGTATTGAAAAGAAGTGTCTGGCGGTCAAAGTTACTTTTTTGATAAGTCAGTGTTGCCTTTGATAATTCAAGATTGGCTTTGTACTGATCCACCTGAGCTATAAATAGCGACTTATCCATCTCGGCAATGAGTTGCCCCTTGGTTACCTTCGCATTGAAGTCCGTATAAATTTTAGCGATAGTTCCGGATACCTGTGAACCTACAGCAACTGTATCCACTGGTTCAATCGTTCCTGTAGCTGTTACACTTTTCGAAATATAGCCGATCTGAGGCTTTTCTGTCGTTACAAATACTTTATTATCCTTCTTCCTGTAAAAAAAATACCAGATACCGATTCCGATCAGTAGCAAGACAACAATAATAATTACAGCTCTGTATTTTTTCATTTCTATAATTTGACCGGTTCGCCTTTGTAAAAATTATATACCTCCAGGTTAAGCGCCGCAGTATATTTTGCCTGAATATAACCCTGCAATGCCTGTACGTAAAGATTTTTCTGTTGCAGCAGCTCGACCAGGTTGGATGCGCCATCTTTAAATTCTTCACTTGCTACCCGGTAACCTTCCTGTGTTGATTTCAGCTGAACAACAGCTGCATCATACTGGGCCTGTGCATTTATTACATTGATATAGGCCTGCTCAACCATTTGTGACAAAGTTGTTTTCGCACCCAGTAAAGAAAGATCGGCCTGCTCTATTTCAATTTTACTAATTTCTACCTGTGTTCTATAAATGCGGTTATTGAAAATAGGAATCGAAATTGCTAACCCAATACGCTGGTAAAAGTTATTATCCAATTGCTGCAGATAGCTGATAGATTCATTATTTGAATAGCCTGTAGCCAGGGAAGCACCGACGGTAGCAACAGGAAGGGTCTGGGCTTTTGCCAGTTTCAGATTCATTTGTGCTATGTCAACTCCCGTTTCAGCATACTTTATTTCGGGCCTGGTTGCCAATGCAATTCTTTGTACTTCGTCTAAGGAAGGCATCAGAGCTGTAGCTATTATGGTGTCCGGAATAGCTATATCCAGGGAATAACTCCAGGGCAGCTGGAGCAATTGTTTCAGGTTTAATACATTTTGCCGGTATGCACTTTGTGCGCTCACCAGGTTGTATTTATCCGTTGCTGTTTGCGCTTCCAATTCAATCAATGCATTCTTCGCGATACTTCCTGCGCTGTATAACTTGTTGCCCTGATCCTGCTGAGCTTCCGAAGTTTTTACCAGATCCTCAACATAGATAATATTTTCTTTTGCCAATAAGATGTTGAGGAAGTCCTGGGTAATTTCAAGTGTAAGCGTATTGATTGTCTGATCAATGTTCAGACCCGCCTGGTTCAGATTAAGATTTTGCAATTTGATATTATAGTTCAGATAACCGCCATTGTAAACTGTCCAGGCTGAAGTAAGAGAACTATTGCTGGCAAAGCTGGATTGGGTTTCAAAACCACCTACAACGGGATTGGCATTCTTGCTGTGTGTAAAGTTTTGCCCTAAATTCCCGAAGAGATTGGGATATTTTGCCGCCTGGGCAAGGAGGACATCCTGTTTGTTGATCAGTTGACTAAGGCGTATAGTATTTAACTGGATGTTATTTTTCTTCGCATAATCGAGACAGGTCTGCAGATCCCATTTCAAAGGTAATTGTTGCGAACTGTCATTCTGGGCCTTTAATGAATCGTTGTTAAAGCAACAAAGAAATAAGAATCCGCACGCGAATACTTTTGCTAACATAATGAATTGAAATTACAGCCGTTTTTTATCGTTCCTGTCTAAGTTCAGTAAATTCAACAATTCCAACCAGGCTGTACCATCCATCAATAAAGCAATGGGTATGCCATGGTCAGCTATTTCTTAGTTTATTTATCTTTTCTTTTGCAGATGGCTCGATAAGATCCCAAAGGTTTCCATACAAATCCTCAAAAACAGCTACTATTCCATAAGTCTCCTTCACAGGCGGCCTTACAAAATGAATTCCTTTTTCTACCATAGTCCGGAAGTCCCTATAAAAATCATCTGTATATAGGAATAAAAAAACACGTCCGCCAGTCTGGTTTCCGACGGCTTTCAACTGCTCGGCACCGTTAGCCTTTGCCAATAAAATGGAGCAATCACCTGTTCCGGGCGGAGCGATGATTACCCATCTTTTAGTTTCGGATAATACAGTGTCTTCAATCAAACGAAAGCCAAGATTTTGAATATAAAAATTTATAGCTTCATCATAATCCTTCACTACGAGGGCCAGATGTGCTATAAACTGTTTCATTCTACGAATTTATCTCAATTAACCTGTTATTTTTGTTCATACATTTCGGATTCAGGAATACATCTCAATGCTCAGAATATTTGCTATTACTTTTTTTGCTATCTGCTGCCTTATTAGCAAAGCTTATTGTCAGGATAAGGATACCATTATTCTTTATAATGGCCAGGTGCTTATCGGAGCTGTACAGGGCGCCAGCCTTGGTACAATATCCATCGACGATATTGATCTGAAAATGCAAAACATCAAATTATATAAGATAAAGACGCTTGTCATTCTGAAGCGTTTCAAAATAGAAATGGTTGATAAAAAAATTTATTATGGTTCTTTCAAGAGTTCCGGCAAAGATGGGAGGGTAGATATTTTTACGGATGGGGGGGAAAGAATTCCAATCCATATTACACAGATCTTTTTGCTGATTTCATTAGATAATAATTTCTTTATCCGGTTGAATGGAAATGTTGCGGCCGGATTGAGTTTTACAAAATCCAGCGGAATCGGGCAGGTAAATTTTAGTGCAAATATTCAGTATGCCACGAAACATATTGACTACCAGTTAATGACCTCAAGTATTGGATCTATTGATTCAGGGAGGTATTCCAGGGACAATGAAAATCTTCAGCTTATCGGATCTTACGAGCTGGGTTCATCATGGATTGTCGCCAGTTCACTCCAATATCAGAGGAACCTGGAATTATCTATTTCGCACAGGTTCCTCGCCCTGGTAGGACCTGGCAATAAACTTGTCATCAAAAAAAACTGGACATTATTAGCTATTACGGGTATTACGTTTTCTACTGAAACGAGTATAGAAGGTGTTTCCAGTGTTCTGCTATATGAAATTCCCATCATGTTTCAATTTAATTTTTACCAGTTCCGGCATCCTGATATCACGATCAGCAGTACGCAGTCTGTTTATTTTAGTTTATCCCAGAGTGGGCGAGTCCGTTATGATGGAAGTACCAATTTTTCCTGGCAGCTCATCAGGTATTTTTATCTGAATGTTAGTCCATATACCAATTACGATAACAAACCACCCGCAGGGAGTGGTAGCACATTTGATTTCGGACTTGTTGTGGGGCTTTCCTATAAGTTTTGAAGCGTTAGACTTTATTGGTTATGGGTTATGAGATATGGGTTATGGGATATGAGTTTGTTATAGATATAAATTTTAAACCCATAACCCATAACCCATATCTCATATCTCATATCTCATAGTTCATATCCCATATCCCATATCCCATAACCCATATCTCACCAAATGCTTACTCTCAAACTATCGGGTCGATACATTTTATCACCGGGCTTAACATTGAATGCTTTATAAAAAGCTGGAATATTTGCCAAGGGTCCGTTGACTCTTTCCTTTGAAGGGGCATGTACATCGGTCATCAGCTGAGCTGCCAGCACTTCTTTTCTTTCGCTATACAACCAGCCGTATGCGTATCCAAGAAAATAACGCTGGGCAGGTGTAAAACCGCCGATCTTTTCTCCTTTTTTAAATGCATCTGTTTTTGTGAATGCATCCCATCCCAGCAATACACCACCCAGGTCCGCAATATTTTCTCCCTGGCTGGCTTCTCCGTTCACGTGTAATGTGTCAACAGGAACAAATTCATTAAACTGGCGAATGATCCTGGCTGCACTGGCGTTGAATTGCTTTGTGTCATTGGGCTGCCACCAGTCGCGCAGGTTTCCGGCTTCATCAAATTTTCTTCCCTGATCATCGAATCCATGAGTAATCTCGTGGCCGATTGTTGAAGCAGCCGCATATCCATATACAAATGCATCATCCAGTTCATCGTCTCTCTTGCCGGGAACAATAAAAATGCCCGCAGGTAATACGATCTCATTATTACTCGGATTATAATAAGCGTTGTACGTTTGGGGAGACATGCCCCATTCTGTTCTGTCAACCGGTTTGCCCAGTTTATTCACATAGTAATTTGTCCACCATTCTGATGCTCTTTGCATATTCAAAACCCAGGGGCCGCGGTCTATTACCAGCGCGCTAAAGTCTTTCCATTTATCAGGATAGCCGACTTTCTTCGTTACTTTAGAGAGTTTAACCAGTGCTTTCTGTTTTGTACTGTCACTCATCCATGTAAGGCGCATGATTCTCTCCTTGTATGCATCCCGGATCGCTTCCACCATATCATTATAGCGTTGTTTTGTTTTTTCAGGAAAATATTCTTTTACAAATAATTGTCCCAATGCTTCACCCATGGCTGTTTCTTCTGCATCCAGCACCCTTTTCCAACGGGCCTTGGGTTTTTCCACTCCACTGATGCTTTGCGAATAAGTGAATAAATCCTTATAAAGAGCCTGGTCCATATACCTGGCAGAATTTTTTAGTAAATGAAAGGCCAGGTAACTTTTCCAAACGTTCAGGGGAGTTTTAGATAATTCCTTGTTCAATGCTACAAGAAATTCCGGTTGTCCCACGATGACAGAGTCAAGAGATTTTACACCCGTGTTTTTAAAAAAATCGCTCCAGCCGATCCGGTAATAAAGTTTTTGCATGGTACCCATATCCAGTTTATGATAATTGGAATCCGGATCACGGAGATCTTCCAATTTTCGTGAAGCCCTTGCCAGCCTGGTTTCCAGGTCATACACTGCTTTAGTGTCAGATGTGGCTGCTGCACTGTCTTTGCCCATTGACCTGAATGCATTGTATAAATATGTTTGATAAGCTTTACGCACTTTCAGGGTTTTCGCATCCGTATTAAAATAATAATCGCGGTTCGACATTCCGAGACCACCCTGATAAATATGAAATACAATTTTATCGCTGTTCTTTTCATCCTGCGAAATATCTTCTCCCAGTAACACGCCGACTCCTTCATTCTGAAGTTTCGCACTTACGCGTAAAAGATCTGATATGGTCCTAATTTTTTCTATCTCCTGAAGCTGCGGTTGCAGCGGTTGTATGCCTTGTTTTTCGATTCCGTCCGAATCCATGGCGCTATACCAGAAATCACCAATTTTCTGAGAAACGCTGCCGGGTTCAGATTTTTCGCTTAGTGCTTTTTCATTAATCGTACGAAGGCGGTTGTAAATATCTTCCTGCACTAAGAAGCCGACGCCCCACGCACTTTGATCAGCTGGAATGGGATTCTTTTTAATCCAGCCACCGTTTGCATATAAGAAGAAATCTGTGGCGGGATTTACAGTAGTATCAATATTCTCAGCAAGAAAATCGGGTGCTTCTTTTTTTTCTGTGTTATGACAGGAAGTACAAATGAATATTAGGACAAGGAACCATAAACTGTTGCGCATAATGAGTTTCTTTTATGAGTGAGAAGATAAGGGATCTGTTTTTTATTTTTTACTTTTAATATCATTCAATTATCCAGATTATAAGTTGTGTTGATATGCTGAATAAAAGCGATAGCATCGTTTTTAATTTTTTCATATCTTAAAACAAGTTGTTTGTTATACGCCTTAATTAGAGTTACGTCAACACTGAGCTGGATTAAATCTGGTGGACTGGTATTCCGCATGGTTCCATTTACAATAGGTTGCTGATTTACCAGCGCTGCGGCATTTTCGGGAGTGCAATGAAGAGACATGAAAGTTTCCAGATACTTCCCGATGTAATCAATATCCCTGCTTTCAAATGCTTTTAATTCGTTTATTCCCCTTTCATAATTATCAATACGTGATGCTATTTTGGTTTGAACAAATTTTTTCAAATGCAATTCCATTTTAATTGTTGACATGGCCCCTGTGGAAGGATAAAATAAATCTATATGATCGCATGCCCTGACCAGGTTCTGGACCCTGATAAAATCTATTTTATTGGGAGGTTGAATTAAAAGATCAAACAAACTATCGGTTCTTTCTATCTGAACAGTCTCCAGCAAAATAAGCCTCTGGATATTTGCTGTATCGTTCATCAGATCCTCTTTCAATTGTCCCGCCAGTTCTTCTACATGATTTTTATCCGTTATATACTCTCTGAAATTCTCAGCCAGAAATCCCATGGTTACGGCCAAAAATATCATAAGAAATTCCAGGAAATAATCCTTGAAATGTTTATCGCTGTGATGGCCGCCTGAATGGTGATGTACTTCCATGATGTGTTTAAGTCATTAAAATTAAATCATTTCAGTGTTTAATCTGAATTTTTACAACCTTTGCAGAACGGAGTCTAAAGTTTAGTTACCGTTGAAAATTATTCTGAATAATTCGATCAATTATCGGGATAAAAATTCTAAGTTGTTCATTCATTATTTACAAAATACTTAAACTGACGACATGCCCGGTGATTCAGTTAATATAAACAACAAAGCTTTAGCCGCCAATACTTATGATGCAATCGTTATCGGTTCAGGGATCAGCGGTGGATGGGCTGCCAAGGAATTCTGTGATCATGGTCTCAAAACACTTGTATTGGAGCGTGGAAGAAATGTGGTTCATTTAAAAGATTACCCGACGGCAACGATGAATCCGTGGGATTTTCCTCATCGTGAACAGTTGCCACTTTCGGTTACTGAAAAAAACCCGATCGTCAACCGATGTTATGCATTCAATGAAACATCCCAGCATTTTTTCGTCAAGGATGATGAGCATCCCTATATTCAGGAAAAGCCATATGACTGGATACGTGGTTACCAGGTCGGCGGCAAATCACTTCTCTGGGCCAGGCAAACACAGAGATGGAGTAAATATGACTTTGAAGGACCGGGAAGAGATGGATATGCCGTAGAATGGCCTTTGTCGTACGAAGAACTGGCTCCCTGGTACAGCCATGTTGAACATTTCGCCGGTATCAGTGGAAATTTCGATGGATTGGATACACTTCCGGATGGTGATTTTCTGCCGGCATGGGAAATGAATTGTGTGGAAACAGATATCAGCGCGAAAATAAATACGCATTATAAAGAGAGGCATGTGGTACAGGGACGCTGTGCACATCTGACCAAACCAAGAGAGATTCATATTCAGCAGGGACGTAATCCCTGCCAGGCCCGAAGCGAATGTGAAAGAGGATGTCCTTTCGGAGGTTATTTCAGTTCCAATTCTACTACGCTTCCCTGGGCTGCAAAAACCGGAAATCTGACCATCAGGCCAGACAGTGTTGTGCATTCTGTTATTTATGATGAAAATAAAAAAAGAGCGACAGGTGTAAGAGTAATTGACGCTCACACAAAAGAAGAAACGCTTTATTATGCAAAAGTAATTTTCGTTAATGCGGCTTGTCTCAATTCTAATTTAATTCTTTTGAATTCTGTTTCTGCCAGGTTTCCAAATGGATTGGGAAATGACAGTGGTTTGCTTGGAAAATATGTTTGTTTCCATAACTACCGGGGAACGGTAAATGCATCTTACGACGGGCCCATGGATAAATATTATTATGGACGACGCCCGACTCAGCCCATGATGCCGAATTTCAGAAATGTTCACAAACAGGAAATGGATTTCTTAAGAGGATATATGGTATTTTTTGGTGCAGGAAGGGGAACGGGAAATTTTACTGGCAATGAAGAAGAGCTGGGAGCAACTTTTAAAGACAATCTTACGGAAGCAGGCCCCTGGTATGTTTCATCCCAGATGCAGGGAGAAACCATTCCCAAAGAATCAAATCATGTAAGGCTCAGCAAAGATAAAAAAGATGCATGGGGGATACCTGAATTGATTGTTTCGGTGGATTATGATGAAAACGATGTGAAGTCGATGAAAGATTATATGCAGCAGACCTCGGAGATGCTGGAAATGGGAGGATGTAAGAATATCCGGCAGAGGGACACACATCAGTCACCCGGATTGGATATTCATGAAATGGGAGGATGCAGGATGGGTAAAGATCCCAAGACATCACTTCTGAATAAATACAATCAATTTCATCTTTGTCCGAATGTATTTGTTACAGATGGTGCGGCCATGGTATCAACGAGTACACAAAATCCATCACTAACTTTTATGGCGTTTACCGCACGTTCGGTAGATCATGCTGTTTCAGAATTAAAAAAGGGAAACCTGTGAATAATACATACGATGCGATTGTAGTTGGTTCCGGTATAAGCGGAGGCTGGGCTGCAAAAGAACTTTGCGAAGCCGGCCTGAAAACACTGGTGTTGGAAAGAGGCCGCGATGTGGTGCACATTAAAGATTACCCGACAGCCACACTGGCTCCCTGGGAATTCCCGCATCGTTTAAAGATGCCGGAAAAATTCATAAAAGAAAATCCGCTCATCACGGAGGCTGCGGGTTTTGATGAATCCACCCAGCATTTTTTCATAAAGGATAATGATCATCCCTATGTGCAGGAAAAACCATTTGAGTGGATCCGTGGTTACCAGGTAGGCGGAAAATCTTTGATTTGGGGAAGGGCCTGTCCCCGCTGGAGCAAATATGAATTTACAGCGCCGGCACGGTATGGATACGGAATTGAATGGCCTATCGGATATGATGATATCGCTCCCTGGTATTCGCATGTTGAACGATTTGCGGGCATCTGTGGAAATAAAGATGGTTTAGAAGCCATGCCGGATGGAGATTATCTGCCCCCCTTCGAATTCAATTGTGTTGAAAAGGATCTTCAGAAAAAAATAAGTTCAAAATACAAGGACCGCTTCATGATACAGGGTCGCTGGGCCCAGCTTACGGAAGCGAAAGAAATCCATGCAAAACAGGGCCGTGCGCAATGTCAGGCGCGGGACCTTTGTATGCGCGGATGTCCTTTCGGCGGATACTTCAGTTCCAACTCATCTACTTTACCATGGGCAGCCAGCACAGGAAATCTTACAGTTCGCCCGTTCAGTGTGGTGCACTCTATTATCTACGATGAAAAGAAAAACAAGGCCATTGGTGTTCGTATTATTGATACGAATACGCATGTAGCGACGGAATATTTTTCGCGCGTCATCTTCATGAATGCATCGTCGCTGAATACAAACCTTATACTTTTAAATTCAAAATCGAATCGTTTTCCAAATGGACTCGGTAATGACAACGGTCTTCTTGGGAAATTTATATGTCACCAGAACTACCGCGGTTCAGTGGGTGGTAATATTGATGGTTTCCTGGATTCATATTATTATGGAAGAAAACCTGCTGAATCCATGATGGCCAATTTCAGGAATCTGAAAAAACAGGATATGGATTTCGTTGGCGGCTATATGGCATTCATGGGATGTTTCAGGAGAAGGGGTGCTACTACCGACGGACCTGAAATCGGAGAAGATTATAAAAAAGCTTTGTCGGAAGCGGGTTCCTGGGGTTGTTATATGTATATGCAGGGAGAGACCATTCCAAAAGAAACCAACAGGGTTTATCTTAGTAAGGATAAAACTGATCAGTGGGGCATTCCGCTGCTGGTAACAGATGTTGCTTACGATCATAATGATGAACTTCTGCTGAAAGACTTTCTTCAACAGGCATCGGAAACACTTTCTAACGGAGGTGTAAAAGATATCGAACAATACGACAATCATTGGGCGCCCGGAAGAGATATTCATGAAATGGGTGGCTGCCGTATGGGAAAAGACCCTAAAACATCTTTGCTGAATGGATGGAATCAGTTACATGCATGTAAGAATGTATTTGTCACCGATGGCGCATGTATGACCAGTACTGCGAATCAGAGTCCGTCTATTTTTTATATGGCATTAACCGCGAGAGCAGCGGGGTACGCTGTCAGCGAAATGAAGAAGATTAACTTGTGAGATATAGGTTATGAGATATGGGTTATGGGTGATGAGATATGAGATATGGGATATGAGATATGGGATATGAGATAACCCATCTCTCATAGTTCATAGCTCATAACCAGTTAATTTGTTTGAAGTAAAACATGAAGTTTGAAATATCTGCGCGCGGTCAATAAATACTTCTGGAAATATAAATGGAGATTTCTCCTGGGATTCATCTTCGTTATTCTCTCCAACTATTTTCGAATTCTTACTCCACAGGTCACCGGCTATGTAGTAAATACAGTAGAGGAAAAATTAAATGCACAAAAGGTTACAAAATCTTCCGTTCCCGTTTCTGCAAATGTTAAAATGCACGATGCTGGAAATCAGAAAGCGGATACATCCTATTATGATATTCTGGTAAAAAAATTCATCAGGAAATTAAATACTACCCAAAGAACATTCGGTCAGAAAGTAGCTATTTCAGGTATTACTTTATTATTGCTGGCGATCATTGGCGGATTATTTATGTTTTTAATGCGGCAGACCATCATTGTCATGAGCCGTCATATTGAGTTTGATCAGAAAAATGAAATTTTCCAGCATTACCAACAGCTCGATACTGCTTTTTATAAATCCCATAGTACGGGTGACCTGATGAGCCGGATGGCTGAAGATGTAAGCCGCGTACGCATGTATACCGGGCCGGCTATGATGTATCTCGCAAATTTGCTGGCGACCATTGGTTTCAGCCTCTATTTTATGATTCGAAAAGACGCACTGCTTACCTTATATGTGCTGGCACCATTGCCTATATTGGCCGTTACCATTTATATGGTCAACAACCTTATCCACAGGAAAAGTGAAAGGATACAGGCTCTTCTCAGCAGCCTTACTACCAATGCCCAGGAATCTTACAGCGGGATTCGTGTAATCAAATCTTACGTGCAGGAATCAGCCATGCTTCGATTCTTCAGTTCAAATAGCGAAGAATACAGAAAGAATGCGATAGGACTGGCAAAAGTTGAAGCGATTTATTTCCCATCCATGGGACTGATCATCGGGTTGAGTACTCTCTTGACGATTATGATCGGCGGTTTTTATGTAATTCATGGAACACATCATACGGACCTGGGTACCATCACTGAATTCGTGATTTATATTACCATGCTTACTTTTCCTGTAAGTGCGATCGGCTGGGTGGCCAGTATGATTCAGCGTGCTTCTGCATCACAGAAAAGACTTAATGAATTCCTGGAAACAGTCCCTGCAATTCAAAATGTTCCGGGAGCAATTCATCAGAAGTTAAGTGGAAATATATTATTCGATCATGTGGATTTTATATATCCTCAAACAGGAATTCATGCATTAAAAGATTTCAACCTGGAAGTTCGCAAAGGTGAAAAAATTGCAATCATCGGAAGAACCGGCAGTGGCAAAACCACGCTGGCCCAACTGATGCTGCGATTTTATGATCCTACACGTGGAAGCATATCTATTGACGGTATAAATCTTCAAAACTTTGACCTGCCAGGTTTCAGAAAACAGATCGGATATGTTCCTCAGGATGTTTTTCTGTTCAGTGATACGATTACTGCCAACATACTTTTTGGCCTGGACCGCAAAACAGAAGCAGAAGCAAGGAAGGCAGCTGAATATGCCAGTATCGACAAAGAAATCTCACATTTTTCAGGTGGTTATGAAACTTTGATAGGTGAAAGGGGGGTTACCCTTAGTGGCGGACAAAAACAAAGGATTTCTATAGCGCGGGCACTGGCTGGCAACCACGAAATAGTAATTTTTGATGACTGCCTTAGTGCAGTGGACGCCAGGACAGAAAAGGAAATAATTACCAGTCTCTACGAATATCTTCAGAATAAAACCGCCTTTATAATCACGCACAGGATTTTCTCCCTGTTTGAATTTGACCGGATTATAGTTCTGGATCAGGGGAAAATGGTGGAAACCGGCACCCATGCAGAATTGCTGGCAGGAAACGGGCACTATACCCGGCTTTACGAGCAGCAACAAAAAAGCAGTGGGGACCGTGAAACCCGCGACTGACGGGATTTGCGTAAAAACACGCTTGTCACGATAAATTGGGGAATTTTTTGCCAGTTCTATAACAATATTATATTTTTATGCACTTGCTTTTATTTTTTACCTAAAACAACAACCGTGGCGTACGAGAACAATGACAAAAGAATGGAGAGTGTTTACAGCAAACGAATCAGGGCCGGTAAGCGTAGGACTTATTTTTTTGATGTCAGAGCTACAAGAAGCAATGATTATTATTTAACGATTACTGAAAGCCGCAAAAAATTTAATGAAGACGGTTACGACCGTCACAAAATCTTCCTTTACAAAGAAGATTTCAATAAGTTTATCAAGGCCCTTACTGAAGCTGTAGACTATGTTAAGACTGATTTGATGCCTGATTTTGATTTCGATGCTTTTAATCACGACCAGGTACACGAAAACGGCGATGGGCATCATGAGCACCATGAAAATCATGAGACTGTTACAATTCCCGTTGCACAGGTTTCAGAAACTAGTGAAGTGGAAGCTGTAAAAGTGGAAGCAGTTTCTCCAACACCCGAACCGACATCATCTTCTCCGGATCATCTGGAAGAAGTTGATAAATGGTGATTCAGGCTTAAGGCGTAAAGCTTAAGGCGAAAGGCATAAGGCTTAAGGTTTTTAAGATTTTAAAAATGGTTAATGAGGATGCGAAACACTTCTTTCATTAACCATTTTTCATTACGGTCAACGGCTTCGCCCTCCGAATCCCGCCTTGGCGGGAGAAGGTGGGTCATCCTTTATGAAATCCGCGGCACGCTTCGTAATATTGCCCCAATAAAAATGATCGTAAAAAACAGCAGGCATAGTGTTCTTTAAATGAACAGAGTGAACAATCGATTCTGCAAATACATTCCAGTCGCCATCCGGACAAACGATCAATTTACCATTACATAATCCGGGATCAACACCAATGGCACCATTTTCTGTTGATACTGCGTTCAGATTAAACGCAAGCGCTTCCACCAGTTTTGTTTTAATGCCACCTCCGGATTGTACTGGATTTAAAAATGTTTGGCAGCCCTTGAGGTAAAGGTCAAGGTTTTCGACAAAGCCCAAAAAGCTGACAGAAGGAAATTCCTTATTTGAAATGGTCTCAGGAATATTCAGGCCACAGATTAATAAAAGATAGGAGAGTCCCCTGCTTTGTAAAAGAGGATTTATTTTTAAGAGAAGATTTTCCAGGGCTTCGCGGTTTGGTGAATAACTAAAAGCACCATTGAACAATAACAGTGGGGTTTCTTCCGGAATATTCAATTGCTGATGTATGGCTAAACCTGCTGCCGTGCGGTTTTCGGGAGATGGGGGTTCAGAAATTTCGGTTCCGAAGCTGACAGTTATGCATCGATCCTTATTCAGTCCAAAATTTTGAATCGCATAATTTCTGTCAGCATCCTGTATAAAAAAATTAAAATCTGCATGACGGTGTGTGAACTTTTCATAGTTCCATAATATGCGCCACCACCATTTTCCCAGGCTTTTCCAACGATTTCCTTCCAGGTTATGTGAATGAACCACGAGGCGGACACCACAGAATTTTTTTAGCAAAACACCCAGCCATCCATAATATGGGTGTTCCAGGATAAAAACAGAAGCTTTTTTTTCGCGTATCAGTTTTCTCAGTTTAAAAAAAATAAACGGATTAATATATCTGTATGCGGCATCGGGAAGAATATTCAGTACCTCATACCCATCGGCCAGTTCAGGCTTATTATTTTTTATTCCGACAATCGTAACCTGATGGTATCTTGAAAAATATTTATAAAAAAGGGCAATGCCTTTTTGTCCGCCGGATCGCGCAGGAAGAAAGGGATATGATACGAGAGAGATTATGTTCATTATTCATGAGCCTAAAGCCTAAAGCTTAAAGCCTAAAACTTCTTTTTGGATCGTTGAAATTTTTACTAATTGGTCTTCTTATAAATCATCACATATTCAAATTCATTCATTGGTTTTTGGCTTTAAGCTTTGAGCTTTAGGCTTTATCGATCCCCAACATTTGTAAATACCGCATTCATATTAATAGAAGATAAGTGATGATGCCAGCCCATATGCTTAGCCTGTTACCCATTATATAAGATTTAGGTTCAAATCGAATTCGATGGTATGTTCACCTGCCGGAACAGCCATGCCCCTCAATACATAATCCACCCGGCAATAAGGAGCGGGTTTGCCATCTATGAAAGCATTCCATCCTTTATCATAATATATTTCGCTGAAAACGGCAAACTGATTTGTTTTTGATTTGAAACTATAAGATATTTTGTCATTCAGATTTTCAATCAGTCTGAATGCTGAAGCCGTACTGTCTTTCACCGGCATGAATGGGATATTTTATCCTGAATATATTTTCTACAATTGCAGTATCACGAACATTGATACTGTCCAGCGCTTCCATTTCCTCATCTGCATTATTTACAAAATGAATATCAGTAACAAGCCAGCAGGAACCAAAAGCCCCTGAATTTACCATTGCCATGTTCCTTACCGTCCTGCCCTTTCTGAATAATATATTTTGTATTCAGCATATTGTAAACCATCTGGTTTCCTTTCACCAGCTGATGTTCAATAATATCATTGTACAAAGCAAGTTTTGCCGGATGATAACCACCTACTGAATTATGAAAATAAGAAGTATGTGCATCCTGGAATGGATCGCCGCTGGCAATATCCAGAACACGAAAATTCTTTTCGGGATCTGCATTGATTGTCTGTCCGCATCAGACATAATAAATGAATGCTTCAATATTTTCCGTGTTCAGTATAACTATCCTCACTTAAGATATTTTTTCCCTTCCAGCCATCAAATCAAGGAACTCAGCACCAAGTAATCCGGAAATTAAAACGATTGGTTTTATTTTTCCTTTAAAATAAAACCAGCATAAGACCGCGAAGCAATGCAGAACAAAATACAATACTTCGAATCAGATCCGCTTCGAAAATGCTCCCTGCTGTCTTCCTGCAAAGCCGGTATCCATCCATTCACTAGCTGGCAGTCGCCTGTTGCTGCATTTCCGGAGTTGGTTGTTTCCGCGAGTCATGTGTTGCAGAATATCTGATGAAATTTCCCTTGATGCGACTATCTGAATCGGCGCTTTAAATCACTCATGAAAAAAACAATCAGACTTGATAAATACGAGTGCCGCCGGATGTGTAAAGAGTATTCTTAAACTTTTTAGAAACTTCTTCTTTGTTCTCTTTTGAATCAATGAATTCCTGTAATCCCAATTCAGCAAGCAATGCAAATCCAAGTTGCGGCATTACAAGGGCCATGGAAGGTGCTCTGAAATTTACTGTAAAACGGCAAGTAATCGAATAAAAAATAATTAACCGTTGAAAAATTCCTGCCCCACGCTAGTATTATACCCACCAGGCAGATCGCAAATATCCACCATTTGTGCCAGCTGTTTACATAAAACAATTCCGAGAATAAATAAAAAACAAACTACTGCACCGAAATAAACAGGACCGCTGTATCCCGGCTGATCACCCCAATAAGAAGCATCTGATTTGTTTTGCCTAATGGCATTAGTCTTCCGGAAATCCAGTTTCTGTTATCTTATCTGCAAGTTTTGAATCTACCGGTAATTTCTCTCCCAGACTATCCGCCGCCCTGCATACCAGGAACAAAAAGTGTCAGCGTTTCTGGAATTCCATAACTCCACATAAAAGCATATTCCTTATCAGTCCGCCTTTTGTTTTATTATTTGTATTCACTGCAGTCAGCTGGGATTTTCCTCCACGCATTGTTTCTGTAACCAGTTCCTTGGTAGGCAATAGTGTATATGCCAGATTCGATATCCGTAACAGGGAAAAAGCAATGAGAGAATAAGGCAATAAAAAAATGTTTTATTGTTTTTCTCTTTCCAATTATTCACTAAGTAAACAATGACAGATAATCCCAATGATCAATCCTGTATAATAAACGATTTGCAGATGCTGAATACTTACTTCAAGGTAAAAAACAATGTCATCATGCTGTGCCGCCCAAATATTTTCCTCGAAGTATTAAAAGAACACCGGCAATTACAGCAGGCATATAACCAATTGCAATGAGTTCTGTATCGTGACCAGCAACAACCAAAATAGGATTAAAAGTTGCAAAGCCGTACGCGATTGATCCGAGTATAGAAATTAAAAGGCTTAATCCAAAAACCTGGGTCAATATATAGAAGCAAACGCAGGCACTGAAGAAAAAAGAAATTGGTTTCCAGGGATCATCTTTTTTAAAAAAAATAACCAGTTTATTGCAAGCAGCGGTTTATTGATATTCGATTTGCTTTCAATCGCAATATTATAAGCAGGCATTCCTCCAAACATGGATTCAGACCATAATGGCCAATGTCCATACTTTTCTTTGTAATCTTTGATTGTTTTGCCATGCCAGTATATCCCTGGACATCTGCCTGGCTGAGAGTATTTGCCTTCCAGTGCAGTCTTATTATAAACAATTGATACAATCAAAAATACTGCGATAGCAATGAAATGCGGCACTGTTTTCTTTAAAGAGATGAATTCAGAGATAAAATCATGCAATCTGGTTAATCAGGCAAAATAATGCTATTTTATGCAGAAATTTAGATTTTTGACTTATGGCTTTCTTAAGAATGCTCAATCGCGCGGCTTTTATTTGTAATGTATGTTTTCTGTTAGCAATCTTTCTGTTATGGTATTCTCATCCTGTTAATCCCGGACTTTCCTCACTGATTATTGTGATGGGATTTTTGCTTTCTATCGTCACTGAATTTGGTAGTAAATATCTGGTTGCTGCTGATCCGGGTTTTTAAAAAATCATTACCAGGAATTCCACGTTTGCTTTTTTATTTAAATGGTGCATTTCTGGCAATACAAATAATCTTACTAATAAAATAAGCTTGGTTGTTAGTTGTAAAAGTTTTCAATTACCACACTACCACACTACCACACTTCCATACTTGTTTTAAGTGTTAGGCTTTAGGCTTAATTCCATTACATAATCGTCCATAAAATATCCGCTTCCGATATCAATCAGATCTTCTTTCAGAAGTGAAAATCCCATTTTCTCATAAAAGACCCTCGCTTTATTGTGGCGGTTGACATTCAATAGGAGTGCCCTTCCTCCGACAGATTTCACGCGGGATATTACATCATTCAATAACCATTTTCCCAGGCCTTTTCCCTGTATACGATTATCAAGGTATATCTTATTCAACTTGAAATCGCCCTCTTCATTTAGCCTGGTGTAGGAAGCAAAACCCACGGGTATTTCTTCAGAATAAACAATCAGAAAATTTTGTCCTGAATCCCATTGTGCTACCAGGGCTTCGGGACTATAAATAAGATCCATCATATAATCGATCTGCCCTGGATCTACGATATCCTGGTAAGTCACCGGAAATATCTGAAATGCCAGATCCCTAACCTGCCACAAATCTTCTTCTGATACTTCACGAACTTCAAAGCCCTGCGTATTTGCTTCCATTTTGAGTTAGTTTTAAAATATTATGCCGGGTTTATAACATTTCAACCCTCGAATTGTAAATATAAAAAACAGTATATGGAAAATAGGAATTTGGGCAGGTCGGGGATCCAGGTCGCACCCTTTGCATTTGGAGGCAATGTTTTTGGATGGACAGTCAACGAATCTATGGCTTTTAAGTTATTGGATGAATTTACCCGTTCAGGCTTTAATTTGATTGATACGGCAGATGTATATTCAACCTGGGTACCGGGTAATAAGGGAGGAGAATCCGAAACGATCATTGGTCAGTGGTTAAGCAGGAGAAATAACAGAAAGGATGTCGTGATTGCCACCAAGGTGGGCAAACCAATGGGTCCGGGTAAACTAGGGCTTTCGGCAAAGTATATACGCCAGGCTGTTGAAGATTCATTAAAAAGACTTCAGACAGATTATATTGACCTGTACCAATCGCACGATGACGATCCGCATACCCCTATGGAAGAATCATTGAGCACTTTCACCGACCTGATAAAAGAAGGAAAGGTAAGGGCCATAGGTGCTTCCAATTTTACAGCCGACAGGCTTGCTCTTTCTTTGGAAGTCAGCAAAGCGAATAACTATGCCCGTTATGAAACCCTGCAGCCGCCGTATAATCTGTATGACCGAAGTATTGAAAAAGATCTCCAGCCGCTTTGCGTAAAGGAAGGGATTGGAATTATTTCTTACTATGCCCTCGCCAGTGGATTTTTAACGGGTAAATACCGGTCAGAGCAGGATCTCAATAAAAGTGTCCGGGGACAGGGAATAAAAAAATACCTGGATTCGAAAGGAAAGAAGATACTAACAGCGCTGGATGAAGTTTCTGCAAAGTATAAGTCTTCTCCTGCAACCATTGCACTTGCGTGGCTGATGTCCCGACCTGCAGTTGTAGCTCCCATTGCGAGTTCAACGAAAGAAGATCAGTTAAGGGATTTGCTGAAGTCAGTCGATATTAATTTGGACGAAGAATCTGTGAGATTGTTATCTGTGGAACCGTTGAAGTTGACGGTAGGCAGTTGACAGTTGACAGTTTTTATCTACCACACTACCACACTACCACACTACCAAACTAGTTTTAGGTTTTCGGCTTTAGGCCTTAGGCTTAGATCAGCATTCAGGCAAACTAAGCGGTATATGCACCGCGAGACCCCCGTCGGAGGTTTCTTTGTACTTGCTGTTCATGTCCAATGCTGTATCCCACATGGTTCGGATAACGGCATCCAGGGAGACTTTGGCAAAATCCGGCATGCTTTGCAGTGCCAGTTGAGAGGCAGTAATAGCTTTTATAGCCCCCATCGTATTTCGTTCTATACAGGGTACCTGAACCAATCCTCCGATGGGATCACAGGTTAAACCCAGGTGATGCTCCATGGCAATCTCGGCTGCCATCAGGGCCTGCCGTTGCGTCCCACCCATACTTTCCGTTAAGGCAGCTGCAGCCATGGCTGATGAAACGCCAATTTCTGCCTGGCATCCACCCATAGCAGCTGATAATGTCGCTCCTTTTTTAAATATGCTTCCAATTTCGGAAGCCGTCAATAAAAAGGAAAGAATTTTTTCTTCCTGGAATTCATCCGTAAAACAAATAAAGTATTGGAGCACGGCCGGAATAACACCTGCAGCCCCATTGGTTGGTGCGGTTACGACCTTCCCAAATGAAGCATTTTCTTCGTTTACCGCCAGTGCAAAGCAGCTTACCCAGTCGAGTATATACTGAAAATCTTTTCCGCCCTCTTTTATTGCCCTTACCCAACCTGAATAATCACTGTAAGTTCTCCCTTTTAGCAGCTTCTTATTTAGTGAAGAAGCCCGCCTGTTCACCTGAAGTCCTCCTGGTAAAACACCCTCGGTATGGCAGCCTTTATACATGCAATCCCTCATTACTTTCCAAATCCTACCCAGTTGTATTTTTATTTCAGCCTCCTCACGCCATGCCAGTTCGTTTTCCAGCACAACTTCATGTATGGAGAATCCTGTCTTTCTGCACCAATGCAGCAGGTTTTCTGCTGTATCTATTGGAAAAGGTAGTTGTACCATTTTCTTTTCTGAAAGGGAGCCGGCTTCTTTTTCGATAAAACCTCCTCCAATAGAATAATAAGTCTCAGCGATGGGACTGTGTCCATTAAAATCAGCCAGAAAGCTGAGAGCATTGGGATGATGAGGAAGGGATTCATTCATCAGAAATGTGATATCTTCTGAAGGATCAAACGAGATAGAAAGTGCCGGTCCGAGAGACTTTTTCTCCCTGATCGTTTCAATAACTGATGGAATGACCGAAGTATCAATTTCCACCGGATCATAACCTGCCAGCCCCAGCTGGATGGCAATATCTGTTCCATGTCCCTTTCCTGTTTTTGCCAGGGATCCATAAAGGAGAACCTGTAGATGAGTCAGATCTGACAAAAGGCCTTTGTCTTGTAGCGACTTAATAAAAGCCTGACCTGCGCGCCAGGGTCCTAAAGTATGTGAGCTTGAAGGACCAACACCAATCTTAAAAATGTCGAAAACCGAAATGGGTTCGTAAGGCAAGCAATGAATTTGGGCGAAATTACAATAAAAAAACCCTGAACGGGTGTCCAGGGTCGGTTTAGCAGGTAGTGTATGGTTACGGCACTTGGAATAAAAATATCGGCCTCGAACATTATAGACATTGCTGAAAGATAAAATGCTGCACCGGTCATTTTTTTTTGCCTTCCTCCTGTCTTTTTTTTTTGGCAATAAGCTCGATATAGCGTTGTTCATACTGATCCCATTTGAATTTTCTCGAGAAAATAGCTATGAAAACAACAATCAGAACAAGAGCCAGGAGGAGAACACCGGGATTAAAATCACTCGTGTTGCTTATCATTTTTGCTCTTTTGTACCATCCGGAGAAGAAATTAAGAGCAATTGGTATTACAAATAAGAGAGCCAGCGGAATTCCCAATAGAAATTGACGGAAGGTTTTCCTTTGTTTATCACGGTTGGTTTTCCAATAAACTAAAAAGGCTTCTTCTTCCTCAGTCAGCATACAGTTCTGGTTTAAACGAGGATTCACTGAAAAAATATGGAACAAAAATTGAGGTTTCCACAGGTATATGCTTAGTTTTCAATATTTTATTTTAATTTTCAGATAATTATTTAACTGTATTTGCGTTCGTTAATTACTTTTAAAAGTAAATCCATTGGCTTTGAAGATCCCACTCTTACTGGTAGAATATCTTTATAAGAACCGAAAGATGGCCCTTCCCGGTCTTGGCATCTTTACGCTGGATAAGTCAGTAGTGCTTCCGGAAGAAAATGATCGCACGCTGCTTTCCATGCCAAACGCCGTTCAGTTTCAAAATGCAAATATAGCAGCGGCTGACAAAGAGCTTATTAGTTTTATTTGTGAAAATACAGGCAAGATAAAACCTCTCGCCATTTCAGATCTGGATTCCTATCTTAATCTTGGAACTGAAATGCTGAATATCGGAAAACCATTTCACCTCGAAGGAATAGGGACCATCACCAAAAACAAAACAGGGAAGTTTGATTTTACGCCGGGTGAATACACCGTCATAAAAGAAAATACAGCTGGTCCTGATCACGGAAAGAAAAAGCTTTATGCATCCGAGAAAAAACAAATAAATACATCCCCGGCCATTCAGAACAGAAATATGTTGAAGGTGGTTGCGCTTTTAGCTGCCCTGGTAATTGTTGGATTGGGGGGATGGATGATGTATAAGAAAAATTATTCAGGAGCATCAGGAAATAATCCGGATACAAATTCAGCTGCCCAGACGCAACAGCCAACCGCAAATGATTCTTTGATTGCTGACTCGGCAGCGCGTCGTGATTCAGCAAAAAATTCAGCTAAAGATTCTTTACATCCGTCAACGGTTCCCGCAGGGCGGGATCAACCGTCAACTTATAAGTTCGTCATACTCTCCACCTACAATAAATCCCATGCCCTTAAGCGTTACAAACAACTGGTGGGCTTCGATCTGAAAGCTCATCTGTATCAGAAAGATTCCACTTTCTTCAAAGTTTATTTTCAATTTCCTGCACTTGCAAAAGATACCATACAGATAAAGGATTCTCTCCGAAAGCAATATGCACATGATGTGACCATCGAGCAATGATGGTTTTTTACTACCTTCATTTTTAATTAAAAGTTTGAATATGCAAGCGCTTGCCATACCATCAGGTAAAAAATTCTTCATTCTGCTTATTTCGTCATGTTTTGCTTTAAATTTCGTTCAGGCTCAAAAACCCGAAGACACTGAATTTTATACTCCGGTTCCCAAAATAGTGACGCCAGGTAAAACAGACGCTGAACCACCCTCCGATGCCATCGTTCTGTTCGACGGAAAAAACCTTGATTTGTGGAGAGCAGAAGGTATGGATTCAACCAAAGCAGCAGGCTGGAAAGTACATGATGGTATTATGACTGTTGAAAAAAAAGCAGGCGGAATCCTTACCCGTCAAAGATTCCTGGATTATCAGCTTCATGTTGAATTCAGAATCCCGGAAAATATTACCGGCTCCGGTCAGGCAAGAGGAAACAGTGGAGTTTTTCTTGCGGATATTGCTGATAATGGGGGAGATGTTGGCTATGAATTGCAGGTGCTGGATAATTATAATAATACAACTTATGTTAACGGCCAGGTTGGGAGCATATATAAACAAAGTGTTCCTTTGGCAAACCCTTCCCGTAAACCAGGTGAATGGCAGGACTACGAAGTAGTATGGACTGCCCCCCGTTTTAAAGATGACGGAAGCCTCGTTTCTCCCGCACGTGTAACCGTATTTCTGAACGGAGTACTTGTACAAAATAATTATGTGTTGACTGGTGTTACCCAATATATAGGGAAACCATATTACAAAGCACATGGCGCCTCGCCCATCAAACTTCAGGCACACGGAGATGCCAGCGAACCGATTAGTTACAGGAATATTTGGATAAGACCTTTGTGAGAGATATGAGATATGGGATATGGGTTATGGGTTTTTACTAAATCTACTCATCGATAACTCATTTCCCATAGATCATATCTCATAACCCATAACCCATATCTATTTAGTAACGTATACGGCACCATCGGGGAATTCTTTTACCGCTACCATGTTCTTATGCTGCAGTATGGATTTCAGATCGGGCATGGAAGGATTATCAAGGTCATTAAACCAAACGAGGTAATTGTTATTACCAGCATAATAATGCTGTACCTGTGCAGGGAAATCCAAAAATGGTAATTGTCGCGCGGCCATACCGGTAACAAAATATACTGCTTCACCGGCATTTGAATAAATCGGCATCCGCGGGTCAAAAATATTTTTATTTTTTTCAAGAAACTGAACAATTTCAGACTGAACAAAGGGGTCTTCCCGGTAACCTGGAATTCCTGCATCCTTTACTCCATCATAATATTCATAATCGGCACGTAACTGAATATTCAAAAACCAAACCACAATCAATAAAAAAAGAATACCAAATACCCATTTCAACTTTACAGACTTTTTATTAATAAATCCGGGGATCCAACTACTAAAGCTCCACAATAGAGGAATAAATATGGGTGACAATAACCGGTTTGTAAATTGCTCGTACCGTGTATAGCTTGAAGTAATAATCATGAAAATACAATAGATCAATCCGGTAACAGCCATGACATATTCAAATCCATACTTTGATTTTTTACTGTTTTTGTTAAATATAATGGTGATAGCAAACAGTATCACCAATACAAAGGTCAGGGTGATGGCTAAAAGAGGCTTTCTATCAAGCAGAAGCCAGTCACAAAGCACGCCACCGAAATATTCCATGATTTTCAGGATTCCTTCATCGTTCCTGGGACGAGGGCCCATAGCGAGTCCGGTATCTTTGAGATTACGAATAATATTGATTAGTAGCAAAGAGAGAGATATACTTCCAAATAGCAGGCAATCGAGAATTTTTTTACGCCAGGTAAAAGCCCCGCTAAAAAATATAAGACATAAGCCGGTTATAATCAAAAAGACACCAGCATAGCGTGTTAAGCAGGCCAACGAACAAATCAGGATTGAAATCAGGAGCCAGCCTTTGGTATGTTGTCTTAAATAATTTGAGATACTTATAATGAAAATAAGGATCAGGATAAGAAAAATGGTTTCTGACCACAGATAAGAATAGACTTCCTGTATTGCAGGGCTAAATAGAATACAAATGAGCAAAATACGTTTATACCATACGGAAGGTTTGTTGAAACCATTCATAATTCCGCCACTAACATACAGCAATATCCCAAACAGGAAGCCATTCAGCAAAGCACCAAATTGAAGGGGATCCATCCTGGTAAAAAAAGAAATGATACTTAAGAAAAAAGGGTAAGCAAATGGAAAGTCTACAACCGGCAGGTCGTCAAATGAAATGAATCCTTTGCCATGAACCAGGTGCCTGGCTGCACTCAGATAGGTTACTGAATCAGGAGAAATCCCGATTCCGCTGTATTTGGAAAATATCTGAATCAGGAAAAAGCCGATCAGGGCGGCCAGAATTGAATCCAGGTTATTCGAAAGGGAAAATAAATGAGACTTTACTTTCATTTGTTAATTCGAAGATATAGGAATTATGATTGTTTTTTCTATGAACACCTTAGCCTAATTTCAATTTTTGTTCCAGATCAAATTATTGATGAACAAGATCGAATACCTTTTTTGCTTATTGATTGTGTGCAGTTTTGACCATGCAAGTGCCCAGGTATTTGGCGGGACACCTCCCTCGGTAAAGTGGAAAGTAGTTAATTCAGTTCCGGCAAATATCATTTATCCGCCTGGACTGGACAGTGAAGCACGTGAAGTGGCATTCCTGGTTACAGCCCTGAGTAAAACCACTTTGTCAACCATTGGTGACCAGCAAAAACCAATTGATATTGTTTTTCACGATCTGACAACCATCCCCAACGGATATGTTCAGCTTGCTCCTTTCAGAAGTGAATTCCAGCTTACTCCTGAACAAAATAGTTTTGATCTTGGAAGTCTGCCCTGGTATCAGACCCTGGCCATTCATGAATACCGGCATGTGCAGCAATACAATAATTTTCGCGTAGGCCTTTCCAAAGCTTTTTACATCCTGTTTGGTCAGGACGGTCTTGCATTTGCCAATAGCCTTTCAGTCCCTAACTGGTTTTTTGAAGGTGATGCAGTTTTCCAGGAAACTCTGGTCAGTCAGCAGGGCAGGGGGCGACTTCCTCTTTTTCTCGCAGGATTTGAAAGTCTCTGGGTTTCAGAAAAGAATTATTCCTGGATGAAACTTCGCAATGGATCATATCGGGATTATACGCCCAATTGGTATCCATTGGGCTATATGCTGGTGGCATATGGGAGGGAACAGTATGGACCTTATTTCTGGGATAAAACTGCCAGGGAAGCTGCTGAATTTAAAGGTTTATTCTATCCACTTCAAAATTCAATTAAAAGAAATGCAGGGGTAAACTTTGATACTTTCAGAGTAAGAGCCCTGGACTATTTTCGTGATCAGCTGCCCGAATCAGCATTTACCAGCGAGCCTGCGATCTATGGTAAAAAAATGCCTCATTTTATCGCGGATGAATTATTTCCGCAATTCACCGACAGTAACCATCTGGTATTCCTGAATAGCAGTTACCGTCTCCCTCCTGAATTTGTTTTACAACATACCGGCAGTGAAAAACATACCCGGATAAAATTCCAGGCCGTTGTATTGGATCAGACCTTTACTTACAGGAACCATAAAATTGTTTATACAGCTTATGAACCGGATCTCCGCTGGGGATGGCGCGATTATTCAGTACTCCGGATAATAGATCTCGATACAAAAAAAGATACCCGGCTTCCCGGAAAGACAAAATATTTTTCTCCGGATATCTCTCCCAACGGAAAATCTTTGGTTGCAGTAAACATGGCAATAACAGGAAAAAGTTCTCTCGATATCCTGGATATTCAATCAGGTAAAATTCTAAGACAAATTCCAAATCCCGACATGCTGATTTATACCTATCCTAAATTTTTTTCTGAAGGAAAGTTGGTAACAGCTGTCAGAAATAAAAAAGGACAGATGGGTCTTATGCAGGTCGATATTCTTTCGGGTGATCAGCAATTACTTGTTGACTGGTCAATGGAACCACTCGGGTTTATTTCTGTAGAAAATAACCGGATTTATTTTACACGAACTTTCAATGAACATGACCAGGGTTTCTGCTGGCATGACGGACAGATTTACCAGATGAATGACGAAGCAAGTGCCGGAAACTATCAGCTTTCGGGGGGATTTGGGAAATTAACCTGGAATAGTTTTACGAGTGTCGGATACCATATTCAAACTACCAATGCAGAAAAAGCATTCAGCACAGTACCGGAAATTTTCCCTGAATTGGATACATCAGAAAAACACAGAGTATATGCGCTGAATAATCCTGTATTCCAAATACCTCATCCTATTCCTGATTCGGCATTTCCTGTGAAACCGTATAATTCGTTCACACATTTTTTTAATTTCTATAGCTGGCGGCCTTATGTGAATGACCCTAATTATACATTGTCTCTATTAGGAGAGAACGTATTGAATACATTTCAATCGGAAATATTTATAGGCTATAATCGCAATGAACAATCAAAGAATGCGGGAATGGATTTTACTTACGGAGGATTATTTCCTTTTCTTAATATCGGGACAGAATATATTTTAGATCGGAACAGTTATTATGGCAACCAAAAAATATACTGGAATGAATTGCTTAGTTATGCGGGATTTTCCATTCCACTGAATTTAAGCAGGGGAAGGTGGCTTACCAGCCTGGAAGGAGGAAGCAATATTACATGGCACCAGCAATACTTTCAGGGATTGTTTAAAGACAGTATTAATAACACTTCTTATTTCAGTCTGGATCCACAATTATTATTTACACATCAGCTTCAGACGGGCAGACTTCAAATCAATCCATCATTTGCCCAAACCTTATTGTTGCAGTATGACCGGGCCATAACGAATATTTCAGGGAACCAGGTTCTGGCGTCTGCCAATTTTTATTTCCCGGGACTGGCTGCTACCAATAGTATTGTAATTAATACTGCAGTACAACAGCGTGATTCATTAAATCAGGTCAGGTTTACCAACAACTTTCCATTTGCAAGGGGTTATTCCGGAGAAAACTTCTATCAGATGTATACGATTGGGTTCAACTATAATCTTCCGCTTGTATATCCTGACTGGGGGTTTGCAAATCTCATTTACTTTTTTAGAATCCGGGCCAACGCATATTACGATTATACCGGAGTACCTTATTTTGCTACGAATGGTCCTGGTGTACAATCACAATACCGTTCTGTTGGTCTTGAAATATATCTGGACACACAATGGTGGAACCAGCTTCCTTTGAGTTTTGGAATCCGTTATAGCCGTCTGCTGGATGCTGACTATGAAGGAAGGGGACCCAATCAATGGGAGTTGATTCTGCCGTTGAACATTCTTGAAAAGGGTTATAATAGCAAATTATCTAATCTGTAGAAAGATACTTCGCATCAACCGGAACTTCTTAATTTTGCGCGCTTCCGGAGAAAACTTATCCGGCTCCATTGTATGAGTTATAAATCAGAAATCGACAAAAGAAGAACATTTGCCATTATTTCACATCCGGATGCCGGTAAGACGACGCTGACTGAAAAATTCCTTTTATTTGGAGGTGCTATTCAAACAGCTGGTGCTGTCAAAAGCAATAAGATCAGAAAATATGCCACCAGTGATTTCATGGAAATAGAACGTCAGCGCGGCATTTCTGTGGCCACTTCCGTCATGAGTTTTCAGTATAAGGATAAACTCATTAACCTGCTGGATACACCGGGACATAAGGACTTTGCCGAAGACACTTACAGAACATTAACAGCTGTGGATAGTGTTATTCTTGTTATCGACAGCGTTAACGGAGTTGAAGAACAAACCCGAAAACTGACGGAAGTCTGCCGCATGCGCGATACACCGATCATAGTTTTTGTAAATAAAATGGATCGCGATGGCAAGAACAGGTTTGAACTGATGGAAGAAATTGAGAACGAGCTGCACATCAAATTACATCCACTTACCTGGCCCATTAATAATGGTAAAGATTTTAAAGGCGTTTATAACCTGCATGATAAAAATCTGATTCTGTTCACTGCGAATACAAAGGCATCAGATGATGATGTAGTGCAGATCCAGGATCTTGGCACATCACTGCTGGACGAAAAACTCGGTGAAAAAGATGCCTCTATATTACGTGAAGATGTGGAACTGGTGGACGGCGTTTACGGACCACTCGTAGTTGACGAATACCTCAGCGGTAAAATTGCACCGGTATTTTTCGGATCAGCCATTAATAATTTCGGTGTCCGCGAAATGCTGGATAGTTTTATCCGAATCGCACCGGTACCGCAATGCAGGTCTACAACTGATGGTGCGGTTTGTCCTGAAGACGAAAAATTCAGCGGTTTTGTTTTCAAGATCCACGCAAATCTTGATCCCAGGCATCGCGACCGGATTGCATTTATCCGCGCCTGCAGCGGGAAATTTGAAAGAAATAAATATTTCCATCATGTCCGTTTGAATAAAGACGTTCGTTTCAGTAATCCATATAGTTTTCTGGCACGTGATAAGGATGTCATAGATGAAGCATATCCGGGCGATGTAGTCGGCCTGTTCGATACCGGGAATTTCAAAATCGGTGATACGCTCACAGAGGGGGCCAATTTTTATTTCACCGGCATACCTTCTTTTTCACCTGAAATATTCAAAGAAGTACAGAATAAAGATCCCATGAAGACCAAACAGCTGGAAAAAGGATTATTACAACTGACGGATGAAGGCGTGGCACAATTATTCACTCAGTTTGGCGGAAACAAAAAGATTATCGGCTGTGTTGGCGAGTTGCAGTTTGAAGTGATTCAATACAGGCTCCTGCATGAATATTCGGCATCCGTTCAATTCAATACGCTTCCTTTTTTCAAAGCCTGCTGGATAACGAGTAAGGATGAGAAAAAACTTCTTGACTTCGCCCGATTCAAACAAAATAATATTGCTGAGGATAAGGACGGACATATGGTTTATCTCGCGCAAAGTGAATGGTTTTTAAAAACCGAGATTACCAATAATCCGGATGTGGAGTTTCATTATACTTCGGAGATTCACAAATAACTCTTGGGAGTGTGAGAGTGTGAGAGTGTGAGAGTGTGAGGGTGTGAGGGTGTGAGGGTTAAAAGGTGATAAGAGCAGAGTGAATTTCTTTAGTTTTTAACGTGAATAAACCATTTCTTCGTTATTAAAATGACCCAAATTAGAGTTTATTTAAAACTCTAATAATTGTGTTCAGGCAAGATGGCCCAATAGTTAAAAAATCTACAGAATTTGCGATTAAAATCATCAAATACTGTGATTTTTTGAATTCAAAAAAACAATTTGTTTTTTCAAATCAGTTACTAAAATCCGGTACTTCCATTGGAGCGAATGTTTTTGAAGCGCAGTATGCTGAAAGCAGGCTGGACTTTATTCATAAAATGAAAATCGCTTTAAAAGAAGCTAATGAAACACGCTATTGGCTTATATTATGCGAAAAAATGGAAGACTTAAATGTTGAGAAAGATTCCTTAAATGACTTGAACGAAATTATAGCAATTCTTTCCAGGATAATAATAACAAGCAAAAAAAACTTAAATCAGAATTAGTTCCCTCACACTCTCACACTCTCACACTCTCACACTCTCACACTATTTTAAGCGTACTCCCGTATAGTTGTGCGGACTAATCTTCTTCAGCTCTTTTTTTACCACGGCGGCGATATCAAGTCCGTCGATAAAAGCGTGCATAGATTCCCGTGTGATTCCGTTTTTCCCCCTGGTGAGTTCTTTAAGCGCTTCGAAAGGATTGGGATAATCTTCTCTTCTTAAAATTGTTTGAATGCCTTCTGCAACGACCGCCCAGTTATTTTCCAGATCCTGTACTATTTTATCTGTATTTAGTACCAGTTTGGAAATACCTCTTTCAATGGATTTAAGGGCCAGAATGGTATGAGAAAAAGGAACCCCGATATTTCGCAGAGTTGTTGAATCAGTCAGGTCTCGCTGCAGGCGGGATACGGGAAGTTTTGATGACAGGTATTCAAACAATGTATTAGCCATACCGAGGTTGCCCTCAGCATTTTCAAAATCTATAGGATTTACTTTATGCGGCATAGCTGAAGATCCGATCTCTCCTTCTTTTATTTTTTGCTTAAAATAATCCATGGAAATATATGTCCACAGGTCCCTGCAAAAATCGATCAGTATGGTGTTGATCCGTTTCATGCAGTCAAATTGTGCCGCGAGCAGGTCATAATGTTCGATCTGTGTGGTAAACTGCTGACGTTTCAGGTCGAGTTTTTTCTCAACAAATTCATTGCCCAGCTTGGTCCAGTCTCTCTTTGGAAATGCAACAAAATGTGCATTGAAATTTCCGGTTGCTCCGCCAAATTTAGCAGTGAACGGAATTTGGATCATGAGTTCAATCTGATTTTGAATTCTTTCCACGAATACCATTATTTCTTTGCCAAGTGTAGTAGGAGAAGCAGCCTGGCCGTGGGTGCGTGCCAGCATGGGTGTATTGCGCCATTGATTGGCAAGAATAGCGAGTTGTTTTTTCAGATTTAAAACAAAGGGCAGATATTCGATTTCCACCACGTGTTTCCAAAGTAAGGGAATAGCAGTATTATTAATATCCTGGGATGTCAGGCCAAAATGAATCCATTCCCTGATTTCAGCATCTTTGGTACTTTTCAATTTTGATTTCAGAAAATATTCAACTGCTTTTACATCGTGGTTCGTAGTTCTTTCAATTTTTTTAATTTCAAGGGCATCATCAAGATTAAAATTTTCCGTCAATGCCAGCAGGTATTTTTTTGTGGCGGGTGAAATGGTGAAAAATTTCTTTTCAGAAAGAAAAATCAAATATGAGATTTCAACTTGTACACGATATTTAATCAGGGCATATTCAGAGAAATATTCACCCAATTGCTGCAGTTGGCTGCGGTATCTGCCGTCTAACGGTGAAATGGCTGTCAGTGGGTGAAGTTCCATATACTCTTTGGTTTGCAGGGATTATTTGGACGTCTTCCCTACATTTGCAGCCAAATTTAAACTAATCGCATTGGACAGAAAAATAAGGGTAGGTGCAGTAAGTTATTTGAATACCAAACCACTGTTATATGGAATTAAAAATTCCCCTGTTATAGAAGAAATATCCCTTATTACCGAATTTCCGGCCAGGATTGGAGATATGCTCCTGAGGGATGAAATTGATATTGGCCTTGTACCAGTTGCAATTATTCCACAAATGAAGGAGTACCATATAAATACCAGCTATTGTATCGGTAGTGACGGGCCGGTTGCATCGGTTTGTTTATTCAGTGAAGTACCGGTTCAGGATGTAAAAACAGTTATACTTGACTATCAAAGCCGGACTTCCGTATTGCTTGCAGAAATCCTTTTTGACAGATACTGGAAACAAAAACCTGAATATGTACATTCAGATGCTGATTTTTTGAATCAGATAAAAGGGAACACTGCGGCAGTAATTATCGGTGACAGGGCTCTCCGGCAAAGAAAATCTTCTGCTTATTTTTATGATTTGGGAGAAGCGTGGAAGCAGATGACCGGTCTGCCGTTTGTATTTGCAGCCTGGATCAGTAACAAAGCGCTGGATCCACTATGGATACAGCGGTTCGACGAGGCAAATACTTATGGTGTTGAGAATATTCCGCTGGTGCTGGAACAGATAACAGAATCTTTTTTTGACTTTAAAAAATACTATACAAGCTACCTGAGTTATCGATTTGATGAAAGGAAGAAAAAAGGATTAAATCTTTTTCTTCAAATGTTAGCGGATAAGAAGTAAGTTTCCTTTTCTAAATATATTTCCGCAAAGAGAACTCGCTTTAATTATATATACAAAGGCACCTGCATCCTGTTTTTGACCCTGGAAAGTTCCATCCCAGCAATCGGAGGGGTTTTTTGTTTGAAAGACTCTTTGACCCCAGCGGTTATATATTGAAAATTCCTGGAGGATAACACTGCCCCAGTTACGGATTCCAAAACAGTCATTTAGTCCATCGTTGTTTGGTGAAAATGCATTCGGTACTGAAAAAGCATTTTCTCCCGTTTCAGATACATTTACCGTAAGTGAATCAAACGCAAAACATCCATTTGCCGCAGTTCCTTTTACGATGAACTGGGTGGTAACCGCCAATCTGGCAACGGGTGAAGAACTTAAAGAGTCATCAAGATTAGCACCCGGAAACCAGCTGTAGGAATCCGCACCGCTGACGCTTAAATGAGAAATCAGGTTTGAACAATTTATGTCGTTCGACTTGGATGCAATAACAACCGGTGCATCGTTGACAGTAACCTGAACATTGAAACTGGAATCATACTGAACACATACCGGATCAGAAATGGTAAGATTATACATGATTGTCTGATCGGGTGTTGCTACGGGAGCTGGTGCCTTAGGATCGTTCAGAAAATTAGCGGGAGTCCAGGTATAAATATTTTTGGGATCATTACCACTGGTTAAAACTACTGACTGCCCTTTACAAACGGATTGATCAGAGGGAGCCTGAAAAACGGGTACCGGTTCAATACTTACCATTACCGAATCCAGCACATTGCAGTTATTTAAATCCATTCCGGCAACAAAAAAACGGGTAGACTGGGATATCTGCGCTACTGGATTGGGAATATTCGGATTATTCAGATAAGCAGCAGGCGACCAAGCATAGGATTGACCTCCGGAAGCATTTAACTGGGCAGTTCCGTTTTTGCAAATACTGGTGTCTGGTGTAATCGAAAAATTAACGGGTGTAAAAACTGTTATAGTTGCTGCCTCAGAAGATATGACCGTGCTGCAATTTGTAGCATCAGTAATTTCCATTAAAGGATATAATGTTGTGATGTTTGGATTTACCTGAACAGGGAATGCAATGCCATCCTGAACATTGGCTTCGGAATAATTATTTACCTGGTCGCTGTATTTAAGTATATATGGTGGGTTTAAGAATGAGGATGTAGGATGAAAAGTCAGCATGCCGGTTTGTCCCGGGCAAATGGTGTTGCCCGTAAAAGTTCCAGAAATAGGGGGACAGCAATCTGTAACGACAATCTGTTTACAATATGAAGTTTGAGTAGGAAGTCCCACGTCTACCATTAAATTAATATCGTAAATACCCGGTTGAGTATAAGTAATTGGGGAAGGATTTTGCAGTGTGGAACCTGGAAGATTGCACCCTGCAAAATGCAGGCGTGTAATAGTATTTGAATTCACATTCGTAATGAATGAATAAATATCATTATTTACCCTAAAAAATTTGGAAAGTGAATGAGGAAAGGCCAAATTACCCAAATTTCCTAGTGAAGTTGGTATCGGATTACCTAAAAGATTATTGGCAAAATCCAATTCAACAATTGAATTACCCGTCCAGTTTACTACATAACCCTTGATTCCATCACAGAATCTGATGAATGAAATATCTCTTGGATTGTTTAGTGTTCCGCCGGGATTGCCTATATTTTGTGAGGCAGGAACATTTAACAATGAATTTCCAAAATTAAGGCGGGTCAGCGTGCCATCTCCATTATTGGTTATGAATAAATACCAGTTTCCGGCATCATTAATTGCTCCAATACCTACCGGCACATTTAAATTTCCAAGATTACCCAAATTTATTCCTGATGGCACGGTAGAAAAATTAACTCCAAAATTAAATTGAGTAATCGTACTATTTCTTGAATTTACAGTATATCCATACCAGTTAGCTCCAACATTGAAAACGTATAAATCGGTGGGATAAGATAATCCTCCGATATTTCCCCAATTGACAGCAATGGGTGTCAGAGAAGCAAGTGACGCACCAAAATCAATCTTCGCGACGGTTGATATGCTGCCCGAAAGAGGATCTCCTCCAACTATTATAGCTGTCCAATTTCCATTCACATTTTCCAACTGGATTCCTTCGACATTTTGTGGAATTGCTCCCGCGAAGTTTCCCAGATTATCGACTACGGGAATATTTAACAGGCTGTTTCCAAAATTCATTCTTGTGACCTCTGAAGTATAATTATTGACAGCAAGTACAAAAAAGTTGCCACTTATATCTTGTGCCAAATCAGTAAAAACGGGTCCGTTTAAAAAGCCGCCGGGGTCGCCAAGATTTAAACCATCGGGAATTGACGACAAACTCGCTTCACAAAAACTCCAATAATAATTGGATGCTCCGGCTGAAGTATTGGTTATTTGAAATGGGCTATTTGTACAAGCAGAATCGGGAGATGTAAATCCGGCAGTAACTGAACCCAAATACTTTGAATTTGAGTTAATATTAATTTTATTACTTGTCGAATTAAAAATTCTTGAAGAGTCGCCCTGGCCAAAGGTTTGAACGGTATCAAAAAAAGTAAAACAGATCCAAAAAGCTATAAAAACCGAAAATCTGATCATATGGTCTAAGGGCTGACTACAGGGCAAATAATAATATACAAATTGTTTTTAGTATTCTAAAGATATTTATCATTCAAAGTAAGATTTCTTAAGATCTACAAATCGACATCAAATCCTCTCTCTAACGAGTTTTTATATAGCAATATTGATATATATCAAATCAAATTTAATTTAGTGAGCAACCAATTTGATTTATCTAAGGGTAAACCCTTAGGCTGATCATTGAATTTGGAATTTCTTAATGCAAATCACAATAAACTTTTTAAAAAAACATTATTGATTAGTTTTAAAAGCCTATAAGATCCCTCCTAAAAAACTTAACCCTTTAAATAAATGAAAAAAATATACAGCTGTACAGCAATCATTGCGATTATTTTTGTTTGCCAGCTAACTTTATCATCTTGTACAAAAACAGTTACTTCCAATGCCGATAATTCAGTATCAGCTCGCTTTTTAGGCAAGCAGTGGATAGTTGATTCGCTCTTTGAGAACTACAGCAGTTCAAATCCCGGAACACTTGTATATAAAAGAGGTGGAACAAACAATGCTCAAGATCTGGACGGTTACATTGTTATAATGTGGCCAGACGGCACCCAATTTTTTATTAACAACGGCTCATATGTTACCAATACCTACTCGTTTCAAAATTCAGATAGTACAGAACTATTATTAAACAATCCGGGTCCCGACTATGCCAGGATAGTAACTTTAACAAATACCCGTTTAACAATTTATGACTCGACGAATTCCGCTTTGTCGTATTATGAATACAAGCCTTAAATTCAGGAAAAAGTATATTTCAAAATAAGAATTTGAATATATAACTTAAAAACTATTTTTTAATTATCGCTTCCAAAGCCAAATTATCTTCAATACTAGGTAAACCTGATTTAACATCAAAAGGTGCTGACATTGGGCGTTTTTCTAAAACTATTATACTATCATAGTAATGAATAGAGTGAACTGAATTGGTAATTTCATCAGCAGGAATTTTTTTAGTATGCCATGCATGAATTTTATCAATAAAATTCTTACTGTATTCTATGAATGATCGTTTTTTCTTATAACCCCCTCCAAAATACTTAAAATATGAAGTATGCAAATCCTCACATAAATAAATTCCGTCTTCCATTACCTTATCAAAAAGGATTTCGAAAGTAGTTATCTGCTGCTTCATAGTATGGCCGCCATCATCTATTAAAATATCCAATGCTGGTAATGTATCATGCAACCTTTTTAAGAATATTTTATCCTCCTGCGACCCAATAAAGACTTTGGTATATTCATTTTCGAATTTCTTGCATTCCGGATTTATATCGACCGAATAAATGGTTGCATTCCCGTGAAAATAATCGTTCCACATTTCAATGGATCCCCCATGAGCTGCACCGATTTCCAAAACATTAATTTTTTTGTTCCGCATCCGGCTGAAATGTCTGTCATACACTTCAAAATAATGTCTCCATTTGTGGATCAATTTATGATCTCTTTCAAAAAAAAACTTTTCCAGGTCGTTCATTGATTCCATATTCTTAAATTCAATCTGTACGTTTTATTTTTCTGATGCAAAAAATATTAAGCTGAACATCATAAGGTATACCTTGCTTTTTTATTGGATTAAGCGGGTTTTCAAATATCGAAGTTGCCTCTTTTATATAATATGTAAATCCTTTTTCTACGAGCAATTCAAATAGTTGAGTCAGTTCTGCATTCTGTTCGAAAGTACCGTGGTATTCCAGGAAAAGATGATTTACAAAATGCAATTGATCAGCTATATCTTTCATAACCTGATATTCCGCACCTTCAATATCTATTTTCAAAAAATCAACATATTTATTTAAATAATCTTTCAAGCGGATTGCTTTCACGTCTGTCGTATTTCCGGAAATGTTGTTATCTATACGGCTCGACATGGATCCTTCGCTGACGAATTGAAGGGTTGTATTTTCAATCCAAACTGCTTCACGGCGTATTTCAATTTGTTCAAATCCGAAATTCTCAATGTTTTTTTTCAGAAGATCATAATTTTTCTCATCTGGCTCGAATGCAAGAATTGTAGCCATAGGATATAAGTTCTTCATATAAATAACACTGAGTCCGATATTTGCGCCACAATCGATTATAAATGGTCTGGACGGCAGGTCCTGTTTGTAAATTTCATCCAGGAAAATTTCCTTCATACCATGTAATAATTCGGTCGGGCTGTAAAAATAAATTGTCTTACCCAATAACTTGTGTGTTCGAACTTTCCCTGAGTTCAGGTGCTTATAATAAATTTTTTTAAATGGGCCAATATTCACCTTTCGATAGGGATTATGAAATATCTTTCCCATTCGCAAACGAATACCCTGCATTATATTTTTACCAAACGACTTATTTTGCATCGATTTTAATTCAACAAGCGTACAATTTACAGAGAACAAAGGAATTCTCTACAATCTGATCGAATATGTTTTCAATCCTGATTTGTTCAATTAATGTTTCTTACCTGGAAAAACTGAAAATAAATATTCGTGAAACCATAGGTAATGAATACGAATTACTGGTTTGGGATAATCTTGCCGATAAAAAACCTATTACGGAGGTCTATAATCTTCTTGCTGAACGGGCCAGATATCCTTACTATTGTTTCATTCATGAAGACATACAATTTCAAACGAAAAATTGGTCGGACAATCTGCTTCAAGCTTTTGAGCGCAATAAAGAAACTGGATTAATCGGCATTGCAGGTTCAAAATATAAAAGCAGAACACCTTCAGGTTGGTCGACTGGTCTGCTTGATCTGGATTGCTGTAACATTTTTCACAAAGATAAAAATGGCAATACAATACAACTGTATAATAATCCTGGCAAATCCAAATTTGAACAGGTAGTGAATGTGGACGGAGTATTTATTGCGATCCGTAAAGAGGTTTGGGATACAACAAAGTTTAATGAAAGCCTGTTACAGGGATTTCATTTATATGACATTGATTTTTCATTCCATGTAATTAAACACTGGAAGGCCGCCGTAATTTTCGACATAGATATACTTCATTTTACAGAAGGAGGAAATTTTGGAAATGAGTGGGTGGAGTATACACTTAAATGGCATAAATATTTTTTAAATGAACTTCCTCAAACAGTGGAAGGGTATACTGCCCAAAAAGGATTAGAAAAGAAAGTCTGCAAAAACTGGTTATTTCGTCTTTATAAGGAAGACATTTCCTGGAGTAATAAATTAAATTGGATAAATGCTGTTAAAATGTGGCATATTCCTTCGATATGGACCTACATAGGATTTTTTCTTTTTGGCAAATACATTAGAAAGAGCGAAAAACCTAAGGGTTAATACTGAATAAAAATCCGGATCTATAGACAGAATTGAATTTCAAAACTTCATTTTTAAACTTTGCCCTAGGCTTTAAGCTTTGGGCCTTAGGCTTTAGGCCTTATCTGCCATTTTTGCATTCTTTTCTTCATGGCATAATGATTGTCATTCAGTTGTAAACCATTAAATACTCAACTCAAATAAATCAATATTATGGGAAAAATAATCGGAATCGATCTGGGTACCACCAACAGCTGTGTGGCTGTAATGGAAGGTAATGAACCCGTAGTGATCGCAAACGACGAAGGACGCCGTACGACGCCTTCTGTGGTCGCTTTTCTGAAAAATGGAGAGCGAAAAGTAGGTGATCCGGCTAAACGCCAGGCTATTACCAATCCTGTTAATACCATCTCTTCGGTTAAGCGGTTTATGGGACGCAGGTACGATGAAGTAACCAATGAAATCAGTCACTGGAGCTATAAAGTAGTAAAAGGTGACAACAATACTTGCCGTATTGACATAGACGGCCGTCAGTATACCCCCCAGGAAATAAGCGCCATGATTCTTCAGAAAATGAAGAAAACGGCAGAAGACTATCTGGGACAGGAAGTTACAGAAGCCGTTATTACTGTTCCGGCCTATTTCAATGATGCCCAGCGTCAGGCTACCAAGGAAGCAGGCGAAATAGCTGGTTTGAATGTTCGCAGGATTGTGAATGAACCAACTGCGGCTGCGCTTGCCTATGGGCTTGATAAAGCAGGAAAGGATGAAAAGATCGCTGTATTTGATCTGGGAGGTGGAACCTTCGACATATCTGTACTGGAACTGGGAGATGGAGTTTTTGAAGTAAAATCTACCAATGGAGATACTCATCTTGGAGGTGACGATTTTGATAAACTTATCATTGACTGGCTGGCAGGTGAATTTAAAAAGGATGAAAACATAGATCTGCGCAAGGATCCAATGGCACTCCAGCGTTTGAAAGAAGCAGCTGAAAAGGCTAAAATTGAACTGTCTTCAGCTACTGAAACAGAAATCAACCTTCCTTATGTAACTGCCGTTGACGGAGTACCTAAACACCTGGTAATAAAACTTACCCGGGCAAAATTTGAACAGCTTTCAGATCCTTTATTTGAAAGATGTCTCAAACCGTGTGAACAGGCCCTTAAGGATGCCGGATTGAATGCTTCACAAATTGATGAAGTAATTCTGGTAGGTGGTAGCACACGTATTCCAAAAGTGCAGGAAATAGTAGAAAAATTCTTTGGAAGAAAACCAAATAAAAGCGTTAATCCGGATGAAGTAGTCGCTATTGGAGCAGCCATCCAGGGCGCTGTGCTGACAGGTGAAGTGAAAGATGTTCTTCTGTTGGATGTTACTCCGCTTAGCCTTGGAATTGAAACCATGGGTGGCGTGATGACGAGGCTGATTGAAAGCAATACAACCATACCCACAAAGAAATCAGAAACCTTCTCAACTGCCAGCGATAATCAGCCTGGTGTGCAGATCCATGTACTCCAGGGCGAAAGGCCAATGGCTAATCAGAATAAGAGTCTGGGTATGTTTAACCTGGACGGAATTCCACCGGCCCCACGGGGTGTACCACAGATTGAAGTAATTTTTGATATTGACGCGAATGGTATCCTTCATGTGGTAGCCAAAGACAAAGGAACGGGGAAAGAACAGAAAATACGTATAGAAGCGGGTAGTGGTCTTAGTAAGGAAGAAGTTGAAAAAATGAAAGCAGAAGCCAAAGCCAATGAAGCAACTGATAAAGTTGCCCGTGAACGTGTAGATAAACTCAACCAGGCAGACAGCTTTGTTTTCCAGACAGAAAAACAACTCAAGGAACTGGGAGATAAATTACCTGCTGATAAAAAAGCACCCATTGAGTCAGCGCTGACCCATTTGAAAGAAGCTCAGAAAGAGCAGGACCTTGCAAAAATTGATGCTGCCATCGCAGAAATCAATAATGCATGGACAGCCGCATCTGAACATTTATATAAAGGTACCCAGGAAGGCGGATCACAATCTGCTGCAGGAGGACAACCTAACGGCAACGATCAGACGAGTGCCGGTAAAAACGCTGAAAACGTTACGGATGCTGAGTTTGAAGAAGTTAAATGATATTAACTAAGTATATGGAGATAATGGCTGACAGATGCGTCAGCCATTATTATTTAAGCAGTTATGCATGAAAATCAGCTTTGGACATGATATAATTTTTTATAATAGAGGTTTGAAGGCAGGTAATTCGATCGTATATTTGCATCATAATTAAGAGCAATAAATAGTCTTGCAAGCTCTATAGGTTCTACACTTCTTACTAACGATTCTTCAGTGTTACCCTGATCATTGCTCCGAGTAGTTTTTAATCTAAAAAAAGGAATTTTTATGAAACAAGATGTAATGCCATCTATTGTACAGATGGATAGTGAAATGCTGAAAAATCTGACAACCGAAGTAAAGGAAACGCTGGCTTATGACATTCAGAAGTCTGCTCAGAAAAAACGTTTTACGCTGGGCAATCTCTGGAAAATACAAAATGCTAAAAGAAAGCCTACACGTATAACCAGAAAATGGGCCATCTAATATAGACCTGGAACTTTGGACACATGGAAAGGATCCCTTGTGAAGTCTGATTCTAAACACTGTTACAATAAGCAGTGTTTTTTTATTTCAGGTAGCCGGCAGTCTACATGATGTCAAGAGCCTTTGCAAAAAAAGTGCAAATAAACGGCAATGTAAGGATACAAACTCCTCCGATTACTCTATAAAGTGCAAAAAAAGCAATCACAGAAACGAGAAAGAGAAACCAGTACAGGGCTCTCCCTTTTTTAGCATTTTCCATCTGGTCAATTTGTTGCGCAAATATATTCTAATTCTAATTCCTTCCGCAATCGGACATTAATTTTATTACAAGTTCCTGTTTCGGTATTTTCGTTGCTCGCATGCCCGCATTTTAATACAATCTGGCTATTGAACTTCAACCCGAGATGAAATTACATTTTTACTTACGTTTCAGCACCAGACAAGGTCAGGATCTATATATCTGCGGAAATATTCCAGAATTAGGATATCAAAATAAACTAATTACCCAGCCAGTCCTGATGAAATATAAAAACCAGGATTTTTGGGAGATTATAGTTGAACTGGCAAGTCTTCCGTCTGAGCCTGTCCAGTATTATTATCAATTAAAGATGGAAGATGGCAGCATCGTTCATGAATGGGGAAATGACAGGGAAATAAAGATTTCTCCGAAGCATGATGATATGCAGATATTCGATATTTGGAATCACGCCGGTGAATATGAAAACGCTTTCTACACTGCACCATTTCAGGAAATTCTTCTGTCGTCCCCGTCCAAAAAATCAGGAAGAAAATCCCCTAAGACTTACACACATATATTTAAAATAAAAGCACCCCTCCTTCATGGTAATGAAGCTGTTTGTATATCCGGAAACGGTCCGGCTTTCGGGGACTGGTCAATGGCTGATCCGTTAATACTGAGAAAAGAAGGAGTCTGGTGGACGATTGAACTCAATTTATCCGGTGTAACGTCTCCTGTTCAATATAAATATGGCGTGTATGATGTGAAACACGAATCTTTAGTTCAATTTGAAAACGGGCCTAACCGCACCTTGTTGGGTGAGGCACAGGATGATCGTTTAACCATTCTTCATGATGGATTTATTCGTCTCCCCAACAGTACCTGGAAGGGTGCAGGAGTCAGCATTCCGGTTTTCAGCCTGAGGTCGAAGGATTCTTTTGGAACGGGAGAATTCTCCGATTTACGGTTGCTTGCTGACTGGGCACATAAAGCAGGTCTCAAAATGATCCAGATTCTTCCTGTGAATGATACTTCGGCAACAGGCACCTGGATTGATTCCTATCCTTATGCCGCCATCTCGGCATTTGCATTGCATCCTTTATATCTGAATCTCGAAGAGATGGCTGGTAAGAAAAATGCTTCTGTCATAAAACCGCTTAAAAAAATACAAAAACAACTTAATTCATTGCCTGACCTGGATTATGAAACGGTCATGCAAATCAAGACAGACACTGCCAAAGAATTGTTTGAAAAAGTGAAATCATCTTTGTCAGAGGATACCGATTTTATTGAATTCTTCAACCACAACAAGTCCTGGCTGGTTCCGTATGCTGCTTTTTCTTACCTGAAAGAATCCAACGGATCAGTTGATTTTCATAAATGGAAGACTTACGGCAAATATTCGAAACTGGCGGTTGACCGGCTGACTTCTCCCCAGTCCAAACAATATGACCAGATCTCTTTTTATTATTTTGTTCAATATCATTTATATCGTCAGTTAAATAAATCCGTTCATTACGCCCATGAAAACGGAATCATAATTAAAGGAGATATACCCATCGGAGTATACCGTCACAGTTGCGATGCCTGGGTATCGCCTGAGCTCTATCATCTGGATATGCAGGCAGGTGCGCCACCTGATCCATTTGCTGTCAAGGGTCAGAATTGGGGTTTCCCGACTTATAACTGGGAACGAATGGCAAAAGATTCATTTCAATGGTGGAAGAACCGGTTCTCACAAATGGCGATATATTTCGACGCCTTTCGCATCGACCATATTCTTGGATTTTTCCGGATATGGAGCATTCCCATTTCGCAAACAGAAGGAATAATGGGACATTTCGAAAAGTCAATTCCTGTTCACCGTGTAGAATTTGATGAAAGAAATATTTATTTCGATCACTATAGGTATACCAACCCATTCATAAATGAAGCGGTGCTCTGGGAATATTTCGGGCCTGATACAGAGATTGTAAAACCTCTTTATTTTGAAGAAACCAAACAGGGCAGGTTCAACATCAAAGAATTTGTAAACACTCAAAGAAAAGTAACGGAATATTTTGAAAACAAAACAGCAGATGAAATAGATATCAAAAGCAGGATCGCATTGATGAACCTGATATCAAACCTTATCCTCTTCGAAGTGGAAGGTTCAGAAGGAAAACAATTTCATTTCAGGTTTTCCATGGAAACGACTTCCTCTTTTCGATATCTCGACTGGCATTTACAAAATCAACTCCGTGATCTCTATATAAATTATTTTTTTCAGCGCCAGGATCTTTTCTGGAGGAAAGAAGCCATGAAAAAACTTCCTCTTCTGAAAAGATCAACCAATATGCTGGTTTGCGGGGAAGACCTGGGTATGGTTCCTGCCTGTGTGCCGGATGTAATGAAACAAACTGGCATATTGAGCCTGGAAATACAAAGGATGCCGAAAGATATTACACGCGAATTTTTTAATCCCGCATCAGCTCCTTATTTATCCGTTGTTACCCCTTCAACCCATGACATGAGTACGATCCGCGGATGGTGGGAAGAAGACAGGATCAAAACTCAGAAATTTTTTAATGAAGAATTAGGACAATGGGGTGAGGCTCCGTATTTCTGTGATGCCTGGATTAATAAAGCCATCGTACAGGAACACCTGCATTCGCCTGCCATGTGGAGCATTTTTCAAATGCAGGATTTATTGGGTATGGATGAAAATATCCGGAGGGAGAATCCAAATGATGAAAGAATCAATGTGCCTGCCATTGCAAATTATTACTGGAGGTACAGAATACATATCTACCTGGAAGATCTTATCAAAGCAAAACCTTTTAATGAACAACTCAGGGAGATGGTCAAATCTTCCGGCAGATAATCCATTGATTTGAAAATTAAATACATTTCGTATAACCTGCGTTTTAAATATCCATTCACGATATCCCGTGGAACAAAGACCCATCAGCCAACATTGATAGTTAGCCTTGAACAATTCGGACTGACGGGGTTTGGAGAAGCGCCGGCCATCACATACTATAATATTCCTGTTGAGAAAATGATTGCAGACCTGGAACTCAAACTTCCGGTCATTGAAAAATTCGCTTTTACTGAACCCACCCGTTTCTGGCATTTTTTGCACCACCTGATTCCGGATAATCCATTTCTGGTTTGTGCGCTCGATATTGCAGCATGGGATCTCTATGGAAAACTTCAGAAAAAACCGTTGTATGACTGCTGGAAACTCGATATCCATGAAGGACCCTTGACCGATTATACAATCGGCATTGATACAATTGAAAAGATGATTGAAAAAATGCAGGCCAAGCCCTGGCCTATTTATAAAATAAAATTAGGTACACCTGATGATGCCGCAATCATTCGTGCTTTGAGAAAACATACAGATGCCATACTGCGTGTGGATGCAAATTCGGGATGGACACTGCAACAAGCGCTTGATCTGATTCCCGCTCTAAGTGAATGTGGTGTTGAATTCATAGAACAACCACTTGAAAAATACGATCTGAATGGCATGCGTGTTCTGTATGATAAATCTCCTGTTCCGTTAATAGCAGATGAATCATGCGTGAGTGAACCGGATGTAGAAAAATGTCATGGTCTTTTTCATGGAATAAATATAAAACTCACAAAATGCAGCGGGCTGACTCCTGCGTTACGCATGATAGAACATGCAAGGAAACTCGGAATGAAAGTGATGGCTGGTAGTATGAATGAAAGTACCATCGGTACCGCAGCGATCGGTCATTTATTACCTTTGCTGGATTATGTGGATATGGACGGGACTCTATTGCTGGATGAAGATATCGCTACCGGATTAGATATTGATAATGGCAAAGTCATTCTTTCAGGGAAACCAGGACTTGGAATCGTGTATACAGGCCTTCCTCTAAAATCATAAAAATGATATAATGGCCGAAGAATTAATTTTGAAAAATGGAACCAGAGAAGAACAGTACCTGGAACTTATTCCACAGATTGCCGCTCTTTTGGAGGGTGAGCCAGACCTGATTGCAAACCTCGCAAATACATGCGCGGCACTAAAACAACAATTTGACTGGCTATGGACAGGGTTCTATCTGGTAAAAGATAATGAATTGGTGCTGGGTCCTTTCCAGGGACCAATTGCCTGCACACGGATTAAAAAGGGCAGGGGCGTTTGTGGCTCTGCGTGGCAACAAATGAAAACAATTATAGTTCAGGATGTAAATAAATTTCCGGAACATATTACCTGCAGCAGTTTATCAAAATCTGAAATTGTACTTCCTATTATCCGTCAGAATGAAGTAGTTGCTGTACTCGATATCGATCATACTGAATATGCAACCTTTGATAAAACAGATGAATTATTTCTTTCAGAAATTATCAGCCTGATACATTTTTAAAAAAAAATTAAACAAACGTTTAATTTTAATCCGTAAGCACTAATTTTGCATTCCATTGCTTGCTTCCGCAATCGGGGAGTCCTTTCTAAAATCGGACTTCGTTTTTTTTACTAATTATGAAAAGAATTATTTTATTTTTTCCAGTATTGATGCTATTGGGTTCTGTAAGTGCGCAGACAAGGGATGATTCTGCAACAAAAAATCTTGAAGGCTGTATCATGTATGCTCTGGAGCACCAGACGAATATCCGGCAGTCACTGATTGATGAACAAATTACCGAGCATCAGATTAAGATTCAGCTGGCTGAATGGTATCCGCAAATTAATTTCTCAGGAAACTACCAGAATAATTTTCAGAGGCCGATTACTATTTTCAATAACATTCCTTCCCCTGTAGGGACCTATAATCAATCTTATGGGTATTTTGGTCTTGATCAGACAATCTTCAATCGAGACGTTGTCATTGCCCAGCAATCTTCCAGAGATGTACGCCTGAGTGCCACGCAGAACACCATTAATAATAAGATTGCGGTAGTTTCAAATGTCAGCAAAGCATATTATGATCTGCTCTTATCGAAGGAGCAAATCGCTTTGCTTGATACAGATATTGTATTATTAGATAGAAGCCTTAAAGACACATACAATCAATACAAAGGCGGACTTGTTGATAAAACCGATTATCAGCGGGCAACGATCAGTTTAAATAATGCTAAAGCAGCGCGTAAAACTGCCGGAGAAGCTGTGAAAAGTAAAACGGCTGTCTTGAAATTGTATATGAGTTATCCGGTTGATTCGACACTGGATGTTTTATATGACAGTGCCAGGATGAAACAGGAAGTCAATTCTTTTGATACACTTCAGCAACTGGACGTTAATAACCGCATCGAGTTCCAACAACTGGAAACCCAGAAACGTCTGGAAGAATATAATCTGAAATATTATAAAATGGGGTTTTTACCCACTGTTTCCGCATTTGGAAATTACAACCTGAACTATTATAGCAATCAGTTTAAAAATCTATACCAGCAAAATTATCCAAATTCATATGCAGGATTATTGGTGACAGTTCCGATTTTTACGGGTACGCAGCGTTCGCAACAGGTAAAAGTAGCCAGGCTCCAGATAGAGAGACTTGATTACAATTTTAATTCATTAAAAGATTCGATACGTACCCAATATATCCAGTCTCTTTCATCCTATAAAGCCGATCTGAACAATTATTTCGAACAAAAAGAAAATCTGGAACTGGCGCGGCAGGTTTATAATATCATTCAACTCCAATATCGCTCAGGAATAAAAACTTACCTGGATGTGGTTGTTTCCAATAATGATTTGTTTGCTGCCCAGGTCAATTTTACAAATGCTATTTTCCAGGTTCTAAGTGACAAAATTGATGTGGAAAGAGCGCTTGGGACTCTAAAATATTCATATTAACCAGCCAGTTATGAAGTATACATTCTTTGTTTTTTTAATGTTGGTGGTGGGACTGAACTCCTGTAGCAATTCGACGGCCCCACCTCCGCCACCGCCTCCCGTTTCAGTAAACGTATACAAAGTGAAAACAGGGAGTGCAGAATATTATAATTCCTATCCGGCCACGGTGACAGCGGTAAATCAGGTTGATGTGAAACCACAGGTGGCAGGATATATCACCGGAATATTTTTTACAGAAGGACAGCATGTTGAAAAAGGACAAAAAATTTATTCCATCGACCAGCAGCAATATTTGGGCGCTTACGATCAGGCCGTTGCCCAGTTGAATGTTAGCCAGGCTAACCTGGAAAAAGCACAACAGGATGCCGACCGGTACGTAGAATTGGGAAAAGAGGATGCCGTTGCCCAACAAATCGTACAGCATGCGCTCGCAGATCTTCAATCTGCAAAAAAACAGGTAGACGCTGCAAAAGCCAATGTGAGTGCCGTTCAGGTAAACCTTCGTTATTCTACCATCTATGCCCCGCTCTCAGGAACGATTGGTATTTCACAGGTAAAAGCAGGTGCTGCGGTTAATCCCGGCACCACTATATTGAATACCATTTCATCAGATAATCCCATTGCGGTGGATGTGGCGCTGGATGAAACTCTGATTCCGTTTATAGAAAAGGAAAGCAGGAAAGATCAAAAACAAAAATTTGATTCCATATTTACACTGACACTTCCAGACCAGTCTAAATATCCTTATCCGGGTAAGATATTTATAATAGACCGTGCAGTAGATCCGCAAACAGGTACTATCAAAGTGCGCCTGTTATTTGATAATCCGGAGAAAGTTTTGAAAGTCGGTATGTCGGTAGACCTAAAGATTTTAAACAACAGCAGTAATCAATCTGTATTGATCCCGTACAGCGCAGCTGTTGAGCAGATGGCGGAATATTTTGTTTACGTTGTGAATGACGATACTGTGGCCCAACGCAAGGTTTACCTGGGTCAGCGTATACGGGATATGGCCGTAGTGAAATCCGGACTTCAGGAAAATGAAATCATAGTTGTGGATGGGGTTCAGAAAGTGAAAGATGGTTCGAAGGTAAAAGTTGCTCTCCAGCACAATGCGGGATTGGATTCGCTGAATCATCAGGTAGCAGATTCATCAAAGAGAAAATCATCCTAATCGGATTACAGTATGATTGCAGATACTTTTATTAAGAGGCCGGTTACGGCCATCGTCGTTTCAGTTGTTCTTGTGCTGGTAGGTCTTCTGGCATTATCAAGTCTGCCTGTCAGTCAGTATCCTGATATTACTCCGCCTACGGTTCAGGTTACCAGCAATTTTATTGGAGCTGATGCGCAAACGGTGGAACAGACAGTTACCACGCCTATCGAAACCCAGGTGAATGGTACGCCCGGAATGGCATATATGCAGAGTAACAGTACGAGTAATGGTCAGAGTACTATAACGGTTACATACGAAGTAGGGTCTGATGTAAATAACGGTATGCTCGACGTCCAGAATCGCGTTGGTATTGCCTCACCGGCTCTTCCCGATGAATTGAAAAGACTGGGGGTTATTACCAGGAAAAGAAATCCCAGTATTCTCCTACTTGTTGCCATCTACGCTCCCAAAGGAACCCATGCAGTCACATTTTTGGACAACTACACGAATATTTTTGTACATGATGTTTTATTGCGCGTAAAAGGCGTCGGTGATGTTATCAACAGGGCGGATGACTTCAGTATGCGCATCTGGCTGAAACCGGATAAACTTGCACAACTGGGGCTTTCAGCAACAGATGTTACAAATGCATTACTGGAACAAAACGTTCAGATCTCCGCTGGTTCAGTGGGAGCGCCTCCGCAAAATTCTATGCAGTCTTTCGAATATTCGGTCGTGACAAACAGTCGTTTATCTACGGAAGAAGAGTTCAGCAATATCATCGTGCGGTCGAATCCGACCGAGGGTGCAATTGTTTATTTAAAAGATGTTGCCAGAATCCAGCTTGGAAAATTCAGTTATGCAAGCAATTCATTTGTGGATGGTAAAAGAGCTTCTTATTTACTGGTTTATCAGGCTCCCGGAAGTAATGCTCTGGCAACGGCCGAAGGCGTTTATGCAGCTATGGAAGAATTGAAAAAATCGTTTCCAACAGATATTGATTATGTGGTTCCCTTCGAATCCATTTCAGTGGTTCAAGTCTCCATACATGAAGTCGTGCAGACGTTACTCGAAGCACTGGGATTGGTCGTGCTGGTTGTATTTTTATTTCTGCAAAGCTGGCGTGCTACCCTGATTCCTGTTTTAGCGATTCCTGTTTCCATTATCGGAACATTTATATTTTTTATCCCATTGGGATTTACGATAAATACACTTACTCTATTCGGGTTTGTACTTGCGATCGGGATCGTGGTGGATGATGCCATCGTAGTGGTAGAAGCAGTACAACATTATATTGATGTCGAAAAACTTTCGCCTTTGGAAGCAAGTGAAAGGGCTATGAAAGATATCTCGGGTCCGGTAGTTGCTATCGCACTTATTCTTGCTGCAGTATTTGTACCTGTCGGATTTATTCCTGGAATTGTTGGCCGTTTGTATCAGCAATTCGCCATCACGATTGCTATCTCTGTTTTGATCTCGGCTTTCGTTGCATTATCACTGACTCCGGCATTATGCACACTGCTTCTGCGTCCAATGCATATGGATAAATCTTCCAGAGGACTCAACCAATTTTTCTACCGGTTTAACAACATGTTTGAACGTTTTAACAATGGTTATACAAAAAATGTTGCCGCCTGGATAAAACGATCGCCCTATGTGATCATCCTTCTCATATGTATTTGTACGGGTGCTTTTTTTCTATTCAGAGCCAAACCCAGTGGCTTCATTCCACAGGAAGATGAAGGCAGGTTATACATCACATACGAATTGCCGGAAGCTGCTTCAACAGCGAGAAGTTTGGAGACACTGAATAAAATGATGAAGATCATTTCCGAGACCAAAGGTATTCATCACTATGCGGCACTTGCCGGTCTGAATGCAATTACATTTGCCACCAAAGCAAACAGCGGAACTATTTTTACTTCTCTGGATCCATGGGATAAACGAAAAAGCAAAGAGCTCCAATTAAAAGGGATAACGGCCACTTTGCAGAAAGAATTTGCCGTCATTAAAGAAGCCAATATCATTGTCATTGCACCTCCCGCCATTCCAGGTCTGGGTCAATCTGCCGGATTTACGTTTGAGCTTCAGCAAAAAGGGAGCACCGATGATGTGAAGACTTTTGAAAAAGTCGTAAATAATTTTATTGCCGCCGTAAACAAAAGACCGGAAATTAACCGCGCATACACTTTTTTCAATGCGAAGACGCCGGGTTATTTATTAAACGTGGATCGTGATAAATGTAAAAAACTGGGCTTGTCGCTGGGTGATGTGTATAATACCATTCAGACTTATCTGGGGAGTTCTTATATAAATGATCTGACACTGTATGGACGAAATTTTCACGTTGTTGCCCAGGCTGATACAAGTTATCGGGGAGATATCAGTGACCTGAATACTTATTATGTAAGAAATTCGGCAGGGACCATGGTACCTTTAAGTGCAGTAATTTCCTATAAGATTACAGAAACTCCTGCGCTGTTATACCATTTTAATTTATTCAGATCGGCAGAAATCATTGGAGATGCAAAAGCAGGATTCAGCAGCGGTCAGGCTTTACAGGCTTTACAGGAAGTTGCAGATCAAAATTTACCAGCAGGATATGGATATGAATTCGCCGGACTCAGTCGTGAGGAACTAAAAGCAGGCAGCAAGACACTGCTGATTTTTGCATTATCTATCGTATTCGTTTTTCTTTTTCTGGCGGCACTCTATGAAAGCTGGCAGGTGCCATTTTCTGTTTTGCTCGCTGTACCAGTCGGAATGTTGGGTGCAATACTCACTTTAACACTCATACCTCATCTGGTAAATAATGTATATGCCCAGATTGGAATGATTACCCTGATCGGGTTATCGGCAAAAAATGCCATCCTGATTGTTGAGTTTGCAAAAGAACGCGTAGACAGGGGTATTCCGGTAGTGGAAGCAACCCTTGCAGCTGTCAAGCTGCGTCTGCGACCTATTCTTATGACGTCAATGGCTTTTATCTTAGGCGTATTACCCCTGGCGCTTGCAACTGGTGCAGCCAGTGTGGCAAGATCTACTATCGGATGGACAGTATTGGGAGGAATGCTGGCAGCGACATCACTCGCTATTTTTATTGTGCCGGTATTGTTTGTGGTAATTACAAGACTTTCTTATGGAAAGGAAAAATTGGCATCTCTTAAAGAACAGATCCCCGGACTAACGGAATGAAAGTAAAAAGGAAAAAGTCCTTTCCGAACTTCGGAAAGGACTTTTAAATTATCATTGCTTTAGGCCTTAGGCTTTTAGCTTTAGGCTTTATAATGTTATCTCAAAGTGATAGGTTCTGAAATACTTCCAACTGTGATGGTGGCTGCATTATCGCAGGTTCCATCACCAAAATCGATGGATCCGCTGACAGACTGATTGTATACAAAATTCACAATACCCTGACTGATAAAATGACAACTAACTGCTTTTATAAGAGGTGAGGCAGTTGCAATTGTCCATACGATACTTGATCCTTCGGAATTGGAGAATGAACTGTTACCTGTGATTGAATATACATCATCTGAAATATCAAAAGGAGTTGATGAACCCGCAATCATCGTATAAGTCCTGTTATGACTGTAATGATAGTTCGTCGCATCCGGATAAGTAATAATCCCGTTGGTTACCTGGGTGTTGATACTGATTCCTGTTGAATCAGAAGAAGTATTTGTGATGGCATAAGTACCCTGAATTCCGTAGCCGTTCACCGTATAATTTGTAAAAGTTACAGATGCAGTTGTACCCGGAAATAATAAAGGACCGCTGAATACGAAAGTGAGTTTTCCTGAGCGGGGAACACCATCAGCACTGGTACATCCCGCACCAAAGTCCAGTGTCAGCGTTTTTGGATATTCTCCTGGTATGGTATCACTCAGGGTATAAATAGCACAACTCAGATTACCTGTATTCACACCTTCTGTATGTTCAGTAGAAAAAGTGGTTGTTTTTCCAGCATGCAAAGTCGAAGTGCTCCAGACTGTACTATTATCAACAAATCCATAAAACGCATTGTTAAGTACGTCAGAATAACTATCATCGGCTACTGTGGAAGAGTCGGATAAGGTTGCAGCATTGGTGTTAGTTGAATTGGAGGTAGAAGAGTCCTTCTTACAAGATATCATGCTGACTACTGTAATCAGGGCTATAAGTTTACCTGTGGTTTTAATGAAGCGGAAATTCATAGAGAATATTGTTTGGTTGATTCACTCTAACGCTGCCCTTTCCAACTTATTTTACGACCTGATTTATATTGTATTATTATGAGTATATTTATTTGATTATCAATTTATTATATCAAATAACTCAAGCAAAATATACCTATTCCGTTGATTAGATTCTTTCCAGATTGGAGAAGAAAAAATTGCCCTCTACCCAGGCATTTTCATCACTGTCACTGCCATGGATTGCATTTTCACCAAGTGAGGCTGCGAAAAGCTGTCGTATTGTACCTTTATCTGCTTTGGCGGGATCCGTGGCACCTATGAGTTTCCTGAAATCAGCAACGGCATTTTCCTTTTCCAGGATAGCTGCGATAATGGGTCCCCGGCTCATAAATTCGACCAGTTCTCCATAGAAAGGCCGCGCGCTGTGAATGGCATAAAACTCTCCAGCTTTTTCAGCAGAAAGTTGAGTCATTTTAAGTGCGATCAGCCTGAATCCTGCCTTTAGAATAATATCCATGATGGCTCCTGCATGACCATTGGCAAATGCATCAGGTTTAACCATAGTGAATGTGCGGTTGCTCATTTGTTTTTGTTTGGCGTGCAAAGGTAATACATTTTACAGGAGATTTGGGAATGGCGATTTAATTCTGCACCTTTGCAACCGTTTTACATGCAACCTATTACGGATATAATTCCATTATTGCACGATCCAAGAACCATTATAATTGTAATGCATCAAAAGCCTGATGCAGATGCGATGGGATCCTCCTTGGGCCTTTGTCATATATTGAATGCACTGGGCCATGAGGTTACTGTTATTTCCCCTACCAACTGGGCGGGGTGGTTAAATTGGATGCCAGGCGCAGATGGTGTTATTGACTATGAACTAAACACGGATATGTCGAACGGGATTCTTGATATGGCAGATTGGATCTTCTGCCTTGACTTTAATATTCTCCATCGTACGCGCAAAATGGCTGAACCTATAGAAAAAGCCCCTGGTAAACGTATCCTGATAGACCATCACCAGCAGCCTCAAAAAGAAGTTTTCGCATACGGTATCAGTGATACTTCAAAAAGCTCAGCCAGCGAAATGGTTTTTGATTTTATTGAGTCAGCAGCCTTAGGACATAAAATCAATCAGCAGGTTGCCCAATGTTTATTTGCAGGTGTGATGACTGATACCGGTTCCTTTCGTTACAGCTCTGCGTCATCATCAGTTCACCGCATGGTAGCTGTTTTAAAGGATACTGGTTTTGATCATACCAAGATATATGAAAACCTCTTTGATAATTTTCTGGAAAACCGATTGAGATTCATAGGACATGCATTAATGAACAGAATGGAAGTTTTTTACGAATACAACACTGCTCTGATCAGCATACCCTGGAAAGACCTGGTTAAATATCAGATCAGGACTGGCGACACAGAGGGCCTCGTAAATTATCCGCTCAGCATTCAGGGGATTAAATTTGCTGCACTTATCATTGACCGGGATGAAGAAATCAAATGCTCTTTTCGAAGCAAGGGTGATTTTGACGTGAATCTTTTTGCAAGAAATTATTTTGAAGGCGGGGGGCACATGAATGCCGCCGGCGGACGGAGTCATGAAACCCTCGAGCAAACTACCCAACGCTTTCGCGCTTCACTTTTAGAAAACGCTTTACAATTACAATAAATCTGAAATGAAAAAAATCAATTCTTTTCTTTTTGCCTTGCTTGGAATTCTGTTACTGGTTTCCTGTGATAACAAAGGATTAAAAAAAACAAAATCCGGATTATTATATAAAATCATTTCAGATGAAAAAAATCCTTTGGTTAAAAATGGTCAGTTTATCAAACTCACTTTCAGCCAGAAAATCAGGGATACTGTTCTTTTTACATCCGACAGCAGCCTGCCGGCTTATGTAAGGATAGATAGTGTTCCATCGACCGCATACAGTCCTGTTGAAGTATTTAATTTGCTGAGAAAAGGGGACAGTGCCGTAATCATTCAACTAGCCGACAGCATTCAGAGAAAGTCGCAACAACCTTTGCCTCCGTTCATCCATAAAAAAGATAAAATTATTCTTACCCTTCGTGTCATTGATGTTTTTGACAATGAAATAGCTGTTCAAAAAGACAGGGAAGGGCTGCTCGGTGAATTCCATAAGAGACAAATTAATGTATTGGAAAATTACCTGCAGCAACATAATATCCAGGCAACTAAAGCCGGTGACGGTGTTTTTGTAGAAATTAAAAATCCGGGAAATGGACCGGCTGTGGATTCCGGCAAACTTGTATCCGTTATTTACACAGGGAAATTATTCCCTTCCGGAAAGGTATTTGAAACCAATGATAAAGAAGATGGTAAACCTATCCAATTTGTAGTCGGACAAAGAAAAATTATCCAGGGATGGGATGAAGGCCTTCGCCTTTTAAAGAAAGGAGGAACTGCTACCTTATACATTCCTGCTTTTCTTGCATATGACCAGCAGCCATCAGGTCCAAGCAGAAAACCAAATGAAAATCTCATTTTTGATGTTAAGGTTACTGATGTTACTGATGCGCCTGCGGAATCTGCCAATCCAATGCGATCTATGAATCCTAATAACAGGCCAAATATTCGTCCTCAACAACAGTCACCTGCCCATAAATGATTTCTATTCGGGGACGTCCTGTGCATTTGCATAGGACGTCCATAACCGGATCGTTTCAACTGCTTCTTTCACGTCGTGTACCCGTAGTATTTGAGCATCTTGTTCTAAAGCGAGTGTATGCATTACCGTTGTTCCGTTTAAGGATTCTTCCGGTTTGATGTTGAGCGTTTTGTAAATGGTCGACTTTCTGGATAACCCAACCATTAACGGCAAACCAAGCATGCCTAGCATTTTAAGTTGTTTTAGCAGCAGAAAATTCTGACTGATGGTCTTTGCAAAACCAAATCCAGGATCTATGATCAGGTCTTTAATGCCAAGGCGGATACATGCTTCTTTACGATTGATGAAATAATCGAGTAATTCCGCACTAATATCATCGTAGTGGGTATACTGTTGCATATTTCCCGGATTACCACGCATATGCATACAGATATAGGGGGTTTGATATGAAGCAGCGAGTTCTGCCAAACCTTCATTTTTTCCTGCACCGATATCATTTATTATGGAAGCACCTGCATCCAAAGATGCCTCCGCTACCTTATAACGGTAACTGTCGACCGAAATAATTGCATTAGGAAATCTTGATGAAAGAATGCGGATGGCAGGGACAACGCGTTCCAGTTCTTCATTCTGAGAAATCTCCAGTGCGCCGGGCCGGCTGCTTAATCCACCCAGATCAAGTAATGCTGCACCTTCTTCCAACATTTTTTCAGCCTGCGTGATTAACATTTCTTCAGAACGAATCCGGCTGCCTGAATAAAATGAATCAGGTGTAATATTCAAAATGCCCATTACGATGGGATTTCTCCATCTGAGTAACTTACCCTTGCAATTCAGTGAATACATATTGAATCCGTAAATTTAGACCTTCATTATTAAATATTAGTTTTGGGAATGAAAGATACCCTCCGTCAGTATGAAAATGCAGTAAAGTCCTGCCGGGACATCTTCCTTAAAAAAACGGCCGACTATGGAACATCCTGGCGTGTATTACGCATGATCTCGATCCTGGACCAAATATTCATCAAAGCTAAACGCATCCGCACCATTCAGGAGAAAGGCGCCAAAAGAATAGGAGAAGATATCCGCGGAGAATTTCAGGCTATTGTTAATTATGGTGTGATAGGATTGATACAACTGGATTTGAATTCCGAAGAAATAGAAGAATTGGGGGCAGAAAGAACGGCGGTTCTTTATGATGAAAAGATTCAATTCGTAAAAAATATCATGGAAAATAAAAACCATGATTATGGAGAGGCCTGGAGAGAGATGAGCCAGGAGAGTTTTGCCGATTTAATTCTGATGAAACTACAGCGCATGCGACAGATAATCGCCAATGAAGGAAAAACCCTTATCAGCGAAGGTATTGATGCGAACCTGACAGATATTATAAACTATGCAATTTTTGCACTGATTTTAATTGCGGAAGGCAGGCAGGCAGCTTAAAGTTTATACTATGAAAAGAACATTTCTGAATACAGCCCGCTTATTGGTAGGAATATTATTTATTTTCTCAGGACTTATCAAAGCCAATGATCCGCTGGGCCTGAGTTATAAAATGCAGGAGTTTTTTGAAGTCTGGAATTTAGCAGCCCTGGATACATGGACACTTGGATTTTCTGTCATAATGATAGTGTTTGAAATCCTTGCCGGAGTTGCAGTTATTCTTGGATGGAGGATGAAACTCTTTGCATGGTTGTTGCTTTTACTGATCATTTTTTTTAGTTTTCTGACAGGGTATGCTGTTATCTCCGGAAAGATCCGTGAATGTGGTTGCTTTGGAAATTGTATTCCCTTGCAGGCAATGGGATCTTTTTTGAAAGACCTGGTGCTTCTCCTGCTTATTGGATTTCTTTTTCTATACAGAAAAGAAATACAACCCTTTACTACTGCAGGGAACAGCCAGATCATACTGATCATTACCCTGGTCTTTTCTTTCTCTATTCAATGGTATGCTCTTCGATACCTTCCCCTGGTGGATTGTCTGCCTTTTAAAAAAGGAGCCAATATCTTAGAAAAGATGAAACCACCTCCAAATGCAATTCCGGATAGTACAGTCATAAATTTTGTTTATGAAAAGAATCACAAAACCATGGAATTTCCAGCGTCTCAATTACCGGCTGACCTGGACAGCAGTTATGTTTTTATTAAACGGTACGACAAATTAATACGTAAAGGAAATAATGAACCAGAGATTAAAGATTTTTCACTCATCAGTGAATCCGGGAATGACAGCACTTACCAAATACTTGACAGGCCCGGCTATCTTGTGATGCTCATCTCCAGAAGTTTTCCGCAGGTCAATCCGCATTGGAATAAGGCATTCGTTTTATTGTATACCCAGGCTAAATCGAAAAATATTCCGGTTGTCGTGGTGACTTCCAACAAGGCTGAAGCAGTAGCATGGCTGAAGGCTAATAATTTAAATATACCAGTTTTCGGATGCGATGCCACTGCTGTTAAAACAGCGGCCCGGGCAGATCCGACATTGTACTTATTAAAAAAAGGAACAATACTCGATAAATGGAGTTACGCAAATTTTGAACTTGTGATTCCTTTTATGGCTGAACTTCCCGGGCAAAATATTTATAGTCACCCTTAACAATGATTAACCAATTATTTTCCCGCTTATTTTATGGTAGCCTGGTAATGCTGGGTGTTGTGGTAATCGTATTTTTTTTATTCCAGGGTTTCGGTGATCCTGCCAGGTTAATTATGGGACAGCGTGCCGATGCAGGAACGTTAAATAATATCAGAAAAGATTTGAATCTGGATAAGCCAAAATGGAAACAGTTTCTCTATTACTTAAATGATGTTTCGCCTATAAGCATTTATACTGTGACCGAGATTAAAGAAAAAAATATTTCCTGTCTGGAATTGGGAGGAACAACAAAACTGGTTTTAAAATTCCCGTATCTGCGCCGTTCTTACCAGACAAGAAAGCAGGTATGGTCCATGCTTATGGAAGCATTACCCGGCACAATAATTCTTGCATTTCTGGCCATGTTCATTGCAACTGTTTCGGGTATTGCGCTGGGAATTCTGGCTGCTGTTAAAAAAGATACCTGGATGGACTCAATGGCCATTTTTACAAGTGTTCTTGGCATATCTGCACCTTCCTTTTTTATGAGTATAGTAATTGCTTATGTTTTTGGCTTTGTACTCCATCAATATACCGGATTGCAGATGACCGGAAGTCTGTTTGATACGGATCCTTTTAATGGAAGACAATGGCAATTACGTAATGCGATATTACCAGCTTTAACACTGGGCATACGGCCCATGGCCATCATTGCGCAATTAACACGTGGTTCAATGCTGGATATTTTAAACCAGGATTATATCCGGACAGCATATGCAAAAGGATTATCTCAGAATCAGGTGATCTGGAGGCATGCTTTGCGTAATGCACTGAATCCCGTAATTACTGCTATAACAGGCTGGTTTGCCGAATTACTTGCCGGGGCATTTTTTGTTGAGTATATTTTTGGATGGAAGGGGATTGGTAAAATTACAGTCGACGCATTGTCCAAGCTGGACTTTCCAGTAGTGATGGGGTCGGTGCTGGTTACTTCTTTTTTCTTTATAAGTATAAATATTCTTGCAGACTGGCTTTACCGTGTCATAGATCCACGATTGAGGCCGAAAGCTTAAAGCCTAAAGCCAGATCTTTTATTTTAACGTATTACGACTTCCCGTATCAGGTTTTCCCCGAGTGCCTCATTCACTCTTTCCCTGATTTTATCCTTTTTATAAAGCAATTCCTGTTTGAGGGGCGCTACTGTTGTCTGAATATATAATGTCGTTCCGTGTATTTCGATTTTATCAGTATAACGGGCTATTGTTTTGCCCATGATCTGTTCCCAAACTTCCGTTATCTGAAGCGCCAGTATATTTCCTTTCAGCCTGCTTTGTTTCAGGAACTGTCGCATTGCATCTGCCATTGAATACTCGCCCATAAATCAAATATAAGCTTAAAGCTTAAAGCCCAAAGCTTAAGGTAGCTGGTAGTTAATAATTAAATATCGTGAATGTTCGACTTCATTTTAATTTGCGATTTAAAAATTAATGCTTTAGGCTTTAGGCTTTAGGCTTTAGGCTTTAGGCTTTGAGCTTTATGCTTTTAAAGTCCTATTAATGCATAGTCTGTAGATAATTCTTCAAGATGTTCGCGCATCCGGTTTTCATGGGTATCCGTAATGAATAGCTGGCCATTCCCCGGAGCGCAAACCCGTTCAAGAAGCTTATGCATTCGCAGGGCATCGAGTTTTTCAAAAACATCATCGAGAAGGATTATCGGGGCAAATCCTTTCGTTTTTTTTAATAATTCATATTCTGCCAGTTTCATGGCAAAAAGAAGGCTTTTACGCTGCCCCTGTGAAGCAATATTCTTAAAAGGCTGGTTCGTGAGCCTGATTTCTATATCATCGCGGTGAATGCCTGAGTGTGTGCGTTGTAATATCAGGTCTTTTTCCCGTGAGGTAAAAAGGAGTTCGGCATATGGTCCGGAAAGTAAATCACTTTGATAAGTAAGTTGCAAGCCGTCATCCGAGCCCGATATATATTTATATATGCCTTCAATAGAGGGCAGGATCTCCTGGAAAAAAAGCTGTCGTTTCACAAAAATATAGGTACCGGGCCGTTGCAATTGCGCATCATAAACATCCAGCAGACTTCGTTCTGTAGAGATTCTTTCAGCGAGAGAACGAAGTAATTGGTTACGCTGCTGCAGAAGCCGGTTATATTCTATCAGGTTTTGAAGGTATAACGGATCCATCTGGCATAAAAGGGCATCAGTATACCTCCGACGTTCATCACTGCCTTCCGTAATGATCCGGGCATCATCGGGCGTAATAATAACACAGGGCAGCTTTCCAATATGCAGGGAAAGACGCTGATAAATTTCATCATTGAGAAGTACTTCTTTTTTCCCTGTTTCACGGAGAATACAGATTACGTTCTGGTTTTCTTCATCCGTTTCAAAATTCCCTTCAATCCGGAATCCTGACTTTCCATGGTGGACGTTCTGCAAATCAGATTTAAAAAAATAACTTCTTGTGAAACTCAGGTAGTAAATCGCATCGAGCAGGTTTGTTTTCCCCACACCATTATTTCCATAAATGCCAATGACCGGTTTATCAAATGAAAAACTTTTTTGAAGGTAATTCTTGTATTGGGTAAGTGTTATATTCCTGAGAGATAGCATCTGGTACGCGGATTATCCGCTGTAATTTAGTTATTACACGGTATCCGCTTGATCAGATCTGAAAACATCGCCTTTTCCATGGAAAATATTAAGAGTTAAGCTGTTGGAAAGGTAAAAAACAGTTCCCAAAACTCATTGATTGAAGAAAAAATTCCCGTTTACCCCTTATCTTTGCACCGCCTTAGCCGATCCGGCGGGTATAAACCAAATTTACATAAGTGGCTACCAAGTTTTCCAAAGAAACCTACTTATACTGGTACGAACTCATGCAGCTTATCCGGCAGTTTGAACAAATGGCCGAAGAAAAGTATAAAATGGAAGGAAAGATCAGGGGATTTTTTCATGCATATATAGGGCAGGAGGCGATAGCTGCCGGATGCATGACAGCCAGCAGGCCGGATGATCCGTTTATTACGGGTTACCGGGATCATGGTCTTGCCTTATCCAAAGGAATCAGCGCCAATGCATGCATGGCGGAGCTCTATGGAAAATCAACGGGGGCAGCTAAAGGAAAGGGTGGAAGCATGCATTTTTTCGGAGTGAATGTTAAATTTTTTGGAGGTCATGGTATTGTGGGTGCTCAGATAGGAACAGGAGCGGGACTTGCTTTCGCAGAAAAATATAAAGGAACTGACAATGCGGTTCTTACATTTTTTGGTGACGGCGCTGCGCGTCAGGGCATGTTGCATGAGGTATTCAATCTCGCCATGTTATGGAAGCTACCCGTAGTTTTCATATGCGAAAACAACAATTATGCGATGGGTACTTCAGTGGAAAGAACTTCCAATGTGGTAGACATCTATAAACTGGCCGATGCATACGAAATGCCAGGAGATTCTATCGATGGCATGAGTGCGGAAGCGGTGCATGAGGGGGTTTCAAGGGCTATTAAGAGAGCAAGAGAAGGGGGCGGTCCTACATTGCTGGAAATAAAAACTTATCGTTATAAAGGACATTCTATCTCTGATCCTCAAAAATACAGGACCAAGGAGGAGGTGGAGGAATACAAACAAAGAGATCCCATTGCCCAGGTTAGCGATACCATTCTAACAAAAAAATATGCAACACAGGCTGATCTAGATGCTATAAATAAACGAGTGGCGGATACCGTGGCTGCTTCCGTAAAATTTGCAGAAGAATCTCCGATCCCGAATGATGATGAAGTGTATAAAGACATTTACATCGATAAGAATTATCCATTTATTAAAGATTGAAAAAACAGTAGTCCTGTTTCATAATTCCCAGACATGAGTGATATTAAACATCGTGAGCATTTAGAACATGAGATTTCCCCGATTGACAAATGGAAACATTTGTCAGATACATATGGAAGGAAGGCTGGTATTGGCCTGGCGCTGTTTCTGATTTTAATTTTAGGTTATTTCGGTTACAAACAATACGTATTGGAACCAAAAGAAAAGCAGGCTTCAGAATCCATGTTCCGGGCGGAAGAATATTACCGTGCTGATTCCATCCGTCTTGCATTGAACGGCGATGCGGTAAATGCGGGATTTGCCAAGATCATCTCCAGGTATAAGGGTACGAAAGCTGCTAACCTGGCCACCTTTTACGCGGGGAGTTGTTATCTTAAACTCGGTGACTTCAATAATGCAGTTAAGTACTTAAAAGATTTTAAAACGTCAGCTGTTCAGGTACAGGCTAAGGCATACGGTCTGTTGGGAGATGCTTATTCAGAATTGAATAAAAAAGAAGAAGCTGTTGAACAATATAAAAAAGCCGGAACTTATTTTGAGGAAGACGAGGTCATTTCTCCCGAATACCTTTTTCGTGCCGGATATTTATATGAAAGCATGGGCAAGAACCAGGATGCCATAGCAATGTACGAGCTCATTAAATCTAGATATCCTTCATCTCCGAGGGGTTTTGACATAGACCGTTACCTGGCAAGGCTTGGAGTAGTTAAATAAATCTTCATGTCTTCATCAGGAAAATCAAAGACCGCTGCGCCTAAAATTAAAAAGGCATCTGTCGTTGTGGTCAGGACCGAATGGAATGCCGAAATCGTTGATGAATTATTTGCCGGATGTAAAAAAATTCTTGAGGCAAATAAAATTGAATTCCTCGATTTATGTGTGCCGGGAGCATTTGAAATTCCTTTTGCCATAAAATATTACTGGGAAAAAACCGGCAGAAAAAAGCCATCAGCATTTATCGCTCTTGGCTGTGTAATTAAAGGAGATACCCCACATTTTGAATACGTGTGCAGGGCTGTAACTGACGGAATAACTGCTTTAAACCTACAGCTTCCTGTCCCCGTAATTTTCGGTATTTTAACAGTTGAAAATGTGGATCAGGCCAGGGAAAGAATAGGCGGAATACATGGTCATAAAGGACAGGAAGCTGCTGACACGGCAATTAAAATGATTTCTTTTACGAGATCTGTTAATGATTGATTCATATTGAATATTCAGCTTTTCATACCTTGTTTTGTTGATCAGCTTTATCCGGATACCGCGTTCAATATGATCAGGGTGCTGGAAAAGGCTGGTTGTACAGTTCAGTATAATGAAGAACAAACCTGTTGTGGTCAACCTGCTTTCAATGCGGGCTTTCGTGAGGATGCGAAAGAAGTCTGCATAAAATTCCTGAAAGATTTTAACGGCACAGATTATATTGTTTCTCCCAGCGCTTCATGCACAGGTTTTGTAAAAAATTACTACAAGGAATTATTTGTAGATTCTTCCCATAATAAAGAAGTAAAAATTATTGGTAAAAGAATCTTTGAATTTTCAGATTTTCTGGTGAATGTGCTGCACCATGAAGAATTTAATGCAAGCCTGCATGGTAAAGCCACCTATCATGATTCCTGCGCGGCATTAAGGGAATGCAAAATTAAAACCGAACCAAGAAAATTATTATCCAGGGTAAGAGGCCTTGAGCTTATTGAAATGGAAGATGTGGAAACCTGCTGCGGGTTTGGAGGAAGTTTTGCTGTGAAATTCGAATCCATTTCCCTGGCAATGGCTGATCAGAAAGTCAACCATGCCTTAAATACCGGTGCTGAATATATTATCTCAACTGATCTTTCCTGTCTGATGCACCTGGATGGCTATATACGTTTCAAAGGACTTTCTCTTAAAACACTTCATATCGCCGATGTGCTTTGCAGTGGCTGGTAAAAAAGCCACCCACCATGCCACGAAGGCAGGCGGGTGGTGACCTTAAAACAACCTGTCGCAAAAGTTTAGCCGTTTACGGGCTTTAAAATTATTATACGCGTATTTTCAGGAAAGGGATGCCTTAAAGAAAGCTTAAAGCCGAAAGCCTAAAGCCGAAAATTTCTTTTTGGATCCCGAATAAACCTAAAGTTTAAAGTTATTTACTGTATTAGTTTTAGGCTTTAAGCTTTGAGCTTTAGGCTTATAAAAAGTTTTAGGCTTTAGGCTTTGAGCTTTGGGCTTATATTTGAAGTTATTAATTAGTTCAAGATGGCCCACTGGCTCATAAAATCAGAACCGGAAGTTTACAGCTGGGATCAGCTTGTAAAGGATAAACACACGCGCTGGGATGGAATTCGAAACTATGCTGCCCGGCTTCATTTGAGATCCATGAAAAAGGGAGATGAGATATTCTTTTATCACAGTAATAAAGGAACTGAAATAGTTGGTATTGCAACAGTGATAAAAGAAGCATATCCCGATCCGACAAGCTCAGATCCGGCCTGGTTCGCAGTTGATATTAAAGCCGATAAAAAATTAAAGAAGCCTGTAACGCTTGAACAAATCAAAAAAGAAAAAAAACTATCTGCTATGGCGCTGGTCCGGATCGGTCGTTTATCCGTTCAACCTGTGACGGAGGAGGAATGGAGGATTATTATGAAAATGGGAGGTATGGAACCGGCAATATGAAAATCAAAAGAGTTTTTTTAGTCCTCCTGCCTGGTCTTTTTTCAATAGTATTTTCCTGTGCACAACCTAATCCATCTATAGCCAGCCTCAATCATTATGTTACAACTGTAAATACACATGCGTTTGACTCTGCTTACAATGACCTGCATTATCTTATAGGTGATAACCTGCATTATCTCTATCCGATTTATCAATTGCTGGGCAATGAGAAAAAATTTATTAATATATTTTCAGGTCCTGTTTATTATGATCTCCTGAGTCAGTCTGTTTCCTTTGTAGGCGATTATGAAGCAGTGCTGGAATACCAGGCAATGGCCGACACTACCCAAATCACTGATGTGGAAAACAGGCAGATTGGCAAAAGCATGCAGTTGCTGAAAAATATTAAAAATGTCGACGCCAGAAGATTTATAAGTTTTATTGCCCCTAATTATTCTGTTATAATGCTGAATGAGGCTTACAATAAACCACTCCACAGGGCATTTGCGTACTCTTTACTGGATGAATTATATAAAAGAGGATTCAGGTATCTGGCCATGGAAATGTTAAATCCAATGCCCGACCAGGAACTTAGCAAGCTCACATATAAAACCGGTCATTTCGCGACAGAGCCGGTTGCAGGTGAAATGATACGATTTGCCCTGGAACTCGGATATAAGCTAGTGGCATACCAGGATCCGAAAGCAGATGAACATACGCCGACCGAACGGGACTCAATCCAGGCTTTACATTTAGCCCAGGTTTTAAAACAGGACCCCGGAGCAAAAATATTTGTGTATGCAGGATATGGGAATATTGCAGAAAAAAGCACTACACCTGATTTTATACCCATGGGAATGGCATTCAAAAAAATCACAGGTATTGATCCTTTAACTATTGATCAGACGGATATGTGTGAAGAAAGTAATTTTTCTTTTGGAAAGGCATTCTATAACGCTTACCTGGAAAAATTTTCTATCACTTCACCCTCCATACCACTTGAAAATGACGAGCCTGTAAATGTTACCGGCACCAGTTTATATGATCTGACCGTCATACATCCAAAAACTATATATAATTATTCAAGACCAACATGGCTTGATTTAGGAAACCGGAGACAACCGGTATATATTAAACCATCTGCCAATAAAGATGTTTTCCTTGTGCAGGCATTTTACCAGATCGAATCTTTTGGAACCGTACCGGGAAAAGTTGTTCCTGCGGATCAGACTTATTTTATATCAGGTAAAGGTTACTATACACTTTACCTGCAACGCGGATTGTATATTCTTTTATTTAAGGATTTAGATTATAAGACCATTTATACGCAACACCTCGAGGTCAAATAAATTCTTCATGAAATCGAATTCCTTCTAAAGCAAGTTCTTCGAGTACCGGTTCATAAATTTCAGGTATAATAGGAATATGCAATCCGCGTAATTCCATTTTATTCTCGAGAATCAGTTTTGCTGCAATTCCCAGCGGTAATCCTACAGTTTTTGCCATAGCTGTTCTCAGTGCATTCTCTCCCTTTACTACCAGGCTGCTTTTAAGAAAATGATTTTCTCCGTTCATTTCATATTCAAATTCATGAAGCATAAGAATCATATCCTTATCCGTTTCTTTCATGCTCCATTTTTTTTCAAGAAGAGACTGGAGAATTTTTGCTGATGTCCGGCCTCCGGTTGCTAATGTATCATTATCAAAAAGGCCAAGCTGATCATACAGATATCTATTGGAAGCATCAACATAAGGTAATAACGGTTTGCTCCATGTTGAAATGGAATTGACAGCTGAAGAAACAGGTAATACATCGTCAGTTAATCCAGCATTTACAAGATTATACCAACCCCTGCAGTATTCTGGGTGGCGCAGGGTTGTACGAATAAAACTATGGGTTGATTCCAATCCGTAAACAGGTATATATGCAAGTGAATCGCGGTTGGGATACCAGGCATAATTGCCGAGCGGTTTGATTTCGACCAGGCCTGTGTCTTTGAAAATATCTTTATAATCTACTTTTTTAATTACACCAAACTCCTTAAATACAGCCCCTGAAGATCCTGCTTTCACAACGTTGGCTGGATTCCAGCTTATTTTATAGTGCCAGGGATTGTCGTCACTTTCCGGAGCTACCAGGCCACCTGTATGTGACCGGAAAACTGAAATCTTCCCATCTTTCTTTTTAATCCGGTGAATAATCTGCATCGCACTCATATGATCTATTCCGGGATCGAGACCCATCTCACATAGAAAAAAAAGTCTTTTATCTTCAATACTTTTTGTCAGTTTTCTTATTTCGTCATCAACATAAGATGCTGTAAGCAGGTTTTTTGAATTCGCTACACAATCGCGCGCAATTAATATATGTAAGGAGGGCGGAAGGAGGGAAATTATCAGGTCGGCTTTTTGTATTAGTGCATTTCTTTCAGATGAATTTTCAACATTTACCTGAACAGCATTTACTGAAGGAGATTTTATAAGTTTTTTTTTCAGGGTTAAAGCATCAGCATCGCCAATGGTAAGATCCCATTGATTCCGCGAACAAACTTTAGAAAGATATTCAATAAGGCAGGTGGCTGATTTTCCAGCTCCAAAAACCACAATGCTTTTCATATTCAATGTTAGAACATTTCAGGCGAAAAGCAAGCCTTATAAAACCCTGATTTTTTGAAGCTGTTAAGTATTATTATTGATTCAACCTGATTTCACCCAGGTTGATTCGCTGGCCTTCCAGAACCTGAACATTTTTTTCTATGGGAAGACCATTTAGTTCTTTAATTGCAAAGATCAGCTTCCAGTCACCAGGCTGAAGTTCCATTCCAAAATGACCATCATTACTTATAACTTTAACGGAATCGTTACCGCGTACGGCAATGACTGAATTCGAAGCCACGGCAGGAAAAATTCTTCCTTCAACTGAACCATTGTGAAGCAGACGTTCTGCATGAATACCAATCACCACTGCGATAATGAGACAAAGCTCTAAAAGTCCTCTTCGCATTTATATTCAGATTAAAAGGTTAGAATAATAATTATGGTAAAAGAAAAAATAGAATTACTGGCAGCGGGATTGCACAGGATGGGAGATACCATACTGAATTTCAACTTTTATGCCAATGACCCGTTATAGATTAATAATGAAATGAAAAGATTGTTAACCCTTTCCTAATTGGAAGTACTGAAATCGGACTTTCGGAAATTTACTAAGTGAATATGGGTAGTAATTTTAACACCTCTGGAGCTTTTTGGTGCTTTCAATGTAACAGTTTCTCCTGGTTCAAGATCATTGAAAGACAGGTTTTCAGTTTTAAATGTCTTTCCATTCGTTTGAATATAATTAATGTCAACCATGACCTCTTCCATCATAACAGTAGAAGTATTTGTAACAGTAACAGGAAAGCTTGAAATGCCTCCGAAAACACCTGTAGAATAACGGCCAGTCACCAGATTGACGTAGTTTTCAGGATTTGCTTTTATTTTCTGATATATCATATCAGACTGGCCGGCCACAATTTGTTTTAAGCTGTCACTTGACTTTAATGATGATTGAACAGGTGTTTGATTAATTAAGGAATCCTTTTTAAAAACAATGTTTTTCGTATTCTTTTTTAAAGTATTGCCCGCTTGTTTCTTTAAAACAGCTTCATCCGGTTTAACTTGATCAGTAATAGCAGAACTGCCTCCAATCGGTTTCTCGTTTTTGGGATTATTTATAGTATTTTCCGAAGTAATATTCTTCTTATTATCCAAAACCATCGGGGTTTGGACAAGTCTGTTTTGCGGATGATTTGCATCTGTTGAGAAAAATTTTCTACGGTCTGAAATAAAAAAGCCGGTCAACAAACCCGCGCCAAATAATAGAATTATCGTACTTATCCATAAGATCTTCGCGGAAAAATAGACAGCAGGAGTTGATTTATTATTATTGTATTGATCCGAGAAGTCATATGCCGGTTCGTGTTTGAGGGGAGCTGGAGATTCCAAGTCAAATAAAACGCGGTCCTGTTGTATTGTTACAAGTTTTTTTTCTGATGGAAGATTCACATAAACAGAGCGTTCCTTAACCCCCTTTTGTACATTCGTTTCCCATATGCTGACATTTATTGGATTTGATTTTTTAATATTGGAAGAAACTGCTGCTGCACTATCAGCATTCTGATTATTTATGTATGAATCCGTGATTTGCTCAGGAACAGGAGGGGCGAATGACTTTAGTTCGTTGATTTCTCCGGGATATCGCCAGGCAGCGCTTTTACCTACGACCCACAAAAGATCATAAGGTTTCAGGCTCATTCCCTTAATTTCTTCAATGGTGAATGGACCAGATTCTTTGTTATTTCGAAGCAATAAATAGCTGCTCATGGTTTAGGCATATACAGGGCAGGGCGACAGATCCAGACCATGTCAAAAGTATTAAATCTTTTGTAAAAGGAACGTTATAAACTCCTTCTATTGCAGACTTTTAATAGTAAATCGGAATGAACCGGAATCCTTTCAGCTTACTCCATTCCAGCGCAGGAGCCGGAACTTTTGAAAACTTCGTGAGGTAGGCAGCAGCATTATAAAATGTTGAATTTGTCGGTATACTGAAAAGGTTTGCATCAGGAGCAAAATAAAACTTTCTGTATCTTGGAAAAAAGGGGATAGGTTTTCCATCAATCGTTGCCGGATTCGATCTCGCCCCAATCATTCCTTCAGCACCATATCCAAAACTCATATTCAGCCAATAAGGAAATCCTGAATTTGAAGGCAAAAAAGAAGCAACGTTGAACGAAAGCCAGTAAGTCTGACCATTATAATCTTTTATCATGCGGGATAGAAAATTATTACCCAGTTCTGCAGGATAATATTGAGCATATGGGGAGCCATGAAAAGACCATTTCAACGAAATCTTTTGTTGATTCCAGCCTTTTTGCTGGGCTGCGAAAAGCGCCGCTCCAAAAATATTAGCTAGCATATCACCATTGGAAAACCCCCATTTCGAAGAAAAGCCATCGAAAATTTCAATGATTGACATATATCCGATTGCTGTTAATCCGCCAACCGCAATAGATGCATCATTTTTTACACCACACCATCGCATCAGATCATATTGAATTGTACCTATATTGTACGCAGTGGTAGCATGACCCATTTTATCCATCTGAAGCCATTCACCATTATCATTGAAAAAATGAAAATGACTTCTCGGATGTTTTCGGTACCAAAGAAAATATAACCCGGCAGAAATTACAACTCCTGTCGCTACTTCACTGATCACGATGGTTTTTAACCGGTCCGGCTGATATACATCGCTGGGCGGAAGAAAGAGCCCCTGCGCAATACCATTCATGGAGCTAACCATCAGGCAAAAAACAACCAGGGGTCGCGAATTGAGTTTTCCAGATTTTAAACCTAAAGAAAAAAAATCAGCCAATCAGCAAAAATTTTATAAGGTCGTGAGGTAAATCTAAGATTTGGTTCATTCAAAAATCAATATCTTAGGTTCAAATTTAAAGTAAGTTTTATGGATGCGGTGATTCTGGCTAAAGTGAATAATTGGTTAACTGGAAATTATGATCAGGAAACAAAAGCCGAGATCATTCGCTTACAAAATGAAAATCCGGATGAACTGATCGATTCTTTCTACCAGAATCTCGAATTCGGAACAGGGGGCCTGCGTGGTATAATGGGTGTTGGAACCAACCGCATAAACAAGTATACTATTGGAATGGCCACACAGGGCTATTCCAATTACCTGCTGAAGTCTTTTCCAAACATTATCGTAAAAGTAGCCATTGCACACGATAGCCGCAACAACAGCCGCTTTTATGCGGAAACGGTTGCCAAGGTTTTTGCAGCTAATGGTATTAAGGTATTTCTTTTCCAGTCTCTGCGACCCACGCCTGAACTGAGTTTTACTATCCGCTATTTGGGATGCCAGGGAGGTGTTGTTTGTACGGCTTCCCATAATCCAAAAGAGTATAATGGCTATAAAGCATACTGGAACGACGGAGGACAGCTTGTTCCCCCCCATGATCACCGCGTTATTGAAGAAGTTGAGAAAATCGGGTCGGTTAATGAAGTGAAATGGACAGGTGGCGAATCTCATATTACAATGGTGGGGAAAGAAATAGATGAAGCTTATATCAGTATGGTAAAAAATCTTTCAGTATACCCTGAGATCATTGAAAGGCAACATAATCTTTGCATCGTTTATACTCCCATACACGGTACAGGAATTAAGCTGGTTCCTGAGGTTTTGCAAAGATTTGGATTCAGCAATGTTCATGTGGTGGATGATCAGGCCAGTCCCGACGGAAATTTTCCTACGGTTGCTTACCCAAATCCGGAAGAAAAAGAAACCATGAGCCTTGGACTCAAAAAATCCAGAGAAATTGATGCAGATATTTTATTGGGAACCGATCCGGATGCAGACCGTGTGGGCGTCGGTATCAAAAATGATAAAGGAGAGTGGATACTCATGAATGGAAATCAGACGGCCGTACTTGCCTTTAATTATATGATCGAAGCCAGAAAAGAAAAAGGCATTTCACAGCCTAACGATATGGTTATAAAAACCATTGTTACGACTGATATGATTGATGAAATTGCCAAACAATCCCATATTCACTGCTATAATGTTTTAACCGGCTTTAAGTGGATTGCTGAACTGATAAAAGAGAAAGAGAAAACTGAAAATTATGTCATTGGCGGAGAAGAAAGTTATGGTTTGATGATCGGTGATAAACTGCGCGATAAAGATGCTGTAAGCGCAGTCGCTATTCTTTGTGAGATGGCCGCTTATGAAAAAAATAAAGGAAAAACATTGTATGATAAACTTGTGGACCTATATCTGCAATTTGGTTTTTATAAAGAATCACTGATTTCCATCACCAAAAAAGGAATGGATGGACAAAAACAGATTGCCGACATGATGTCTTCTTACAGAAACCAGCCGCCTGTAACTATAAATGGATCTTCCGTTGTGCATTTACTGGATTATCAGATGAGCAGGGGGGAAAACCTGAAGACGGGAGAAAGCTGGAAAATAATGCTTCCTGTCAGTAATGTCCTTCAATTCATCCTGGAAGATGGAAGCAAGATATCAGCACGCCCATCAGGAACTGAACCCAAGATAAAATTCTATTTCAGTGTAAATGAAAAATTAAACAGCCGCACTTCTTTTGAAATAGTAAACAATTTACTTCAGGAACGTATTGATGCTATTATTTCAGATATGAATTTGAAATAACCCTTTTTTACATTTTGAATATGAAAACTTCGATCCTTCTGCTAACAGGTTTTCCGTTGGCATTTTATATTTAAAGAATCCGCTCGCTTATTACTCCTGATTTCTTATTTTTCAGAATAAGTTTTTTAGCTCCATAATGAGTCATTTCTTCCTTTATCAGATAGTGATCGGCGTCAAATTCAACCAGATTACTTGGTTTTGAAAGTCCGGTTTGGCCGCGCCATATATCTAATTGAACGGGTTCCCATAATTTCGTCTTTGCTGATTTATAGGAAGCATCGAGTACAGCATTCACGACATAACCATCATAAAAAGTTTCTTTGGGTGAAATCCCTTTTTCAATTGCGTTGAACATGTCAGTAAACATATGATTGTATCCCAGGTCGTTTAGTTCATCGCCTACAGGAAATAACCAGCCTGAATTGGATTCAGCTTTTTCTGCAACATAATCCGCTCCTTTGCCTGTTGTGAACATTTCAAAGCCTGTTCTTAAGAAATTATTGATCCATATGGTTCCTTCTGTGCCCATTACTTCGTCACGAAGATCAAGACCGCCGCGGAAAGTCCAGCTTACTTCAAACTGGCCGATGGCACCGTTTTCATATTTTACAAGACCAATGGCATGGTCTTCGGCTTCAATGGGTTTTACCTGAGTATCTGCCCAACACATTACTTCAACAGGTTTAATATCCTTTCCAATAAAATTTCTTCCAATCTCCACACAATGGCAACCCAGATCAAGTATACATCCGCCTCCTGCCTGTTCAAGATCCCAGAACCAGTCACTATGCGGACCAGGATGTGTTTCCCTTGATTTGGACCAGAGAATTCTGCCCAGCGCACCGTTTTTTACGCTTTCAAGTGCTTTTAAGAATTTAGGAGTGTAAACCAGGTCTTCCAGGTAACCGTTAAAAATGCCCGCTTTTTCTACTGCTTCCAGCATTCGTTTTGCTTCAGAGGCATTTCTGCCAAGAGGCTTGGTTGTTATGACAGCTTTTTTGTGTTTACAGCATAACAGAACTGCTGATTCGTGCAAGTTATTCGGAAGAGAAATGCAAACCACATCCACATCCGGATGAGCGATAGCTTCTTCCATATCTGTAGTCCAGTGCGAACAACCATAGTCGGATGCAAATTTCTTAGCAGACTCTTCACGTCTGGAATAAATACTTGTGATTCTGTCACGGGTCCGTTGTCCCTGTATCGATTCTGCATAAAAACGTCCAATAAATCCGGATCCCAGCATGGCAATTCTCATATGTTCAATTTAATTTTATAAAAATCAGGTGGAAACCTGTGTGTTGACAGCAGATTTTTTTTCTTTAAATAATAAAATAAAGTAAATCAAAACACCCAGGGCAATATAGGCAGGAACAAACCAGATTTTTGTCCAGTTATGACCTACCGAAGATGCATAATTATCAACAACAAAACCCGAGAACCAGGTTCCTATAAACATACCCACGCCATAAGTTGCAAATGTAAATAATCCCTGCGCTGCATTTTTGATGGCCGCCCCTGCTTTTTTCTCAGTGTACATATATCCGGTGACAAAAAAGAAATCATAACAAACACCATGTAAAATGATACCGGCATATAACATCCAAAGATTCGCATCAATATTGCCATAAGCAAAACAAATATATCTCAAAATCCAGGCTACCATGCCCATAAGTAACATGTTCTTTACTCCGATACGGTTAAAAAGAAAAGGTATCGCAAGAATAAATACGCCTTCTGAAATCTGTCCCAGTATCATTTTTGAGGCAGCACCCTGCATACCGATTTCATTTAGAAATGCATTAGCGAATCCGTAATAAAAAGAAAGAGGAATACAAACCAGGATGGCTGCTATAAAAAATATCAGATAAGACCGGTTTTTGAATAAAACAAAAGCATCCGTTCCAAGTGCCTTTGCTGCTGATGTCTGACCAGTGGCTGCTTTCGGAGGTGTATTGGGTAAAAAGAAACTAAATAATCCAAGAAGGGCAGAAGCGCCTGAAGCAAGATAAAAGGTATTTCCAATCTGACCTGTTTTTTCCCATTGAAGTTTTCCAATCAGCAAACCTGCAACGATCCACCCCAAAGTTCCAAAGACCCTGATCCAGGGGAATTGTTTTCCGGGATCTTTCATCTGATTAAAAGCAATGCTGTTTGATAAAGCAATCGTTGGCATATATAAAAGGGAATAAACCAGGATAATCCAGTAAAAAGGGCCGTTAAGTGTTACGGTTGTTGCAAGAAAAAGAAGGGCTGCTCCGAGAAGATGAAGTAAACCCATAATGCGCTGTGCGGCAAAAAAACGATCTGCAATTAATCCTACAATAAAAGGAGAAATCATGGTGGCAATTGCCAGCGCACTATAAGCAGCGCCAATCTGAATACCACTGGAATGCAGGTTGTTTCCCATATATGTGCTCATCGTAACATACCAGGATCCCCATATAAAATATTCAAGAAACATCATAAGGGAAAGTGGTACGAACGTAGTTGACTTCATGAAAAAAAAATTGAAATGATGGGATTGAACTGAAAAGTTACAAATGAAAAGACGCAATGTAAAAAATTCTTCAATTATCTTGCAGTTCATGCGGGTGTTATCCGATTCATACAGACATAAAGGTCTCCGAAAGCAATTGGTAGAACTGATCAGGAATAAAGGAATAAGTGATGAAAGGGTTTTACAGGCTATTCTTGAGATTCCCAGGCATTATTTTATTGATTCCGCCTTTGATCAGAAAGCCTATGAGGACCGCGCTTTCCCAATTGCAGAAGGACAAACCATTTCACAGCCTTATACTGTGGCTTATCAGACCCAGTTGCTGGATATTCAGCCCCACGATAAAGTGCTTGAAGTAGGAACCGGAAGCGGTTACCAGGCCTGCGTTCTGGCCATGATGGGAGCACAGGTATACACAATTGAAAGACAAAAACAGCTATACGATCAAAACAAACAATTCAGTTATCTCCGAAATTATCCATCTATTCGTTATTTCTATGGAGACGGCTATCAGGGACTTCCAACATATGCACCATTCGATAAAATTATTGTGACTGCTGCTGCACCTGTTATTCCGGATAAATTAGTTGAACAACTAAAACCCGGTGGCAAAATGGTCATACCAGTTGGAGAAGGTAAGGTTCAACAAATGATGCGAATTTACAAAGATGCATCAGGCCTGATTCATGAAGAGATTTTTGATGACTTCTCTTTCGTACCCATGTTACAGGGAAAAAACAATTAAGCTTAAAGCCTAAAGCTTAAAGCTTAAAGCTTAATGCTTCTTAAATTACATTCCACAAATTAATACCGTCAACCGTCAACCAAAATCAAATGACTCCGGAAAGAGAAATGCGACTCAAAAAAGTTCTGGAAAAACGTCAGAACGATCTTACCGTTGTATTGGAAAATGTATTTGACCCGCATAATATTTCTGCAGTAATGCGTACCTGTGATGCAGTAGGTGTTCAGGACATGCACATTTTAAATACGAAGATCAGCAAACATAAAAAATGGGGCGCAAGGAGCAGCAGTAGTGCGGCCAAATGGCTTACGATTCACCAGCATACTGTTGCATCAGATTGTTTTGATGAACTAAGAATCAAATATCCCCTGATACTTACAACGCACTTATCTTCTGAAGCAGTTTCCTTATACGAAATCGATTTTACAAAGCCTGTAGCCCTGGTATTTGGTAATGAACACGATGGTGTAAGTGAAGAAATCCGCAGACTGGCCAACGGAAATTTTGTAATACCTCAGGTAGGAATGATCCGTTCCCTGAATATTTCTGTAGCATGTGCCGTCAGTCTTTATGAAGCATTCCGGCAGAAACAAGGCGCAGAACATTATAATAAAACTAAAATACAGGAATCTGAACTTCAAAAATTATGGGAAATCTGGAGCTGTAATCAGGAAATTTGAAAATTATAAAAAACCATATTCTTTTCAGGTTTTATTGCCGGAACATTGTACGCCATTGAGGTACTTAGTTTCTCAGCTTTTTCCTTTGCTTCGCTTTGTCCCTTAAAGAATGAATACTAATATTTAGTTCAAATCCAATGAGAAGGATGAGAGCGTTAAAGTAAATCACGATCATGAGAATCATGATAGTGCCGATTGACCCATAGACCTTATTATAGGTTCCGAACTTATTTACCCAGATTGAAAAAATAAATGTGAGCAGGATCATCAAAGTAGTAGCCAGGGTAGTGCCTGGTGAAATCAAGCCCCATTTTTCCTTAATGGCCGGCGCATGTTTGTAAATAAATGCTATAGTAAAATAAAATAATGGAATGATTACAACCCATCGAAGGGATTTAACCACTCCTTTCATGGAACTTCTGTGTATATTAAAAGCCCTGAAAATATATCTCAGCAGTTCGTCCTGTGTTACCAGGATAAGAACACTTCCAATCAATAACAAAATCATGACAAGGGTGAGCCGGATTGCAATCAACCGGTTCACAATAAAATTCCTGGGAATATAAGAAGTCAGGGATTTATTGAATGATTGCATCAGGCCAATCATTGCATTGGATGCATAGTAAAGCGTCACTACCAGTCCAATTGACAATAAACCACCACGTTGTTTGGTGAGAAAATCATTAATAAAATTAGAAACCAGCAAATTGGTATTCTGGTTGGGGGTAATATCTTTTGTTAATAATAAAAGTTGTTTCGTGAGTTTTTTTGAAACCGGAAGATATGGAATGAGGGTACAAAGAAAAATCATTGCAGCAGGTATAGCCATAAGAAAACTAAAAGCAATGGATCTTGCCCTGTCGTTTAACCCAACTTTCTGCACCTGGCTTTTAAAAAATATGATTACATCATATAAGGGCAGTCCCTGGAAACCTGGAAGAAATATGGTTTTGCTTCTTGAGGAAGCGTATTTGTAAGGAGGAGAAGACTTTATAAATTTATCAAGGGTGGTCATTGGGTTTCTTTTGGCTGCTGGCCAATACGCATTTGTTCATCCAAAGCTTTCTGATATTCTTTTGCATTTTTAATGTGTTCTGTATAAGTTTCTGCAAAATTTGAATAACCTGAAAAATCCGGTTTGGCAACAAAATAATAATAATTTGTCTGAGGGGCATTTAACACAGCATCCATGGATTCCATAGATGGCGTACAGATTGGTCCGGGTGGTAATCCTGCATTCAGATAGGTATTGTAAGGCGATTCTATAAGTAGATATTTTTCGTAGACTCTTTTCAGATCGAAACGCCGAAGCGCAAATTTTACAGTCGGATCAGCAGACAGGCGCATTCCGCTGGCAAGACGGTTAAGGTATACACTTGCAATCTTTGGTTTATCTTCTTTACGCGTGGTTTCTTCCTCAACAATGGAAGCGAGAATATAAGATGTAATCCTGTTTAAGTGATGATCAGCGGCCTTCTGTAACCTTTCAGGGGTCCAGTAAACCTGGGCAGCTACTTCCATTTTTTTAAAGATCCTGGATGCTGAAGTGTTCCAGTAATAAGTATATGTATTGGGAAAAACCATGGTCATTACAGTATTCGTATCCAGTCCGTACAATTTTAAAGAATCGGTATTATTCATATAACGCATAAAATCAGCTGAATCGCATTCAAGCTTTTTACCTACCAGATCTGCAAGGTCTTCACGGGTTCGTAATTTTGTTATGATTAGATTTACGGGAGTTTGTTTCCCATTCCGCAACATTTTTAGGATATTAAAAAGGTTCGTGCCTTCATGAATTTCATATTTCCCTGCCTTCATCGAGGAAGGATAAGAAATTCGTTTTGCAAGCCAGTTAAAAACAGCCGGATGAGTAAGTACAAAATCATTCCTGATCATTGAGTCCAGGTCCTCATAGTTCATTCCGGTATGGATATAAAGTTCATACCTGTCTGATTTAAATGCCGTGCCCGGACCGAATATCAGATAAGCTCCTTCAGCAGCAATTAGTAGGATTAAAATGATTAGGAGCAGAAATAGTTTCTTCACTTGTATTTGGATTATTCACCAAAATAAACAAAAAACCCCGTCATTGGAATACGGGGTCTTAAATATAATGGGTTGGTTTATTTCTGCTGGGCCGGAGTGCCGGGTATATTGGTAGAAGTAGGAGCTGCTTTAAAATCTTTTGCACGATTTGTAGCTGCCTTAGGTATAAATATTGTTGAAAACACACAAAGTAAGACTACAACAGTTGCCAGGATCCAGGTTCCTTTTTCCAGGATATCTGTAGTTTGTTTAACACCCATAAACTGGTTACTAAAACCTGCTACATTACCGGCAAGTCCTCCGCCTTTAGGATTCTGAACCAGGATAATCAAACCCAACAGTCCACAAGCGAGTAAAAGTATGATTACAAAAAATATCATGGAAGAGATGCTTTTAATTGTTCAATTCTGGATGCAAAATAAGCGCTTTTAGGGGGATAAATCAAACTTAATTTCTGGAAAAGAGCAATGGCGTTTTCATACATACCCTGTTTTGCTAATACTTCAGCCATGGATTCTGTAAGTATATCTCTTTCTTCAATTGAATGTGCTGCAAAATGCCGGATCCGTTCAGCTTCTTTTTCTTCCGTCTTATCAGGCAAGGGTCTGGAAGGTAGTTTCTTCATTACCTTTAACCAGTCTGTAAAACTTTTCAATTGTTTGCCAAGATTATCAGAAGGCTGATCTTCCAGTACAAGTTTAATGCCCTGGGAAGCAAAATAATCAATCATGTGATAAGGGGCAAATACAATGGATTCCGCATTCTTCGCGTTAAATGCCGGAATAGTTTTTTGTTCATCCACTTCATTTGTTGGGAACGATACAGATTCAGGGGGAATATCCATTTGTTCCATCTGAATTTCTTCTTCACCAACTGATTGAGAAGGGCCGTCAAAGGCTTCATAGTCACGTTCATCATTCCTTTCAGTTGAGCCTTCATTTATTTTATTTTCTATAATGGACTCATCTTCCGCGGGTAAGATTACAGGTAAAATAATTCTGTTTTCTTCCGGTGGCATTTCAACCTGCTGGGGTGGGGGTTCGCTTACTACCGGAATCATTTCTATTGGCCTGTCAAAGGCTTCCCTGTCGATATCGGGTTTTCTTATTACGACCTCTTCAAAAATCCCATATTCATTTACGATTTCCTCAACGGTTTCCAACTGGCTGAAATCTGAATCCTCAAAAGGGACCTGCACTGGTTCAGTGTCTAATTCAAGCGGTGGTTTTGTTTTCAGGTCGAAGGATGATTCGGCTGGTGCTTCCTGAATCTTCTCATCAATTGATTCTTCAAAGAATATTTGAACAGGTTCTTCAGATGATGTTGGCGGTGATGCCGTTAAATGCGTCTCATCTGATGTAGATTTAGGTTCACTGAAAGGTTCAATTGATTCAATTTTATATTTTGATATTAAATCGTCGAATGATGTTACCCTTCCCACAGTATATGTTTCCCGCTCCTGAAATTCAACATTATCTTCAACTGGTTTTTCTTCCATTTCCTGATTTAACATTTCATCCGTCTCTTCATCCAGTTCATCTGCAGGAGGAGAGATTTTTTCGTATGAATATTTTTCTTCAGGCTCGATGGTTTCAAATTTCTGTTTTTCGACTATAAAATCATCATCGTGGGTATCTTTAAAAGGAACTTGTTTTTCTTCTTTCCATACATTCTCTCCTTCATCCAAAAGAGTTTGAAGCCAGAATGCATTATGGAAATATAATGCGGTACGCATACTTTCTTTTTCAAATTCCGTAGTATTCTGTTCTTTTAATTTTTTAGAGAGAAGAAAATGACCCGCATTAAAAGAAGGGAATTCATTTATTACCTCATACATCTCATCAAGTGAAACCGAAGACAGATCTTTCTTTCCGAAAATTGCGTCCAGGAGGAATGGCAAGCCGCTGTTCATCAGTTAATAATTACCAGTTAGAAAATAAACGGTTGAACATATCATCCGTCATTTGAGAAACTATCTGAGGTGTTAAACTCGCTTCTGCATCACTCACACTCTGCGTTGCAGGGAAATCATAATTCCGTGATATATCGGTTTCAAAATCGGGTGTCCCCAGTTTCTGATCAGCCAGTCGGTTTTTCAGTGCCAGATGAATAGTCACTGTAAGCCGGTCGATAGATGCTGCCTGACTGGAAACACCTGCCGTGCTGATATTATATTCTGAAACATAGGCTGTAACATCATAGTCTGCATTGTCAGACAAAATCTGGGTCAATTTAGTCTGATTATTTATTTTCTGTTTAAATTGATCTGTCAGCTGCGGGCTCAACTGTGGATCCACATAACGGGCTCTGTTTTCAACAAACCCAACGCGGATTGTTTTCACCTGGGGTGGAATGGAAACATCCTTAAATGAATAAATTTTACAGCCATACATCATCAGGCAAACTGAAACCAGGCAAATGGAATATTTTATAAAAATGGCCAAAATATATTTTCTATTCACTGATATCATATTCTTTTAATTTTCTGTAGAGTGTCCTTTCACTAATACCGAGGTCCGATGAAGCATCTTTACGTTTCCCTTTATGTTTCTTAAGCGCTTTTAAGATCAGTTCCTTTTCCTTATCCATTATGCTTAGCGATTCCTCCACTTCTTCATGCTGATGAATTTCATTTTGACCATTGCCATTATTATGAATCACCACAGGCTGATTTTGATAAGCCTGAGATCCGATATTACCTGAAAAATGCTCCTGCGACTTCAGTTCTTTTAAATCTCTTGCAAAGGTCTCCTGTGTATCTGCTGCCAGAGATGGATTTTTTAATATTTCAAGGAACATTTTTTTTAATTCTGTTACATCTTTCTTCATGTCGAAGAATAATTTGTAAAGAATTTCCCTTTCATTCGAGAAATCATTCGGCGCCTGATTATTAGCCGATGGCAAAACCATTGGAAGGCGATTACCCTGATTTTCAGGTATAAATTTCCGTAATTGCTGCTGAGTTATCAATTTATCCTCCGATAAAACAGAAATTTGTTCAGCAATGTTCTTTAACTCACGAACATTCCCCGGCCAGCTATACTGTATTAACAGATTTTTCGCGTCTTCATCCAGTTGGACCGGAGAAGTTTTATATCGTTCCGCAAAATCAACAGCAAATTTTCTGAATAAAAGCGGTATATCTTCTTTACGATCTCGCAACGAGGGCACGCGAATCGGCACCGTACTTAAGCGGTAATATAAATCTTCCCTAAACCGACCCCGGTCGGTCAGCTGAAGCAGGTCCTTATTAGTAGCAGCGATTACACGAACATCTGTTTTCTGTACTTTGGATGAACCTACGCGGATAAACTCACCAGCTTCCAGTACTCTTAACAAACGAGCCTGGGTACCCAGAGGTAATTCACCAATTTCATCCAGAAAAATAGTCCCACCGTTTACCGTTTCAAAGTATCCTTTCCGGGAATCCACGGCGCCGGTAAATGATCCTTTTTCATGACCGAATAATTCGGAATCAATGGTTCCTTCCGGAATTGCGCCGCAGTTTACGGCTATAAAAGGATTGTGTTTTCTCGCAGAAAGAGAATGAATAATATGTGAAAAAACTTCTTTACCTACACCGCTTTCACCCGAAATCAAAACCGTCAGGTCAGTATTTGCAACCTGGACTGCAACACTCAATGCAAAATTGAGTTCCGGAGCATTGCCGATGATACCAAACCTGTTTTTTATTACCTGAAGTTCCATATTGTATTTTTTTCTCCGCTCTACCGGAGAGATAGATTAAATGGAGTTCCCTAATAAGGTTGCTCCCGTACAATGTTCAATTTTCACCAGCGCGTAATCTCCTTTTTGAAAGTCATGCGCTTTTTTGGGAAATACAACGACTTTATTTTGATTATTCCTGCCCATCCAGAATGAAGAACTTTTCTTTGAATCTCCTTCAATAAGAACCCTGGAAACCGTTCCCAGGTCATTCATATTGGATTGAAATGAGATTTTATTCTGAAGTTTCACAATTTCATCAAGCCTTCTTTTCTTTTCAGATTCAGGAACATCATCTGTATACCGCTTTGCAGCAAGGGTGCCGGGTCTTTCAGAATAGAAATACATATAGCTCATATCAAAACGACACTCGCGCATAAGCGAAAGAGTTTCCTGATGATCTTCCTCATTTTCAGAACAAAAACCCGAAATAATATCTGAACTTATACCACAGTCCGGAATCAGTTCCCGTATTCTCCTGATCTTTGACAGATACCATTCTCTCGTATAGGTACGGTTCATTCTTTGCAAAACCCTGGTGGATCCACTCTGCACAGGAAGATGAATATAATTACAGATATTTTCATAACGTGCAATTGTATGAATAACCTCGTCTGTAATGTCTTTCGGATGCGAGGTTGAAAAACGAACCCTCAGGAATGGCGATATCCGTGCTACGCTTTCAAGCAGTTCTGCAAAACCGACAGCAGATTCTCCTTCCGTACCTGAAAACCAGTGGTAGCTGTCCACATTTTGTCCTAGTAGCGTTACTTCCCTGTAACCATTTTCAAATAAGTTTCTGGATTCTGAAAGTATGGAACCGGGATCCCTGCTTCTTTCTCTGCCCCTTGTAAAGGGAACCACACAGAAAGAGCACATATTATTGCATCCTCTCATAATACTTACGAAAGCGTTCACAGCATTACTATTCAATCTGACAGGTGCGATATCTGCATATGTCTCGTCACGGCTAAGCAAGACATTTACTGATTTTTGACCGCTCCCGGCTTCTTCAATTAAAAAGGGCAGCGTGCGGTAAGCATCAGGGCCTACTACCAGATCCACCAACTTTTCTTCTTCCAGAAATTTTGATTTTAATCTTTCAGCCATGCAACCCAAAACTGCAATCAGCATGGAGGGTTTTGATCTCTTGGCCTGGCGGAAAATATGAAGCCGGCTACGTATTGTTTGCTCAGCTTTTTCCCTGATGGAACAGGTATTGATCAGCACCAGGTCAGCTTCTGTAAAATCCCTGGTCGCTTTGAATCCTGATCCCTGTAAAATCGAAGCCACCACTTCACTATCTGCGAAATTCATTGCACAGCCGTAGCTCTCAATATAGAATTTACGGGCAATAAAAGAATCCAATGAAGAATCAGAAGAAAAACTTTCTCCCTGTCTTGCTTCGTCGTGTTCCTTGATCATTGTCTCTGTTTCCATTGCTCTCTTTGGGATAGCAAAATTAATCAAAACAAAGGAATAAATGACAGGATGACAGGTAAGAGTATTTAGAGCGGAAGACGGGACTCGAACCCGCTACCTACAGCTTGGGAAGCTGTCGCTCTACCAGGTGAGCTACTTCCGCTTTTATTATTCATTTTGAAACTGCCTGTGGAAAAGCAATACGTGATGCCAGCCAGCTATTTTTTACTGGTATGATCCAATTATTTTCCAGTTCAGTTTTAGTTGCTACTGTATTATTAAAGTACAAAGTATCTGGAAGGATAAATCCGTTGGTGACGCCAAAAGAAAGTTGGGAAATGGGTAATAACTGGACTTTATCATTAATAAAAAACGCCAGCAGCTGACGGTCTAACAACTGAACATTGAAAATATTTTCCATTTCCTTTATAAGTCGTACGGATGAATCTGTACTGCAGCCGCTTACTCCGCTGGCTGTTTCATCAGCCATTAAAACAATAAACTGCCCTAAAAATAAGTTGGCATAACCCTTTACCGGTGAACCATGTGAATTCCAGGATCCAACAAATTCATTGAGTTTTTTTTCTATCCTGAATACTTCGGAGATCGTAAAAAGACGACTTGACTGATATATCCATACGCGCGAAGATTCATCCATTTCCTCCGGCAGTAATTCCCGGTAATTGAAATTCATGATGTAAAATTAAATATTCCGCAGATTAAATGTGGATAATTTCTTCTTCAGAGTTCTGAAGCCGTATTTTCAGGCTCTTGATCTTTTGTTTTTTAAGTTTTATCTGATGGTTAATTTCTTCCAGCAGGGGTTTCGTTTTCCGCTGATCCAGTATTATATAATTACGGTTTTTTAACTCAATCTCTTTAAGCTGTTTCTGATTCTTTTCAATTTCTGATTCGAGTACAACCAGGCTGGCAATTGTTTTTATTCGATTAGCATTTATCAGCTCCTGAAGTCCGTTTTGGAAGGCCAGATTCATGATACTGTCCTGTCTGACGATTTGGGGAACAGCCTGGTATGAAAGTGTAACCGGGGGCAAATAGGGGGTTCCGGGTGAAGAAAGAATCGCGGCCTGGTTTGTTCCTGCTGCCAATTGGTTTGAATAATCTCTTTCTATTTTATCATCAGCATAATATGCGTTTACCGCTGGTTGGTCTTCAACTAAAGATTCGTTTTCAGCACTATATTGCTGAATCGCCGGTCCCACCTTCGGTTTTTTAATCTGCTTTCTTCGAATGGAAGTTTTGAAGACTACTTCTTTATCTATCTGTTTTATATTTTTTTGTACATATTCATATTCCGTCGGAAAAACGGGCATCTGGATAGCCGAAAACCTGATATTGGTCTCGTTCTTTATTGATTTTTCCGGTTGAATACCAAATAAGGCTAATGCAGTGAGCAGGCTAAAAAAAATCAGTGGATTAAATTTGTTTATCCTTCGGGCGGGTTTCCCCAGAAGCCTGCAGATTCTTTCCATTAACAGCCACGGTCTTTTTCCATTTGCCGCCAGGGAAAAATCCGGATGCACCTGCCGGAATTTCTCCAGGCAAAACAAAGCTTCAGCGTATTGTTCGGGAGCAAATCCCATTTCTAAAACACCGTCATCACATGCCAGCTCTCTTTCCCTCTCCAATGCCTTGTAAAAAAGATGTGCAAAAGGGTTGAAGAAAAAAATACTGCGAAAACATGAAATGAAAATATTTATCAGGTAATCATTGCGCCGTATATGAAAAAGTTCGTGGATTAATATGGCTTCTACCTGTTTTGGAGAAAGCCGTGTAACGAGTGAAAGGGGCAGGAGGATAAAGGGCTTAAAAAATCCGCTTGTCTGGGCTGTCTCTGCCATATCCGAAAGATAAACATGGATCTTTTTAGATATACCCATCAATCCGGCATAGCGATCTGCAAAAGACTGGAGTTCAGATGAAAGATTCTTACCGGGTTTTTTTTTATTCCATTTATAAGATTGAAATCCATATTGTAAAAACCGGAAAATAAGGACTCCGATATATATCGAACTCAGGAAGGAAATCCAACGATTTGCCGAAGATGAAACGGAAATAAATCCAGGAGAAAAACGAGCCGCTGGTTCATTATATAAATGCACCAGAGAATATATAAACCACTCCGCCCCGATAAAAACAAATACCAGGATCAGATTGTGCTTTCCGGCAGACGAAATGCGGATATTACCCACCGTTAGCATATAATAAGCCAGCCAAAGAACAGCCATCTGCCAGATGCTATCCAACAGAGACCAGCCCAGAACAGTCAGAAAGCTTACATAAGCCGACATTCCTTATTGCTTTTTCAGGTTGTTTAGCAGTTGTTGAATTTCTTCCAGTTCTTCCGGTGAAGCTTTATGGTTACCCAACGCATGTATCACAAGTTCGGTCGGCGACCCGCCAAAAAGGTTGGTGATCATTTTACCCAATAAATGTTTCTGAGTCTTTTCGCGGCTGACAACCGGATGATATACATGGATTTTAACTGAATCATCCCTGCCGACCAGCCCCTTTTCAAACATAATCTGCATAAGTTTCAGGGTTGTAGTATATCCGGCTTCCTTGGTTTTTGATAATTCTTCATGCACTTCCCTTACACTGGCTTTATTTCTTTCCCAGAGAATACGAAGTATCTCCAGCTCACTTTCTGTTGGTTTAATATATTTAGATGTTCCCATATGCTAAATTTGTACCAAAAGCAAAATACGATTTAATTCGTAAAACAAAATTTAAATATTGTTAATTATTAAAGGTTCATTATAAATACTTCACTATGGCAGACGTCCATTCAATTTCATTTTACGCCGACAAATTTAAAGTTGGAGAAGATAATGGAGTTCATTTAAAAGAATGGCTAACCGACGATAAAGACAAAACCCTGAACAAAGAAGAAGGAGAGGACATGCTTAAAAAAGATGTTCTGAAACTTTCTGAAATCCAGGAGAAATTATATGCATCTAACCGATATGGCGTACTGATAGTGATACAGGCCATGGATGCGGCAGGGAAAGACAGTGTTATTAAACATGTTATGAGCGGACTTAATCCACAGGGGGTAAATGTAACCCCGTTTAAAACTCCTACACATCAGGAACTGGAACATGATTTTTTATGGCGGCATTATATCGCTCTGCCGGCCCGGGGTATGTTTGGCATTTTTAACAGGTCTCACTATGAAAATGTACTGGTAACAAGGGTTCATCCGGAATACATCCTTAATGAAAATCTGCCGGACATTAAAACGATTAAGGATATAAATGATTCATTCTGGGAAAAAAGATTTAAACAGATCAATCATTTTGAAAAAACACTCACAGATAATGGTACTGTTATTTTGAAATTTTTTCTTCATGTTTCAAAAAAAATACAAAAAAAACGTCTGCTCGAACGTATCAATGATCCTTCAAAAAATTGGAAGTTTTCCATTGGCGATTTAAAAGAACGAAGTTTATGGAAGGATTACAGGAAAGCTTATGAAGATATGCTGGAAAAGACAACTACCACCCAGGCGCCCTGGTTTGTGGTTCCCGCAGATGATAAATGGTTTACCAGGATCGTCATCGCCAATATCATCGTGAATGAATTGGGCAAATTGGATCTGAGTTTTCCACCACTCACGGATCAACAGAAAAAGGAACTGGAAGATGCAAAAAAAATATTATCCGTAGAATCTGATGCTCAGACCGACAATAATGAATAAATTAATTTATTTAATCCTGGTCACCAGTTCTTTCTGAGACCTGTGTATTTTCATTAATTTAACCTGTACATCACGAGTTGAATATAATTGCGCAAGGGTTGGGGCAATTACAAGAGAAACGATCGACATCAGTTTAATGAGGATATTCATGGAAGGCCCTGAGGTATCTTTAAACGGATCTCCAACGGTATCACCTGTTACGGATGCTTTATGCGGTTCTGACTTTTTATAGAACATCTGCCCGTTTATTTCAACTCCTTTTTCAAAAGATTTTTTAGCATTGTCCCATGCACCACCTGCATTATTCTGAAACATCCCCATCAGAACACCGCTTACCGTAGCACCTGCCAGGAATCCGCCCAGGGCTTCGGGTCCGAGTAAAAATCCCATGATTAATGGGGAAAGAATAGCAATTGCTCCCGGCAGCATCATTTTTTTAATAGAAGCATCCGTAGAGATTGCCACACATTTATCATATTCCGGCTTTCCGGTTCCTTCCATGATTCCAGGTATGGTTCTGAATTGTCTTCGGACTTCTTCCACCATGGCCATAGCGGCTTCACCCACGGCGCGTATTGCCAATGATGAAAATATAAAAGGTATCATCGCTCCAACAAAAAGCGAAGCCAAAACTTTTGCTTTATAAATATCAATACCGCTGATACCGGCTACGCCAACAAAAGCTGCAAAAAATGCCAGTGAAGTAAGTGCGGCAGAAGCTATGGCAAAACCTTTTCCTGTTGCAGCCGTAGTGTTGCCTACGGCATCAAGTACATCCGTTTTTTCACGTACTTCTTTTGGTAATTCGCTCATCTCTGCAATTCCCCCGGCATTGTCAGCAATCGGACCGAATGCATCAATGGCCAATTGCATGGCTGTAGTTGCCATCATTCCTGCTGCAGCAATCGCTACACCATACAAACCGGCACAGGTATATGAACCCCAGATACCGCCCGCCAGCACCAATATTGGAAGGCAGGTAGATTCCATACCCACCGCCAATCCCCCAATAACATTAGTGGCATGTCCGGTAGAAGACTGGCGAATTATAGAAAGAACGGGCCTTTTACCAATGGCAGTATAATACTCTGTAATAATGCTCATGAGCGTTCCTACAGCCAGTCCGACACCGATTGCACCCAAAACACCCCATTTTGTAAATTCAATATTGCGCAGGACCATTGTATCCGGAAGAATAAAATAAACCAGTCCTATAGAAGCAATTGCTGTTAATACAATGGAACCCCAGTTACCCATATTCAGGGCCTTTTGCACACTTGCTGTACTAACACTGGCATTTTCACTTATACGAACAAAAAAAGTTGCAATAATAGAAAATAAAATTCCGATACCTGCAATCATCATGGGAAGCAGGATAGGAGACATACCTCCAAAATTATCCTGAGAAACTGTTTCCTGACCGAACACCATGGTAGCCAGCACTGTAGCCACATAAGAACCGAAAAGATCAGCTCCCATACCTGCTACGTCTCCAACATTATCACCAACATTATCGGCAATAGTTGCAGGATTACGCGGATCATCTTCAGGTATACCCGCTTCTACTTTGCCAACCAGGTCTGCACCAACATCAGCTGCTTTAGTGTATATACCCCCTCCAACACGCGCAAAAAGGGCAATTGATTCAGCTCCCAGAGAGAAACCGGTAAGAACTTCAATTGTACGCAGCATTTCTTCTGAATTCACCTCGGCGTGGGGAGCAAATATTGATTTTAATAAGATAAAAAGGCCACCGAGACCGAGAACAGCCAGCCCCGCAACACCTAATCCCATTACAGAACCCCCGGTAAAAGAAACTTTGAGTGCACGGCTTAAACTGGTACGTGCTGCCTGTGCGGTTCTTACATTCGCTTTGGTAGCAACACGCATTCCGATGTACCCAGCGGTGGCGCTAAGAATAGCTCCGAGAATAAAGGCAATGGAAATAGACCAATGAGAATTGGGATTAGTACTGGCCATAAATCCCAACAGGAGAGCTACAATAACCACAAAATATCCCAGGATTTTCCACTCAGCTTTCAGAAAGGCCATCGCACCTTCAGCGATATAACGACTGATTTGTTTCATCAGATCAGTTCCCTCATCCTGTCTGGAAACCCATTTGAATTGAATGAATGTGTACAACAAGCCAATGACTCCCATGAGGGGTACCAGATAAATCAGTTTGTCCATATAAAGTTAGTCTGAGTTTTTTATGGGAGGCAAAAATAGTGGAAAAGCGTTAAAGCCCATATAAATGATGCCATTATATTACCCGTATTCATATATAGATCAGGATATTATTTCCTTTTTCCTAAAAATTCGCATACCTTTGCGCTCCATTTTTTAATGGCCCTGCTTCAGGCAGGAATTACCCAAATGGCCCCATAAGAGATCTGCCTGAGCAGGTCCGCCAGCAGGGTATCAAAATTAAAACCTCATCAAAAGATGCCAAAGGTTAAAACAAATTCGAGTGCCAAAAAGAGATTCAAAATCACGGGCACGGGGGAAATCACTTTTCAGAAAGCTTTCAAAAGGCATATTCTAACTAAAAAATCTACTAAAAGGAAAAGATTGATGGCAAAAAAAGGGGAAGTCAGTCATGCTAACCTGGATTTCGTAAAAAGGCTGCTAAGATTAAAATAATCAAGACCTGATCATTCATTTCAATAATTAACTTTTTAACTTTTTTTATATGCCACGTTCAGTAAATGCTGTCGCATCCAGAGCCCGCAGAAAACGGATACTCAAACAGGCCAAAGGCTTTTATGGTAAGCGCAAAAATGTATATACAGTAGCTAAAAACGTTTTAGAGAAGGGACTTACCTATCGTTATGTAGGTCGTAAACTCAAGAAACGCGAATACCGTGCACTTTGGATTGCACGTATCAATGCGGCAGTTCGTTCGGAAGGACTTACATATTCCCGCTTTATCCATCTCTTAAATGAAAAAGGCGTCACACTGGACCGGAAAATGTTGGCTGATATCGCCATGAATGAACCGGAAGCATTTAAACAATTGATCGCTTCAGTTAAATAAAACAGTAATTATCGTTGTAGAGATTTCTTGGAAGGCATTAAATAACCTTTAAGAAATCTCTTTTATTTTGTGGATATCCTCAAAAAATTACATTTGTACCTACTTTTATTTCAATTCTAAATCGTACGACCATCATCAATCCTAACGATTCAATGAACAATACGTATGCCGACCTCGTTCAGCAAACGTTCAATTTTCCCCAGGAAGGTTTTTTAGTAAAGGAAAATTATTTAGAATTTAACGGGGTGGATATAAAAGCCCTGATTGATAAATACGGGACCCCGTTAAAACTTTCTTATTTGCCGAAAATCGGCATGCAGATCAAAAAAGCAAAAAAAATGTTTGCCACTGCCATGTCAAGACATAAATACGAAGGCAAATATTTTTATTGTTACTGCACAAAGAGTTCCCACTTTTCATTTGTCGTGGAAGAGGCACTTAACAATGATATTCATCTCGAGACTTCTTACGCTTATGATATTGATATTATTAAAAAATTATACGCAAGGAAAAAAATAACCAAAGACACTTATATAATTTGTAACGGTTTCAAACAGAAACCTTATACCAGTCGTATTGCTTCCCTTTTGAATACCGGATTTAGGAATGTGGTTCCCATTCTTGACAATAAGGAAGAACTGCAGCAGTATAAAAAATCAGTCAAAGTTCCATTCAAACTGGGAATAAGGGTAGCCGCTGAAGAAGAACCCAATTTTCCTTTTTATACATCACGCTTAGGATTCAGACCCCGGGATGTTCTTGAATTCTATGTTGATAAAATTGAAGGTAATGAGGACAGGTTCCAGCTTAAAATGCTGCATATTTTTTTGAACAAAGGAATTAAAGACGACATATATTACTGGAGTGAGCTCAATAAAGTTATTAACCTTTATTGCCAGTTAAAAAAGATTTGTCCTGAACTTGATTCTATTAATATAGGCGGAGGTTTCCCCATTAAACATTCCCTGGGATTTGAATATGATTACCAGTTTATGATTAATGAAATAGTTGGTAATATTAAAAAAGCATGCAAACGAAACCATGTCCCCATGCCCAATATATTTACCGAATTCGGTAGTTATACAGTAGGAGAAAGCATGGCGCATATTTATAGCGTGATCGGACAGAAAATGCAAAACGATCGCGAAATCTGGTACATGATAGATTCTTCATTTATCACTACATTGCCGGATACTTGGGGCATCGGTGAGCGATTTCTTATGCTGCCCATCAATAAATGGGATGTAGAATATCAGCGCGTAGTACTGGGTGGAATTACCTGCGATAGCCACGACTACTACGATTCCGAAGAACATATCAATGAAGTATTTCTGCCCAAACTCAATAACGGTGAACCATTATATCTTGGGTTTTTTCATACCGGCGCTTACCAGGATCAGATCAGCGGATATGGTGGAATAAAACATTGCCTTATTCCTTCTCCAAAACATGTAATAGTCAGCATTGATAAGAATGGTAAGCCGGTCGACTGGCTGCATGCAAAAGAACAGACAGCTCAGAGTATGATGAAAATTCTGGGATACAAATAAAACAAGTATGGGAGTATGGGAGTGAAACACTCACTTACAAAAACTTTGCTTAATAATTCTTATTTTTATTTTATAATAAATTTAGTTGTATAGTTTTTCATTCCCATACTCCCATACTTTCTTCCTAAGATCCACTGGAAAATGAGTTGCGAAATTAGTCCACAACAGGAAGAAAAAAAAGCAAAAAAAATCCCCTCTAAGACTAGAGGGGATTACAAACCAACAATTTGCTTATTCTTTCAACAGGGTATTAGGCTACATTAATTTGTCTTGCACTCTGTTTTGATTCTTCTTTCTTTGGCAGGAGAAGTTTCATAACACCATTTTCATACCTGGCCTGTATACCATTCACATCAACTTTATCGTCAATAGAAAAGCTGCGTTTGAATGATTTGAATTCAAATTCACGGCGAATTGTTTTATAACCATCCTGGGAACTGGTTTCTTCTTTCTTATCAAAACTGATAGTCAGTAAACCCTGTTCTACCTGGATTTTAAAATCTTCTTTGGATCTGCCGGGAACAATCAACTCCAGGTGATAGGCCTCAGGAGTTTCGTGAATATTTGTTTGTGGAAATGCAAAAAGTTCCTGACCGAATGAACGGGCTGCATCAGGAATCTCATTAAGGAAATCATTAAACAGATTTCCAAAAGGCCGGTTGTTAACTTTTACTAATGTCATAAATTATGTATTTAAATTAAATGAATGATTACGGCCTTTCCGGTCAAATGCTATACCATCCGGATTCCTGAAGAATAAAGAAGTCAATTTGACATTTAATTGTAAAATTGACCGACATAATTACATGATATACTTATATTTATATCAATTTAGTCAGCATCTTGATATTACAATTTTGCATCGCGCATAATGAACAAAATGACTAATTTTGCGTTGTTAAAATAAACTCAAACCATGTATCCCGAAGAATTAGTTATACCAATGAAAGAAGAGCTGACCGATCACGGTTTCAGCGAGCTGAAGACACCGGAGGAAGTTATTAATCAATTGGAATCCAAGGGAACAACCCTAGTTATGATCAACTCTGTGTGTGGATGTTCTGCGGGAACTGCCAGACCTGGTGTTTTAATGGCTGTTTATAACACAAAGAAGAAACCAGACCATTTAGCAACCAGTTTTGCCGGGTTTGACGTTGACGCAGTCCGTACTTTGAGAGAACGCCTTCTGCCTTATCCACCATCATCTCCGGCAGTGGCTTTGTTTAAAAATGGTCAGTTAGTACATATGATTGAACGTCATCATATTGAAGGCCGGTCTGCGCAGATGATAGCTCATAACCTGATCGCAGCATTTGACGAATATTGTTAAGCAGCATCTAATTATTTCCCTTTCAAAACGCATAAAATAAAGGATACAGTCGTTATTCAGTATCCTTTATTTATGAAATCCAATCAGAGAACACCCAACCAGCCTAAATCAGCTATTTCCCAGAAAACTGGTAATCCGGCGACAGTCACTGCCATTGCAATTGGTAAAAAATTACTGGAAATAAAACGAATCTCCGGAGCAGGAGAAATGACAGAATTGAATATGGCTCTTTTCCGGCATCTCAAATAGAGTTTAATCTGAACATACTCATCTTCTTCCTCAGTTAATGCACGATAAATTTATATCCTATGGAAAAGCCAATAGGGGGTAAGTTGGAATCAAAAGAGGCTCCATATTGAGTTTTTAAAAGGTCAATGTAATTCTGAGCATCGGAATTACGGATGGGGATCATTAATGCGATTGATAAGTATCCACTGGAACTTGGTTTCCGGGATCGTATATCGATACCAAATCCCAGTGAAGGTCCATAAAATAATTTATCATATTGTGGATTGTCTGTTATAGATACTGAAGCGTTGTATCCGTACATGGCAATAATATAGGGGTTCACCACTGAAGACCTGCCAGGCGTTAATCTAAGTTTTATACCTGTATTATATCCCATACCGGCAAAAGCATAACCACATCCAATAAAAATCCCGATATTTTTTTGCGGATAAACCATGAAATTGGCTCCGATACCACCATAATCGAATCCTATGCCCATACCAATATTTACAATATCGGGCTTGCGGACATCTTCTGAATTTTGTTGAGCGCTGGAAGAATAGTTCAATAACTGGTAAAAAGCAATTAGGGTTAAAAACCTGAATTTCATCGACTGAATTTTCTATAAGTATAATACAAAAAATTGTATAAAGAAATAGGTGTTTTTACTTATAGCAGCTTACTGAATGGAAAGTCAATTACGCCAAATAAAATATCATTTACTGAATTACGCTATTACTCAAATTGATGGATTTTATTAATTAGTTTTCTCACGTGACTAAAAACTGTATTTAATCTTCCTGACCTTTTGTATAAAAATATCTGGAGAACGCACAGAGAATTGCAACAGAAATCACCCAAATCATAGCATCCGGATAATGATACCCTAAATATCCCATGATGAATATTCCAACCATACATAGCATTGCTTTAAATATGGACATTATTAATTTATTCGCTTTCATACTTTTTGTTTTTACTCATCGTGATCCTTCAAATTACAATTTCTCTTAAAGTTACACCGACTCTGCAGAAAGAAGCAGAGCCAATAAATAGCTAAAACTAATAGTTTGATATTATTCTATTTTACATAATATAAATTATAAGAAGTTAATAATCATATTTTAACTGACGTATCCCCGAAATTTTAATTTTTCGAAGGGAATGGATAGCTTCGTGAGGACTGATAAATATTTTGATAATCAATATCCCGGAACATTTATTGATAATTCTTAATGAATTGATTTTGGGCTGATTAATTATCGTAATCTTTCAGGTTTTAATCCTTAGATCGTATTTATTAACACCAAATCATCCCTGTTTGAAACTTAAATTAGGTTCCTCCTTCTGGATCCATTCCATTTTTTTTACGTTGCTGAACCGATTCTCACTGATTGCTTTTGGTGTTATCAGCTATATAATATTGGCCAAAAAGGTTTTTCCAACGGTTAAAGAAATGGGTATCTGGTCACTTTTCCTGGCCATATTTGCGCTGGTAGAAACCATCAAACAGGGACTACTTCGCAACCCGATGATCAAATTCCTGAGTGAGCCTGAATACGTGAATAACCGCAATAAAATTCAATCTGCTTCCCTGATAACCAATATGCTTTTTTCAGCCATAGTAATCATACTGCTTTTTTTTGGCAGGCATATTTGTACAAACTGGCTAAATACGCCCGAGCTCTTCCCGTTATTTCAGTGGGGCATCCTGATTATCCTCATCCTAATCCCATTTAACCATTTCGAAGTTTTACTGCAGGCCCATTTTAAGTTTAAGGCGATATTCTATGGTTATCTGTTCAGACAGGGAATTTTCCTTTTTTTAATAATCATACTCCTGATCTTTCATAAATCATCTCTGACACTTGTGAACCTGGTCAGGCTGCAGATCGTCTCCCTACTCTGCGGAACTCTTATACTTATGTATTTAGCCAGGAAATATTTTTATCCCAAAATCGATACTGATAAAAGAACCATGCTTCGCATGTTCCATTTTGGAAAATATATTTTCGGTACTAATGTTTTTTCTGCATTTGGAAGATCCGCGGATCAGTTTATTTCCGCAGGACTGATTTCATCTGATGTGGTTGCTTACTACAATGTTGTTTCCCGTATAAATAACATGATGGACGTCCCCTCCATTGCCATTGCTGATGTACTTTTTCCGAAAAATGTTGAAGCAATGGCCACATTCGGTACTGATAAAGTGCGTTATTATTTTGAAAGAATGGTTGGCACAATTGTAAGTATCCTGGCGCCGATCAGCATTATAATTTTTTCAATTCCGCATTTGTTTATTAAAATACTCGCAGGAAGCAAATATTATGCTGCCGTACCGATTCTTCAAATTGTGATATTGTTTAGTTTTCTCAGGCCATTTTCTTACCAGTTTGGAACAACCATGGATGCAATCGGTAAGCCGCGTGTAAACTTTTGGGTAAACCTGCTAACGATGAGTCTTAATTATTTTTTTATGTATCTCGGTTTGCGTTATATCGGATGGATGGGAGCAGCTTATGGAACTGTTATTTCAGCGATTCTTTCATTCCTGATCATGTTTACAGTTTTGAACAAGACCATAGGTGTCCGCCTCGGAGAAACATTTAAATATGTTTGGGTGTCATACCGGGAAATCTATGATAATATCAGAAAGTACGTTGGGAAGAATGGCGGAAGTATAAGAGTATAGGAGTATAAGAGTATAAGAGTATGGAAGTGCTGGTGTAGCAATGAACTTTTAACAAATATTCATCACTCTTATACTCCTATACTCTTATACTAATAAAGCAGTCTCGTCTTAATCGTATTCTTCACCTCCTTCAATAAACTAATTGCCTGAGCAGAAAGATTCTTATCAACATCCAGGACAACGTACCCGATAAAATCATTCGTTTTCAGATATTGCGCCAGAATATTGATGTGATGGCTGGAGAGCCTCGTATTGATTTCAGATAAAACGCCGGGAACATTATAATGTATATGAAGAATTCTGTGCGTGTCGGGATGCTGAGGTAAACTAAGTTCAGGAATTGTATGTGAACCTGTGGAAATACCCATTTCGAGATATTGAAACAATTTATTACTTACATCATCACCGATATTTTCCTGTGCTTCTTCAGTAGAACCACCAATATGCGGCGTAAGCAATACATTGGAAAGACCCTGAAGCGGTGTATCGAATTTGTCCCCATTTTTTTCTGGTTCCAAAGGATACACATCTACTCCCGCACCAGAGAGATGTCCTTCTTTTAAAGCCCTGGACAAAGCTTCGAGGTCAACCACCTCACCTCTTGCATAATTGAGTAAAATGGCTCCTTTCTTGAATTGTTTTAAAACATTTTTATTGATCATCATACGTGTCTGGTCCGTATCTGGAACATGTATGGTCACGATATCAGAAATGGAAACCAGTTCTTTAATTGAATTTTTAGCCATTGCATTTCCGAGGGGTAATTTTGTATCAATATCATAAAAAATTACTTTCATACCCATGGCTTCTGCAAGGACACTGACCTGTGTTCCGATATTGCCATAACCAATAATCCCCATAGTCTTTCCACGTAGTTCATAACTGCCCTTTGATTCCTTCATCCAGATCCCATCATGAGCAGATTTGCTTTTATCAGGTATCCTACGGATCAGCATGATGGATGCTCCGATAACCAGTTCAGCAACTGAACGGGTATTGGAATATGGAGCATTAAAAACAGCAATCCCGTTCTTGGTTGCATTCTTGAGATCTACCTGGTTAACTCCTATACAAAAACATCCAATAGCCTGCAATTTTTTAGCTGCCCGTAATACTTTTTCTGTTATATGGGTTTTGGAACGGATGCCTAGCAGATGAACGTCTTCAATTTCTTTTAACAGATCGGTTTCAGAAAGTGCTTTTGTTAACTTCTTAACAGATGTGTAACCAGCCTCCGAAAACCGCTTTACTGCCGCATCGCTGATGTTTTCAAGAAACAGGATATTCACTTTTTCTTTCGGATAACTTGTTATTTTTTTATCGGCCATAATCTCTATGCTGTTTTTGCGTTATTTCCTTTAAAGGAGTGGCAAAATTGCCCCTAAAAAAGGAAACGGAAAAACAAAACTCGTCTCCTGAGCCTTGAATAGTATAATATTTTAATTTTGCACCTCTTAACCGAAAAATAAATACCTGTTGAAAACCATTTGCTGTGCTTTATTGGCTGCCTCTTTCCTGGTTTGTTGCGGACAAAGCCCTGCTGTTAAGCCAATTGTGAAAGTGCAGGATACTACGCTCCTGGCGCAGGCGATTACGCGTCCAAAATCTCTGAATCCCGGAGAATTTAAACTATACAGTAATACGTCCAGGCATTTTTTTGACTCTCTGTTTTCCCATGGATTTAATGGAGGACTTGTAGTGGCTCATAAAGGAGTCATAGTTTACGAAAGATATAGTGGCTTTAGGGATCCGCGAAGACACACAGACAGCATTAATTCCCATACGGCTTTTCATCTGGCATCTGTTTCGAAGACTTTTACCGCAATGGCAATTTTGAAATTGTGGGAAGAAGGCAAACTCGAAATTCATGATGATATATCAAAGTACCTGACAGGCTTTCCGCCAGGAATCACCATTAAAAATCTTTTGAGTCAGCGAAGCGGGCTGAGGAATTATGTTCATTTTATGGATCAGTCCGGTTGGGATAAAAGAAAATATCTTACGAATGCCGATTTGTTAGCGTATATAACCAAGCATCACACCGAAGTGATATATACTGCAGCAGGTCATCATTTCGAATATTCCAATACGAACTATGCTTTTCTTGCCCTCATCATCGAAAAAGTTTCAGGTGAAACCTATGATGAATACCTGAATAAAACTTTTTTCCAGCCACTGCAAATGCTGGATACCTATGTATATTCTATTAAGGATACAGCAATCGCTACACATTCTTATAAAATGAATGGCAGAATGTATCCCATGGAATACCTGGATATGGTTTATGGAGATAAAAATGTTTATAGTACTCCGGATGATATGCTTAAATGGGATGCTGCACTTCGCGGTGGCATAATGTTTAAACAATCTACGCTCGATAGTGCTTATGCCCCATATAGCCTGGAAAAACGAGGCAAACGTAATTATGGTTTTGGCTGGCGTATGATTGTGTATCCAGACGGTAAAAAACTGATATACCATAATGGCTGGTGGCATGGTAACCGGACAGTATTCATACGAATGATGGAAGAAAATGCCACAATAATAGCCCTCTGTAATAACGATAACAGAAGGGTCTATGCATCCAAAAAACTCTGTGACGTATTTGGGAACTATCAACAGTCCCGTGAAAATTATGATGAACCGGAAAATGATCCGGAAGGAAGAGGTGGGGAAAAACGCTAAAAGCCTTTTCTTACCTTTGTGTGAATGAAACAACTGGAGTCCTATTTAGCCGGGTTTAATTCCTCCTATACTATTTTTGACAGAAAAGCTGCACTTGCCCTTTATAAGCCGAGGGATCCTTTTGCCAATAAAGGAAATTTTGGGCATGCTTTAATCCTTGCAGGAAGCTATGGAAAAATGGGCGCTGCAGTACTTGCGGCAAAAGCCTGTTTATCGTCCGGCGCCGGCTTAGTTACAACGCATCTCCCTTCGTGTGGATATGAGATTATGCAGACATCCGTTCCGGAAGTCATGGTAAGTGTTGGTGAAGGAGAATTTCAGTTAACAGGTTTCCCTCTTCATTCTGAATTATTTCAATCGGCTGGTCTTGGCCCGGGAATAGGAACTGGCGACGAGACTTCTGCTATGGTAAAAAAATTTTTAAAGTCTTTTCATCAGCCCCTGGTTCTCGATGCAGATGCATTAAATATAATCAGCAAGCACCCTGAACTTTTATCTGAGTTAAATCCCAGTACAATTATTACACCGCATCCAAAAGAATTCGACAGATTATTCGGAAACAGCAGTAATGAAATTCTAAGATTTGAGAAGGCAAAAAAAATGGCTACACAGCATAAAATTATCATCGTGTTGAAAGGCCATTTCACAGGAGTTTTTGGCCCGGATGGCAGTATTTCTTTTAATACAACGGGAAATGCAGGCATGGCAAAAGGTGGCAGCGGAGATGCACTCACAGGAATCATCACTGCCCTTCTTGCTCAATCATATGCTCCTGCTGCAGCTGCGGTTTTTGGAGTTTTCCTGCATGGGAGTGCCGGAGATGTAGCTGCCGGTGTTTTTTCTGAAGAAGCCATGCTGGCAACTGATTTGATTCATAGTTTAGGAAATGTCTTTCTCGATTTGAAAAAAAATTAATTTTCGATATGTTATTTGACCCTTTTGAAATCAGGAGTATCCATTTTAAAAACCGCGTGGCAATATCGCCCATGTGTCAGTATTCATCTGTAGATGGATTTGCAAATGACTGGCACCTGGTTCATCTGGGCAGCCGGGCAGTTGGCGGCGCCGCTCTGGTTATTCAGGAAGCCACGGCTGTCACTCCAAGAGGTCGCATTTCACCTGATGATATGGGTCTTTGGAAAGATGAGCAGATTGAAGTTTTAAAAAGAATTACAGGTTTTATAAAAAAACAAGGATCTGTTCCCGGAATTCAACTGGCACATGCGGGCAGAAAAGCCAGCACCACATCACCCTGGAAAGGTGGAAAAATACTTACTGCTAATGAAGGCGGATGGATAACTCAGGCCCCATCCCCGATTCCTTTTCGCGAAACAGATCCTGTACCGGAAACCATGTCAAAGTCTGATATACTCGGTCTTCGCGGAGATTTTAAGTCGGCAGCGAGACGTGCCCTGGACGCAGGATTCGAAGTTTTGGAAATTCATGGCGCACACGGTTATCTGATCAATAGCTTCCTTTCACCTTTGAGCAATATTCGAACGGATGAATATGGTGGAATTTTTGAAAACAGGATTCGTTTGGTAAAAGAAATTGTATCTGATATTCGTACGGTCTGGCCTGAAAAACTTCCTTTGTTTCTGCGCATATCATCTACTGACTATGCAGAAAACGGCTGGGATCCTGATTCTTCCGTATTATTAGCGACCATGTTAAAACCTCTTGGCGTCGACCTGATAGATTGCTCTTCAGGAGGAGTCCTATCGAATGTGAGGATACCCCTGGGTCCTGGTTACCAGGTTGCCTTTGCCGAAAAAATCAGGAAAGAAAGCGGTATACTTACAGGTGCAGTAGGCCTTATAACGAACGCTCACCAGGCAGATGAAATAATCAAATCAGGAAAAGCTGATTTGATTTTGATAGCAAGAGAATCACTTCGAAATTCAAACTTTCCATTAACAGCCGCCTATGAACTAAATGTGGATGTTGAATGGCCATTGCAATATGTTCGTGCTAAAAAAGCTCAACGCTTAACGCCTAACGCTTAAAGCTTAAAGACAAAAATCTACCGTCAACCGTCATCCATTTCCCGCTAAGGGAACAGTAAAAGAAAAAACACTTCCCTTGCCTGGTTCGCTTTCAATCAATAAAGCGCCTCCGTTTCTGGTAAGAAAATCCTTACTCAACATGAGACCCAGACCTGTACCGCTTTCTTTAGCAGTTCCGTTGGTAGTATAATAATTATTTTCCTGAATCCTTGTAAGTGCCTCGTGATCCATTCCGATTCCGTTATCGATTATAGACACCCTGCAATAGGGAGATTCCTTTTTCATTCGGATAATAATCGCACCTTTTTCAGGTGTGAATTTGATAGCATTGGAAAGAAGATTTCTCAATACCAGGGTCACCATATCTTTATCAGCAAAAACGAGTAATGATTCTTCCATTTCACGTTTGATTGAAATATTCTTGGTCGTTGCCTGTAATTGATGAACATGAATGGCATCATCCGTAATTTCTTCCATATCCAATTCACCGGGTGAAATACTGGCCGATTGCATCTGGCTCTTCACCCAATGCAGCAGATTTTCCATAAGCCCGGTTGTATAATTCAGATCGCTGACCACATCAGGTATAATTTCCTTTATTTCTTTCCCGCTCATATTCTGTTGTTGCATACTTCTGAATAAGTTACGCAGGGCATACATCGGCGTTTTCATATCATGGGAAATCACTGAGAAGAGTTTATTTTTCAAAGAATTCAATTCACTCAACTCCGAAGCTTTCTGTTCTATTTCCGCTTTTTGCTTTTCAATTTTTTCATTATTCTCCTGTAAAACCCTGTTTGCGGCAAGAATTCCAAACTGGTATAAGTTACTTTCCTTTTTTATCAGGAAGAGTGCGTAAAAAATGAATAGAATTGCTGTAATCTGGTTAAACAGATAAAGAGAAAAATTAGCCGTATGCAGCTGATAATTATATTCTTTATTAATAACAACGAGTACGAAATAGCTCACCATAGAAAGACCAACTGAAAATAACATCTGGCTGATCTGAGGCAGAAAAAAAACAGCCAGGATGCCGTTCAGAATAAAATATAGTTCTACTCCCAGGTTCATCCCGCTCATATAAACTATAGATGTTACAAGCGGATACAGTACAAAATATGTGATCATACCCGCTTCATAGCGGTAATAAAAGTTAAGGTATAAAACAACCAGACTTACCCAGGCGGGGAGACTGGCAACAAAAAAAGATGCAATGGGGAATTTATAATTTCCAAAAAAACAGATCAGTGGAACGATTATGCCGGTAACAAATTGAAAAAAATTAAGCTGATTAAAAACACGAAGCTTACCTCTGTCCAAATCGTCCATCGTCCTGGTAAATCCAAGCGATTTAATTTCTTCGAGTAAATGTTGCGATTTTTGGGAGAAGGCCTCTATCCGGTCCTGGAGTGATTTATTCTTTACATGATCGTAGCCCTTCGTAAATTTTTCTTTCCAAACATGAAAATTCAGGTCAATACCTAATATCCTGGGTTTCCCCTGTATAGAATTGGATTTTCCGGTACTTTTCATTCAAATATTGGTCTTAGGATAAACCAATTTAAACATTTATTGTGAAAAGGACAAATAAGGCTGAAAGCTTAATGCCTAAAACTCAAAGCTTAATGCGGAATGATTAAAGCTGAACGCCAAACCTACAAAGTTTAATTCGAAGCAAATTGAAAATGTAGAAAATGGATTATTGTTTGTTTTTTTTAAACAGAATAATTCAAATAAAAAAGCATCTATTTAATGATAGATGCTTCAAATATTTCTTTAACTTATACATCCCAAAAATTCAGCTTTAGGCTTTAGGCTTTAGGCTTTAGGCTTTAGGCTTTAGGCTTTAGGCTTTAGGCTTTAGGCTTTAGGCTTTAGGCTTTAGGCTTCTTTAGGCTTTAGGCTTTAGGCTTTAGGCTTTAGGCTTTAACGGTTGTCTTCTTCTTTGCCTTTTTTAAAGCCGCTTCAATGCTCTTGCTCAGGTTATCAAACGTGGGTTTACCGTTAAACATTTCGCCATTAATAAAGAAGGCTGGCACGGTGGTTACACCTTTCTCAATACCTTCCCTCAGATCACCCTGAACCTGCCATCCATAAGTAGCATTCACCAGGTGATCCAGAAATTTCTTATTGGAAATGCCCGCTTCCCGTGAATGTAATTTCAGGCTCGTTGTACCAAGGTTATGCCTGTTATGGAATAAAATATTGTGCATTTCCCAGAACTTGCCTTCCTGAGCCGCAGCAACAGAAGCTTCACCAGCTTTCAGGCTGCGTTGATGAATCTTTGTAAGCGGGAAATGCCTGAAATTAAACCGGACCTTCCCCTTGAATTCTTCCATGATCTTTTTAACTACTTCGTGTGCCTTGGCACAGTCTTCATTTTCATACTCTCCAAATTCCATCAGGGTAACCGGAGCAGTATCCGGACCAACGAATACATCTCTCGGCTCAATAATTTCTATGATCTCTTTCTTAAACGCCATAATATTTAATCCTTTAAATTTTTATTCTTTGCTTAATAACAGTTTTCCTGCAGGAAAGTTGAGTAAAAAGCCTCCGAGCCAGACTAACTGGCAGGAGGCGGCTAAAAATAGGTATTTTAACTGAAAAATCTTACATATTTTACGGTATCGGAACAGGATAATAAATTAGTTAACAACTTATTAAGATGCCATACCGGATTTCTTCCTTTCCTCTTGTTCATTTCTGAATACAACTAAACCGTCAAATACGTCCACCAGTACCGGATGTGAATGATCAATTTCCCCCGCTAAAATCTTTTTACTCAATGGGTTAACGATCGCTTTCTGAATAAGCCTTTTTAAGGGCCTGGCACCGTACTGAGGGTCATATCCGTTCTCTGCCAGGTAATCCATGGCATATTCAGTGAACCGTAAATCCACCCCGTTCTTTTCCAGCATTTTGGACAGGTTGTCAAGCTGGATCCTGATAATACCCCTGATTTCAGTTTTAAGGAGTGGTTGAAACATGATGACCTCATCCACCCTGTTCAAGAATTCAGGGCGAATGGTTTGCCTGAGTAATTCCATTACTTCATCCTTTGTTTTTTCTACCACTTCTTCCTTATTTTCTTCAGTTACATTTTCAAAGTTTGCCTGGATTATCTGACTGCCTATATTGCTGGTCATTATGATGATGGTATTTTTAAAATTTACCACCCTTCCCTTATTATCTGTCAATCGCCCATCATCCAGTACCTGAAGCAAAATATTAAAGGTATCCGGATGTGCTTTTTCAATTTCATCCAGCAGCACTACACTATATGGCTTACGGCGAACTGCTTCTGTCAGCTGACCACCTTCATCGTACCCTATATATCCCGGAGGAGCACCAATGAGGCGGCTCACAGTATGTTTTTCCTGGTATTCACTCATGTCAATCCTGGTCATCATACCCTCGTCATCAAAAAGATATTCAGCCAGCGCTTTGGCCAATTCAGTTTTACCAACCCCTGTAGTTCCCAAAAAGATGAATGAACCTATGGGGCGTTTCGGGTCCTGTAATCCTGCGCGGCTTCTGCGAATAGCATCGGCAACTGCCGTTATGGCTTCGTCCTGACCAACAACTCTTTTGTGCAATTCGTCATCCAGATTAAGTAATTTTTGTCTTTCGCTCTGAAGCATTTTGGATACAGGAATTCCCGTCGATTTGGCAACCGCCTCAGCGATATCTTCTGCATCCACCTCTTCTTTCAGCAAACGTTTTTCAGTGCTATTACTGAGCTGGGCTGAAAATTCTTCAATAACCTTTTCTGCATTTTTTATTTTTCCATACCGGATCTCGGCTACTTTTCCATAATCACCTTCACGTTCAGCTTTTTCAGCAGCCAGCTTTAATGCCTCAATATCAGCTTTCGCATTCTGGACTTTTTCAACAAGTTCTTTTTCCTGTTTCCATTTAGACATTAATGTGTCCCTTGTCACGCTCAGGTTTCCGATTTCAATACTGAGCTGACGTAATTTCTCATCGTCATTTTCTCTCTTAATCGCTTCCCGTTCTATTTCCAGTTGACGGATCTGTCTTTGCATCTGATCCAGTTCCTCAGGCATTGAATTCATTTCCAGTCTGAGTTTGGCCGCACTCTCATCAATCAAATCAATGGCTTTATCCGGCAGAAAACGATCTGTAATATACCGGTGTGAAAGTTCCACTGCTGCAATGATCGCTTCATCTTTAATGCGGACATGATGATGAGTTTCATATTTGTCCTTCAAACCGCGCAAAATTGAGATAGCATCTTCCACACTGGGTTCGTTGATCATTACTTTTTGGAAACGGCGTTCGAGTGCCTTATCCTTCTCAAAAAATTTCTGATATTCATTCAGGGTTGTGGCTCCGATTGCGCGCAGTTCGCCACGGGCCAGGGCCGGTTTAAGAATATTGGCGGCATCCATCGCTCCTTCTCCGCCCCCTGCTCCCACCAGAGTATGTATTTCATCGATAAATAAAATAATCTCTCCATCGCTGCCCGCTACTTCTTTTACTACTGATTTTAATCTTTCTTCAAATTCACCTTTGTATTTTGCGCCCGCAATAAGCTGACCCATATCCAGGGCATAAATTATTTTAGATTTCAGGTTTTCGGGTACATCTCCGTTCACAATCCTGTGCGCCAAACCTTCCGCGATGGCAGTTTTACCAACACCGGGTTCCCCAACCAGGATCGGGATTGTTTTTACTTCTTCTGGAAAGTATATGCAACGTTCTGCGAATTTCTTCATCACGCCCAATTACCGGATCGAGTTTTCCCTGGCGGGCCAGTTCATTGAGGTTTCGCGCATATTTATTCAGGGCATTGAATTGCGTCTCCTGAGTATTGGATGAAACCGTTTCGCCCTTTCTTAATTCCTTAATTGCGCTGATTAAACCTTTTTCTGTGAGACCCGCATTCTTTAATAGTTTGGCTGTATTATCATTACCCTGAATGATTGAAAGAACGAGATGTTCGGGTGTAACAAATTCATCTCCAAATTGCTTCATAACGCCAGCTGCCCTTAAAACAACATTATTTGCATCCCGGCTTAACGACTGTGCGGGATCAGCCCCTTCTACCCTGGGTAATTTATTGATAAGATCTCCCAATTTATTTTCAAGGACAGGTATGGTAACATTATTTTTTTTCAGAAGATATTCAACAGGAGAATCTGTTTGTTCCAGCAACGCTTCCATCAGATGTTCCGTTTCGATTGTAGGGTTTTTGGCGTTAAATGCCAGCTGCTGCGCCTGTTGAAGAGCTTCAGAAGCTTTTATAGTAAAGTTGTTTAAATTCATAGCTTATTATTTTAAATCCGTTAAAATGATTCAAAAGATAAACCATTTCCAAAACCCTGAAAATCTGTCATATAAATCAATTTCCAAATGCCGTGTCTTCAGCTGCGTTGGCCTTTTTCTGTTAATCTGGCTGAGCCCAAAAGCTCAATCATCCAAAAACATACCATCCACCTCTCCTGAAACAGATGCTTTTCTCACAACCAATCAAAAACTGCTTGGAAATAATATTGTAGCCCTGGCATACAAAAATGATAAAATCGTCTATAAAAAAGAACTTGAAAAAGAAATAGGGGATTTTAATGCCAGGATACAGGTGCCCGCCGGAGTGGCAAGTCAATGGCTTGTCGCTGCTACCATAATGGCCTATGTGGACGATGGCAAAATTTCCCTGGATGATAAGGTAAGTAAGTATTTGCCCATTTTCGCTAAATATATGAAGACATATATCACCATCAGAAACTGTCTTAGTCATACTACCGGTATTCAGGCAGATCCCCCCGGGCCATCAAGACTGTTGCAGAAATCAAAATATCCTGATCTGGAAACCGAAGTAAATTCTTTTGCATCCAAAAGAGAAATTGAAACAAATCCAGGAACGGAAATTTATTTCAGTCAGATAGGTCCCGATATTGCAGCCAGGGTACTTGAAGTTGTCACAAAAAAAACATTCGACAGGATCGTTCAGGATAAAATTCTTCGTTCCTGTAAAATGCATGGAACAAGTTTTACCAATGATAACGGTGTAACAAGTAATGCAGCTGACGGGGCGATTACCACGGCAAATGATTTTATCAATTTCCTTGCAATGATTCTGAATAAAGGAACTTTTGAAGGGAAAAGAGTTCTTAGCGAAAAGTCGGTTGCAGAAATGGAAACGATTCAGTTTGCGAAGCTCCCCGTAAAGTATATGCCTAAAGAAGCTGAAGGTTTAAAAACAGGCCTTGGGTGTTGGATTGAAAATGGAAGCGTGATAACCAGCTTGTATATTACGGGCTTTTTTCCGTATGTTGACCGCAATCTGAATTATGCAGCACTCCTTGTTCCTCTCAAACCCGAAGAGCCGAAAAAAGAACTTTACACAGAATTCAGACAAAAAATGGATGCGGCGTTTGGGTCTTCCAAATAATTAAGCCTAAAGCTTAAAGCCTAAAGCCTAAAGAAACTACTTTTTGGATCACTGATAATAATTTAAAATTACTCTTTGCTTCTTTACATTAAAACTTTTAGGCTTTGAGCTTTAGGCTTAGGCTTTAGGCTTTGAGCTTTAGGCTTTAGGCTTTAGGCTTTAGGCTTTAGGCTTTAAATGTATTGATTAACAATATTCTCCAGCCACTCCTGTTTCCCGCTGATTTGTTTGGGTTCTCCATTCGCCAAAGCAAATTTCCGCAAATCTTCCAGACCCAATTTTCCTTCTTCAAATTCCTTTCCTTTTCCTGAATCGAAAGAAGCATATCTTTCTTTTCTGAATTTTTTATAGGGCGAATGACTGAGTATTTCATCTGCAATGATGATTGCACGTGCGAATGTATCAATGCCCCCGATATGAGCAAGGAAGAGGTCTTCCGGGTCAGTTGAATTCCTCCTGGTCTTTGCATCAAAGTTCACACCTCCACCTCCAAATCCTCCTGCTTCCAGGACGATCAGCATCGATTCGATAAGTTCATTCAGGTTCATGGGGAACTGATCGGTATCCCAGCCGTTCTGTGGGTCGCCACGGTTTGCATCCATACTTCCGAGTAAACCTGCGTCTGCTGCCACCTGCAGTTCGTGCTGGAAAGTATGTCCTGCAAGTGTCGCATGGTTTACTTCAATATTCAATTTGAAATCTTTATCCAGTCCGAATGCTTTTAAAAAGCCAATCACAGTGGCACTATCATAATCGTATTGATGTTTGGTCGGTTCACAGGGTTTTGGTTCAATAAAAAATACACCCTTGAAGCCCTGTCCCCGCGCATAATCTCTTGCCTTACCAAGAAAACGACCCAGGTGTTCAATCTCCCTTTTCATATTCGTATTGAGAAGAGACATGTACCCCTCTCTCCCACCCCAGAAAACATAATTCTCTCCGTTTAGAGCAATCGTTGCATCGATGGCGTTTTTAATCTGAAGTCCAGCATATGCAAGGGTTGCGAAATCCGGATTGGTTGCCGCTCCATTCATATAACGCGGATTAGAAAAAACATTCGCTGTTCCCCAAAGCAGTTTTACACCGCTCGCAGCCTGTTTTTCTTTCGCATAATCCACGATGGTTTGTAATCTCTTTTCATATTCCATAGCAGAACTTCCTTCGTCCACCAGATCAATATCGTGAAAGCAATAATATGGCACGCCCAATTTGGTTATGAATTCGAAAGCTGCATCCATTTTATCTTTTGCAGCGCGGATAGCATCTCCTGATTCATTCCATGGAAATCGTTTGGTGCCGGGTCCAAAAGGATCGCCTCCTGTATTACAGAAGCTATGCCAGTAGGCTACCGCAAATTTGACATGGTCCTTTAATTTCTTACCTGCAATGATTTTATTTTCTTCATACCATTTAAATGCAAGAGGATTATCTGAGTCTCTTCCTTCAAATTTTATTTGCCCAATACCTGGAAAAAATTCTTTTTCTCCTTTAATGATATTCATACATTTTTTGTTTTTTATATAATTTTCGTTGCGCGAAAGTTTTAGGCTTTAGGCTTTAGGCTTTAGGCTTTAGGCTTTAGGCTTTAGGCTTTAGGCTTTAGGCTTTAGAATATCTTCAAGTCCCTGCTTCCAATTATTATATATTTCTTTGATCTGCACCGTATTTTTTTTATCGGGTTCTACAAGTCTGATTAGTTCCATTCCACGGTAACAATCCCTGAATTGCATATAATATTTTTTTCCATAACCCGCAGCCCTTGCAGCTCCGATTGCACCATCGGAATTATATAATTCAATCGGGCATTCGCTGCAGTCTGCAAATGTTTGCGAGAACAACCTGCTCAAAAACATATTGGCATTACCAGCACGGATGCGGTGCATAGAAAGCCCCATACCCTGCATGATTTCTAAACCATATAAAAGCGAAAACACTATGCCTTCCTGTGCCGCCCGTGCCAGGTGGTATTTATTATGCCGGTTAAAATCGAGCCCCTTTATATGGCCTCCCGGATTCTTGTTTTCTAAAATCCGTTCCGCTCCGTTTCCGAAAGGATAGCAACTGATTCCATCAGCACCCATGGATATAACAGAAGCTCCATCATTCATGGTTTCATAAGATTCATCTGAAAAAAATTCACGGCGCAGCCAGCTATTAAGTATACCGGTACCATTCAGGCACATAAGTATCCCATACCTGGGATGCTCTGTTTGATGATTTACATGAATAAATGGGTTGACACGTGATTTAAGGTCATAATCCGGCTCGCTGTTGATACCGTAAAGTACACCAGACGTGCCGGCGGTTGCAGCGAATTCACCGGGGTCCAATACCTGAAGCGAAAATGCATTATTTGGCTGATCTCCCGCACGATAACAAACCGGAGTGCCTTCTGAAATGCCGAGTGCTTCAGCAGCTGATTTTTGCATGTTACCCTGTTCGCTAAAAACAGGAACACGCGGAGCAAGAAGGGATTCGTCTATTCCGTAAAAATTAAGGAGTGACTTTGCAATTCCATTTTCTTTGTAATCCCAGAAAATTCCCTCCGACAAACCTGCAATTGTCGTTACTGCCTCTCCTGTCATCTTTAAAGCGATGAAATCGCCTGGCAATAAAATACGAACGGTCTTCTTATAAATCTCCGGTTCATTTTCCTTCACCCATTTCAATTTGGAAGCAGTAAAATTCCCGGGAGAATTTAAAAAATGCTGAAGACAATATTCATGGCCCAGTTCATTAAAAGCCTGTTCACCGTAACCGACAGCCCGGCTGTCGCACCAGATAATGGCCGGTCGCAGCGGCTGATTATTCTTATCTATGCAAACCAAACCGTGCATCTGATAAGAAATTCCGATCGCGCCGATTTCGTTCTTTTCAAATGGATATTTCTGGTGAAGAAGCCTGGTAGCTTTAATCAGTTCCTGCCACCAGTTTTCCGGATCCTGTTCAGCAAATCCGGAGCGGGGAGAATGAATTTTCATTTCTGTTGATGGAGAAAATGCTGAGGCAAGCGGTTTACCGCTATCAGCCTCAAGCAGGGCCGCTTTTATTGAAGATGAACCCAGATCGTATCCAAGAAAATATTTCACCGAAGTAAATGAGGGTTGCAATATAGCAGATAATTATTATTCAGCCATTAGTTTTAAGAGTCTTACAATATGTTACTTTGCGATTTAAAGAATTAAATATGCTGGAGTCAAAACATCAGCCGCTTGCGCCGCTGAGTGTCTTCCGGAAACGCATTGTAAGAAGTTTCCTGCTGGGGTTGGTGATCATGTTTATTTGTTTGATGATTGGTGTACTGGGATATCATTTTACTGCCGGAATTGGCTGGCTGGACTCTTTACATAATGCAAGTATGATATTAAGCGGTATGGGCCCGGTGGTAAATATCGAAACGAGAATTGGTAAATATTTCTCTTCCTTCTATGCTTTGTTCAGTGGCGTAATTTTTATTACAAATATCGGTGTCATGCTGGCACCTGCCATTCATCGTTTCTTCCATCGGTTGCATGTTCAGCCGGGAAAAGAAAATTCCTGATCAGATCAGTGGGTTTTTTTAAAAACAATCTGCTCGTTTTCTTTTTTAACCACAAAGGCAAAAAAGTCACGAAGAGTTGAATATTCGTCCACAGGGAAAAAAACCTTATTAAACTTTAGATGCACCCGCATCTGCAAATCATTTTGTCCCTTCTGGATAAGGTATTCAAACATCCCTTCATTTTCATTATAGGCAACCCTGACAGATTTTGGAAGTTCATCCACCTGGTATCCGGTAGGAATATCCATGTTCAATATATAAGTTTCATCAAGCTTATAAGGCATTTCTACGGGATATAATCTCTCCATGGACTTAAACGGGTTTGTTTTGTATCCTTCATTCAACATAGGATTGAAATAGATAATATCATCAGTTAAAAAATTTTTAAATTCAAAATCATAATGAACTGACAATGGCAAATCATAGCTATTTAGTGAATCAATACCGAAATTTTCAATTGTCATATCAGACCCGCTAAGTGTTTCCATTTCTTTTTGATAATTCTTTACGGAAGAATATTGAATCTCCCTGCGCAGATCATATGATTTGTTTTCCCCTTTTGAACTTTTATATGCTCCTGAAAATTTTCCCTTATCATCATTTATGATAATGACACTGGTCAAGCTCGATTCTTTAATAGAATCAGGCGACAAATAGATGGCTCTGGGTTTCCCGGAATTTATGACGTGAGCCCACCCATTATAACATTGCGAAGTCAAATGTCCGAATCCATTAAAAGGCTGACTGGCATCAAGAAAAAAATCCTTGTCCCCAATGTGGGCAATACAAATAACATAATTATATTCATTTATCATTGGGTACGAAACATCAGCCACGCCATGGTCTCGCGTGCTTAGGATAGCAGGATCGGCTTCGATATCTGCTTTCCTCAACATGGCTATCAATAATAAATTAATTTCTGCTGTATTACCCTGCTTGTTTTTGAAAACTTCCTTTAATGAGTTTTGGGTCCATAAAGAATTTTTGCTATAGCCTTCTTTATTTATTGATTTAAAATTGTCTCTGATATAATTAAATATTTTTCTGGCTTTATCCAAATCAGAACTGGCTCCTTCAATATTATTTTTTAACTCATCCGTCATCAGACCATTTTCATGATTAAGAGGCATACCGAAATTTTCATTACTGAGCAGGAATTGAGCGCTCGAAGTCCAGGTTGGCATATAATCATGTCTTTCATTTTCATCATTCCATTGAAAGTAGTCTAATTGAAAACTTACCATTGAATTATAGTTATTCAATGTAGTAGTAAAAGGTTGCTCATGTAATGCGGGCACATTTTTTTTAACCCACCTTCTGTCGATTGAACTCCCCATCACACTAAACATTTTATCAGTGGAAGATCCCTGATCCTCTTGTATTGTAAAATTCTGAGGAACCAGTTTTGCTGTATCAATATCAAAATGGCTGTCTCCCCTTAATCTCATTTCATAGTGAAAACAGGGCGGAATAGTTACATGATATTCACTCCACAGGCATGGATTTTCTGATTGAAATTTCCAGGATTTCATATGATCATAAAAAGGAGATTTTACTGTGTATTCCAGGTCAAATATGGATCCCTCTTTGAGCGCAGGCAAAGAAAATTTATAAATGTCTATATCATTATTATATTTCTCAATGTAGACAGATTTTTCGTCAAGCTTCGTCTCAGTAACTACACCATTTTCAAGGTTAAACGTCGAGGCCTTCAGAGCCGTAACTTTTTCAGATTCAATCTCACTATGAAGTTCACCCTCTTTTTGATACACATTCTTTCTATGATACAATTGAATTTCGTGACTGCCTGCATTTATACCATTTTTGTTAATGATTTTTACCCGTAAAAAACGTGTGAAAATCAATGTGAAAAAACCCTTATTGTTTCCATCGAACTGAGTACTCCCAATATCTGCAATTATGATGGCTTCTGCTCCTGAATCTGATTTATCAGTTCCGAGATTAAAACTTTCTTTTGTTATCTTCCCAAACTTATAATCAATTTTATTTTGACTATAAATAACATTAAGGAACAAAATTCCAAATAATGTAAATAAGAAATATTTTTTTATTTTCATCTTGAAAGCAGATTTATAGTCAGAGTAATTTCTAATTTCTTTTTACCAAAACAATACTTTTATGGTCTCCGTCGTACATATCATTATAAAACTTGACAACATCCCTGTATTCGTTTGCAGAAAAACGGCCGCTGTATTGTACCTGTTCCCGGTAATAGATGATCTTATCTCCTGAAACGACTAATCTGTTCTCATATTTTCCGTACCTGCTTTTCAAAACCATATCAGTGGATTTGGATTCCATCTCATATCCCGGCGGGATTGAAATCTGAATTGTATCAACATACCGATATTCGTCTTTAAAATTAACATCGAACCTGCGATCATTATCTTCAGATAATTTGACTTCTGAACACGAAATAATATTTGGATTAATAAAGATCCTTTTCCCGCTTACCTGGGCATAGTCTTTAACACTGATTTGTATAAATTCATTAATAACGGGCAGCCGTTTTGAATAATCTTCCTTGTAGTTAAATGACAGAACATCATAAGTCGGCAAAATATATCTTGATTTTAATATTTTCAAAAGCTCATCTTTTGAATTATGATGAATCATTCCTTCAATTCTATCCTGACAGAAAGCCTTATACGAAGTATTGCTTTCCAAATTCAGGTCACCATCTAAATTCAATGAAGCAGAAATTTTTCGAATCCGGAAATTATCAGGAAGCAAATAAGCCGGTGTATGCACGAGTTTACCTCCGTTATCCTCTATTAGCAATCCGTATCGGTTCGAAGTAAAATAACTCAAGTAACCCGGCGGCAGAAACTGATCTGTACATTCCAGCCAGATAGTATCTTTCTCCAAAGGCACACAGCAAATAACATGGTTAAATGGATCATAGGTAAAATCCGTGATAAAATCCTCAGTCCATTCTCCCCCTTTAATTACAACCGGATTTGCTTTTATTCCTGCTTCTTTTAAAATAGCCACCATGAAATTAGAAAGGGCCTTGCAATCACCATATTTATTAGTTGCAACATAAGATGCTTCCGAAGCCTGCCAGCCTCCAATTCCCAAAGAAACATTCACATAATGACTATTCTGTTGTAGGAATGTATATAAAACCGCTACTTTCTCCCGCGGATCATTCAGGCCTTTTGTCAAGTCCTGAACTTTTTGTTTTATTTCATCAGGAAGCACATCTCTACCCTTTTGCAAGCTTCCGTAAAATTTCCCAAATTCATTCCAGGAGGTCATATTTCCTTTGTATCCTTCGATATCAATCTCACCTAATGAAACAAGCAGACGGGGTGCATAAATTGCATAATCAGCCGAGAACGGCATTTCATCATTAGCTGGAAGATTCTGAATCTGCCATGTGTAAGATTTTTTATTCGCTTTATCAATTTCTTCCACAAAAGGCTCAATCTTTGAGTTTAACATTCTGTAACTAAAAGTATAGTTCCTTGGAGCAATAATTGTGTACTTGCTCAATTCGACTGATGAGTTAAAAAAATATTGTGGTGTCCATCCCCCAATTCCAATAAATCCGTTTAAATCGTCTTCTTCTTCATATTCCACGGTATAGGGGTATCTGTTATAAGAAAACCGCCCTACTTTAATTCGTTCATCATTGACAAAAGAGACCCCATCCTGATAAGGCAAATCATCCATATCCTTCTTCTTATAGTGTCTTATTTCTTTTCCACCGGCATCATAGAGATAAGCGTTAATATTATTGATCAACAGGCTTTTTTTATTATAATAACCAAAGTAAGTAGCATAGTGATCTCCCCTTTCATTCAAAACAGTATAAACAATATGATGCCTTTTAGTAGCTTCCCCGGCTGATTTTATTTCCCATTCTGTTTCATCCAGTCTGACAACTACATTAGCATTATTTTTTAATGCATCAGGTATTGCTGAAGTCGGAAATTTCTGGCTTCTTGCCCGGGCTCCTGCTATGCAAAGAAGAAATGTTATGGCCAGTTGTCTAAGCATTGATTTAATTTTTGTATTACCGCCATATCGTTGTCTGTTTTTCCTGCACAGATAGGTTAATTTGCAGGAACAGGTAGAAGCTCGTCAGACAGGCTTTGAACGCGACGCCCATGTTAGTTAGGTTTAGAGCATTAACGTTATGAAAATATAAAAAATTATCACATGAAGCTTAAATACGTTTAATGAACACTGCCGAAAAATCTCAATTTATCAAATCGCTTGCAGCTAAAGCAGGCTTTGATTTTTGTGGCATTGCGGAAGCCAGATCGCTGGATGACGACGCCAGAAAGCTTGAAAACTGGCTACAACAGGGCAAACAGGGTCAAATGCATTATATGGAAAAACACTTCGATCTAAGGGTAAACCCTTATAAGCTTTTACCTGGCGCGAAATCTGTTATTTGTTTCCTGATCAACTATTTTCCTGATATGAATCAAGAAAAAAATATTCCAAAAATTTCTAAATACGCCTACGGAAAGGATTATCATGATATCATCCGCCCCAAACTTCAATTCATTTTATCGCAGATGAAAAAAAAATTCGGCGATTTCCACGGAAGGGGCTTTGTTGACAGTGCACCTGTGCTGGAAAGATCATGGGCTGTACTTAGCGGTCTCGGATGGGTAGGAAAAAACGGAAACCTCATTCATAAAAAAAATGGATCATTTTTTTTCATAGCAACTCTTATTGTGGACCTGGAACTTCTATACGACACACCTGAAATGGCGGATTACTGTGGTACATGCACAAGATGTATTGATGCTTGTCCGACCCAGGCCATCGAAAATGACAAAGTGGTGAACGGGAGTAAGTGTATATCGTATTTCACAATTGAACTAAAGGACCTGTTCATTCCAAATCAGATGAAAGACAAATTCAGCGATTGGATGTTCGGTTGTGATATCTGCCAGGATGTTTGCCCATGGAACCGCTTCTCACGGCCAACCATTGAACCAGAGTTCTCTCCAATTCACGAAATTCTCCATTATAACGAAAAGGATTGGGAAGAACTGACAGAGGAAGGATTTAAAAAAATATTTGCTGATTCCCCTCTCAAACGTGCAAAGTTTCAGGGAATCAGAAGAAATTTACAATTTCTCAGAAAGGATGACGGATGATGGATGACGGCGTTACGCGTTACGCGTTCAGCGTTAAGCGTTGAGCGTTGAGCCTTCTTATCTTTGGCTGATGAAAAAATCCCTGAGTGAGCGTGACGCAAAAGTTATATGGCATCCTTATACCCAGCACCAAAACTTCGGACTTACCATACCTGTCGTAAAAGGTGAAGGCGCATTACTGTTTGATGAATCCGGAAATTCTTATATCGATGCCGTCAGCAGCTGGTGGGTAAACATACACGGTCATGCAAATCCTTATATAGCTGAAAAAATATACCAACAGTCTCAGGTGCTCGAGCAGGTCATCTTCACCAACTTCACGCATGAACCTGCAATACTGCTCGCCGAAAGATTAGTACAAATCCTTCCGGGAAAGCCGGCCAAAATTTTTTATTCCGATAACGGATCAACGGCAGTAGAGGTTGCGCTGAAAATGGCCATTCAGTTCTGGCTAAATAGAGGTCTTACCGGGCGAAATAAAATCCTGGCTTTTGAACACGCTTATCATGGTGATACTTTCGGAGCCATGAGTGTAAGTAGTCGCGGTCTTTTTACAAATGCATTCAGAGAATTGCTGTTCGACGTGATTTTTATCGAAACACCTGACGCCGGAAATCTTGATAAAATAAAATCCATCGTTGAATCAAAGAAAGAACAAATTGCCGCATTCATTTATGAGCCCCTGCTTCAGGCAGCAGGAGGCATGAGAATATATGAAGCAAAACATCTGGACAACCTTCTTGATTTTGTCCGTTCACAAAAAATACTCTGTATAGCAGATGAAGTACTGACGGGATTTGGAAGAACCGGTACCCTGTTTGCCAGTGAAACTATAAGGCCACCTGCCGATATGATTTGTCTGAGCAAAGGTCTTACCGGAGGGTTCATGCCATTGGGGGTAACTGCCTGCAGCCAGGACGTATTCGACGCTTTTTTAAGTGACGATCGTGCAAAAACTTTCTTCCACGGTCATTCCTTTACAGCAAATCCTCTTGCATGTACTGCCGGACTAGCCAGTCTGGATCTATTATTGGAACAAACCTGTCTGAATCGAATAAATGAAATTCAGCATCAGCATGAACAATTCGTCCAAAAAGAATTATCCAAAGTATCCGGTGATTATTTTTTAAATATCAGGATTCTCGGAACTGTACTTGCATTTGAATTAAATATGGGAAAGAATGATTATACAAACCTGGTTGGTTCAGAGATCATGAAACTGGCCCTGGAAGTTGGTATTTACCTCCGTCCACTGGGAAATACAGTTTATTTGATGCCACCATATTGTATAAGCAAAGAACAATTAAAAAAGATTTATCGGTTTATTTTAGAAATCCCATTTAAGCTGAAAGCTTAAAGCCGAAGGCCAAAAACTGGTGTTAGATTATTTCGCTTCCATCTCATTCCTAAGTTTCAACAGTGAATTCTCCATGACCGGACCCAGTTGTTTATCGTAAAACATACTTGCCAGTTTTTCCCAGGGATACCATTTTATATGAAATTTCAACGTCCATTCCAGTACTGTCTGCCCGTTCATTTCTGTCAGAACATAAGTTCCTGTAAATGATTTTTTTCCGTTCTTCCACAGAGTGATCACAGTATCTTTCACCACCTTTAGGACTTCAATGGATAAGTTATTGCTGCCATCAGGCTGGCTTATCAGCATGTCATTCCAACTCTTCCAATCAGGCAAATCGGAAATTTTCTTTTGTACTTCCTGTGGCGAAGCCCTGATCATTATCACCCGGCTTACCGAAATATCTGAAGGAAAAAGTGCAAATAAAAAGAGAATAACAATTGAAAAAACTATCAGGCTGGCAATGATTAGTTTCAAAACATAGATTTATACGTGACTATTCCCACTTAAAAGTCTTAATCGTAACAGCATATATAATAATGCCCCATAAAAATAAGATGCCAATCTGTTTTCCGCAATCAATCAGGGAAGCGCCTTCGAAGGCAATATTCCGCATCGCATCGTTCAATTGTTTCAAAGGAAGAAGTTCACAAAATCCCTGTAACCATTTGGGAAATGCCGTGGTTTGAAAAAAAGTTCCCCCCAGCAGAAACTGTGGCAGTGTAAAAATATTGGCGAATGGAGGAATGGTACTTTCGTTCTTGGCAACACTGCTGATGATAAACCCAAATCCCATAAATACCACAATTCCAATAAAACTTAGTACCATCATCTCCAGAAAAGTCGTAAATCCATTTATCAATGTGAAATGAAAAAAATAATGCCCCGCAAGTATAATGACTATTGAAGTCATCATTTGAAAACATACCCTGCTTAATGCTTCTCCGAGTACAATATTTTTCCGGTTAATTGGCGTGGCATAGAATCTTTTTAATACAAGGGTTTGCCTCAGGTTAAAAAAAACAAAAGCGACGCCAAAAACTGCTGAACCCAACAGTGAAAATCCAAGCATCCCCGGCAATATAAAATCAATCATAGTGTACTGCCTGCCCGAGATCTCGGGTAATTCCTGCATACTTATCATTTTAAACTGATCAGGAATTCTTCTGTCTTCTATCAACATGATCGTTTGCGCAATAGCCATTTTCAATATGGGATACTGGTCTGCAGCAGCGGAGGATGTTTGCGTTTTTATTTTATACTGGGTAAACCCTGCTGGCGATATTGATGAATCAATGGAAACAATCGCTGCAATTTTACCTTTTGTCAATTCAGTAATCAGAAAAGCGCTGTCTTTTAATGCAAGCGGATTATCCTTATCATCTTTTTTAAGAATTCTTACTATCCCAGCCTGCATAGCACGAATGACGTAGTTTGAACTGTCAGCAGGATTCTTCAGAGCGATAGTCACAGAAGTTCCGCCTCCACCAATGAAACCAAATACAAGAATAAATACCAGTGGAAAACCAAGGCTGAATATGACCGCGGACGGGCTCCTGAACATAGCCTGAAGGCTGGCCCTGGTGATGGCCAGCATGGCCCTGAATTGACTATACGATTCACTCATGGTTCTTTTGTTAGGGTCTATGGAATCAGACTAAATTCAAATGGCAGTCTCGTCTGAGGTACTCCTGACATAGATTGATAATCTGACATCATCTGGTACCATTTCGCTCCCTGTTCCCCCAGATCTTCTCTGACGGTTCTCATTTTGATTGTCTGCTTGTAATTATTCAGCAGGAGATCCAGGAAATTTTCCGGTTCAGGATATTCGTGTAAACGATACGTTTTTAATTTTGCCATTCTTGCGGCACACTCCAGTGCATCCTGCACACCTCCGATTCTGTCTACCAATCCAAGCTTCAGTCCCTTTTCGCCGCTCCATACCCTGCCCTGTCCGATACTGTCCACATAAGCAATCTCTTTATTTCTTCCTGCAGCAACGCGTGAAGTAAAATCATGGTAGATGGAATCCACATCATTTTGCATAAATTTCTTCTGCAGGTCCGTCATGGGCTGATACATCGTAATAGCATCCGGTTGCTTTGCGGTATGCACACCGTCAAATGTAACTCCCAGTTTATTTTTGAAAAAAGTTTCAGTATTAAACAACATACTGAAAACACCGATCGACCCGGTGATGGTCATCGGGTCGGCAAAAATGCTGTCGGCATCACACGACAAATAATATCCACCCGAAGCTGAAACATCTCCGAAACTGATCACAACAGGTTTATCTGCTTTGGCAAGCGTAAGCTCCCTCCACAGGTTTTCACTTACCATCGCCGATCCTCCGCCGGAGTTAATGCGCAGCACGATGGCTTTAACATCATCATCCAGTCGTGCTTTACGGATAATCTGCCTGTAAATATCCTGGCCGATTTCTTTCTGACTATTTTTACCGCCAACAATATCTCCTTCTGCATAAATCATCGCGATGCGGCCTGAACCTGAACCTTTCAATCTTGTTTTGACTGCTTCATAATATTTTCCAAGAGGAACAAAGTTGATGCTGGTAATGGACGATGCTTTTATTTTCCCGGCAATCTCCTGTAATACTTCATCATTATATTTCAGACCATCCACCAATTTATAAGTAAGAGCATCAGAAGCAGTCTGAACAAGCTGCTCATCAACGCAACGTCTCAATAAACTGCTATCCTGGCCACGGGCACTGGCAGTCTGATCCAGGATATGATTAAATATGTCAGTGAGCAGCTCGTTTATCTGCAAGCGGTTCGCGTCAGACATTTTATCGGCTCTCAGTGGTTCGGTGGCACTTTTAAATTTACCTGCATAAAAAATCTCGGGCTGAATTTCCAGTTTATCAAGACTTCCTTTAAAATACGCCATACTGCTGGTAAGCCCTTTCCATTCCACACCACCTTTTGGATTACAATAGATCTTATCGGCAACATTGGCTGCGTAGTAAGCTTTGAGGGGGATCACATCGCCGAAAGCGAAAATAAATTTCCCTGATTTTTTAAAATTAAGCAGTTCGTTCCGGATTTCTTCTGAAGTGCCAAGTCCGTTCTCATTTGATCCTGCCTTAATATAAATGCCTTTCACGGAACTATCTGTTTTCGCATATCGGATCATACGGATCACATCATAAACTCCCGGAGTGTTATATCGGGTTTCACTGAATCCTGCTAATGGATCCACTTCTTGTTTTTCTCCGAAAGACTGGCCCAGATCAAGCACTAAAACTGCACTGGTGCCGGTTTCTTCCCGAGGGGCACTGCCGATGCTGCTGATGGCTGAACTGATGAAGCCAACCGAAAAAAAGAAGAAAATAACTGAAAAAGCGACCAGGGCAAGAAGACTCGCAAAAAATATTTTAAAAAAGCTGCGCATGCGCTTTCTGTTTTGATGATTTTAAAAATAAAGATATTTGAACTGGATTAAACGTTTTTTCCATGAACAAGGCATATTTACTGATCGGTGGAAACGAGGGTGACAGATTTCTTCATATGCAGCAGGCACGGACAAATATAGAACTTATTTGCGGTCAGCTTTTACTAGTTTCATCCATCTATGAAACTGCTCCATGGGGAAAAACTGATCAGCCTGATTTTCTTAACCAGGTGCTACTAATAAATACGGTGTTTAGCCCGGAAGAATTATTAAAAGGCATTTTATCTATCGAAGAAAAAGGCGGAAGAAAAAGAACCGTTAAAAATGCACCCCGTACGATCGATATTGACATTCTTTTTTATAATGATTTGATTCTGGAAAAACCAGGGCTAACCATTCCCCATCCGCGAATTGCCATCAGGCGATTTGTTCTCGAACCATTGAATGAAATTTCACCGGAATTCATACACCCCGTTTTTGGGAAAACCATCCGGGAGCTCCTGTTGGAATGTAAGGATGAATTGGGAGTAAAAAAAATTGGCTGAGCTGTATTTAACAGCAGGGGATTGATGATATTTACAGTTCATGAATTATCATTTTATTGCTGTGGAAGGAAATATTGGTGCAGGGAAAACCACACTTGCCCACCTGCTGGCCCGTCATTTCAATTCCCGGCTCATTCTGGAGGCTTTCGCAGAGAATCCCTTTCTTCCTAAATTCTACGAAAATCCCAAACAATACGCTTTTCCGCTGGAACTTTTCTTTATGGCCGAGCGGTATAAGCAATTGAAAGAACTGGTTCATACCAAGGACCTCTTCCAACGCGTTACGATTGCTGATTATATATTCTCCAAATGTCTGCTCTTTGCCAAAGTAAATTTGCCCGACGAAGAATTTCATCTTTACCAGAAACTTTTCGATATTATCTACCAGCAACTTGTTCAGCCCGACCTGCTTATTTACCTGCACAGCCCGGTACAACAACTTCAAAAAAATATCCGTAAAAGAAACCGTTCTTACGAACAATCGATCCCTGATGATTACCTGTTTAAACTGCAGGAAACTTACACGAGTTACATCAAGCAGCACGGTATTAAAACACTTTTCATTGATGCCACCAATGCGGACTTTCTCGGAAATGAAAAACATTTCAATGTGATCCTGGATGCGCTCGAAAAAGATTATGAACCTGGTCAGCATTATTTTACACTACCCTGACCTTTTTTAGAATTTGAAATACACATGAAACCGGATCAACTTTTCACCTCTTCTCTGGATGCAATGAGGATCCCCGAATTCAGAAGCCTCGTTATCGGCCGATTTATTTTTATAATGGGATTAAGGATGATGAGCACCCTTGTTGGCTGGTGGATTTACAATCTCACTAATGCACCACTGGCTATTGGAATCGTCGGGCTCTCTGAATTTATTCCCGCCGTTTCCCTCGCTTTATACGCAGGTCATGTCATCGACCTTAGTGAAAAACGAAAACTGATACTTCGCGGTGTTGGTCTGTATGGTTTAGCCGCCCTGCTTATTTTAACCCTCTCCACTCCCATTGGCACATCCAACCTGCATCCGCATATTATCGCTATCTGTATTTATATAATAATTTTTGGCACCGGTGTTGTGCGTTCATTTACTGGTCCGGTCTTCAGCGTCATGCTCGCCCAGGTTGTTCCAAAAAAAATATTACAAAATGCGATTACATGGAATACCAGTGCTTTTCTTTCAGCATCCATTGCAGGTCATGCCATCGGTGGATTCCTTATCGCCGGTATCGGCAATACGGGTACTATGATTGTTGTCGTCCTGCTCGTATTCATTTCATTTATTGTATTGACAGCATTAAAAAGAAAACCTTCTCTGAATGAACGGGGCGAGAAAAAAACATGGGACAGTGTAAAGGAAGGTTTGTCCTTTGTATTCAAAACTAAAGAATTGCTTGCTGCTGTTTCACTGGATTTATTTGCAGTACTTTTTGGAGGCGCCGTAGCATTGATTCCTGTATATGCAAGAGATATTTTGAAAGTCGGAGCCCGTGGATTTGGATTTCTGAATGGCGCTTCAGACATGGGTTCGGTAGTCATTGTTATCATCCTGACTTTATTCCCGATAAAAAGAAAACAAGGTAAAAAACTCCTTTATGCAGTTGCAGGTTTCGGTACCTGTATTATCGTATTCGGCCTGTCAAAATTATTCTGGCTTTCCTTTGGAGTTTTATTACTCAGTGGAATCATGGACGGTATAAGCGTAGTCACCAGAGGTACCATCATGCAACTGAAAACTCCGGATCAGATGCGGGGACGAGTAATGAGCGTCAACTCTATGTTTATTAATTCGAGTAACGAACTCGGTCAGTTTGAAAGCGGGATCATGGCAAAGCTCCTTGGCGTGGTTCCTTCCGTGGTTTTTGGCGGCTGCATGACCCTGTTAGTTGTTGTATTTACCTGGTTCCGGTCACCTTCTTTGAGAAAAATGGAATACTAGAACTTAGTTAACTTTAAATAAAAATTGCGATATGAACCGCAGATCTTTCGTAAAAAATGCCGGCATAGGTTTCGGAGCAATCCCCCTTTTACGCAGTAACTGGCTAACCCAATTCATGCAGGACAATCCTTACAAAATGAAAATGCTCCGGAATGACGTTGGCATTTTTACGGAAAAAGGCGGGACGATCGCATATTATATTTCGAAAAAAAATATCGCAGTCGTAGATGCAGAATTTCCCGAACAATCCAAACACCTGATCGACGCCCTGCAAAAAGATCAGGGAAAACCTTTTGAAATCCTGATCAATACGCATCATCATATGGATCATACGGCCGGCAATATTTCTTTTAAAGGAATCGTACCACATGTTGCTGCGCACTCAAATTCACTCCTGAACCAGCAGAGAGTTGCAAAAGAACAAAACAAGGAAGCAGACCAGCTTTATCCGAATATTACGTATGGGGATACCTGGGAATACAAAAAAATGAAAGAGACTATTAAAACTTATTATTATGGTGCTGCCCATACCAATGGAGACAGCATTATATTTTTTCCTCACGCCAACATTGCACATGTCGGAGATCTGGTTTTTAACCGGCGCTGGGCATTTATAGACCGAAGTGCAGGGGCTTCAATAAAAAACTGGATCATCGCACTCGATAAAATTCAGCAGGAATTTGATAACGATACTCTTTTCGTTTTTGGCCATGCTTTTGATCCTGAAAAAGTAACCGGTAACAAGGCCGATATTAAAGCCATGCAGGACTATTTAAAAAATCTTCTTGCTTTTGTAAACAGCCAGATAAAAGCGGGAAAATCTAAAGACGAAATCCTGAAAGCCACTTCCATTCCTGGCGTAACAGAATGGCAGGGGGATGGTATTGAACGCGGATTACAGTCAGCTTATGAAGAAGAAATTGAAGGGATCATTTAACTTTTTCCAAAAGACCTTCCATCACTGAAACTACAATCGGACAAAAAGTACTGTTCTTTAAAGTAAGCCGCGGTCTCTTTAGAATGACGTCTTCATCGGTGTATGGAAATCTTTTACAATCAGAGGGCCGGTCTTCATATATCGAACAGCGATTGTCATTTCCCAAAAAAGGACATGGTACAGAATGCGTCACATAGTCTCCATCCTCATCGATTCGCAGATATTTTTCTATTAAAGCACTTTCTTTCAGCTGGAGGGCTTTAGAAATACGTTTGATATCAGGTTGTTTAAACCGTGGGGAATAACTTTTACAACAATGGGCACACTGGAGGCAATCAATTTGTTTAAAAGCCATCTCATGCAATTCCGGAATTGCTCTTAAAACTTCTTTTTTACCGGCTTTCTCCAGGAAATTTTTATATAATTTCTGGTGTTCTCCTGAAATTTTCTCCCAATTCTGCAGCGTGACTTTTGACTGACTAGCCATTCTGCAATTTAACCAGAGATATGGGATATGAGATAAAAGATATGGGTTATGAGATATGGGTTATGAGATATGGATTATGAGATATGGGTTCTGGGTTAGTTTATTTTTAAAATTTATATCTATAACAAACTCATATCCCATAACCCATAACCCATAACCCATAACCTATATCCCTTCTAAGTGACCAGTTCATAAATTGCCCGTTTCATATTACCTTTGCAAATCTTTTGATCCACACATCCCTGATATGAATTTATTTGAGAAACAGGCAAACGAGTTTACGCACAGACATATTGGTTCCAATGATACTGAAACCCGGCAGATGCTTAACGCTATCGGAATAAAAACACTGGATGAACTGATCAATAAAGCCATACCTGCAAGCATACGAAATCCTGTTCTTCTCCATGTTACTGATCCCGTCAGTGAAGCAGAATATCTTGAATTGATCGGTGAAATTGCTTCCAGAAACCTGGTATTTAAAAATTATATCGGACAAGGGTACTATGATACGATTACACCTTCTGTAATACTCCGAAATGTATTTGAAAATCCAGGCTGGTATACCCAATACACGCCATATCAGGCTGAAATTTCTCAGGGCCGACTTGAAAGTCTCCTCAATTTTCAGACAATGGTAAGCGACTTAACCGGTTTGCCCCTTGCCAATGCTTCCCTTCTTGATGAGGGGACAGCTGCTGCTGAGGCCATGATCATGTTTTTCAATCAGAAAAACCGCGACCACCAGCATATCAGTGTACCAAAGTTTTTTGTAGATCAGGCTATATTTAAACAAACCCGCGATGTAATTGGAACCCGTGCCGAACCGCTCGGCATAGAACTGGTAACTGGAGATTATACAAAAGTTCGTATTGATGGATCTTTTTTTGGGGCTATTGTTCAGTATCCAAATTCGGAAGGAAATATTCCGGACTACAGAACCTTTATCAAAAAAGTACAGGATGCTGGTGGTTTTGTAGTAATGGCTACCGATCTTTTGGCGCTGACACTTCTTACTCCACCGGGAGAACTCGGCGCAGATGTTGCCATTGGCTCTGCTCAGCGTTTTGGCGTTCCGATCGGTTTTGGTGGTCCCCATGCTGCGTTCTTTGCAGCAAAAGATGAATTCAAAAGAGCCATTCCCGGAAGAATCATCGGTGTGAGCGTGGACTCACATGGTAACAGGGCCCTGAGAATGGCCCTTCAAACACGTGAACAACATATAAAAAGGGAGAAGGCAACATCAAACATTTGTACTGCCCAGGCATTGCTCGCCAATATGGCTGCAATGTACACTGTATACCATGGTCCCCGGGGTTTAAAAGATATCGCAACCCGTATCAGCATCCTCACCCATTCGTTATCAGAAGGACTACGTGACCTGGGATTTGTAATTACTCATGAATATTTCTTTGATACGATCCGTGTGGAAGTCGATCAACCTGAAAAAATCCGGTTTATCGCTGAAGGAAGCAACCTGAATTTTTATTATGAAGACAAGGGCAGCCTTTGCATTTCCATTGGAGAAAGCACCAGCCAACGGGACATACTCGACATACTTTCTGTTTTTTCAACGTATAGTGAACAGGATGAATCTGCCATTCTCTTCGATTATGAGCTAGAGAATGAGAATATACCGGTCACCATCAGACGAAATTCGGCTTTCATGAGCCACCCGGTTTTCAATTCGCATCATAGTGAAACTGAAATGATGCGCTATCTGAAAAGCCTTGAGAATAAAGATCTTTCCCTGAATACTTCCATGATACCCCTGGGCTCCTGCACCATGAAACTCAATGCTGCAAGTGAACTGATACCTGTGAGCTGGCCTGAGTTCAGTAAAATTCACCCCTTTGCGCCAGCTTTCCAATGGAATGGTTACCAGAAAATGATTCTCGAACTCGAATCCTGGTTAAGCATCATCACCGGTTTTGCAGCAACCTCCCTCCAGCCTAACAGCGGTGCACAGGGAGAATATGCAGGACTGCTCGCCATAAGATCTTATCATAAAGCTCATGACCAGCAGCACCGGCAGGTAATGTTGATACCGATCTCTGCACATGGTACCAATCCGGCGAGTGCCGTGATGGCAGGTATGAAAGTGGTGGTGGTGAAAAGTGATGATGACGGACATATCGATGTCGATGATCTGAAAGAAAAAGCTGCTCAATATAAAGACGAACTCGCGGGACTCATGGTTACTTATCCCTCCACCCACGGAGTTTTTGAAGAAGGTATAAAAGATATTTGTCAGATAATTCATGAAAATGGGGGACTTGTTTATATGGATGGTGCGAATATGAATGCACAGGTCGGATTAACTAGCCCCGGATTTATAGGTGCAGATGTATGTCATTTGAACCTGCATAAAACCTTTGCCATTCCACACGGCGGCGGCGGACCCGGAATGGGACCCATCTGTGTAAATGAAAAGCTGAAACCATACCTGCCGGGTCACTGGACCAATCCTGATAAAACAGGAACAGGTGCGGTTAGTGCTGCCCGTTATGGATCAGCCAGCATATTGCTGATCAGTTATGCATATATAAAAATGCTGGGCTCTTCAGGCATTCGTCAGGCAACAGTTTATGCTATTTTGAATGCGAATTATATGAAATCCCGTCTTGAAACTTACTATCCCATTTTATACACCGGACCGAATAATACTTGTGCCCATGAATTTATTGTGGACCTAAGACCATTCAAGATCCAGGCTGGTATTGAAGCAGAGGATGTTGCCAAAAGACTGATGGACTATGGATTTCATGCTCCCACGCTTAGTTTTCCAGTGCCCGGTACTATGATGATCGAGCCGACGGAAAGTGAAGACAAATCAGAGCTGGATCGTTTTTGTGATGCAATGATTTCAATATATAATGAAATACGGGATATTGCTGTTGGGAAAATGGATAAAAATGATAACCCATTAAAAAACGCACCGCACACACAATTTGTGATTACTGCCGACGAATGGAATCACTCCTATGGACGTGAAAAAGCAGCATTCCCCTTGTCTTATACCAGATCAAATAAATTCTGGCCATCCATCGGCCGTGTGAATAACACGTATGGTGACAGGAATCTTATCTGCACCTGCGAACCGGTAAGCAGTTATGCTGAAGTAGTATAAGAGTGGCGGTTTTATTTCACTCATATACTCTTATACTCTTATACTCTTATACTCTTATACTTTTATACTATTGCCCAATTATCGCCGGTATTGGTGCAAGAATCTTTCGCGCATCACGACTAAGTCGAAACCTCCTTGCGTAAACAAGGCGATAATTTCCTACAGCAACTGTATAATGATAATCAGAACTTTCACCCCTCATGAAAAGTTCTGTATCCACCCAAAGTACACTCAGGCTCCAGACATTCCCATTATATCCGATACCGGCATGTAAACTATAATTCGGTCTGAAACCAAAAAAATCTGATTTTGTATTGAGTGTAGTTGAAATTTCTGTTGAATATCTGAAGGCCAGGTTGATCGTTGCCGATCCAAGAATAAAGAAATGTTCTTTAAAAACCAATGTATAAGCATACCCGATGCCAGGTCCAAAACTAAAAAAATGAAATTTATTAATTGCCAGTGCATTGGCTTTCGGATCAATGGCAGACGGTGAAAGGCTGCTGTCCCCGTAAATAGATCCATAATAAATTTCCCCTCCAAATAGAATGGATCCAGCCGACTTACGCTGCCATTCATTTTGCAAAAGTCCTGCCTGATATGAAAACTTTGTATCATTCAGTGCGCGGTAAAAACCAAATCCGATCAGGCTTAGTCCTATATCCGGTCTGATATAAAATTCATTTCCTGCGGGAGCCGCTAAACCTTCAGGGGTTAAAAAATACCCTTTATAGAATTCTCCGAGTAAATCAATATTCCATTTTCTCGCATAAAAATGCCCCTGAAGATCCAGGTATTTTGTATTGCCTTTTTCATTGTCGGGATTGAATCTACTAATCCCTATCCCGATATTCAGCGTAAACGCATGATAAGTTGCTCCGATTCCGATATTTAAAGATGTAGTAGCCCTGTACTGAAATGGAATGACAGGAGGCGGAGGATTAAAACTCATCACATTATATTTCCTTGAGAGATAACCCCGGGCTGTAAGCAAGGAACGATAAGTTTTGTAATAACTGGAATCGTGATCGTCCTCCTGGTATTGCTGGCTTTTGGCAAATGAAAAGAAAAGGGAAAACACAAAAAATAGTCTGATTGACTTTTTCATCCACCTGATCATTTATTAATTCGGGATTGAACCCGCCCTGCTCTCACACTCTCACACTCTCACACTCTCACACTTTCCTGGTCTCTTTATGCGCATCAAGGAGGTTTAATTCCACAATCGTGGTTTTGCCATCATCACTCTCCCTGAACATCTGAACAAATTTTCTTTCAAATAAAATTTCACTGAATGTATAAGAAGTCCTTTGTTGAACAATATTGCTATAAACATCATCGAAAGCACGCACCGACACATAGATTTCCAGATCAGCAGTTTTCATATCCTCGCTGCTGTATTCAAACAGGGGGCTATCTGAATTCAAAGGATGTACAACAGTCCAGTTCATAGGCAGTGATTCCACATGACTCCTTTCCAGATCCAGGTCGTAGAATCTATATGTGTTCTTGCCATTTTCATCTACCAGTAAGGCAGCATTTACTTTAATATCCATATTTGTCAGAGTATGATGATCCTTATAAGTTACAAATCTGAACATCAATCCTGTTCCACCCTTATAAGGACTTATCAGGGCATTTTTACTAAAAAGAAGGAAGGCTTTGGGTTTTGAAAAACGTCCGTATAAAAGACCGGTAGCTATAGCAAATGACAATAAACCCAGCATGGATTCTATGGCTGCAACGGAATTTGCCGCATCTCCTGTGGGATTAACTCTTCCATAACCTACAGTTGTAAAAGTTTCCGTACTGAAGAAAAAAGATTCTTTAAATATATCAAAAGGAGTAACCGCAATCATACCCTGAAACTGGGCCTGTCCAATTAAAAAATATATGCAGGCAAAAACAAAGTTGATAGAGAGATAAAAGATAAACAGAGTACCGTAAAACTTCCAGACCGGCATGTTCAACATTGTATGAAAGAGGCTGAACCGTTGAATAAACGGAAGTCCTTCTTTTTTAACGTTAAAGGTCCCGTCGCGATTTACAAACCGGCCACCGTAATCTTCCGGGTTATTTCCAAAGCCTGTATCATTATTTGCCTTTAAATGTGGATGTTTTCTGGTTAGCGCCATTTTCTCATTCATTTAAGGCAAATTTAATATAAGCCTAAAGCTTAAAGCCGAAAGCCTAAAACTTTTTAATAAGCCCAAAGCTTAAAGCTTAAAGCCTAAAACTGATTAAATGTTTTTAATATTTCTTTCTATAAAAGCGGAGATCTAAAAAGAAGGTTTTAGACTTTAAGCTTTAGGCTTTGGGCTTTAGGCTTTAAGCTTTGGGCTTTAGGCTTTAGGCTTTCTAAGGCTTTTTCCCTGCAATTGCCTGAACTGAATCCAGATGTTTCATCAATACAGGAAGAGTAGTTGCCGCAAATGACTTAATCGTGGAGTCAGAACAATTATCCGCACATTTGCGAAATTCGGCAATATCCTTTTTGTGATCATCTATCATCATACTTACATAAGCTTTGTCGAAATCTTTACCTTTTTTCATTTTCATATGGTCGATTTCTTTCTTTGTATCGTTGCTTACAGAATCCGGTAAAGCAATATTTAATGAAGTTGCGATTTGTTTTAAATTATTACCGGCTTCTGTATGATCTTTAACCATCATTTCTCCAAAAGCCTTTACGCGTGGATTCGAAGCATTATCCTGGGCAATTTTTCCCAGTTCTACTTCCATCATACCACCATTAGCTGCTTCTACCGCAAAATTTGAAGCATCTGCCTGAACAGGTTTTACTTCCTTATTTACTGCTTTTGCACTATCAACCGTGTCCTGGCTTTGTGTATTATTGTTTCCACAGGAAAATAGTCCCAGACCAAGAAACAGGGCAGAATAAAATAATAAAGTTTTCATATGTTTAATTTTAATAATCAGATAATCAGTCAGTTCAAAGTCCGGGCCACGCTAAACTCCCTTAAAATACATATTAACTGCTTTTTTTGGGTATAATCAGGGACAGATCATGAGGATGACCTGGATCATTTTTAAATAAAGCTTACCTCATCGCCCTTTGCATAAAGGAATCATTGTTTTAATTTTATGATATGGCAATGCAGTTAAATAAACCGAGGGCTGTTGAGGAGCAGGCTTTTGATACCGATTTACTTACCGATGAAGAATCGCCTTATAGCCTGGTGGTATGGAATGATGAGGTCAACAGTTTTGACTGGGTGATTCAAACCCTTATTGAAATTTGTCATCATTCAACAGAACAGGCTGAACAGTGTGCGATGATCATTCATACCCAGGGAAAATATGCTGTTAAGCAGGGCAGTTATGATGAATTAAAACCATTGTGTGATGCCATTACGGATCGTGGTATTGGTGCTACGATCGAAGTATTATCCAATACCTGATTTCTATTTAATAAACTCCTGAATCCCTATGCCATTAATCGCCCTTGACAAGGAGATTCGGTTTCCACCTGTGGAAATGGCTGATGAAGACGGTCTTCTTGCAATTGGTGGCGACCTTTCAAGGGAAAGATTATTGCATGCTTATAGCAATGGAATTTTTCCATGGTATGAAAACAAATATATTCTCTGGTGGTGTCCCGATCCCCGTTTCGTTTTATTTCCATCGGAACTGAAAATCAGTTCCAGCATGAGACAATTGCTGAAAAAGCAGTCTTTCGAATTTTCCACTAACAAAGATTTTAATGCTGTCATAAGTCAGTGCAAAGCCATTTCACGTCGCGGACAAAACGGAACCTGGATAACCGAAGAAATGCGGAATGCTTATAGCGATCTGCATTTTGCAGGTTATGCTGTTAGTGCGGAAGTAAGACTCAATGGTGAACTGGTAGGTGGATTATACGGTATTCGTCTGGGTAAAATTTTTTATGGAGAAAGTATGTTCAGCAGGCATAGTAATGCGAGCAAATATGCTTTCATAAAGTATGTTCAGCAATTGCAGTCCGAAGGTGTTGAATTGATCGACTGCCAGGTATATACTTCACATCTCGAATCTCTTGGTGCAAGAATGATCCCCCGAAATCAGTTTCTTGCTTTGGTTAAAAAGCTTAACGCGTAATGCTCAACGTGTAACGCCAAACGCTGAAGCCAGAAAGCATCGCACTCTTATACTCTTATACTCTTGTACCTACCCTCACACCCTCACCCTCTCACACTCTCACACTTGTCTTTTTGTCCGGCCATTTTTCCGCATATGTATAAACCAGTCCGCGCATATAATCATTTTCAGGATATATGGTCAGTTGTTCCTTAAGTGAATCAAGATTCTGAATTTGCAATTCTTTATCCAGCCATCCCATTCCATAGAATCGGCCGTTTTCTATAAGTACAAAACTTTCCTCTGAAGAATTCCTGCCTCGATCCTTTATTATAAAAGAAGGAAGCATTTCCTGTAAGGACCGCAAAGCTGCCCTGAGACGCTTGTTATAATCATCAGCAGTTTCCGATTGAGTACAGGCACCATGACAGGTTTTATCGGTTAATCCCGTACAGGCTTCATTCCCTTTCTGTATGAAACATAATTTGGGGCAGAGTTCAAACTGCGTTACGAGTTTTCTTAATATCTGCCATCCTTCAGAAAGACTGTTGAAACTATAATAGGCAGTCAGATTTTGTTTTTTCTTTTCTATGGTCAGGCGGAGGTAGCCTGACTGATCCTCGTAAACATATAGTCCGTAGGTCTGCTCAAACCTTTTAAGGCTGCGGTTATAAGCCGGCCAGAGACGCCTGATTTCAACACATTCAAAAAGAAACGCCATCAGTTCGGTTCCGCAATCCTGCCAGGAAACGGAATAAATATTCCGCAGAAATTCCTGTTTTCTAAGGCCTGTACTATTATTTGAAAAATGACTGCAAACCCGGCTCCGAAGGTTTTTTGCCTTGCCGACGTAAATCACCTTACCCTTCTGGTCATGAAAATAATAAACACCCGGTGTGTAAGGAATGGTAGTGATCTGCTCCGATGGCAGGTTTGGAGGAAGATATTGCTCCCTGCTTTTACCAAGCATCATGTGACCAACAACTCCCTGACTATCCTGTTTTAATATTTTTTCAAAAAGTATAACCGTTGCATCTGCGTCCCCTCCCGCACGGTGTCGGTTTAAAATGGGTATTTCCAGATCCCGGCAAAGTTTACCCAGACTGTATCCCTGAAGTCCGGGGAATACTTTCCTGCTTAATCTAACGGTACAAAGTTTTTTTACATCCAGTTCAAAACCACAGGATTCCAGGTGATATTTTATGAATGAATAATCAAAATTCACATGATGGGCTACAAATACGGCATCCTTCAGCATGTCGTAAACACGCTTAGCCACATCGGAAAATAACGGGGCTCCGACAAGCATATCCGGACGAATGCCTGTAAGCACCTGAACATATTGGGGAATGGGGGATTGGGGATCGATCAGGGTCTCATACCGCTCGATGATCTTATTTCCATCGTGCAGCACAATAGCTAATTCAGTGATGCCGTTATTAGCAGCATAACTACCTGTGGTTTCAATATCTACTATTGCATACATAGTGGTTAAACCCGGAATGACCTTTTGCTAATAAAGTTAGGATAATCACCCTTCAGTTACCAGAAAATTACTTATTTAAAACATAAATTTTTCCGTACTCTTTGAAAGCGTACGTCCGTACTTTATTAATAACACCTTAAATTCCATCAAATGAAACACCTTCACATTGGTCAGGTAGGAGAACAGGCAACTCTGGCAGTTGTAATTGCCGTGCTGTACTTCTGCGCTATCATGCTGTTTTCTTATGTATTTACTTTAGCCTAAATAGTTTATGTGCATTTACTATAAGCCATAAACCCTAAAAAGACCCAGTACGATAACTCCGGCAATAACCGGAGTTTTTTAATTGGATACCCTGCCTGCAACAGGCAGGCATAACCCATAACCCATATCTCATATCTCATATCTCATAACCCCCAAAATCAATAATTAATAATTGATAATTAATAATCCATAACCCCTTGACTCTTTGGTCAAAACCTTAAAAAAACTGCCAAAACACTAGTATCTCAAAAAAAAACAGTTTATATTTGTTCTATTACGGCCGCCAACCGTAGTGTTTCTCCCTGGCATCCTACCCATATCGTAAGACTAACCGACCCGAGTTGATTATGTCCAGACCCTTTGAAACAAATGTTTTTAAACATGGTTTCACTTAAAATTTTTCATTTATGAAAAAAATGCTTCATTCAATTCATTTGGGAGAAAATGCGAAGACCGCTTTATTCGCTTTTGGATTTTTAGCCCTGGTAATGTTGCTCTCCTATTTGTATTGGTTCGCATAATAGTAACAGGGCCCTTAAAACTGATTTCAACACCTCTATTACCCGTTAAATGAGGTTGAATTCATTTTATCTTATTAATAAAAGTTTCTACTGATCGGTGGAAACTTTTTTTTTGACCCCACTCCTTTCTATCCTTCTTTCTGATTAACTAACTTTGCAGTCCTTAAAATGGATGTCCCGGATGGAATTGACCAAACACTACGAACCTGCAGGAACTGAATCTAAATGGACGAATCATTGGAATGCAAAAAAATATTTCAACAGCTTCCCTGACGGCCGGAAACCATATACTGTTGTAATACCTCCACCGAACGTAACAGGTGTGCTGCATATGGGCCATACACTCAATGAAACCGTTCAGGATATTCTTATTCGGCGTGCGCGTATGAGCGGATTTAATGCCTGCTGGGTACCCGGCAGCGATCATGCATCCATTGCTACTGAAGCCAGAGTAGTTTCCATGCTTAAAGAACGGGGGATTGACAAAAACAGCTTATCGCGTGAAGCCTTTCTGAAATATGCTTACGAATGGAAAGATAAATACGGATCCATTATTTATGACCAGATCGAAAAACTAGGATGCAGTGTTGACTGGAACCGTGTCACATTTACTATGGATGACCATTATTACCGGGCGGTAATGAAAATTTTCGTTAAGCTATACCATGAAAAAATGATCTATCGCGGAGCCCGTATGATTCATTGGGATCCTGCAGCGAAAACTGCGCTGAGTGATGAAGAAGTGGAATACAGAGATGTTGAAGGAATACTCTATTATATAAAATATCGCATTGCTGGTTCGAGTGATTTCATAATAATCGCTACACAGAGACCTGAAACCATTATGGGCGATACGGCGGTTTGCGTTAATCCAAAAGATCCAAAATACCGGCAACTACTGGGAAAGCAAATAATAATTCCACTGGTAAACAGGATGGTTCCGCTGATCACGGATGAACATACCGACATGGACTTCGGAACAGGCGCACTTAAAGTAACTCCTGCTCACGATATCAATGATTATAATATTGGTTTAAAATACGGACTGCCGGTTATTGATACTTTAAATGAAGATGGAACCCTATCCCCGGCAGCTGAAATTTTTGTGGGTTTGGACAGGTTTGAAGCCCGTAAAAAAGTGGTAGAAAGACTTAAAGAAGAAGGGCTCATTTTTAAAGAAGAACCTTATTCAACGAGACTCGGATTTTCACAGCGAAGTCATGCAGTAGTGGAACCAAGGATTTCAACTCAATGGTTTGTAAAAATGAAACCTCTGGCATTACCAGCCCTTGATGCTGTCGTATCCGGAAATATTCGAATTCACCCGGGGGATAAATTTCTGGCCACTTATAAATATTGGCTCGAAAATGTTAAGGATTGGTGCATATCCCGCCAGCTATGGTGGGGACAACGTATACCTGCCTGGTATGATTCAAAAGGAAATTTTGTTGTTGCGGAAAATGAATCTCTTGCGCTGGAAGCATACCAGGATCGGTATGGGCTGCTCGCAGTTCACGAAGAACTTATACAGGATGAAGATGTTCTTGATACCTGGTTTTCTTCATGGCTCTGGCCAATAGAAGTTTTTAAGGGAATCACCGATCCGGCTAACCCGGATTTCAAATACTATTATCCTGCATCTGTATTGGTGACGGGACAGGATATTATATTTTTCTGGGTGACACGAATGATCATGGCAGGATTGGAATTCAAAAACGAGATCCCCTTTCCGGATGTCTATTTTACCGGAATGGTAAGGGATAAGCTCGGGAGAAAAATGAGCAAAAGCCTGGGAAATTCACCTGATCTTCTTGAGCTGATCAACAAATACGGAGCTGATGCTGTCCGTTTTGGAATTATGATCTCCACTCCTGCAGGCAATGATCTTTTATTTGAAGAAGATGGGTTGGAACAGGGAAGAAATTTTAATAACAAAATCTGGAACGCCCTGAAATTGGTGAGGATTTGGGGAGACAGACTGGGACCGGAAGATCAGAAAACATCTGAATCAGATCCCGGATCATTTGCTGTACAATGGTTCGACAATCGTTTCAACCAGGCAAAAACACAAATCAATAAATTACTGGATGATTTTAAAATCAGCGAAGCGCTAAAAACGATTTATTCTTTAATCTGGGATGATTTCTGCAGCTGGTACCTGGAATGGGTAAAGCCCGGATATGAACAATCACTGAGCCCGGTCTTTTACGAAAAAACAATTTCGTTTTTTGAAGAACTGATCCAGTGGCTGCATCCCTTTATGCCTTTTGTTACAGAAGAAATTTATCACCAGCTTCGGGATCGTGCTGAAGGGGATGATCTTTGTATGAAGCAATTTTCACCTATAATAATCTTTAGCGCTACCCCGCTGGAAACAGGGGAAAAACTTCGCATGCTCCTTACCGTTGGACGGGAATTCCGTCAACAGCAGCAATTGAAAAACAGTGAAGCAATTGCGCGATTAATTATCCCGGCCGGGATATTTGGTAAAAATGAAAGCCTGAATGCAATTATACTCAAGCAGCTTAACTGCCGCGAAATTGAATACTCAACCGGCCCCATTTCTAATGATCCCGGTATAACTGTAATCCCATTCCTGTCTTATCAGCTGGGATTCGAAACTTCACAGCGGGCGGATAATTCCAAAAGAAAAGAAGATCTTGAAAAAGAACTGATTTATTACAAAGAATTTCTTGACTCACTGAACAAAAAATTATCCAACGAACGTTTCGTTCAAAATGCCAAACCCGATGTCGTAGATCTGGAAAGAAAGAAGAGGAAAGATACGGAGGAAAAAATCGCAGCCATCTTACTTACGCTTAACACTTAAATCAAGTGTGAGAGTGTGATTCTTACCCTCACACTCTCACACTCTCACACTCTCACACTCTCACACTACTTAATAGTCTCCATCACCTCATAGTTAATGGGCACCGTAAAAGTAATCGCGCCTCTTTTCACCCGAATACTTCCTTCCATGCGCACTTTGATTTTATTATTATTCATCAGCATGCTGAGGGCGCTGCTTATTAAAAGCTTCGGGCTGATCCGAAGATTCAGTGGAACAAAAAAAGTATCCTTCTTTGGAATATTGATGCTGGAATCCATTACGTAGTGATTCGCCAGTTTATTATCAAGGAAAACATTTACATCTCCTCTCTTCAATTCCATAACAAATGTATTCGGATTGTAAAAAGCAAGCTGTGTGTGTAAGAGGGCAGAATCCATACTGATATTATCCAACGAAAAATCGCGGAACCCCAGGTATTCAGGCGCTTCCGGTTTGCTGCAGGATACTAAAAAAAATAGTCCCGAAAGAAATAAGATAAAGGAAATGGCTTTCATTGGAACGCAATATAAATGATTTCGCCGTGAGCAGGCAGACATTAACTTTGTTGCAACCATCTTATTCTAATTACAATAATATGATCATTATTGAAAATGAAGTTTTAAAAGTAGAAGTCTCTTCTAAAGGAGCAGAACTTCAAACGATCCTGAACACTGTTTCAGGAATTGATTATTTATGGAATGGAAATCCTGCATTCTGGGCAAAACGATCACCTGTATTATTTCCTATAATCGGCAATCTGAAAAAAAATACTTATTACTACCAGGGAAAATCCTACCAGCTGCCCCGGCACGGATTTGCAAGAGATATGGAATTCCAGGTGGAAAAACAATCTCCGAAAGAGGTTACCATGTTATTGCGAAGCAATGATGAAACCAAAACAAATTATCCATTCGACTTTGAGTTCCGGATTCGTTATAAGGTACAGGGCGATGAACTCAGCACAGAATACCTGGTTACGAATACCGGCTCAGGAATGCTTATTTTCTCCGTTGGCGGTCACCCCGCCTTTCGTCTTCCTCTTACTGCCGATACGAAATTTGAAGATTACTATTTGAAATTTGAAGAGAACGAAAATCTTTCCCGCTGGCCTATATCTGGTGAAGGCCTCATTCAAATGGAACCCATTCCTGTTTTGGAAGATTCCAATCGCCTCAATCTGAAAAAATCACTTTTTTATCAGGACGCCCTGGTCTTTAAATATCCGGCATCATCTGAAATTTCTTTGATTTCAGGTAAAACACCCCATGGCATTTCATTTGAAATGGGAGAATTTCCCTTCCTGGGCATTTGGTCTTCCAAAGACGCCGACTTCATTTGCATTGAGCCCTGGTGTGGTATTGCGGACAGTGTGAACAGCGATCAGCAACTGGAACATAAGGAAGGAATGGAAAAGACGGCCCCTGGCAAAGTCTTCAGCCGCCAATGGCGCGTTAAAGTTTTTTAATTTATAAATCGGGATGGACGGCGAAGAATTTCGCTGATTTAATGCGATATTTAGGGTCAAAATCGGGGATCTGTCACGCTATTTCAATATAATTTACACCAGCCTGAAAATGGCGCTTCAGGAATTCCGTTCCAATAAGCTGCGAACATTCTTGTCGTTGCTTGGAATTACATTTGGAATATTCTGTATCATCAGTGTATTGGCAACGATCAACAGCATGAAGACTGCTGTTCAAAATGATATTAAAACACTGGGAACAAACACGGTTTTTATTGATAAATGGGAATACCGCAACGATAATAACTACCCCTGGTGGCGCTATTATAAAAGACCCACTCCCAAATACGAAGAACTGAAACAATTGAAGGACAGGGTTCCGATCATTCAGAATGCAACATATATGACGCAGGATCAATCCGTATTTGAATACGGAAATGATATGCTGAATGGAACCAATTATTATGGAGTAACGGAAGATTTTGCAAAAATCGAACATTTTAATGTTGGTTATGGCCGTTACCTGCAACAATCCGATTTTGATCAGGCAGCAAATTCCCTGGTAATAGGATATAATGTAGCTGAAAAAATATTCGTGAATCCCGAAATTGCTATTGGCAAAACAGTCCGCTTGAAAGGTGGTAAACCAGCCATCGTAATCGGCGTAATAGAGAAACAGGGCCAGAGCATGCTGGATATGTGGCAATACGACGATTGTATCATTATGCCCTATAAGTTTCTGAAGCAAATTATTCGTGACGAGGATGCACAACCGAAAATTATTGTTGAAGGGAAGCAGGATGTGAGTATCCCGGCATTAAAGGATGAACTGGACGGCGCTATGCGTTCCATTCATAAATTATCTCCCAGCCAGGAAGATGATTACTCCCTCAATGATATTGAATCCTTCAGCAAATTCATGGATAGTATTTTTTCAAACATCAATATCGGAGGATGGGCCATTGCTGCACTCTCTCTGATTGTCGGTATGTTCGGCGTTGCAAATATTATGTTTGTTACCGTTCGCGAACGCACAGCCCAGATCGGATTAAAGAAAGCGCTTGGCGCCAAAAAGAGTACTATTGTTTCCGAATTCCTGCTTGAATCTTCATTCCTTTGTATTATCGGTGGACTATTCGGCATGATTGCCGTATTTATACTTGCCGGCGTCTTCTCCAGCATGTTCAGTTTTAAGGTTTTCATTCCAATGGACATTATCGGACTTGCAGTAGGCATTTGTCTTTTTGTAGGAATTATTGCAGGAATCATACCTGCTGTTATTGCAGCCCGCCTCGATCCTGTAGTAGCCATTCGTTCAACGAATTAATTACTTCTTCTCTTGGTATCTTTGCATTTCAATCGTAAGTTTTGGCCATTACTATATTAGGAATCGAGTCATCCTGTGATGAAACTGCCGCATCCGTTTGCCGGGAAGGTATCATATTGTCTAATATTATCGCAAGTCAGGAAATCCATAGCCGCTATGGAGGCGTTGTACCCGAATTAGCCAGTCGTGCGCATCTGCAGAATATTCTTCCGGTGCTGGACCAGGCCCTCATGAAGGCCGCTGTCTCACTGACAGGTGTAAACGCTATTGCATTTACACAGGCGCCGGGGCTCATAGGATCGCTACTGGTGGGTGCGCAGGTTGCAAAATCACTCGCCTTTTCAAAGAACATACCGTTAATTGCAGTGCACCATATGCAGGCCCATGTTCTTGCAAATCTTATTGGCGGAAAAGAAAATCCCGAATCTGTGCCGGCCTTTCCATTTCTGTGTTTAACTGTCAGCGGAGGGCATACGCAGATTGTAGTTTGTGATTCGCCATCACAAATGAAAGTGATCGGCGAAACCACCGATGATGCAGCTGGTGAAGCATTTGATAAATCTGCGAAAATCCTTGGTCTCCCCTATCCCGGCGGGCCTCTCATTGATCAATATGCTTCTTCCGGAGATTCCCTGCGGTTTAAATTTCCGGAACCACAGATTCCCGGATTAAATTTTAGTTTCAGTGGCCTCAAAACTGCCATATTATATTTTATTCAAAACGAAAAAGCAAAAACAGCGGACTTTGTAGAGAAAAATCTTCCCGATATATGTGCATCCATTCAGGGACGGATCGTTTCTATCTTACTAAATAAATTAAAAAAAGCTGCTGCTCAGACAGGCATAAAAGATATTTGCCTCGCGGGCGGTGTTGCTGCCAATAAAGGATTGCGAAAATCATTTGAAGAGACCGGTAGATCATTCGGATGGAGAACTTTTATTCCTAAGATGGAATATTGCACGGATAATGCAGCTATGATTGCGATCACCGGATATTATAAATACCTGGATCAGGCTTTTTCTCCTCTGTCTGCTCAGGTGACTGCCCGTGGCGGTTGGTAAAATCCCACTATGCCCAATTCTTATTTCAGGTTTAAACAGTTTACCATTCAACAGGACAGGTCGGCGATGAAAGTATGCACCGATTCCTGTATACTGGGTGCTTGGACAGCAAAACGTTTACACAAAGCAAAAAGAATTCTGGATATAGGAACTGGAACAGGATTACTTCCGATCATGCTTGCGCAAAATACAAACGCAAATATTGATTGCATCGAACTGGATCATGATTCTTTTAAACAGGCTGAAGAAAATATTCAACAAACTTCCTGGCCTGAACGAATCCATGTTATTGAAGGCGACGCACGCCATTATTCTTTTCAAACAAAATATGATTTCATTATTTCCAACCCGCCGTTTTATGAATCTGACCTGCGCTCGCCGGAACAGAAAAAGAATAAGGCCAAACACGAGGAATCATTGACGCTGGATGAATTGATATCAGTAATCCGCTCCTGCCTGGTAAACGATGGTGCTTTCAGTATCCTGTTGCCTTTTCACCGTAGTGACTATTTTGAAAAACTGGCACTTGTAAATGGATTTTTTCTTATGGAAAAATTAACCGTCCACCAAACGCCCGCCCATCCTGCTTTCCGGAGTATATCTCTTTATGGAACTAAAAAGCCAGCAGAAGTTATTTTGAAAGAACTGGTCATTAAAAATTCCGAAGGAAAAAACAGCAATGAATTTGCGGAACTGATGAAAGACTATTATGAAACCGTTTGATCGTGAATCGTGGATCGTGGATCGTCGATCGTAGATCGATACACGATAAACGATACACGATGTTCTAATAACTTCATACTCACTACCACTCTACCACACTACCACACTACCACACTATGAAATCGCATATCTCTCCATATACTTGTACTTTTCCGTAATATTCCCTTCCCGCACTATTGTAGCTCTCTCAATTACTGCGGATCCCTCTTTAAACAAATCCTCGAGAACATATTTAATCAGTTGTTCGCCGAAATAACGGGAAGCATCGCGTGGAAGTTCATTGGGCAGATTTCCAACGGCCATAATATCGATGGAATCATTCATGAACGCTGGTGTGCGTTCGCGGGTTTTTTTATTTACTCCATAAACAGGGTTTTCCATGGTTCCATCTCCCAGATTACAGGGCACAGATCCATTAATATCATCTGTAACATCTGCAATAGTCCCGATTCTGAATCGAGGCGATAACAGATCTTCCCATTCAAATAATCGCGGCATGCGCGGATCCCAGTAGATTCCATTCAGCAATAAATCAGAACTCTCGGCATATGGCTTAAAAAGGCATTCATATGATTCGGGATTGTCGTGAAATTCTTCGCGCTTGTATGTCTTACTTTTTTTATGCCCGTAGAGTAATGATCCTTTTAACTGCGTAAATACCGGATAGGAAAAATTCCTTGAGAGATATTCATCCGGTTCAATTTCAATAATTCCAAGCAGGTTCATGACTTCAAGCAGTCCATGCGCTACTCTTCCTGAACCGGTAATCACGACTTTCAGATTTGGAAGTTTGATTCCAAAATATCCATGAATGAGCTGTCGGAAACTGGGTTGCTTATAAACTCTGGGAAGTTCATATTGTTTAGTCCGGATACCATAAGCCATCATACCGTTATGCGCACCTACGATACCGGCAAAAAAACCAAATCCAAGAATACGCTGTCCATCCTCGTGTTCCATACATTCATAATCAATCAGGGTAATCTTTTTATCCAGGATCGCCCGGAATAGGGATCGGTTATAGGGCTGCATTTTTTTTGTATGTGAAAACAAAAGGTATTTTTTCCCGGGCATGAGTTTATCCACCTGTACTTCCTTTATTCCAAACAGGAAATCACAATCGCTTACGTCTTCCGTGATTACCACACCTGCCATTTCATATTCCTTATCAGTGTAACAGCGGTCTTTCGAAGGCTGGGCAAATATTTTGAGTGAAGGAAAGTTTTTCTGCAGCCATTTGCATTGCGAGGGAATAAGTGCAACCCTGTTATCCGCCGGAATCTTCGTCTCCCGGATCAAGCCAATACGGATCATGGTACCAGTTTTATCTGGAAAGATATTCATTTTTAAATTCTCTTAATATATATCCGGAACTGTTTTAATTCTTAAATTGTCTTATAAAGAGGCAGGGAAGATGAAAAACAGGAGGGCGTACTCTGATTTGATTTTTGTTATCGTTATTCTTTTCCTCGCATTTGCTTCTTTTATATCTTATAAAAGAATTACCAAACAAAACGAAGCATCCAGTTTCGTTGCCCATGCAAACCTGGTCAGATTAAAACTCGGAGAAACTTTAACTAATTTAAGAAAAGCTGAGAAAAAAGTACAGGATTCTATTCATGTAAATAATGAGGAATTCAAAAATCAGATTCTCAGTGATTCTCTCATGGCATATCAGATGTTAAGTGAACTGGATTCATTAACATATGGAGACAAGGGCCAGCATGTCAAAATTCTTCAGCTTAATTTAATAATAAAGAAATGGCTTGAAAATCTGCACGGGGAACGCATCAGGTCAGAGAAAATTTCGGCGGATTTATCAGAATATATAACCGAAAGTCAATTCATTCTGAACAGGATGCAAATCCTGATCGCAGAAATGCGGCATGATCAGAATGATCAATTACTGCTAAAAATCCAGGAAAAAGACAGGTCGGCTTTTTTGGTTCCCTTGTATTCCCTCGTATTTTCTTTTCTGGCAATTTTACTGATCTCCGGAACTTATTTCCGTTTAAGAAGCGAAACCCGTTTAAGAATGCAGGCAGAAGGCGGACAGGCGGTCATTCATAATTTCTTTCAACAGGCTCCTGCCATGCTGGCTATATTAAAAGGACCTGAACATGTATTTGAATTTGCAAATCAACAGGTCCAGGATCTTATAGGTGGTCGAAACCCGGTCAACAAGACCATCAGGGAAGCTGTACCTGTATCCACGGGACAAGGATATTTTGAAATTATGGATGTGGTATATAAAACAGGGGAACCTTTTATAGGGAAGGAAATGCCGCTCCAGGTTGAACGAGGAGAAACAGTGCAACAGATTTACATTAACATCATTTGCCAGGTTTTAAAAAATGTCTCAGGTGAAACTGAAGGTATCCTTGTTTTTTGTTATGATGTATCTGAACAGGTACTAGCGCGAAACCTGTTACAGGAATCAGAAAACAGGTCCCGGCTTGCGATTGAAGCTTCCAATATGGGAACCTTTGACTGGGATTTACAAAATGAACATTTTCTCAGTTCAGAAAGACTGGTTGAAATTTTCGGATATAAAAATGCACAAAATACCTCTCATCAGAATTTATTGGACAGGTTTCATCCGGAAGACAAACCCATAAGGGATGAAGCTGTGCAGAATTCATTTAAAATAGGTTCACTAAATTATGAAGCCCGTCTAATTTGGCCAGATAATTCCATTCATTGGATCAATGTACTTGGTAAAATATTAAGCGATAATGTAAGGAATATTCTTAGAATGTACGGTACTGTCGTAGACATTACTCCGCAGAAAACCGCTTTGGAAGAAAAAAAATATTTCGTTCAGGAACTTGAAAAAAAAGTATATGAAAGAACCCAATCCCTGAATTATGCCAATTTTATTCTTAAGCAAACTGTCAGTGAGTTGGAACAGACCAATTCGGAATTAGCATCCTTTAATTATATTGCCAGTCACGATTTGAAAGAACCAATCCGGAAAATCAAAGCATTTTCAAAACGGATTGAAGACCTGGATCAGGAAAAATTATCAGTATCATCAAAGGATTATTTTCAGAGGATTATTTCGGCTGCTGACAGGATGGAAATTCTGATAGACGCCTTTCTTTCTTATTCCCAAACAAGCAATATCAGGGCTGCTTTTGAGATGACAGATTTTAACAAGGTTTTCCTTGAAGTAAAAACTGACTTTGCGGAAACGCTGGAACAAAAAAATATCCGTCTGGAGAGCCAACCACTTCCGGCATTAATGAGTATACCACTTCAGATAAACCAGCTTTTCACGAATCTGATCGCAAATTCCATCAAATACAGCAGAACGGATGTGAGGCCGGTTATTGAAATATCGGCCGAAGAACTGTATGGTAAGGAACTGTCTTTTGAAGGCGCGGATATCAACAGTTTGTATTGGAAAATCAGCATCAGGGACAATGGTATTGGCTTTGATCAATTGTATAAAAACCAGATTTTTGAACTTTTTCAGAGACTTCATAACAGGCAGGAATATCCGGGCACGGGCATTGGACTGGCGATCTGTAAAAAAATAATGCGCAATCATAAAGGATTTATTTCGGCCTCCGGGAATATAGGATCCGGAGCCATTTTTTCTATGTATTTTCCGTCTTTATTTGAAGCCTGATTGCTTAAATGACTTAATTTCAAATCCCGATGGGCCATCCCAAGAGAGTTATGTTGATTGATGACGATCCTGACGACCAGCTATTCTTTCGGGATGCTATTCATATCGTTCAACCCGGACTTCATTGCGAATTGACTTCCAATTGCCAGGAAGCATTTAAAAAACTGGAATTGCCGCCTCCGCCTGACTATATCTTTTTGGATTTAAATATGCCCGTTATGAATGGCTTTGAATGCCTGGTTCATTTAAAAAATCAGGAAACCTATAAAGACATTCCTGTTGTTATTTTCACTACCTCGAAAAATTTGAATGATATAACCAAAACGCAACAACTGGGAGCAAGATGGTTTGTTACCAAGCCAGATGATTTTAAAGTATTATGCAAAAAACTAAGCAAGATTCTTCAAAAGGATTCACTTGAAGGATTTTTTGCTATTTAAAGATTTACCGCTATTACGAAAAAAGGTAAACAACCACCGGTTGTTTACCCAGGTACATGGTCTTATAAGCGACCCCGATTATAACTGTTTATTGAATTTTTCAACCACCTGGCAGATTCCATCGGATGAACCTTTTACAGTCATCCACCCCTTACTATCTTCCAGTTTTACATAGTAATAAGTTTCAGATTCAGTATTTGTTTCAGTAATACCAAATACTGTTTTATCAGGAAACTTTTTGTGTAGCTCCCAGGCCAGATGAATGGGAATCAGTCCAAGATCTTTATAATATCTTTCTGATTCAATAAAATTTCCATCGTGATCGTATTCAATTTCAGAGACCACATTGTTTTCTTTAAAATGAACAAAATAATGGTCACCATTCTCCTTCCAGTCCACCTTTTCCGCCATCGGGAATGCAGTCTGAAAGGCTTTAATAAGTTTTTCACTAACGGTTGCAGGGCCTTTGTCCGCTCTTACATGCGATTGTGCGAGCAGCACAAACAGGGTGATGAGACCTGCCAATTTTGTTTTCATACATAATCGTTTTTGAGTTGGATAATCTGATATTCTACCCAATATATATCTGAACAGCTGACAAAGTCAAGCAGTAAGGTATCAGCGGTGTTGCATGAAAAAAATAAATTAATTAAACTATAACAAAGCCCGTTAAACACTATAAAATACATAGCTAAAACATAAAAAAAGACACCCAACTAAGAAACTTTTCGTATTAACATTTCATTGGGTATTTCATCTTAGAGGATCAACGGTAAAAAAATTTTCAAAAAAGCACCTGATTCTTGATGAAAATCAATTATTCTAAAAGATGTATCTTAAATACTTATTGGAGCCGGACAGTTTAGTCTGAATAATTTTTACCCCTGGCGGGGGGATATAACATAAACCATGAAAGTTTCTTTCAAATTAGCAGATTCCAGATAAGGATTAATAAATAAATGAACAATGGAAAACCTGCCGCTTTATTCAATCATAGTATTTATTTTAACGACTGGTATAACTTTTTTTTTATTTTACAGGGCTGGAAATTATTCATTTGCTGCTTTCCTGATCATATCGATATGGCTCGTAATTCAGGGAATCCTTTCGATAACCGGTTTTTACCTGTTAACCGACACAAACCCGCCCCGGGGTATTTTATTTATTCTGCCTCCCCTGTTGTTCATAATCATTCTATTTGTAACAGCCGGCGGTAGGCGATTCATCGATCAGATGGATCCTGGCACGCTTACTCTGTTACATATCATCAGGATCCCGGTTGAATTTGTACTTTATTGGCTATACCTCGATAAACAGGTTCCTAAACTCATGACATTTGCCGGCGGAAATTATGACATCATTTCAGGCATAACAGCTCCGATTGTTTTTTACTTTGGTTTTGTAAATAAACTGATCGGAAAGAATATTATTTTATTGTGGAACATCCTGTGCCTGGGACTTCTATTCATGATTGCCAGGCATGCGATATTTTCAATACCGTCTTCTTTCCAGAAATTTGGTTTTGATCAACCTAATATTGCAATCCTTCATTTTCCTTACGCGTGGCTTCCCTCATGCATTGTTCCTATGGTTTTATTTTCCCATTTTGCAATGATTAGAAAACTCATCCTCTCAGGTACCAGTGAAAACCAACGGCAAAAGTAACTCCGTTGGTGGCTGTGTTCAATGAATAGTTATTTGTAGTTGGTGTTGTAGTTCCTGATGTTTTATTTGTCGTATAAGTGTAGTTTGTATCATAATTATAAACATGGCTATAACTATATCCGAGGGCCATATCCATTCCAATGCGTTTATAAAAGAAATGTGTAAGTCCAAGGCTTGCACCCGTATTCCAGGTAAATATATTCGCAACTTTACCGTTGGTATTGCCTGTGGAAGTGGTAGTATAGCTGTTACCTGAGCTCGTACCGCTTCCTGTACCAACGGCTCCATTTATCTGTCCGTATAACCAATTATTACTTGAAAGTCCTGCAAAATAATAACGCAGAAAAGGTCCGATGCTGACCGTTGTGGTGGTTGTGCTTGTTGTGCTTCCGGTCGTTGTATTGTTTGTATTGGTCGTTGTGCTATTTACATGAGAAGTACTGATGCTGAATGCTGGCGTAGCGCCGAAAACGAGGTGTGGTGATAAAAACACACCTACCTGCGGTCCGACACTAAAAGTAAATGTATTGGTTCCTGTATTTTTTAGTGTACCGACATCATAACCGTAATCGCTGTTCGCAGAACTGTATCCTGTACTCCCAATAGTCGTTCCAAGCATGATAGTACCTTTCGCAAACTGCGCATTTGCCTTTATAACAAAAAGCATCATTCCGCCTAACGTAACAAGGATTAATTTTTTCATATTATTCGTTTTAATGTCATTCATTGAAAAGGAATAATAATGCCAGATTCGGATAACAGGTTGTTAAGCAACATCTCATGTAATTGAGTTAACGGGTTGTTATTCAGGTATATCCACGCAATTTTTCGGCAATAAATCAGTTTAAACAGGATTGACCATTTTCATTTTTCAATCTATTACCCAATCAAAAACTCAATGTTTATGCGTTTAACTTTTATTATTGGTGCCGCATTTCTATTTCTTACAAGCACGGCCTGCAAACCAACTGTCAATGTTGAAAGAGGAGAACATCCTTACTATTTACATGCTCTGTCTGACCTGAGGGCAGCCCGATGGATGATAGAACACCGTCCGGGTAACTGGGTACAGACGAATGATGAAATAGAAGCAGTTCATCAGATCGATGCTGCCATTAACGAAATTAAAAAAGCTTCAGTTGATGATGGTAAGAACCTGGTGGATCATCCGGCTGTTGATGAACGTAATGAACATGATGGTCGTTTACATGTTGCAGTAGATTATCTCAAAAAAGCAAGACAGGATGTTGGACAGGACGAAGACAATCGTTTTGCCCAGGGCCTGCAGGAACGCGCTTATTTGCATATTGATAATGCTATTTCAGCAGTAAAGAGAGCAATCCACTCGTAATTAACCAGTCCAAAGCAGATATGTTAAAGGCCATCAATTAAAATTGATGGCCTTTTTTTTGACATTATATTATTTAAATTCGGTGAAAGAAATGCAATGGCTCACCCCATATTATACGAAGACTGGTCTGATTACGATAATCGTAAAATAAAAGAGAATAAAAATATTTCAAAATTCTCCTGCGAAGACCGTTGGGAGGTCGAATACCTGGCAGATAAACTCAAAAAACATTACCCACAAAAATCCCGTCAGTTAATACTTGAGGCAATTTCTAAATGCTGCCATAAGACCGGCGCTCCTCATTCGAGAGAAGAATTTGTTGAATTAGTTACTGGCAATTTGTAAAAACCACTTTTTCAATATCAACATCGATGACCGATGACCGATGACCAATGACCGATCTTTCAAGATTCACTGATGCCCAAAATAAAGACTATTCGATAGCCCTGGAAGAAATTAAACAGGGTAAAAAAAGATCTCATTGGATCTGGTATATCTTTCCTCAGATACAGGGACTGGGTTTTAGTGAAACTTCAAAATACTATGCTATAAGAAATATACAGGAAGCGAATCAATATTTAAAACATCCTGTTCTGGGAAACAGATTGATAAATATTTGTCGGGTACTTCTTGATCAGGAAGGAAATAACGCCAATAGAATATTTGGCAGTCCGGATGATTTGAAGCTAAAATCATCCATGACCCTGTTTGCATCGCTGAAAGAGACCAACCCGGTTTTTCAAATGGTGCTGGACAAGTTTTTTAATGGTAAGCGGGACGAAAGGACTAAAGAAATAATTGCACAAATTAGCATGTAACTTAGAGGAGACAAGTATTAACAGAATGATTTAATCTTTATGAAAGATTTAGAGCCGATATTAGATGTACTATGTAATTATAAAGCAGGTTATGTTTTGAGTGAAGATGAGCTCAGGCTTTTACGGAACTGGCTGGAAGAGTCACCCGCCCATGAGAAACTGTTTGACGAATTAAATAATAAGGATGGAATGCAAATTATTATGGGTTCTGTTGAAAGAAATATCAGGGATAAGATACAAATGAGATTGATTGAAATTGAAGAAGAAAACTCTTAACACTTAACGCGGAACGCGTAATGCTTAACGCCTGAAAGAAATCAGTAACTCTGTTTTGTTTTTATAAGCTCTCCAAGATGCTTTAAGCAGGTATCCCAGCCTTTTTCGTGACCGGCAAAATCTTCCAATGCAGTAAAACCATTATGCACCAAATGCAGTTCCGTTCCATCTTCTTTTGGAACAAGTGTCCACACAACTTTCGAATTAAAAGGCAAATTGTCTTTTAATGATTTTTTTTGCCAGAAAAAGGAAAGTTTGGAAAAAGGTTTGACTTCCAGTACTTCGCAATAAGAATCATTTCCATAAGGACTGACGAACCGGAATTTATGTCCCACTATTTGCAGAAAATCCGTTTTCCCCAGCCACAATTCCAATAGTTCAGGATTGGTAAGATATTCCCAAACGACTCGTGGCGACTGACTGAACTGATATATTTGTTTAATTTCTTCCTGCATCATATGTAATTTAAAAGTTACGCTAATTTATATGTAACTTTTTAGTTACACAAATTAATTATAAACCGAGTAAATGATCTGGGAGGGTTTATATAATTTATCTTTTGCCGGAACCAATCGCTTGCTCCGCTCTAAGAAATACTCAAGGCACATGCCTGTTACAAGCAGACTGCCCTTCGCCATGGGTAGTTCATGAATAATATTACGGGCATCTGTGTTATTTTTATCCAGATGGTACGTGATTTCACTTTTAACGTTCCCTAACTCCTTTTTATTTTCCACGTCGATTACTACAGAAGCTATTCTGCATACAACGTCACTTACGCCCGGAGGGGCTTTGAATGAATTTTTTGGAATGAAAGAAGGAATCGCAATTTGTATCATGCCCGATGCCGGACTACTAACCTTAAACTTCACATTCCAGCGGTTTGCTAAAATTGGGCTTCTGGTAGAAAATTTAAACTGGTCAAAAGTGGGTTGGGTCTTAGCCGAAGAAGGCTCATGCCTGGCGTTTTGCAACCATGTAAAAATTTCACCAACCAGGCGGGTTTGCATTTTACGGTCATACATATTAAAAATAATAGACTCCAGGTTTTGCCGTATGATACATCCAATGGTTGAAGCCATCCCAAATTCAGAAGATTTAGCTTTTGTGGCTTTGGTCTGTTTATATTTACGCGGAGCAGCCCTGGTATAGAATTTACCGTCCATTTTGTAATGGATTATGTTGCCAATCCTGCCAATATATCCCATCTGTGATCCCATAGTATTTTCCTTCTATAAAGATTTATAATTTGATCGACCCTCCTTCGAGAATCGTTCTATATTCATTCATAGTTAGTGCGGAGTAAGTCCGGTGGTTACCGCACTTACTCCGCACTAAGGTAGTCTAAATTACGAAACAATTCAGAAGCAATCCCGAAGAAAACTTTAAGGAGATTTATTTCTGGGCTATTAATGATGGATCGGAGACTACCTTGTCATTTACTGGTGACCAGGGAGAGAAAATATTCGTCGAGATTTTTCATTCCCGCAGCAGTCCCTTGTTCAAAGCCGAGTTCGATGAATTTTTCAAGTTGGGCAAGGCTTTGCATTTTTTTGGAAATGTGCACAGTGGTTTTTTCGCCAGTGGCTTTAAATGAATTCTTTGTGATGGAAAAGGAAAAACCGGAATCAACGGGATTTCCGTTTTCATCGGAAAATGAATTCTTTGTGGTGAAACTGGTCTTGGGTTGGATTTCGATAAACTCCGCCAGACTATAGCGGCTTAGCGGGACATTCTCGGGGGATACCATGGTATATAACCAGCGACCGCCTACACGGAAATCCATTTCCTTTGTTTGGACCCTGTATGGTTTGGGACCCATCCACTTGTCCAGTATTTCAGCATTTGTAAAAGCGTCCCATACGAGATCGAGGTCGGCTGCGAATTCCCGTGTAATGTAGATTGTTGACGTGGCTTTGTCTACAGTGAAATCAAATAGCAGGTTCATTTTTTCTTATTTTTTATGGTTAATAATAATATTTCGTCGAGTTGCTGGAATCTAGCTTCCATAATCTTTCGGAACTGATCCAACCAGATATCTATTTCTTTCATTTTATCGATTTTTAGTTCATAAAAGATTTCCCTTCCCTCCTGCTTTTGAGCCAGAAGTTCGCATTCAGACAGGATGCGCAAATGTTTGGAAATGGACTGGCGGGTGACCTTGAAGTTCTCCGCAATGGCGTTGGGTGTCATTGCGTGCACGGCGATCAGTACGAGGATCGCTCGTCGGGTTGGGTCTGCAATAGCTTGAAATATGTCTCGTCTCATGATTATGTATTTAAGAAATCGTATGGTTGCAAACCTTGTGATACTTAATTTAAAAAGCCATCCAGATAACTTAATATTGTTTTCGTCTGCATCATCAGGCTGACATGGCTTTGCGAAGGAACAATGGCCAAATGCGATTTTGGCATCGGTTCCATATCAGCTGATACACCACCTCCTAATAATTGATACGTTTTTATCAACTCAATTTTATTCAGGCCATCATTGTCACCCGAGATCAGTAATACCGGCGAAGTAATTTTTGCAATATTGGAGTCACCCATGTTGAATGGCGTTCCGACAAAGACAATCATCTGTTTCAGGAAATTTGTCCATTTTGTTTTGTCAGGTGCAACTGCATCGTATGCCGTTTCAAGAGGAGTATTCGTAAAAAATTCAGGCTTAAAATTTTTAAATGCGTTGGTTACTTCGGGCAGCCAGCCAGTACTTTTATAAGTAGAAGAAATGATCACTAATTTTCTTACCCGTTTAGGGCTTTGTATTATCAACTGGTAAGCCACGGTGCCGCCCATGCTATATCCTGCAACATCCGCACTGTCAATTTTTAAGTAATTCATTACTCCTACCACATCACTTGCCAGCGTAGGAAAGTCTAATTTTCTGTCTGAATACGGCGTGTGACCATGTCCCTGCAATTCAATGGCAATTACTTTTCTTGTTTTTGACAGTTCAGGTATTAATTGTCCCCAGTTCATTTCAATGGTCATAAAAGCACCATGCAGTAAAACGATGGGCCTGCCCTCACCATATACTTCGTAATAAACTTTAATGCCATTAACAGGTACATAGCCACTATCGGCAGGTTTACTCAGTTGTCCGCTGGATTGAATTACCATAAAAAAAAGTATAACAATTATTAGTACCGGTTTGAAAACTGTGGAGTCCGCAATGGTTTGAAATATGTTTCGTTTCATGATTAGGTAATTAAGAAACCGTTCGGTTGCAAATATACGTGCAACCAATCGGTTTCTCAAAATTTATTTTTAAATGGAATTATTTTGCCCGCCAATTGGGTTTACCGGGAGATGTTGGTCTGGGCAGAAAAGACAAAACTGCGCTTTATGTACGCCCTCCAATAGATATTCAATAAGGTTTCAGGTGGACTCCTTCTCATTTACACCAACTGTTCAATCCGACTTGATTTGAAGCGCCAGAGCTTATTATTTTGTTTCCGCTAAGATTAAGATTACGACTAAATGAGAAGAACCCTCAATAATTCACTTATAATACGTACCAACATGAAAGCAAAGTCTAATCCATTTATTCATAGCCCAATTCTTGGCTATCCTGCCAATTCTCAGAATGTATTTAAGTTAGTTAAATCGAAATTGGACGTTTTCTCCCATAAAAAGATATTATTGGGTTTATTCTGCATTGTATTATTATCATTTGTTTCATGCAGCAAGAGTGACAATATGAGTACAACTGGAAAAGGGTGTCCGACGATCTCAAGCCTCTCTGTATCAGTTTATCTTAACGTGCCTCTCTTTCCGCAGCAGAATTCAATGTGGTGTTGGGCTGCCAGCGGACAAATGTGCATGACCTACCTGGGTGCAACGGTGGATGTATCTCAATGTACCCAGGCCAATAATGAATTTGGGAAGACGAATTGCTGCAATAAGCTCATTCCTTCTCCTTGTCTGAATGGTGGCTGGCCCGAGTTTTCGAAATATGGATTCTCTGCACAAACGACGAATAGCACCGCTCTTTCGTGGGCGCAAATCCAAACGCAGATTGGTTGTTTAAAGCCAATTGCTTTTACCTGGCACTGGACCGGAGGAGGCGGACACATGATGGTGATAAATGGCTATGCTGTCATAAATGGTGAAAACTGGGTAATCATAAACGATCCGTGGGGGGACCCTAATGTCGGTGCGCAATACTCAATTACTTATGAAGATTATGTCTCTGGAAGTGACCATACGCACTGGGATGATTTTTATGATATTACCAAGAGCTAATTCCTCTTCTTTCTTGAAAATGGCTGCAATGAAAAACATATTGTTATTGCTAATATCTGGCTTTATGTCTATTTTTCTCATGGCCCAGGAACAAATGGAAACTGCCGCAAGTGTGGGATTAGGCAAATTTAAGCGCCTTGGTCTCTTACAACCCAACATTGAAAATTTGTTTACTATCGCGGATACGACTAATCTACAACTTGGGAATCCCATCCAAACAGCTATAGTACCACTTGATAAACTCAAACAGTATATAGAGGGGCAGCCTGCCAGCTCCATTCTGACGGACATTGACCAGTATGTATATCCGGTTGTCAACGGCCAAAGTAAAAGGCCGTCAGGCACGATAACGCTTGCTAAGGTAAACGCGCGATGGTCAGCGATCCGGTTTAATGCAGAAAATTTGATATTACAGGCTCCTGCTTCAAAATTCATTTCCCAGGGGAGCATTCGTTGTAAGCTGGTAAAGATACTCGCATTTCATGTGAGCTTTCTTTCCTTTATTGAATCGGGAAATATCTTATTTATCCCTTTGATGGAAGATCGTGAAAGAGAATTATTTCCAGGCAAACCCGTGAAGGCAGAAATTGTTTTGGAAAAATTTGTAAAGGCGGCCAACGACTACAATGGGTTACCATTGTAATAGAGTAAGTGCACGACTATTCTGATTGAATCATTTTAAAAGTTAGCAACATAAAAAGAGAAATCAAAGGAAACCCAAAGAAACTGTAAGAAGGGAAACCCAGTATTGACGGGCTTTTCAGCAAAAAGAAAGCCGGTCGAAAGACCAGCTAAGTGCCCGGAACAGGAATCGAACCTGCACATCGTTGCCAATACCAGATTTTGAGTCTGACGCGTCTACCAATTCCGCCATCCGGGCTTTTAATTAGAATAACGGGATGCAAATGTAAGGATTTGACCCTATTTAATGTCAAATAACATGTCGCATTCATCTTAAAAACAGATTCAAATTATCATTCCTAAACTTAATTATCTTAGAAGGATCAACTATCTGTTTGATATGCAATTACCACCCGACACCATCGAAAAATTACTGGTTGCCATCGTGATTGGCGGCGCGATCGGCGCAGAAAGAGAATACCGCAGTAAATCAGCAGGTTTCCGCACGCTGACACTGATTTGCCTGGGCTCTGCAATGTTTACTATTTTTTCTGAACTGATAGGTTCCGGAGGTAACCCCGATCGTATTGCTTCCAATATCGCTACGGGTATTGGTTTTGTTGGAGCGGGCGTAATCTTCAAAGGGGATATCGGCGTAAACGGAATCACAACAGCAGCCATGATCTGGGTAACAGCTGCTCTTGGCATGGGTATCGGAGCTGGTTATGAATGGGCATCTGCTATTGGATGCGTGATGATTCTTATAATGCTTTTCGTTTTTGGACTAATGGAAAGATGGATCGACCGGGTAAATCAAATGAGGAATTATAAAATCATGATTGATAATAATAATGAAACCATGGAACGATATGAAAAATGCTTTATCGCACATCACCTGAAATTTATTAGGGGAAGGGAAATCAAATCCAGGGATACTATCAGCGGAGAATGGATTGTACGGGGATCACAAAAAAATCATCTCGCATTTATCAATGAAATCCTTCACGACCCGCAAGTAAATCATTTTGAATATTAATCATGCTTTACAGGAAAGCTGAACTAAAAGACGTCCCTGCACTTCGGGTACTGGGCCTTGCATCTTATGGAAGATTAAAAAATGCATTGACTCCTGAAAACTGGAAAAAGATGGAGTCGGTTTTAACTTCAGACCAGACATTTCCCGTATTGGTTAGCACTTGTCATGCTTTCGTCTTTGAAGAAAATTCCCGGTTGTTGGGAATGGCATTTCTTGTTCCCAGTGGAAATCCCACAAAAATTTATACAACAGATACAAGTTATATCCGCATGGTGGGTGTTCATCCCGATGCAGATGGAAGGGGAATCGCTCAAACACTTACAAAACTTTGCATTGATAAGGCAAAAGAAATTCGTGAAAAAACAATCATGCTTCATTCTGCTGAAATCATGTATGCAGCGCGGCATATTTATGAAAAAGCCGGATTTAAAAAAGTCCGTCTTTTAGACGAACATTACGGCCTTGAATACTGGCTTTATCAAATGGACATCGAATGATCATAGCGCCGGAGTTCTTCCACCATCCACTGCGATATTTACACCATTCACATAAGAAGCTGCAGGAGATGCAAGGAATGCAATCATGTTTGCAATTTCCTCCGGCTTCCCGAATCTTTTCATCGGAATACTTTCCATCATTTGTTTTTCAATAAACTCCGTTTCGGTTTTAGAGAGCGCGGCAGTATGTTTCACCAGTTCTTTCAGTCTTTGGGTTTCAGTAAGTCCCGGCAGGATATTGTTGACCGTTATATTGAAGCGGCCAATTTCGTTAGAAAGGGTTTTGGACCAGGCGGCAACAGCCAGACGAATCGTATTGGATACGCCCAGTCCGGCGAGAGGTGTTTTTACAGAAGTCGAAATAATATTGATGATCCTGCCGTATCCTGCTTCTTTCATTCCCGGAACGACTGTTCTGGCGAGAATCTGATTACATATCACATGCTGCCTGAAAATCAATTCAAACAATTCTGTTGGTGCTTCGAGAATCGGTGCTGCTACGGGTCCCCCTGTATTATTTACAAGAATTTCCACCGTGTGCTTCCCTACAATTGATTTAATTGTTTTCTCAACCATGGCCGGATCAGAGAAATCCGCCGCCATCCACCGATGCATCTGGTCTCCCTGTTTAGCTAATTGCTGAACAGCCCCTGCCAGTGCTTCAGGATTTCTTGCTATTAATATACAATCAGCACCATTCAGTGCCAGCTCCTTAGCGGCAGCAAGACCGATGCCCTGAGAACTTCCGCAGATGACGGCGTGTTTGCCTTTTAGTGAAATATCCATTGTTGAGGTTTAAGACCACGAAGTTATGGGATGACGGTTGACGGATGACGGAAGCTTTAGGCTTAAGGCTTTAGGCAAAAAATTATTTGATATACCAAATAATTTTTTACCTTTGATATCACTTTAATATCATTTTAATAACTCACCATGGAACAAAATAATAAACCCATATCAGGATTTGCCATCCTCCTTTTATGTTTAGCTCTCCTGGGACTGGCAGCATATTTCTTTGTAAATGCTTCAAAAGATGATTCTACGCTAAATGCGGTGATCGGGGCAATATGCATGCTGGGATTCGTATTTTTTATCAAGGGTGTCATGATTGTAAATCCCAACCAGGCCCGCGTATTGGTATTTTTCGGAAAATATGTAGGAACCGTAAAAGCAAACGGGCTTTTATGGGTGAACCCGTTTTATAAAACTTATCCTGTTTCTCTGCGTTCGCAAAACCTCGAAGGAAGTCCGCTTAAAGTAAACGACAAAATGGGAAATCCCATTGAGATCGCAGCCGTGATTGTTTGGCAGGTGAGTGATACCTATAAAGCGGCATTTGAAGTAGCCGATTACTATCAGTACGTTAAAATACAGAGCGAAGCTGCTGTTCGCCATCTGGCAACAACATGCCCATATGATCATATGGAAGATGAACACGCAGATATAACACTCAGAGATGGTGGCGACCAGGTGAATATTTTATTGGAAAAAGAATTGAGTGATCGTCTTGCACCTGCAGGCATTATCATTAAGGAAGCGAGAATCAGTCACCTTGCATATTCTGCAGAAATCGCAGGTGCTATGCTGCAGCGCCAGCAGGCAACTGCGATTGTTGCCGCCCGTTTTAAAATCGTGGAAGGTGCCGTGGGCATGGTTGAACTCGCACTCCAGATGTTATCGAAAAAAGGAATCGTGCAACTGGATGAAGAGAAAAAAGCTGCGATGGTCAGCAACCTGATGGTGGTTCTATGTGGCGAAAAAGCCGCAACACCTGTGCTCAATACCGGCACCCTGTATCAATAAAATCAGACACATGGCTGATAAGAAAGCCTTTGTTTTACGTATCGATGAAACCATTTATAAGAACCTGGAGAAATGGGCTGCGGATGAATTCCGCAGCGTCAACGGCCAGATAGAATGGCTATTACAAACTCAACTCAAAGCAGCAGGAAGACTTAAGACTGAGCCTGGCGGGAAACAGAAGAAGTAATTATTGATTATTCTATTCTTTGGTTAAGATGATGTGCGTTGTTCTTTCTCCATCAAATCTTTGTATTTTATTGAATCCTAAAAGAGGTAAATCAATTCCTGAAAAAAGATTCTCTCCGGAACCAAGAAAAATCGGGGAGAATGCAAATTGTATTTCATCTATGTGGCCCGCTTGTAAAAATTGACGAATTGTTGAAACCCCACCTCCAATCCGTATATCTTTTCCATTAGCTGCTTCTTTAGCCTTTTCAATTGCTGATTCAATTCCGTCAGTAACAAAATGAAATTCTGTTCCCCCTTTCATTTTAAAAGATTTTCTTGCATGATTTGTTAAGACAAATACGGGGACATGAAAAGGAGGTTCTTCACCCCACCAGCCTTTCCATTCATCATCCGGCCAATGCCCACGGATGGGCCCAAACATGTTTCGTCCAATTATCCACACACCGACATTATCAAATGATTTCTCAACAAAGTCACTATCAATCCCTTCAGTCCCACCATCCTGACCAATCATATTCCTAAAATATTTTGATTCAAACATCCACGCGTGAAGTTCTTTGCCTCTTAAACCTAAAGGGTTCTCTAAATTTTGAGAAAGGCCGGCTCCGTATCCGTCTAATGAGACAGAAAAGGCAACTACTCTAATCTTACTCATGTTGGTCACATTTAGGTGATTTTTATCTTTTCATAAAGCCCTGGTTAGTCTGCTCTCAAACTTTCTACCGGATTTGAATTAGCGGTATTAAAACACTGAAGTGTTATTAAAATAAAGGCAGTAATAAAAATAAATGCACATACCATCAAATAGATAAAAATATTTTGCTGGATTCTGTAAGCATAATTATCCAGCCATTTATCAGTAATACCGTATGCAACCGGCCATGCAATAAAATTGGCAATTAATATCAGTAAGGCATAGTCCTTAATAAAAAGAAATATGATATTGCGCGCGTCGGCGCCAATTACCTTACGAACAGCAATTTCTTTTGTTCGCTTGCTAAGTGAAAATGCAACAACCCCATAAATACCAAGGAATACGATAATAAGATTAAGTATAGTTGCTATGTTAGCAGCTTTTTTTAATTGAAGTTCTGATTGGTATAGTGATTGAAACTGTTCATCCATAAAGACATATTCAAAGCCGGCTTCGGGGAAAAAGGTCTTCCATTTATTCCGCAATACATTGATGCTTTTATTAATATTTGCAGTGCTTAATTTAATTGAATAATAACGGTAAGATCTGGTGAACGGTTCATTTAAATTTGCAATAATAAGAGGGTCTATAGCATGTTGTAAAGATTCGTAATAAAAATCTTTAACAACACCGACTACCGTTAACAACTGACCATTTGCCGCTCCCAAATGAATCGTTTTCCCAACAGCATCAGTCCATCCCAATGCCTTTACTGCCGTCTCATTTAATACGACCTGGCCAGGAATCAGTTTACTGTTGAGATCATTTAAAAATATTCCTGCTTCGGTCTGAATATTATACACTTTACTATAATCATTATCGGTGGCTAATAGCAGCATGCTTATAAAATCGTTGTTGCCCTGAGAGTATACATTTACATTACCACCACTGCCATTGGGAATATCATAAGAAAGGGAAGCATATTTTATTTCAGGAAGCTGGAGTAATTGGGTTTTCAGGCTTTCCATTTTTACTACCCCGACGGAATCCCATTGACGCGGGAGAGAAGAAATAATTATTACCTGATCTTTATTGTATCCCAAATCTTTGTTGAAAAAAAATGCTACCTGTTCTGACACATTGAGTGAACTAATAAAAACCATAATGGCCAATGTGAATTGAACAACTATCAGTGTTTTTCTTAACAGCAATCCGCCTTTTGCTGAATTAATTTTCCCTTTCACTGAATTAATAATTTCTGATGAGCTTAATACAAATGCCGGATAAATGCCGGAAATAAATCCTACTAAAATCATCAAAAGAAATAAAAGCAGAACTTTCGTAGAATCGAATTTCCAGAAAGGATCAAGTGAAGAATTTAAGAGCTGGTTGAATACTGGTAGCAGCAATTGATACAAAAGGATTGAAATAATTGTGGCAATAAGAGTAAGCATCCATGATTCTGCCATGAACTGTATGATGAGCTGAAGTTTTTCACTTCCAAACACTTTGCGCAAGCCTATTTCTTTCAAGCGATAGGATGATGTGCCGATATTAATATTTATAAAATTGATTATGCTCAGCAATAAAATAAATGCTGCGATAAGCGAAAGCGAAGTGATCATTTTCTGAACGGCAAAATTATTCTGTATTAAATAGTAATTTTTTAACCCTGCCAATTCTACTTTCAGGTTTCCTTTTACAAACGGAGGCTGATATTTTTCCAATACATGCTCAAAAGGCTTTTCAATATCTTTTGGTGAAACGCCTTTCTGTAATTCAATCATGCCTACCATGAAGACATTTGCCCAGTTATCCCCTTTATCTCCACCCTGGAAATATTGGTTGTTTTCCATGGAAAGAAAAACCTGGTATTCAGTTTTTGAGGTAGCGAAATTTGAAATGCTATTGTATGGCATTTTTTTCAGTACAGCAGAAATTACATAATCATGCCTGCTCCCATCGCTTGGAGTTTGTATGGTAATTACTTTATTGATGGCATTTGATTTACCAAAATATTTCAAAGCAAAATCCTCCGTTACTACGGCCGATTGATCATTGATGAATGGCTGTTTTTGATTGCCATACAACAACAAAAATCCATACATGGAAACAAAGCTTGTATCGCCAACAGAAATATCTTCCCTGAAATGTTTATCACCAGCTGAGACAATATTAGCTACCGGATCGAACCGGTAATAATTTGCAATCAGGCTCGGAAATTCGTCTTTCATTGTTTTAGCCAGCGGACCCAGTGTGGTAATATCGGGGCCCATATTTTCCTGCTTCCACCTGCTCTTAATCAGATATTGGTTGTTAATGTTCTTGATGCGGGCATTCACATTTTCCTGATTGAGTATGTACACGCCTATAATCAGGGAAAACGTAATCCCTATAGCAAGGCAGGAAATATTAATGATGGAAAATAATTTATGCCTGGTGAGATGACGAATGGCGATATTAACATAGCTTCTCAGCATGAAGGTTGGCTTGAATTTCCCGTAAAATTAATCAGGAAAAGCCTAAAGCCTAAAGCTTAAAGCCTAAAACTTTAGGAATAGGAAAATAAAATTAATTTTTAAACTTCTTCTTTAATGCAAGCAATGCTTCTTCCATTGATTTTTCAGTTGAATTATTTATTTGTGAATTAGTTTTAGACTTTAAGCTTTGGGCTTTAGGCTTAGAAAGGCTTTGAGCTTTAGGCTCAGAAAAAGTTTTAGGCTTTGGGCTTTGGGCCTTTGGCTTAATGAGCACTTGCTTAATCGACAACGCGATCCGTTTTCTGGGGATATCGACCTCTGTAACCATTACCTGAACTTTATCATTGAGCTTTAACACTTCATTCGGATCTGTGATGAATTTGTCAGCAATTTCACTTACATGAACCAGGCCGTCCTGTTTTACACCGATATCTATGAATGCACCGAACCGGGTAATATTCGTCACCATACCTGGTAAAATCATTCCAACTTTTACGTCTTCAATTTTATAAATATTGGCAAATTCAAATGGTTCCAGTTCGGTTCTTGGATCCAGTCCCGGTTTTCTCAATTCATTCAGGATATCTCTGACTGTAAGTTCACCAATGGTTTCACTGGCATATTTTTTAGCATCAATTTTTTTTATCAATTCTTCTTTGCCGATTAATGATTTTACTTCCACACCAACATCCAGCGCAATTCTTTCCACCACATCGTAAGCTTCCGGATGCACGGCACTTTCATCCAGTGGATTTTTTCCCTGGCGAATTCTCATAAATCCTGCACACTGTTCAAAAGCCTTTTCCCCTAATCGTGGAACTTTCAAAAGTTGTTTTCTGTCTGTAAATTTTCCGATATCATTTCGGTGCTTTATGATATTGTCGGCTAGCGTCTCCCCGATCCCGCTCACATAGCTCAATAATTGTTTACCGGCCGTATTGAGATTAACACCCACAGCATTCACACAACTGATCACGGTCTGATCCAGTCTTTCTTTCAGCCGCGACTGGTTAACATCGTGCTGATACTGGCCCACACCAATACTTTTCGGATCAATCTTTACAAGTTCGGCCAACGGATCCATCAGTCTTCTCCCAATACTGATAGAACCCCTGACTGTAATATCCTTGTCCGGAAATTCTTCGCGGGCAGCTTCCGATGCGGAATAAACGGAAGCACCGTCCTCATTCACAAGGAAGACTGGAAGGCCCAGATTTAATTTTTTAATGAATTGGTCTGTTTCGCGTCCGGCAGTTCCATCTCCGATGGCGATCGCTTCGATATGGAATTGGTTCACCAGTCCGCGAATTTTATTTTCAGCTTCTTCCGCCCTGCCCGTTTCGTGAATAAAAATGAGATCTGATTTCCGGAACCCACCCTGTTCATCCAGGCAAACAATTTTGCAACCCGTACGGTATCCCGGATCGATGGCCAGTATTCTCTTGCTGCCCAGTGGTGAACTCAATAACAATTGACGAAGGTTCTCTGCAAAAACGGTGATCGCTTCTTCATCTGCCTTTGTTTTCAGTGACAACCTGAATTCAGATTCCATTCCGGGTTGCAACAATCTTCGCCAGCTGTCCTTTACCGCTTTTTTTATTTCTGCGGCTGAATCGCCCGTGCTTTTTATGAACTGATCTTCGATCATGGCGAGTGCGTCTTCTTCCGATGGAGAAATATCCATCCTAAGGAATCCTTCCATGAATCCCCGCAGCACGGCAAGAATTCTGTGAGATGGGATGGTTGAAATTTTTTCCGAAAAATCAAAATAGTCTTTGAATTTTACGGCCTCGGTTTCTTTTCCAGCCAGGACCTTACTTTCCATCCTTGCGGTTTTTTCAAAAAGCTTTCGCATTTTTGACCGCATGATCTCATCCTCATTGATTAGTTCAGCGATGATATCCCTCGCACCCTGAAGTGCTTCTTCCACCATCTTAATTTCATCATTGAAAAAAAATTCTGCAGATTTTATAAGGTCCAATGGTTTTTGCTCCAGAATCAGCAAAGCCAGGGGCTCCAGACCTTTTTCACGAGCCGCCTGTGCCTTTGTTTTACGTTTGGGTTTATATGGCAGGTATATATCTTCGAGTTCGACAACAGTAAGAGCGCTTTTCAACTTCTGTTGCAGGATGTCTGTCATTTTACCCTGATCAGTAATCGATTTCTCTATGGCCGCTTTTCTTTCAGTAAACGCTTTCAGTAATTTAAACTCATCCTGGATTTTCTGAATGAAAACTTCGTCCAGTGCGCCGGTTCTGTCTTTCCGGTAACGTGCAATAAAAGGAATGGTCGATCCTTCTTCAAGCAGCGCCAATACCGCTTCAACCTGTTGCGGACGGATCTTTAATTTTTCGCTTATCTTGGAAGCCAATTCAATCATCCCACAAAACTAATTGCTGTTCTGTTAAAGAAAAATTTTAATACTAAAGAAAGGCTCAAATAAGTGTCGTGGGTCAGTTCGAAATTTTATATTACATCAATAACATCCGGTGTTAATGATTAAATAAAAATAAATTAACATTAAAAATTTAAATTCACAGACGTGAAAAGAATGTCATTGACGATAACACTCATTGCTACTTCATTTCTATTGGGATTCACATTTAAGACGATTATATCCAACACAAAAAATACAAAAATGAAAAAAGTAACAGGAATAGGAGGCGTTTTCTTCAAAAGTAAAGACCCAAACGCAATCAACGAATGGTATAAAACACACCTTGGGTTTGATACAACCCCATATGGAACAAGCTTTGAATGGCGTCAACTTGATGACAGTACTAAAAAGGGACTTACCCAGTGGAATCCATTTAAAGAAACGACCAAATATTTTGAGCCTTCAACCAAAGACTTTATGATAAACTACAGAGTAGATAATTTAGAAGCATTGGTTGAAGAATTAAAAAAGGAAAACGTAACTATAGTGGATAAAATTGAAGCATCTGATTATGGAAAATTTGTTCATATCATGGATCCCGAAGGAAATAAGGTTGAATTGTGGGAACCAGCGGGGGAATAATCGATGACCGTTGACCGCTGACCGATGACCGTACCTCATTCGCTACATTATAAAAATCAGGTGCTAAGTTTTTTAATATCACTCACCTCTATTATGTTTTTTGTGTATCCTCTTGTGACTACATGAATCATTGCCTCTCCAAGTTGCGCAAGGCTGCAGACAGATGAAGGCGAGAGCGTTTCAATGACGGGAACCAGCCATTTAAACCATTGATAATATGGCAGGACATTTTTAGCTCCCTTGGTAGGCTTGAGCATTCCGGGACGGAAAAGATAGACATGTTTGAAGCCCAGCTTTTGTAAATCGTTTTCTGTTTTGCCTTTCACGCGGGCCCAGTGCAGCCGTCCTTTTTCAGTAGAATCGGTTCCGGCACCGGAGACATAACAAAAGCTCATGTTATCATTTTGTTTCACAAGAACTTTTGCAAATCCCATGGTCAGATCATAGGTCATTTTTTCGTAAAGCTCTTTTTTCATGCCTACAGAAGAAACACCCAGACAAAAGAAACAGGCATCATAACCGCTGAGCGAGGATTCAATGGAACTCAGATCAAAAAAATCCTGGATGATAATTTCCGAAAGTTTTGGATGTGTAATTCCATAAGGCCGGCGGGAAACGACCAGAACTTTTTCGACATCGGGTGAAAGAAGGCACTCCTGCAGCACCCCCTCTCCCACCATGCCGGTTACTCCGGTAATGATTACGCGGATTTTATTCACTTAAAAAAATTATCGCTGAGAAAATTTTCTGCCATAACGTTTGCCACCGCCCATACTGCGTGCGGACGACGAAGCACTGCTGGCAACAGTTAATGGTTCCATCAAAGCTACATGAAATGGATGATTACTTTCTACAGGAACTGTCTGACCGATAAATTTCTGGATATCTTTCAGATAGATTTTTTCTTCAAAATCACAAAATGAAATGGCTTTACCAAATGAACCTGCGCGACCTGTTCTTCCGATCCGGTGTACATAGGATTCTGGAATATTCGGCAGATCAAAATTCACTACCAGGGCCAGATCATCAATATCAATACCACGGGCAGCAATATCGGTTGCCACGAGTATCTGCATTTTTCCATCTTTAAATCCCTGCAGAGAACGTTCACGTGCCTGCTGTGTTTTATCCCCATGGATGGCCGTTGCATTAAATCCGGCATGATTTAAATCCCGGGCAACGCGGTCAGCACCATGTTTTGTTCTGGTAAATACCAATACGCTTTCGCGCGGACTTGTTTTCAGTAAATGATGCAGAAGAGCGCGTTTTTCATTCTTCTGAACATAATATAATTTCTGATCGACCAGTTCGGCGGTTGTGGATTCAGGTGTTACGGTAATAGAAACCGGATTGGTTAATATTTCCTTCACCAGAGATTGAATGGCCGGAGGCATGGTTGCCGAGAAAAAGAGCGTCTGTCTTTTCCTTGGAAGCCTGGCAATGATTCTTTTTACTTCGTGAACAAATCCCATGTCAAGCATGCGATCTGCTTCATCCAGCACAAAATATTCAATGCTGTTCAGAACTATATAATTCTGGTTCATCAGATCCATCAGTCTGCCGGGCGTCGCTACAATAAAATCGCAACCGCGACGTAAATCCGATACCTGTCTGGATTGTGAAACACCACCAAAAATCACCACGGATTTCAATCTTAAGAATCTTCCATAAGTTTCTATGGATTCATGAATCTGTGTGGCGAGTTCACGGGTAGGAGTTAAAATTAATGCCTTCAACTGATGACCGCTTACACCGGATGCCTGTTTTTGTTCATGCATGCGTTGTAATAAAGGCAATACGAAAGAGGCGGTCTTTCCGGTGCCTGTCTGCGCACAACCCAAAATATCCCTTCCGGCTAAAACAACCGGTATGGCTTGTTCCTGAATGGGTGTGGGGGTTTTGTAGCCTTCATGGGCTACAGCTTTTTGTAAGGGCTCAATGAGTCCCAATTCTGAGAATAACAATTTGTAATATATTAAATAAAAAATGTGGTAAGGCTACCGCTGTTGATAGGGTACTTTACCTGCCTTACGTTATACTGATCTGGGGAAACTCTGCGGAAAATAGGACACAGAAGAAAACGCAGTAAAAGCAATAACATACAGAAATACAAAGATAGTACTTTTATATGGATATATGAAGAAAGTGCTCTGCCTGGTTGTTTTAGTTGGGTTCATTTTTAAGCCTAAAGCCCAAAGCGTAACGCCTAACGCTGAACGCTTAACGCCTAACGCTCAACGTCCAACGCTGAACGTTATACGAATAGAAGCAGGCTTAATAAGTGGTTATTATAATGAAAATACAGGTGTAACAGCATACAAAGGAATCCCCTTTGCGGCGCCTCCGGTTGGGGATCTCCGTTGGAAAGCGCCGCAACCTGCTTCGGCATGGAAAGGTGTCAGGGAATGTCTGGCATTTGGCCCCAGTCCCATGCAACCCAAGCCTGTTCCTTTTCTTTTCCTCGGACCGGAGTTCGTTGTTCCGCAGCAACCCATCAGTGAGGATTGTTTGTATCTGAATGTCTGGACCAGTGCAAAATCTAATGATGAAAAAAGGCCGGTGCTGGTATGGATATGTGGTGGTGGCTTTATGACCGGAGGCGCAGCTGCTCGGGGATACTCAGGTGAAGCCCTGGCAAAAGAGGGAATCGTTTTTGTTTCATTTAATTATCGACTGGGCATTTTCGGATTTCTTTCCCATCCATTGTTAACGGCTGAATCTCCTCATCATAGTTCCGGCAATTACGCACTGATGGATCAGATTGCTGCTTTGAACTGGGTAAGAAAAAACATAAGCGCATTCGGCGGTGATCCCAACCGGGTGACCATCGCTGGACAATCAGCCGGCTCAGCAAGTGTAAATTGTCTCCTGGCTTCTCCCCTCGCCCGGGGACTGTTTCAGGGCGCCATAGGTGAAAGCGGTTCCTTGGTTTTGGAAAATCCGATTTTGCGAATGCGCAGCCTTCAGGAAGCAGAAAAAGAAGGTTTGAGAGTAACAGAAAAATTAAATATGCCGGATCTTCCGTCCATGAGAGCCATTCCTGCTGATGAATTAGAGCAAAAAGGGGGCGGTTTTTTTTCACCTATAACAGATGGTTATGTGATGCCCCTTTCGGTTGCAGAAGCTTTTAAAAAGGGGTTTCAGACGCATGTACCATTGATTACAGGATGGAACAGTGACGAAGGATTTTTATTCATGATGAACAGCAGGGATAATTTTGCGAAGCAGGCTGGAGATTTTGGCGCTGATTCAATTCTTTTCAAAAAGTTCTTCCCGTCTGAAACGGATTCGGAATCCATAGCATCGCAGATTACACTGAGCGTGGATAAAACAATGGGTGTTTCGGAATATGCGTGGGCCCTGAAACAAAATGAAAATAATTCTCCCAAAACATTCCTTTATCTTTTTAAAAGGAAGCCACCAGCTGAAGGCGATAAAAAACGTTTTGGTGCTTATCACACGGCTGAAATCGGATATGCTTTGCATAACCTCGACAGCATTCAGCGGGCCTGGTTACCAGCGGACCGTAGTCTGGAAAAAATTATGTCCGCTTTCTGGATTCAGTTTATAAAAACAGGTAATCCAAACTCCGCCGGTCTTCCGGCCTGGAAGCCCTTTTCAGGAAGAGATCCACAAACAATGATCTTCGATGAATCTCCCGAATGCAGGTTATTGCCAGGGAAAGATGCCCTGGATTTTCTATATGCCCGCTATCCTGGGAATCAGGGCCGGTAAGGACAAACATGTTTTTGTTAAGGAATCATGCGCAATAGAATGAATCCGGTATCTTTCAGCCTTTATAAACGATTTTTAAGACCTTTTTCCGAATTCTTTTAACCCCGCATCGATTAAGTTTGAATACCTGCTAAAGGATCGGATAATAGTTAAAGTGATATGTACTTGAGACTAAGAATCATCTTCCTTGCCCTGTTCATTCCTTTTTGTCTTTCGGCCCAGACAGACTGGAGGTACGATCCACCCGATAGTCTTAAAGATCTGTCAGATATTTTCAATCACATTATGCATAAGGATCTGCTGAAGGACACTACGGTCATCAGAAATCATATACAGGTTGGTGTTCTTCCAGCGGTTGGTTACACTTTGCAAACTGGGTTTGCGGTAGTTGTCAGCGCCAACATGGTTATTTATAAAAGGAATCCTAAAGATTCCAGTCTGCCTTCTACAATTATTACAAGCGTTTCTTACACGCAATATAACCAGGTCGTTCTCCCTTTCCAGGCAAATTTGTATTTCAATAATAATAAAACCATTTTGATTTCTGATTTCAGATACCTTAAATATCCTTCCTATACCTATGGTCTCGGAATGAATACCAGTCCGGCTGACCAGGTTCAGCTCGACTACCAGTATTTTAAATTTCATCAGTCGGCTTTATTTGAAGTTCGACCGCATATTTTTATCGGAGGAGGATATGCGCTTGACTATTTCTGGGGTATCGAAAAAGTGTCCCCACAGTCGGGCAACAATTCAGAATTTGAAAATTATGGTTTAAACGGAACTTCTGTTTCTTCCGGAATATTGATGAATGTTGTTCGTGATACGAGGGATAATCCCATCAATCCTTATAGAGGCAGTTATTCCAATATTTTATTTGCACCCAAATTTAAATTCATGGGATCCGATGATAGCTGGTCTTCTCTATTGTTAGAATGGAGAGGATATTTTCGATTCCCCGCGAGTTCCAATAATGTTCTTGCTCTATGGAGTTATAATTGGCTCACATTGTCGGGTAAGCCTCCCTACCTGATGCTCCCCAGTACGGGCTGGGATAAAACATTTAATACCGGAAGGGGATATATTCAGGGGAGATTCCGGAGTAATAATATGATCGATGCTGAATCAGAATACCGGATACAACTTACAAGAAATGGATTATTCGGCATGGTGGTCTTCGCGAATTTTGAAAGTTTCTCCAAAATTAACACCTGGGACTTTGATGGTGTCGCACCCGCAGGTGGGATCGGTTTGAGAGTAAAGCTCAATAAATTTTCCCGCACAAATATTGCCATTGATTATGGATGGGGGCGACAGGGATCGCGGGGGTTTTTCGTAAACTTAGGCGAGGCATTCTAGGCAAGTGTGCGAGTGTGGTAGTGTGGTAGTGTGGTAGTTAGTGTGGTAATTAATTTGAATATTTAACTTTCTCACTAACTACCACACTACCAAACTACCACACTTCCACACTACGAAAGTACAGTGTCTATTTCTTTCAGTTCCGCATCAGTGAAAGTTAGATTATCGAGGCACTTTATAGAATCTAAAAGCTGCTGCGTTTTACTTACTCCGATGAGTACTGAGGTTACGATTTTATGACGAAGCACCCAGGCAAGTGCAAGTTGTGCGAGATTTTGTCCGCGGCGCTTTGCAATTTCATTCAGTTTTACTGCTTTTGAAATACGATCCGGTGTAATCGCCGATTCTTCAATTGCACCATTCCCACGGTGACTATGTGCCCTTGAATCTTCCGGAATTCCTTTCAGGTATTTATCTGTAAGTAGTCCCTGCGCAAGCGGACTGAAACAAATGCAGCCTACTCCTTCTTCTGTTAGTGTTTGCAGCAATCCGTCTTCTACCCAGCGATCAAACATGGAATATTTTGGCTGATGTATCAGACAAGGCGTACCGAGATCCCTTAATATTTTTACAGCTTTCTTTGTTTCTTCAGGATGATAACTTGAAATGCCGACATATAACGCTTTTCCCTGGCGGACAATCTGGTTAAGGGCACCCATGGATTCTTCGATGGGTGTCCCGGGATCCGGCCTGTGATGATAAAAAATATCAACATATTCCAGTCCCATTCTCTTCAGACTCTGATCGAGGCTAGCAATAAGGTATTTTCTTGATCCAAGATCACCATAAGGTCCGGGCCACATTCCCCATCCGGCTTTGCTGGAAATGATCAACTCATCGCGATGGTCCCTGAAATCCTGTTTAAAGATCCTACCAAAATTTTCCTCCGCTGAACCGGGCGGAGGTCCATAATTATTCGCAAGATCAAAATGAGTAATCCCTTTATCAAATGCGAGACGTAAAATATCGCGTGCAGTTTGCTGATTATCTATATCCCCGAAATTATGCCAGAGCCCGAGGGAGACAGCTGGCAACTGAAGTCCGCTGACGCCGCAATGGCGATATTTCATTTTATCGTAACGGTCTTCCTGGAAAGCATATCCCATAATGAATCGTATTGAGTTGCAAAGATGTAGATTTCAAATCAAATAAAAATCCTTGTGCCCGAAAAGCTTTCGCGGAATTCCCTTGGTGTACAACCTTTTTTCTTTTTAAATATACGGTTGAAATTGGAGATATTGTTGAACCCGCAATGATAAGCCACTTCAGCAATAGAATTCGTGGAATCGATCAGGATACGGCTCGCATGCCCAAGTCTGATCTCAGTTAGACTGTCAATAAATGTATTTCCCGTTCTTTGTCTGAAAAACCTGCTGAACGATACATCCGACATATTCGAAAGTTTTGAAACTTCAGACAAGGTGATTGTCTTATCAAAATTCCTGTTCATGTAATCAAATGTTTTCTCAATTCGACGGCTGTTATAAGTAAACTGTTCATTGGTGAAAGCAGAATCGGAAAGGATCCTGAGATTCCGCGAAATGGAAAGATCGTGCAATATCGAAATGAGTTCTAAAACGGAATCAAATCCATGCTTCTGGTTCAGTTCCGAAATACGGGGCGCGAGTGCCTGAATGGTTTCCCTGTGAAAAAGTATGCCACGGGAAGACTTGTCAAACATATTCTTGATAAAACTCAGTTGATTGCGGCGCAACAATTTATCATCAAAAAGATCTTTGTGGAATTGAATGGTAATTTCATGAATCTCTTTTGATCTGCACTGGTGATTGAACCAGGCATGCTGAAGATTTGGTCCTACCAATACCAGTTCCAAATCATCTATCTCTTCCATATGATCTCCTATAACCCTTTTGGCACCTTTGGCTCCCCTGATGAAATTAAGTTCGAATTCTTCATGATAATGAAGGGGAAAATCAAATCCGGACTTTACGCGGGAAAAAAGTGTGAAACAATCATTCTGGGTCAGCGGTGTTATCTCCCTTAATAAATTCTTTTTCATGGCTGATGATTGTCCTGGCAGGTGAATCCCGGGACCAATCGATCCCATGGATGCCTGCTAAAGTAAAAAAAGTATTATAAAATTGTAAATTAATTACTGAGCTTTAGCTAAGTGATATCATTGTTGACAGCGGGAAACAGCTAAATGCTGCTTCCTGATGTGTAAAATAGTACTACTAAAAGCTAATAAAGTATTTAATTAAAGGTTTTATCAAAAATAGCTTTGGAGAATACGCTTGTTATATGAAAATGAAGAAATACTGCCCGCTCTTCCTCATTATTTTCTTTCCCTTTCAAATGATCTTTGGTCAACAGGGAAATGATCAATGCAGCGATAGTCTGGCTACGCCTGAAACAAAAAACCTGTATAAAAATCTATATAACCTGATAGGAAAAAACATTCTGATAGGTCATCAGGATGATCCCTGTTATGGGGTTGGCTGGAAATATATTCCGGGCCGAAGTGATATAAGAGATATTACCGGGCAGTATCCTGCGGTCTATGGTTTTGATCTTGGAAGAATTGAATTGGGACTTGCTTATAATCTGGACAGCGTGCCTTTCGAAAAAACAAGGATATTCATCAGAGAAGCCTATGACCGAGGCGGTGTAATTACGCTGAGCTGGCATTTGAATAATCCGCTCACTGGTAAAACAGCCTGGGACAATAAACCGGGAGCAGTGGCTTCTATTTTACCAGGAGGTGAAAAAAATGCTCTTTATACTATCTGGCTTGATCATGTAGCAGATTTCCTTTCCAGCCTGAAGGGAAAAAATGGCGAAAGCATTCCAATCATACTCCGTCTTTTTCATGAACTCAACGGAGGCTGGTTCTGGTGGGGAAAGGATCAATGCAGCCCGGACGAAATGAAACAGCTATGGCGTTACACGATTCATTATCTGAAGAACGAAAAAAATATTCACAACCTTCTGTACGCATTCAACACAGATAAATTCAGCAGTGGGAATGAATACCTTGAAAGATACCCGGGTGATAAGTTTATTGATATCCTGGGATTTGATATTTACCAGGCAGGAGCGCTAAAGGAAAACACGGTATTTTCGGGATTCTTCAAAAGAGAGCTGGACATGATTGACAGCATTGCATCTTCCCGTCATAAAGTCCCGTCGCTTACTGAGTTTGGTTACAATACCATTCCAGACAGTACCTGGTGGACCGATGTATTCTATCCAGCCATCGCATCTCATCAAATCGTTTACGCACTTGCCTGGCGTAATGCTGATGTTAAACAATTTTATGTACCTTATCCTGGTTCATCTTCAGCACCAGATTTCAAAAAAATTTCTTCCTCCGGAAAAATATTATTTGAATATGGTATTAAATCAAAAAACATTTACAAATGAAACAGGTAATCCTCCGGCTTTGCGGAATAATCTTACTCACAACATTTTTTATGCAGGGATACTCTCAGAAAGAAATCTTTGAAATGAGGGTTTATAAAATGAAAACCGTGGATCAGATCCAGGCAACAGATAATTACCTCGAAAATGCTTACCTGCCTGTTCTTCACAGGATGGGTATCAAAAACATCGGCGTTTTCAAACCAATTTCGAACGACACGGCTTTAATCAAACAGATCATTGTCATTGTGCCCTATATATCACTTGATGTATGGAACAAAATGAAATCCAATATAGAAACAGATCCCACTTATCCGAATTATGCCAAAGCATTTAATGATGCAGACACGGCCCATCTCCCATATATCAGGATTGAATCAACCATCATGGAAGCATTTCCTGATCAGACAAAAATTATTCCGACCACGTTAAAATCAAATCCGGATGCGTTGTATGAACTGAGGAGTTATGAAAGTCCGACTGAAGAGCTACACAGGTTAAAAGTAGATATGTTTAATGCAGGTGGTGAAGTTGCATTATTTAAAAGGCTGGATTTCCAGGCTGTTTTTTATGCGGACGTTTTAAGTGGCAGTCGTATGCCCAACCTTGTATACATGGTTGTTTTTGAAAATATGGCTTCACACGATCAACACTGGAAAGAATTTGGAGCAAGCAAGGAATGGAAAACTATATCTGTAGATCCGAAGTACAGAAATAATATTTCTGTTTCGCACATTGACAGTATCATCATGCACAGGACTTCCTATTCCGATCTTTAATCAGACCCGCCAACGATGAAATTAACCTGGCTAGATATCAGCATTGTCCTTTTATACCTGGGCTCCATGGTTACAATCGGATGGGTGCTGAGGAAAAAAGCCAGACAGAATAAGGAGAGTTATCTGATGGGAGGAAAATCTCTTCCATGGTATCTCCTGGGGTTGAGTGATGCATCGGATATGTTTGACATCAGCGGCACCATGTGGATGGTGGCGCTTTGTTTTATTTATGGCATGAAAAGTATCTGGATACCCTGGCTATGGCCGGTTTTCAACCAGGTCTTCCTCATGATGTATTTATCGAAATGGTTGCGCAGATCCAATGCTACGACCGGAGCAGAATGGCTGGCAACCCGGTTTGGATCCGACAGAAAAGTAAATGCTTCACATATCAGTGTGGTGATTTTCGCATTACTTGGATGTTTTGGTTTTCTGGCCTATGGATTTGTCGGACTTGGAAAATTTATGGAAATTTTCATTCCCTGGAGCTCTGTTCAGCCCTATATTCCATTTCATGTATCAGCTGAATATGTACCCCATATTTACGGAATCGTATTCACACTGTTCGCAACTTTTTATTCTGTCATCGGAGGAATGCATAGCATTGTAATCGGCGACCTGATAAAATACATCATCCTCTCCGTGGCCTGCATTGCGGTTGGCGTTATCGCCGTCATTCACCTCCGGGGTCATTCACTGCAGGTTCCCGCAGGCTGGCATAATCCATTCTTTGGAAAACAACTTGGTCTTGACTGGAAAAATATTATTGCAGATGCGAATAAAAAAATCGCGGAAGACGGGTTCAGCCCTTTTGGTTTCTTTTTTATGATGATGTTGTTTAAAGGAATATTTGCAAGTCTCGCGGGACCAGCGCCGAACTACGATATGCAGAAAATTCTATCCACACGTTCACCAATGGAAGCATCCAAGATGACAGGATTCGTTTCCATCGTGCTGTTACCCCTTCGATATTCTCTGATCATCGGTCTTACTGTTCTCGCGCTGCTGAATTATAATCAGCTGAATCTCTCCTCTCCCACAGGAACCGATTTCGAAAAAATTCTTCCTTCTGCCATCGTTCAGTTTATTCCTGCAGGTATCATGGGTTTACTTTTCACCGGATTGCTTGGAGCATTCATGAGTACATTTTCCGGAACTCTGAATGCAGCACAGGCCTATATTGTAAATGACATATACATAAAATACATTAATCCCAAAGCGACAAACCAACAGATCATCCGCAGAAATTATGCTGTAGGAATTGCCGTCGTTTTACTTAGTATCCTGCTCGGATTTTTTGTAAAAAATGTGAATAGCGTACTACAATGGATCGTAGGAGCGCTTTACGGAGGATATATTGCGGCCAATATGTTTAAATGGTACTGGTGGAGGTTCAACGCCAATGGCTTCTTCTGGGGCATGGCAGCCGGCATTACGGCCGCATTGATTTTCCCTTATATATTTAAAGATCAGCTGCCTTTATATAACTGGCCGTTACTGTTCGGAATTTCCGTTGCGGGATGCATTATCGGGACATTCACTGCCAGACCAACCGATATGGAAACACTTAAAAAATTCTATACACAGGTAAGGCCCTGGGGATTCTGGAGACCTGTTCAATTATTGGTTCAGTCAGATAATCCGGCTTTCCAACCCAATCGTCGTTTTGGTCTTGATATGTTTAATGTATGCATTGGAATCATTGCCCAGTGCTGTCTTACCATTCTGCCGATGTACCTGGTTTTATGGATGAAAATTCCTTTTTTCCTGACCATTGCCATTTTAGCAGTTATCGTTATTATCCTGAAAAAAACCTGGTGGTCCAGGCTGGAGAATTAAATAAACTTTACTTATGAAAAAAACATTCGCTGAAAGACACAAAGAACTATTGAAACAACATGAGGATATCGTTGAAAGAAAAAATAAAAAAATCAGTCTGAATAACAATGGCGTTTTTAACAGGTTTAAATTCCCTGTTTTGACCGCAGGGCATGTCCCGCTTTCCTGGAGATACGATTTAGATGAAAAGACCAATCCCTTTCTTCTTGAGCGCATTGGCATCAATGCTGTTCTGAATCCTGGTGCCATCAGATGGAAAAATAAATATCTTCTGATGGCGCGTATGGAGGGTATCGACCGTAAATCTTTTTTTGCTATAGCAGAAAGTGAAAACGGTATCGATCATTTTAAATTCTGGAAAAGACCGGTCACTATGCCGTCTCTGAATAACCAGGAAACGAATTTTTATGATATCAGGCTTACAGCCCACGAAGATGGCTGGATCTACGGATTATTTTGCACAGAGATGCGCGACCCTGCTGCACCCGAAGGAGACCAGTCGACAGCTATAGCCCAGTGCGCTATCGCCCGCACCAAAGACATGATAAACTGGGAGAGATTAAAAAACCTGGTCACTCCATCTGCGCAGCAAAGAAATGTGGTTCTGCATCCCGAGTTCGTCCAGGGCAGATATGCTTTTTACACGCGCCCTCAGGATAGTTTTATAGAGGCAGGGAAAGGCGGCGGTATTGGTTTCGGACTTGCCGACAATATGGAAGAAGCCGTTATCACACATGAATCCATCATAGACAAAAAAATATACCATACAGTTTATGAGCTGAAGAACGGGCAGGGTCCTGCTCCTATCAAAACTCCACTCGGCTGGCTTCATCTCGCCCATGGTGTGAGAAATACGGCCGCCGGTCTGCGATATGTGCTCTATCTTTTTATGACGGATCTGAAAGATCCATCCAAACAGATTTATAAACCCGGGGGATACTTCCTCGCGCCGGAAGGAGAAGAAAGGACCGGAGATGTGTCCAATGTAGTTTTTTCCAATGGCTGGATCGCAGATGATGATGGAACTGTATATATCTATTACGCTTCTTCTGATACGCGCATACACGTTGCCGTTAGTACCATTAAAAAACTGATAGATTATACCATCCATACGCCTGCGGATGGATTTACTTCCGTTCAGTCGGTCGTTCAAATAAACCTCCTCATCGATAAGAACCTGAAACTGGAAAAGAATGAAAAGTCTAAAAGATTAAGTCGGGTCAATGAATGATAAAAATAATACCGGTCCCGCTGATGCGGGATGGAATTCCTTTTACAGTGAAATAATTGATGAGCTTAATAGTATACTGCACTATTGGGAACAGCATACACTCGACAGGGCGTGGGGAGGATTCCTGGGGAGAATAGACCAGGACAATCATGCGGATCTGACGGCTCCCAAGGGATCAGTACTCAATACCAGGATATTATGGAGTTTTTCTGCAGTTTATCATTACACTCATAATCCTTTGCATCTTGAACTGGCTTCCCGGGCTTATCATTATATAAGGGAATATTTTTCAGATCCTGATTATGGTGGTTTGTATTGGTCTGTTGACCACCGGGGTAAGATGCTTGATATTCATAAACAGATTTATGCCCAGGCATTTGGAATTTATGCGATGAGTGAATACTACCGGGTTACAAAAAACCCAAAAGCATTGGAGTTGTGCCAGGAATGGTATATGTTGATAGAAAAATACAGTCGTGATCCAAAACACGGAGGTTATATTGATGCATTTGCGCGTGACTGGACCTTTCTGGATGATAAAAGGCTAAGTGCAAAAGATGAGAATGCATCTAAAACCATGAACACCCATCTGCATATCGTGGAAGCTTACGCGAACCTTTACGAAGTATGGCCCTCACAAAAACTAAAAAAAGACATTATAGATTTGTTGAAAATTTTCGACAATAAAATCATCCACCCCTCCGCCCATCATCTGACTCTTTTTTTCAGCGAGGACTGGCGAATGGATGATTCTGTTGTTTCTTATGGACATGATATAGAAGCAGGCTGGTTGTTACAATCCTGCGCCGAATCAATCGGAGATAGTGATTCTATAGCAACTGCAAAAAAGAATTCCCTGCTGATAACAGCGGCGGCTATGGAAGGTCTTGATCATGATGGTGGTTTGTGGTATGAATTCAATAATAAAAAAAAAGAACTCATATTTGAAAAACACTGGTGGCCACAGGCGGAGGCACTGATCGGATTCTGCAATGCCTGGCAGCTAACGGGCGACTCGTTGTATAAGAACGCAGTCCTGAAAAGCTGGCGCTTTATTCAGCATCATATCCTTGATAAAACACATGGAGAGTGGCTTTGGGGTGTTGATAAGGATAATAAGAAAATGATAAACCAGGATAAGACCGGGATGTGGAAGGGACCTTATCATAATTGCCGCGCGTGTCTCGAACTACTCAAAAGGTTGAAACCACTGTGAGTGTGAGAGTGTGAGAGTGTGAGAGTGTGAGAATTTGAAGGCTGATTCTATTCTCACACTCTCACACTCTCACACTCTCACACTTGCATATTAATCTTTTTTAATTTTAGCAGTGTCCTTCACCTTGTAAGTGGTATCTGCCAATGAGGAGTTCGTTGCATTGCCGGGAGCGGCAGAAGGAGGAATTATCCCATTGTTGGCAGCAGAATCTACTGACCCGGAAGCCTTGGTTCCGCTTGAATCCACGGCCTTGGAGGAACTGGAAGCATCACTGTGACAGGAACTGAAAAACACCGCAATCACTATACAAGAAATCAGGTATATCTTTTTCATAAAATAATTTTCCGGAATCTGAGAAATTGATTCGGCAGAAAACAGATCAGTAAAAAGGAAGTGGCTGGAAAGTCTGATCCATATTTATGTATTCACGAATCTGGTTTCCATCTTCATAAATTACCAGAAATGATCTCCTCCGATCATCAGTCTTCTTTTGTAATTCAAGAATTTTGCCAACCAGGTATTTTTTATCCACCCAGGAAAAGCGGCTTTCAATTTTAAGAAAATCCTGCAGGGAGTAGATCATTTCACCGCTTTTTAAAATGTGAACAGTACTTACAAATCCTTTCTCAGAAATGATGGGCGAAGTTTCTACTGAATGCATGATAATTAGCTTGATAAGTGAATTTACAAGTCTGCTAAAGATATTTATGGAAATATTATCCACATATGTGGAACAGTTTTACACAGTCTCTATAAAAGCCATAACCTGTCTGAAACGGGAATTTGATTAAAAATGGCATGTACGTTTGAAAATTTATTGTTCCTTTAAAAGCTGCCTGGCGGTTTCCAGCCCACTTACAACGGCCGACTCTACAGTACCCGGGAAGGGGCCATCATAGTAAGCTTCTCCTGCTAAATAAATCCTGTTCTGAATGGACTCCCTGCAGATTGCTTTAGCAGGCCGGGATCCAACCAGTGAATAACTATATGCACCGCGACTCCATGGATTATTTTTCCAGTTAAAAATCCTGACATCCTTCATTTCCTGTTTTATTTTTTCAACCGAAACTGAAAAAAGAAATGACAGAATCTCCAATGCCTTCTCCAGAAAAAATGAATCGGGTTTATCCGAATACTGTTCCGCCCTGGGTCCCCCCAGCCAGCCAGTAAGCACTGGCATGTTTTGCGGATATTGAATCCACCAGGTAGGAATAAATTCATCCGTAATAATAAATTGAGCATCGGGAATTATTTTTTCCCAGAATGGAGAATGCCAGATCATGACAATTTTTACAACCGTTCCAAATCCTATCTGGTCGAATGCCTTTTGCTTTTCATCAATCGATGGATTAAAAAGGATGGTTTCAGAGGATGGTGTCGTTTGATTTAACAAACTTAATGGGAGGGTAACGATTAGTTTGTCCAAACGAAAGGACTGATCATTAACCCATATATTGATTACATCAGAATCCCAGTCAACTTTTTTAACCCTGTGGTTTAAAAATATTTTACCTCCCAGATTTGTAAATTCATTTTCTGCTGCATGGATGAGTGTTCCATATCCAGATGGAATATGAAATTGACCCGATTCTTCATGTTCCCATTCGGCTATTAGTGCTTTTGTACTTGCCCTTTTCGTATCTGCCAAATCAAATCCTTCTGCGAACCGGATAGCAGCTTTTTTCAATTTGTCAAATTTATTCCCCGGAAAATATTTTTCCAGGAATTGGTTGAGCGGCATGTCTTCTTTTATTGATTTCATTTTATTCAATAATTGATCCCAGCCATCTGCCATTTCAAAATTCTCACTTATTTTACCATCGGATAATCTGTACATTTTACCATGAATCGGCTTAAAACTGATATGATATTTTTTTAACAGCCGCATCGTTTCCTTGAGATGTCCATGAATAAATTCAGGGCCGGTTTCTACCCATATTCCACCCACGTCTATTGTTTCGATCCTTCCACCGGTGCGCCGACTGGATTCAAAAATAGAAACCTGGTGACCTGCATGCAGCAATTCGATTCCTGCAACCAATCCGCTGATGCCAGCTCCAGCGATTCCTATATTGAGTTTGAATTTTGGCATAAAATTTAGAATGGTATGGTTATCGGGAACAATTATTGCACGTGCATGTTATAAAGGTATAGTGGCCCCGATACCCGTGGTAACTTTACGATAAGAATATGGAAAAACCAATAGAAAATCCAATAGAGAAAAATAAAAAGTTAAAAGCAAAAATCAATAAAAAGGATAAGGAAACACATCTCGGATCTTCCAATGCGTTTGAGGAAACTGAAGATCCTTCATCAAGAGATCCGGATGATATTAGCGATGAAAAACTGGATGAACTGCTGGATGAATAAGGATTATTCCAATTTTGGGAAACCAGCGTAAAACCTGGTATGCAGGTCTGTTTACCCGCGTATATTTGCCCTATTTCCATATGGAAAGAAACCTTTTTGGCATCATATAAGTAATGTTATTAATAGAATCTCAGCTCATGTTAAAGATTATGATTGTTGAAGACGACCTGGACTTGTTACATGGTCTGCGGTTTTTACTTCAGGCTTATCACTGCAAGATTTGCCCCCTGTCTGATGCAGATGAGATATTAAAAACTGTAGGTCTTTTGCAGCCAGATTTAATTCTTTTGGATATAAAACTGGATCATGGAAATGGTCTGGATACCTGTCGTGAAATTAAAAACAGTTATTTGAAAACTACCCCGGTTTATATTATGTCCGGCCTCCCGGATGTTGAGAAAAAATCCTACGAAGCAGGGGCAGATTTTTTTCTGGCCAAACCTTTCGATTCAGAAACCCTTCTGGCAAAAATAAAAGAACTGGAAAACACAAGTATTAATGGTTAATTGTTAATGGTAAATGCTAATCCTGTTTTCAGAAAACGTATAGCATCTAAACCAGTTACAAGTGGTAATTCTTTGATCAATTAACAATTAACAATTAACAATTAACCATTATTTTCGCCTACATGGAGAAAAATGCAGGCTGGCAATGGGAAATATCGGCACACAGGCCCTGGTTCCGTCTTAACCTGCGCGAACTTTTTCATTATAAAGATCTCATCTTTCGATTTGTACGACGGGATATTATTGCAAGCTATCAGCAGACGATTCTCGGCCCGATATGGGTTTTTCTTCAACCTCTCTTTTCAACCTTTGTATATTTTATCATTTTTAGCCGGGTCGCAAAGATTTCAACAGACGGGATTCCACCCTTTCTGTTTTATCTTCCGGGAACTATTATCTGGTCATATTTTGCGGATTGTGTTAATGCCACAATGAATACATTCCAAATAAATGCCTACATATTCAACAAAGTATATTTCCCAAGAATCATAGTTCCATTAAGTACCATCCTTTTTCATTCATTTCGCATTTCCATTCAACTCCTTTTATTTATGGTTGTATTTTCTGTATATGCAGTTAAAGGAAATCCCGTTCACTTAAGCTGGCAGGTTTTATTGGTTCCGGTACTGATCATTCTAACGGCCTGTTTTGCATTGGGAGGAGGACTCATCATTAGTGTTCTTACAGCAAAATATCGTGACCTCGATAATATGACACAATTCCTGCTGCGTCTTTTTATGTTTGCGGCTCCGGTAGTTTATCCGGCATCACTGATTCCCTTAAAATTCAAATTTATTTTCTGGCTCAATCCGCTGACACCCGTTATCGAAATATTTCGCTCTTCTTTTTTCAAACCGCACCCGCTTCCAATTATGTATTTGTTGCTTAGTTTCCTGACAACCTTCATTATTTTGACGACGGGAATCGTACTCTTCAACAAAAAGGAAATTCAAATCATGGACGTAATTTAAGCAATGGCAAAAAAACTTATTGAGGCAGAAAATATCTCTAAATATTACCGGCTGGGTGTACTTGGCTCACGATCGCTAAAGGAGGACCTGAAACACTGGTGGGCTGGTAATCTAAAGAAATCTCTGGAACCAACGGATCCTGAAAGCAAGCGGGAAATATGGGCATTAAGAGATATTAATTTTTTTGTTCAGCAGGGGGAAGTGCTTGGACTGATAGGGAAAAACGGTGCGGGGAAGTCAACCTTATTAAAAATCATATCCAGGATTACGCTGCCGACGACCGGCAGGATTTCAGGAAACGGAAGAATCGCGAGCCTGTTGGAAGTGGGCACGGGTTTTCACGGCGAACTAACGGGACGAGAAAATATCTACCTGAATGGGAATATAATGGGAATGAAGAAAAAGGAGATTGACAGGAAATTCGATGAGATCATCGAATTCTCTGGTGTCTCCCGATTCCTTGATACACCGGTAAAAAGATATTCCAGCGGAATGTATGTACGCCTTGCATTTTCTGTCGCCGCACATCTCGATCCTGAAATTCTGGTAATAGATGAAGTGCTTGCTGTAGGGGATGCTGAATTTCAGCAAAAATGCATGGCAAAGATCAAATCAATTTCCAAAGAAGAAGGGAAGACAATTCTTTTTGTTAGTCATAATATCCAAACCATCCGGAATGTATGTAACAGAGCATTGGTTTTGGATAAGGGTAAAATTGTTGCTTTAGGTGATACAGAATCCGTGCTCGCCAGTTACGCAAAACTGAGCAGAGACCAGCTTCTGGGTAATGACTTTTCACAGCAGGCAGTTTTGCCTGGGAACGACAATATCCGCATCATCCGCGTCGAACTGATTCCCAATTACCTAAATCAATTTCATGTAATTGATATAAGGACCGATTTAAGCATTCGCTTTGAATTTATATATCGGTCAGAAGAAGCAGGAGATCTGACGGTCATTTTACAAGTATTCAAAAATTCAGGTGAATTAATTTTTGAACTGGCTTCACCGGATCATACTTTCAAAAATGGCAGGGTAAAAGGTGAATCTGCTATTCCGGGAAATTTTTTAAATGATGGCCTGTACTATATCTCGCTGGCATTCGTTAAGAATTCAACGACCCGGCTTTTTTATTTTGATTCGTGTCTTTCTTTTGATGTGGAAGATTATAAAGATTCGGGTAGTAACTATGGAAAATGGTCTGGAATTGTAAGGCCGGCTTTCCCTTTGAACCTTACACAGGATCAGTGATTGAAGCAATTTTACTATTATTCTTTTTAGCTTTGCAATGTCTCCGAAACATTAATTATTCGACCTTCTGAATGAACGGAAACGAAAGTTTATCGAATGAATAACCGAATACCCCAGAAGCCTCCGGAAATATTACCTGTTCCCGATCATATCAAAAGACCCTTGTGGTCTGTAATGATTCCAGCCTATAATTGTAGTCAATACCTGACGGATAATATCCTCTCTGTGCTTGCCCAGGATCCGGGGCCTGATCACATGCAGATTGAGGTAGTAGATGACTGCAGCACAGACACTGATGTCGAATCCCTGGTGCAGGAAATAGGTAAAGGCAGGGTAAGTTATTTTCGTCAGCCTGAAAATGTAGGAAGTCTTCGCAATTTTGAAACATGCATAAACCGCGCTACAGGCCATTATATTCATTTATTACACGGAGATGATCAGGTATTAATCGGATTTTATGCCGAAATCGGGAATCTGTATAAAGCTTTCCCTGCTGCGGGTGCAGCTTTTACCGGATATACTTTTGTGGATGAACAAAATTTACGTCTCTATGATAACCCGGAATTACTGGATGAACCTGGTCTGCTTAATAACTGGCTATATCAAATTGCACGCTCCCAGCTTATTCAGCCCCCCGCAATAGTTGTCAGAAGATCTGTATATGAAAAACTGGGAAGTTTTTATGCAGTTCATTACGGAGAGGACTGGGAAATGTGGGTACGTATCGCGGCAGACTATCCTGTTGCGCACAGTCCCAGAAAACTTGCTTTATACAGGGTACATCAAAACAATATTACCAGCAGATATTTTCTTACCGGACAAAGTATGACGGACGTATTGAAAGTACTGGATCTCATCCAAAATTTCCTGCCGGTTAATGAGCGGGCCGGGGCAAAGCGTTATACAAAAAAACATCTCGCACTTTATTTTGCGTACACATCAGACAAGATCTATCACGTTTTCGGAGAACCTTATGTTGCATTGGAACAATCAAAGCGCGCCATGGGAATGCATTTCAGCCATACTACTTTTTGGCAATGGCTGAAGATCAAAATTAAAATCCTGATAGGATATAAAATGAAACGTGAAAAGAAATGGTTATACCGGCCTATTAATTTTTTCAGATAAAATTTAAAGCATGAGGTGTAAAGCTTAAGGCATAAAGCTTAAGGCTTAAGACCTTCAGCTTTATGCTTTGTGCTTTTAGCCTTCCGGGGTATTACGTAGTTAAATATTTTTTTTAGGTTATTGAAGGGTTGTTCTACACAATACCAGGAAATAGTTGCACAGCCGATAGCAAGTATGAAATATATCCAGAAGCTGACATAGGGCGAAGCAAATATTTTGCCAGCGGAAGACAAATCATATCCACTTCCGATTAAAGCATGCTGGGCAATTTCAAATAATTTCCAGAAAAATAATGTGGCAATCAGGTGGTATAAATAAATGCCATAACTGATTTTTGAGAGATATTGCACAACCCGGTTCTCTAAAAATAATTTCGCTATACCGGTATAACCGCGGTTTGCAATATCAATTACCGTAACCGCAAAAAGGGAAATAAATACCCTGTCCAATCCGATAAAACTCCGGTGATGATTCGTCAGAATCAATAAAACCCAAACAGGGATTGCAATCAATGAAGCCCATTTCAACCATTGATTATTTTCTCTTCCGGAATAATGCAAATATGCAAGCAGGGCCCCTGCAGCAAAGGAGTCAAGACAGGCAGGCATCAGAACAAGCATGGGAAACACAGGCTGATAAGGGGAAACAGTAAGGAATATCATCCTGAAGGCAACAGCCGATACACCAATTAAAAGGAATACTTTGAAAAGGTGTTTTGTGGGGATGAAGAGGATGATCCAGGGCCAGATAATATAAAACTGTTCTTCCACCGCCAATGTCCACAAATGAACCGAATAAGGACCCCAGCTATTCGTGATAAATATCCAGATATTATAAATATATCCAAAATAAACTCCAGGGTGTTGTCGCAGGTCCTGACCTTCAAAAGGGAAAAGCCAGAGAATCAGCAGATAAAGGTAACAGGCGGGGAAAATACGCAGTGTTCTGCGGGTAAGAAAAACTACGGCTACCTTCCACACCGGCATGCTTTTACCAATCGCTTTCCTCTTTTCATAAAGTAAAATCCGGGTGATCAGGTAACTGCTCAGCACAAAAAAGAAAACGATAAATGATCCCAGGTCGTAGTGCCAGCTTTTTAATCCAATAAGAAAAACAGAAAAATGATAAACTACTACAAATAAAACCGCACAGAAGCGAAGCCCCGACAACTGGGGCTTAAATTTGAATTTCGTGACCGGCTTTTCCTGTTCAGGTATGGTCAATGCAGTTGTTTTGAATGGATCTGGAAGGGTTTAACCCTTCTAAACGGGCAATTTCCCAATTTAGTACAGTTTCCCAAAACCTAAGTTTTGGAAAAATAATGCGAATTGCTTTTAAAACTGGAAATCACAGAGTATATTTAACTCTCCCCATCATCCTTTGATCCCCTATTTTCGTATCCCGATTGATTTATAACTGATCCTTTCCTTCCAAAAGACCGCCGTTCGTCTCCTTACGACCTCTTTTAAATTGATCAGTATGAAAACTTCAACTCTACGGGGAAAATATTTTTTATTTATTTCCAGAATTTTTAAAAACAGAACCGGACTGTTTATTTTTATTTTTTTATGTCTTCTATTCGGTGAAGCAAAAAGTCAGGGCTGCAGCCTGTGTTGCATTCCTTCTTTTCCATCTCTTACAGTTTATCAGGCATTTCAAACAGGTCATGGAATGGGGTTTGGAGTGGAAGCCGGTACCTGGAATAAAGACGCCGGAAAATTCAGTTATTTTATTGGTACCAGTATGGTGTGGACCGGTATCAATAATCCGGAAACAAAAACCTACACGTCTCCCAATCAGACGTTATTAAGTTTTTATGTGAAAGGACAATATAAATTAACGAACCATCTTTATATTGTTGCAGCGCCAGGCGTTGTAAATCTTTCTTATCTGGAATTACAAACTGGTCTTAGATATGTTTTTCCGGTTACCAGCAAAATCGGTATCGGTATTGAACCGGCATATGCAATAAATCAAAAGCAACTGGTTGTGAATGCAAATCTGCACTTCGCTTTAAGATAAGAAAAACCCATGCAGCGTAAATAATACTGCATGGACCTCCGCGAAATGATTAATGTACTTTATCTACATTGTTGTATTTGTCTGTCCAGGCATCTATTTTAGGTTTGTCTTTTCGTGACTCATAGATTGTAATCAGCATATCGTATGCGTCTCTTAATGCGACTTTATCAGCCTTTTTTAATTTCCCCTGCCCGCCCAGTAACTGATCTACTTTTTCCAGATATGGAATGGCTTCATCAAATTTTTTGACACTCATGGCACGATAATCCTGCCTCTTTTTCAATTCATCTGCATTGGTATTTCCTTTGGGTTTACCCAGGATCTGAAATTCCACTCCCTCGTTATATGAAATCTGTCCGAGCACAAGTGAAGTCTGTGGATAGTTGGGATTCAGTTTATAACTTGTCAGAAGTTTGTCCTGCGCTTTTTTAATAAGATCATCTGAATTTGCCACCCGTTTCCCCGTACTCGTATCCGTTGCGTACTGGTAAAGTTCCAATCCATAATTGAAAAAATAAATAGCGCTGTCGGGGTGTTCTTTATTGATTACTTCATATTCAGAAAAGAGAGAATCTTTATTTGCGCTTTTTCTAAGAGCATCAAGTATCAGTTCATCATAAAAAATATCATTCGGATATCTCTGTTTTCCCATTGCTGTATATTTAGCAGCGTTTTCCTTATCCCCTTTCCTGGTGTAGTAATCAGCCAGCCATTTATAGATTTCTGCCATATCGTTTCCACCGATTTTTGTAATACCGGAATCTGCTATGGTCTTATAATAAATAACTGCTTCATCGCGTTTGTCCGCCTTTTCTGCTGAAATACCAGCGTATAAAATTGCGGTGGAATCCATGGATTGTTTGATCCATCCTTCCTTGTACATAAAGCCGATGGCTGAAATGGCTCCTTTGAAATTTACAAGTGCATCCGCATATTTCTGTGCATTATAATCGTTTGCACCTGTCTGGAAAAGACCCTGGTATATTTCATTAATAGGTTTATAACTGTCCAGAACAAGCAACGCAAATTTTTTATCATCATACTGGACATAATTTTTCAATGCTGCCAGTGACTGAAGTAATGCGTCCGGATACTGAGTCTTCAGCTGATCATTTGCCGCGATGGCATTGTACACTTTTACCTTGTAATACCAGGCTTCAGCATTCTTCTGGTTCTTATCCAACAGCAGGGTCTTATCAATTTCGTCTTTGGCTTCTGCCAGCTTATTTGCTTTCAGTAATTCTTTTACTTTATCTACAGATTGGGCAAACAATCCTGTACAAACTACGGCCAAAACAAGGCTTAAAAGCATCCGTTTCATGAGATTTTTTATTTGAAGTTTTCTGATGACGTTATTCTGGACTTGGTTCAGATGGCAAGGTATCCAAAACCGGGCCTTCCCCATCTTTTACTTCCGAAATTGTTGATTCTTCATCAAGCTGTGTGATGGCAGCTATTCCATCCCCCTCATCAAGCCGGATCAGCTTGACCCCCTGGGTAGCACGACCTAATTCACTGATTCCCTGAACTGGCATTCGGATAGTAATTCCTGATTTGCAGGTAATCATCAGATCTTCCTTTTCTGTGACATCGAGTATGCCGACCAGCTTACCTGTTTTTTCAGTAACCTGAATGGTTTTGATTCCTTTACCTCCCCGGTTCGTTACGCGGTATTCATCTACCAGGGTTCGTTTTCCATAACCGTTTTCGCTTACGACCAGCACTGTTCTGGATTTATCGTCCTTTTTGACACATATCATGCCAATCACTTCATCCAGATTATCATCCACTTCAATTCCACTTACACCAATGGCGCCCCTTCCTGTTGGTCTGACATTCTCTTCAGGGAAACGTATGGCGCGACCGGATTTAACCGCCATCATGATTTCAGAATTACCTTCTGTTAAGCGGGCTGTCAGCAGCTGATCATTTTCAAGTATGGTAATCGCGTTCACACCGCTAAGCCTTGGCCGACTGAAATCTTCCAGCTGTGTTTTTTTGATAACACCCCGTTTTGTGCAAAGCACGATATAGTGACTGTTTAAAAATTCCATATCCTTAAGATCTTTCACATCGATGATGGCTTTTATTTTATCGTCGAGGGGAATCTGTATCAGGTTCTGAACTGCACGGCCCTTACCAATACGGTCGCCTTCGGGTATCTGGTAAACATTCAGCCAGAAACACCTTCCCTTTTCAGTAAAGAACAGTAGCGTGTGATGAGAGCTCGCAACAAATAAATGTTCAATATAATCCTCAAGTCTTGCTTTCCCACCGCTCAGTCCCCTGCCGCCCCGGCGTTGCTGACGATACTCAGTAGCCGAAGTCCTTTTAATATACCCATTATGAGATATGGTAATGACAACATCTTCTTCCTTGATCAGGTCCTTGATCCGGACTTCATCATCGAGGTAGGTGATTTCAGTTCTGCGGGTATCACCGAACTTTTCTTTTATTTCAAGAAGTTCTTTGCGAATGAGAGCAAAACGTTTTGCTTCATCTCCCAGCAAATCTTTTAAGTAAGCAATTTGTTTTTGTAATTCATCAAATTCGTTGCGTATCTTATCTCTTTCCATGCCTGTCAGGCGTTGCAAACGCAACTCCAGTATGGCTTTGGCCTGGATCTCACTGAGGCCCCAGCCTGCATTGATCAGATTATCTTTAGCGATATCAGGAGTAGATGATGAACGGATCAGAGAAATAACATCGTCCAGGTGGTCAAGAGCAATCAGATAACCCTGTAGTATATGCGCTCTTTTTTCAGCTTCACGTAATTCAAACTGTGTACGGCGGACTACCACTTCATGGCGGAATTCTATAAATTCAGAAATAATTTCTCTGATATTGAGTGTTCGCGGCCTGCCTTTTACAAGGGCCACATTATTGATTCCATAAGAGGTCTGGAGTTCGGTATGTTTGTATAACTGATTAATAACTACGTTTGCCACTGCGTCCCTGCGGAGGTCAATAACAATCCGTATTCCCTCCTTTTCATTGGATTCATTACGGACATCAGAAATGCCTTCGATGGTTTTCTCATTTGTCAATTGCGCTATCCGGTCACACAGCCCGTCGATATTTATCTGGTAAGGAGTTTCTGTTATTATGATCTGTTCACGACCATTATTTTTTGCATCCACATGTAGTTTACCACGAAGTACAACACGTCCCCGTCCCGTGTGCATAGCGGCTTTGACGCCTTCCATGCCAAATATTACTCCGCCTGTGGGGAAATCGGGTGCCTTTACATACTGCATAATTTCTTCTACAGAAATATCTCTTTTGTCAATAAATGCCACACAGCCATCGATGGATTCGGAAAGATTATGCGGTAACATATTGGTGGCCATACCTACGGCAATTCCACTTGCACCATTGATCAGCAACTGTGGAAAACGGGAAGGTAAAATCGTTGGCTCTGTCAGGGATTCATCAAAATTTGGCTGAAAGTCCACCGTGTCTTTATCGATATCCTCCAGCATGGCTTCAGCAAGACGGTGCAAACGTGCTTCAGTATAACGCATTGCTGCAGGACCATCACCGTCCTGACTACCGAAATTTCCCTGTTTGTCGACAAGCATATATCGTATGCTCCATTCCTGGGCCATCCTGACCATGGTGTGATATATGGCTGCATCTCCATGTGGATGATATTTCCCCATCACTTCACCAACAATACGGGCAGATTTCTTAAATGGCTTATTACTATTGCTGCCCAGCTCATTCATCCCGTAGAGTATGCGACGGTGAACGGGTTTGAGTCCGTCCCTTACGTCAGGGAGGGCTCTGCTCACTATGACCGACATAGAATAATCTATGTAGGCCATTTTCATTTGTTCTTCGATATTGATGGGGACGATACGGTTATTATCCTGTGTTTCTTCCGGTATGATGTTCTCTTCCATATTAATTTAAGGTCCTGTAAAACCCAAGCTTTTGCAAGGCCTCAAAGGTAATGAAATCAACAGGTTTTCAGTCGAAAAAACGATTCATTTTTAAGTCTTATTCCAGCCAGGCTCCTTTAACCTGCCCCTTCTCTACTTCTACATAAATATGCTCCTGTAAAGTGGTGGCGACAGATAAACCCACATAGTCGGGTTTTACGGGAAAAGCATTATGGCTCCTTTCCACAAGCACCAGTGTTTGTATTTTTTTGGGATTCAAATCCAGAAAAGGTTTAATGGCATACAACAGGGTCTTTCCACTATTTGATACATCATCGATAATTATGATTACCTGATTCTTAAAATCGGGATAACGGCTAAGTGTAACTTCTTTTGGTGTTTTTTTATCGAGACTTACCGTAATCAATTCGGTTTCTAATCCGGCAATTTCTCTCAATAACTCCTGTATCCTGCTTGCAATAGCAGTGCCGCTTTCCCGTATACCCGCCAGGACAAATCCTGTTTCACCAAAATTATTTTCAAGGATTTCATAAGCCATCCGCTTTAATTTTTTAGCAGCTACTTCCTGGCTCAGTATATAATTTTTATCCATGCCCCAAGGTAAAGAAATTCATAAATCCTGCAAATCTGCTATAACTTCAGGTTATAAACTGCTCTGACAGAATGTTCCATAAAGCATTTATTTTAATTACTTTAATTGCCGTCTGGCTCTTTTGGCGTAATGCAAGACGCATTCGGAAAAATATCCTTCTCGGAAAAGATGAAGATTATACCGATCACCCTGAAAAAAGATGGAAAAACGTACTACTGCTGGCATTCGGTCAAAAGAAAATGTTTAGGAATCCATTGGTGGCCATTCTGCATTTATTTATTTATGCCGGATTCATCATTATTAACCTGGAAGTATTTGAAATTATCCTGGATGGGATTTTAGGATGGGAAAGAATTTTTGCGGAATATATTCCGAAAAGCCTTTATAGCGCACTGATTAACTCTTTCGAAGTATTGGCCGTTCTGGTGCTTATCGCATGTATTGTTTTTTTATGCAGAAGAAATATCCTAAAACTGCGACGCTTCATAAGCCATGATTTGGACGGCTGGCCCAGATCAGATGCCAACTATATCCTGATCACTGAAATCATGCTCATGTTGTTGTTTCTGACATTTGATGCCTCGGATACATTATTGCAGATACGAAATAACGGGCATTTTTTATTTCACCATACTGGAAATTTCCTTGTCTCCCAATGGCTGCATCCATTGATGAACGGGCTCTCAAACCAGGAACTCCATGCACTCATGAAATCATCCTGGTGGTTACACATAATCGGCATATATGCATTTCTCAACTACCTCCCCTATTCCAAGCACTTGCATATCATGCTTGCTTTTCCCAATGCATATTATGCACGCTTATGGCCCGAAGGAAAAATTCGCAACATGAAATCCGTTCAGCAGGAAGTTCTTTATGCCATGCAGCCGGAACTGGCGCCCACAGATGCGGCCGCTCCTGCAAAATTTGGCGCCAAGGATGTATTTGACCTGAGCTGGCGAAATCTCCTGGATGCATATTCCTGCACAGAATGTGGAAGATGTTCTGCTGCATGCCCTGCAAATATTACGGGTAAAAAACTTTCGCCCCGAAAGATCATGATGGATACGCGTGACCGGCTCGAGGAAGTTGGACGGAATATTCGCAAACACGGATCTTACCAGGATGATGGAAAACAATTGCTCAGGGATTATATTTCTGCCGAAGAATTAAGGGCCTGTACCAGCTGTAATGCCTGCGTGGAAGAATGCCCGGTAAGCATCAGTCCACTGGAAATTATTCTCGAAATGCGCAGAGCTCTCGTTATGGAAGATTCAGACGCACCTCCGGAATGGAATACGATGTTCGGCAATATTGAAAATAATTTCGCACCCTGGAAGTTTAGTCCCGATGAACGGGATGCGTGGAAGAATGGCTAAGCATGGAGCATGCGAGCTATTTGAATTATCGCCGCCACAATAAATATAATTCCCAGTATTTTATTGAGTGTCTGATTACTCGTCCTTATTTTTGAAATAAGCCAGTTGCCTCCATACATATAAACCGATAAACCGGCGATGGTTCCAAAGCCTGTGCCGAGTGTGAAAAAATTAAAACTTACAAATCCAGGTTTAAGCCAGCCAAGGTTAAGAAAATAATCCGACCAGATTATCCAGAACGGAATCTGGGCAGGATTCATAGCACTCATACTCATTCCCAGAAAAAATCTATCCAGGTTATTGTTTAATAACAGGGCCTTTCTTGCCTTGTCCTGTTTTTGTGCAGCAATAAAACTTAATACACCAAGTACAAAGAAAAATATCACTGTTATCCAGTTAATAAAAATAAACACCCAATGATGTTCCATCATCCACTGCAGACCCGATAAAACGAATCGCAGATAAACCATTTCCACCAGGGCCACGCCGGCTGAATATTTCCAGGCTTTACTGAAATTATCCTGTACTGCAATTTGGGTTGCCGTCATACTCATCGTACCCAGGGGAAGCTGCCCGAGAAAGCTGAGTATTAGTCCAAGAAATAAACTGGAAAGGCCCTCCATAATTTCCCCCTTATATTATCGTGATTTATATTGCAAGGATGCGAGTAATGCGGAATCCAGTTTGTCTTTTTTGAACATCCGCAAACCTTCAGAAACGGAAAGATAGGAATGGCCGCGACGATGATTGGCAATGCTTATTTTTAATAGTAATATCCAGTGCCGGATTATTTCTTTCCAGGCAAAAAAAATAGAATGTGACGGATCATAAATATGCGTTGGTTCACTGCCCGCACCATTCACTTCCAGAATGGTAAATGATTTACCCTGTTCCAATAGTGCCTTGCTCTCATAGCGGATATCCAAACGGCCAAAATAGAATTCAGGGATAAGCTGGCAGATTTCATCGATCACTTTTGTAAGTGCATCGCTCACAGATTTACTATCGTCAAGAAATAAAGCGCCACGTGCATGATTACCGTATGGAGAAACGGTGAAGAGTTCGCCAGCCGAAAGAACAAAGCTGAGCATTTCCGGCTCATTTAATTCCAATTGGGATAATTGTAAAATTCCACGGGGATTCTCTTTCAATAAATCCCGGATAGAATGCAAACCATCCCCTGTGACTTTTAAAAATTCCTTGTGCACAATGCCCGAAATTTTCCCCTTTTGATCCTGAGGATAGCGGTAATAGAATATACCTGCTTCATTTTCGTAAGTAATAAATTCCTGGATATGAAAATCAAAAGGCACGACAGATGCATATGTCATCACGGATCTGGCATCATCTAATTTTTTTATCCCTCTGCCCCTTCCTCCAATATCCGGCTTGCCAATTAGTGGAAAATGAAAGTCCTTTTGGGTCAATTGCTCAAGTACAGATTCAGGGTCGGAACCCCGGGGGAAAAAAACGGTCCTGGGTTGAATAAATTCCGGCACCAATTTGTAAATTTCTTTTTTTGACTCACCCAGGAATCCACCGTTCTTTATTTTTGGATTCGCAGCTGCATAGAAAAAAAATGAACGTGCGCGCAAACAGAGAAGAATAAAAATCGGATAAACCGGTATATAGATTACATGAAAACTCCAGTATTCCCAATGTAATAACCGGATCCAGAATGGTTTATTTTTCCAGCCCCGATTTTCATTCATGCTTTTACGGGTATCATTTTGTGAAAAGTCAGAAAACTGTCGGCAGTGATTCCGCTACGCAAATCCATATATCGAAATGCCGCTGATTCAAACGATTGACGGATGCAACTTATGCTGTTGGTAAATAATTTATTTCCCCGGTTCATGTTGAGATCATTGACCGGATCACCATCTCCTCCCCGAAGGTGAAATCGTATAATGTCAGCAGCTGAAGGATGCGGGTTATTTCCAATCCAACTTGCAAACCATTTTTCCCTTTTTAGTATGGTATCTGGATCATAGAGTGTAACCGATGACCAGATCCTGGCTTCTGTTCTGTCAATGGTTTCTATGCATTTGATAATTCCGTCCCATATACAGGAATAAAGAATATTTTTTTCAAATAAAATGATTGTGAAAGGTTCGACCATGTTAAAATCCAGATCCGAAAACGCCTTAACCGGCGACATATCTGAAATAACATCCAGCAGGATCAGCCCCCTGCTTTTCCGATAAGGAGGTTCCGGAATATGAATTTTGGTTGCGCCGTTCAACAAAACAGCGGTATTCCCGGATTCGTGTACAGCTATCCAACTGCCCCCTCCCTGCGGATCTGTAGGGAAAAGTAAATGTTTACTTTTTATTTCGTGTCGTTGTGGAAAAGTTGCGATGGGACGATCTGCACTTTCGTCACGGTTAGAAGTAAAAAAAAAATGATTTCCCGAAGGTATATATGTTACTGTGCACATTGTTGCCGGTACTTGATGGTTGAGGATGCTACACCATATGAATCATCTACAGGGATATCCCCTACTTCACGCAGGCCGATCCGGATCAGGGCCATATGATGAATGGTGTGTTCCAGGTTATATGCTATCTCCCTGAAATAATTGGTGTTGATTTTTTCCGGTTCGTTTCCCTGGTCTTCGTAATAAGTAAGCAGGTTTAGTGACTTGTCCTCTTTGGAAATTTGCCGGATGATTTCTTTTAGAAGTGTGGCAGCAAAATTTTTATCCGTCTCGATCAGGATATCCCTGTCCCTTTTTTCATAATCCACTTCTCCGCCCTGGTATCCATTTTCTAGGCAAAGGAACATTTCTATAATATGCCGAACATGCTGTCCGATGGTATTACCTGATAAATTATTACATGAATAATTATATTGATCCTTATCCAACTGTTCCAGCGAGTCGGATAATTGCAGAAAAACCAGGCTGACAGCTTTTTGAAGATCCATAAATGACGTTATCTAAAAATAATATTTTTTTATTTACCGGGCGAGTACTTTTATATCAACCGTAAGCTCATTTGAGAGCGTACTTCCACCACCCACACCAAAATCACGCCGGTTCATCTTAAAACTACCTGAAAATAAATATCCATCACCGCTTTTTACTGCTGTGAAGGGCAGTTGAATTTCCTTGGTTTTATTTTTAATGGTCAGCTTGCCAGACGCTATAAAATCGCCTTTATTACCGGCTGCCTGGATGTTTCCAGATACGAAAGAAATAAGCGGATAGTTTTTAACATCAAAATAATCTTCTTCCCTCAGGTGTTCGTCACGGGTATTGTTATCGGTATTTACAGATGCAGCTTTAATAGTCACCCTGAAATAGGAATTCGACGGGCTGTCAGGATTAAAACGAATCTCCCCCTGAGGGGCTTCGAAACTGCCGGTTACTTTAAAGCCAAAATTATGAATGGTAAAAATTATGCTGGATTCTTTAGCAACGGGATGAATTTGTCCGAAGGAGGATTGTATCATCATCACAAAATATACCAGGAGACTTATTGTTGATATCGAATGTTTTCTGAAGAAAATTACTTGCATAATTTTTATTTTCTTTTCAGTTGACTCTCCAGTTGTTTTTTATAAATGAATATGAGTATGGCACAACAAACAAAAGTTATTACTGCGTAAATAAATAATAAATAATCGCCATTAAAAAAAATCCCGATTTTGGTCAGGTGAAAATATAAGGCTCCTGTCATCATGATCAATCCAAGAATTGCACCGTAGCCGGTATATCTGGGAATTAATATCAGAATGGAAGCTATCAATTCCAGGACGCCTGTTCCTATTCGCCCGTAAGGTTCCATACCTATTTCTGTAAAGAGTTTGACAGATTCGGGATGTGCTGTGAATTTAAAATACAATGTCTGAAGGAGAATGATTGCCGGAACTAACCGAAGAATCCAAATAGCGATGGTGCGTACAGGCATATGAAAGATATTTACAGGTTTAAAAGTTTTTGCCAATTCTTATCAGCTTGTGAATGGAGATTAATTTCATCCAGGTTCCAGGATTTCAATGTGTTATTGAAAAACCGGTTATAGAACAAAAATAATTTTCCGTTTACGATTTTAAAAGTCTCAGGATCTACTTCCACTTTTGTACCTTCCTTACCCATTGCATAAGCGCACCATCCTCCATACTGTGGTTCATATTTTTCAGGATTTGCTATGAAAACATCCCTGTTGGTCATTGTGGAAAAATAATATTTTACACCAAGATTAGAAATTGAAAATTCCTTCTTTCCCTTTATGCCCTTATTCAAGGTAAAATAAGACACCGGATCATAACCCTTAATGGCTACCCCATTATCCAGATTAAATTGTTTGCGCCTGAAATTATCAGATTGCGATAAACCCGGCATTGCAAAAAGGAGTATCAGGAATGAAAACCAAATTTTCATAAATCAATTTTGAATAAAGCTATACTCCTTCGGTATCTGCATTTGTCGCTTAATTGACAGAAAGTCGTTTTTGCAAGTTTTTAACATTCAGGTAGCAGATCTGTTGCCGGTTATAAGAAAGTATACCTTCTGCTTCCAATTCATTGATCATGGTAGTAACCGTTTGCCGGCTGGATCCGATCAGGTTAGCGATGTCTTCGTGCTTCAAATAATTCGGAATACAGAAACCTTCAGGCTTTGTTTCGCCTAATTTGTTTTCAACCAGCTGCCAGAAAAAATGCGCAAGCCTGGTTTTTACATCTTTATTCAGGAGATTAAGTAAGCGGTTTTCGATGGTCCTTAATTTAGCACCGACCTGTTTGCTATAGCTGAGAGCGAGGTCTGGTCGTTTCTTAAGTAATTTTTCAAAATCTTCAATATAAAACGCGCAAAGGCTGACATCCTGTTTATAAGCCTGAGCAAATTCTCCATGCAGATTACTTCTTTCGAGTGTAAACTGTCCGAATATTTCGCCTTTCTGTATTATCTCACTAATTCTTTCATTTCCTTCGGCATCTATATGACCGATACGGATATAACCTTCTTTTACGAAATAGATTTTATTGTGATTATAGGCTTCAAAATAAATGTATTCTCCCTTGGGCACTTCTATAGAATGGTGCTCAATTTTCAGATCTTTATATTCTTCATCACTCAGATGACACCAGAGATCGTAATTACGGAGTAAAAGCATTTTATCATCAGTGGGCATATTAGTAATTATACATTAAAATTACCAAATCAGTACTTATCCCGGGCCGCCAAATTTGCACTAGATTTACATGCATAATAATTTAATTATGAATGTACCAGTAATGACCGACCTCAATAGCCGGGGAGAAATTCCTGAAATTCTATTCTGGGTTGGTTGTTCAGGTAGTTATGATCAGCGGGCTCAAAAAATAACCCGTGCATTCGCCAGCATTCTAACTAAAATCGGTATTCACTTCGCTATTCTTGGAAAGGAAGAATCATGCACAGGCGATCCGGCCAGGCGCGCGGGAAATGAATTTATGTTTCAGATGATGGCATATCAGAATATCCAGGTATTAAATAATTACAAAATCAGTAAGATTGTAACCGCCTGCCCGCATTGTTTCAACATTTTAAAAAATGAGTATCCTGTATTGGGAGGCAATTATGAAGTCATACACCATACGGTATTCCTTCAGCAATTACTGGATAATGGTAGTATCAGGTTAAAAGAAGGAGGAACTTATAAGGGGAAAAAAATTACTTATCATGACAGTTGTTATCTTGGAAGGGCCAATGGCATTTATGAAGCTCCCAGGAAAGTGTTGGAAGCCCTGGATGCCGAACTGGTTGAAATGAAACGCTGCAAAAGTAAGGGACTTTGCTGCGGTGCGGGTGGCGCCCAGATGTTTAAAGAAGAAGAAAAAGGAACCACCCGCATTAATTTCGAAAGAACCCATGAGGCACTGGATACCGGTGTATCACTGATCGCATCCGCCTGTCCTTTCTGTAATACCATGCTGACAGACGGAGTAAAACATGAAGAGAAAGAAGATCAGGTAAAAGTGATGGATATTGCGGAGTTGATTGAAACTGAACTATTAACTTAAGTGTGAGAGTGTGAGCGTGTGAGAGTGTGAGAATGCGGGACCTGTAACTTACAAATACCATATTCTCACACTCTCACACGCTCACACTCTCACACTTGAGTTACGAAGTAACTCCCCAGCCTGTTTCCCCACATTAAATAACAAATCGAGAACGGAGAGATTGGGCAAAAAGCCCGTTCTTTCTTCGAATACCTGCCGGTATTTTACGGGGTTCCACCGACTATAATTTTTAGGAAGTACAATATTTCGCCGGTCTTCAAATCCATTGGCCCCGAATGGAATTGCCTTTTCTGTAAACCTGATTTCTGCAGGCCAATCCAGTTTTTCCTTCACCCAATTCAAACAATGAAGATTCCAATCCACCAAAAGTTTGAAAGGTTTCTGGTAAATCTCTGATAACTCGTGTTGATAATATTCGAAAAATGGAGAACGGTTATAAGCCGATTGGATTGATTTAAAATGACGGGATTGCCAGTTTTCAATCTCTGAAATCAATACTTCATTCATAGGCAGATTCTGATTCCTGCCATCCTGTAAAGGAACCGATAAAGAGATCGTTCCCTGTGCACCAGCAATCACACAACGGTTGCGAAAACTCATTTTTCGGTAGTTTTCATATACATCTAAATAAGCATATGTTTCATTATACAAAGTGGTCAGGAAGGTAACCGGTGGAAAATATTGTAATTCAGATACTATCATAATGCATTCAGCAGAAAACAGCAAATTAAGGATTATTCCTTTATAGTGATACCATCATCTGTCAGTAAATCATCTATTTAAATTATATATAAATAATTTTAAGCTATTATAAATCAATTAAATATTTAATAAATAACTACTAATTAAATTGTCCTTTAATTTGTAGCAATGCTTCCCTTCTAAACCCTGTTTTTACCAAATTAATTAGCACTAAAAAATAGGAGGAATCAGGCAATTGACCCCCTCCTTTTAGGGTGTAAATTATTTTCATCTGGAGATGATCGGGATTTAATTCAGATCAGGAATTGTAGTCAAATCGCAGATTTCGAAATCAATTTTTGAAGAAGTTAACAATCTGATTCTGACAGACAGGAATCAGGGTTTCATGGATTGACCTTTAGCCTTTTTTGTAATCAAAAAGCAAAACCGGTTGAGCTTGCCCTCGAAATCGAAAGGCGTCGTTGCGCGGGTGATATCTTTCACAGTGCATACAGATAATGCATCCGTCTGAAGTTGAAAACGACTGAAATTTGTACTGAAATACAGTGTGCCCTCTGGTTTCATTACATTCAATACCTGATTTATCAACAATGGATGATCCCGCTGAATATCAAGAAAATCGTCCATTCTTTTACTATTGCTAAAAGTTGGCGGATCCATAATCACAAGATCAAAATACCCGGGAGGCAGGGTTTGCAGGTATTGTTTTACGTCTTCATGAATATAAAAATGCCTGGCCCGATCATATAGTTCATTTAATTCCAGGTTTTCGGTTGCCCATTTCAGGTAAGTCCTTGACAGATCCACCGAAACAATTTCTGATGCATTACCAGCAGCAGCATACACTGAAAAAGAACCTGTATAACAGAACAGGTTGAGGACTTTTTTCCCTTTAGATGCATCTCTCACGAGGGCCCTGGTAATACGATGGTCCAGGAATAGTCCGGTATCGAGATAGTCAGTCAGATTGATCTTAAATTTCAATCCCTGCTCCTGTACCTGGATGTATTGATGTTCATCATTCAGCTTCTGGTATTGATCCTGGCGGTTCGACTTTCTCTGTCGTGTTCGCAATACGATCCGCGAAGACGGCATATCTATCATTTCCGCAATGATGGACTTGCAATCGTCCAGCCACACGGCATGTTCAGAATCTTCCATATGGTGATTACGGCGGTATTCCGCCACATAAAGCCAGTCTTCATATTTTTCTATGCACAAAGGAAATTCGGGGAGATCATGGTCATAAATCCGGTAGCAACTGACTTCCTTTTTCCTGGCATATTTACTTATATGCCGGAATACTTTACCAAGCCTGTTACGAAACATGGTTGCTTTTTCATGAGAGATCATAAAAGCAAGTTAGGAAGATTGGCAGTGGCTTAGAAGTCGCGCAGGATCCATTGATGAAGGGCAGCACCGCTCCAGGTTCCCGGAACAATAATGCGCCTTATACTGTATAGCGGGTCATTCTGATCAGGCTTTTCATTGAGCTGGAATGCTGCTACAAATCCCCGTTTTTTTAATTCAGGAAAGGCTGCAGTATTCCATAATCCGAATGGATAGGCAAAATAGCGTATGTTTTTACCTGTGATCTGTTCCAGTGTTTTTGTCGGTTTATCCAGTTGTGTGATCCAGTCGCTGCCTTCATACTTTTTCACATTGTGATGATCCCAGGTATGAGAACCGATGATATTACCGTCATCAGAAAGTTCCCTTACCTGCTCCCTGCTCATATAATGTGGCTTTCCAAGGGAAACTGTCATGATAAAGAACAAACCTTTAAACCCGTATTTTTTCATTTCAGGATAAGCAACAGTAAATTGATCCAGGTCTGTATCGTCAAAACTCAATATGATCGGTTTTGTCGGAAGCCTGGCACCGGAAATCAGGTATGCATATAACTGATCTGCCGTAATGGTATGATAACCGCTATCGGAGAGCATTCGCATCTGGGCCGCGAAAGCCGCCGGAGGCACGATGTAGTCTCTTGAAATTTTTGAATCGGCAGGTTTCCAGTCCCGGATCTGATGATAACAGAGGATGGGAACCTGTTTTTTCCTAAGTATCACTGAAGCCCGGGGAATAGATTTATTGGATGAAACGACTGGATACCCTTCAGGTTCTTCTGATATGGTAATTTCTTCTGATTTCTCAGGCGCTATCAATGCCGATGCAAAAGATGCGTTGTTAGCCTGGGTAAATTCTGATGAAATGCGATTATCAGGAATAGACTGACAAGACAAAATAAATATCAGAAAACAGCAGCTAAGCAGTTTCATATGTATCGGATTTCAATTATTATAACGCTTTTATACCATCTATTTATTGCGTTGGTGCATAATCAGTTTCACGTAAATTGCAGGAGTCTAATTTTAAAACTTTTTCCATGCGCTGGAATCTAATTCTGCTGTTTTTAGTCATTTCTTTTTCGTGTTTTTCCCAGAATCCATACCTGTTCATTGGTACATATACGAATGGCATGAGTAAGGGCATTTATGTATACCGGTTTAATACAACAACCGGTACAGGAACAGAAGTAAGTACTATGAAAGCAGCCAACCCTTCTTATTTAAGCATCTCACCGGATGGCAAACATGTATATGCTGCAAGTGAAGACGAGAAAGATGGTTCGGTTATCGCTTATGCATTTGATCCTTCAACAGGTCAGTTAGCGAAACTAAATTCACAATCAAGTCATGGAACCTGCACTTGCTATATTACTGAAGATAAAACCAGTAAATGGGTATTTGTTGCGAACTATTGTTCAGGCAGCCTGGTAGGATTGCCGGTTAATTCTGACGGCTCCCTCGCTCCTGCTACACAGGTCATCCAGCAGTTCGGGAAAGGGCCTGATACAGCGCGACAGGAAAAGTCTCATGTACATTCAACTATTTTTTCTCCGGATGAAAAATTTCTTCTCACAGCCAACCTGGGAACTGATCAGGAACATGTGTATGCTTTTGATCCTTCGCAAAATATTCCGCTTGCAGACAGAAGGGATTCAGTAATCTCATTACAACCCGGAACAGGCCCCCGTCATATTGCATTTCATCCATCCAGACCCGATGTATATGTTATCGGTGAATTGACTGGTACGGTGGATGCTTTCCATTTTGATGATAAAACCGGAAAACTTACGCATTTTCAAAGAATTCGGACAACACCAGATACATTTAATGGTGATCCGGGGAGTGCAGATATCCATATCCGTGCTGATGGAAAATTTTTATATGCAAGTAATCGTGGTACGGCGAATAGTCTGGCTGTTTTTGAGATTCAAAAAGACGGCAAACTTGTAAACAAACAATATATTTCGGTGAATGGAAAACATCCGCGCAATTTTGTGATCGATCCAGACAGCCATTTTTTACTGGTAGCCAATCGTGACACAGATAATATCGTCGTCTTTTCCATTGATCTGGAAACAGGATTGCTGAAAGCCACCGGGAAAGAGATAAGTATTCCGAATCCGGTGTGTTTGAAATTCCTGGTCAACTAACCGATGACCGATGTTTTAAAATATAAATTATGTGGTGGATATATGCGTTGCTTTCTGCCTTATTTGCATCCCTAACGGCAATATTTGCAAAGATTGGTGTGACCAATGTAAATTCCAACCTGGCAACGGCCATCAGAACAATCGTCATTTTACTGGTTGCATGGACAATTGTTTTTATCCGCGGAGAATATAAAACAATTCATAGTCTTTCTAAACACAATCTTTTTTTTCTGATCATATCAGGATTGGCAACCGGCCTTTCCTGGATATTTTATTTTAAAGCTCTTCAATTGGGAAAAGTATTACAGGTTGCTCCGATAGACAAGTTAAGTGTTGCCCTGACCATTGTATTATCGGTAATATTCCTGGGAGAAGTGTTGAGCTGGAAAACCGCCCTGGGCGCCTTACTGATTATTGCAGGTACGGTTGTGTTGATTTTATGATGGCAAAATATGCAAGAATTTCATCCCAGTTATTCAGGCGATGATGGTGCGTTACATGCACATTATGAGAGGCAGAAAACAGAAGCGGAATTCCAGAAAAATAATCCAGGTTTTTTATATGATCGTCGATCATATAGTCTGTCTTAATAATGCTTTTATCCCCGCAAAATACGATGTGCTTCCAGGAAATAAATGGAAAATGCTCTTCAAGCCATTGTTTTTTTTCAAAAAGTGAAAGCGGGAATTCCATCGCTGCAGAAACGATATAAACATCGAAATCCTGAATCAGGGTTTTGATTGCCGAAACGCTTCCATTTATTAAAGGGAGACTCCTGAAAAATCCGGGAGTATGTACATATCTGCGGACAGCGGTTTTATCAGGAAACCCGATATTTTCAGGAACACCCAAAAGAGATTTCCGGTCTACCTTTTCTCCTGATTCAGCTTCATAGTACTTGATGAAATGGGTTTCTGTATCGGCTAAAACTCCATCCATATCAACAGCGATTGAAATCCGGTGCGGTTTTTTTTCCTCCATAGTTAAAGATATCTTTCCCGCAAAATATTGAGGTGGTGTTTATGGTGTCCGTATATCAGGTTTGCCAGCATCCTTACAGAAACAGAATATCCACTGGTTGTTCCCTTTCTGTTCAAAGCCTCATCTGAAAGAGATTCAATAAATGCAATGCTGGATTCCCGCACCAGAGAATATTCTCTTAAAATATCTTCTTTCTCCCTTTCGTTTGCAGCCGCAAACTCAGCATATGAACTTTCCTCAAAACCCGGAAGCGGAGTTTCATCGCCGCGTGAAAATCGAAGGGCCCGGTAAACAAATATTCTTTCACAATCTGATAAATGTACAAGCATATCCTTGATCGTCCATTTGCCGGGCGCATACCGGAAGTTCATTTTTTCTTCCGAAAGCGGTGAGATCATTTCTTCGGTTTCTGAAAAAATATCTTCCAGATGAATCAGCAGATTTCCATCATCCGGAACGTTATCAATATATCGCTGATAAAACGGAGCAACCGTTTCCGATGGCTTATAAATTTTTTTCAAAGCGTTATGTTCAGACAACAAAATTAAGAACTCCTCTCCGATCCAGGCGGCAATTTCTACAATTACCTTTAATCAGAACATGATTTATCCACAAATAAATAAAATAGTCTACTAATTTCATAGACTAGTATATTTACATTATCATTGCATTTTATAAGGGTCATGTGGCCGAGAGGCGAGGCACGGGTCTGCAAAACCTTAAACGGCGGTTCGATTCCGTCCATGACCTCCGAAATAGTTAAATAAGATGGCAGTCGTTTCGGGGTATATTTCAATATGCCCCTTTTTTGTTTTGGTGATTGGAAATAGAATTTGCACATATCTTTATTGTCATTCTTTATTTCACTGCCATGAAAAAAATTCTGTTTGCGGCCTGCATATTTTTTTCCTTTCAGGCCCGTACACAACCCCTGAGTTCTTCCGCAATCGATAGTATTACAGAGAAAGCCAGGAGCATTTTTAATATCCCGGGTATGGCTGTTGCTGTTATCAAGGATGGGAAAATCATTCACTCGAAGGGATATGGCGTCCGTTCGTTGAACTCCGGACTACCGGTAGATGAATACACTATGTTCGGCATTGCTTCCAACAGCAAGGCTTTTACGGCATTTGCACTGGGCATCCTGGTTGATGAAGGGAAAATATCCTGGGATGATAAAGTACGTAAATGGATTCCGGAGTTCAAGCTATACAGTCCTTATGTTACCGAAGAATTTACAATCCGTGATCTCCTGACACATCGCAGCGGACTCGGACTGGGTGCAGGCGATCTGATGTTTTTTCCTGACTCAAGCGATTTCGAATTGAAAGATATTTTATATAACCTCCAGTTTCTTAAACAGGTTTCAGGTTTCCGGACAAAATTTGATTATGATAATAATATGTATATCGTTGCGGGTGAAGTCGTGAGAAGGGCAAGTGGCATGTCATGGGATGATTTTGTTGAAACACGCATTATGAAACCGATAGGAATGACAATGAGTGCCTGTTCCTTCGACCAGTTGAAAAATAAATCTGATGTAATAGACGGTCATGCTGAAGTGGAAGGTAAAGTAAAAGTAATCGCCCGAAGCACAATGAAAGTCGGGCATTCTGCCGGAGGAATTAATTCAAATATTTTTGAACTGAGTAAATGGGTGGAACTGCTTTTAGCGCAGGGAAAATACGGGCCAAATTACGCTAGTTTGTTCAACCCGAAGATTCAAAAAGAAATCTGGTCTCCTCAAACCATTATGCAGGCTGGTGATCCGGGTTATTATAATACACATTTCAAAGCTTACGGGTTAGGATTTTTCATTGAAGACGTAAAAGGTTATAAGGAACTCAGTCATACCGGAGGACTTGAAGGGATGGTCACACAGATTACAATTATTCCTGAGCTGCAGCTTGGAATCATCGTCCTCACTAACCAGCAGGTAGGTGACGCATTTATTTCCGTCACCAATGAAATAAAAGATGGTTACCTTGGTTTGCCACGGAAAGACTGGATAGGTGAATTGACTTCAAAAAGAAATTCAAACCTGGCACATAATAAATCCATAACTGATCCCATATGGGAGGAAATCAATAAAGCGCAGTTAAATCCCCCCAAAATCGATTTTAGTATTTACATCGGTACTTACAGGGATCCCTGGCTGGGAGACGTATACATTTCTCTTAAAAACGGAAAGTACTGGTTTGATTCAAAACGTTCACCCAAACTCACCGGCGAATTGCTCCCTTATAAAGAAAATAGTTTTGTAGTGAAATGGCGCGACCGCAGCATGGATGCCGACGCATTTGTAATATTCCGGTTGGATGAAAACGGTCAGCCTGATGCTATGAAAATGAAAACTGTTTCGCCGCTTACAGATTTCAGTTACGATTTTCAGGATCTTGATTTTAAAAAAATCCCCTGATCTCAATAGACAAATTCCCCCTTCAACAATTGATTCAAATCCTGAAATTTTTGAAAGCCTTTCTTATAAATAGAATGAACAGATGTATTGGGAAAATAAGTTTTGCTGATTTCCGATTTTGCAGAAATAGTAACCCCCAATGCCTTCATACCTGTTTTTGCTGCCCCCCATGCGGAATTTTCAATGGTATCACAAACAATCACAGGTAAATTAAAAATGTCTGAAAGGATCTGCAACCAAAGCCCGTTACGGGCAAAACCGCCAGTGGCATAAATATTCCGGATTTCCGTCGTTTCAAAAAGTGGCTGACTGATAGCATATAAACAATAGACAACACCTTCCATGGATGCCCGAACCATTTCGGCTTGGCCGTGTTGAATTCGTAGTCCAAACAAAACGCCCCTGGCTTCCGCATTCCAGATGGGTGCCCGTTCTCCCATCAGGTATGGAAGAAAAATCAATCCCCCTGAACCAGGCTCGGCTAATAATGCCTGATTTAAAAAAATGCTGACATCTTCTTTCGAATTAAAAAAATTTTCCTGCAACCATTGTAAAACAATGCCGCCATTATTACTTGCCCCGCCTACCAGCCATTTATTTTCAGTGATATAATAGCAAAAAGTCCGCATTTGCGGATCGATCTGACGTTTGTTAATTATCAGCCTCGCTGCGCTGCTGGTTCCGACTGTAATCACGAGAGAGCCTGTTTCATCGGTAGATCCAATATTAGCCATCGCTCCGTCACTACCACCTATAATGAAGGGAGTATCTTTCAGAGATGGAAATATGTTGGGAGAATAAAATATTTCCCCTATTTCTGAGATTTCAGAAAGTCTGTCTTCAGAAATCCCCGCTTGTTCAAGTATCCAGGGATCCCAATGACAGGTTTCTCCGTTCATTAGTCCCGTGGCTGCCGCAATAGAAACATCCACCACATAGCGTCCGAACAATTTGAAAAAAACATATTCTTTTATTCCGATGAATTTATGCGCTTTATTGAAAATATCTTTTTGGTTTTCCCTGAGCCATAGCAGTTTGCAAAATGGCGACATGGCATGAACGGGAAGGCCGGTAAGTTCATAATATTTATTCGCCTGGTTATCCCGATGAATCCTGGCTGCCATTTCATTTGCCCGGTTATCAGCCCAGATTATAGAAGGAGAAATAGCGTAACCATTTTTATTAACGGCAATCAGGCTATGCATCGCTGAACTGAAACTACACAATCTGGGAATATGCGGAGAAAGGTCCCTGAGAATATTTTCTACAGTCTTATAAACTGATTCCACAATTTCCTCGGGATCCTGTTCACTCCAATCCGGGAAAGGATGTTTAATCGGATAAGAAATTGCATGATCACAAATGGTTTTTCCAGTGCTGGAAAACGCAACTGATTTTACCGATGTGGTTCCGATATCGATACCAAGAAAATATTCCATATTGACCTTAAGTATCAAATATAATTACTTAAAGGCCCTGCTGATTCAGTAAATGTCAATTGTGTTAAAACTGCAGACCTGTAACGGGAGGAACCGTGGGTACAGGATCAGTAGTTGGCGGCGTTGGAGCAGGTTCAACAGGGGGCCATTCCGGCCGGGGTTTGGGAGTTAGATCCCCAGGCTCATTCATGTGTAAAACGAAATAAGAAACCGTTTTGGCAGACATCGTATTATCTTTAGGCAGATAATTACATACTTCGTGCCATGCTTAAATAACTAAGCAGATCATCCAAAAGATTTATGAATTTTAAAAATAAAACAGTTCTGATTACGGGCGCCACAAGGGGTATCGGAAAAGCTATCGCACTGAAACTCGGGTCTGCAGGAGCTAATATTGTGATTGCCGCCAAATCAACAAAAGAAGACGGACGCCTGGGAGGAACTATTTTTTCGGCCGCCGCGGAAGTGGAAGCAGCAGGAGGTAAAGCATTGCCTCTTTATTGTGATATTAGAGATGAAACACTTGTTCAGGATGTAATAGACAAAACAATATCACAATTCGGGGGACTGGATATCGTTATCAATAATGCGTCAGCGATATCTCTCAGCAGTACAGAAAATACGGAACCTAAAAGATATGATTTGATGTTTGATATTAATGTGCGTGGAACATTTATGGTAACTAAATATGCTTATCCGTTTCTTAAAAAATCATCCAATCCCCATATACTTACCTTATCCCCGCCATTAAATTTTGATATGAAATGGTTTAAACATCATGTTGCTTATACATTGGCGAAATACAATATGAGCCTTCTCGCAAGCGCCTGGGCAGAAGAATTTAAAAAAGATGGAATAGCTTCTAATAGTCTCTGGCCTGCGACCCTGATCGCAACAGCAGCAGTAAAAAATTTACTGGGAGGAGAAAAACTTTTTCAGGTTAGTCGCAAACCGGAGATCGTAGCTGACGCTGCTTTTTACATACTTGGTAAAGATGCAAAATCCACAACGGGCAATCATTTCATTGATGAAGAAGTATTGCGTGCCGAAGGTGTAACAGATCTTGAATCTTATTCGGTTACGCCAGGCGGGATTTTACAACGTGACCTTTTCCTTTAGTCTTTGTTTCATGTTTTGTGAAAACCCTGTGTGTTATCGGACTGGAAAGAATAACAGAAGTTGTCGTCTCGCCATATTCCATCATACTTGCCAGCAACTGTTGAAGATGACCAGAATTTTCTACAACGACTTTCATAAAAATACAATAGTTACCGGTTACCCGATGGCATTCAAGAACTTCATCCAGTTTTTCAATATAGTTTAAAAAAGAATTAAACTTTCCCGAATGCGCAGTAAAAGTGATGAAGGCTTTTAAAGCGTAACCTGTTTTTTCATAATCCACTTCAATTCGATATCCCTGAATGATTCCCGCGTCTTCCAGTTTTATCATGCGCTCTGCAACTGCAGGAGCTGAAAGACCTACCTCCCTTCCTATGTCGGCAAAAGATGCCCTTGCATTTTCCTGCAGACATGCCAGGATCGACCAGCTTGTTTTATCTAATTCCATATAAAAGGGTTTTAATGAATTTTCTTTGTTTTCGAAAGCAAATATTAAAATAAACATTGATTTCGAAGGTAAATTTAATATATTTCCTTATAACTTTGAGTAGTCATTTTTCCCGTAAAGGTTTAAACAGCAGCTAATGAACAATTCCGGTTTCAAAGCACCCGGTTCTCTTTCAGTGGTCCTTGCTTTCTCAACGGTGTACATCGTCTGGGGTTCTACCTATTTTTTCATAAGTAAGGCCTTGCATGGTTTCCCTCCTTTTTTATTAGGTGGTATACGTTTTGTTATTGCCGGCCTGATCATGATGATATGGGCAGTCTGGAAAAAAGAAAACCTTTTGGATTGGGAAACCATAAAATTGTCTGCAGTCAGTGGATTTCTCATTCTGTTTATTGGGAATGGTATCGTAATTTTTGTTGAGCAATATGTCGGCAGCGCCTGGGTTGCCATCATAATTTCTGCTGCCCCGCTCTGGTATGTGGTATATGACAAACCGCATTGGAAAGAAAATTTCTCCAGCAAATCCATACTCACCGGTTTATTTCTTGGATTGATAGGCATATTCCTGCTGTTCCTTCCTAATATTTCTTCCGCTTATAAAACAGACCGCAATCCTTATGAACGCATCGCTCTATTCGCGCTGATCATCGGGTCTATGTCCTGGGTCATTGGTTCACTTTATGCAAAATATAAAAAGACACAGGCACCCGCTTCAGTTAATACCAGCTGGCAAATGTTCTTCGCCGGAATATATTTTTTTATGGGAGCAGGATTTACCGGGGAATTTAAAACATTTCAACTTTCATCGGTACCCGCGGAAGCCTGGTATTCCATTTCCTATCTCGTAATATTTGGATCCATTCTGGCTTACAGTTGCTTTGTATGGCTGATGGAAGTAAGATCGCCGGCGCAAGTCAGCACATACGCTTATGTTAATCCGGTAGTGGCTGTTTTACTTGGTGTGTTCATGAATGCTGAACACGTGAATAATTTACAGATAAGTGGATTATTCGTTATTCTTTTCAGCGTATTGCTTATCAATCTGAATAAGTATATTAAAAGACCGAGACTGGCTTGAATAGTCCAAACGTTTCCGCAATCAACTCAAATGACCTGAACCTGTCATTTTGAGAATGCGTCATCGTAGTTACCATAATTTCATGAATGCCCATTTCATCGGCCAGTCTATCCAGTTGTTTTCTTACCTGTACCGGTGTTCCGGATACGATGCGACCCTGGTTTAACTGAATTCTTTCTAATTCGGCATCTGAAAAAACATAGTCCCTGATATCTTCATACCGCTTCATTTCTCTGAAATTTCCTTTTTCAAATTGAAGAAGTGTATAATCCGCCAATTTCCTGAGTTGTGCGGCTTTTTCTTCTGTATCCGCACATAATACCGAGATCGCGAGCAGGACTTGCGGTTCCGGCATTTCGCGTGAAGGCTGAAATGCTTTACGGTAAGAATCTACAATTTCCGGTCCGGCAAATCCATTGATAAATCGTGCCAGGGCAAGTCCCATTCCGAATTTAGCCGCAATAGCAGCACTGCCACCGCTGGAACTTAGAATCCATGGTGCAGGGACTGTTGTGCTTAAAGGAACTGCCAGCAGGGGTCCATATTGCGTTGCCGCTTCATCATGAAAAAATGCCAGGAGATATTCCAACTGCTGTATATATGATTCCTCAGAAAAATTATTGGAGGGATTGAGCAGTCCCGCCGATATACGGTCCCCACCAGGTGCCCTGCCCATTCCCAGATCAATTCTTCCCGGATACATAGTTTCCAGCAAACGAAAATTTTCGGCAACTTTTAAAGCACTGTGGTTGGGTAACATAATACCCCCGGAACCGATGCGGATAGTATGGGTCTCGCTGGCAAGCCTCACCATAAGCAATTCCGGAGCCGACCCTGCGATCATCGCGGAATTATGGTGTTCAGACACCCAGAAACGGTGAAACCCCCAGGCATCGGCCAGTTTTGCCATTTGAATGGTATTCGAAATTGCCTCGGATGCAAGAGTGCCTTTTGGAACGATTGACTGGTCAAGAAAACTCAGGCTGAGCATTAAATTTCTTTGTTATCATTAACATAACGAAAGCTTCTTTGTTGAAAAAAGCGTCGGTTTTCATTTCTGAAATCTTAATTTTAGGATCACTGTAACGACTATGACATATCAGCAAATCACCGAATTACTGGGAAAGGAAAATGAAACCCTGTTTACTCATGAATGTAAAAAAATTCCGAAGGAATCAATGCATCTCCCTTCTCCCCATTTCATAGATGATATTTTTTCGATTTCCAACCGTAATCTGCAAACCCTTCGCAATCTGCAGCAGATTTTCAATGGGGGCAGACTTGGGGGGACCGGATATCTGTCCATACTTCCCGTGGACCAGGGTGTTGAACACAGTGCAGGTGCTTCCTTCGCTAAAAATCCTCTTTATTTTGATCCTGAAAATATTGTCCGTCTCGCAATGGAAGGCAATTGTAATGCTGTCGCCAGTACTTTTGGTGTTTTAGCAATGGTAGCCCGCAAATATGCACATCGCATACCCTTCATCGTTAAAATAAATCATAATGAACTGCTGACCTATCCAAATAAATTTGACCAGGTATTATTTGGAACTGTGCGTGATGCCTGGAACATGGGTGCAGCTGCTGTGGGCGCAACCATTTATTTCGGTTCTGCAGAATCTGACCGCCAGATTACCGAAGTAGCAAAAGCTTTCGATGAGGCACATCAGCTTGGAATGGCAACAGTGCTGTGGTGCTACCTGCGTAATAATGCATTTGTAAAGGATGGCAAAGATTATCATTTATCAGCCGATCTGACGGGTCAGGCAAATCACCTCGGCGTTACCATACAGGCTGATATTGTAAAGCAGAAATTACCCGAACTTAATGGCGGATATAAAGCACTGAATATAGGTAGCAGCCATTATGGAAAACTGGATGAAAAAATGTACACAGATCTTTCCAGCGATCATCCGATCGATCTTTGCCGCTACCAGGTATTAAATGGCTATGCCGGCCGTATACCATTGATCAATTCAGGTGGCGCTTCTGAAGGAGAAAAGGATTTAAAAGAGGCCCTGCGAACAGCTGTGATAAATAAACGTGCAGGTGGCAGCGGAATGATTTCCGGCAGGAAAGCATTTCAACGCCCTTTTTCTGAAGGCATTCAGTTATTGAATAGCATACAGGATGTTTACCTGGAAAAACTTATCCCTGTTGCATGAAAAAAATAAACTCCGGATACACTACTATTTTTACTGATATCGGCGGGGTCCTTCTTACCAATGGCTGGGACAGGAATGGCAGAACTAAAGCCATCAACCATTTTAATCTTGATCCGGTCGAAACAGAAGAAAGACATCATCTTACTTTCGATACGTACGAATCAGGAAAAATTACACTCAGCGAATACCTGAAACGTCTCGTATTTTACAAGGAAAGAAATTTTACGGAAGTAGAATTCAGAAAATTTATGTTCGACCAGTCACAACCCTATCCTGATATGCTGGCACTCATTCGGGGGATTAAGGAAAAATACGGAATTAAAATTGCCGTGGTCAGTAATGAAGGAAGGGAATTAAATAATTACAGGATCAGTACATTTAAACTGGGTGAATTTGTTGATTTTTTTATCAGCTCCTGTTTCGTTCATTTCCGAAAACCCGACGCAGATATTTTTAAAGTGGCGTTGGATATAGCCCAGGTTTTACCGGAAAAAGTGATTTACCTTGAAGACCGTCCCATGTTCGTCCAGGTAGCTGACACTTTAGGCATTCACGGAATCATTCATCATGATTTCGATTCTACAAAACAGCAGTTGGCTGATTTTGGCTGGGTGCTTTGATCCCTGTAAGCGACATGATGAAATCCACTTCTTTCTGACTATAGGGTGTGCCATCAGGCCGAAAAATATCATGGAACCAGACTTTGGGCTCCGAACCGTCCGGAATGGGAGTATCCCATGCGTATTTGGTATTTGTTTTTCCACTCACTAAACCCCAGTTAATAGCAGCCACATGTTCTCTTTTCAGCATGGGCATAATATTGAAAAAAGTACTGTTGCGAAGTCGGGCCATATATTCTGTACAAATGAGTGGGCGGCCATATTTTTTCAGGCTGTCAATTACCTGTATATGAGCTTTCTCGTCCTCATAATTGTGATATGTAATTACATCTGATTCAGCAAGCTGATATCTGTTCAGGTCAGTAAGGTTTTTGTCCCAGACTCCAGCCGACAGGGGCTGTGAAGGATTAACTTCTCTTGACCATCGAAAAACATTTTTCAACAGTACCATGCTTTTATTCTGATAATTGGAATTCCCAGGTTCATTGTATAAATCCCAGAGAAGGATGCGCTGATCATCTTTAAATGTATTTAGTACGTCCTTCACATAAGTTTCAAGCACAAGCATCAATGTGGAATCCTCATAAAGTAATTTTCCGGGATCTCTCAACCAACCGGAATTATGAATACCCGGTTTTGGAGCAGGCTGTATTCCTGCCTTGTAAGATTCATTCCAGCAATCATCAAAAAAAACAAAAATAGTTTTAATATTCTCCCGGGATGCAATGGAAAGGTACTCGTCCATTCGTTTTTTAAATCCAGCAGGGTCCTGCTGCCAGGCAAGATGATGCAAAAATACCCGCATACAGTTTAACCCGATGGACTGTGCATATCCCAGTTCACGCGAAATTGTTGGAGTATCAAATGTTTCCTCCTGCCACATTTCTAACTGGTTGACCGCTGTACTCGGAATGAAATCACAACCGCGCAACCATCCCTGCCCGGAGTACCATTGCATGGCATAATCTTTGGTCCAAACAGGCCTCACTGTTTGAGCCTGCAAATCCTGAAGAAAATAAATGCTGATAATTAGGTATATGGCTTTTTTCATTTGGTTTTAGAATATAAAATTTAAATGATCCGTCATCCGTTAACCGTCATCCTTCAACCCTGCCTGCCGCAGGCGTCATCTATAAATTCAAGGTTGTATTGAAAACTGATAAACCGTCATTTCGTTATAAGCCTGGCCAGGTTCTAAAATTGTATTTGGAAATGAAGGCTGGTTTGGTGAATCAGGATAGTGCTGGGTCTCCAAACATAATCCGCCATATTTTACAATTTTCTTTCCATTCCTTCCGGTTAAAGTTCCGTTCAGAAAATTTCCGGTGTAAAATTGAATTCCCGACTGGGTTGTAAGCACGTTCATCATTCTTCCTGAACCCTGATCATATAATCTCGCAATTCGTATCAATCCGGAATCTGATTTTCGTTCTATAACAAAATTATGATCATATCCCCCATTCATTTGGGAGATATCTTTGCCGATCTTTTTATTTTTTCTGAAATCCATCGGCCCATTTTTAACATCAGCATTTTCACCTGTTGGAATCAGGGCGTTATTTACAACTGTATATTTATCTGAATAGATCGTTAGTTCTTCGTCTAGTATAGTTGAATCCCTTCCTGCAGATAAATTGAAGTAGGCATGATTGGTTAAATTCACCGGCGTTTTTTTATCAGTCATCGCAGTATAATTTATAAATAACCTGTTGCCATATTTGGATGAGACCCCATATTCGATTTTAACACTCAGAGTTCCCGGAAATCCTTCTTCTCCATCACGACTGGTATATGAAAGTACCAGAATAGAATCATTTACCTGTTCAACGGTCCAGATTACTTTATCAAAACCTTTTAATCCGCCATGCAGGGTATTCCCGTTTTCGTTAGCCGTTATTTTATAGGTAACTCCGTCGATAACGAAAGAAGCATGCCCGATTCGGTTAGCATATCTGCCCACGATCGCTCCAAAATAAGGATTTCCTTTCTGCAGGTAACCGGTGAGCGAATCATAACCAAGTATAACATCGCCCATATTACCGGATCTGTCAGCTGTCCATAATTCAAGCAATGTTGCACCGTAATTTGTTATGACGGCTTTCAGACCACTGCTGTTTTTAATCGTATATGCATATACCGAATCGCTGCCAACCATTCCATAAAACTTTCTGCTACCGTTTTCAGTTACTACTATTTCTTTATCTTTTATCTGTGAAGTATGACAGGCTCCGGTCAACCCGAAGGCCAGGACTGAGAAAATAATTTTAGAAGGAAATAATTTCATGTTGGCATAATTAACTATTTATAAATTTACCTGTATTCTGCTTTCTGATATAGTTTATCTTGTTTAGCAAAACCAATACCATGATCCAACGGATGATTTGTCTGATTGTTATGCTGATGAGATTTATGAGTTCTCCTGCTCAGGAAATTTACCATGAGACCTACAGGCCACAGATCCATTTCTCTCCGCAGGCAAATTGGATGAATGACCCAAACGGACTCGTTTACTTTGAAGGTACTTACCATTTATTTTTTCAATATTACCCGGATAGCACAGTATGGGGACCCATGCATTGGGGACATGCCGTAAGTAAGGACCTGGTACACTGGAAACAGTTGCCCATCGCATTATACCCTGACAGCCTGGGATATATTTTCTCCGGTTCAGTGGTTGTGGACAAATCCAACACCAGTGGATTCGGAGTGAATGGAAAAATTCCATTGATTGCCATTTATACACAACATGATCCCAAGGGAGAAAAATCCGGTTCCAGGCAGTTTCAGAACCAGAGTATTGCCTATAGTCTTGATGGCGGAATAAACTGGACTAAATACTCCCGCAACCCTGTTTTAAAAACACCCGGTTTAAAAGATTTCAGGGATCCCAAAATAAGCTGGTACCCTGAACAGAAAAAATGGATCATGACACTCGCCGCAGGAGACCGGATAATATTTTATTCTTCCGGAAATCTGATAACCTGGACGAAAGAAAGTGAATTCGGAAAAGGATTAGGCGCACATGGCGGTGTCTGGGAATGCCCGGATCTTATTCCCTTCCATGTAGATGGAAAAAAAATCTGGCTGCTGATTGTAAATATCAATCCTGGTGGAATTCAGGGAGGTTCCGGAACCCAGTATTTCACGGGTGATTTTGACGGACATTCTTTTTCATGCAGGGATACTGTAACGCGCTGGGCTGATTACGGACCTGATAATTATGCCGGTGTCACATTCAGCAATACCGGAGATGACATAATTTTTCTTGGCTGGATGAGTAACTGGTTATACGGTTCCCGAGTTCCAACTGTAAAATGGAGAAGCGCTATGACATTTCCCCGGATTCTTAATTTGAAAAAATCCGGTGAAAGATATTATACTACCATGACGCCGGTAAACGCAATAGAAAAACTTGTTACAAAAACGAATACCTATAATCATGATTCAACTGAAAACGGGATTGCTTTATCAGGACCATCGCGAATTGAAATGAATATTCCGGATTTACACTCATTTTCTTTTGTTTTCAGCAATCAGTCAGGACAATTATTAAAAGCCGGATATGATGAAGAAAAGAATTCATTTTTTATTGACAGGACGGCGGCTGGCAATTCAGGTTTTTCTTCTCAGTTTGCGGCTATATATTATGGTCCGCGCATTGCACAGTCCAATGATTCCAAAATTATTATGATACTGGATAATTCTTCACTGGAATTATTCGCAGATCAGGGATTGACAACCATGACAGAAATATTTTTTCCGGATCAGCCATTTAATTCCGTACAACAGGAAATAGGCAGAAAACCTTTAAACAATATAAAAATCAGCAGCCTCTCTTCCATCTGGAATCTGCAATAAAAACATTTTATACTTTTTACTTTTCTAATAATCAGTTTACTTCGAGTGCATCCTTATTTGGGAAAACAGGAAAGATCCCATGCGGTTCAGACTGATACCAGAAAACAGTTGAAGCGATGTCGTCCTGCAGAGGAAGATAACGGCCTTCAGATCTCCATCCGAGTGCCTGTATTGTTACCCGGAGGTTTTTTTCAAAACGTATTGGATCTGTTATATGCCAGCGGTATAAACCGAACCGTTGTGAAACATTATAGTGGCCGTCTCCACGTATAACCTGTGCGAGGCCTGAATATGGAGTATTGAATTCAGTATAATTAGACTCATCCACACCACTCGCATTTTTTTTACGCGTATCAAAATCATAAGAGCCACAGAAATAATCTTCTGTGCCTGTTCCGCAAATCGTTGGATAATCTGTGTCCCCATCCATATAAAATTTAATTTCGCCTTCACCCCACCATCCGTTATTATGAACGCCCCATGCCAGGTAAGTGCCAACATATTGTCCCCGCCCCTGAACGCCATCCAGCAAAACAACCACCGACTTTTCAGGAAGAGGATTCACACGTCTGAATTGGGCATGGAAATAAGCTGCGTCAGCAGGCACATCCGTGAGAATATAGTCGACCTGGTAATAAAGTGTCATGGGCTCATTATCAATATTTTCCATGGTGATACGGCATTTTTTTCTGAAAGGCATCGGCCAGTAACAATTAAATGCAGAACCAGGATTCACACAAATGGCAAGTGAACGTAATGCTGCATACTGTCCCCAACCCATTCCAAAAAAATCTCCTACCGGAGCTTCCACTGACGGCGTTTTCTCATCGTCCCAGTAAAAGCGAATGATTGAATTTCGCCAAATTCCGGTGGGTGTCATCCAGATGTGCTGGACAGAACCCGGACCTTCTATTTCTGCAACTGTGAAAGTCGTATGCGCTTTTATTTCAACTGAAGGACTCAGCTTCCATCCTTTTCCTAATTCTCTGGCTGCAGATTCACCCGTTCCCTTTACAGCCATAGCGCCCTTACCCTTTTCACCATTAAAATTTTCCGGGCTTATGGAACGACTCCTCGCATCCGATAAACGGAATATGTTGGAAAGATTTGCATCTATGCCATTATATTTTTCCTGTGAAAAGGCACAAACACTGGCGAAAAAACATAAAAGCAGGTTGACAGGCAGTTTATTTTTCATGATCAGAATTTTATATTGAATATTGAATTTAAGTCAAAATATAAATAGTTAACAATTTGGCCGCAGATTAGATTCTTTCCAAACTTAAAACGATGTTACCTTTGCGTGGTAAGCATTCTGTATAAACATGTATAAAGTTTCTTTCAATAACAGGGATAATTCTTTTTACCAGGATTTAAAATCTTCGGTGGAAAAATACTTTTCTGCAAACCGGGTTAGAAAAACGGGTAACTGGAAATTATATATCAAGGCTCTTACATTGGTTCCCGCGGCTATCATACTATACCTGGCGTTACTGTTTGTTCATTTACAATTAATTCCCGGTATTTTGATTTCCGGTCTGTTTGGTTTCGTGCTCGCAAGTATTGGCTTTAACATTATGCACGATGCGTGTCACGGTTCTTATTCGCGGAAACCCTGGGTAAATAATATTATGGGCCTTAGTTTGAATATGCTTGGTGGAAATGCATTTATCTGGAAATTCAAACACAATATCATTCATCACACTTATACAAACATCGACGGGATTGATGATGATATTGCCAAGAGTCCTGTCATGCGTCAGTGTGCATCGCAGAAATGGGTGAAGGCACATCGTTTTCAGCATATATATGTGGTAATATTATATGCTATTTCATCATTTGCCTGGGTATCCATGATGGACTTCACAAAATATTTCAAGCAAAAGATTCATAATACCAGTTTGCAGAAAATGAATATTTCAGAGCATATTATATTCTGGCTAAGTAAACTGATGTATATTTTATTTTATGTGGCTATTCCGGTTCATTATGCTGGCTGGGGGGCATGGGCAGTCGGATTTAGCTGTATGCATATTACCCTGGGACTAACACTGGCCCTGGTATTTCAACTGGCACATGTAGTTGAACAAGTAGAATTTGTTTATGCACCAGGTATCGAACCGCAAAAAATTGAAGAAGAATGGGCCATTCATCAGCTACGGACAACTGCAAATTTTGCTCCGCGCAATAAATTAATCGGTTGGTTTGTAGGCGGATTGAATTTCCAGATCGAACATCATCTTTTTCCGAAAGTAAGTCATGTACATTACCCTGCAATCGCTCAAATTGTAAGAAATGTATGTAATGAACACAAGTTGCGTTATAACGAATTCAAAACGATGGGCTCGGCCATTGTCTCACATTTTCGAATGATGAAATCGCTTGGAATGAAACCTTCAAACGCCTAACGCGAAAGGCCTAACCCCAAACGTTTAACGCCTAACGCTTTTTTAATTGATAGTCGTAATTTGTAATAAATTCTGATAACAATTGACCATTAACCATTGACCTGATTAGCTTCAGGTACAACTACCCTTACCATCTCTCCCTGTTGTTCAGCAGCACCAGCGGCAATCAACTGATTCAAACGCCATAAAAGAAAGTTTTCATTCAGTTTTTCGGGTGATTTTACAAGGAATTGATGAACCGTCCGGGATATCTTTTGAAACTGAGGCTGGAGAAAATGCAGTATAGCCTTATCATGATAATCATCTTCTTTCTGGGAAATCTTTTTACCTCCTTCGAGCAAACGCAGATTTTTATTTTCAGAAACCAATCTTAACCATTCATCAGGATCAGTTTCGAATTCAGCCGAACTCACCGGACGGGCTAGTTTTTTTGCTTTGATGTATTCACGTGCTGGAATCTCCGCTAATGAAATAGGATAAAAAACCTGGCCTTTATCATTAATAAATGGAAGATTATTTAAGCTCAGCACATAGATTCTTCCGGAAAATGATTTTAGCTGCGCTATCAGCCAGTAATAACCGCAGACATCTTTCACATTCGGAGCAACCCAGATCCAGATCTGATCAAATTCTTCATCTTCCATCCGCTGGATAATTTTCGAAAGAACAACAGAATCAGTTTCTTCTTTTATTTCATGTGGGCTTGCAATTTTTGCATCTTCCCGAATTGCATTCCACCAATTCATACGCTCCTCCCGGCCTGTTTCACTAAACAAATCCTGAATGGGGCCTACAGAATAATCATCTCTGAACAGGATAGTTTCTCCATCCAAATTTATATCCAGATCCATTGCCGCATTTAAAAGTGCGGCTCCTTCGGAGTCAAATACAATATGAAACATCCGTCTACTTTTTTAATTTTGATTACCACTCCCATACTCCCATACTCCCTCCCATACTTTCATTATTCAACATGGTCAATTTCCATGCGTAGATTGCCGATAATAAAATCCTGCCTCTGAGGAGTATTCTTCCCCATAAAATATTCCAGTAATTGCTGGATATGTGTTTCAGGCATGATCATTACTGGCTGTACACGCATATCACGACCGATAAAACGGGCAAATTCCTCTGGAGAAATTTCTCCAAGCCCTTTAAATCTTGTAATTTCCGGTTTACTGCCAAGTTTTTTTATGGCACTCTGTTTTTCCGTTTCATCATAACAATAAATCGTTTCCTGTTTATTACGTACACGAAACAATGGTGTTTCAAGGATATAAACATGATTGTTTTTTACAAGGTCCGGAAAGAACTGGAGAAAAAATGTCATAAGCAATAAGCGTATATGCATTCCATCCACATCAGCATCTGTAGCTACCACAATATTATTATAACGTAGTCCTTCAATGCCATCCTCTACATTCAGAGCGTGTTGCAAAAGATTGAATTCTTCATTTTCATACACAACTTTTTTTGTAAGGCCAAAACAGTTTAATGGTTTACCTCGTAAACTGAAGACTGCCTGGGTTTCTACATTTCGAACTTTAGTAATCGAACCACTCGCGGAATCTCCTTCAGTTATGAAAATGGTGGATTCTTTCTGTTTTTCAAGGATGAGGTTTTTGTCTTTACCCGAAGCTTCCTCATTGTAATGTACACGGCAATCCCTCAGTTTTTTATTATGCAGATTTGCTTTCTTAGCCCTTTCATTTGCCAGTTTGCGAATACCTGATAGTTCTTTCCTCTCTTTTTCACTTTGTTCAATTCGTTTTTTTAGTGAGTCGGCGATGGAAGGATTTTTATGCAGAAAATTATCCAGTTCTCGTGCCAGAAAATCATGTATAAAGTTTTTCATGCTGGCACCACCTTCCTGCATAAACTGGCTGCCAAGTTTTGTTTTGGTTTGAGATTCAAATACCGGCTCAACAACACGTACGGAAACCGCCGCGGTTATACTTTGGCGGATATCAGCAGCTTCATAATCCTTTTTATAAAAATCGCGCACAACTTTCACAAAAGCTTCGCGGAAAGCCTGTTGATGGGTTCCCCCCTGCGTCGTATACTGGCCATTGACAAAACTGAATATTTCTTCGCCATAATCATTATTATGTGTTATGGCAACTTCAATATCGTCCCCTTTTAAATGTATGATCGGATAACATAGTTCATCTTCATTCGTCTTTCGTTTCAGCAGATCGAGTAATCCGTTCCTGGAAAGGTATTTCTTACCATTATAATTGATAACCAGCCCCGCATTCAGATAACAATAATTCCAGAACTGGTTATCCAGGTATTCATTTATGAAATGAAAATTCTTAAAGATATTTTCATCAGGAACAAATTCAACGAGGGTGCCGTTAGGTTCATCTGATTTTATCTCTTTAAAATCTTTGACCAGGTTTCCCCTGGAGAATGATGCCCGTTTTTCTTTGCCATCACGGAAAGCAGCAACGATGAATGATTGGCTGAGTGCGTTGACAGCCTTTGTACCAACTCCATTCAGTCCGACTGCTTTTTGAAACGCCTTGCTGTCGTATTTGGCGCCGGTATTGATCTTACTCACAACATCCACTACTTTCCCGAGAGGAATTCCTCTTCCAAAATCGCGGATGGTAACCACCTTTTCTTCAATGATTACATCTATATGCTTCCCATAGCCCATGGTGTACTCATCGATGCAATTATCTACCACTTCTTTTACCAGTACATAAATACCATCGTCAGCGCTGCTGCCGTCTCCAAGTTTGCCGATATACATACCAGGCCTTAACCGGATATGTTCTTTCCAATCGAGGGAGCGGATGGATTCTTCGGTATATTCGAATAAATCTTGTTTGTTTTCTGCCATAATGAATGGTCGCAAATATAGTTAAATCCGTTTGTTGGGGAGCTGCATGAATTACGCAGACTTGTGAATAACCCTGTCTTTAGTAAATTGATTCCCTGATTTTTAGTGGTATTCCGCCGATTTATTTCATCAGTAATTTGAGTACAAAACCAAGTAGTTTTACCTATACTAAAACCCTTGATTTAACGCTATTATAGCATAAACTTTAACCCTTGAAAACCGGTATCATTCCGTACCTAAACCAGATGTTTTCGATACTGGCCGTGGCGTTTTGTTTCATTCCGCTTTGCCTTTACTGGTGGAAAAAACTAGGTCCCGACAGATCTTATCTTATTGTCGCGCTTTTCTGGACCATCAATGGAATCACTTATACACCAGAAATATTTCATTGGACCTGGTATAATTCCATTACAAATCAGATTACATTATATTATAATCTTATTGACGCTCCGCTTATCATTCTGTTCTTTTATTTTTTTTACAAGAAAAAATTTTTTCTTTACCTGCTGATAGGTTTTATTTTTTTTGAAGCCCTGATGATAGCATGGAAAGGATTTAATTTTGATTCAAACGATATTATCATTGGAGTAGGCAGCCTGATCTGCCTGGTTATGAATATCTGGGGAATCAGCCTTTATCTGAGAAATATTGAACATTCCTCTTTTGAAAATGTGATGGTTTTTATAAACGCCGGTTTTATTTTTTACTATGGTTTATTCCCGGTAACCTTTTATTTCAATTATTTACAGACGAGCAGGGATGTACGTCAGGCTAATCTTCCTTATGTAACATTTATTAATTACTTCAGCATTTGCATGGCCGCCGGGCTGATCTCCTACGGGCTTTGGAAATTTGCAATTAAGAAGTACCGCGAAGAGCATTTTTAATCTTCATCCTCCTCATAGTTATATGATCCCTGGTTATCATTATAAATCGATTCCCAGTCCTTTATTTTATCATCGCTCACAAGTTCAAGAATATCGAAAATCTGATCTCCTTTCTTCTTCCATTCATTTAATTGTTCATCCGCATACCTGGAAACATACATACACTGTTCTGTTTCCAAATTTACTTTTATCAGATTCACGGGAGAGTCCTCCGTTTCCTGGATCAGATAATAACAGTTTTTTTCTAACAGGGCATAAGAATACATACTACACAGTTTTAAAAATTATCTCAGTCTTGACGTTAGAATTAATGGGAAGTAAGAAACGACTGCAGCAGAATTATGCGGGGTAGCAAGTGAACCTGCAGGACAACAAATTTACAGATTTTCGGAATTACACGACCCGTTTTTACACCTTCCAGACAGAGTATTTCTTTTTAGCCTGTCATGGACTGAATATCAATAGGTTATACAATCTTTCCCTTTTTCAATTGCAAAGAATGGGTAATGCAATGGGGGAAATCCTTTAAATAATGACTAACAAAAATCAGGTTTGCCCCGTAAAGAGTAAAATAGCGGTCAATAGTTTTTAAGGCAAATGCTGTTTGAGACTCATCCAGACCCTGACAGGGCTCATCCAATACCAGCAGTGGCGGCGTTTTAATCATGGCGCGTCCAAGCAGGATCAGCCGCTGTACACCTGAAGGCAAACTCGTCAATAAAGTATTGGAATAATTCGTACAGCCCAGAAATTCCAACCATTCCTGTACTAGTTTTTCCTGCATTGAATTCATTTGACGAAACAAACCGATCGTATCGAACAGACCAGAGGCAAGTGCCGTAAATGCAGTTGCATATGGATCAAAATAAAGATGTAGCTCAGGTGACAGAAATCCGATTTTATGTTTTATTTCCCAAATACTTTCTCCTGATCCTCTTTTCCTGTCGAATAAATAAATGTCATTGGCATAAGCCTGCGGATTGTCGCCGGTTATCAGGCTTAATAAAGTCGATTTGCCTGCACCATTATGGCCGGTAAGCGACCAACAGGATCCCTTTTCCACTTCCCAGTTTATTCCCTCCAGAATATTTTTTTCTCCATACATGATTGAAACATTCAGCATTCTCACTGCGTACTTGTAATCAGGATAAGAAAATGAAATCACAGAAGGAAATTCTTTTAAAGTCTTTTGATTTGATTGTACTTTGTTAAGTAGCGCATCTTCTTCCATGCTGATATATTCGGGACTTTTGATTATTGAAAGTTCACCGTTTTTAAGTCGTGCATATCTGTTGAAGCAGGCTGGAATATGATCTTTGCTGGTTAAAAGAATAAATTGCTGGCCGGAATCGGACAAAAAAGAAAGAATATCATCCAGCAACCGGCGTCCGTCCGGATCTAATCCTGTAAATGGTTCATCCAATATAAGCAGATGATGAAAACTAAGAACAGCTTTTAAAATCTGCAATCTTTTATTCTCCCCATTCGACAATTGTATCAAAGGTTCTTTCAACAGAGGAGTCAAATGAAAAGTTTTCAGCAGATCTGCTTTTGATAAATGCCCGAATCCGTTTTCATTATAAGAGGAAATGTCTTCCCCAACCGTAATCGTTGCTTCCGCATCAAAAGCATTATAACGCTGCTGATAATAAAAGTTAGATTGGTTCTGAAGGTCTCTGAAACGGTGCTGCTGTTCAACCACCAACACATTATTTTGGCCGGCACTTTTATCCTGTTCCTTAAAATCGATGATTCCTGAAAAAGCATGATTTCCCGCCAGTGTACGGGCAAGTACTGTTTTGCCCGTTCCGGCTTCTCCAAAGATTACCCACTGCTCGCCCTTTTTTATTTCAATTGAAATATTTTGCAGAATTTTTTTCCCGTTTATATTTACGCACAAGCGATTAATCTTCAGCAGACTTGAATACATTGAATCTGTTTTAAAGCCTGTAAAGATGCTTTTTTTTACCTTAAATTCGAGGCTCAAACTTTCTTTCTGATATCACCGCATACCATACAACAGATACTAAGCCGAATCGATATTACAGAGATCATTGGCGGATTTGTAAAATTAAAAAAACGGGGAGCCAACTACCTGGGACTTTGCCCGTTTCATAATGAAAAGACCCCCTCTTTTACAGTTTCTCCCACAAAGGAAATCTATAAATGTTTTGGCTGCGGACGAAGCGGTAATACCATCAGCTTTCTCATGGAGCATGAGAAATTCTCTTATGTTGAAGCGCTGAAATGGCTGGCTAACCGCTATAATGTAGAGATTGAAGAAACTGAACTGAGTCCGGAAATAAAAATTCAGCAACAGACAGCAGACAGCCTTTATATACTGAATGCATTTGCGCAAAAATTTTTCAGTGACTGTTTGCAAAACGATGAAGAAGGGCAAAACATCGGATTGAGTTATCTGCAGGAACGCGGGTTCAATGACACAACCATCGAAAAATTTCAACTGGGTTATAATCCTTCCGCGCAGGATGCTTTTGCTTTGGCAGCTATCGCTGGTCAATATAATCAGGAGCTTTTGCAAAAAAGCGGGCTCATTGTTATCAGGGATGGAAAACCCATGGATAATTACCGGGGAAGAATCATTTTTCCAATTCATAGTCCAATTGGAAAAATTGCTGGTTTCGGTGCACGGTTGATTCGCAATAATGATCGTGCGCCGAAGTATATCAATACTCCGGAAAATGAGATCTATATAAAAAGCAAACTGCTCTATGGGTCTTATTTTGCGCGGCAGGCCATTGATAAAGCAGATGAATGTTTACTGGTGGAAGGATATACTGACGTGATCGCCCTGCACCAGGCAGGAATTGAAAACGTTGTAGCCAGCGGAGGCACATCACTGACGCCGGATCAATTGAGACTCATTAAAAAATATACATCGAACCTGACAATCATTTATGATGGAGACGCAGCGGGTATCAAGGCAGCCCAGCGTGGTATGGATATGGCTTTTGAAGAAAGCCTTCAGGTTAAACTTGTATTAATTCCGGGTCAGGAAGACCCGGATAGCTATTTACGTAAAATCGGGGCCGCTGCATTCAGGGATTTTATTAATTCTAATAAGAAAGACTTTATTTTATTCCAGCTGGAAACTTCACTGTCTGCTGTTTCGGGCGACAGCAACAAAAAAGCACAACTTGTAAGCCAGATAGCCGAAACTATTTCAAGAATAAATAAAGCCGAAGATTTTACACGTCAGCAGGATTATATCAGGCGATCATCCGAACTCCTGAAAATTGATGAAAATGGTTTGAATACACTTGTAAATAAATTCATCAGGGAAAGAATCGGAAAATTTGAAAATAAAACAACAATACAGGAATCTGTAACAGATATTAATCAGCCGGAAAAAATTTTTATTGATGAAGAGCTGAATGAACTGCTGAACCGTGACGAACAGCAGGAGCGTGCCATTATCCGCTCGCTGCTTGAATTCGGTTTGAAATCCTGGGATGGTGAAAAACGCGTAGCGGATTATTTATTACCTGAATTTGAAGATGATGAAATGTTTGATAATAAGAATCTTGTCCGGATTCTTAAATTATATAAAACCTGGTATGATCAAAAGCTGGAACCAACGGCACGGAATTTTTTATACCATGAAGATCAGGAACTGGGTGCACTTGTGGTATCCATCATGGACTTCCCTTATGAAGTTAGTGAAAACTGGAAACGCCATTACGAGGGAAAAATTCCTACCAGAAATGAATTATATCTGGAAGAAGTTGAGTCTACCCTGGTGTATATGAAACTCCGAAAAATCCGTCGTTTAATGGAAATGAACCAGAGGGATCTGGAAAAATCCAAAAATGCGGAGGAACAGACTTTACTAATACAAACCCAGTCCCACTTAAAACAAATGGAAAAGGAACTGATGGGAAAATCAGGAACAGTAATCGTGAAAATTTGATCAGCTGACCAATGCCCCCACTTTACGGTTTGAGACAGAAGCGCCTACAGCAACTTTTTCAAATCGTGTAGCCGTCCATACATGATCCAGGGTGATTTCATTGATTCCTTCGAAACCTGCATTTGTTATACAGGACCAGCTGCATTCGCGGTTCAGTGTAGTTGCAATCTTTGAACTGGTTTTAGGATAAGCCACCCAAAACTTGCCTCCTTTGCCAAGAGCTGGCAATACTTCGTGAATGATACCCTTTAACTGGGTTTCATTCACCGCAAATACCAGGGCAAAGTCGATTTTCCTGATCTTGAGAAGCGGTGTAACATTTTTTGCAAAAGCCAGTTTTGCAAACTGCTTCTCTATAGAAGAAGGAAGACCCTGAATTAAAACACTTTTTTCTTCTTTGAGTTCTAACTTTTCCAATAAAGTTAATGACATGCTTGATGAATTTAGTTTGCGGAATCGCCTTCAGGGGCTGCAAAGGTACAAAAATCTAACCCACAAGTAAAAGAAAATGATCATTTTACTCAGGATAACTATTTAAAAAGGGTATTTACACGTTCTTCTCAGGGTAATGAAGGGTAATAGATTGAATCACTGCGCCATACAACTCAACTGATGGATCAGATATGCGAGCCTGGTCTCCTTGGCCTTTTTTTGTCCCGGTACTTTAAAATTGGGATTTTGCTTTCGCTCCCTCTGAGTAGCCGGCTGATATTCTTCTGATGGGTAAGTATTACAAGCAAAGCTACTGCAATGGCAAAAGCCCTGTAAAGCGGTTCCTTTTCATTAAAAATGAAGAGAATCAATACAGCAAAAGCGATACTGGCCAATATCGAACTCAGTGAAACAAAACGGGTAAGATATAGACAGAGCAGGAAGACCCCCACACAATATAAGGCCACCAGCGGCTGTATGGCCAGGATCATTCCAAACAGGGTTGCAACCCCTTTCCCACCCCTGAAATCAGCCCAGAGTGGAAATATATGGCCAACCACCGCAGCCAGACCCAAACCGACCATAAGATTGGTCCTGTCCCACTCATTGTGCATATAAAATGGGAGGACTATATACAAACTGGTAGCTATAACGCCTTTCAGAACATCCACGGACATTACAATGCAACCCCATTTTGGACCCAGGACCCTGAAAGTATTGGTTGCGCCTGAATTGCCACTGCCATAATCGCGGATATCAACACCAAAAAAATAACGGCTGATCCATACTGCCGTTGGAATAGAACCTATCAGATAGGCAAACAGGATAAATAGAACTTCCTTCATGGACGGCAGGAATGCTTGGATTTCAAAATTAACAAAAAAAAGCTATTAAACATGGGCGATCTCGCTTGCATTACTGATTTTTTAATCTGAAACTCATCCAGTTGTCTTTTGTCATCAGACGATCCATCATAAAACCCGCAGTGGTGGCCTTCATCCTGATCTTTTCTTCATCTGAACTAAGAACACCGCTACCTATAAAAACGCCTGATTGATTCAAATGTTGTCGTAAAAAGCCCATGTTTTCCAGTATAACCCGGAGGTTTATATTGGCCAGAATGAAGTCAAACTGACCCATATCTGACAGGGAATCTTTTTGCTCAACAAGAATGCTGCTGCATGCGTTGACGGCTATATTCTCTATCGCATTCCTGATACTCCATTCATCTGAATCGATGGCAAGAACAGATTCGGCACCGAGTTTACAGGCTAAAATTGCCAGAACTCCCGTACCCGTGCCAAAATCCAATACGGTACGATTGCTGAAATCCAGATCTTTCATGACCGCCACCATCATATAAGTAGTAGCGTGATGACCTGTGCCAAAACTCATTTTAGGAGTGATAATTAAATCATATGAAATTCCGGGAAATGGTTGATGAAAATCGGCCCTGATGACGCAAAAATTTTCGACTATAACGGGTTCAAAATCCTTTTCCCATTCCGCATTCCAGTTACGTGGTTCTATAATTTCAGTAGTAAAGAATATGTGATACGGATCAGCCATACCTTTTATCTCGGAAATTATTTTTTCAACCTTCAATACTTCAAACAGGGATTCAGGAATATATGCATGAAGTTTATATGGCTCTTCTTCAAAACCTTCAAACCCCGCCTGGCTTAATCGTGCAACGAGGATATCTGATTCATCATCATCCTTTGTATCAATATTGATTTGTACATATCTGTTCATGGGCTTAAAGCCGAAAGCTAAAAGCTTAAAGCAATTTGAAAATTTTCAAAATTAAATTTATTCATTCTTGAAAATATCTTATAAAAAAAGCATCCACTCGTTTACGGATGCTTTAAATAATTCTCTAACTTATATGCCCCGAAAACTTTAGGCTTTAGGCTTTAGGCTTTAGGCTTTATCCTGCTCCTGCGGCCTGCCCTCTGGTTTCGGCATCAGCACTTTGCGGCTTAGCTTGAATTTTCCTGTTTTATTATCAACGCCGATCAGTTTCACTTTCACAACGTCATTTTCATTTAATACGCCATCCATTGTTTCCAGCCTCTTCCAGCTGATTTCACTGATATGTAAAAGGCCTTGTTTGCCTGGAAGGAATTCTACAAATGCACCATAAGGCATGACAGATTTTACTTTAGCTTCATATACACTTCCTACTTCAGGAACTGCAACGATCCCCTTGATCCAGGCAACGGCCTTATCCAGGCCTTCCTTGGAAGGACTGAAAATACTTACCTCACCCTGATTCCCGACTTCCTCCAGATTAATGGTAGCGCCGGTTTCTCTCTGAATTTCCTGAATAATCTTTCCACCTGGCCCGATTACTGCACCTATAAATTCTTTATCAATAAACAATTTCTCCATTCTCGGCGCATGAGGTTTCACTTCCGGCCTTGCAGTAGGAATACATTCATACATGGCATTCAGTATATGCAATCTTCCTTTGCGTGCCTGCTCAAGCGCTTCACGCATTGTATCCATGCTCAGTCCGTCAACTTTAATATCCATTTGCACTCCGCAAATACCATCACGGGTTCCTGTTACTTTAAAATCCATATCACCCAGATGATCTTCATCTCCGAGAATATCTGTGAGTACGGCATATTTATTATCTGAATTCCTTGTGATAAGTCCCATGGCAACTCCACTCACATGTTTATGAAATGGAACTCCTGCATCCATCAGCGCCAAAGATCCCGCACATACGGTAGCCATGGAAGAAGATCCATTGGATTCCAAAACATCACTTACCACGCGAACCGTATATGGATAATCCTTGCCCGGCATCATTTTTTTCAATGAACGCATGGCCAGATTACCATGACCCACTTCACGTCTTGCAGGTGCCCGCATCATTTTTACTTCTCCAGTTGAGAACGGTGGGAAATTATAATGCAGAATGAATTTTGAATAATCAGATTTTGCAGCGCTTTCCACCAGTAGTTCATCAAGTGGTGTACCGAGAGTAACGGTAGTAAGTGACTGGGTTTCACCTCTCGTAAACAAGGCGGAACCATGAGGTGTTGGTAAAGGATCTGTTTCCATGGCCAGGGGTCGCACTTCATCAAGTTTACGGCCGTCCAACCTTATTTTTTCATCCACGATCATATTACGAACAATCTCCCATTGCAGATCAGCATAATATTTTTTAGCAAGTTTTTTATCTGTATCCGAAACTTCAGTACCCAGACTTTCTATCAGTTCTTTCTTCAGCTGATCAAAAGCCTCGCTGCGCTGATGTTTTGAACTTCCAGCCTTGGAGATCTGGTAAATTTTTTCCTTGGCGAAGGCCTGTACTTTCGCATTCAGGTCTTCGTTTGTTTCTGGTTTTTTATAGTCTCTTTTATCCTTAATACCAACTTTTTCGCGAAGCTCCAGCTGTGCCTTTATCTGTATCCGTATCGCATCATGTGCAATCTGAAGTGCACCGATCAGCTCATCTTCACTGCATTCACTGGCTTCCCCTTCCACCATCAGCAGATTCTTATCTGTTGCAGCGATCAGGAATTCAAGCGAAGAGCTTTCCAGTTCGGTACGGGTTGGATTGATTATATATTTTCCATTCAATTTGGCGATTCTTACTTCACTGATTACTTCTTTAATGGGAATATCGGAAACAGCCAGTGCTGCAGAAGCAGCAAGTCCCGCCAATGCATCCGGCATAATTTCAGAATCACTTGAAATCAGGGTAACCAAAACCTGTACATCGCAGAAATAATCTTCAGGGAATAAGGGACGCAGCGCCCGGTCTATCAACCGGCTGGTCAGTACTTCATAATCATTTAGCCTGGATTCTCTTTTAAAGAATGAACCCGGAATTCTTCCGGCAGAAGCAAATTTTTCCTGGTAATCTACAGAAAGCGGAAAGAAATCCTGTCCCTCCCTGGCTTCCTTGTTGGCAACAACCGTAGCCAGTATGATGCAATTTCCCTGGCGCAAAGTAACAGCGCCATCTGCCTGGCGGGCGAGTTTTCCTGTTTCAATCGTAATTGGTAATCCTTCACCAATCTGTAAAGGTTACACTTAAAGGCTGTGATAACATAGTGAATCATTTGAAATAAATCGTTCTGAACAATAAGCAGGAGAGTTCCTGGAACGGTTAAGTGACGATAATAAGGTTTCTGAAAAAATGATTCCCAACTTAAATACGTTGGGAATTTGTTTATTTTCTGAGACCAATTTTTTCGATCAGCTGGCGGTAGTTTTGCAGGTCATTATCGCTCAGGTAAGTCAATAGTCTTTTTCTCTTACCAACAAGCCGCATCAGCCCGCGGTTTGTAGAGAAATCTTTTTTATTTTCCTTTAGGTGATCGGAGATTCGGTTGATTCGTTCAGTCAGTAACGCGATCTGTGCTTCGATTGATCCGGTATTAGTTTCGCTAGTTCCGAACTTTGTGAAGAATTCCGCTGTTTTTTCTTTTGTCAAATAAGGCATCTCAATTTTTTTAAGGCATCCAGATAATATTCTGCTAATTTCGGCGCGAAGGTAGAGAATTATTTGAGAATTATTACGTTTTCATTCAAAATCCCTGGTTTTGACAGGCCAATCAAATTATGACATCCTACCTGTATCCACTTGAACAAAAGCTGGTTGTGGTAACGGTCATTTCTGACCTGGTTACCGATTACAGGGTTCACAAAATATGTCAGACCCTGCACGAAAATGGCTATCGAGTATTGCTTACAGGATCTATGAATAAAATGAGTTTACCTTTAAAACCGCGTGATTATCAAACATATAGGATAAAAACATGGTTCAGAAAAACATTCTTATTTTATATAGAGTATAATATCCGCCTGTTTTTCAGATTGCTGAGAGAGAAGGCAGGCATTTTACTGGGTAATGACCTGGATGTTATGCCAGCAACTATGTTACTGGCCCTGCTGAAAAAAAGACCCCTTGTTTATGATAGTCATGAATATTTTCTGGAAATGGCTGGTTTGGATCGCAAGCCCTTGCGACGTTCTGTATGGAAATTCATAGAAATCCGCGTTTTTTCAAACCTGAAATACATGTATACAGTTTCAGACTCAATCCGGAATCTCTACCGTAAAAATTATCATAAAAAGCTATTTGTTGTAAGAAATCTTCCTTTAAGGAATCCGGTTGAAACCGATCTTTCACCACAGGAAAGAGAGTGGATCGTTTCAATCGACAGGAAAATTCCGGAAGATAAAAACCTCCTGATTTTTCAGGGTGCGGGGATTAATGAATCCCGCGGTGCAGAAGAAATTGTTTACAGTATGCTTTTCCTGGATGCAGCCCATTTTCATCTCCTGATCATTGGCGGCGGTGACGTATTTGGTAAGCTTGAAAAAATCATCGAGCAGAATCAACTTTCAGAAAAAATCACTATGATACCCAAAGTTCCCTTCGGTATCCTTGGTCATTTTACTCGTAAAGCGAAACTGGGACTATCCATTGATAAACCTTCCGTTTTGAATCATAAATACAGTCTTCCAAATAAATTATTTGAATACCTCCATGCGGGTGTTCCTGTTCTGGCCAGCCGGCTGGTCGAACAGGAAAAGATCATCAACCAATACGATGTCGGCTGTTTTATAGAAGATCATCATCCCGAACATATAGCCCAAAAAATTAAAGAGATTTTCGGAGATCCGGAAACGATGACACGCTGGAAACAAAACACTTGGAGGGTAAGGGAAGAACTGAATTGGGAAAACGAAAGCAAAATTGTTTTAGATATTTTTAAACAAGTAGAAAAGGATTCGGTTAATCATTAGATGCAAGAAAGGAAACTGCATATTGTTTGTCACGATGTTCCATATCCACCGGATTATGGCGGCGTCTTTGACCTTTACTATAAAATCATGACTCTTCATGAAGAAGGGGTCAGAATTCATCTGCATTGTTTTACCAGCGGAAGAGAAGAACAACCCATATTAAATACCTTTTGTGAACAGGTTTATTACTATCAGCGGAGAACAGGGCACAAGGGATTCTCGCATCAGCTGCCATATATTGTTTGCTCCCGTTCCAGTCCGGAATTACTGGAAAGACTTTTACAGGACGAATATCCAATACTCCTGGAAGGAGTTCATTGTTCCTATCTCATGCAGGACAGCCGGTTCATAAAAAGAAAAATATTACTGCGGCTGCACAATGTGGAATCTGTTTATTACAAACAACTGGCAAATTGCAGCACTTCATGGTTAAAAAAACTATATTACCTGCGTGAAAGCGCTGTTCTCCGAAATTATGAACGACAGATCGCCTCCAGTTGGCCCCTGCTAACCGTTTCACAGGCCGATGCTGACATGGCAGCCATTTCATACCAATCCAAAAATATCACCGTTATCCCGGTTTTTCTACCCTTTCAACACGTCGAATCACCTCAGGGAACAGGTTGTTATTGTCTGTATCACGGAAATCTTTCCGTTGATGAAAATGAAAAAGCAGTAATCTGGTTACTGGAAAATGTTTTCGATGATCTTTCCATTCCTTTTCTCGTTGCAGGTAAAAACCCCGGACCAAAAATTCGCCGCGCGGTAGCAAAGTTTAAAAATTGCTGCCTGGTTTCCGATCCCAGTGATCAGGAACTGAAGGATATCATTATAAAAGCACAGATGCATGTAATTCCTTCATTCAATTGTACTGGTATAAAACTGAAATTGTTGAATGCGCTTATTTAATGGAAGACATTGTGTTGTGAATGCAGCAGCTGTCGAACGGAACCGGTCTCAGAGAAGTCTGCCACCTGGCAGATGGAGCCGGTGATTTTAAAAAGATCATTGAACACCTGTATGAAAGACCATTTACTTTTCTGGACCTTCAATGGCGTCGTGAAAAATTACAGCATCAATACAATAATCATCAGACGGCCACCCGCCTTATAGAACAGATATGGTAGCATTATCTATAACTTTCCCTTTTTCCGTACGGAGTGTACGTGCAGGAAATTTGCTTACCACGCGATAATCATGGGTAGCCATTACCACGGTCGTCCCATATTCCTTAGAGATCTGAAATAAAAGTTGCATGATTTCATCAGAGGTTTCCGGATCCAGGTTGCCCGTAGGTTCATCTGCAAGGATAAGTTTGGGAGAATTCAGGAGAGCCCGGGCAATGTCTACACGTTGTTGTTCCCCTCCACTCATTTCATAAGGCATTTTGAAGCCTTTCGATTTCAATCCTACTTTATCGAGCACATCATTGATCTTCTCTGTCATCAGCCTTTCATCTTTCCAGCCGGTGGCTTTCAACACAAATTTGAGGTTATCGATTACATTTCTATCCGTTAGTAACTGAAAATCCTGAAAAACCACACCCAGATTTCTGCGCAGATAAGGAACTTTCTTCCAGGTCATTTCCCGCAGGTTAAATCCGGCAACAATCCCCTCCCCTTCATTTAATGTAAGATCTCCATACATTGTTTTCAGCAGGCTGGATTTACCTGTCCCGGTTTTACCAACGAGGTATACGAATTCTGCTTTATTGACTACGATATTTACATTACCCAGGATCAGTGTGCCTGACTGGTAAATATTTACATTACTGAGCTCTACGATAGGTTCGGCCATATTTCAAAGTTAAAGGGCCAGCCTGAACCGGCAATGAATAAAATGATCCGGGAAAGCTTGCAACTGAAAAATAAAATGGATATCTTAACGTTAAGATCCGATCCACGAAAACTAAAATTTTGCACCTATGAAATCCGCTCACAAGCCATTCCTCGCCATTGTCGTATTAACCGTTATTGTCCTTTACGGGCTGATGGCAATTATCGGTTCCTGATTATTTAATCACCGGCTCCACTTCATAAACGGGGCTGAACAGATACAGCTTTCCTGATTGCAATTCAATACATTCAATCCTTTTGCGTATTTGTCTGCCGCGTTTATATAATTTTCCATCGGAAGTTTTAAAACAAGTACCGGTTTTAATATCCTCCACCAATACAGTTTTATTCCTTGTATCATAATTTTTTAAAACCCGGGTCAGGTTGATATCCGAGCAACTGCTTGCTGGCAGATCGTGCAGTGATTTTAGAAGAGCATGGTGCAGGTCGGGTGGAAACAATTTCAGCCGTATAAAATCTTCTAGTACACCTCTGTAAGCAAGTTTCCATTCTTTTCCATGAGAATAGACCCTGTTTCCATATTGCTGAAAAGTGATCAGGTGTCCGATCTCATGTATAAGCGTTATCAGGAAAGCATATTTATTCAGGCTTCCGTTTACACTGATGCGGTGATGATCTGATCCGGTCGCATGGCGGTAATCACCCAGATATACTTTTGCGGCTGCGGGTAATAGTAAGGTGAACCTTGTACCTGTGCAGGTACTCAAATAATTTTCCGGAGGCGCCATCAGGCAGATAATTGTCAAGATATTCGAGGGGCGCTTCCTTTTTAGGCATTTGGCTTTTTACTCTGTTTCAACACTGAACGCACTTCTATGCATGTATAAATAATATACAACCCGAAACATCCAAAGAGGGCAGCTTTATTAACCTCCTTTTTGAAAATGGATATATAAACAAAGGCGGCGATAGCCAAAACAAAAAACTTCATTAAAAAAGAACCGTATACAAGTCTTAAAAAAACCTGGACATTTTTATGAACAACGGCTCTGGTACTCATTCTTACAGATATCCAGCTTACTATAAATAAAAGCAGGTTCCCGTAAATCAAAACGTTATAGTTGACAGCTTTCCCGGGAAATAAAAATTTCGACAATAAGAATATCAGGCTTGTCAGCAGGAAAAGGTAAATAATCTGCAGATCAGCCCTGTCCCTGGTTCTGCTTTGCATGCATATTTCGGTTTAAATACGCACAAAATTAAACCTTTTTAAGCTTAAAGCTTAAGGCTAAACGCTTAAGGCTTTTCAAATCTGGTAAAATATTAATAAAGTTCATGAAGGAATATAATCTATGAATAGTACCGGGAATAAAATCGGTTAATGGATCGACAAGTGAATAGATTATACCTGATAATCATAGATCATCAACCATTCTCAGAAAGCGTTAAGCGTTACGCTTTAAGCCTTTGGCTTAAGATATGGCTAAAGACGGACTCTTCAGATAATCGTCTTTAGTTGATGAAGAACCTGATTTGCCAGAGACTGATGCAGGTTGTTCCTGGATCATATGGCATTGCCCGTTGAAACTGGCTGCAGGCTCAATCTGCAATTTGGCTGAATACAGGTTACCGTTTACCTGGCAATTGCTTTTTAGCTGCAAGAGCTCTTTTACCTTAATAGTACCGCTTACTTTTCCCATAATATCAGCCTGTTGGCCGCTGATATCGCCTTCCACAACACCATTTGCTCCGATAATGATTTTGGAAGAACAGATGATATTACCCACCAGCGTTCCGTCGATCCGGAGATCGCCACTACTGGTAATATCACCCTTAAGAGAAGTTCCGCTGCCGATAAGACTTGCACTGCCTGTTGGAACAACAGATTCTGTTGATTCAGATTTTGATTTGTTATTGAACATTGGTATCAGATTTTAATCGTCAATTTTCTCCGTTTTCGGAATTTTAAGCACCGTAGTATCCGTTTTTACTGAACTATTCCCTTCCAGCACATTTCTTAAACTTTGAAAATACTGATCACGGTACCTCATCTCCTGCTCTAACGAATCAGTTCGTATTTTTAGTTCACGAAGTTCCGTAGTATTATTTAAATCTCCATATCCGGGTATATAAAGCTTTAATGGAGTAAACACGATTAAAGCCACTGTAAGACCGGTTAGTAACACAAAAACCGTGCTGAGAAAAACATATACACTCAGCCGGGAAAGCTTGAATGTTACGACCTCTTCATAGGTATCATCATTCATGACCACCAGCCTGTAACGGTTTTGCAATCTTTTTAAAGTAGAATTGGCATCGAATTTGGCCATATGCAGAAATTGCGGACTAAAGATAACAAGTTATTGGTTTGCAGGTTAAAACAGCCTTAAATTGGCTGATTTTTATAATAAAAACAGTGTTTATCAGTTAATAACAATTTAGTTTGCATAGCAATCCTAAAGGTCGAAGGGTGAAACGGATCGTTACCTCAGTAATATGTTGCAGTTTTTTCTTTTACCTGAACGGATACGGGCAGGAGGGGATTGATTTCGACCTGAAAAAGCCGGACAAATACGAAAACCGCGTCCTCGGTTATGAGAAGACAACGGACACCAAATGGACCGTGCCCCGTGCCTTCCTTCAAAATACCATCACCCAGTATAATTTTTATTTTAACGCCAACAACAAACTGAATGAAGTGCTCGCACGGGCTAAGGGTCAATTTAAAGAAGACTATACCCAGCTCCTGCCCTTTTACAATTATACCCTGGATATCACTTCAAAGGATAAACGAAACCTGGATTCAGTTTTAGATAAAGTCAATTCGGCAATCCTGCTGCGCGATTTAAGAAATAGCTGGACAGATAATTTATGGATGCTCATGGGCAGGGCATATTTTTATAAGAACAACCTGGATTCTGCCCATATCCTCTTTCAATTTGTTAATTACGCCTATGCACCACATGATCCTGATGGATATCCCATCCCAATAGGAAGCAACCAGGAAGAAGGAGGAAATGCGTTTACAATTTCTACCAATGAAAAAAGAAATATTGCAAAAAAAATTTTCAGCCAGCCACCCAGCCGTAACGAATCTTTTATCTGGCAGATCCGTACTTATTTCCAACAGCAAAAATTAACAGAAGGGGCGGTATTAATAGAAATACTCAGAAATGATCCGAATTTTCCTGACCGTTTAAAGCCCTCCCTTCATGAAATGCAGGCTCTTTGGAATTACAAAATAAAACAATGGGATAGCGCAGCTTATCACCTTATCCTCGCATTGAACAATACAACCGACCAGGGCGAGCAGGCCCGCTGGGAATTTCTGATCGGACAGCTTTATGAACGCTCAGGATCTCCGGCTCAATCTAAAATCTGGTTTGAAAAATCTGCATCACATACCATCGATCCTGCCCTGGAAGTCTATGCCCGCCTGAATGCTATCCGTCAGAATAAAGGAACAGGAAACAAGGATGATGATTATATCCAAAAGAATCTGAAAGCTCTTCGCCGAATGGCAAGAAAAGAAATTTATGAACCTTACCTGGACGTAATTTATTATGTCGCGGCAGAAATGGAACTGGAAAGAAATGACAGAGTGGCGGCACGTGATTATTATAAAAAATGTATTGCACATGCAAACGGTCTTGGATACAACCGTGACAGGGCCTTCCTGAAACTCGGCTGGATATTTATGGACGATAAAATGTATCCGCAGGCAAAATATGCCTACGACAGTATCAACATCAGTAATCCGAATATTGCGGATTCACTCAAAATATTACTTGACAGAAAACAGGCACTCAGTCGCATCGTTCCCCAGATCCTCATCATTCAAAGACAGGATAGCCTTCAGAAAATCGCTGCGATGACGCCGGAAGAAAGGGAAGCCTACATTAAAAAAATGTTGCGGGCATTTAGAAAACAGCAGGGACTTTCGGAAGAAGAATTTAACGGTGGATCCGCTGGCTATGGTTTCAGTTCAAACAATGCTACAACTGATATGTTTAATTCAGCTGGAACGGGGGACTGGTATTTTTACAACCAGGCTGTCAAAGCCAAAGGATATAATGATTTCAAATCCAAATGGGGTAACCGGCCCAATGTAGATAACTGGGAAGCACAATCGCTCATCAACAGACAGATTACAGGCCTTACACCTGCAAGTAATCTCAGGCTGAATGGCGCTGAATCCGGTGCTGGTGCAGCTCCCGCAGCCGCGCAAATAACTGCGAGATCCCTGATGGATGGCTTACCTCTTACGCCTGAAAAATTGAAGAAGTCAAAGGATTCTGTTGAAAATGCATTATTTCTGCTCGGAAGATCCTTACAGGATTATATCCCGGACTACAAAAGTGCAATCAAAGCATATGATACGCTGGAAAGTCAATTTCCTGATACAAGATTTTTCCAGGAAGCGCTTTTTAATCAATATTTCTGCTACATCCATCTGAATGATTCCGCTAATGCTGCCAGGATATTAGCGCTGATGAAACAAAAATTCCCATCAGGCCGCTATGTAGCTCTGATTGAAAATCCAACCAAACCTCCGGAAGACCTTCCTGTCCGTACACAGGCTACCAGGGCATACGAAAAAGTTTATGAGGATCTGATTGAAGGAAATTTTGATCAGGCTGCTGCGGAAAAACTAAGACTCGACAGTATGTACGGTGATAAATACTGGACTCCGCAGTTATTATATATCGAGGCGCTCTACTATATCCATTACCGCTACGATAGTATTGGCAAATCAACCCTGAACAATATCATCAGTAAATATCAGGGATCCGTTATCGCTGCAAAAGCTAAAAATATTCTGCGTGTATTAAATGAAAGAGAGAGAATTGAAAATTACCTGAGGACCCTGCATGTTACCCGTATGCCCGAAGACAGTATTGCACGTATTGCTAACGCTAATGGTCAACCGCTCCCGCCAAAAGGCGGGATTAAACCTCCGCCTTCAGTAAAACCGGCGGCAGGAAATGGTAAAGACAGTAACCAGGTTGTTCTCAAAAAACCAGACTCCCTGCAATTAAGAAAGCAGGCATTGTTTTCGTCCCCATTCACCTGGGAACCTGATAAACCGCAGTCAGTTGTTCTGGTTATGACAAAAGTGGATCCGGTATATGTAACCGAATCTAAAAACGCGTTCGACCGGTATAACCAGGAAAATTTCTACGGAAAAAATTATGAAACCAGTAAGCTTTCCCTCAGTGATACCACCAAGATGATGATCATTCAGGGTTTTGATAATGCAGCTTTGGCTTTGGCCTATATGGACAAGGTAGGGAATGCGGCGCCACGTGAAATCATTCCATGGTTGCCGGTGAATAAATTTTTCTTTATCATCATTGATGATCGGAACCTGGAAATTCTAAAGGCAAATAAAGACATGTCGCTTTATAAGAAATTTTTATCAGTTTATTCACCCGATAAATTTCCGCCAGTTAAATGATCGAAAGTTGTATGTCGTGCATCGCATATCGATAAACGATACACCATCCACGATAAACGGTAAAAGGTGAATAAAATGAAAATAATTTAATAAAAAAAATATGCGAAAAGCAAACCCAATATTCTGGAAGATTTTTTTTGGAGCCCTTATTGGATTTATACTATTACTTATTCTCATCAACTTTGGTGTTTTTGGCTCACTTCCCTCTTTAAAAGAACTTGAGAATCCGTCTATCATGCTGGCATCTGAAGTATATGCCGATGATGGAACCCTGATGGGAAAGTATTATAAGGATAAAAGTAACCGTAGTAATGTGGAATATCATGATATCTCAAAAAATGCAATCAACGCCCTTGTTTCCACGGAAGACAAAAGATTCTACGATCATTCAGGTATCGATGGAATGGCTGTATTGCGGGCGGTTGTAAAGCTTGGCAGAGATGGAGGAGGAAGCACCATCACTCAACAACTTGCCAAATATATGTTGGGACAAGGTTCTCATAATATGTTCCGTCGTGGAATCGAAAAATTAAAAGAATGGATAACTGCGGTCAGGCTTGAGAGGAATTTTACGAAGGAAGAAATTCTTGCACTATACCTGAATGCTGTGCCATTTGGCGATAATGTATATGGAATCCGGAATGCAAGTCGCACATTTTTTCAAAAGGAACCGGATCAGCTTTCAGTAGATGAAGCAGCAATGCTTATCGGTATGCTCAGCGGAAATGCGTTATATAATCCAAGGAAAAACCCAAAAGCTGCCATTGAACGCAGGAACATCGTGATTAACCGGATGGTCGAGAGTAATTTCATTACAGAAGAAGCGGGCCGCAATTATAAGTTGAAACCCATCGATCTAAGCTATAAAAAACTGGATGAAAACAATGGTCTGGCACCTTATTTCAGGGATGTTATAAGAGATGAATTAAAAAAATGGTGCAAAGACCATAAAAATCCGGCGACGGGAGAATCCTACGATCTCTATGAAGACGGCTTAAGGATTTATACTACCATTAATCCCCGTATGCAGTTATATGCGGAGGAAGCCGTGGCCAAACAGGTTCCAGGTCTGCAAAAAGTTCTGAACGCTCAGCCATCAATAAAACGTGGACTCGTGTGGAAAGATCACTCGAATATCCTGGAATCTCTTATCCGGCACACCGACCGCTGGCAAAATATGGAAGATGATGGTATTCCTTCAGCTGAAATACGGAAATCATTCGATCAGCCGATTCAGATGAAAGTATTTGCCTGGAACTCCCGTCGTGAAACAGATACAGTGATGTCTCCCCTGGATTCCATCAAATACAATCACCAGATGATGCAGACAGCGTTCATGGCCATGGATCCGATGAGCGGTGCTGTCAAAGCATGGATTGGTGGCATAGATTTCAAAACTTATAAATTTGATCATGCAAATCTGAACACCAAGAGGCAGGTAGGATCATCTATAAAACCCCTGCTTTATTGCGATGCAATAGAAGATGCAGGATTTACACCCCAGACCATCGTTGATAATGAACCGCAATATTTTGATGGCTTCGGACTCGTACCAGCAGGTGGAAAATGTAAAATGGATCCCCAGGTCACAATGGCAACCGCGCTTGCACATTCTTTGAACTGTGCCTCCGCTTCCATTATGAAATCGGTTACACCGAAACGTTTTGTTGATTTTCTCCATAATATCAATATAAAATCTAAAATGGAACCTTATCCCAGTCTTTGCCTGGGCGCTATTGAGATTTCACTATACGAAATGCTGTGGGGATATACCATGTTTCCGTCAGGAGGATTTAGTACCAAACCATATTATATAGTACGTATTGAAGATAAAAACGGCAATGTTCTGGACCGTTTCGATACAGAAAGAAAAGAAGTAATAAGTCAGAATACCGCTTATACAATGTGCCGGATGATGCAGGGTACGGTGGATATTGGAACAGCGGCAGGAATGCGGGATCGCCTGGGTCTTGCTGAAATGGGTGGTAAAACAGGAACCACACAAAACAATACAGATGCCTGGTTCATAGGTTTTACACCTCAATTACTTGCGGGAGTATGGATTGGATGTGACGATAATTTCATCCGGCTTGATGGCGGACTTGGAGAAGGCGGAAGAGCGGCTCGTCCTATCTGGGAATATTTTTATGCAAAAACAGCAGCTGATAAAGATGTTGGATTGAACCGTAAAGCACGTTTTGTTCAACCGGAAAATATGAAGGCAGACATGATGTACGATTATTCGCACATTATTGATCAGAACACACCCGGTGCTGAAGGCGACAATCAGGGAAATGGAAATGCAAATCAGTATCTGGATACGAGTTCACCACATGTGCCTGTCGATTCAAAACTCACGCCTGATGAACAACGCGTACTCGACGAAGCCAACGGATCTAAAAAAAAACTGAGCCTTTAAATTCCAATCCTCCTCCACATGATAAAAAGAAAAAAGGATTTTTCAAAAGACTGTTTGGGGGGAAATAAGCTGAAAGCTCAACGCGTAACGCTTAACGCTTCCCGATAAACGATCCACGATTTACGATCCACGATTTAGATCCCTGACAAACGCATTAACTACTTTTTTCAAAATAAAAAAACCCGCCAGTGGCAGGTTTTTTTATTTGTTGCGAAGGGAGGGTTCGAACCTCCGACCTTCGGGTTATGAGCCCGACGAGCTACCGCTGCTCTACTTCGCGATGTGGACGGCAAATTTACGATCGTATAGGCTACTATCCAAACTAATTTTGATTCGTCTATTTTACCTTTAATGTATGAACCGGATTTTACTTATTGGCTTGCTGATTATTTCCTTCTCATGCAAACGCGTAAAACAAACCGATGATAATCTGTACTCCAAACATCTTCAGAGAATAGTGAAGTTGCATATCCTGCATACACCACCACCTTCCGATCGTTCATTATTTAACCTGCTCATACTAAATGACGGACAGGATATGGAAAAACTCCGTGTGAAAGAAACCATGGATAGTCTCTATAAAGAAGGGAAATTATTGCCAATGGTTATAATCGGAGTGGAAGCAGGTGACAGGATGCAGGAATATGGTGTGGCAGATAAACCGGATTATCTTGGCCGGGGAAGTAAAGCAGGTCTTTATGATGCTTTCATCAATGATGAATTATATCCCTATGCAAAAAAAGAATCCGGTGTAAGAAAATTTCAGTCTTTTGTAATTGCAGGTTGTTCTCTGGGCGGACTTTCTGCATTTGATATTGCCTGGAATCATCCGGATAAAATCAGTAAAGTGGGTGTTTTTTCCGGTTCATTCTGGTGGCGCGACAAATCTTCGGACGACAGCACCTACTCTGATGAAAAAAATCGGATTATGTATTCTAAATTAAAAGCTTCGAGAAAGAAACCAGGATTGCAATACTGGTTCTATGCAGGGGCAGCAGAAGAAAAGAGTGACAGGGATAAGGACAGCATCATCGATGTAATAGATGATACAAAAGATATCATTAACCTGCTAAAAAAGAAGAATGTCGTTACAACTGACGGAATAGTTTACAGAGAATTACCCACCGGGATTCATGATTATAGTAGTTGGAGTATAGTATTTCCGGAATTTCTGATCTGGGCTTTTGGGCGATGATGGCTGGCCGTTGGCCGGAGTTAAACCACACTCTCACACTAGTTTTAAATCATTTCTCTTTCAAATACCGGATTGCGCGAAAGTTTTTTGCCCGCGAACTCTTTGGCAGCTTTAATAAAATGTACAAAAATCGGTTGTGGGTTTTCAACAGAACTCTTAAGTTCAGGATGGTATTGAACTCCGATAAAAAATGGATGTCCATGTAATTCTATGATTTCTACCAGTCCGCTTTCAGGATTTTTTCCACTGGCGATCATACCTGCTTCTTCAAATTGTTGCAGATATTCATTATTGAATTCATAACGATGACGATGCCTTTCTGAAATCAGTGATTTGCCATAAATAGATTTTGCCAGGGTACCCTCTTCTATTGCGCAGGGATAAGCACCCAGACGCATAGTGCCTCCCTTAACCGTAATCTTTTTCTGATTTTCCATCAGGTCGATTACCGGGGTTGGCGTGTCAGCCTGCATCTCGGTCGAATGTGCCTTTGATAAATCCAAGAATATTCCGTGCAAATTCTATAACCGCCATTTGCATACCCAGACAAATACCAAAGAATGGCAGATTGTTTTCCCTTGCATATTTTACAGCAGTGATCTTTCCTTCAATACCACGATGACCAAATCCGGGAGCTACCAACAATCCATCCAGATTGCCAAGTTTCTCCGCAACATTCTCGCTCGTGATGGATTCACTATGCACATTCAGAATTTGCACTTTACACTCATTCATCGCACCCGCGTGTACAAATGATTCGAGAATAGATTTATATGCATCCTGCAATTCGATATATTTCCCGATCAGGCCAATGGTTACTTTTGATTTAGGATGACGAAGTTTATCCAGGAATTCTTTCCATTTCGTAAGCTCTGCTTCCGGATAATTTGTGATATTCAGTTTTTTCAGGCATATCAGATCAAGTTTTTCCTTCATCATTGTAACCGGCACTTCATAAATTGTTGAAGCATCCGCAGCTTCAATCACAGCTTCAAATTTCACATTACAGAACAAAGCAATTTTTTTGCGGATCTCGGGAGAGAGCGGTTCTTCTGTACGGCAAACAATAATATCAGGTGTAACCCCCTCCTGGCTCAGCATACGTACACTGTGCTGAGTGGGTTTTGTTTTTAATTCTTTTGCAGCTTTCAGATAAGGGATAAGAGTAAGATGAATCACAACAACATCCTCTTCCGGTAATTCCCACTGAAGCTGACGCACGGCTTCGATAAATGGAAGAGATTCGATATCACCCACCGTGCCCCCTAATTCCGTAATAATTACATCGTATTCATTTCGCTGGCCTAAAAGGAGCATTCTCCTTTTTATTTCATCTGTAATATGGGGAACCACCTGAACGGTTTTCCCCAGATATGCACCTTCTCTTTCTTTATTTATTACTGTCTGATAAATTCTGCCGGTTGTAACATTATTTGCCTGTGAAGTAAAAATATTAAGGTACCGCTCATAATGTCCAAGGTCGAGATCTGTTTCTGCTCCATCTTCCGTCACAAAACATTCCCCATGCTCGTACGGATTCAGCGTTCCCGGATCTACATTAATATAAGGGTCAAATTTCTGAATCGTTACCCTGATACCCCTTGCCTGTAATAGTTTAGCAAGGGAGGCAGCAATAATTCCTTTTCCCAAAGAAGAAGTAACGCCTCCTGTAACAAAAATAAATTTGGCCATAATGTTGAATTAAGACAACTAAAATGCTCAATAAAATAAAATGATATGACCTGTTGAATACAGATGTAAAACAGTAACCAGAAGGTCATGCAAAACTACGGCAATTTTTTTGATCCTCCGAAAGTGGAAAAGCAGATTGTGGATAAATGGAGTATAGATAACCGGGATGGTACTATTTGATTAGATTGACCAGCATGTACTCAATGTTATATTTATTCTCTAAAACAGGTCTGTGCCCGGTTATCGTTTTAATTTCAGGTATAAAAGCTATATCAGAAGAATGTTTTTCTTCCTGCCTGATCTTCACGGTGTGAAAAAGGATAATAATAAGTACTTCTGCGGCTAATACGTAGTGGCTGGGTTTGGTTTTCATAGTTAGGATCTTAACATTTTACTGCTAAGTGTATAAGGGTTTTCTATTAACGGTAAATTTCCCTCAATATTTCGAAAATTGCAAGCATAATGGCTTCCAATTGGGGAGTCAAAATGCAACTAACTGATTATCAATCTGCCTTTTAGTCCTGCCCTATTTTCTGAAAACTTGCTACCAGCCCTTTGATCAATGACGAGCTAAAACCCTGATGTTCCATTTCATTAAGTCCCGCTATGGTACAACCTTTGGGAGTAGTCACTTTGTCAATCTCCTGCTCAGGATGGGTTTGTTTTTTTAAAAGCAGTTCGGCAGCTCCTTTAACTGTTTGTGCAGCAATCAGGCTTGCAGTTGCAGCATCAAATCCGATTTCTATTCCGCCCTGGATATTAGCCCGAATGTAACGCATGGCAAAAGCAGTTCCGCAGGCCCCCAGCACAGTAGCAGCATCCATTAGTTTTTCATCAATCTTTACTGCACTGCCAAGCTGGTTAAAAATCTCCTGTATTTCCTGGAACTGATCCGGGCCAACATCTTTTGTAGCGAGGCAGGTCATACTTTCCCGTATTGCAATGGCCGTATTTGGCATGGCCCTCACGATAGGGACCTGTTCAGGGACCAGTGCAGAGAGCTGTTGAATACTCACGCCTGTAACAACTGAAACGAGGATATGCTTTCCTTTTTTAAAACTGCTTTTCAATTTTGTCAGCACTTCAGTTACCTGAAAAGGTTTTACAGCCAGAATAATTAATCCGGCATAATTGAGTGCGTCTTCATTATTTGCACTTACCATAACACCCTTTCTTTCCAAAGAATGCAGTTGATCCACCGAGCGACGTGTGATAAGAATATGGCCTGGATTAATAAATCCACTTTGAATCAACCCTTCGGCGATAGCCATCCCAAGATTTCCGCCTCCGATGATTCCTATTTTATTGATCATTCTTTAATAATAGTTATTTGATAAAAGATATTTTGTAACATAATCCATTACTCCGTCTTCCAGCGAATAAAATGGTTCTGAATAACCGGCTGTTTTTAATTTCTGCATTTCGGCTTCTGTAAAATACTGATATTTATCCCGAATGTCTTCGGGCATATCAATATAATGAATTTTAACAGGGTCTCCAACACCTTTAAAAGTTGCCCGAACCAGGTCTTCAAATGTCCGGGCTTTACCTGTGCCCAGATTATATAAACCACTACCTGGTTTACGTTTCATAATTTTCCATAAACCAGTAGCATACTTTCAATATGTCTTTTACATAAATAAAATCCCGGAGCTGCTGTCCGTCTTTAAAATCCACGCGATGGGATTTAAAAAGTTTAACGGCGCCGCTCTGTTTAATTTGGTTATACGCGTGCCAGATGACACTTGCCATTCTTCCCTTATGGTATTCATTGGGTCCGTAAACATTGAAAAATTTCAGGCCCGCCCAAAATGGCGGATGGCTCTGCTGTAATATTGCCCATTTATCAAATTCATTTTTTGAAATGCCATATGCATTTAACGGTTCCAGCCGGAATGGCAACTTATGGTCATCACTATATCCCAGGGAGCCTGATCCATAAGTAGCAGCTGAAGAAGCATATACCAGCGGGATTTGTTTAATCATGCAATAATCCCAGACACGCTGGGAATATTCCAGATTTAACCGTTCATGAACAGCATAATCAAATTCCGTTGTATCCGTTCTTGCTCCCAAATGAAAAAAAAATTCAATATCAGGTTTATGAACTTCCAGCCATTGAAACAAATCATCACGTTCTATCTGGTGACTGAATTTTTTCCCTTTGAGATTATTTACTTTATCGAGCCGACTGAATTCATCTACAAGAATAAGATGTTCATATCCCTTTTCATTTAGAAAACTTGTGAAACAACTACCAATGAAACCGGCTGCTCCTGTAACAACAATGATGGAAGTTTTGGTCATGCTTCAACGATTGACTTCATTTCTTTTTCGATGGCCGTTTCATACTCATATTTCCATTCCCTGATATTTCCCCATTTCTCTCCGTCAAGCTGAACCACAGATGTAGTTACTTCACCCAATTTTTCCAAGTGAATTCCATCCATAGCATTTTTGAAAGCCGGCAGTTTTTCATTTTTTATCGATACCACCACGCGGCTCTGTGATTCTCCAAACCAATACGCATCCCTGCGAATAGACTTATCCTGTGCGTTGACAGAAAAACCCAGCTCCTTGTGAAAACCGCTCTCCGCAAGTGTTACAAATAATCCACCTTCTGCCACATCATGTGCGGATTCGATAAGTCCTTTTTGGATGCATGAAAGTAATTTTTTCTGCATAATAAATTCTTCATCCAGGTCGAAATATGGGGCCGGACTGTATTCCACATCATGCAATGCATGCAGATAAGCTGATGAATTGAAATCGTTCCTTGATTTCCCAACAAGAAAAATAAGGTCTCCCGGATGTTTGAAAAACATGGTCATTTTCCGGCTGGTATCATCCAATAATCCGACCATGCCAATGGTCGGCGTCGGATATACGGCCCCTTCAGGATGCTGATTATAAAAGCTCACATTTCCACCCGTTACGGGTGTTTCAAATTTCAGGCAGGCTGCTCCCATTCCTTTCACGGATTGTACAAACTGATAATAAACTTCAGGATTGTAAGGATTGCCAAAGTTTAAACAATTGGTAACGCCTAAAGGAACAGCGCCGGAACAAACCAGGTTGCGCGATGCTTCGGCAACTGCAATCATGGCTCCTTTGTAAGGATCTGCAAACACATAACGGCTGTTGCAATCGGTAGTCATGGCTATGCCCTTGGTGGTTCCCAAAACACTGACAATGGCTGCGTCTGAGGGCTCATTGGTTGAAGTATTGGCAGCTCCTACCGTACTGTCGTACTGAACACTGATCCATCTTTTGGATGCGATCGACGGAAGTCTGATCAGCTCACCCGCAATCGCACGAAGATTTTCTGCCAATGGCACCGAGTCCGGATCAAAAGATTTTATTTGGGAAAAATAAGATGGCTCATTGAAAACGCGTGTATACTGCGGTGCTCCTCCTCCGAGCACCAGCTCTTCAGCAGGTATCACTGCTTCAGATTCGCCATGATAGTAAAAACTCAATAATTTATCGTCTGTAACTTCTCCGATATTGGAACATGGCAGGTCCCATTTTTCAAATATATCTAGTACCTTTTTTTCTTTCCCCTTTTCAACTACCATCAGCATGCGTTCCTGGCTTTCACTGAGTAATAATTCCCAGGCTTTCATTCCCGTTTGCCGGGTAGGAACTTTATCAAGATCAATACGCATTCCAACCTGACCCTTTGCACTCATTTCAGCAGTTGAACAAATAATACCGGCTGCACCCATATCCTGCATTCCTATAACCACGCCCGTATTGATCACCTCAAGACAGGCTTCCAGTAATTTTTTTTCCTGGAAAGGGTCACCGACCTGAACGGCCGGCAATTCCTGAACAGATTCTTTCGTAATATTGGCTGAAGCGAATGATGCTCCTCCTATTCCGTCCTTTCCTGTTGCACTGCCAACAAAAAAAACAGGATTTCCTTTTCCCTTTGCCGTAGCAGAAATCGTTTTTCCCTTTTTTACAATACCAACGCTCATCGCATTTACCAGAGGATTGGTATGATAACATTCATCGAAATATATTTCACCGGCAACAGTTGGTACACCAAAACAATTTCCATAATGACCAATACCATGAACCACTCCGGCCAGCAGATGCTGCGTTTGGGGATCGCTCAATTTTCCGAAACGAAGCGAATTCAGTGATGCGATCGGACGTGCGCCCATCGTGAAAATATCTCTGTGAATTCCACCGACTCCTGTAGCGGCTCCCTGAAAAGGTTCTATGGCTGAAGGATGATTATGCGATTCAATTTTAAAAACTACACCAAGGCCATCCCCGATATCCATCAGTCCCGCATTCTCCTCCCCTGCTTTTACAAGCATTTTTTCTCCATCCCTGGGAAGGGTTTTCAGCCAGAGAATAGAATTTTTATAGCTGCAGTGTTCACTCCACATGGCACTGAATGCACAGAGCTCCGTAAAATTTGGTTTGCGGCCCAGTTTCTGACAAATCAGTTCAAACTCTTCTGAAGTAAGTCTTAATTCTTCCGCAGTTTTGACATTTATTTCCATATTCTTTGGGGAAAACGCAAAATTACGAAGGACACATTAATCTATTTGATAATTTTAGAATTCATGAAGATCGCATTCATACACAATCACCATGCGTTTTTACCCGAACTCGCTGCATATCAGTCTTTTTTCCAAATCCGAAACATCACATCCTGCGTCGCTGAATATGGAAAAGAAGAAACTTCCGGTGCAGATGTTTATTGGTATATGATGGGCTTTTTTCCAAAATCATTTCATAAAAAAAAACTAATTATTCATGAGTATGCCTCTTCTTCGGTTCCCCCTTACCGTAAGCAAAAGGATTTTTTAAAAAAATGGCTGACACCACGGCCGCATTTCAGACTTTACCTGAATGAGTATGTGCGGGAGCAACTTAATATTCATGATGAAGTTCCATTCAGTTACCGTGATATGGGAATTGGTGATGCTTTTTTTCAATCCGGAGAAGAAGCGTTAAAGGAATATGATTTTATATATATCGGGAATCTTTCTTCAGAAAGAAAATTAGCAGAACTTTTACAGGTATTTGATCAGGGTGCCCTGAAAAAAAATTCAATATTAATGCTGGGAAATGATATAGATAACCTGGCAAAATCTTTCAGACATTGTTCAAATATTCATTTTAAAGCTTCCGTTCCGTGGGAAGAAGTACCCATGCACCTGAAGAAGGCCAGATATGCTATTAATTATGTTCCTGATGAGGAACCATTCAATGCACAGACTTCAACCAAATTCCTGGAATATGCCACGATGAAAATTCCTGTTATCAGCACCCATTATTTTTGGATTTCTGAGTTCAAAGAAAGGTATGGCGGTAATTATTTTTTATTGAAGAAAGATCTTACAAATATGACCTGGGATCGTATAACGCGGTTTCCATTTGAATTTCCGGATCTTCAAAGCTGGCGATGGGAGGAAAGGATACTGGCATCAGGGGTTCTGGATTTTCTCAGACAAGCGGGGAAACAAGTATGAGAGTGTGAGAGTGTGAGAGTGTGAAACTCTAAATTCCACCCTCACACTCTCACACTCTCACACTCTCACACTTTCCAAAGCGCGATCATATTCCGCCAGTATCTTTTCCATACCAAATTTTTCAGTAACAAGTGCACGTCCGTTCCTGCCCAATTCTGCACGCCGCCCTGAACTCAGACCTATCATCTCTTCCATCCTGGTTACCAGATTTGTGACATTGTTTGGAGTGCATAGGAATCCATTTATGCCTTCCTGTACGACTTCTTTACAACCTGTATTCAGGGAAGTAATGATGGGAATTTCCATGGCTGCTGCTTCAAGCAGGCACCGGGGAATTCCTTCATGATAAAAAGATGGAAATACAAAACAATCCGCCTGTCTGAGAAAAGGCCTCACATCCCTTGCGAATCCGCTATAATGAATGAGTCCCTTCTTCTGCCAATGTTTTATTTCTGATTCTGAAATAGAATCCGGATGATTTTTTTCAAAAAAACCAATCAGTTCAAAACGGACATCACGATATTTATTTTTAAGTACCCTCGCTGCCTCCACATAAACGCCAACCCCCTTTGATTTAAGTAAGCGGGTGCTCATCAAAAACTGGAAGGCCTTGCTTCTTGCTACCGGTTTATTTTCCTGGGGGGAAAAATGTGAGGTGTTGATTCCTTCTCCGGGCAGAATTTTGATTTTATCTGCACTGGTCAGCTTTCTCTGAATAAATACCTGCGCGTCCTCCTGGTTTAAAAACCACACTTCACCCGCTTTTTTTAATGCCCTGCGGTATAGAATGGAAACGATACGGTTAAGCCAGTTGTGCCTGTCAAACGTATACCCCAGACCCGTAATGACCGCTATTGACTGAATTCCACAACGCGCTGCAGCCAGTGATCCATAAATATTTGGCTTAATTACGTAATGAAAGATGAAATCCGGCTTTTCTGATCTGTAAATCCTTTCCAGGGATTTGTATAAAGAGTAATCGAGCATGGGATTTTCGGAACGGTTGTTGAAATGAATGTCATGATAAGTGCAACCGGCTTTAATCAGTTCCTCAGCAAATTCATCCCTCGGTGCGATGATCAGCACATCAAAACTCAGTAAAAGGTGGCGGATAAGGTCCATCCGGAAATTATATACAGACCAGGTGCTGTTGGCTACAAGCGTTATCTTTTTCTTATGTTGTGCGGGCTCATTTGTGATCATCCGTCGATATTAAATTCAAATTTATAGATTTGGGGAATTAAAATCAGGTAAAGTTCAAATGCTGACATATTTACTCTTTTTCTGTTACCTGTTTGTGGGAACAATTTTATTGCATATTCTTATCCGGAGAAGCATTTTCAAATTTTCCATTTATCAGACGATGTCTGTTTTGTTTTTCAAAATATTCATGGGCTGTTTATATGGATGGGTGTTTCTGCATTTTTACAGTGGAGACGATACCTGGAATTATTTCAATGAATCAAAAGACGAAACCGGTTTGCTGCTCAGGCATCCGTTACAATTCATTAATGAATTTCTGCCATCATATTCATTCAAAACGACAGATTATCATTTTGGAAAAGCTATCCTGTTTTATATAGACCATTTTGAAAGATGGTTTATGATCAAAGGCATGGCTTTTCTGAATCTGCTGAGTGGAAAAAATTATTATATTAATGTTTTATTGTTTGAATTCTTAACTATCCCCGGTCCGTTATTATTATTTAAACTCCTGGCTAAAGAGTTTCCTCAAAGGATCGGAGTGAATTTCCTCCTTGTTTTTTTTATCCCCTCCGTTATATTCTGGTGCAGCGGCATACGTGCAGAAGCACTTCTCTTGTTATTTATGGTGCTGATGATTTATAACAGTCAGGCGTATGCGCGTAAACCGGGAGTTTTAAGAGTGTTCGGTATCCTGGCTGGTTTGTTAGGAATGCTTTTAATAAGGTATCAGTTTCTCCTTTTATTTCTCCCGGCATTTTTGGCATTTTCACTTAGCCTTAGGAAAAAGGAAAATTCACCTCTATATTTCAAACTAATCTATATCCTTGGAGCCCTGATTTTCCTGGCAAGTTTATTTCTACCCCCCGCCTATCAGTTTTCACGGCCTGTTCAGCAATCGCAGGAAAACTTTTTTCGCTTGCAGGGAAATACACGATACCAGTTGGATAGTCTTAAACCAGGCCCCCTTAGTTTTATAAGAATATTACCGCAGGCTGCGGCAAATAGTATTTTACGCCCTTACCCCTGGGAAGGAAAAAGTATGCTGCAGTCCATTTCCTCCGTGGATGTTATTTTCATGATAGCCGGGTTGATCTATTTCATTCTGGGGCCCCGCCGCAGGGAACAGATAAATCATCCAATTTATTGGCTTTTCCTGTTTTATGGCATCAGCCAGCTGATCGGAATAGGTATAACAGTGCCCTTTCCAGGTGCAATCGTAAGATACCGGTCTATCGCATTTCTGATGATGGCCCTGTTCCTATATGCAGGCAATCCGCTCCTTCAACGAAAACTTAGAAACTGGATTTTCAAATTACATTAGAATTATCCGTAATGTTAGAATTAAAAGGGATTTTAAATAGATAAATAATAATAAAATCCGTTTAAATCAGGAAATTTCATGAAATTTTCTAAAAAAATGAAGGGAAAGCTCTTTTTTTTCGTCCTTCTGAATTATCGCTTACATTCGTTTTTATAAAAATTATTCTAAATGGAATCGTTAAGAGTAAAAGCAATTAACGATCTGTCAACAAAATCTACCGATGTTGTCCTTGACGGATCCGAAAAAATCACTGCTATTTTTCAGGAAAATGTATTTACAACCCGCACAGCCAGGGAATTTTTGAGCGACGAAGCATTCAAGAGCCTGACGGGTTCCATAAAAGGCGGTAAGAAAATTGACCGCGCAGTCGCCAATCAGATTGCTGCCGGACTCAGACAGTGGGCTGAATTAAAAGGCGTTACACATTACACACACTGGTTTCAGCCATTGACAGGTTCTTCTGCAGAAAAACATGATTCCTTTTTCGCAATCAAAAGTGATGGAACTGCCATTGAACAATTTGAAGGAGATGCCCTGATTCAGCAGGAACCGGATGCTTCATCTTTTCCGTCAGGCGGACTTCGCGCTACTTTTGAAGCACGCGGATATACGGCCTGGGATCCTTCTTCCCCTCCTTTCATCATGGAAATTGAGCCGGGAAAAACATTATGTATTCCAACCATATTTGTTTCCTATACCGGCGAAACGCTTGATTATAAAGCTCCCCTGCTGAAATCTCTGGAAGCTATGAATAGAGCAGCGGTGGATGTTTGTAACTACTTCGATAAAAATGTCACCAAAGTCATCGGGACACTGGGCTGGGAACAGGAATATTTTGTAGTAGACGAAGCCCTTGCCAACGCCAGGCCCGACCTGGTTATGAGCGGTAGAACAGTATTCGGCCACCCACCTGCAAAAGGCCAGCAACTGGAAGATCATTATTTTGGTTCCATACCTGAAAGGATTTATGCATTCATGCGTGATTTCGAAACTGAATCCTATAAACTGGGAATACCTTTAAAAACCCGTCACAATGAAGTGGCCCCATCCCAGTTCGAATGTGCACCCATTTTTGAAGAAATAAGTGTGGCAGTAGACCACAATACCCTGCTCATGGATATTATGGACCGCGTTGCGAGAAGACATAAACTGCGGGCATTGCTTCATGAAAAACCTTTTGCAGGAATCAACGGAAACGGAAAACATAATAACTGGAGCATGTCTACAGATACAGGCGTTAACCTGCTTGCACCTGGTAAGACACCGAAGACAAACCTGATGTTCCTGACGTTTTTTGTAAACACTATTAAGGCAGTTCATGATTACGCAGATGTACTCAGGGCTTCCATCGCTTCCGCAGCCAATGATCACCGTTTGGGAGCAAATGAAGCACCTCCTGCAATCATTTCCGTTTTCATTGGTGGATTCCTCACCAAAGTTCTGGAAGATATTAAAGAACGTGTTGGTGCCAAATTCGACGAACAGGATGAAGCTATACTTAAACTCGACCTTCATCGCAGCATTCCTGAGTTATTGCTTGACAATACAGACCGTAACCGGACTTCTCCATTTGCCTTCACAGGAAATAAATTTGAGTTCCGTGCAGTAGGTTCCTCAGCAAATTGTGCTAATGCTATGACTTCTCTTAACACAATCATGGCAGAAACATTAAAGAATTTTAAAAAAGAAGTAGATGCCCTGATTGAAAAAGGAGAGAAAAAGGAAATCGCCATCATGCACGTGATACGTGAATATATCGTGAGCAGTGAAAAAGTACTTTTTGAAGGAAATAATTATAGCGAAGAATGGGAAAAAGAAGCAAAAAAAAGAGGCTTGCCTAATGTGAAGACAACCCCTCTTGCACTTGACGCTCTCTTAACTGAAAAGGCAAAACATTTATTTGAATCAAACAATGTTTTAAACCACGTCGAACTGGAAGCACGTCACGAAATTGAGCTCGAAAAATATGTAAAAAAAGTGCAGATAGAAGCCAGGATTATGGGTGAGCTTTGCACCAGTCATATCCTCCCCCCTGCTTTTAAGTACCAGAATACACTAATACAAAATATTATCGGACTCAAGGAAATCGGTCTGAAAGAACCCGCTTTTTCTAATCAAAAACAAATCCTTGAAAAAATATCTGAACATATCTCGGTGATCAGCGACCAGGTTGGTAAAATGATTGAAGCCAGGAAAAAGGCCAACGGCCTGACTGACTCAAGGGCAAAAGCAATCTCCTACTGCGATGATATCAAAGATACTTTCTTCGATAAAATCAGGTATCATGTAGATAAACTGGAAGTACTTATTGATGACAGCGAATGGCTGCTTCCGAAATACCGCGAGATTCTCTTCCTGAGATAAGGATGAATAATTCTTTTAGAAGGAGGGCCCTCATTCAGGGCCCTTTTTTATTGAATAATGTTTATTGCAAATATGTTTTTATTGAATAAAATCTAATATTCGAGATTATATTAAATAAAAATATATATGATCTAATAACAAATTAGAATTAGAATTAATAATACTTTCACATTTATAAATAAGTATTACATATTTATTTAATGCGCTTGTAAAACCTTCCTATTCGCTGATACGTGACGTGATTTCGCACCATCCAATTATTTGAAAACCACTTCGATTACGATTCAGCTTAGCCATTAAAAATGTTAAGTCAGATTCCCTGGTCAGGAATCTGAAAAGATGTTAAAGCAGGGTCCCTGGTCAGGATACTGCCAATTTTCAGTAAACATTTAAAACAAACAGCAATGGTTAAAAACTTCAAACTGCTTATTATCGCTATCGGATCTTTTGTTTACGTACACGGCCAGGATTCAACTAAAACGGCAGCAGCTCCTCCGCCCGCCAAGGTTGACTCAGTCCCACCGTCTCCGGCAACAACTTTTTCTGGCTCTTTGGATCTTTATTACAGATACAATTTTGCCAATGCACCAAGTTTTAATAACAACTACACAAGCTTTACGAATTCACAAAACTCCTTTGAGCTTGGAATGGCAACAATCCGGGCAGACCACAGCTGGTCAAAAGCAGGCGTGACTGTTGAACTCGGCTTTGGAAGAAGAGCGCAGGAATTTTCTTATAATGAAGCTTACCAGGGGGGCGTGGTGGGTGCACCGCCGACTCCTTATTTTTCCCTCGCCAATGTAGTACAGGCTTATGTGTACTATAATATTACTGATAAAATCAAACTGACTGCCGGTAAATGGGGAACCCATATCGGTTATGAAGTGGTAGATGCCGCTTCGAACCGGAACTACTCCATGGGTTATATGTTCTCCTATGGTCCCTTTTATAATATGGGTTTGAAGGCAGATGTAACGTTAAGCAGTAAGACTGCATTCATGATAGGTATATCCAATCCGACAGACAATACAACTACGATGAGTCAGAATAAAATGGCCATTGCCCAATTTTCAGTTCTTCCGAACGCCAATTGGAAATTTTATCTGAATTACCAGGGAGGAACAACCAGCGATACTTCTTCACTGAATCAGTTTGATCTGGTAATAAATGGAACTTTTTCTCCCAAATTCGGGATCGGATTTAATGCTACCGATCAGACACGTAAGTACACCACATTAGGAAATGTTAACTGGTGGGGAGCCGCGCTGTATCTGAACTGGGATCCGAGTTCTTTATTCGGTCTGACTTTAAGAAGTGAATATTTTGATGATAAGGATAATGTAGTTACACCCGGCAGTTTCACTGAGTTTACATTAACCGGTGCATTTCATTTGGGAAAACTGACTTTCATGCCTGAACTCAGGCTTGATGGTTCAAAAAGTTCAGCATTCCTGAAACATGATGATACACCAACGAACAGCACATTTAGTGCAATTTTCGCAGCAACCTATGTCTTTTAATAAACCGGTGGGATCACATCCAGAAATTTAAACTAGCCTTTTCTTAAATATGTATTCTGATTTATTCATTTACTCAATTTCAATCAACAAGACTATGCTCTATCAAAAAATGAAAAATGCAAAAACCCTAAAAAGAGTTTTCGCCTGCCTTACAATTTTTATCTGCCTGTGTTTGGCAGTCCCTGCACTGGCACAGGATCCTACGGGTGCAAAAACCGGAACACTCAGTGACATTGATACGATGGCAGTCAAAGTCCTTGACACCGTTGTCAATGCCAAGGATACAACTGCTAAAGCAGTTAGTGCCACTGTAAGTAAACTGGCTACAGCGGTCCAGACTATTGGTGCAGCAGATGGCCACAATAAGATTGGTATAAACATCGTGTGGACCCTGATTACTGGATTCCTTGTCATGTTCATGCAGGCTGGTTTTGCGCTGGTTGAAACAGGTTTTACCCAAAAGAAAAATGCAGCCCATGTTATGGCTATGAATTTTATGATCTACGGTATCGGTATGTTTGGATTCTGGGTTTGTGGATTTGCTTTCATGTTTGGAGGAGCACTGGGGGCATCCACCCTGGGAGGCGGGCAGGGCGTTATTCCCCATGAATACATCGTTCATTTATTCGGTCATGACTTCGGAATCTGGGGAACTGCAGGATATTTTTTAAACAGCAGTGTATATGATGTAGGCGTATTTGCCTTATTCCTCTTTCAGATGGTCTTTATGGATACAACAGCTACCATTCCAACAGGTGCAATGGCAGAAAGATGGAGATTTAAATCCTTCATTATTTACGGGCTTTTTATCTCCATGTTCGTATATCCGCTTTTCGGCAATTGGGTTTGGGGAGGTGGATGGCTTTCCCAACTTGGAGCAAACTTTCATTTGGGACATGGCCATGTTGACTTTGCAGGTTCTTCCGTTGTACACATGGTAGGTGGCGTGGCTGCACTGGCAGGGGCTGTTGTACTCGGACCACGCATTGGAAAATATGGTAAAGACGGCACTGTAAACACTATTCCAGCTCATAATATACCAATGGCCTTGCTCGGAACTTTCATTCTTGCTTTTGGATGGTTCGGTTTTAACCCCGGATCAACGCTTGCAGGTACAGATTTCCGTATTTCTATTATTGCCGTCAATACCATGATGGCTGGTACCATGGGTGCTCTGGCTGCGATGATTATCGCTTATGCAAAAACGGGTAAATTCGATCCGGGTATGATGGCCAATGGCCTGCTGGCCGGATTGGTAGCCATTACAGCACCGAGTGCTTTTGTGAATTCCATCGGGTCGGTGATCGTTGGAACTGTTGCAGGTATACTCGTGTATTATGGATACAATTTTATTGACAGAAAACTCAAAGTCGATGATCCCGTAGGTGCTATTGCTGTACACGGAATTAATGGTGCCTGGGGTGTAATTTCATTAGGCCTCTTAGCCGATGGGTCCTATGGAGACGGATGGAATGGTGTGCCGGGAACAGTAAAGGGATTGTTCTATGGAGATGGTAGTCAGCTCGTAGCCCAATTGATTGGAACAGCTACCTGTTTCATCTTTGTATATGCTGCAATGTGGTGCTGGTTTAAGGTTTCAAATATGATTACTCCTATCCGAGTTTCGGCCGAAGATGAAATTAAAGGATTGGATATACCGGAAATGGGCGTACATGGCTATGTAGACTAACCCCGCTCCGGAATATGAAAAATTGAAATTGAATGTTTCATAAAGAGGCTGTCTCAAAAGTAATTTTGAGCGGCCTCTTTTTTATTTCAGTTTTCAGGGAGGGTTTATGCACAGAGGCACTGTATAATAAGTGTTGTTTAAAAGTGGTTTGAGTATTGTTTTTGTGGAGATTTAGTTATGGGAAATCCAACAACACTCAAGGTTGTTTTCAAGAGCAACCATCAAAATCAGGGGATGCTGTTGCCTCCTGACCTGAACGATTTGATTGCGGCAAACCATCCGGTGCGGGTGGTCAATGACATTCTGGATAAAATAGATATTACGGAGCTGGTAGGACAGTACAAGCCCGGTGGGGCAAGCAGTTATCATCCACGGATGTTGCTCAAAATCCTGGTGTATGGTTACATCAACAATGTCTACAGCAGTCGGAAAATAGAAGAAGCCGTCGGTCAGACGATACCTTATATGTGGCTGGCCGGGATGCAAAAACCCGATCACAATACAATTAACCGTTTCCGCGGTCAGCGGTTGCAGAAGACCTTGCAACCGATCTTCACGCAGGTAGTAATGTTGCTCTGCGAAGAAGGGCTTTTAAATATCCGGGAACTCTATACAGATGGGACGAAGATAGAGGCCAACGCTAATCGGTATACGTTCGTGTGGGGCAGAGCGATGAAGACCAGTCGTGAACGGATAAAAGAACAGTTGAACGATCTGTGGCAATACGCCCGTTCGGTAGCCGCCTCAGAAATGGATGATACAGACCCTTCTGGCTTTGAGAAGATAGATAGTGAAAAAGTCAATCAAACGATCTCTGCCATCAATGAGGCGTTGAAAGACAAACCTGCAAGCAAAGAGGTTCGCCAGAAGTTGAACTACGGCGCCAAACACTGGCCAGCGGCACTGGATAAATATGAAGCGCAGGAAGAGATCCTGGGATCCAACAGAAACAGTTATAGCAAGACAGATCCCGATGCTACGTTCATGCGCATGAAGGAAGATCACATGATGAACGGGCAGTTGAAACCAGCGTACAATATACAGATCAGCACGAACAATCAGTTTATCGCTTCTTACAGCCTTCATCAAAATCCTACTGACACCGCTACACTGATCAGTCACCTGAGAACACATACTAAAAACTTCAAACAAAAACCCAGTTCGGTTACTGCGGATGCTGGATATGGAAGCGAACAAAACTATCAATGGCTGGAGGACATGCGCATTACCGGTTATGTAAAACACAATCAGTTCGATAAAAACCAGCGCCATACATCCCGGCCAAAGAAGGATCTCTATGCCAAGGAAAATCTGGTTTACGATCAGGCAAATGACCAATATCGTTGCCCGATAGGTAAACCGATGAAAAATACCGGTGTGGTAATCACTAATACGACAGAACGTGGGTTCAGTCAAACTTTGAACCAATATAAAGTTGCCAGTTGCAAAGGCTGCCCGTTGCGAAGCGAATGTCATGATCAGAAAGGCAGTCGCAAGATCTACGTTAATCGCAATCTTATCCGGCTAAAAGCACAGGTCGACAAAAGACTGAAAAGTAAACGAGGGATTGAAAAAAGAAAAAAGCGATGCTGGGATACCGAACCTGTGTTCGGAAATATCAAACATAATCACCACTTCAAGCGATTTATGCTTCGGGGAATGGAGAAGGTAACTGTCGAAACCGGTTTACTGGCCTTGGCACACAATCTTAGAAAGAAAACAGCCTGAAAAAGGCGTGCTTTACACACCAACTCAATTATCAATCAAAAAAAACTTAAACCAAAGTCTTAAAAAATAAAAGAGGCCATCTCGACTAACGAGACAGCCTCATTTTATTTAATCGGTAATACTTTGATATCGATGTGATTACGTGATTATTTGGATTTATATATTAATTAATAAAATGTGTATATTTTATTACAAATACTTTATAAATACTAAGCTTTGAGTAATAAAAGGTGATATCTTTACGAAGTACATAAAAAACATATATTATAAATTTTTATAAGATATGGCAGATATTAAAGTAAGAAAGTTCCATCACATTTTCACTCCTTTGAGAGATCTGTTGAATGACAGCCGCACAACGGGAGTATTATTAGTTTGCTGCACAGTATTCTCTTTATTACTTACCAACTCTTTTTCTACCGGATGGTTTAATCATCTCTGGAACGGAACTTTCAAACCCGGCGTATTTTCTTCATTAAGACTTCCTAATTCATTAATTGACTGGGTCAATAATTTTGGAATGACTTTTTTCTTTATTCTTGCGGCAACAGAAATTAAAAGGGAGCTGTTGTCCGGCGAGCTTTCTCAATTTAAAAAAGCCGTGTTGCCTTTTGGGGCTGCATTTGGCGGAATGATGATGCCCGCCCTGATCTTTATTGGGTTTAATATTTATTCCGGTTATTCACATGGCTGGGGAATACCAACAGCAACCGACATTGCATTTTCAGTTGCAGCTGCTTCCCTCCTGGGTAAGAGATTTCCTGTTGGCCTAAAAATACTTTTATTGGCAATAGCAATAATAGATGATTTGGGCGCCATAATAGTCATCGCCTTATTTTATGGAGGGCATGTTAATTGGTTGGCATTATTTACATGCGGAATTATTTACGGAGCACTTCTGCTTTGCAATCGCTTGAAAATAAAATTTGGAGTCCTTCAGGTTTTATTGGGTGTGGTCTTATGGTATTCAATGCTTCAAAGCGGTGTGGAAGCAAGTATTACAGGTGTTCTCTTTGCATTTGTATTACCGGTTAATTCACTTGCCGTAATAGAAAAAGCGATTCATAAATGGGTTAACTTCTTCATTCTTCCTTTATTTGCTTTAGCCAATACAGCCATCTTCCTGCCTTCTCATGTCTTTGCTTCTCTTGCTACTCCGGTTGGAATGGGTATATTTTTTGGTCTTGTTATTGGAAAACCGCTGGGAATTTTTCTGGCATGCAGAATAATGGTTGGATTAAATGTGGCAAGTTTGCCTTCAAATGTGAACTGGAAACAAGTATTTGGAATGGGTACGCTTGCAGGCATAGGGTTCACTATGTCAATATTTACAACCATGCTCGCTTTTACGGATTCTTCTATAAGGGATATTTCAAAAATCTCTATACTTTCTGCGGTAATCGGATCCGTAATCGTCAGTTATTTTTATTTCAGGGCCATATACGCTAAAAAAATCGTTCCTGCAGAACTTCCACAATCTGAACTCATTTATAGTTAAATTTCCATCTAAATATTTGCTTGTATCACAAAAATAAAAGCATCCTGCACATGCGGGATGCTTTTATTTAATTCAAAATAATTTTATTTGTTTAAAGCAACTTTTAATTTTCTTTCCCTTCTGTACATATAAACCGCTAGTCCTCCTATCCACAAAGTCGTACCGGCAAAAACCTTAAAGAGGTCCATAACAGCAGGATTCATAACAGTGTGAGAATTAACCAAGCTTACAAATCCAACTATAAAATATACTTCCATTCTTTTGTTTTAATAACGCAAATCTCTATGCAAAATTTTAAATAAACAAACTCTAAAATGCCTAAAATGAGACCAGAATATATATTTAAATATTATAATATTACCTTTCCTGTATAAGTTGCTTCTACAAATGCTTTTTCATTGAAAAAACCAATTTTTCATTGCAGGTAGCTCTTGATTTAAGCAAAATGGTTTCTAAAAAGCATTTTTTAAATCTTGTTAATAATCTGTAAAAAATCTAGCTTTTTATACACATTTATTAAATGAACGAGAGTTTTGAAGAAATCCTTTATTTGGGAGAAATTTTAGAGCTATCAAACAAATCCAATCATTGTTTAAATATATCACGTATTGCTCTTCTAGCAGCATGATAACCGCACATTCCATGCACTCCCCCACCGGGAGGCGTAGATGCGGAGCAGAGATAAATACCACGAACCGAACTCCTGTAAGGAGCAAAACGAAGTGCAGGTCTTGTAAATAATTGTGAAAGGATATTGGCTCCGCCGCCGATATCACCACCCACATAATTTGAATTGAGTTCTTCCATCGCCTTCGTATTCATGATATGTCTTGCCAATATTCTTTCCCGGAATCCTGGTGCAAATCTTTCCACCTGTTTCTCTATTGCTTCTGTCATATCCATTGTTGAACCCGAAGGAACATGACAATAAGCCCATCCGGTCTGTTGACCCCCTGGCGCACGTTGCGGATCTATAATGGATTGCTGAGCCAGAATCACTGCAGGCTTTTCAGAATGTTTACCAAACCATGCTGACTTTTCAGATACGGCCATTTCCTGGAATGTACCACCGAGATGTATCGTACCAGCTTTTCTTGCAGACTCAGCCTTAAAAGGAATACGATCTGCCAGGGCCCAGTCTATTTTAAATACACCCATCCCATACCGGAATTTTTTAAGTTGCCAGCGATAATAGGGTGATAATTGATTACCTGCAATTTTTAAAAGCTGAAGAGGGCCCACATCCAGTAATACTACACGCGAAGAAGGAAGATGATCCAATGTATTTACTTCATGGTTCATTTCAATTTTACCTCCGATACTTTTGAAATAAGAAACCAGGGCATCAGCAATTGATTGCGAACCACCTTCCGCTACCGGCCATCCGCGTATATGCCCAACCGTTAGTAAAACGAGCCCTATACCTGAACTTGCCAGAAAATTAAACGGAAGCTGGGAATGGACCGCAAGGCCTCCCCAGAATCCTTTTGTTTTTTCTGTATGAAACCTTTTCGAAAGCTGGCATGCAGCAGAAAGTGCGCTCCAGCCAAATCGCACCATCTCCATCGGATGTTTGGGAAATTGCAGCGGGCCCAGAACATTCCCCTGTAAATCCGGCCATGACTTTACCAGTGGCATCATTAATTTCAAATATGCACCTGCATCAGTTCCCATTCCATTTGCCGTTTCAGCAACAGAAGTTAATAATTGAATGGCGCTCCCGTCATCGAAAGGATGTGCAAGGGGAATCTCGGGATAAAGAAACTTCAAACCAAAATCAGAAAGAGGCAAACTATTAAAGAAAGGAGAGCTCGCTGCCAGCGGATGTATAGCAGAACAGAGATCATGCCTGAATCCTGGAATGGTAATCTCTTCAGTCCGTAATCCACCTCCAGGAACTGACTTCGCTTCCAGAATCAAAACAGAAAGTCCTGCCTGTTGCAAGGTAATCCCCGCTGCCAGCCCATTGGGACCGGAGCCAACGACGATGGCGTCGAAATCTTTTTTTGGTTGGCGGTTGACAGTTGACAGTTGATAGTTTTTTATAATTAAATCACCACCTACACTCTCACACTCTCACACTCTCAGACTCTCACACTCTCACACTCTCACACTTGGAAAGAATCAAACCGCTCTTGGCGGTTTGATTCTTTCCAAGGCCCATTTCAGGGCAAGTTGAAATTGTTCCTGTGTTGAAAGATTTGAATTGTCCAGAACGATAGCATCAGGAGCTTTCCTCAGAGGACTAATCTTGCGATGAGAATCTATATAATCCCGCATTTCCAGATTATTCTTGACTTCCTCAATCGTGATATTCGGATTTTTCTCATATAGCTCACGAAATCTTCTCTCCACCCTCACCGCATTATCAGCTGTCATAAATATTTTGAGTTCCGCATCCGGAAAAACGACAGTGCCGATATCACGCCCATCCATCACTATTGCCTTTTTATTTCCGAGCGACTGCTGCCGTTTAACTGCAAATTCCCGTACTTCTTTAATGGAAGCAATCTCACTCACTTTTTCTGCCACTACCAGTTCGCGGATGAGGTATTCCACATTTTCTCCGTTCAGAATAATTTCACTGGTCTTTGTAGATTCATTGTAATCAAATTCTAAATTGATTTCCTTAAGTGCTTTTATTACAGCTTTTGAATCCGTCCAGTCTACATGATTTCTCAAAAAATATAAGGTGATGGCCCGGTACATGGCGCCGCTGTCAATATAAGTGTACTTTAGTTTTGCCGCCAGTTGTTTGGCAAGTGTGCTCTTCCCGCAGGATGACCAGCCATCGATCGTTATGATAATATCTTTTTTATGCATGGGTTTACCGTACTGCAAATAAAAGATTTGCCACGGAAACACGGAAATTTCCGTGCGCCGTGGCAAATAATATTTCAAATAAGAAAAATTCTCCTCTCTTTAAACTTCAGAAGCTTCCTTCTCTTTTTCTTTCAGTGTAAACTTGATCTTTGATTCAGCTTTGTCCAGATCTGCGATCATCACATCCCCGTTCTTGATACTCATGTTCAGAATTTCTTCTGCTAAAGGATCTTCAAGATATTTCTGAATTGCACGGTGTAATGGTCTTGCTCCAAACTGCACATCATATCCTTTTTCAGCAAGAAAGCTTTTCGCATCTGCAGTCAGCTCGAGCGTAAATCCCAGCTGTACCAGTCTCTTCATAACTCCCTTCATGAGGATATCGATGATATTGAAAATGTTCTCTCTGCTGAGGGAATTAAATATAACGATATCATCTACACGGTTAAGGAACTCAGGACTGAAAGTCCGTTTCAAAGCTTTTTCTATAACCTGTTTGTTATTCTCGTCTGCATTGGCTGTTCTGGCTGAAGTGGCAAATCCGACCCCGTCTCCAAAATCTTTCAACTGTCTTGCTCCGATATTCGAAGTCATGATGATAAGGGTATTCTTGAAATCAATCTTTCTTCCCAGACCATCAGTAAGCTGACCATCATCGAGTACCTGCAACAATATATTATAGATATCAGGATGCGCTTTTTCGATTTCGTCGAGCAATATCACACTATATGGTTTTCTTCTGACCTTTTCAGTCAGTTGTCCGCCTTCTTCATAACCAACATATCCGGGAGGCGCGCCTATCAGCCGGCTTACAGTAAACTTCTCCATGTATTCACTCATGTCAATACGTATGAGTGAATCTTCAGAATCGAACATATAACGTGCCAGTGCACGGGCCAGCTCTGTTTTACCAACACCGGTCGGGCCAAGAAATATAAATGTGCCAATTGGCTTCCTGGGATCTTTCAGACCAACACGGTTCCTTTGAATAGCTTTCACCACTTTCAGAATGGCCTCATTCTGTCCGACAACCATGGATTCCATGTCGACCGACATATTCTTCAATTTCTCACTTTCGGCCTGCACCATTCTTTTCACCGGAATGCCGGTCATCATACTTACCACTTCAGCAATATTTTCCTCATCGATCGGATAACGGCGGTGTTTGCTTTCTTCTTCCCACTCGAGCTTTGCTTTTTCCAGTTCTTCCTGTAAACGTTTTTCTGCGTCACGCAGGGAAGCTGCTTCCTCGAATTTCTGACTCTTTACTACTTTATTTTTTTCGTTCTTTACTTCTTCAATTTTCTTTTCGAATTCAACGATATTCTGCGGAACATTGATATTTTTCAAATGTACGCGTGCCCCAACTTCATCCAGTACGTCGATGGCTTTATCAGGAAGAAGCCGGTCAGTCATATACCGGTCGCTCAGTTTAACACAGGCCAGAATCGCATCATCAGAATAAGTGACGTTATGATAATCCTCGTATTTGGATTTGATATTTTCAAGAATCTGAATGGTTTCATCCACACTCGGAGGATCAATCATTACTTTCTGAAAACGACGATCCAGCGCGCCATCTTTTTCAATATACATTCTGTATTCATCAAGTGTGGAGGCGCCGATGCATTGCAGTTCACCACGGGCAAGGGCAGGTTTAAAAATATTGGATGCATCCAGTGAACCCGAAGCTCCGCCTGCACCTACGATGGTATGAATTTCATCTATGAATAAAATGACATCCCTGTTTTTTTCCAGTTCATTCATGATCGCTTTCATTCGTTCTTCAAACTGTCCGCGATATTTGGTACCTGCAACAAGTGCCGCGAGATCCAGTGATATCACGCGTTTGTCAAAAAGTACACGGGAAACTTTTCGCTGAACAATCCGGAGAGCAAGACCTTCCACTATTGCCGTTTTACCTACGCCGGGTTCACCGATAAGTATCGGATTATTTTTTTTGCGCCTGGATAAGATCTGTGAAACTCTTTCTATCTCTTCTTCCCTTCCCACAATCGGATCCAGTGAATTCATCTCAGCGAGACGGGTAATATCCCTGCCGAAATTATCCAGCACGGGTGTTTTACTTTTTGCATTTCCCGCCGGACGGGCTTTCTGTTGCGCATACTTTTTTTCATCATCAAAATCATCATCGTTCTCTTCTGCGTATTCGCTCCGGGTATCATTACTTTTAACAACACCCAGTTCATTTCTGAATAAATCGTAATCCACGTCGAATTGATTTAAGATTTGAGTTGCGATGTTTTCTTTGTTTTTTAGAATGGAGAGCATCAGGTGCTCAGTTTCTACGGTCGGACTTTTCAAAGCTTTTGCTTCAAGCACGGTAACACGTATTACTTTTTCAGCCTGTTTTGTTAGAGGCAGACTGTTGATATTTGCAATATTCTTACCCGTCTTATCCTTGACCGCCAGCTCTACTTCTTTACGGAGCTCATAAAGGTCAACATTGAAACTTTTGAGGATACGGACGGCCGTATTGTCACCTTCCCTGATCAGGCCCAAAAGCAAATGTTCTGTCCCGATAAAGTCGTTTCCTAACCTTAAGGCTTCTTCCCTGCTGAACGAAATAATCTCTTTAACCTGGGCCGAAAAATTATTATCCATTTTTAACTAATTGAGCTTAATACAATAATAACGAATATTTTTGATTACTGTTTTCCATGGTTTATTAACGTATGTTAACAATGCCGGTTGAATGAAAGTCAAAATTAGTACCAACGGGAAATTCCATGCCATTACAGTACTTGAACCCATTCTGGCTGCTAATATGACAGCAGCGCTGCGTGATCTTTGCGAGCCATTTCTGCAACAGGAAGTGAAAAGCGTGCTCCTTAATTTAAAAGACATTCAAAAAATGGATTCTGCTGCTGCTGAAGCCATCCTCGAAATAAGAAACCTGTTTTACGCAAATCGTGCTTCTTTCGTTCTGATGTGAGCCCCAATCTCCAATTAAAAAATATTTCGACCAGAATGAACAATTTGAATCTTTACAAATCGCTCCCACACAGAGCGAGGCTTCTGACATAATTTTTATGGAAGAAATCGAAAGGGAATTCACGGATTAATTCAGAGGATGCGGATAATATGGTAACGATCAAATCGAATTCCTATTACTTTTTGTATTATTTTTCACCCGATATCAGGAAACTTAGGTTTCCGGCCCGATTGATCATACCTAAATCCTGTTTGTGCTAGCGGTAACCATACTTGGAAATAATTCTGCCATCCCGGCTTTCGACCGGCACCCCACCGCCCAGGTGATTACACTCGATGATCATCTTTTTCTCGTAGACTGTGGTGAAGGCACACAAACACAGATGAACAAGTATAAGATCCGTCGCAGCCGGATCAACCATATTTTTATCTCACACTTGCACGGTGACCATTATTTCGGGCTGATCGGATTAATTACCAGTATGGGTCTCCTGGGACGCCACCAGGATCTTAACCTCTACGGCCCTCCGCAACTAATCGATATTTTCGACCTCCAGCTCAAAGTTGCCGATACCCAGCTGCCATACAACCTTATCTTTCATCCGCTTGGAGAAGAAGGAGTATTGGTAAAAGACAACCGTTTTGAAATAAGCTGTTTTAAAGTCTTTCACAGAATTGAATGCTGGGGATTTATCTTCCGCCAGGTCAGGCCGCCCAGACGCGTGAATCCTGAAAAAGCAAAGATTTCCGGTATACCGGCTGCTTTTTTTGACCGGTTGAAATGGGGCGAAAATTATGAAACCCAGCAGGGACTCATCGTTCAAAATGAAACGGTAACTGAACCAGCACCGAAACCTAAATCTTATGCCTATTCGGCAGACACAATCTACAATCCGGAGCTTGCATTAAAGGTGAGCGGAGTCGATATGCTTTATCACGAAACTACTTATCTCAAGGATCTGGAAGAACGAGCAAGCAAAAGATATCATTGCACGACCGTGCAGGCTGCTTCCATTGCAAATATTGCCGGAGTGAAACAACTGCTCATCGGTCATTTTAGTTCAAAATATGACAGGCTGGAAGAATTTGAAAAAGAAGCGCGCGAAGTATTTCCCGAAACTTATCTTGCCGTTGAAGGCGTATCCTTTTTGGTGCCATGATTTTAAAGCTGGCTTGAATCCTAAATTTAAAATCCTGTGTTTCACAATGAGGTAAGGTGGAACTGTAATAATGTAAAAAATGTAGAAATGAAATTATTAATTTAATTAAAAATTCAAATTCTAATTCTATAATTCAATTTTAAATTTCATTCTTACATTCCCGCATATTCACAATTCCACCTTACCTCATTGTGAAACACAGAATTTTACCATTAGCATTAAATTTCCCTTTGAAGGAGATATGTGGCAATTTCTTTCAACGCAACTTTATTTTCAAACGGAACCGTTATCAATTCCAGGTGTGCCTCCGCTTTTTCCATATATTTCATCTTTGTTTCTTCCGCTGCCTGTCCCGCACCGGTGACACGGAATATTTCAATCATTCTTTCAACTTTATCGATTCCATCTGATTGAAGCAGATTTTGAATATGCTGCTTCTCAAGCGGACCTGCATTTTCAATTGCCTGTACAAGTAAAAAAGTCTTTTTATTCGCAAGTATATCTCCTCCTTTCTGCTTCCCGAATGTAGAAGGATTTCCAAAACTATCGAGCCAGTCATCCTGCACCTGAAAAGCGAGACCAAGGTTTTTTCCAAAAGCATAAATGTTTTCCTGATTCTTTTCTGACGCACCGCCAATGATAGCACCCATTTGAAGGCTGGCAGCAAGAAAAACAGCAGTCTTTAATTCTATCATTTGCAGATACTGATTCAGCGAAATGAATGCTGTTTTTTCGAAATCCATATCCAGCTGCTGGCCTTCACATACTTCACGGCCGGTTTTATTCAGCAGGCGGAAAAGTTCCTGCACATATTTTGAAGAGGTTTGGTTCAGATATTCATAAGACTGCAACAACATCACGTCTCCGGCAAGTAAGGCCGTAGGTTCATTATATTTTGCATGAACCGTGGCCCTGCCTCTTCTCAGCGGAGCCTTATCCATAATATCATCGTGGATAAGCGTGAAGTTGTGAAAGATCTCCAGTGCAGCAGCAGTTATCCATGTATCCGGCTGAATGGTTCCGAATAATTCATTACCCAGGAGACATAATACCGGACGGATGCGCTTTCCTCCTTCAGCAATCATATAGGAAGCCGCGCCATAAAGGGTTTCCGGCCGGTCCGGAAAATGTTTTTTACTAAAAAAAGAATTAAACTCTTTGGATAATTGCTGAAAACGCAAAACTAATTGTTAATGGTTAATTGTTAATTGTTAACTGAGATCATTACAATTCGGTATCCCCACACTCCTATACTCCTATACTTGTTTTAAGTTTTAAGCTTTAGCTTTAGGCTTTAGGCTTTAGGCTTTAGGCTTTCAAGAACCCACTCATAATCCAATTGTCTTTTTGCAAGATTGGCCGATATCACTTTTATGCTCACTTTATCTCCCATGCGGAATCGCCTGCTACTCCGTTTTCCCACCAGTGCATATTCTCCTTCGATCAGACGGAAGTCATCATATTCCATCAGACTGTTAAGACTTACGAGTCCCTCACATTTTTGTTCCAGGGTCTCAACCCAGAATCCAAAAGCAGCTACGCCGCTTATCACACCTTCGAAAATATCTCCCACAAAATCTCTCATATATTCCACCTGCTTGTATTTGTTGGCAGCCCGCTCACTGTCCATCGCCGCTCTTTCTCTTTCACTGCAGTGCCTGCATTGCTCTTCCAGTTTTTTATGAATTTTTATCTCTTCATCGAGAACCTCCTGCAGTATTCGGTGTGCAATCACATCCGGGTAACGACGGATGGGAGAAGTAAAATGGCAGTAATTGGTAAATCCCAATCCATAGTGACCGATGTTTTCAGTGGTGTAAACCGCTTTGGCCATAGTCCTGATACCCAGCTGTTCCAGCACATGCTGTTCGGGTTTGCCTTTCACATCTTTGAGCATCAGGTTGAAAGATGCAGCAATTCCTTCAGCTGATTTCGTATCAAAATGATGCCCGTATTTTTTTGCAAATTCAACAAAAGGCGCAAGCTTTTCTTTATCGGGAGTGTCGTGCACCCGGTAAGGAAAAGGAATGGGCTTCTTCCTGATCTTCACCCTGGCTACATGACTGGCCACTGTCCTGTTGGCCAGCAGCATGAATTCTTCAATCAGTTGGTGCGACTCCTTACTTTCTTTCACCAGGATTCCGACAGGCTTACCTTTTTCATCTAGTTTGAACCGTACTTCTGTAGATGAAAAATTAATGGCACCTTTTTTTATGCGCTGCTTTCTGAATCGCTGGGCTATTTCGTGCAGAATGCTGATCTCTTCTCTATATTCTCCTTCCTTCTTTTCAATGATCTCCTGCACATCTTCATAGGCAAAGCGATGATCAGAATGGATCACTGTTCTCCCGAGCCAGTATTCTCTGATGATTCCTTTATGTGTAATATGAAAAACAGCAGAAAAACAAAGCTTGTCTTCGTTAGGCCTGAGCGAACAGAGTTCATTCGAAATTCTTTCGGGCAGCATGGGATTTACACGATCCGGCAGATATACAGAAGTAGCTCTTTCATATGCTTCTTCGTCCAGGTCAGTACCGGGTTTAACATAATGACTCACATCGGCTATATGAACTCCGATCTCGTACATCTCACTTTTTAATTTCCTGAAAGAAATGGCGTCGTCAAAATCCCGCGCATCAGCCGGATCAATCGTAAATGTTAATACTTTCCTGAAATCCTTTCTTCCCTCCAGGTCCTCTGCAGGTATGGTTCCCGGTAAACCGGCAGATGCTGCCAGCACATTTTGGGGGAATACAATCGTAAAACCATTTTCAAGAAGTATCTCTTTCATCACACGGTCATTTTCATCCGCTTCATCCAGGACCTGCAGTACCTCACCCTGGGGTTTTTTATTTTTACCCCAGTCGTTAATTCGAATAATCACCCTGTCGCTGTCTTTCGCACCATTCAGTTTGTCTAAAGGGATATATACATCCGTCATAGGCCTGGCCGTTTCAGCAATAAAAAAAGCGAATCCTTCACCCATTTGAATATGACCCGGAAAATCACTTTGTTTTCTTTCAATCACAGATTCCACAATTCCCTGTATCCTGCTGTTGTCTCGCTTCGACTGGGTAATTTTCACAAGTACGGAATCTCCGTGCATGGCTGTATTGAAATCATTGGGACGAACAAGTACATCGCGGTCCAAACCCTTTGCGATCACAAATCCCATTCCTGACCGGGTTACCTCGAGCACACCTTTATGCAGCTGTACACTTATTTTTTTCTTTTTCTTATCTACATGTTTGTGACCCATAATATGTCAGGCTTGATCAGGAAATTCCTGGATGAATGTAGTAATTAAGCGTGTAAACTGATTTTCTTCATGAAATAAAAACACCGGATGTATGGGTATTACATAAAAAGGCAACTCACGCAGTTGTTGTGAAAATTTCTGAAGACGAACAGCATCTTTTTCTGTTGTTAAGAGTATTTTGTCGGGCGATTGGATCTGTTCAAATTTTTTCAGAATGTATTTCAGGTCGTCAATCGTAAATATATGATGATCACTAAATGCCAGTTCATCATACCCGTTAAATTTTTCTTCCAGATGTTTTTTCAGAGTATCCGGATTGGCAATACCCGTAACGAGTAATATTTCAGAGGTTTTGGATTCCGTCCAGGGTTTGCGGTTGATCACCTGGTAAGGTTTACCATAAGCGATTGCGGTGAAAAATATCTGTTGCACTGCCCTGGGTTTGATTTCTTTAATCAGTTGATTTTTTTCAGCCAGGGAAAGATCCGGGGGGCATTTTGTAACCACAATAATATCTGCCCTCCTTGCACTTTTCTGCTGGTCACGCAGATCACCTGTAGGCAGGAACCAGTCGCGCGTAAATAAATTATTATAGTCAGTAAGCAGTATATTGAATCCCGCTTTAACCGATCGATGTTGGAAAGCATCGTCGAGGATGATAACGCGGGTATCAGGTTTGTCATGTAAAAGTTGTGGAATGGCCACCACCCTTTCTTCTCCCACGGCCACCGTCACATCAGGAAATTTGTTATAAAACTGCATGGGTTCATCACCGATTTCCAGGGCTGTGCTTTGATCCGTAGCCAATGTATATCCTGAAGTCTTTCTCTTATACCCGCGGCTCAAAATGGCTATCCTGTATTTATTTTTGAGTTTTGCAATCAGGAATTCAACCATCGGCGATTTGCCCGTTCCGCCAACTGCAAGATTTCCAATACAGATCAGCGGCAGGTTGAAAGTTGCAGAACGCAAAATATTCCTGTCAAACATCCAGTTCCGGATATAAATGATCAATCCATAAACCAGCGAAAAAGGAAGCAAAAGCATCCTCACCGGTTTTAATAATGGATAGTTGAGATTGATCATAACAGGGAATAAAGATAATTCAAATCAATGCGCCCGGCAGCCTCTGAAATGGTTTCTGAATTAATGGATTTCATGAAAGCAAGTGAAAACAATACAGGATAACCCGACCATGCAACGATTTCATGTTCGTAATCAAGATAATTATCATTGAAGACCCAGCCGGCAGGATCCAGTCCGTAAGACCCGCAAAGCTTTGCAGTCATCAGAGAATGATTGATACTGCCGAGGTAATTTCGGCTAACGAGGATCAGTCTCGCATCCAGCGCCTTGATAAGATCGATTACAAATTCATTTTCATTCAGCGGTACCATCAAACCACCCGCCCCTTCAATGATCAGGGGACGATCGGATTTCAGTTGATTAAAATCCTGCACAATCCTGCTGAGATCAATATGAATATGCTCATCAGCTGCAGCAATATGCGGTGAAGCTGCTAATGACAGTTTGTATGTTTCCGGATGAATAATGGTTTTTGGATTACTGATCATCGAAGCCAGCCAGATGCTGTCCGTTCCGTTCTCAAATCCTGCCTGCACGGGTTTCCAGTAATCAGCCTGCAAGGCTTCAGTAAGAACGGCAGCGACGACCGTTTTACCGATACCGGTACCAATGCCGCTGATAAAAATAGGCCTCATCCCGTTTTATTAATGAAGATGGAAAAAAGGGTGGTCCCGTAATTTCTTTCCGAAACAAAAAGCGGAAAATCTTTATACCGGTTGCGCGGCGTGTGTTCGAGAACAAACCATCCGTTTTTCTTCAGATAGTTTCCATCCACAATTTGTGAAGGAATCTGGTCGATGGTTTCCAGCGCATACGGAGGACCGGCAAAAATGAAATCGTATTGTTCTTTATTATTTTTCAAAAACCTGAAAACATCAGATGGAATGATTTTCAAATGGCCCAGCTGAAGGGTTTCTGCTGTTTTTCGGATGAAGTCTATCATCTGACTGTCTTTCTCTACTATTGTCAGATCGATTGCTCCGCGGGATGCCAGCTCAAAGCTTATGCTGCCGGTTCCTCCAAAAAGATCGAGGGTTTTCAGACCTGCTATTTCACGATTAGACTGGAGTATATTGAACAATCCTTCTTTGGCTATATCAGTCGTCGGCCTGGTGTAGGGCATTTTAGCAGGAGGATGAATTTTTCTGCCTCCCCACTCTCCCCCGATTATACGCATATCGTCATTTTCAAAAGAGAAGAGAAAAAATGATTGGGAAACTGCATGAGTTCATCCGTCATTTTTATACTGTCTTCCATACTGTCAAAGCGGATATTCAGGAAATATAATTCGAGGTCCTCATATAATGCAGATTTTTTCTCAATCATTCCCGAAAGCTCCAGCACCAGTTCCTCCCTGCTCATCTTTAGCTGGTGACAGCAGTTCAACAGATGATACAATACATCTTTGGAATCCAGGTATTCGAAATGCTGGATAAGCTGAAGTTGCCCGCTTTTGCAAACCATCAGCAGCATTTTATCGGGATAGAAGAATGCTTTCATATAAGAAGGATCTTCTTTCGCCGTGAACATTTTAAAACACTTCAGCTGAAGACTATAAAAATGCCAGAACCGGGCATTCTGAAATTTTTCCTGCATCAAAAAATGAATCCTTGCAGGAACCCGGTAAACATTATGAAATTCAAACCATGGAATTTTTTCATCCAGCACGAGGTCACTGCTCAGATCCCCATAAATCAGGTCGGTAACCGGCCTTTTCATATCGGAACCAAAAAATTTTTCAGGGATCAGATTACTCTCAGGGAAATTATAAACTAGGAAGGTCTCACTCGCATCGAACCTGCTCAAAATAGGATCGGATTCCAGAATACTACGCACAATGGTTTCGGGTTCGTTTGTTTTTAGTTGTGGCCATTGAAAAACCTTGATAGCGACAGGACGCATACCGCGGACATTCAACAAAACAAATATTAGCGAGCAGGCACCTACTTCGATCAGCAGACGGCACTGCGTAGGATCCTCGGCATGGGGATTTTCATTATGTATATCAAAATCGGGTCTGATGTTCATAAAACGGATCGCAATAATACTACAATTTGGCGGATGGAAGGACGGATTATTGCCATTCAGTAAGCAACTGCCGCGCAATCACTTTTATCCTGATATCATCATAAATCAACTCCGGCATGCCTAAAAGTGCCCGCAGATAAGCAATCGCTTTTTTATCCTGACCCATGCGGTGGTAAGAGCGTGCCAGCTCATAATAATTCAGAATAAAACCCGGATATAAAGAACGGCTCTTTTCAAAGTCTGCGATGGCATCTTCCAGACTCGCATCCGGCAGTTTACCATAAAACATCCTGGCGAATGATCTTTCTGCTATATTCAGGTCACTCACATCATAGTTCCATCTGCCAAGGATATGGTATGCCCTGAAATTTGATGGATCAAGACGAATAGCATTTTCTGCATAATGCTTAACATCTTTCGCCATGATTACGCGCTCCCTGGTCGATGAAACTCCTGATATCCTGCCAAGCGCAAATGCCATGGCACAATTGGCTTCTGAAGAATTTTGATTTACGTTCAGTGCCGCAGCTGCATAATTTTTAGCTGCAATAAAATAGGGACGCATCTTTTCCTTATCCGTCTGTCTCGCACCTATCCTCGAACAAAGTTCACTGCATTTCCAAAGCGCCAGCAGGTTACCCGGTTCGTACTTTAATATTTCAGCATATTTAAGAAACGCTTCATTTTCATGCAAAGAGGACTCCTGTTGCTGCGCTTCTTTCAGGAGTCGGTTCAGATCCTGAGAAAATAACAGGCATGGAAAGCCTAAAAAAAATAAGGTAAGCAGTCGAAGCATAATGAATACTTACTTAAATGAGCGATGCATCGTAACTCCTACCTTACCGACAAAATGTTCTATAGGTGCCTGTAATTTGAAAACGCTGATTCTGATTTCGGATACGGTCGGATATTGATGTTTGATGTTTAAGATAATACCCTGGCAGATTTTTTCCAAAAGAAATACAGGTTCCTTCATTTTTTCCTGTACAATCTTAAATAAATTAACATAACTGATAGTATCTGAGATCTTTTCGAAGACGTAATCAGATTCGGGATAAGAAACACTTAGGTTTACCTCGAAGGAATTCATGACCTTTCTCTCTTCTTCATAAATTCCATGGTGTTCGTAAAAAATCAGGTGTTGAAGTTCAATTGTAATCATAAAATAATTTGATCCGCAGGCTGGCAGATCTTTTGATCCAATAAAATCTGATCTATTTAATAACCAGCAGATCTATTGGCTGTTCTGCTGATGTTGGATCTTTTTCCTGGAGAGAAAGCCAGCGCTCTGCATCCAGGGCAGCCATGCAACCACTTCCAGCGGCCGTTACAGCCTGTCTGTAAATTTTGTCCTGCACATCACCCGCTGCAAAAACGCCTTCAATATTTGTTTTAGAAGTTCCGGGAACTGTTTTAATATAACCTGTTTCATCCATCGTCAGCCATTCTTTGAAAATGGCCGAGTTGGGTTCATGTCCGATGGCTACAAAAAATCCGCTGATCGGAATGGTTTCTGTTTTTCCGTCTTTTGTATTATTTACCCGAACACCATGTACTTTATTGTCGCCAATAATTTCTTCCACTTCAGTGTTCCAATATATTTTAATATTGGAAGCTTCGCGGATACGCTTCTGCATAATCTGAGATGCACGCATCTGATCCCTGCGAATCAGCATATGTACGTTCGTGCAAAGTTTGGAAAGATATAATGCCTCTTCGGCAGCCGTATCACCAGCACCCACAATGGCTACTTCTTTTCCCCTAAAGAAAAATCCATCACATACTGCGCATGCGCTGACACCATATCCGTTGAGTTTTTCTTCGCTCGGAAGTCCAAGCCATTTAGCCGTAGCACCTGTTGCTATAATTACTGAATCGGCTTCGATCAGTTTTTCATCATCGATCCAAACCTTAAAAGGTTTCTTTGAGAAATCCACTTTCGTTGCAATGCCATAACGGATGTCCGCCCCCATTCGGGAAGCCTGTTTTTCAAAATCCACCATCATCTCCGGACCCTGAACACCATTGGGATAACCGGGATAGTTCTCTACTTCCGTGGTGATCGTAAGCTGACCGCCAGGTTGAATACCCTGGTATAAGAGGGGCTTCAGATTGGCGCGTGCAGTATAAATCGCCGCCGAATAACCCGCAGGACCCGATCCGATAATCAAACAATGAACCCGTTCTGTTGATTTATTTTCCATAAAAAATACTCTGTTGCCATAAATCGTGAATCGGAAGTCGTGTATCGATTATCGATCTACGATCCACGTTTAAAAGTGATGCAATTTAATTGGAAATGTTGATAAAGAAAGTCGCGCAGATGACGCATTAAAAAGTAAAAAGGAAAAGCAAAAAATAAAAAATGTAATGGACCCGAGTGCTGAGTCAGTTCCGGAAACAATGAAAAAAGCCGTCCCGCAATCAGCAGAACGGCTTTTATGAAATCTTATCTCATAACCCATATCTCATATCCCATAACTCATCCAAGGTATGCTTTCAACGCGCTGCTATACCTTGCTTTCTGGAGTCGCTTGATAGCTCTTTCCTTGATCTGGCGGATTCTTTCCTTAGTCAGGTCATATTTCTGTCCAATCTGTTCAATGGTAACACCGTTTTCTCCGTCCAGTCCGAAATAAGCATTTACGATCTCAGCTTCACGGGGACTCAGTGATTTCAATACCCTGCGAATTTCTGCACGGAGTGAATCTTTCATCACATCATCATCCGTATCATCCCCGCCTTCCAGTAAATCACCCATGGCCACATCTTCAGCTTCGTGAACCGGCGCGTCCAGTGAACTGTGACGGGTATTGCTCTGAAATATATTGTTGATTTCTGTTTCGCTCATTTCAAGCAATTCAGCCAGCTCTTCTGTACTGGGTTCACGTTCGTGTTCCTGTTCGAAAGCCATATAGGCTTTATTGGCTTTATTATATGTGCCGATCTTGTTCTGTGGAAGACGAACCAGACGGCCCTGTTCGGCTAAAGCTTGCAGTATTGACTGACGGATCCACCATACGGCATAAGATATGAATTTGAAACCCTTGGTTTCATCAAAACGCTGGGCAGCCTTAATCAGTCCCAGGTTTCCCTCATTGATCAGGTCACTCAGGGAAAGACCCTGATGCTGGTACTGCTTTGCCACAGAAACCACAAAACGAAGGTTTGACTGGGCAAGTTTGTCCAGTGCCTTCTGATCTCCCATCTTAATCCGCTGAGCGAGAATGGTTTCCTCTTCGGGCGTGATCATGGAGATCTTCGAAATTTCCTGTAAATACTTTTCTACCGCCTGTGAATCGCGGTTTGTAATCTGGGTAGCAATTTTAAGTTGCCTCATAATGGATAATAATAATTGTGGACAAATGTCTTTGTCGGATACAAATCAACGATATAACAATGCAAATCGCGGAATAGTTGATAAGGGTAGGATTAATTATGTTCCGCTCATGTACAGGCACGAAAGTAATACGCAATCGCGGAACTTCATAACCTTTCTGCAATTAAAAAACATAATATTTGGTAAAACGAACTTTTTAGTTATACATTTGTGTAATAACTATGAAATTAGTTATGAACCGCATGAACCCATAGTTCATAACCCATAACTAACAAAAAATAACCATGTTAAAAATTTTAACGAAGTCTGAAGAACAAGTAATGCAGGTCCTGTGGAAACTCGGAAAGGGATTTCTGAAAGAAATTATTGAATCGACACCGGAACCAAAACCTCATTCAAATACCATCGCCACCATCCTGAAAATCCTGGTGGAAAAAGGATTCGTGGAATACAGCGTGCACGGCAGAAACAACCTGTACAAGCCCCTGATTTCCCAGGCAGAATACGGAAAGAAATCCATCAACCAGCTGATCAAGGGATATTTTGACGGCTCCCCGGCTCGCCTGGTTTCACAGTTTATCAATGACCATAAGCTGTCGTGAAGCCGAACTTGAAACATTACTGCAACAAATTCAATCAGGCAAAAAACAGTAAATCATGAGTACCCTGATCTATCTGATCAAAAACAGTTCTGATGTCCGGATTACTGTTTGGATATTACTGGCTCTTCCTGCGAAACCGTTTTTTTCATGGCTTCAACCGGTTTTATCTTTTATCCATTCCAATCCTCAGCTTTATCTTGCCGGCACTTCATCTAAGCCTCCCATCTTTTTGGAACCATCCTTCATCAGGATCACCAATCCTTTTACTGGGAGTCGGACAGGGATCCCTGGAGGAAGCAGTAACTATTTATGCAAGGCAGCAAAATGGAAAAGGGGTTTCTTTGGAATTCATCGCTATTTATTTTTCCCTGTCGATAAGTGTTTTTCTGTTTTACGGTTTATTAAATCGATCCGTTTTCTTCTCCAACTTGCGAAAAGAAAAACCATTTCTGAACCTTCCGGAAGCAACGATCTATTTTGTTTCTGAAAAAGGAACTCCTTTCTCTTTTTTCAAATCCATCTTCTGGGGGAAAGAGTTGGAATTGGAAAGCGAAGCCGGTCGTCAAATTCTGCAACATGAAATCTACCATGTGAAAAATAATCACTCGCTGGATATTCTTTCGCTGGAAATATTATACATCGTTTATTGGTTTAACCCATTCCTGTTTCTGATTCAACAGGGAATTAAAGGCGATCCATGAATACGCAGCAGATGCATGGGTTGCAGCGAAAACAGACACTTACGCATATGCAACCCTGTTATTAACTAAAGCCTCAGGTCCTGCACTGCCACTCACAAATCCATTTTTCAAAAGTCAAATCAAAAAAAGAATCTCTATGATGACGAAGTCCAAAAAACAAAAAGCCGGTCTCCTGGGCCGTTTCATGATCCTGCCCTTGATCTCTATCTTAATCGGGCTGTTCTCATTTAAGATGCATAACATAATATACCCATCATCCGTAAAATCCATCAGAGTCGTGATCGATGCGGGACATGGGGGTAGCTTTATCGGTACCCAGTACAATGGGGTACAGGAGAAAAATATCAACCTGCTCATCGCAAAAAAAATTCAGTCATTCTCATATGAATATAATGTGGACGTGATCATGTCCAGAGAAACGGACATTACCCCCGGCAGTAACGAATTAGGCGAATCGCTGAAATTCATTGCGGATCTGCCAAAAAATAATAATGCCGACCTTTTTATTTCCATTCATACCAATTCAACAGAAAACGGAGAGCATGGTAAAATACAAACTTCCAAATCCGGATTCCAGATTTATATACCCCGAAATTCCAGTCAGGTATATGAAGGATCTCTGAAATTTGGATCTGCGTTGACAGAAGTTATCAAATCAGATTATTCCATCGAACCCGAATTAAAACAAATACAGGGTGATCGTGGAAATATCTACATTTTGAAAAACGCAACCGTACCGGCCCTTTTAATCGAATGCGGCTATATGGATAATCCAGCAGATCTGAAGTATCTGCTGGATGAAAAGAATCAGGAAAAAATTGCACGCGATATTCTGGAAGGAATCCGGAAATACTCTATGGAAACAACCAGGTATACTCCACCGGTAGTCCTCTCTGCTGATTCAATACCGTCGGATACAGCATTACACGCCACTGCTAACGACAAACGGTAGAAAGAACGTATTTAAAAAAGTAGAAATTGAAGCTGAATATCCCGGGGGATATAAGGCCTGGTATGACTTTCTGCAAAAAAATCTAAAATATCCGGATGCAGCAGTGATGAAAGAGATTCAGGGGCAGGTTATGATGGAATTCATTGTGAAAAAAAATGGAGATCTAACGAATATCCGCGCCGTCAGCGGTCCGGAAGAATTAAAAAGAAGCTCGATTGATGCTATCAAAGCCAGCGGTAAATGGATTCCGGCAAAACAAAAAGGGTCTGTTGTAGCATCTTATAAACGGCAACCCATCAATTATAAATTGGAGCCGCAAAATTAATCACTCCAATCCGGAATGGCATGAAGAAGTCTGCCCTTGCTGCATTCATTTCAGTATTCATCATAATCACATGCAATGCACAGGTTCCCGATAAAGAAAAAATAAATGATTTTTTCCAGAACCAGCAATTCGAAGATGCTATAGATTACCTGAAACCCTACTATTTAAAGGACTCAGATAATATTCAAACCCTGAATTCCCTGGGTTATGCTTATTATATGAATGATAAAAAAGAGGAGTCCAAAATATATTATCAAAAAATATTTAATACAGATTCAAATAATATATCCGCCAACCAATATCTCGCAAATATTTATATCAGCAATAATAATTACGAAACTGCTAAAACATTTATCGTACGCCTCACAGATATAAATCCTTCGAGATCCTCTTATTATAGAATACTTGCAGGTATATTTAAGAAGAAGCGTGAAGATGATTCCGCAAGATTTTACTATGAACATGCTTACCGGCTATCACCGGTGGATAATAAAAATATACTGTCATATGCAGATATACTGATAAACGACAGCAATTATCGGCGGGCGGACAGCATATTAAACGCAGGATTGGCAAGGGACTCTTCAAATATCAATTTTCTGAAATTACTCGTGCAGTCTTCTTACGAAGCGAAAAACTTTGCGGGAATTATACCTCCTGGGGAAAAATTAATTGCATTGGGAGAATTACCTGTTCCCATTTTGTCCAAACTGGTTTTCGCTTACTACACCCTAAAAAAATATGGGGATTGTATTCTGCTATGTCAATTAATGGATTCAAATGCGATAGCACAGGAATCGACTTATTATTATGAATCCATGTCCTGGGCAAAACTTGAAAAATTTGCATTGAGCAATGAGCTGTTGGCAAAATGCCTCAGTTATTCCATCTCAAAAACTTCCGAACTTTACTATTATGATATTGCCCGGAATAATGAATCGCTGAAAAATTATCAAAAATCTATTTCTGATTATGATACAGCCTATTATCTTTTTAAGAACCCAGTCATGCTATACCATAAGGGTCGTATTTATGACGAGCATCTGAAGAATTACAAAAAGGCAAAATCATTTTATGCTAAATACCTGCTGGCTGAGCATCCTGAAACTGCAGAAGAAAGAAAATTATACAGATTTGTTAAAAGCAGATACACGGAGATTCATTAATGGCTGCTGGAATTGTTGAGCGTTAAGCCTTCAGCTTTAGGCTTTAAGCTTTGAGCTTTAGGCTTTAATAACCAATCTGACTTTTCCCCGTATCTATCAGCAATTCATTTTTAACAGAATCCTCCACCCTGCCGATAACCTGTGCCTCCATGCCAAATCCCCTTATTATTTTAATAATATTATCGGTCGCGGAAGGATCCGTATAGATTTCCAGACGCTGGCCCATATTAAAAACCTGGTACATCTCACGATCATCTGCACCCGAAGATTTCCGGATCAGATCAAATATTACGGGTGGCGTAAAAAGATTGTCTTTAATAATCACGCAAGGGGCGGGGCAGGTATTTCAGGCATTTGGTTTGTCCTCCCCCACTGCTGTGGATCATCCCATTCACCTGATCAAAACTATTCTCAAGAATCGCTTTCACAACGGGTGCATAGGTACGGGTCGGACTCAGTAACAATTTGCCCACCGGCATTTCATCACCCGTTTCAATTTTAACCAGGTCCGTCATTTTATATGTCCCGGTATAAATCACATCTTTATCCAGCGTGGGTTCTACAGTCTCCGGATAATAATGGCCATAGCTGGATTCCAGTACATCGTGTCTCGCGCTGGTAAGTCCGTTACTTCCAATTCCGCTGTTATATACTTTCTCATAGGCCGATTTTCCGCTGCTGGAAATCCCGACGATCAAATTACCTGCTTCTATTTTTTCATTGCTGATGATTCGTTTTTTTGGCCAGCGTGCCGTCATCGTGCCATTCACAGCAATAGTCCTGACCAGATCTCCCACATCGGCAGTTTCGCCTCCAAGGAAATGAATGAGCACTCCATAACTCTTCAGTTCATCAAAGAATTCCTGTGTGCCTTCAATGATGGCCTGCAATACTTCTCCGGGAATCCTGGATTTATTCCTGTCGATGGTGGAAGAAAATAAAAGATTGTCATACACGCCCACACATAACAGATCATCCAGGTTCATAGCAACAGCATCCCTCGCGATATCCTTCCAAACGGAAATTTCACCCGTTTCCTTCCAGTACAGATAAGCCAATATACTTTTGGTGCCCGCACCGTCGGCATGCATGATATTCACCCAGTCCGCATCCTTTCCTAAATAATCCTCGTATACCTTACAAAAAGCAAAGGGATAAAGCCCTTTGTCGAGACGGGCTGTTGCCTGATGCACTTCTTCTTTCTGGGCCGAAACACCACGTCTGGAGTAAAGAGACATATAAAACCAAGGTTTTATTAAGGCGCAAAGCTAATCGAATCACTACAGCCTGTAAACGAAAAACAGAAATTTTAATTCATAAGGTGTGTTTTTATAATTTCGCACCAGATTTTGCTTATGCTGGTTTACAGGAATATAGATCATTTACCCCTTTTTCGTAATACCGTACTCACCATTGGAACCTTTGATGGCGTACATACGGGTCATCAGCAGGTGATTACCCAAATGAAGAAACGCGCCCTCGAAGTAAACGGTGAAACGGTCATTTTGACTTTCGATCCTCATCCGCGAACGGTCATCAATGCAGCTTCAGGAATTAAACTTATCAATACCCTGGAAGAAAAAATAGAATTGCTTTCTGATAAAGGCATCGACCATCTCGTGATCGTTCCGTTTACTGAAAAATTCGCGCAACTCTCCGCAGAAGATTATATCAGCCAGTTTCTGATTCATTATTTCCGGCCCCATACACTTATCATCGGGTATGATCATCATTTTGGAAAAGGAAGATCCGGAAATTATGATTTGTTGAATCTGCATACAACTACCTATCGATACCAGCTTATGGAAATTCCGGCACATGTCCTCGATTCAATTTCCGTAAGCTCAACACGCATACGTCAGGCTATAGGACATGGTGAAATGGAAATCGCTAATCATCTCCTGGGATATACTTATTTTTTCAGCGGTTTGGTTGTTGAAGGAAATAAACTGGGAAGAACCATCGGCTATCCTACTGCAAATCTTGACATCACAGAAAAATCAAAACTGATTCCCGGCGACGGCGTATATGCGGTGGATGTGGAATCATCTGATGAACCCGGCAGACGATATCAGGCGATGATGAATATCGGATTTCGCCCGACAGTCGACGGATCAAAGAGAATGATTGAAGTGAATATTTTCAATTTCGACAGATCGATCTACGGCGCTTTCACTGAAAGTATTTGTAAAGAAATTTCTGCGCTCCGAAATAAAATTTAGTGGACTTGATGCGCTTAAGGCGCAACTCGCCGAAGATAAAAAGAATGCCGGGCAAGTGTGAGAGTGTGAGAGTGTGGTAATTATCTTATTTCACTACCTCTCTACCACACTACCACACTACCACACTAGTTTAGTGACAAGTTCCTTCAACAACGCCCCCTCCTCAATATTCAACGAGCCGACCCCCACACTCTTCAAATTATACTGATGCAATAAGAGCAATGCATTTTCGGTTCCGGCGAATCCATAATTTTTTGCGGCCTGCAGATAATCCCTCACATAATAAGGTGAAACGCCGAGTGCAGCGGCAGTTGTTTTCTCATCTGGCCCAGCGATGCCGAATATCATATATACTTTACTGAAAAAACTATAGAGTGCCGGCAATACCAATTGGATGGGCGCAGCTTTCGGATTGCTTTCGAAATATTGAATGATGCGCAGAGCCCCGGATAAATCTTTTCTTCCCAGGGCAGACTGCAATTCAAATGCATTGTATTCTTTACTGATGCCTACAAAATTTTCAATATCATCTTCATGGATTGTTTTTCTCGTACCCAGATTGATCTGAATTTTTTCTATCTCACTTTTAATGCGCGTCAGGTCGTTGCCGATATGATCTATCAGGAGACTCAGCGCTTTCTGATTAATCGTAAGACCTTTTGATTGTAATAATCCTGTCACCCATTCAGGCAACTGATTGTCGTACATTTTTTTTGTTGAAAGCAATTCGCCTTTGTCCTTAAGAAGTTTTGCAAGCTTACTGCGACCATCAACTTTTTTATCCTTGTAAGAAACCACGAATACCGTGGAATCCAGTGGTTGCTGTATATAAGATTCAAGTTTGGTTATATCCCGCATTTGTTGCGCCTCTTTTAATAATACAACCTGCCGTTCGGCGAACATCGGATAACGACGGCATGCATTGAAGACTGCAGTCCAGTCCGCATCCTTTCCGTAAAAAACAGAAAGGTTAAAAGCTTTTTCATCTTCAGGCAAAAGATGCTGTTCGGCAAAATCCATTACTTCATTAATAAAGTAATCTTCCTCACCTTCCAGCCAGTAAACAGGCTTGAAAATTTTTCTTTTCCAGTCGCGAATGATCTGTTCGGCAGACAAATTTTATGATTTGAATGCAATTTATTTTGTTTTGGTTTATAGTAAATGGTATATGAAATATGGTAGACAAGTTACCCATAACCCATAATCCATAGCCCATAACCAGTTAATCATCAAACACTTACGCGATGTTTTATTCTGCACATGGGGTGCATAAATATAAAATTGGCACGGTTTTAGACTAAATGGACACTGGAAACCCTTCTAAACCGTTTCCCGTAAAAACAAATTTTTAAAATAAAAAGTACAAACCATGAGCACTACGAATTATCCATCTGCGTCTCCACAAAGTCAGCCACCGAAAAAAGATTTCAAAAATCTGGTTATCGGATTACTGGCTGCAGGATTCCTTGGAACCTGGGGTTATTTGTTATGGAACAATAACAAACAGGAACAGGTTCAGCAGAGCCAGCAAACACAAATCGCTAAAGTAACAGACGAAAAAGGTGCATTACAGAAGAATTTCGATGACGCCCTTGTTCGCCTCGATTCACTGACTGGTACCAACAATCGTTTACAGACACAGCTTTCTGGAGCAAATTCTGATATCGCAAAGAAAAAAGCAGAAATCAGAAGCATACTCGGAAAGAAAAATGCAACGGTTGCTGAATTAAATAAAGCAAAATCTCTGATCGCTGATCTGAATACAAAGATCACTGATCTTCAGACGCAGGTTGCAACGCTCACTGCAAGCAATAACAGCTGACAGCTGATAAAACAGCAGTTGACTGCTGATAAAGAAAAACTGACTTCTGATCTTTCTACTACAACTACACAGAAGGAAGATCTTGAAAAGAAAGTAGATATCGCTTCTACACTCAATGCTTCTAACATTTCCGTAACTCCGGTTAAAGACAAAAAGAACGGACAGGAAAAAGTTACAACTACAGCTAAGAGAGTAGACAAGCTGATCATATCTTTCGACGTAAACAACCGTATCGCACAGACTGGCCAGACAGATGTTTATGTTTGTATCACTGGTCCGGATGGCAAACCAATTTCTGTTCCTGCACTGGGTTCCGGAACTTTTGCCAGCCGTGACGAAGGAGATAAAATTTTCACTGCTAAAGTACCGGTTGATATCGAAGCTGGTAAGACCAAATCAGTACAGTTCGCCTGGAAACAATCAGGAGCTTTTGTACCAGGTGCTTACAAGATCGAAATTTATCACAACGGATTTAAGATCGGTGAAGACACTAAAGAATTAAAAAAAGGTGGATTATTTAGTTAAGGGTTAAGGTTTATTTATATATGGCCGTCCCGCTATAAGCGGGACGGCTTTTTTTGTGCACATGACCTCATCAAAAATTCAGATCTTTATTTAATACCAGCACCATATAAATAAGTCATGCAGAGGCCCGGGGATTATTTCATGCACCGGAAATTACAGTCATCACCGGAGATGAAGTACACGTCAGCATGCTGAAAGCCCTGAACCTGGTAGGATTTGGAAGAGAAAGAATCATACGCGTTCCTTCAGATGAACAGGGAAGAATCATTCAGGACTGGCTGATCTTATTGACAGAAATTGCGCCAGCGCACGACAGTTTGCCGAGGGATTAAAGGCCGCGGGTTATGAAATCCTGAATTAAATAGTGCTTAACCAGGTATTGGTAAGTTTCGGCGATAAGGCGGCAAACCTGGAAGTGATAAAAAGAATTCAGGAAGAAGGAACCTGCTGGTGCGGAGGAACAACGTGGCAGGGCAAAACGGCTATGCGTATAAGTGTTAGTTCATGGGCAACAACGGAACAGGATGTAAAACTATCACTGGCTGCGATGCTGAAAGTCGCAGACCAGGTTTTAAACAAATGAAATCTAAGTTTTAATCCAAATAATACGTAAGAAAACCTGAATATTTACGTTTACTATGTTCCGTCCCCTTCCCGACCTTTCCTATTCCTAAAAAACTCGTTGATGCGCGCCTTAATATTGGCCTTTCTGGTAATCACCTGCAGTGCTGCCTATGCACAGAAACCCTGTTACCATCATTCCAGGCTCTATCTGTTCGACAAACACAATGAACCCAAATTATTTACGGATCCCCTGGGTCGCCATCCCCAGTTTCCCTTTCTTCAAAGAAAGAATGGCATAACATCTCCGGAACTTTTTATAAAATCCATACAGGATTCCAATCAGCGTAAAAAATATAACCGAACCTTCCCCGCATTTGATCTCCTGCTCCGTAATTCAGGATTCTGGAACGGATACAAAGATCTCAATAAGAAAAACGTGAAAAAGGTTTATATAAAACCCGGCACGGTAGGTAACCTCGGTTTTTATAATAAGGATAATGGCATATTGAGCTATGATTATGTAATACTAAATCCTTCCGGTGAAGCGCCTGAAGGAATTGAAGCCTGGAAACTCATCAATAAAAACGGATGTTTTTTGTTCATCTTGTTTACCTGCGGTAATGCCTGGTATCCAAATGGAGACGTGGCAGGGACGCCTGTCGGTGGCGGAGTTGGTATCGGAATCAACAACGGAAACTGTTGCAAAACAGTCACCGTGAAATCTTCTGTTACAGCGGTTCCACAGGAAAATGATTCCATCGTGAGACCCGTTCAGTTGAGGATGAATTTTTATCGTGCGCATCTGACATCTTCAAGGATTAAAGGACGCACATATGATACTACGGTTGAGCTTATCCGTTATAAGGATACACTTATTCATTTTAAAGATCGATTAATCATTCCTGCTACGCTGGATTCCGCGAGCAGGTATAAAGTATACAGTATTTGCAGGGACAGCATCGTAAACCTGCGGATCCCTCTTGTCGGTGATCCCACACTTCAAACAGACAGCATTCATCCGGTACGTTATGTCATGGCCGATACAGTGTATGATAAAAAGGAACCGAAATATGAACCCGTCTGCGAAAATAAATGGGAGATTTCTATTGAAGCGGGGAATTCATGGAACAGTATTCCGAGACTCGATGATCCTGTACAGCACACGCAAACAAACGGCGGACAATTAACTGCGACATTTGAAATCTCTCGTTTCCTCGCTTCCTGGTTTCAACTTGGATTGTCGGGATCTTATATTATTCTTTCTTATCAGGATGATATCGGATATCCGGGACATGTGGCCGGAACTTATAATACTGTTTACCTGGGGAAACCCATTATACCGATTCAAATATTCGGAAAATTCAACTTCGGAAAACCTATAGGCTGGCAGCTGAGTATCTCGCCAAGATTCGGATATTCACTTCCTTTGAATGGCAAGATAGTTGATAATGGCACCACGCTGACTACAAGCCCGAATCTGAAAGGAGATTTCACTGCCGGATTAAAATTCGCAGTAGCTTATTACTTCTCCTGTCATATAGGTGTCGCCGCTTCCTTTACAGGTCAGTATTTCAATAACAAAAGCGATCTGATCGCATATAGTATTTGGGCGCTGCCGGTGCAGGGAGGTTTGCGCGTAAGGTTTTAATTTGGTTATGGGTTATGGGATATGAGATATGGGATATGGGTTATGAGTTTAACTCATAACCTCCCAAATATCTCATAACTCATAACCTCCGAAATATCCCATATCTCATAACCCATATCTCATCACTAGCGTTGCGTTATAAATCAAAGATATCCAATTGATTATTTTTTAGCTCTTTGAAATCTTGTTGTTGTACTGTTTTTATAAATAGTTCATTGATTGGTAGTTTTTCAAAAATGCTGATGCTAAGCACTTGCAAAATTTCATACAGAGATTGCTTTAATCGAAATCTCTTTTTAGCGATTGCCACTAAAGCATAGACGGATATTGCAATCCAAATTTGTGTTTTAACGGCAGTTTCCGATTTGCCCCAAAATGATTGAATTTTCAGATGCTGTTTTATCCATTTGAAAAACAATTCAATTTTCCATCTATGGCGATACAATGTTGCAATCTGACTGGCATTCAACTCTGTGTTGTTAGTTATGAAAACAAAGTAACGGGTCGTTTCAGCATCATAATATTTTATACGTCTAAAAGCCTCCGGATAATCCCTTGATACATAAAAGTTCTTTTTCCTGAGCTTAATTATCTGATCACAAATGATATTTTGTTCTGTTGTTTTTAATGATTTAATCAAGGAAAAACTAAAGTCTTTTCGGGCTCTGGTGATAAAGTAGGCGCCGACTGTATGAATATGGTAAAAGCGATCAAAGTCAATGTAGCCACGGTCTACGACATAAAAACTGTCTGGTTCAAATTTGATCATATCCAGAATATTGAGTTCATGGATATTGGCCGCAGTGATGTGTATAAACGAAGGAATAGATGTTTTTAGGTCCAGTTGAGTATGGATTTTGATGCCACCTTTTGTCGATCTGAATTTGGCCCAGAAAAATGCAGACAAACACATATCAATGGTTGTTGCATCAATGGCAAAAACATTGTTGGCGAGATCAAAATCGAGTTCACTATCGTTGGCGTATAAACGACGTGCTTCTTCAATGAGGGTCATGCAAAAGTCAGCGTATATGCGCCAATCGCGATTCTCATTTGCCCTGCTCAAAGTAGTTTTAGAAATGATCTCACCAATACCCAGATGGTACAGCTTATTTGTATTAGCTGACAAACACAGAATCGCATCAGATAAGCTGTCTCTCTGGGTGAGTTGACCAAAGGCCATGCAAAGAAATTGCTTCCAACAAGTGAATTGTCTGGTTTTATAATCGCCATTATATCGATTGACAACTGTTGTAAAGACCTTGTGTGAAATCAATGAAAAAATCTGCGAAAAGATGTACTTGCCCTGATTCATGATAACTGGTTATCAGAGCATTATACAAAATCAAAAGCAAATCCTTTTCAAATCGTTTCCACATGTAAATCGGCTCAAATGCAATACAGACAAGAATTTCAAAGAACTACAAATATTGATAACGCAACACTAGTGATATCTCATAACCCATAACCAAATTAAAGCTTTCCCGACTTTAGTTGATCTGCCGCATAATTCGCTGCGCGCGCTGCAAACGCCATATATAAAATGGACGGACTCTGAGTACCCGTGCTCGTCATGCAGGCTCCATCAGTTACAAAAACATTTTTACAATGATGCAGCTGATTCCATTTATTGAGCAATGAATCCTTGGGATCATGACCCATGCGGCAGCCTCCCATTTCATGAATATCCAGTCCGGGTGCCTGCTTCGTATCATGTGCATGAATATTTTTACATCCTGCTTTCTCCAGCATTTCTGAACTCTGCTTCATAAAATCAACCACCATTTTTTCCGCATTATCATCATAGTCGATCGAAGTCACCAGCTGTGGAATGCCCCAGGCATCTTTTAAATCACTGCTCAGTTTAACATGATTGGATTCCCTCGGAATGGTTTCCCCCTGCATATACATTCCCGCATACCAGGTACCTGGTTCCGTCAAATCATTTTTGAAATCTGAACCAATACCTTCCGGTACACGGTCAAATGCAGAGGCGCTGCGATGTGACCAGACAAATGTCAGATAGCCTCCCAGATAATCTGTATCTCTTTTACGCAGGTTCCTGTAATTAGCAATGATGGGATTTGTAGGATTTCTTCCGAATATATATTTGTCTTCATATCCCGGAAATTCTCCGGAAGCACTCGCACGATAATTATGAAATGCCATGAATTTTCCCAGCAGACCATTATCATTCCCCAATCCGTTTGGAAAACGTTTCGAAGTTGAGTTGAGTAAAATAAGATTGGAATTCAAACATGCCGCATTCAGAAATATTACTTTGGCAAAATATTCTGTAACCTCTTTTGTATTCGCATCAATCACGCGAACACCCCTGGCCTTTCCCTTCCCTTCATCATAAATAATAGAATGGACCACGGAAAAAGGACGGATGGTGAGGTTACCCGTCTTCTTCGCCCAGGGTAATGTGGAAGACACAGAACTGAAATATCCGCCATAAGGACAACCGCGCGTACACAGGTCTCTCGCCTGACACTGACCGCGTCCCTGGTCAATATGAATCTGATTTGGCTTGGTTAAATGCGCCCATCGGCTGTGCACCATAAACCGGTCCGGATAATTTTCTTTGATCTTCTGCTGAATTTCAGATTCAACACAACTCATTTCAAATGGCGGAAGATAATCTCCGTCGGGCATGGATTCCAGCCCATCCTTGGATCCGCAGATGCCCGCAAATCTTTCTACGTGTCCATACCATGGCGCAATATCATTATAGCGGATAGGCCAGTCAATCGCATAACCAAAACGTTGTGGAGATGTAAAATCAAATTCACTCCATCTCTGGCAGGCCCTTCCCCACATGATGGATTTTCCACCCACCTGGTATCCCCTGATCCAGTCGAAAGGTTTCTCCTGCACATAAGGATGTTCGGCATCTTTAATAAAAAACTGGTGTGTGTCTTCTGTGAACGCATAACATTTACTGATGACGGGATTTTGTTTTATTAATTCTTCTGTATTGGCTCCCCGGTGTTGAAAATCCCAGGGGTTCATCGTTGCAGTGGGGTAATCTTTAATGTGCTCGATATTTCTTCCGCGTTCAAGCACCAGTGTTTTTATTCCCAAATCACAAAGTTCCTTTGCAGCCCATCCGCCACTGATACCGGAACCGATTACGATCGCATCATATGTATTTTTTCCTGACATCGTTAGAGTTTTATTATCCTAAAGCTAGGGAAATCCGGATTCAGTTGACAGTTGAGAGTTGACAGGTATTCTGATAATAATATTCATAATTCTGTAAACTGTCAACTGCCTACTGTCAACTACTAAAGTATCGCCCTAAGTGACGCCCTTCCCGTATTAATCACCGCTCCCTCACCCGGCTTCCTGCCTTCATAAGTGATATTGAGTTCGAGAAAACTTCCGAGCTTGCGCGTGAAATCGAGACCCCAGATGTAATTCTTTCCGGGTAACAATCCATCGAGCAGGATATAACTCACGGTGGTATTTGTAGTGCCGGTATATTGAATATTATTCAGGGTGAATTTTGCCTGGATGGAAGTTGTCTGAACAATATTATATTTCACAATAGTATTAATTGAACTCGAATAGGATGTTTCACCTCCGTATAAAGGAGCATTTTTTTGCGGGTTATAGGTATAACCAAGACTGATGCGCAAATTCGCGTTCCTCGTATAACTCAGTTCAGGAGCCACGGAATATTGATAGATATTATAATTGCTGTTGTCGAAATTAATATTGCTCGCGTTCAGATAATTTGTACCACTTTTAAAAACAGCATTCAGTAAAAATGCCTTGTTGATATTCCATCGGGTGCGCAGATTCCATTCAATCAGCGACTGGGTCTGGTAGCCATAGGTAAGTAAGGCCTTGGAAACATTCCGGTTATTGCTGATATCGAATCCCCAATGCGGATCCAGTTTATTATACGAAAATGAATTCACGAAAATAGTACTACGGCTGATCAGGGAAGTATCGTTCAGTGGAGATTTAAATGGATTGAGCTCCACAAAACCTGTCGCAAGTTCTTTCTGATTCAACTGCAGCGAAGTCTGAAAAATGATATTCGCTAAAAACTTTTTAAACCCCACTGCTTTGTTCCCATAATACATTCGCGGATTTAAATTAAAACTATAGTTAAACGTATTATAGTTTGCCTTCACGTAGTCATTCGTTGGTGAGAATACCCTGATATAAGTTGCCTGATCCGCAAATTGTGCAATGACAAATTCATTCAACTGCTGAATGCCGTCACCATTCAGATCGATCCAGGTATATTGTCCGGTTCCCGCAGGCACGGCGACATAGGTATAATTTTGTTTTTGCTCCTGACCCGAACCCACTTCATACAAAATATTTCCCCCCAGCATATTCTTCCATTCATGCATGGAATATTCTATACGTGTAAGCAGACTCTTATCAGCCTGCTGCGTACTTACGAGAGGGTTGACTACCTGCAAATCCCTGAAAGTGGCACTGAACCTTACCTGCTCATTTTTATTTTTAGTGAGATCGGTAGTGAGGTTCACATTCTGGCTACGGTTGGCAAGTGCAAGATTTGTTCCATAAGGATAAGCATCCTGTCTGTAGAAATAACTGATGCCCCATTTGTTTGGCGCTTTTTCCGGCGATTTCAGATAGGCCTGAAAAATGCTGAATGAATAACTATCCGTCGAAACAGAATCTGTCGTTTTACTCCGCTGAACATTCTGTTCAACAGAAAAATTTGCTCCGACCGTGTAGTTGCCCAGGCTTTTAAGTGTTCTGGATATGTCAATCGTTGGAAGAAATAAATATCCGTCATTGATGGATCCCCGGTCGATAGTAAAACTTACCTGGTCATTGAAATGCCATCCTTTTACATTCAGACTATGACCAAGTATATTCCGGATACCCGAAAAATCCTGGTTCCTGTCATAGCCCGACAATTCATAATGGATTTCATTTTTCATCGTATCCGTTAATTTGAAGGCAGCTTTGTAAAATGTTTCATTTGCCTTCGGCGATTCCAAAGGAAGTCCCCAATCACGCAGGAATTCAACCGGACGAATGGGTTCAAGAGGCGCAAAGCGGATATCATTGTATTCGTAAGACAAATAAGAACTCATCACCCATTTTGGTAAAACGCTTTTTATGATATGCAGATTCTGGAGTGTAAATTTCACAGCATTACCTTCATCATTTCCTTTATCTAAAGTAGAAAGGGTGTTCACATCATAACGGCTTCCTGCAAAATCTGCCGTTACTAATGTTTCTTTGGATAATTTATAATCTATGCCTCCCGTAATCACCTGCTGGGTTTTGGGCGTTACCAGGAATTCCGCTGCTTCAAACTGTCCCTGCTTTTCACCATTCACAGGAGCCACCCATGTATAAACATTTCCATTCAGTCCCGCTGTATTCAGAACATAATTTCCGAGTCCCTGTCCAACACTGGAGAATGCAAGATTGTATAACGTGTACTCGGCATTGTTAGATACAACAAAAATGGAATCATGGGTTACCAATCCGTTCGCAGCCATGTAGGTGGTATCAATTTTCCTGTAAAGAATTGATCCCACATTCTGGCCTGTGTCAAGCGGCTGAACAGGATAATATGCATTCTGAATACTGTCACCCAGCGCATTCAGGAACTTGAGTCTGCCTGCATCGAGCGTCTGACTGATGGGAGAATTGCGTGCATCACTGTTGCTGAAAACAGCAAATCGAAGTCTAAGGTTTTTATTTATCTGTGCTTCGTCTGCCAGGTACAAATTTGCGTTGAGATAATATTGATTTGAATATTCAAATTCCACCTGTATGCGGCTGTCTTTCGTGATCATGTGTTTGGGCGTGAAAGTGACTTCAGCCGTATTGTAGTTGATGGTATAATCCTGGTCCTCTCCTCTTTGTAATAATCCACCATCGAGATAAACTTTTTCTGTTCCGGCAAGAACGACAAAATAGATTTCATTGTTGGAACCCGTCAACCGGTAAGGGCCCTGGTTTCCTTCTTCCCCCTGAATAATATTTTTATTGAATGAACCTTTAGCGACTGCGCCACTAAATATTGCTTTGTTTGTTCCCTGGTCTGAAATTTTTGAAGTGGTTTCAAATGTACCTCCGCGTAATCTTTTATAGAAAGAAAGAAAATAATCATCCGTTTCCCGCAGGTCTATATCACCCATGCGAAGCATCCAGTTCTTTTTTCTGAACTGGATATAGATCTGGTCAAAATCACTGAGTGTGGCCGTTGTACCGTCTGGCTGGATTGGAATATTATTATCCGTGATCGCCGCGGCGATTTCGATGGAGTCTGCCAGCCATCCGCTGATCTGCAGGTTCAGGTTTGAAGTAACAACAGCATCCTGTGCATTACCGAATGAGATCGCTCTTCCGAAACTCCCATTCGTTGTGATACTGCCAAAATTGAAAAAATTATCCTGTTCGTATTTGCTGTCTTTGTTATAGACCGAAGGCTGGATGATGAACTTGTCCATTACTTTGGAGTAATCCAGTCTTTGCACTACGCCATTGTACTGATAAGGAAAAAGACGATACTGAGCATATACACTGTCCAGGTTGGGCCTGCGAATCCATGTGATGGTTGAATGAACATAGTCGATTTTATAGAGACTGTCCGGAATTCCTGAAATGACGAGACTGCCCGGAACCATACTCAGGGAATCGAGTTTCAGGGGAAAATTCGTGACGGGTAAATATCTCCTGTGAAGGTTCGAAGTAATTTTGGTTGGTGCCTTAGGTTTTTGGCCTGGCTGCTGGGCATTTACTTCATTCACCAACCCACAGAAAATCAATCCTATAAGCAGCCATTTGGTCAATCAACAGGGTTTTTCTTAAAATGCGGAAACGGGTCGTTTATTGTGTGTCAGTCGTAGGGTTATGAATTATGGGTTATTCATTTGGGTTATGAGATATGAGTTATGGATTGTGGGTTCCATTCATAATTCATAATTCATAACCCATATCTCATAATCCATAACCCATAACGATCCTAAGCGTTTACAAGTTGTGACTGTACATACATTGTTTCCCGAAGTTGCTTCACACGTTCATCCGCCAGGTATTCATCAAAACTGCAGAGGCGGTCGATGGCTCCTGCGGGTGTGATTTCAATGACACGATTGGCGACAGTTTGAAGGAAGGTATGGTCATGAGAAGTCATCATCACTACCCCTTTAAAATTCATCATGCTTTCATTGAATGCCTGGATGGATTCCAGGTCGAGGTGGTTGGTCGGTTCATCCAGTAAAACAACATTCGGATCCTGGAGCATCATGCGGCTGATCATGCAACGTACTTTCTCTCCACCACTTAGAACCCCTACCTTCTTCATTACTTCATCTCCGCTGAATAGCATTTTTCCAAGAAATCCACGAAGGAAGGGCTCATCCACATCAGTGACATGGGGTGGAACGAACTGACGGAGCCAGTCCATCAGGTTGAGGTTTTTATCCTGGAAGAATTTATGATTATCATTCGGCAGGTAAGCATGTGTAACGGTGGTTCCCCATTCAAAACTACCCTTATCTGCCTTTAAATTACCGGTAACGATCTCATAAAAATCGGTAAGGGCCAGCGGATTCTTACTCACCAGGGCCACCCTGTCTCCCTTATTCAGACTGAATGTAATATCTGCAAAAAGTTTTGTGCCGTCGTCAGCCGTCTTGGCCAGTTTATTTACATTGAGGATCTGGTTTCCTACTTCTCTTTGTTGTTTGAAAATGATGCCCGGATAGCGGCGGTTGGAAGGTTGAATCTCTTCGATGGTGAGTTTTTCAAGGGCCTTTTTACGGGAAGTTGCCTGCTTGGATTTCGATGCATTTGCCGAGAAACGGGCGATGAACTCCAGCAGGGCTGCGCGTTTATCTTCTGTTTTCTTATTCTTATCGCTCAGCTGGCGGGCCATGAGCTGGGAAGATTCGTACCAGAAAGTGTAGTTGCCGGTATAGGCCTTGATTTTTGCGCGATCCACGTCGGCCACATGGGTGCAGACTGCATCGAGGAAGTGACGGTCATGCGAAACAACGATCACGATATTTTCATAATCGGCGAGGAAATTCTCCAGCCAGCTGATGGTTTCCACGTCGAGGTCATTGGTCGGTTCATCCAGCAAGAGGATATCGGGATTGCCGAAAATTGCCTGTGCCAGGAGAACCCGCACTTTCATGGCACCGGAAAGTTCTTTCATTAATTGTGCATGCATGGATTCCTTTACACCCAGGTCGCTCAGCAGGGAAGCTGCATCACTCTCCGCGGTATAACCGCCCATTTCACCAAATTCAGCCTCAAGATGACCGGCTTTTATGCCGTCTTCTTCCGTAAAATCCTCCTTCATATAAATGGCGTCCTTCTCCTGCATGGTATCCCAGAGTTTTTTATAACCCATGAGTACGGTATTGAGAACGGTCTGGTCATCAAACTTGCGGTGGTTCTGTTCCAGCACGGCCATACGCAGTCCGGGAGAAATTTCAATATTACCCTTGGTCGGTTCGATTTCACCGGCCAGTATTTTGAGAAAGGTGGATTTGCCCGCGCCGTTGGCACCGATCACGCCATAGCAATTTCCTTTGGTGAAGGAGACATTTACCTCATCAAACAGGACACGTTTACCAAAAAGAAGAGTCACATTATTCGCGCGGATCATGCAGTAAAATTTGAATGTGCAAAGGTACGCCAGAAGCAGTAATTTTCAAGATCTCTGCCCTGCTCACAGGAAGAATAAGCAACCTTTTATTATGGTTTCCTGTCAATCATGGAAATGAAGATTGAAATGAGAAAGATCTTTGGATTTGTGATATTGGTTTGGTGGATTTCCTCCTGCAATAAAAATAATGTGCATCCCTATCCCCTATCCGGGACCTATGCGGGTACTTTTCATAGAATCGGAGATACATCCTCACCCTCTCAAATTCAGATTAGTTTTTACGAAGATAGTTTCAGCGGAACCAGTGACCGTACTTTTTTTCCCGCCATCTGCAATGGAACCTACCGGGTTTTTGGAGACTCTATTGCGGTTCGGAACCTCTGTGTTTTTCCCGCTGATTTCGACTGGACGCTTATTTTCAACCGCAACTATGCATTCAGTATGCAGGGCGACAGTATTTATTTTAGCCGCAATGATGGCGGCTTTGCCTATTTGCAAGATGTATATGCTTTGAAGAAGCAATAAGTTGCCTTAAGCCTTACGCTTTAAGCCTTGCGCTTTACGCCTTAAAAACATTATTTTTGCGCCTTTCCGGACCGGTAGCTCAGTTGGATAGAGCAGCTGCCTTCTAAGCAGCAGGCCATTGGTTCGAATCCAATCCGGTTCACTCGATTTCTTGTTAAAGCACTGGTTTACAATAAGATACATGGTTGACAAAAACCTTACGTGCCCTTTGGGGTGCTAAATTTGGGGGACAAAAACTGAGGTAAAAATAAAAGCGTGACCTTTGTTTAGATGTTACATAAGCTCCCTGATCCTAACATAAAAATCACTTTTCGCCAGCGCCTTTTCAACATACATATTGGGCATTTTTATAGATCCCTTCAAGAACATCTTCCCCACTACGCTCCACATCTTGAAAGTATTTTTCCGAAAAAATGGCCTCGGCATGTAGAATATCTATGCCCACTGTGTGCAAAAAATTTATTTGTTACTTCTTATATAGGAGACTTTGCCTCTTCCTCTTTTAATGTAGACCACTACCCTCCAAAAAGTATTGGTGGTAGAGGAAAGATGATAGTATGTGAACCCTGCAACAATAGTGCAGGAACAAAATTTGAATCAGAACTTAAACCATTCCTAAATCAGCAAAGTTTTAAAAGCGGAAACCCAAAAAGTATTATTAAAGCCAAACTAGATTTCAATGGGGAAATGAAAACAGAGATTTTTTTATCTAAAAACCTGACTGGTGAAATGATACTTGAACCCGGCACTCATAATATTCTAAATTCCAACTTTCAGCAATGGATTAATAATACTGGTTCAGGCATTAATCAGCGACCATTTAAAATTGAAATTACAAATGCTGACAGCAAGAAGGTATGTAAATCACTAATTAAAACAGCTTATCTTGATTGTTTTGGTTTGTGGGGATATGACTTTGTTTTCTCTAATACCGGGGAGTATTTAAGGAAAGTATTGAATGACGAAGTCGAGTACCCATTTTCACAAGGTCACGCATTCATATTGGAAAAGGACTTACATAAATATGAAATGGGAGTAAACCTCTTAGAAAATGAAAATTTAAGAATCATCGCAGTACTGATACCGATGATTTACAAAAAAGATCAATATAATAGTATTGCTGGGGTATTGATCCCCAATTTCCCGGGACAGCTAGAGGAATTGGTTAGGACGGCGACAAACGATATAACTTTCAATGTAAAAAAAATCCCACATTTCGAAATTGATCAACAGCTAAAAGCATATTCCGAATTCCGGGAACAACTATCTAAACCAATCGTAGGCCAAAATGAAAGTAAAAATCCCTCGGAATGACCTAAACCGTTTCAAAGAAAAGGCGGTAAACTTAGAGACTAATTCAACATTTCCCATTCTCAAATATATCAAGTTTGAGATTAGAGGTATCTCTTGTGAAATAACAAAAAATAATCTCAAAGAATTTGTGATAAGTAAATTTCCCGATTCGGGAAATAGCGACTGTTCTTTTCTTGTTCTCGAAAACACATTATTTGAATTCCTGGAACATAGTGGTTCGAAGTTTATACAATTTGAACAGATAAGGTATACAATTAAGATATTTGACGATTTCAGCAGTGTAGAAAGCCAAACTGAAAGCGCCCAACAATTTGTAACTCCTGATCTTAACCCTACAACTTGGTCGAAAATATCGAAGGACACTTTAGAATCTATTGGTATTGCTTCGAAATTAATTTTCGGAGACGAACTAGTTGGAACTAAGAGTAATGTATATGTTGGTGAGGGTTATGTAGCGGGTTCCGATGGGATAATATTTTTCTGTGCAGTAATGACCGACACGATTCCCAACCTTGTATTAAAAAAAGATAGAGCAGAAACAATCTCAAAATTAAAATACTGTCAATACAGTTACAATAATAGTTTCGAATATTACAAGGAAGATTCGACCACATATGGTTTTTCAAGAATTGAATCGGAGTTTGTAAATTATGTATCTAAATTCGGACAAATCGAAAGTGATTATTCTTTCAAAATACCTAAAAAGCAAATAATTGAATTTTGTGATTTGTGTCTCAAGACTATCGCTTCCAAAAAAGAAATCGTTGCAGCTTCGTTTTATCCGGAAAATAACTCACTCATTTTAACAATGGAGGGAAGTGATATCAAAATCAAGAATAATATGATGTTCCCCAAAAATAGGACAGGTATTTAAGAATGATTTTTTCATCTTAAATTACCATATATGGCAAAGAAAACCAGGCGTAAATTCAGCGCAGGATTCAAAGCGAAAGTTGTACTTGAAGCATTAAGGGAACGCTCCACGATTGAGGAGCTGGCCCGCAAGCATGAGTTGCATCCCAATCAAATAAATATTTGGAAGAAGGAAGCGATAGCCAATATGTCTTCGGTATTTGGAGCAGACAAAGCAGATGATGCTGCAGATCATGAAAAACAAACCAAGAAGTTGTATGCCCAGATCGGGCAACTAAAAGTGGAAAACGACTTTTTAAAAAAAAATTTATAGCAAAGCCGGTTTGCGAACGTCGTTCCATGATTGATCATAAACATAGTTCTTTGAGTATTGTAAGGCAATGCAGACTACTGGGTCTTCATCGCAGCGGGTTGTATTACACCCCCTGCAGGGAGAGTGAAGAGAATCTGACCATCCTGCGTCTGCTGGATGAACAGTATTATAAAACGCCGTTTTACGGATCCAGAAAGCTTACGGTCTGGTTGAAGAAACAGGATTTTAAAATTAACCGCAAGCGGACCAAACGCCTGATGGAAGTGATGGGATGGCAGACGTTGTACCGGTATAAAAATACCAGTGAACCCGATAAGCAAAACAGGCTCTATCCCTATATGCTCAAAGGTCTACGGATAGAAAGACCCAACCAGGTCTGGGCTATGGATATTACATATGTTCCGATGCGCCGGGGGTTTATGTATCTATGCGCTGTGATTGATTTGCATACGCGCTTTGTAGTGAACTGGGGTCTGAGTAATACGATGACAGCGGAATGGTGCGGCGGGGTTGTCGAAGAAGCTTTTGAAATGCACGGATGTCCGGAAATATTTAATACCGATCAGGGCTCGCAATTTACCAGTGATGTTTTTACCGGCCTGCTGTTGGGAAGACAAATACAGATCAGCATGGATGGTAAAGGCAGGGCGATCGACAATATTTTTATCGAGCGGCTCTGGAGATCGGTGAAGTATGAACACATTTACCTGCATGTGGCCCAGGACGGCGTTCTACTTTATGAAGGCTTACAGAAATATTTTTCTTTTTATAATCACGAGCGCTCACACCAGTCGCTCGAATATAAAACGCCTGCAGAATGTTATCTGCAAAAAAAAGTAGCCTGATGCCGAAGTTAAAAGAAGTGTCGCCTTGCTCTTTGAATGGAGCCGCCGCCACTTCTTTTAACCGAATAACAAAGTTCTTTTCTATCTTAGTTTAACACAATATCTGTCCTGTAAACAGGGCCCATCATATAATATACCTTTAAATAGAGGCGATTTTAAGCGTTTTAAGTTTAATCCAGAAAGAATGAAAGTATTGTTGAAAGCGATTGTTGTGGATACGGTTTATTTCTACCCGGGAGAAAACAGGTATTTTATTACTGATTCGCGGAAATCTTTTCTAAGCGTTATAATGGGAATAGCATGAAGACCACTCAGGATCAAATAAGCTTTATCTATATTACGGCTATCAAATGTCTGGAAGAATTAAAGGGAAACCAGGATTCGTTTAAAAGATTTCTCTATTGTTCTTTTGATAAAATTTATATGTGTTTTGAATCTCTTAATATTTTACATCAACAATTGGAAATAAACCCAAATGTAGAGTACTCAATGGGCATCATTCTCCGGTCTGTGTTAATGAACTGTATTATGATACAAAACTTGAGATTTATAAGCCTAGGAATGAAAACAGATCAATCAAATTATAATGAAATTAAAGCCTTGCTGGATAAAACTTCATTGAAGTTTATCGCCGATGGGACGGACAATATTATCAAAGATTTTGAATTTTACGAGAAAATGCCCAATGAGGAAAGAATTCAGACTGCTAATAAAATTGCAAAACAATTTCCTGGAGTATTCACTTATAAGGATGGACTTCCGCCAAAACTTAATAAAGAATATAAGGTAAATCTGAGACAAATATTTAAAGACACTAGACACCCAAGCCTGCCTTGGGGTAATTCAGTTTACAATCATTATTCTTTCTATTCAAAGTATGATCATTTGTCTCATTGGAGTTCGGAATTTAGTAATCATGAGAATTTTGAAGGTAGAAAAAAGCAACTTGAGAGTACTATCGCAATTATTTTTACTCACGTGAGGGACTTATTATTCTTAGGGATGGCCTATTATCCTGAACTATCCGATCCATGGAATTTAAGATTTCAGGAACTAGATTTATTTGGTTCTCAGATGATCGTTGATGGGCAACCTTATTATAACGGATCAACGTCAAATTAGGGTCTCAAACTACTATCTACCTGATCCGGTTCTCTCTTTGTAAAATTTAAAGGAGGTAAAAACACAGGAATTAATGTACCAGCCCCCTAAATGACTGGACTAAATTAGTAAATCAATTTAGTCACTTAAATTTAGGTTATGGCAAAAACACGCAGAAGCTTTTCAGTGGAACAGAAGCTTCAAATCATCCAGGAAGCGGAACAAAACGGGGTTACTCAAACCCTTCGTAAACACAATTTGGCACACAGTCTTTTTCTCAGGTGGCGAAGTCAGTTCAATCAGGGTGGTGCAAAATTGTTGCAGCCGCAGTATCACAAAGTGGATCCTGAGCTCAGAGCGTTACAGGAAGAAAATGCAAGATTGAAAAAAATCATCGGCAACCAGGCTCTGGAGCTGGAGTTCAAGACCGAGCTTTTAAAAAAAAACGAGGCTTACGAGCGGAGGCTGAAGGGCTCGTAAAAATTTACAAGCTTCGTGGTGTTGGTGTCCGACGTTTATTGTCCTGGTCCGGCTTGCAAGCCAGCAGCTTTTATTATAAACGATCTCTGACTCCTAAAGGAATAAAACCGAGCACGCATAGTGTGAACCGCGACGGCGAACTCGTTGAAAATGCTGTCGTGGTAAAAGACATCGAGCATACGCTGGCGCAGGAGTTTTGCTGTTATGGATACCGGAACATGACAGGCGAGTTAAAAGAAATGGGCTGGATCATCAACCATAAAAAGGTGTACAGGCTGATGAAAGAATCGAAACTTTTATTTGGAGCAAGAATACGGGTGGCACCGTTTAAACGGAATTTTATCCGGTTCAGGACTCTTACGCCCGAACGTCCGCTGCAATACCTGACCATGGATATCAAATATGTTCATGTGCATGGAACCGGTAGAAATGCGTTGCTATTAACCGTGATGGATATCTACTCACGCAAAGTGTTGATCCATATGCTGCGACAAAGCATTAAAAAAGGAGATGTGCTTTTAATGTTATCGCTGATGTTGCTCGATTACAAAGCTGAAGGCATGTCGCTCAGAAATGATAATGGCTCGCAGTTTATTGCCAACGCTGTCCGGGAATACCTGAAAGAAAAAGGTATCTACCAGGAGTTCTCTCATGTTGCCACGCCACAGGACAATGCCTACATCGAAGCCTTACACTCCAACCTGCAACGCGAGGTGATCGATCGCTTTGAGTTCGAGTCCATCTACCATGCACAGCTGGTCATCGACCGTTATTACAAATGGTACAACGAAAAAAGAAGGCACTGGTCGCTGAATGGCCAGACTCCGGATACCGTATGGAAAAATTATAATCCGATCCCTTTTGAAAATGAAATACTACTAAACTATCTTTAGAAAACTGTCCAGTTTATAAGGGGCCGGTACACTCCTCTACTAAAATATTTCTACAAAAATATTTTCAATTCAATACATTGTTCATTAGAATTTTATCGTCATTCCTTTTCACTTATTCAGCCATTTTTTAAAAATGTATAGTTTTTCCCGGACGAGTCAGATAGCGTATAATGTTCTTAGGATTTATTTACTCACCTGTATAGTTTTTTCCGGACGAGACACTTCTGTAATAAAGGCGAACAGGTTTGTATCGAAAACGCACAAACGTAATAGTAATAGAACCTTTATTCGATTGATTATCAAAAGAAAGAATAATGGCATTGGCTTAGTACATATTTAACAAACATCTAAACCATGTTTAAAAATTATTTCATTGTTGCATGGCGAAACCTGGTGGGCAACCCCAAGATTTCGTCTATCAATGTTGGAGGCCTCGCTATTGGTGTTGCATGCGCCATCATGCTGTACCTGTATGCACAAAGTGAGTTTGGTTATGACAGCTTTTATACAAACGCCAACCGCATCTACAGGTTATATACATGCATTAATCTTAACGGCACAGCATCGAACAGCGCTAAAAGCAGCCCGCCTGCGGCACAAGTGCTCAGAACCCAATTTCCGGAGGTTGAAGCTAACACATTAATAGGGTATGAGGCATCGTACAATATGCGGTATAAGGACAAGTCTTTTCGTGAGAACAGTGTATATACTGCAGACTCTAACTACTTCAAAGTATTCGATCATCAACTGCTAAAAGGCGATGCCAGCACTGCATTATCAGTGCCGTACCAGTTGGTGGTCACCGAAGCTACCGCAAAAAGATATTTTGGCGATCAAGACCCAATAGGCAAACAACTAATGGTAAATGATACTGTATCATTTATTGTATCAGCGATCATGAAGGACTTTCCGGAAAATTCTCACTTCAATGCTGATATGTTCATTTCTATGAGCACACTTCATGGAAAAAATAATGACAACTGGCTTGCATTATGGTACTCCAATTTTATGCTGCTGAAAAAAGGAGCTGACGCGAATGCCGTTGAGCAAAAGCTGAAAGCTATTGTTGATAAAGGCGCAAGGCCGCAGATAGAAAAACTGCTTAATGTCCGTTATAGCAACTTAAAAGAAAGCGGGAATGCTTTTGAAATGAAACTGCAGCCGCTTACCAGCATTCATCTGTATTCTAAAGAAACGTATGGCATTGATCCTAATACCGAATGGGGCAACTCCAGCGTAGGCAACATTTTGTATGTGCGCATTTTTATTGCCACTGCTTTATTTGTACTGCTCATTGCTATTTTTAATTTCATGAACATTGCAACAGCAAAAAGCGAAAAAAGAGCAAAAGAAACGGGCATCCGCAAAACACTGGGCTCGAGCAGGTGGCAGCTTATGGTACAGTATTATACAGAAGCTGTATTGACTTCAGCCATTGCTGTGCTTGCAGCGGTCATCATTGTAAAAGCAACATTGCCGGCGTTCAATCAGCTCACGGGCAAAACAGTAGAACTTAACTTTTTTGATAATGCCTTTACGCTGCCACTGCTGTTGGCATTCACCATTTTTGTTGGCATATTTGCAGGCAGCTATCCCGCTATCTTTCTCTCTGCCTTTCAGCCTGTAGAAACATTAAAGGGGCTGCACCAAAAAAACAAAGCCTCGCTGCGAAGCGTACTTGTAGTAAGCCAGTTTGCAATAAGCATTGCGCTTATCATAGGCATGATGACTGTGAGAAGTCAGCTCAATTTCATGCAGAAAAAAGACCTTGGAATTAAACCGCAGCAACTGATCACTATCATTAACGGATCATCGCTTGGCAACAAGCTGCAAGTGTTCAGGCAGGAGCTGCTCAAAAATCCGGCGGTTGCATCTGTTACCTATTCTTCGCTCATGTTTGCAGCAGGTGTGCCTGAATCTGTGTACACATACGAGAACCAGACAAGTACTGATCCGGTGCGTGCGGCTTACCTCGACGTAGATGAATATTTCGTTTCAACCTTTGGTATAAAAATGAAAGAAGGCCGCTTCTTTGATGCTTCAATGCCTACAGACAGCAGTGCCGTAGTGATCAATGAAACAGCAGCAAGCGTTTTTGCCCCCCGTATAAAATCGATCATTGGCCATCGTATTACTATGCTTTCTAACGATTCTGTTCGGAGAGCTTACCGCATTGTTGGTGTAACAAAAGATTTCAACTTTGAATCGATGCACCAGCTTGTAAAGCCATTGGTATTGCATCTTTCCGGGATACAACAAGCATCTACTTATATCACCATTAAATACAATGGAGCCGATGTCGCAAATGCGCGTAATTATATTGAAGGCACCTGGAACCGCATGCATTCATTTGAAAAATGCAATTTCAATTTCCTGAACAATAGGATTGCTAATTTATACAGCAGTGAAAAAAAAGTGAGCGAACTCTCCACGTTATTATCAGCCCTGGGTGTACTGGTAGCCTGTCTCGGCCTTCTTGGCCTTGCCATGTTCGTTACAGAGCAACGTAAAAAAGAAATAGGCATACGAAAAGTTTTAGGTGCAGGTATTGCCCAGGTAACCGTAACCATTACGCGGCAATTTGTTTTTTGGATACTACTCGCGAACCTTATTGCATGGCCTGTTGCCTATATAGTATTACATCGCTGGCTTCAAAACTTTGCTTATCATATCAGTCCCGAATGGTGGATGTTTTGCGTTGCCGGTGGGCTTACACTTTTAATCGCATTCATAACGATAGGCACACAATCTATCAAAGCAGCACTTGCAAACCCGGTGAAGGGTTTGAGAGCAGAGTAAACTGGAAAAGATTCAAACCGAATCAAAGTTTGCATGATTTTTGAAACTTAGTAAGCCTTGCAAATTTCCGCACATACTAATTCCTGATCGGTCTTCCCTCAAAAGACGTAAAGAGACGTAAAGAAACGTAAAGAGACGTGAGCAATCATAAACACGCCTTTTTAGCGTTATGTCACAAACGCACTAAAATTATGGCACAAATAAGGGACAACATTATTATGAAAAACATGTCCGGTGCAATTGGTAAACAATTGGTATTCAGAAAGGTAAATGGGAAAACCATTGCCTGCAAATACCCTGACCGCAGTCATGTGGTTTATACAAAAGAGCAGATTGGATACCGGACTTCGTTTGCAAAAGCTTCGGCCTATGCCAGCAGCATTATAAAGGATCCTGTTAAAAAATCTGCTTACAAAAGACACGGAGAAACATCCGTTTACCATTCTGCTTTAAAAGATTATATGGATGCAGAAAGGCAAAAGAAAACCGGGAACCCGGTGAGATGAGATTTTCAACCCTGTTTTTTATAGGTTTGATTTTCTTAATTTCGCATCATGTCCTTACATGTCATATCTGAGATTCCGGGAATAAATATGAAAGACCTGAAACTGAAAGGTTTTAAAGTACACGAACTGCCCAAATACGTTGGTACCCAGGTTTCACGTGGCAGACGGGATTTTTATAAAATGGGCCTGGTAACCGGCGATATGACTATTTATTATGGAGATAAGTTTTTAGAAATAAATGATACGGTGCTCTTTTTTATTAATCCTAATGTGACCCATTCCGTAGTTCGTCGTTCTAAAAAAACCACCGGTTATGCCTGTCTTTTTACTGAACCTTTTATTACAAGCAGAGTACCGAACAGGATATTGAAAAACTCACCGTTATTCCACATTGGCGATTCACCTGTCATTCCGCTCAACAGCGAACAAGCTCAATTTATGACCAGCATTTTCCAAAAAATGCTGGCCGTCTACAATGGAGATTTTCATTATAAGGAAGAACTCGTCAGGAGTTGCATCGAACTGATCATTCATGAAGCATTGAGAATACAGCCTTCGCAAAACTTATCTCATTTCAAAAACGCCGCTACCAGGATTACTCATTTATTCATGGATTTGCTGGAGAGGCAGTTCCCCATTGAACGCAGCGATGAACCCCTTAAACTAAGAACTGCGTTAGACTTTGCTTCGAATTTGTCCGTACATGTAAACTATCTTAATCGCACCGTAAAGGAAATTACAGGCAAGCCTACATCCGTACACATTTCGGAGCGTATAACAGCAGAAGCAAAATCTCTTTTGCAGCATACCGACTGGAGCGTGGCGGATATCGCCTATGCCCTTGGCTTCGAATATCCAACTTACTTCAACAACTTTTTCAAACGGACGACCGGGATAACTCCCAACTCTCTGAGAAAAGAAAAGGTTTGAAAATCATACTTATTGGTTTGATTATCGTTAGCAGGGCACGCTGCTTTAATCGGAGCTTTGTATCATAAATTTTACAGAATGAAAATATTAGTTACAGGAGCTACCGGTAAAGTAGGAAGCAGATTTGTTTCTCGCATATTAGCGAAAGGTTATGATGTTCGCATCCTGGTACGTGATGCAGCAAAGGCATCTGCACTAATTGAACGCGGTGCAAAGATTGTAATCGGAGATTTAAATAGTTCAGACGCCTTATCAGCCGCAGTAAAAGATATCGATGCGGTCATACACATAGCCGCATATTTCCGTAATGTAAGTGACACCGAGGGTATTATAAAAACAAACCACGACGGAACCGTTGCGCTTGCCAACGCATCCATAGCAGCAGGTGTAAAACGATTTATTTTCACAAGCACCGGCAATGTATATGGTTCCGACTACCAACGTCCTTCAAAAGAAGAAGATACAGTTAATATAAATGATCCCAGAACCTACTCTTCCAGCAAAATTGCGGCAGAGAATGAGCTCATCTCCCTTTATAAAAACAATGGGTTCGATATACGTATACTGCGTTTAGGTTTTGTTTATGGAGATAAGGACCCGCACATAGAAGAGATTTTACCAATATTGAAAAAGTGGAAACACCACTCCGGTTACAGAATGCATATGGTTCATCACCTGGATGTAACACAGGCTTTGACTTTATTACTTCATACCGAAGGACTGGACGGAGAGATATTTAACGTAGCTGACGATGCACCTATCAGCTTGTACGAACTCGCCGACTCGTTCGGACAAGCAGCAGATACTTTTGACTCTGCTGAGGGGCCCTTGGCCAAACCGTTTGAAGGCATTATGGATATTTCAAAACTCAGGAACAGGACAGGTTTCAGACCATTGGTGCCAGGTTATTATGTAGCTCGCGATCTGGATATTTTGTAATTGTAACCAATTCAGCTAAACAAAAAACAGGATTCTTTATTTTTTCAGAATAGTTTTCCAGTGATAAAGAGAATATTTCTTTGTTGAATCAATGGACGCCGGCATATATGAGATCACAAATCCGGTATTTGTCTTTGCAGTAACTACTCCTACGATTTTATAGTCAACGCCATTATAAGTTCCAACGATTGGTTCGTTCACAACGACTGCCCCGGTTGATGAAATAATACCTGGTAACTTATGGGTTTGTGCATCAACCGGAACGCATTTAGCGGCCACATTTGAATTGAAAGTATAACCCAGCATAGATGAATCAAGATCCCATCTTGCTGTTTGTGGGCCTATTGGATTAAGAATATTATAAACGTTCCCAACGGCACAATTTGAAAAGTCAGAGTAACCGTATGGATAAGTCTGCGGATAAAACGGCACAACATCAAACCCACAATCCCTGAAATGGATCTGATTTGAACCCGTTCCGGTTAAAATAGTTATTGGTGAATATTGCCCGTAAAGACGAAGCTGACAACCTATGAACGTCACACCATATCCTGATATCATCCCATCGGTATAACTGCCGGTTTCAAGAATTGTGGCGAAATTGATTGTTGAGTTTGAGAAAGTAGTTCCATTAGCCGTATAGATAGGCCCTATCCTTCCGACTGATTCGGCGTAAATATCGCTGAAGTAACTTGGGAAATATCCGGATTGATTGTTATAAGCTATCTGGTTTGTATACCCTGCAATATTCCAGTGATCTATATACCAGTTACCCACCGATCCTGCTCCATAAATTCCAGTTGCAAAGCAAGTATGTACTACTCCCCATTCCATGACATTCGAAACCCGGTTCATCTTCTCCTGGTCCTGGCAACCGGCAACACATATCTTCATATTACCGAATTGGATTTTATCTGCTAAAACAAGTTCAGCATTTTGAGTAATTCCATTTGGTGAAGTGATCAGGCCTATTACCCAATTAGTCAGATAACAATCTTCAATGACCGTTCCCGTAGATCCGTTTCTCTGACCCCTATAATAAGTTTTAAATGAATTTCCATAAGCGTCTTTTCCGGGGAAACCACCATCTTTGGGAACCGAAGGCCCGAATGGATCTATGACTATAGCCGAATAGGGAGAATATTGAGAATCCCTGCAAACACCATCTGTAAAATTCTGCAGTGTTGAATTATAAAATGAATATGCATTTTTTAATTTATAGTTGAATGCACCTATAAGTTTTATCCGCTTTATCTCAACTCCCTTACCTCCCTGGATACCGACACCGAATCCTGAAGTCATGGAAGAGAAATCAAGGATTGTTCCGGATCCATCGGCTCCTGCGAATGTGCTTGTACCGAAAATGGTTAGTGAAAATGGAACATAATATCCATTAGCCGCACTCCATTTAGAAAGTATCAACGGTTCTCTGCAGATAAAGCGGCCAGCCGGGATAAAATATTCCGGAATATTATTGGCAATACATGAATCTATTCCCTTTTGAAAAATGGGTGACCAGTCTTTGTCAATCACCGGTGGTTGTGGGGCCGTGAATATGATAATTGGAGGCCTGGAAGCGCTACAACTGACAAAAACCAAAAGAGAGAAAAATATTTTTTTCATATTCCGGTTTTTAAAGATGGATCTGGCGAGAATGGTTCGTCATGGATTTCTAATGAAAAGCAAATAAGTCAATGCATAAATAATAAATCCCTGCAATGGCAACGACACCAGAAGCATAGCGTTGAATAGGCATCTGCATTGCGTTTTTTGTTTTAATCTGCTTTCGCTTTAGCCATTGAAATAAAAAGTATAGTGGTATTAATACCAGTTGATTTCCAACTTCTACTCCCAGGCTAAAGCCAACGATTGCAAATATTATTAAAGTAGTCGGCATGGCGTGCATCAGTTCCAACAAGCCGCCTGCAAATCCAAGTCCGTGAAATAATCCGAAAAAAAATGCAATGGCCAGCCTGGAGTTACCACCAGATTGTTTGGGCCAGACGATATTTTGAACAGCTACAAAAATGATACTGGCAGCGATCACTGGTTCAACAATTTCTTCCGGCAGATGCGCCAGGCCATAAGTAGCCAGCGCTAATGTAATGGAATGTGCCACGGTAAATGCCGTTACGATTTTGATCAAATCCCAGAGACTGGCTGCTCCAAGGACCAGCGCACATAAAAATAATAAATGGTCATAGCCTGTAATTATGTGCCGGACTCCAGGAAAAAAATAAGTCCTTATAACTGCCCAGCGATCTGCTGCGTGAATAGATCGCTGCTGATCGGCTGATGCAGATAATGGATGAGATCCTATTGTAAAATCAAGTTGATACACTGATTGGTTCGTATTCCGGATTTGATTGACAACCGTTATGTCATGATCAGCGGGTACCAGGCAATTGACTAAATAAACGACGTCTGTTCCTTGATTTTTATGAATTAATAGCAACCTATGCGTTGAATTTTCTTTTATTGGTCCTGCAGTTATAGATAAGATTATATCACCCACCCCGTTTATGATCTCAACTGTTGTTGGAAAACGCCAGCTGTCCATTCTTAATGTCTCCTCCCGGTTGTCAATAGAAAGAGATAAGTTATCGACAATCAGCTGAGCATAGATCTGCTGTTCTGATGATGACAGGATTCCGTCGCCATTTGTATCAATTTCTTTTAGAATTTTTTTGGCGATATCACTGCCGGCGGTAAGATGAAGTTGAAATGAAATGTTTGTTTTTGTCAGGACGATCGTAGTAGCCTGTAAATATTCATTTAGCCGGTGTGCCAATGCTGAAAATACGGACATAAAAAATAGCACAATAATCAGAATGCTTCGCCTGTTCATGGTGCAGTAAATGCGGTTCCATAATTATTCAACGGGTCCCGGTAAATCGTGTGTACATGAACGGTAGCATCACCGAATGTGCCTTGTGGTGAAAATTCGATGATCACATGTGGTCCTTGTATCCGGTAATAGGAAGATCCATTCTTTCCTGGCTCATGTGTAGTTGGTCCGCTCCAGGCAAAGTAAGTAGAGTCAATTCCGTCTCTGATTTCTTTCATTCTTGCCCCAACATAAGCATCGTTAATAATACCGGCCCATTCTGAGATAAGGTTGATCAGCATATCTTTTTGTCTGGCAGTCATTGATGAGGCTTTTAGTCCTTCGGGTACAATAGTTTCACCATCATGACCCGGACCGAGCACCAGGTCGCCAACCTTATAATTAAGTATCGCGTTTTTTCGTTGCTGTTCATCCAGCGTGTTCAAAAGATCAAAAGCCATATCATTTTCGGCAGAAAGCACCCGTACCGTTTTGCCTTTGATCTGGTAAACTGCAGGCTGTGCACCGGTTAACGTAGGTGTTAATGCGCCCTGTATTCCGGCAACAACGATATTTAGACCCAGGTGATGACCACCAAACTCAACCATCCATGGCTTATTATCGTCTGGCGTTCCAAAAATACCAATCAGGTAATGAGCAGCCCCTGCTGTTACATCCGTGCCCGCGTCTGCGAGTGCCTGATCAGATCCCATGATCTCGATTACTTTTTCATAACCTTTTGAACTCAGCAAAAGTTGTAACAAATGCATGGCCGCTGCGCTTTGTTTTACATTTAGCCCGCCCAGTTCGATACCGGGACGTGGCTGTATGTTAATAGGAAAATTTGACCAAACAGCTTTCCCGTATTGTTCACCCGAGGCAGGTCTGGAGTTTGGTTGTCCATTGCCTGGTCGCTGACTGTTGCCACGAGATGAGTCACCATTAGGTGGATGTCCTCCTGGGGGCGGACCACCCGGACCGGGACCCATTTTTGACATGTCGAACTGGGTAGCAGTTGCTACTTTCGGACGTAAAAATTCCATTTGCGCAAGTTTGCGCTGGTCAGCACTGAGTTTGTTTAGGAAATCATTAGCTGCTGCTACAATAGCGATCGTTTGTGCATTTGCCTCTTTCTGGTGAAAGCCGGCATTCGCGGGTGTTTTGCCGAGCCACCAAAGCACAATAGCAATGACTGCAATTAGAATGAAATATTTGAATCTGGTCATGTGATTGCCATTTTCTTTCTCAATGAAAAAATGCATTACGACTAAAAAGCAAGTTAACAAATAAGCGCAGGGAATGGGATAAATTCATTCTGTGTTTTCATTTTTATTCATCTCTTTATTTGCTTTATCAAAAGGATCCCAGGACACATCCAGTTTACCATTGGCACCTCTTCGCACGCGCAAACGCACACTGATGCCCTGATTGCGTTGAGTGCCTTTATTCATTATGATTGAATCTTTATTCGCTTTCAGGTTGCTGAGTGGTACTTGTATGCTCATATCAGGACCGGTTTTCATATTGTACATCCCATTAATAAACATGGTCAAAACAGATGAACGGATCTCCATCCGGTTAATGGTGATGTCCTCTCCACGAACTTCTATCGAATCGTGCAGATCTGCAAACCGGACATCTGATAAATTTCTTTTTCTCAAAAACTTCTGATGAATCTGTTCAAAGGGCTGGAAATTTAAAAGCTGGCCATTTTTTAAGTTGAAATTAATTGAACTTTTAAACCCGTCTTTTATCAGTTGCGCGTTGGGTGTAAGGCGGCCTGCCATGCTGATATTAGCAGTCAGATTGCCATGAATGTTTTTATCCGTCAACGATTGAAGTCCAAAATTGTCAAAAACATAAAAAAGGCTGCTCACATTGATATTGTTCAGTTGTGTTTCCAGGCCGAATGAATTGGAAGCCGTATCGTTTTGCATAAAACCATTCAGATACATATTGCCTTTGCCGTGTTTTAAAACCACATTTTTAAATCGCACTTCATTTTCATTCAGCATAATAACAGCCTGCAGACTGTCCACGACAAATTTTTTATAAATCGCCTGATTCGCCTTAAGGCTGATATTGAAATTGGATGTCGTCAGCTGGCTGATAAAACTTGATACGGTGACATCAGGAGCGGATTTCTTTTTTTCTTCTTCAGCTATCATAGTCTGTGGCCGTAGAAAATTGTTGAAATCATCCAGGTTCAGCCTGTTGGATGTGATGCTCCAGTCAAATGTATATTTATCGTTGAGATGATTGAAAAGATAAAAAATGTTTTTCAGTTTCCCGTTCATCGTCAGGTCTGAACTGCCTGAATGAAGTTCCAGATTTTCGATGATCATATCCTTACCTGTAAAGTGCAAAACACCACTGACGGGAGCAAATTGAAAATTTCTCGGCGCATAATGTAAGTTCGCATCAGCCATGGTGATGCTTCCCGTCAACAGTCTTGAACTGTCATATTGTTTTTCCAGCGATCCGCTGTAAGAGAGGTCTATCTTTCCGTTCCCTCCTCTGAAAGTCAGTTCGTTTTCTTTCAGAAAGCTGTTGACCAGATCCAGTTTAAAATCGGACCTCACATTCATGATTGCCCTGGGATGTATGAGATTGCTGAGCACCATGGAATCAGCATGGAAATGCAGGTTTTCCCAGTCACCCTGAAATGCGGTAAAATGTATCACGGTATTGGAATCTTCGTGTCCCTGAAATCTTACTGCTTCATTGTTGAAAGTCGCTGTAAATGATGCATGATCGACAGTGATAAACGGGCTTTTTACATTCCTGTTTTCAACATTCAGCCAGAGATGGATCAGCGGTGTGGAATATTGTGGTTCGGAATTGTCCATACTGCCGGTGAGGCTGGCAATGGGGTCTTCGATATCGTAGGGCCCAAGTGTTTTTTGAAGATTTGCGGAAAGAAAAGATGCGGCTTTTCGAAAGGATAAATTTTTAGTCTCCCAGGAAAGAAGAAAAGGCGTTCCTTCCTTCGCGAAATAAAATTGCCCCGTAAAAATAAAAGGCTGCTGGTCTACTGCAAGAAGGATTTTGTCAAAATCCAGTTCCCGCGAATCTTTATTATATAAAATCCGGAATGCACCCTGCAAAGATTTGTTTTCAAGGAATGAACCTTTACGCTGATTAAATATCATTGCCTGAACCAGGCAATCCAGGTTCAGATCGAAGGTCAGAACAGGGCTCTTTTCTTTTTCCTGGATATTACAATCCAAATGATGTATCCGTAAACCAAATAATTTATGATTCACACCTTCGTCTATCGAAAGGCCGACATGCTGCATGCTGACATCACTGAATTGCAAAGCATCGTTTTTGAATGTAATGTAGGCCTGCAAACTGTCTGCGATAATTTTTTTATAGATCAGTTTATTCACTTTCAGTCTGACATTAAAATCAGCCGATGTGATCTTGCTGATATACGCTGATACGGATGAGTCAGGCGCGGATTTTTTATTTTCCACTACCACGGGTCTTGTCTGCTTCTGCAAAAAACTATTGAAATCATTCAAGTTCAGCCTGTTGGATTCAACATTCCATTCGAAAGAATATTTATCATTGAGATGATTAAAAAAATAAAAGATGCTTTTCACTGTACCGTTGATCTTCAGGTCTGAATGGCCTGAATGAAGTTCCAGGTTCTCGACGCTCATATTCCGGCCCGTAAAACGTATGATACCACTGACCTGGTTAAATAGTAAATCTCCTGGTATATAGTGAAGTCCTGCGTCCTCCAGCGTGATCGCACCGTTTAAGAATCTTGAACTATCATGAAATTTCTCCAGCGATCCACTGTAATTGAGATTAATCTTTCCGTTGCCCCGTGTAAATGCGAGTTCGTTTTCTTTCAGAAATTTGTTGATCGTGTCCAGTTTAAATTCGGACATCACATTCGTTTTTATTCTGGGATGAATGAGATTGCTGAGCACCACAGAATCAGCACGGAAATTCAGATTTTCCCAGTTCCCCTGGAATGATGAAAAATGTATTACGGTATTGGAATCTTCATGTCCCCGGCTTCTTATAGCTTCATTGTTAAATGTTGCCGTAAAGGATGCATGATCGATGGCAACAAAGGGGCTTTTTAAATTCCTGTCTGCCACTTTCAGCCAGAGGTGGATCAGCGGTGTGGCATACTGGGTTTCGGAATTATTCAGACTACCGATAAGACTGTCAATCGGGTCTTCGATATCATAAGGTTCGAGTCTTTTTTGAATACTTTCGGAAAGTAAAGATGCCGCCTTTCGGAAAGATAAATTTTTAGTCTCCCAGGAGAGAATAAAAGGAGTTCCTTCTTCCCCAAAAAAGAATTTCCCTGTAAGAACAAAAGGCTGCTGATCTATTGCCAGTTGGATTTTGTCAAAATCCAGTTCCCGGGAATCCCTGTTATACAATATGTTGAAACTGCCCTGCACTGATTTGTTCTCAAGGAATGGGCCCTTCAACTTGTTAAATGTCAGGTCATGAACGAGGCAATCCAGGTTCAGATCGATTGCCAGGGTTGAACTATTTTTTTTTCGCAGGATATTACCAGACAGTTCATGAATATGGAAACTAAAAAACTTATGTTTAACGCCTTCGTCTATAGAAAATCTGGCATCGCTGATCTGGAATATTGGATAAGGTTGGTTGGATAAACTGTCTTTACGGGATTTTATCTTTTTTCTAAAAACAGAAGTATTGGAATAACCCAGACTGTCAGTATAGAAATAAATATCCGGTTTATCCAGATCGAGACGTTTAATATTTATTTCCCCATGGAAAAGTTTCCAGAAGTCAATCGTAGCATAAACCCGGTTTGCCGAAATCAGGTTGTGGTGATGCCGGCTCCAGAGGCTGTCGCGCAAATATATACTATCAATGGTCAGTGCAACCAGTGGGAAACTGCTTTTAAATCCAACACTGATATCCCCAATATGAAGCTTTGCTCCATTCAGACCTTTTTCGGTTTCTGTTTCTAAAAAAGAAATAAACTGCTGTTCATGTTGTTTTACATAAAGAGAAACTACGATCAATGCGAGGAGCAACAAAGCAACCAGGATAGTCAATACCCGCAAACTGTGTTTGATCACTCTTTTCATAATAATCCTCGCCAAGCATTAATTTATCCTCAATATACCCCATATATCTTTTACGTGCGAGGTGTTTGCAGTACAATAGATATCAGTTTTGGAGGCTGTCTTAGCCAGTCCCGCACGTGCGGGAAAGTCCCGCTTATGCGGGAAAGTCCCGCAAGTGCTGGATCATTCAGAACGAAGGCTGGTTACCGGATTTGCCATCGCGGCCCTGAAAGCTCTGTAGCCCACTGTAATCCAGGCGATGGAAACAGAGGTGACGATTGTAATGATGAAAATACCCGAACCGATAGAAATACGAAAGGTGAAATTTTCAAGCCAGCCATGCATAAAATAATAAGCCAGTGGTGCGGCTATCAAAAAGGAGATACATACAAGAATGGTAAATTCCCGGGAGAACAGGTAAATGATATTTGCTACTGATGCTCCCAAAACTTTGCGTATACCAATTTCTTTCCTGCGCTGTGTTGCCATAAAAGAAACAAGTCCATAGAGACCCAGGCATGAAATAAAAATGGCGATGCCGGCGAATATTTTATAAAGTTGTGAGAGCTGATTTCCCTGTTTATAAAAATCAGCAATTTTTTCGTCCAAGAACTGATATTCATATACTGATTCCGGATATGTAGCATTCCATATTTTTTCAATACCTGCCATCGCACGAATTGACTGTCGGGAATCTAATTTAACAGCCATCAATTCATATACCTGTTTCCAGGTTGACATCACCACAGGTGTCATAGGCTTTGCAAGAGAATTACTATGAAAATCTTTGACCACACCAACAATCTCTCCTTTTAACTGACCGTCCCAGAAACTTAATTTTTTCCCGATAATCTGTTCAGGGTTTTTTACGCCTAATTTATTAACCATCGTTTCGTTGACAACGAATTCTCTTATGGTATCGGAGGGACGGTAAGGTCTTCCTGCCGACATTTGTAGTCCGAAAGTTTTAAAAACATCCGCATCTGCCCATTTCAGATCTGCATTAAAACTTGAAACTTTTGGAGAATTGTCAAAGGTAAAATCACTGCCCCAGTGCGAATTATCCGAAATGGAAAATGTACTGAAACTTACACTTTTGATATCCGGAATTTGAAGTAGTTCTGTCTTTAAAGCTGTCATTTTTGTCTGGCTGACACTATCATTGGGAATGGGAATCATTACAATTGCTTCTTTGTCAAAACCCATCTGCGCTGTCTTAAAATAATTCATCTGGCTTACAACGATGAGCGTACAGATGATCAGTGCCTCCGCCAGGATGAATTGAAGCACGACAAGTCCACGTCTCAATGAAATACCTCCTGCCGTCGTGTTTGCAAACCTGCTTTTTAAAGCAGTGATGGGATTGAACCCGGATAATACCATGGCTGGATAAAGACCCGACAATAATGTAACGAGCACAATAACTGCTATTAAAAAAACCGCTATGGCTAAATCTATGTGCAGGTTAATCTTTGTTTCCAGCAACTGATTTAACAGAGGTAATATCATGAAAGCAATTGCAAATGCAATCACAACAGCGGCAATCGTAACAATAAAACTTTCACTCAGGAACTGCGTTACCAATTGCCGCTTGCGGCTTCCCAGTACCTTTCGCACACCTACTTCTTTTGCACGGTCAACCGCCTGCGCCGTGGCCAGGTTCACGAAGTTGATGCAGGCGATTACAACTAAAAAAATCCCTATCAGGCTCAAAGCGGTGATCAGTTCATTGCTGAAAGTAGCACGATTAAAATTTCCAAATCTTTTGTCAAAATGAATGGTATTCAGGGGTTGCAGATTGAATCCCTGCTTTTTCGCATAGTCAGGTGGTATATGTTTTTCTCCGAATGATTCAAGAGAAGCGCTAAATTTTTCGGCCGACATACCGGGCGGAAGTTTCACATAAGTGTTTAGGTCACCAAAAGTACTTACCCAATCATGGGAAGTATCATTTTCGAGAGATTTGAAAGACATCGCTACCTGTATAGGAAAATCTGTATTGACCGGTGGGTTTTTCAATATACCGGTGACTTTAAAGATTTTACCATCCTGGTACCTGATCATCCTGCCTATGGCTTTTTGCCAGTCACCGAAATATTTTTCAGCAGTTTCCTGTGTGAAAACAATGGTATTGGGAGCTGATAAAGCGGTTTTAGGATTGCCGGCTATAAAAGGAAAATGAAAGATGTTGAAAAACTGTGGTTCAATATAGAACAGGCCGTTCTCTTTAAATTTATTTTGAGGATGGTTATTTTCATCCAGAACGGTGAGCTGATTTCCGTTTGCACCGTAGATGGAAGCTACCTGTTCCAGTTGGGGATAGTCCAGGGGCAACTGTTTACCGGCAGCGAAACAGATTCCCCTGGCAAAATTGATACCGTCGGGTGTATTGAAATGTACAGATACTCTGTAAATACGGTCTTTATCCGGATGAAAATTATCAAAACTTTCTTCGTACTGAATGACCCGGAATATCAGCAGAAAGGCTGCTATGCCAACCGCCAGACCTGCCACATTTATAAATGCATAACTTTTGTTACGTTGTAAATTTCTGAAAGCGGTTTTTAAGTAGTTTCTGAACATGCGTTAAACGGCTCCATATTCATGCCATTTTATATTCAATTAATATTCATTCATTTACTGTCTGGCACCTGTTATTTATGTGCGTTTTTGATACAGGGATTGTCCGCGGATAAATCATTCGATGCGATTAGTCAATAAAAAATTCCATTTATATACCAGAACAACCATTGAGCAAACTATGCTGACCCGCGGTGTGGATGTTACGCCAGATACGGTTGATCTCGGTATCGGGATCAGCGGCCCTGAGTCCGCAACAGGGATAAAGATCATTCACCACCTGTCTGGCTGCAGAAGCCAGCATTCGGCTCGCTAGTGAAATATCTTTTAGTAATGGTACCGACTCATAGAACTTACTTCTTGCATCCTCCAGTTTCTCAAGCGCATTTACCCAATTCGGCAACGTGGCGCAGAGGTCAAGAAAGCGCATAGCCATGCCCGACATATTCACGGCCAGGGTCGTTTCAGCAAAGGCCAGAAAAGGATATTGATACACGGGATGCGGCAGTTTCGCATACTCACTCCCGATATGAAAGCCCCTGTTACTTTTTACATGGAGCCTGGATACTTCAAAAGAATGACTGCCCGTAGCGATCATCCCCATACTGTTCCAATTTTGATGTATCGTGACTTCATCCCTTAAAAACAGGAAGGGCTGAATCGCCTGTTCTCCTTCCTCTTCCACCATGCAGTTCGCGGTGAATGCCGTTGCGTAATTGGCTCCGGTGGCGTGATCCCAGTATCCTGTTATTTCATAACCATCTCCTGCCCTCTTAGCGGTACCGGCGGCCTTACCGCTTCCGGCGATGCAGACCGCTGGGCCATTGAAAACGCGGGAAACAATTTCAGGATCAAGAAATCCGATAAACCAACCCGCTCCGCCGCAGAGAGTCACCGTCCATCCGACAGATCCGTCCGTCCAGGCCAGCGCCTCTTCCAATCGCAGGGCTTCAGGCAGGCTGAGTTCCAGACCACCATATACTTTCGGCACAAACAGTTGAAACCATTTCTCTTCAAGAATTATTTTTAACTGCGATGGATGCAATCGTTTTAATTTTTCCGCTTCGAGGGCGGTACCTCGAATGATATTTACGAGTTCTTCGGATATAAATTCAGATGGATGAAGGAAATCAATCATGCTAAAGACAATTTTTGCTGATGAATGATTTTTCGCCATTCGAAATATCCGAATATGGCAACTACAAACAAAAACAAAGTGAGAGCTGCAAAAAGCGGCAGCTTTTTATATACTAACAGCGGAATAGCAAACAGATTGGATATGTTGAGAAGTATCCAGTTTTCGATCTTTCTTTTGGCAAGCAACCACATGCCTGCCCAGGCTGTTGCACTGACCCATGCATCCCAAACCGGAACCGAAGAATTTGTAAAAGATTTTAACGAAATAAAGAGAAGTATAAATCCTCCCACCACAATCCATATCACCCTGATCCAATCCCCGCGTTCACAATAAGTGATTTTTACGGCAGGCTGATTTTTCTTTTTAACCCAGTACCACCAGCCATAAACACTCATGACCAGATAATATCCGTTCAGCAGGCTTTCCGCATAAAGGCCGGCCAGTATTAAAATATAAACCGACAAGAGCGTGCCTGCAATACCCACAGGATACAGTGCTATTTTATTGGATTTGGCAAGCAATACTTCGGCGACGCTTAAAATAACTGCCAGCCATTGCAGCACATCCGTCTCTTTCATTTGTTGCACAAGCAAATCAGCCCATTCGTGTAAGCTCATAATTTATCTTTTATCCCTACGCCGGCATTATCCTTTATTTCTTTACAATCTTGCCGTTGTCTTGTATGGTAGTGGTAGTATCCTAATTTATTGCATGGTAATCTGCTACGAGTCAGTAATGATGATTTTCGCAATTTTTATAAAGAACCTGGAAAATAGATTAGTTTATTAAGCTGGCAAAAATAATTAAGATAAATGCGATCAACGTAAGTATGGTTCGATAAATATGATAAGAAAGCCATTTATCATTGATGTATTCCCATTTAGTGGGTATAAAATCTTTAGACCAACGTTGGATCTGTTTATTGATTGGATGATTACCATACCTGGTTATAATTTTACTAACCATTAGCAATAGAGAAGCTAATAATAAGGGAATAAAAATAATCATTATGTGATTTTGCAAGGCAGCAGCGGCCAGTGACAATAATATAATTATCAATCCTAATAAAGGTATTTTATCATTAAATATATTAATAGTTGCCTGATGAATTACGAGGTTGGTTGTTTCTGAACTAGTCTTATAATCAGCCCCTTGCCAAATACATATCATAATTCCGGTTAAAAGGCCTGAAAATAAAATATCAAAAAAACGAATGATGAAAATAAACATGGGTTATATGTTTTGCGGATGACTTAGCAGGTACAGAAAACATTTCTTACAGCTTCCCTTGATTTTTTCTTTCATAATGACAAAGAAAGCATCTTTCCGATAAAATGAATAAGGCCGGATATTTAATGTGCCATCGTTAATGATACTAAAATCAAATACGGATCTCTCGCGACTTCTTGGCTGGTAGTCTTCTTCATAAATTTCCTTTACACCCCATGAAAATATTATACGCCTAAAGCCTTCTTGTATTTTTTTTCCATGATATTCAAAACCAATAGTACAACTGATAAATTCATCATTTGCCGAACTTCCAAATACATACATTTCATCCCACTCAAAGGTTGTTAAATCATTTAAGTAAACGGTACATGCACCAGCACGATTATATTTCTCATAATAATCAATGATTCTTTGTTGCAGGTTTTTTTTGCATCCTGTAGTTAAAATAATAATCACTGCAAGTCCGGCACAAATACAAAACCGGGAAGTCATCTTATTTTTTATTTATGGCCTTTATTGTAATAAAATCAAAAAGGTACCATTACGCGTAAGCTGATGTTCCTGCCCAGGTCATCCATATAATACCGGAATCTGTTCAGATAATCCCGGTAAGAGACATTGGTCAGATTGGTTACTGTGAGGTTTATATCGATATATCTTTTATAAAAGGGGATGGAACAACCTGCTTCCATTCCCCAGAGGTCGTAGCCTGGCGGAGGAGCCACGTAATCACTATTGGGAGGCACGCGTGTTTGCTTCGATACTCCCAGATTACCTACACCGATAAAAAAGCTTTTCCATTTTCCGGTTGAATCCCAATGATACCGGATAGAGTTATCGTAACGATCAGCAGGAATATTTATCAGCCATTCATCAGCAGTTTCATTTCGGGCCCGTACGATCGACGTTTTTGAAACCAAACGAACATGTTTTGTTATATCATATGTAATGTTCAGATCCAGACCTTCAAATAAAGCATTGACCTGCGTATAAGTAAATGCTGGGAATGCACCCTGAATGGTTTGTACCGGGAGACTATCAGGCTTTAAATAAATATAGTGATGAAAATAGTTGATATAAAATCCGGCTTCAAAAGAGATCTTTTCTCCATTAAAAATGAACGAAAGGTTATTGTTGTATGCTTTTTCCAGTGTCAGTGATGAATCCCCGATCTCAAAGGAAGCCGCACTTTGATGAATACCATTGGCAAAAAGTTCTATGACCTGTGGAGGACGCCAGGCAGTTCCAAAATTATACATAGCCGAGAAATGATCACTGAATTTATATTCAGCACCCAGATTCACAGTCGCATTCTGCCAGTTGTAAATTGGTTTGTTCTCGATGGTAGGATTTGTCGGATCAAGTGCATAAGCCTGCAACCACCGGTAATCATATCTGACTCCACCTTCGAAAATCCATTTTCTTGTTTGAAATTTTTCTATAGCATAAATGCCTCCACCGTAATCCAGAAAATTGGGAATAAGTTGCTGGTAACTTGTTCCCTGTTCAATATTGCTATGCGTAATAAAATTAAATCCAATACTGCCAACAATTTTGTTTTTAATGGAAGGATGCTCCCAGGCCAGGTCAACAGTTTGCGTATTCAGCTGAAAATTCAAATCGGGAATATTATTTGCATTCAGCGAATCATTAAAAGATACATCTGCATCATATTCTTTTCTTACATCGCGCTGAAAGGCATAAGTGCCTTCAATTCTTCCCATGTTTTTTGAAAGGTCAATATATCCGCTCGTTTTAAACAACTGATGGTTGACCGTTTGATACGGCCTTACGATGCTATAAGTAAATCCGGCCGTATCAATCGGCTGGCTTCTTGCAAAAGCTGCATACAGATCTTCTATCGATCCTACTACAGAAGCTGTCGCGATGCCGATCCTGGTATTGAACATACTATAATATAACTGCGCACCGTAATGCACTTTATTATATTGCAGGGTAGCTGAATAATCATCTTCATTAAATCCCGTGTTCCCCAGGTAGTAATCTGCTGCCTGGAAATTGCCTGCTTTTCTTAAAGTACCCTGCAGCCGCCAGCTAAGGCCTTCCAGTTTATCACCGAATGCCTGCTCAATCATAGCTGAGCCCACTCCGACATGTCCGTTGGTCATGGCCACCAGATTCACATTTCCATCAACACCGGGAGTTCTTGGCATATCTGCCGGATCTACCAGTACCACTCCGCCAATGGCATCAGAACCATACCGGATACTTGCAGGCCCTTTGATTACAGAAAATTTGGTAGCGATGAATGGATCGATTTCGGGTGCATGATCATTGCCCCAGGTCTGTCCTTCCTGCCTGACACCATTATTTACGATTAGTATCCTGTTACTGTAAACACCATGGATAACCGGTTTGGAAATATTCGGTCCGCTCTGTAAACTATTTACACCGGCAATATTTTTGAGAGACTCACCAAGAGAAAGACCCCGGACTTCTTCCATCGCCAGTCCACCCACGGTATCTTTCACTTCAACCGTCAATTCATTTTTCTTCAGAATTCTCGAAGTAATGGTTACACCTGTTAGCAGTTGTGTCTGATTGATCAGGACAAAGCCAAACGCTGTATTGTCCTTAATTGTAAGCGTAGTATCGATGGATTTATATCCCACATAGCTGATCCTGATTTCGAACCTGCCTGAACATAGATTTCGAACGATGAAATCGCCATTGCTTTCTACCTGGATCTGTCGGTTGATTTGCCTGATATAAACGGATACGGAACTCAGGTCAGAATTGGAAGAATCGCTTAGCGAAATACTGCCTTTAACAACCAGCGAACAGGACAATTGCTGAGCATAGGATAACAAAGAACTAAGTACGCAGAATAATATCAGGAACGAATGTTTTTTTATAGTCATGATGTAAGCATAATGAAGACCGTCAAAAATTTCTTCTGACGGTCTTTTGAAGAATAATTATTTCCTGGAAAACAGATAAGCAATTCCAAGAGAAGCATTGAATGAAGTCAGGGGTTGATGATATTCAGTTACCTCCCGGCCTGCATTATTGACCCTGCTCGAATTGTTGATTGTAAAATCCGGGTCTGTATAAAAATAATCGCCCTTCAGATCTATTGCAAGGCAATTCGTTATTTCGTAACGTAAACCGGCTCCCACGTCAAAAGCGAAGCTGGTTTTGGAAGAAGAATACTGAACCACCGGAGTATCGAAAACTCCTCCATCTTCTATGGTCACCGTGATCTGTGGAGTTGACGCACTGGATATTCCGATTAGACCTCTGGCAGTAAGCGAGAGTTTTTTTGCAATCTGTAATTGATAATACAGTCCCGGCATAATACTCCATAGTTTATAATCGGTATGAGTAAGTCGTGTCGTATCCACGTCAAATGATTCTTCATATCCGTAAGAAAGCGAATCCATGCCATGGAGATTGTACGAACCATATTTAAACATACCTCCAACAGCAAAATGTTTAGAAAAAAACCAGGCGCCATCAATGGCGAAAAACGCACCTGTATTGGCATAACCGCTCTGGTCACCGACTGTTCCTTCCAGGCTGGTGAGAGAAGTAGCAGTAGAGACTTTCCCCCAATTTCCGATCGGAAAAGAAGCACCTCCACTTACACCGATGAAACTGTTTCCTTTCTCCTGAGCCCTGCAAATAATAGCAGGTGAAAAAGCTACTATAAACAGTATTATTTTTATTGATTTCATAATAGTTCATTTAGTTGAGTTAATCCCACTTTCAATTATTGAATACTAACCGCGTACGTCACATCCAGGTCAGTAGATCCCGGATCGTAGGTTCCATTCTTTGCATTGGGCTGATGCCTCAAAACTACCCTTAGAATTCCCGAACTGGCAGCACCTGTAACAAATTGATCCGTGAGACCAATCTGCAAAGGGGGACTATTCGTATCCATATCCGTTCTGGAAACCGTCAGATTTAATGCAGTTCCCGGAGGACTTAATATTTCATTGACAGATACACCGCCTGCCGTTGTATCGGAAGCAGGTAAACCGGTATTCCAATCGGACATAGGAATATTCGTAGTGGTATTGCTGATGATCACATTTGCAGAAGCAATGGGAGATACCTGAAAAAAGAAAAGATGATAATTTTCCCTTTGTTGGATTTCAATACTTACGGTATCCCAGGGAGTTTTTGTTTCATCGAAAATATAAACCTGACCGTTATAAGTAGTATTTGCTTTTAGATTCAGTTGAGCCAGATTGACAAAAGTTGAATCAGGCTGGTAAATACCGGAAGTTGGACTTATTTGTGTCCAGGTGGCAGTTTGGATATCTGCCGGGTTGTTGGAATTTTGAAGGTATAACTCCACTGTAGTTAAAAACTCATTCCCGGGAAGTGCAGGTGTAACAGTCTGTGGCGATTTGCTGCATCCTCCGAGACCCAGCATAAATAAATAAAATACTATCGAATATCCGCGTGGTGCAGAAAATAACTTTTGCATATAGAATTATTCTTTAATGAAAACAATGATTCAATTCCGGCAGTGCCGGCCAATTATGTATTGAGGCTGGATTTATTAGCCCTTATTTAAAAAGTCGCCAGCTGTGGGAGGACCACGGAGACTATAATATATTTTTTTGACAGAAGAAAATAAAACACGAAAGCAGTTGCAATAATTTAAAAAATATTTTACCGGAGAATGGATGATTATGGATGCGGTGCTACCGGCAAATGGAATCATCGCATCTTCAATACAGGTGCATTTAGCCTGCTGCAAATGCGTTACCGGGTTTTTTGGATCATTGGTTAATCCAATAGTATTTTCATGGAACCAGGCATGCACGAATAACCCAAGTCCCAGCTTTTGGGTAAAAGCTATGATCAACAGAACGGCTGTGATCTTTTTTTTAAGTCTTTCCATGGCGTTTATATTTATATAACCGCATTCAAGAAATGAAGGAAAATGTAGTTGTTCTGAATCTTCCGGATGCCTTTATAAATTCATGTGCAATGCACAAGGATTCACCTTACATCAGAAAACAAGCATCAGGAAATGAAGACTGGAGGAGCCCTGCCCTTGCCAGGAATGGAAAATTGATGGAGAGAAAGAGGTAAAAGACTTGTAAAGATTGCATTTCCAGATACCCGGATAAAGAGTGGAATATCGGAATAAGCCATATCCGCATCCTTCATCAGGTTAAAATCACAGATCGGACAATGTTTATCCTGCGAAACCTGATGGAGAGAAAAGTCGGAATGAACAAAGGAACTAATGGAAGAACGTGAAAAGGAATTGTCTGAATCGTGATGGGAATGGAAAAGTTTAACTCCATTGATAAACACCATCATGGCCATAAACAGCAGTGCTGACGGCTTTTTGATTGATATTTTCCTACAAATCTTCACGATACGAAAGTAGGATTTTAATTGATATATACTATACGGTAACCTCTTTAATCTAGTCCCACACCTGAAAGTGAAAAATTAATTTCGACAAACCGGGGTATTTAGTCGATGTATTAATGCGGATTTTTACTACCCAGTCCATCCAGGAAACCGGCTAATCTTTCATTGAAGATTGCACCCTTGTCACAATTCGTAAAGAAAACATAGCCGTTTTTCAGCGTTCTGTTAATCATAAAACCGGATTGAAAATCTCCGTTATTACCTCCGTGTTCATACAACGTCCGTCCTGGAACGGGTTTAATGGCAATGCCGAGGCCCCACGCCGTATCGCCCCCCTGCGCACGGGAAAAATTGGTTTCCGGGATTTGTACCTGCGCAGTAAACATTTCAGAAAGGCTTTTGGCTGTTAACCCCTTTCCATCCATTAAAGCAATCAGAAACCTTGCATAGGCAACGGCTTCGGTATGAAGACCCCCCGCTGCACCAAACCAGGAAGAATCCTGTTCAGGGAAGGAAGTGGGCCATTTCTTAAAAAATACTTTTCCCGCCTTGTGTCCGCTGACCTTGTGAGTATATATATAATTGTTCCCGCTGAACCACATATTCCCCAAGTGCAAGGGGATGACTACCTGCTTTTGAAAAAGACTATCCAGGTTTTGCAGGTTATGCCCGGTCAGGTGTGCAATAACCCGGGCAAGGTAATAGTAACCTTCCCCTGAATAGGAGAATTGGGTACCCGGCATAAAATTGAGGTACAGATCTCCATATTTTATATGTCTGGATGAATCTACTTTATCGAAATATCGCCAGTTTGGAAACCCGGAAGTATGACAAAGCACCATTCTTGCAGTAATGCGCTTATACCTTTCATCTGCAGCGATGTCAGGATATGGCATGTACCTGTACAATGGTGTGTCGAGACTGAGTAATCCCTCGTCCACCATTTTCAATACAAAAAAAGTAAATACGGTTTTGCTAAGTGAAGCGGCTTCAAATATGGAATTCCCGTCAATTGGAGTCCTGGTATCCAGATTCGCCACACCGAGTGCACGCTGATAAACAATATGGCCATTATTAATGATGGCAATGGAAAGAGCCGGCAGGCCAAGTGAATCCATCTGAGCGTGCAAAAACCTGTCTACATCCCCCGCCTTCACCTGTCGGCCGCCAAGAGTTGATATCTGCGCCTGTGAAAAAATTGTGATCCCAAAAAAAAGGAGGAACAAATTATACCTGAGGTAACAAAGTTCGTGTTTCAGATTTTTTTATTTTATTAGTCATTTGAATTACAAGTGTCGTGCCTTGTTGCAATCATTTAATTTTCAGCAGCTTGAAAAAATATTCCTTTTTTTACTGTCCGGAAACGAACTTTAATTGTATCAAAAATGAACTGGATTAATGCATGATTTTTAAATTAGAAGTTTCCCCTACGGCTGACAACCTGGCCACTCATTAAAAAAGTATGCGAATCTTTGCGGAAAGCCACCTTAATAAAACTTGAAGGAGCAGATCATTCTTTTAAAGCCGGCAAAAATGATGTGATGTCATTGCTGGTAAATGAAACAAAGAAATGGGTGGATAAAATACTTAAGTAGTTTGTATGCGTCAACCGAACGATAACTGTATCAAAACCGTGCACTCCTCTTAGCCGGTATTTTTCTAATACATTAAGCTACAATAAAGAATAATTTTGGTCATTTAGTTGCTGAGAAAACGATAATCTCTCCTTTATGCTTAAAAATCATTTTAAAACCGCTTTGCGAAATCTTAGCAAGAATAAGATGCATTCGTTTATCAACATTGCAGGTTTATCATTTGGAATGGCCGTGGCAATGCTTATTGGGCTGTGGATTTATGATGAAGTTTCTTTCGATAAATATTTTGATAATTACAATCGCATTGCAAAGGTTATACAAAATGTAACCAATAATGGTGAAGTGCAAACATGGACAGCCGTTCCTTACCCGTTAGCTGATGAATTACGCAAAAATTATGGCAGCGATTTTAAACATATCGTAATGGTAATAAACTGGGGCGATCACATTATTGACATCAACGATAAAAAATTTAAAGATAACGGGGGATATTTTGAAAAGGAAACTCCTGAAATGTTTTCATTTAAAATGTTGCAGGGAAACAGAAAAGGTCTTAATGATCCTGCATCTGTAATGATTTCCGAATCAACAGCAAAAGCATATTTCGGAAATGAAAATTCAATAGGTAAAATAATAAAAATTGATAATCAACCACCGGTTAAAGTAACCGGAGTCTATGAGGATTTTCCACGCAACTCAACACTTGCCGGATTGAATTTTGTTACTACAGTTGATTTCCTGACGAATATTGATTCAGGTTTCCGGACAATGCCGGATCCGTGGCGGCCTAATTTTACCACCTTATTTGTTCAGCTTAATGCGAATGCTGACATTAATAAAGTTAATGCCAGGATTAAAGATGCAAAACTGAAAAGGGTCAATCAGCAACTTGCGAAAAAGAAGCCTGCCTTGTTTTTACAGCCGATGAGTAAATTTCATTTATATTCTGAATATAAGAATGGAGTGAATGTTGGTGGCGCTATTCAATATGTATGGATGTTTGGAACCATCGGCGTTTTTGTTTTGCTGCTGGGATGCATAAATTTCATGAATCTTAGTACAGCGAGAAGTGAAAAACGCGCAAAAGAAGTTGGCATCCGCAAAACGATCGGGTCGCTCCGCAGCCAATTAATTATCCAATTCTTTAATGAATCATTGCTGACAGTCCTTTTTGCCTTTGCATTGTCGTTATTGCTCGTTCAATTAACACTACCGTTTTTCAATCTCGTATCAAATAAGCAAATGTCGATTTTATGGAGCAATCCTTTTTTCTGGTTGCTCGGATTTGGTTTTGCGATCATCACGGCGATCATCGCCGGAAGTTATCCCGCATTTTATTTGTCTTCATTTCAACCGGTAAAAGTATTGAAAGGAACATTCAAGGCAGGAAGATTTGCAGCTGTTCCGCGCAAAGTGCTTGTGGTGCTGCAATTCACGGTTTCAGTTATACTCATCATCGGAACAATCGTTGTTTACCGACAGATCCAGGTTGCAAAAAATCGCCCCGTTGGCTATACCCGTGAAGGCCTTATAAGCATCCCGGGAATGAATCAAAATATGCACGATCATTTTGATGCGGTGAAAAATGAATTGATGAAAACAGGAGTCATCGCTTCTGTTGCAGAAGCAGAAAGCCCGACTACAGGAATCTGGAATAGTACAAGCGGAATAAGCTGGCCAGGCAAAGATCAAAACCTGTCTACCGATTTCGGAGTAGTGAACGGCTCACTTGATTATGGAAAAACAATAGGATGGAAAATAAAAGAGGGTCGCGGTTTTTCAAAAGATTTCGCGTCGGATTCCTCAGCGTTTATTTTGAATGAAGCGGCAGTGCGTTATATGGATCTGAAAAATCCTTTGAGGACAATATTAACCTGGTGGGATAAAAAATATACCGTGGTAGGTGTTGTAGAAAATATGGTGATGAACTCTCCCTATGATGAAGTAACCCCTGTTATTTACAGTGTCCTGAATTATGCGGGCAATATGGCGATCATTAAAATCAAATCAAATGAAACCGCAAAAGATGCATTGGGTAAGATCGAGCCAATATTTAAAAGTTTCAACCCCGATCAGCCATTCTCCTACACATTTGTGGATGATGATTATGAAAAAAAATTCCTGAACGAAGAACGCGTCAGCAAACTCGCAAGTTTTTTCGCCATATTGGCTGTTGCTATTTCCTGTTTGGGTTTATTTGGGTTAACATCATACGTCGCCGAGCAACGCAAAAAAGAAATTGGGGTAAGAAGAGTTTTGGGAGCGTCGGTGCTCAACGTATGGAATTTGCTTTCGAAAGATTTTGTGATGCTCGTAGTTATTTCTTTCATTATTGCTGTTCCACTCGCCTATTATCTCATGAATAACTGGCTGCAGAATTATCATTACCGCGCAGAACTCTCCTGGTGGATTTTTCTTGCGGCAGGAATTGGTTCACTGATAATTACCATTGTGGTAGTAAGTTTTCAATCCATAAAAGCCGCAATGGCCAATCCAGTGAAGAGTTTGAGGACAGAAGGTTGACAATCGGCCTCGCGTAACTGGTCGATCATTTCTTTTACTTTATCTTCCCTGCCTCAATTTGCCCCATATGATCCCAGCCGGTCCTTTATTTCACAAGCCCAAATCCATTATCGCTGCAAGAAATATCCTGTATGCATCCCTTTTTCTGGGAGTCATCGGCTTCCTGATCAGAGAATTCATTACCATTTTACCCGAACCCCTGCATTTTCCCATGCTCATAACGAATCTGATTATTCTCCTGCTCCTTTTTATTGCCATCCGGTATATCGGTTTTGGAAAAAAATGGGCCAGGACCTTATTCCTGATTCTCTTTATTATTAATGCAGGCGCTTCTCCTATTTATGTGCCTTTTATTTTCAAAGCAAATCTGGTGCTTGGGTTTCTGTTTATTCTTCAGATACTTTTGCAGATTCTGGCGATCCGGTATATATACAGCAAAACGAGTAACGAATGGTTTAACAGTTTTGACAGCTAATCCGTCACGCCCATTCTCATTGAGCGAAATTTGCGATGGCTTTTCTCATCTGGATTCCCTATTACCAGTGTGGTCTCATTAACTTCCTGACCCAATGTGAAGAGTTGCACTCTGGCTCGACACCATTCATCAAATCATTTCCGGGACATTCTATTTTACGTTGTACAGGAACTATAATACAATGCATGTCTTTGTCACTAAAATTTATGATGATGAAATGCGCTGGTGATTTTATCACGGCCGGGGAGTATACTCATTAAAAATCACTCAAAAGTTCGCGTTTTGCGATCCGCCGTTTCGGTCGCTCTGACCAATATTTTTTATTACTGCACGTTATTATATTAATTTGATTCCTGATGATCATTTTTTGTAACATTTTTAAATTAAATAATGAACAAAAAGATACTTACGAAAGAAGAACGGAAATCCCGATTGTTACGGGATAGAAAGACGGTGGTGCTGTCCTTTTTTATTGGACTTTTAGCTTTTATTGCTTATGCTTATTCTGGCAGACAATACAATCGTACCATTATCCCATTTATATATGTTTTGTCCGGTTCCCTTGTTACAGGCCTGGCAATCGGAACCATCAGAATAAAATATAGTCAGCGGACGAATGGAAACAGATTTAACTGGCAATCATACCTTTGGGTTTCAATCGTCTACGGAACTTTTACATGTGCAGTTTTCTTCTGGATAAATATTCATTTTTCTAAATCTGATCTTTATCAGACAAAGTCCCCGATTTTAGCCAGGTTTGAAACTTCTAAATATCATCATCCCTACGTAGCAATCAAAATTAATGGGATTCATAAAGATATTTCGGTTCCAAATTTTGATGAAACAGAAATCAATAACGCTAATTTTATAGTCTTAACTTTTAAAAATGGCTTTTGGGGTTTTCCATATATTGTAGATGAAAAATTGACAATAAACTAATGGTAATAACCTTCTGTTGTTGGTAGCTTGAGTAAGTATAATTCTTAAGATTAAGAAACCTGATTTTTAATCGTTGCTAACTTGTCAGCAATTTTCTTCACTTCATGAAAAATAACCTTCGTCTCAGCAAATTGCAATTTGTCTGCAAAGGCCTTGTCCAATAATTTTTGGTGGTATTTCAACTTTTCTTCCAAATCCGCTATTTCGGAACTGAGGTCTGGTGTTTCCATGGAATGAATTTATATCGCAAAATAATTAATTAAATCGGCAGGTAGCTTACCCGCATGGAAATTAACCGATCATTAATATAATATTCCCATCCCAGTTCTTTATATAAAAGAGTAGCCAAAATATTTTATGATAATTTTTTGAATTCCAAGGACTATGATTTACTAAGGTTCCCCGGTTCATGATTAGGTGGAAATCCCACAATTTTAATAGCTTTTAAATGAACCATTTTTCGCAACGTCCAGTTCTGATAAAAACTACTGAAGATTTTCACAGACCTGGAATTATCTATCCGGTCATAAATCTGTTTGAACATGAGATCACTGAAACTGTCATTGGGAATATTATTGTAATAAATAGGCAGAACTACCACAAGTTCTGCCCCGGAATTATTTACCCAGAGGCCATTTGTTTTTTTCATCGCTCCTAAAATACTGCTGACAAGCGCAGTATCATACAGGCTATTTATCCAAATATCTCCCATATTACCGTCCTTACTAATATTGAATATAACCTGGTAGTATATATATTGATTTTTGTAGAAACTATCATTTTGTAATGCATCAGATATCGATGTCTCGTATCCAACCAACTTCTCCAGCTTTCCAAATCCGCCTGAAAATGTCAGCACTGTACTATCATAAACCTGAGCTGAACCGTATAAAAATGCAAATAGAAAAAAAGCTAATACTATTAATTTCTTCCTCATTCTTTTTTGTTTGTTCTTAAAGAAAGTTAACAAACAATAAATTAAATAATTAAGCGTCTGCATTTCATTCTTTAATCCGGGAAATCTACTGATCAATAGAACAAATGTTAAATTTACGTCTATGAAGACGTTTGTAATGGGTGATATTCATGGCGCTTCACGGGCATTGAATCAGTGTATCGAAAGATCCGGTTTTGATTTCGACAACGATTGTCTCATACAATTAGGAGATGTCGTGGACGGGTTCAGTGATGTTTATGATTGCGTAGAAACACTGTTACGCGTTAAACATTTATTTGCCCTGAAAGGTAATCATGATGACTGGTTCCTGGAGTTTATAGAGTCTGGTTATCATCCGACAGGCTGGGATTTTGGAGGGAAGGCGACTGCAATCTCCTACCTGAGACTAACAGGCCGTGAGCAATTGATTAAGCCTGGCCGGGAAGGATATAAAACATCGCTTGATCCAAAGGATATTCCCAAATTTCACCGGCAGTTTTTTGAAAGCCAGTTATTGTATCATATCGACGATGAAAATAATTGTTATATGCATGCAGGCTTCAACCGCTTTCTCTCCTTTAAACTGCAAAGGCCTGAAACTTTTTACTGGGACCGTGAACTCTGGCTGGCGGCGCTCGATTATCAAATGATGAAGCAGCAAAATCTATCGATAGGACCTTTTATCAATTTTTGTGAATTCAATGAAATTTATATCGGGCACACTCCTACCATGAACTGGGGAACAGACAAACCCATGCGCGCTGTGAATATCCTGAATATCGATACAGGAGCCCGTCAGGGCGGTAAACTAACGATCATGGATGTGCGAACTAAGCAGTATTGGCAGAGTGATGTGGTTGAGGAATTGTATGGGGCGATGGCAAATTTCTAGATATCGATAATTCACTGATCCCGATAGAGATGAGCAAGGATTACGACTACAACAATAATTACCAAGAATATCCTGTTCTTCAATCCCTGAATTATTTGATACTGATATGGACGTAAAATAAATCAAATAGTTTAACGCGAAAAAAATCAATTTGAATTATATCGTAAACCTCCCTAAGTAAAAACCCTTCAATGATGAGTTTTCGCTGCATCGTTTATAAAAAATAATTTCCTGACTAAGGGTTAACCCTTAGTATGATTCCATAATTGTGTTATTTATATCAGCCTACATCTTCGTTCGCATTGCATGACAATTCCGGCGATTCAGTAGTCGTCACAGATGGAAGATTCGACCTTACCTATAACGCATGCCTGTGTCATTAAAATTATAAATAGAAATTATCTCTCTGATTATCAGTATTCTAAAATTATTTTCAAAAAAGTTGCTATACCTGTTGTTTCGTACGAAACTATTCATACCTTTGGGTCATGAAAATGGAACAGGAAAATCAAAACCGTAAACAGGAGCCTACCAAAGCTGAGCTGGAAATATTGAACGTGCTCTGGGAGCATGGACCTTCCACCGTTCGTTTTGTAAATGATAAGCTGAACGAACAACGCGATGTGAACTATACCTCCACGCTAAAGCTTATGCAGATAATGGCTGATAAAGGTATTGTGAAACGCGACGAGCGACAGATGAAACACATTTATCATGTCGCCGAAGAGGAACAAAAAACCAAGAGCCAGTTACTTGATAAGTTTGTGGATTCAGTGTACCAGGGCTCAGCCGGGAAACTCGTAATGCAGCTTCTGGGCAACAAAAAAGCTTCTAAAAAAGATATAGCAAGTATAAAAGAGATACTGGACAAACTGGATAAAAAATAAAAACATGTTACTCCAACTCATAAATAATAATGCATTCGACCGGCTGGCCGGGGCATTGTGTAATACACTGATGCATTCCTTATGGCAGGGAATTTTATTGACTGCCATAGCAGGACTGATCATCATTTGCACCCGGAAAACGAGTTCGGCAATGCGATATAATTTACTGATCTCTGCACTGGTGCTTTTTGCTGTTGGTATTTCGGTCACGTTTATTTGGCAATACAACCGAAACGAACTAGTGAGTGCGACAGAGATGCCATCAGTTACAAAAATGAATGGCAATGCAATGCAGCATGTACAGCCTGTTCATTTGTATTTGGGCGAACAAGGATCGTCGCAGCAGCGTTTAACTGTCACCGTGAACAATTTTCTTTCGGAACATCATAATAGTATTGTATTCATTTGGTTCCTGATCGTATGTGCGCGCAGCCTGCAACTAACTTTTGGCTTATTTGGAACTTACCGCTTGCGGAGGGTGCACGTATCGGCGGTGACGGACCATTGGCAGCAACGTCTACAGTTGCTGGCTGATGGGCTGCGCATAAGGAAGGCCGTTACCTTACTGGAATCCGTTCTGGCGAAAGTGCCGATGGTAATCGGTCATTTGAAACCTGTGATAATTGTGCCTGTTGGTTTGCTCATCGCGCTTTCAGCCGAAGAAGTGGAAGCGATCCTGATTCACGAGCTTGCCCACATCAGGCGGCGCGACTATCTAGTGAATATGCTGCAAAGCGGGATGGAGATCGTATTTTTCTTTAACCCTGCCGTGCTTTGGGTTTCGAAACTGATTAAAACCGAGCGTGAGAATTGCTGCGACGATCTTGCTGTAGCTCAAAATAATAACAAGATAAATTATATCCGTGCGCTGGTTTCCTGCGAAGAGTACCAGGCTTCAGTCCCAGCCTATGCCATGGGTTTCCCTGGCGAAAAAAATTCGCTTCTTAGCCGGGTGAAACGAATAGTCAGCAATCGTAATTACTCACTCAACCTTTTCGAAAAAACGATACTGGCTGTTTGCCTGGTCCTATTCGGTTTAGGTGTGTCGGCATTTACAGCGAGAGAGCATATTCAAAAAGTGGTGAAGTCGGTTGTTACAACCATTCATCAAGATATTAAAGCAGAGAATAAAAAGGTGAAAGCAATTGTTATTGATACCACACATAAGAACCAGACGCAGACAGACAATGTAAATGAATCGCTGAATCAGTCGCAACAACTTCAACAGGAAGAACACGCAACTACTGGTAGCCCTGAATCAGATGCACTGGTCCGCACCGTTGATAGTTTGAGAAAGAACAACAAGCTCAACTCACCATTATCAACAAAACCAGATACCATTCCACAGCAGACTCCAAGTTTGATGAACAAAGGGTCAAACGAAATGATACACGAGATCGGTCGTGAACTTTACCGTGAAAATCTTTTAGCAGACACCAATCGTTTGAGCATAAGCCTGAATAAATACGAACTAATTGTAAATGGCGTGAGGATGCCGGAAGATGTGCATGAAAGAATATACAAACAGTTTAGCTACGGGACCAATTATGAAGGCAGTTATAATGACCCTTATGAACACAAATACCCTGATTCATATAACAGCAGCCTTGCTCCACCTTATGAAAACAGGCATCCCGGCCCGTATGATGCTTTTCTCAGGGAGAAGAGTGAAGAAATTGCCAATGAACTTGTGAGGGATAACCTGGTCAATGATAAAAATCATTTCACTTATAAGTTAAACAGAGACGAGTTATTGATTGATGGCGTAAAACAGTCAGACGAACTACACCTTCGGATCGTCGATGAACATTTTAAACCGGACGATAATTTCAATCTCAACTATATTTCCCGGGATCCTGGTTCAAATGATTTTCAAAAGAGTTATGCGGCGGACCAAAGCAGTTACCAAAATTTGGAGTCACATTATCAGTCAGATCGCGAAGAACTAAAAAGAATGCAAGACGATATTGAAAAGAAACTTCTCACCGATCTGCTGCAGGACGGTTTAATAAACGATCCGAAAAATGTGGACTTCACGCTCACCTACAAAGACCTAACTATAAACGGCAAAAAGCAAAGTGAAGAGATCTTCCAAAAATATAAGAAAAAATATATACCTGATAATTTCAGCAGCGGCTGGACCTGGAACTATTCGCACCACGAGTAAACGCGGAATCTTTTAAGAAATCATGATAAGGAATTATTTTAAGATCGCCTGGAGGAACCTTGTCAAAAACAAGGCGCTTTCTTTCATCAACATCGGGGGCTTATCCGTTGGCATGGCCGTCGCTATGCTGATCAGTTTATGGATATGGGACGAATTATCGTTCAATACTTATCATCATAACTATAACCATATTGCACAGGTAATGCTGAACCAGACCCGGAACGGTGGTATCAATACCGGCCCCGGAATACCGGCCGGACTGGGCGCTGAGCTGCGCAAAAGTTATGGGAACGATTTTAAATACGTGGTCATGTCCTCGTTTTCAAACGGCCATATCTTAGCGGCCGGTGAGAAAAAAGTCTCATCTTCGGGAAGCTTTATGGAACCTGATGCCCCAAAATTGTTCACCCTGAAAATAATCGAAGGCACAGACAACTCCTCCGGCGATCCTTCCTCCATATTGCTTTCCGAATCTTTGTCAAAATCACTTTTTGGTAACGTTTCAGGCGTTAACAAAATGGTTACGATGGATAACGGAAAAAACTTTAAGGTTGCAGGCGTTTATGAAGATCCTCCCACGAACACTGAACTCTACCTTAGAAATGTATCCTTTATAGGCCCATGGAGTTATCAGGCTGAACATGTACTGCCGGATTGGGTTTTTAATGCCTGGGGCTGGGACTGCGCTAAGCTATTTGTGCAAATACCTGGCAATGCCGATATGGCGAAAGTTTCAACAAAAATCAAAAATGTAGTATACGCTAAAGCAAATAATGAAGATCAAAGGTCCAAACCTACATTACTGCTCGAACCTATGAGCAAATGGCATTTGTATCAGTACAAGGATGGCTCACTGGTATGGGGAAAGATGGAATATGTATGGTTGTTTGGTATGATCGGCATATTCGTGCTGTTGCTCGCCTGTATCAATTTTATGAACCTGAGTACCGCTCGAAGTGAGAAACGTGCCAAAGAAGTGGGTATCCGAAAAGCGGTTGGCTCATTAAGGAATCAATTGGTAATACAGTTTTTTTGTGAATCTTTATTGATTGCCACGCTTTCGTTTTTGCTTTCCATTTCGCTGGTGCTGGCTGCAATACCGTGGTTTAATGAAGTGAGCGGTAAGCAGCTCACCATTTTGTGGGATAATCCTTTTTTTTGGTTAACTGCATTGGGCTTTACATTTCTTACCAGTATGATCGCCGGGAGTTATCCGGCATTTTATCTTTCTTCTTTTAAGCCGGTCAAAGTACTCAAGGGTACTTTCAAAGCGGGGCCTCTCGCTGCTATTCCACGCAAAGTGTTGGTTGTCGTTCAATTTTCGGTTTCTATCGTTTTGATCATTGCGACCATCGTCGTTTTCAAACAAATTGAATTTGCCGAAAATCGCCCGGTGGGGTATAGCAAAGATGGCCTGGTCAGTATTGCCCTGATGAATGACGACTTGTACAGGCAATTTGATGCGTTTCGAAACGATTTGATGGGATCAGGTAGTGTATCAGAAGTAGCAGAATCATCGGAACCGGTAACTAGTAACGATTTTAATGCAGGAGGTCTGCAGTGGAGAGGAAAGGATCCGGGACTGGCAGATAATTTTGGCATAGTCAACGTTACGACGGAGTATGGTAAAACCATCGGCTGGCAATTTGTGGCAGGCAGGGACTTTTCAAAACAATTTCTCACCGATTCAAACAGCATTATATTGAATGAGGCTGCTGTTCAATATATGGGATTAAAAAAACCCGTTGGAGAAACGGTGAGAATGTGGAATAATAATTATACCGTTATCGGAGTTGTAAAAAATATGGTGATGAATTCTCCGTACGAACCGGTGAAACAAACCATATTTAATATTAACAAAGGGATGGGCGGCGTTTTAAATTTAAAGATCAATCCAAATGTAAGCGCGCACCAGGCGTTGAGAAAAATTGAAGCTGTTTTCAAAAATTATTCTCCCTCCATTCCATTCTCTTACAAATTTGCCGATGAAGAGTATGCGAAAAAATTTGAAGGAGAAGAGCGGATAGGAAAACTGGCCAGGTTTTTTACTGCACTCGCGATATTTATAAGTTGCATGGGCTTATTCGGAATGGCATCTTTTATGGCCGAACAAAGAGTGAAGGAAATTGGTGTACGCAAAGTACTGGGCGCTTCAGTTTTTGGTTTGTGGCGTTTGATGTCAAAGGATTTTGTAATCATGGTTGTGATATCACTTTTTGTTGCCATGCCCGTTGCGTGGTGGATGATGCACAACTGGCTGAAAAATTATACTTATCGCACAAACCTGTCGTGGTGGGTATTTGCGATTTCAGGTTTCGGCGCGATTGCTATAATCCTGCTCACCGTCAGCTATCAAAGTATTAAAGCGGCCATGGCTAATCCTGTAACCAGCCTGCGCTCGGAGTGAATCCGAGCTTCGGCTGGCGAAGATAGCCTTCGTTCAGAATGACCTTGTCCACGATCCCGCACTTACGGGATAGTCCCGCACTTGCGGGATAGCGCAGGTGGAACTGCAGATGGTTGATGAGACGTCAACATCGGCTATTTAATCTTAAGAAAACTTGCATTTATGGCAACCACTATTGTGCTTAAGGCCATTAATGCTGCACCCGCAGCCGGACTCAATAAAATTCCCTGATTATACAAAACACCTGCTGCCAGGGGTAAGGCAACCACATTGTAACCTGTTGCCCAGACAAGATTTTGAATCATTTTTCGATAGGTGGCTTTTCCAAATAAAATCAGGCTTACAATATCTTTGGGGTTGCTGTTAACTAAAACAATTCCCGCAGTTTCAGCAGCAATATCACTACCACTTCCAACAGCAATCCCAACATCTGCCTGAGCCAATGCAGGTGCGTCATTGACACCATCACCCGTCATGGCAACAAATTCACCTTTATCCTGCAATTCTTTTATCTTTTCCAGTTTTTGATGAGGTAAGACATTAGCAATAAAATCATCCATACTTAAAGTATCACTAACACTTTTTGCCACTTTACTATTATCTCCAGTTAGCAATATTGATTTGATGTGGTTTTGTTTTAAAGTCTTAATGGCATCCATAGATTCGGGGCGTATCTTATCGGATAAAGTTATATATCCGGCCAGCTCATTACTTACCATCACAAATACAACCGTTTCATTTTCATTTGTAGAGAAACCCTCTGGTAATTTTATATTATTTTCTTTTAAGTAACCCGGGCTAACTACCATTACCTTTTCCCCATCTACGAATGCTTCCACACCCTTGCCTGTCAGTGCATTAAATTTTTCAGTGCCCGGAATTGTTATCGACAGGTCTTTTGCTTTTTGAAGAATTCCGGTAGCAATAGGATGTTCAGATTTTTGTTCTATTGCCGAAGCCAACCGGAGGATTTCATTTTCACTGATATCTTTTTGCAGGGAAACAATCCCTGACACTTTGAACTTCCCTTCGGTTAGGGTACCTGTTTTATCAAAAACGACCGTAGTGATTTTTCTTGAATTCTCAAATGCAGTTCTGTTTTTTATCAGTAAACCATGTTTTGCGGAGAGTGTTGTTGATTTTGCCACTACTAAAGGCACAGCTAAGCCTAATGCGTGTGGACAGCAAATTACAATTACCGTAACCATTCTCTCAATGGCAAATGCCAGCGTTTGTCCTGATAAATACCAATAAAAAAAGGTACCCATACCTGTAAGAATCGCAATAACCGTTAACCATTTTGCCGCCGTATCTGCGAGCAATTGTGTTTTTGATTTTGATTTTTGTGCATCATCAACCAGTTTTACAATCTGTGACAAATAAGAATCTTTTGAAGTATGAGAAACGGTAACTTTAATAGCTCCGTTTCCATTTATAGAACCGGCGATTACCTTGTCCCCTATTTTCTTTTTAACCGGTTTTGATTCACCCGTCAACATGGATTCATTCAAATAACTCTCTCCCTCCAGTATAATTCCATCAGCTGCAACCTTCTCACCTGGTTTCACCAATATGATATCTCTTTCCTTGAGGGAATCAGTTTTTACATCATGAATCATATCAGCCATTACCATATGCGCATCTGATGGCATTAACTGCACCAATAGTTCCAGATCTTTTGACGCCCCTGCGACTGATTTCATTTCTATCCAATGACCCAGGAGCATGATCAGTATCAGTGTTGCCAGTTCCCAGAAAAAATCCATGCCATTCAAACCAAATACGACAGCCACGCTGTATCCGTAAGCTACTGTGATGGCAAAGCCTATCAAAAACATCATCCCGGGATTCTTTGCTTTCACCTCGTCAACTAATCCCTTCAAAAAAGGCAAGCCCCCATAGAAATATACTACTGAGGATAATGCAAAAAGAATATAAACGGAACCATCAAACTGCAAGTGTATACCAATAAACCGCTGTATCATTGTTGATAACAGCATGATGGGAACAGTTAAAACAAGCACCACATAAAACCGCTTTCTATAATCCTTAATCATCATCGCATGATGGTCATGGGCCCCCATTTCCATTGAAGGGTTTTCGTCGTATTGCATATTTCCATGATCCATTTTTGGATAATCCATCATAATAAAATAGCTATCCCCGTGAGCGGTCTTGAAAATAATCAGCCACAAAATTAATCAGTGAATAGCTGATATATTTACTTTTTCTATACCTGTCAAATGTAATTCGATGTGGCGGTTATGTGCTTTGTTCTGGTATTCACTTATAATTTCCAATATATCGTAATCAATAAAATTACATTCGCTACCGTCAATAGTTAACACACAGTATTCCGAAACTTCATCTAATACTTCATGCAGCTTTACTTTATTTAAAAAAGTAACATTGCTGTTCAGTTTTATGTATTCAGTTTCTATACCCTTAAGTCGTGTTCTTATAATTTTATATTCTGCTTTAAAATTGTTCCGGACAATAAAGTAAATAGAAATCAAAAGGCCGAAACATACACCTATAAGTAAGTCTGTCGCCAGAATAACAATAATGGTCAGCATAAAAGGGATAAATTGCTTCCTGCCCAGGTCATAGGCATTGCCCCCAAAAGTCTACAAGCCATATTACCTATTCCCTGAGCAATGAGTTCCCGGTTGGCAGGTGTTATTCAATTTCGTATGTCTAAAAATTGGAGAACGTGATGATATAAATCGGTGAATGGTGTTTTGTTATACATTTTCCTGAAATAGTTATATAATTCACACATGTAATAAATAACAGAAATAAGATAAAAGCTCTTTGTTGACAGCATTATCTGCGATATTCAGGATAAGTTCTTTGAATTTGATTTCCAGCAGTGTTGGATCCGGATCATACCTTTCAACCATCGATCACATAAAAAAGAAAATTGTATTGTGCCCACAAATCCGCAAAACGCGCTTTCATCAGCCTCGCTTCCATCGGACAGTTAAAAATGGTGATTAGAGACTTCCCCCAATTAAACTGCCGGTAGAATTCGGGATGTTGTAATACGCTTTCAAAAAAATTATCCATGATACCTAAATTATAGAATTATACTAAATTCTCCTGCTGGCCTTTTAAGTCAAATAAATGACCTTCAAAGTCATCAACCTGATGAAGATGAAGGTTATATTGCAGTTCATTTTAAAAACTTCTCATTAAAAATATATTCGGTATGAATCCTAATAAAGCATTATGGGAAAAAGGCGATTTCACACAAGTCGCTGAAAGTATTCGTGAAAGCAGTTCGGAATTTGTGGCCCAAATCGGAATTACTAAAGAACTCAAGGTTCTGGATCTTGCTTGCGGTGACGGTAATACAGCCATTCCGGAAGCAAAACTTGGAGCAGAAGTCCTGGGCGTTGATATCGCCGGTAATCTCGTTGAAGCAGCTAAAATCAGGGCAAAGTCAGAAGGATTGACTAATTGTAAGTTCATGGAAGGTGATGCATCTGATTTGCACGAACTGAAAGACGATAGTTTTGACCTGGTAGTAAGCATTTTTGGAGCGATGTTCGCGCCAAAGCCATTGGATGTTGCCAGGGAAATGGTTCGGGTTACCCGCCACGGAGGAAGAATCATTATGGGGAACTGGATACCGGGCGATCCGACACTGGTCGGGCAAATACTAAAGATCAGTTCTGCCTATACACCGGCGCCGCCCGAAGGTTTTATCAGTCCTATGTTATGGGGAATTGAAAGCCATGTAATTGAACGTTTTGGTAAGGCCGGAGTTGCAAAAGAAGATATATCATTTCTTAAGGATATTGTTTACTTCAGACTCACCTGCTCACCAACTGAATTCCTCAACCGGTTCAAAAACTATTATGGTCCAACCATGAATGCTTTTGAGGCTGCCGAAAAGAATGGAAAGGCAGCGGAACTACAGCATGAATTGGAAGTTTTGTTCAAGAGCCAAAATAGAAGTACGTCCGATAATTCAACATTCATCATTGCCAACTTTTTAAGGGTGACAATATTTCGCAAATAACCCACCCCGCCATGCAACAAATCCGATTTAATTGTTTCTTTTAGTTTTCCCCTTTAGGTAACAATTAAATTAATAGCGATGCTCAAAAGTTATTTCCTGGTTGCCTGGCGCTCCTTAGCTAAAAACAAAGTTTCTTCCTTCATCAATATTTTCGGGCTTTCGGTGGGTATGGCGGTGGCCATCTTCAATGGACTCTGGGTGTGGGATGAATATTCTTACAATAAATACTATCAGCACTACGACCGGATCGGACAGGTCATGACCCGTTATACCCATGATGGAGAATCTATGAACTCCACCATGTCCTATCCGCTGGCCCTGGAACTGAAAAACCATTACGCAGATAACTTTGAGCACTATGTGATTTCATCCGGGACGAAGCAGGGCATTCTGTCCACCCCTATAAAACAAATCCCGGGAACCGGTGAGTATATGGAACCGGATGCGCCGAAAATGCTTACGCTTAAAATGATCCATGGAACGCGCGCAGGTCTGAAAGATCCACATTCCATCCTTCTCTCCGCTTCACTCTCCCGGTCAATTTTCGGTAATTCGGATCCTGTGAACCGGATGATAAAAATCAATAACCATGATGATGTGAAAGTCACAGGGGTTTACGAAGACCTGCCTTTGAATACTGAATTCACGAAGGATCAGTTTATTGCTCCTTTCGAATTGTGGTTATCCGATAATAGCTGGGTTCAAAAAGCGGCACAGGACTGGACCAATCATTTTTTAAAGGTATATGCTGAAATAAAACCCACCACCAGTTTTGCGAAGGTTTCAGCGTCGATCGAAAACGCCGAACGCAGGAATGCCCGTTTTTTTAAAAATGCATCTTTTCAGGACGAAAAAGATTTATTATATCCCATGAGCCAGTGGCACCTGTATTCTCCTTTCCGCGGGAAGATCAGCGCGGAACCCATTCATATGGTTCGCCTCGTAGGACTAACAGGAATTGCTGTGTTGCTGCTGGCCTGCATTAATTTCATGAACCTGAGCACAGCCCGTTCTGAAAAAAGAGCGAAGGAGGTTGGCATCCGTAAAACGATTGGATCAGGCCGTGCGCAACTGATCAACCAGTTCTTCAGTGAATCCCTGCTGGTGGTTTTCTTTGCCTATGTGTTTGCTCTGGGACTGGTCATTTTATTTTTACCCGCCTTCAATCAGCTTGCTGCAAAACAGATTGCCATCCCATTGACGAATCCATTTTTCTGGATGGCCAGTTTGATTTTTATTGTCCTTACCGGTTTGCTGGCCGGCAGTTATCCAGCTCTGTATTTGTCTTCCTTTAGTCCTGTAAAAGTATTGAAGGGATCCTTCCGTGTGGGCCGCATGGCTTCCCTTTCGCGAGAAGTGATGGTGGTGGCACAGTTCAGCATTTCAATTATTCTCATAATCTGTACCCTTTTAGTATATCGTCAGATTCAATTTGCAAAGAGTCGCCCTGTGGGTTATGACCGCGCCCGAATAATTTCTATGAATATGAAATCAGATGATTTCTATGGCAAATATGATCTGCTTCGAACTGAACTGAAAAAAACAGGAGCCGTAACCGAGATGTCGGAATCTATGGGAAGGATTACTGAAATCGGTTCCAATAACGGCGGCTTTGAGTGGAAGGGCATGGATCCGAAGCAGTCCCAAAATTTCGGAACCATCACGGTAACTCCGTCGTATGGAAAAACGATCGATTGGAAACTCATCGAAGGAAGAGATTTTTCAGACAATGATATATCCGATTCTTCCGGTGTGATCCTGACCGAATCTGCGGTAAAAATCATGGGTTTAAAAAATCCCGTCGGAGAAAACATTCGATGGACATTCTGGGTTACCCATGAATCAAAAAATTATACAGTGTTGGGTGTGGTAAAAGACATGGTGATGCAGTCTCCCTATGAGCCGGTTCTACCCACGATATTTTTTATCAAATCCTTAAACGCAGGTGTTGACTGGATCGATATCAAAATCGCCAACATGCCGATGGCCGAAGCCCTGCCGAAAATAGAAAATGTTTTCAGGAAAATAATTCCCTCTGCACCTTTCGAATATCAATTCGTTGATGAAGAATATGCAAGGAAATTCAAATCAGAACAACTGGTGGGCAGACTGGCCACAGTTTTTGGCGTGCTGGCTGTTTTTATTTCCTGTCTCGGTTTATTCGGTTTAGTCTCCTTCGTTGCCGAACAGCGTATTCGCGAAATCGGTATCCGCAAAATTCTGGGCGCTTCCGTATTTAATCTCTGGCAATTATTGTCCATTCGCTTTGTCATGCTTGTCTCCATTTCCTTTCTGATCGCTTCTCCCCTCGCGCTCATGATCATGCATGAATGGATTCAGAAATATTCCTATCGAACGAATCTTTCGCCCTGGATATTTATTATGGCTGCTTTAGGTGCCCTCGGCATTACTATTATCACCGTGAGTTTTCAGTCCATCAAAGCGGCATTGTCGAATCCCGTAAATAGCCTACGTTCTGAATGAACTTGGTTCACCGCCTTCTCCCGCGTTTCGAGGGAGAAGGCGGTCTGCTGGCGAAGCCAAGCCATTTTACTACACAGTTGCATTATATTAAGGGCAATTTCCAGGGGGTCCGGTAGGCAGGCGTAATGAGTTTGTTGGCTGCCCTGTTGTCACCAAAGTTTTTATCGTCTTCATTCCATACGAGCATACTTTGCGTACGCATCGCAATATTGCCCATTTGGGCGTACATGGTTACCAGTCTTCCGTTCTCAATATTACATACGGGATCTTTACGTGTTTTTATGCAGTCCAAAAAGTTTTGCATATGCAGTTCGTGACTGTCATCGCCTGTCTCTTTGGGCCGGGGAGCAACTTTGGGTTTGCCATTCTGCATTTCAGGATAAAACTCCATGTTCTCACGGTTAAGCATCAACGTAGCATCGTTACCAATAAACGATAGGCCGTAGGGAACGCCATAAGGACCGTTCTCTGTGCCGGCTGTATTCTCCCAACTAAGGGTATAATCCGGTAACTGGTAAATAACATTAAGCGTATCAAAAGTTTCATGCGCGTGATCCGGATAGGCGAAATTGCCACCAGCCGCTGTTATCGAAAGCGGCAACTGTACAATGTTTTTAGCCCATAAGCCAATATCAATCAAGTGCACACCCCAGTCAGTAACAAGTCCGCCTCCGTAGTCCCAAAACATTCTCCAGTTACCATGAAATCGGGTTTTATTAAAGGCCTTTAAAGGAGCGGGTCCCAACCACATATCATAATCAACACCCGCAGGCACGGCGCTATCAGGCGCTTTAATTTCGCCAATGCCATAATTAAAATTACCCCATATATTTACCTTTCTTAATTGTCCTATGGCTCCGTTTTGAATAAGTTCCATTGCCTTTTTAAACAGCGGGCCGCTCCGTTGCTGCATGCCCACCTGCACTACCCGGTTGTATTTCCTGGTTGCCCGCATCATGATATCACACTCGGCAATACTGTTGGCCAAAGGTTTTTCTACATAAACGTCTTTACCGGCTTCACAGGCAGCAACAAAAGGCAGGCAATGCCAATGGTCGGGGGTACCGATAATCACCACATCTACATCCTTATCTTCCAGAAGTTTTCGGTAATCAGAATACTTTTTGGGTGCTTTTCCCTGTTTTTTTATAACATCCGCAGTACGTTCGTCAAGAATGTTACGGTCAACATCACACAACGCAGTGCAGGTAACACCCGGCTGTTTAATAGCATTTAGCAGATCGCCAAAGCCCATGCTACGGCAACCAATTAGGGCAATGTTGATCGTGTCGCCGGCTGAAACAATTTTTCTCTTTGAAGCAGCCCAAAGGGGTGCAGGAACAATACTGGCTAAACCTGCAGCTGCAGCTAGTTTGGTAGTGCTGGTTAAAAACCTGCGACGAGTAGTATCCATATGGCTTTGTTTTATACGAGGTAAATTTAGGACTTTGCGAAACAGCTGAATACCTTAAACATAGTTTTATTAAGATTCTTATTCGACTGCTTTGCCTCCTTTTTATATTTCTCCCGCCATGCAACAAATCCATTTTAATTTGGGATCCCGCCCCATATGGGAAGATGCTACTACCGTCGGCGTACCCAGCTTATAGTAGTGTTGGTTAAAACAATCATGTTCGTCCATTCAATATGGTTGTATAGCCTCCAAAAATGGATATTCAGCTACATTGCCATTGATGAAAGTTTTGGTTGCGCAATTTTGTTTGTATTTACAGAATGGCGATCATCATTACGAATACAATCACTCAAAAAATACATTATACATTACGTATTGCAACAGCATGTTGTTTCATAGGCCATGGTATTTTTGGCGTAATTACAAAAGCCATCTGGTGTAATTATTTTTCTCTTTTCGGATTTGGATCTGTGGTTGCTTATAAGCTGATGCCCTTGCTGGGATCCTTCGACATTCTTTTGGGGTTAACCATGCTTATCATGCCAATAAGAATTATTCCGGGATGGCTGGTTATCTGGGGTTTAATAACTGCTCTTTGCCGGCCTCTGGCCGGAGAACCTTTTGCGGAATTTATAGAAAGAGCAGGGAATTTTGGCGCGCCTCTGTCCTTATTAATTTTATCCGGTGGCATCAACAGAACTAATTTATTCGGATCCATAAATCCTGAACCAGTTGTTGACGAGGTGACAATGAGAAAAGTATTCTATTCACTGAAAATAACCTCATTCCTTCTTTTAGCAGGTCACGGTTGGTTGAATCTTATTGAAAAAAAGAGTTTACTCAGCCAGTATTTAGTCCTCGGATTCGCAAATCCTTTAAAATTAGCACTGACAATAGGCTTATTTGAAATAACTGCAGCTTTTGCCCTTTTGATAAGACCTATCCGGTCGCTGGTTTTCATCCTCTTTATTTGGAAAATGTCAACTGAGCTGATGTATCCGCACCTGGAGTTTTTTGAATGGCTGGAACGAGGAGGCAGTTATGGTGTTTTACTTGCAATGTGGTTTATCCTTGATCCTTCAACAAAACAAAATCATGTTATCATTTTTTATGGAAAAAATGCCGAAGCCATTGGAGGAAAAAAACTATTGACATCACAATCTGAAGGTTGCAGTAATGCTGTTTAACTGACAAAAACACCTGTTCAGCGACTAATTCAAGACAGAGCAATACATCGCATTATTTTTATTCAAACAATTGTATATGAAAAAGATTTTTTTTACCCTGATCACTTCAATGATTCTGATGGTGTTTGTGGCAGCATGCCATAAAAACAACGCTAATCAGAATACAACACCGAATAATTATTCTGCTGATATGGTCCTGCAATGGAATTTAGCGACCACGAATGCAATTGACCAAAACGGATTTCCACCGCCTCAGGAATCCAGGATTTACGCAATGATCAATACTGCCGTGCATGATGCGTTAAATAATATCGTTCAGAAGTATAACACATATGCGTTGAACGCCCCTTTGATGCCGGATGCGAATCCTGACGCAGCAGTGGCTCAGGCAGCACATGATGTAACTGAAGTGTTTTTACCTGCGCAAAGCGCATATCTCGATAGCCTCCTGAAAATAAGTCTTGATCAAATCCCCGACGGAACGTCAAAAGAAGATGGGATCACAGTTGGTGCGGCTGCAGCAAAAGCCATATTAGAAAAGAGATCAATGGATGGCGCTTCTTCCGCTCAGGTACCCTATACCGAGGGCAGCTTACCCGACCAATATCGCTTCACTCCACCCTTCGATACCGCACCCGGATTTGCAATTGTACCGGATTGGGGCAAAGTAAATCCATTCGGTCTCACGAGTTCTTCCCAATTCAGACCTGATTCGCCTTACACACTCAACAGCGCCCAATATACTTCCGACTATAATGAAGTAAAAACGTTCGGTTGCACCGCATGTACAGCCCGCTCATCTGACCAAACTCAGATTGGTTTGTTCTGGCTGGAAAATGTACCATTTAGCTGGAACCGGATAACAAGGATTTTATGCGCACAATATAAACTCGATGGATGGAAAACTGCCCAGTTGCTTTCATTGATCCATATGGCCATGGCAGATGCCAACATTGCCAGCTTCGAAGGAAAATATTATTATAATTTCTGGAGGCCGCTTACAGCTATTCAATTCGGCGATACCGATGGAAACGATTCAACAGCAGGTGATGCAAACTGGAATCTTCTTGCTCCTCCCACACCACCGGCACCCGACTATCCCTCTAACCATGCAGTAAATGCAGGCGCTGTATCAGAACTTTTAAAACAATATTTCAATACAGACCAGATATCATTTTCAACCACGAGTTCTATTCTGCCCGGGGTAACCCGCAACTTCACGAGCCTTTCACAGGCAGCCATGGAAGTTGCTGAATCAAGAATCTATGTAGGCTATCATTTCAGACATTCTGTTGAAAAAGGGCTGGAAGAAGGAATACAAATCGGAGATTTTGTTTTCGCTCATTCACTGCAGACGAAATAATCGATATTCATTTATTCGTTCACGGACAATTTTTTCAGGTTGACACTGAATTGCCTCCCTATCGGAATTTCAACATTGCCTATTTCGATATCATGGGGCGTGAATGCGGTCACTTTATTTATCGAAATGATAAAAGAACGGTGAACCCTTAGAAAAAGATCACTGGGTAACATCGCTTCAATGGTCGCCAGTGAATATTTAACAACCAGTGGTTTATTGTTCAGGCGATGAATTTTGATATAGTCTTTTAGACTCTCTATATATATCATGTCTTCTAAAAATACTTTTACCATTTTTCGTTCCGCTCTGAAATATAAAAAACCCTGCCTGACCTGCAACTGCTCCTTTCCTTCTTCCGGATGGGTATTGGTAACTTTATTGACAGCTTTTAAAAACCGCTCCAGAGAAACAGGTTTAAGTAAGTAATCTATCGCATCCAGATCAAAGGCATCCAATGCGTAATCTTTATAAGCAGTTGTAAAAATAACTTTGGGTGGATGAGTCAGTGTTTTTAAAAATGCAATTCCTGTCAGCTTCGGCATCTGGATATCCAAAAAAAGTAAATCTACTTTTTCCTTTTTTAATATTTCCATTGCCTGAAGCACGTTGCTGCAGGTACCGATAACCGACAGGTCAGCTACCAGCTCCACGTAACTTTTGATGATCTTTACAGCAGGAGGTTCGTCATCAACGATTAAGCATTTCCAAATCATATTTTTGGATTTTCTTTTTGGGAAGTCCATTGTCATCAACCAAAAGTTCCAGATTGACGATAAATACCTCGTCCATCTCCTGTATCATAAGATTATATCTCTCAGGATACAATAATTCCAGTCTCTTTTTTACATTTTGCAACCCAATTCCACTGAATGTTTGAATGTCTGGTATTTCGTCCTTGTCTTTACTGTTGATCAGCTTTAAATAAATGGCGGATTCCGAAAGGCGCAAATCGAAACTGATCCAGCAATGATCGGACTGGTTGTTAATGCCGTGTTTGAATACATTTTCCACAAAAGGAAGTAAGAGCAATGGTGCAATTTGTTTTTTGTCCATGTCTTCAGGAACTGTAAAAGAAATATCCAGTCGTGCACCATAACGCAATTGTTCCAGATCAATATATTGTTGCAGAATGGAAATCTCTTTTTGCAAAGAAATAAAAGTGACATCACTTTCATAGATCATAAAACGGAGCAAGTTCGATAGTTTTAGTATAATCTCAGGTGTTTTTTCTGATTTTTCCAAAGAGAATGAATATAAATTATTTAGTGTGTTAAATAAGAAATGCGGATGGATTTGTGATTTTAATAAGTCGAGTTCTGCAGCCATTTTCTCATTTTGGACTTCTGTTGTTTTTTGTTTTTGTCTGTACCAGTAGTTCAATAAATTAATGGAAATGGCTATTCCTGCTACATGGATAAAAGGCAGAATGGCGCGACCTGTCGCCATCGTGACGCCTTCGAATTTGGCATTGGGTGTTAATGTCAGTTCTATTCCCCAGGAATAGGCCGAGCAAACTCCTACTGCTAAAATCAACCCGATAAAAAACTGGATATATTTTCGTTTGATTAAATATCGGGGAATCAGAAAATAGATCAGCGTATATACAATAAATATGAATCCAGGTAAATAAAGGATTGCATTAAAAAAAGCGGCTTTATAGTTGACGCCAAATCCAAAACCCCAGGCAAAATAAGTTACAATAATCACCCAAAATAAAATATGCAGCAATATCTGCACAGCTTTTCTTTTTGAGAAATTAGTATCTGGCTGCATAAAAAAAGATGTGTCCCCGAATGTAAGCAATTTAAAATCCCGGGGTATGGATTTGCCGAATTGTAGATAAACGACAGGGATTTGTAGACGAACAACTCGTTTAGTAGTCGTTCATGTTTAACTGCGTCTGCTTTTTGATGTATGTCTCCAAAAAAATCATATTGGTCGAATATGAAGTGGTTTCGCAGTTGACTAATTTAATTTCCCATTACTAAAACTTTTTTATGAAAAGAAAAATTTACCTCAACTCAGGAGCGATTGTCGCCATTGCTCTTTTTTTATCTGCCTGCGTAAAAAATAGTCCGCTGTCCTGCCTCTGCAGTGCAGACAACCTGAGCATTACTTCTTCTGTTTTCGCCACCGGATTCAATAACCCCAGGGGAATTAAATTTGGACCGGACGGATATCTGTATGTTGCAGAAGGTGGAATTGGTGGCAAAAATTCTACTACAACCTGTGCACAGGTTATTCCTCGGGTTGGTCCTTATACCGGTAGTCAGAACGGTTCACGTATTTCAAGAGTTGGTTATGATAGAACGCGCTACACATTTGTGGATGGTCTGCCTTCAGATCAAACGGCAGTAACAGCAGGATCTGAAGTTTCCGGGGTCGCCGATCTCGCATTTATTAACAATACGCTTTACGGAGTTTTGGCCGGAGCGGGTTGCTCGCATGGTGTAACCGGCATTCCGAACGGAGTCTTCAGAGTAAATCGTGACAGATCCTGGGAAATAGTTTCAAATCTGAGCGCATTCTGGATGAATAATCCTATAGCGAATCCCAGTCCATCAGATTTTGAGCCAGACGGCTCGCCTTATAGCATGATCAATGTTGGCGGAGATCTTTTTGTCGTGGAAGCAAATCACGGCGAGTTGGACCGTATTTCAAAAAATGGTGATGCAAGCCGGGTCGTTGATTTTTCCGCAAAACTTGGTCATGTCGTCCCTGCCTGTGAAACATTCTACAATGGAAATTTCTATATCGGAAATGAAGACACTTATCCGGTCATGAACAAATCAGCCATCTATAAAGTAACACCAGGCGGTAATATCAGCGTGGTAGACAGTAATTTTTCTACCGTATTGGGAGTTCTTTTTGATGAAGTAGGAGGAATGTATGTACTCGAAAGTACAACGGGAAATCCTATGCCTACTGCGGGAACCGGTGATATCATTCGCATCGATCCTTCGGGAGAAAGGATGACCATCGCTTCCGGACTTAATTTTCCAACTGCAATGACCTTTGGTCCGGATAATAAATTATACGTCTCCGTTTGGGGATTTGGCGGTATTCCGGGCCAGGGAGAAATTTGGCAGTTTGATGTAACATGTGCAAAGCAGCACTATAATACAATCCGCAAATAGCAATATTCTTGACCGTCACTAATTAAAAGGCTATCGAAGTTCCCCATCGGGTGCGCCGGCTCACCAGAGCTATCCAATCGTTTCTAACTACACCTGTCAGCCCTTAACTGATACAATACCCTTGCGCGCGTAAATGTCACCCATATGTGATCAACCCATAACAGCCTGTTTTTGTTACCCTGAATTTGAAAAAAGCCATTTCGACCATAGCAAACCAATGTAAACGATGACTCAGCAAACTGAAACATCACTAAATTGGGAAAAAGAAAAATTATGACCATATATCAGTTTCTGATCCTTGTGTTTTTATTCCTGATGGTGATGGCCTGCTTACTGATATCCCGCAAAGATGACAAGGTGATTGATCTCCAGGTGAGAGTTGCATTTTTGGAAGAAAAGATGAACAAGTCACTTGAGAGCAGGAAACAATTCATTGAACTAAAATCAGTCAACGCTGTATTAGATACACTTAATAATCTATATTATGATATTGGCCCGGATGGAAATTATTTAATAGATAGTGAATATACCCTTAGCGATGTAACTGAGGATTGGTGGGCCCAGCTATCCGGAGAAGACCTCACCATAGTAAACCGGAGCATTCACAAAACCAGCAAACAATAAAAGATCCGTACAATCACCACATGAAAGAAAGATTTCTCTTCGCGGTCTTTATCTGTATATTTTTTAAAACATCCTTCAGTCAAACCATTTCCTCCCAGCGAAAAGAGGATTTGAATATTAAAAAATTTCATAAAACTGTTGTTTCAATCAATTCTCCGGAAGACTCTATTTCCATTCCAATCCGTTCCATCTCCGTTGTTGATGCAAGGCCGGATTCTTCGGCTATTGGATTATATCAGGTATCTAAACTGGATCCCCGGTTTATAGTAACCCAAAGGGGGTTCCGGACGGAGTCAGAGCAATACATAAAAAAATATGTTCATTGCTCGAATTCAGATTCTTTTTCAGTAGTCATGGTATTGAAAAAATTCTGGATCTCGACGGACATTCACAAATTCGACAACCGGAAATTACAAGATATGGAAGAGGACACCAGCAAGCAAATAAGCCTAAGCCTGTTTACTAATATTGAATTTTACCTGTTTAAAGATTCGGGCTATTATGCGCTGTACCGGTTCGATTCTGTTTTTTCAGCTGATATTAAAGTGGTTTTAGATATAGCTGGTAATACTATACATATAGCTGGTAATAAACCAAGGTCATTTGCTGAACTTATGATACAGAATGCCTTTAAAACATCCTTATTCAAATTGACAACAATGGATTGGAAGTGGAATGCCATTGTTTCATCCAAACGAAAATTTTCATGGCATGAAATTGAAGCCCACGAACATCAGATTTTTGAGATCCCTGTATTGAAAGATACTTTACTGGTTCCCGGCGTTTATTTAACTTTTGAAGAATTCAAATCCAACAGCCCGTCAGTTACTGAATTTGAAATCACGAAAGACAAATTAAATGATTTCATTTATGTAAAACAATCAGACGGCAGGCAAATTTCTTTATTGAATGTATGGGGATATTGCGACAGCAGTAATCAAATCTTCATCATGTCAAATCACAATTTTTTTAAACTTCAGCACAGGCAAAATGCATTTTATATATACGGTTCCAATAAAACCGTCCTTGAAATCACTTACCACCCGGGCGGATATGTGTCCTCCGCTAACGGCTCTTCCCCTAATATGGCTGGAGGAACTACATCCGATGAATATGTGATGTTGCTAAAACCATTCCAACTGGATTGGGATAGCGGCAAGCTGTATTGACATTAAACATTACTCTCCTATCTAAACAAAAATCCTTAGTCCAATATTTAACAATGTGCATTAACCGGTATACCCCCTTTAACTCATGTGGCTTATACTTATCCCATTAGATCTGTAAACAGGATGTCATGCCCGTTAATGCGATCAACATTCAAATCAGATAGCAACTCATCCCTTTGAAGACAAATGCATAGATGAATTCAAAGTGAAAACATCCCCATATTCTTGTTCTTCTCTCTTTATCAGCGATTCAACAGAATCGAAATTGCTTTCGAATTGACAAATATTAAACATGAAAGATTGTGATATTTTTATAGATCCTTATACAGATTTCGGTTTTAAAAGAATCTTTGGCTGGGAAGGCAATGTAGATCTGCTGATTGACTTTTTAAACACGGTTTTGCAACCCGATCAGCACATTGCAAATCTTACTTATCTCAATACTGAACAACTGGAGTTTTAAAAGGAGAACGAAAGGCAGTTTTTGATACTTATTGTGAAGATGAGGCAGAAAATAAATTTATTATTGAATTACAGCGAATCAGAGAAGAGTTTTTTAAAGACCGGAGTCTGTTTTATTCCACCATTCCGATCCGAGGACAGGCAAAATCAGGAGAATGGAATTTTAAACTGAAACAAATACTAATAATCTGCGTCATGGATTTTGTTTTTGATGATTACGATTCTAAGGAAATGATTCACGAAGTAACCTTAATCGATAAGTTGAGTGGCAAAGTATTTAATAAGAACTTAGCTTTCTGGTATCTGGAAATGCCTAAATTCAAAAAGAAATTAGATGAACTTAATAATCGTCTGGACAACTGGTTTTTTATCATGAATAACCTTTCAGGTCTGCAGGAAATTCCATTATCTTTGAAATCTGATCCCATCTTCAAAAAGTTATTTATGGAAGCAGAAATATCAAATTACAGTGAAGAGCAAGCCTAAGCTTATTATGCCAGCATGAAGGATCGCTGGGACAGATTTGCAATTGAAGAAACAGCCAGGAAGGAAGGAAAACTGGAAGGAAAACTGGAAAGAAAACTAGAAGGCAGACAGGAAGGAAGTCTTGAGAAATCAATTTCGATTGCCCTTCAAATGAAACGCGCGAACGAACCCCTGGATAAAATTGCACTATATACCGGCCTGGAAATATCAAGGATAGAAAAACTTCATTAGCATACGAAGCTGTCCAGAGAATAACCCATAATCCACTATGCCTCGAAGGGATCTCTCCCGAACTATGATGAGATGATAAATAAATTATCGCAAATGCATTAAAATTTAATGTATGAGTATCACAAGAAAAAAATTTGTCAGATCGTTGCTACTGCTGGCAGCAGTTCTCCGGAAACCTCTTTCGTTATTTAATCCGTCGGATACAGATGGGCCCCTTCAGTTTAAACGCGTGAGGCCCGGGGAAAAAGGCTGGCCTTCCAAAGATACCTGGGATAAACTGAATAAAGCGGTGAACGGGAATCTAGTTCCGTTAAAAAATCCATTCACACAAGACAGTACACTGTTGTTCAAAAATATCCATAATCCTTATTTTATAAATAGCGATCCGGCGCTTACGCAAACGCTGGGATGGCTGGATGCATGGAAATGTCAACCCAGCGTTTATGCAGTGGAAGCAAAATCTACCAGTGATGTTGTTGCAGCCGTGAATTTCGCAAGGGAAAATCACTTGCGGCTGGTGATAAAAGGAGGCGGACATAGTTATCTCGGAAATTCCAGCGCGCCGGATTCTTTACTCGTATGGACAAAAAACATGCATGCCATTCAGGTGCAGGAACAATTCATTCCTGCAGGTTGTGAAACCACGCAAACATCACAACCAGTAGTGGCTGTTGAAGCAGGTGCCATCTGGGCACAGGCCTATAATGAAGTGACAACAAAAAATGGAAGATACGTGCAGGGAGGCGGATGTATAACAGTTGGCGTGGGCGGATTCATCCAGGGTGGCGGCTTCGGTAGTTTTTCCAAATATTATGGCCTTGCTGCAGCAGCGCTTTTGCAGGCAGAGGTCGTTCTTGCCGACGGATCTGTTCAGATCGTCAACGCCTGCAATCATCCTGATTTATTCTGGGCACTGAAGGGCGGAGGTGGCGGAAGTTTTGGTGTAGTAACCAAACTGGTACTCAGAACCCGTGAGTTGCCGGAATTTTTTGGTGTAGTAGTCGGCAGGATAAAAACCAACAGCGATGATGCATTTAAAAAGCTGATTGAAAAGATCATGCTTGAATACCGGGATAAACTTTTCAATCCGGCATGGGGCGAACAGATTAAATTTCATTCAGACAGATCCATATCATTGAGTATGTTATTTCACGGACTTACAAAAAATCAGGCGCAGGCGGCCTGGCAGGATTTTGAGAACTGGACGAAGGAAAATACATCAGCATATACCTGGGTAGAACCATTTGGCATTTTTTTATTGCCGGCCAGACATATGTGGGACCCCGCCTTTCTACGAAAATTTGCCAGTAACTCCATAGGCACGGACGATCAGCCTGGAGCTCCACAGGAAAATATTTATTGGAAGGGAGATGGCGAACAGTCCGGACAATTTATCCATGGATATCATTCCTGCTGGCTTTCGCAGGATTTATTGAAAGATGAAAATATTGCTCAGCTGACAAACGCTTTTTTTGAAACCAGCCGGTTATGGTCATTCGAACTTCACTTTAACAAGGGTCTCGCGGGAACCCGGCCTGAAGAAAAAGAAGCAGCCGCAAATACCTCTATGAATCCATCTGTGCTCGATGCATTTGCACTGCTCATTCTTGCTGGTGGAGAAGGCCCGGCCATGACTGGAATACCCGGGCATGAACCCAATTTGAAGGAAGCCAAAGAAGCTGCCAGTTCTATGCGTACTGCGATGGAAATGCTGAAAAAAATAGTGCCGGTAAAAGGATCTTATGTTAATGAAACGGATTATTTCGAAGAAAACTGGCAGGAAAGTTTTTGGGGATCAAACTATAAAAAACTACTTGAGGTAAAAAACACCTACGATCCCAATGGACTCTTTTTTGTACATCATGGAGTCGGCAGTGAAATCTGGAGCGCAGATGGCTTTTCCAAACTGAAATAGATCGACCGGATCGGGCAAGTACTATTCCATGTGTTAACACCATCAAATTACCGTTTTTCTCACCTTGTCAGTGTTTAGTCAGTATCGAAATTGCTTTCGAACTGATAAATACTAAAATGAAAGATTACGGTGTATTTATAGATCCCTATACTGATTTCGGTTTTAAAAGAATCTTTGGATGGGATGGCAATGTGGACCTGTTGATGGATTTTTTAAATACGGTTTTACAACCCGATCAGCGAATTATTAGTCTGACCTATTTGAACACAGAACAAACCGGAATTTTGAAAGGTGAACGAAAAGCAGTTTTCGATACTTATTGCGAAGATGAGGCAGGCAATAAATTTATCATTGAATTACAGCGAATCAGAGAAGAGTTTTTTAAAGACAGGAGTCTTTTTTATTCCACAATACCAATCAGAGGACAGGCTAAATCCGGAGAATGGAATTTTAAACTGAAACAAACACTGATTATTTGTATCATGGATTTTGTTTTTAATGATTATGATTCAGATGAAATGATGCATGAAGTAACATTAATCGACATATCAAGTGGTAAAGTATTTAATAAGAACTTAATTTTCTGGTATTTGGAAATGCCTAAATTCAAAAAGAAAATATCCGATGTCGAAAATCGCAGGGATGAATGGTTTTTTATCCTCAACAACCTTTCCGCTCTGCAGGAAATTCCATTATCTTTGAAATCTGATCCCATTTTTAAAAAATTATTCATGGAAGCGGAAATATCAAATTATAGCGAAGAACAGGCAGAAGCTTATTATGCCAGCATGAAGGAACGCTGGGACAGGTTTGCAATTGAAGAAACGGCAAGGAAAGAAGGAGAACGTAAGGGGAAACTTGAAGGGAAACTTGAAGGGAAACTTGAGGGGAAATTGGAAGGAAGACAGGAAGGAAGCCTTGAGAAATCTTTGGCAATTGCCATTCAAATGAAACGCGCGAACGAACCCCTTGATAAAATTGCTCTATACACCGGCCTGGAAATATCAACCATAGAAAAGCTCCATTTGTAGGGATTAATTCAATTTTCTTACTATAACTGCAATGGAAGAATCTATCATAGATGAATTCCAGACATTCATATTCAGATCCAAAAGATAACGAAGCATCATTTCCTGACTTCGATTGTGTTTAGTTACCTGAATTTTACAGATGGCTAATAAACCCAATTTTTGTAAAGTATCTGCTTTTGATATTGCCTCATTCATGGAATCCAACTGAGTTTCCATATAGTCCAATTCATTCTGATAAAATCCAATACTGTCTGTCTTATTCTCTAAAGTAGAATTAATCCATTGTCCCTGAACCCGCGCAAATTCTCTCATGTAGATGGTATCATCTATGATCAGCTGATGTCTTTTGTCTATTGAATCAATTCTTATTACCCTGAATGAATCCAGAACAATGGCTGAATCGCTCTTTTTCAGGTGTGCCAGAAAGTTTGATTCTAATTGATCCGACAGAGTGGGAGAATTTGATCTACAGGAAAAAAGCAGAATGTAAAACAGCATAGAAATCGTCAATACTCTCACCATATTATTATGAAATTTATCAGCATTTAATTCATGTATTTTTTTATGGCGTAAACTGCCATAGATCCAGATAAGTCGGAATGGCATAGGGATTCTCTCCCATCCCAAAATAACCATTACCATTGATGCCAAATGCAGATCCCGCAATACGTGTTCCGAAGAAGGCCTCCTGTGTCCAGGAATCCGAATTCGCGTCATACCTCCAGCACTCCTGACTGCCACCAAGTACATAGGCAGCCCCGTTAACTATCATTGAACTGGCGGACAACATCCCTTTAGAAGGCAGATTCTGCATTTGGGTCCAGCTATCTGATGCCGGATTATATCGCCATACGATCACTACCGCCAGATTGGTGCCACCCGAAGCATAGTCTCCGCCACCCACCACGTAGCCAACCTTGTTATCCAGGGAAAACGTGGTTACATAATTGGGTAAATCGCCGCCAACAGGGAAATTGGCTTTCTGGGTCCATTCATCCAGAGTAGGATTGTATTGCCAAACATCATAAAAGTCTCCTGTTCCGTGACCCAGTCCCACATAGCCCATCCCGCCCAGGCTGAGGGCGAATGCGTTTTCCCTGGCCGGTCCGGGGAAATCCGCCTTCCTAGTCCAACTGTCCGTCGCAGGATCATATGCATAAAACTGATTGGTATTGATGCCCAAATCCCGGCTTTCGCCAATGCCGATATAAGCTTTGCCCCCAATGACCATTGATACAAGACTCTCCATACCAAGGCCCAAAGATGTTTTCTGTGACCAGGAATTCGATGAGGGGTCGTATTGGTAAAGGTCGCTATAGTCCCTGCCGTTATCGGTGCCGAACCCCATATAACCAAAATTCCCAATCACAAAGCCGATACCATAATATCGCTGGCCCGAATAAGCAGGATTTTGTGGGATTTGCGCCATTTGCGTCCAACTGCCAGAGAGAACGACGAAGTCACTATCGGTCGTCGCTGGCAGGTTGTTCACCGTCACCGTTATCTTTCCTGTGGACACGCCACTGGGGACGGTCACTACGATCAGCGAATCACTTGCTGAAAAAACTTTTGCGGCATCACCGTTAAAGGAAACGCTGAGTTGCTGCATGGCCGAATCAAAATGGCCGGTGATGTTCACCATTATTCCCGCAGCACCTTTGCCGGGTGAAAAACCGGTGATGACAGGCAGTGCTGGTCCTCCTCCGCTTTTTTTACATGCCGCAAAGCAGGAGAACAAAAGAATGGATGATAGCAGGTAGTTTCTCATTCAGCAATGTTAGCTTAACAAAATACAAATTTCTGCGGAGAAAATTTGTATCAAGTATTCCAAAGATTAGTATCAATATCGAACACCTTTCAGGAGTGTGAAGACGATTTTTATTTGACTATCAATATTTTGAGAAACTGGTCTTTTGTTTGGGAAATAAAAGTGATTCATTCATCAATAAAAACTGTTGTTACATGTTCAAAACCTATTTAAAAACGGCGTGGCGTCGTCTTATTAAAGACAGGATCCATTCAATCACAAATATTAGCGGGCTGGCGATAGGCATCGCCGTGGTACTCGTTATCGGTTTTTGGATCTGGGATGAACTCAGCTTTGATACATACAATACGAACTATAAGACGATCGGTCAGATCGCAAGGAAAGAAATATCGAAGAGTGAAGTATATATTTCAGAAGGCAATAATCATTTTCCCATACCACTGGCAGACGAGCTCAGAAGGAATTACCATAATATATTCAAGCATGTGTCGATTGCTTCCGATAGAGGCAGTCATGTCCTTGTCTTTAACGATATCCATCGAGCCGTATCAGGCATATTTGCAGAAAAAGAATTCACTGATATTTTCACAATGAAACTCACCGCCGGATCTACAACCGGATTTTCCGATCCCAATTCAATTCTCCTGAGTCAGTCTGTTGCACAATCTCTTTTTGGCCACACAGACGCAGTGGGGAAGATTATAAAGTATGATAATACCCAGCCGCTGAAAGTGATCGGCGTATTTGAAGATCTGCCCCTTAGTACTTCATTTTCAGGGGTCGGCTTTCTTTGTCCTTTCGACCTGCTGTTTACAATTTATCCTGGATTAAAGAACATAATGAATGACTGGAACAACAGTTCCTTTTTCCTTTATGCTCAGACGCAACCAGGCATTTCTGATATGGATGCATCAAAAGTTATCAAAGATGTCTACTGGTCGAAAATTAAAAACAGCGTCGCCCAAATTCCCGGAAATAAAATCGAACTCTTTGTATACCCGATGAAGGATTGGCATCTTCATTCAGAATGGAGGAACGGCGAACAGTCAGGTGGCCAGATTGCAATAGTCCGGCTATTCGGTCTGATAGGCGCTTTTGTGTTATTGCTGGCCTGCATAAATTTTATGAATTTCAGTACCGCCCGTGCAGGAGAAAGGGCCAAAGAAGTTGGCGTGCGAAAAACATTGGGATCAGGAAGAGGCCAGTTGATAAAACAATTTATGTGTGAAGCGTTATTGATGGTGTTGCTTGCTTTCTTTCTAGGAATCTGCATAGTGATTCTCAGCCTGTCCTGGTTCAATGAAATATCCAGCAAGAATATAATATTTCCATTCTCAAATTTGTGGTTTTGGGTTTCTGCCATCCTGTTTATTCTGGCCACCACACTGATGTCCGGAAGTTATCCCGCATTATATATCTCTTCATTCCAACCTGTACAGGTTTTAAAAGGCGGATTCAAAACAGGCGGCTCAGCGGCATTATTACGAAAAGCTTTGCTGACCCTCCAGTTTATTGTTTCAATAGTTATAATAACGGGAACCATTGTAGTATATCGCCAGATCCAGTTGGCGAAGGACAGGCCTGTGGGTTATGACAGGTACGGCCTGATCCGGGTAACAATGACTACGCCGGATCTGAAAGGAAAATATGACGTACTCCGAAAGGAATTATTGTCAACGGGCGGAGCGGTGGCCGTCGCTCAATCTTCCAGCTCAGCCACAGAAAATAATTATTTTGACGATCATTTTGAATGGGAAGGTAAAAACCTCAGAACACATAACAAAGCGTTTGCGTTGACTGCGGTAACTCCGGAATATGGCAAAACAGTCGGATGGCAATTTGCGGAAGGACGTGATTTTTCAAGAAATTTCGCAACTGACAATAAAGCCGTGATCCTGAATGAGGCTGCCGCAAAGTATATGGGATTAACGAATCCTGTTGGCAAAATTATCCAATGGAACGCTAAAAGGTTTACTGTTGTCGGAGTGATCAAAGACATGGTAAAGGGGTCTCCCTATCAACCCGTCCAGCAGGGTCTGTTTTTTATGGCTACGGACATCGGTCCGGAGATCACCATCAGGCTCAATCCTCAATTGAGTGCGGCAAAAGCCATAAGTGAAATAGAGCCCGTGTTCAAAAGTTTAAACCCCTCAGCTCCTTTTGACTATACATTTGTCGATGACGAATACTCCCACTTGTTTGCTGCTGAACAACGCATTGGTATGCTATCCAATGTTTTTGCCGTGCTGGCCATCCTTATTTCCTGCCTTGGTATTTTCGGACTGGCATCCTTTATAGCAGAACAGCGCGCTAAAGAAATCGGTATCCGAAAAGTACTGGGTGCGTCGGTTTATAATTTATGGCTATTGCTCACAAAGGATTTTGTGGTGATCGTTTTTATTGCCGCGTTTATTGCAATACCCATCGCCTGGTATGTTGCACATAACTGGCTTGAGGGTTATCAATACAGAACACATCTGTCGTGGTGGATTTTCATGCTGACAGGAATTCTTGTATTGCTGATCACCCTGTTAACCGTGAGCGTACACGTTATCAAAGCTGCAATTGCCAATCCATTAAAAAAGCTGAGAACAGAATAAAATATTTTTAGTTTCATGCTCCATGTAGCAGTAAATTTAAATCAAATATTAGGAGGTTAACTTATTTAACTAAGGGTAAAACCTTAGATCTTAATTCAGATAATCTTTTGTACGATTTTTCGTTTTATAGCAACTATTATACATCTTTGAGAATCTGACCGGTCAGAATAAAATATTTGATGATCGTTAACCCTTACAAAAACCGTACATGAAAAGCCTGATTAGATTTCTCCTATTCCTGGGTTCCCTGCTCGTTGCCTGTTCCGGCCAATCACAGGGATTTAAACTGACAGATTCAATAACAGCGGATCCCGCAGTAGCTACAGGAAAATTACCCAATGGCCTCACCTATTTTATCAGGAACAACGGACATACTTTTAATAATCTGCAGATCCGTTTGGTGGTCAATGCAGGATCTCTGCTGGAAGACGATGATCAGCAGGGATTGGCCCACTTTATGGAGCATATGAATTTCAACGGTCTGAAACATTTTCCAAAAAATGAATTGCTGAGCTATCTGGAATCGAACGGATTGAAATTAGGAGCCGACCTCAATGCCAATACAGGATATGATGCGACGAATTATATGCTCTGGATGACCACAGAAGATTCAAAAAAAATTGATAAGGGATTTACCATCGCCGAAGACTGGGCTAACAATGCACTGCTGGATTCGGAAGAAATCGATAAAGAAAGGAATGTAGTACTGGAAGAGTCTCGCCTGGATAAAAATGTTTATTCACGAATGAGAAATTATTATTACCCCATATTATTTAATCAGTCCAGATATGCTTACCGCTCACCCATTGGTAAAGATTCCATCATCTCCGGTTTTCCTTACGATGCACTTACACGATATTATAAAACCTGGTACAGGCCGGATTTAATGGCGGTGATCGTGGTCGGAGATCTTGACACCACACACATAAAAAAAGAAATTTTAAAACATTTTGGCAGTTATGAAAGACCTGAAAATGAAAAGGCTAAACCTGCCGATATCATCCTTTTGCCCAGAACCAAAGACGAGAGCCTGGTACTTTCAGATAAGGAATTCCAATCAACTACGCTGGAACTTTTTGGAAGTATAGAAAAAATTCCGGTTATCAGAACCTGGGCAGACCTGAAACAAAAAATGGAAGAGAGCCTGCTGGTCCTCATGATGAATGAACGTCTTCAATCTCTTACACGTCAGGCGAATCATTCTGTGATCGGCGCACGCGCTTCCTATGAGCCATTGGTGAAAGGCTATCGCTCCTTTAATTATAGTTTGGCTATTGGAAATAATTCTATAAAAGAGGCCGTAGATGCATTCATCAGTACCCAGCAATCCATTTTGCAATTTGGATTTTTGCCTTCTGAACTGGAAAGAGCTAAAAATATTTATGCGCGTCAGAATGATAAGCAATATATGGATGCACAAAAAACTGCATCCGGCCTGTTTGCTGAACAATATAGTCAGCACTTTATTACAGGTGATCCCATCATAAGCTCGGATGACCGGTACCTATTTATAAAACATAATCTCAAATCCGTCACACTGGAGGATATAAACGAAATTGTAAATAGGATAGAATCCCAAAACGGAAAATTTGCCCTTCTGATGGGACCGGGGAGCAAAGAATCTTTACCAGGAAATACGGGCTTGTTGGATTTACTGGCCGAAGCCCGGAAAGCTCCAATCACACCTTACACCGAACAGGTTATTTCCAATACACTTCTCCAACAGGTTCCAATAGCTGGCCATATTGTTCAGGAAACAAACAATAAAGCATTGAAAACTAAATTCCTGATGTTCAGCAATGGAATTTCAGTGACACTGAAGCCGACCGATTTTAAAAATGATGACATTCAGATGGACGCCTGGCGTTACGGAGGTTCTCATAATTTCGGCCTGGCAAATAGGCAAAACGCAAAGTATGCAGCACAAATCGTACGGAGCATGGGGATACAGGGATTTTCAAAAACAGATCTGGATAAATTCATGTCCGGCAAAACCGTATCAGTCCAGCCTTATATTAATTCTTATGAAGATGGTGTTGAGGGAAAATGCGGCGTAAATGATTTTGAGAATTTTCTGCAATTGATCTACGCATATTATACGGCACCCGCCAAAGACTTTGCACTTTATGAGAATTTCGTAAGCCGGCAGAAAGAAATGTTCCAGAACGTGAAAGCCAATCCTTTGAATTATTTCCTTGATTCATCGATCCGTTTTCAATATCAAAACAGCCCCTGGGCAGATAATATTCCGGATCCTTCTGATTTCAACAATATTAACCTGGATACTGCCTTCGCCATTTACCAACAGATATTTGGAAACGCCTATGGCATGCATTTCACTTTCATCGGGAACCTGGATATCGAAAAAATTACTCCATTACTTGAAACCTATATCGGTGGACTTCCTGCAGTACAACAGGAAAACAAATTCACCGATGAAGGACTCCGTCCGATACAGGGACCAGCTGAAATGAGGATAAAGAAAGGAGAAAATAAACAGAGTCAGGTGAATCTGGTTTTTTCAGGTGAAGCTGATGTGAAACCCATCGAAACGCTGAAATTAAATGTGCTCTGTGAAATAATAAATATAAAAATAATGGAAATCCTGAGGGAGAAAATGGGTGGTATTTATACTGCCAGGGTAAATCCAACATTCAATCAACGCCCCTATGGCCATTATAACATCAGTATTCAATTTACCTGCGGAGAAGAAAATATCAACAATTTGACAGGAGCTTTGCTGGATATCCTCCAGGATATCCGTAAAAATGGCGTTGATAAAAAATATCTGAATTATGTTAAAGAAATGATGTGCAAGCATCATTCGGGGCAGATGTTGACCAATGATTACTGGTTGCTGGCATTAAGCAGAAGCTGGATTGATCGTCAGGATCCCGAATGGGTATTGACATACGTTAATGATGTAATGAATATCAGCGATAGTGATTTGAAAAAAACTGCCAATCAGTATTTTAAAATTAATAATTACCTGAAGGAGATCCTGGTGCCGGAATAACTCAATTATTCCGATCTCAGACTTTCTTCGCCAATCCCGCACCTGCGGGATCATTCAGAACGTAGGCTATTTACAGGATTAGCCATCGCCGCACGCACTGCCTGTGAACTCACGGTGATCAGTGCGATCATAAAAGCAATCAGTCCCGCTACAGGAAAAATCCACCAGCTGAAGTTTACCCTGTACACAAAATCCTGCAGCCATTTACTCATGATCCACCATGCGAACGGACTGGCGATGAGAAATGCAACGGCGACCAGCTTTATAAAATCCGCCGAAAGCAGACCGACAATCCCCTGCACATTTGCTCCCAGCACTTTTCGTATGCCGACTTCCTTCGTTCTTTGCTCGGCAACAAAAGTAGCCAGACCGAACATACCCAGACAGGAAATCAATATAGCCAGTACCGAAAAGATAATTGCAATTTTTCCTACCTGTTGTTCTGATTGATACATCTCGTTAAAAGATTCATCGAGGAATCTGTAACCAAATGGTACGCCATGCGCCAGTGTTGTCCATTTCTTCCTGATCTCTCCGATCAGCGATGCGATATCGGTGGTATTCACTTTAAAGGAAGCGAGCCCTGTGCTTTTTTGCAGCATGAACATGAGGGGACGAACCTGGTGGTGAAGGGTCTCGAAATTAAAATTCTTTACAAGACCTACAATATGGTAAGTGGTTGGCACCCCTGTGTTATAAAATATAAATATATTCTTCCCGACCGGATCAGGATATCCTAAAATACCGGCCGCGGTCTCGTTGATGATCAAACCAAATGAGTCCGTTTTGAAATCAGGAGAAAAGTTTCTTCCTTTCTCAAGTGTAATACCTAATGTTGGAATATAACCGTCGTCGATTGCCCAGGTCTCAATATTGAAACTATTCGCCTGGGTCTCAACAGGACCTTTGGAAATATTGTATACGTTGCGGGCAGATTTGGTTACCGGCAGAAAAGCACTGAGGGTTCCATCTTTTACACCCGGCAATTCCATTACTTCTTTTTTAAAAACATCTGTATTATTACCCAGCGCATCGGCGCCATCGATGACCAAGACCTGCTCCTTGCTGAATCCGAGATCGCGTGTCTGAATATAATGCAGTTGCCTGAACACAACGATCGTCCCAATGATCAGCACGATGGAAGTTGTAAACTGAAATACAACCAGGGTGCTCCGAAGTCCTGCACTTTTCTTTCCTGCTTTGATTCGTCCTTTCAATACCTCTATTGGTTTGAAGCCCGACAAAAAGAAAGCCGGGTAACTTCCAGCGAGCATACCGACAATAAAAGGCAGTGCGATTAGTACAGGCAGTATTAAGGGTGAAAAAAGACTTGCCAGTGTCATTGTCTTTCCCGACAAAGAATTGAAAAGAGGGAGTGCCAGAAAAGCAATCACAATGCCGATCAAAAAAGAGACGAACACCATCAGGGTGGATTCTGAGAGGAACTGTATCACGAGATTACTGCGTTCGGTACCCAATACTTTACGAATGCCCACTTCCCGCGCCCTGCCTGCAGATCGTGCTGTGGTCAGGTTCATAAAATTTATGCAGGCAATAAGCAGGATGAACAAAGCTGCAGCAGAAAAAATAGCTACATACTGTATACTGCCTGGTGGACTCAGTTCTTCCCCACCCTGCCTGTCGGAATAGAGATGGATCCTTGTTACAGGAATCAGAAAAAAGTGAACTTTGTTTCCCGATTTTTCCAGGTCTGCCATGCTATTGATATTAAACTCCTTCAATGCCGGGATTTCATATTTTATAAAAAAATCAGTGAATATTTTATTGAAGGATCCGGGATCAGTTCCGGGTTTGAGAGCGAGATAGGTGTGAAAATTGACATTGCCAATTTGTCCCCATTGATAATCCAGGCTCTTCATAGAGAACAGCAGGTCAAAATGGAAATGAGTATTGCCGGGAATATCTGCGATCACGGCGTTCACTTTATAAGGCACTACCTTATCACCTTCCTTAACTTCAAGCATTTTGCCGATGGCTTCGCCGGCTGATCCGAAATAACGGGCAGCAGTAGACGCATTTATCACCACGGTATGAGGATCCTTCAATGCAGTGTGTGTATCACCTTCAAGGGCAGGGAATGAAAAGACATTAAAGAAGGTGGAATCGACATAGGCCAGGCGCGTTTCAGTGATGTATTCATTTCCCTTCCTGATCATTCTTGTGTCGCCGCTTTGGGCGTAAATACGGGTAAACTCCTGTACCTGTGGATAATCTTTTTTTAGAATGCCTCCCATCATATCCGAGGTCTCGGCGAGGCGCAGATCCTGTCCGCCCCATCGCGCATCGAAGTTGATACGGTAGATATTTCCCGCCTTATCGTAGTAACGGTCATAACTCAGTTCATCCAGAACATACAATGCGATCAGGAGGAAGCAACCCAGTCCGACGGCCAGACCCGTGATATTGATAAAGGAAAAAGTGCTGTTTCTCATCAGACTTCTCCAGGCTACTTTCATATAATTTTTGATCATGGTTGAAAGTGATTTTACTTATGATAAAAATGCCCAAAACGGATGCCTTATTATATCAAACTGGTAATCAGAACTATGAAATTTCAAACGGGCTTTTTACTGTCCGGATACGATACAGGGGTAGTTGAAATCCGGTCAAATAGTTTCTTTACCTCGTAAACAAACATATTGCATTGTTCAACGAGGTGCTAACACTAACAAATTACCGTTTTTCTCACCTTATCAGTGTTTAGTCAGAATCGAAATTGCTTTCGAACTGATAAATACTAAAATGAAAGATTGCGGTGTATTTATAGATCCTTATACTCCTCAACAACCTTTCCGCTCTGCAGGAAATTCCATTATCTTTGAAATCTGATCCCATTTTTAAAAAATTATTTATGGAAGCAGAAATATCAAATTATAGCGAAGAACAGGCAGAAGCTTATTATGCCAGCATGAAGGAACGCTGGGACAGGTTTGCAATTGAAGAAACAGCCAGGAAGGAAGGAAAACTCGAGAATTCTTTGGCTATTGCCTTTCAAATGAAACAAAGGCCATCGAACATTTAATCGTCTTAAACTTTTACTGTTTCAGATTCGATCTGTTGCAGGTAACGGACTTTCATATGATCGTATAATGAGTGCTTATCAATGAGCAGAGAAATCATTCCCGAAACCATACCGGCGAGCATCAGATAAAAAATCAGGTTATGTCGGTCGGTCATTTCCAATACAATAATCGAAGAAGTAAAAGGAGTTCTTGTGATGCCCGTCAGGAAACCCACCATTCCTGAAAGGATGAGCAGGTTTGTGTTTGAATCAGAAAGATTCAGCCATCCGGATAAAACCGATCCGATACAGGCGCCTGAACTGAGAGCCGGCGCAAAAATACCACCCGCAGCTCCTGTGCTAAAGGAGAAAATCGATCCGGTCATCCTGACCAGTGGCGAATACCATGGAAGATATTTATCGGAAGTAAAAAGAATCCTGGTCATAATGGCTTTCCCAGAGCCAATCAATTCTGCATTTGAAAAAAAGCCAAGTAGTGCAACGACCAAACCGCAGAATAAAACGAATATCATTTGCTGTTTTCTTTTCTTCAGGCGGCTTTTCCAATTTATAAGGATAACCAGGATACGGCCTGTCGCACTCCCGCCGATGCCGGCAATGATAGCCACCAATATGACTCCGAGGAAAATATACACCGATAAACCACGAATGACCGGATATCCCAGATATAGATAAGGTCCGAATAAAGCCTGTGCTGTAAGGCCCGAGATAATCACCGCTGTGAACAGGGCCGTTCTGAAATAACTGATATGGGTTTTCGTGAGTTCTTCAATAGCAAATACAATTCCACCAAGGGGTGTGTTGAATGCGGCAGCAAGTCCTGCAGCGGCACCGGTCATGATCATATTTCTCTTGGATATTTTCGGCCACCAAACCGGAAGAATCTGGTTAATCTTACGAAACACCGATCCGGCTATTTGAATCGTAGGCCCTTCCCGGCCAATCACCCCTCCGCCAAGGATCATGAAAAAACTGGAGATAATCTTTACAACGATCACCCGGATGCTCAGTAATTTCCTGATTTTGTAATTATCACGCGGGTTAGCCAGTTCAATGGCTGCCATGACCTGTGGGATACCACTTCCGCCTGCAAATCTTTCAAAACCCACCACCAGCCACCAGGCAATTAAAAAACAGGATGGTGTAATAATAAATAAAAGCCAGTGAACAGATCCGAATAACGAACTGGTGGTGGTTTCAGCCAGAAGAAAAACTTTCGAATAGAAGACTGCGATCAGGCCCGTGAGCAATGATGCGACCCAAAAAGGAACCGCCCTGAGAAAATTGAGTTTTAGTTTATCGTTTCCTTCACGATCAAAAATCCTCTTTAAACGCTTTCTGATTTTAATGCGAAAAGTTGTCTTTTGCGACTCCTGCATGCCATAAAGTTAGGTATAAGCCGGATTCATGCGCTATGTGTTGGTTATTAGGATACCTTTAATCATAAACTCTAAAATAATCAACACATGAAGAAAATTTTGCTCAGCCCGGCTTTATTCCTATTAGTACTGGCCGCTTTTTCTCAGGAGAAACGAAACGGGGATATTTATATGGAACATCCCTATATCGACATTGTCTATAAATCAGTGAAGGCATACCTGGACAACGATATTGCAACAAACACCAAAATTTTTTCCGATACAGCCAGGTTTTGGGGAAGTGGGATGCCGAAAAGAATTCCTATCGCAGAAGCATTAAAAAGCTGGGCCAGGGATTTTGACCTTTACGACAGCATTTCTCTTATTAAAAATGGCTATCCGGACTATCTGGCTTATAAAGATATGGATGCTAAAACGGTACAGTCCTGGTGGACATGGAAAGGCAAATCAAAAAAAACAGGTGAAACGCTCCGCATTCCCTGTGTGCAGTTCGACGATTTTAATAAGGATGGTAAAATTGTGTTTGAAAGTATCTACGGAGACTTTTCAAAAATGGAGCATTAATTCCCATATTTAAATTAAAAAATCGAGAGGCTGTCTCGTTAGTCGAGATGGCCTCTTTTATTTTTTAAGACTTTGGTTTAAGTTTTTTTTGATTGATAATTGAGTTGGTGTGTAAAACACGCCTTTTTCAGGCTGTTTTCTTTCTAAGATTGTGTGCCAAGGCCAGTAAACCGGTTTCGACAGTTACCTTCTCCATTCCCCGAAGCATAAATCGCTTGAAGTGGTGATTATGTTTGATATTTCCGAACACAGGTTCGGTATCCCAGCATCGCTTTTTTCTTTTTTCAATCCCTCGTTTACTTTTCAGTCTTTTGTCGACCTGTGCTTTTAGCCGGATAAGATTGCGATTAACGTAGATCTTGCGACTGCCTTTCTGATCATGACATTCGCTTCGCAACGGGCAGCCTTTGCAACTGGCAACTTTATATTGGTTCAAAGTTTGACTGAACCCACGTTCTGTCGTATTAGTGATTACCACACCGGTATTTTTCATCGGTTTACCTATCGGGCAGCGATATTGGTCATTTGCCTGATCGTAAACCAGATTTTACTTGGCATAGAGATCCTTCTTTGGCCGGGATGTATGGCGCTGGTTTTTATCGAACTGATTGTGTTTTACATAACCGGTAATGCGCATGTCCTCCAGCCATTGATAGTTTTGTTCGCTTCCATATCCAGCATCCGCAGTAACCGAACTGGGTTTTTGTTTGAAGTTTTTAGTATGTGTTCTCAGGTGACTGATCAGTGTAGCGGTGTCAGTAGGATTTTGATGAAGGCTGTAAGAAGCGATAAACTGATTGTTCGTGCTGATCTGTATATTGTACGCTGGTTTCAACTGCCCGTTCATCATGTGATCTTCCTTCATGCGCATGAACGTAGCATCGGGATCTGTCTTGCTATAACTGTTTCTGTTGGATCCCAGGATCTCTTCCTGCGCTTCATATTTATCCAGTGCCGCTGGCCAGTGTTTGGCGCCGTAGTTCAACTTCTGGCGAACCTCTTTGCTTGCAGGTTTGTCTTTCAACGCCTCATTGATGGCAGAGATCGTTTGATTGACTTTTTCACTATCTATCTTCTCAAAGCCAGAAGGGTCTGTATCATCCATTTCTGAGGCGGCTACCGAACGGGCGTATTGCCACAGATCGTTCAACTGTTCTTTTATCCGTTCACGACTGGTCTTCATCGCTCTGCCCCACACGAACGTATACCGATTAGCGTTGGCCTCTATCTTCGTCCCATCTGTATAGAGTTCCCGGATATTTAAAAGCCCTTCTTCGCAGAGCAACATTACTACCTGCGTGAAGATCGGTTGCAAGGTCTTCTGCAACCGCTGACCGCGGAAACGGTTAATTGTATTGTGATCGGGTTTTTGCATCCCGGCCAGCCACATATAAGGTATCGTCTGACCGACGGCTTCTTCTATTTTCCGACTGCTGTAGACATTGTTGATGTAACCATACACCAGGATTTTGAGCAACATCCGTGGATGATAACTGCTTGCCCCACCGGGCTTGTACTGTCCTACCAGCTCCGTAATATCTATTTTATCCAGAATGTCATTGACCACCCGCACCGGATGGTTTGCCGCAATCAAATCGTTCAGGTCAGGAGGCAACAGCATCCCCTGATTTTGATGGTTGCTCTTGAAAACAACCTTGAGTGTTGTTGGATTTCCCATAACTAAATCTCCACAAAAACAATACTCAAACCACTTTTAAACAACACTTATTATACAGTGCCTCTGTGCATAAACCCTCCCTGAAAACTGAAATAAAAAAGAGGCCGCTCAAAATTACTTTTGAGACAGCCTCATTATTTTTTTTACCCCTTTCCATCTTCCCGGCGAACCACTTAAATATGGGTTCGGAAAATATTTTTGTGTTTACACAATAATTTAATTCCCCGGCGAAGCTTTTTGATTTCAAATATTGTTTCTATTTTAAGCGGATGCGCCCAATCCTAAAAACCCTTGGCATGGCCCTTTTGACGGCCTGTGCCATGAACCTTCAACCCCTGTCTGCTCAAAATATCCCGGTCACCGACTCGGAAGCAGAAAGACTTTCCATCAATCTGGAAGAATCTGTCAACCATAAAGATCCGGAGATGCTGAACCACCTGATCTATTTTCCTGAATTCATCAAAAGAACCGGATCGCGAAGTAATCTCAGAGATAATGTAGATACGCTGACAAAGATCGCCAACGGTTTCGGGCTATTCAAAATAGGCAACGGTATCCTGGAGACTGCGAAAAACGGAAGCTTCAGCCTGGTGCACCGGTTTGTTCAGGATGAAGAAATCCACCTGCTGTTCCGGGCATTCGGCGATGGCGGACTTAATTACGAGGAGATCACACTCATAAAAGTAAAAGACTCAGTAAGGGCAGCCGATATTTTTTCTTATGAGCTTGGTGAATCTTATGCCAGACTTTTCTCATTCCTGATGGATGATATCAAATCACCCGATGCGCATGAGTCGATGACATCCAGGGAGAAGTATGGGTCCATATTTGAAAATGCATTTAAAAATAAAAACTATTCTGTGGCAAGATCGGCCTTCGAAAAATTCGACGATCATGCGCAGAACGATAAACATCTCTCACTTCAGTATATGCTGGCCTGTAAACACCTTAGTGAAAAATTATTCAGGAAATCAGTGGACAGGTTCACTGGTTTATTTCCGGAAGAGCCCACGCCTTATCTCTTAAAGGTGGCGGCTTATGTAGATACCAAAGAATATGCAGATTACGGTGGCGCGATCGATAAACTCGATACCCTGGTCCATATTGATCCTTTCCTGAATTATTTCAGGGGCAATCTTATTATGAAGATGGGTGATTTAGAAGGAGCACTCCATTTTTATGAATTGGTATTCGAATACGATCCCGGAATCTGGCAGAACACCGAAAAACTCGTCGCCTGCAAAGTCAGGAATAATGAATTGGTAGAAGCCAATGACGCCATCAAACTTTATTGTCGCACGCCGGGATATAAAAAAGATCTGGTCGAATCGCTCTATGCTAATTATCCTCTTTTAAAATAGAGCAGCTCCTGCTCGTTAACATTATCTTTGAATCATGAAAGAACGCATGTTACTTTACACGCGTGGAAAAATTGCGATTTTTTAAAATACCCTTCTATTCACTTTATCCATATTGTTTATTTGCCAGGTTTCAGATGCCCAAATCCAATTGGGCGTTAAAGCCGGATATAATAACTGCAGTGTACCGTTTACAGATGAAGAATATTATACGCATAATAATCTGAAAACAACCGGGTGTTTCAATTGGGACTATTCTATTTCTTTAAAAAATTATAGGCTAAAGCAGGGGTTAAATTATCAGAATTCTTATTTCAGTAATTCCTCAGCCAGGTAAGGAGCGAGATAAGTTAACCTTGATGCGTTTTCCAGCTGCCAGAAATGTATAAGCTTATTCACGTTGCCACCCAGTAATGGTCCCATGATATAAATATTCGGAGCAGCTCCAAATTTTTCATTCACCTCAAAACCTTTCCGGGATAAATTCATCCGGCAGATATTTTTATTGACCAGGTTAAACAAAAGTCTTGATGAAGAACTTTCAAGGTCAGCAGATCCGCTGCAGTTAATGATCGCTTTAATATCTAAAGGATAGATTTTCTCCTTAGCCGTTTCAATATCAAGATAATATAGAAAATTTCCTTTCTCTGACGAACTGATATTCAAAAAAACTCCTTTTACGATTATTACCTTTTGAAAATCGATTAATAATTGCGCTGCTTTTCTGTATTCGGGTCCTGCCCGCCTGAACATATTGTGTAAACGGATGGCATATACACCAAAGAAAAGTTTTTTTGCATTTTCGTCCAGCACTTCCAGAAGTGTGAGCGTTTGGTATATGATCGTTGCCACGTAATCCATGTTGGCTCCGTTTTGCATGGCCAATGCGATATCGTGCTCCGCTCCTTCAACCAATTTTTCAATGTTATAATCAGCGGAAGCTTTTACTTTATCCAGGTTTGGCGTGGGATGATCAGGAAGAATTTCATTTGAAGTATAACAAGGCAATGACCCGCTACCGGAGATAACGACAATTTTATTGATCAATTCCCTGAACTCGGTCATCCCCTGTATTAAATAAAGTAATTCGATGCTGCCCGCGTTAGATCCGATAATTATAATATTTCTTTCCTCAGCCTCACCAGTATTTCTCAAATTTGTGAGCACTTTGTTTATATTATCAGTGGCTGACGGCTCATATATATCATTAATATAAATTGCCTTGTTGCCAGCAATTTCGCACATTTTTTTTACGGGTGCAGAGCCTGTGGCCACCACCAGCTTGCGGGTAGTGATCTTTGAGAATGTTTTGTCCGGATACTCAAGGATGATTTCAAGAAGACCTTCTGCCAAAATCTTTATGTCAATCGCCTCAGCCTGTATCAATTTAATTTCAACAAGCTGTTTTTCTTCTGCAGCATTTAATAAATGCATGAATTTTTGCGACAGGTATTTACCGAATAAAAAACGGGGAATGTAAATAGTTTCCCATTTTTCATTCTCTATTAGGGAAAGATTATTTTTAAGCCACTTGTCAGCAGTTGTACCGCCATGCTCCCGGTAATAAGAAATCCAGTCATTTTCATTGGATTTTAACCATTCAAAAAATAATGGTCTTTCGGGTTCATAAATAAATTCATGGATACTGGTAATGGTCAGTGCATTGATCGATGAGCGGGTTCCATAAGGAATGCCCTTCCAGAACTCCTGGTGTTTTTCAATAACTGCGACCTTCAGTTTTTTTGTGGGAAGAGGGTTATTTAATAATTTATCCAATACCTCAATGAATGTAAGTGTGGTAGCAATGCCACTTCCAATAAAAGAAATATCAGCAATATCCATTTTTCAGAGCTTGGGTTCTTCGAAATAATAGTCGCTATGATCATAGTGCGTAGAGGATACGCCCATTAATATGGCTCCCGTGCTGAAATTATACATCATATGCCAGTCGTATGGCTCAACGATTAAACACTGCGTTGGATCATTCAAAAAAAATTCTTCTCTTGTTTTGCCGTTATTTATGACCACAGTAAAGCTTCCACTTACACAAAATATGGCTTCCCTGGTGAGGTGATGTGCGTGCCCACCCCGTTCTGCCGCTGAAGTTATTTCGCCGATATAATACAGTCGTTTGAATTCAAAAGGAAGCTCCCTGTCAATGACCATTAATCGCCCCCTTTTGTCAGTAAAAGATTCTAATTGGATCAGATATGCCATTCATTAATTTTATAGGAAAATGCCATTTGCATTATCTAAAAGGGTAAGTATATTTTCATCAACGTTCATATCAAATTTTCTCGCAAAAAGAGCATCTGATGCCATGATTTTTTCAAAATCTTCCGTTACAAATACCTTAGGATGGGATCCTGTTTCAGGCCAGTTAATAAAGCGGTAATTATTGTTGACCACCTTGTCTTTAAATGGGGAGTCCAGGATGATGGTTTGAAAAATAAACTCATCGCTGCCCCATGTATATCTTAAAAACCTTCTTAGTTTTTTGTGTGAATCGAGGTAGTTCATAACATAAACTGCACATGCGAGACTGAGTGTCCAAAAGGTTTCTTTCCCGACAAGCTCTAAGTTAACTGGAAATTTACGTTTAGGTGCAAAATAATTAAGAATGAATGCAAGACGGTGCCTGCCCCTGAAGGGCAATTCAGTAAAATGGTATTTTTCCACTCTTGATTTGGCTTCTGCCCACTCCGTGTTAAATTTTTTATATAAAATAAATTCATGGCCGATATTTTTGCAAAGAAAATCGGCAATATAAGAGGCAGATTTTATAGGATAGTCCTGGCCGCTAACCAGATTTATAAAATCGTATTTAATCCCGGATGCAGCTATATACCTGATGCCGCTTAATGCAGCTTCAACAGTCGAGTAACCTCCCCACCTGATGTTGATCCGGTGGTCGACAAAATATACATTCGGTAAATTGAATAATTCACGATGGGTTTCAATATCTATTTTTTTGTCGAGGTGAATATAAAAGTCAAATTCACCATTGTTAAGGCTCGCAATAAGTCGTTTGGTCTGTTTCGGAGAAGTATAAGTGATGATCAGAACCGCAAATTTCATGATTTAATTTATGAATAATTACCCCGATTTTCTAATTTACATCGCTTCGAATATTTGGAGAGGTAAACTATAAACGCAACATCCATGAAGTTAATTGTACAAAGTTTACATGTCAGACCAAGGCTCTTCACGAGTATATTTTTAGCTTTAGCCTTTTACATAAATGCTGTAAACGCGCAATCTCCCAATAAGGAAAGGAGACCGCGCATCGTGGTTACCGCAGATCCCGAGCTCGATGATAACAATTCACTGATCCGTTTTTTGCTGAACAGCTGTGACCTGGATGTGGAGGGGCTCATATATGCGAGTAGTGGCTTCCATTGGAAAGGAGATGGCAAAGGCACGAAGTGGTATGTTCCCGGAAGGGAATATTCACGCTTTGGCCTGGATACCTGTCCATGTGTCAGCTGGCGTTGGGCAGAACATGAACGCTTTATTGATGATGATGTTGAAGCCTATGAGAAAGTGTATCCAAACCTGAAAGTACATAATCCCGACTATCCCCTGCCCGCTGAATTAAAGTCAAAGATCCGGTACGGAAATATCGAATTCGACGGGGATATTTCTAAAAATTCCCCCGGCTCAGAATTAATTAAATCCCTGATACTCGATGATAAGCCTGAACGATTATTTATTACAGCCTGGGGCGGACAGAGCACGATAGCCCGGGCTCTCAAATCGATCCAGGAGGAATACGAGAATACAACGCAATGGGAATCCATTAAAAAGAAAATATCCCGAAAAGTCGTATTGCTTCCTTCCGGCGATCAGGATGATACCTATTCCAAGTATATTAAACCCAACTGGCCCGACATTGAATACCGCCAATTCGTTGCAGGTCCTAATTATGGCTATGGTGCGCAGCTGCGCGCAAAACCGCAGGATTCGATCTATCTGACTTCTTCATGGACGAAGGAAAATGTTTCAGACCGCGGACCGTTGGGTGCGCGATACCGGGTATGGGGCGATGGAAAACAAATGGTCAAAGGCGACCGGATGGATTATTTCGGTTTCTCAGGTTATACGAATGAACAATTAAGGAGCATGGGCTACCTGGTATGGATGCCCGTACAGGCGAAAGGTTCATGGATTGGCGAGGGCGATGATTTTACTTTTATGAATATGCTGGGACAGGGACTTCGCGCTTATGAAAAGGGATCCTTTGGCGGATGGGGAGGCCGGGAATTAACTGAGAAAGAGACCAGCGGTTTTTCCATACCGGCTGGTGACACATCCCAGCAGGCGATGGCTGCCATGATGATTTCAATGACAGAGCAATTGAATAAAATAGCAAGTGGATTTCCCGATTTTTTCCCTGCAGCCCAGCGTGATTTTGCTGCGCGGTTAAAATGGTCAGTGACACCGAAATATGCTGACGCGAATCATGCACCTGTTGCAGAGATTGAAGGACCCTTAAATGTATTAGCATCGCGGGGTGAAACCATCAGATTAAATGGAAAAGTATCTGATCCCGATGGAAATAAAGTCACTATCAAGTGGTGGCAATTCCTGGTGGGAACTTATCCTGATAAAATAAATATTTCGAATGAAAATTCTGCGCAGGTAAAATTGCTAATTCCGAAAAATGCAGTTGCAGGACAAACCATCCATGTTATTCTTGAAGCAACGGATGATGGATCGCCATCTCTTACAACGTATCAGAGAGTGATTGTAACTGTAAAATAATTGTCAATTGTTAATTTATAATTGTTAGCGAAAAAGAAAGATTACTTTAATAATTTCGATGACAATTAAAAATTACCAGCAGCATAGAAGTACTTCACTACTCCTGATCTTTCCTTTTGTAATTTCAACAGTTATATAATCTTCAGATCTTATAATGGAAGAATAAACATAATCAGGAATGGCTAAGGCCGCGGACAGGAGTGTTATGCTGCCCAAAAATTTCCTTCTGCGGAAGTATCCATTTCTATCAAATCTATTTAATTGATTTTGTCTAACTGTCCCTTACTGTCCTGTGTCTTCCCGATTTACTCCTTTACTTAAATGATGCCTGTGCAAAGAATAATGCTTCTGAATTTACAAGGTATGTAGCTACTAGTCCGCCTGTTATAGATTGAGGTCAGGAGCATTCATATTTAATGACTTTACAATAAGGCTGGAACTATCCAAAGGCTCATTTTCATGGCAGGTAAATTTTCCATCGCAACTGACTTTTTTGCGGCAACACTTTCTTAAGTTACTATTTAAGTTGGACACTTAACAGCACGGCATATGAATTGCCTTTAGTATGATATGCCTCCACGATCCAGTTTTTCACACGCCATAGAGAAAGCAGCATCCAGGGTAGTCCTTATTGCGGGGAAAACCAGCACCGTACTCATCATTTTTATCCTGGTCATTTGCTGGGGGATTTCCGGTTTTTTTCTTCATTTTTCTTCGCGATGGGCGATGATCATTGATATCGCTTCCAGTATCATCACGATTCTTATGGTTTTTTTGATTCTGAAATCACAAAATAAGGATTCACTTTCCATCCAATTAAAATTGAATGAACTGGTAGCGGCCACTGAAAGCGCCAGTAACCGGCTGGTCAATGTGGAGGGAATGACGGAAGAAGAATTAATGGTCATTCAGAAATACTACTCCAGGCTGGGTGAATTTGCCAAAAAGCAGGATAACCTGCAGCAGTCGCATTCTATTGATGAAGTCCACGAAGAGCACACCATCAAAAAAGAGATGGAAGAGGAATTGGGGGAAGTAAAAAAATCTGAATAAGTTATGAGACTTAAAATTTTATGAGATGGGGGAATTATATTCCTTATAACTTTAAATAGATGACGAGAAACTTCCCTTATCGTACTGCGATATTTTTAGATTTACTGTTTAATCAGCGTAGCTACCGAAATATGCGGCCAGCTTAACCCGTTAAAGTTCAGCAATACTTTTTGAGAGTATTGGAGCTGGGTTATTTTCCTACCGTCCGGCAGATGCACAGTTTCGACCCAAAAGATTGCATCTATTTCGACCGATTGAGCATTTGGTCCACCTGCCGCGCCCTGCAGAAAGGCGATATTGGAAGTACCACCGCCGGAAGCTGGCGGAGGGAGGGGAATGGTAGAGATTTTGAGTGTCGAAGTCGATACGATGTTTTGTCCGGCAATAGCCTGAGACAATACCGTGTTTGGATTGTCCACCATCGCCTGTGTGACGTTGGGAATATCCTGCGGTTGTGTTCGAAACTGGGAAGGGGTCGCCAGGTTAGATTCTGGAAACGGAATCAGAGAACCAGGCTGACCAATCTTAAATGGGGTGATATTCACCGGGGCGAATGGCGGTGCTGTGTTGATTGCCGGCAAAGCTTCACCCTGCGCGACAAATGAGGTTCCATGCGGAATGTTTGCCATTCGGGCAACTGTCGAAGTATCCTGCGGGTTGGTAGTTTGTGGAATGGTGAGCCATAGGCCGGGCTCAATGTGAATGCCTGCAAGCAATCCGTTTTGTCCCAGGACATTGGCATCTTTAATTTGCTGAAGGTATCTAATGCCATGAAGATTTATGTCCGTTTGAAGCAGGCCGCGATTAGGAATATCACCGGGAATAATATCAAACTCTAATGTTTCGATCGTCTCATTTAGCTCGAGGAAGCGATCCTGCGTTCCAAAAAAAGGACGCCATATTTGGTTAAATCCCCTTCCCTCCCATCTTCCAATAAGGATGTCAATGGGTGCAAAAGGTTTTACCGGCGGATGATCCTCTTTAACTCTGAGCGATACCGATGTCAGTGTAAAGTCACTTTTTAAATCCATAATTTTTGCATTAAAAATTTATTGAGCATACTATCCTACCAGGCGAGAAATATCACCAGAGTAAGAAATAAACCAGACGATTAAACCAAAAACCTAAATACAAGAAGAGAGCGCGGAGAAATGAATTTTCAAAGAGGTATAATATCTTTACTTCTATAAAATTCCAAAATATATTTATTAAAATCAAGGATAAATCCTACCCTTAACAAAAAACCGTGTTTATACTGCTTACGCGCTGCGTTACAACGGTATTTTTCTGGAATTTTGTCTCACTGATTGATTTTCTCTAATTAACAATGCGACTACACTACTAAGTGTAAACCCGTAGCACTCCTGAAAGGTTAAAGTGTTTTCTCTATTAAGTAAAAACACTTATTAACATTTAGAAAGTTTTCAACGTGTTAACTTCAGAGACGATGAATAATGTTTCCCACAAAATTTTATTATTTGTTTTCGGTTTTTCATTTTTTGTGAACATGGCAAACGGTCAGTTCACTTATGGAGTGAAGGCCGGAATGGATTATTCAACCACAGTAGCTCAGGGTCATACATATCCTTATGCAAATGGTTTAGTGGCAGGCATTACCAGCGATATTGATGTGGGGAAACATTTTTTTATTTCACCTCAACTATACTATGCTCAAAAGGGAACTACCGTTTATACCGGATACATTTTCAGAATCAATTATTTAAATCTGCCTGTCTTATGCGGATACAGGATCACCAGTCATTTGCAGGCTTTATTGGGCATCAATCTGGGAATATTGTTGAATAGTAAAATCGGTGAAGGCGATTCTGCTTTTATCACTACCAATCAATTTCAAAGGATTGATCCCGGGATGGATGCAGGATTAAGATATCAATTGGGCAGATGGGGTGTTGATTTTAGTTTTGTAAAAAGCTTAATAGGAATTGAAAAAACGCATCAAACCTACTATCTCTATAACGGACTGGGAATGGGAAATCAGGAAACTTATACTGTAGCTGAAAGTGATAAAGCCAAAAATCAAAATTTTGAAGTAAGTATTTATTATTTATTCGGAGGGAAATAATTTTCATATTGAACTAGAATAATCCCGTACCGGCATTTTTAAAATAATCAATCGTGCTGGGTCCGTTGACTTTACTGAGGATTTCTGAAATATCCTTTTGTATATGGCCCCTGCCTTGAAATCTTTTAGCAATAAATTCTTTTATTTCCGGCGTATCACCATAAAATGCAGACAGTTTATCGCGCAGGGTTTCCAGCTTGTCATAATTTTTCAGAAAGAGAAACTCCCCCGTAGACTTTTCAAAAGTATAAAATTGTTCGACAGACTGTTTGTACGCAAATTCGTATTGGTACATATTTGCTTTCGGACCCCCGATGATCTCTTCCAGGAAGTATAACTTGCCATTCTGGATTGGTCTGAACTTGAAGATATGTTCGGCAGAGTCCCTCATGTATCCGAATTCCTTTATAGTGGTAGAATCATAGGTTTTGGATATTCCAAGACTGTCAACCGTACCCACATCTTCTACCTTCGCGCCAAAACTTGGTGCAATAATGCCAGGAACTTTTATTAGAAGAGTTATCGTGTCATTGTTCAACGTAATTACATATCCCGGGAATTTTTTTGCATAGCCTGCTGAGAGAGTCAATAACAGGGCGGCAGAAATCATTAATCGTTTCATGTATGTTGGTTGGAAATTGAAAATTAAGAACGATCCAGTAATATTACAAATTGTTGAAAAAACCAGAGAAATTAAACCGATAGTATTTTGTAAACCAAATAAAATCCATTATGAAAAGAAAGCTTTTAGTTTTGATTGCCTCGGTAAGCGTGATGTTTGCCCGTGCCCAGATTCGCTTTGTTAGAAACGGACTGATAGGCCAAACCCGGGCAAAATGAAAATTAGGGTACATTTATATCAAACATTACTGCAATGAGTCACTCTTCTTTAAAAAAAATTGCCGTTTATTTCGCTCTCGCCATTTTCACAGGTCTGGGCTCCAACGCATCTGCACAAGGCATCACTAGTGACCAGATCAAAGCGCAGTTCATCAAGGATTGGCAACGGGCGAAAGCCTACACACTTGACTACCTCAACACAATGCCGGCCGACAAATATTCCTTCAGGCCAGTCGACAGTATTCGCAGCTTCGCGCAGCAGATGCTGCACCTCGCCTGGGATAATGTCTTCCTGAACATGGTCGCTACTGGTAAAAAGATAGACTGGGTGCCCGGCCAAAAGTATAACTGGCATGATGGTGAAAAAATCGATTGGCCCGACGGCTATCTCGAAAATAGCTCCACCGCGCAAAGCAAAGATTCCGTGGTATATTATGTAAATAAAAGCTACGACATTGCCCTTAAGTATATACAAGGACTGGATCCAAATAAATATGGTGAGATGACGGGCATGCGCAATATAACAGATACCCGCTATGCGTGGCTGCTCAAGGCTTTCGAGCACCAGACCCACCACCGCGGTCAGACCACGATCTATATCCGCCTGGTGGGCATCAAGCCACCAAACGAGCGATTGTTCTGATCAGTTTTTTCCTGACAGCTACCTTATGACGGGCTCTGAAAGTTTTTCCCTCATTGCTGCCACAACGTTTCACAATTCAAAAACAGTTCAATAACACTTTACCAGAATATCTGTTAATTTATGCCGCCAGTTTTCGGATATGCTGCTGAGGGAAGTTAGTAGTAAATAAACACTCAGTCTCTGGGGATTATTATCATCAGAAACCCGAATTCATTTTTTAACAAAATGAATTAAACCTGATGTGGATATTTCTTTAAACTCAAAATCAGACCCGGATAGCGCATAAAATCCATTTATACGAAGAATTTTTAAACTGCTCTGATGGTTTACTGTCCGGAATCGAAATCAGGAGGCTACTATACTTACATGTTAAAAAACAGATATCTGATAATATTTTTTAAGGCCCGACTATTCCAGCTAATAGAAAAAACACATATTTATGCCACAAAAAAATCACGAACAGGCGGCTTCACATCATGAGGAAGCAGCAAAACATCACAGAACTGCAGCGAAACACGCTTCTGAAGGAAATCTCGAAAAAGCAGCCCATCATGCACAGGCTGCACACGGACATAGTCAAAAAGCCAGGGAGTTTGCAAATAAAGCTTCTGAAAAATACGCTGAAAGAGCGGGTTCAATGAAGAAGGAAGGGAATCAAAAAGAAATGCAGGAAGCTGGTAACGGCAGAAATTAGTAATTGATTTTATTCATTTGATCAAGGGAGAAAACAGTGGTTTCTCCCTTGTCATTTTTGTCTGTTTTATCCAGTAGATAATTATGAAAAGAACGGGTTTGATATTCATTTTCTTTTTTACCTCTTTCGTTTCTTTTTCGCAACAGCAGGGCAAGATTTCTTTTAAACAACTTAAGGAATATGAAGGCCTCTATGAATATGCCGACCATCTGAAAGTTTCATTTGCCGCCTCCCCGAAAGACACCGCTTTAATTGCGATCATCAATCAAAGCCAATACCCATTAAAACATGAGAGTCCTGATGTGTTTTCTTCCCAATATGATACCATTCGGTTTCTGAGAGACGCACAAGGTTTTCCTTCAGCCTACATTTCCAAAAAAGATACGTTTCATTTAATCAGCAAAAATGTTTTCTTTCCTGAAACCATGTGGTACCCCAGACTTAAAGGCAGGGATTCGTATGCTTACGCTGTTCCTGAAAATCTCCATGACGGTCTGCCTGTCGGCGACATAAACAAGATAGTTTTGGACACGGCACTTTTGAGAGAAATGATGCAAAAAATTATCCATGGCGGTTACCCGAATGTGCACAGCATTTTGATAATTATTGGAGGAAGGCTGGTATTCGAGCAATATTTTTATCAGTACACGGGGGACAGTGTGCAGGAACTCCGCTCGGCCACTAAAAGTTTTTTCTCAGCCCTCACAGGAATAGCCATTGATAAAGGATTTATAAAAAAAACTGAGCCGGTGCTTTCTTTTTTCCCTGAATATTCATTGAACAATATGTCGGATGCAAAAAAAAGCATCACGATCGAAGACCTGTTGACCCAGCAAACAGGACTGGATTGTGATATCAGTAACCCTAAGTCGGCAGGAGATGAAACTAAAATGGATTATTCCGACGACTGGGTAAAGTTTACCCTTGACCTTCCCATGATTGATTCGCCTGGCAGAAATGGCAGGTATTGCTCAGGGAATCCCATAACACTCGGGCGCATAGTTGAAAAAACCACCCGGATGCCCTTGCTTGAATTTGCTAAAAAAAACCTGTTTGAGCCTTTAGGGTTTACAAATTATGCATGGAATTTCAAGCCTGATCAATCGAATGCAGAAAATTATTGCCAGCTGTATTTAACACCGAGAGAAATGGCAAAGTTTGGATTGTTGTATTTAGATCACGGTATTTGGAATGGGAAGCAGGTCGTTTCCGCTGATTGGGTACATCAATCTTTTGAAATGCATTCCGTTATTCAGAACGTCGATTATGGTTATTTATGGTGGCTGAAATATTTAGATGCAGACGGTGTGAGGTATTATGCTAAGGCAGCACAGGGAAACGGTGGGCAAAGAATAAATGTTTTCAAAGAGCAAAATATGGTGGTTGTAATAACCGGAGGAAATTATAACAGTCAGTCTCCTTCTGATGAATTGATGAAAAAATATATTCTTCCTGCTTTTATCAGGAAAAAATAAAAGGAAGACGAATAATCATTTGATTTTTTTTGAGATGTAAATTCCTGCGCCGAGATCCTGTCCGTCGGAATCCGGCGCAAGGTTCAGATACCCCTGCGGAATACCTTCCGTTTTTACTTCGATCAGTCTGACGGTTCCCGCATGGCGGATACCGGTTTCTGTAAAATTCACCGCACCGTCGAAGGGCATCACGCCGCCCTGACCGTTCTGACTGCCCACGCCGTTTTCATTGTCGCAGATGAGGGAATGGGCGAAGACATAGGAATGGTGATCCATACCTTTGGCGGCGGCCCAGAAATAGTGGCAGCCGGTAACAATATTATTACTGAAGACAAACGGTTCGTCCGGAGTCTGATACCCGTACCAGACCGCGCACTCGTAGGCGCCATGTATGATCGAATGAGTGAGAGAAAAATCCGTGGGCTTTTCGAAGATGAGCACTGCATTTTTACAGCCGTAAAAAATACAGTGATCCACGTGCACGCCCGGGCCCTCCGCGTAAACGGCGCCCTGCACCGGACTTGAGTTTTTTTCGCCGATAAAATAGCACTGCGAAATATTTAGGTTACGGGTGCCCGTGGTATCCTTTTCAACCGGATAATAGTAGTCTACGGCAGGGTTGGCGTCGCCGATAAATTTAATTCCGCGGATCACAACGTTTCCGCGGTCGACCAGGATCCCCGCGCAGTGCGTGAAATATTTCTGATCGTTATTTGCGGACACCGACTGAATGACCGGCATCGCAGCGGGTGACCAGGCGCTGTCGTCCGGCATCACCGTCGCTTCCAGGATATAGGTTGATGTATCAGAGGTTTTTTTTCCGGATTGAATCCGGAGTGTGCCGGTCAGCTGGTAGAGCCCTGGTCCTATTTTGATGCGCACGGGATCATTGCCCGTATATTGTTCCGCCATAAAAACCGCGCGCTGCAGGCTGGCAAGCGGTTCGGTCATACTACCGCTATTCTGATCTTTTCCTTTCGAGACGTCCACATAGATTGTCTGGGCACCCAAGCAGATGCTGGTTACAAGCGCGAGGACAGTGAAAATAAATTTATTCATGCTGCTGTTTTGAGTAACAGCCAAACTAGTCCCATCAAGGGCCGTGAAAAATTAATTTCGACAAACACGGTTTTTTAATCGATGTATTCATTGATCCAAAAATCGGGAAGGCTTCCCCGACGTTATTTTTTTGAATTCGCGGTCGGTTTATCGCGCGTCGGTTTAACTGTGAGCTTATTACCTTCCAGAGATCCGCCGTTGAGTGCTTTCATCGTCTTTGCAGCATCGGAATCTAGGGTAAAATCAACGAAGCCAAAGCAGCGGCTCTTCCTGGTTTCCCGGTCCAGGATCACCTGCACGGATGAAACGGCTTCGTAAGCCTCGAATATTTCTTTTAGTTCCGCATCGTCGAGATCCGCTGAAAGGCCCCCAATAAAAAGTTTCATAGCGCGATCAGGTTTTATATAAATGTATAATAAAATGCGGGAGGGCTGTCTGAGGTATTAATGGTTGATAAAATGATATCTGAATTAAGATTTTAAAGACAATTCCTTTCAGTAAAAATTTCCATAGACACGCTTTTGTTTCCTTTTTATAACACACCGGAGATGTTGTGTCAGCAATAATACTACAACAATGATATATATTTTGAGGGGCATTCCGAGACAAACCATAATAATCACTGCAATAACAAATAAATAAACGAGTGTACTTATTTTATAGTTAACTGCAAATTTTGAGGATACAACAAATTTTAATCCAACAGGCGCAAGAATTTTACTATACATCCTGGCGCTTGTGATCCGATTAATTTCTGAGTCATCCAACCCTTTAACTACCTGTAAATAGTCGAGTAAGGATAAATAGACTTCTCTTTTTAGTTCAACAGTTGGAAGTTCTTCAAAATGAAAAATAAAATTTTCAACAGTTTGTAGATTAAGGCAACCTCTGCGATTTTTATCTTTTACTTCAATTATAAGTTCCCGCAAAGCTGCTAAGTCAAAAGAATTTTCGTTCATGATTATATCGCTTTAACGAAGAATTTTTCATCGAATTGTTCTGATTCGCAGACCATCTAAGTAAAAACTTTTATATAATACCTGCAAATCATTCCGTATTTTGAAGACGGATTAAAGCTCTCGCGATGAAAAGTAAAATAATTTTTCTGGTATTTTGTATTGCCCTTTTATCCGATCTTTCCTGCAGTAAATCAGGCGATGGTCCTGTTTATTCCGTCACTTACGAAGTCATAACATCCGGCGAGAATTGGAATGGCCAGTATGATTTTTACGCTGATTCCAGCCGCCAGGTATTATGGAAACTGGCACAAAATGAACCAAGCGGATGGAAATATTCCTTTACCGTTCCCCTGCACCAGCACATCGGATTGGAGATAGAGGCTTCAACAGTTTTATTTTTACAGGATTCAGTGAATATTTACGTCAATGGAAAATTGGTGGCTGCCAGTAATGGATATGCCACCTATACACTACAATAAACACACGACATTTATCTTTCTGATTTTATCTGTCCCTTATGAGAAAATTGACATTGCCCTTTGCGTTTTTTTTATTGTTCGCCATTGCCTGTAATAAAGACGGCAGTTCGGGTACCAATAGTATAAACTACACCCTGGACAATAATTCTGTCATGGTTTGTCCGGATTCTGCAAATGTTGGGCAAATGATTGGCGGTCCTACCTGCAAATTATACATGAGCAGGCAAAATCGTTATCTGAATGGAATGCCTTCTTCCATCACCATAGCGCTTGACACCAATTGTGATTTTACCAGTGGTTCCATTCCCTATACAACTTCCAAGTTTTTTTGTGGAATAACAGATAATGGTAATGACAAGTATTATCATCCCGAATCCGATTGGACCTATCCCGATGGCAATGCGCTTGATCCGTTGAATATTCCAAAAGGGAATCTAACCCTGCAATTAACATACAGGAAGGGTGGTCATATCAGGGGAACAGTTGACGGTAATATTTACGGCTACCAGTCGGGCAATTACAGGCTCGCTCCACTGCATTGTGATTTCGATGTTTGGTTGACTGTCCGATAATTTTTTACCTGTTGAGAATTCGTTTGAATCTGAGGGTGTCTGTAATGATTGGTCTTAGCCAGCTTACTGCTGTATCGGGGTTTCTTTGATTTAGTAAAATTTTATATTCTTTTTGCAGTTTACTAAAATGAAATACACAGGAATCGGAATTTTGCCAGCCAATTGAAGAAGAATCCAATATGGTCAATTCAAACGGATATCCTCTTTCCGTATTATTAACTGGTCTGTTATAGTGAATGGTCATAAAATAATCCGCAGTCAGGGCTTCATTTCCATTTTTTTTACTCCTGGTATACCATACGCTCATTATCGTCGAATCTATTTTTAATTCGCTGTGATCCAGTAATACGATCTGTTGTTTGCTGGCTGAGTATTTCATTTTTTCAGATTCGGTTTCCCACCGGTCCTGAGCTGCCGGTGATATCATAATCCATACGATAAAGAGATAACTCAGTAAGTTCCCAGTGAGCATGGGCAGGAACAATTTTTTTATCGGCTCCTTGAAGATAATTTTGATGGTATATGTTTCCAACCATACACTTCCAAAACACATTAAAACATAAGTGGCCACCCAGTTAAACTTATTAAATGTTCCGTGTACAAAATTGTCCACGATCGCATGCCAGAAAATCATCCCTATGGTCATTAAGAATGTTCCGGCAACACCCGAAACACAATTGCCAATCAAGGAAACATAGAAAGATTTTTTCCATGAAAACCTGAGAAAATATTTAATGACGAACAGTTCAATGATAATGGTACCAATCACCAGGTACCAAAACCTCCAAAAAGTTTCACTCACATAAAGTGCCGGCCAGACCATGTCCAGTAACTTAATATTCATCGCTATACTTATTCATGCCCAAATGTCCAGCCACCCAAAGCAATGGAGACAATGACGTCAGCAGTGACCCATTTTTCAGCCGTTATTTCTTTTTGTCGTATGGAATATAATTTTCCCATTGCCAGGGCATATAGGTATCGCCAATGGCGAATTCAAGTAATTCTTTGAAAATACTTTCACCATTGTCATTATTCGTCATGATGATCATGGCAATCTTCTTATCCGGAAAGGCAACAGAATAATGTCCCCATCCATCATCATGTCCTTCTTTAAAATATGCCCTGCCGTAACTTGTATGATATATACCGACACCCAGACCATAACCCAATTGTATATTGTCGTTGTCTGTACCATCAACAACTGCAAGAGGGCCAAATTGTGCTTTCGATTTTATATAAACCTGCGTATTGGTCATTTCATCAAAACTTTTTTTGGTTAGATTTTTTTGATTGATGAATGCGGCGTAAAATTTTGTAAAGTCATTTAACGTCGTTGTCATGGAGCCGGCAGCACTCGTGACTTTTTTCTTATGCGCTCCATATGGTTCACCTTTTATGTTATGTCCGTAACAAATATTGGAGTCAAAACTGTTTTGCCAGATATAGCTTGTGTGATTCATTCCAAGCGGTTGAAAAACTTTTTCCTGAGCTATGGTTTCCAGATTTTTGCCTGTAATCTGTTCCAGCACAAATTGCAAATAATTAATACCCTCGCCAGAGTAGCTATACCTTGTGCCAGGGTCGAATTTGATCAGTAATTTTTGCTCCGGGTCAAAAAATCTCCAGTTAGGAAAACCCGTCGTATGCGTTAAACACATTCGCGCTGTAATTTTTTTATACCGCTCGTCATCCTTTAAATCCTGGAATCCCTTATTCTTATTGTCAAATTCGTAATCCGGTAAGGGTTTGGAAAGGTATTCGAAGAGTGGCTTATCCAAATCAATTACATTATCCTGGACATACAACATCACGATATATGCAAAAACCATTTTTGAAAGTGAAGCACCATACATTTCAGCGTCCCGTGTAAGTGGAACTTTCTTCTGAACATTCGCCAAACCAAAGGCTTTACTGTAAACCAGTTCATTATTATTGAACACCGAGATGCCAACACCTGACACATTTGCTTTTTTCATCAGGTACTGAACTCTGCTTGTGAGACTATCGCTATTGACGATAGAGCCGTCAATACGTTTCAGCGTCTGCGCTTCGGGCGCAATAAAATGGAAAACACAGGCGAGAAATAGTAGTTTACATTTCATGGTCATTCTCAAAATTGGTCAGATTGTCAATCGGCCCTATTCCATTCTCAAACTCCTTACGGGATTGGCTCTGGCTGCCCGTATCGCCTGGAAACTAACAGCAGCCAATGCAATCAGTAAAGCCAGCAATGCCGCCACTACAAATATGTACCAGCTAATGCCCATACGATAATCAAAATTTTGCAACCAGCCATTCATTACCCAGTAGGCTATTGGAAATGCAATAACCAGGGATAATACAACCAGTATCAGAAAATCTTTAGATAACAATGTAAAGATGGAGCTAACCGAAGCACCTAGTACTTTGCGAAGCCCAACTTCTTTTTTTCTTTGTTCTGCCATAAAGGCTGATAAGCCAAATAATCCCAGACAGGAAATAAAAATCGCCAGACAACCAAAAATAGTAGCCAGCGAGCCAATGAATTGCTGATCATGAAATTTCCGGTCAAAATCTTCATCTATAAAATGATAATCGAAAGGCACCAGTACATCTGCCTTGCGATAAATATTCCGCAGTTTGGAAATAGTACCCTGTAAGTCATCTGTAGGGTTCAACTTCATATAAATATAATTAGCGTGGTGAGGGTTGTTAAAGTATATCAGAGGAGCCGGGTGCCTTTCATTCATATTGAAAGAAATGACATTGGTACCTGGATTAAGCTCTACCCAGGTACTTGCCCAGTTGCTTCCCCAGGAATTCATTCCATGATCTTTATTTTGATCATAGTAAATCTCAAAAGGTAAAAAGAAATCCTCTCCATAAAACTGCACATCCTGCGGAATATCTTTATACACTGCAGAAACCTTATATGGATTGTTATCAACCAACAATGTTTTACCTAAAGCATCCGAATTGCCGAAACAGGTTTTCGCCAGTTTTTGCGAAATGGCAATTTGAGAGATGTTGTTCAACGCATCATTCACATTTCCTTCCACCAATGGCAGCCCAAACATTTTAAAAAAAGCAGAATCCACATACGCCCCGGCCAGTGATAAACGCTTATCACCCGAAGAAACGATTCCATCTGCATCGCTATATCGCGAAACATTTGCAACACCGGGAAACTCCTGCTGCAGGGCATCTTTCACCAATACGGATGTAACAGGAAACGTAACCTTATCACTACCATAAGTTTGATTGTTCTCTACTTCATATATATTATTATAATCGGGAATAGAATGATTGTAGGTGAGGTGATACTCTATCCACAAAAAAATAAGGCTGGTGCACGAAATGCCAATGGCAAGTCCGGCAACATTCAACAGACTGAAAGTTTTATTGCGAACTAAATTTCGCCAGGCCGTTTTTAAATAATTCTTAAACATGATGTAAGTTTTATGTATATCCTGAATGTATTATTTAATAAATTATACCACTTTAATCAGAAACGTGCAAACTGCTGTTGCCTTTGCCGTGTCAGTTACAACAACCCGTACCAGCCAGGTTCCCGGTTGCTGCGGTGTGCCGGATAAAGTTTTTCTTTTTGTATCAAATGTCATCCACGCCGGCAACGCATCCGCTGAAAAGTTTAATGTGTTGTTACCGTCGTCGTCATAAAAAACATTGTCGCTGACCGTTAGTGAAAAAAACTGGTTGGACTTTATGGTTTGCGCAGAGATGGAATCTTTTACATAGGGTTCAAAGTTTGTATGCCTTAAATTTTTTAGTAAATCATCAAACCTGACCCAGTAAAGGGCGCAGTCCTGCGGGCTATGACCGTAGGCATAAAAAAGGAATTTGTTATTGGGCGTAACATATTCACCCCAGCGGTGTGCGGGACCGTTGTTAATCAGGGGTCCGAGACTTTTGGGGTTGGTCCAGCCGCCATCGGGTTTGTGGTAGCTAATAAATATCTCGCATTTATAATCCGGTTCTTCTTTCGCGCTCACGACGATGTAGGATTCATCCGGCGCCACAAAGAAATCCCCGTCGAAGCCCGGTGTGTTGAGTGGTTTTCCCAGGCTGCGAATGGTCGTGTCACCGCTGTTTAACGGAGGCATCACGGAAATATCATAGCAGGTGAAATCATGGATGTTGCCGTTGACATTGCTGGCGGCGTACATATTGCCGCTGCGTGTCGGCATGAAATCATAGAGCCCGTAACTCCGGTTAAAATAGGTTTCGGGTTCACTCCAGCCGTTGGAGACACGGTGGATTTCGGTCACGCCTCCTTTCCCGCCACCGATCAGAAAAATCGTATCGCCGCCTGGCGCGAAAGTTGGCGCGTAGAATTGTCTGACGAAGGTTGCGGGGGCGATCCACTTTGCTCCTTCATATTTCACTACCTGTACTGTGGCTTCTTTAGCGGAGAACCAGGTATTGTTCCTGCAATAATAAAATTCCTTTCCGTCGGGTGAGAATGCACAGCGGCCCGTTGAGAAATACGGCGAGTCGTTGATAATTTGTGGCGCGAATTTTTCGGGTATTGCACCCGGCGGCTTTTGTCCGAGATAGGCATCCGGGCCATCCCAGAAATTCTTTTTTGCAGTCAGGGCAAGCAACCATAAAAAAATGTATTTATTCATTTTATAATCGGATTTTGCTTTTCATAAAAAGCCCTGACCTCCCAGGCCTTCCGGTAGAGGAAATAGACATCCTTTCTGTCCAGCACCAGTTTCCCCTCTTCCATATTATAAGTATCGGTTTGTTTGTGGTCCATTTTGTCATCATTTCCTATGACAAATATTTCCAGGTTGGTGGTTAAGGACTGCTGGTCATCAGACCATGCAAGAAATTTCAATTTCTTTACGTAGAAGTCTCCTCTTGACTGCAAAATCCTGACGTCAAAGTTCAGGGTATCGAAGAGGGTAAAATTGGCATAAGTAGATTCCATCACGATCCTGTCTGTGGTTTGCAACAGTTTTATTTTTTTCGGGGTAAAGTTGGAAACCTTTTTTTCGGATATCCAGGTCTCGCCTGTGACAGTCCAGGTCCCTGAAAAATTTATTGCCTGGGTAAATCCTGTCAGGCTTAAAAAAAGGACGATTATTATTATTATGGATATGCTTTTCATTTCCAGGTAGTCTGAAAGGATCCGTAAGCTAACATCCTGTCGCGCTCAAATAAAATCAACAGGCCCGTCAGGTTATCAGATAAGATGGCTTTTGATTTGGAGGAGAGTGTGGCGGGAATATCTTTCAGGAAATCTCTCTTTCCTTCTTCAAAGTGGAACATGAGCGGCTTGCTGTCGCTGATATCTGTTGTGTATTCTCCGCTGAATTTTTGGGGGATATTAATTTTCATTTTACAGTGCAACAGTTTGTTGCCGGCATACCGGGTGTCTTCAAAGCTGGCATTTATATGCTGTTCCTCCAAAATGTTATGAATATTATCCAGACTGTTTTTGGAAAAACCGAAGTTGATGACGATATAAACACTTTTGGTTTGACTCAGGATTGCCGGAAAAGTTTCAGAAATGTTTATTAGTATGAAAATTGTTGCTTCAGCGTTTTGAGTTTAGTCCATAGGGGATCATCGAAGGGTTTGGGGGAGATCTCGAAAAAGACCAGGACATGCGACTTGTCGTCGCAGGATTTTATGTGCACGAGGACATTTTGCCGCAGCGGTTTCAGCGCCATATAGTCCAGGATGTCGATCGTGCCTGCGTAGGTAACCAGGTCGTCCGGCTCCTGTTTTATTTTCCTGATCTGAACTTTCGTAGGGATTATTTTGTCGCGCGCGTTTTTTGGGACATTATTTGAAATCAGTCCATTGAAATAGCGTCGGAACATTTCCTCCAGCACGGATTCGTTGATCGTCTGGCCAGCGTCCAGCCAGAGCAAGAAGGAAACGGAAAAATATTCGTTGCTGCTGCCCACACCCCAGCCCGGCGGAAACCGCATCTCTTCGATTCCCTTTAGTTGAACGTTGGGAGCAAACGGCGGAGGAAATGTGGTGCGTTCAATGCGCCAGCCCTCCGGCAGGCCAAAATGATAGGGCGCCTGGAATGCCAGGGGATTGGACGGGACAAATACATGCAGCGTTTTCAGTATCCACTGTATGCAGTCTACTTCATCGACAATATTATACGCGCCGGGGCGTCGCATTCCGTTGCTACGCATGCCGGGCACTTTCGCAGAAACGAATTCCGCCCGGTTGTTTCCTTCCAGCATCAGGCGTGCGACCATCTCCGCCGCGTCAGGAAGATAGGTGTCGTAGTAACCGTTGCGTCTCTCGCTCAACTGCCATTCTATGTCCGTGTCGAAATAGAGGCGCATGGCTGCGTGACGAAGTGCCTGCTCATGGCCGGGCTCGGGGTCGGTGCTGTTAAATGGCGACAGTGTTGCGAATCCGCCGGCAGGCTCATCGCCGAGCAAACCCAGGATCGCCCGCGCGTCACCTACCGCCGGCGGAGAATAATTTTTTTTGATTTGTCGTTCGCATTGATGAACGAACGAGACCAGGTCGACGGGTCCCGCAATATCGAAAACCAGTTTTGGCCGGACGGTCCAGCGTCCGGGATTTGTCCAAGCCTCCTCGGCGTAGCGCAGGACCGCCATACTGGCCATATCGTATCCACCCACAGCAAATGTCGCGGTATCGGGTTTGAATTGCATTACCACGTGACGAAACACGCGGTTCAATTGCTCCATCGCTCCTGAGTCGGGCAGGATCCTCCTTCCGACAGAGGCGTAGATGGTCAGCATATCATTGGCGGCTGCCACGTTATGAAGTTTTGTCTCAGGCAGTATGGACTCCGGTCCCCTGAACGCGCAGAATACAACGAGCACGGCCCGGATGTTTCCGGAACCGGGCGGGATCGCGAGATAATAGCTGCTCGAGCTGTCGGCGGGGTTGAATATAAACTTCTGGATCTGCTGAGCCGCGGCCATCAGAAAAGAAACGATTGTAGTCACCAGTAAGAGGAAGCGTTTCATACGATCCAAACTATGTTCATCCTTTTAATCACGTAAATTTTTTCGACAAACCGGGAAATATTGACGACGAATAAATGGGCAGTCAAAACGCTTCTAATAATCCGTGTTTTACAAACTATTTGAAAGTCGCAACTGTCTCTGAAGCAATTTAGTCGCCGTGCAAAAACCATTGGTGGGACAACAGCAAATATTTTATTTACTAACAAATCTGGTAATAATAATTTTCTACTCCGTCCTCAGACTCTTTACCGGGTTTGCAATGGCTGCTTTGATGGATTGAAAGCTGATGGTGATTAAAGCAATCAGTAAGGCAGATATACCGGCTGCTAAAAATATCCACCAGCTTATCCCGATCCTGTATTTATAATTCTGCAGCCAGCTATGCATCATCCACCATGCGGCAGGAAATGCAACAATACATGAAATAGCAACTAACTGCAGAAAATCTTTTGAAAGCAGAGTTGTAATACCCGCAACGCTTGCTCCTAATACTTTACGGATACCGATTTCTTTTGTTCTGCGTTCGGCTGTAAAAGCGGCTAACCCAAACAATCCTAAACAGGATATAATGATGGCCAACGAAGCAAAAACTCTTGAGAGTTCACTTATTACCTGTTCATTCAAAAACATTTTGTTGAATTGATCATCTGCGAACTGATAAGTAAAAGGATAAGATGGATTGTCTTTTTTGACAACTGCTTCAATTTTTTTTAGGGCAACTTCAACATCATCCGTTTTTAAACGAACGTATAATTCTGATGCGTTTGAATTTTGAACACATGAAAACATTACGGGGTCCGGTTTGCCGTACATATCGCCATATACGAAATCATTCACTACACCAACTATGTTTATAACAGTGCCGCTGGTATCACCATCAAAATGAAGCGTTTTACTTACCGCGCTGCTTTTGCCCATCAGTTGTTCAAAGGATTTTGTAATAATGACATTTACTTTTTTAGATGTTACACTATCTGTTACAACAAAGTCTCTACCTGCAAGAAGCTTTAAACCGTACACATTGATAAAACCTGGCGATACACCACGATTGGATACAAGTACCTTGCTGTTTGCAGGCTTTCCGTCCCATATCAACCCGTCAGTATTATTACCTCCGTATAAAACTGAATAATCAGAGAGTGCAAGGTTTTGAATTACGCCTGAGCCTAAAAGGTCTTGTTTTATCAAATCATAATTTTTATTGAATTCATCATTTGTGTTAATCTCGAGCAAATTGTTTTTGTTAAAACCAAGACTCCTGTTTTTTACATATTGTGTCTGTTGGTATATAACAATCGTACTTATAATCAGTATGATGGAGACACTGAACTGTACTATCACCAAACCCCTTCTGACCAGGGATGCACTGCTGTCTTTTAATTTTAATCCCTTTAAAACAAATACAGGATTGAACGAGGATAAATATAATGACGGATAACTACCGGCAATCAGGCCACAGATTAAAGTGATTATTATTAACGCTGTAGAGTGAAGCGGATTGGCCAACCCTAATACAAGATCTTTTTGTGCCAATAAATTAAATGCGGACAATACAAGCAATATTATAAATACAGCAAGTATCGCAGACAATACCGCCATCAAAATTGATTCACCAATAAATTGAAAGATTAAGTTTTGTTTGGCTGCGCCCAATACTTTTCTTACACCAACTTCTCTTGCACGTTTTTCACTGCGTGCAGTTGCCAGATTCATAAAGTTGATACATCCAATTAACAAAATAATCCATGCGATGATCGAAAAGAGATGTACATATTCAATTTGTCCACCACCGGTTTCAACTCCGTTATCAAATTCATCACGCAAATGCCAGTCATGCGCAGTCCATATAAAGGGTCGTGCATTAGATTTTGGTTCACGCTTTTGTATAAAATCATAGAGAATTTTATTTACTGAAGCAGCACTAACACCGGGCTTTAATTCGACATAGGTATCAAGATCGTTATTGCCCCAGCTTTGCGCCCACTGCTTATTTTCATTCCACCAGATTTGAAAAGGTGCGACCCATTCAAACTGCACGGTTGAGTTTTTCGGAATATCTTTTATTACACCGGTTATTACATAATCCTGTTTATTGTCAACTCGCACTGTTTTACCGATAACATTCTTCTCATCGCCAAAAAACCTCTTTGCAGTTGATTGTGTAACAACCATTGAATATAATTGCGTAAAAGCGGTTCCTGCATTACCCTGAACAAACGGAAATGTGAACATGCTGAACAAAGATGCATCTGCAAAATTGGGAAATGCATACATTGATTTATTACCAATCGTTACAAGCTTAGTGTTCCATGCGCTAATGCGGCAAGTGTTTGCAACGCCCGGAATTTCCTGTTGCATTACAGGAGCCATCGGTGCAGGTGTTGAACCAAACGTGGCAACGTAAGTATCATATTTCTGGTTTTCTTTTATACGATACAGGTTGTCTTTTTTTGTGTTGAATTGATCCCAGTTCAATTCATCTTCCACCCATAAAAAAATTAAACCCGCACATGCAATACCAATGGCTAAACCAAAAATATTTAAGAAGCTGTATCCTTTGTTTTTCCAGAGATTGCGGATAGTAGTTTTGAAATAAGTTTTAAACATAGAAGAGACTTGTGACTACCCATCGTCCCAATCGTGTACCAAAAAATTAAACCATTGATTGGCAATTATTTACTTTCAGTTTATTCGAAATGCCTGTATCAGGAACGGACAGTAAATCGTACGCTTATTTATTCTCTAAATCACCTGTCCAATGATTCACCTGGAATGGCTACTTCCCGATGCAAAAAGTACTTCGGCGCCTTTAAAAATAATTTAACCGGCAAATGTCCGGAATTCAATGATGAGGTTGTCTATGCTAACGGGCGGCCGCCAGCATTTAATTAATAACCACATTTAACACAAAAAACATGAAAATCTCTAAAATCTTTGCCGGCCTCCTCATCGTTTGGACAGTCATCTGCTCCCATGCCGGATTCGCTCAGAAATCACAAGTCAATATGAGTAATGAAAAACTGATCAAACAGTATTATGCCGCTTATGAGCAAAAGGACTGGCATATGATGGAGCTGATTCTCGATGACGGGTTTACTTTCTCCAGCCCGGCCGGCGATGATCATATTAATTTAAAAGTATACAAGGAAAGGTGCTGGCCAAATGCCGTTCATACCAAAAAGTTTGATTTGGAAAAAGTGATTATTGAAGGAGATGATGCCTATGTAACCTATAATGGTTGGACTACAGACGGTAAATTATTTCGGAACACGGAGCGCTTTAAATTTAAAAATGGAAAAATTACGGAGAATGAATGTTTCTTTGGACCCGGAGTAAGTTTCCCTAACAATGCAAAAAAATAAAATAATTGAATAAAGCTGTTATCCGGACCACCTGGATAGACAACCTCAGATCTTTTCTTACCGTTTTGGTAGTAGCTCACCATTCCTCCCTGGCCTATACCACCTTTGCCAAATTTGATAAGGCGACTTACATAAAGTCTACTGCACCGATAGTGGATAGTTCAAGGTGGATCGGGATGGATATTTTTGAAAATTTCAACGATATATTCTTTATGTCGCTTATGTTTTTGATCAGTGGGCTATTCTTTTATCGCGGCATTCAAAAAAAAGGCAGGAAGAAATTTCTGGCAGACCGACTCATTAGATTGGGTTTGCCATTCGTGATTGTGGTAGCGCTGATTATGCCCCTGGCCTACTACCCTTCCTTTTATATGGCTGAAGAGCGAACAAGTTTTGCAGCATTTATCCATGATTTTATTTTTCACCAGCACTGGCCTCCCGGTCCTCCCTGGTTTATTTGGATTCTGCTGTCATTTAACCTGCTGGCAGCATGTATTCCGATTCATTTCTACACTTCGGCTCATGCCGGGCTAATGAAATTGAAACAGAAACCTTTCGCGTTTCTTGCGTTTTTCTTTCTAGTCTCTGCCGTCGCTTATATTCCCATCAGTCTTGCTGTTGGTCAATATACATGGACCGGGATTGGTCCCTTTGTATTTCAATTGAACCGAATCTTTCTGTATTTTCTCTTTTTCCTTTTTGGATCCTGCCTCGGTGCCTCTGACTGGGAAGACCAGTTATTTTCAGGTACCAGGATGCTTAACAAATCCTCCACATTCTGGGTTGTCCTTTGTGTGGTTTGCTATAACATCATTGGGCTTTATTCTCTTTTGGCCCGGGAAACAAACTATTTTATCTATAGTTTGCTGTTTGTTGGCAGTTGCATCGCCAGCAGTCTGGCATTCATTGCCGTTTTTCGAAAGCGAATAAATAAATCCGGCAAATGGCGGAAGAGTTTGTCTGCAAATGCCTATGGAATTTACCTCGTGCACTACGTATTCGTGACCTGGATTCAGTTTGCCCTGCTAAGCATACCGCTTCCCGTGATCGTTAAATTTATGGTGGTGTTTTTAGGTGCCCTCCTGCTGAGTTGGCTCATCATTCAGCAGGTACGCAGGACGGGTTGGGTGAACCGGATGATCGGATAAGGAATCACATCCTCGTTGAGATTCCATTTCATTGAATTTTTTTGCTTTACAGTTTGTATGGTTTGCTAAAAAGCTCTTCCGGCTTTGAATCGTTTCGCCAGTTTTCGGATCATGTCCTTAGAAAACCCTTTTCTGAATGCAATAGAGGTTCGTGACAGGTTGGTAAACATTAATGGGAATCAATATGGAGCCATTGAAACACCGGAAGTTCCTGAATAAAACTTCATTTCAAATATTTGAAGAAAATTGACATAAAAGAAAGAAGGCTGGGTTCACTGAATAGAAAGTCTGCCGAATCCGCCAGGAAACATTATAATCCGGTCCCTGTTGAAAATGAACAACTACTCAACTACCTTTAGAAAACTGTCAGGTTTATAAGGCACGATACATTATTAACGCTAAAAAATAGATTATGCCTAACAACAAATGGAGGTTAATATTCCTTATTCTTTCGATAAGTATTTTTTTGGAAATTCCAACTTCCCAAGCGCAAGACACGACTCAAAAAATCATATCATGGCTCACCCAAAATTCCTTCCCCATTAGAGACATAGGCTTAGGGAAAGGGTTTTCGGACCTTCAGCCGCTTAAAAAAATACTTCAGGATGTTCAGGTCGTAGGAATGGGAGAAGCCACCCATGGCACAAGGGAGTTTTTCCGATTTAAAGCTCGATTAGTTGAGTTTTTGGTTAGCGAAATGGGGTTTACTGCATTGGCACTTGAGTCCACTTTCTCGAATTGTGAACCCATTAATGATTACATTTTAAGTGGAAAAGGAGACCTGTATTCCGCTCTATCGCAACAGGGATATTCTGTGTGGGATACAGAAGAATTTGCTGATTTATTAATGTGGCTCAGGGAATATAACAGAAAAGTGTCAGATGAAAGGAAAGTGCATTTTTACGGCATAGATTTCATAGCTTTTCCAATTGTTGGAGCAGATAAAACGATAGCTTATTTCAGGCGTTTTGCTCCTGCACAGGCATACACAGCGGATTCTATACTTCATATGCTGGCCAATAAAAAAGGCGATTCATCAACCATGATATCTTTGAATGGGTTGATAAAATACTTCTTAATGAACAAAGATAAACTGGTCTCAGCTTCTTCACTTGACCAGTGGGAACAAACCAGAAAGTACCTGGAAGTAATTGAACAAAGAAATTCAATATTTTATGGAGTACCTGCCAGCCTTCAGTTGCCAAGGCAATCCAGGGACGAGTACATGACTAATCTTTTCTTATACGTAATTCAAAAGGAGAGACCAAACGTAAAAATAATGTTCTGGGCCCATAACAATCACGTTACAATTGATACACTAGATAATTATCCCGGAGGAAAAACAATAGGATATAATTTGCGTCAAACATTTGGAAATAAATACTATGCCATAGGTCTTCAATGCGACGAGGGAACATATCTGGCAAGACTGCAAGGGGACGAGGGAGTCTATAAAGCTTTTACAACTGATACCATCCTGGCAATGCAAAATTCCTTCGCCTGGTATTTAAATAAAACTGAAAAAGGAAATTCCTTCATTGATTTTCGTCTTTCTCCCACTAATTTTTTAATAGATCATTGGCTGGATTCAGAGATCATGTTCTTAGATGCTACATGGCATCACCTGAGTTCAAAAGAAAACTACGACACCACTAGATTGAAAGGTAAATATGATGGAATTATGTACCTGGAGCATTCAACTCCTTCGCACCTTACAAAGAGTGCTTTGACAGGAATTCAGCAACCATAAATGAATTGGACCCCTAAAAACTGGACAATTTTCTGATGATTGTTAATCGTTTTGGTATTAATGCGATGAGTATAATTAACAATAGACCTACATGGCATTTCTTTTGAGTTTCAAAAAATAAATGATGGGTCGAGATTCCATTTTCCAAGGCAGCGACTCCATTCCGAAGAACAGCCCATTCAGCGACCCGACCTTTTCCTTATCGTCCGATTCCGCGTTCAGCCTTTCAGTTTGTATGGTTTACTAAAAAGCTGGCCGGCTTTCCTGATCTCGTGTTCACTATTGAGCAAATGATTGCTGAAGGCGACCTGGTTTCGACTTTACTGGCGATGGACGGAACACATATGGGGCTCATGGCTCGGGATCCCGGCCAGCGGAAAGCGGATCAATATGCGTATGGCAACCATTCACCGGATACGCGCGGGAAAAATTATAGAAGACTGGGTAATTGTAGAGTCGATGGGTTTTTTCCAGCAGATGGGGGTGGTGGCGGGGATCGCGAAAGCAAATGAGCCTGTCACGAAATCTAATAATAAGTGAAAAATCTGTTAGAATATATCCGGGAATGGTGCCGAGCTTAAAAAAGGGTAACTTGATAGTATGCGTAGCTTCCTCCTCATTTTACTGGTTGCCAATCTTCAGTGCAGAAAGAGTGCTCCGCCCCCCAATATTTTACCACCCATGACCCAAGAAGGGAAGAACACTTTCGGTTGCATGGTCAATGGTGAAGTCTGGATACCCTATTACCAGTGTGGTCTCATTAACTTTAACCCATGTGAAGAGTTGCGCTCCGTCGTGACTCCTTTCGATACTACAAGCAAACTTCCCTTTGAATTTGATCTTTTCGCTTCCAGAAAAATCGGGGAGGGTTCATTTTCCTCTTTCATAATCCGGACAGGAATCCTGAAGACCGGTAACCTGGACAGCTCTTTTATCGTTATGTACATCCGGGATTCCGTCGGTTATTACCCTCAGTACCCTCTGAGCAAAGCTTCAAACGCCATAACCATAACCAAGCTCGACACCATAAATCAAATCATTTCCGGGACATTCTATTTTACGTTGTATGGCAACTATAACCCAACTGGTGATTCCGTAGTTATTACGGATGGAAGATTCGATGTGACGTATAACGCATGTCTTTGTCACTAACATTTATAATGGGGAAATGCGCCGTCGAATTTTGGCGGAAGCGGAAGGGGGAGTATACTTTAAAAAATCACTGAAAAGTTCACGTTTTGAGAACTTTTTTTCTGCATCGAGGACAATTCGCCACTGAAATTTTGTAAGGTATTTATAGAAATATTTTCGCTATGGATGAATAAATTTCCGCAATTGATAAATTCTTGGCAACAATAGTTCCTTTTGAATCGATTAATATATTGTAGGGAATGGCAGAAATGGCATAGGTTTTAGAGATTTCACCTTCCATTGATTTAAGATCAATTAACTGAGGCCATTTGAGTTTATCAAGCTTTATTGCTTTTTTCCAATCGTTTGCATCTTTATCCAAAGAAATCCCCAGAATTGTTAATCCTTTAGACTTGTAAGCTGAGTAGATATCGTTTAATTCAGCATGCTCATTTCTACAGGGAACACACCATGAAGCCCAAAATATTATTAGTGTATACTTATTCCTAAATTCACTGGTATTCATTTCATGCATGTTTGTACCTTTTAAGATTACATCATGAAAAGAAGAATCTAACATTTTACCTGTCTTCTCTGCATGGTTTATAAATGACAACATGGCATTGTATTCATAAGTTCCAAAAAGCGAAGTATCTATAAGTCTTTTTAATGTATCCAATTGTAAATAATTCAAAATTGAACTCCTTGAGACTAAATATGGGCTAATTACAGTGAGATGCCCCAATAAATCCGGACAGTCAAGTTGCTTAAATTTGAGTAACAATGACTGGAAAGAATACAAAAAAGACACGCAGAAAGTATGATGCATCTTTCAAGGAAGACGTTTTAAAATTAATTGCATCGGGAAGAACGGTATCTGATGTTGCACAATCGATGGGTATAGGAACTCATATCATCTACCGTTGGATCCATCTGGCAAAGCAATCTGATTCTTCCGGAATCTCCCTTTCAACTCCTGGTTCAACTTCTGAGATTGAGCGGTTGAAATCAGCGCTACACCGCGCCGAACAAGAGCGTGATATTTTAAAAAAAGCCTTGGGAATCTTCAGCCGTGGGATTTAAGAACGGTTTACCGGTTCATCCGCAATATGCAAAAAGAATATCCTATTCTGCTGCTATGCGAAGTGCTGGAGGTCAGCCGCAGTTGTTATTACGCCTGGAGAAAATGTCAAACTTATCAGGTTACGGATAAAAACAAAACAATGGAAGAGCAGGTAGTTGATATTTTCCGTCAGCATAAGCGCCGTTACGGCACCAGAAGGATCGTCGCTGAGTTGCGCAACCAGGGTGTGAAACTCAGTCTGTACAAGGCCAGAAAACTGCTTCACCGTAATGGATTGAAAGCTATTCAGCCAAGGTCGTTCGTTCCTAAAACAACCAATAGCCGCCATCCATACCGGATCAGTCCTAATTTGTTGAAGGAAAGACCAGCACCTGATACTGCAAACCAGGCATGGGTAGGGGATATAACCTATATCCCTATGGTCGACGGCAGCTTCCAGTATCTATCTGTCTGGATGGATTTATTCTCCCGCAAGATTGTTGGCTGGGACCAGAAGGATCATATGCGCGAATCGCTGGTTACATCTTCTCTGCAAAAAGCAATCGGAAACAGAAAGGTGAATCCGGGTTTGCTAATTCATTCCGATCGTGGCGGCCAGTATGCAGGAACTGAATTCCGGCAAATACTCAACGGTTACAAAATGCTGCAAAGCATGAGTGATGCTGATAACCCGTACGATAATGCGCATATGGAATCTTTCTTCAGCAGGTTCAAAGCTGAGTTGCTGGAAGGTGGCGCCTTCCAGAATGCAGAAGATTCCCGGAGTGAGATTTTCGAGTTTATTGAAATGTATTACAATCCTAAAAGACTGCATTCATCGATTGGCTATTTGTCACCAAATGCTTATGAAAACAAACAATAACCATATGCAAAAATCACAACGCAGAATCTTATCATCGGCAAACCTGAGCCCACCGGAAGAACCAATAAAACTTTCTGTCAAAGAACTTCTGTATGCTCCGATACCGGAAATATTCCTGACAGGTTGCTCCTCAGCAGAGCCTGTTTCCGCTTGTTTCTGGTAAAACAAATATATTCATATTTAGTATTGTTGAGTAAAAATAAATTCCTCTACAACTCAATGTGAATAAGTATTTGGAGCAAATTTGAAATCAGAAAGTTTAAAGAAAAAAAGAACCAAAAAAAGAAAGAAGAAAAGGCATGGGCTTCGCCCATGAATCTTTTTGATTAGGTTTGTCAAGGCATCGGATCAAAGCATATATCCTGTGTCTGAAAGAATTGGTCCTACAATGAAACATATTTATTAACCTAAGAGACTACACTGTCCGGATAAATCGACACACCTCACAGAGCTTGAATGCTTAGATATAAAATAATATAAATGCCTGAAGTAGATTTCGTTATAGTCATTCGCATTCTCATCCCCTACATTGTTATGAAAATCAGATATTGAATTTTGAAGAGTAGAACCGCTAACTGCCAGAATTATAAATTTGTTCAACGTATCCCGATTTTCATTTCTAATTAAAACTGTATCGCTACAAGTAATAGCAGTATTTGTATCATCAATATAAACATCCCCAATATAAGATGTTTGTTGCCCCATATGCAATCTTATCAATTTAGGAAGAATCGTTTGTGCTGTAAATTGAAATTTACCATTTGTTATTTTTGAACTGATACTATCCTTATGCTTAAAATCATTTTCGTAAAACATATATATTTTGCCAAAATAAATTCCAGTGATCGTGCCTGAAATTATAATATTTCGAATTTGTGCAGACCCCGAAATCAATATCATTGAAAATAATAATAGCAGTTTAATTGATTTATTCATTTTTAAGTGGCTCTTGCGAATTGTTTTAAATTTTTTCTATAAGACCTTAATTACTCAATTTATGAAAGTCCTGAGTAATTCGTTGACTAAGCGTTTACCGTCAGACCATAATCGTAATCTATTCTCTATCAACTATCATTTATTTTGTTTTTAGATGTGGTATTTTTACATTATATTCAGTAAGCACAGATATTAAAACCTTACAACTGTGAATGTCTATTCTTTCAAAACTGCTTTTATATTAGCAACCATCCTTTTTGTCATTCAGGATTGTAAAAAAGATTCATCCGCAGTTCCTGCAATACAAAACGCCGGCGGAATTAATTTCTCGCTAAGGACAACTGATATGCAGGGAAATACTGCTTCGCGTTTTTCTGCAGGGCAAAATTTTATTCCCACCCTCACCATTTCCAATTCCGGTTCAGCGCGTGTTGTCCTTTGTAATTGTTTGTTAACCTGGAGCAATCCCGATTTTCTTGGGGTTTATACTTCTGCTTCTGAAAAATATGGGGATTCTGCGGTATTAGTCGGGAAGCCATGGAAAGGTATGAGCAATTATTTTATCGCATCAATTACCGCAATTCCCGCTAATTCCAAATACGAATATGCTATCCCTTGGGTAGCAGATACGACTAAATACTATGGTGCCGGACTTTTGTTATTTGTTCCTAGTCCTCAGGCTCCCCTGATTACAGGGCGATACTTTATTCAGTTTAATTTCACTTACGACAACACACTTATCAATCTTAAGTATAATTTCTCGGTTCAATAGCTGGCGGTGTGTCGGTCGCGTTTTGAGAACTATTTAATTTCTGGCAATTGTTACCTTCTACAAATTTCCTTTTTTTATTTCCTGCACGGCATAGTCTGTGGCGCGCGCCGTCAGGGCCATATAAGTAAGTGAAGGATTCTGGCAGGCACCGGAAGTCATGCAGGCGCCGTCTGTCACGAATACATTGGGTGCACCCCAGACCTGATTGTGGCCATTCAAAACAGAAGTTTTGGATTCCCGTCCCATGTGTGCCGTGCCCATATCATGAATACCCAGTCCGGGTGCCTGTTGTTTATTTGTTTGCTCAATGTTGATAAAACCTGCGCGCTCCATCATTTCGGAGCCGCTGTCGAGAATGTCTTTGAGCATCGGTGCTGGGCAGCCGGTTAGTCAACATCTGTTATTTATTTTGAGTAATTCTATAATATGATTCATAAAATATTAATCTCCCGATATACATCGTCTGAAATTTGAAAAGTGGCACGACTTTGTCCTGTTTCATTTATCATCATAAAGGCCCTTCCCATTTCTGTCAGGATTCTTATTTGGTAGTTAAAATAAGAAAACTTTTTAGTTCTGCCGTCTTTAGAATGAATGGCTAGTCCGATGGTTATTAAAAATTGCTTAGCGTCTTTTTTATTTCTAAAGATGACTTTTCGAATATCCGTTTCACCGGTAATATCATTCTGATAAGAAAAAATATATTCCCCATTCCTGTCTACCGATAAAGAATATTTTAAACCGTCGGCGGTGAGGATTTTTGCATCTGTTTTGGATTGCCCATTGGGAGTTAATACCCATGAGAAAAGAACCAGACTTAGAAAAATCAATTTCATACATAAAATAGACCAAATGGTGGAATTGCCTTATACTGTAAATAATCAAAAAAACTATGAATGGAAAGGATTTACCCCGCCCATTCATAAACTTCCTGGCTTCAAATTAGTCCTTTATAATCCCGATTTCCTGTTGGCAGCTTCTTTCTGATTATTCATTTTTCCTTTCCCAATATTTTCCTTCCCCTTCTGACCCTGGGCTCCCTGGCTGGTGTTTCCAGCTTTACCTTTTTCGGATTGCGGAGAACGTTGTTCATCACCTGGTTGCTTACTGGTGGAGTTGTTACCGGTTGATCCACCCTGATTTGATTGTGGCATAATGGTGTTTTTATAAGATTGAATAATTCATTACTGAAAAAGAAATGCCAAAGAAATACTTACTCATTTTTAAAAGCTTCTCCAATCTCCCAAATAATCCCTGAGTCAGCAAATTGTAAAGGAAAGTCGAATAGAGTCAATGTCATCTTCCGCCACTCTGAATTTAGCTTAACAGTGAAATAGTTGTGGAAATCAGAACCCAGTTTATAAAATAAGAGACTGGTATGATTTTTAAACGATATGATACATAATACCTGTATATGGTCAAAAGCTATCCGGTTAAATTCTACATAGGTTTTGCTCTTGTAGCCACCCTGCTTTATAGCATTCCCGTTTATATTTTTATTGGGGCAGGTGACTATACCCGGTCAGCATTACTTTATCTTGGCAATTTTTTATTTATGATTGCAATCGCCGTATTTCTTTTTTATATACGATCTAAGGAACCTTATTTTAAGATGACTGATCTGATCATTGAAGGAGAGAAACAGGTTCTGAGGTCCATAATCTTCACATTTATTATTATTTCAATTCTGTTGATTATTGAAAGCCCTGGAAAATATATGATTAACAAACCAGCTAATACCATTCACGATAAAACCAATGGATTGGATTTTATGGTTATCGTTAATTTGGTAATATGCAATTCTTTCGCCGGTTCTTTTGCAACGTTTATGCTCGCCTCTACTATGAGTGGACGGCTAAAAAGGAAAAAAAGGGAATATAAAAGTAATGTTTATAAGTCACCGGGTACGGGTGAGTGATCTACCCCAAATCAAAAAATAGCAATTGAAATCGACGTGTCCTTTAGTTGAAATCCTGTCAGAAAATTTCCTCCACCAGCACCCAGTAACGAGGGCTGATAGCACAGTACTGTAATCATCGTCGGGTTTGCAACGCGGGCAGCCGGATCTCCCAATGCCGGAGTTAAAGGACCAGGCAGACCATCAAAAACAACATTCGCAACCGTAAAATTTACCTCAGAAGTATTTCCAGAAGGAGAAGGATACCAAAATGGGGCGTATGGGTTCTCGGGAAATGTGTTAAACCCATCTTTGGTGAAAGGAAGTGCCACAGGTGTAACGACTACATACCGGCCGTTCACATTAAAGTGAAAATCGATGGAATAAATTCCAACATCAAGGCGGTAGAGAGTAGGCAATGGATTTCCCGGCATGTTAACAAAATGTCTTGAATTATTTGCAAATGCTCCGTTTACAGAAATTTCCACCAACGCCTTCGTGAATCCACTTTTATTCTGGCCTTGCGAAACGTCTCCATCAGCGTACATGGCGAAGCCGTTCTGCGAAAATCCAACCACCCCATTTCCATCGGTTCCCTCACCTACTATTCCGGAGACTCCTGCTGAATTTTTTCCATAGACACCTGCTGAGCCTGAGTCAGACTGTCCAAAAACTCCTTCACCGGCATTCACTCCGCCGCGTCCGAAAACGCCGATACCAACTCGTGCGCCAACACTGTTTCGCCGGGTTTGTGGGACTGAACCCAGATGGTTTTATTTTCAGGATCTGGAATTCCAAAAGAAGCAATTGTACACTCCGACCCGTCGCTTATTATCCTTGTAATACGTACAACCGTTTTCCAAAAACGAATCAGCAAATGATTCTCGGATTTCGTCCATATAGTGATATGTGAAAACTTGCATCGGGCAAGCTAAGAAATGCATTCATCATAAAAAATAAGGGCAAACACTTAGATGTGATCGTGCAGTGCTGTATAATTTGCCGCCTTCTCCACATTGTCATCAGCAAGTTGTTTAACCATTTGTGCGATGGTCCATTCATGTCCGAAAGGGTCTTTTAATCTGCCATACAGTTCGCCCCAAAATTGATTTTCAAGTGGAATAACTGATTTTGCGCCCGCTTCAGTAGCCTGTATCCACACCGCAGAAGCGTCTTTTACCTGCAGGTGAAGTGTTACCGAAGTACCTCCGAGAACAGCCGGCGCTCTGAATCCGCTGCCTTTACCAGAAAATTCCGGGAATTCGTCCATGAATACAAAAATTGTATTAAAAATTTTCATGCGAACATGCAGAAGTCTTTTGCCGTCTGGTGCAGAGATTCGCGCAATTTCTTTTGCTCCAAAAGCTTGCCTGTAAAATGTTGCTGCCTGTGCTGCATTATTTACACTAAGTATGGGCGTCAAACCCATGGGTGGCCCATCGTTGTTTAATTTTTCTGTTTTCATAAGACAAAAATATTATCTGATTGTCCGGACAGGAAGTGCAATCCGGTAAGGGGCATAATAAAACCGGCCAGGCATTTATTTTATCGGCAAAACAACTCACCAGGTTTGGTTTTGAATACCCTTAACCGTTTATGTCGCTGACAATTGGTTTTGTACGCAGCGTCGGACGATGTTAAAAACGATCCTGCGCCAGAGTCCTTCCATGCTCCTGGCCTGCCAGCGTAATCAACGTATCATCTGGTTTGAACAGTCCTTTTTTTTCAGGTAACCGCAAGGCTTTGGTGTGGAAGAAGAAGCAAAGGTGCAAAAGCGTTATGTTAACACAGTTACCAGCAATATGATCCGTCCAACCCTTTCGGTTTCGTCGCAGGGATACAATGGTTGGTCGAAATATTTTGCCAGCACAGGTATGCAACCCAACCTTTGAGGATTAAACCACGCTTGAATCATGAAATATATTACACTCAGGCAAAAACACCTCGGCGGGGGAAATAAAAAAGCATCTGTAAACGAGTGTGTAGACAGCGGGTTGGTGCATTATATTTCTGCACATGTCCGTATCTTTTGGTAATTCATATTTGTAAAATCGTATTTTAAGTTTATGATGGGGCCAACAAATGATCTGTTTAAAAGTCCATTAAAGAGACCGGAGACAGGAATAAAAATAGTCCGAATTGCAATCGGGCTTATTATCAGTGTTCATGCGCTACACGGTTTGCTGATCCCTGCAAACACAAATGGCTTCGGGGGGTATCTTGGTTCGCTTGGGTTTCCTTTTGGTGTTGGGTTAGCCTGGTTAATTGTGATCCTTCAGTTTGGCGGTTGCGTAGGGCTGATTTTCTGCCGCCTGGTAGTGCTTTCCAGTATTTGTAATCTTGCAATTTTAATGGTTGGAATTGTGCTGATTCACTTTCAAAGCGGGTGGTTTGTAGTTGGCGAAGGTAGAAATGGTATGGAATACAGCGTTACCCTTATGGTATGCCTTTTCGCAATTTTATGGGCTTATTGGCCGTCCAGGCACCCGTGAAAATTATATTAAATTACGTGATCATCATGATCTTACTGCATGCATAGGCCATAATGTTTTTACCGAGACGACAAGGCCGTAGTATTGATTTTTTGATTTCGGACAAAGCACATTATTAATAATGATTATTTCGGCAATCAAATGCTGGTAGATTGATTTGCCCAGAGAAGCGGCTTTTTCAACAAATGTGATACAGCATTTTAAAAAAAACCGACGTTATAAAGAACATCCTGAAAGTCAAAACGATTAATGCCACGTATTAAACAAGTGATTTTATCCAGGTTGAAAATTTCAATGTAAAAATCGATTGCATATCTATTTGTCAAAATGAAGGAAATAAAAAACCCAACCGCGTCTTCGACGACTCAGGTATGGATTACCGTTGCAAGCGCCCTTTTTATTGGAGCGCTGATAATATCCGCGCTGGCCGTACCACAGCTTCGGCCTCTTCACTTCCTTCAGTCACTTATTTATGTTGTCATCGTGATCCTCGCGCGTCGCAACAGTATGTGGAGCCTTGGCGCAGGAGTCACTATTGGAATCGCCTGGAACAGTCTTAATATCTTCGTGACTCATCTAATGCAGGAAGGAGCATTCGAATTTTGGTCCTTTATACGAACAGGCCGGACAGGGCGGATTGAAACGATGATGGTGACGCTGGGTGGCATAGCGCACTTTATTCTTATCACAGCTTGCCTGATCGCTGTCTTCCGTCAAAAATCAAACAGTAAAAACTGGCGGAAGTTTGCCGGTGGAGGGGCGTTGGTTCTAGCATACATGGCCCTAATTATCGCCGTTGCCCGGCCACGCTAATATGACGAGTTTAAAAAATTAACACCAAATAGTATTTAGAAGCATCTCACTACATGTGCTGGCGAAGTAATGTTAATTAGTTAATTTTTTCTTTTCCATCAGGTTGTTGCGGCTCTGTAATCACTTCAATGACGGAGGCTCGATCGCACAAAGGGAGACGGCATCAGCGCGGACAAAAAATTACTGCGGTTCGGTTGAGAGGCCACCTTTCGGCAGCCTGACACTAAAAACCTGCTGTTAACATACATCGTCATTACTATCCATGATATTTCTTTAGCAAGAATGGCATATATGTCTATATTATATTTTTATAGGTTTACATAAAATTACAACATGACAACAACGGAATGCAGGATGAAAAGCGTTTCACCAAACATTTATGTAAACGATATCAGGAAAACGATCGAATTTTACGAGACAATTGGATTTAAGGTAGTCACCAAGGTGGGAGATACAGATGATCCGGTTTTTATACTTATGAGTTGCGGGGATGTTCGCTACATGTTTCAAACGTTCAAAAGCATCGGGGACAGTTTGCCGGTTGTCAGCAGGATAAATGGCGGCTCGTTGTTATTTTACGTAAACATAAAAGGCATTCGTGATTTTTATGAAAAGATAAAAGATAAAGTGACTGTGCTTCATGGCTTGGATAAAACTTTTTATGGCGTGACGGAATTTTCTATCGTCGATACCAACAATTACATGATAACTTTCGCTGAAGATGAATGACACGCTAAACAGACTGTCACCCACGCCAGCAGAGAAAAAACTTCTTCGTTCCGGAGGGATCAGGTTCAGCGAGCTTTATCTGTATTCGAAGAAAGATATACAGTCTTTTCTCGGCACCTCACGAATTCGTGTCCTGGAATTATTTGCGTTGTCAGAATTTCAGAGTGTTCCTTCGATAGGAATCAAGTTTGCGCATGATCTGATTTCCCTTGGTTATTATTCCTTGGACGAATTGAGGAAGAAGCAACCGGCTAAACTGGTTTATCTGCTGGAAAAGCAAATAGGCGCCTGGATAGATCCCTGCATAGAAGATCAGTTTCGTCTGGTGATATATTATGCAAATCACCGGGGCAGCAAAAAAAACTGGTGGAATTTTACTGAAGAGCGGAAAGCATACCGGACAAAGCACGGCTATCCCGCAGATCGTCCCTCAAAGCCGTGGCATGAACTGGAACGGTATAAGATGCCCAACTGCATTCACGCGAAATCCAATCTTACCAAAGCAGATGTTTCCCAAAAACTCCGTGCCGCAATGAGCTATATTAAAAAGAACTATACTGAACCGGTCAGGCTGCAAAAATTATCACAGATCGCCTGCCTTTCACCTTTTCATTTTCAGCGCTGTTTCAAAGCAGCTTACGAAAAAAGTCCGTTGCAATTTGTTACACATCTGCGGCTGAAGAAAGCCTGCATGCTTCTCAGGCAGACCAGTCAGGAGATAAATGACATTGTAATTCAATGCGGATTTGAAAACCCTAGTTCTTTCATCCGCTTATTCAAAAATAAATTTCAGCTGACACCGGTTGATTACAGGAAGAATTCCAAACGCTAAATATTATACCATGTTTTCCGGAAAATTTTTTCTTACGGTTATCGCAGTAACGGTAGCCACCACTTTCATTCAATGGTTTTTCACAGGCTTTCTTTTCCATAAATATCAGTCACTGACTCCTTCGACATGGCGCAAGGAAAATAACCGTTCTTATGCAGCCAGTATCTTCGTTTCTCTATTCTTCGCCTTCTTTTTTTCGGTCCTTTTTTATATATGGAAAAATAAATATGGTGACATGCATCTTTTGGATGGTATTGCATTTGGAGCTGTCTGCTGGCTTGCTTTTTCTGTTACCACCGAGATCGGAAACGCCATCTATGTAAATTATTCATGGATATTTGTATTTGGCAAATGCTTAAGTTCACTGGTGGAATACGCTGTTGCCGGCATGCTGGCTGTGGCATTATTGAACTTCTAAAATTGTTTATTATGAAATCGTTGCGATCAAAGGGATGCATTTTATTTTTTTCAGTCATTTGCAATATATGCATGGGACAGCAGAAAGATTCAACCGGAACACAAGCCCCGTCTCTGGGCAGATATTGGTTTGTCATGTACAGCAGGGGCTCAAACTGGAATGATTCAGCCACAAAAAAGAAAATAGATCAGGTGCACATTGATTATATTGTCAGCTTTAGAAAAACCGGAATAATTGTTACCGGAGGAGCATTTACCGACAAAGCCGTCTGGACCGGATTTGAAATTTATAATTGCAAAACAAAAGAAGAAGTTATAAAAATTACAGAAGAAGATCCAATGGTTTCGTCGAAAATATTTTCTTATGAAATTCATCCCTGGATAACATTAAAAGGAACCGTAAAATTTGAATAAAAATGAACAGCTCATCCGCCTGGGTAAAATTAATGTCATTAATTGCTATCATGCTTTTTATAGACTCCTGCCGGAATCCTGCAGATTCATTAACGAAAGAGCAGTCCTCAGTCGTAAAGGATAGTGTCCGGCAAATGTTTGCCTCCATTGCTACAGCAGTTTCTCATGAAGGACCTCTTGCATGGCTCCGGTACTTTGAAAATTCACCCGGCTTTTATATGGCTGCCGATGGTCAGCTGGTATTTCCTGACAATCGTGCGGCAACCAATTTTCTGAAAAAGATCTATTCGAAAAGTGTAAGCAGCATTGCATTAAGATGGAAAGATATTCGCATCGATCCATTGACCGGGAGGATAGCAGGTGTTGCAGCCATTTTTCACGAGGACATAACGGATACAGCCGGAAAAATGTCACCTTCGGATGGATATTTTACCGGGATCGCTGAGCAGACTGCTCAGGGCTGGCAGTTATTAAATGCGCACTGGTCAATGATCACTCCAAAATGACTACGAAAGTTTATGTCGGGACGAGCCTGGATGGCTTTATAGCAAGAAAGGACGGAGACTTTGGCTGGCTGAGCGGGTTTGCCAGCGATGAGGCAATCAAGGCATATGAAGCATTCATAGAAAAAGTAGATGCGATCGTAATAGGCAAAAACACTTTTGAAAAGGTGCTGGCTTTTTCTTCATGGCCATATACAAAAAAAGTGTTTGTATTAAGCAAAAGCATGAAAGAAGTCCCTGATGCAGTAAAAGGAAAAGTGATTATTCTTTCTATGAGACCAAAAGATTTACTGGTACACCTTGCAAATCTGGGGTTTTTGAACTTATATATTGACGGAGGCGTCGTGATACAGGATTTCTTAAAGGAAGATTTAGTTGATGAGCTGACTGTTGCAAAGGCCCCCATACTTATTGGAAGTGGTATCCCATTATTTGATTATCTGGAATCCGATCTTCCCTTCAGACATATCAGTACTCAGGTCCAATCCAATGGTCTTGTGAGAACCTGGTATGAAAGAATAAGAAAGTGATATCTCTGATATGCTATGATTGTCGGCCCGGGGGTGTACTCATTAAAAATCACTGAAAAATTCGCGTTTTGAGAACTATTATTTCGGTCGCGCTGACCATTGTGGATAAAAAATTAATTATAAATGAATTTGGATTCAATGATCGTATCATGGAAGTGAAATTATCTCCGATAAAGTATCCTTATTCTCTTAAACTTAGCAGAATTTTTTGAAAATCAGGTTTGAACTTTTCCTTGTTTTCCAAGGCGGAGTAACATAGTATTTTATAATAATAATCTTTCGTTTCAACAATACTCACGTAATAATAAATATCTGATTTGGCATCTTTATCATAGTAGGAGGCATCCATTTCCAGATAATTTTTATCATCCTTCCTGAAAGTATGAACCGGGGATATATTTCTTTTATCCTCATCCCTTAAAAAGTCTTTTACGAAAAAGTCATAAAATTCGTTTATTGATGCAAATTTCATATCCGTAAGAGTTAAATCCTCTTTGGAATCTTCGATGATAAATCCATAGACATCTTTTACAGAACTCTTGAATTGTACAGATGCAGCACTGTTAAGCCCGGCCGTCCTGGACATATAGTCCGGAATATCGATATAGAATACATGACCCACTTTCAATTCAGAAATACTGGATTGCCCAAATATTGAAGTGGCAGGAAGCATCAGAATGATCCAAAGAAGGTTTTTTATTTTTATCATTTTTGAGCTCATTTGTTTGATTATGATCTTCTCTGTTGAAGACCTGACCAAATATAATGGCAATATTTTTAACCTGCAAATCAGTGAGTGTCCGGTTGAGCTCAGGGTTCTGTGATGGGGGAAACACTCAGATGGGGTCACAATTAAAAACCCCGAAAAAAAACTTTATAAATTTGTTTCCCTTACTCTGTTTTTTACGATTACTTAAAAAAATGACTATATGAAAAAAACAAAACTTGCCGGTGTGGCCACCTGCCTGGTACTACTGTTATTTGCAGGGTGTACGCCTACCACAGAATGCGGAACCTGGGTATTTACTGGCGGCCCCAGTGGAAACTCTTACCCGATGAATTCCGCTTTTACTTTCACACCTGCCGACTGCGGGAAAGACTGCAGCGTGCAGACCGACTGCATGATCCAGATGGTCTCCGTGTATGATTTTGAGGACGGGACCTATATGTTCGCCAGCGATCAGACCGGTGCGCCGGAACGTGCGGTCGAAAACGGCTGGACGATCGACCGTATCGACGGTTATGCGCACGGATATTACAGCCTGATGAATGACGGCACTTTTTATTCAGGCTGGAATATTACAGGGTCAAACGGAGTCGCCACCACACTATTTGATCAGCCCGGTGGATGGCCCGCCAACACGCTGTTCTACGCTCTCGATGTCGCCGTTTCATACAGTTCACGAACCTGCAACAATAGTATTCTGGGATATTATTTCTGGAGCTGGGGTTCGGATGCCAGCGGCACCGTGTCGGACTTCATTCACGGACCGGCCTGGAAGGATCTGGACAAAACATTCCAGGACGCGCTCGGCGGATGGAACGCATGGGCACCCGGCTCACCCACGCAGGATCCCGGAGGAGGACAGCCCTCCCTTCCCCATGCCGTGCTCTTCCCCTCCCTCACCGATTTATAATTTCTTTAAACTAACGATCATGTACAACCGAAAAATAATTTATTTCCTGCCGTTGCTGGTTATGTTTTATCTGCTTAGCTGCAAAGGAAGCGGGCAACAGCAGCCGATGACAGCAGACCAGCATACCGCCAAGGACAAAATGGATTCCCTGCACCAGATCGCCCAGCAGACAGCGCGCACCTATCACGAAATGGACAATCCCGCCCTGCTGAAAAAACTCCTGGAACAGGGTAAGTCTAAAAAAGAACCCTTCAACAGTCCCGCCTACCGCGAGCTGATCACGCGCAAGGATGTGGATCCCTCCTCGCTGACCGCACAGATTCATGATAACCCAAATGCAGACGGGCTCCTGGCACTGCTGCTATTGCGAAAAATAAATACTCCTGTTTATCTGAAAACGCCGATGGGCGAAAGAGTTTCCATTCTGACGGCCGCTCTGTCTGAATCAAAATATTTCAACAGCTGGGGCATTCCGCCTTTTTATCTGCAGGATGCATCCCGCGCCATGCTCGAATGCGATTCGACCGTCAATCCGCCTTTGCGTAAAATGCTCGCAGACAAGAGGCCGGCACCTGTTTTCGGCAGTCAGGAATATATGCTCTACCTGCGCTATAAGTACCGGGTTTGCGACTACGCTCTTTACTTCCTGCGGAGAACCGGTGGCGATGAAAAGTTTGTGATGCCCGAAAGCGCGGAAGGAAGGGATTCACTGATCAGGGTGATGGTGAGATAGTTTAGGACGGTTTGATGTTCACAAAGAAAAAACTGTTGTCAGCGATTGCCCAGCGACGGATTTTATAAACAAGGGTCAGATTGACCAGCCAGATAATATCGCCCAATGTGTTCGAATCACATACATTGATTTTCAAAACAGTGGTGGTATCTCCCGTAAAACTGATCCTTTCCAGTTCCCTGGAAATAAAATCAAATTTTCGCTGCAGCAAAAAATTCCGCAGCGTTGAGTCTTTTTCGAATAGGTCAATCTGTTCAAACTTTTTTTTTGAGATTGATTTATAAAAAAATTGTTTCGAAAAAGCCAGCAGGAATTTGTCGTCTGATTTTCCATCATAGGGAAGAAAAATTCTGATTGCATTTAATTTTGGTGCCGGTTTCGGAAATAAAAATAACATAAGGAAGGGAAGTCCGATGAGGCTGATCATGCCCGGTATATAGAATATTTTTTTTCTTCCTGCCATCTTTTGATAGAGATTCAGGATGGAACTTATTCCATAAAAAATTAGACAGGGCCTTCATTTGCTCAATGATGCTGAGCGTCGTGGCAGGACTTGCAGACGGAGACGAGCCATTGGATTGGTTCCTTCCCGATATTCCTTTTCGCATATCTTTTGTGGTGGACCTGGGCAGCTGGCGCACCACAATATACGCAGCGCCAGTTATCCCGTTTGAGCACCACATAACGTTTTCGTTTCCAGGCGTTCGACTTAAGACACAACCGTCAGTGAAATATGGATCACCCAATAGACAAAATGTCCAATGATTCTCCCGGTTTCATAACTGTTTAAGCGGCCGCTAAAAATCGCAAAAATTCCATAGACTGATGCAAAGAGTGCAGGCAGCTGACCCAGGATCGCAAGGGTTAAAATGACTGCGAGTATTATAAAGACAATCCCGAATATTTTCTTTGTTGTCATTCGAGGAGTTGGTTCTAAAGTTAGCAATTTTAGGCGCTATGACTTATGTCATCAAATGTGTATGTTTGAGAAGAACCCGGCAAAGAAGAAAAGCCAATGACTTCAAAAGATATTTCCACTCTCATAAGATTCAATTCACTGTACATCATCGTCGCCTGTCTGATTCTCCGTTTTTTACCCTTTCCAAGCAGCGATTTTAGTGTAATAATATTTTTTCTGGTCCTGGTATTACAGACCTATCTAAACATCAGGATTTTAAAATCCCGAAAATTACTTTCAGCAAGAAGGATCGTACTGTACGTGGTTGGAAACACGATGCTGTGGTTGGTACTTGGCATCATAATAACTCTTTTAACCTGGCAGAGTCCTCAGGGTCCAAAATAATGTTATCGTACCTCTAATTAAATGCCCGCTGAAGCTGATTAGAATACTAATAAAAGTCACTTAATAGTTCGCATTTTGCGAATTTCTTTTTCGTGTTGCAAATGAAATCCGGGAGATCATCAATTGCGTAGATAAGTAGATGACCGGGAAGAAGTTGCTTTCACTGATTGCTGGGGTTTTGTATTGGATTTGCGTCAGCGGCCAGGCGATGGACAATACACTGGCCTATAGAAATATTCCAGCCAATAAATATTTCAGGATCAATTATGAAAACGATTTTTTTGCGGCATTTGACCGGGATTACACGCAGGGTATTTTGATCGAAAAAGTTCATCCGGGTCTCAGTCATTTTATACTCATGAAATTACTCTGGCATCCGGCTCACAGTTCCATAAAATACGGACTGGCTATTGAGCATAATGCTTATACACCCAATGATATTGCTGCCTACGACATACAATACGGCGACCGGCCTTATGCAGGTGTTTTGCTGCTGAAATCCTTTTTGATAGCCGATAATTTTGATCGAAAACAAATGATCAGCGTTTCCTTCAGCTCAGGAGTGATCGGACCGGCGGCCGGAGGGGAACAAATGCAACGAACAATCCATCATTGGATCAATTATACTCAGCCTGAGGGCTGGCATAACCAGATTCAAAACAACCTGGCATTGAATTACCAGGTCAATATAGAAAAACAAATCTACCAGTTGGATAATCATTTTCTTCTCTCTCTTTACGGATCTGCCAGGGTCGGAACCCTTAGTGATAAGGCATCTGCAGGTTTTACCGCCAACCTGGGAAATTTCAAATCTCCATTCCTGCATTCCGATCATTCCAAACGCGCGTTTCAGTGGTATGTCTATTTCAACCTGGTTGGAAACGCGGTAGCCTATGACGCCACCCTTCAGGGAGGCTTATTTAACTACTCCAGCGTATATACAATTCCCAGCGCGGATATAAGCCGGCTCACTCTCCAGGATAAATTCGGGCTGGTGCTTCTGTTCAGGTCTTTATACCTGGAATACTACCGGACGGGCTTAACCGAAGAATTTTATACGAGCATCTATCATCGTACGGGTGGACTGCAGATCGGTTTCGGATTTTAATGGCCACCACTTTTTAAGACCGGTACTCCTTCTCCTATTGGAATAAATTGGAGGCGGGGAGCGAACGTGCTTGTGATTCTATGACAGCCGGGGGTGCCTCATTAAAAATCACTCAAAAGTTCGCGTTTTGAGAACTATTTTTCCTGCAATCATATCAGATTGCATAAAATGCAACATGGTAGATAATTCTAGTCAAATAGTCAGAAATAGCTTAAATAAATAACTTGTTTAAATTATTCAACTTATGGAATTGAAGTCTCGAATGCATCTCATAAATACCAGAAGCATATATCAAAGGCCAAAACCTGTTGCTATGAAAGTCATATTTTCTACACTATTACTTTTTATAGCCTTGAATGTAAATAGTCAACCCACAGTTAAAGTTGATGGTCAATCCGTCGGATTCATTGTGTTAGACAGCTCTGTATTTGTTGCAAATGCTTTTGTAATGGATACGAGAAGGCAGGTAATTGCCTGTGCACACGATATTGGCAGTAATAATGGGATATACTATGCATATAGTGACTCAATAACCCACCAAATTTCACTTCGTAAACTTAAAATTGTTAGTGTTTTGCCTGATTATGATTTAGAAGTACTTGCAAGTGATTCGGATTTATGTAATACACCGCTTCATAGTGCAACAAAATTTCCTGATTTTTCGGACAGGCAAATAGACAGGCACATTTTTTATCTGGGTTGTGATGTTGTAAAAGGCTCACCAAATTTAGCAGCCATGCAGTTAAATGAATCTCATATAAAATCAATTTATGGAATACATGAAAACAATGGTATATCCATTGAAATGCTTGATTTTGTAGTTGCAGGGAAACCTGTTTATACAGGCGGTCCGGTAGTTGATGACAACAATAAAGTTGTGGCTATCATATGTAATTATGCACCCTTAAAATTACCTGATGGTGGTGAATCATCTAAATGGATTAATACGGCGTATTCTCTTCAGCCAATACTTAAAAAATAATTAATTTATGCGACGAGGATTTTCAGCAATCATCATCCTGACTGTCACCGTTGTTTTTTCCTGTGCCTCCAAAAACAATGAAAAATATCCCTATGCAATCAGAGATTTCAAAACCGGATAACTAAAACCGTTGAACCCGATATATTTTTCAATCCGTCATTGTGCATTTATTTTTTCACTCCATTTCAACAAAAGTGGTTTTGGCAAGTGTGGTAAAGGCACAGGTGTTCCAATCCGCGTATTGGAATGAATGATATTGTATATGTAGTTGCCGGTAACAGGTTTCTCCTGGAATGGGATATCTGACTCGTAAAATCGCACCCTGTTGCTTTTAAAACTTTCGTAAGGACAATATTCGACGGTAACAGGGAGGTGCAGGGCTTTCAGCTGGCTCAACTGGTAATCAATATGAACAGATATAAATAAATTAAAAATGATTGCCAGGGCTGCCCAAACCACATTCAACCCCAATGCAAAACACAAGCTGCCTTTCAATAACTTATCATATTTGAAAGAAATAAATTCCGACATAAATAGTATCGAAACGGGTAAAAGCCAAAATTGTGGAACAAATCTTCCCCACCAGGAATCAGGCATGATCAAAATTGTTGAGCTGATGATGACCAGTACCGTCAGCTCTTTTTTAAAGATGGCGGATTTGTAAAATTTGGTCAGAGCAATAAAAAATATCAACAGGGCAATTAGTAAGGAGCCGCTGAAGAAAGGACCAAAGGCCGAAAGCTTTACTTCCGGGTCGTTAGCGTTTAATAGTTCATTCTTATTGACGGTAAATGGAATTTTGAGCATATGGGCAATGGAACTATTGTTATCGTAATAAGAATCTGTATGTGAACTCAGAGAAAGGAAAAGTTTTTCAAAACGATTCAGGTTTCTATATACCGGAGGTGTTGTGTCCCAAATTTCTTCTTTTGTTTCTTTAAGACCATAAAACATATTGTGGTCGCCGATAAAATTGGTCAAATAGGGATGGAATCCGCAAATAAATATTCCGGTCAGGCCACCAAAAACACATACGATCAATACCCGGTTAAATGATTTCTTTTTTTTATTAATAAGTAATGTTATCAATAATCCAATGCAGAAAATAGCCGTGAAAACCAGGGATGTGTATTTGATATTACTGGAAAGCACAATTATTGAAGCCAGCATCCAGAGATAATATTTATTAGTACCATGGAAAAGGAGACAACTTATGACTAAAAGACATAAAAGTGAAGACGACATCACTCCATCAATACAAAAGGAAAGAAACTGGGTGAGGGTAATTGGGTTAAAGGAAATGAGTATAGCGAGTAGCCATTTCCAAAGATTGCTGATATGTTCGATCTTATAGAGAAAAGATAGCGTTAAAAAAAAGGAAGCCAGCAAAAAAATGCCATTGACTGACTTACCGGTCTCAATTCGGTTAGTGAGGGCATATATGGATGCTTCAATGATTTCAATACCTTTTGAAAAATGGTTGATGTTAAGGAATTTAAGATTTAATGGAGGCTTACCTGTATTTTCTGTTTTGTTTACGGGTTTATCAATCCCTGTACACCAGACTACTTTCCCACTGATGGTATTTTCATCGACAGGTACCTCTAATTTATTAAAAACAGGATTCCATTTATTTTTTAGTTGAATGATCGTTTCCTGATGATACCATTGACCATCGAAAGAGATATCATAAAAAAAGTTTGAAATGAATATCAGGCTAATGATCAGACCAAGACTTAAGCCAGAGGTTTTCAGGATTCGATATTTGTTCTTTTGACCAAAAAAATAGTTACCGGCGAAATAGTTACAAACCAAGGCAAGAAGTAAGGCCGTGGGGAATTGCCAGAAAGAAATGGCGAATCCTGCAAGAAACCCTATCGCGCAAAATAGAAGACTGAAGGCCAGCGTATTTACCAGGCAAAAGGCTACCAGAAAATACGTATGGGATACCTGAAGACTGTTCGAAATGGTTTTAAACGAATCAGGCATAAATATTTTCAATATTTAGATTCTCATTCTTTGCGTCGTAGCATTATCTGATCAACGTTGATGAGAATATAATACGAATGTAGTGATGAATTTAACAATCTTAGAGAGCAATGGAACTAGTCAATAAAAACGGGAAAATCACCCTATTTTTCGGGTAAAAAACCGGTTGCGTCGGTTTATCCTTAAAGTTAAGAAAAATGGGTCTGCAGTTTCTGACTCAAATCATTTTTTCCAGTTCTTCAATGAAGGGCAACTGCGCAGGAAGGATTTTTACTTTTGCTTCTTCGATTGTATACCATAACCCCTTGTCCATTTCCGGAAATTTCTTTTTATCTCCAGAATTGGGTGGCCATTCCATTTCAAACAAATTACTTTTTAAGTCCAACGGATTAAAATCCTGTTCAAGTGCCCATGCAAATACTATTTTATTATTTTTTTGCTTTATGGGTGTTAATTTCATCAGCCTGCCTTTTATCTCTATTCCTGTTTCTTCTCTCAGTTCCCTTTCAGCCGCTTGTATCGGTTCTTCATTTTCATTTAATTCCCCTTTGGGAATAGACCAGACACCTGCATCTTTTTTTGCCCAATAGGGACCACCAGGGTGAAATAATAATATTTCCGGGTGCATATTTTTAAAACAAAATAGTAAAATGCCAGCGCTCATTTTGGGCATAGCGGGATTAATTTATTGAAAATATTTCGTCATCGCATCCCAGTAATGTTGCTGCCAGCCTTCAGATAAATGTTCTTTCAGGCCATCGGGAAATCCGACATGTTCAAAATTCAGACGGGTGCCCCCACCCTCGGCGCTCAGATCAAAACGCGCGATGGACCAGACCCCGGCCGGCCAGTCAACCACCCGCCACGCTTCCACAATTCGCTGATCGGGTACCAATTCTAGAATTCTGCCGGTTATATGTCCGTCGAATAAAGAAAAGGCGCCGCCCACCTCCGGATCAATCTTTGCTGAAGTTGCAGAGAACATATCAAATCCACATTAAAATTTCGATAATAAATTTTTCAGAAAAACGTACTCATAAAAGTCAATCAAGTTACTTTCTACAAATTTCCTTTTTTTGTTTCCTGCACAGCATAGTCTGTGGCGCGCGCCGTGAGAGCCATATAAGTGAGTGAAGGATTCTGGCAGGCACCGGACGTCATGCAGGCGCCGTCTGTTACGAATACATTGGGTGCCCCCCAGACCTGATTGTTGGCATTCAAAACAGAAGTTTTAGAATCCCGACCCATGCGTGCCGTGCCCATTTCATGAATACCCAATCCGGGTGCCTGGTGCGTATCAGTTTGCTCAATGTTGATAAACCCTGCTCGCTCCATCATCTCGGAGCCGCTGTCGAGAATATCTTTGAGCATCTTCGTTTCATTATCCTGAAAGCTGCAGTCAATCTCCAGCAGGGGCATACCCCAGCGGTCCTTCTGATCTTTGCTGAGCGCAACCTGGTTACGAATATCCGGCAGACATTCCCCCATGCCGGTCATGGAGAAATACCAGTTACCCGGCAGGCTGAGCTGGTCTTTCAGATCCTTCCCGATATTTACTTTTCCCTCGTCATATCCCCGTTCCCTCGAACTGCCGCAGGCATATGCATAACCCCGGATGAAATTTTTTTCTTTTTTACCATTCAGATTCCGAAAACGCGGGACATATACACCCGTCGGTCTTCTTCCGAAATAATACTGATCTTCGAAACCTTTATATTCTCCCCCTATCCTGCCCCGGTAGTTATGATCCATTAAATATTTTCCAAGGGCGCCGCTGTCATTGCCCATGCCATGGGGAAAACGGGAACTGGTGGAGTTGAGCAGAATCAGAGTGGAGTTCAGCGTTCCTGCATTGAGGAAAATAATCTTTGCAAAATATTCCGTCGCTTCCAAAGTATTCGTGTCGATCACGCGAACGCCTTTGGCCATTTGTTTTTTTTCATCATAGATAATCGAATGCACAACCGAAAAGGGCCGCAGGGTTAAATTTCCTGTTGCGACGGCTGCAGGCAGCGTGGCAGAATTGCTGCTGAAATATCCGCCGAAGGGACAACCGCGATAACAAAGATCCCGGTACTGGCAGGGTCCGCGCCCATTGATTGCACGGGACAAATTGGCCGTTCTTGAAATGATCATATTGCGTCCCGGAAAATTCTCTTCGATGCTTTTTTTAAAATGTTTTTCCAGAATGGTCATTTCCATGGGTGGCAGAAATTCACCGTCCGGCACCTGTGGCAAGCCATCGCGGTTGCCGCTGATCCCCGCAAATTTCTCCACATAACTATACCAGGGCGCTATATCTCTGTAGCGTATGGGCCAGTCGATCGCAGTTCCGTCTTTTATATTGGCTTCAAAATCCATTTCACTCCAGCGCTGCGTCCATCGTGCCCAGAGCAGGGATTTTCCACCCACCTGATAACCACGGATCCAGTCGAAGGGTTTGGTTTGTATGTAAGGATGCTCTTTATCCTTGACAAAAAAATGTTCGGTTCCTTCGTTGAATGCATAACAACGCGAAGCAATTGGATTCTCTTCCCGTGTTTTCAGTGAAAGTTCATCGCGGTGTGTGAAGCCCCATGGCGGCGTCATAGCGGTTGTATAGTCTTTGATATGCTCCACGTTTCTTCCGCGTTCCAGCACCAGGGTCTTCAATCCTTTTTCACATAATTCTTTAGCGGCCCAGCCTCCGGAAATACCGGATCCGATAACGATCGCATCGTATGCATGATCACTCATATTGCAGGCAAAAGTAAACAGTTCCAGCCGGGAATGACCTGAGACGGGACGCACATTACAACCACTCGTCCCTTTTTCTCGTTTTAAATAAGTATAGAAAAGATGTATATGAAAATCATAACCGCTAACCGGGCATCCCTCTTATGTTTCAGCATGATGTGTTTTCTCTCTGCCTGTCAGAAAAATATGAATAACGCGCCAAATTCCACAGCTTCAACCACGGCATCTACTGCTGTGGTAACCACGGTCGCGGGCAATGAGATCGGAGGCAATGCCGTGGGTGGTATGACAAATGGAACCGGCACGACAGCGACCTTTTATGAGCCTTTCGGGATAACCCGTGATGCCCAGAACAATATTTATGCAGAAGACCAGGGTAATTTTATGATAAGGAAGATCACACTTGCAGGGGTAGTCAGTACGCTGGCAGGCAATGGCTCTCAGGGATCTTCAGATGGTCCTGCTTCCATGGCGACATTTAATACTCTTTCCGGGATAACCATCGATAAACAGGGAGATCTCTTTATTACAGATAATAATCTGGTTCGTAAAGTTACTTCCGATGGCACAGTCACCACGATTGCCGGGGATGTTACCGGGACCATTGGATCGGGAACAATGGTGTAGATATTGCTGCCAGTTTTTTGAGACCCCAGGGACTTACCCTTGATGTGAATGGCTATTTATTTGTTGCCGATACAATGGATAACCTGATAAGAAAAATCACTTTTCAATAAAAGGCTCCTGGTTAAAAACTTTTTATCCTGAATCCTGGCTTTAGACCACAAATCTATCAGGTATCGAAGCGGCATGCTGTGACCCGGTCTTTTTTTCAACTGACGATCCCGGTATGGACATACCAGGATATGACTCATTGATTAACGAACAAAAAATCTTTCATCAGGCTAATATCTGTAGTATATCAAGAAAGATTAAAATAAAACAGTTAACAACTACGATGAGCAGAAAGACGGTTGACATTTTTATCATTATACAGAGATACGAACGATACAAAGTCAAAAAAACGGGAAAACTACCCTTTTTTCCATGGGGGAAAACCGGTCGTCCTGACCTGTTATGGCTATCTTTAGAAAAACATTCTTTATGGATAAGAAACTAATTGTTGCCCCCGATAACGAACATCCCAGCTTTATTGAAAGTGCGGGTGAAATCCTGAGCGGGATTGGCCACAAAATTTCCGATGCAAAGGACAGTGTCACCAGTTTTGTCAGGGATGAAGCCGTCGTCGTCAAAAAAGCTGCGAAGAAAATTGCTAAAAAAGTTAAAAAGGCTGTGAAGAAATCGCCGGCGAAGAAAGTCGTTAAAAAAGCAGCGCCTAAGAAAAAAGCTGTGAAGAAGGCAGTAAAAAAAGTTGTCAAGAAAGCTGCGCCGAAGAAAAAGCCTGTAAAGAAGGTCGTGAAAAAAGCAGTGAAGAAGGTGGTGGCAAAGAAAAAATAAACGCTAATCCCCCAGGGATCACAGCGGCATCCTCCCTTATTTGAAAGTCACAACAAACTGATTTTTAGAATCAGCCAGATCTCCAAATATTAATACGCTTGGTAATTTTTTACAATTGAATATGCAGCCACCAGATGGTATTGATTCTTTTCCGGGTGTTGTCCAAAGCCTGTCGTAATGCAGTAATTATCCGAAGTTTTTGTATCGTCCCATCTGTAAATTAAAATATTTTCACCTGTGATGGTCACCTTTTCAGGACGATTGATTTTGGCATTCAGTGAATCATTGTTATTTCGAACTTGAGCATCCGCATAAGAATAAATGTTTAACAGAACGACTATGATGAATAATTTCATACTGTATATACCAATGAAGGCTTTTTTATCGCCCGTTTTTTTCTCACGAAGGGTGTTGGCATATATCTCCTTTATGATATGGTCCTCTTCATGATTTATTTTTTTCTTGTCTCCCGTCTTTCCGCACCCGTCGCCATAGTCGTCTGCATAACTGTCATCTTAAGTTATTTTTTTGGTGCCTCCACCTGGATCAATAACGGCTGGCATTTCAGCGAGGAAGGACCGGTCATATTTGGGGTGGTCCTGGCATATATTTTCGCCGGACTGGTATTTCCAAATAATGAAAGAAGGTCTTTTTTGCCAATCACTTGTTAGGTTGTGATAGAATGAGCGTTATTTCTTCGGCTGCCGGGGGTGTTCCCATTAAAAATCACTCAAAAGTTCGCGTTTTGAGAACTCGCAGCACCTATAACATTGCCTGAAATAAAAACCTCAGCTCACCATACCAAAGACCTAACATTTGGATCAGGCAATTTCGAACGAAAATATCTTGTAATCACAAAAGCGGTCAATATAAAATGAAGACTAATTATAATTCTGGAAATGCCGGCTTTGGTCATTCATTTTTCTTTATTTAAATATATGGTTTATTTGAAAGTGAATAGACCTCATTGTTTTCATTATCGGCATCCGCTTTATCCAGCTGATACCGGAATTGAAAATTCGCGAGCATTTTCCTGGACCGTAGATTGTCTCTGTGCGTATAAGCCTCAATGGTAGTTAACCCGAGATCTTTAAATCCATAATCCAAAACAGCTTTTACTGCTTCGGACATCAGGCCGCTGCCCTGAAATGCGGGAAACAATTCATATCCCAGTTCCGCCAGTTTCCGGTCTTCTGAAAAATTCCAAAGGCAGACCGTTCCGATTAGATCCGGCTGAGTGTCCAGGCAGATGGCCCAAAAAACATCGGGACCCTGTTCATTATTGCTCCATATCTTTTCTATGAAAGCTGTCGCTTCGGTTTCACTGGTCATCTTCATGCGCCTGGTGAACCTGTTCACCTGTTCATCGTTGCGCAGAAAAAATATTGCTTTCCGGTCTTCCGGCACCAGCTGGCGGAGTGTCAGATTCCTCGTTTTTATTCCCGGAAAAGCAACAGGTATACTCATATTGTTCGTTCCAGCACTGATCCCTGCAAATATCTCATTTTTACAAACGATGCTGTTTCTTTAAACCCTGCCTGCAGCCATTGCTGTTTACACTGGGGATTTGCATATAGTACTTTCAGGGCGCGGTTTTTCCGGGAAAGACTTTCAGACACTTTTTGAATGAACTCCTCCATAACCATTGCGTCGAAGGGATTAAATAAAAATAAAACGCCCACTGTTTCCGGAATGCAGTAATAACGGGCATCCGCACATTCAATCCTGATGGTTATATCCGGATATTTAGCTTTTATTCCTCTGCAAACACCTGCTGCCACATCGCACAACTTCCCGGAAAAATCGATACCGATGATATCTGAAAATCCGTAAGCCGCACCCATGGCCAGCAAACGGCCTTTGCCGCATCCCACATCCAAAAGTGTTGTTGCAATATCCTCCGGTTTTAAATAATTAAACAACCGGCTGGAAGTATAATAATTGAGAGGCTCATACCTGCTAAAATGTTTACGATCCTCCTGCGAAACGGACGCGGGAAGATTCTCAATGCCCATGGTGCGGATACCATATTTCTTTTCCCCGCTCATTTCACGTCGTATAATAAAATTGGCAAGGTGGAACCCCCAATGCCATTCCAGATATAAAAAATACAACAGGTAACGCATCATTCATTTTTTTATGTGCGAAGACTGTGTCGGAAGGGGTTCTATAAAGTTAAACAATTTAAATATTAGATTTGGGTCTATGAAAACCTTCGTTCTGGGAGATATTCACGGGACGTCACGGGTGCTCGAGGAGTGTATGGACAGATCCGGATTTGATTTTGAAAATGATCGCCTTATCCAGCTGGGCGATGTGGTGGAGGAGCTTACTTTTTCTTAAAGGAAGATCCTGACCGGTACTGACTTATTATCATTGAAATTGGCAATCCTATGCAAAGAATCAATATTGCAACAGCTGTTAAAGCGCTTTTGATATTGAAAGGATAGTGATGTGCGTTTGACAATGGGAGTACAATCAGGTTCATAACGGACCACACAAATACCCCGTACAGCAAACCGCTTATTATCCTTTGTTTACGGAGAAAAGGAATATATGAAAATGCGAAAAAGTACATGATGGTAAAACAAAATGCTATCGCATAATGAATGCCCAGTCCGATGAACGCCATGGGAATTTCATTATGTAAAGCCATGTCGCCAAATAATCCCACCGAGATACCCTGAAGTAATCGAAGGGGCGATAAGGCTTTCATGACATAACAATAAACAAGTATTGCTCCGGTAATATCCAATGTGCCCGCAACAAATCCCGCCAGTAAAATTATTTTGGCTTCTCGAAGCCTGTTAAACGTTTTGGGTGATGGATTCATTTTTTATTTATTTAAGTTCAAGCAAAACAGACCGGGCATGTTCATCGCCGCTGCTTTTTATCCTGATTTCTCTTTGCGGTGGAAAGAAAACAAAATCGTTCGGTTGTAATCTGCAAATACTACCCTCATAATTTACCATAAATTCTCCGGATATATTTATTAAAAGGTATGCGCAGTTTGATTTGGGAAGCAGGTATTGCCCGGATTGCTCAATATCCAATTGATATGCCCTCACCATTTTTTGCGAAACTTCAAGCTTGGTATCCGGGATAGATATAATTGAGCATCCATCATCATCGGGGGGTTGTTTCACCATTTCGACGACCATAAAATGAAGAATGGGTCTGCTTTTGTTCCACACGATATGGCGGACGGGATTCTGGTCATAGGAGCGGTAGATCATATCTCCGGGTTTCACTTCGGTCCGGGAAGGTTTTTCACCCACGTTCTGTATTCCAAAAGTCGATTTGGAAAGAAACACCACAACCGAATTTGCAGAATGGTCATGTATCAACGTTGTATCACCAAACGGAATATGCCCGTCATATATCCGTATAAATTCATTTTCCATCAAAAGTTTATGATGTGGTTCTTCACGGACATCGATTTGTGCCGAAGCAATATTGCAAAGCATGAAAGCAGATAATACCGAAATGCCGCTAATTATTTTCATAAATATTACTGATTTGGCTTTTTACAAATAACTCAGCCAGGGAAGTGCCCGCGTTCTTTGAACTAACAGAAGGGATGTAAGTGAAAGGGTTGCTTAATTTTGATTTGCATCCTGCGTGAGAATATATTAACCAGCACTTTTTCCCGTCATCACGGCAGACAGGATTTTCTTTAAGCATTGATTCATAGAATGCATAAGGGTCTTTTAGTTCTGACTGAAAAAATATGGCCGTTTTCATACCAGAGGTTTTTACAAAATAAAGTAGCTTTACCAACAAACACTTCATTCTACACTTAAACATGCATGTAATGATGGAGAGCCAGTTTAAACAAATCGCCGCCCTGATTGGAGAACCGGTCAGAGCGTCTATCATGTGGGCTTTAATGGACGGAAAGGCAATGAATGCAACAGAATTAGCCATTACCACGAACACTACCCAGCAAAACATAAGCATGCACCTATCTAAGCTGTTAAAAGCCAATTTGCTTTCTATGGAAAGCCTTGGGCGGTACAAGTATTATAAATTCGCAAGAAAAGAGATAGCCTATGCGATCGAGGCCATGACGGTGCTTATTCCCCAACATATTGCCAAAGGGCGTATTGTTGAATTGAATGAACCTTCTGTTTTGCACTGCAGAACCTGCTATGACCATTTGGCCGGAAAAACAGGTGTGGCCATTACAGACAGCCTGATCAGACAAAAAATAGTTGTATTCAACAATGATGTGTTGTATCTCAGCAACAAGGGTGAAAAATGGTTCTCTGGTTTAGGCATTGATATCGGTGAGTTAAAGCAGCAAAGAAGATCATTTTTGCGGCCCTGCCCGGATTGGAGTGAAAGGCGCCACCATATAGCCGGCTCGCTTGCTGCAGCATTGCTTGACAAAATGCTGCTTTTTGACTGGATAAGAAGGACCAGACATTCGAGAATCATAGTAATTACTTCGAAAGGTCAGAAAGCGTTTTATGACCATTTCAACATTATTAAATGAAAGCTGCAAACTAACGATCATGGATATGTGTAGTATACAAATTAAAAAAATCATTATGAAAAAAGTTATACTGCATGTATTTTACCTCTTTCTTTTATTCATCTCTATTTTACCGGGTAAGTTAAACGCACAGCAAACCGCGCAAACATTTACCTGGCAAACAGGATATTTATTATCGCTGCCTGAGGGCTATCAAAGTGACACGGCAAAAAAATGGCCACTGCTCTTTTTTCTGCACGGCAGTGGCGAGTCCGGCACCGATATCGAGAAAGTAAAAGTAAACGGGCCTCCAAAACTGGTTGCCGCCGGGAAACATTTCCCTTTTATTATTGTTTCGCCCCAGGCGCAGGACGCCGGTACAGGATGGGTGCCGGAGGATTTACACCGGCTCTTAGTCCATATCAAACAAACCTACCGCGTTGATGACAGCAGGATTTATCTGACCGGCCTGAGCATGGGCGGATTCGGCACATGGGCACTCGCCATAAAACATCCTGAAGATTTTGCCGCGATCATTCCCATTTGCGGCGGAGGCGATTCTGCAGAAGCCTGGAGGCTGCGTCACATTCCCATCTGGTGCTTTCACGGAGCGCTGGATAATGTGGTGCCGGTGGCAAGGGACGAGCAGATGGTAGAGGCTGCAAAAAGATTTAATCCCTCTGTTAAATTCACCGTATACCCCGACGCCAATCATAACAGCTGGGAAAGAACCTACAATAATGACAGCGTGTATGCATGGCTGCTCACGCAAACCAGATTTGCGTACAAAGAAGTTACCCTCTCCCCACAGCTGCTGAAAGCTTATGCCGGAATTTTTGTGGGAAACCAGGGCGACACCGTTATGTTAAGTGCCGATGAAAAAGGTTTGCAGGTCAAAACGCCCCACGGAAATACTGTATTAAAACCATCGTCCGATACGCTATTTTTTGTGGATGAACATGTGCCGGTTGATATTCAGTTTATCCGCGACCCGGAGGGCCGTTGCAATTCCTTTATTGTCTTTGAGCAGACAAAAAATCTTTATAGAAGAATACGATAGTCATGGATCCGCGACCCGGTCATGCGGTAGGGTCGAGTTGTGCGCCCATATTATTATCGGTGAAAAACTTATTCCTGTATGCTTCAAAATCTTCCGAGATGAAAGCAATGGCCACCAGATTTGCATCCATCGTTTCCTGGAGGTCCGGAAGTTTCTGATCTAAAATTTCCGCACCCAGGTTAATATTATGTGCAGCGATCTGCGCGACTTTTTTCAGGACAGCTGTCTGACTTTGTTCGAGATCTTTCAGTTCACGCTGCATCTTATCCATTAATTCGAGCTGCTGTTTTTTATCCATACTATGTAATTTAAGCAATTATCCTACCGTCTTATCTCGTTTACCCAGCCATGAATTCAATACGGTATAAAAAACAGCCAGGATAATGGCTCCTTTGAACATGCCGGTAAAACCCCAGGCAACCATGCCTCCGATCACGCCCAGGAAAAGTACCAGCACCGGCAGCTTCCCGCTTCGTGCGATAAGAATGGGTTTAAGGATATTATCAATGCCCATCAGTACCACCAGTCCGTAGATGCTTATAAAAATTGCCCACCCGGTTTGCCCATGTGTGCCCATCCATATGGCCACAGGCAGCCAGACCAGAAGCGGCCCCACCTGTATCACGACAAGAAAAAAAGTAAGCGCAGCAAGTCCGATGGCAAATGAAATCCCCGCAATCGCAAAACCGATCCATGCAAAAAATGCCGCAATAAAGGCGGTACCCATGACACCCACGGCTACACCCTTCACCGCACGTCCGGTCGCATCAATGATTGCTGGGCCATCACTTTCGCCCAGCAGGCTTTCCATAATTTCATAAACCGGCTGTAAAACTTTTTTTCTCCCGGATAGCAAAACGGCTGAGATAATAATGCCAACGATAAACTCCAAAGCTGCCCCGATAATTCCCGCGCCACCGGCTATCAGGCGCTGAAGCGTATTTTTTATCTGGGGCTCATAGGCAGAAATTGTAGCAGCAGGATCGGCCTGTAACTGTTGCCAGAAGCCCGCGATCTTCTTCCCTACAAAGGGAAGTCCCGCCGATCCAGTCCGGTAAGACGGGAACACCATTGGTTTTGGCGTCCGTGATCCATTGCTGCGCCCGGGCCGCGTAATCACTCAATGCAGAAATGATATAGATAAAAGGAAGTGCAACGATAACAATCATCAGCAAAGCATAGATAAATGCTGCAAGCTTACGTTTTCCTTTTAACAGATTTACCAGGCGTTCAAAAACTTTGGTAAGAGAAACCGAAAAAATAATGGCGTAGGTAAATACTCCAAAAAACACACCGAGCACGGTGTACAGGTCCAGGAGTAAAATGAGCAGGAGTAAGAGCGTCAGGGTGGTTTCTGTAAAACCCCTAGACCTACCCTCGATTATCGTATTCATAATCATTGATTTGGTGAGAGGAAGGGAAGCTGATATAAAAGTAACATTGTTTTTCTACCCTATGTATTTTTTTGCAGGAAGTCTGGTTGAACACCCACCATGAACGCCACGGGCACCCCGCAGAGCGGCAGACTAACGATCATGGATATCCGAACAATGGAGTACTGGCAGATTGATGTGGCAGATGAGCTGTATTCAACTAAGCTTGAGGAATGGTTAAAAATTGCCAAAATAAATAAATTAACTTATGGAAGTATGTTTGGCTAAGGACCAATGAAAAATAATTTTCCTTTTATCAGCCAGGAAACGCCAAAACTTTCTACAGCTATTGACTCCATCCAAAAAGTCAGGTGATGATTATCATACTGATCCGCATTAATAATCTTTATAAGACGCAAAAATATCACAAGGACAGCCAGGGCCATTATAACCCCGCAGGTTCTGAATATTCTGTTTCTTATTTTCTTATCCCGTGGTCTCTGGCTTGGAATTTTATCAGATTTTGTAAATAGAAAAAGGGACATATATGCCAGGCTCAAGAGAAATATTGCCGCAGATATATAATGAAGATTAACCCGAAAATCAGATTTCTTTAATACCGTTACTGAATATTTTTTAGCTGTATCACAACAGATGTCCGATATATTACTGGTAGGAAATAAAATCAGTACGAGTGCAAATATTCCCGCTAGAGAGGAAATATAAAAATCAACCGGTGCCTCGCCTTTGTAAACCAATAAAAATATGGCCAGCAGGCTAACAACTATAATAAAAATACTTCCTACCCTGGTATAATAATAATGACTTATAGAAGGTAATGGAGTTGCAACACCGGAGTCAACAAATAAAAAGGTAAATAATAATACAGGCAACAACATCCCTAAAATCCCCACCAATTTTCTCAACGAATCCTGGCTGGATAACCAGATATCCTTTTTATTTGAATATTCAAGTTTCAAAAACCTGTTCAGTTTAGGAGAAATAGAATTTTCCATGCTTTAATGATTGATTATACTTACCTAAGTTCAGTCAAATTTGTAAGGCGTCAAAACCATCGCAGGTTACTTAATCTCGGCTCTCATCACATTATTTTCATATTTGGCAAATACATAACCTACCCAAAATATTTACCTTCAACAGCCGGGTCTTATAGATTAAGGCAGGGAACAAATTTCGAAACTATCTGTTTAAAGGCTTATGAAGAAAATAGGATTCTTGTCGTTTGGTCATTGGGCGAACCATCCATCATATAAAACCCGCAGTGCATCTGATACATTGCTTCAGTCTATTGATCTTGCGGTTGCTGCGGAACAAATAGGTATAGACGGCGCTTATTTCAGGGTGCATCATTTTGCCTCCCAGTTAGCTTCGCCCTTTCCTTTGCTTGCTGCTGTTGCTGCCAAAACAAGTAAAATAGAAATGGGGACGGGGGTTATCGATATGCGTTACGAAAATCCACTGTATATGGTGGAAGAGGCGGGCGCTACTGATTTAATTTCAGAAGGACGCCTCCAACTTGGAATCAGCAGGGGATCACCGGAACAGGTAATAGACGGGTGGCGCTATTTTGGATATGAGCCCGCCAAAGGAGAAACCGACGCGGAAGTGGGAAGACGAAAAGCTTTGGAATTTCTTGATAAGTTAAAAGGAACAGGCTTCGCCCGGCCCAACCCAAACCCGATGTTCCCCAACCCCCCGGGCCTGCTGCGTTTAGAACCATATGCCCAGGGATTACGCGAGCGAATCTGGTGGGGCGCTGCCTCCAACGCAACGGCAGTTTGGGCTGCTAAAAATGGTATGAACCTGCAAAGCTCTACTTTGAAATTTGATGAAAGTGGTAAACCTTTTCATATACAGCAAGCCGAACAGATCAGGTTGTATAAGGAAGCATGGAAAAAAGCGGGACACCAGCGTGAGCCGAGGGTTTCTGTAAGCCGGTCTATTTTTGCATTGGTTACAGAACAAGACCAGCTTTATTTTGGCAGAGAAAAAAACCAGACTGATCAATTCGGAATGATAGAGCCGACGAAACGGGCTGTTTTCGGAAGAAGCTATGCAGCAGCACCTGATCAGCTCATAAAAGAACTGGCCGAAGACGAAGCAATCAGGGAAGCGGATACCCTGCTGCTGACGATTCCCAATACATTAGGCGTTGAATACAATGTACATATATTGTCTTCTATTCTTGAGCATGTCGCACCCGGATTGGGTTGGCGTTAGTTCACTAAACGTCTTTCAAATAATTTTTCAATGCCAGATAAACGCCATTCGTCCAGCCAAATCCTTCCTGACTTTCATATTCACCGCCGCCGGCCAACTTTGTTGTATCCACCACGTCGTATTTTTCCATCATTTTTCCGGTCGCGGCAAACACTTTTTCATTGAGAGAAACCCAGTTTTGCGCGATGGTTTTAGAAATATTTCCTTTACCAAATTTTTCCAGGCCCTTAACCGCCATCCACTGCAACGGCGCCCACCCGTTAGGCCAGTCCCATTGCTGACCGCTGGAAATGATCGTGGTGACCAAACCGCCGGGTTGTACTAAATATTTTGAAACGGTAGTTGCTATCTGATCCGCTTTGCTTTTAATAAAATGATTATCCTTATCGGCAATAAATAATGGGGTTAATCCGGCTGCGGAAATATGATCAATAACAGTACCTTTTGCCCAATGATAGTCGGTAAAGAATGATTGTTTTTCATTCCAGCAATATTTTATAATGGCTTCAAATCTTCTTTCAGCATTCATTTCAAACATCTTCGATTCATTCATACTGTCATGAAGTGAATAAGCTTTCGCCAATACTTTTTCCAGTTTATACATCAAACAATTCAGGTCCACGGGAATAATCCGGATGGTTTCAATGGTGGAAAGGTGACGATGGTCCGCGAACCAACGAGTGCTGAAATCCCAACCGGATTCACAGGCAGCCCTGATATTGGTTAAAAATTGTTCCGCAGGTTGATCGCTTGTTTCACTGGCATGCATATCAGCTGCATAACTCTCCGGCCTTGGAGTCGGACTTTCATCAAAATAACGGTTTAGTATCACCCCGTTTTTTAGCTTTACTGTACGGAGTTTTGCTTCCAAATTATCTTTGGCGCCTAATTGCCAATAATCGTATTCCTTCTGCAGAGCCGGCAAATATTTTACATATATGTTCCCGTCGTTTTTAGCGTCGGCCAACAATTCCACCATCAACGCAAAAAATGGCGGCTGACTTCGACTTAAATAATAAGTACGGTTGCCATTGGGAATATGCCCGACGGTCTGAATGAGGTAAGCAAAATTATCTACCATATTTTCTATCAACTTCACCTGGCCATGAAGATGCAAACCCAACATGGTAAAATAGCTATCCCAGTAATATATTTCACGAAATCTGCCGCCAGGCACTATAAAAGGATGAGGTAATTCAATGAGCGAGCCTTTTTGTTTTTCCGGTTGCCTGGTTAGTACAGACCATAATTGCCGGATATGCTGATCGAGCGATTGGTGAACATCACTTTTAAAATTGCCGGCAAATTCCTGCGGCAAATCAAAATGACTAAAGACAAAGTCTTTTAAATTAAAAAGAGGAAGTCCCTTTTGCGTCAGATATTCCTGAAGTATAACAGTTATATCACTCTTGGGCAAACAGTCAGGAAAAGTCTTCCCGTCTTCAAAAACATGGTTCATCTGCACATCTTCAAACAGCGGATGACAATCGAAAAGGTTAGTGACCGCCGCCTGAGAATTCAATTTTTGCATCTGTTTTCTTTTGTATCTGATAGAAGAAAAACAAACAAATCATCAATACGCTCATGGGTATGAGAGAAAAATAAAAAGCCTTTTGTCCTCCGATATTTTTAAACAAATATCCTACCAGCCTCGACCCCAGCGTTCCGCCGACGGCGGAGAAAAAAACAAGCAAAGACGCCATAGGGCTGTGAAACATTTTCTCTGTAGCGCTTAATACAAATGAATTGACCAAAGGATAAATGGGTGCCAGAAAAAAACCGATCAAAGGAAAAACATACGCGATCACCGGAACATCTTTCAACGACGAAATTTCTTCGGGAGGAAGGTTTTGCGTATGGGGTAATACCAGTATAACCATTAAGGCTGCACCGATTAAACAGCCGGCCAGTATCAGCAGCCAGTCAACTGTTTTAACTAACCGGGATGATATATATCTTCCCAGCGCAATGGACAGCATCAGGATGATTGCCATGTAGACACTCGTTTTTTCGGGGAGGTGAAGCACTTTCTGATTAAAAGTGGGCAGCCAGCTCATAATGCCTTGTTCAGTCATCACGTACATAAAAGCAGCAACCGCAAATAACAGCACCAGGGGTCTTTTCAATAATTTGATCATCTCTATAAAATCGTCACCGACGCTGGTGCCCGGTATTTCATATTTTATATTAAAATCGGAAAAAAATAAAATGCCAAATGAAATTGCGATGATGGCTGCTAATAATAAGTAAATCCGCAACCATGCATCGGGGTTAATATCACTGTAAAAAAGCGGAAATATGACAAAACCGGAAGCAATTCCAATCATAAAAAAACTCTCTATGGAAGTCAATACGCTTTTGTGCTCCTTTGGGCTGTCCGTAACGAGACCAATCATCGAGTAAACGGAAACCTTAATAACGGCAAAGGAAATACCTACGCAGGCAAAGAGAATTCTTACGGATGTGAATGAGTTACCAAAATACATGCCGATACAACCAAAGAAAACCAGGGCAAGTGCGATCAGCATGCCTCTTTTATATCCAAGTCTTGGCAAAAAAGATCCGACCAGGAAGGAGACAAATGCAATGGAAAGGTCTTTGAAAGCTTCGAGTGAACTCGCCTTCAATTCATCGACGTGATACGTGTTAATGGATTTTTGAATAAGAATGCCTACGCTGTTCAAAAGGATGGCAAAAACAAAATAATTGAGATAAAGGGAAACTTTAATCGTTGAATTGGATGGCATAGCGATCGTTATATGTTTATCCAAATATAACTTATTGGCTGACAGCTCATCTTTTTAAGTACCGAAGCGCAATACTCCCCGACTTGAAAACCGTCGACCCGACAAGTTTTAATCGTAATTTCTCCTGCAGGTTGATGCCTTCAAATAACCGTCTCCCTTCTCCTAAAATTATCGGGTGAACCACAAAATGATATTCATCAATCAGACCAAGCTCTGCAAGTTGTAAAGGAATGGTTACACCACCGGTTAAGATATTTTTGCCTGGTTCCTGTTTCAATTTAAGTATTTCGTCTTCAAGGTTCGAACGAACAATTCTTGTATTTTTCCCTTCAACTTTGTCGAGCGATCCTGAGATGACAACCATTTTGTCAACAGCGACAAATGCCTGGGCAAATTCGTAATCTGCTTTATCCTGCTCGGAAGGATCCTTCGCCACATCGGGCCAGTAAGGAACCATCAATTGATAAGTTTTACGCCCGTAGAGGAAAGTGTCAGTAGCCCGAACGAGGTGCAAAAAATACTCAAACGTATCTTCATCGGGACGGAATTTGGTATGGTCGCAGCAGCCATCCAGGGTCGTGTTGATTGCGTAGATCAGATTTCTCATTTAATTGCTTTTTCTTTTAATTTATTTCGGACTGGTAATGCTGATCATTTCTAGCGTCGGCGGCGGCCAGCATAACTGGTTTTCAAAAATAACACCATAAACGGACAATTGAATTTGTTAAAATACTTGTTCTGGTAATATTAGAATTTCTTAATGTCCTCAGAATCGTAAAAAATGTTTGTTATTTTAGGTAATGAAAATACTACTGGTAGAAGATGAACAAAATGTTGCGGCTTTTATAAGAAAGGGATTGGAGGAGCAGGGGTTTACGACTCATATTGCCTATGATGGTGTAACGGGTATAAAATTAGGGCTGGATCAGGATTTCGATTTAATCATACTTGACATTATTCTGCCTGGAAGAAACGGATATGAAGTATGTAGTGAAATCAGAAAATTTAAAAGAGAAACTCCCATTTTAATGCTCACCGCTCTTGGAACGATGCGGGATAAGCTCAAAGGATTTGAAACCGGCGCTGACGATTATTTACTAAAGCCCTTCCATTTTGATGAATTACTTGCCAGGATGCGCTCACTTCTTCGTCGCAGACAGATATCGCCTTCTTTCTCGAAGTTTAAGGTCGCAGATCTCGAAATGGATTGTTATAAAAAAACGGTTTATAGAAGCGGAAGCGAGATTATTTTAACAAGCAAGGAATTTACTCTCCTCGAGGTTTTAATGGCTAATAAAGGACGGGTCCTTTCCCGGGCGCATATCGCTGAAGCAGTTTGGGGAATAGATTTTAATCGGGGAACCAACCTCATTGATGTATATATCAACTACCTGAGAAAGAAGATTGGCAAAGGACATGGTGACCCTTTAATTCATACCATGATCGGTATGGGCTATATGATAAAGGAAAAATAAACATTTATTAAATCTTTTTTTTGAAAATACAAAAGAAGCTGTCTTTACAGTTTACCATCATTTTTGCTATTATACTATTCAGTGTATTGTCTGGTATTTACTATCTGACTGAAAAAAACCGGGAAACGAACTTCTACAACCGCCTGAATGAAAGAGCACTTACGGTCGCCCAAATTTTTTTGGCTGAGGACAACTTAACTGCTGAGAAATTCAGGGAAGTTCAAAAAAAATATTCAAGGTCATTGCCGGAGGAAGAATTTAAAATATATGACGAAAAAGGCAACGCCGTCTTTATTAATCAGTCAGAAGCAAAACTTTATGCAAACAAAATATCAGAAGTTGTTAGAAATAAAAATATAAAGTTTAGCGACAAAGACATGCAGGGTGTGGGGTTATTTTATGCAGATAATTCCGGAAATTTTGTTGTTTTTGCAACAGCAAAAGACATTTACGAATTTAACCACATGAAGCAACTGAGGATGATCATGCTGCTGCTTTTCATGATCGCCATCATAATAGTTTATTTTATCGGGCAGTGGTTCGCAAAACTGGCTCTTAAACCAGTAAATCGTATAATTAATGAAGTCAGGTATATAAGATCGACAAGTCTGGATAAACGTTTGAATACAGGTAATGGGCGGGATGAACTGGCGGACCTGTCTATTACAATAAATACCCTGCTGGAACATCTGGAGCAGTCTTTCAATGCACAACGTTCATTTGTAGCCAATGCATCTCATGAATTGCGGACGCCATTGACATCCATGACCGCACAATTGGAAGTAATATTGCAAAATGACAGGACAAAAGAGGAATACGAAACTGTTTTGAAAAACCTGTTGTCGGAAACATCCCGGATAAACGAACTGATCAATGCTCTTTTTGCTCTCGTTAATGCAAATATCGATACGGATGAATTTGGCGATATTCAACTTGATGAAATAGCCTGGCAGATTAAAGAAGAATGGGAAAATAACATCACAGGAAGTAAAATTTCCCTGGATTTTTCTTCACCTTATGAATCGTCGGAATATAAAATTCAGGGTAATGCGACACTGCTATTTATAGGCGTTGGTAATATTGTAAAAAACGCTATTAAGTTTTCCAGGAACCAAATTGTTTATGTAAAGATTTCCAATGAGCCTGGTTTTGTAATGATGTCCGTTGCAGACAACGGAATCGGTATCGATTCGCTGGAACTGACACGTATATTCGATCCATTCTTCAGAGGATCTAATACAAATGGCTTTGAAGGAATGGGAATTGGACTCTCGTTAAGTGAAAAAATACTGAAACTCCACAATGCCTCCATAAACGTCGAGTCCATTTTTGGCAAAGGGTCTGTTTTTACAATCAAATTTCGAAAAGCAGATCATCCGGCCTCTCTGCATTAAGAGATTTTAATCACTTTCTAATCTCTCTTTAAGAATGACTTAATCAATGTCTAATAGCATTGATTAATCTTTATGCAGGATGAAAATGCTGTATATGCCAGGTAAAACCCCTTATAAAATAATTATATGTATTTTTCTGCAGATTCAAGTCCAGCTGGCCGGTGCACAGAAAAATATGGAAAAAAAATTCTCCGCTGCGGATTATGAGGCCATAAAATATATACGCTACATTAATCCGCTGCTCCCGGAATTCATAGAGCAAAAAAAATGGACTGAACTTAATAATTATATACAGAACTGGAAAAATTCCGAAGTGCCCAGTGACGAGCTTATCTTTTGCATTTCAACCCTGGCAGCCATCGAACAGCAAAAATTTTCATTCATCACCATGCCCTGCGATTTTTTATACTTCCTGGATGATTATGCAAGGGAAATGAAAAATATCAAAACGCAGTCAGCCAAATTCAGGTACTATATTAATGTAAGAGAAAATATTTATTACGACGCGTCACCGGAGTGTACGAAACTTTTGAATATTACGCGCACCTGGGCGAATCGTCTTCTTTCCGGCGGTAATCTGAATGCTTCTGAAACATTTCTTTGTCTGGTTTTTTCAGGTCAGACTGAGCATCCGAGGTCAGAATTTTATACACTTAGAAAATCCCTGCCGGAACTCGATGCATTTCAACAGCAGCTGGATATGTACCGGCTTAACCGGTTGAAATCCCTTAGGGACCATAGCGCTGGTACTTTTAGTATAATCATGGGGACCTGGATGCCCACCGGATATCTTGGGACACTCGGAATTCATCCCACTGCAGGTTACTCATTTGGCTATAGAAAAATGAGAAACGAATTTGATTTTGTTGGAATTGGACGACTCGTCAATTCCACGGCCCAGAACTATTCTGTACTAAGAAATGATACCCTTTATACAAGAAGTTATTTCGGAGGCGGGTACCTGGGTTTTGAATTTACCAGATACTTAGTACATACCATACAGTGTGATTTTGGGCTTACAATCGGCGTTGGATATGATGAATTTGACATCGCTTCAGACACGGATGTGAAGTTAACCTCGTTATCGCCATCTGATATAACGACGCTCAATCTGAATACGGGTGTCCGGTTTAAATATTTCTTTCACAAAGCATTAAATGTTGGTTTGGTACTCAAATATAATTTCATTCATTACGAAAATAAAGGAGGTACAGATTTAAAAGGCAATGCCTTCTCCATTGATATTTCGTGTGGCATATTTTGAAAATTCCAGGGATAAAATATTTAACTGATGAAAAAATCATCGAGCATAAAACTTGTTCTTATTGGTGCTGCTCTTGCATCCTGTAATCGCGTTATTGTTCCATCGCAAAGTCCTGCCGACAATGTCTATGACTCCGGCCTGGTCGCAGCACCTGCGATTGACGGCGATTCATACAATAACTCATTCAATTTCTGTTGTAATCAGGTTCTTCCTTTATGGTCCTATTCTTTTAACCCCAACCTTTATCCTTCAAACATTTCGCCGACGGCTTATAATACAGCCCGGTTGTACAGAAGAGGACATTTCTGGAGAGACAGTCATTTTATTATCCGCGGTGGCTGGGGAAAAAACGGGGAAGCAGCAAATTCTTAAATCTTATACTAAATGAAACGAATTTCAACGGAACCCCGAAATAACTGGCAGGCATCAGTGGAACAACTCGGCTTTGGATTTCACACTTCCAACGTTCCTTATTGGGATGAAAGCGCGTATTATTCCTTTACCATGGAAGAAATTCTTCAAATTGAAAATGCTACTGCCTGTCTATGGGATCTCTGTCTCCAGGCGGTGCAGCATGTGATCGATAAAAACTTATATGATCGGTTTCAAATACCTGAATACTTTACTTCCTATATTGAGAAAACATGGAATGAAGATCATGCTTCCATATATGGAAGGCTTGATCTTTGTTTCAAAAACGGTCAGATCAAGCTTTTGGAATTTAATGCAGATACCCCAACGAGTTTGTATGAGGCTGCCATTGTTCAGTGGTTTTGGTTAATGGATTTCAATGATAAAAAGGATCAGTTTAACAGCATTCACGAAAAGCTGATCGCCTGTTGGAAGTATGTGCACGCATATTTGTATCCGGGAGAACTGCATTTTGGCTGTATTAAAAACACACTGGAAGATCTCACGAATACAGAGTATCTGCGGGATTGTGCAATGCAGGCCGGGATATCCACGAAGCTGGTTTACATGGACGATATTGGTTGGGACGAAAAATGTTCTGTTTTCATGGATGTACAGAATTTACCATTGAAAAATCTTTTCAAACTTTATCCCTGGGAATGGATGGTGAGCGATGAGTTCGGTGGAAAAATATTGCAGGATAAAAATCGAATGCTTTTTATTGAACCTGCGTGGAAGATGATCTTATCCAATAAAGCATTGCTGCCTTTGCTCTGGGAACTATTTCCTCATCACCCTTTACTTTTACCGGCTTATTTTAAGCCTGATAAATTGTCCGAATATGTAAAAAAACCTATGCTTTCCAGAGAAGGAGCAAATATTGATATAATAAGCAATAATCGCCTGGTTTGTCGAACAGAGGGACTTTATGGAGAAGGTCAATTTATTTATCAGGAATTTTTTCAACTTCCTGAATTTGACGGAAATTATCCGGTTATGGGGAGTTGGGTTATTGGCGGGGAACCTGCCGGAATGGGGATCAGGGAGTCAAATTCACTCATCACGGACAATCTGAGTAGATTTATACCGCATGTTATCTAACATTTAATAAGATAAGCGGGATCTTTTCACTTCTCATTCCATTCGAAGTAATTCGACCGGATTGGCCATTGCCGCTTTAATACCTTGATAGCTTATGGTGAGCAGGGTTGTTGCCAGGAAAGCTGACATACAATTAATTTCTAAGGAGTTTCACGGTGAAGTATATTCTTTTGATACAGAGAACTGTCCGGAAATACAAATTTTCATGTTACTTTCAATCCCGCACGTGCATGATCATAACTAATCAGCTCAATTATTTTATATGAATCTTATCATGAGACCAGGAAAGCCGGAAGATGCCCAGGCATGCGGAGCTATTTGCTACAACGCATTTAAGGTGATTGCAGAGGCACACCATTTTCCGCCGGATTTTCCGCAGGCTGAAATGGCCATTGGTTTAATGAACTATGCTTTTTCCGCTGCAGGAGTATATTCTGTTGTGGCCGAGGAGAACGGGCAAATTTTTGGCAGTAATATTCTGTGGGAAAATGGACTCATTGGAGGCGTTGGTCCTATTACAGTGGACCCGGCCTGCCAGAATGCTGATGTAGGCAAAAAACTGATGGAGCAGGTTCTTCATCATGCAGAAGATATCAAACTTGCAGGCGTGCGATTGGTGCAGGCTGCTTATCATAACCGGTCATTGGCTCTCTACACAAAACTTGGATTCGATGTACAGGAACCTCTTTCTGTGATTCAGGGCGCCGCTCTTGCCATTCGTTTTCCCGGCTACCAGGTTCGCGCGGGAAATGAAGCGGATCTGAATTCCTGCAACCAATTATGTTATAAGATACATGGTCATGACCGCAGTCACGAATTGCCCGGCGCTATCAAAGCAGGAACATTTTCTGTTGTTGAGTACGATGTAAAAATTATCGGTTATACAACCCAGGTAGGTTTTCTGGGGCACACCATCGCAGCATCGAATACCGGGCTGAAAGCATTGATTGGCGCATCAGCAAATTTTTCGGGCCCGGGCTTTCTGCTTCCTTCGCGTAATGCAGAAGTGCTTAGATGGTGTCTGCAAAACGGCCTGCGTATTGTTGAGCCGATGACATTAATGAGTAAAGGACTATACAACGAACCGACTGGTGCTTTTCTGCCTTCTGTTCTTTATTAAAGCTTCGCAAATCTTTTATGCAGCTGTGTTTTTTCCGGATTATTTGCAACTTATTTGGCGTCAGCCTTTGGAAAATATATTAAAAAATATATGTCCAATTCAATGGAGTAAACTATCCTATCCGGAATGATCTGCTGTAAATATTTGATCCGAATATTTAAATAATAAATCATTAAAAGCCCGCGGCTGATCCATATTTACGAAGTGCCCTGCATCCGGAATCTTAAAAATGTTGTTTCCCCATATGGGCAGGTCGGCTCCTTTCAGATAATCTGTATTCAGTAATTTTTCGTCTTCCCCATATACAAACAGGGTCGAAATAGTTGATTTATTTAAAATTGAAATTTCGTCGCCATATGTGCCTGCTATAGCCGTTTTTAAAAGTGTTGATCTGAAAGGTGTTTTCACGGAATTGTAGTCAGCAATAATGAGATCAGTATCCGACTGATCTTTTGATGAAGTGGCCAACCCGGTATATCGTTTTACTGTCTCAACAGGAGTATTATCCTTAAATAGCAGGGTGGTGTCAACGTCAGGAATTATAGCATCCTGCAAAGCATATTTTCCGCCGATCAGGTCAGGACCTGATAAAACCATTCCCAGGGGAGTTATTGAGAAGTCCAGCATTTCAACCACAATATTTGTTCCCAGGGAAAATCCTACGAGGATAAAGGGACTATTAGGGACCAGCTTTCGTACAGCACCGGCCATAATTTTTGAAAGTCCGGTCACACTATAATCCATTTCGGGATCATTGGAAGCAGAAGACTGACCATGCGCTGGCAGGTCAAATGCAATGAGCCGGTATTCAGAAAATAACGAATCATTGAATTGCTTTTCCCAAAGCCACGACGAGCCAGAATTTCCATGAATAAAAATAATGGATTCTTTTGCGAATGGATTTTGTTCAACATATGCCAGTTGAATACCCATTGATTCAATAAATTTCTTTTCCATACTGCAGATTTAAAAAAATTAAATGAAGCGCTGGTTTTATATACGAAAGCTACGCCTCTGGAGTTAGTCACGGGCAAACGGGGCAAATATTTCCTTAAGGTCTTCCCATGTCAATCCCATAGGAAAGAAAATTTTTAATATGCGGAGATACTTTTTCAGCTCAATAAATATACTTAAATTTTTTATCCTGATAAAAAGTTATTGAGCCAAAATCTTGTGGAATTCTTTTTTCAGGACATCATTTGCCTGGATAGTCATACCAATTATTCAATTATATCAGTGGTAGTCCATCAGGGTTGCTGCCTGAATATATTCGATAACATCTCATATAATTCCGGATGTTTTTGTTTGAATTGTTTGGGCTTCTCAAAAAAATATTCAGATGCAACAGCGAAAAACTCCGCGTTATTTTTAGTACCATAGATATTGATATCAGACCTGGCTTCTTTCATTTTGCTTATGTTATCTGCCATCATCTTTAACCAGGGAATGGCATAGGCTTTATTCAACAGAGCTTCCGGCATTCCATCCACCTCGCCATCTTCTTTATCCAGCAAATGAACAAATTCATGAATGCCCGTATTTTCTGTTCCTCCTGAATTACTAAATCCTCTGTAAAGGTCAGGCTTGGATAAAATCATCTGCATTTGCATCGCCCCGGTTCCCACCATGCCCAAAACGTCACGGCCGGAACCTATCGCCGAATAATTTTCCGCATTAAATCGGTCTTTGTACAATAGCACTTCGCTCAGGTTATCATATCTCCAGGCGGGGAACCCAAATATCGGGATGACTGCGCTTGAGGCCACCAATAATTTATCCAGATCATCTACTTCTGTATCGACGCCTGTTACCGAAATATAACCCCGGAAATCTTTCAACTTTTCTTCGAATTTCGTTCTGGCTGCGCTGTCCAATGTCCGATAAAACGCCACATGCTCTTCCAGCATTTTTTTATACCCCTCAGGTAAATTAAATTTCCTGCGCGGTTTTTTATACAGTATCATAAAAGCTATAACCGCTACTATGATCAATATAGCTGCCAGAGGTGTAATCATATTAGAATAGAAAATTAGACAAACTGAATCAATATTTATAGCATTTGGCGCAAGAGGGATAGTGATGGCGGCTGCTAGTCTTTCCGAAGATTTTTTTATACCTGTCTTTACTCAGCCTTCAAACTTTTAACCGGATTGGCCATTGCCAGAAGAAAGAGCGTCATGCATAGTATGTATGTTCTCATTTTAAGCTGAACTGTTCTTTTCTTTTCAAGTGTGCCGGATGTAATTGCGTCTTATTAAAAGCCTGCATTTCTTCCATATAGTTTAGTTACCTCCTTAGGGAAATAACGTCGCAATAGTTCCCATAGCAAGAAACATTTTGCCACTGTCAGGCAGTTTTATAAAACCGTATTTGAGATAGAAATTTTCGGCCTCTTCATCCATCGGATCTACTATTACCGCCATCGAACCAATGGTATTTGATATTTCATGCGATCGCTTAAGTGCATCAATTAAAAGTAGTTTACCCCACACCTGTCCTTTGTATTTTATATCAACCGCCAAACGCCCCATAAGTGTTGCCGGTAAATGGTTATAAGATGGAGGCATTTTCGTCTTGATTTCTTCCGGTAACAGATTCTTTGGAATGGAGGCATTTGAAAGTGTATAATAACTTTTCACATTATTAATATCATCAGCGAGGATAAAACAGGCAGCGAGCTTTCTTTTTATATCCTGCCTGGCCTGTATATGTAAATAATAATTCAGGGATGGTTTGCCACAATCAAAATCTTTTTTCTTATGGGCTGTCTCTAGCGGGTTGGTTAAATAGCTCATTTTTTAGTAAGCAGCTGATGATACTCCTTCGCCGTTTTTTTGAGTTGTGCATTGGCTGCTGGCGGATTCATGATCGCTTCAAAGAAAATTTTTGCGTCTTTTTTGGATGCCAGGATAGATTCATGTTTTTGAACAATGATTTCAGCCTGCACTTTAGCTGAGTAAATAACAAATTCACTCAGTGTTTTAAAACCACCAATTTCTGCCGCATACTGGAAAAGTTCTTTCTGATCTTTTGGGATCCGGGTATCAAAGCGTGCGTTTTCAGCTGTATTCATGCCTGTATATTATACAGTAAATGTACGGATATTATCCGTACAAACAAATGTTGTAAATGATTGATTTTCAGTAGCACATCTTATATTTGAATTGTATTTGCCATTTGTTAGTTCCTTTTTCATTACCGCCGGGGTGAAATAATAATATTTCCGGGTGCATATTTTTAAAACAAAATAGTAAAATGCCGGCGCTCATTTTGGGCATAGCGGGATTAATTTATTGAAAATATTTCGTCATCGCATCCCAGTAATGCTGTTGCCAGCCTTCAGATAAATGTTCTTTCAGGCCATCGGGAAATCCGACATGTTCAAAATTCAGACGGGTGCCCCCACCCTCGGCGCTCAGATCAAAACGCGCGATGGACCAGACCCCGGCCGGCCAGTCAACCACCCGCCACGCTTCCACAATTCGCTGATCGGGTACCAGTTCTAGAATTCTGCCGGTTATATGTCCGTCGAATAAAGAAAAGGCGCCGCCCACCTCCGGATCAATCTTTGCTGAAGTTGCAGAGAACATATCAAATGATTTTTTTGTACTGGCGCTAAATTCTGCTGAACTAAGCAGGGTCTTATATACCTGCGCCGGCGCCACTTTGAAATGGGCAGATTGGCGGATGGTTATGCTTGTATCCTTCGTTTGTGCGAAGCTGGGAGAATAAAGAAAAAAAAGCGCCGTGAAAAACGCACCGATAACTGGTAATTTTTTTTGCACTGGATTAGTTTTATGGGTGTAAAAATAACGATCTTTAAAAAATAAAAGCATTGTGTGTGTTCGTTAAGACCAGATTTTATTTAATGGCGTTCCTGTTTATTTTTTTGATAGCAGCGTTACCATCGTACGGCCAATTCAGTTCTTCTGTGGAAAAATATATCAGTGTTCAGGCAGATACGCTTGCATTGATCCATGCAAAAATAACGGATGGCAGCGGCAACCCATCCATGCCGGACCAGACATTGATCATTATGAAGGGCATCATTACAGCAATGGGCAATTCAGCAAATACTAACGTTCCTGTACATGCGAAGATCATTGACTGCACCGGTAAAACGATCATTCCGGGAATGATCATGATGCATGAACACCTGTTCTATGCAGAGGCAGCCGGGGATTATTATTTCGGCCAGGAAATGCCGATATCTTTTCCTCAATTGTACCTGGCCGGTGGGGTAACCACCATGCGAACCGCCGGCAGTATTGAACCCCAGACAGACCTGAATTTAAAAGAGTGGATAAAGCGCGGAGAAATGGCAGGGCCTGATATGGATGTTACCGGCCCATACATTGAACGGGAGGGTTTTCCTGTCCCTGAAATGTTACACATTCACAACCCGGAAGAAGCAGCCGGCATCGTTAATTACTGGGCCGGGTTCGGATGTACTTCTTTTAAGGTTTACCGGGACATTACACGTGGCCGACCTCGAGGCGGTGATTCAGGCAGCGCATCAAAGAGGATTCAAAGTCACCGGTCATCTTTGCTCCGTGACATGTAAAGAAGCCGCAGAAGCCGGGATCGACAACCTGGAACATGGCTTTATGGATTGCAGTGATTTTGATACCAGCAAGAAAGCAAACATTTGTTCGGGGAATTTAAATCATTCTTTGCTGGCGCTGGATGTCAATGACAAATCAATTGAGCGGCTAATACAGATATTAATAAATAAAAATGTAGCATTAACCTCAACTCTTTCGGTTTTTGAACCATTTACAGGGCGGGAAGCAATACCCGGCGGCGGAGGGAATGCCCTGATACCGCAATTAAGAGAGGCGGTTGAACAAGTGTACCGTGAAGCTTTGAACCGTGATAGCAATGCAACCAGCCTCTTCAAAAAAGAAATGGCATGGGAAAAAAAATTTGTAATGATGGGAGGCCATTTGATGGCCGGAACCGATCCGACTGATGATGGAAGAGTAATTCCCGGATATTCAGACCGGCACATGCTGGAGCTATTAACGGAAGCAGGTTTTAGTTTCCCGGAAGCCGTCAGGATTTGCTCCCTGAATGCCGCGGTATTTCTGGGGATAGCGAAAGAAACAGGGACTGTTGCTGTTGGTAAAAAAGCGGACCTGGTTTTGATCGGCAGCGACCCTGAAACTCATATTTCAGCTGTAAGGAATACCGAAATTGTTTTTAAAAATGGCGTCGGCTTTGATTCAAAAAAAATATTCGAATCATTGCGCGGCACAGTGGGGCGCTATTAAAATACAATTTTATTTATTTCCGGTATGCAGGCTGATTACACGGGTTATCTGCCATTGGTCGTTTTGGTGTCGCCAAACAACAATGAACTTGTCGGGCCTTGACAGGGAATTGTTTTCAGCATGATTAATGAACCTGTGCAGACCGATTTCTACGGCGCCGAAATTTGGTATTTGATAAACTTCGATGCTTCCCTTTACCAGCACGCGGGTTACTTTGCCGCAGATATTTTGTTTAATCGCGGCTAAAAGATCTTTTTTTGAAGTTTCCAGGCCGCTGCCGTCATGGTAAAACTCGATGCTGTCGGCATAAATTGCTGCTTGTTTATCCATGTCGCAGGAATTATAGGCGTTAAAATAGACGCTGTCCATATGAACAATTGTATTATATAGTTCCTGTGATTCGGGTTTGTAGACGTAGCCATCCTGGCTTTGGGCGCATACAGTTACCGAAGCGAACAATATGATGAAGAGCGCTGATAGTTTTATCGATATAATTTTTTCCATGATACTTATCATACTGCCAACGATATGCCAATCTACGCATCATCTCCACACCGGTACCTTTATATAGCTATTGGCAAACCATTTTATTACCAAAGGTTCTTTGCCGTCCAGAATGGTTTCATCACTCACATCTTTGCCTTCCCCGGCCGCAATAGTTGTCTTATTCCGGAATCTTTCGCGTAACTGGCTCTTTGCAGAGACCAGCCCAGTTTAAAATATTTTCCATCAGGCATAAGTTCGTACATGGCAATGACCAGATCCATGTTTCAGACGTTTTACTCAAACTCTATTTGATCTGTCTTTTTGCTTAATCATCCAGTGCAAAGCAATGCATGGAGCTAATAATAAAAACGCAAGTATAAGACGCATAGTTGAGAAAAAGGACAATGTTAAATTTCCCACTTCAGTATCATTTACATTGAACATTCTTTCTATCCGGGACATCAACCCGGTATTCCAAAATATAATAGTAGCGATAAAATAGAATAACCCAAACAAAACTCCTATAATAAATGTCTTAAAAAGGAGGTTTCTAAAAAAGATTATTTTTTCTGTTCCCATGATTTTAATTTTTTGAGTGAATAATATGGCCAGCTTTGATTAAAAGTTAAGCCTTTTTGGGACAGTGATAAATTTTGAATTGTGGGGCTTTTCTCCCTGAATTAATTAATCTTATATTCGGATGCATAAAGTATAGCCTAATATTTTTATGCATGAACAATGGAATAACTTTTTTGTGATGGTGGGTAGCGGCGCTGCGGCGACACACAAAAACCGGGGCATTAACATGCTGACAGGTTTCACTGCAATTTTCATGGCCAGTGGATTTTCACTTATTGGAGATCAGGATCTCAGAACACTCGGCTTTGAATGGCTTGTTCTCTGGCTTATCATTTTCCTTATTATCGGCTACAGATCCGGCTTTTATATTGCTGCTGTCGCGATCATTGTTTTATTTGCATTCCTCATTTCAGGAGCGTGGCTACTCATGATCGGCATCTACGAAGACCGGGCTAAGTGATGAAAGTATTGAGGAATAAAAACGGGAAAATCACCCGGTTTTTCCACTTACCAAAAGTTCTATATTCGGTTTATGAAAAAATTACTTATTCTTATTTTCTGCATGGCTTCCCTATATACTACCCATGCGCAGGTACAATTTGGAATAAAAGCAGGAGGTAATCATACCAATTTTATTTACTCAGGCACTGGTATTGGTGATATCGGGTCCAGAACCGATTTTAATGCAGGAATTTTTGCATCCATTCCATTGTGCAAACATTTTTTCCTGCAACCCGAACTCCTATATTCCGGACAGGGAATTGGTTATACGGATAGTATACCTGAAAGCATATATAATAACTACCTGAATTTGCCGGTGCTTATTAAATATCAACATCATTCCGGACTTTTTGCGGAGAGCGGGCCGCAGATCGGTTTTTTATTGAGCAGTCAGCTGAAAACAGCCAGCATGTCCTTTGATTCAAAGAGCAATACGGAGTCAACTGATTTTTCCTGGGTCTTTGGACTTGGTTATAAAATTCCGGTTGTCAACTTAGGCATTGATTTTCGATATAACCTCGGACTAACAAATATTGCGAAGGATAACTATTATTCAGTTACAGCAAAAAACGCTGTTTTCCAGCTTGACCTGTTTTATCAATTTAAAGGATTATAATAACTAATTCCCGTAGCAGGGTGCTTCTTCTTAGAATGTTATTTCCGATTTCCGTTCAATGCCGTGAAGTAAAGATTCGTATGTCTCGTCGTAGGTTTGCAGTTTTTTACCATTGACAAAAAATGAAGGTGTCCCATTCACGCCACTGCGAATTCCACTTTCGAAATCTCCATCTATTTTAGTTTTTACCTCCGCGCTTTTTGAATCTTTCGCAAACCGGGCATCGTCGAGATTAAGGCGTCTTGACAAAGACAATAGAAAACCGGCATTGAGTTTTTCCTGATTCTCGAAAATCTGGTCATGCATTTCCCAGAATTTCCCCTGTTTTCCAGCTGCTTCGGCCGTTACTGCAGCAGCATATGCGTAGGGATGAATCTCACGCAGCGGAAAATTTCGAAATACAAATTGGAATTCTTTCCCTTTTTCTTTCAGTAATCTTTTTAACAGCGGATAGGCACGCCCGCAATAAGGGCATTCAAAGTCTCCGTATTCAATTAACAGGATCCCGGAATCTGGATTTCCCTGCTGATGATCAGTCGGATACAGGGCAAGTTTTAAATCAGTCATAATTTGAAATTTTTCATGAATTAATCTTATCTGAAATTATTATTTAACCCTCCGGTTTCCAATAATTAGATAACCAGGTGGACAAATCAGCGGCTGAAGCTGCCATTTTGAATCCTGAAAATTTGCTCTGCGGCTACCCTGATACGACCATGGAAGAGTATTAAATGTTCGCATTTTGCTATCCATCATTTTAGATCAAGTTTTATCATAATCACAAAATTGGGTGATAACCCAAATTCCCCCCTCGAAGGGTGAAGATTATTGAAGTATTAAAGTATAATTTCAGTTTATCGCACCCCTCCTCAAGTGTAAAAAATATAATAATAACACAATTGGTTACATATGATAACAAACGCCATATACAGACTGGAATATTTATGCGACAGGATTCCGGAATTATTAAAGAATATAGACGATCATTCTTTCAGCGAAAAGATTAAACCGGAAAAATGGAGTAAGAAAGAAATTATCGGGCACCTTATCGATAGTGCAACAAATAATCATCAGCGTTTTATACGTGCACAATTTGAAGATAGACCCAACATCGTCTATGACCAAAACAAATGGAACACCTATAATTTTTATCAGCAAAGGGACAGGCAACAAATCATTGACTTTTGGACTGCTTATAACAGACAGTTAATTGAACTCATCAGACGAATTCCACATGAAAATTTACAACGGGAATGTTTAATCGGCGAAAATGTTTTGACACTTGACTTTATAATTAACGACTATGTTAAGCATTTGGAACATCATCTAAGACAGGTTGTTTCGTATTGAAAATTATTCCTACCTTTTGTACCAAACTCTCCCGCGCCCTTTTATTTTTAATATTTAAAGCAAAATCAATGAAACAATCCAGATTTTCCGGCTTGCTTTTTTGTACTATCGTATACCTGTTAGCCTCCTGCGGCGGAAACGAAAGTGAAAAGACAACCAGCGCTGACTCCACCGCTGTTGACACCACCACAGCCGTGGTTACACCGCAAATAACCACGATTACCACTCCGCAAAATATGGTTGTGATAAAACACAAGGTGTCCGATTTTGCAAAATGGAAAATCTCTTACGAAGCGCATGATTCTGCCCGGTTGGCGAATGGCATACATAATTATGTAATCAGCCGCGGTTTGCAGGATTCCAATATGATATTGGTATCTCTGAAAGTAGATGATATGGCTAAGGCAAAGACATTCGCCAAAGACCCTGGTCTGAAAAAAGCGATGCAAAAAGGTGGCGTAAAAGGCACGCCCTCGTTTGCCTTTCTCACAATGACCTTCCAGGATACCGCTCAAGTTGCCTCAGACATCCGATCAAGGACAACATTCATGGTTAAAGACTGGGGTACCTGGCAAAAAGCATTTGAAGATGGTAAGCAGGAAAGATTAGACAATGGCATAGCTCTCAGGGCTTTTGGCCATGACGTCGATAATGATAAAAAGGTAGTGGTGGTAACGGTTGTATTGGATACTGCCAAAGCCTTTGCCTATTATAAATCAGATATGCTGAAAAAAAGAAGAGCTGCAAGCGGTGTGATTGGTGAACCGGACCGTTTTCTGTATCGGGTTGTGAAGAGGTATTAATTGAATTTACCATTATACGGGAGGTCTTCAAAGAGCCAGGTATTGGTTATCCTTTAGGTCAGGCATAGCCAGCGGGAAAATAAAATCCCGAAATACACTGTGGGTTGCACGTTTAACATGTCCTGCATATCTTTCAAGACTTTTTGTAAGCGCCATTGCATAACGGGGCTCCAATTTCTTAATTATTTCCTGAACCTTTGCAATTTCCTTTTTGATTAAATTTCGTTTTTGTTCATCGAAAGGATAATATTGTTCTGCCGTCACTTCAAAAAGCTCCTTAAAATTTTTCTCTGCTTCTTTAAAATAGGGCTGGAGTTCGGGTATCGCAGTGAAGGTTTTTATATGTGCCAGTTTGATCGCATCTGCTTTCTGGATTTTATTGATTGAATTTCCCGAACATGAAGCCAGGACAGAGAGCAGAACCGGCGCTTTCAGCAGTAGCTCTTCTTCATACAAATTTAATTTTTCAAATTGTGGAATCATTTTATTTCATTTTTAATAGTTCATGAAGTTTAACTGCGTTTTTTATCTTGATAAATTTCCCGGATGTGGAGATGAGTTTATCTTTTTTCAGCTCATTAAATAATTTAAATAATGTTTCATAGGTCGTTCCTGCATAAGATGCAATGTCCTGACGACTTGTGGCCATTGAAATATATCCATCCCGGTTGGTACCAAACTTTGCATTCATATCCAGTAATGCACCTGCAATTCTTCCCTTTACTTCCATAAGTGCCAGGTCGCGCATCCTCCTTTCAGCTTTTTGCAACTCAGCTGCATAAAATTGCATCAGATGATAAGTCAGTCCCGGATTAGTCCTTAAACAGGATTCCAGAAATTCTTCAGATACAAAACACACGATTGAATCTTCCAGGGCTGTCGCGGAAACCGGATAATTTCTTTTTTCTCCCAGTCCCCGGTGTCCGATAATATCCCCGGGTCCTGCAAAACGAACAATTAATTCCTTGGGATGGGTCCATTTTTTATGAATTTTAACCCAGCCCGCGTAAATAAAATAAATTCCTTCCACATCATCCCCCTCATTAAAAACCGGTTTGCCCTTTTTAACAATTCTGGTTTCTTTATTTAGTCCAATTAATGGCCGCCATTCTATCATACAATGCTGACAGAGAAAGCAATCATGCAGATTGCAGGTTGTTTTAGACATATACAAAATTATTGTTTAAATGATATATTTTGATATAAGAACCACAAAATATTTGATAAAACATTATTTGTACAATAGTTTTGCAAAATGCATTCGCCCATCCCCTTATCCGTTTCCTTAAGTGGTTTACACCAAAGAAACAGAGATCTGAAAGAAACCCCCGTCAACAAACGTGTTTTTTATCTGAGTATTCAGGCGGTAATAAATGCGGTCTGTATTGGTTTTATCGCTAAAGGGCTTGTATACCTGATTGACGGAATTACTAATTTTTGCTTTTACGGAAAATTTTCTTTTGCTCCTGCTTCACCTGCCCATAATCATCTGGGTTTGTTTGTGGTTTTTATTCCAATAGCCGGAAGTATTCTGGTTGGTCTTATGGCCCGCTTTGGTTCAAGGTCCATAACAGGTCATGGTATTCCTGAAGCAATGGAAAAAATTATCCGGGATGACAGCAGGATTCCTCCTGCCATTACCTTTTTAAAGCCACTTTCGGCAGCTATTTCAATTGGAACAGGTGGTCCTTTTGGTGCAGAGGGTCCGATCATCGCAACAGGTGGTGCTTTTGGATCGCTGACCGGTCAGCTCATGCATATTTCCGCAGGCGAAAGAAAAATTATTCTTGCGGCAGGCGCCTGCGCCGGTATGGCCGCGATTTTCGGCTCCCCGCTTGCTGCTGTTATGCTGGCTATTGAATTATTGTTGTTTGAATTTTCGCCCCGTTCGATTATTCCGGTTACCATGGGATGTATCACCGGAGCAGGAATGCATATTTTTTTATTTGGGAGTCATCCCGTTTTTGCCATGTCCTCCTTTCCTGTGTTTCCTATAGGCTCGCTATACATTTATATTTTATTTGGATTGTTCATCGGTGTGATAGCTTCCGGAATTACCAAATCTGTATATGCATTGGAGGATTTGTTTGAAAAACTGCCAATGCACTGGATGTGGTTTCCGGCAATCGGCGCAGTAGCGATCGGAATTACAGGTTATTTTGCTCCCATTACTTTGGGGGTCGGATATGACAATATCCGGAATCTGCTGACCGGAAAGCTTCCGTTATCCATGTTATTTTCACTTTGCTTGTTGAAATATGTATCGTGGTCTGTATCGCTGGGAAGCGGGACTTCAGGAGGAACACTTGCACCATTATTTACAATTGGCGGAGCATTGGGTGCATTACTCGGAATGGGTGTTCTTTATTTTTTTCCTGGTGCTCCGGTTTACATTCCCCTGGCAGGATTGATTGGTATGGCCTCCATGTTTGCCGGCGCTTCAAGGGCCCTCCTGACTTCCATTCTTTTCGCAATGGAAACAACCGGCCAGTCAGGTGCATTATTACCTCTGCTGGGAGCATGTATCGCCGCATATTTCATTTCATTCTTTCTTATGGAAGGAAGTATAATGACCGAGAAAATCAAACGTCGTGGAATTCATACCCCGGACGCCTTTCATCCGGATGTCCTGCAATCTGTTCCGGTTGCGGGTTTCCTTTCCACGGCTACTGACGCCGATATTCATCTTCCGCATATCTACGACAGCGATGACCTTGGATTCGCAGCTGAAATGATGGGCAAATATCAACTTAAGGAACTACTTGTCTTAAAAAAAGGGGATGGCCACCAAATTGCAGGTGTCATACAGGTGCAGTCCATCCTAAACTATTATAGTGAGCAAAAATTAAAAGATCATACCTATGAATCGCCGGGTAAAACAAAACGGGCGATGGTACGAGGGCGGCAGATATTTAAACGAAACAAAAATTAATTCACCGATAAATAAAAATTTATGAAAAACGATCTGAATCAAATTCCATTTGGTAAAGCTTTTCTTGCTGCTTTGTTTGCAGGCATCCTCGCAACGCTGGTCTGCTTTGGTTTTGATATTTTTTACAGGATGGATACCCTTTATGGCGCTACAGATTATATTAATGTTTCCAGCATTATTTTTATTGTCAACACATTGCTCCTGGTTGCCGGTGTGGCTTACTATGCTATCAAGAGCTGGTTTAAAAATGGTGATTTAGTATATTCAATATTCTTTTTGTTAACATTCATCTTCTGTGTCTGGAGGATCTCCGGAATTAAGAGGTTTACAGATTTGAGACTGAACAAAGAATTCATACAATTACTGGGCGGAACAACAATCATTATTGGAATCGCCGTTCTTTCCATTCCATTTTTTTTTAACAATAAAAAAATGGTAGATTTTTATTATGAAGCAAATATCTAGTAAGCCCGGCTTCGATATGCACCTGTTTATTAATGGGGTAAAGCTGCCAGCGGGATATCGTATGCTGATGAAATATTTTTTTGAATATTAAATGTATCTGAAAGGTTTGAGGTGATCGTGTCAGTTTCTGTGCGACACAGAACTGAATCTCTTAACTGGCTTGTTATAATCGTATAGTAGATAAAATTCTGTCCCAGCGGCAGGCTTCTGGCAAGTATTGTCGTGTCGATGGTATTTCCGTATAAATCAAATTCCTGTCCTGCTGCAACATAAGAAGGATTTATAAAAAGCAGCAACGTGTCATAGGGATTGGATAACACACTCAAATGAATCTTCATAAAATTCAGCTCTCTCGCACTTATGACGACATCACTCAGCCGGGTTTTAAAATCGAACGCATAGAGTAGATAAAATCGGTCAGGGATAAAATCATTGAAACGGGTCGGCGCGTTAGGATCCATATTAGTCAGTGACAAACCATAGTCATAACTTTTCCCGTCAGCCGTATAATTAATCGAAAATGATCCGTTTGCATCGGTTACAGCAGAATCCACGACGCCATAATAATCAACTGCCTGAAGACCAAATTCATGACCGCTAATCAGGTACACTGTTACATTCGACAGTTTTTTGTTTTTTGCAGAATCTATTACAAACCCGTCGGCCCGTATATTTACTCCGGCCTGAATATTTTTCCTGCAACCGGAAAAAATAATGACAGACAGAACAAACAAAAAGACCGGAAGTTTCATAACCGAAGATACCATTTACTTATATAATGCCTGTGCAAAGAACAATGCATTTGATTCTACAATATATGCAACTGCAAGTCCTCCAGCTAATTTGAAGCCTTCATTAAGCGCCTTGGTTACATCCAGCATTAATTGATTTTCGTTGCTGTCTTTAACGATTATGTAAGTCATGTTATTGATTTTAGATATTAAAGTTATTGACTGATGAATTACCAATTACTAAAAAAGGTCTGTTCTATAAGTGCACATTCATTGTATCAATATCGTGCATTTTTTTTGCCTTCAAATTCTACAGAATGTTGATTTTCAAACTAATAAATATGTGGCACTTTTCCTGCCTTACAATAGAGGAAATCGCAAACTGCAAACTGCAAACTATGATCAAAAATTATTTCAAAATAGCATGGAGAAATGTTACCCGCAATAAAGTGAATACGGTAATCAATGTTTTGGGGCTTGCGCTTGGCATGACCTGTTGTCTTTTTATTTATTTGTGGGTGCGGGATGAAAAAAGCGTTGACAACTTTCATGCAAACGGGAAAAATCTTTATGCCGTCTTTCAGACTTCCATTGCAAACGGGAAAGCAGATGGCTCTTACTCAATTTCGAAGGAGGTTAAAGACGGCGTAACCGTTGATTTTTCATTGGAAGATATCGGCAAAGTAGTTCCCGAGGTAAAACATTTTGCCTATTATATCACCGGATATAAACTCCCGTGGGGGCATCCGGAAACTTTTCAGGTGGGGGAAAAGATCATTAAAATGGAAGGCTCCCGTGCCGGAAAAGATTTCTTTAAAATGTTCAGCTATCCGATCATCCAGGGTAACGCTGAAACTGCATTGGCAAATATGAACGGGATTTCGATTTCAAGAAAGATGGCTGAAATTTTCTTTGGGTCTCCGGCGAATGCGATGGGCAAAAGCATGCGATTCGAAAATAGATTGAATTTTATCGTTTCGGCAGTTTTCGAAAACCTTCCAAAGGAAAGCTCCCTGCATTTTGATTTTTTACTGAACATGGATGCACAAAAAAAATTGCTTGACCTGGCAAGCCCTAATTTGCTCGCCTACGTGGAACTCGCTGATCGTGCAGATCCGAAATTAGTGGAGGCAAAAATAAATACTTACCTGAAACCCCGAATCGACAAAGAACGGACCACAAAAACAATAATGGGCCTTCAGCTTTTTGGCGATCAATATCTCCACAACATTTTTGTGAACGGGAAACCGAAAGCAGGAAGAATCGAATACGTCAGCATATTCAGCTGGATAGCCGTTTTCATATTGGTTATTGCATGTATTAATTTCATGAACCTCACAACCGCCAGATCCGTTAAGCGTGCAAAGGAAGTGGGGCTGAGAAAAGTAGTCGGATCAACCCGAATTAATCTTATTACACAATTTTTCAGCGAATCACTGTTATTTGCTGTTTTAGCGATGCTGTTCTCTGTTTTATTCATGTATCTGCTGTTGCCGGCATTCAATGAGTTCACAGGTAAACAAATTGCTGTTCCCGGCGTTCAAATTTCATTTTGGGCATCTTTGGTACTTATCACTTTAATCACCGGCATCATTGCGGGAAGCTATCCGGCATTATACCTTTCTTCACTACAGCCGGTGCGGATCTTGAAAGGTGCGTTGCAATTCACAAAAACTGCAGTTTGGTTTCGCAAAGGCCTGACTGTTTTTCAGTTTGTGTTGTCCATCATGCTCATCATTTCAACCATTATCATTACGCGGCAAATAAATTATATACAACATGCGCATTTGGGTTATGACCGCGACAACCTTTTGTATATCCGCATTGAAGGGAATCTGTCTTCGACGCAAAATTATATGCTGTTCAAACAAAGAGCATCCAGTATGCCTGGTATCGCCCTGGTCGATCGCAGCACCGAAACGCCTCATGAAATGAACTTCGTGGTGGATGGTCCTGTCAATTGGGAAGGAAAACAAATAAATGATCATGTAGGTTTTAAACCCGCATCCGTTGGTTTTGATTTCATCAAACTGATGAATATGCAGGTGGCAGCAGGAAGAGGCTTTTCAAAAGAAATCGCAGGCGATTCAACAGATGCATTTATGGTGAATGAAGAGGCAGTAAAGGAAATGGGAATGAAAAACCCCATTGGAAAATGGGTTTCTGCCTGGGATAAGAAAGGGCACATCATCGGAGTGCTGAAAGATTATCACACACAATCATTGCGCGAAGCGATAAAACCTGTAATCATCGATGTAAAGGAGTACGAATATTTTGGCGTGATCATGATTCGAACAAGGGCGGGCGAAACGAAACAAGCCATAACAAGTCTCTCCAAATTGTATAAAGAAATCAATCCTAATTACGCTTTCGCCTATCAGTTTGTTGATGAAGATTATCAAAAATTATATACCAGCGAAATCACCATCTCCAGGTTGTCCGTATTGTTTGCCACACTTGCGATATTGATTTCCTGTCTCGGTTTATTAGGGCTTGCCATGTTTTCTGCAGAACAGCGTGTGAAAGAAATTGGTGTAAGAAAAGTATTAGGCGCATCTGTCAGCCGGATCGTTTCAATGTTTTCATTTGACTTCATCAAACTTGTTGTGATTGCATTCATAATAGCATCGCCCATTGCATGGTATTCGATGAATAGCTGGCTGCAGGATTTTGCATATAAAGTAGACGTCTCCTGGTGGGTGTTTGTGCTGGCAGCAGTGATATCCATTTTTATTGCATTGCTAACGGTAAGCTATCAGGCGATAAAATCGGCAATGGCAAATCCGGTGAATAGCCTACGTTCTGAATGATCCCGCATAAGCGGGACTTTCCCGCATAAGCGGGACTTTCCCGCACGTTCGGGACTGGCGAAGAAAGCCAGAGGAGTGAATGATGTCTGGACTGCATTCTATATTTCATTTTACAGACTTGTTTTCAGGCAGGAGAAACAAATCCTGTAGTCCAGCCACTCGTTGGGGTCTTCATTGATTTCAAATTGCAAATATTTTGCATATCCCAAACCGGCAGGTTCAACTTGCAGCGCACCGGTCACACCATCAAATCTCTTAGTTCCAGGCCTCTCGTAACTTCGAAGCCACATTTACAAATCTTCTTTATGGAGAATAATAAACGAATCATCATACAATTTTTCGAAGAAGTATGGAATAAAAGAAAACTCGAAATCGCCGATAAACTCTTCGACAGCGGATGCCATAGTTTTCAACTCCGCTCCGGAGCGCCGGCCGAATCAATTCCACGTGGTCCGCAGATCATCAAAGATCATATTGGCGAATGGCTGTCCGGCTTTCCTGATCTTATATTCACTATTGAGCAAATGATTGCCGAAGGGGACCTGGTCTCGACTTTACTGGCGATGGACGGAACACATACGGGGCGATGGCAGGGAATCCCACCCAACGGAAAGCGCATAAATATCCGCATGTCTGCCATTCACCGGATACGGGAGGGGAAAATTATAGAAGACTTGGTAATTGTTGAATCGCTTGGTTTCTTCCAGCAACTGGGAATTTTGGCGGGGACAAGTGATTTACTTAGTGGGTTCCGCCGGGGGAAAGAATAATTTTTATCTGATCAGTATAACTGTTCCGCTGGCGGTTTCGAATTTATTGGTTATCGCATCCGTATACTGAATCATCCAGACATAGGTACCGGGAGGCTGAAGTTCGCCTTTGAAGTAACCGTCCCAGCCTGCACTGCTGTTCGTCGTACTGAATATTTTTTAACCCAGGCGATTGTAAACGCAAAATGATTGTATGTTCAACACAACCTGCGGAGGAATCCTGAACAGATCGTCGATCCCGTCACCATTCGGCGTGAATGCATTCGGCATTTTCAGTGGGCGATAAACAATTATTTTAATTTTTCCTGAAGCCGTACAGCCGTTGTTTGAAGTCACAGTCAGCTGAAAGGTTGTGGTGACCCCAGGCGTAAAAACAGGATCAACAATCATTGGATTATCCAGATATGCTGGTGGCGTCCACTGGTAGTTATTGATTGTCCCCGAAATTATCGGATGGAGCTTTATGCTTTGTCCCGGTAAAATCACCGTATCGTTTCCGACGAAAACGGTGGGCAGATCTTTTATAATGGCTGTGATTTTATTGGATGTGTAGGGAATACTGCATGTCGAATCGACCGACACGATGCAGGATACTTCGTCTCCGTTTTTCAATGCAGCGCATAACAGCGTATCTTTTCCTGATCCCGTGTTGAGGCCATTTATCTGCCACTGAAACGATGGTGAAGCGCTGCCGTTTACCGGAGTCGCTGTAAACAAAACGGTATCCCCGCTGCAGACGGATGGATTGGGAGAATTGATCGATACGCTCCCATTGAATGCGAGTCCTATGCCGATCGCCTTCGATGTATCTTTTAAACTTATGGCACAGGAGGGACTATTGGTCAAGATGCAACGGACGGAATCACCGGCCGCAGGATCATTATTCGTATACACATCTGAGTAGTCCCCACATTCATCCCGTTGAGCTGCCACTGGAAAGAAGGGTTGGTTGCGGCTGTTGAGGGCGTCGCAGTAAAACTTACTCCTTCACCTGAACAGGGAGGATTTGGATCAGCTGAAATGGTAACGACAGGCGTACTGACCGGAGGGTACCAATTCAATGCGTACAGGGTTCCTCTTTTGTTATCGAAACTATATTCAATCAGATTTTGGTCGCTGATTACGGTCGCACTCTGCGCATATGGATAGAGCGTTTTGGATATGACTGCGCCGGTATTGATATCGAGTGTATACAAATAATTCGAGATACAGGCCGGGGAAGATAGATCCGTTCCGAGGAATATATATCTGCCGGAGGTTTCATCGATGGTATATGCATTCAAATATGGCAGAGAAAGTGTCGGAATATTTGAAATTGGATGAAGGGCGCCGTTAGAAAGAGTAATCGAATCAAATTGTGATGCCGACTCATCGATTCCGAAGAGTTTGCCATTGAGGTTATCATAAACGATATCCAGAATATTTCCAAGTGAAGGATTGTGGAGGGCGGTTCCCGTCCGTGCATTGATGACAAACATGCTCGTGCCATCGCTTACTATATAGAGATGGTCTTTCCTGTCGTAGGTGCTCCAGCTATAGCCACCATAACCCGGCAGGCTGTTTTTTATATGTACTGCGCCGGTGGTGGGGTCGATCCATGAAAAGGACAGGCCTCCACCTCCCGAATAAAGAGCATAGAGGGTATCATAACCATTATCATATTGCAACCCCTCAACCTGTCCTGCCAAATTGGAAGGACAAAGAGGGTCATAGAGGGTCGCACCTGAAACCGCGCTGACCGTATACAAATACCAGGGTGGTGTTCTGTTGGCATTGCCCTGAAAAAAGAAGCGCTGATTATTCTCGTCATAAGTGCTGTTGTAAGCAGTGACCCAGGTTACACCTGGTATATTGGCGATTCTGTTTACTGACAGGTTGGAATAATTCAATGTGGCGAGCCATTCGTCTTGTGCCTTTACCCCTTTACACAAGATCATGAGGAAGAAAATAATTCTTGTTCTCATTTTTTACTAGGGAGTGAAAAATAATACCTATTCCCGAAGTTAAACTACCTGTAAGGTTTTGAAGACGGTGAAGGTGGCGAATTAATCCGGTTTTTTGAATTCAGATGATAGCCAGACAGGAAACGCACACCATGTGGAGAATAAAAATCAAAATGAACATTTCGTTTTTTGTACTTTAAACAAACCCACTGAAATGAAAAAGCCAATAAAATCCCCAAAATTCAGGACAGAGCTCCTTACTGAACCTGTTGTACAGGCCGATGAAATTTTTAAAGCGCTTGACATGACGGAACGAACGCAAAAGCCTCCTTCCGAAGAATTGATTTCGAGGCTTAATCTACTAGCTTCAAAACCTCCTTTCAGCTACAGGCATAAGGTCCGGGAGAATGACCCTTTATAGCCGGATAAGCCCGACCTTCACGAAGAAATGCACCGTGAAACTAATCTAGATGCTAAGGGGAGAATGGCTATTTTGGCCGGAGTTATCGGTTGTTTAATCCTGACTATTTTCATTCTAAAACCGGGCAGGAAAATACAAGGTGAGCCCGATACTTTATATCTGTGGGATAAAGCTAATCGCCGGGTTGTTCCTGTTTTACTTTATGCTGAAAACATCTATAGTGGTAAAAATCGAAAACTTGTACTCCTTGCACCCGGTTACGGTATCAGAAATTCAGATTACTCCTATATCAGTTCCCATTTAGCAACGCAGGGTTATGTCGTTGCAAGCGTTCAATATGAACTGCCGGGAGATAAGGAAATTGATCGCAGCGGAAATATTTATGAAGCTTTAATGCCTGTTTGGGAGAACAGTGTTAAAAGTTTTTTGTTTGTCATTCACTACCTCAAAAATAAATATCCCAATCTGGATTGTCAAAACCTTACGCTGATAGGCCATTCAAGGGGCGGTGACGTTCTGGTGCTCTTTGCTACAAAATACCCCGAACTGGTAACGAAGCTCATATCCCTGGACAATGGTCATATGCCATTACCCAGAACAAAAAAACCGGTGGTGTATTCACTCAGGGCATATAACACCTTTCCTGACAGTAGCGTTTTACCAACGCCTGAAGAACAAAAGGAATTTAATATTACAATAATAGAACCGCTGGGTATTTCTCATATAGAAATGTGTTTCGGAACAGATGCTCAGAAGGAAGAAATGAACGGGTATATAGATGGGTTTTTAAATAAAGAGTGAGTCCTTATACTTAACAAAAAAGCAAGATATTAGATGAAAAATATTTTTGCGCGCGTCAATGCATCTATAGCATCTCCAAAATACGTTTTAATAATTTTATTTATTACCTCTTGAATTATCTGTTTTGCCCAGAATAACTGTAAATATCAAATTGATACTTTGAAAATACTTTTGAACGAAAATTTAGATTATCGCAATCTCTCTATGCCAGTCCCGCTTATGCGGGAAAGTCCCGCTTATGCGGGATCATTCTGTGCGTAAGCTGGTCGCAGGATTTACCAGGGCAGCCCTGAGGGCCTGGTAACAAACTGTCAGAAGCGTTATGAAAAGGATCGAACAACCCGCTATTATAAATACTCCGGCACCAACATGTATACTGTAGGCATAACCTTGTAACCACCCGCTCATCACCCACCAGGACAGGGGGAAAGCTATCAGGACAGCCATCAGGACCAGCTGGAGAAAATCCTTTGATAACAAAATGACCAGGTTGCTGACTGATGCTCCCACCACTTTGCGAATTCCAATTTCCTTCTGACGCTGCTGCGCTTTAAAAGCTGCCAGTCCAAAAAGTCCCAGACATGATATCAGAATCGCGAGGCCTGCGAACCAACGTGAGAGGACGGATACTCTTTGTTCTGCAATGTATAATTGCTGGTAACCTTCATCCAGGAAACTATATTCAAAACTATAACCCGGATTAAATTGCCGGTAGAGCGCCTGCAGTTTTGCGATGGCATTTTTTTCCTTTCCTGTCTCGATCCTCGCCATGAAGCGCCACGACCTCTGAGGGTTCAGATAAAAAAGCAGAGGCTTTACTTTTTCATGCAGGGATTGAAAATGAAAGTCCTTTGCTACGGCGATAATCTGAACACTGCTGTCCCAGAGCTTCACTGTTTTTCCGATCGGATTTTTCATTCCCATAAACATAATAGCAGCTTGATTGAATATGATTTTTGTACTATCCGATCCAAAACTTTTGGAAAATGACCTTCCCTCCATCATCGAAATACCGATCGTTTCCAGCATGTCATAGTCGACTGCCACCACTTCGAACTCTGTTTTGTCGTTGGGATTCTTGCCTTCCCATTCTACTGCATATGTACCGTTGTTATGGCCGGTCAGCGTATGCCCGATAGCGGAGGCACTCGTTACGCCCGGTATATTCCTTACTTCGGCAAGAAAACTTTCCTGCTGTTTTTCATCCATGAGATTCCCTTCTTTAAGAAAGGAAATAACATGGTCCCTGTCGTATCCAAGATTTTTTGTCTGAATAAAATTCAGCTGGCGATATACGACCATAACACCTACTATCAAAATAATGGAAAGCGTAAACTGAAAAACAACCAGACCTTTTCGCACCCATAGTTCTCCCGCAGAATTCCTGATTTTTCCCTTTAGTACCGCCGCGGGTTTAAACCGCGAAAGATAAAAGGCAGGATAACTGCCTGAAATTAAACCGGTGAACAGGGTGATTCCCAGGACAGAACCAATAATCCCCCAACCAATATGACTTAGCTCAATATGCTTACCCGTCAGCTGATTAAAAAAAGGAAGAATAAATACAACCAGCATCGCTGCAAGAAACATGGAAGCCAAGGCCATCAGCATGGATTCGGCAAGGTATTGACCAATCAAAACGGCTCTTCCCGCTCCCACCACTTTTTTTACACCTACTTCCTTTGCCCTGGCGGCAGCCTTTGCTGTAGACAGATTCATGAAATTAATGCAGGCAATCACCAGGATAAAAATGGCTATCACCGAAAAGAGTTTCACATAATCTATCCTGCCCCCTGCCTGAACGCCGTTTTCGTAGCGCCCGTAAAGATAGTTATCAGCATATCTTTTAATAAAAGGAGTGCGATAGTTTGTCTGATGATTGGTCTTGACCTTTATATAATCTGCAATTTTTCGATTGAACGCAGCTGCAGTAACACCCTGTTTCAGAAGCAGATAAGTCTCAGGAGATGTATTGCCCCAATCTTTTAACCATGGTTCCGCATCGAACAGCATCTCTACCGGCAATAAAAATTCGAATTGGTCAGAGGAATGGATTCCCGGCTCCTTAAAAATACCGGTCACTTTACAGGGCTGTTTATCCTGTCCTTGCGTTACAGTAACCGTTTTTCCGATCACGTTTTCTGTCGTTCCGAATAATTTTTTCGCAAGAACATCTGACAATACAATTGAATATTTGTCTGCGAGTACCTGATTAGCATTCCCGTGAATTAAATCATAGGAAAAAAGATGGAAGAAATCCTTGCCGGAATATTTCCCCTCAGCCCTTATGAGTTTCTGGCTTTCTGTTGAAAGCATAATATTTCGGGTAGGGTCAGTAGTTATTGCATATTCCACTTCCGGCATATCTTTTACAAGAGCCTCTGCCATCGGTCCGGAGCTTGAGGTAGCAGTCCAGATACCACTGGCCTGAACCCTGTTTTCCAATACCTGGTAGAGCCGTACATTATTTTTATGAAATTGATCCATCTGTAGTTCATCACTCACCCAGATGAAGATCAGCACCGCGCAGGCAAGACCTGTAGACAGTCCGACTAAATTTAACAGACTGAACTGGCGATCTTTTCTGAGATAGCGCCAGGCGATTTTAAAATTGAGCTTTAGCATAGCTATTTTACTTCAGAATCTATACCAATCCCGATCATTACTGACAATCAGTTTTTTAACATTCACAGTTCTTCATAAAGCGTTCGGATTTGAGACAGGTACTGACCGTAATCCGGACAGGCGTAATTTTGTGCGATGTCTTTTCAAGCATACATTGATAATATCAAAGCAAAAACCGGCAAAACTCCGGAAGACTTCAGAAAACTTGCGGAAGAAAAGGGTTACCTGCAAAAAGGTAAACTAAAAAATGGTGTCAAAGCCGGTCAAATTCTGGCATGGCTGAAAAAAGATTTTGATCTTGGGGATGGACATGCCATGGCTATTTTTGCCTTGTTTAAAGGAATAAAAAAAGGGTAATGAAAATCACTTAGCTTCTATAACAACGTATACTCCAGATTCATGCCTATTCTCTTATTACATAATTTCAAAACCAAATAAAAGGGTTGCCGAACCAAGACAATTAAAAAATAATTATCGTATATTTCTTATAGACAATAAACTTCAAACCGAAGGCCGATGAAAAAGCAATTTTTCATACTGTCGCTTGCTTCCTTTGTTATCTTTGGATGTAAAAAAAATAGTACTACACCACAAGTTCAACCCGTCCCACCAAATCCCCTTGTTGCTATCGCGGGACCAGACACTACCCTCTATAATGCGGTGCAGGGTTGGGGCTGCTCGTATATGTCAATCCTGAATGGTAAGTTATCGCATGATTCTGCCGGTACAATCATTTCCTATGCATGGACGGAAGTCGACACATTTGAGAAATTTCTGGGTTCAGGTATTGGGTCTCCAAATGCTGATAGTACTTTAGCGTATATGATAGAATTTTCCTCCCAATATATTAATGGGATACCTGCTACGAACTCTTATACCCGCGAATTTCAGCTTGAAGTTCAGGATGATAAGAAAAATGTCGCCTATGATACGGTCAGAATAACCCTTAAACGAAAATTCGGATTTCAATTCGACAGCTTGTCCTGGGGTTCTACCTTCGGGTCATTGAAATACATTTCTCTTGGCTTCGACAATCCCCAGATTTTACAGGTTCCAGCTTTTGGTCTTTACTATACCGATTCATCTGACTATGTGAACATTTGCCCCGCTGGTAACTGTATTGATATCCAGAGTTGGCAGACAGTTCCCTATGTGCCATATGATTCCATATTATTGACTACCAAAAATGTGTTTTATACTACAAATAGCGGCGACTCCAGTGACATTGTTAACCAAAATGACTGGCCGGTTATCTATGCAAGGCAAAATGGAGGAGTTGACTTTACGAAAAAAGCTTCCATTGGAATTGCAAGGTTATACTGATATTATAATAGCTACGATTTTACTGCGAATAACCTTGTTCGTGATGCACCGAAATACACATTGAGATTTATCCTATAAGCGTAAATCACCCCTGTAGGGGGAAGTAAAAAGATTATTAAATAGTAAATTTATAGATACTTAAACCTGGATATTTTAAAGGGATTTTACAACCTGCATTGATGAAAAATATATTTATATTCCTCGGATGCCTGGTTTTTTCCAATCAGATGCTGGCACAAAACAGCCGGTTGCCGCATGCTCTTTTGGTTGGGGATTATGTTCCGGAGATTACCATAGATAAATGGTTAAAGGGTGGACCCTTCAACCTTCATGAAAAAGGGAAAGTGTACCTGATTGATTTTTGGGCTGTCTGGTGTGGGCCTTGCATTGCCGGAATGACCCATCTATCGGAATTAGCGGATAAATATAAAAGTGCCGGGCTGGTTGTGATCGGCGCTACGAGTGCGGATGCCTGGGGCAATTCCTATGAGCAGGCTTCAAAGTTTTTAGATGAGCGAAAAGATCAGTTCAATTATAATTTCGCCTGGTTGCCCGACAGTTACAGGAAAGATCAGAAATATAAATCCATTATTTATAATCCGTTCTTTATATCGGCTTATGATACGGTTAGTTGGGCTTTACCTCAGGTTGTGTTAATTGATCGAATGGGAAGAATTGCGTTTATTGGTGATGGTTACTCTTTACCTGAAGAATATTTGCAGAAGGTATTGCAAAATAACTATAACGTTAAAGAGGAAAGAGCAAAGTATATAGATCAATGCTGGTTAGAGATAAAATTAGGTGATTTCTCCAATGCCTTAAATCAAAAAGAATATAAGAGAGCGCTCGCACTGGGTGATTCAATTTTAAATAACCCCAATGTTTCAGCTCATTCCACTTTATTTATGTCCGACATGATATTCGGAATGAAAGGAATTGAAACAAATACTTCACTTTTAGATTTAGGGTTCCGGTCGGCTCTAAAAGGCGTCGCATTAACGGATGAGCATTCTCCCGGGCATCTTTCGCTTTTAGCCAAAGGATATGCGTTGAAAAACAATAAGAAAATGGCATTGATTACTATTCAAAAAGCTATAAGTCTTTCACAGGGAGATTTTCAGGAAAGTATAAAAAAGGATTCGGTTACCTATTCAACTATGTAAAATAGTTATTCCGAGCGCAGGCTGGTCACCGGACTTGCCATCGCCGTTCTTAATGCCTGGAAGCTGACTGTCACCAGTGCAATAAAAAGGACGAGGGCACCCGCAAACGCAAAGATCTTCCAGCTGATATCAATCCGGTATGGATAATTTTGCAGCCATTTGTTAATCGCATACCATCCGAGGGGTATCGCGATGAGCAAAGCCAGCATCACCAGTTTCACAAAGTCCTTTGACAGGATAGTCGCCACACTTTTTACCGAAGCGCCCAGCACTTTGCGAATGCCTATTTCTTTTGTCCTTCTTTCAGCAGACAGCACCGATAAGCCAAACAATCCGATGCATGAAATAAATATGGTGAGTACCGCACTGAAAAACATAATCTGTTTCCATTTCCTTTCCGCTTCATAGCTCTTGTAATTCTCATCTGATTTAAATGTATAGCTGTAAGGCATCATCGGAAAAAACTGTTTGAATTTTGCCTGAATATATTTCAGGCTCGCGATTTCGGTACCGGGCCTGATTCTCAAGAGTGACACTCCGTAACTATTACGCGCTTTCATAGTAAATAACTGAGGCCCGATTTTCTCATTTAAAGAATGGTAATGATAATCTTTTACCACACCTATCACCGTATATACTTCTTTCCTGTACCAGAAATTAACGGTTTGTCCGATCGGGTTCTTCCATCCTGCCTGTTTAACGAAGGATTCATTGACGAGTACAGATTGTGAAGAATCTGATGGAAAATTTTTTGAAAAATTTCTGCCTTGCTGTAATGCGATTTTTAGCATTGGAATATATGATTCATCAACAGTTTCATATTGAAACTGTATAGTGGAATCAATATTAGTCCTCGCTACAGTTCCCCAATCTCCCCCGTTCTTAAAAGTCACATCTGTGATATTGGGATTCCTCAACAATTCGTTTTTGAATGGGACAACCTGTTCATGGCTTCTTCCCCAAATCGCCAGGCCAATCAGGTTGCTATCATCATATCCTAATTTTTGTGTCGTGAGGAATTGAAATTGCGAATAGATGGTGAATGTTGCAATGATCAGAAATGAAGCCAGGGAAAACTGAAGTACCACCAGACTTTTCTGGAGATAATTTTTACCACTCAACTGAAAACGGCTGTACAAAGTCTGCACAGGATTATATCCCGATAAGACCAATGCGGGATAAAAGCCCGCCATAAAACCGGTCAGGAGAAAAAGCAGGATATATCCGGCTACCAGTTTTATATCGAACAAGTAGGAAAGGGAAAGAGACTTATTCGAGAGATCATTGAAAACGGGCAGTACCAGCAACACCAGGAGAATAGCCAGGGAAAAGGCCAGAAGGCAAAGTAAAAATGATTCGCCCAGGAATTGAATGATGAGCTGTCTTTTTTCTCCCCCGACTACTTTGCGGATGCCGATTTCTTTTGCGCGTTTAACCGAACGTGCAATCGTTAGGTTTACAAAATTGATGGAAGCGATCAGCAAAATAAACAAAGCAATTCCTGAAAGAATATAAGAGTAAATGGGATTGCTGGAATCCGAAAGACCGTTGTCCGCAGGCATGTCTTTATTCAGATGCATATCCAGGAAAGGTTGTAGTGTAGGTTTTGACAAAAAATTTTCCGCTTCATCTCCGAATCTCGCTTTTGCTCTTTTGATCGCTTCTTTCGTGTCCTCATTGTAGAACTTTTGCATTTTCTTTTCCACGGCATTGGCATCAGTACCCGGCGGTAAAACTACAAACGTGTTAAGGAAGGTATTAAACCAGTTTTCTTCGTTTTGTGCATCTTCTGCAGATTCTGCGATCGGCAACAGAATATCGAATTTTATGGAAGAATTTTGCGGGCATTTTTTAGCTACTCCCGTTACAACATAAGGAACAAAAACAGTATCATCCTTCAGCATCAGTGTTTTTCCTACCGCATGAACGGTTCCAAATTGTTTTTTTGCCTCATCCTCCGAAAGTACTACACTGTGCGGTTGCTTCAGGCAGGTTTTTGGATTCCCTTCCGTGAGCGGGAAACTAAACATGGAAAAAAAATTCGAGTCCACCTGTAACACATCATGCGAACTGATATCGGTGCCCTTTCTGATATCATCTCGCCCACTCTCTATACGAACGAAGGAAAGGATCTCCGGAATATGAGCCGAATAACGAGGTCCCTGTAAAAAACCCGTATTGCCGGAATAGTTGGTTTTATTTTCTTTTTTGTCAAAGCTTTGAGAAGTAACGCGGTAAATCCTGTTTACCCCGTGAAGAAAGCGGTCATAACTGACTTCATCTTTTACATAGAGAATGATCAGCATGGCGCAGGCAAGACCAAGGCTCAATCCTGAGATATTAATGAAGGAATAGATTTTGTTCCTGGCCAGGTTGCGAAGGGCGATCTTGAAATAATTTTTAAACATGGGAGTGACTTTGAGATACGATATTACACCTGCTGAACGTGTAGATGGTCTCAAATCATAAGTTGAGCGCTTATTTTTCAGATCGCTCATATATTCCGCGGGATTTTTTCCGATGATCTGCTTGAAAGTCCGGTTAAAAGTGGCTTTAGAGTTGAAACCTGCGTCAAAAGCAATACCCAGCAGGGTAAGTCGTGCATTGTCGGGGTTCTTCATTTTTCGGGTTACCTCCCGGATGCGGTATTCATTAATGAATTCATGGAAGTTTTTGTTTAGCACAAGATTGATAATTCGGGATAGTTCATGTGGATGGATCTCCAGGGATTTGGCTAACGAGGATAAACTTAGGTCCGGATCCTGGTAATAGCGGCCGGTTTCCATGGCTTTCTTCAGCCAAATGCCTTTTTGCCAAAGTTCCCCGGGTAGAGCTGACTTTTTCGGGTCTTCCTCCTTCCTCAAATAAGCCGATGCCGCCATCCAGACCGTTATGATCCCTAAAAGGAGATTAAAAGGTTCGTAAACATCTGTTGCCGTTATCCACAACAGCCATAAAATCCCGAAACCAGCCAGCTGGCGATCGAGCCATCTGAGTTCGTGGCGATTGCGTTCACCCCCGTCAAATTTCTGCCGTTCGTAAAATTGTTTGATCAGTCTGTGAGACGAATACAGGTAAATGATGACGGAAATAGTCGCCAGCAACTGCATAACGCTGTTGAAAGACGAGCCCATTTGCAGCAACAGAGGAGTGAAATGCAGCAGGTTCCTCGGGCGAAATATAAATTCCGGCCGCGTAATTGTAAGCGAATAAAAATAAATCAGGGGGCCGAGTGCGAGTGAAAACTGGGGAAATTCCTCAGGTGCGGGAAAAATACCGAGTACGCGAACCAACCATAAAATGATGGTAAACAGTGCCAGGGCAAAATAACGGTTGACGGATGACGGATGACGGTTGACGGTTTTGGTGAACCATAACAGTACGACAAAAGTGAAGCCGATAAATATGGTTCCCAGCAGGGCCAGGTCGTAGGGGTTGATATGGAAGGTATGTCCGTGCATGGGTTTAATTACTTCAATCTCCATTCCATTTTGCGAATCTGCTGATATATAATAAATAACATTTTATCTACGCAGATTTTTTGTAACAAAACCGGACCCCGCACGTGCGGGTGCGATCGGTTTTGTGGAAAATAAAATGAGTTAAATCAAAGAATGTATTATTCGCCGGCTGTATTTTCCAGTTCTTTGAGAATTTTGCTGACGTCCTCTTCGGTAGTCGCAAGTTTGTCTTTACAGATTTTGATCAGCAGGGCCGCGCGTTTGACCTTGGCGGCCAGTTCGTCCACAGAAATTTCGCCCTGTTCTATTTCGGTAACGATTTCCTGGAGTTCTTCGAATGCTTTGGTATAGTTCGGTTTATCATTCATTTTCCACGATACTTTTTATGGTTCCCTGATAGAGGGTTGTATGCAGGATATCTCCCGTCATCACGTCTTCTGCGTTTTTGACTGATTTTCCATTCAGCAAGGTAATGCTGTAGCCCCGTTTCAGCACGTTCTCCGGACTCATATTGTGAATATTTTTTTTTACATTTTCCAGGTCACCGTTCCTGATTTTTAAAAAGTTTAATGTTCCTGAAGATATTTTTTGATACTGTTGAAGGTGTTTCTGTTTTTCATTCCTAAAACGGAATATGGATTGCTGCAAGAGGGACTGCACCTGTATTTTCAGGTTATTTTTATTTTGTTGAAGCATATTTCTTGTCACCGACTGAAAGAGTTTTGTTTCCGATTTAAACTGTTTTGTATGCTCGCTGATCAGACTGCGCGATTTATCAATAATGAGTTCTCTTGCTCTTTCTATCGGATCATAATAATTGTTGAACAGCTGGATAAAATATTCGGCCAGTTTGGTAGGTGTGATGGCATTATGAAAAGAAATCATTTCCGACACCGTCTCATTGGTCGAATGCCCGATGCCTGTGAATACAGGGATGGGGAACCCTGCGATTTCTTTGGCAAGCAGATAGTTGTTAAGGAAGGAGAGCCCGATATCATCGCCGCCACCCCGGATGATGGCGACCGCATCGAAATGCTTACGCACTTTTTGAATTCTTTTGAGCTGATGGATCATAGCAGGAACCGCTTTCCCACCTTGCAGCAACGAAGGGAAAAGCATATGAAAAAAACGGTAGCCGCGCGCATTGGTTTCGATGATCTTCAGAAAGTCTGCATAACCTTTGCTGGTCGTGTCTGATATGATCGCGATGCGTTGCGGAAGCAGCGGCAGTTTCAGTGTTTTGTTTTTGTCAAACAGGTTTTCCTTCCGGAGTTTATCGATGGTCTCCTGTTTCTCGCGCTCGAGATCTCCGAGTGTATAGGCTGGATCGATATCCGTGATATGCAGCGAGAGGCCGAAAGTGGGTTCGAAGTTGATGGACGCCTGGAAGAGTATTTTGATCCCGTCCTTCAGCGGCTCGTTCAACACGCTCAGGAATTTTTTATTTATGCGGATATAATCGTCGCTCCAGATCGTGGACCTCATCTGCGCAACGACCCTCCCCTCCTGCTTCTCGACCAGTTCCGGGAAGCAGTGGCCCGACTGTTTATAATAATTCAGTTTATTGAGCTCCGCTCTGATCCAGTAAGCGTCCTTATATCTTTCCGAAATGGTTTTCTTGATGCTTCTTGTAACTTCCAGAAGTGTGAAGACAGAATTATCGTTTACAGTTTCAGGCATAATCTATTTGAGTGATTTTTAATTGCTATAAATTTAGCATATTAAAGTTCTTCTTTTTGCGAATAAATAAACAACCATATCATCTGCTTTTGCTGGCAGCCATTTTACTTTTTATAGCCGCTCAATTTTTTTATTGGATTATATAAGCAGAAATGAAATCAGCCGAACAGGAAAAAGTTTGGTATGATCTGTAATATTTAAAAGGTGAAAATATTTTTCGGAATTTTGACGAGTGTACTGTTAGCTGCAGCTGTCGCTATCATAGGATTTGGCATTTACAATCTGCTTAAGGCTGGACAGCAGCCAGAGAAAACAGACCTCCCCCGGGGACCCAATGCCGGGATATTATACATCCTTTTAGGTGTCGGACTATTATTGCTCGCGATCATCCGAAGATTTAAAAAATAATCAAAGACTGCATCGCGAATAAGATTTTCCCCAACCATACACAAAGCAATCTTTGATCAGTCTTAAGTGCCAATAAACTGGCTTGGCCGTTTTACTTCGGCGCAAGCTAATAAGATATTTTCGTGATGCTGATATTTGTTACTACGCTTAAAAAAATAAGCGTATCCGGCATACAAAATTTTCTCACCTGTCCGGAAACAGTTACTGTCGGGCTGAAAATTCGGGCAGAATCGAGAAAAGGTTGCAATCCGGCAATCGTTGTGTCACAAATATAATTATCCCTGCCGTCTATAAAAGTACCACCGCCAAGAATGTAATACTGCTTTAAATAAGCATTATAGTACAAATTTCCTTTAACAACATTATACGTTTCTGTTACCGGTGAATCGCAGCCACAACCCGATGCTTCAGATTTTTTACATTCCAAAAATAAAGATGGGACAATAAGGAGTATTACAAAATGAATTAAGTATTTCACCTGTAGAGTTTGCTGATTGACTATTAAATCTGAAGAATCGTTGCTTACACTATCCATTACTTTTTATCCACAAATGGTCAAACCGACGTTATAACTACCAATCGATATTACTCCACGGCTCATTTTGCCAGTCGTTTATTAAGCATATCTTCAGTCAATTCACTGGGGCTATATATAAAGATAAAAGTCAATTTTTCGAAATTTTAAAGCGCGTTCAATTGTTCTATAACCCAAAAAATTTTTTATATATTCTTTTTTCAGCATTAAACATCTTATCATGTAAGAAGAATAATGAATCTACTCCTCAAAATATAACCGGAACCTGGAAATTGTTAAAAACATATTGCGATTGTCCAACACCACCTGTATTTGCAGATAGCATTGGACTGGTAGATATCGTCAGGTTCAGTACAAATAGAACTTGGAACAGAGTTCAAAACAATATTACTATAGATTCAGGTACTTATTCGACCGGGCATAATGTTTACACTCCATATGTTGGAGCTGCTACATACAAATATGACAGTGTAAGCTACTTTAGGAATGGAAATAATGTCGGAAGTGATTACTATGAAATTTTAAGTAACGATACCCTGGTCTTTGGAGCGGGAATAGCAGGAAGATTTTCATCATACTCATTACCATATAATGGATCGATGTGGTTTTTAAAACAATAAGTTCTTTGTCAGCCATTTGAAGCTAACGACTTGCCACCAAGCCGACCCCTGATGGCGCCATTGTCGGTTGGAAATAAAGAAAATGATTGCAAATGATGATAAAGTATATTTTGCCTGGACAGTAGACAGTCCTTTAGTGTATGTTCCCTTTGCTTCGGACAGTTTCAAAGTAAAGGAAGAAAAGATTGTATGGCAAACGACTGCCTTTCAAATGGTGCAAAAATAATTCCTAGTGAGGAGTTAATTTTTTTGATGCAGGCAAAGTGAATCCAACCCCTATCATCCAGATAAAACCAGGGAATCTTCCCAAAGGAATTAAAAAAGTCAGGTTGGGATAAACCAGACTCAGGGATGACAATTCGGCGAAAGCAGCTGTGATAATTCCCAGCCAGACGAGCCATCGCGGGATCAGCCTGGCAAATCCACATGTAACCGAAACGCCCGCCAGCAGCAATCCCAATGTTGTAACATGCCCCGCGCCACCGGTTGCAAATCCAAATAACTGAAAGGCACGTATGGGGTTAGCTGCTGAGGCTATGGCAGGTTGCGATAACACCCATCCCGTAAGTCCTGAAACAGCCAGAAAAACTGACGAAGCGAATCCGCCGAACATTGCAATGGTTGCCCCCGCAGCATTAATTCCCAGAAATTTCAACCTGCTGTATATGGTTGCGGTAAAAATTCCAAGCGGGATGGCTGCGCCAAATTGCAAAAATGAAATGATGCGAACCACCGGCCCAAACCTATTAAAATAATCCTTTACCAAATCTTCCGGCCAGTCCGGTCTCGGGTAGAAAACTCCTTTTGTAAGTACTCCCAGAACAATCAGGCTGCCGACAAATAAAGCGACAAAGACGGTCGACACGATACCCAAATGCGGACCAGGATGTTTATCTCCATTTGAATGATTCATTTTATTTATTTTTTATTTTTTAAATGTTGAATCGCTGCGGTTATACCCACAACCATATTGCGTTCCGTGATATCGCCAGCGGTTGCCTGCAAATAATGTGAAAATATTGGCTCCGATAAACAATACGATTACCAGTATCGCGGCGATTTTCGTAATCAGTTTCAGGGTGGTGTTTTTAGAAAATGAACCGTATACATATCCGATAATGAATACCATACTGGCGGCAAACAATACCCTGATTAAAATGAGCAATCCTATAAACATGATTTTTAAATTTTAATGATTTAAAAAAAATACTTTAACTCTTCTCAGACGAAACTAAAGTAGTGGTTAGGTTTTTTTTGCGGAGAATCGATCACCCGCATACATGTGTAGACAAAAAAGGTGCATCAGAAGATCAGAGGGAAAGCATTTTTTCCAGGCTGGCCTTATAGTTCTCACTCAAAGGCAATTCAACGGGGCCAATGCAGACCAGGTCCCGTTTGATGGCTGTTATCTTTTTGGCGGAAAGTATATATGATTTATGTGTTCTTACAAACTGGTGACCCGCAAGTTTTTCTTCCAGCATTTTCAGACTCATTTTAGTAATGACCGGACGGGCGGAACTACTGAGAAATATTTTCACGTAATCCTTCATTCCTTCGATGTATAGTATCTCCGGGATCATTATTTTTACCTGGTTATATTCCACGTACACAAAAAAATAATCTGGCATCTCCTCTTTTTGGACATTTTTTTGAAGATTAAATAAATCCTGCGCCTTATTGCAGGCCTTCAGGAAACGCTCAAATGACACGGGTTTCAGCAGGTAATCGACCACCCCCAGATTAAATCCATCAAAGGCATAATCCTTATAGGCCGTCACAAAAATGACCATGGGCGGGTTAGGAAGAGATTCCAGGAATTGTAAACCGTTCAAACCGGGCATTTGAATATCCAGGAAAAGAAGATCGATTTTTTCTTTGTGAAGAGTATCTGCCGCTTCCATCGCGTTTTTACAACGCTTTACCAGATGCAGGAAAGGAACTTTCTGAATATTATCCACCAAAAGGTCAAGGACCAGTTTCTCATCATCTACTGCGATACAGTTCAGCATATCATTTCAAGATTCAGGTTTACGGTATAAGTATTTCCATCATCCAGCATCGTCAATTTGTTTTTTCCCGGGTATAAAAGATTTAGTCTGTTCTTCACATTCATGATTCCGATGCCTGAATTCATATCTTTAGAAATATTGGACTTGTTATAATTATTGCTGATGGAAAAAAATAATTGACGATCTTTTATTTCAAGCATGATTTTGATGAACGGATTGGAGACCATCCCGATACCATGTTTAAAGGCGTTTTCCACAAAGGGCACAAGCAGCATGGGTTCAATAAAGCAATCCATGGTTCCTTCCTGAATTTCAAACAGTAGATCAACATCTTCCCCAAACCTTAACTGCTGGAGTTCGACATAAGTTTTAAGGTAGGCGATCTCATGGCTTATCAGGAACCGGTCCTTATCAGATTCATAAAGCATATACCTCAGCAGATCCGCTAGTTTAAGCAGGGATGATTCCAGCAGATCAGATTTCTGTCTTGCAAGAGAAACCATATTTGCCATCATATTAAAAAGAAAATGCGGGCTGATTTGTGAACGCAGAAATTTCAATTCAGAAGAAAGCCGTTCGGATTTCATCTCTTTTTCTTTTCTTTCAAATTGAATACGGTCAATAGTGAACCGGAATATAAAACTTGCTATTAAAAATGCCAGCGGCGGGTAAAAAAGTATCCTATTATTGAATGCATTTAAAATGAAGCCCGGGAAAGCCCATTTCAAAATGAAAAGTTTGGTATAATATGATAAGGCCAGTATGAATGCAAGAACAGGGAAATATGACCACCAGGATTTTCGGTTGAAGAGGGCGGGATATAGAAAATAGGCATTCAGGTAAAACAGACCAATATGATACAAGTTGGTGATCAGGAAGAAATAATCAGGTAAACCGGTTGTAACAGGAACATTACGAAAAATAATGGCAGGGATAGCAAGTACCAATGTCCATACCAGCACATGTACGAACGGGTTAATATATTTTGACCGCAGATGCATCATTTCAGATGCAAATATACCTTCCCTGACTTCCAGACCGGTCCCGCATATATAAAGGCTTTATATGTTTCTACCAAAGCGTCAAATGAGTAGATGAAACGACCTGTGATACTTAAGAAGCTATGTACGTTTTTGAATGAACTCCTGTTCAAATCCGGACACTATTTCAATAAACAATGCTTTAAAACCTTAGTCTGCAAGGTGTTTTGGGGCTGGCATAGCTATTGACATAAAATTTCTAACTTTCAATTTATGTTTAAATCTTATATAAAAACAGCCTGGAGAAATGTGGTAAAAAGCAAAATGTTTTCCTTTATTAACATTATAGGCTTATCAGTCGGTTTAACATGCTGCATGCTGATAACATTATATATTTTAAATGAAACAAGTTATGATGCTTACCAGTTAAATGGCGACAATATTTATCAGTTGGGAACCGAGTTTATCGGTATTGGCAACTTTTCAAAATTGCCGAACACTCCGGCCGCAATGGCCAGAACAATGCAAAATGTTTTTCCGGAAATTAAACAAACCACAAGGCTTGCACGACTATTCTCCGAAGACAAAACGCTATTACAGTATAACAATAGGAATGGTGAATCAAAATCATTTTATGAAACAAAGGGCTATCTGGCGGACTCCACTTACTTTCAAATGTTTACGTATGATTTTATTGAAGGCAATCCTAAAACAGCATTAAATAATCCGAATTCAATCGTATTAAATGATGAAATAGCGAAGAAAATATTTGGGGATCAGCCCGCATTAAATAAAGTATTGCATATAAGCAGCAGCACGAATGGTGATCATGATTTTTTAATAACCGGTGTTTTCAGGCCAATCAATAAACCTTCGCATATCGATGGCAGGTTTTTCATGAGCATGATGGGTGGAAATGTGGCAGATATGATTAAAAGACAAGGCGATGATCTTGCAACCAACAACCTGTTTTTTACTTACCTGCAACTAAAACCCGGAAGTGATGCTAAAAAACTCGAAGCGAAGTTCCCACAATTTATAGAACAATTTGCAGGCAAAAAGTTAAAGGCCTTTGGCTTCAATAAAAAACAGTTTTTAGTGCCGTTAAAAAAGATTCATCTGGATGAAGATGTAAAAGATAATGTTACGAGCGGTGGCAGTCTGACTTATTTATACATTCTTTCTTCCATTGCATTGTTTACATTGATGATCGCCTGCATCAATTTTATGAATCTTGCCACAGCACAATCGGCAAAACGTTCATCCGAAGTGGGTATAAGAAAAGTACTGGGTGCAGAAAAACATTTATTGATAACACAATTTCTCGGGGAAGCCGTTTTGATGAGCTTGTTTGCACTTCTGCTTGCATTTGTATTCACCGCATTACTATTACCATCATTTAATGTCATCTCCGGCAGGAATTTATCATTTTCATTTTCGAATAATATCATTCTTTTTATTGCATTCATCGGACTGGCCATTCTTACCGGTTTAATTGCAGGAAGTTACCCGGCCTTTTATTTGTCGTCATTTAATCCCTCCAAAGTATTGAAAGGCAAGTTTTCAAACTCACTGGCTGCTGTTTCATTAAGAAAAGTCCTGGTGGTTTTTCAATTTGTTATTTCCATTGTCCTGATAGTTGCATCGATAGTTATATCCAGTCAAATGAAATACCTGCGTTCTGCCGATCTGGGTTTTGAAAAAGATCAGCAGGTTATTATTCCATTACGCAGTGGCAAAGCAAAAAACTTATATACTACTTTTAAAAATGAATTATTAAAAAAAGCCGAAGTTACCAATGCCGGCGCATCACTGTTTTATCCTGGTATTGCAAACCTGTCTGACAATCTTTTTTTTAAGGATGGAGAAAATATGCAAATTGCAAGAGATGTAAAGATGAATTATATCGATCCACATTATTTGCAAACGCTCAATATAAAACCAGTTGCAGGAAGAATATATTCAGATGAATATTACACGGAAGATACCACAGGAACAATCGTTTTAAATGAAACTGCGGTCAAATTATTTGGATTTGCTACACCGGATAAGGCAGTTAATCAAAAACTTCACTTTACTTTTAATGACAGTACCTATAATTTTACTATTATAGGCGTAGTAAAAGATTTTCACTATGAAGATTTGCATCTGCCCATCGGGCCTTATGGATTTCAACTCAACACACCACCGTTGTTTAATTATATGATTGTGCATACCAAGACGGGCAATATAAATGCTGCTCTACAGTCTATTCAAAATACATGGCAGCGTATCAATACAGGAGAACCTTTTGATTATAGTTTTTTGGATAAGGATTTCCAGAAAAATTATGACGCAGAAAACAAACTCTCGTCTATCGTCGAGGATTTTACCATTGTTGCCATTCTTATTTCCTGTTTAGGCCTGTTTGGGCTGGCAACATTCAGCGCTGAGCAACGTATAAAAGAAATTGGGGTACGCAAAGTTCTGGGTGCAAGCATTACAAATATCGTTGGATTGCTTTCAACAGATTTTTTGAAGCTTGTTATTATTGCTGCGGTTATTGCATCGCCACTCGCCTGGCTCGTAATGAATAAATGGCTGCAAAGTTTTGCTTATCGCACTAGTATAAGCTGGGTAGTATTTGCTGCAACTACACTCATCGCATTGTTCATTGCATTGCTTACCATCAGCATTCAGGCTATTAAAGCAGCAGTAGCTAATCCTATAAATAGCCTTCGTTCAGAATGAGCTTTGGCTCGTTCAATTCATAATTTTACCCAGGAACACCTCCACTTTATTTGAAAAGGGATTGCCCGATGTACGCCGCAACGACACCACCTGGCCTGTATGCCAGAGACAATCCGAAATGGGGCCATTGATCATATTCCAAAAAGGAAGTTGTTGTCCATTGAAATCTATCTTCAGTTTTTCCATATCAGCATTACTATATCCGGCCACTATGGTACTGGCTTTTTTAAAGTTTTCGAGCGTGGCTTTTCGCAACTCCGCAAATGTTTTATACTGGCCCGGCGGCATTTGGTTTTCGCCGAAGACAGCCATGATCATGGTAGACAGAGAATAAATGTGTTCCAGAGTTTCATAGCTGGTGCGTGCCGCAGGGCTTGGTTTGAAACTCAGATCTACCGGGCGCAGCCCTTCCGTAGCCCAATAATAACGGAAGCCCAGACCATCCAAAAGTCTTGAAACAACAGTACCAGCACTGTAATGGTCCGGCGCCGGAGGAAATGCCGCATAAGGCAGGGAATCATGCTGGGCATTTGCCATAAGCGACACGAACATCATAATACAAATGAGTCTTGTTTTCACGATTGATATATTTTTCGTTTTATTCGTTGTTTAAAGCTAGTCCCAGGTTCGGTAATGAAAAATTGTTATCGACAAACATGGTTGTTTTATCGATGTAATTATAAATTGACCTGACCGGACAACCTTCGGATGGTGCTGTTTACTGGAAAAATGGAGTAGAAATAATTTTGTCATCTGCAGGAATAGCAAATGACACTTATCTTCAGTAATTTATTGCTTAACAACGTTAGCCAATGAAGTTCGGAACATTGTTCTTCATAACCTTCCTTATCATCCGGGGACTTTCCGCTCAACATCTTGTATACGCATTGTCAGGAAAGGTAACGGATTCCACGACCGGTAAACCCATTGCTGCTGTCAGTGTTTTTCTAAACGGTACCTCCATAGGAACCACTACTCATGACGATGGCAGCTTCCTCCTCACCGACATCCCGGCTGGTGGCTATCAGCTCATCATCTCGGCTATTGGCTACACGACCTTTCAGACCCTGATCAACACGAGTAACCTTCCATCCTACCTTAATGTAACCCTTCATAGCCGGGCATCCGAACTAACTGCGGTCACCGTCATACCTGATATTCAGAACGGCTGGAATAAGTGGGGTGGGACATTCTGGGACTATTTTATCGGCACCACGGACAACGCATCTTCCTGCACGATAGAAAACAAAGATGTATTGCGATTCCATTATAATAAAAAAACCAAACGCCTTGTCGTTAGTGCAGTTGAACCCCTGATCATCGTCAACAGAGCACTTGGTTATATTATCGAATATCGTTTTGGAGAATTCAGCTATGACTTTTCTGACCCTCTGGTACAGTTCAATGGCTTTCTCTTTTTCCGTGAAATGACCCCCACATACGAAGGCCAGCAGCGGGTATGGGAAAGCGCCAGACAGCGAGTTTATTTTGGCTCATTGATACATTTCATGCGAAGCATATACCAGGGCCGCCTTCACGAGGAGGGTTTTCTTATTTTACATCAGGTGAAAAAACCAAATACAGAGAAAGAGCGTGTAAAAGCGATTTACAATCCGGCCAATGTCAGTACAGACGGTATTCCCTCCGATAGTCTCCGCCATTACCGGAAAGTACTTCGTGAGCCCGATTATTTTATTCATACTCTTAATAACTATGACACCCTCCTGACCTTCAATGCTGACGGGACGCGGTCTTTTTATTTCAATGGTGTCTTTACGGTCGCTCATGTTCAGCTTGGAATCCCTCATCCATCGTCCAGTATGGAACTGACTTCCCACTTGCCGCTCCGTATCGAAGAAAATGGAAGCTATTCTCCGCCGCAGATCCTGTTATTGAAGGGGGCCTGGGCAAAAACGGAGACGGTCGCCAATTTCCTCCCGAGTGATTATATGCCACCCCCGGCAAAAAAATAAGCACCCAAAAAAGGGAGGTTAATAACTGTTAAATGGGAAGCTTAACAGAAACTCTTTTCACTATCTTGTATATGATTTTAATTCAAAATGGCCCGACCATGAAAAAATATTGTTTTCCCTGTTTATTGGTGGTCACAATGTGTATGATTAGCCACCCTGTTTTTTCCCAGTCAAAAACCGATACTGCATCTTTGGGCATGGCTGGTGATAACCTGGATTTGTACGCCGTGTTGGATTTGTTTCTGAAATCAAAGACCATTGAAGGCTTTGAAAAATCGCTGAATGAACAAAAAACAGGTATCAATAACCTGGATCTTGATTTGGATAAAAAAGTAGATTTCATTAAAGTAGTAACCAAGAAAGATGGCGATTCTTACACTTTTATTCTTCAGGATGCTGTAAGTAAAACGGAAACGCAGGATGTTGCAGTCATTTTAGTAAACAGGGATAAGGACAAAAAAATTAACGTTCAGATTGTGGGTGATGAGGATCTGTATGGTAAAGATTATGTCATCGAACCAAAAACCTCCCCTACGCCGGCCGTCACGGCAAATCCTGCCTATGCAGGTACGGATCCTGCCAAAGATGTACCGGCATCCACAACAACGGTAGTCGTGCAATCAGCGCCTATTGTGCAATACGTGTACTCTCCTGCTTATGTTCCTTATTATCCGCCATATTATTACGGATACCATCCGCCTTATTTTGCAATGGCAACCGTACTGGCTGTTGGCATTTATCGCCATAATAACTGGTATCACCATGGTGGATATTATGGTGGTCATTATGGAGGCGGAAATACAGTTATCATCAATAATCGAAATCAGATAAATCATTATAATAACACCAGGAACACTTCAAACCGTGTACAGCATAACAATGCCAGCGGAAACTATGGGAATGGCAATCGGGGTTCAGCATCCACGAGACCAGCCAATGGGCCTTCTGCATCCACCCGTCCTGCCGGGGGTTCAACAAGACCTTCTGCGTCAACGCGACCATCTACATCAGATTTTTCAAACAAGGCTAATACATCCGGAGGCCGCGACAGGAGCAGCGGCGGAAGTTATGGCGGAAGCAGCAGCAGAGGCGGCGGAGGTGGCAGCAGAGGTGGCGGCGGCGGCATGAGGGGCGGTGGCGGCGGCAGAAGGAGATAAAAATTGTCTCAGCTTCTTTTAATTAGCCGGAATATCAGAAGCGCTCATGTCTCTCAGACAAACATATTTACCGTCTCTTTTTTCAAAAAGACTCATATAGTTCCCGGTATTGATGGTAGCATTGGAAGAGTCTACCAGTTTAAAATAACCGACTTCAATAATCTGTTTGCCATCGTTGGATGGAAAAACTTCGTTGGTTTTAAACGATAGCTTGTCAGTATTCGAAATTAAATCATTCATCAAAAAATCAACGATGGCTGGCTTGCCCACGAGTGGCGCACGGTTGGGGTAAAAGGAAATCGCAGAATCATCGTAGTATCCGATATTTTTCAATTCACCCGCATTATAAATTGCTGCAAATTCATCTTCCCTGGCCTGTATATCCTTTTTGATCTGTTCTTTGTCAATCACTTCAGCTGCAGACTCTTCTTTTTTCTCATTACAGGAGACTATACCTGAAATCATTAAGCAGATGCATGCTCCTTTTACAATTATATTTTTCATATGTTGCCTGTTGTTTATTGCGAATGGATAAGTTCACCTAAATGTAATAAAATTATCTTTTACCCCCGAATCAGAAAAGCCGGCGAAGAGCAACAATGCTTGCCTGACCAGAATCCAGTCTGATTAAACCCTCCATTGGCCTTGCAAGGTCAATAGTGATATAAAGAATCATCGTAGCAAGAAAAGAAAAAGCAAAAATGACGATCCATTCTTTTTTCTTAATGACCGGCGTTGTAAAACCTCCTACAAAACATATGGACAAGGCAAGGAAGATCAACCCAATGGAAATCGGGCCTGGAATACCTGCATTCAACAATGCCTCCCGCTTTGCACCGATATCAAATAAATTGATCAGTGTGCCTGTCATATCTTTTGCTGCGTCGTGTGTATCAGACCTTTTAGCCAGCGCAACTGTCATCGCCCATATATCATCAGTCGTTTTAAGGATCTCTTCACGATTATTTTTCAGTTTTAATTCGTCACGGGCATTGTCATAATAATTAATTCTTTCCTCAAGATATTTCTGCAGCTTTATCCTGTAAACCTGCCTGATGCTGTCGGAAAAGAAATCAGCCCTGAGAATCGAGTTTCTTAAATAATTGGATTCATCCACAATCATACTTCTTAGATTTTCAAAGCGAATACCTGATTGTCCAAATGAAAAAGCGAGCATAAATCCCCATAACCCAAACAGTGCACCCATCAGGGAATTAATACCACCCCTGGTATCCGACTCTTCTGATTGCCAGAATCTTTTCCGCATACTGTTTCCCAATTTCACTATGAGGGGCATGAGTATAAGCAGGATCAGACAGATGATCGTGATATCAACTTTTAAAAAGATGGAGCTTCTCATTGATTTTCATTTAAAATTTATAACTCAGACCACCGATACCTTCCTGGTACCGTCTTTTTATACCCAGTTCAATATTTCGCTGATATGAAATGAAAGCCGTTAAAAACCAGCTTGAAGTCAGGTGATAGTTGTATTTGAAATTGACATTTTCCTGGTCCATTGTGATCGCAGGATTTTAATTTTTGTTGAAATAAAAGGTCTGTGAGAAATTATATTTAAAGGAGAACTGAAGTTTTACAATATTGGAACTGAACCCGTCACTAAAATTGGTTCTTTTTCCATATTCCAATTCTGCAGCAAGAGTCAAATTTTTGATGGGTGAAGCGATCAGGTTCAGGGTTGCATACTGGCCATCCTTGTATGCACTGGGTAAACTGAATTCTGTGTTGTCGATATGAATACCGGAATAGCCAATCGTTGTACTTAGTTTCGGTGACCAGTTATGTTCAAAATAAGCTATATATCCATAAACAGGAAGGGCCTTGCCGGTTACAGGTTTGGTAATGTTTCCTGCATTGCTGATGATGCCGACATCATATGGACAATCATTCATATAGTTTTCAACGCCTTGTCCGTATACAAATGCCAGTCGCAGCACATTATCATTCGTTAGATTTAATACGGAACTCAAATGAAGTCCCCATCCCAGTGTACTTCCCGTGAGATCGTAAACTCCGGTGGTGTGAATATCGGACCATTGAATATTTCGCAATATGCCTGCAAGCTGTACATGTCCCCAGTCGCCGCTTTTCTTGAAATGTGCAGATAAATCCGGCAGCGGATAATGTGCTTTAACACTGTCGATTTCAATGCGGCTTTCCAACGAGCCCTGATCTGCACTCACGCCTGGTTTTTCCAGCGAAATGTACAATTCATTTTCACCGGTCATCGCAGCATACCTTATTTGTATGTTGCGGAAGAAAACCATTCCGGTGGGACCCCAGTATTCCATAATATTGGGGAAGACATCTGCATCCATAAAAGTTGAATTGGTTTGTCCCGCGAGTATCCTGCCTACTTCGCCATAAGCATGACGAAGACGCATTGTAGTCTGCCCTTCGTCTGTACCCACTCCGAACATATCAAATTCAAATACCGCTTTCAATTCGCCTGCCGGTGTGGGTGTATATCCCTTCACGCCGAATCTTGTTTGACGAACTCCAAAAAATACATTTCCATCGGGGGCGTACTGATTGGCGTAAGAAGGCAGTTTGCTAACACGGAGGGCATCAGACCAGGCCGGATTGATCTGATTAAAATCATAGCCTGCATCCAGCTGAGCGAATCCATAAATTTCCAGACCGCTTCGCTTCGTGGAATCCTGACCGAGAGCCGATCCCAGCAAACTGAATATTGCAATAATCAAAAGTAGATTAGATTTCATAACCCAGGTTTTAGATTAAATAAATGTTTCCCGGATGTCTTTTCAATGGTAGAACAAATAGTAAGGACCATCCAAATAAACGGGGTTAATAACAGTTAAATACTCATGTAGCATTTACTGTCTGTCTTTTACGTACGTGATGATCTCCCTTTCTAAATCTTCGGACAAACTCTTATACTCTAATTCGCTTAATTTGTCCTGGTTAATTTTATTTCTGAACTTATCCGCATTTAACTGACTCGTATGGAAATCTTCGCAAAGTGATTTGAAGTCGTCATCAAAATGGTAAAGCAATCTGATCGTTTCCTCATATTCGGGAAATCGTGAAAGCATCATATTTAGTGCAGATGAAAACATATTTTGAACGAGCGCCCCTTCATTCAATGATAGTTCAAACTGAACCCCAACTCCAAAAATCAGGGGTTATTAACAGTTAAATGAAGGCTTGTTAATGTGAATAATTTATTAACTTACATTTAATAATAGGCTTTATTTCTTCAAATTGTTTAAGAGTCTGGTCATAACCTGCGTTTTAGTTTTGCCATAGTCTGCGTTTAAAGAATCCTTACCCTCTGCAATAAGGATAAAAAGAATTAAACCTTAATTCATGTTTATATGGAAATTTCTAAACCGCTTTCCATAGATGAGATTTATGCCCAGGTAAATCGGATTCTTGACTTTACCGCGTTTAAGAACTCACCGACTTTATCAAAATTCTTCAAATTTGTTATTTCAGAAACCGTTGAAAAACGAAATGAGCAAATAAAAGAATACAGTATCGCAGTTAATGTTCTCAATCGCCCTACAGATTTTAACCCGCACGATGATGCTGTTGTACGCATTCATGCCGGCCGGCTCAGACGGGCTATTAATGAATATTATTTTACAAAAGGGATTTCGGATTCCATTATAATAGATATTCCGAAGGGATGTTACGTACCCAATTTTCAATTAGCGAAAGCGTCCACTCCGAAGGAAAATATTTCTTTCCGGCCTGTTGTAACAGAGACAAATACCAAGCCGGTCGTTGTGGTATTTCCCCTGAAAATAACTCCTTACAGTCATGAAGGATATGAGTTTGGTGTAGTCCTTGGCGAGCAGTTAAGCGCGGAACTCTCAAGATTTCAGGACCTGACGGTCATCGGTTACTATTCCGATGAAGTCGCCCAAAAAATAGAAAAAAATGTGCTGGAAGCCGGAAGGATTCTAAATACTGATTATATATTATCTGGAAATATTCTCATATCGAAACATAATACCCGTATCCGGATAAATCTATTGGTCACTTCGACGGGAGAAGTTCTTATGACCAAATCCTTTGACAAGGAAACTCCTTTTGTGGACATTGTTGAAATACAGGATGAAATAATTAATGAAGTTATTGTTTCGTTGGGGGGCACATTATTGAAGGTTTAGAAAAAGCAGGCTTAAAATGTTAGCGTATCCTTAAGTTACCTGATTTTCGAACATTCGTTTCATGATACTTTTCTTCCGCATTTATGGGTTCTACGCCCCGTTGCAAACCGGGATATTTTATTGACTTAATTTCCAATAACTTTATTCTATTTAATTCAAATCACATGAATTGGATATCTGTTATTGGTTTAATCGCTGCAGTTTTGACTTCTTCTTCTTTTTTACCGCAGGCATTAAAAACTATACGTACTAAAGACACAACTTCCATTTCCTTATCCATGTATATTCTGTTTACGGTTGGTACGCTTATGTGGTTTATTTATGGACTCATTTCTAACAACCTTCCGGTATGGCTTGCGAATGGATTTACATTAATTCTGGCTTCTATTATTTTATATTTCAAAGTAAAAAACACATTTAATCAGCAGGACAAAGTCACTGACTTATAGATAATATAAGTTGTGCAGTTATAATTTAATATGGGAGCCTGTTACTTCGCATCTGCTGCGGCCTTTAACGTGCTAATGTCCAGCTTTATCATTTTCATCATTACTTGCATGACACGACCTGCCTTTGCCTTGTCCTTATCGCTGAGCAGCTGTGGCAATATGATAGGCGTTATCTGCCAATAAAGTCCAAATTTGTCTTTTAGCCAGCCGCAGTTAATTTCCTTTCCGCCTCCCGCAAGGAGTTTGCTCCAATAATAATCGACCTCCCCCTGAGATTCGCAGTTGACTGTAAGAGACAATGCATCCGTCAGGGGATGACCAGGGCCGCCGTTCATCAAAGTAATTTCCTGTCCTTCCAGCTGAATGGTTGCTACCAGAAAAGCACCCTCAGGCCCGGGTGCACCCGGTGGATTTCGGGCAACTCTGATTGTCTTTGAGTTCTTAAAAATGGAAAGATAAAAGTTCATTGCTTCTTCACCATTGTTGTTGAACCAGAGAAAAGGACTGATCTTTTGCATAAGAGAATTTTTATAGTTTCTTATTTGCAAGAGCAAATATCATTCCCTGATTTTAGATTGCCACTATTGGTTACCATTACGCACAAGGTAATCTCCTGCTTCCCGAAAAGCTTTTTGGCAAATATCATTAACAATCATAATTCTTTCCTTTATCGTATTGTTTAGTTTTTGAATTCCGGCGTTTATTTCAATATAATCAAGGTAATGATCCAGGGTCCCATTAAGACCCATAAATGCAACGGAAGTTTTTAAATTGTGAGCGACATGCCTCAGTCCGGCATAGTTTTCCTTATCGAACTCTTCTTTCATTTTGGCGAGCTCATCAGGAACCTGTTGAAGGAATTGCTTTATCATACTTATCTCGAAACTGGCACTTCCTCCTGAAACCTCTTTGAGATAATCTAAGTTTAACAATTCTCCTTTGAGCACTGGTACATAGTCGTCTTTATTTTTTAATTCTGTTTTCCCATCGGATTTCAGAATATTATTTATGATTTCAAATAATTCGTTCTCCCTGATTGGCTTGGAAATATATCCATTCATTCCAAAACTTAAGCATTTCTCTTTTTCGCCCGCCATGGCATGAGCTGTCATAGCAATTATTGGAATATTCATACCCAATTCATTTCTTATTTTCAAAGTGGTTGTATAACCATCAATCAGGGGCATCTGAATATCCATCAGTATGAGTCTGTAATTATTTTGTTGCAATGCTTCAATGGCTTCTTTCCCGTTATTTACGATGTCAAAATCAAGATGCCAATAAGAAAGTAAATGTCTCATCAGATTTTGATTCATTGCATTATCCTCTGCTACCAGAATCCTTGCATGGTTACCGGCTATTATTTCATTTTTTGAAAATATTTTCAGATCATCCTGCGCAGTTATTTCTTTTGGTATCATATAGGGAATAGTGAAAACGAATTCAGTACCCTTATTTAATTCACTGTTTATGTGAATAGATCCGTTCTGTAATTCGACCAGTTGTTTTACAATGGTCAGGCCCAGACCCGTTCCGCCATATTTACGGGTCGTGTCTTCATCAGCCTGCTGAAAGCGCTCGAATATTACTTCCATTTTATGGGAAGGGATACCTATCCCCGTATCTTTAACAGAAAAGGAAATTTCAATACCGGCTTCTGTTTTTTTAGCAGTTGTTACATTTATCTCTATTCCCCCGCGGTCAGTAAACTTTATAGCGTTATTTACCAGATTCACCAGAATCTGCGTCAGGCGTATCGCATCTCCAATCAAAAAATCGGGTATTGAATATTCAATATTGACCTTCAGGCTGAGATCCTTAAGCTGAATCTTTGTGGCAAACATGGTTTTCAAAGAATGCAGTAGATCGCGCAGGCTGAAAGGTTTCGATTCAATCCGCATCATGCCGGCTTCTATTTTGGAAAAATCGAGTATGTCGTTAATAATCTCCAACAGATCTTCACCCGAATGTTGGATGGAACGGACAAATTCTATTGACTTCTCATTTAATGGCTCTTTCTGTAACAAATTCGTAAAACCAAGAATTGCGTTCATCGGTGTTCTGATTTCATGGCTCATATTGGCCATAAAATTCTCTTTAACGATTCCGGCTTCCCTCACTTTCTTTTCGGATTCATTCAATTGTTCATATAGTTGCTGTTGACGTTTAATTCGTTTGGTGATATATCCAAAAGTAAATATGGATGCCAGCACTGCTGTGATCGCCAAAATCAATCCCCATTCCCTGGCTCTTTTACCGCTTTTATTCGCATCAATTGCCAGCTTTGTCAGATATCGTTGCCGGGGTTTGTTTAATAAATCAATGACATGCACAATATTCCCCATTACATAGGTTTTCTTCCGACTCATATAAGTTGCGATGGCTGCCGATTGTCCCTTTGAAAATAGTGCGTCCAGAATGATATGTCCATACTCCAGTTTTAATTCAATAAGGGAATCCAGTTCCTGCACCAGTTTTCCTGTGCTGTCGGTCAATACAAGGGGCCGCAATTTCGCCAGGACTGCCCTTACATTTTTTTCATTGTTCTTTATATCCTCAACAAAACTGGAATCTTTATTGAAAACAGTCCGGTATATATGACTCTCAATAAACAGCATGTCTGTCTCCAGTTTCTGCGTTTCACCAAAGATCTTGAACTCACGGATTAGCGACTCATTACCTTCTGTAAGCTTATTGATATTGTTATTGGAATTGTATTGAAGAAATACGATAAGGATAATCGTAGTAATAAAAATAGCCAGTAAATAAAGCATGAATCTTTTGTTACGCATATATCACTGGCTTTATTGCATTTACTTCCATCTGGCTCATTAAGTTTCAAAGATAATTATTATGTTCTGTCAGGTTTGTTGTCTGAAGGCTGCTTTATATAATTGCTCAAAAGAAAAGCGAGCACAAGAATACTTGTCATCATCCCGACAAAGTCCAGTATAATTAACCAGGGATTACTATTCATATCAAGCATTTGCAGAAAGAGATAAGACAGGCAAATTAATAAACCAGTGTCAATTAAAAATAATATTGCAAACAGCTTTTTCATAAATCCTCTGTAAAGTTATACGTGCAAAAAAACGAGGGTAGCAAGAATCGCCCAATGGGCAGGATCTATAGCCGAACACGGGAAATTTTATTATTTTTAGAATATGAATGCGCTGATCATAGACGACAATGAAATGGCCAGAATGACACTTAAACAACTGGCAGAAAGAGTTGATGACCTGGCTATTGCAGCAGAATGTTCGAATGCTTTTGAAGCTTACAACCTGCTCCAGACTGAACCCATAGATATTCTTTTACTCGATATAGAAATGCCCGGCATGTCAGGATTGGAATTAACCAAAAACCTGGTAAATAAACGACCCGTCATCATTTTTATCACATCTAAAAAAGAGTATGCCGCGGACGCATTTGATCTGAACGTAGTTGATTATATTATCAAACCGGTGACAGGTTTACGCTTTATTCAGGCCATAGATAAGGCAAGGGAAATATTGAATAGCAATAAAGAAGAGGTGAATGTTAAGGAAGACGAATTTATATTTATTCGTGATTCAAATATTATTCGCAGGCTGAAGCTGGATAATATTTTATTTGCGGAGGCCATGGGGGACTACGTTAAACTTTATACACTGGAAAAGTTTTATGCTATTCATACAACATTAAAGGCGGTTGAAGAAAGGCTTCCTTCCTCCAGATTCCTTCGGGTGCACAGGTCCTATCTGGTGGCTATAGACAAAATTGACAGTATGGAAGGTGGTGTATTGATAATCAACAGAAAACCGTTGCCTGTAGCCGACGCATATCGCTCTGCATTAAATAAGAGAATGAATATTATCTGATTTTCCCAGATTATTCGGAAAAGTACTGACCACCTTAGCCAGAGCTTAGGTGGTCATGCTTATTGAAAGACCGGTCCTATTTGATCACTGTGAAGTAACTGACTTCACCGGATAAGTCAACTTCAAGTACAATTGCGTTATTATCGCTTTTTAATTCAACAAAATAATTATTACTCCTGTCCAATGAATTACCAAACAAAGTCATATACGTATCATTATCATAGTATGATGCATTTTCACTATTCACATTAAATTTGAGAACATCAGTGACTTTATAATCCCGGTATTTATCCAGAATTTTAATTTGAGCAACTGCAGGTAAGTCATTAAAGGATACCTTGACAATAGATCCTATCAACTGATTATTATAATCATAATAAGCTGTTATCTGACTACCGTTCTGATAAAAGTTCACTTTGTTGAAGTCTTTCGTTTTCTCAAAACTAATATTCGAAGCATTGGGAAAATCTGTGGAAAACTGGTTAGCAGTGAATTCACTGACTGCATCCTGGTTTATTTCCCTCCCTTCATTTGCATTGTTGTCATCAGTATTAAACTGCGCATAAGATGAGGTAAATGCAGTGACAACTGCAATTCCTGTTACTAAAAAAATCTTTTTCATAAATTTTGATTTAATGTTTTATAAATATTCAGGACACCAAGGTATATCCGGTTGCAGGTCATTAAATGTGCGAATCGTTCAGTGGGCAATATCAGTAGCTGAGATGAATGTAACTCTCCGTCCGGCGACTGAATACGCCTGTTCAACGACTTACACTTCGCACGGTATAAAGCTGTTTTTATTTTTGTCTCCGATAAATTATTAAACTCAATTTTTATGAAGAAAGTAATTGTATATAACATGCTGTTCCTTGCTATTATAGCGGGAAGCAGTTTTAAATCCCTTCCAACCCATCCACCAAAATCTACTTTGAAACTGCCGGGCGGATTTCAGGTCGAAGTGATCGCGGATAATCTGGGAACTGCCAGGCATCTTGCCGTGACGCAAAATGGCATTATATATGTCAAACTTGGAAAACTGAAAAATGGAAAAGGCATCATCGAACTCAAGGACATGAATGGCGACGGGACCGCGGATAAAGAAACCGGATTTGGAAACTTCATTGGAACAGGTATCTATATTAAAGACGGCTGGCTTTATGCTTCATCTAATACAGATGTCTACCGCTATAAGCTAAATGATAAAGGGGAAGTAACTGATACAGCTAATGCAGAAAAAATTGTAACCGGACTTCTGGACCGGCGTGAACATAATTCCAAATCTATTGTGCTTGATAATAATGGAAACCTATATGTGAACATTGGTGCTTATTCGAACGCCTGCCAGCTGCAGGATCGCGTTCAGGGTTCACCAGGAATGAATCCCTGCCCGATATTAGATTCTGCCGCCGGGATATGGCAGTTCAGGGCCGATAAAACCGGACAGACTTACGCAGACGGAGTTCATTATGCGACCGGCCTGCGAAATGTAGTTGGACTGGATTGGAACACAGATATGGATCAGCTTTTTGTGATGCAACATGGCAGGGATCAACTTTTTCAACTCGATCCCAAACTCTATGATGCGAAACAGGGTGCGGAATTACCGGCCGAGACCATGTATGCTCTGCGAGATGGAGATAATGGAGGCTGGCCCTATGTTTATTATGATCAGTTTCAAAAGAAAAAAATTGTGGCACCGGAATATGGAGGAGACGGTAAGAAAACCGGTGGTGAAAATGCTGTAGACCCAATTGCTTCTTATCCGGGACATATGGCACCTGACGGACTTTTATTTTATACCGGAACTATGTTTCCTGAAAAATATCGCCATGGTGCATTTATCGCATTTCATGGATCATGGAACAGGGCTCCTGAAAAACAAAAAGGATATTTCGTGGTTTTTCAGCCATTTAAAAATGGTAAGCCTGACGGGAACTGGGAAGTCTTCGCAGACAATTTCGCGGGATCAGATAATATCAGTTCTCCAGGACAGGCATTGCACCGGCCCTGCGGTCTTGCACAGGGACCCGATGGAGCATTGTATGTATCCGATGATGCAAAGGGAACTATTTACAGAATCACCTATGATGCGCGATAAATCCTAAAAAATTATCATAAAAAACATATCCATGAAAAGCAAGATAGTAGTGGTTATAACGATGCTCGGTGCAGGGATGGTTTTCATGAAAACGGGCACCACCCTGGCCGAAGCATCTTTAAACTATCCTGTTCCAGGTTCCATACTGCGGGGACAAAAAATTTATATGAATACCTGCCTGACCTGCCACCAGGCCGATGCAGGCGGAGTACCTGGTATGACTCCGCCTCTTCAGAAAAGCCCTTATGTGCAGGGTCCTTCAGTAAAACTTATCAGCATTGTTTTAAATGGCCTTAATGATGGCGTGGAGATTGATGGAGAAACTTATTCGAATCCAATGCCCCCTTTCAGCACAGTATTAAAAGATCAGGAAATAGCTGAAGTACTGACCTATCTGCGCAGTCATTTCGGAAACAAGGCCGGACCCATTACAGTTACGCAGGTTAGCAAGATAAGGCAGGGGTTGAAAAAATGAGATATGAGATATGGGTTATGTGCTATTAGACTCTTCAATTTATTTCATAACTTGTAAACCCATAACCCATATCTCATATCTCATATCTCATATCTCATATCTCATAACCCATAACCCATTAATCATCGCTCCTTAACGCAGAGAATAGTACCTTTTCCGGATATGCCTACTGAAGATAATCCTACATCACTTAAAAAGACAGCAAGACTTGCAGGCTTTTTATATATTATCATGGGAATTCCATCTGCCTTTGGCATAGTGTATGTCCCATCCAAAATTATCGTCTGGGGAAATGCAACCACTACCTGTCAAAATATAATTACCCATGAATTTTTGTTTCGTATGGGTATGGTCAGCCAGTTTGTTAGCAATGGTTTATTCATTCTGCTCGTGTTTGTTCTTTACCGGTTGTTTAAACAAGTCAACACCTCACGGGCCCGATTGATGGTTGCGATGGTGCTTGTGCAGGTACCCATTGGTTTTCTGATTGAATCATTTAACATGACTTCTCTTTTAATTTTGAAAGGTGAGATAATGAAAACGCTAACATTGGAACAAAAACAGGATTGGGTCATGTTATTTCTTACGATGCACAAATATGGAATGATAACCATAGAAATGTTCTCGGGACTTTGGTTGATACCTTTTGGTCAGTTAGTTTTCAAATCGAAGTTTATTCCCCGAATATTTGGCATACTACTGATCATGGGCGGAACAGCATATGTAATTGAAAGTCTTTCGTTTTGGATTTCCCCTCTCATCCAACCGGTTGCTTCCCGATTTATGATGATACTTTATACGATAGGAGAAACACCTATTATTTTTTGGCTCTTAATTAAGGGAACTAATTCTACAGTAAAAGACAATAATAAACCCAACATAAATCGGGCTTACTAAATTTGTACATTCTACAAGGATACAATTCCCATTCGATTGTATTAGGATAATTATTTTTCATGCCTTTCTCCTGCCCTCACTGAAAACAGGTGAAGTACATAGGGGAAAATGGCATTCATGGTATCGATCGATCCTGAAACAGATCCTGGAAGTGTGATGACAAGACTGTTCCTGATAAAACCCGCGACGCCCCGGGACAGCATGGCGTAAGGTGTGCGCTCCTGTCCATAGTTGCGGGCGGCTTCCATAATACCTGGTATTGGCGTTTCAATCAGCGGTTCAATCGCATTGGGTGTGAGATCTTTTGGCGAGACGCCGGTTCCACCTGTAAATAAAATTAACTCATAACCCTGTCCGCTGTATTTGATGGCTTCCTGCTGAATTAATTGAAAGTCGTCGGGTACCACTACATAGGAAGTATTTTCTATTCCGTATTCTTTTAATTTTTCAATGATTATTTTTCCTGACTGATCTTTTGCATTTCCCTTTGAAATGCTATCGGAACAAACAATGACTGCAGAGAGGATCGAACCCGCCTGCTTTTTTCCATAATCAGTTTTACCACCAGATTTTTTCTCCAGTCGTATGGACGAGATTTCAATTCCTTTGTCGAGTGGCTTCAGCATGTCATAGATGGTCAGTGCAACAATCGAAGCGCCGTGCATGGCTTCCACTTCCACACCGGTTTTATAAATGGTATGTACTTCAACAGAAATATATATCGAAAGCTTTTCTGTTTTGAATGTTATCGCTGCAAATTCTATTGGAACAGGATGGCAATCCGGAATGAGATCCGAAGTTTTCTTAATGGCCAGTAATCCCGCAGCCCTGGAGAATTCAAACACATCACCCTTGGGAACAGTTTTGTTTAATACGGCATTCATGGCATCCTGATCTGAAAGCTGTACAATGGCTGTGGCGATGGCTTTTCGTAATGTGGATGATTTAAACAGGATGTCTTTCATGCGGGTTGATTGATTTTCCATTGAAAACTGTTGTCTTCAAAAATTTCCTGCCCCCAGATCGGCAGCTCTGCTTTGAGCCGCTCCACTGTTTCGGAGCAGGCTTCTATCGCTGCTTTCCTATGCGTTGCAGAAGTGAAAACAAATAAACAAATTTCTCCACTTCTTATCCTTCCCAGGGAATGATATACATGCACGCAGCTCAGCGAATATTTTTCAATCATCGTTTTCCTTATGGCCGCCATCTGTTCCAGGGCCATCGCCTCGTAACTGGTATACTCGACGGCAACAACCTGTTTATTTTCTACAGTATCGGCCCTCACCTGTCCAAGGAAAATACTATGTCCCCCAATATCAGTTTTGGATTGGTGCGCGGCAATTTTCTCCCCGATAAATGCCGGCGAAATAGCACCAGTAACAAATATGTTTTTTATTTTCTGATTCATTTTATCCTCCGGAATATGGCGGAAGCAGGGCCAGCTCCTGAGCCGCTTTGATGCTGGTATTGGTTTGTACGATCGTTCTGTCCACCGCAATCAGATAAGTCAGATTTTCAAGCATAGGAAAACGGGCAGCAATTTCTTTTGCCAGTCCGTCTGTATCTTCCGCATCTGAATTCAACTCCGATACTCCGGTGATTTGTTTAAGTTGTCCGAATAATTGAATTTTTACTGCCATAATAATTTCCAGGCTGCGATCATTAAAACAAAAGCCAGCAGGTTTTTCAGAACGGTTTGCGGAAATTTAAGAGAGCCCATATAAGCGCCGCATAAACCACCGGCAAAAGCAACGACCACATATCCAAACATTTCCGTACTGAACTGAATACCTTTGGTAAATTGGCCGGCGAGACCTGCTACCGAGTTTACAAAAATAAATAAAGCGCTGATAGCAGCCGTTTGTTTCTGATTCGTCCATTTCAGCAGGAGCAGATATAGGTGAAAGTATAATTCCGCCGCCAATACCGATCATGCCCGACACGAAACCGATAACTGCACCAAGGATCAGTAACAGATAGAGATTCGCGGGCTTCATATCTTTCGGATCCGTGTTCTTAAAAAAAAGAAAACGACAAATGGGTATGATCAGAAAAAGACCCAGGATCGTTTTATAAACGGGATCCTGTATAGCGACCATGCCCCCCAGGAAAGCCATGGGAATTGAAAAGACGACCAGGGGCAGAAATAATTTCCATCTGAAATATTTTCCGCGATAGAACTGAATAAAAGAAACCATCGAGACAAAGAGGTTGAGCAATAGAGCCGTTGGTTTCATTACCGCGGGACTGAAATTAAACAACGCCATCAGCGCGAGGTAACCACTGGCGCCACCATGCCCGACAGAAGCATATAAAAATGCAACTATAAAAAGTAAAACATAAAATAAGGGAAGCCAGGTCGTCATGCATTATTATTTTGGAAGTAACCGAACCGTTACCATTTCTCCTTTATCATAACTGAGCCTGTTTTCGTCCAGTGCTACCAGGCAATTGGCACTTGAAAAAGATCGCAGGCGATAAGATTCCTGCGCTTCCAGGATTTCTACTTCACCATTTGCAAAATATGCTTTCAGAAACTGTGTAAGGCCCTTTACTTTTTTAAAATCATCTTTCAGCCTGGCGGATATTAGTTCTTCCTGTGGCAGATGCAGCATAAACCGCACCGCAGGCAGAACATATTCGTAAAAACAACTGACCACGGAAGCCGGATTTCCTGGCAGGCCAAAGATGATTTTATTTTCTTTTGTACCAAAATATAAAGGTTTGCCTGGCTTTTGTTTTACCCGGTGGAATTTACAATCAATACCCAGGTTGTCTGCTGCCCTTCGCACGAAATCGAAATCGCCCACGCTAACACCGCCGGTTAGTATAACGAGATCACTTGAATGGATGTTAGCTGATAAAGTACGTTCAATAATTTCCAGGCTGTCTTCGACATACAAAGCAGTGCCTAAATTTTCAGCATAGGGTTTCAGCGCTGCCCGTAGAAAACTAATATTGGATTCATAGGATTGGCCCGCCTCCAATGGCCGGCCGGGAATCTGCAATTCATTGCCCGTCGCTATAATGCGAATAGTAAGACGGGGATATACAGGCACAGTTTTCATCCCGAGACTGGCCAGCAAGCCGGCAATGGGTGCCGTGATCACGGTTCCATTTTTTATAACGAGTTCGCCTTTTTTTATTTCAGAACCGCGTTTCCTTACATGGGTTCCTTTTTCAATTTCAGGATCGGTGATCTGAATGGCCGATGCATGGACGATTACTTTTTCCTGCATGACAATGGTATCAGAACCGGCAGGAAGCGGCGCCCCGGTAAAAATGCGCATCGCATGATTTCTCTGCAATATTTCCGATTGTGCATGACCGGCAGCAATGACACCCTGCACGACCAGGGGTTTATTAATATCCTCCACATACACAGCATAGCCATCCATCGAAGACTGATCGAAGGCGGGAATATCCAGCGGAGAAAAAATATCTTCCGCAATCGTGAGCCCCGTCGAATTGGAAACATCCTTCACGGCGGGGTTTACGCGGAATAGGCTGGCAGCTATAAGTGTGCGCGCCTGTTCTACCGAAACAAGTTCATTTGATTCCATTAGGTTCGCTGACGATGAATAATAATTTTGCTCAGCCATTTCACATATCGTCTGCCGGTGGCTTTGTCGGTGGGTGAAACCAATGCTATGCGATCATCCAGTTGGGTAATATTCATTCCATTCTTACTTGTTATGATCATTACATGGTTTCCTGTTTCACTGTTGAAAATTTCGTTCCAGGAAAAAAGCACTTTATAACCATCAGTGGCCTGGCATTCGATATAATATTCGCTGAGCACTTTCGGGTTTTCGTTGTTGAATGGAATGGCTGACAGAATATCTTTCAATAATACACCATTGATATTTTTCATCAATCCCTTCGGCTGCATGTCATGTGTATAAATACGCAGACTATCCAGGTGCTCGGTTGTATAACCGGATAGTTTGGCAATGTCAATGGTTTCATCTTTCTGAACTTCCCCCGATATTGTAATACTTTCGCTGGTTTTTTGTGCTTCTGATGCCTGCAGGAATAGGAATCCAAAACAAAAGAAAAGGAAATATTTCATATCATTATTTATCCTCCGATGGTGATCATGGGGCGGTTATGAATGGAAGCGGCATCCAGCATATCGAATGTTCCTGAAAACTGTCCGCCCAGTTGTTTTGCTTTTGAACGGATGGATGCATGTATGAGTGCTGTCACATCTTCCTGATTTCTGAGGGGAGTCAGCAAATCTGTTTCACCTGTTGAAAAAAGACAGTTCTTTAGTCTTCCATCTGCCGTAAGCCGCATACGATTGCAGGTACTGCAGAATGGAGCACTCATGGTACTGATGATCGCGAAAGAGCCAACATGCGCCGGTATCATAAAATGTTTTGCAGTGCCGTGCAATTCATTTTCTACCGGAAGGAATTCAAATTGACTGCCGATCTCTGAAAACATTTCATTCATAGAGAAGACTTTATTGCCTTCCCACCTGTTTCCGTTGAATGGCATAAATTCAATAAACCGGATCTGAATCGGAATGTGCATGGTCCACCGAATGAAGTCGTTGATTTCGTTTTCATTGAATCCCTTCATCACCACGACGTTTATTTTTACGATGAATCCGTGATGCAATAAAAGTTCAATATTGCTGCGTACCAGGTGAAATAGATCGCGGCGAGTAACCAGCAGAAATTTATCAGGCTGAAGCGTATCGAGACTGATATTGATGGTCCTGATACTCGAAGCTTTTAATACATTAATGAACTCATGAATGCGCGTTGCGTTGGTGGTCATCACCAGTTCAACCGGCAATACACTTAGAGACTCTAATGATTTTCGCAGCATCTTTTCTCACCAGCGGTTCACCACCGGTCAGTCTGATTTTTGTAACGCCTTCCGTCACAAACAACCTGGCCAATTGTTCCACTTCTTCTGTTTGCATCAGGCGCGAAGCAGGCGTGAAATCATATTCTTCATCCGGCATACAATAAAAGCACCGCAGGTTGCAATTATCTGTAAGGGATATGCGAAGGTAAGTGTGCACGCGGCCAAACTCATCACGGATCATAGCGTATCATTTTCTGAAATCAGATTTTTGTAATCCTCTTTCGTGTCAATATCAATATTTCCTTTTTCGAATTCGACAGAACAAACATCGGGAAGATTTATTTTCACAATGTTTTTTGCCCCCTGGTTTCCATTCAGCGATTTCAACTGATTAAAATATTCCTTACTGAATAATACCGGTGTGCCCAGGGTACCGGCATAGGAACAGGCAACGATCCTTTTCCCTGACCGGGCCTTCATCTCCAGCATCGTAAGAAACAAATCAGACGAAACATGGGGCTGGTCGCTTACGGTCAGGATAACCGAATCAACATCTAAATATAAAAGTTGTTTGATTCCGGCAGAAATTCCCGATCCCATGCCTTCGGACCAGCGTTCGTTGTAAACGATCGAGACTTGCATTTGTGAAATGCTCTCCGATATGAGGTCGGACTGGTATCCTGTAACACAGATAACCGGATGAAGGAGTGCATTTTTTGCCTCGCCGATGATATGCTGCAAAAAAGTTTTGTCGTTATACATCATCAACTGTTTGGGTTCTCCCATTCGGGATGAATTTCCGGCTGCCAGTATAATGATTCCTGTTTTACCCATGATGCAGATGATTGATCGCCCGGTTATGAATGGATTCTTTTTTCAGTTTAAGCGGCGATCCGGATCGTCCGGATAAAAAAGCTTTCACTTCAGCAATGATTGAAAGTGCAATTTCTGTTGAATTTTCTGCACCGATATCCAAACCCGCCGGCCCGTATATTCTTGAAAGTTGTTCTTCATTTAAACAAAATCCCTGATCCTGCAGGTCGGACAGCATCCGGTCGCGCTTCTGTGCGGGTCCCAACATTCCGACATATCCGAATTCCTGTTGTACGATTTGTGAAAGAAAGCCCAGATCGTAATTGTAGTTATGACTCATGAGTAAAAAAACTGTCCCGCTATCTGTTTTAATCTTTGAAAGAATATCAGCAGGTTTGCTGTATGATACTTTTGAAGCATCAGTGAAACGTTCAGGCAGTGCATAATGAGATCTTCCATCCACCACAGTTACTAACCATCCCAGCATTGCAGCCATTTCAACGAGTGGCTGAATGTCATTACCAGCACCTGCGATCACGAGGGATACTGGCCGGTCGATGTATTCGATAAAAGCTGTGCAGGTCGTCTGCTCAATGTCCACATCCAGGAAAGAAGATTGTTCTTCTGCATAGGCAATCTGGACCGCTTCAGTCAATAAACCTCGCAGATGTCCGGGCAAACCACTATACACATTATTTTTCAAATACAGCAGTCTTGTTCCGGGTTGAATTTTTTTCATTGAAAAAAGAGTGACCAGAGCGGCGCCTTCACCGGCATTTGAAATGAGGCGCAATAATTCCACCGGATTTTGCGGATCGTCTTTTTTTATGGGTTCAAATAAAATATGAACAACGCCATTGCATCCCAGATGGAGTCCATATTGAATATCATCTTCACCGGTAGAATCGTAACTGATCAGTTTATTTTCTCCCGTGGCCATTGCGAACAATGCTTTTTGCAGCGCATCACCTTCCAGGCAACCGCCACTGATGGCGCCGGTTATTTTACCATCATCGGAAACCAGCATGCGTGCGCCGGGGCGCCGGTATGAAGAACCATCGACCCTGACAACAGTTACCAATGCAACCTGTTTGTTGTGCAAAATCGCTTTATCATATGCCTTTATGATTTCATTCAGTTCTTTCATGATCTTCAAATCGCGGTTAAATCAAATGGCAGCTTTCTAATTCTTTTTCCTGTTAAATCAAAAATAGCATTCGTCAGTGCGGGTGTGAAGGGCGGTAGTCCGGGTTCACCGACACCTCCGGCTGCTTCATCGTTTTCCATTATATATAATTCTACCGGTGGGGCATTGGTGATCCGTGGCATGTTATAATCGTAGAAATTTTTTTGCTGAACAAGTCCGTCTTTAAAGGTGATTTCGTGAATCGTGGCTGCTCCGAGTGCCATCACGATACTGCCTTCCACCTGTGCCCTGATGATATCAGGATTTACATACCATCCACAATCCATTACGGCCCATACCTGGTCGATTTTTATTTTGCCGTCAGCATTTCTGGAAACTTTTACAACCTGACCAACGGTTGTGCTGAAACATTCTGTAATCGCCACTCCATATCCTTCATTCTTCTTCCTGTTTTTCCAACCGGAAATTTCTGCCATTTTATCAATCTGCCGCTGTACGCGTTCATCTTTCAGGTAAGACCTTCTGAAATCAAGCGGATCCTTACCGGCCGCGATGGCCAGTTCGTCCATAAAACTCTCATATGCGAATCCATTGGTAGAAGCGTATACCGAGCGCCACCACATGATGGGTATCGGTGTTTCAAAAGGCACATCAGCAATGCTAAGGTTTTTGATACTCCCATAGTAAGGTGCCAGAAATCCTTCGGTTGTGCTGGAATTTGGCTTACCCCGTTCAGTACCCTCCCAGTGATCAATATTTTGCCCGGCCATTCGGAATTTGAACGCACTGATTTCACCATTCGCAACGGCTCCTTCACAGTGGTAAGTGATGCCGGGGCGGTAGGGTCCCTGTGTCATATCGTCTTCGCGTGACCAGGTAACTTGTACCGGGAGACCGATTTCCTTTGAGATTAAAGTGGCTTCATGCGGATAATCCAGAAAGGCTTTTCTTCCAAAGCCACCACCGAGGAAAGTCATATTAACGATCACGTTTTCCACAGGCAAATTCATCTCCTTGCTTAAAAATGATTGTACCCAGTCGGGAGCCTGAATAGGTCCCCAGATCTCCAGTTTCTTTTCCTGGTAATGAGCAATGCAATTCAGAGGCTCCATGCAGGCATGTGCCTGATAGGGTGTCTGATACATGATATCAATCTTGTTATCGGCATTGCGTATGATGCTATCGGGATCACCCTGCTTTTTTAAAGAAAGACCTTCATTGGTTTTCAGGGCTTCTTCCTGTTGCCTGTAAATATCTGCAGAATCCATATGCGTGAAGCCGCTGTCGTCCCATTCTACTTTCAATGCTTTTCTTCCCTTCATGGCAGTCCAGGTAGAGTCAGCAATCACAGCAACTCCTTCACGATACGTACCGAAAACGGCCATCCTGATTTTCAACACTTTTTTTACACCGGGTATTTTCAATGCAGCGGAATCATCAAAAGATTTCAGCGTACCGCGCATACGGGGGTTCCTTTCCACGACTGCAAAAACCAACCCTGGAATTCTTTTATCCAGTCCGAAGATGGCGCTGCCATTGGTTTTTAAAGGAGTGTCCCGGCGATGCAGCGGCTTGCCGATTAAAGTATATTCAGATCGGGGCTTCAGTTTTACGTTTTTAGGAGCTTCCAGTTTGGATGCATCCAACACCAGTTCTCCGTAATGAAAACTTCGGTCTGTAGGTTTATGATAAACACGGCCATTCCGTGCATAACATTCTGAAACCGGAACATTCCATTTGGCAGCGGCAGCCTGAATCAGCATTTCACGCGCAGATGCACCCAGTGTCAATAAATTTTTATAGGAACCGCGGATAGTCGAACTGCCACCGGTTATCTGGCTCCCATATTTTTTCTGATTTCCTTCGGCAAAGATCACTTTGATATTGGCTAAATCAACCTCGAGCTCTTCCGAAATAATTTGCGGAACGGATTGAAAAGAACCCTGACCCATTTCTGCACGGTGATCTACCAGCGTCACTTTGCCCGATGTGTCGATGAGAATCCAGGCATTCATTTCAATTTCGGGCTCTAAATTATTCAGTGCGGCATCGGTTATAATACGGCCCGATTTGGCAGATACCGGTAAATAAAAACCCAGGAAAAGGGCTGCGCCGGTTAGTCCGCTGTTCTTTAAGAATTTTCTGCGTGATAATGCATTTGTTTCTGCGCATTGTTCCATCGCGAATAATTTAATCGTTTATTTCGGTGCATATCCACCTTTGTTCACCCAGCTATCCCATGCGGCAACAAAAGCAGTATATGTCATTGGAGGAGGCACCCTTCCTTCGCCCTCATTCCAGGCGGCTTTCACCAGGGTATCCCGCGCATGTGCAATCAGTTCTTCTTTATTTTTATGACCGTTCATATTAAAATTCATAATCTGCATGGCAAGCTGGCGAGGTGTTTTTCCCTGAAAAACCATCTTCATGTTCGCAGGCGGCAATTGCCATTTTGGATTTCCGGGAGGTGTATGCAATCCTGGAACATTGGTGGGCTGGTGACAGTTCGAACATTTGGCAGCATACATTCCAGTGCCGTCCGGACCGCGCACAACATTCATTGTATGAATATGATTATCGTCGCCCTGAAGGGGTGCATCGCCTGCGGGATGACAATTCATGCACCGGGGGCTCATCAGCACCTTGTACACTTTCATAAAAGCTTTGACCGATTCAATACTGTCTTTGGCTGCCTTATATTTTTTGTTTGGATCACCAGAAAGCCCATTTCTGTTGCGAAATGCTGAAGCCATCCATATCAAAGAAAGGATGAATGACAAAAGAAGGATTGTTTTAAGAGGGAAAAGGCGGGATTTATTTTTTGAATTCGGTTCCATTTAAGATATGCGTTTAAACAATATCAATGAATTATTACAGGCACGAATTTATTTAGCCTGGGCTAATTTTTTTTGTTGCAATTCAGCTGCAATATGGATGGCTTTCCGGATGCGCAGATATGTTCCGCATCTGCAAATATTTCCCGACATGGCTTCGTCAATATCCAGATCGGTCGGATTTGGATTTTCACGAAGGAGTACTGCCGCCGACATGATTTGTCCCGAATGACAATAACCGCATTGCGGCACATCAATCTGTTGCCAGGCCCGTTGCACCGGATGATCATTATTCGCAGAAAGTCCTTCGATCGTCACGATTGTTTTTCCTTCGGCCCGGCTGACTTTTGTAACACAAGAACGTGCGGCTTCACCATCCAGATGCACCGTACAGGCTCCGCACTGTGCAACACCGCAACCATATTTGGTTCCGGTCAGTCCGATGATATCCCGGATCACCCATAGCAGCGGCATGTTGGGATCCACATCGACCTGATATGTTTTTTGATTGATATTTAAAGAAATCATGAGCTATTGATTGTGGGAAACAACAATTATTTAATTGAATACAATTTACGACAATTAAATATTATTTAAGTTGATGGGCATCTTGCGGATACGTTTAGCTGAAACTGTAAAAATCGCATTGGCAAAAGCAGGTGCAAATGGCGGGATACCCGGTTCTCCAACGCCTTTCATTCTGTCTCCCTCTACCCTTGTTCCAAAATGATGCTTTTTATTTGATAAAATAAAATATCATTGCTGATCATTTAATCATCTTCTATTGAATACCGCTAAATATTACCTGGCAGCCATAACCGCCTACACAGTCTGGGGGTTTTTCAGTCTCGTACTTAAACCCTTACATGCTTATTCTTCTTTAGATATTTTGTTTTACCGTGTGTTCAGCTGCGCGTTGCTAATGCTGCTGATAAACTTTCTTTTCAGGCGGGATAAGTGCAGGGAAACACTAAAGTTATTTAAGCGGATGCCTCTTCAGAAAAAACGCAGGGCTGTTTTGTTAAACGTTGCAGGCAGTATTTTTTTAACCGGCAACTGGTTTTCTTTTATTTACGTCATGAATCACGTCAGCATAAAGGCTACTTCATTAGCATATATGGTTTGCCCGATATTAACCACTTTACTCGCCTTTTTCCTGCTGCATGAAAAACTGAGTAAGCTTCAATGGTTGGCCGTGTTGCTGAGTATTTCCGGTTGTTTGTTGCTTTCATATGCTAATATAACCGATATGCTGTTCAGCATGGTCATTGGATTCAGCTATGCCTGTTACCTGATCAGTCAGCGCGAGAATACCGGCATCGACAAATTCATCATACTTAGTTTTCACATTCTATTGTCGTCACTTATTCTGCTTCCTTTCTTTCCTGCGTTCAGCGGACCGCTGCCTACCGAAGAGAAGTTTTACATTTACATTTTGATCATTGCCGTATTCTTTACCATCATACCATTATTTCTGAATTTATATGCACTCCTGGGTATGAATTCATCCACTGCCGGTATGCTGCTGAATATAAATCCTATCATCGCTTTTGTATTGGCCATTATGTTTTTTCATGAGCCAATCAGCTTATTGCAAATCATGGGATACTTAATTATTTTTATTGCTGTGATCGTGTTTAACGCCAGGCAAATTTTTTTTAAGGAGAAACAAAATGAAATACCTGCCCTTTGATTTTCTGCAACCTTCTGACAGAGATATACGCCGTATATGAAACGATTCTCGGTAAGACCCTTGACATGAGAAATTTTCCAAAGAAACTCATCTTTCTGGGCCTCCTCAACCGGTTAAATGAAAAACGGAATATAGGTCCGCACAGGGCTCCCTATCTGTATAGCTTTAATGCCAAAAAGTATAATAAAGCACTTCAAAAAGGAATAACACTTGGATAATTTCGATGTTTAGGGATTTAATTTTTTCATGAGTTCGGCTGATGTTTCCAGCATCAGTGGTTTTTGATCGGGGTCTTTGAAAAGTAAATCAGTTTCGTATGGCTTGTGCCGCCGGATATATACATCGAGAAAATCAAGTATAACCGGGAGCTTGTCCTTCATCGGCAGAACCGCTATCTCATGTCCCATTCCCTCTTCGCTGTACAGGTAATAAGGAATGTTATGTTCCTTCATATATTTCGCAATCCAGGCAGATCCATAAAATCCCTTATTTAAAAAGCGTATTTTCTGATAAGGAACAATTTTATCCGCTGTTCCATGGAACATCAGCCTGGGTGCAGGAGCGTCTTTATAAGAAAGTTTGCCTTTAAAACTCAGTATCGCACCGGAAAATGTAATCAGTCCTGCATATTCGAATCCCACTGGCAGTATAGCTGCAGCTATATATTCATTTTTCCTTTCGAATTCGGCCGTTAGTGTTGTGATGGCACCGGAACTTGATCCGGAAAGAATTATCATCGAAGTATCAATGCCGAGGCTGTCCGAATGTTTAACAACCCAGTTCGTCGCATCATATACATCTGCCACCGCCATATCTACGGCATTTCTCAGCGGTTTAATATTGAATTTCGAAACATGTTGGACACCCTTTAATCCAAGTCGGTAGGAAATAGAAATGACCATATAATTATTTTCCGTCAGGAAATTAAAATAGGCATTATAAATCGAGTCATCCCTGTGACCGGTGACAAATGCCCCGCCAAACACGAAGATGATAGCCGGTTTCTTTATAGCCTGATCGGCGTCTTTCATACGATAGACATCTAGCGCCAAGGCGCTATCATTTTTAACGGCATACACAAAGGTTTGTTTCAGAATACCGGGGTCAATCGGTACGTGCTGGGACAAACCGACACTCACCATCAGTATTGGAAAAATAAATAAACAGTTTTTCATACATATAGATTGAACGGATTGATAATAACAGTAATAGTACAAAAAATATTCCCGGCCGTTTTAAATAAGACCTGATTTCCCGAACGATATTTATTATAAAATAATTTCACCGGCGGATAATGCATCAGCCAGCTGGATGTGATAACCACCTATACAAAAGACGTCATATTTAAAAACGTCTTTACTGTACATACGTTTTGTAATACTTTGCACCTCCATCATTTTTGAACTGGTGGATCCTTTTAATCTGACTTCATATACCTGTGATGATATAGTTGTGAATCTGGCTATATATTTGAAATCCCCATTGGGCAGTGATCCTTTCCCAATTCTGATTTTTGAAGTGTCGCACAATAATACTCCATTGGATAATATAACAGCCAGGCTTTTTTCGTCAGCATAATGCGGATATTCCCTGGACGGCACTCTGATGGTTGTATCTTTTAAGATCGTGACGTTGGAAGGTGACTGGCCATTTGCAATACCATAAGCCATGAATAAAACGACTATAAATGATATTTTCATAGTCTAAAGCTACATTAATGGCCATTTTTTACAATAACTTATGCTCAAAAGCATATTTAACCAGCGAGGCTGTATTTTTTAGCTGAAGCTTGGCAATCATGTTTTTCCTGTGCGTATCCACGGTCATCGTACTCAGGAAAAGTTTCGCTGCTATTTCCTGGTTGGTCATGCCATCAGCAATCAGTTTGATTATTTCAAGTTCCCGGGCAGTAAGATGTTTTTCATTTTCTGAACTGACATTCTTTTTTTCAGAAAAGAAGGAAAATAAATTACGGGATATCGCGGGACTGATATATTTTTCACTCCCCATTACTTTATTGATTGCTGTCAGCAACTCATCCTTTCCTGTATCCTTATTAATAAATCCGTCAGCTCCAGCTTTCAGCATTTTACTTACGATGGATACGTCGCACTGCATGCTGACAACAATAATTTTAATTTCGGGGTTGTTCATTTTTACCTGTTTGGTGGTTTCCAGCCCATTCATTACCGGCATATTGATATCCATAATAATACAGTCGATGGATTGAAGACTGATCGTCTCCATCACCTCTTTCCCGTTATTAACTGCAAAGATCTCCCCGATGATTTTTTCATTTTCCAGTATTTTAGTCAGGCCGTCGATGAACAGCTGGTGATCGTCAGCAATGAGTAAATTAATCGGCAGAATATAACTTTCCATGATTAAGTAAAATTATAAGGTATTTCAATGAGTGTGGTCGTTCCTTTTCCCGGAATGGATTCGATGATTATTTTGCCATTTAACAGTTTCGTGCGTGTTTCAAGATTTTTCAAACCATATCCTTCCCGATGCTGGTTTACATCAAATCCCTTCCCGTCATCTTCAATGATCAGTACAATTTTATCATCCCGAAGGCCCGTTTGGAGAGAAATATTTTTTGCATCGGCATGCTTCAGAATATTATTGATCAGCTCCTGTGTGATACGGTATAGTGCCAGTTCATAGTCTTTTTGTAATCGCTTTTTAAAGCCAAATACATTCAAGTCGAAATGAATGAGTTTCGTTTCGTTAATCTTATTCACGAGTCCTTCTACCGCATTCGTATAACCGAAATCCTCCAAAACCGTAGGACTTAAATTGATCAACAGGTTGCGCAAATCTTTCACTACTTCCTGAATGAATTGTTCGGAACTTTGTGCCAGTGAAACAATTTCCTCCTGGTGGCTGGCACTGGCTTTCAGCTCAAGCGAGGATATGAAGAGTTTTAAGGCTGAGAGTTTGGTACCGATATCGTCGTGCAAGTCTCGTGAAATTCGTTTCCGTTCTTCTTCCTGCGCGTGTATGGCGGCCCTGATTTGTTCCACCTGTCTTTTTTTCAGTGAGTTGATCCGGTTACGATATATTAACAATACACTGCCCGAAATTAAAATCCCAAAAATTAAATAAGCCCAGATGGTTTTCCACCAGGGCGGACTGATATGAATTTGTATTTGCCTTTCGCCTGTTGGTCCGTCCGGACTATACACTTTCAGCCTGAATACATAATCGCCCGGAGCCAGATTAAAATAATGCACAATACGGTCAACGCCTGACTGGCGCCAGACGGGATCATAATTTTCAAGCAGTGTATAATATCGCAGAGTACCGGTAGAACGGTAGTCATTTGCTGAAAATTCAATGCCGAAATTATTCTGATCATAGCTGAGGGAAACAGTATTCGTATTTTCCGCGTGGCTGATCAGCGAACTATCTTTTCCTGTCGAACCGGCTTTATCACTGAGGGAAAAATCTGTTATGACAAGTTTCATCAGTTCCATATCCAGGAAAAGTTCATCAGGAAAAAAATGGTAAAAGCCGGTTGCATTTCCGACAAGTATCCGGTCGTCAGCTGTTCTGCAAATAGCGCCTATAAATAAATCAGATCTTACAATGCCATATTTTTTACTCATCACAAAAAAACGGCTTCTTTCCTTGTTTAGCTTAACGACAGATGACCGCGTAGTCAGCCATAAATTACCTTCAGGATCTTCCAAAATACCGGTTGTCATTTCATTACTGATATCCGACTGGGAATCAAAAAATGCAATAAACTTATCTTCCTTTTTATTGTATCTGAACAAACCACTATTCGTACAGACCCAAAAAACACCTTCGTGATCTTCATAAAATTTTCTGGCTGTTTTTCCCGGCAGATAATTATGGAATTTGCCGGTAGATTTTTCGTATTCCCATGTTCCTTCCAAACTACCCCATGTTCCCAGCCAAATATTCTGTTCTTTATCTTCAAAAACAGTGGGTACATCATTCGATCCGATGGTGGAAGAATCACCAGGATGCTGAAGCCATTGTTGAACAGAACCATCAGCACAATGATATCGTATGAGTCCATTACCCAATGTTCCCAGCCATAGATCCAGATTACTATCTTTCAGGATGCAGGTTGTGTTGAAATCTGATAAAGCCTGGTTCTTATTGAAGAGTAACCTTGAAAATTTATGGGTATTTGTATTCAGCATCTGAACGCCATGAACGGTACCCACCCATACGGTATCTTCGCCCGCATGCTTAAAAAGAGAAGTTATCGAATCGGAAATAATGCTGAAGGGATCTGACGGATCATGTTTGAACCGGCGATTCAACAAGAGATTGCTGTCATATTGCAATAATCCTCCACCCAACGTTGCAATCCATATCAGACCATTGGCTGAAATAATTTTGAACACCTGATCACCGGTATAAATGGAATGGATTGATTTTGAAACGGGATCAGCCCTGTATAATAATGTACTTAATTCAGTTGCCACCCACAGGGTACCATCGCGGCTGATAAATCCTTTATAACTTGTACTGTCCGGAAAGCCGTTCCCTTTTTTATAACGCGTCATTTTTTTTGTCCACGGATCATAACGACTAAGGCCTTCGAGGTATGTTCCAATCCACAAAGCGCCGGATTTATCTTCTCCGAGAAATGTAATTCCGTCTGCTTCATTTCCCGGGTTTTTCGCAGGACCACCCAGCTGATCCGGATGTTTCGGATCAAATAAAAATCTTTCGAAATTTCCTTTTTCTCGGTTCATTCTGTGAAGTCCTTCACCAGATGTACCAACCCAGAAGTTTCCCTTACTGTCCTCAAATATTGCCCTGATCTTATTACTCAGGAGACTGTTATTATTTGAAGAATCATGCATGTAACGGGTAAAACTTCCATCCGGATTCATTTTGTTAAGTCCGCCTTCATTCATGTCAAACCATGGTATGCCGGTACCAATCCAGAGATTTTCTCTTTTGTCTTCATAAATCACTTCAACGAAATTATTACTCAGGCTCTTTGGATTCGACGGATCATTTACATAACGAATAAATTTCCCTGTCTTCTCGTCAAGCATTTCAAGACCCTGAAAAGTTCCGATCCAAACATTCCCCTTGTGATCTTTAAAAATGGTGAGGACACCCTGAAATCCATTTATGCCGTCACCAACATTTTTGTAGTGTGTAAACAACCCCGTTCGCGGATCATACCTGTCGAGGCCTGCTCCGCCAATCCATATCATTCCTTCTTTATCTGCGTATACCGTTTCAATGGATTTGAATCCGGGAGAATTTGGATTGTTATTATCCTGTTTGAAACTGGTTAGTGTGTTTCCGTCATAACGGTAGATGCAATTTCCGCCATTGCCGGCAAACCACATCATCCCATTCGGATCCTGTGAGATGGCATTAATTTTCCCCAGTGTCGTTCCGGTCAGGCTATCCATATTGCTGAAAAGAATTGCATCATGCTGAGCCATTACGGGCATGTAAATAATCAGAAATAAAATAAAAATGAATATCTGAAATTTACTTTTCATGGTTGAATAGTAATCGTTCCGGAATTAATTTAATATTATTGAATATACGTTTATTAAATTTTAAAAATAAACTCTCATTAAAAAAGAAAAAAGGTCCCTGGAAGGACCACCTCTATTTACAACCTTCAAATATGATTCTTAATAAAAATCCATTCAATACAAAATTCCGGGTATATTTTATATACACCTTTTCGTGTATATACAGTTTTCAAAAATCTATTTTCGCGATCTTATCTCTAAGCATCATGGATATTACTTAATTTGGAATTGGCTGTCATACTTTGCCCCAACCATTATGATTCCACCACGTTTCTTATTGATAATGTTCTTTACTTTTTTTTCATGCCATTCATTATTCTCCCAACAAATATTTACCGGGTACATCTCAGGAAGAGGCGGGCAACCATTGGTGGGTGCGTCCGTTATAAACAACAAAACAAAAAAAGGAAGCTTAACAGATTCAACCGGTCGTTTTTCCTTAACAGCGATGACTGGTGATATACTTGAAATTTCCTGCATAGGATATCTTAACCAGCGGTTCGTTGTAAAAAATGGATCTGAAATCATTTTACAACTTTCAGAAACGCAGAATAATCTGAATGAAGTGGTTCGGATTGGTTATGGAACCACGACGAGAAAGGATGTTACCGGTGCTGTGTCCGGCATTTCAGCCAATCAATTTAATGTTGGTGTCATTTCCAATCCCCTGCAGGAAATAGAAGGAAAGGTCGCCGGCGTAGTGATCGTACAACCCGGTGGTGATCCCAATGGAGATTATATCGTTCGCATAAGAGGTGCCACTTCGCTCACGGGTCAACCTCCCCTGCTCGTGATCGACGGTGTTGCAGTGGATAGTTTTCAAATAGCTATTAATACTTTAAATCCTGCCGACATAGAATCGTTTACGATTTTAAAAGACGCCTCCTCTGCGGCTATCTATGGATCCCGCGGCGCAAACGGCGTAATCCTGGTCACCACGAAAAGAGGAAGGGTGGGAAAAACATTGGTGGAATATGATGGATTTGTATCACAGGAGAATGTGTCCCATGAACTGGATGCACTGAATGCGGATCAATGGCGCAAGGCAGTCACCGGAAATCCCGATAGCAGCTTCATTGATTTGGGTGCCAATACAGACTGGCAGAAAGCGATCACGCAAACAGCTTTTACACAAAGCCATAACTTATCCATTAGCGGAGGTACTAATGAGTTAAGTTATCGGGGATCGGTTGGTTATATTGATCAGCAGGGCATTGTCATTAATACTGGAAAGACAATGGTCACCGCGCGTTTGAATATAGATCAGAAAAGCCTGGATAACAAACTCGACATCAGGTATGGCTTTAGCGGCACAACTACGAATCGCGATTTGCTTCCTGACCAGACTTCAACAAACCAGCAGATTAACGGGGGCTCCCATATTTTCTTTTCTGCCAATAATGTCATGTTGCCGGTTTGGCCGGAGTATAATCCTGACGGCACTTATTTTCAGCCTACTGGTAATATCAGTCCTTTATTCTTCCTAAATGAAGTTTACAGTAAACTAAAAGAGAATTTTTTCCAGGGATCAGTAAAGGCGGACTATGAAATAGTAAAAGGCTTGCGCGCAGGTGTGCTGGGTGCTTTATCAGAAGGTGATAATACTTATAACTTCTTCATTCAGAATATACCATCCGTCGGGTATATCTCCAACGCAACAAAGTCCAATACCAATAAAGAGGATTTTACCGGAGACCTGCATGGCAATTATCAGAAAAACTTTGGCAAACAATCCATCGATATTACGGGTGTATATGAATACAATAAATTTGAAAATGATGGATTTGCTGTAAATGCAAGTGGGTTCCTTATACCCGACCTTTTAAATAATAACCTGGGGTCTGCCACCAGCGTACTTACCAGTGGTATCAGTTCTTACAAAAATGAAGTTCTTTTAATATCGTTTCTCGGAAGACTGGTTTACACCTATGATAATCGATACATTCTAACGGCCAGCTTCAGACGAGACGGATCTTCGAAATTTGGACCTGAAAATGCATGGGGAAATTTCCCTTCCCTGGCTGTTGCGTGGAGGGCCAGCAATGAAGATTTCCTTAAACAGGTTCAATGGCTCAACAACCTGAAATTCCGGATCAGTTATGGATATACGGGGAATTCTGAAAATCTCCCGCCCAATCAGTACCAGGTCCTTTATTCACCCGGTCCTCCTTATTTGATAAACAATACCATTAATACATCGTATTCAGCCACGCAGGAATACAATCCGGATTTGAAATGGGAAGTAAGAAAATCATTCGATATGGGAATGGATTTCGCTGTGCTGAAAGATCGTATCAGTGGTACGATAGATGTGTTCAATGACAAAACCAGTGATATGTTATATCTATACGACTTACCCCAGCCACCATTTCAGAACAGCCAGGTCTACGCCAATGCGGCCAGTGCGGTTAATAAGGGAATCGAAATATCTTTAAATGCAGTGATTATCAGGGATAAGAATTTCTCCTGGGGTATACAGGGAAATCTGAGTACGGTAAAAAATTACATCACACAACTACTTGGGCAATTTCAGGGTGCTAAACTTTATTTGACGAGCACTGATTTCGGATCGGCATTGGGTGGTGCTTTTGGACAGACTTATGTTACCCAGCTGGCGATTGGTCATCCTGCCGGTGTTTTCTGGATTCCCCAGCATGCCGGGTTCGATGCGAATGGAAATGAACTTTTCAATAAATATAATAGCCAGGGAATATGGAAGGGCACATCAACCAGTTTCACAGACACTGACCGGGTTTATATAGACCCTACCGCCAAATATACCTGGGGTTTTACCAGCAGTTTCAACCTGGGGAATTTTGATCTGAGTTTTTTGCTTCGGGGTGTAGAGGGGCAGAAAATATTTGCCAACTCAATTTTGAATCTCGGGAGCACTGCATCATTGCCATTCGGTAATGTCGTCAAAGAGGCACTGACAGATGGTTTTAGCCAGTTGCCCCAGGCTTCCACATTCTGGTTACGGGATGGGTCTTTTATCCGTTGTGAAAACTTGACGTTGGGATACAACTTTAAAAATCTGAAAGGAATCAGCCGGCTGAGACTGTACGTTGTTGCAACTAACCTGTTTGTCATTACAAAATATGGTGGCGTTGATCCTGAAGTGAGTACTGATGGGACCCAGCGTTACATTGATACATTTTACTATCCGAAATCGAAGGGCTTTACGTTTGGCGTAAATCTTGGATTTTAGAAACCATTTAAAAAGCTGGAAATGAAATGGACAGAAAATATTTTTGGCTCCCTGGTTGTTTCAGGAATTTTGTGTTCGATCCTTTCTTGTACAAAAACGGAAGTGCCGGTTTATGATCAGGTAAGCAACTTTTACCGTTCACCGGATGAAATTAACGCGGCCATCGGATCGGTATATGCCGGACTGAGAAATCTCGGTCTGGGTTATTCTGCTATTTATGAATTGAACGAAATATGCACGGACGAAATCATTGTTCCGGTCCGCGGAGGCAACTTTCAGGATCCCAGTTGGGGGCAAATGTGGAAACAGACTTGGGATGCATTCAATCCAATCATAGAAACCGCCTGGCAAAATATATTCAGCGCCATATCCAATATAAATTCAGTTATGGCTTCGATAGACAGTCTCCGTCCTTCACCTACAGGAATTGCTTATATGAATGCGGAACTGAGAACCATCCGGGCATTTTATTATTATGAGGCTATTGATTTGTTTGGAAATGTCCCATTTTACGAAAGCAACAATGTGGCCCTTTCATCCCTTGTAAATCAATCGAGGTCCGTGGTTTTTGATTTTATCGAAAATGAATTGAAAAGCAGTCTGCCCGACCTGACTGCAGAAGTAAGTACGGCTACATATGGATATGCAACAAAGTGGCTTGCATTTTCTATTTTGGCAAAACTCTATTTAAACGCAGAAGTATACACCGGCAGCAACAGATGGGCAGATTGTGTTTCGGTATGTGACTCAATCCTGCAATCAAATCTGTTTAGTCTTGAAGGAAATTTCTTTGACAATTTTCAAATCGAAAACCAGAATTCCAAAGAAACCGTTTTTGCCATTCCATTTGATGTTACCGGGGGACTTGGGTCTTTTTTTATTCAGGGTGCGACCCTGCATTACCAGAGTTATTTAAGTTTTGGACTAGAGGCGGCCGGTTTGACCAATGGATTTTGCAGTGTGCAGGCATACCTGGATAATTTTAGTCCGAATGATATACGCAGAAAAATGTTCCTGACGGGACAACAATATATTGGAGAGACCCAGTACGTGGACCCCGTTCCGGATTCGGCTAATATAATTTATGAAACTGATCCTCCTTATCCCCCGCTTATTTTTGATCCGGTCATCGACAGCTTCAACGTACAGGAGCCGGAAACAGAAGGAGCCGGCGCCCGCTGCGCTAAATGGGAATTCAACAAACAAACCCAGGGTGATATGAGTAATGATTATCAACTCTTCAGGCTCGCAGATATTATATTGATGAAAATGGAAGCGCAATTTAATCTTGGAGATTATGCAGATGCATTAAATACGATTAATCAACCAATAAACGGGGTTTCCATCCGGAGCCGTGCAAATATGCAGGACTTCACAATGGCTGAATTAACGGCAGATTCGATTTTAGCTGAAAGGGCCCGTGAACTCTCCTGGGAAGGATGGCGGAGAAATGATATGATCAGGCTGGGTCATTTTACTGATGCCAGGGTTCCGGAAAAAATAATAACAGGAGATTTCAGAAAACTTTTTCCAATACCCCAGGTTGAAATACAAAAGAATGGCAACCTGAAACAGAATCCGGGTTATCAATAACTTCTAACACTAAATAAAAGGGGCCCATGGAAAAGGGCCCCGGTATTGATTATAACCATCCGCGATTGCAGATGATAAGTTTAACGCCGAATTATTTGATCATTTCCTGCACTGTTTCCATTTCACCTTCGTCGTTTACCTTTATAATTCTGATAGAGGTTTTGTCTTCGAGATTAACGACATATACTTTTCCTTTAGTTGTCTGTATTTCTTTCACCAGGACAATGGCCATATCATAGTACGTCGATTTTACAGCATTCCTTACATCTCTCGGAAGTTTCGATTCGTTATAGTAAATCATGGAATAAACCCAGTTTCCTTTTTTGTCGTAACAAACTCTCTGGGTAAAACCTTCTTCCTTAAAATAAGACATAAAGCCATTTTCGTCAGCCACCCACCAGGCTCCTGATGCGCTATTAAAACGTTTATTGAAATCATTCACTGCTTTTGTATTGGCCCTGCTTGCGTTATCAACAGTTGATTTAGACTTCGGTGTATCACCGCCTGTTGGAATAATTTTGTTCACGTCATTTGCGTTTGCTGAATGAACGAAAAATAAAATGGCATAGATTGCAACCAGTGCTTTGATAATGATCTTTTTCATTTTAGTAAGTTTTATTTGATGATTGATGTGCTCGTTTTACAATACAAATTTGCATTGGAAGAGCAGCTGTTCAAATACACGTAAACCAGTAATTTGCTGTTACACTTTTAAGGGTAGCGGGAAACTTTATAAAAATATTGGCCTATGCAACGCCGGTGTCGTGAGACATTCTGATTGCTCCACTTAATATAAAAAAGCAAAAATCGAATTATGGCATTGCGCCAATAACGGTTTATACGATAATGATTCGAATGAATATAGCTATCGCGGCACGAGTTTCAGACGGAAAGAAAAAAGTGGTGTATGATATCAACCTGACAGAAAAGCCTCATGTGGAGCCTGCATCACTCGATAAACTGGCGGGGAATTATACCTGTCAGGAAAAGGAAGAGATCACAAGTACATTTTTTCGTCTGGAAAAAACGCCTCTGGCATAATATAGTGTATGGTACAAAACTCGATCCTTCCGGGCGCCCTTTGGATTATATCTGTAACAATAGTTTTCAGTCACCCGGCCAACCCGCTACGATGACCAGCATCCATGTGTTTGAAATCAGCTCATCCGGATCCATCAAATGCACCCATACCATCGTGAATATGAAAGGAGATAAACATGTTTATACATTTATAAAAAATGGGTGACTTTTAAAATATAGGTTTACGCGGGACAAAGCTAAAAGAGACATAGCGACAAAGGCGAAACCTAAGAATGCTTCACCCAAAAGCATTGTTTTAATATCATACTTATCATGTATCCAGCCATCTAACGTGGTCATATAAACCGGTGCGATATTGCTGATAGAAGAAAGTAATGCATATTTGGTGGACGCCAGCCCTTTTCCAATAGCATGGAGTACAATTGCCGAAAAAGCAGCATTGGCAAAACCGAACATAAAAGCATAGAATAATACGCCGCTTACATAAGCAGTGCTTGTAAAATCAGAAATGCCCATTATTAAAGTAACGATTGCCATTAAGGTTCCGGATCCAAAATATGCCCACCACCTGCCGATCTTATCTGCCACCCATCCGCCAAAAACACAACCTATTGCACTTATGCCACCACTTAAAATTCCGGTTACCAAAGCAACGGTGTTTGTCGTTACCGTCCAGTCACTCGCAACAGATGACCATATAAAAGCCGCTGCCCCGATACCTATGGGTGTCACGACCATAACGGTTGTAAATACGGCTATTGGTGAACGACACAAAGTTTTCACATCAAATGCTATTGCTTTAAACCCTTGCTTTAGCGTTCTGTCTTTTTCCGCATAAACTTCAGGAACAAATTTTAAGGCCACAATGCAACCCAACATTGCTATCGAAAAAATAATTCCTGCGGTTTGATACGAAAACTGGTCAGAGAGCCATATACCTGCACCGCCTCCGATACCCATGCCACCCAAATTGCCGGCCTGATACCATCCTCCTGCACGACCTTTTTTTTCTACCTGAACAGTTTTTGCCATGAAGCCGCCAACCGGGGCAACAACAAATGTGGCTGCAATTTGCGAGAGTAAAACAATGCCTGCAATGATCCAAGCGGAACTATTACTGAGTGGAATAAAACAAAGCGATAGTAAAGTTCCGGCGCAAAAACTTATTCCGATCAAATACCATTTATGTAAGCTAAGCGTCAGGTCTGTTAGCGGTGCCCATATAAATCGCCAAAGATTGGCTGACAATCCGAATGCCGTTATCGAAGCAGCTGCTGCTACAGAAAATCCATGTTGTATCAACAGAAATGGAAGCGTTACGGAGGCAAAGCCAGAACTGATGCCATATGGCAAAACGAGAAACATTACAGTAACAGGTTCCGTACAGCTTCTTCGGAAAATCAGATTATTCATACCCAATAAACCACCAATATATCAATTTTCATTTGACTGTTGCTAACTAATTGTTAACGCTCATTAAAGTTATCCACATAGCCCGCATGCCATTGGCAATCTTTAAAATGTTTCCTGAATATTGAAATAGAGACCATGAGATCCAAGGCCTCTTCCATAATCGATGCAGATATTGGTTCTGTCTTTCATGTTCATTTTGATACGCAGGCCGAGGCCATAACCAGGCGCTAATGAATTAAATAATGTCTGGCCGGTAGTTGGATTACTCGCCGTGGTTGCATTGATAAAAGCAACAGCCCCAAATAAACCGTTTCTGGAAATCGGCACTCGGAATTCTGATTCTCCATATACCATATTTGTTCCGCGAAAACGGCCCTGTACATATCCCCTCCCTGATCTTCCATAAGTATCCCAGCCGATGGATGGTAAGGCCAGGTAGGGAACATTTCCGCTGGTGATGAATTGCCCCCAGGTCCAGAAAGCGAGTACAAGACCGGGTTTGTTTTTTTGAAGCGGAATATAATTCCGCCATTCGGCATAGAGCATCGTACTATTCTGTGAGCCGCCAAATATTTTTTCATTCACACGGAAACCCAGACTTGCATAACTCCCTTTATAAGAATTAATGAGATTATCGCGGCTGTCTTTTATTACCCTGAATACAAGGCCGTTGGTAGAATAATGCCCAGGATTAAATCCATATTTGGTTGAGTAGAAATAATTCGAAGTTATCACCTGGTTGGGTGTGTCAAGTTTCAATGACTGATCCTGAATATCAAAATGATCGTCGATATTGATGCCTAATCCGGCATACCAGTGCGGAAAGATTTCTTTCAATGCAGTTTCATAGAAACGGATATAGTTGTAGCGCATAGGTTGCTCGAGCACTGAATTACTGAGATCCGTTCCGTCGATATTAAAATTCAAAGTCGAGTTCAGCCCGTAAATTCCCAAACCATAAGTAGGCTGGGCGAAAAATAATAGTCTTACATCCCCAGGGATATACCATTCATTTCCGGGCAAATAAATATCTGATCTCGCACATAATAAGATCTGTTTTTTTGTTGTCAGGGAGATAGAAAGCAGAGCCGAAGAAAGTTGCGTATTTTTTTGATTGCCCAGTAAATTCGTGGCACTGATGGCAGTACCGATCACAAAACCATTTGCCGGTCCGTAGCCCACTATCGGTAACAGTGATACATTTCTGACACCTGGAATAATGATGTCGTTTCTCGCCGGGCCTTTTTTGTTGAACATCTCACTGATCACACCAATGAGATCTACAGGATTGACATTTGTCTGCTGATCCACACTGGACGGAAGATGCTGTGCATATCCCTGAATGACGAGGCAGAGAAGAAAAATGAAAAACAGGATCCGGTGTATGAATTTCTTATTTTGAAGCACAAGTGAAGATAAGATCTAAACCTAAATGTATAGTTATACGAATATAATCGTAGATTAGCCTGAAAATAACTTTCATGAAACGTTTTGCTAAAATGAATTTATCTCTGATTATCTATTCCGTTTTGACAGTTCCCATATCACAGGCTCAAAGCATGGCTTCACAATTGGATATTTTGTTTCACCAGACATGCACAGATCCTCAAATCCGGTTTAATGGAGTCGTATTAGTAGCTGGAAAAGATAATATCATCTATCAGAATGCAATTGGTTTTAGCAATATCAGCATTCAACAGAAAAATTCCGTTCAAACGAGATTTCAACTCGCTTCCCTCTCGAAAGTTTTCACAGCAATAGCGATTATGCAGCTGGCAGAAAAAGAAAGTATCCGGCTGGATGATCCACTGATAAAATATTTTCCCAATTTTCCTTATGTGGATATCACGATCCGACAGATTCTATCCCATACATCCGGTTTACCTGATTTCATTGAAATTTATAGGGAGAAAAGCAATCATCCACTAAATAATTCAGATATAATACCGGCACTCGTTCGGTTCGGTGCTCTATCGTCGGCGCCGGGTGAAAATTTTCATTATTCCAGCATTGGTTATGCGTTGCTCGCCAATCTGGTTGAAAAAATATCCGGACAATCATTCCCCGAATATATTCAGGAGAAAATTTATAAACCCGCGGGCATGCTGCATTCCTATGTCCTTTCGCCATATATAATACATCCCGATTCTCTCCGGGCAGTGAACTATAGATCTCATGGTGCTGATCCCCTAACGTCAGATGATTCAATCCGCACAGTACTTGAGAGTCCCTGGCAAACGATTGTAGGTCCCGGTCTGATGGTCAGTTCCGCAGTAGATTTGCTTCTTTTTTCTGAAGCATTATTTGCCAATAAAATTTTATCCGCCAGGACACAGGAAGAAATGTATACAGTTGTTAAGCTTAAAGATGGAGAGGATACCAAACTAGACCGCGCTCCGATTTACCAGGCGCTTGGCTGGGGAATTGATATCGATCAGTCATCCGGAAAAATCGTTTCACACAATGGCGGCAGCATGGGCATATCAACGATCCTCTTGCGTAATCTGAAAACACGTCAGACAGTTATTGTGCTGGAAAATACGGACAATATGGGCATACTGGCATTCGGTGTGAACGCAATGAATATACTTGGGGGCAAGCCGGTGAGACAATTTGGACCACCACCAGGGCGCAATTGACGTGTTTTATAATTATGTTCAGGAAAGCTTTTTCTTCAACGTAATTTTTGTGATCTCGGGCCATATGCCCAGCCGGCCTGAAAAAGCCAGAAAACCAAAGCCGCGATTCACATACAGATAGCGGTCTTTTTCGTTGGCAAGTCCGGCCCAATCGAGATACCGGTACTGCACCGGGCTCCAACGCAATTTATCTGTTTCAATTCCAAACTGCGCTCCATGTGTATGCCCGGATAATGTAAGATGAATGGTGGTGGGGTGATAGCGAATTTTTTCTTCCCAATGTGTGGGGTCGTGCGACAATAATATCTTAAACGCATTTTCATCAACGCCTTCCAATGCCTTATCGATATCACCCACCTGGATAAATCCACGTCCCCAGTTTTCAACACCAATCAGCGCCAGTTGATCGGAGCCTTTCCTGATGACTGTATTTTCATTTAGCATTAACCGGTAACCAAGCTGCTTATGATACTCTTTGAGTTTTTGATGGTTCGCCGCTTTCTGTTCCGGGTTGTCCCAGCGGGCATAGTCACCATAATCATGATTACCGAATATGGAAAATTGTCCGTAAGGAGCTTTCAGCTGACTGAAGAGAGAAAGATAAGGTTCTACTTCCCATGCCATATTATTTACAAGGTCTCCGGTAAAGACAAACAAATCACTTTGCAGTGCTTTTGCCATTTGGATGCCACGGGTTACTTCTGACATATTATCAAAACTACCCGAATGAAAATCCGAAAGCTGTGTAATGGTAAACCCTTCAAAGGATGACGGAAGATCATCAAAATACAAAGTGATTTCGTGCAAACGATAATCATATTTGCCTTTGAACATGGCATAAAAAAATCCTGTAAAGGGCAGGGCTGCCAGCAATATGCCCGCTTCGGCGATGAACCGGCGACGTGAAGGAAAAAACGGTTCGCTTTTCACTGCTTTCTTTTTGAACAGTCCACGGAATATGCCCCAAAAAAATCGGACGATGTCGCCCAGTAACAAAACGATAATGAAAAAGATCTTGGTGATCAGAAAAGTTAGAAACAGCGTTAGTACCCATTCCTGAAACCGTGTGAGATATTTATGGGTGGTGACAGCGATGCCGATGAGGAATAGCAGCGTTACGCCGACAAATGCCACCAGGTAAGTGTTCAGCGCAATCTTCTGATGACGGGCAGATTTCCATCCCCTGACCCATGTTTTTACACCACTGTATGCATAAAGGTCGAGTAAAAGACTCACCGCGCAGAACAGGTACAGCACCCGCATAAAACCGCCGTTGTGCATATATATGTTTTCCTATGTAATGTAATAAAGCCAGTTAACACAGCGAAGCAAATAACATTTTTAACTCTACGGTAATAAATATGTTGTTTTGATATCTTTGGAAACAACTCATTTTATGAAAAGATTAATGGCCGCAGCGATTTTATTATTTGTTTCAATATGTGTCAGCGCTCAGCCGTATCCGGATAGTCAGAAAGATGGTAAATATGTTCTGGTGAACGGTGCGAAACTATGGGTTGTGGAAGTTGGAAAAGGAGATCCTTTGTTTATCATTCCTGGTGGACCGGGGGGAGCCCATATTGGTTATCGCGTTTTTGATGCGATTTCTTCAACGAACAGGGTTGTTTATTATGATGCATTTGGCAGGGGAAAATCTGATACGGCAAAAGATGTGAAGGAATATTCATTGAACCGCGACATCGAAGATCTGGAAGGATTGCGTATTGCTCTTCATTATGACAAGATCAATGTGCTCGGCCATTCATACGGAGGCCTTGTTGCCCAGGGTTATGCATTGAAATATCCGCAACACGTAAAACATCTGGTTCTTGCAAATACCTTTCACAGTTTTATCATATGGCAGGAAAATGACGATAACAGCAATCATGAAATCAAAACCAATTATCCGGAAATCTGGGATGAGCTGATGCGTATTCGCGAAAAAGGAGCCGTATCCAGTGATCCCATACACCAGGAAATTTATGGCCGGGTTCCTTACGGTTTTTTATATTCCTATAATCCGGATCATTTTAGAAAAAGGAAAATTATTGCAGATACCATAAAAAGTTCTTCCCCGGTGACAGCCCCATATCCCAATCCGTTTAATTCAAAATTATATTATCAGATGGTGGGTAAGGACGGTGATTTCATCGTGGGCAATGATATCGGCAATTTCGATTACCGGACTCAGCTAAAGAACCTCCAAATGCCGGTGCTGATTTATGGTGGTCGTTACGACCGCGTGGCAGTTCCTGAAATGATGATCAAGTTTAAAGAATATTGCCCTCAGGCGAAATTTGTGATGTTTGAATATTCGGGACATAATCCGCAGATAGAAGAGCCGGACACATTGTTTCCAATGTTGAATGATTTTCTTCGAAATTAAAAAGCGTGATTTCAGGCTACTGCTTTTTTAGACGCCCCCATTCTCTTCTTTTTCGCCTCCATTTTTAATTTGTTCCTGTGTTTTGATTCCCCAGTCAATCATTGCACGAAGGACCTGCTGCAATGAATTGCTGTAATCAGTAAGTTCATATTCGATGACCACCGGTGTTGTTGTTTGCACTATCCGTTTCACAAAATCATTCATCTCGAGTTCTTTCAGTTCGTTCGACAATACCCTGGCTGAAATACCGGTAATCGTCCTTTGCAGTTCATTAAAGCGCATGTTCCCATGTTCTCTCAGTGCAATAATGACCTTGAGTTTCCATTTGCCTCCGATGACATACAGGGTATCTTCTACCGCTGAAAGTCTTGCTGAACATTGTGTATGTTCCGTTGTAATTCCTTCCACAGATTTCATTTTTATGGTTTTTTCAGTTTAACTAACCAAAGGGTTACTACTATCCTTTTGTATACTACTAACTATTTGTTAGTAAACGTACAGAATTTTGTGATATAAAAAATAAATCATGAAAAAAATACTTCATATACTTTCCAGCCCCAGTGGCGAAGCCTGCTCTAATATCTGGCTTATTGAAAAAACTGTTAATCAAATATTCTTACCCATCATGGCATAAAATGAGTTTGAAAATGAAAAAGATATTTTTTATAACGATAATTTTTATACTAAATACATTTTCAGTATTTGCTCAAAAACGAACTCCCGGAAATATCGTCGGTATCTGGTTAAGTGAGGATAAAAATGTTGAAATAGAAATTTACAAAACCGGTCCCCAATATTATGGCAGACAGGTATGGGGTCAGTTTAATAGAAGGGATCTTAAAAATCACATTATTCTTACCAACTTCGACTATGACGATGGCGAATATGTTGGCGGCAATTTTTACGACTATAAAAGTGGAAAAAAGTATAAATCAATTATAAAAGTACAGTGGTCAAATGTTCTGAAGATTCGGAATTATACTGTCGTATCCCTGTTCGGCAAAACAACTTCATGGACAAGAGTTACAAATGAATTGCAGCCAAGGTAAAAACGCTTTGATCACCTGAAAACTGATATTCGTACATTAGCTTCTTATTGCATCTAAAACAAACAGCAAAGTCCGCTTTCGGATAAAAAAAGAAGTCATGAAAAAAATTCTAAAGAGAATTCTGTTAATTATTATTTCCTTAATTATAATCATTATCATTTTCGGACTGACCCTTGCATTCCTTCCAACAAAATCTAAAACGAATCATGCAGGCATTACCGCTGAAGAGGCGGCTGCTCTGAGAAAAAATTATAAAGGACCCCATGATCAGTTTATTACAAGTGACGGTGTAACACTTTTTTTACGGCGATGGAATCCCGACAGTCTGGCTCCTGTAAAAAAAGGAATCGCCGTTTTAATATTTCATGGTTTTACAGCATACAGTGGTCCATATAATATGGCCGGTGTACCCATATCGGCTGCAGGATATACAACTTTCGGTTTGGATTACAGGGGACATGGTTTGTCTGATGGTATAAGGGGCGATTCACCGGGTAAGGACAGATGGATTGCTGATTTAGCGGAGTCGGTAAAATATGTCAGGAGCCTGGGATTTCCAAAAGTGATTGTTCTCGGACATAGCCTGGGAGTGGCTTTTGCGATCTGTGCAGCCGATGCCGTACCGGATGAAATTGCCGGTTTGGTGTTGATGTCAGGCGCATATGAAGGAAGAAAAGGTTTATCAGAACCACCATCATTATTTGAAAAAACCAGGATTCTGGCAAGTGCTATATTCCGGCCTTCTCATCCGTCGGTTGAATATTATAGAAAAGGCATGACTGTTACGAAAGATTCTTTATTCAATTTCAGGTATACACTTCGATTTCTGACCATGATGGATGTGAAACAACTCCGGCTTCCCAGGGACATGAATATTCCGGTGCTGGTAGCTGTTGGAGATCAGGATGAATTATTCGAAGTTGATAAAGTAAGGGACTTCTATGATTCAATCCCTGGCAACAAAAAGGAGTTCCTGGTTATGAAAAATACCACCCATGCCAGGATACCCTATGAAAGTTGGGAGCAGGTGGTACTTTGGCTGAATAAGAATTTTTAAATCCTTAAGTCTTTCGCCCATCAAATCCTCAGGCCAATGAATGTTCATCCACTTTCCATTCGGGTCTTATATAATGGCATGTATATCCGTAAGGATGTTTCTGCAGATAATTCTGGTGTTCTTCTTCGGCGCTCCAGAAATCAGAAGCAGGAACTACTTCAGTTACGATAGGTCCTGGCCATTTATGCGAAGCAGTCATCTCTTCAATTAATTTCTTCGCCGTTTCTTTCTGCTTTTCATTCAGATAGAAAATAGCCGAGCGATAAGAAGTTCCCCTGTCATTCCCCTGTCTGTTTTTAGTAGTAGGGTCATGTATCTGAAAGAAAAATTCCAGCAGTTTCCGGTATTGTAACTGCGCCGGGTTAAATACAATTTCAATTGCTTCGGCGTGAGTACCATGATTGCGATAAGTAGCATTCGGCACATCACCGCCCGTATATCCGACAATGGTTGAAGTAACACCGGGGAGTTCGCGGATAAGTTCTTCCACACCCCAAAAACAACCTCCGGCCAATATTGCTTTTTCTTCACTCATATAAATCAATTTTAAAAGTTTTTACAAATTTACTCTAATTGAAAACTCTTAGTTCAAATTTTTCTGTAGAAATTCGGAAATTTCTTTGGTAGCCATATCCTTGCCAAGAATCCTGCCGTCTCCGTCCAGTGAAAAATTCCAGGGAGCCAGGTAAATATGCAGTTTATTCATTGCTTTATTGGTCGTGCGATACTGAACCCAGTTCAAGGACTTTGTTTGTATTATATTTTTCCAAAGAGTAATATCTGCTGCTGACGTATCGCTGGAAATTCCGATCAAAGAAAAACCCTTATCACGATATTTTTTTACCATCTGAATATAAGCCGGGAACTGGTCAATACATGGGGAGCAATGACTGAACCAGAAATCAATCAGAATATACTTCGGGTTATTATTTAAATAATTCAAGGTGCTGTGTTTCCCTTCCAAACCGTACACATCTATTTTTGGAAACTTTTTCCCGTTACCCGTTAACGCCAAATCCTTTAAATCCTTTTTCAACGAAACCCCAGTATTGGATGACTGAAGATTAGTGGACAATCTATGAAAAGCCGAATCAATTATCGGATTATACCCGTATTTCATATAATGAGAAATCTCCCACAACGCCACATAAGAATCAGCATGATTTATGGCGTACTGATACAAATAATTTATTTTACAGCTATCCTGTCTCGAATAATTAGTAATCGTATCGATCGCATGGTACGAGGAAGAGCGATACTGATCGAGATATTCTTCCATTGTTTTATTTTCTATCAAGGGCATTTCCCTTGATGAATTCAAATCGCAAACGATGGACTGTGCACCGGTATCAATAAAAAACTGGCTGGAAATATAAATATGAATACCACCTGTATCCAGTAAAAGCATGACTTCATATGGGTGGCTAATTTTCCCACTTACAATAAATTTCCCATGAACAATCGGAACACTGTTAAAATTGAAATCCTTGGGATAATCACCTTTATTGCCTATTTCATATAACTGAATGGTCCCATCCTCTATGTTGACAGTTCCTGAAAGACTGAATGAACCAGCATTTTGTCCGTAACAAAAACTATGACAGCAAACCAGCGAGATCAGAAGCAGTGTTTTCAAGTAAACCTTTTTAGATTCTAAACCTTTTGAACCCTATACTTCTACAATTTATAGTTTAAACTTTTTGATTCCCTAATAAAATTTATGATTTAACTTATATGATTTAACTACCAAACCATCTTCTGGGATTCGGGCACTTTGGAAATATGTTTCATTCTACCGGCATGGAATTCGTGATAGAGCCTGCTGATATCTTCCTGTGTGTCGCCTATGAAAGGACCGTGCGAAACAATCTGAACGCCCTGCGGCTGGCCGGAATACAGAATGAACCTCGCGCCGTCGCCATCTGCTTCCAGATTCAATTCGCTTTCCATTTCTTCTTTAGATCTGTTGAGCCACCCTACCTGGCCCTGATCAATTAATTTTTTCTCTTCACCAACTTTTACTGAACCTTCAATCATATACAGGAATGTGGTATACGATGCAGGTAGGTTCAAAACTGTTGATGCCTTTGGCTTTATCTGTATATCTGCGATGATGACCGGCGTATAATTTTGTAATGGAGAAGATATACCTGCCAGGGATCCACTGTATAATTTTATTTCGGCACCCTGCACTGAAGTTTTTGGCACATGATTCAATGATATATCCTGCACACGAGGCTTTGTCCACCTGTAATTTTTGGGAAGTGTCAGCCACAATTGCAAAAGTCTCATGGACATTTTCTTTTCAATGGTTTCCGTGTGAATGACACCACTTCCTGCCGTCATCATCTGCAGATCACCACCTTTCATTGTATGCGCTTCATCTCCCATTTCACCTTCTAACATCAGGGTGACAGTTTCAAATCCCGCATGAGGGTGCGGACCGCCAACAGGTTCATCCGTTTTTTTATCCAGCATATCATCCATCAACATGATGAATGGATCGGTATCCACGAAATTACCCTGGATAACCGGGCGGGCCAGATGACCAGATCCGAGAAATCCCGCATGAACAGCAGGCTTATATTGCCTTGCTAATTTTCTTTTAGCTAACATATTCTTTTTGTTTTTTTTCTTCTGCGACGGCCTGTTTTACCAGTTGAATCTCGCTATGAATTTTAACTTCATCTGCCAGCATGGCACCGCCACCTTCCATCAATCCAAAATTAACGCCCCAGTCACTTCTCTTAATTTTACCTGTCACAGTAAATCCGGCTCTTTCACCTCCCCATGGATCTTTTGCGGTTCCGCTATACTCCACGTTCAGCTGAACAGGGCGGGTAATTTTTTTCAGCGTCAGGTTACCTGATAAAAGGAAATTTTCACTCTCAATCTTTTCAATCCTTGTTGATTCAAATATCATTTCCGGATGCTGGTCTGCTGCAAAAAAATCGGAATTCCTCAGATGCGCATCCCTTTGTTCGTTATTCGTGTGAATTGAATTTATATCCGCCTTCAGTTGAATCTTTGCTGTACTGAAGTCATCATTCTGAGTTTCACCTTCTATCTGAAAACTGTTAAAGAATCCGGATACGTTACTGATCATCAGATGTCTGATCTTAAATCCAAGTTCACTATGTGTCGGATCAAGCTTCCATTTTGTAATAGCCATATGTTTAATATTTTTTTGAAATACAAATTTAGACTAGTTTTGCTATACAAAATATAGTACTATACTTTAGTATAGTCCATGGTAGTTTAGTAAACTGTAAATCATGAAGAAAACAATCGATGAGAAACATTCAGCCTGTACAATTATTTTAAAGCCGGTCAGGGATTCACTGGACATACTGAGCGGGAAATGGAAATTGCCTATAATCATTGCCCTGGACTTCGGTGAAAAGCGGTTTACAGAAATAGCGCAGGAAGTGCATGGAATAACCGACAGGATGCTGTCAAAAGAACTGCGTGACCTGGAATTAAATGGTCTTGTTAAAAGAAACGTACAGGATAGCTATCCGGTTAAAGTAACATATGCATTAACAGCCCACAGTAAAACACTCAGGCCGGTTATTAATTCACTAAAAGACTGGGGTATCATGCACAAGAAAAAATTGCAGGAGGAATGCAGGGAATATAAATCTTCTGGCAAAAAAATTGCAGTCAAAATGAAAGCGAATTCTATTTAAAACAGGATCGGCTTAATTTGAAACGGGAACCCATTTCTTTACATTTGAGATCCCTTAATGATTCATATAAAAAATTAATTATGAGAAATCAGGCTATAATTCCTACAATACTTTCCTCCCTCATTCTCCTATCATGTGTCAGTAATAAGAAATTTGAGCAGGCTCAAACTGCTGCCAGGTCAACGCGCGATTCACTAATAGGTGTGAATTCCAATTTGCTGTCTGCATTAAATACCTGTAAAGATTCAGCAACTGCAAAAGATAAAAGGCTGTCAGACCTTCAATATCAAAATACATTTCTGAAAGAAAATAATACCCAGGCTTTAAAGCAGCTGCAGGATCTTTCCGTGATTACCAGCACACAGGCTGAAAGCATTAAAAAGTCAATGGAAAATATTGGCGTCAAGGATATGTACATCATGGATCTGCAGAGAGAAATGGCGAAAAAAGATTCCCTGAATATGGCACTCGTTATGAATCTGAAGGGAGCCATTGGGAATATGGCGGACGAGGATATTAATATCAAAGTAGATAAAGGAGTTGTATTTATAGATATTTCGGATAAACTTTTATTTAAAAGTGGAAAATATGATATCACAGACAGGGCGAAGGAGGTTCTCGGGAAAGTAGCCCTGGTCCTGAAAAACCAGCCTGATCTGGAATTCATGGTTGAAGGACATACAGACAGCATCCCTTATAAAAGACCGCCACTGCTTGATAACTGGGACCTCAGTGTAAAACGGGCTACCGCTGTAGTGCGTGTTCTTCAAAATGAATATGGATTATCTCCCTATCATATTACGGCTGCCGGCCGCAGTGAATACCAGCCGGTAGCTACCAATGCAACGGAAGAAGGTCGTGCACTAAATCGTCGCACGAGGATCGTTATTCTGCCGCAACTCGACCAGTTCTTTAAATTGCTTGAGACAAAATAAACATTTATCCTTCTTTTGACTACAACAATAGTAGATCTGGTTACTCATGTTTCCTGATTGTTACAAAACTTTGTAAGATCAAAAAACAGAATTATGAAAATTATAGTAACAGGCTCCCTGGGGCATATAGGCAAGCCACTGACTGAGGAGTTAGTGCAAAAAGGACATTCGGTTACGGTCATCAGCAGCAAGCCGGAAAAACAAAAAGATATTGAAGCCTTGGGCGCAACCGCAGCCATTGGCAGGGTTGAAGACCTTGATTTTCTTACAACCAGTTTTACTGGGGCTGATATTGCATATACCATGTTACCGCCAGCCAACTCCTATTTCGATCCTGTTTTTGACCTGATGAAATATACCCGCAGCGTCAGTAATAATTATGCGAAAGCTATTCATCAGTCAGGCGTTAAGCGGGTGATTCATCTCAGCAGTATTGGCGCTCATTTAGAAAAAGGCTCAGGCCTTATTCTTTATCATCGTGCCGCTGAAGATATCCTGAATAAACTGTCAGATGTGGACATCACTTTCATGCGGCCTGTTGGTTTCTATTACAATTTGTTCAGCTTTCTTCCCGTGATTAAGAATCAGGGTTTCATTGCTGCAAACTATGGTGCAGATGACGACCTGGTATGGGTATCTCCCATAGATATTGCTGCCGCAATCGCTGAAGAGATCGAAACGCCTGCTGTTCGCAGAAAAATAATTTATGTTGCAAGCGATGAACTCACCGGAAATGAAACAGCAACCATCTTAGGTGTGGCGATCGGCAAGCCTGATTTGAAATGGATACTTCTTTCCAATGAACAATGGCAATCCGGTTTGGAAGCAGCTGGTATGAACCCTGCAATCGCCGGCGGTTTTATTGAAATGTTTGCAGCCCAACATAGCGGGCTACTGATGGAAGACTACTATCGCCACAGACCCGTCCTTGGTAAAGTCAAAATGAAAGACTTCGCAAAGGAATTTGCGACCGTGTATAATCAAAAATAATTAAATTGTAAAATGGCAGGAAGACAACTTCTACGGATTAAAACGATTACCGAATATCATCGGGTTATGGGACTTCCCAAACCGGAACATCCCTTAATCAGCGTGATCAATTTAGAGTCCGTTAAGCATATGCCTGGCGACTATCCGATAAGCCTGGTATTTGATTTCTATTCGATCTCCCTGAAGAGGGATTTCAATGCCAAAATAAAATACGGTCAGCAGGAATATGATTTTGATGAAGGAATTATGTTTTTTATTTCACCCGGACAGGTTTTTGGAATTGAAGTGAACAAAGATGCCGTATTAAAAAGATCGGGATGGCTTCTCCTTATCCATCCCGATTTTTTGTGGAATACCCAGTTAGCCAAAACTATAAAGAAATACGAATACTTTAATTACTCGGTACATGAAGCTCTGTTTCTTTCGGAGAAAGAAGAAATTATCATCACGGGTATGTTGCAGAACATTGAACAGGAATATCATTCAAATATTGACAAATTCAGCCAGGATTTAATTATTGCGCAACTTGAATTATTACTCACGTATGCTGACAGATTTTATCACCGTCAGTTTATAACCAGAAAGATATCCAACCATAAAATCCTGGATCGCCTGGAAGAAATTCTTACAGAATATTTTAATGGTGATGATTTATACCGGAAGGGTTTACCAACTGTTCAATATGTTGCCGGTAAATTAAACATTTCGCCCAATTATTTAAGCGAATTGCTTAAAGTGCTCACAGGACAAAGCACCCAACAGCATATACACGAAAAATTGATTGAAAAAGCAAAAGAAAAACTATCCACCACGGATTTATCGGTAAGCGAAATTGCTTATGAATTGGGCTTTGAACATCCGCAATCCTTCAGCAAACTATTCAAAACAAAAACGAGTCTTTCGCCTTTGGAGTTCAGACATTCGTTTAATTAATATGCGAGGTGGGTGTTCCATGTGTCCTGCCCGGGTGCCCAATTTTTTTCGTTGATATTAGCCCTGTAATTTAATCCTGCAGTCGTACCGGCAGTTATATCAACCGTAACGCCGGTTATCTTTGAAGCAAGTTCTGATGACAGGAACACAGCAAGGTTCGCAATATCTTCCATCAGTGGAAGTTTTTTCAGCATGGTATCATCTTCCATTTTTTGTATAACGGATTTCATTATTTCAGGCTTGCTATCAATTGCTTCTTTAAAAACCCTCGAGTCGGGAGATCCACCCGAACGCATATTTACAACCCTAACACCATATACCCCCAGTTCGGCAGCCAGGTTTTTAGAGAAAGTTTCAACAGCAGCACAGGCCGCAGAAAAACCTCCTGTATATGGATAACCGATGCCGCCCGGTGTAGCAGTAAGAGATAAAATAACGCCTGACCCCTGCTTTGCCATTATTTTTCCCGCAGCAGTTGCAGTTAAAAATCTGGTCTGCATGATAAATGTGATCGGCGTTATAAAATCATCCTCCTTCATATCAATAAGCGGTATTCCCTGAACAAGATCTTCTCCGACGGCATTAAATGATATATCAATTTTGCCCGCCAGTCGAACGACTTTTTCCAGGTGGCTGGAGATTGCATCTGGAATCAAAGCATCCACCTGGTCTGACTCAGCCTTGCCTCCGGTAGATTTGATTTCATTTGCAACTTTTTGTACAGAAGCGATATTGTGCCCTGTTAAAAACACGTTCGCACCGGCGCGGGCAAGTGCTTTAGCGACCGCACTACCTAATGATCCGCCGGCCCCATATATAACAGCATTTTTATCCATAAGCATCATACTTATTTTTTAATATTAAACTACCATATTAAAATATAATAATTATAAAACAATACCATATCTTTTGTCAGTCGATATGTAAAAGGCCGAGTACGATAAGTGCAAAAATTTGGTTGTTTTAAATTATCACATAGTCTTTCGATAAACTATAAAACCTGAACGTTCAGCAACCTTATCATATAATTTCCTCGCTGTTTCATTCGTTTCGTGTGTCAGCCAGTAATATCTGGATGCCCCTGCATCCTTTGCTTTCAGATGGGCGCCTTCAATCAGGGCACGACCAATCCCCTTTCCACGTAATTCATCTGTAGTAAATAAATCCTGTAAATAACATACCGGTTGAATCGCTGAAGTGCTGCGGTGGTAAAGATAATGTGCCATTCCAACCAGTTTTCCTTCGTACTCTGCAACCAATGCGAATACAGGTTCAGCGTCATCAAAAAAACGATTCCAGGTAGTTGCGGTAATCTCAGGGCTTAAAGCTGTCGGTCCCACACGTTTATAGAATGCATTGTATCCTTCCCAGAGTGGAATCCATTGATCATAGTCCTGTTTATTTATCTGGCGGATGGTAATATTATTTATCATTGCGCTAAGATACAATCAGGTCCGCTGCCAGAAACGGCATACATTTTGTTTTTTATTTTTAACTGCTTGTTACAGTGATAATAGCGTTGTCTTTCTACGCCATCTCAAAACTTATTTTTCGGATATCTCAAAATTCTCCCACCCCTATTAAACAAAATGTATCATTGGATGGTTTTTCAGAACCCGAAGGTCTTAGCAACCAATTTTATATAATTACTTAATCCAATCCTGTCAGTTAGCGGATGACGAAAAGAGGTGACCCGAATATTATAACCGGATCGTACATTAAAACATATTAAAATGCAAACTCTTCTTCAACCCGTTATTAAGATACCCAACATTTCAAAGCAAATCTATTCAGTTGCTTCAGGTAAAACCAGCTTCCTGGTTTTTAAACATAATAAGTATTTTAATGTGCCAACTGAAAATATTGCTTTTTTCTATGTTAAATATGAAACCTCAGCCCTTGTTTGTTTTGACAAACAGGAATATTTTCTAAATTATTCGCTGGAAAATATTCAAAACCTTTTGGATAACATTCGATTTTTCAGGATAAACAGGCAATACCTGGTGAATTTTCATGCAGTAAAAGAAGTGGAACATTACTACGCGCGTAAACTGCTGGTAAACCTGGTTGTCCCTCCCAGGGATAAACTCATTGTCCCAAAAGAAAAAGTAACCAGGTTCCTGCGCTGGCTCGATAACAGATAATCAATAAGTGCTTACTTCCACTACCGCATGAGCAAAAGCCTGCGGCGCTTCCTGTGGAAGATTGTGACCTATACCCCCACTGATAATTTTGTTTGAATATTTCCCCGAGAATTTCATCGCATAGGCGCCTGGATCCAGGTGCGGCGCGCCATTGGCATCACCTTCAAGAGTAATAGTAGGTACGGTGATAACAGGAGCCTTCGCAAGACGGTTTTCCAAATCGTCATATTTCGCTTCCCCTTTTACCAAATCCTGCCGCCAGCGATAATTATGAATTACGATGGCAACATGATCCGGATTATTGAATGACGCAGCCGAACGATCAAAGGTAGCATCATCAAAATTCCACTTCGGAGAGGCGAGCCGCCAGATGAGTTTTGAAAAGTCATGACGATATTTATCATAACCTTCCATGCCACGATCCGTAGCAAAATAAAACTGGTACCACCATGTATACTCTGCACCTGGCGGTAACGGGCTTTTGCCTGCTGCCTGGCTGCCGATTAAATAACCACTAACAGACACAAGTGCCTTACAGCGTTCGGGCCAGATCGTCGCAATGATGTCGGCTGTGCGGGCCCCCCAGTCAAAACCCCCGATAATTGCATTCTGAATTTTAAGGGCATCCATTAAAGCAATGATATCGAGAGCGACAACTGATTGCTGACCATTGCGAAATGTACTATCAGAAAGAAATTTTGTTGTGCCATATCCGCGAAGAAAAGGAATGATCACATGGTAACCCTTTCCGGCCAGCAAAGGAGCGACATCAACAAAACTGTAAATATCATAGGGCCAGCCATGCAAAAGAATTACCGGTGTACCACTGGCGGGACCTGCTTCAGCATATCCGACATTCAGAAGACCTGCATCAATTTGCTTCAATGGACCGAAAGATGAGTTTGTATTTTTTACCAACGAACCCTGCCTGATATTTGTCCTGTAAGCCGGATCCGTATGAATGGATTCATCTTCAGTAAATGCAGTCATGAAAAGTCCGCCTGCAGCCATTGTTTTTGCTGCTGTGCCTAAAAAACCTCGACGGCCAGATGTATGCTTATACATATTTTAAAATCTTAATTAATTAAATCTCACAGATGATTGATATATTATTTCTTTAGAGAAGATCTTTTACTTTTTACGAGGACTTCCTGTTTTCCTATTAACGTACCGATCTGAAAGCTGACCGGAGTTCAAGGCTAAATTCTTCCGGTTGTTCCCAGGCTGCGAAATGGCCGCCCTTCTCAACTTTATTAAAATAGATGAGTTTGGGATATGCTTTTTCTGCCCAGCTTTTGGGAGCCGCATAAATTTCATCCGGGAAAACGCTTACTGCAACCGGTATCTTAACATTTCTCACATCGAAAAAGCCGCTCTTTGGGCCCTGAAAAGCTTCCCAATAGAGGCGGGAAGCAGAAACACCCGTTTTTGTAAGCCAGTACAAAGAAATGTTGTCAAGAATATCGTCCTTTGTGAGACCTTCTTTCTGTCCATCGAAAACTCGAGTTATGAGCTCATAACTCCGAATATCATGATCCAGCATCCATGCTGCGAGACCGACGGGAGAATCTTCAATTCCATAAAGCGTCTGCGGACGGTTTCCCATCTCCAGTGCGTAGGCTATTCCTTTATTATTAAAATAGTCCAGCTGCTGGTAGGCATTCTTTTCGTCGGCTGAAAGATCTGGAGGAATGGTACCGGCTGCCAGCGCTTTGTCGATACTTGCCGGAACCGTAGCAGGCATATTGGTATGGATGGCCAGCAATTCCGGTGGTGCTATGAGTGCCATGATTTCCGAAATCGCATTGCCCCAGTCTCCGCCCTGTGCTACATATTTTTTATATCCAAGTCGCTTCATCAGTTCGATCCACGCCTTTGCAACATGTACCGGATCCCATCCGGTACCGGAAGGTTTACCCGAAAAACCATGACCTGGAAGCGAAGGTATCACCACATCAAAAGCGTCTTCAGCTTTTCCTCCATAAGCAACCGGATCTGTCAGCGGTCCGATGATTTTCATCTGTTCGATGATTGAACCCGGCCAGCCATGGGTAATGATGACAGGTAATGCATTTTTGTTTTTCGAACGAACGTGAATAAAATATATATCCAACCCATCTATCGTGGTCATGAATTGTGGTAGTGCATTCAGTTTCGCTTCCACTTTGCGCCAGTCATATTCATTTCCCCAATATTGTGCGAGTTTCTGCATGGTTGCAAGCTGAACACCCTGTGAATCATCATTGACTGTTTCCTTATCGGGCCATCTGGTCGACTTTACGCGCTGACGAAGATCGTTCAGTGCTGCCTGCGAAATTTTGATATGGTAGGGACGGATTTCATCAGACGATCTTAAGCTGGTTTGCGTATTGGTCTGTGCCTGAGCTGCTGAACCTGACAAGACAATGGCTCCCGTCACAATGGTGCTGGCCAGCTTTTTTTTAGATTTGTCCATAGTATTAAGTTTAAAAGATTTTGGAATGTTATTCAAAACTATTCCCGGTAATAAACTCTTCCTACTACCGGAGGGTGTAAACGGACAAAACAGATCCTGAAACGGACAATTCCTTCCATGATAATCTGACAATCGACCTGCCACACTTGGAATGAGCTTTAACAAATCGAATGCAACATATCAGCTTGGTTTGATTGTCTCCTGAATTGACCGAAGACCAATATGAGATATTTTCTCCTGCTACTATTTATCTTCAATACAATCTTCATAAATATATATGCGCAAAAGGAGCCCATATATAAACCTTTCTCGATAGATATTGGTGCAGGCTATGCTTTTCAACAATCCGGATCACCAGGCGGTATTATTTACATCAATCCAGGATATACGATTGGAGGAGGATTTCGGACTGGTATCCAGTTTGGGCTGACTGGTTACTGTGAGACATTTATAACTTCCTCTATTCTTACACTGGATTATTATTTAGTAAATAATCCGGGATTTCGAATCTCCGCAGGAGGTGGTTATGGCTATTATACCTTTTCCTATTTACTCCCCGGAGCAGAGCCACTGGAAATGACTCAGGGTTACAGGGATACAGGTAACATGGGAGGTAATATCAGAATAGGGTTTGAGTGGCATCATTTGGATATAAGGTTAGCATATCATTTCGCACCGGATTTGTATGAAAGCAACAGTTTTATCGGCGAGCCAACCATTACCACTATGTATAAAGGCAATTACCTGGGCCTTACCATCGGAATTCTCATCGGTGGCGGAAAAAATAAGAAAAAATGACTGACAGCAGATATCGTTCATTTGTAAACCTCCCTGCAATGCACTTCCATCCACCTTTCAGGATTTGCTACCGGCTCCCAGCCAAATTGTTTGTATAATCCATGGGCATCAGCGGTTGATAAAATCCATCTTCTTAATCCCTGCAACTCGGGGTAAGCCATAATCGTTTTCATCAGCCATTTGGAAAGTCCCTTCCCGCGAAATTCAGGTAATACATACACATCGCCAACATAAGCAATGCAGGAGAAGTCGGATATAACTCTTGCAAATCCGATCTGCTTCTCTCTAAAATAAAGACCAAAGTTCAATGAATGTTCTACTGCCTCTTCTACCCTGCTCATCGGAATATTCAAACTCCAGTATGCTTCTATTGACAGAAAATGATGTATTGCTTTCAAATCCAGTCTTGCTTTCTCCGTAGAAATACAAAAACCGTCTTTGTAAAATGCCCGGTAGCTCACTTCAGTTTATTTTATTCAACTACTAATTTTCCTTCCAATATAATTACTGCCTGGCTGGTCAATAAGACTTTATCGCCGCAGAGCGCAACATTCATATAACCCGTCCGGCTGGATGACTGAAATGATTTCAATTTTTTCTTGTTCAATTTTTCACTCCAGTATTTTGCAAGGAATGTCTGCACTCCGCCTGTTACAGGGTCTTCATTTGTGCCTGCCCAGGGCCAGAAAAACCGGTAATGATAATCATACCCGTTATCAGTGGATGGGGCAGTAACCAATACGCCATTGATTCCATCATGAGAAGGAATCAAAGCATTAAAATCCGGTCTCAGATTAGCTAACATCCCGGGACTGTCAATTTCCAGCATGATAACTTTATTATGAGGACTGAATACCGTGTTAGTGACAGAGTTAAGACCCAGTGCTTTCAGCATGGCAAGTGGTGCAACAGTAGTTTCCGTATTATACACCGGGAATTCCATGGTAATATCTTCACCATGCTTCGTGACTGTCAGATCCAAATTTTCTATTGTAGTAAAATGGATTTTTTCTGCATCTGTTTCTTTAAACAACACTTTGGCAGATGCCAGCGTAGCATGACCGCATAAGGGAATCTCCATTTTTGGCGAAAAATAACGGATGGAATAACTGTCTGTTTTCCCGTTCTCTTGAAGAAATGCAGTTTCTGAAAGACCCAGTTCCTTGGCGATATGCAGCATTTTTCCATCACTGATTTCATGCTCCGGAAAGCATACCCCGGCCGGATTCCCTTTAAACTGTTCTTTTGTAAATGAATCAACAATATATGTTTTCATAATTCCTGTTTTGATTGCTAGCATGATTTGAAACACAAATTTCATTCAAAATAAAATACCAGCACAGATACATTTTTAGTATTTTTGACCAGTACAGTTTACTATGAAGAAAAAAACTCAAAACAGGGAATTGCTCTATTTAAAAATTGCGCAGAGTCTTGAGCAACAGATCAATAATGATACGCTGAAAGTAGGTGACAAACTTCCTTCTATACGCATGATATGCCGCCAGCATGGTGTAAGTATGAGTACAGCGCAGTATGCTTATTACGAGTTAGAAGCAAAATCACTGATTGAACCTAGGCCGCAATCAGGTTTTTATGTCAGTAATTCATTCAGAAAAAAAATGGCTATTCCCGCCGTAAGCAAGCCGGAAAACAAACCGGCATTGAAAACAGTAACGGATATCATAGAAAATTCATTTCACCCCGCCAGTGAAAATAATTTCACAGTTTTCTCCAGAGGGGTTCCTGCCATGAAATTATTACCTGTTGCCAAATTGAACAAAGGCGCACTGCAGGCAATCAGATCCTTGCCTGGTGGAGGAACAACCTATGAACCTTTACAGGGAAATGAAAAACTACGTACACAGGTTGCCAGATGGTCGTTCAGCTGGAAAGGAAATCTTTCTGAAAAAGATATTCTAACCACCGCCGGCTGTATGTCCGCCCTCTCTTATTGTCTCATGGCAATGACAAAACGCGGTGATACCATAGCAGTCGAGAGTCCTTGTTTTTACGGCATATTACAACTTGCACAAAGTCTGGGTTTGAAAATCCTGGAGCTTCCCACCGATCCGCAGACCGGTGTGGATATGGAATCGCTGAAGAAAATAGTTCAGAAGACCAAACTGACCGCCTGCATTTTTGTAAGCAATTTCAATAACCCCTTTGGCAGCCTGATGCCGGAAGAACATAAAAAAGAAGCTGTAAAACTCCTGGGGAAATATAATATACCACTGATTGAAGATGATATATATGGTGATCTATATTTTGGCGAAAGGAGACCCACCTGTTGCAAGTCTTATGATGAAACCGGCATGGTTCTCCTGTGCAATTCATTTTCAAAAACACTGGCGCCTGCATACCGGGTTGGCTGGGTCGCGGGAGGAAAGTTTATGAATGAAGTAATGAAAATAAAATTATTTCATAGCCTGAGCAGCACACCCATTACACATGAAGCGCTGGGAAGTTTTTTAGAAACGGGCAGGTACGAAGCACACCTGAGAAAATTAAGAAAGACATTATACACCAATTACCTGCAGTATGTCAGGGTAATCGGAGAATGTTTTCCCCAGGGTACAAAAATTTGCAGGCCACAGGGCGGATTATCTTTATGGGTGGAATTACCCAAATCCGCTGATACTATTGAATTATACAATTCAGCAGTAAGTAAAAAAATCACCTTTTCGCCGGGTAGCATGTTTACGCTTCAAAGACAATTCAGCAATTGCATGCGCCTGAGTTATGGTTTGGAATGGAATGAAAAAACGGAAAATGGATTGAAAATCCTGGGCAGACTCGCGAAGACAGTCATGTAATGACTTCCTTTGGTCTGTTTTACAGAAATAGATGTCAAATAAGTCGAATACCCAAATGCCTGAAATCATCGAGTTCACTATCATCGCTTGCAAGATCGGTGATCATTCCGTTAATATCTTTAATATCACAAACCTTATAATGTTCAGTAGTATTTAGATTGGAACTATTTACCAGGGCAAATGTTTTATTTGCATTTCTTAGCATACTTTGTTTTACTTCTCCATCATTTTGAAAGACGGCGCTGATGCCAAAGTCCTTTTGAAGCGCACAGGTACCCATAAAGTAAAGACTGGCGATATATTGATTCACCTCATTGCATGTCTGACCGCCTGTATTAATCGCCGTTTCGCGATCGTGAATACCACCAAGTATGATAAGTTCTATATCCCTGAATTTTGAAATGATCGGAACGAGTGCCATATTATTCGTAACCAGCCTGAAACTGGAGTTGGAAGGAAGATGAACGGCAATTGCACAAATGGTAGAACCTCCATCCATAAAAATCGTTTGCCCCTTCTTAATCAACTGCAACGCCTTTAAAGCAATCAATTCTTTTTCTTCAGTTAAATAGCGTGTGCGATCCTGGAAATTGAGTGGGTTTTTAGAAACGGAAATCGCACCTCCCCGAACTTTTAATAACAAGCCATTGTTGTGGAGAGACTCAACATCTCTCCTTGCTGTATCTTCTGAAATATTTAAATCCTCTGACAAAGTTTCATAAAATACCTTGCCTCTTTTCTTTATAACTTTGAGAATATGATTAAACCGCTCTTCTTTTAACATCCCGGTTGAGTTAAAATTTAATTCCTTGTTTTTATATCATGCCTAATGCATGGAGTTCACTATTCAAGTCCGTTTTTTCGAGCACATGAATCGTCACAAACCCCATTTCTTTTGCGGCTTGAATATTTTTCAAATTATCGTCAATAAATAGTGAGTTTTTAGCTTCCAAATGATAGCGCTCCAGTATTATCTGAAAAATCTTCTTATCCGGCTTTATCAGTTTTTCTTCTCCTGAAATGACAATCCCATCAAATAATTTAAAGAATGAGTATCGTTTGAAAACAATCGGAAAAGTTTCAGCCGACCAGTTTGTCAGTCCATAAAGTCTATATTTCTCTTTCAGTTTTCGCAAGACTGATACATTTTGAGGTAGGTCCCCTTTTATCATTTTCTCCCATTGATCATAATATAATTGGATTTTCACAATGTGCTCCGGGAACTTATCCTGCAGAATCCTGGTTCCATCTGCAAGTGACCTTCCTTTATCTTGTTGAAGATTCCAATCATCAGTACATACCTCGTTGAGAAAATGCTCCATTTCTGAACTTTCTTCAAATTCATCACGATACATATATCTCGGATTCCAGTCTATCAAAACGCCTCCGAAGTCAAATATGATTGTGTCGATATTGCTCATTTATCAGGCTGAAATTTCCAGTAAATTTCCCTCGGGATCCAGAACAACCGTTTCATAATAACCATCTCCCGTTGTTCTCGGTTCGCTAAAAATGGTGAAGTTGTCGTTCCTTATACGTTCTGTCAGTTCATTCACTTTATCCTTTCCTCCCACAGATATTGCGAAATGGGCAACGCCCATATTAAATCCACGCTTACTATTATCAGACTTGATATCCGGTCGCATCATTAACTCTAATCTTGTTTTACCTTCTCCGAATAAAATAAAATAAGCCTGGAACTGTGTTTTCGGATTAACATATTTCTCTCCTGAGCTCGCATCGAAATACTTCAGGTAAAAACTTCTCATGAGCTCCAAATCCTGTACCCAGAGACCGAGATGTTCAATTTTCATGATGTCAACTGGTTAAAATTTAAATCCTATTGTGCGACGATTTTTCCCTGCATCGTTCCCCAATGACCAGGAAAACTGCATATAAAATCATAAACTCCTGGTTTAGGAATAATGAACTCCACCTGATCAGAATCACCACCGCCCACCAATCTGGTATGGGCTATAATTAATGAGTCCAAAGAGGATGGAACATATTGTTCTGCCTTTGCATTGTGTGCTACATCCGCAAAATCGGCAATATCGACATCGTTCTTTAAGATCACGACGTTGTGGGTCATTGACGCAGGGGATTTTGCACTGGTATTTTTTAAAATGAGACTGATTTTTTTTCCGGCCCTGACCCTGAACAATTCTTTATCAAAGCGCATATTCTCATTTGCCTTCAATTGAATACTATCCGTAAATTCAAGCTTCTCAATACCGGGAACAGATGTTTCTGCGTTTTCTGCTGATTGAGTTGACTGGGAACTGTCTATTTGATTTTTCTTATTTTGTTCACCCGGCCCACAGGACACTATGCTGAGTAAGATTGCGAAAACAAAGAAATAAACCTTCATTCAAGTAATATTAATCGATTTTGTCTGTTATAATTTTTTGATCTTCATATCCCTGAATGAAACGCCATTTGTCCAGTCCTGAACAGCAATATGTCCTTTGAAATATTTTCCAAATTCAGGGTAATGACTCATATTACTTGCAGCTACTAATTTTTTCCATTCATCGCTTTTCAAATCTACCTGAACTGTTTGCACTCCATTCAACCAGAAAGTAAGTTTACCATCCTGCTGTTGAATACGTGACTGGTTCCACTCACCGGAATTTGGGATGGTCTTACTTGTATTTGGGATTACTCCGAAGATGGCAGCGGCCTTATGTGAGGAATCCCTGAGATAGTCAGGTTCTACATTTCTATCATCCAGTAACTGATATTCAGGGCCGGTGGAAAAAGTAGTTCCAAGGTCCGGTCTTTCCTGTACGTTTATGAATACACCACTATTACCGGCATGTGAAATTTTCCATTCGAATGTGAAATCAAAGTTTTCATATTCATCATCCGTTACCAGGTCTCCGTGTTTTACATTTTTTGCGTGCGGGTTGCAAACAAGGTTGCCACTATCTACTGACCAGGCCGAAGGGATGTTGCCCCTGTTAAACACATGCCATCCATTCATAGTCTTTCCATCAAAGAGTAGTGTCCATCCATCATTTTTTTCCTGATCAGAAATAGTATTATGCTGTTCAGTACGACTTAAACATGCAGACATAAAGAATGTACAAAACACAACTATACAAATATTAAAAATGTTTGCCTGCTTTTTCATAAATGATTTATTAATATATCCTGGTATTATGATGGTTTGCAATATTATGCAATATTGCAGATATTTGCAAAATGTTTGATTTGATAAAAAGAATATAATTGAGTAGTAATCCAGGGTTTAGCTTTCAGCTAAAACAACATTTCCCCAGGAGGCGTAACTCCTTTTAAACGCAGGTAGACGGTTGTCTGTCCGCGATGATGTGTCTGGTGTTCAAATGCCTTACCAAATATCCCGCTTCTTGTAATGTCCTGGTTGTGAAACTTAATGGTTTCCTGCATCTGGGTCGCTGTCATTCCCTGAAGTGTACTTATCATCCAGTCGTAACTCTCCATGACTGTTTTAGTGACAGCCTCCTTTGTTGTTGAAAATGTTTTTTCAGCAACATTATGGTTTTGAAGCGTTTCGCCAATCGGATTTTGTTTGCCGCTTGCAATAAAACTAAATAGATAATTGGCATCCGCTAAATGAAGCAATTGCTGGCTAAATGAACGGATTTCAGGAGTGGGTTTAAACCCATAGCCATCTTCCGGCATAGCATCCAGGTAAGCTTTGGTGTAAGTTTTTGCTCTTTGCCATTCAACTACCATTTCTGACTGGGTGAATTGTGCGAAAACATTGCTGCTGACAAAATTGAGTACCAAAAGGGTAATTAATGATGAAATGCGTTTCATGTTTTTGTTTATAATTATAAAGTTAAAGCTAGTTGTGCTCCCTGGTCAAATAATTAGAACCGCTCATTAAATCATTGATTTTCAATTCGCTATGTAATGGCTTTAATATCTGCAGACAAATAATCCAAAAATCGGATATGCCTGAAAACTTAACATGGCATTTTAGATATGAATGTTAATTTCATATTATCAAATTGTTACCAAAAATTCCATTATGGCCAAGACTAAAAAGACAACTAAAAAATCATTAAAAAAAACACTGTTGAAAGAGGTTGAAGGGAAGTTAATCGAATCCCTGAAAGATTTTCCAAAAAAAATCAAAGAAAAAAAGTATGAAAAGAGAATACATAAAGCGGGTAAAATCCTAACAGGTTCTATTGCAATAAAACCCATCAAATCCATTTCAAAAAGCGATCTGAAAAAATCTAAAGAACAAAAACCCGAATCTAAGATTGAAGCTGTTTCATAATAATCAAAAAGAGTGAAATAAAAAAACCCCGAATCATTTCGGGGTTTTTTTATTGATAATCAACAATTATCGGAATCATTCGGTTTTCAGACTCCTTGCCTAGCTTGCCAGGGATGCTTTTAATGTCTGATAGCCGATCGTAAGCATAGCGATCATCTATCATATAACCACGTTTCCACTTATTCTGACCGCAGGCTGGTGACCGGGTTGGACAGAGCTGCTTTGAGTGCCTGAAAACTCACAGTAAAGAATGCAATGAGGATAGCAGCGAAGCCTGCCAGCACAAATACCCACCATTGTATGTTTATCCTGTATGCAAAATCCTCCAGCCACCTGCTCATAAAATAAAATGCGATGGGTGATCCGATGACGATGGCGATTAAAACAATCTTTAAAAAATCTTTCGACAACATTGAAACAATTCCACTGGTATTTGCACCCAGCACTTTGCGAATCCCGATTTCCCGGGTTCTTTGTTCAGCTGTAAAGGCAGAAAGACCGAATAAGCCCAGGCATGAAATAAGAATAGCCAGGCCTGCAAATATTTTTGACAAATCCCCAACAAGCGTTTCACTCTTAAATAACTTGTCAAAATCTTCGTCAACAAAACTATATCCAAAAGGGTAAGCAGGATTATCCCTCCTGAAAACGGCGGCTATTCTTGCAAGCGCATCTTCGGGATGTGCATTCTGTTTGATCCTGATATACAGGTAACCTGCTTCTTCAGTATTAGAAAAGAATATAACCGGATCTGGTTTCCCGTACATATCTCCATATACATAATCTTTGACCACACCAATGATGGTACAGGGCTGGTTACCAGATCGGATGATCTTTCCGACAGCTGAACCCTTACCAATTATTTTCGCCAAGGATCCTGTGATCAGTACATTTGAACTGTCAGATTTTACATCAGGCCGGAAGTCCCTTCCCTCGAGTATGTGCATACCCATGGTGGAAATATATTCAGGACTTACCGCCCTGTAAGAAATAAGTACAACGCTTTTCGGATCCTTTCCTTCCCAGTTGTAATCTGTTCCGTTATCTGATGTGTAGAGCGACTCATCATTACAAAGTGCTGCGTTTTTTACAAGTCCTGTATTCATCAAATCCTGCCTGATGGCTGAAAAATTTTTCTGCATTATACCTACAACTTCCATATCCAGCAGATTGTCTTTATCATATCCAAGATCCCTGGTTTTGATATGTTGTACCTGCTGATAAACGAGGATTGTGCAGATGATAAGAGCAATGGAGATGGTAAATTGAAATACTACCATGCTTTTCCGGATTGTCGCAGCACTTCCACTTTTCATTTTGATCCCTTTGAAAACAAATACCGGATTAAAGGAAGAAAGATAGAGTGAAGGATAACTGCCTGCCATCAGTCCGCAGAATAAAACTAGAAAAATCAGTGCGGCAACATGCAATGGGTTTTTCAAACCAAGCCCCATTTGTTTTTCAACAATCTCATTGAAAAACGGTAAAAGAAATACCATCAGTAACAGTCCGAGTAGTACAGAAAATACCGACATCATCATAGCTTCTCCCATAAACTGTCGGACCAAACTAACTCTTGCAGCGCCCAGTACCTTACGCACACCAACTTCTCTTGCTCTTTTTCCACTCTGGGCCGTAGCCAGATTCATGAAATTGATACAGGCAATGATTAAAATAATCCAGGCAATAATAGCAAACAGACGCACAAATTCTATTCGTCCGCCGGATTGCTTTCCGCTTACAAAATTGTTCCGCAAATGCCAGTCTTTCATGGCAAAAAGAATGGGTACCGTGGTTACACTGTTGTCCTTGGCATGTAAAAATCCTGCGAGCTGTTTGTTCACAGAATTGAAATCTGTAGTTGGCGAAAGTTGTACAAAGGTTCTAGGTGAAAAGGCGCCCCAGTATTTTAACCAATCACGCGAACTGGCATAGATGGAGTAGGGAGAAATCCAGTCAAATTGCAGTGTCGAATTCGCTGGAAGATTCTTAAATACACCGGTGATTCTGTAATTTTCTTTATTATCTACTTTTATATTCCTGCCAACGACGTTTGAAGCGTTTCCAAAGAACTGCGCCGCCATTTTTTCCGAGATCACAACAGAATGTATTTCTGCCAGGGCATGAGCCGGACTACCTTCCCTGAATTCAAGTGTGAATATGGGAAATAAGGAGGAATCGGAATAGTAACCTGTTTCATATACAGATTTCTCACCAATTGAAAACAAAGATTTATTACGGGCCATTCTGCAGGCACTTGTTATACCCGGCATTTCTTTTACAAGGGCTGGAGCGAGTGGCCCAGGCGTTGAAGGGAATGTTCGCGTTACTCCATCATAGGTTTGATTCGTCATAACCTGAAAAATCTGACCCCTGTTTATGAAAGCCTTGTCATAGTTCATTTCATCTTCTACCCATAAAAAAATAATTCCGGCACAGGCGATACTGATGGCGAGTCCGAAAAAATTCAGGAAACTATACCCTTTATTTCTGGAAAGGCTCCTCAGCGTGGATTTGAAATAATTTTTAAACATAGTCCGGGATTAAATAATTATAAATGAATTATTATCTGAAAAACCGATCACATAGTATACCATTATTATTTTTATTGATAACCAGTCCTTTAACTTTTGAGTCTTTTAAAAAATGTACGGTTTTGAAACAGCCTTTGTACGATAATAATCAAGGATCCGCGTTATTAACCAGACGTTGTAAAAGAAGAGTTTATTTTTGAACTGTCAAGTCATATCGCATATGCCTTCAACTTTCATTCAGCACATATATAGGATTCCAGCCCGTACGCGGCTCATGATCGCTTTGTTTGTTTCTTTCATAACGTTTATGGCTACCGGCAGAACACCTCCGGCAATCCAGTTTATCCTTGTTTGGAGTAGTTTTGCATTTACCGGTTTGGTATTATTCTGGATAACTATCCTGAAAGCAAATGTTCATGAAGTAAAGGATATTGCTAAAAGACAGGATTCCAGCCGTACCGTAGTTTTTATATTCGTGTTATTCGCTTCATTTATAAGCCTGTTTACAGTTATCATTCTTTTAAAAATTCTGCCTGATAACAAAGTGGCAGGATACTGGTATCATATCGGATTTTCGATTATTTCCGTGGTCTTATCCTGGACCCTGATTCATACAATCTTTACATTTCGCTACGCACACCTGTATTACACTTGTCACAAGGACGAGAAAGGAATACAAAAAGAGACACGCGGAGGCTTACAATTCCCGGGTGACCGTGAACCGGACTATAAGGATTTTACATATTTTTCTTTTGTTATCGGCATGACCTTCCAGGTTTCAGATGTCACTATCAGCTCCCGCACGATCCGGCATCTTACATTATTTCACGCAATTATTTCTTTTGTATTTAATACCGTTATCCTGGCACTAAGTGTTGGTATCATTGCCGGATTGGTACAGAGATAATCATTCTGAGCGTAAACTATCATCGCCAGTCCGCACGTGCGGGATCATTCTGAGCGAAGGCTGGTGATCGGATTTACAACCGCCGCCCGGATCGTCTGAAAACTGATGGTGATCAGCGCAATTAATATTGAGGTTACACCCGCCGCTAAAAAAACCCACCAGTTGATTGTAATATGATAAGCATAATTCTGCAGCCATGAATGCATTGCATACCATGCGATGGGAAATGCAATCAGGGAAGAGATGCCAATCAGTTTCATGAATTCACCCGACAACATTCCGGCAAGACGCATAACGCCTGCACCCAGCACTTTTCGTATACCAATTTCTTTTGTTCTGCGTTCTGCGGTAAATGCGGCTAATCCAAATAAACCGAGACATGAAATACAAATGGCCAAAACGGCAAACACACGCGACAATTTACTGACCAGCATTTCACTTAGAAACATCTGATTGAACTGTTCATCCACGAACCGGTACTGGAAGGGATACAGAGGATTATCTTTCTTTATCACCGATTCAATTTGTGCAACGGCTTTTTCCGTATTCACCTGTTTTTTAATTCTTATATACATCAGACTCTCATCCTGGTAGTTTGGATTACAGAAAAAGATCAGCGGATCGGGCGTGTTTCCAAACATATTTCCATATACGAAATCCTTCACCATACCGACAATCGTATATTTATTGTCGATAACAGCGCCGATTGGATTGGTTTTTTTCATGAGTTTTGCAAGCGATTCCGTGATAATAATATTATTGCTGTCCAGTATCGGATCGGGATAAAAATCCCTTCCCAGCACGACCTTTATTCCATTGGTGGAAAGCAGTTCCGGACTTATATTTCTCCAGGAAATAATATAGGTCATATTGGGGTCCTTTCCTTCCCAGCTATAATGATCGCTGTTGTCTCCTCCGTAAATGGTTTCGTGATCCGAGAGGGCCGCATTTTCTACCATACCCGTATTCAGCAGATCCTGTTTGATAGCGTTGAATTGTTTTCCCATATTTCCCTGAAGATTCATTACAATCTGGTTGTTTATATCGTATCCAAGTTTTCTATTCCTGACATGTTGAATCTGCTGGAAAATAATGATGGTACAAATAATAAGGACAATGGAAACGGAAAACTGCATCACAACAAGGCCTCTTCTGACAAGGGCTGCGCTACCGCTCTTCATTTTAATTCCTTTGAGTACAAATACAGGGTTAAAAGATGACAAGTATAGTGAAGGGTAACTGCCAGCTACGATTCCACAAAACACTGTGATTCCCACAAGGCTCAGCAGATGAAGAGGATCCGTCAGATTTAATGCGAGATGTTTTTGAGCCAATGTATTGAAGAAAGGCAGTGTGATCATCATAATCAGAATACCGGCGATGACTGAAAGGAACGAAAGGAACAACGCTTCAGAAATGAACTGGGTAATTAGTTTTCCCCTGCCTGATCCGAGCACCTTTCTTACACCTACTTCTTTTGCACGTTTTTCACTGCGGGCAGTTGCCAGGTTCATGAAATTGATGCATGCAAGAAACAGAATGATCCAGGCGATGAGGCTGAACATGTGTACATACTGTATTCTGCCTTTACCGGTAGGTTTACCATTTTCAAAATCCGAACGCAGGTGCCAGTCTTTCATCGGAAAAAGAAAACTGCTTACAATAGTTTTAGGTACTCTCTTCTTTATATAATCGTGCAGTTGCCGGTCGATTGCCTCAGGATGTGCAGACTCTTCAAGTTCTGCCATTGTAAGAATTCCGTTGGAATCCCAGTTGGACAGCCAGTTATTTTCTTTAAAAAATATATCGAAAGGTACCAGCCATTCAAACTGGATCGAATTGTTTTCAGGAAGATCTTTTACAACGCCAGTGATCTGGAAATTCTGTTTATTATCGAGACGCACGGTTCTGCCCAGTACATTTTTATTATCACCGAAAAACTTCCTGGCTGCTTTTTCAGTTATAACCATGGAATGGGTTTGGGCGAATGCATTAGCGGCAGTTCCCTGCACAAAAGGAATGGTAAACATGCTGAACACAGAAGAATCGGCATATACACCTCCGGCATAGACTGACTTGTTCCCAATTACAATCAACTGTGTCGATTGACCTTCTGTAGTCCGGCAGGTATTGGCTATTCCGGAAATCTCTTTTTTCATTGCGGGACCCATCAGTCCCGGAGTATTTTCATAAGTGCTGTAATGCTCAGAAAAGGGCCAGTTATTCATCACCATATAAAGCCTGTCCTTTTTTACGTTCACACTGTCAAAGGAAGTCTCATCTTCCACCCATAAAAATATTAGACCCGCGCAGGCTATCCCAATTGCGAGTCCCAGTATGTTAAGAAAACTATAGCTTTTGTTTTTCCAGAAATTACGGATTCCGGCTTTAAGTGTGGTGCGAAACATATATACAATTTGAGAGTTGGCTGAAAAAAATGGCAGATTATTTCCTGCCTTCAAAAGACAATCCAAATCTAAATTTGTTGCTTGGCTAACCAATATTCCGCTATTTTAAACCGATAAGAGGTATTATTTAATGGTTTGGAAATTATTACTAAATTATTTAGTATTAATAATTCTTTTTTACTACCTTCCCTTTCTAAACTTAAAAATTAAATTATATGAACCGCGTAGTCCATTTTGAAATTCACGCGATCAATAGTGATCGTATGCAGGAATTCTATCAATCTGTTTTTGGCTGGGACATTAAAGACCTGGGGCCTGCCATGGGAAATTATCGCACCATCGATACTGGTAAAGACGAAACCGTAACAAGGTGGACCGGCATCAACGGCGGCCTTACACCACGTCGTGGTGACGGACCCAAAGGCGGAGAGCCTGTTAATGCATTTGTTTGTACGATAACCGTTGCAAATATTGACGATACACTTAAGAAAATTGAAAATGCCGGAGGCAGTTTCGCCACAGATAAAATGGAAGTTCCGGGTATAGGCACACTGGCATATCGCAAAGATCCCGAAGGGAATATTTTTGGGGTGCTGCAGCCTGCGGGAGTTTAATTTTGCTGGGTTGTTATTGACCAGGCGGGCTGATAAATCCCCAAGCCAGTATAATATACATAGCTGTGAATATCAGAATTCCCGAAATAACCTACGCCCGGTTCCGGATCCCAAAATTTTCCCACAGTTCCTATACTCGCGTTTTGGTAAGATTGCCTGTAAGTCACTGAGATTTGTACAAAGGCGTGATGAATACCTTTGAACAATATCGGGAATCCCTTTATTAAAGAATGGGTTGCATCCGCGACTGAATAAACCTGTATGGCATTCGATGTAAATTTCTTGCCATTCGCATCAATATATTCTCCGTTGAGTCTGTCCTCAAAATTTAAAAAATCACCAGACGGTGCATTTGCAAGACTATCAAAATTTTGAATTATTATTTGTTCCTGGGAAATCGGATGTCCTTCATAAGTGAAAATAAGTGAAAGTGAGGCTGCCCAGCACCATACAGACATTTTTTGAGATTCAGGAGGTGTTGCAACAATCATAGTTGAATTGATTCTTGCCGAATAACCTTCAAAAGGGAAAACCGTCTGTGCACATGCACAATCACAAAAAATCACAAAACAAAATAATAATGTCAACCCTCCTATTTTCACACTAAATAAATTTTCGTTATAAAACTATCGAAATGCGTTATGTTATGGTGCAAAGCCAATGTTAAGAGGGCTCTTGCGATTAATAACTGTAGTTGTAGATCTCGCGTACCGACCCGTTTCCCGCATCGGTTCCCACGCCGCTCACCACACTGCCTGTGGCATCCGTTGTCCACAGATAGTTTATTGTAATCGTCGGAATGCCATTTCCCTGATCTACAAATTGGGCCGGCAGATAATTTGACCGGAAGTCAAAATAATTGTTGAATACCATGAGGCAGCCAAGACTATTGGCCAGGGTTTTATTATACAGAGGATTAATATGTGTTGAATAGGAACGGGTGAAAAGGCGGTTAAGTGTACTGGTGGTCGTTGCGTAGTTGATATCGGTTATAATATTATCATTTTGAATGAACATGGTATCGGTCTCATTGATAATATAATTGCTCGGTATTTGCGGATAGCCGATAAGCCATTGAACCGTTGTGTTGCCGCTATTATCATATAAGTAATGTTGCACCGGGAAGCCATTTATGCCGGAAATTGTAACCGAATCAATCGTCACCCGGGTTTGGGCATCATAAAATAGTTCATGGTAATTGGATTCTCCGTTCAGAGGATCACCCAGATAATGATAACGTACATTATATCCCGGAGGCGGGTAAATGCCCTGGGTTGAGTTGAAGCTTACGATAATACTATCGATAATCGGCGAACCGCTTGAACTGTCATAACCATATATATTGATGGTCTCGAGCTGAGCTTTTGAATTGTAGCCAAATACTTCAACGGTTTTTGAATGTGTCTGGGGAAGATATATGCTGAATGAATTCGGGTTAGTTTCCTGTATGGGCGGTCCTGTGTTTGAAGCAGTTTTGCTGCATGATAAGAAAGTTATTGTCAGGATTAACAGCAGGATCAGGCATTTCATATTATCGCAACGAAAAAAAGTGGAGATTATTTTAATTTTTCAATTCCCAGAATAACTTTATCAGGCCTTAAGGTGAGTAATGCTCTCATTTCCGGTATCTGTTCAGTAGGTAAAACCCTGTATTTCTTAAAAAAAGCATGAAGGAACATACTGATTTCCGCAATGGCAAAATTATTCCCGATACACATCCTCGGCCCGGCACCAAATGGGAAAAAGGATGGATGTTTTTTTATTTTTCCCTGCTCATCAATGAATCGCCCGGGAATAAAGTCATTGGGATTATTCCAATATTTCTTGTTCCTATGCACACCGTAAAAGAAGGGCATGATAATGGTATTTTTCGGAAATGCAACTTCACCAAATGAGTCGTCCTCCAACGCGATCCTGTCTGTAATCCAGGCCGCAGGACGCAATCGCATGGATTCATTGATCACAGCCTGCAGATAAATATTTTTAATACTGTCATAAATATCCGCTTCCTGAACGGACTCACTTATTTTTTCCTGAACGATCTTTTGTGATGCAACCTGATAGAAGAGCCAGGACAGAGTAGTGGCAGTTGTTTCATGGCCTGCAAACAGCAGGATGAGCACCTCATCAATGATCTGGTCCTCATTCATTGGCTGCCCGGTATCTTCATATCGTGCATTCAGCAGAAGATCTAGCAAATCGTTATACTCTTTCGTATCTGACCTTCTCTCCCGGATGATATCCTGAATGACAGTCTTCAATTTTGCTGATTTTCTGTAATTGATACGATCCTCTCTCGTAATCGGATATAATAATCTTCTAACGGGCAGATTAATATCACTCATGTAGAATTTCTGCAATTCATTGAAAACACTGTTTAAATCATTCATTTGAGAAACAGATAGTTCAATATCGAAAAGTGACCTGACTACAATATTAAATGCGAGCTGATGCATCAACGGATATATATCCACCTGCTCAGCTTCCGGGAACGAATGCAGAAATTCTTCTATGGTTTTCACTATAATTTCATAAAGACCCTGCAATTTTTTATGGTGAAAACTCGGTTGAACCATCCGTCTCTGACGCAACCAGTAATCTCCATTTGAAAATAGCAGCCCATTTCCGAAAAGTCTTTTTCCCCTGACAGATGTCAGTGGTGACTTCTGGTAATTGCTGTGATTTTCACGAAGCACATAATTGATCAGGCCCGGGTCCTGGGTGAGAATAAATTTAAGATTCCCAGGCAACGCTGCGGAGTATGTTCCGGAAAAACGTTCCATATTTTCCGAAATCGAAATAATAGGATGCCTGGATGAACGGAATGACCTGGCAATCGTTTGAAACTGAGAAAGTCCCCTGGGTAATTGGTATGTTTTTTTCCCGATTTGCATTCTCAATGAACGAAGTTATATTGAATTCCTTTTATTAAGATCCACACCTGCGTAAAAGCCCATATCCATATTTTTCATCAGCTTTGTCAAAAAAATGATCTGACCGGTGTGATATGAATAATGCTCTGTTACATGAACGATGTTCCCAACTCCTGAATAAGAAAATCCCTGTACTACTCTTACCTGCAGTAAATTCTCATAGCTTATGCCTGCTATAACAATTTTTGCCTTTTCAACCGTTTCCTCCAGTTTCCCAATCAGTTCTGCGTTTGTATATCCGGCCCTGGTCGAAAATTCCAAATCTCTTTCGCGGATATCAGGCTCAGCTCCAAGGGAAGAAATAATATACTCGCGGATATTTCCACTCAGGTGCAGGATTAAATTCCCAATGCTGTTTAAATTTTCATTCGGAGAATACCAGACATCCTTCTCATCCAGCTCCTGCATACAGCTTTTTATCTTTGCAGTATTTTGATTGATAAAATCGAGCGATTGTTCAATAAATTCCCTATAAATCTTATCCATTTATATTACTATTTCACTGAAACTTCCGGATTGTCTTCATTAAATACATAAAATTCACCGAAAACAATATAATTCTTATTGATTGCGAATTTAATATCATGATCAGGCATTAGTTGAATATTACCATTCTCGCCATGATCGCCCAATGTAAAATAAACCTCGTTTTTTAATTTACTCTCTTCTTCTTCTGATAATTTTCTTTTCAGATGAAACCGGGACTCAAACCCAAATATCATAGCTACCCGGGCTATTAATCCATTTCCCGGAGTAGTTAATATTTCCCTGAAGTATACCAATGAAGAATCTTTCGTTCTTTGCAGTAAACTAACTAAACTATCCGGTCTGAAGGAATAATCGATCAGGGTACTTATCTTGAAAACTATTTGATTTGTATCTACGAGATCAGTTAAATAGGAATAACTCCCGGTCATTTTAAGATTCCTTACCAATTCAATATAAAAACTATCCTGCAGGTTTTTATTCAGATTGATTTTAGTAAAACAATTGGCCGAATTATTCACCGAGAGCAAATCAAAAATATTTCCCTTTGCGGAAGTGTCTAATACAGTTATCTGTTTATTCAAATTCAGTTCTGTACGACTGCAGATACTGCTCAAGCCTATTTTGTTTTGCAACCCAAAATAAAATGCATTTTTAAAAAGAGTATCGTGCAGGCATCCTTCGTAAACAGCTTTCCACAGATTAAAATCCTCTTTATAATTAGGCAGATGAGCAGAAATGCTGTCATTAATGATTGCTGCCTCCAGTACCTGAAAATGCAAATTGTTTTTTTTAGGTGCATTGTGACAGCCGGAGAATAGACTTAAACAAAACAGAAAAACAATGAATTGTTTAAAGGCTTGTACCATAGTGTCAATTTACTATGTACTTAAATTACATAAATTAACTCATACACTATGAAATTCACAGAATTCACCTGAACTATGTTTAACACCATACTCTTTTATGAGCCAGTTTTGTTTGGTAACTTCCTGCGAGCATGGCCCATAAGTAAAAATCTTTATTTTTATCTTTTTTGCTTCACCCTGCAAATTTTGCAATACTTCCAAAAGTATTTTTCCTTCGAAGGGGGTATACATAAAAAATACTGTGCCCGAAGAATAATCAGCATAACGCGCATCTGAATGGATGAATTCAACATCGTTTAAATGAAGAGTGCAGGCTGAGGTTTTAGCGTAGCTGTAAAAAGCAGGCTCAAATTCCACACCTTTTGATATCACGGAACTCAACAGATTCACCAATATGGTAGCCTGACCCAGGCCGGATCCCAGATCAAAAAAAACATCCTGTGGCTTGAATGCAGCTTTTTCTATTAATGCTAAAATTATTCTGGCTGGTGCTTTCTGATAATATACCATCCCTGACTCCCTTCCCTTCGTTTCCTCAGGCAGAATTTGGTCAGTCAAAATTCCATTTAATAATACATCAAGATTGTCATAGCCGGTTATATCCTGATGAAGAGACGCACTTACATTATTATCAGAATATTCATCCATTAGATCCATCAGAGCTTTCCTTCTATAACCTTCCTGAATTTTCTTACGAAAAAACAAAAATACCTTATTGTCTATTTCTTCCAGATAACCCTTAACTCTTTGAGTATATTCTTTCAGAATATTCATCTGAACAGGTTCATCCCCGCTTTCCATGAGCATCTGTAAGCGGTCGATAACATGAAACTCCAAATAATCAATCGCTTCCAGTCGGGCATTGACATTCTTTTCCTGGAAAAGATTCGGGTCATTTCGCATGTTTTCAATTTCAGAAAGAATTTCATCATGCATGCTGATTCCCATTTGCTTTAGCATACACACAAGTTATCAATTTCGTTCGTGAAAAATATGGAATTCTTCAAAGAAAAAATGCAGTTAAAATATATTAAATTAATGCTTACTAATTAAAGCGTTTAATGGATATCTTAAATTTTGGTACTCCATCATATCTGCATAAATTTTACCCACACTAACTGGTGTTTCTACCCGTAAGGGGATATGATTAGCATCATCGCTTACCCAAACAGTCATTTTTTCTCCACCTTCAAAAATGTTTCCTTTAAGCAAAAGGGGTTTGAATTTGATTGCCCGAAACCTCCCATATTTGGTATTTATGATTTCTTTGCCCATATAACGTATATACATGTCATATACCTTGTCATCCAAAAACATTGAAAATGGAATTTCATCTCCTTCTTTATATTTACCAAAATCAATATTTCTTGCATAAAAAATTGAACTGATCACATCTTGTACACAAGGAGGTACAGTAAACACCCCCGATCCTGTGACTGCAGTATTCGAAGACTTTACAAATTCCACATTTTGATATTTTTTATAATTCCCTTCATTAATATCTCTTATAAATTTGTAAGGTTTAAGCGTGCCGGTATCAATATAAGTTTGATATTTGTCCCGAACCTTAAACACCCTGTCCAGGAATCTATTTGATTTACCTGTTGCAACAATATGGTAAACTGCATTTCCCTTCAGCTCTTCCTGTTTTATATATAATTCTGCTTCGCCTCCTGCAAAATAAATACTGGCTACTGCATAATAAGCTTTATATGAAATTTTCTCTCCTGGAAGAAATGCGGAATTTTTGATACTACAAAAATCGTCATTTGCCCAGAGCGGTAGTGAGAGCGTAATAAATAACAAAATAGAGATAACCCTTAATAACCTGATCAAGATAAATCTTTCTTGCAAAGATAAAAGATCGGAGGAAACCCGGCTATGCAGAATATAAATATTATTCGGCTGCCTGGTCGATAACTACTTCACGGTGATTCAATTAATGCACCTGTTTCTTTGAATTTACCTTATCGATAATTGGTATCAGTTGGAGGAGGTCATTTATAATAAAGTCAGGATTTGCACTCTGGAGCTGTAAAAAGGTATGTGCACCTGTGGTAATACCTACATTCAAACCACATCCCGCATTCTGGCCTTCTTCAATATCAATGATAGAATCGCCCACTTTGATGACTTCTCCCGAATCATGAATTCCATAAATATCCATTGCAAGATCTATCATTTCCGGATCGGGGCGATTATTTTCAACATCACTGGAACTGATCAGGCTGTCATACTCAATTCCCTTTTTCCATCCAAGTTTTTCAATCAATAATTCGGCTGTTTCAGCATTATAGCCTGTATTCAGAACTACTTTAATATTTCTTTCTTTCAAAACGTTAAATAATTCTAATGTATGAGGCTGAGGAATTACCGGGGTATTTTCGTAAGCCTCTGACAAAAGACTTATAAAATCCTGATATATCTCATCTGCCAGGGTATTATTGTTATTAAACGCATAAACTTTCAAAATGCTCTTTATAGCTTCCAATTTCTCTTTACCTCCTCCTTCTGCAAGAACCTGATCGAGTGTAAAATCGTAGCCCTTTTTGTTGATGGATTGCTGAAGTGTTTTGTATACTACATTATCTTCATTGACTGTGGTACCTGCCATGTCGAAAACTACCATTCGGATCATTAGTTATGGTTTAAATCTTTATGTCAAAGTAAGACATCTCCTGATTAGTCTGCTTATTGTAACATTAAGATTACATTATCTAACCATTACGAATACATTACCCGCTTAAATTTTCCCGGTATCCGGTGCAGGCATTAAAGCTGGATAACATATAAAAAAAACTAATTCCCCAGTGGATTTATATTGACAGTCTCTACCATGAGCATGACTGTTTTTTCAATTGCTCTTGTCTTGTGCATGATCCCTTTCGGTATGGTAGTACCAGTCATCGGTTCGAGTTCAATTGTTCTTCCTTCCAAATCGATAAATAACTTTCCGGAAAGCACAAAAAAGAATTCGTCATCCTCATCGTGTTTATGCCAGTGATATTCCCCCTGAACAATACCCAGTCTGATGGCACTCTCATTCACCTTCGTCAGCGTTTGGTTGAACCACTGCTCCTTATTATCCGCAATGATGGATGGCACGTCTATTAATTCAAGATCCTCATATTTAACATCCATATTTTGTTTATACCGATTCCTGTTGATCATAATATTTGTTTTTGAGAAGCAAAAATAAGATAAAAGAAACCCTGACAAGATTGTCAGGGTTTTCACTAAACCTTACCCTAAAAAGTTTTCATAGGGGGCGGCCGTCAAGTTTGTTCACGTCATGTTCCATCTTTCTTACTGATTCTTTTACTCTTTCAATATTTTCTTTTATCTCATCTTTTAAAGAAACTTTTTCAACTACTTCCGTTTCGTAAAGAAAAGTATTGTCTCCACGATTTTGTTCACGACCGTATAATCTTTCCGGATTATTATAATCTTCATCATGATAAACGATTCCTTTGGAAGGCGCAAATACGTCCCGTATTTCGCGTTCCGTTTCAAGAGTGATCTTACCCTTTTCATAACCTGGCAGAGAAGCTAAATGGCCAACAGTTAAACCTGGAAAAGACACCAGTTTATCTTTTTCATGTACTACGGCCAGTCCCGATGGAATGATTACATTTCTGGAAACCAGGTTTAAAGGCTTACCATTTAATTCAACGATAATATATCTGATACGGTGGGAAACATCGTCAAATAAAAGTTCAGTTACCTTGCCAATTTCCCGATTGTGCATAGTGGTCACTTTCCAATTCCTGATATCAGGTTCCCCCTCTCTCATTTCGAATTCACTTGAATGTAATTCTTTGAGGTGATCGTTGTACACATATTCTTTGGTTGACATTTCTTTTATTTTTGATTTTTAAATTATGTTTTTGTCGAAATTGAAAGTACTGCTGGTATTCTCCCGAAGACTACTGGTGGGCTTTGCATTTACTACCGAGTTGTCTTTATGGTAATAATGCATATAATAATATACTCCTGCAGCTGCTACTATTATAATTACTAAAAGCCACAACCATATATAACTATGACGTTTGCGTTGAACATGTAATTCAGCCATAACAAATATTTCAGATGTTATAACTTAAATCATGCCTCCGTTTTAACTATTCCGGCATTTTTTTAATTACATGAGGATGAAGCTGTTGGGAAAAAATACATTTCCCCGGATTTGCTATATGGGGAATTTTTTCCTATTCATACCACATTTGAACATGGTCAGACTATCCCGAAAGCTTAGCTAAAGGTTTGCAGGTAAATAAATTTCGAAACTGGCCCCCAGATCTGGTTTGCCTGTTGCACGAATGAACCCCTTATGATTCTGGACTACTTTTTTACAAATAGACAGACCGATGCCGGTACCTTCATATTCTGCCCTTGAATGCAGGCGTTGAAAAAGTTCAAATATTTTATCAGCATACTTTTGTTCAAACCCGATACCATTATCGGTAACAGATATTTTCCAGTATCCAGTTTCGTTTAATAAAATATCTGAAGGATTGATTTCATCCGGTTTAATCCACCTTGAGCTGATCTGAATGAGCGGGGTAATTCCCTGTCTTTTATACTTAATCGAATTCATGATCAGGTTTGTAAAAAGCTGGTTGATTTGCAAAGGAACACAGAGAATCACCGGCAATTGTTCACGCTGAATGACTGTATGACTTTCTTCGATTTGTTCATGGATATTATTACAGGCATCGTCCAGGATACTGTTTAAATCTGTCAGTTCGAATTCCATTCCGCGGGCATTCATCCTGGAATAATTCAACAAAGAACTGATCAGGTTCTTCATTCTTTTTGACGCTTTTAAAACGCGTTGAAGATAATCAAGGGTCTTGTCGGGCGATTCGCCAGAGCTGTTTAATATCAGATCGCAAAATGTCTGAATTTTTCTAAGGGGTTCCTGGAGATCATGGGATGCGATATAGGTGAATGAAGTCAATTCCGCATTATTCTGTGCCAGCTCTGAATTTTTATGTTCGAGTTCGAGCTGATACCTGAGAATCGTTTTCTCATCGAGTTTTTTTTGTGTCTGATCTGTCACAATAATGCCTACTGTGGCGAGTTTTGGCTGAAGTGAAGTCAGTGAAACATATACAGGAATCGTTTTAGTTCCGACAGATAAATTAATTTCTCCTTTGCTTCGTCCATGAATGGATTCATGAAAAAGATCTTCGAATTTTATTTTTGAATCCTGATGAACGAAATCCCAAATGAACCTGCCGATTACTTTTTCATAGGGCAGTCCAATCATTTCGATAAAAGACGAATTAGTATAAACAATTAACCCGTCTTCTGTGATATTGACAGCCCCTTCCCCAATCTCTTCTATAAGGACCCGGTATGCATAGTCACCACTCTGAAGAGTATAAATCTCCGACTGGTTGTTTTTATTCACAGCAAAAGCATCCACTTCGCCTGCTCTTATGGCATCGATCAGCTGCTCGGAGTCAGCAAGTCTTTCTTCCAGAATTTCAATTTTCTTCAGCAAATCATCTACGCTTTCAGTCATCTTACTTTACTCTTTTATAGTAATACCCAGGCCCCTGATCACTTTTTCTGTATCAGAAAAAGTTCCGACCAATGTTTTCTTTGGCAGGGGAAGGCGTTTTATGAGAGAGGGACTGAAAATGATCTGCTGTTCGGATGCAAGTTCAGGATGCTTATAGAGATCTATGATTTCCAACTGAAACGAATCTTCCATCAATTCGGAACATATCCTTTTAATGTTGCCAATGGCTTCCATGGACTTGAGCGACATGCCCGAAACATACAGCTGCAGGACGAGTTTTTTGTCTGCAATCAGGATGGGTAGGTGTTTCTTGTTCATCAGTTAACTTTTTTTATAGAAGCGGGGCGGATATTTAACCCTACCAGTACTTTTTCTTCGTTTGACAGATCGCCGATGATCTTCCTGAGAGGTTCAGGAAATTTTCGTACCAGGGTAGGAATCGCAAAGATCTGATCACCCTCCGCCAGGCGGGGATTTACCAAAAGATCCACAATCTCAATCGTATACTTCCCTTCCAGGTTCTCCCTGCAGTATCTGGTTATATTTTTTAAGGCCAGTACTGATTTGGGCGTTTGACCCGCTATATATAACCTGAGTTCCCATATTTCTTTTGCCATATTAATTTGAATGGTGATTGAGATGATTTTTTATTTTAATCCCTTTGTTTTGTATAATAAATTCCCAGACCAGGTTTGAGTGGCCCATTCCCCTGGATTTTACGATGCTCAGGTTCCGCAGTCGGGCATTGTTCTTTTCATCGTTTGAAACCCGGATCCAGGTATCTGCCAAAGATGAAACAGCATCGATGGTCAAATCACTGTAATCATTACCCTTATCATGTGTCAGAGAAGTAAACAGGGCGTTGATCTGGTTTACTTTAAGCATATCTATCAACCTTACCAGCATGGCGCGTACCTCACTGGCATTGCCAACCGTAACCAGGCTGCTGATTGGATCGATTATAACGGTCCTGGGTTTCAATTCTTTAATCAGTTTATGCAGAACCAGGAGATGCATTTCAAGGCCCTGCAGGGAGGATCTGGAAGAATGAATGGAAAGCATTTTAGATTTTAAAAAGGGTTTCAGATTGATACTCACCGACATCATATTACGGACTAACTGATCCGGTGACTCTTCAAAGGAAAAATACAGGGTGGATTCTTTTCTCTGGCAGCTGCTCAGGGCAAAATAAGAAGCCAGGGTCGTCTTTGATGTCCCTGCTGATCCTGTGATCAGCACACTTGTTCCTCTGAAATACCCTCCCTTATCAAAAAGTTTATCCAGACCATCATGTCCGTATGACAATACTTCTGAAGAAGTTTTATGTTCCAGTTTCAGCGATGTGATTGGCAGAACAGAAATACCGCTTTCATCTATAAGAAAAGGGTACTCATTGGTTCCATGTGTAGATCCTCTGTATTTCACGATTCTGAGCCGGCGTGTGGCAATCTGGTCTATAACACGAAAATCGAGGAGGATAACACAATCTGATACATATTCCTCCAAACCCTGGCGCGTAAGTGAGCTTTCCCCCCTTTCACCAGTGATAATGGCGGTTACACCTTTGTTCTTAAGCCATTGAAAAAGTCTTCTCAGTTCTGAACGCAGGATCGTGGCATTATCCAGTCCTCCGAAAAGTGATTCAATAGTATCCAGTACCACTCTCTTGGCACCAATAGTATCAATTGCATAGTTTAATCTGATGAACAGTCCTTCCAGGTCATATTCTCCTGTTTCTTCGATCTCAGTTTTTTCAATTTGGATGTGGTCTATCCTTAGTTTTTTCTGACCGATCATTTTATCCAGGTCAAATCCCAGGGAGTGAACATTCTGGCTGAGGTCTTTTGGCGATTCTTCAAAACTCATAAATACGCCAGGTTCGCCATACTCCAAGATGCCTTTGACCAGAAATTGAATGCCCATCAGAGTCTTACCGCAACCCGCACTACCACAAATCAGGGTTGGACGGCCTTTCGGAAAGCCGCCCCCGGTGATTTCATCCAATCCATCAATCCCGCTTTTGGACTTTTGCAAGGCTTCTGTTTTGTCCTGAGTCATTAAAACTTTAATTATACTTTAAATGTATTCAATTATTCTATTCAAATGTTTTTATGAAAAAACGGCCATTTCCGTGGAATTATTTACTCACTTAAAGACCTGAAGAATATTTTCTCAGATTATTGTTTTTATTTGTAAATCTGTCTTCTGTAAACTGCAGAGAGAAATTGGTGCTATCAAATATTAAAGTCCTGAAATGGTAGAGGTACAGAAATATTTACCCGCAGATTTGAATGAAATCAATTTAGAAGAAGAGACCATTCGGAAACTTCATTTTCATTTCCTGCCTGCCTATGCCCTGTTTCTTCTGGAAAATAAGTTAATGGATCTTTCGGAATTCCAGGTAGAATTGTTCAGTGAATTTAAACCCCCTGTCCTGCATTATTTTAATAAATTTAAAAGAGAAGAACTGCTTTATATCGGGAGGCAGGGTCTTGAAAAAATGTTGGGCTCCATCAGTCAGAATAAGACCGCTGCCTATGTTGAGAATTCCTTAAAAGAATGGCTGAACAATCAGTTGCCACAAATATCCAGAAACCAGATTGAAGCGGAAGATATTACCCTTATCAGCCTTATCAGAAGAAGGCTGTTCGGAAAATATATTTCATCCTTTACAAATGATTTGGACACAGCCATCAGGATTCTCAACGAGATTGATGACTTTACCACGATATCGGAAACCATCTCCCTGAAATTTTTTTTCTCTCTTCAACATAATCTTATTGAACAAACCCAGAGATTAGCTAAAATCGGAAACTGGGTCTGGGACCTTGAGAGAAATTCCCTGTCATGGTCTAAAGAGATATACCGCATTTACGAATTGGAAAATGTCAATATATCAGATCTTGATTTAGCTTCTTTCAACCATCCTGAAGACGCGGCCATGATCAAGAAGAAAATGGAAATTTCAAGGGAGTTAAAAAAGCCCCATGATTTCTTTTATCGCATAATCCTCGGAGATGGAAGAGAAAAAACGCTGCATGCCAAGGGCCAGGTAATTTCAAATGCTTCGGGTAAAGCAGAAATGATGTTCGGTACTCTTCAGGATTTTACAGACCAGAAAAGAGTGGAAAATCAACTGGAAGAAAACCAGCATTTCATACAAAAAATCACAGACCTCACTCCTTCTCTCATCACGGTATATAATATCCACACCGGTGAATACCTTTTCATTAACCAGGCTATTGAATCCCTGTTGGGCTATGAACGCGAACTGGTCCTGAATAAGGGCGTCGATTTTTTTATGGATATCGTGCATCCTGATGACCTGGATCGAATTCTGAAAGAAAACGAAGCCGCGCTGAAACAGGCCAATCAGGAAGGATCTGATCATGTTGAAAATATTAAAGAATTCCGTTGCCGAATGCGGCATAAGAACCAGGAATATCACTGGTTTACTACGTATGGTTCAGTATTCGAAAGGAATAATCAAAACCTGGTGGAAAAAGTGATCAATATCTCCTTTGATGTAACAGATCAGGTTAAAGCAAATATTCAACTTGAGGAACGCAATCGCGAAATAAGGAACCAGGAAGAAAGATATTTCCGTATGATCAATGAAGTGCAGGATTACGCTATTCTGCGACTTAGCCGGGAAGGCATCATTGAAAACTGGAACAACGGAGCAAAAAAAATAAAGGGGTATAATGCCGATGAAATTATTGGTAACCATTTCCGGATTTTTTATGCAATAGAAGATCAGGAAAACAAGCTTCCTGAATTCCTGATGCAGAAAGCCATTAAAGAGGGAAAAGCTGTGCACGAAGGATGGCGAGTAAGAAAAGATAAAACAAAGTTCTGGGGAAGTATCTTAATAACCGCGTTGCACAACGAAGAAGGAGAGGTGGTAGGCTTTTCAAAAGTAACCCGGGATTTAACGCAATTGAAAATGGCGGAAGAAAAATTATTAAGATATACAGAGAATATTGAAAAAAATAACCGGGAACTTGAAGAAAAAAACAGACAGCTTGAGTCCTTCAATTATATAGCAAGCCACGATTTACAGGAACCCATCCGTAAAATTAAACTCTTCATCAGCCGGATGAAGGAAGATGAACCTTTAACGATGAAAGGCCAGGAAGTTATTTCAAAAATTGAAAATGCCTGCCTCAGAATGCAGGACCTCATCAACGGACTGCTTTTGTATTGTCAGGCCGATCGTCAGGAAAACAATGAAATCATTTCACTGGACAATTTGCTGCAGGATGTTATTTCTGAATTAAATGAACAGACAGAACGAAAGGAAATAGTAATTGAAAAGGCACCCCTCCCCCCCCTCAAAATTAATAAGGTTCAGTTCAGACAGGTTTTTTATAATATTTTGTCCAATTCCATAAAATATAAAAAAGAAAATATCCCCCTGAAATTGAAGGTATATTACAGTCTTGAATATCCTTATCATGTCATTTCTTTTCAGGACAATGGAATCGGATTTGACCAGGCGTATGCGGACAAAATATTCGGTCTTTTCCTCAGATTACATGATAATTCAACTTATGCAGGAACCGGCCTCGGCCTGGCCATTTGCAAAAAAATCGTGGAAAGTCATGGAGGTAAAATCAATGCCACCGGTTCAATGGGAAAGGGCGCTTCAATAAACCTTTACTTACCTGTTGAATAGGATTTTTTCTCATCATCGGTCATTTCTTGTCTTTGCCTTTTTTATTTTTCTTATCCTTCTTGTCTTTCTTATCCTTTTTTTGATTGGCTTTTACACCCATTTCTTTGTTGCTTTTTTGAAGTGTTTTATCAAGTTCAGCAGCAGACTTATCCTTTTTACCCGCCAGTGAATTCAAACTGATGGAGTTTTCAAGGGATGGATATAGCGCCTGGATAAAAGCATTTTTTAATGCTTCCCCGATCAGGCTCCAGATATCAATATCCGGCTTTTTGATATTGCCTTCAAATTCTACCTTGGTTGCGAGCTGATCCTTATTGTGATTTTTAAATATCCAGGCTACTACATCCACGACAGCTTCATAAGCAACTTTAAGTGGTTTATCTTTATCTACCTTCGGTAATAAAACTTTAAGATTCTTTATTATAGGTTTCGTATAACCGACAATTTTCCCATCCTTGGCTGCCGCTTCTGTATAGATGCTGATCTCACCCGATTTGATATCAAATTTTGCAAATGCATCGATAAAATTATTCAGGTTCGAAAGATTCAGGCCTACCAGTGTCGCTTTACCATCAAAGGTTGGTGATTTTGCAAGGGCATCCATTTTCATTGAAGCTGTTGCCTTTCCTCCATACACGTCTGCTGAAGCCACAACGGTAGAAGGTAAAACCTGGTTGTTCTTTTCCGCATTCGATAAATTTTCAGCCAGAATATGAACATTTTTGGTGTATATATCGAATTTCGGTTTACTGTAATAATCGCGGTAATGAATCTCTCCTTCTACTATCTCGAATTTATTGAGTTTGAGCGGCATTAATTTTTTCACTGCAACCGTCCAGCTCTTATCGATTTTTGTCTGACTGGTTTCTTCCGTAGGCCCCTTCACAAAATTCAGGACAGGCTGATCCACTTCGATCTCGCCGACTATCCGTCCATGAAAGAGAGATGCCCATTGTAAAGACAAATCCACACGATCAGCAAAGAAGAATGGAACCGGAATTTTTCCTCCTGTTTTCTCAATTTTAATATGCTTAATTACATATGCACCGCGAAACAAAGCGACATCCAGATCATCAACATGACCTGTATATCCGGGTATATGAGTCAACTCTTTATTTACAAGTCTTAATAAAATATAAGGAAGGGCGATACGAAGGCCAATCAATACCAACAGGAAACTGCCCAGAACAATAAATATGATCTTTCTTTTGCGGGTTAATTTATGGGCTAATTTTTTCTTCATACCTGATTCATTCAATTCACAGACCAGGAAATTTCAATTGTTTCTCTGTCCAGATATTTCTACATCAACATTTGAAGCTTCATGCCTGTAAATACCTGAAACAATGCGCGGCCCGTACTTTGCAATTAATCAAAGTGAATAAAACCAATAAAAAAAACAATATGAAAAAAGAAACCCATTCAGAAAATGAAAACAGCCCAGCATCAGATAAAAGTGTTTTCCGTCAGGCCGGAGAACTGATTGGAACAATTGGCGCACAGATAGCCAATGGTACCGGCAAAATAGTCGATTTCGTATCTGATGAGGCAACAATCGTGAAAAAAGTAATCAAAAAGAAATTGGCTAAGAAAACAAATCAAAAGAAAAAGCCGGGAAAGAAGGTATCTGCAATAACCGCAAAGAAATCTGCAAATAAGAAAGCAACGAAAAAAGGGTCGAAAAAACCTGTCCGCAAGACCAGGAAATCTTAAAGGAATTTTTTATCGGGATAACTATATAACGGAGAAACTCCCGCTATTAATAGATCCATTGAATCCGAACACTGCGTTAAAAACGAACAGTCAAACATCAGGAGTTATTTTCTAAATAAATCATTGACAACCCATTATAATCTGGCATGGCATTCGTTGAACAAATGGTAAAATCAAAAAATGAACTGGCTGAATATCCGTTTAAATATTTGCCTCGCAGTTTTTGGTCTCCATGCAAATGCCCAGTCAATCCACTATAACCTTCAGCAAATGCTGCAGGAAAACAAGATCGCAACAGTTCCTGCTTATGAAACAAAAGTTCTTTCCGGGGAAAAACCCGGCGCAATTACAACCAAAGGGATTGTATGGTTAAAAGGAATTGATTTTACAGAGAGTACGATTGATATCGATCTTCGCGGCAAGGATGTTTTCCTTCAGAGCTTCCTGGGCATTGCATTCCATGGCACCGATACCAGTCATTGCGACATCATCTATTTCAGACCTTTTAATTTCCGGCATGCGGATTCAACACGCTGGAAATGGTCTCTGGCCTATATGAAGATTCCTGATTATAATTATGCCCGGTTACGAAAAGAGCATCCGGGTGTTTATGAAAATCAAATCGTTCCCCCACCGAAAGCTGATGATTGGTTTCATGCCACCATAGTTATTAGTGGTCGTCGAGCGAGTGTATATGTAAATCACAATAATATCCCTTCATTGGAAGTCACTTTGCTCGAGGGCAGGTCTGACGGATTATTCGGACTTTATTCAGACGGGCTCACAAATGATTTTGCGAATCTTACGATTACCAAGAATCTTCCAGGCATGTCAAGAAATGTAAACATCCGGGCTTATGATCTTCCGAAATTATTTAAAGAAGATGCATTTGAAAAAGATAATAATAGCCATGTTACTTTGACTGACAAGGCGGATAAACCTTCAGTAAGGATCCATGGAATCGTCTGGTTAAAGAATATAATGTTCAGCAAAGGCATGATTGATGTTGACTTACGCGGAAAAAACCAACAGGGGCAGAGTTTCCTGGGTATCGCTTTCAGCGGAAAAGACACGAGTGACTATGAATGTCTTTATTTCAGGCCTTTCAATTTTGAAACCACCGATACCCTGCGACAGAAACATATGGTGCAATATATGGTCTTCCCGATCATGACTGGCAAACACTTCGAAATACATGGCCACTCGTTTTCGAGCATTCGGTAAATCCCATACCCGACCCAGATGGTTGGTTCCACGCAACAATTGTGATCAGTCAAGACAGTATTTTGGTATATGTTAACAAGGCTGCAGAGCCAAGTTTAAAAGTAAAAAGATTTCGAATTCATACAGGAGAAAAAATCGGGCTCTGGTCCAGTGGATTACCATCCGATTTTGCCAACCTCAAAATCAAACTTTAATTATAGTAAGAAGTTAATTTATTATTTTGAAATGCAGAATAATATTTAGATATCTGTCTAATTATATAAATCAAAAGTATTTTAATGAATCTGCTGTTTAAAGCACTGAACGATGCTACACGACGAGAGATTCTTGAATTACTTAGTAAGGGGGATTTGAGCGCCGGGGAAATTGCTGATAAATTTAAAATTTCAAAACCCAGTATTTCCCATCATCTGGATCTCCTCAAACAGGCAGGACTGGTTGAATCAATCAAGCAAGGTCAATTTATATACTACTCCATAAACACGACAGTTTTCGATGAAGTCGTTAAATGGATGCTTAAATTCCGTCACAACAAAAGAAAATAAAATGAAAAAATATATACAGACAATCATTGTGATACTAGTGTCCATCTTACCCTTGTTTTACCTTCTGAAAGTTTATGCTTCATTACCTGCTATCATTCCAACGCACTTTGGTTTCGACGGTAAACCTAATGGATTTAGCGGCAAAGAAGATCTGATCTGGATAGTTCTCTCATTAAGTCTCATTTCCATTGGGGTTTACTTTCTGATCAGGTATTTGCTTCTATTTGATCCTAAAAAAACAGCTTCGCAAAGTGCGGGAAATATGCAAAAAATAACCATTGCTGTAGTAGCTCTTTTGTCCATCATTAATATATTAATAATTTATTCCTCCATACAGAGAAGTATTTCATTTAGCAAAATGTTCAATCCTTTGATGGGAATATTTTTTATCGTCGTAGGAAATTTGATGTATAATATCAAACCTAATTACTTCGTGGGTATTCGAATACCCTGGACATTGGAAAATCAGGATAATTGGCGTGCTACTCATCATGTGGGAGGAAAATTGTGGATCCTTGGAGGAATCCTTATAATTATCTCATACCCTTTTTTACCGGGAAAACCCGGTGAATATTTTTTTATGACCGTAACTATTGGTCTTGCAATTATTCCAATTATTTATTCCTTTATTTATTTCAGAAATCACAAAACGTCAACTTAGAAATTTAAATATGTCAACAAGACAAATTAATATGATATGTCTGGGTATTTCCTTTCTTCCATTCCTGATATCATTTTTCTTTCAAGATTGGATAATTAATTTCCCCTCCACTCACCTATTTACAAATAATAGTGTAAATCCCGTCGATATAAATAAACAGACATTTATAATTTTATTATTATTTGCCGGATGTTGTTTCTATGTTCTTTCTATTGTTGTGTCTCGAAGTGTCGTATATATTTCTGTCAGACTTAATTTTATTTATACCCGTTATCTAATCAATATTATTCTATCCCTGTCCGCCCTTTTATTGATTATGAAAAATATCAAGGCCTGATTGAAAGATTACCTTTTGGTTATACTGAACAAAAATGGCAACAAGGCTGGAAATCTATTTTTTGTTTGTATGTGCTTCAATCTTCCTGCCTATTTCTGAAATCGTTTCGTTTCTCCTGCCCGTAAGATCTTTCCACCCCTTACCATCCTTTACCAGATGTCCAAAGAAACTATAGTTCAGTGATACCGTATAATACTGCTTATCTGTAGAGGGCCTGACCCTGGCCTGGAACAGTCTGTTTTCACAGGGAACAGTGAATTCAAATGACTCTACAAATTTTAAAGATTCATTGAATTCATCCATCCATGAATCCTGTCTGTATCTGCCAGCCATATTTACTAAATTATTTAGTAAATATAAGCCATATTTCAAACCCTATCCAAAAAAAACTTAATACAATCAGAAAGATGAGCAGAGCTCTGTATAATTTAAGCATAATGAGTTGGTTTAAGTATACGCAGAGATATGATCCGAAAGGAGAAATGAAATGTCGAATACACCTTTTCCTCAAGGGTAAAATAACGGTGACGAGGATGGAATTCAGAAGTTCGTAAGTAAAAACCCCTATGTGAAAACTACAACTTGCTTTCTTATTTTTGCTGAATGACTATTGAACAGGCAAATAAGAAATTGATTTTAGCCCGGAAGAAAAGGGATAAAATAAATACGGAGATAATGGCCCTCCAAAATTTCCTCATGCAGAAAAAAAAGATTGCCCTTTCAATCCAGGAAAAAAGAAATAAAGAGATCTATACACTCTATTTAAGAAATAAACCCATCAGGGAAATCGCATCCACTTTTAAATTATCAACAGATCGCATCCGCATCATTTGCCTGCACATGGAGAAACAGCAAAAAAAAGAAAAAATAGTGGAAGCATGGATCAGGCAGAATTCAAAATAAATTACTCTGCGCTTTTAGTACAAAACAATTACTGATATTCCCTTTGTGAGTTTCGTTATTATCACAAATCAACGGTCTTCCGGATTTCATGGCATTGGCGGATTGGGAATAGACGCGCAGGATAATTTATACGTAGCTGATATCGTTAACAGCTGTATCCGTAAAATAAGTTTCAAATAAAAACAAGGCCGGTATGATAACCACTGAATCTGAAAAACTAATTCTTAGCAAATATTTTATTCATAAACGTATCCACAACGCCGGTGCTTTTACCAATCCAAAGTGTCAATGCAACAATCCAGACGATCGTTAACGCGGCAGAAATATCGTAATTCTCATTCAGATAAAGAATCGCGGAAGCAGCACATGTAATAATAATCAGAATCAAAGTCGTGAAGGTAGAGATCGCTTTCATAAATTCCAGTTTTAGGGTATGATGAATGAATTAAAAACCGTCTTTGGGGTTGATCAGGATTGGACGGGACATTCATCAGGATGGGAGGATCTGTACTAAGTATGAACACTTTTTGTTCTTCGTGGTTTTCGGCAGGTGACCGTAAAAACCTCATTGCTGATACAAAGATGCAACGCGAATTTCAGAAATGCAAGCCTCCGGAATTTAAATTTTTTAGTTTCCAATATTGGGAAAAGTGTGGGGGCAATTAAGTTATTAACACTTTGCTAATGGTGGTGTGATCACTGGCAGTTATAAATAATCTTTAGTATTTTAAGATGTAAAATCTTACTCAATGAAAAAGGAAATGAAAAGGTTATTTATAAAATACCTCGGGAAGAGCTATGCGGTGAATACCCTGAAAATACCAGAGCGGGGAAAAATTATTTATGATTTAATCACCATTGTTGATCTGGAAACAAACAAGCTGGCTTTTACAACTCAAAAATTAAACACGGTAATTCTGGATACACATGAAAGCATTCCGGAGCTTTTGACTAACCTCATAAAAGACCTGCCTGGAGAACTTGTTACAGCCATCAAAAACGGAATATTGAATGAGTACCATGGAGAAGAGGTTTCTTCATAACCAGGATCTTTCTGCCATTTATATAATTTTAGCTAATTTGTTCTCAAGATCGAATTATAAATGGACGGCTCATCAATGATAGGAGATCAGGAAGAGCGATTTAAGACATTATTCGATCTCTATAAGAAACCTGTTCACGATTACATAAGGAAAATTACCGGTTCTCATGAAGTGGCAGAGGAAATTACACAGGTAGTATTCATTCGGCTTTGGAAAAGGATGGGATCTTTGGATCCGATTGAAAATATTGACTATTATATTTTCCGCATAGCCCGTAATGAATGTATGAGGTATTTTAAGAATGCAGCCGTTGAAACCCAGTTATTTAAGGATCTGCAAAAAAGGATGACTGCCAACAGCAATAATATTACAGAATACATAAACTACAAGGAAACAGAAGCATTGCTGAACAGAGCCATCGCTTCTCTTTCTCCTAAAAGACAAGAAGTATATCAATTAAGCAGAAACCGGGGTCTCCGGTTGGATGAAATCGCGATAGAGATGAAATTATCCTACAATACAGTCAGAAATCATCTGGTTGAAGCACTTCGCCAGATACGGAAGTACTATCTGCAACACTTTCCAGTAATACTTTTGTTGTTCTTTTCATTCTTTATTTTTTAATTTCCCTCTTATTGCCATCTTAATAAGTTACATTCACCTGAAGTATAAAAATAAACTTAACCTTCCTTTAGTCCTGATTTCAATTTTTAAGGTCTTTGCCGTTAAATGAAGCAAAGACATTGGCTTTCTTACCAGGATGCCGGTTTCTATTTTCCATCCGCCGGCAAAAATTCCAGAGTGACCATTTTTACCAGAAGGGGCTCGCATTTGACTTAAAATATTTGTTGAATATGCTATTTCTAACGATTGGCTGTAATGCTCCTTTCAGGGGTCCTGATCCTTTATGCAAACAACATTGGTTGCATGTAAAAATGACTTTCATCCTGCTTACCTGTTTTTTGTTGAATGCTGACGCAAAAGGAACTTCAAAAAACCATCCAGGCACAATTAAATATTCTGAAAAAGTAACTTTCACCGGCAAAAATGTTTCGCTCGAAAAACTATTCAGTGTCATTGAAGATCAGACAGGCTATGTTGTTTTCTACAACTATACTGTTATTCAGAATGCAAAGCTGGTAACCATTCACGCCAAAGACATTCCCTTAGAGCAATTCCTGGAAAATTGTTTAAGCAATCAGGGATTAAAATATGTCATTGAGGAAAAAACGATTCTTATAACAAAGAAAGAACTGACAATAGTAGTCGAAACCGGTCCTGTTCTTCCTCCACCTAATGATATTCACGGCCATGTCTCTGATAACCTCGGCAATCCAATGGGAGGAGCAACTGTGTTGCTTAAAGGAACAACCGTGAGTGTATTAACTGATACCAGTGGCAACTTTTCAGTAAATGCTCCTGAGAATTCCACTCTCATAATCAGTTATACCGGATATAAATCGCAGGAAGTCATAGTAGTCGGAACTAAGGCATTGTCTGTTAGCATGCAGGAGATGAATAAGGGACTTGACGAAGTAGTTGTGGTAGGCTATCAATCCCAAAAACGCGCTGATATTACTGGTGCTGTTTCTGTTGTTAATGTTGGGGATGTATCGAGAATACCAATCGGTTTTGCTGATCAGGCTTTACAAGGTCAGGCCGCGGGAGTCCGTGTTACACAATCTACAGGCCAGCCAGGAGATGGAGTTGTCATACGAATACGCGGAGTGGGTACAATCAATAATAATGATCCTCTTTATATCATTGATGGAATACCAACCAAGGATGGAATCAATTTCATATCATCAAATGATATTGCAACGATCACAGTATTAAAAGATGCGGCTTCTGCAGCAATTTATGGATCACGATCTGCTAACGGAGTGGTAGTAATTACTACCAAATCGGGTAAAGCAGGAAAATCGCAGGTAACCTATAATGGATTCTATGGGATACAAACACATGGATACCTGACTCCCATGGTCAATAATCAGGAATATGTCACATTATATAATGAGGCAGCTAATAATGATAATGCAGGAGTAACGAACCCCATACTGTTACGACCCTTGATTCCTGATACTTTACAAATGGATAATACGAACTGGCTTAATTCCATTTTTCAAAATGCACCCATTCAAAGCCATGAATTATCAATAAACGGAGGTAGTGATAAAGCGCAATACTTTGTTTCCGGCAATATATTCGACCAGGATGGTATAGTTCTGAACTCGTGGTATAAACGATATACACTGCATACCAAATTAAACGTTCAGCTCGCCAGCAAAGTGAGCATGGGATTGAATGTCAATTTATCTTATTCCGACAAGAATGCTATCGGTAGCTCAGGTGATGGTTATGGTGGAAACGGAGGAAGCGTTATAAGATATGCATTATTCCGCGATCCGGCCATACCAATCAAGAACCCCGATGGCAGTTATTCAGATTTGCCTGCACAGCCAAATTTTTTTGGAGACGGCTACAACCCTGTCGCGCTCGCAGTATACACAGACAATACAGAAAAACAGTACCGTGTATTCGGAGACATGTATGTTCAATATAATATACTTAAAAATTTAATTTTTAAAACAGATTTGGGTGGGGATGTCTTCATAAATGAGGACAGGACATTTAACATGAATTATGGCACCAATCTTCGCGTCAACAGTCCAAGTGTACTTACTGAAACCAATACGACAAGTTTAAATATGACCTGGAACAACACACTCCGGTATAATAAAACTTTTGGTGAAGGCAATAATTTAAGTGTCCTTTTGGGAACAGAAGCAATTAGTAATTCTACATCAGCTCAAACGGGGTCTGACAGAAATTTTCCAACCCAGATTCCAAGTCTTGAATATTTAGGGCTTGGTGCTGATATTTCATCTGAAAAGGTTTCTGAATCTCTCCAGCAATGGTCTCTTTTTTCTCTTTTTGGAAATATTAATTACAATTATAACAGTCTTTACTATTTATCATTCAATGTAAGAAGGGATGGCTCTTCACGATTTGGTCCTGATAACCGTTATGCTAATTTTTTCTCTGGCTCCGCAGGATGGAGCTTGCATAATGAGAAATGGTTCCAGAATTTATTTCCGGCTGTTTCAAGAACAAAACTGCGTGCAAGCTATGGACAAATGGGAAACCAGGATATTGGAGATTATCCATGGGCTTCATATGTACAACCTGGGTACAATTATGTTTTTGGCGCAACACCAGCGAGTGTCCAGGGTTATACAATCTCCAACAGGGGTAACCCGGATGTTAAATGGGAATCTTCTACTGTAGCGGACGTAGGTCTTGATCTCGCCATATTAAATGACAGGTTAAGTTTCTCCGCTGATTATTTTGTCAGAACAACTACTGACATGCTTGTACAGGTGCCCCTTCCTTTAATTGGTGGCAGCGCATTGCCACCATACCAGAATGATGGAAGTGTTCAAAATAAGGGATTTGAATTTGAATTGAATTACAGGAATAACGGAAACAGATTTCAATATAGTATAAACGCAAACTTCGCAACCTTACAGAACAAGGTCCTGTCACTTGCAAACGGTGCACCCATTCAGGGGGGCAGAATTGACAATGGAATTTTTGCAACCAGTACAGCAGTGGGACACCCGATCGGTTCATTCTACGGTTATCAAATGGAAGGTATTTTTCAAAATACCGCTGATATATTTAAACATGCTTATCAGGGACCAGGTATTGTTCCCGGAGATGTGATGTATAAAGATCAAAATGGAGATGGCGTAATCAACCAAAGCGACCGGACATTTTTAGGCAGTGCAATTCCCTTATTTACTTATGGTCTTACGCTCTCCATGAACTACAGCAATTTTGATCTCTCCATTTTTTTCCAGGGTTCTTATGGTAATAAAATTTATTCTCAGGTAGATCAGGATATCGAAGGTTTTTATCGCCCCTTTAATCTGACACAGCGGGTGTATGATACGCGCTGGCATGGAGAAGGAACAAGCAACACGATGCCTTTGGTTTCATGGGATCAGGCGGCGAATAATATATTGGAGCCTTCCAGCCGTTTCCTGCAAGACGCTTCATATGTCAGGCTGAAAAATTTACAATTAGGTTATACCATTCCCGCTAAAATCACAAACAGGGTTCATGTGAAAGGGCTTAGGATATATTTCACGACTCAGAACCTGATTACCATTACAAAATTTACAGGACTTGACCCCGAAATGCATGTGAGTAATAACGTAAATGCCGAACAATATAAAGGTGATGTGGCTGCAGGAATTGACTGGGGTACATATCCCAGTTCGAAAAGTTATATAGTGGGAGTCAACCTGAATCTTTAATCTGAACTGAATTCAAAATTTGCATTAATGAAAAAATCTTTTATATATAGTTCGATTACGGTTTTGATTTTTTCAGGAATGAGTTGTTCAAAATTTCTGACAAAAGACCCACAGGGAGTTTATCCTGCAAATCAGTTCTATCAGACTTCCGATCAGGCCATCGTCGCTATCAATTCGGCATATCAGCCATTGAATTTTCAATCAGCCACCCAAAACCCTCTTTGGGTTTTTGGGGATGTGGCATCTGATGATGCTGTAAAGGGTGGTCTTGCAGGGGATGAACCTGATATCGGACTGATTGACGAGTTTAACATCACACCTATCAATAGCAATCTTCAATATGAATGGGGAACTTTATATGAAGGGATCACCCGTTGTAATCTGGTGCTCGCCTATGTACCTGCAATAGTGATGGATACAGCCACCCGTTCAAGAATATTGGGTGAGGCAAAATTCCTTCGTGCATGGTATTATTTTACACTGGTCAACATTTTTGGACCCGTACCCATTGTGCTTACACCATTAAATCCAAGCCAGTTACAAATTCCTCAATCGTCTGATACAATTATATATACATCAGTTATTGAACGTGATCTTATATCCGCCATTCAAATACTGCCAGCAGGTTATACTACGACTGATGTCGGTCGGGCTACCAGTGGTGCGGCTATGGCTCTGCTGGCGAAGGTTTATTTATATCAGCAAAAATGGGATTCTTCTATGGTCGCCTCACAGGCAGTCATTAACAGTGGATTGTATAGCCTGATGCCATTGTATTCACAGGAGTTCAGTGCAGATTATAAAAATAACCAGGAATCCATATTTGAAGTACAAATGCTTTCCGGGCAGGTTCCACAAACAGGAAACGCGCTCAATCAATGGTTTGCTCCGGCTGTTGATAACGGATATTATTTCGATGCTCCCACCCAGAGTTTTGTTTCTGAATTTGAAGTAACAGGAGCCGGAGTCCCGGATCCCAGGTTGAATTATACAGTTGGAATTGACAGTATGGCATGGTTTAACGGTGAAATATTCAGCGGAACATGGTCACCTACAGGATACCTGACGCGTAAATATCAACAGCCTTTTTCGGAAGTGCCCATCAGTCTTAAAGGCGACGGAAGCTGCAATTATCTTGCAATTCGTTTTGCCGACGTGTTACTCATGTATGCCGAAGCATTGAATGCATCGGGAAACCCTTCTGCGGCCTTGGTACCATTAAATCAGGTGAGAACAAGGGCAAGAAACAGTTATCTATACGATACCGCATTGGTCGGATATCCAAATATTCCAATCGGACTACTACCCAATGTTACTTATACAAATCAGGCAGATGTACTCCAGTCCATACAGCATGAAAGGCGTGTAGAATTTGGATTTGAGTTTCACCGCTATTTCGATGTCATCCGTTGGGGCAAAGCATATGCCACGCAGGCTATGAGCAACAGTCCCGGTTTTAATTACGATATCAACAAAACTTTTCCGATTCCACAAACAGAAAGGGATACGGATAAAGCATTGTACTAATTTTTTCATTTTTTCAATTCAATAAAAATTAAGCAATCATGAAATCAGCGTTCCGTGTAGAATTTATTAAAATGACAGCACTATTCTGTCTGTCATTAGGGGTGTTATTCGTAGCATGCAGTAAAAGCAGCACCGCTCCTCCTCCTACAAATAAAGCCAATTTACAAATGTCAGTGGATTCAGCAAACTGGTATGTTACTAATACGACCGAGGGAACTAAACCAGGACAATATACAGTCGGCTCTAAAGCAACCCTGAATGCTGCCATCGCTTCGGCAACTGCTATTTTAAACGATGCAAGTTCCACACAAACAGAATTGGACAATGCAGCGGCTAATCTGAATGCGGCAACTACTGCTTACAAGGGAACTTATATCCAGCAGATAGCAGCCGTGAACCTGATAGCTTACTGGAAATTCAATGGCAATGCAAACGATTCATCAGGAAACGCCCATAATGGTACTGTAACACAGGGTCACGTATTTTTTGGAGCGGGAACTCCCTCTCTTACAGCAGACAGGTTTGGGAATGCAAATCAGGCGTATCATTTTGACCAGGGTGGTAATATCGATATTCCGTTCAATGCGGCATTTAACACGCAACAAATGTCAATTAGTCTTTGGGCCAGACTGGATACTGCGGGAAGAACGGTAAATCCGGCCAACTGCTATATGATTTCATTTGACCGCTGGAACGGATGGAAATTTCAGACACAGCCACTACTGCCATTTTTTACAGTACACGCATTTGAATCTGCGGCAACGCCTCCGGATACAACCTATTATGATCGCGATGATGCAGGTACAGGACTTACACCAGGCACTACATGGTACCATTTAGTAGTAACATTCAAACCAGGAGAAGAAGATTTTTATATAAATGGGGCTCAGGTTAAATCCTGGACAAATGTTCCAGGAACACCAATTACTATCAGCTCACCTCCTGATATTACCATTGGTTCAGATTTGCCAACTTCAGCATATTCTACCGATCCAAATAATGCGAACTATGTTAATTATGGAGGGTTCTGGAAAGGTGACCTGGATGATGTTATGTTCTACAATATTGCTTTAACAATGCCCCAGGTGCAGTCAATTTACAATAACCAGAATACACAATAGTAGTTTTCTGATTGTTTAATTAATAAACCCCTGCAATGTTATGAAGCATTGCAGGGGTTTATTTTGGTTTTTTACTAATTATGAAAAAAAGAATCATTGTAATCATATGTTGCGTGTATTCGATTTGTGCAAATATAACGGCCTGCACAAAAAAAACGATAGCTCCTGCCATACCGCCACCACCCGTCATGGATGCGGGACTCGTTAATACTGCACATCTGGATAAATTATATACTCCGGTAACTTTCCCTGATAATATAAATGCAGCAGGTGTTTATGTTTATTCAGAATACCCTGACTATCATCTCGTGGAAGCCACCGGCGAAGGATTCACTTGCGTAGATGATGTTGCCAGAGCGGCACTTGTATATTTAAGGAGCAATAAAATTTCAACAGATTCTGTCGTACAGTCGAAACTATACAATTTGATACAATTTATTCTTGAGATGCAATCCAGCAACGGATATTTTTATAATTTTTTATTTACTGGAAACACTATCAATACTTCAGGAGTAACAAGTACAAACAATGCAAATTGGTGGTCATGGCGGGCATTGCAAGCCCTTACGGAAGCCGCACCTTTTATAAAAAATAATAATGCCAGTCTTTATACAAAGATGAATCTTTCTATAAGTAAACTGATTGCGCAGATAAAAGTGGACTTGGTTGGTCTTCCTAAAACAACAACAACTGTTTCCGGAATTACTATCCCTCAATGGCTGCCGGCAGGAAGTGGAACAGACCAGTCCGCCGTACTCATTCTTGGCCTTATAAATTATTGTTCAACAACCAGTGATAACACAATTACTTCTTTCATTGGCAAACTGTCTGATGGAATAGCGCTTATGCAACAGGGTGATTCGGCCAATTTCCCTTATTCAGCATTTTTAAGCTGGGAAAATACCTGGCACGCCTATGGGAATGTGCAGGCATACGCACTGATGAAGTCCGGAATTTTTTTAAAAAATACACAATACACTCTTCAGGCAATGCTTGAAGTAGATAACTATTATACCTGGTTATTACAAAATGGTTATCAGTCATCATTTTCAATAACCGACAGTTCCGGAATCAATCTGGTATTAACTGAAAACAGTTATGACCAGATCGCTTATGGAATTGAACCGATGGTATTCGCAGCTTCGGAGGCGTATTTTGAAACTGGACAAATTAAATATGCTGATTATGCCGGACACCTGGCAGCCTGGTTTTTTGGTGCCAATGAATCGGGCACAGAAATGTATGATTCTTTAACGGGTATTTGTTTCGATGCTTTAACTGCAAATGGCCCAAATCTCAACTCAGGTGCGGAATCCACTATTGAAGCTTTACTGAGCCTTGAGAAAGTACAGAGTGATCCCGTTATATTAGCTGCGTTCAATAAATATAAAAAATAAAATCTCAACAGGTAGTTGCAGAACGATGATTTACTTTTGAAGATAATGTAGCTTCCCCAGGAAAATACTGAGTCGGAATTAAAAAATGCATAAACAGTACAATTGAAAAAATCATTTACTTCATTGAAATAAGGGGGTTAGTTAATAACCTGTTAAGGCCAATATGACACAATGATAAGATTAAATACAACGTCTTTTTAAAAAAATAAGGTTTTGAATTAGTACTAAAAATATTAAGGCAGGTCTTTTCTGAGTTAAACCTGCGAACGGCAGATAAAAAAAAACCTATGAATTTAGATGAGCATGTTAAAACATTGTTTGAAAAATATCTTCGGAAAGATTGCTCTGAGAAGGAATTTGAGGAATTGGTAACATGGCTCGTAACCATGGATGATGATAATAAAAATGCACTTTCAGCACCCTTAAAAGAACTTTGGGAACAGGCAAAAGCCGGAAAATTGGAATCCACATCCGATCAGATCAACTGGAATCATATGTATAACAGGGTGATAGAATTAACTGATCAACCCACAATAGTAACTCACAATGAGAAATTCATTCCGAGAATCGGTTGGAGGAAAATAACTGCTGCCGCTGTCATTTTTGGAGTAATTCTCAGTGCCAGCATTTTCTTTCTAATCAGGAAACCACCTGCTGAAATTGTAAAAGCAGTCATAGAACCACTGGTTTCACCAAAGGATATTATTCCCAAAGGAAACAATGCAACTTTAACACTTGCAAACGGCACCATTATTATACTTGACACAGCAAGAAACGGAGTCATTGCTGTGCAGGGAAATGAAAAATTGATCTTACTTGATAGTGGAAAATTAGCGTATACTCACGCAACAATAATCGGTTCGGAAAGTAAAGAAATCAGCTATAATACCATTTCAACTCCGCGCGCCGCCCAATTTCAGCTTGTATTATCCGACGGGACTAAAGTCTGGCTCAATGCGGCTTCTTCTCTCAGGTATCCAATCGCCTTTACAGGTAAAGAACGAAGTGTTGAACTTTCCGGAGAAGGATATTTTGAAGTTGCAAAGAACAGAGAAAAACCTTTTCTCGTGAAGACAGACGGTATGGAAGTAATTGTACTGGGTACTCATTTTAATATAATGGCTTACAGAGATGAAACTGCCATTCGGACAACATTGCTTGAGGGTGTTATAAACGTTCGCCACGAAAAACAAACAGATTTACTTAAACCCGGTAAACAAGCGATTTTGAGAAGAGATAATAATAACATGACGGTAAGCAATGCAAATATTAATCAGGCGGTGGCCTGGAAGAATGGTTATTTTTATTTTGATAAATCTGATATTAAAGAAATCATGCGCCAGGTAAGCCGGTGGTATGATCTGGACATCGTATATGAAACACAATTACCTGATATGAAATTTTCGGGTAAAATAGAACGCAGTCTTCCATTATCCGGCATAGCTCATCTGCTGGAAAGCAGTCAGATTCATTTCCGAATAGAAGGTAAAAAATGTATCATTATGAAATAATGTCTTCCATGGCTTTCTGGAAGGATATTTAATTGACGTATCTGAAAAGAAGAAGGCCCTGGAAAGGGCCCTCATACGTTGCTAGTGCTGTTTAAAACATATGTAGGATTGATCAGCTGCGAATGATGCAGCATTCTATCGATAATATACTGCTGTGTAGTGAGGTCTTACATAAGCACCTCCATATACACGTTCGCGTACTACGCAGGAACTAAAAGTCACCGCCAGAATCGCGAAAATTAAAACGAGTTTAAGTAATGTTTTCATGGTGTACGTTTAAAGATTAGAGTCTGATCAAAGACAAAGGTTTAACCATGAATAACTTATTATTCACTATTAACATTCGAATAACTGTTAATAATTAATCTCCATTCCTGAATGTTGTATTCATGACAACCATCAGGGAGGCACCGGGTTTGGCATTGGGATTTACAAAGACCAAATAAATGTCATGTACGCCCTCTGTTGGCTTTACATCTATGGATGTGGGCTTCCCTCCCATAGTAAATCCTCCACCGCCTGCATCACCTATGAAAGTGGTTTTTCCCAACAGTTCACCTTTAGGCGAATCCATATGCAATTCAATTATACCACCTTCAGCATTCAATTGTGCCTTCGGTGCCATAGCAGTGAGATCGATATGTGCAATGCCAGTGAGGTCAATTTGTTTGAGGCTGATATAGCTTCCGGTTTTGACAGGAATAATAAAACTAGTTCCTCCATAACTCATCTTCGTAGCATCAACGACTTCATCATATTTGACAGGATTTATCTTCGCATTTCTAAGCGTGAATGTTTCTTCGGAAGTCACTCCCGGTAAACCATTGGCTCCGCGATCTGTGTAAGATGCACGGAAAATATATACACCAAGGCCTTTGTTGTTGGGCGTCTTGTTTGTGACGTAAGTCCCCTCAGCCGGTAGCGATTTTATTTTGAGTTTGGGTTTGGACAGACTTAATATGTATTTAATCATTTCGGATGCATCGTCCGTTGAAAGCTGTGGATGTGCGGCCATGGGAACATCACCCCAGACACCTTTACCGCCTGAAATTACTTTCCTTGTAAGCTTTTCCAATGCATCTTTATTTCCATTGTATTTAACAGAAACAGTATAGAATGCCGGACCAATGGATTTCTTGTATTCACCATGACAGGATTTGCAATCATTTAATCCGATCAGCCTCATTCCTTTTGTGTTAATTACAGATTCCTCTGCCGTCCGGTGACCCTGAACAATTTCTGTTTTATCAAAACCTTCAGGGAGATAATCGATATTAACCACGATATCTGAAGGTTTAATTTTCCCGTTTTCAGTTGATCCGTCTTCCTTATCTTTTACGCTGACCTTATAATTGTACACTTTATCCGGAAAATAAAATGATTTATTATTCCTGCCAATATCGAATGAAACAACAGGAGGTTCATTACCTGCTGTTAATTCCATTGACTGCACTGATATGCCACCTTTATTATCCTTAACTGTAAGCGTAGCTTTGTAAACTCCTGCTTTCGCAAAGGTGAGTTTTGAATCAGGCTGGTTGATTATTTTGTAATACCCATTTTTTGAACTGATCTTCCAGGTGTATTTCAAACTATCTCCATCCGGATCCTTTGTTCCTTTCGAAGTCAGATGAACGGTAAATGGAAGAGCCCCTCCCATCTTATCTGCAGCCATAACAATTTTAGGATTTCTGTTGCCGCCGTTGTATTCAATACGGATTAGCCTGGCGTCATCATTTGCGGAAAACCAGCCTGATCCATATTCGAGCATGTAAAGGTCACCGTTAGCAGCAAATTCCATATCCATCGGGTTACTGAATTTATAATCCGGCATAAATTTCTCCATGGACAAATAGTTTCCATCTTTGTCAGTTGTGACCGCAATTATCCATCCGCGCATCCATTCATAGATCAGCAATTTACCATCGTAGTATTTCGGATACGCGCGCGGAGCATTTTTAAAATCTTCGATATGGTATACAGGACCGGCCATAGCGCACCTTCCTCCCGTTCCGAGCAAAGGAAACTCTTTTGATTCTGCATATGGATACCATATCAAAGCTTTCTGTGCTGGCGGTAAATTATTCAGTCCTGTATTATTGGGAGAATTGTTAACCGGGTTTTCCGGATCAAATTTTGGTCCTGATGTATTGGTAGCGAAATTAAAGTGATTGTATGCTTGATTGTCGCCGACAAAATAGGGCCATCCGAAATTGCCCGCTTTTCTTGCCTGTCCGATTTCATCCAGTGCCGCAGGTCCTCTCAAAGAATCAGGGCCGTTGGAATCCGGTCCCACATCACCCCAGTAAACAAATCCCGACTTTTTATCAACAGCAATCCTGAACGGATTCCTGCAACCCATCACAAATATTTCAGGTCTAGTTTTGGAAGTTCCTGCCGGAAAAAGATTCCCCTCCGGAATCGTGTATGATCCGTCAGGCCTGGGTGTTATGCGTAAAATTTTCCCTCTCAGGTCATTTGTATTGGCAGCGGATTTTTGAGCGTCCCATGGGGACCTGCCTTCCCGCTCATCGATGGGAGCATACGGTGTGGCTCTGGGACTTGAATTATCGCCCGTAGATAAATAGAGATTGCCCTTTGCATCCCAGTCAATCGATCCTCCGGTATGGCAACATTGTTCACGCTGTGTAGCTACTTCCAGTAATACCTTTTTTGAATTCAGATCCAGTACATCACCATGAAGGGTATATCTTGTTAATATATTTTCTGATTTAACAGGATCTGAATAATATAAATAAATCCAGTGATTGATTGCGAAATTCGGATCCTTGTTGAGCCCGAGCAGACCATCTTCCGCTTCCGACGTTTTGCCTTCTTTGTCTTTGTATTTGGTGCTGACGGCAATCGTAGCAATGGTCTTCAGTTGCTTTGTTTTAAGTGTGTACATTTTTACTGCACCATGACGTTCGATGAACAAAATACGTCCGTCATTTAGAACGCTCAGCTCCATGGGTTCATTCAGTTTTTCGGCAAGTATCACTTTTGAAAAACGATTTTCGTCCGGTTTCGCTTTTGAATAATCCAGTGGCGCTGGTGTATCTCCTCCTGCAGCATATCGCAAACCGGCCTAGACATGATTAAGGAAAAGGGGCTCTGAAAATGATTTATCGGTATGTCCCATATTGGTATAAAAAGAACGGCCACCATCAAAATCGTGATACCAGCTCATCGGATGATTATCTCCATTCTTACCACCCTGATAGGATTTTTCATCAATTTTTATCAGCACATGTATTGACGGATCGATTTGTTTGAAATTATAAAATTCATCCCTTCGTTCAAAGGAATCCGGCATTTCTTTGGTTGCAAAACTGTTCTTATCCGTTACATAATATTTACCCGTTTGAATATTATTCGGCATGGGATGATCCAGGAACCATGCACCTACAAGTCTCCCATACCAGGGCCAGTCGTATTCACAATCTGCCGCTGCATGAATTCCTACAAAACCTCCTCCCGCCTGTATATATCTTTCAAATTCCTCCTGCTGCTCATTATTCAGAATATCCCCGGTTGTACTAAGGAATACGACTGCGTTATACTTCTTCAGATTCGCTGTATTAAATTTTGTTGCATCCTCCGTAAAATCTACTGTAAACCCTTTTTCCGAAGCCATTTTTGCAAAAGCAACTTTACCAGCCTCTATAGAAGCATGACGGAAACCATCTGTCTTTGAAAACACCAGTACATGAATTGCCTGTGCATTCACACGGCTGAAAGAAAAAAAGATACTTATAATAGTAAGCTTAGTTATATACAGGAAGTTTCCTGCCTGAAAATTAAATTTCATATTCTAAATTTTAACCAGTTCTGATTCGCGAATTAGTATAAGTGAAATTATTTATCTGACTTGGCACGAACACCTTCTGCATCGAACATGCCCATCATGCTTCCGGTTACATGATCATCATCTTTTTTAGTCATCAACAGGTAAACATCATAACCCTGAGCAGTAAAATATACCGTTACTCCATTTTCCTTAAGTTCCACTTTGGAAAATTTAGATATTTCAGTTCCAACCGAATCCTGGATAACTCCCGTCATCGTAGTATCCTTTTTGTCAAGTATGACTAACATCTTCGTATCTCCATCGGGCAAACCTTTCACCAGCATATTCCATTTACCTGCGAAATAATCCGCACCCGTTTGCGCCTTTGCCATTGCCCCCGATAGTAAAAAGACGATACTTAATCCGGAAATAAATGCGATTGATTTTTTCATTTTTAATGAATGTTTTGTGTATTTAAATTACTTATTAGAACCCATTCCGTATATTTGACAGAATAAAACTAGAGGATAAGTTTCATACCAGCAAATTCAATTCGGATTTGTAATATATTTTTTAAATATTCATATACCGGCCGCAGGCTGCCCGGAATATTTATTATTTGAACATGGCAGAGGAAGATTTAGATAATGTAATCAAATACGGTGATCAATACCTGCGAAATGTCGCGGTGGATAATGTCATTTTTGGATATCACGACAAAGAACTTAAAATCCTTCTGCAGCGGCCATTCGCTGTTGACAAGTGGACCATCTCGGGCGGATATATCAGGAAAACGGAATCTATTGAAGAAGCGGCCCACCGGATAGCTTTCTTAAGAACAGGACTAAAAGACCTTTATCTTCAGCAATTCCGTTCTTTTGGTAATCCGAAAAGAGTTTCCGACAGCGGATTTAATGCGAAGTATATAAGAGAAAAATCAGGCGTAGATATACCGACGGACCATTGGATTTTCGATTACTTTGTGTCTGTCGGATTTTATACACTCACAGAATTTTCTCAGGTAACATTCAGGAAGAACAAATACGAAGAAGATTGCAAATGGTGGTCGGTGAGTGATCTCCCCCCGCTCATGTTCGATCATGAGCTGATTATTTCCGAAGCATTACTCGCTTTGCGTCTGCACATTGCTCATTTTCCTATTGGATACAAACTGCTGTCTAAAAAATTTACCCTTCCGGAAATACACGCTTTATACGAAACCATCCTTGGAAAAAAAATGGATGAAAGGAACTTCGCAAAACGTTTGATGGCAACAGGCATCATTATTAAGCTAAATGAGACCCGTCATATCGGAGCCCACCGCTCACCCTTTCTTTATAAATTCAACAAAAAGGAATACAACAAGGGACTGAAGAGTGGAATAGAGCTGGCATTCTAGAGCGTCACTGTTTTTAGATTTTGCAAAACAGTTCCGTTCCTTATTTCATCGGATGCCGAAATTAATAATAAGTCGCCGTCGTTTAAATTTCCATATACTTCGATGAGTCCATTGGCTTCTCTGCCGGTCTTGACACCAACTTTTTGCGTTTGATTATTTACAACCCGAATAACAAAAACACTTTCCGTTGAATTTATTACCGCCGATCTGGGTACAACAAAAACGCTGTCACCTGAAGGCAGCGAAAGGTTAACTTCCGCCACCATACCCGGCAACAGTTTTTTGTTGCTGTTATTCACATCCATTTCAATACGCTGGGAACGCAGTCTCTCATCGATGGATCCCGACATCCTTTTTATAGCCGCTTTAAACGTTTGTCCCGGCTGTGACTTCACTGTAAAACTCACTTCATTTTTTTCATTCAGGTATCCTGTGTAAGCTTCCGGAACTGAGAGTACCAGCCGAAGCTTTTTTTGTTCCTGCAGATTTAAAAGTGGAAGTTCTGAACCTTTGCCTGAAGGCCCCACATAGGCTCCCGGGTTCACATTTCTGGCCGTGATGACGCCTTTAAACGGAGCGCGTATCTCCAAATATTTCTGCATTTCCATAATTTCAGCATGCGCAGATTGTGCGGCTTGAAGTTGTGCGAAATCAGAACTTTTTCGTGCAGTAGCCTGTTCTATATCGTTCGGCGAAATAGTTCCCGGTGTCTTGCTGGTCTCCACTAAACGATCGTAATTGGCTTTACTTGCCAGATAAATGGCTTCTCGGGATTTAATGGCAGATTCCGCAGCTGCCAGCTGGGATCCCAGCTCAGGAGCTTCCATGGTTACCAGCAGATCGCCTTCTTTTACTTCTGAACCTACATCTACATACAATTTTTTTACAAAACTGTTTTCCTTGGCATAAAGATCCACCTGCTGGTATGGAATGAGTTCACCTGGAATTTGTAATGAAGAAGAAATCCTTCCCCTCTTCAGGGAAAACACCTGTGTTGCCGGAACATCCGCTGGCTGGGTTTCAGATTTATTCTTCGCAGAATTATCTTCTGAATGGCAACCATACAAAAGAAATAAAATAATTAAGCACTTATTCATTGCTGTGTTTTTGGACTGTTAATGTGATTTCCCCGAAGGGTTCAATTCAGGAATATAATGTGCGCTCTCTTTGTCTTCCGGATCAAGAGATACGGAAGCAGTTGAAGATTTATTCTGCACCCATGAAAATACCAGGGGTAAAATAAAGAGAGCAGCAAAAGTTGAAGCGATTAATCCGCCCACAACGGCCCGTCCCAAAGGAGCTGCCTGCTCTCCGCCATCTCCCATACCTGAGGCCATCGGCAGCATGCCCACTACCATGGCCACGCTGGTCATGAGGATAGGCCTCATACGAAGAGCTGCTGATTCTTTTGCACTGCTTAAAGCATCACCTGTATGAAGACGCAAATGCTCTGCGTTTGTAATCAATAAAACAGAATTGGCAATGGAAACTCCGACCGACATAATGATTCCCATATAGGATTGAAGATTGAGGGTGGATCCGGTGAGCATCAGTATTATGAGCGATCCGAGTAATACAGCGGGCAGGGTCGATAATACAACCAGTGAAACTTTAAAGGATTGAAAATTAGCTGCCAGCATTAAGAAGATAACAGCTATTGCCGTAATTAATCCCGATTGTAAACTGCTTAATGTGTCGGTTAGGACTTCCGTCATTCCTTTTGTTTCAATAGTCAGCCCCCGTGGCAATTCTCCCAATGATTCCATTGCAGCCTTCACATCTTTAGTGGCTGTGCCCAGATCCTTCTTATTTATGTTAGCTGTCACCGATAAAAAAGGTAGTGCACCGAGATTATCGTTTTCTCCATAAGAGGCATCTTTTTTTATATCAGCAACATCTCCAATTATAGGACGGTTTTCATTAGTGAGCACCGGAATTTCATTGATATCATTCATGCTTGTCATCTCATTCTCGGGTACCTGCACCTGAACACCGTAACTGACATTACTGTTGGTATCGATCCATAAATTTTTTTCTGTAAATCGTGACGAAGAAGTTGCGGCTACCAAAGAGCGGGAGATATCATTCAGTGTTACGCCCATTTGTGCTGCGCGTGTTCTGTCAATATTAATATTAATCGTCGGATATTTAATAGGCTGCGCCAGTTGAATATCCCGCAAATAAGAAATCTGACTGAGTCTTTTTATGACTTTATCAGCATACTCTTCGTTGATCTTTTTATTCTTACCTGTTATTCTTACTTCAATTGGCGTGGGTGATCCCTGGCTAAGTACTTTGTCGGTGAGTTCAATCGGTTCAAATGAAAGTTTTACATCCGGCATGCTATCCTTAATCCTGTGCCTGAAACTTTCTTTCAGATCATCCAGCTTTACCTTATAGTTTTCTTTAAGGGCAACCTGTAATACGGCTTCCTGTGGCCCACTCATAAAAAGATAAATGGGACTGGTTGAAAATTGCCCGGGATGTTGCCCTACAAATGCTGAAGTCACCCCGATATTTCCTTTACCAACCATATCTTCCAGAATATGGATGGCTTTAATAGTTTTTTCTTCTGTTCGTTCAAGTCTGGTACCATCCGGCGCCCGCAATCGTACCTGGAACTGACCTCCATTAACTTTCGGCAACACATCACGCCCGATATTATTGAAGAGGATCGCCACCAGTCCACAGGTTATTATGCTGTATAAAATCACAATAAGTTTTTGAAAAGGAAACAGCCTATCCAAAAAACGCAGGAAGCGATTTCGGAATTTCTCAAACCTTGTCAATTTTCCATTATTCAAATTCCCTACCAGCAATTTCTTTTTCTGATCCCAGGTATCCTGTTCTTCAGCCTGAGAAATATTCAAAGCAACATATTCCTCTTCATCTGTCAATACATGACCGTCAGTAGTTGATGTATGATGATGTCCCTTCATCAGCCAGTTCGCCATAATTGGAACAAATGTTTGTGCCAGAAAATAAGAGGTAATCATTGAGAACGCAATTGCCATGGCAAGCGGTAAAAATAAAGAGCCTGGAATTCCGGTCATTGTGAAAGCCGGCGCAAATACCGCCAGAATACAAAGAAGGATCAGCAATTTTGGAAATGCAATTTCTTTGCAGGCATCCCATATGGCCAATGCCTTCGGTTTGCCAAGGGCCAGGTGCTGGTGTATATTTTCAATGGTTACGGTCGATTCATCAACCAGTATGCCAATGGCGAGGGCCAATCCGCTAAGCGTCATGATATTGATAGTTTGACCACAGAGGTAAAGGAATAAAACACCCGATATAATGGAAGTCGGTATGGTTAATACCACAATCAAAGCACCTCGTCTGTCGCCTAAAAACAACAAAACCATCAGCCCTGTGAGTATGGCACCGATGGCACCTTCAGAAACCAGGCTTTTAACTGCGTTTATTACATAAACAGACTGGTCGAATTCATATGATAAATGAACGTCTTCCGGCAACTGGCTCTGAAAACGGGGAATCGCTTTTTTCAGATTCTGAACTACTTCCCAGGTGGAAGCATCTGCTGATTTGGTAATCGGAAGGTAAATGGAACGCTTTCCGTTCACCAGAGCATATCCGGTAGTAATATCTGCCCCATCTTCTATTACTGCGATATCACGCAGGTAAATATTTTGTATACCGCCTTTGAAAATCGGGATATCACCAAAATCCTTAATATTTTTAATCGTTGTATTGGCAGGTGTAAAATAATTGTAGTCCCCTATTCTGACGTTTCCAGCCGGTGTAGCCTGGTTATTATCCCTGAGCGCTGCCACTACCTGATCGGGTGTTATATGATGAATTCTGAGTAGTTCAGGATCTGCTTTTATGACGACGGTTCTCACATTACCGCCAAACGGTGCCGGAGAAACCAGGCCCGGAACTGAAGTAAAAGAAGCACGCACATATACATTCGCAAGGTCCATTAGTTCATTATTAGATCTTGTTTTACTACTTAACACCAATTCACCGACGGGCAGGGTGGAAGCATCAAAACGTATTATAAACGGCGGTTGGGAACCTGGCGGAAAGGAGGCCTGTGCACGATTGACAAAAGTGGAAACTTCAGCAGCTGCCTGGGCCATATTTGTTCCGGGATAAAAAGTAAGTTTGATCAGTGTAAGTCCAAGTATATTTCTTGTTTCAATACTTTTCACGCCGGATACATACAATAACAGGTTCACATATGTCTTTCCGAAAAATGCTTCCATTTGTGTAGGCGTAAATCCTCCATAAGGATTAGATATAAAAATGACCGGAAGGTTCAGTTCGGGAAAAATATCAATTTTGATATTGCGTACTGCGTTTACTCCAAAAAAGAACAGACCCAATACAATAACCAGAATGGAAATTGGCCTTCTGAGTGCACTTCTTATTAAACCCATGTTCTATTGAATTTCATTTACAAACAATCCAAAATCGCCGGCCGCTGCTGCTTTCAGCAATAATGCCTGCCACACATTGTTGTTAGCAATATCCCGGTCAGTCTCTGCCCGGTTCAGCGAATACAAAGCCTGCGTAACATCCACAATGTTGGTAAGACCGTTTTTGTATAAAACTGATTTTTGCAGGTAGGCATCAGATGCAGCTTTCATTTGAACAGGTGCTTCCCGATAATTGTCGATCGCATATTTTATTTTTTGATCAGCCAGGGCGAGTTGCGTTTTTATCTGCTGGCTGACCAGTTCATATTCATCCTGCAATCCCTTCGACGTCCATTCCTGCGCCGTAACTCTCTGATGCACCCTGATAGGATTTGTCAGATTCCACACAACACCGATCCCCAACAGGTAATTACTGTTTGAAGGTTTGACCCCGTCCCAATAACTGTGGGTAAAGGCATCGGGGTAAAGCTGACTGTAACTTGCGTCGAATCCCGTTCCCCTGCTTTGCAATACGCCCATCAGGGAAAACACAGGATACTTGAAACGGTCGAAATATTTTTCCTGCTGAAGGCTGACATTAATACGGCTTTGATAATATTTTAGTATCGGGTGTTGCTCCCCGTTATTCGGGACAGAAACATATAATGAAGCGGGGATTCGGGCTATAAAAACAGTGTCCAGAAGAAATTGCTGATAAGGAATACCTAATAATTGCGCCAGCTGACTTGCTTGTTCGGCTTCGTAATTGATGGCATTCGTCAGCGTTATTCTGGCGCTGGAAACCTCAGCATTGGCCTGTGAAGAATCCACACCCGGGTTCAGTCCATTTTTTGCACGGCTCAGAACCACCAGGCGAAATGTGTCGGCCCGTTCCATGTTTTTCTCTTCAGATAATTTTAATCGTTGTGCAGCTAAAAGGCTAAGGTATGCGCCGGATACCCTGACTTCCAGTTGAAATTTTTCCTGATCCAGATCATTGGCATCCCGAACCACTTCTGCCTGAGCAACATTTATATTTTCACGAACTCTTCCAAAAGTGAAAAAATCCCAACTGATATTCGCAAGGTATAAACCGCCAAAGGCAGCGTTCCAGTTTTGTGAGAGAAAAGGTGGTCCTGATGAAGCAACTCCACCACCCAGGGCAATGACAGGACCGAACTGTCCATTCGCCGTACCATATGCCTGTTGCGCTGCCACGTTCAAATTGGGCAAATATTCAGAGGAAGCTTCTTTAACGGTGGCTTGTGAAGCCTTAAGATAATTGCTTTTGGCTTTAACCGTTCCATAATTGGTAAGCGCAGAATTGACTGCCTCTTTTAAAGTCAGCATCTGACTGCAGACCCGCTGCCCCATCATCAAAAACAATAAGATTAAAGGAAAATACTTTCTGCCTGAATATCGATTCCCAAACATCGGTCGATGATTTATTATTTTGCATAAAGCATCCATATTTTTTAGTCTGCTTTCATTTCGTAAAAATAAGGGATCCCATTATTTTTTACCCGTATTCCTGAAGTTGCCAAAACCTGCACATGAACAAACAGCAGGATTTAAAAGCCATATTAATATGAACCTGAAATCTTATTCGCATGGCCTCAGCTATGGTTTCCCTGTGACCGTTACAGGCAATATAAGAAAAGTAGAAATACGCGAAGCTGCCATCGAAGAACTGTGTTTGCAGGAAATAGCTAAGGTCAGGACTTTATGATCACTTCAATACAACGATTGTTTTCCCATCTCGTACAAAATTGCCGCCCTGCTTTCTGAGAATATCCAGTAGATCTTCAAGACTGGCGCTGCGGGGTAAACTGATACTAAAATTCCTCTGTGGGATATCACTCTTGTAAATTATGTACAGATCATACCAGCGTGCGACTACGGAAATCAGGAAGGCATGATTTCTTCCGTGACGGACCTCCCTGTTCATTTTAAAATACAGACCGATGCCCATCGCTATAATAAGAATAGCAGTAATGACGGCTCCTGGTTTATTACGCAAGGAGAATCCCGCAATCTGTGGAACATAAAGATTTATCATGTCGGTTGGTGTAGCAATATAATAAGACTTCAGACAATTAAACGGCTAACTCAGCATTTTGTGTAAATAGTTATAACTATTCGTAACATCCTGTATGGGTTGTGGCGCACCGTCCTGCTCCACAAAAAAATACTTCATACCTGATTCTTTGGCGTTATCAAAAATGGGCTTAAAATCTATTATTCCGGAACCAACTTCTGCCGGTTCTTTCTTTACTTTATCCAGATCTTTTACATGCCAAAGCGGAAAACGTCCAGGATGCATTTTGAATAATGCCACTGGATCCTGGTTTGCCTTTGTAGCCCATGCGAGATCAAGCTCCATTTTCACCATGTCCTTATCTGTGTTATTGAGAATATAATCAAACGGCCGTTGACCCTCTACCATGTCAAACTCAGTAGTATGGTTATGATAGGCAAATTGCACTCCTACTTTCTTACATGCTTCTCCGGATTTATTAAATACATCAACAGCAGTTTTAATTTCATCTAAAGTTCCTACGGGTATGAAAGCGCATACCAGATAACTAATCCCGCCTTCTGCTGCTTCGTCTGCCAGCTGCTGATAATCGTCCTTCAGGGTAACCTGCTTTGGCATATTCTTAAACCCTGCAGCCATCTTTTGAATTCTTGCAGAATCTTCTGCACTCTTAGCCATCTTCATGATCTGGTCGATGGTAATCGGTGCACCGCTAACATGGGCTGAACGCCAGGTCATGCCCGCATCTTTTACCATTGCTGCAAATTCTTTTGGTTTGAACCCATACCAATTCCCTTTTTGCGAGCCCGCGCTTTCAACCTGTGTATAACCAATGGCGGCAACCTTTTGAAGTGTACCTGCAGTATCGGTTGTCATTAAATTACCCAGCGTGTATAATTGAAGACCAATTGGCCAGCTTGCTTTTACCCCGAAAAAATTATTTACCCCTTTGAGTCCTGGATATAATATGCCGGTCATTGCCAGCATACCTGATTGCTGTAAAAATTTACGCCTGTTTGTCATAAAATATATTTGAGATGTATAGAAAGGTAGTCTTTGTAACTCATTTCTTAAAAAGACAGACAATAAATAATTTGATTTTTTAGAATCAACGTAATCTTATTTCGACAAACCCAATGTTTTATTATAGTATTTAACTGTTTGCACAACCGATGCCAGGTTGCTGGGTTTATCTTGTGCATCCCGTTCTATATAAATATAACCTTCAAATTTTTGCCTTTCCAGTTCTTTAAAAACAGCCGGAAAATCAACAATCCCCGTTCCTACAGGAACGTCCTGAAGCTTTGGATTGTTGGCAGCCGCTATATCTTTAAGATGAATAGCAATTAAATGTCCCTGTAATTTCCTTAGAGATTCTACCGGATCAAGACCACTCTTTGGCCAGTGTCCGAGATCAGCACACACACCAAAATTGGGATGATTTTTAATTGCCGCAAGTACGGAGTCCGGGCTCCAATAACGACTCATGCCCCTCCAGTGATTATGTATTGCAACTTTTAATCCGTATACACCCGCAAGACTATCTATAGAATCCCACATGTTTATGTTAGGTTCAGCGGTTACAAATTTTACGTTTAATTCCTTTGCCAGTTTAAATTGTTTATTCCAGGCTTCAACGGTGCTGCCTCCTGTGATGTAAATCGATTCCATCCTGAGTCCAAAAGATTTTATCATCGCTTTTACTTTCTCAATTCCTTCAGGAGAAAGTTGTCCCACCAAAGAATCATTAAAATCTGGTCCCGCTTTTCCAAAACTAAAACCTTCCACGTATTTTAATCCCGCACTGTCTGCTTTTGCTAATTCGCCCGGCAGACTGACTTCGTGAAAACTATATAAAGCAACGCCTAATTTCCAAAGACGGGGATCAAAGACCGGTTTTTTGGAAGAAAGACTATTCTGAGCAAATACTTGGGTAGAAAGCAATAGCAGAAGCGGTAGTATGTTTTTCATTTTATTATTTTACGCCAAATATTAAACTAATCTTTCATCCACTTTAATTTCTTTCACAGAAATTATTTTAACCAGATTATGATATCGGGGGAAAACAGGGTTTAAGAGATAGTTGTACTCAGCGGGATTAATCGCAGATCTGACCTTGATTGCCAGGTATTTTCTCTCTTCCATCCAATGGTCACCCTGTTTCTGATTCTCGAGTAAAGAAAGCTTCAGCCAGTCTTTATTGTATTCCGAATCCGGCAGCATATATACAGGTGCATTATCCGGAATCTCAAGTTCAGTGGAATACAATTGTGGCGGGGTTTCTCCCTCGTCAAAATGAACAAGGCTTTCGAGTAAAGCGAGGGAACTGTTTTCACTCGTATAGAGCATGTAAACACCTTTGCTGTTCCAACGGCCACCCCAGCGAAATGCCCCGGTTCCACTCAGGTCCTTTGCCCGGTCCGTGCCCTGAACAACTCTGAAAAGTTTCATGTTCGGGATTTAAGAATATACACCTTCTTCGATACGTCCAAGAACGTCATTGACCATACTCAACCCCGACAACGTATCAAAAAGCTCAACAGGTTTCAGGTTATTTAATGCCTTGTTTTCCTTGTTCAGCCAGCGTTTCATTTTCTCTTCATCTCTGAAAACTCCGTATCCATGCTGCAGGACCCTGGCAATCTCAACTGCATGAGAAGAAGTTTTTTTATCCAGCTTTTCCTTATTGTCCTTTCTTTCCAATGTCTTTACTGAAACATTAAAAATATTCTCACTAATATATTTCCGGCTTATGCCAATAAAGGATGCTAACGTATTGATCGCGTTTTTTGTAATACCGGTGTTGCCAAGTTTAATGATATCAAACTCCGTAACAACTGTTTTCGGAGTGCCCGAACCCATGCCCAACCAATAGGTCAGAAGAATCTTTTTTCCCTTATTAGCTAAGCCAGGGTCCCTCCTGATATTATAATGCACAGCAGGTTCGTTTAAACCTGATTCGGATCTGACAGGTTTTTTATTTGCCAGGTTACCGGCTTTTTCAGTGCCGGTTTTAACAGATTTTGCCATTGCGACATTTTAACCAAAAATATGGAATATATGTCGTATACCCTAATTCATTCAAAGATTGGCTTGCATGAGGCCGTTCAGGAAGATTCACGGGGATTAATGACGAATTACAGCATATTTAGTAATCAATGTTCCCTGGTCGTTTACTTTTTCAATTTGAACCAGTCGCAAATTTATATCGAGTTTTGCCCCCGTTGCAAAATTATCTCCCACCCCAAATATTTTTGGCTCTATCGTTAGCAATATTTCGTCAATTAATTGCTCCTGTAAAAATGAAGTGGCGACATGCGGGCCTCCAACTACCAGCACCTGCTGGTAATCTTTTTTTATAAAACGGGCGTTTAATTCAACAGGTGTTTCATTTGTAAATTCAATTTGCCCGGGAATCTCAAGACTTTTATATTTTTCAGGCTGACTCGTCATAACAATAATCTGGTGATTTGAAGAAGGGTTAAATTTATCAGCATTAAATGTATTACTCCCCATTACAATAATTTGCGATTCGTTCCATACCTTTTTATAATAATCCTGATCCTGATGAGATGTCCATAACCTGACATTCGGCTCACCCCATTTGGTTACTTTACCATCGAGCGTTGAGACAAAAATGAGTATCGTTTTCATATGAAATAAAATATTTGATCAATCTTTATTTTGGTTCTCTTTTTATAAAGTTAATTCATGCTATCTATGCCTTAAAGAAGTTTTAACTTTAAATATTTCTGTAAAGAAGAACCTCAAAAAAACGAATGAGCCAGATATGAAGATCAGATTCATTATTCCTGTACTTGCCTGCCTTCTAACTTCTTTTGATCCGGTTGAAATAACATGGACAGCCATTGGTGATTCCATTACCTATTTAAATGATCATATTGATGAAACAGGGAACAGGATAACCAGCGGGTATATGACTAAATTATCGGCCCAATATCCGGATATCAAATTTATCAACCAGGGCCACAATGGTTGGACAATCGCAGGTATCGCAAAAGAAATTGAAAATCTCGGTCTGATTAAAACTGATATTTATTCTGTTTTTCTGGGCACAAATGACTGGTGGCAGGGACGACCTTTGGGTACGATCAATGACTACAAAGACAATACCGGGCTTAAAACATCATACGGCGCATACCGCATCATCATCAACAAGATCAGGAATATCAACCCTCATGCGAAAATAATTTTGATAACACCCATGCAGCGTAGCGATTTTGTATATCTATTCGATGCGCATAACAATGCCTATGGTTCTTATAAATCCAAAAACGGGCAGAAACTTTCACAATTTGCAGATCTTGTAAAAGAGGTTGCTAATTATGAACATTTTACAGTAGTTGACCTTTACTATAAAAGCGGTATGACGGTAAAAAATGCTGTGAAATTTAAAATGTTAAAGGATTCAGTAACCGGTGTATATCGTAATGTTAAATATCCCGAATACATTGGACTCCCATTCCATCCAGGAATCGACAAATATCCTTATCCCTTAGATGCTATCGATTATACTTATGACGGTCTTCACCCATCAGATAAAGGCCACCAGGTTATTGCAGATATGATTATCAAAGTATTTAAAAAGGCAAGGTATATAGCAACAGATAACTAACGGTATTGATAAATTATAAGGGAAAGCGAATACCGGAGATCTCTTCACACAAAGCAAGAAACTTGTCTTGTATTTTCACATCGTCAGCATCGGATAAATATTTCTTTTGTTTCTGATGGTAAAAATAATGGCCGCTTACTTTAGTATGATCATCATTACTTACAGCGAGCCATGCCTGAGTCTGAAAACCTTTTTCGAGATCGTCTGGCGCACCGGTCCCTCCCATCTTAGTAGGCACCCAGCCGGGATCGACTGCATTCGAATATACATCAGGCCATTTGCGTGCTACGGCCTTGCTAAGGATAAGGTCGTGAAACTTAGTATCGGAATATGTTTGATAGATGCCCCTCGCTTTTGTGATACCGGTCAGAATATCCAGCCGCGGATCTCCCTGCAGATGCATGCCCGAACTGAGATAAATCAATCGCTTAGGCTTATGAACCAGACAGGTTAAAATATAAGGCGCTATCGTGTTAATCCTAACCATCATTTGTTGTAAGTCCAGGTTGGTTAAGTGACCGGGGTTCTGATTGTAAACACCTGCATTATGTATAACAGCATCGAATACTCCAATTGAATTGATTTCTGCAGACAGCTTTTTGGTTTCATCAATGCTGGACAAATCCGCTATTAAAACTTTTTCAGTACCTGGTGTTTTACCGAGTGCCTGACGGCCACGTTCTGCATTACGCGCGTGCAGGACTACAAAATGACCCTGGCTGACCAGTAACTTTGCCGCCAGGTTCCCAAGACCGTCAGCTGATCCGGTAATGAATATGCTCGCCATGAGTTTTTACAATTGATCTCAAAAATATGCAACATCCGTGCCTGTCGGTGATTTTGAAAACCGCCCATTTCGAATGACGGGGTGACAGATTGGTAAATATATTTGCAGATGAAAACGAAAACTCTGGTATTGATCGCCCGATGTCTGCTCGGATTTATTTATCTGATGTTTGGGCTGGATTATTTTTTTCATTTCATTCCTTATCAACCCCTCCATACGGGTAAACCGGGAGCTCTTGTTGCAGGACTAAAAGGCACAGGATATATCTATCCCATGATGAAAACTATACAGATCCTTGGCGGTTTGTCCTTACTCTTTAACCGGTATGCTCCATTCTCCGCGGTTGTGCTTTTCCCGATCAGCCTGAATGTATTGTTGTTTCACACCATCCTCGTTCCATCGGGCTGGCTGATGGGTGTAATCCTGATGGTACCGAATGTATTTCTGGGATGGGCCTATCGAAAATATTATCACGGTATGTTTACGGCAAAACCAGCATTGTAAATTAACCTAGTGAAACCTGTATCCAAGTATCACTTTAAAAATTTGATTGCCCGTTGATGGCGAATTGCCGATACCATAGCCACAATTGAATTCCCAGTCCGGTGACCAGTCCAGGTCTATCGCGAAGAATAATTGCTGTTGTTGCTGAGAGGGTGGATAAATATCGTTTAACGGGCCAATAGACCCGTAGTATTCAAAACCGGCAGCCACCACTTTCGTAAGGTTGTAACTGGCTTTCACATTTGGAGAAAATACTAATCCCACATTTTGATTCACTCCTTTAAATGATTTATCGAATGTTGGATTAACAGAGACATACAATTTCCCCATCGTTTTATCGATGATGGGTCTTATTTCCAGCGTCCAGGTATCCGTACTATATTGACTTTTTTGATACCCGCCCTCCAGGGATAAACTGACACCTACGGGCCAGTTCCATTCTTTAGGAGCCATGATTCGGGGCCGGATATGGCTGCCAACATAGGCCGTGCGCCCATCATTACCAATGGCATTGAAAAAATAAAATCCGATCTCGAATATATTAGTGAAGCCATGTGTAATTTCAACAGTCTCATGGAGCATGTGATTCGTTGGCAATACGCCCTGCACAGTATCTGTCGTTCCATCAAAAGTGAAATTACTGTGCAATTCCACCATGGTGCTTTTTTTTGCGACAGTCTCTGATCCATATACCTGGATCTCGTAATTATCCTGGCCGAAACAATAAAAAAAAGAAAAGCACAAGATCAGCGAAGTCAGTTTTTTTTCAAAGGCTGATTTTGTGAGAATTTTCATATTTGACTATTATCAAACAAATCTAATATCTAAGATTTTATTGGAGTGATTATTTAAATACGAGGTTCAGAGAAATAATATTGGAATTCAAATTCGTAGTCTGCGTATAATGTCCATACCTGATTTCCAGTATTCTAAGTCCGTTCATAAGTACCCCCCTCGGTGGGGCCAGCCTTAAACCCGCGCCATATAAATTACTATTGAAAGCGGCCAGAGCATAGTTGCTCGTGAAATACTCATCCGTTTCTTTATGAACTGCATAGGGCGCAAAATATCTGGCTGCGGTCTGCATATAGAATCTGTAAAATGGAGAAATCGAAAAGAAAGGCGTGATTTTTACCGGCACTTCGAGATTGAACGTATTGGAGACGAGTCCCCAGCTATCGGCATAAAACCGGTAATATGTTCTGAGGATAATATTATCTCCGAGGAAATAATTTAAACGGAATCCGATCGGTAATTTAAATCTCTGAGACGGAAGATTTTCAATCGTGTCCTTTCCTGTGTCATAAAAGACCCTGTGAAATGGCAGACCAAGATAACCACTCTGGTAAACCAGATCCAATTCCACGCTTCCCTGCATTCGCTGGTTGATAATTTGTGAAAATGAAAGCGAAGCAGTATAAGTATCTCTCGGCCTGGAAGGAACGACCACCCGTGGACCTTTTCCAACCACCTGTCCGTTACTGTAATTTATTATCTCCGTTCTTCCGCTTGCTGAAGTAATATATACAATGCTGTCTGTGGTTGAACTGGATTTTATTGAATCGACAGGAATGAATTCAGTCGGGTAGATCATTTTTATCTGATCAAAATAGCTTACCACTTTTAAATTGAATTCTCCATTATTCTTTGTTTTTTTTCCAATAGTCGCATTTAATCCGATAGAATGATAATAATTATTTTCTGCTGAATAATAGGCCCCTACTCCAAAAGAAGTTCCTTTCTGATCATTTTCTCTGGTCCAGCTAATGGTTGGGTAGATCCTGGTTCCATTGTTACGGGAAGTTCCGTTTGAATCGACATATGCCTGCGAAGCAGCCGTATGATAGTCGATGCCCAGACCAAATGCCAGTGTATTTTTCCTTTGCTTTTTATCCAAACCGATAAATGTTACATCAATTCCGTTCGCAAAATCGGTTACATCTGCATTACCCTTATAATCTGTTCGTCCACCCATAACAGCAGATTTATCTGCTGTCTGATCATAATAACTTGTAACGAAATTGACTTCGTCCAGTTTCAGTTTCCTGGGGACAAAACCCGTAGAATCTATAGAAGGTCCCTGTGAAAATGCATGTGCCATCATCAGGTACATGCCGATCACTGAAAGGGATAATTTTCTCATAATTGAATGGGTTTGGGATTTTAATTACAACCACAGCCCCCACCGGTTTTTCCGCCATTTGCACCGGAAGAGCCTTCACGGTAGGATTCCGCGTTTAATTCATTTTTCTCCACATGCCGGTTGGAAAGTGTCATCTCCGAATCATTAATCCTGCTTTTCTGATATTCCTTGACATGTGCACAGGATCCCAGACTGATTGCAGCAACAATCAGCATTCCATATTTAATGGCTGAATGATTTTTCATGTTGAATGGATTTGAAATGAATATTCTTAGTTGTGTAAATTTTATCCTCATCATCTATTATAATGGCTTCAAGATTATTAATCTGATTGATCATATCAAGCCCTGCCACGGTGCCCATAATCATAACAGGTGTGGCCATCGCGTCTGCGATTTCTGCGTTAGGACTGAATATCGTAACACTTTTTATCCCTCTGACGGGGAGTCCTGTTTTCGGATTAATCGTATGTGAATATTTCCGGCCGTTCACCATTATAAATTTTTCATAATTGCCGGAAGTCGCAACAGCCATATCAGTAATATTCATATAGGAGAAAACCTGCTCTTTTGAGTCGGGGTCTGCTATTCCGACCGTCCAGGGATCTCCATTCGGTTGAAGTCCCCAGGTTGTCATATCACCGGAAGCATTTACAATTCCGCTACCGGCACCTTTTTCCTTCATGACAAGTTTAGCTCTTTCCGCAGCATAGCCTTTTCCAATTCCGCCAAATCCAATCCGCATACCTTTTTCCTTAAGCTTTACGGAAAAGTCAGTTTTATCGAGTTCAATATTTCTGTAATTGATCAGCCTGGTCATTTTTTTTGCCGTAACCGCATCGGGCAGGCTGTTCATATTCGTATCAAAATTCCAAAGGTTCTTGTCCACGGAGCCATAAGTAATATCAAAAGCGCCCTGGGTAATCCGGGATATCCGGATCGAGCGTTCGATGATACCAAAAGTTTCCCCGCTCACACAAACCGGAGCCACACCAGCATTCCTGTTGATCAACGCAGTTTCACTTTCTTCACTAAAAGTGGTCAATAATTTTTCGATCCTTTGGATTTCAGCAATTCCAGCATCAATACAATCATAGGCCCATTTTTCATCATGGCCGACTACACTCAGCTGAAAACGGTTACCCATTAACTTCAGGGTTTTATGATATACGGTTTCAGAATTCATCTTTCCTGTTCGGTTGAATAAATTTCATTCCTGATTTCCAGCGTAAAGGATTCAGCTGATTCATCCGGAAATCCCTCCCATGTTTTCAAAACCTTACCCTGCGAGTCCAATAATAAAGTATAGGGAAATATTCCTTTCCTGTTATACATATCAGCCATCCCGTCATTAATTTTCTGCTGGCCCTCAGACAGCTGATTCTTTTTATTTCTGGGGAAATCGGCATTCACAAGGATCAGTTCGGTATCGGCCATTTTTTTGAAAACATCTGATTCAAATATCTCCTTGCGCATGCGTATACAGGGGCCGCACCAGTCAGACCCGGAAAAATTCAGCAGTATATACTTGTGATCTGTCTTTGCTATTTTCTTCGCATCCTCCAGATTATGTTGCCAATCACCCAATGAAAAGATAAAAAAAGGCAACAGCAGAAACAGCATCAATTTCATTATTTTCGGAGTTTAACCAATAACCTTATGGAAATACGGACTAAAAAGATAACAGGTTGCCGTAAATTTAGAAGAATAAACCACCCCGGATGGTTTGGAATGGTTAATTTAAACTAAATTTTTCAAGCCCAACCATTTAAGGTAATCCTGCATCTATGTTTGTTAAAGGCACTGATATTCCAATAAGAGACCTGCATATGCTCATCGACGGATGCCTGAAAAAAGACAGGTCTTCCCAAAGAAAAATCTATGAAATCTATGGATCCAGGATGATGACCCTTTGTCTTCGTTACTCAAAAAATCGTGAAGAAGCAGAAGAAGTGATGCATGACGGATTTCTTCAAATGTTTAGATATATCGGTCAGTTTAAAAACAAAGGATCTTTCGAAGGATGGCTGCGAAGGATTATGATAAATTGCGCCCTTCAGCGTTACCGGGGGAAATCAATCCAGGATTACCAGGTATCTCTTACCGAAGATCATTATCTTTTAATTGGCGAATTCAATTCAGATATCGGACTGAATGAAAAAGAAATGATAAGGATGATCCAGGCCCTACCTCCCGCCTGTCGCATGGTTTTTAATCTTTATGTTATTGAGGGAATGAAACACCGCGAGATTGCTGCCCTTTTAAATGTTACAGAGGGTACTTCCAAATCGAATTTGTACGATGCCAGGAGTATTTTAATGAAGCAACTGGCTGGAGAACTAAAAATTGCGAGATAAAAACTTATGTCTGAAAATTTACATAATGATGTCGATGACAGTTTCTGGGATTCTCTCCGGGAACATAAAACAATTCCTTCTGAAAATATTTGGAATAGAATCGAAAAGGATTTAGAAAAAGATGATAAGAAAATAATTATTCTCAGATCCTACCGAATTGTTACTATTGCCCTTTTTCTGATTATTTTTTCCGGAATCGGTATTTATACGTTCTGGCCGTACAAAAATCTTAAACAATTTATTAGCCGACCTGATAAGCAAATATCCATTAAAGCGCAGGCTCCCGTACAAAATTCCGCATCTAAAATTGCTGAAACGGAAACAGATTATTTTCCTAAGCATCATATTTTATTAGGAATGCCGGCTGAAGAAAATACGATGGTGAACCTTCATTTCCTTCCGGTTACGAGAATTGAAACGGAAACAAGTTCGTTCCATATAGATCCGGATAAACGTCTAAATGCTCTTGCGATAGAAGAAGACCAGCTTATACATTATAATAAACAGCGTTTTAGTGACAGGTTTTCTATTACCCCTTATTTTTCGCACGAATTCGCCGGATATAATCCGGTAGACGACGACACAAGGGGTCCCAATGGAAAAGAAATGGACGTGCAGCAAAGAAATGTTTTCTCCGCTTCAGCAGGTGTTTACTTCAATTTTAAAGTCAATAAAAAATGGACTATTCAATCGGGAGTCAGTTATTCCTGGGCAAATAGCTATATTGATTCATCAAAATCATTTGCGGTTAAAGATTATAATGGAGATATTCAATTTAAACTAAATACCAATATGGGTTATGGGTATCTGAAACCATCTTCAGCTGTTCCCCCCAATGTGGGTGACAGTATTCTGACGGCTAAAACATACAGCCAGCTTCATTATTTAACAATCCCCCTTATAATATCTTATAATATTTCCATGAAAAGATTTTTATTGATGGTGGGCGGAGGCGTTACATTCAATATAAAAACAAGCGGAGCACTTGAAACCAGGACGTATGGGCCCGGATATACTGAGAAAGAGTATAACGTAAATATTCTAGGCCTTAAAAAGACAAATTTCGGAATGATGGTGAAAGCGGATCTGCAATATCATGTGAGTTCAAAGATTGGAATCGATTTGATTCCCAGTTTCAAGAATACACTGGGACCCATAAACCTGCCCGGCGCTTTGTCTGCATACCCCTTTAATTTCGGCATTGGCCTGGGGGTCAGTTACCGGCTTTGACACCAATACCATTCTTCCCAAATTTCTTTATACAGCTACGCATGTATATTTTTTCAAACGCCTCTACCGTTTTATGAATATCATGCTTAAGTGAAAATTCAAGGCTTTTTTTGCCCATATTTTTATATAAATCATCCTGACTGATTATTTCGTTAATGCACTTAACTACCATTTTAATATTTCCCGACCTGTATAAATAGCCATTGACTTTATCATGCACCAATTCTCCCAGCGCCCCCTTGTCAGCAGCTATAATCGGCAAACCTGAAGCCATGCCTTGTAAAGCACTAAGACTTAAGAGTTCCGCAATACTGGATATGATAAAACATCTGCTGAGTTTATATATAAATGGAAGGTCTGCATCCGAAACAAATCCTGTAAAAACTACTCTGTCTGATATACCCAAATCTATAGCCAGCTTTTCAAGTGCCGGTTTTTTAATTCCCCGGCCTACAATAACAAAATAAAAATCTACTTTTTTTACTGCTAAAGCTACTGCCTGAATTATTTCTTCAATATTCTTCTCCGGATCCAGCCTTCCTACAAATAATATAACAGGTTTTTTTGGTATTGAATACTTTGCCCTTACTTCTTCAGTGTTCCCAACAGGATTAAATTTTTCCAGATCAATACCGCTTGAGATCGAAATAACCTCAACGCGTAATTTAGGTCTGATCAAACGGGCAGCAGTTTCTGATGGCGTCGTTACAAGTAATAGCTGATTAAAAACTTTAGAAAATTGGGACCAGAAATAAGTCGAAAGTATCCTCTTCCATTTTTCAGAATGAACAAAAGAAGTCAGATTTTCAGTCATAAAGTGGTTAGTGCCAATAATCGGGATACCTGCCTTTTTGTTCACCCTGACTACAGCTTTAGAAATAGAAAAATGGTCCTGAAGATGAATAATATCCGGATTAAATCTATTTAAAATCTGTTTTATCCTGTACCTGAGAAGAAATGGAATGGGAAAACGAACATTTGGATAATGTAGAATTGGTAAAGATGGTATTCCGTAAACATCTAAGCGATCAATTTTTTTTAACGAAGAATATAGCGATTCAGAAGGAGCAATAACCGCCACATGATGTCCTCTGTCCTGTAGCAGAGGTGCAATCCGGCATACAAAATAATAAACTCCGTTAAGTTGTGGGTAATATGTATCACAAACAAAAAGTATCCTCATATTTTATTAAGCATAGATCGGATAGAAATAAATAAAATAACTCCTAAAGCAGCAATAATAAATATGGAAGCAATGTTGTTGATATAATGACTGATCTGAACATATGCATTACTAAAAATTATTCCGGCTCCCAGATAAAAAACATATTGAATGAGTGAAGTAATAAGACAAATCTTAATGAATTTTCCATATAAAATCCTGGCATTTCCAGCCAGGTAAATGCCGGCTACACCGATACCCAATGATATTTTAGACAAGAAAACAGTTCTTATTGGATTAGCATTAAAATAAATTCTTGCCTGGTTAACTCTCCGGGGACTTAAACCCAGCCACCATGCTATCTTCCTGATAAATTTAGGTATGCCCCATCGTCCCATGGAATAGCAAATAGAATCTCCAATGAGATCACCAAAAACAATTACCGGAAAGACATAAAAAGGATTTAAAAATCCGCTGGTACATAAAAACCCGGCAATTACGGCCAGTATCGGACCTTCCACGATGGCCAGAGGAAATAATATCAGGTATTTGTAATGTGTCAATAAAGAAATTATATTCATATCTAAAATAAAACGGGTTCAGATGTTTTTATTTAGAAAACCTCACCCAAATTGCCATAAAAACCTCTTGACCCATTTGTTCCGACAGCATAATCAATACAAACATTGGTATTCGAGAATTTATTAAATTTAAATCTCAGTCCTATCCCCGCTGCTGGTGAAATAACCTGAAATTTATCTGTGGTCATTTCTGAGAGTGATTCTGCATTTGCAAAAACAACTCCTCCAAAAAGTCCATTTTTTGTTATCCCAAATCTGAATTCCGCTTCCAGGTCAATCATTTTTTTACCGATAAACCTGTCGTAGATATATCCCCTTCCTGTATTGTTATATGTATCCGTACCTGTACCGGGAAGATCAAGATAAGGTGGGTTTCCACTTAATGTAAAAACATTGTAGCTCCAGAATGCCAGTACATTATTATTGGGCATCTTAAAATATTTCCTCATATCTATAAGAACAGAATTCCAATTACTGCTACTGCCCAAATATGTACTAGTTTGTAAAAAACTCAAATTGCAATAAAAGCTGCCCCCGGGCGGATTAGCCGAATTTTTTCTGGAGTCATATAATAAGTTAAGTGTTATGCCCGATGATGTTGAAGTACTGGAATAACCGTATGAATCATAATCTGTTTTACCCGGAGGTGGATTTACCTGATTTATACCCCAATGATAATCGAGATTATAACCTATTCCTGCATATATATTATTTTTAATCTTTTTCAAGGCGGTTTCGTAAAAACGTATGTATTTATAAGTGACAATATAACCGTCGGACAAACTCGTATAACCCCCAAATCCATAGGTATCCTGAGGATATTTAAGAAATCGCCAATCCCCTAGAAAATTATAATTGTTGGAGTGTGTCCAGACAGATGATTGAACCGGAAACAGAAATTGGTTTTTTTGGGTAAACTTTATCCCGGCTAAAATGACAGATGTATTGGTTTGACCATTCTTGCTGGTCAGGAAAGAGCCACTGGCAGCAACTCCGATTGTAAATCCTGTTGATAAAGTATATTCAAGGATCGGCCCGACGGAAGCGTATATTTTATTTGCTTTAATGCCATTCGTATCAAGCCTGGTTTCCGGATTTTTTTTTAGAATATGATAGACGATATCAATGAGATCCGTTTGACCCTTAAAATATAACATATCATTACGCCTTAATAATGAACTATCGTAGATAATACCAGAATTTATTTGAGCAGAAACGGATAAACTTATAAAACAGAAAACCAAACCTGATTGAGTTAAATAAATACATTTTATAAACGACCCTTTTATCATCTATTCATTTAACCGAAAAGTTTAAAATTAATAGAAAAAAATACCCGCCGGAGAAGTATATATTTTTATCCTCACCCAACCTTTTTAAATAATATGCAATCAGGACTCATCTGATTGCTGCATGCTTATTTTGCAGGAGATCAGCAGATACACCCAACTCTTATTGGGTAATATGCATCTATAGGATGAGATGCGGGATCATGTTTGAAAAACTTAAAATAACCTTCGATTCAGGGAAAAAGGATTTCATTGCCTTTGGCATTTTCACGATTTCATCCATTCTGATTTTTTTTCTAACTCTATATGTTTTATACCAAAATAATAACCAGATAGATTCTAATATTTTCATTCTGACCAGGGAGATAACAAATCCAACCGGACTTAAAATAGCCAGGATCGTAACAATATTTGGAACAGGTAATTTTTTAATTCCGGCTTATATTATACTCCTTTCCTTACTATCAAAAAGAAATTATACCTCTTTAGTTTACAAGGTTTTCGCTGCTGCATTTGGAGGATTGTTGTTAGGCTGGTTACTAAAATGGATATTTCACAGAAGCAGACCGCTGGACCATTTAGTAAACGGAGCCGGTGGCTATAGTTTTCCGAGCGGACATGCATTGGGAGGATTCATTTTTTGCGGAATCGCCTTATACCTGGTCTGGAATATGAAATTCAGTTACTTTATCAGGTGGACCTGTTCAATTCTATTCTTTCTTTTAGGTTTTTCAATAGGAATCTCCAGAATATATTTGCACGTGCATTATACGACCGATGTACTGGGAAGTCTTTTTATTGCCATCTGGTGGCTTTCATTAATGCAAATTTTATTCGGCCTGTTCTTTAAAAATTCTAATTATAGAACAAAAGATAAACTAAAAGCATTTCAGGCTCTGTGATGATCGGACTTCCAGTTTTGAATCTCTCTTTTTATCTGATCATTGCTCAGATTTTCCCTGATTGCACGCTCCACAAGACCCACCATTTCATGATCCGGTGCAAACCGAAGCGCGATTATCTGGGATAATGTCAGGTTCTTATCCAATGATTTACCTGTCAGGATAAAATACCTCAAGTTTTCTTCAGCCCGTATTGCTCTGTCCTGCACTTTAAGAGGAAATGTCCGGATCTTAAAATAACTGATCAAAAAGGCGACCGCTATCATCAGAAACATGATGGCCTGCTGCCTGTTGCCACCATGAGAATACACTTCAACCAGGTTTATGATTGATTGAACAATCAGGTATATAATGATTGCCGACAATACGATATGAAAAAGCGGGTCAAGCTTCCTATGGTTTTTGTAATTCTGTTCCTGCATGTGATTATTTTATTATTGAGAATACCTCACTTCATTTTACCAATCAGGATCTGTCGAAGAACCGGGTAATAAAAAAGTAGTAACCACAAATATAATCAACCACTTCTGAAATCACATGGCTATCAGATAAGGCATCAGGCTGATTTCCGGATTTCTTCATCACAATAAGAAAGCATTTTCCTGGCTGAATTTAAAATCTCCTTGTGAGATGAGGCTTTAGTCAGGTATTCATTGGCACCGATGGCCAAGAATTCTTTTTTATCCCTGAAAGAATTGGACGTAGAATAAATAACTTTCGGGATGTGCCGGTATCGATTCGAATTTTGTAAATAAGTGAGGATTTGTTTGCCATCCAGGCCTGGCATATTATAATCAAGAACGATAAGACAGGGGAGCTCACTGTCATCCATGACCGATAAATAGTCGAATAGTGCTTTCCCACTGTTTACTGCCATTAAATGATGGCTGTCTGTTATCTTTTGAAATGCTTCCAATAACAATTCTCTGTCATCAGGATCATCATCTGCTACACAAATAGTAGGTTTTGAAGGTGGAGATTTTTTCATAATTCCAGTCTTTTGTAATTTATTGACACTCAGTATTTCTTTTTCAGGCTTCTCCACAAGCATGCTTCCAATAACAATCTTTGCATCATCAAAGATTAAATTATTCTTATCTGCTTTTAATACAATAAAAAACTGTGCCAATAAAACCCGATATCATTTATGACGCATCGGGTAACGACAATCCTTCATGGGTAATCTCCAGTTCTTCCATCAGAACTTCATTTTCAGTCGCATTCAGGCTGCTCCATTTTACCCTGCATGGCCAGGCGTTTGCGAGAACCCAGGTAATAATAGGATTGTGCGTTTCGTCCAGCAACTTGATTACAACAGTCCTGCGGAGTTTTGCATTTACCTCCTGAAAAAAGAAGGTATTTTGCCACCACTGAAAAAATTCAAAGTCACCTTTGAATACTCCCCTCTTCAAAGTAATATTACTATACTTAGTCAGGCCCGGTTGTTTTGTCTTGATGAAAGTCTTATTGGAACCCTCCCGGTATTCGATCACTTCCGTCTCCGCTTCCAGCCCGGATACTTCAGTAAACCCTATTCTCGTCCCGCCCCAGTCTACTTCAAAATGAAACTTGGGAAGCGGGTAAATTTTTGTTGGATCGGTTGGCATATTATTATTTTTTAATGAAGAATATTAAGTCAGAATAAATTTTAAGATCATGCGTGATCTTCTTCCTGTACAATTTTTTAGACTCGTCCTGATATGTGACTGTAAACGAAATCAGCGTATTTTTTAAATGGCGAAAAAACGAATCATGACTATCCACAAATATCCTGATCTCCTTGAGCGGCGCCAAATACCTGATCTCTTTGAAAATATTCAGACTGCTCAGGTCCTTCTTCCCTTCAAGTCCGATGATGGCTGTTGAAGGCTTTATTTTAAGATTTCGTAATGCCCCGGTTCCTGCATTTTTAATTGCAATAAACGCTGTCGAACCATCGATCTCAAAATCGACAATGACTGAATTTGCAGAAGATATTTCTTTCCTTCTTTTGATCATCTGGATGGATAAGGAATAGTGGATGAAAGCGCTTGTAAGGTAAAAAGTAAAAAGGAAAAGGAAAAAAAGTCGTGGAATTACTTACTCATTTAAGCTCCTGCCATAATTTGAATCACCGGGGTAAATTTTGGCATAATTTTTCCAACAGATAAAAATTTAATCACATATTAATATTTATTTTATGGAACGCAGAGGAACAGACAATAATGGTAATGGATCCATTTCAAATGCTCAAAAGGGTGATCTGGCAGCGAAAGGTGGTCCTGCAACCGGCCTGGGGAACGCAGATGATAACCATCGTATTTCAAAACCATACAGTTCAGATACACAAACAAGGATTGCAGCAAAAAGCAGGAAAACTAAAAAGAGAAGGTCATGACAGCATAACGGTTGTCCCCGTACCAATTAAACAGTAAAAAACGCTTCTTGTATTGAGAAGCGTTTCTTTTAACGTAAATTCATACATCAATCAAAAATTATTTATGCGTATTCAAACCGAACCAATAGGAAGTATCCCGCGTCCTGTTGAGTTGATTCTGGGCATTAAAGCCCACGCAGCCGGACAACTAAATGACCGCGACCTTGATCAATTATATGATGAAGCCATTTCCAACACCATCAAAAATTTTGAAGCGACGGGCTCACCCGTGATTACAGACGGAGAACAATCCAAACCGAGTTTTGCAACTTATCCTATTCAGGGCTTGCAGAATTTATCTTTTGCCGGTGTCATAATTCCTTTCGCCGACGGACATACCAGGCAATTACCAAAACTTACAGCCGGACCTTTCCGCTACCAGGTATATGCAGATGTTTATGTTCGAAAAGCAAAACATTTTACCAAATTGCCCGTCAAGCAGGCAGTTATCTCCTCATCAGCAATAAGTTTACTATATCCCGCTGAAGGCATAGAGGGCTATTCCAGGGAAGAATTTATGAATGATCTGGTAAATGAAGCAGTGGCTGATATCAGAAGAAGTCTGGATAGTGGAGCTTATAATGTTCAGATTGATTTCACGGAAGCCCGGCTTTCGTTAAAATTAGACCCGAGCGGTGGTTTATTGAAATCTTTTATTGATTTAAATAACCGCGTGCTGAGTCATTTTTCTGCAGAGGAAAGAAAAAAAATCGGCGTCCATTCCTGTCCAGGTGGCGATCACGATTCAACTCATAGTGCAGATATCAGTTATACTAACCTGTTGCCCTTATTGTTTGAACTGAGTGCAGGAAATTTTTATCTTGAATATGCCGGAGAAAAAAATAAAAAACATGTCCTGAATGCAATCCATCAGCATATCAAACCGGGGCAGATTATTTTCCTGGGAGTAACTAATGTACTTGATCCCAGAGTTGAAACTGCAGAGGAAATACGCGACTTGATTCTTGAAGCGGCAGAAACTATTCCGGTTAGCCAGCTTGGCACTACAGATGACTGTGGTTTCTCTCCATTCGCTGATGATGTGTCAACATCCAGGGAAATAGCTTTTGCAAAAATAAAAGCCCGTATCGTCGGTACTAAACTGGCAGAAGAAGTCATGAATAAAAAGAAGGTGTTTTTTCAATCTGAAAAAAATAATTAAAAGTTAATGCTTAACTAAGTGTAAACCCTTACCAGCACTGAAAACTTTGGTTATTTATAAACCTTTTGCAATATACCTTGCAGGAAGTCGTTCCGATTACTTACGAACCAATATTCATGAAAAAGCTTTGTGCGGGAGTCCTGCTTCTTCTTTCTATATTCTTTTGTCAAAATCTCAAGGCTGCTCGATTCTGGATTTCAGCCGCATCATCTAACTGGAATAATACTGCGAACTGGTCTGCCACATCAGGTGGTGCAGGAGGTGCTTCAGTTCCACTTGTTGGTGATGACGTAAATTTCGATGGTCTTTCTGCAAAAACTTTGGATGTATCGGGTTTACCAGCAGGTATTTATTTTATTCACGTATTGTTTCCATTCTACATGCTGACTAAGAAGGTGGTAATAAGCAGATAAGGCTTATTAATCCATCATGATTTTCCCCATTTTTAAATGAGATGGGTGTAATTGTTTTTGATCTTTCTTATCAAACAAATAGTTTCCAATTACCAGGAAATCCATTTGGGTTCGCATAAATCCCAAATACGCATCTTCCGGATTACAAACAATGGGTTCCCCTTTTACATTGAATGAAGTATTAATCAGCATTCCGTGGCCTTTTATCTTTTTAAATTCATGCAACAACCCCCAGAATTTCGAATTGGTTTTTTTATCAACCGTTTGTACTCTGGATGAAAAATCAACATGGGTAATTGCCGGGAAATCGGATCTCAGGTAATTCAACTTTTCATTTAAATTCATATCCCAATATTTTTCCGGAAGTAATTTTCTGTATTCATCCTTCAACAGAAAAACAAAAAGCATATAGGGTGAAGGGATTCCGTGTATAAAATATTTGTCAACATCCTCCATAAGAACAGCTGGTGCAAAAGGTCTGAATCCTTCCCGAAACTTGATCTTTAAATTAATCATCTTCTGCATTTCAGGATTCCCGGGATCCCCCAGGATACTTCTGTTTCCAAGGGCACGCGGGCCAAATTCCATCCTGTCCTGAAACCAGCCAACAACATTTCCTTCAGCTATTTTCCTACCAACTACAGATAAAATCTCATCGAAATTTTCAAAAAATGTATATTTCGGCTCATATTTTCTTAGCTGATTTAAAACTTCTTTATCCGTATAGCAAGGCCCCAGATAAGATCCGTTCATAAAATCATTATTCGCAATCTGCCTCCTTTCTTTTTTTGACGAGATATAAAAAGCAGCCAGAGCCGCACCCAGCGCCCCTCCTGCATCACCCGCTGCAGGCTGGATCCAGACATTCTCAAATATTCCGGCTTCTGATATTTTCGTATTTGCCCTGCAGTTTAAAGCAACGCCGCCTGCCATGACTAAATTTTTACTTTGAGTTAAAGTTTGTGCCGAACGTGCCATCGCAACGACAATGGATTCAGTAATTTCCTGTATGGCTAAAGCAAGGTTTATATGATCATGTGTAATCTCAGTTTCAGGTTTTCTCCTTGCTAATCCCAGAAGCAATTCTAATCTCCCGTCATTTGTCATCTTTAATTTAGTCGCAAAATAAAAATAGTCCATATTCAATAAGATGGATCCATCTTCCCTGATATCAACCAGATTTGTAAGAATTTTGTTTTTGAATTCCATTTTTTGAGCAGACGCAGGGTTCCCATAGGAAGCCAGCCCCATTAATTTATATTCCCCGCTATTGACAGTAAAACCCAGGTAATAAGTAAAAGCTGAATACAAAAGTCCTAATGAATGTGGAAAACGCAGTTCCTTAAATACTTTTATTTGATTTCCCTTTCCTTCGCAGATGCTTGCGGTAGCCCATTCGCCCACACCATCAATAGTTAATATAGCCGCTTCCTCAAACGGCGAAGGGTAAAAAGCACTGGCCGCGTGGGAAAGATGATGCTCTGTAAATAAAATCGCAGGGCTTTCCGCTTTTTTCCGTTTAAATTTTTTTTGTAGAAGTCTCTTTATGTAAAGCTTATCCTTAACCCATACCGGGACTGATTTTATAAAATTCAATAAACCATATGGTGCAAATGAATGGTAGGTTTCCAGTAATCTTTCAAATTTTAATAATGGCTTATCATAAAATGTAACTGTAGTCAGGTCTTCCATTTGAATGCCGCCCTCCTGCAAAACATAAGCTATTGCGTTTTCGGGAAATGAAGAATCATGTCTTTTTCTGGTAAACCTTTCTTCCTGTGCAGCCGCTATGATATCACCATTAATAATTAAGGCTGCTGCGCTGTCATGATAAAATGCTGAAATTCCCAGGATGATTTCCGCCATCGCATATTAAAATAATGTATATATTAAGGGGGCCAGCGCAGAAGCGCTTGTGGCAATTATAAGTACGGCTAACAGCAGCAGAATCAATATGAGAGGCAGCAGCCAAAATTTTTTTCTGGTTCTTAGAAATGTAAATAATTCTTTTAAAAACTCCATAATTTTTAAGAATTAGAAATCTAAAATGTATTCATGAGATCATTATCATTAAAGATATGATCACGGATTGTCATAACTGAATTGTTACTTTTTTTAAATTGCTTTAATCTTAAATTATCATACCCGGCAACCCTTCTTATAAGTCCAATGGGAATTACAATGATAAAAAATATTCCTCCAAGCAGAATGGCAGAGCTGATGATTCCTAAAATCTTTCCCAGTCCAAACCAGCAATAAGCCAAGGGGTAAAATACTATGGGCAGAAGAATCGTTAAAAGAGTTAAAACGATAACCAGTTTCAAATAATTGTAATCTTTGTAGTGGAAAGCCAGGAAGGATATAATCAAAACTGCTACCAGTCCAAACTCCATTGTCTGCACTTTTGAAATTTCTAATTCTCTCCCTCTATTGAATTTTTTCATTTTTACCCCTTTTTAATTTGCTCAAGTAAAGCGAGTGCCTCTTTGTTTTTAGGGTCCGCTTTTAAAATCTTGTCAATATATTTTGACGCTCCTTCTTTGTTTCCCATCGTCATGTATTTTGTTGCAATCAGATTCAATATTGGTAAGCTCAAAGAATCCTGAGCCATCGTTTTCTGAAGATTGATAATTTCACCTGCGTATTTTCTGACCGGCAAAAAGTTTACATTGGAAGTATTGTTCTGAATGGCATAATCAAGGTATGGCATCGCATCAACCGGACGGTCAATCCTGAGATAAATTACGAACAATGTTCTGGCATATTCAAAAGTTGGTGATATTGCAAAAGCTCTTTTAAAATAAAAAGCTGCCTCTTCGAAATAGCCCATCTTACCATAAAGATTAGCTGTCTTATCATAAAAATATGTTTCAGTCGGATGTTCAAGAACCAGTAATTCCATAATTGTTTTCGCCTTTGGCAAATCCTTCGAATCAAAATAATAATTATAGAGCTCTTCCATGGCACTTGGCCAAAGCCTGTGCTGATTAACCACTGAATAGGCCATTTTTTCTTCAACAGTTACAACTTTTGGAGAATCTCCGGATAGTGCTTCGTTGAAAGGCCAGTTTCGTTTGAGATTCGAAATTCTATATACTCCTAACAGGGAATCAACATCAGTTAAAGGCATTGTCCGCATTAATTCCTTCAAATTCATTTCATTTGTTTCCGACGGAGGAATGATATGCTCATTTTTTAATGCTTTATAAAAAACATCTGATATGATTGCGTATCCTTTTAAATTCGGATGAACATGTTCCAGAATAAGTCCATTCCCAATGATATGATTTGATGAAATGGAATCAAATGCCGCCTCTGTATCTACCAGGTGCGCTTGTTTGTATTTATCACATAATTTTTTAATCACATCATTGATCTCTGAGGGAGCCCTGAATCGAAGGCCGTCCAGATCTTTGGCACGGATAAAATACTTTTTTGCCTGAATATAATTCCCTTCACCATAAGCCAGTTTACCCAGATAATAATTGCATAGTGCATGACCATTGTAAATCCGATCCGCTACTTTTAGAGATCTGGCCGCCTGGTCCCAATTTCCATTATTAAAGGCGATTACTCCTTCTTTGAAATTTTTATTAAACCCTGGTAACTGCACGCTATCAGGAAAAATGCTCACAAAAGGTTTCAGATCCATTTCATTACAAACGAGATTGCTAATAAATATCGGAATTCCATTTTTATTAAATAGTTCAAGGGTTTTGTCCATATTCGAATTGAACTGTTCAATACCCTTTTTATAAAGTGATGAACCGTACTGGATTTGTTGATCAGCAACCATCCTTTGCATTAATGTCTGACCCGCAAATTCTTTCTTCAGGTCGGATGAATTCTTTGCCCTTTCAAATAAACCGGTCACCAATTGAACTATTCTTAGTTTTCGCAGCGCTAGTACCAACTGAATAACCCGTGAATTATTTCCCACACTATTGGTTGAACCGACTCCTAATGTTCCGTAATATTCATTGTGTCCTGAGTATATCATCACAGCATCTGGCTGATATTTGACTATTTCTTTCGCAAAACCCAATACAGTATATGAGTTTACAGCTGTCAGGGATAAATTGATTATTTCAAATTCTCTGTCGGGAAATTCATGCATCAACCTGAATAATAACCATCTGTGAAATGATCCGTTGTGGAAATAGGGATATCCGATCGTGGTTGATTCTCCCAGTACAAAGATTCTTAAAGTAGATTTTTCCTTATTCTTTTTGAAAAGTTCACTGTTTCCCGTAGGAGCAAATGCAGGATTGATAAAATATCTTCTGGCAGCAGCAGGGTTTAATACCAGGTAATCAGGTCTGTCCGGGGCCTCCATAAAAAGGTCCAGATTATTGCCGTATTGAAAAATCCGGAGAGAAAATTCTATCAGAATCAAAATCAGTACGGGGAGAAGAATAGCTGTAATTTTGAAAATTAAACTCCTTTTCCCCGAATATACTTTCTTCAGATTAGTCTCCTGGTTTTGTAGAGGTCTTTTCATACAGGCAAATTCGAAATTGAAAACATTCAAATCACAGTATAATCATAGATATGCAGGACACTATAGGTGCAATTAACATTTAGCTGATTAACCAGTCACTTAATATTTAATTAATTTAGGAAAATCACCCTTTTATTTGAGTACTAATCAGGCAATCGTTTCGTGAAAGGTCTTTGTTAACTCAGTACCATAAATATCTTTGTATTCCTTTGCGAATTTCAGAAAGATATTACTGGCCAGGGTGAATCTCTTCAGTATGATCAGACATTTACACTGGTATATCAGTGCATCTTCATTTAAATGATCAAAATGAAAGATGCAATTAGTAATTTCTATAATAAATTCAGGCTCATGGGTAATTCCATGTTTTTTAATATAACAAAGACATAAATCTATAACTGAATTAGATATTTCTGACTTTATACTATCCAACCAGTCGTATTCCGTCATATATAGAAAGGATCCTCTTTTAATAACATCAATCAGTGGTCTGATATCATCCTTACCAGGATGCTGGCTCTGTTGTATAATTGAATTGAAAACTGCGAAATCTATATAAATGTATTCATCCAGTTTTTGGAATTGCCATGAACCTGATTCCTTACTGATGGCGCAATTACCAATTTTTTCAAGGATAATTTTCAGTTTGGCAATGTTAACCGATCTGTTGTTTTTTGCATCTTTTTCAGACTTATCATGCCATAGCCTTTCATTGAGCATTTCTGAACTTATTCCTCTGCCCTTTCGTATAGTATTTATGCAGACAATAAGGAACAATTCCTTAAGCAACGGAGTAAAAAGTCCGGTAATATCATTTCCCTCTCTGTCAATTACCTGAAATTGCCCAAAAAGATAAATTGCTGAATGTATTTCCTGTTCTTCTGAATTTTGAAGATAAATTGTCCTGCCTGCGATTTTAAGATTAGATTCACGAACAGAAAAAGGTGTTTGGGTAACAACACTCCTTATTCGCTTTCTTCTTCTATAAAGATAATAACCTGCCATTAATAATGCAACTGATAAAAGAGCAAGAACTAATATTATGCGCTGGTCTCCCGATGATTGTTCACTCACGACAACATCATCCGGTTCCGGAATAAAATTCAAAGAATATATTCTAATGGTGGATATCTTTTGCAGTTCATCGCTTTTTGAATAGTTTAAAACTACCGTGACCAGTTTATTGCTGATGGGCGAATAATACAAATCTGCAAATGATTCAATATCATGAAACGTAAAAGGAATCTTATTGGCGAGAATCCTGTAAGACGAATCTGTCAGCGAACCTTTGATCAATTGGAGATTTGAGTTAGAACTGTCATTGGGGAAAATCAATCCGTAATAATTATTTGTTCTAGGATCAATGACAAGGCTGTTTACAAATGTAAATTGGTTTTCAACCGGTTTCAACGCAAACATTCTTTTGAATGATTTGTCCTTTACATTAAACCGGTACATATCATAAAAGTTTCGGGGATCCAGCATCTGATCGCCTGTCTGGCTACCATAGCCACCTATTATATAAACAAATTTCCCGGTCGGATCCTCACCCAGCGCAGCCAGATACCTGGGAGGAGAATAGTCCCCATAAGTAGTGAGAGAATCCCATTTTTTAGTTGCAAATGAATAACGCTGTACCCAGTTTTTATACCTGAGCTGCCCATACCCTCCGAGAATATAGAGAGAAGAATCCATTTTGGAAATGAATTTATTCGCATGCCAGAATTCCGTTATTTTCCCGGGTTCAAAATCACTCTCCCATTGATGATTCCTGAAATCAAATGCGACGACTTTTTTCTGGTCAATAAATAAATCATATAATTTATTGCTGCTGGTATCGAATATGGACTGATGACCGACTCTCAGGTTTTCATGTTTATTGTCAACCCACTCCATTAAACCCTTTTCATTGCTCAGATTAAAAACAATCACAGAATCTGAGCCTACAACATATATCTTATCTGATTTTGAATCAAATGCAACACCTGCATATCCATTTAATGTAAAAGAATTCAGTAATTCCCATTTTTGATATTTGGGCTTTAACCAATTTGGATTTTTAACTTTTGCTATCTGCTTATTTACAACATCGTGCCCGATATTTCCCGAAGCTTCATTGAGTGGCCAAAAATATCTCAGTGTATTATTTTCGTAAATTTTTATATCCTTTATCTGCATAGGGGGAATATCCCTGGTTTTATACTTTTCAAAATCATTAGCTCCCCACAGAAATTTAAAACACCTGAAATTTAAAGGAATACTGCACTCCCCGGCCTTTTGGTTATTTACTTCGAACGTGAGTGTCTGATTCTCCAGATTAAACTTTAAGGAGATACTGTTCCAGTCTTTGTAAAGTTTAGGACTGTCAATCATAAAACTGATATTGGAAAATGTTTCCCCATTTACAACCCTGAAAGAATGTGATTTCTGATGGTAAATCAAATCAATATTATGATCACCATTGCTGATTATGCGAAGTATATAACCAAAATAGGTAACGTGTTTTGGAAGATAATTTATGTCAAAGCTTAATTCAAAATTCTTTGAAAAACAGATAGAATCATCCGGAGAAATATCCAGTGAGGTCCTTTTTTCCAACACTGTTTCATGACTGCTGAAAGTCAGTCCATAAGACTGGCTATAGCCGTTCATTTGAATTAAAAGAACGACTGCAATGGAAAAAGCAATCCGTCTCATAGGCAATCGTAAAATATAAATATAAAGAAGTTTCGTTAATAAATGGTTATTTGAACCGGTGTTAAAGCCAGCAGATTCAGCGTATCAATATCACCGTACCACTTACGACATTTTTCTTCCCTCCTGAAAATTGATATTTGCATATCCATACATAAGCACCTGTTTCCTGCGCAGTGTTTCCAGCCATACCATCCCAGCCTTCACCGGGATCGCTTGTTTTAAAGATCAGTTGCCCAAAACGGTTATAAATGCTGAACTGATAGATAACAGGCGTTGATATAATAACTGGTTTAAAAATGTCGTTTATCCCGTCTTTATTTGGAGAAAAGGCGTTTGGAAAAAATATTTCCATCGGGCAGGATTTTGTTTTAACCATGATAGAATCTTTACCTTCGCACCCGTATCTGTCCACAACTTGTAATGTATAATTGCCCGCTTCCCCGATTTGTAATGAATTTCCAACGCCGCCGGTACTCCACTTATACATTTCAAAAGGCCTTAGAGGCCTGATATCGAGTATATCGCCGATACATATGGTCGTGTCTGCCGGTAAAAAAGATGCAGGTAGTGGTTCAACAGAGCCGACCCTTACCGTATCAATATCAGTACATCCATTTTGATCAGTTACACTTACCCAAAAAGTGCCTGAATCAACAACATCCATGGTTTGCCCAACTGATCCATCCTGCCATAGATAACTGGTATAACCAGTCCCAGCATCCAATTTCATAATGTACCCGGAACATAAAATGGTGTCTGTGGGTAAATTAACTTTTGACATCTTTGTTGAATCACAACAACTTAAATATTGGGGGCATAATAAGCGGGAATCCATTGGCTCGTAGTTCAAACTCAGTGGAAAATCGTTAACCATGAAAGAAAGGTCGTTATTCAGGCTCCATGTCATCGGAACCAGCCTGATCTGATCTGGCTGCAAACTGAGACTTGTGGGGCCGGAATTACATCCCGCACCTATGGAATCAAGTTTCAAAAAACTAAGTTCATTAAATCCATTGGTATTTAATCCACTCCCAATCCCTGCCAATCCATTTAGCGGTGCAGCCGCCAGCTGGTTCCATCCTGAAAAACTCAGGTTCAATATTGAAAAGTCATACTGCCATGCGATTTGTTTATTACCGTCTACCCGCATAATTATATTCTTGTGTACAGATCCGGATATTCCGGAAGGCTGGTAAAAATAAATTCCATTATCAGGGCTCACTGTAACATTTTTCTTACCATTCAATGACCCATAGGGATTGTTTACTAAAAGACTGCTACCGGTATTCCCTTCATTGTCCAAAAAAATAAAATCATTTAATTGGTTTTGAGAATAACTATTTATAAGCAAACTATCCTTGTAACTATGAATATCAATAAAAGTAAGCGGCAGCTTCGCGGGATCATTTTTCATAGTCCGTATTACCTCTCCGGTATTTTTATCCAGCTGAACAAAGAATGATCTGATAATATCGAAAGGGGCCAAAGCCTGATAAATGGAACCTGTTGTATATATATAATTTCCTTTTTCTAAAATGCCGCCTATATCATAATAAGCGTCATTTTCAACACTAAGTTTTCTGCCCCATACGAATCGGCCTGACTGATCTATTTTTAATATACAAATACCGGAAGGACTGCCGGACAAAGGGAAAGATCCGATCTCCAGTGTGAATCCCCCATCCGATGTTTCGCAGATAGTAGAAAAATAGTTCATCACATTTGTTCCGTCGGATAAGGAATGTGCCCAGACTTTATTCCCCGATTTATCCAGTTTAAATATATTTAAGTAACGTGGATAATTGTCCTGTTGCGACTGAAAGGGAAATGCGCTTACTAAATATCCTGAATCAGATGTGGTAATGACAGATTGTATAACTTCTTCCTGGCCCGGAGTCATCGCTATTGACCAGTTCACACAGCCTTTTTCATCAATATGAAAAAGAGAAGTAGTCCTTGTTACAATATTATTTACAGATGGTATGTAAAAGTTTCCGGCAAGCAGGTATCCATTTGATTTGTCCTCTGTGATGCAAAAAGGTTCCATAGCCTGATCGGGAGGATTATATTGTTTTTGGAAATTGATTCCATCTGATATAATGGTATCTGCTTCAGATGAAAATTTTGCCTTTGCCAAATGAGTATCCTGAACATTTAAAGAATAAATATGTAATGAAAGTATCAGCGCAGATGCTGACAATATGGTTCTCTCATAATGCATTTTATTACGGCTCTTCTGCTTTATTTATCCTGTAAAGGTGGTAAAGGAATATTTCCATCCAGTGGAATTTCTTTCTTTAACATCCTGCCAGCCACTCCGGTCAGAAACAGATAATAGTCACTTGGAATTTCAGGTTCAAACGATTCGAATGTACTGAGACCGACAGGTGGACTTTTTGAAGTTTTAAAAATGGCTGTACCCTCATCTATTTCATCGAACATGGCTATATATATCATTTCTGATCCTTCTTCTATAGCTCCACATAGCTGTTGCCAATAAAATCGTCCCCGGTTACGGGAGATCTGAGCCTTGTTACTTTCAGGATGCATATTGTGCCAGCTGAAACCTGGGAAAACCACAGGAGCATAATCCAGTTTATTTTGTTTGCACCATATTATATCATCTTTGATCCTGCTTTTGAACACTGGATAGGTTTCTTCATTAAATCTCCCAACGAACCAGGGTCTGATGATATCTGCTTTATGAATTAAAGTGTGGAGATAAGGATCCTTTTCAGTATCCTTTCCAAAATCCCTCCAGTAAGCCGGCACACCCAGAAGAATCGAACAGCCACCATATACCGGGTCATATTTTAGAAAGTCAATGATCCTTTCAATAGATTTCAGATTATTTGTTCGGTCAGGAAATCCGACTCCCCATAAAGCGACCAGCGGTTTATTACGATGATACAGGTAAGTCTGGTGCGGTCCGCGTGATGCTATTTTCAAACTGTCTACCAGGTGCTTCCAGTCATTGATGATAACCAGCCAGTCTTTATTCTCTTCATTAACTCCGGAAAAATCATACATAACAGAAATAGCTCTGTGAAAATAACGGGACGCATTCAGCGCATTATTCAGAAGATGATCGTCGTGTTTTAGATTTTCAGGATTTTTAATAGCAGTTACCGAGCGCTGAACAAATACGCCGTCCACTCCATAATCTTTCATCCATCTGAAATGAAGATATACACTTTGACTATCATAAGAACTGAATATATAAGCGGGATCTCCGTTAGCAATCTTAAATGGTGTTTCGTACACTTTCTGATATTCTTTAACTTCCGGCCAAAAATCGACTTTACAATTTCCAGGCTCAAATACACCATTCCTTGCATAGTGGTTCCAGCCCATATTAGCCCCGTCACCTGGGGCATTGAACCATCCCTGGTATCCGGCCATGATCAGCCCTTTATAGGTTTCAAAGGATGAATGCGGGCTGTACTTCGGCTGTGCATATGCCTTTGAAATCAGGAAATATCCAACCAAAACCATCGTGAGTCTTTTGATCATCAGTGCTGTTTTACACTATTTATTTTTTACAACCCCGTTTCCCTCGACTCCCCATTTCTTATTTGGTTTAGGTCCCATTTCTAATTCAAGCGTTCCACCGTTCACAAGTTGACTATGTGTGAACCAGGGTGTTTTTAATGGAACTCCGTTGATGCGGCCACTTTGTATATATTTATTTATCTGAGAACAGTGATGTGCGAGAACGGTGAACTTTTTTCCGTTTTCCAATGAAATCGTCACTTTACTGAATACAGGACTGCCAATCGTATATACCGGGATACCGGGAGTTAAAGGATAAAATCCCATAGAGGAGAAAACAACGAAGGCCGACATACCACCTCCATCTTCATCGCCGGGAATTCCAAATATGTCGTCTTTAAACCAGGTATCTAAAAGAAGCCTGATTTTTTGCTGTGTCTTCCAGGGAGAATTTGTGTAGTTATATAAATAAGGAATATGGAAACTCGGCTCATTTCCCATAGAGAATTGTCCTACCAATGCTGTCGCATCCGGGAATTTATTCCAGAACGCATATTTTGAACGGCCCAGGTCCTCCCGGAATAATTTATCCAGTCTCGTTTCGAAAGCATCCTTTCCATTCATCAGGTTTATCAGACTTGGAATATCTTCCTGCACCTGCCACATATATGTCCATCCATTGTTTTCATCAAAATAATCCCTGCCACCAGGACCGCCGTCAAATGCAGGATCTATATTTATCCAGTTTCCTTTGTCATCCTTCGGTAAAAAAAACATTTGTTCCTTATTCCAGAGGTTCAGGTAATTCCTGCTCCATTTATAAAAAAGTTCATAGTCATTCGTTTTCCCCAGTTCTTTTGCAAGCTGTGAAGCAGCCCAATCGTCATATGATGCTCCCAATGTAACAGCGACTGACTGCCTTTTTTCAAAAGGATGAACCTCGTCCACTGTCTCTTTGGTTCCGGGGGGAAGTGCCGGGAAATAGCCATTGGTTCTGTAAAAATCATCCAGTACAGTCTTTTCGCCATTACGCCATGGTAACAGTGTGGCGGAAACAGCATTTTTTTTAATGCCCTCATAGGCGGTTTGAATATCAAAATTTCTTAGTCCTTTTCTGTAGGCATCCAGAAAAATGATAGAAGAGTGAAACCCGTTCATACAGGCATAATCGCCAAAAAGAACGGGAAATGTCGGCATCCATCGGCTTTGTTCATACATGCGAACGTATGACTGAAGCATGTCCTCTTCCAGGGAAGGATGCAAAATCATCCGGAGTGGATGTAAAGCGAGATATGTATCCCAGGACCAGTCATCAACATAAAATGCTCTTGCATCTTTGTTAATTTTTCCGTTGTATCCACTGAAATAAAATGAGTCTTCGCTGATGTCAACCATCCTTTCAGAGCAACGGTATAAAGCGGTATAAAACGAACGCCTTTGACTTTCTGTTCCGCCTTCAACATGTATTTGTGAAATCTGATCGGACCATTTTTGTTCGGCATCAGTTTTCACTTTTGAAAAACTTTTTTTATTTATTTCGTGCATGTAATTAGCCTTCGCCTGCTGCTCACTGATAAAACTGATCGCATATCTGAATTCAACCATATTACTGGAAGAAGGGAAACTGATAAATGCCCTGGCTGACAAACCAATTATATTATTTCCGCTTATCAATTCATTATTTTCTACAAATCCGGTATTCCCCTGAGAGGAAAAAATTCCATACATATAAATTTTGATATCCCCGTGCCAGGTTTCCAATCCTGTGATTTCGCCAGATGGGCCGAATCGAAACGAAGAACCGCCATCATTAAAAGAATTAAACAGGATCGATTTATTTTCACCGGGAGGAAATGTAAAACGGTAAATGCCGGTTTTCATTCCGGGTGAGAATTCCACTGTTACTCCATCATTGAGCAGGTAAGTCGAATAATACCAGGGTCTGGTTATTTCAAGATCATAATCATATGGCATCTTCTGATCCCAGCTCTGGTTACTGATCTTTCCGGTAAAAGGTTTAATTCCAAATACAAAACCCAGGCGATGTGAAACAACTGTCAGTGGGAAACCTGAAATCTGATCGTCCAGATAATCCTTCCGTATTGGATAGACGCGAATCAGCTGGTTTGGAAGGTAGACTGCAGGCCTTGTCGGTTCAAGTAATTGTGCAACATTTCCTATAGTCGGATCGATATATTTAAGCAGGCCAATATTTGGTGCTGTTGTATCTTTTATTTTCCTTGCCTGTGCTTTTAATATAAAAAATAAAGAATGAAGCAATATCGATAAAACAATCGTTTTATTATTAAATAAATATTTAATCATCAATAAAATTTTCAGGTCCGCAATAAGTTCAACTTCAGTAAAAAAGTTTAACCATGCTTTATGCATGGTTAAACTTCATTTACAGGATTTTGAATAATCAATATCCGGGATTCTGGGTCCATTGCGGATTCTTGAGCATTTCATTTACCGGAATAGGTGCGTAATATTTATTTTGGAGGACAACAGTCGGACTGATTGGATTCTCTAGAGGATTTCTTGCTGCTACAACTTGTGGTAGCAATTGAAGCCGTACAATATCAAACCACCTTATCCCCCATTCAGCTGCGAACTCGTAGGCTCTTTCGTAGACCACCGAATCCCTGAAGGCTAATTGGGAAAGACCAGCCGTCAGCGGTTGTTCACCCGCACGTGCCCTGACGGTGTTAATGGCGGCATACCCCGCTGCGGTCGGTCCGCTGCCAGCCATATCAGATGCTTCGGCATAATCCAGTAACACCTGCGGATACCTGATTACATCGTTTGTTTTATTCGTGCTTGGATTCATGGCAATGAGCGTTGAATCTGTTTCCAGGCAACCCTCATTATTGATCGCCTGTCTGAATTTCCTGTAAAAAGGATGCTGATTCCGGGTCAAAGGTGAATTGTATGGAACGAGTAGAAATGTTTTATCAGGCTGCAGAAGTTTGAGTGTGGTGTAGAACTCTTCGTCAGTCCTTTTACAAACCGGAGCACCGAGATAAAAATTAATTTCAGGATAGAATTCTTCCCATCCGAAATTTCCATCTAATCCATATTCTTCCCATGGCATAGAACAATCTCCAAAAAAACGGTCCGGATTTCCACCACTGACATTAAATTCCAAACCGAAAATAGACTCCGAATTATTATTCGTCTGGAATACCTGCCCATAATCAGGAACCAGCGAATATTGTCCGGATTGAATCACAGAATCTGCTATGGTGGCTGCCAGTGTATAATTGCTGTTTTGATTCAATGGCCAGGTTGACATGGTCAGATATACATCGGCTAAAAGAGACCTGGCTGAATTCTGTGTGGCTTTCCCCGGTTGTCCTGGAAAACTGGTGGGAAGCAGACTGGCAGCCATTTGCAGATCACTTACGATTTGCTGATAGACTACGTTGACGGAATCTCTTGGAGGTCTGTAATCGGGTCCGACTTCTGTGGTTATTACGGGTACAGGTCCAAACGCCCTGACAAGCAGATAATAACTCCAGCCTCTCACAAAATAAGCCTGGCCTGCTGCGCCATTTTTTGATGTCTCATCGCTGACTACTTTCTGATAATTTGCCAATACATTGTTGCACTGGTAAATGGCAGCCCAGGGAGTTCCCCATATGGCATGGGCAATAGAATTATTTCCACTGCTTGCTTTGAATTGATCAAAATCACGTTGATCTGCTTTACCAAGGTTCGGATCTGCAGTCAGATCATCCGATCCAAAAAAAGAATATAAGTGGAAATCGAAAGCATAAGCACCATCGATAACCATTCCCTGATAGATAGCTGCAACTGCGGCATCCAGATCAGATTGCGTTTGGAAATAATTTCCCGGTGTCAGTGTTGCTTTGGGATCCTCATTGAGTTTCGAGCATCCCAGGAATGCCGCAACGACGAGGAAAACAAATGGTATAAGAACTTTTATTTTCATTTTATTATTTTTTATAAATGATGTTTTCATTACAGGTGATTTTAATGTTTAGAATCCTACCCTGAATCCCAAAGTATAGGTCCTCGGATTTGGAATAACACCCATTTCTATACCCTGAGTCATGGCACTCTGGGCATTAGTCAGTTCCGGATCATAACCTGGATACTTCGTAATGCAGAATAAATTCTGGCCGCTTACATATACATCTATACTCCGGATCTTAGCCCTGCCCAAAACACTTTGTGGAATGCTGTAAGTCAGTGATAAGTTTTTGAGTTTAACAAAATCTGCGTCATATACATACTGGCTGCTGTTGGTAGGAAAGCTGCCGGTCGTGCTGAATGCAGGAATATTTGTCTGATTTTGTGGCGTCCACATCTGGGTTGCCTGCTGTGTCGTAGCATTGCGTGTTCCCGGTGCCTGACCCCATGTATACGCGAGTGTCTGAGAATATATTTGTGATCCTGTCTGACCGGAAAACATAAAGTTCAGCGTAAAATTGCCGTAACTAAAATCATTTATAAATCCCCAGGTCATTTTAGGAATACCGTTTCCGATCGAAGTGTAATCGTTCTGGTTAATTGTAGAATCATGATTTACGTCTTCAAAATGAGCATCACCCGGTTTATTGCCATAGATGGCAGCCTCCGCGGCTTCACTGGTTTTCCAGGTTCCTAAAAATTTGTATCCCGTAAATTCTCCAAGGGAACTGCCAACTTTCAAAATTGAAATATTTTGTTGTGGCTGACCAATACCATTCACAACGACATTATCAAGACCATTCAGATTTAATACCTTATTATCGTTGAAGGACATTGAAAAATAGGTTGTCCATTTTAATTTCCCTGCACTGGGAGAAAGAGGTGTTCCTGAAATTCCAATATCAATACCTCTGTTCTGAATGCTTCCAATATTCCTTTCATAACTGCCACCTCCGAGATATGCAGGTGTCTGGTAACTAAAAAGAAGGTTGGATATTTTCTTATTGTAAGCTTCTATCGTGAAATTCAAACGGTTTTCTAAAAACGATGCATCCACCCCGATATTGGATTGCAATGTTGTTTCCCAAACAAGGTCGGTAGCAACTGGTGGCCCGAGCGGTGTGCTGATAGAGAGTGTTGAACCATCATAGTAATAACCCACACTACTTGTATTAATTACAGGTATCGAAGAATAAGGCGGAATATTTTGATTGCCTGTTTCTCCATAACTACCCCGGATTTTCAGGGAAGAAAAAACCTTAGAATCCTTCATGAAATTTTCTTTGGACAGGATCCATCCAACAGCAATGGATGGGAAAGTGCTGTACTTCTTTGTCAAGCGTGAAGAACCATCATCTCTTATACTTGCCTGAAGAAGATACCTGTCTTTAAAGGCGTAGTTGATCCTTCCCATATACGATTGTAGCTCGCTGGAAGAATATCCTGAATTTGTTGCCTGTGTTAATCCTACACCGAGATTATAATATCCAAGAGCGTAAGTGGACAAATTGGATGCTGTGGCCATTATATTCTGATTTGTCCCCAGAGAATATTCATACAAGCCGGTAAGTGTAAGGGCATGATCGCCAGTCAACAGATTGTAGGTAAGAAAATTACTGGTCTGAAAAGCACTCAGCCATGTTGTATTTCCGGAAGCATAACCAGCCGTAATTCCATTTACAACGGTTTGGCTCGTATTCAGACCCATGAGCTGACGTTGCCATCCCCATTGTGATTCATAAGAATTCGAAGATGTGAATGTGAGGTTTTTCAGTATTTTATAACTCAGTACGCCAGTACCAACCGCATCCGTCGAATTTTGGTCAACCTGCTGGCTGTTGGCCTGCGCTACCGGGTTAACATACAGCGTTCCATAGGGCGATGTGAGGTTGTATTCACCGGTTACAGGATTCCGTACCGGCGTTGTGGGATCCCATTCTGTTGCTGCTGCAAAAGGTTCTCCGACATTCCCGATATAAGCAGTATTGCGGCTGGATGGGATAGCAGTGAGTAAATAAAATTTCAGATCAAGTTTGTCATTAATCTTAAAATCAAGGTTGGATCTTATCGTCCCTCTTTTATAATATTGGTTCAGGATCAGACCAGGCTGATCAAGATAATTGAATGAAACAAAATAACTCATATGAGGACTACCTCCTGAAACAGAAGCTTCATAATTCTGAATCAGTGGTTTCTGCTGAAGAGCTTCCTGCCAGTTCGTGCCGGGATTTGTTTTAAATCCATCCAGCTGAGTCTGAGAAAAAGCCGGAGGTAAGTTCACAGCTGCATCCTGAATGTTTACCGTATTGGCAAAATCGTATGCATTCATCAAATCCAGTTCTTTCGGAACTTCAGCCTTTTGAAACCATGCTCCGACATTTATTCTGGCAGCACCTTCATGACCTGTTTTGGTTGTTATAATGACGACGCCGTTGGAAGCCCTTGATCCATAGATGGCGCCTGCTGAAGCATCCTTTAATATTTCCAGCGTCTCAATGTCGCTGGGATTGATTGATTCAATTGATCCGCCAATATATCCATCTATTACATACAGTGGTTCGTTGGAACCGGTGATGGAGTTGGTTCCTCTGATCCGGACACTGAGCGGTGCTCCGGGCTGGCCATTGGAACTCTGAACAGCTACTCCGGGAGCAGTACCCTGTAGAGCCTGTTCAACTCTGGTAAGCGGAAGGTGTGCCAGTTCATCTGTTTTAACCACGCTGATGGCTCCCGTAACATCCTTTTTCTTTTGGGTTCCATATCCTATAACAATTACATCACCCAGGTTCTGTGCATCATGTTTCAGTTGCACATCAAAATAATTTCCACTACCAATAGAAAGCTCAGTGCTTAAATAACCTACGAAAGTCACCACTAACTGAGCCTTCCCATTGCCCGAAAACGGTAGCTGAAAATTTCCGGATGAATCTGTTAATGTGGAAGCAGCAGTATTTTTAATATTTATGCTCGCCCCTGCCAGGGCCTTTCCATGATCATCAGTAACCTTACCTTTTATCAACCGGTTTTGGGCAAACCCGTAAATATTAAGGCCAAATACCAGCAGTACCAGTAAAGGAAGTTTTTTCATATTAAGCAATGGTTTTGGTGATTAAAGACACAAATAACGCGGGAAGGCCTTAACGAAATCGCTAATAATTGATTAATAAATCCATTAATTGGAATTATTTTAAGAAGTTTTTTTAAAAACTCCTTCCCCATACAAATAAAGAAAAGGGGAATGTAAAGACATTCCCCGTGGAGCAGAGCCAATAAATTTCAGGATCATCTACTCTTGCTTAGACCAAAAAAATAATGTTTAAAAATACCCTTCCGAGATTAATCCACTTACTAATAATTGATTAACCTTCCTGTTAATTAATAATAATCCTCATATTAATTGATTATTAAAGCCCTGGTTAATCTCCATCCTGTTTATTACATCATTAAATCTTAGAGCCGCTTCATTCACCTTAACAAGAATTAAAACAATGAATTCCAACAAATTTTCTTCTTCTTTAAATCGTCGGTCCATTCTAAAAGCTTTAGGATTGGGAACTGCTTCAGGTTTCTTAGGAATTATGGGAGGAATCCCATCCCTCAAAGCGGCCGGAATAGAAAATAAATTTCACAATGCCGGCCTGCCCCCATTAAAAATCAAAAGCGTAAAAGCTATCGGCACCGCTCCGCAGGGAGCTAATCTGGTTATTGTGAAAGTAGAAACAACCGAACCAGGATTATACGGACTCGGCTGCGCCACATTTACCCAGCGGGCAGAAGCAGTGGTGTCTGCAATTAATAATTACATGGGAGATTTCTGCATAGGCAGGGATGCAGACAATATAGAAGATATCTGGCAATCATTTTTTGTCAGTTCATATTGGCGAAACGGGCCGGTACTGAACAATGTGCTCAGCGGGTTGGATCAGGCCCTGTGGGATATCAAAGGAAAAAGAGCCAACATGCCCGTGTATCAGTTGCTGGGAGGTAAATCCCGTTTTGCAGTTGACTGTTACGCTCATGCAGATGGTAAGTCACCCGAAGAAGTCTCCGATAATGTTCAAAAATATATCGACCAGGGATTTCAATATGTAAGAATTCAACAGGGCGGATACGGCTCCCTGTATCTCGCACAAAAACCGGATTTCAAAGATGCGGGGTTTGGAAAACCAACCGATGATTTTATGGATGAAAACGCTTACCTGCAGGCCGTACCCAAAATGTTTAAAGAAGTCAGAAAAAGATGCGGCGAAGATATTGAGCTCTTACATGATACGCATGAGCGGGTTCAGCCAATGAACATGATCAATATGTGTAAAAAACTGGAAGAATATAATCCGTACTGGATAGAAGATCCGGTGACTCCGGAAAATATGGACTGGTTTAAACAACTACGCGCAAGTACAACGGTTCCCTTTGCCATGGGTGAATTATTTAACAATCAAAATGAGTTTGTGGGTTATATGGCCGATCATTCGTTTGATTATATCCGTTGCCATCTTTCCCAGATCGGAGGAATTACACCTGCAATGAAAGTTGCGCGGCTCGGAGAATTTTTCAACGTGAAGTCGGGATGGCACGGACCAGGTGATGTTTCGCCTGTTGGTCACGCAGCCCAATGTCATATCGATCTTGCCATCTGGAATTTTGGGGTTCAGGAATCCATTCAGTTCTCTGATAAACTCATGGAAGTTTTCCCGGGCACACCTGTATTAAAAAAAGGATACTTATATGTGAATGAAGTGCCGGGACTGGGCGTTGACATCGATGAAAAAATGGCGGCTAAATATCCGATAAATAATAACGCGGGTCGTTGGACAATCAGAAAACGCGACGGAACGATCATAAGACCCTGATTCAACAATTATCAACCCTGTGTCCGAAATAAACAGCCACAATGATTCGACTAAAACACGAACACTCATTATTATTTATTCTTTTTTTTGTTTTCTTTATTTCATCTTCCTGCCGGTTTTCCGGTACGCAAGATAAAAAGGGATCTGGTCATCACTCGGAGGATTGGCCGGTCTATGGCGGCAATAAAGCAGGCAACCGGTATTCACGTTTAACACAGATCAATATTCATAATGTAAAAAAATTACAGGTTGCCTGGATTTACAACTCAGATACATCCATCGGTGTCCGGGCAGGAATGAAGAGCTCCGAACTGGAATGCCAACCGATTGTAGTTGACAATATATTGTATGCTGTAAGTCCCACATTAAAATTATTTGCACTCCACGCTGAATCCGGAAAAAAAATATGGGAATTTGATCCGTTTAAAAATGCGGTTCCTAGACTTACTTATTGCAGGGGAGTTATCTATTGGAATAGCGGGGAAGATAAACGGATTTTATATTCTGCCGGTTCCTCACTTTATGCAATCAATGCATTAACCGGTGTTCCGATAGAAAGCTTCGGCATGTCAGGAAAAATTGATCTGCATACAGGTCTCGACAATCATCATGATGTAAGCAACCTCTATGTTGCAGCAACAACGCCTGGTATCGTTTTTAAAAATACACTGATCATTGGATCAGCGGTATCAGAAGGCGGAGATGCAGCACCCGGATATATCCGTGGTTTTGATGTCATGTCCGGCAAATTGAAATGGGTCTTTCATACGGTGCCTGAGCCGGGTGAAGCGGGTTATGAAACCTGGCCAAAAGATGCGTATAAAAAAGTTGGAGCCGCAAATAACTGGAGTGGTTTAACTGTGGATGAAAAAAGAGGCGTTGTATATCTGGGTACAGGTTCTCCTGCTGCTGATTTTTATGGCGGTGAGCGTGCGGGAATAAATTTATTTTCAGATTGTATTCTCGCACTGGATGCGGAATCTGGCAAATTAAAATGGTACTACCAGATTATCCATCACGATCTATGGGACCGTGATATTCCCTGTCCACCGAATTTAACCACAATCGTTCTTGAAGGAAAAAGAACAGATGTGGTTGTGCAGGCTACCAAAGATGGTCTGATCTATGTGCTGGATCGTGATTCGGGAAAATCCATTTTCCCTGTGGAAGAAAAAAAAGTTCCAACAAAAGGATTGCCCGGTGAACACCCATGGCCTTTTCAGAAATTCCCAGTCCGGCCCTTGCCATTTTCCGTGCAGGTTTTTAATGAAGTGGATATCACTAATATTTCAACCGAATCTCATGAGTATATAAAAAAAATATTTGATTCAACCGATCATGCAAATAAGTTCACACCTCCCGGCGAAAAGGGAACTCTGCTTTTTGGTTATAGCGGAGGAGCAGAATGGGGAGGAAATGCCATTGATTCCGATGGCATTCTCTTTCAAAATACAAATAATGGATTATGGAAACTTCAAATGGAATCTTCAGCAAAACACCTGAAGGAAATGGAATCATTGCCTGAAGGACAAAATCTGTATATCACTCATTGTTCATCCTGTCACGGAAAAGATAAAAAAGGAAATGGTGCAGAAATTCCAGGCCTTATGCAAACGGGTAAACGTCTAAAGGAAAATGAAATAGAACAAATCATCCGGGAAGGTCGCAGAAGAATGCCTTCTTTTACGCAGTTCACCCCAGGCGAGCGAAAAGCCATCGTTCAATTTTTGCTTGGTGATCAAAAAACAAAATCCAACAAAAACATAAGCGCCGTTAAACAAATGAATGACAATAATAAAAAGAAAACTGATTTCCCCTACCTGCCTCCCTGGAGCGCAAAAGTCTGGGCGAAAGTTTATGACCGGCAGGGCTACCCCGGCATTAAACCTCCCTGGGGAACACTCAATGCCATTGATTTAAACAGCGGGGAATACAAGTGGCGCATACCTCTTGGTGAATTTCCCGAACTGACTAAAAAAGGAATTCCGGTTACAGGAACAGAGAACTACGGAGGACCCATTGTAACGGACGGGGGACTTGTTTTTATTGCGGCAACCAGGGACGAAAAAATTCGGGCCTTTAATAAACAAACCGGCGAGGTTGTCTGGGAATTCCCGCTTCCTGCAGCCGGATTCGCTACGCCGATCACTTACGAAATTAATGGTAAACAGTACCTGGTTATTGCAGCGGGAGGAGGAAGAGGATTAAAATCCAGTGGAGTCTATATTGCTTTTGCCCTTCCTTAAAAAATTGTTTCTCTTAAAATATATCATACATGAAAAGGAAGCTTATCCTGTTTCTGGCTGCTTTGGTTTTATTATTCGTTTACCTGTATTTTGTTCTCTTTGGATATTTGGGTTATGCCGGATTATTATTGATGGGGTTTTTTATTTTACTGGCGATTACATTTCAAAGCTCCCGGCTCTTGAAGGGTTTCTCCTTTACAATGATGATTTTTGCTGCGGTAAGCCTGGCCATGTATTATCCTTCGTATTTTCAAAAAGCCGGAGGGTTTCGTCTATCGGGCCTTATTCTTCCTCTCCTGCAGATTATTATGTTTGGTATGGGAACAGAACTCAGCGTCAAAGAATTCAAAAATATATTGCATCATCCAAAAGGGGTTTTTATTGGAATTTTTTGTCACTATACCATCATGCCCCTGCTCGGGTTTTTACTCGCCAGTTTATTCAGGTTTCCAAGGGAAATAGCAGCTGGTATTATATTGATCGGATGTTGTCCCAGCGGACTTGCTTCCAACGTAATGTCTTACCTGGCACGGGCAAACCTGGCTCTTTCAATCACCGTAACTGCTGTATCAACTATGCTGGCACCACTGTTAACTCCCCTGCTTTTACAATGGCTCGGCGGTGAGTTTATTGAAATTAAATTTTGGGCAATGGTATGGGACATTACCAAAATCGTAATTCTGCCTATTTCTGCCGGATTGATATTCCATCAATTCGTACGAGGCAGGTTTTCATTTATTGATAAAGCCATGCCAAAGATTTCCATGTTTGGAATCGGTTTCATCATAGTTATTATTACTGCAGCAGGAAGGGATAGTTTGTTGCAAGTCGGTCTGAAATTAATCCTCGTAACATTCATTCAAAATACAGCAGGATATACGCTGGGTTATTGGTCAGCACGCCTGTTCAGATTAAGTGAAAAAGACTGCAGGACTGTATCACTGGAAGTCGGTATGCAAAATGGCGGACTTGCTTCGGGGCTTGCATTAACCATGGGTAAACTGGCAACCGTCGGATTGGCGCCAGCAGTATTCGGACCAACCATGAATATTACAGGATCATCACTTGCCAGCTGGTGGCACAGGAGACCTCCAAAAGAGGATCTGAATTAAGTTACTACATTTAGCAGATAAACCGGCTCTGCATGAAGTTTGTCAATACCTTATTATTTGCTCTTTTTGTTTCATTACATGTTTTCGGGCAGGATTTTGAGGGCGAAATTATTTATCAGAATTCTTATAAAAGCAAAAACCCCACGATTACGGATGACAGGTTAACTTCTTTGATGGGTTCAACAGAGGAATATTTTATCAAAGGAGGAGCATATAAATCAGTGCTCAACGGAAAACTTCTCGAATGGCAATTATATGTACCGTCAGAAAATAAATTATATACAAAAATGTCCAATAATGCATCTCCCATTTCGAACGATGCCGCTATCAACGATGACTCTGTGATAAGTTTTGTTCTGAATAAAGCGGTAATGAATATTTTAGGATATTCATGCGATGAATTAATATTTACATCCAAAAGCGGAACTGAAAAATATTATTTCAGTTCAAAACTTTCCATAGATCCAAATAATTATGTCAATCATAAATTGGGCAACTGGTATACCTATGTCTCCATGGCTAAAGCGGTTCCATTAAAAATAGAAGTTGAAAATCCGCAATTCAGCGTCGTTTATATAGCGACCGAAGTAAAACCTCTGAAACTGGAGGATGCTTTATTTCACTTACCTGGCGCCGGGTTATAATACCATAGGTTAATGGCTTATGGTTTATGGTCAATGGTTTTTCCATCCACCATAAACCATACACCATAAACGACCATACAATGTCCGGGAAATATTTTACTCAGTATGCTCTTTAACTTGTTTTTTTCTTCGGAACCTTGCTGCCATTTTTTCTTGCTTCGGAAAGCCCGATAGCAATAGCCTGCTTACGGCTTTTTACTTTTTTTCCGCTGCGACCGCTCTTAAGTGTTCCTTCTTTCTTTTCGTGCATGGCTTTTTCCACTTTTTCGCCGGCACCTTTTGAATACTTTGCCATCTTGATTTGTTTTGATTCACATTATTATATCAAAACAATTGCCTGGACCATATAAACGTTAAGCCCTCCATAAATATGAAGGGCTAACTCTAAACCTTACCCTACAATATATAGGGTATCCTCAGGTGTATGAAAATATTTACCCGCTAAGGCATCAATACTCCATTCGTTGGCTGAATAATAGTATTGGTACCTGCGATCTGATTGCTTCCTGCAAATCCCACGGCAGTAGTATTTCCGGTGCCTGTAAAAGTGGTACCCGAAACACCTGTGCCAATGGTAACACTGGATCCTGAAACAGAAGTCGGCACTGTAGTTAAACCATTATAACTATTAGTAAAATATTGACCAGGCAAGGTATTATACTCTATTATATTTCTGAGCGATGCTGAGTCGGCACTGTTGATGCTTCCAATAGTTGGATAACCTGCATTACGGAACGCTGTATTGTTCGGTACAAGAAGAGTTGTCCATCCTGAATTGGAAGAAGGATTAATGCCGGTCCGTGCTAGGGCAGCAGAATAATAAGAATAAGAAGTATCAGAATTCAGAAAATTACTGTCGGCTGCAAATGGAATTCCCAGCGGGGTATTCAGCCGGTAAACAGTCGCTTCACTACCTGGTATCACAACCTTAGTCGCTTGTGCCCCATTGAAATAGTTGCTGTCTGTCGTGCCCCCATATCCATATATCGGAGAACCCAGATAACTACTATAGGTAGTGTACTTGCCGTTATTAAGATCCGCGGACTGGTTGATATATTGGTACCTGAGTAATGAGTCAACCGCAGTCGAAGACATCGCGCTGATGGTATTGGTCGTTATACCTTCCGCTCTGAAAGCATCATTCGTGGGAACGAGAACGGTAACAGAATCTGAGCCGGAATAAAGTGAAGCATCATTCGCTTTCGCAACAGCGGCATTGTAAATGGAAAGTGATGTGTCTCCTGCAATATAAGTTTGCAATGGAGTCGGAGTCGGCGTAGTAGTCCCCGGATTGTTGTCTTTGTGACAGGATGCAATAACTACGAGGCCCGGTAAAATAATAAATGCAAGTTTTCTAAATGATAGTTTCATAAAAAATAGTTTTAATTGGTAACAGATGATTTAATAAGATACATTTTGCAAAATGCAATCCCTGATTCTCCAATGCTATTGAGTAATGAAATTTATTGCCGGATGAAAGGGAAGAAATTTTTACTCTGATGTTTTGCTCAGATTATAAAATCCTCATTTAAAATTATTTATCCTGCTTAATGTGGATAAACTAAATCACCAGCGGTTAACAAATAAAAAAATCTTTAACAAATATTGAAGTATAGTTCCAGAAAAATGTGGTTCCTGATTCTCACGTCATGTAGAAATTTTATCACAGAAGTAATTTATATTCTAACTCTCCGGGTTATGCGAAGAATTGAAAGATGCGGATATTGTGCACCGGGGCAGATTTGTTCCGCGGTGGGACTCATTTCCGAAGGTCATTCAAAAACAGATGAATCCATATGTGAAAATATGAGCGGTAATATCTGCTGTTGTAGTCGCCATCATGACATATCAGGAAATAACACGCGCAGAGGAGAAAATAATAAATCCTTTTTTCTATTTAATTGTTAATGACTTTCATTGCTCGCATTATACATGGATAGTATTTCTCTAACCCGGTTCTCCAGTTCCTTCGGGCAATTCAAATTAAACAGAACATGAGGCGGATCCAATTCCACATGATAACATTTTCCGGAATCCGGCCATTGAACATTCAATGCATCTAATTCCGCCCTGATTTGATCATGGGCTTTTGATAAATATGCCATTTTATTTTCTATAGCCTAAGCAAAACAAATACCCATATTAAATCCTATCTGCAGGAAATTCCCCAATGGCACGATTATACATTACTATTTATTAAAACAAATAAAATGCAAAAATCACTTTCTTCATTCTTAGTATTGTCGTTCTTACTTTTTTTAAGCAGTTGCCAGGTGATTGGTGGTATTTTTAAAGCTGGTGTATGGGTCGGAGTAATTCTTGTAGTGGGAATTATCGGACTTGTCATTTACCTGATTTCAAGATTTTCAAATAAAAATTAGATAAATGTTGGGGAAGCAGGTACACGATATTCCGCATCAGATGGTCCTCACCCCATTTGGTTTGACTAATAGATGTGCTATTTTTGCTGGCACGGTTATCTAATAGGAACACACGAGAAATAATTTAAAATAAAAAAACTTAATTACATGAAAACAAAAACAGCAAGTGCTAAAAGTTCCGGTTCCAAACCAGCGAACTCAGTGAAAGCGAAAGCCGTCTCTGCAGACAGTGATGTGGATACTATGCTGGAGGAATTTTTCAAAGATGAGATTAAAGACATCTACTGGGCGGAAAAACATCTGGTTAAAACTCTTCCTAAAATGGCCAAAGCTGCCACCAGCTCAGAACTCAAAGAAGCTTTCACTAACCATCTGGAAGAAACAAAGGTTCATGTGGAAAGACTGGAACAGGTTTTTGGATTACTGGAAGAAAAAGCCCAGGCCAAAAAATGTGAGGCTATGGAAGGCATCACCAAGGAGGGGGAAAGTATTATTGATGAAACTGAAACGGGTACTTCAACCCGGGATGTGGGACTGATCCTCGCGGGTCAAAAAGTTGAACATTACGAAATATCCACTTATGGTGGCCTTTCTCAACTCGCCAGAAATCTTGGGCGTGAAGACGTTGCCGAATTGTTGGAACAAACACTGGAAGAAGAAAAAGCGGCGGATCAGTTATTAACCAGTGTCGCTGAAGAAAGTGTTAATTATGCAGCTGCTCAGGAGGAATAAAGCTAAGTCATCAAAACAAGGATGAATGTCAATCAGGTCCTCACTATGGGGACCTGATTCTTTTTATTCAATCCAGAGACCACCATTTCATTCAGGGTTTTTAAGTTCTCTGCTGCTGCGCCAATTGTATTGTTGAAATAAGCATAAACATCCAAACCACGGTTTAACCAATTTCTGATTTCATGTGCTTTTTGGTCCAAAAAATCCACATCATACGTACCCCGATAATCCCCTTTTTCCCCATGGAAACGCAAATACGCGAATGAAGGTTTGCCCTGTAATTTGTCCATACGCGAATTGGGCATATCGTGCAGAACAAGACTTGCATTGAATTCATCTAATGTTTCGAATACAGATTTCTCGTACCAGCGATGGTGACGGAATTCAACAGCTATTCTCCAGGAACTATTTGGATCCATTTTTTTTACCTGTTCCAAAATGGTCCTGAATTTATCTAATTCCATCGGGATGCCGGCTGGAAACTGAATCAGCAGACAGCCTTTCTTGTCACCCAGACAGTTCAAGGCTGAAAAAAACAATTCAAAATCATGCTGCTGAAAACTCCATTTCATGTCGTGGGTGATTCCCTTCCATAATTTAACGCTGAATTGAAAATCTTCTGTAACCTGGGCTGACCAGTTATTATAGGTTTGGCATCGGGGTATTTTATAAAAGCTTCCGTTTATTTCAATGCTGTTGAATTTTGAGGAATAATATGTCAGACGGCTTTTTTCCTGGTAATCCTTTGGATAGTATTGTTTATTAGGTTCTGATAATACCAATCCACTGGTTCCTGATCTGAATACACCCTGATTCTTCATAGCCATATTTAGATATTGTACTTCAAAACAATTGCCTTAAAGCAATGTCGGATCTAAAAAAGAACTAATTTTAAAATATCAGTTCGCAAAAATGTATTTGGATTATAGAAGGAGCCCCTGGTATTTTTTTTGAAGTAGTAACCGGGCAATAGATCTGAAACCTGGTTGGTTTTTGTATGCTGCATGAGGAGTGTTTAGGAAAAATCGGCATTTTTTCTCAACCCTTAGTAACTGTTCTCAGGATTTATTTCCAGGGCCATCCCAAAAGGATGGCCTTTGTTTAGGTAGAGAATTTTCCCCATAAAGAAACTGATAGCATGGAAATAAAATTTTTTGACATTATAATCGTAGGTGCAGGCCCGACGGGGCTCATGCTCGCCAATCAATTGACTCGATTTAATGTTGACTACCTGATCGTTGATCAAAAATCCGGTCCGACCGAACAGTCGAGAGCTTTAGTAGTACAGGCGAGAAGTATGGAAATTTATGAACAACTTGGATTGAGCGAACATATTATTACAGATGGTCAGGCGAGCAATGGCATCTGTTTTTACAAAAATGGTGTGCTGAAAGGAACTGTGACGCTGATCAATCCGGGTGAGAAAGCAAGCCCCTTTCCATATATCATGATGTATGAACAAAGTAAAAATGAAACGCTGTTATACAATAACCTTCTCGAACACAATAAGCAGGTAGAATGGAACACAACGATTCTCAGCATTGAGAAGGAAAATGATCTATATACTTTAAAATACAAACAAAATGACATTAGTATTTCTTATCAATGTAAATACCTGATTGCCTGTGACGGCACGAAAAGTATTGTAAGAGACTTTTCAGGGGTAGCATTTAAAGGAGGCACTTACTTAAATGTTTTTTATGTTGCAGATACACATGTTAAGGCAGGGTTTAACCAGGAAAAACTTTCCCTTTTTCTTTCAAGGCACAGGGTTACCATGCTATTTCCAATGAAAGGCTCTTATCATTTTAGGGCATTGGGCATTCTTCCGAAAGAATATTATAATCGTACCGAAATTTCTTTTGAGGAGATACTCGAAAAAGTGAAAACTGAAATGGAAATGCAGGTGGAATTTTACGATACCAATTGGCATTCCACTTATAAGCTCCACCATAAAAAAGTTGAGCGATTCAGTATTGACAATATTTTTTTTGCAGGAGATGCGGCGCATGTTCACAGTCCGGCCGGCGGCCAGGGCATGAATACCGGCTTGCAGGATGCTTACAACCTTGCATGGAAACTGGCACTTGTTAAAAAAGGAAAAGCCGCTCCGGCATTGCTGGAAACCTATCACGAAGAAAGAAATCCTATAGCAGAAGACCTTTTAAAAACGACAGACCGGCTTTTTGCTGCAATGACAAAAGATAATTTCTGGTACAGCCTTTTACGCATGTATTTAGTGCCTTTTTTTGTACCATTCATTTCAAAATCCAGGTCTGTTCAAAGACAATTATTTTTATTGGTATCCCAGATAAAAATCGCTTATATATCATCATCCCTCTCAAAAGGCAAAGCAGGCAAAATTCGCGCAGGAATGAGGCTTCCCTTTTTTATGGTTATCAGTCAAAATATTCCTGTTTCAATTTATGATATTGTTAATCGCTCATCAACACCCTTCACCGTTTTATTATACAACGTACCGGATACAAACCTTTTATTACCCGACAAAGATCTATTCTCAATAATTACATTGGAAAAAATTCCTGAAAATGAGGAATCTATCAGAAATGCAGGTTTGCCTGCGTCTTTCGTGGCAATCATAAGGCCTGACAATTATATTGCTTATATAGATATAACTGTCCGGGCCAATGAAATAGGCAATTTTATAAAAAAGGCCTATTTCCTCACTACAGTCTAAAGATGTTTATTCTTCCTGTGTGGTTTTATTTCCTCTTCAATCACAGCAATTGATTTAGGAATTTCTCTGACAACATCTTTAGGTTTTTTATCTTTTCGAAATCCAAGAAAAGTTGCTGGTTTCCGGATGCGGCCACTCTTTGTCCAGGTGGCAAATTCAAAATTGGCAACAAGAGTTGGTTTAACAAAATGCATCTTTGCGCCTTTTGTATCAAGTATTTTATTTTCAAAAGGCGATTCAGCGATCTCCAGGGCTTTCAATTGCTTTAAAATTCCGGGCATTTCTTTTTCCTTATATCCACCACCGGAACGTCCAATCCACTGCAACTTACCTTTGGAATATGCACCAAATAATAAAGAGCGGAAAGACCGGTTCTTATCCGATTCTGCCCATCCCCCTATCACAAATTCCTGTCGTTTTCGCGTAGGTTTCTTTAACCATTTATCACCTCGTTCGCCTGGCACATAAGGACTATCCTTCAGTTTTGCCACAATACCCTCCAGGTTTTTTTCATTTACCCACTTATAAAGTTCCTGGCCATTATCAAAAGAATCGGTATAACGCAGGATTTTATTTTTTTTTAATAGTTCCTGCAGAATTTGTTTTCTTTCTGTCAGTGCCAACTGTTTTAAATCAAAACCGTCCAGCCATAAAATATCGAACAGGCAATATGACAGAGGTGCATCCTGACCATCATATTTTTGCAACGCGTCAAAATCAGGACGGCCCTCTTCGTTAAATACCACCACCTCGCCATCAAGCACAAGATCACGACCGAGATCGCGGAGTGCACTGGAAAGAATGGGATATTTATGGGTGTAATCCAGCGCGCTTCTCGAATCCATTCTTACCTTTCCTTTTTGAACATAAGAAATGATCCGGTAGCCATCCCATTTTAATTCATAAAGATATTTTTCATCCTCTATAACCTCTTTGGTCAGGGTGCAAAGCATGGGATCGACTGATCCGGGAATCTTTGATTTTTTCCCTTTACGTATTAACTTGTCTATAAAATTCGTCGGCAATTTTTAGTGTTTGAACCGGATGACAAGATTCAGATAAAATATTGTTTGTTCAGTCGGATTTGCGAAATTAAAACAAAGGCCGCAGAAAAAACGATGCCAGCCCCGGCACGGTTATTTAACCGAATATATTATGCCACAACAAAAGAAAATGCTGATTGTCGATGATGAGTTGGACTTCTGCGCACTGGTAATCCTTATGTTGAGGGAGGAATCCCTTCACATCGATTGTGCCCATACCCTGTTCGAAGCTTCCAAATTTCTGAGTAAAGAGCATCCTGAAATTATATTACTCGATCATAATCTTCCAGATGGAACAGGCCTGGACTATTTTAATAAGCACCGTCAAGATTTTGATGAGGCAAAAATTGTATTAATGACTGCAGATCCTTCACCGGATTTAAAGTCACGCGCTGAGGCGGCAGGTATCGAATTTGCACCAAAGCCATTTGGATTAAAAAAGATCCGGGAGATTATCAGGTCTGTTGCTTAAGGAAACTAAGATATTCAGCTTCCTTCGGGGAGATTTATCTACAGAAATTCCTGGCAGCGGTTTACTCTTTTTACGCGTTAATGGCTAACTTGGCGTATAAATATACAAATCAATGGCAAACATGAAAAAGACTATTTTATTTATAGCAGCTGCTTTATTCAGCCTGGGAGTATTCGCTCAAACTACCTGGACAAACGACAAAATGCACTCTAAACTTGGGTTTACAATAACTCACTTGATGGTATCCGACGTAGATGGCATTTTCAAAGATTTTACCTGTACCATTATAGCCAGTAAACCTGACTTCAGCGACGCCAAATTTCAGTTAATGGTTAATACATCTTCAATAAACACAGATGTTGATTACCGTGACAATGATCTTAAAAGTGCGAATTATTTCGATGTTGCCAAATTCCCGACAATGACATTTACCAGCACTTCTATTACACCTGTTTCTACAAATCATTATAAACTAAATGGTGACCTGACCCTGCATGGCGTTACCAAACCCGTTACCATGGATCTCTGGTACCGTGGTACGATTACCAACCCCATGAGTAAAAAAGATGATGCGGGTTTTAAACTGACTGGAGTGATCAAAAGATCTGATTTTAATTTTGCACCACAGGCCGGATCCTCGATGTTAAGCGACGAAGTCACCATTACTGCCAACGGCGAATTTGGTAAGTCGAATTAGACGAATGAATTTAGTCAGATTTTTTTCAGGCAGATGCCTGACAGGAAATCATAAGTTTTAATGGAACCAACCAAAAATAAAAGGCCGGCCAATTTCTATTATTGGGCCTTTATTGTATCATCCATGTTTTTGCTTTCGCTGGCCATCTTTTCCCTGGTTTGGTTTCAGAAGCAAAAACAAGCAGAGGACTGGATTGCGCATACGTATGAGGTTAAACTGAAAATAGAGAAATGTTTTGGCTTATTATTGGAAGCAGAATCCAATCAGAGAGGTTTTCTCCTCAGCAACGACAGCGCATACATAAGAAATATCAACCACGCAGAAACGCTTCTGATTACCAGCCTCAAACAACTGGATTCACTGGTAATTGATAATGAAATTCAGATCAGAAATGACAGCACCCTGAGATCGCTAATTTTTTTACGACTATCCAGACTTCATATTTTAATAGATTCTACCGCTAAAGCAAACAAATTTACCATTTCACGTTTTACTTCCCCAGGCAAGATGCTCATGGATTCCATCCATCACCAGGTAATTAGTTATGCAGGCGGAGGAAAACAAGTTGCTGGGACAAAGAACATTTTTTAAAAATATAGGTAACGACAGGGTCGTCACCTTTATAGTTTTATTTTCTGTCATCGCTTTTATGATATTAATATGGTCATTCTTCAGGATTAAAAATGAGAATTCACTTCGTCTGCGGGCACAAACGGAATTAAAAAACCAAAATGAAAAGCTGGAAAGAAAAAATCGTGACCTGACTACTTTCACCAATATCGCCAGTCACGACCTGAAAGAGCCTTTGCGGAAAATACAGATGTTTACAAATCTTATCGTGGAATTGAATCCAGGGTATCTGACAGGCAAATCATTAGAATATTTCGAAAAGATTTCTCAACAAAGCAGCCGCATGCAGGTTTTGATTGAATCCGTTTTAAGATATGCGCAAACAGAAGAAAGTGATTACGGATTTGAGTACACGAATCTGAATGAGATTGCCAATCTCGCAATCGAGAGTTTAATCGAAATTATTAAAGAGAAAAATGCTGTGGTCAGGGTTCGGTTTCTGCCGGCTATTTTCTGTAGTCCGACTCAAATGGAACAGTTGTTTATAAATCTTATCGAAAATGGAATAAAATACGCAAAGCCTGGTCTTACACCCAATATTGAAATATATGCAACCAGGTCTGAAGGAATCTGGAAAATAGATTTTAGCGATAACGGTATTGGCTTTGACGAAGCTTATGAAAAGAAAATATTTGAAGTTTTTCAAAGACTTCACTCAGCTGATGAGTATTCGGGAACGGGGATTGGCCTCGCCATTTGCAAAAAGATCGTTGAAAATCATCATGGAACGATCACTGCCAAATCCATTTTAGGTGAAGGATCAGTTTTTTCAATTATCTTTCCGGCAGATAAGTCAGCCTCTAAAATGTAAAAATGATTCAAACAAATCGTGTATTGGTAATTGACGACGATAAGGACGATCAGCAGTTTATACGCAGAGCCATTAATGATTTATTCCCTAATATGGAATGTATCTCCTTAAGCAATGGAAAAGATGCATTGAAATTTATTGACGAAAACCCACCTCCCCCCTCTTATATATTTTTGGATCTGAATATGCCATATTTAAACGGTTTTGAATTTTTAAAAGAATTCAAAAAAGAAAGGGGAAATAGTGAAACAACTGTTTACATATACAGCACCTCCTCGAACCCCCGGGACAAGGAAAAGGCAAAATCCCTGGGTGCCGATGACTATATCGTTAAGTTTTCAGACCTGAATTCTCTTAAAGCTAAGCTGAAAAATGTAATTCAGGCCTCATAACGGCGATGCTATTGGTGCAAAGCCGTCTCTTCGTTCAGCAGGAGTATGTATAGCGATTCCATCAAACAGGACCAAAAATAAGAATGGTATTTGCCCTGGGGATCCAGTGCCGGTTCCAAAACAATCCACCCGTTTTTTCTGATTTCTTTAAAATTATGAACCATCCCAAATTTATCTTGTAGAATGGGGTCTGCAATGTTTACTTTATAGTAAGGCATTACACCGGGCGGTTCGAAATATTCTACTTCTGCATCATAGGTCTTGTCCATAAAATTAAATGGCACTTCAGTTTTCGTCATAAAAATTACATTTTGCAGTAGTAATGCAATTCTCTTGCCCCCATATTTCTGGAGGGTCAGCTATTTCTTTCCTGACATTTTTTCTTTCTGCTGAATGGACATTTTACCCTTCTCCTCTTCAATCTGGCGGACTGTTACGGCAAAATCTGTTGGTTTGATCTCATCACCAAATGTAACCATTACGCTACCCATTTTTTGCTCTTATCTATAAGCTTGCTCATATCATTCAACGCTTTATCCCTGATGTCATCCAATGATTCTCCCAGTTTTTTCAAGGTTTTACTGCCTTTTTCAGAATTTAAGATAAGTCCAACTGCTGCGGCTGCTGCTAATAAAAATAATATCTTTTTCATTTGAATGTTTTAGCTATTCTAATTCAAATACGGGGCCACCCTAATCATTAGTGCGTAATAATAATCGCACTGGAGGTCAAAATCTTATCGTTATCGAGTACTTCCAAAAAGTAAACACCTGTTGAATATCCGCTGACATCCAGGGAGCCTGAGCTGCTTTTTATTAAATAAGATTGAACCAGCTGACCGGAAGCGCTGATGAGTCTGATAGTAACAGGTGTGCCAGTATACGCTGTAGAAAACTGAATATTATCTCTGGCAGGATTGGGGAAAAAAGATATGTTCGCAGCAGATGAAATATCCACTTCCCTGATCATCGAATAAGAATTTTCGCCGTCTTTGCTTTGCACGATCAGGCGGTAATAGTTTGCACCTGTCGATGGATCGGGATCTGTTAATGAGTAATGTGTATCATCCGATATATCACCATTTGATTGCACCGTTCCGATCGTGTTCCAGCTAATTCCGTTACTGCTTTTTTGAACTTCGAAATCCTGCAGTCCCGCTCCATCTCCATATTCCCAGGTCAGGCAGACTGTTTTATCGTTTTTCAAAACAGCATTAAAATCGGAAAGAGAAATAGGCAATACAAAGCCAAGTCCGACTACGCTGAATTGTGAGAAACTGCTGAATGTGGAAGTTGCTGTTTGTGTTGCAACATCGCCACTTCCGGTGGCCATTTGCCACGCACCCGATGCATATTGGGAAATACCGATATTCAATCCGTATAACTGAAATGTGGATCCTTCGAACGAAGTTCCGGAGCTGCTCCAGTTCAGAGTAACTGCAGCACTGCCCGATCCTGCAGTCTGTGTCAGGTTCCATTCTGCAGCCAGTGATTTTGACATGATAGTCGGGCTAAAAGCAGGACCATTTTCCAGCGCATTCGTCGTCAGTCCCTGGAAAGCAAACGCACTGTAACTATTGCCGCTATTGGCTCCCGGATTAACTGATGCAGGAAGATAATAAGCTGGTGTTCCGATAGGAAAGAGTGTTGAAGTATTTGTTGAAATATTATTGATGGTCATTTGTCCGGTTGAATGAATACCATCACCGGTGATCACATAACCGGAAGACGAAGCGCCGGATACCGGCACATTGCCCGATGATAGCATGAGTGAATTGTTGGATGCATCCAGTAAACCATTGGTGAAGCTGAGTTGGTTTGTCACTGTGGCGGGCACTCCCAATATAACATGTCCGGATGTATTGGAAATTGTCAGGTTATAAAAGATTTCATTTGTTAAAGTGGATGAACTGATTAACTGGGGTACAGATCCGGAAAAACTAACCGTATTATTAGCCTCTATAAATCCGCCTTCATCATCAAAAGCAAAAGTTCCGTTGTTGCTCATAATATTTACAACCGGAAATCCTGTGGCATCAAATGTCATATTCGAATTTACATGCAGGCTCAGCATATTAATATTACCTGTATTATATGCTGACACATTTTTACTGACACCGGCTTCAAAATCAATATTCGGATAGTTGGTAGCCGGTTCTGCATTTATACCAAAATAAGCCGAACTGTTTTGCGTATTGATATATCCCAGCTGAACGGTCCCACCGGTTACAGAATACAATGTAGCGGCTACATTGGCGCCACCCATATCAAGGTCTTCGATATTCGCATTGCAGGCATCCTGCAGGATGATTGTACCACCGGACATGACTGTTTTCCCGCCCAATACATCAGCCAGCTGAAAAGTAATCCAATCCGAATAGCCATTCGAAGCCAGAATCACTGTTCCGCCCGACATATTAAAATCAATATAATCGGTCGCGGCATTCGCGTTCAATCCTGCTCCGATATTTAAAGTTCCACCTGATACATAAAGTTGAGGTGTACCTCCGTTCACGCGATATTGAAAATCCTGGCCCGAATTAAATGCCTGGCCTGTCTGAACATTTACGATGCCACCATTTAAAAATAATTGTCCGGATAAGATCATATTTCCTGTGATGGCATTGCTGCCAATGTTCAGGGTACCTGCATCCGATTCTATGATTACTCCAAAAGGAATGGTAAGCGCATTTGTCGAGCCGGTATTATAAGCATCATTCAGTGTACCTGCATTATCCATTTTCCAGGTACCCCGTAAAAAATTGAAATAATATTTGCCTCCCGTATTGATGCCTGTAATAAAATTATCATCCTGGATATCCAGCGCAACAGAAGCTGAACTCATATTCAGGACGACCGTACCGGATATCGAATAAGTTCCGCCTCCTGCGATAATCGTATTCGCCGCACCATTGAAAGTAATTGTTGAACCTGTAGCCGAAGTAAATGAACCGGCATTGGTGAAATTGCTTCCTATCGTCAGACCAGAAGCTGCATTGATAACAAGACTTCCGGATGCAGCCACAGTTAATTTCGCACATACATCCCCCGCAACTTTTACGGTAATGGTAATGCCTGCAGGTATCGTTACATTGTCGGTAGCAACTGGTACGGTTCCCAGCGACCAGTTGGAAGCTGTTTCCCACGCACCCGAGCCTGTGGCAGTATTATTTGCATTCACTATATTCGAACTTAAAAGAACGAACAGTAAGAGAATACAGGGGTTACGGACGCTGCGTTTCATTGTACTTTATTAAGCGGACTCAGAACTCCAGGCTAATATTTCCAAATTCGTCTATCGGTTCCTAAAGGGTTCATTAATTATCTCTGACGATTAATATAAGCGGCGGTCTCGGCGACGGCCCTTTACTCAATAACTGATTATTCAGTGTGCTGGCAACATTGCTGCTGATGGCTGATATAAGTGAAGCAGGAACATTGGCCTTACGATCATAGTACATCAGTTTGAGCTGAATCTGTTGCGGTGCATTGTTACTGTTATCATCAAGCTTATAATAAATTGTTGTAAGTATGGTTTCGCCATTAAACGGAAACCTGCCAAAAATATTTTTTGCTGTATTCTGCAAATCGATAAATCCAGTTTGCCTGTTTACGATAACACCCTGGATTCTGGCAAAATTGTTATAGTCAAACTGGCATCCTCCCGGACCGCTTCTATTCTGACATGGAGAAGGCGCATAAGGGTTGGCGTTAAAATAAGGATCAGATGAAGTATCGCTTTTTGACAATACATATACGCTATCCATATAAGAAGTACCGGCTACAATTAATTGTGATATACATGTATCCGTGGTACCGTACTGAACAAATGCCACGTCATATCTTTCTCCGGTTTGAGATGCGGATAAATTGATGGCACCGCTGTTTGAATCCAGCGCGAGTCCGAGTGGCCATGAATAAAATTTTCCTTTCAAGCCATTAGTACCCTGCGGGTATACATAATAATTACCGGATGAAGGTTGCGGGTATACGATGGAATCTCCATAGTCAGGAGCGTAAATACATTCCTGAACCGGTGTAACCGGATAAGGATTTTGAGTCGTGTATACCGCTGTTAAAATCGAATCATGCAGCATAGCGCCGGCGTTTGCTGATGGATTGTTGTCCGGAGTATTCAGAGTTTTTTTACATCCCGTTATAAAAGAAATGCTAAGCAGGATGAATAATCCTATGTGTAGATTTCGTTTCATGGGTATCAGAGTTAAGGGTGAAAACCAATAACAAGATAATTGAAAAAGATGCTAATTCAAAGCTTTTACTATACAAATCTGGTGGGGAATTTATGCCTCGGATACAATGTGATGTTCTCTTTTTTGGAATTGACCATGCCGCATGAATTATCACGGGCATGGTCAAACGATATGAGGAATTTGCTGAAATTTAAAAAAAGAAAGTCGACGCTTTTTCACAGTCTATTGGATGTTTAAAATCACGTTGTCTAAACCTACTCAGTTTTCTTAGAATACGCCGACTTTGGTTCTTCATAATTGGATTGGTGCTTTGGATAGGATTGGATGGCTTTCAGGGTACGGTCTCTTCGCTGGTTATTGGATTTCGTATGGTGTTTTCATTGTTATATTTTCAGGGATCGCTTCACAACTTAGTAACCGTCGCGTTTCAATATGTAACCTTATTTACTATTTTTTTTTAACGCTATGATTTTCATATCGATACCGGATATTTTAACAGCCAGGGGATAATAAGTATGATTTGGATTTGCTTTCATTTTATTGATCAGCTGCAAACTTTTAAGGTCCTGGTGATTCATCAGGTAAGCGAGTGACAGATAATACTCCGTTTCTTCCTGGAATGAATGATCATCAGATTTTGCATACAGCAGACCTTCAAAAAGGGCAATGGCTTCCTGGAAATGATTTAATTGCATTTCAGACATAGCAGCCAGGAAGGTATTTTTATTTGACTTGTTATTTCCGCTTTGATAAATCTTTACTACTTCATTCCAGTTCCTGCTCCTGTATGCCTCCGTTTCTGATTCACGGTTTTGGGCTCCACGGGTATTGGTGAGTTCATAGCTCATAAACTGTCTGTCGTAAACTGAACGGTCATTCACGGATATATATTTATATACAGTCGCAGAACCAACGATAAGAAGGAGAATGGCAGCTACCCGCAGGCTTGTCTTGTATAAACTGCGTATAATGCCCTTTTCAGGCTTATTTTTAAGAGAACGCCTTACAGTTGATACTTTCTCATTGATCACATTCAAACGAATGGTGTCGATGGCCAGCTTCAGGTATTCATTCTCGGTGTTGTTTTGCATTTTGTCCATCAGAAGTAATTCTTTCTGATTGGTAACCGCAACATCATCTTTTGTAACCTTCCTTTGTAAAATAAATCGAGTAGGAAGGTGGCCATTAGTTGGCCACCCGTCCTCTCACACCACCGTACGTACCGACCGGTATACGGCGGTTTGTCAGAATAATTTTGATTGCTTTTCAGTTAGCCGGTAATACAAGTCGTAGAAGCCTATATATCCCTGCTTCCTGAAGTAGGAAGTAGTTAAAGTGGTACACAGGATGTAGGATAATGCTACCCGACAGTATCCTTTTCTGCTTGCTCCATGCTCAAACGCAGATCTTTTATTTGCTCCTAATTTCAACAGGTTTGCTCTTCTGGTTCCGATATTCTTCCATTGCTTCCATTTACACATTCTTAATCTCGACCTGAGCTTTCCGTCAAGGTTTTCCATCAGCGATTTTGCCTTTGCAATAACAAAGTAATTCACCCATCCCCTAATGATCGGGTTTAGTTGGTTGATTCTTTCTATTTCTGAGATAGACTTACTTCGTGTCGTAATTGCTTTGAGCTTTCGCTTGATTCGTAGCACACTTTTCTTTGCTACTCTTATCACCCATTTACCTTTGACGGACTGAAAAGAAAATCCCAGCAACTCACTTTCTTCCGGTTTGCTGACCTTTGTCTTTCCCCTGTTTACTTTCAGAAGTAATTTATCTTCTACATACCGGATAACACTTTGCTTTACCCGTTCTGCAGCCGCTTCGCTTGATACATACACACTGACGTCATCAGCATATCTTACAAAGGAATGCCCCCGCCTTTCCAGTTCCTTATCCAGTTCATCCAAAATGACATTAGATAATAATGGGCTTAACGGTGAACCTTGCGGCGTACCCTCACTTCGGGGACTTATTATTCCGCCTTCCATGATCCCGCTTGTCAGATAACTTCTGATGAGCTTTAGTGTGCGCTTGTCCGTTACCTTCCTGCTCAACACGCTCATTAACCTGTCATGGTTCACCTTGTCGAAGAACTTTTCTAGGTCCAGTTCGATCACCCACGTCTTACCTTCATTAAGGTATTGCTCTGCCTGTAGCACAGCCTGATGGGCATTTCGATTCGGACGGAAGCCATAGCTCCATTTAGAAAATTCCCCTTCGTACATCGGCGTCAGCCATTGGGCTATTGCCTGTTGCAGCATTCTGTCAACTACCGTGGGTATTCCCAGCATTCGCTTCCCTCCCTGCGGTTTTTCTATCTCTACCTTCCTCACAGGGCTTGGCTTGTATCTGCCTTCTAATACACTCTCGCGCAATGGTTGCCAGTTCACGTTGATGTATGAACGCAGTTTATCCCACGTCATACCATCTATGCCGCCGGCTCCCTTATTAGCTTCTACCTGAACAAGGGCTTTTTCAATATTGCGTCTGTCGAGTATTTCTTCCAGCATGCTACTTTAACTTACGTTTGCAATGGCGCTCGTCCCTTACCTCTTGCATCACCTGGCTCGGCTCCTTTCATATGGTTTTCTGATTCCCTCATCCAACTCAATACAAAAGTTCTCTTACGTGTTTCGGCTGTCTTCGCCTCTCGGTGATAAAGCATAGTAATTTCTGTCGCCCGTTCTGACATTCAGCCCTTCAGTTTATTCGTGAGTCCTCCATCTTTGTCTTTCTACAGGGGATGGCTCGTTTCCTTCCTACTATGGCTTCTGCTGACTTCTGGTCTAATACAATATTGTATTCCAGATCTCTCAGGGTAAGTGTATCCGCTTTCCGTTCATGTAACCCTTGCATCTACGCGGACGTATCCGTACAGTATCGGGCTTTTGTTTGTTTTGCAACATCGCCCATACGCACCACGCCTTATATGCAATTTCTGTTCGTAGGTTCAAACTTTTGCCGCCAGCTTCTTTCAGATTCCATTTCACAATGGACACCCTTGCTCTTGGCTAATGCTTCCTACTGTAAAGGCGCATTCGGGACTTTCACCCTATAGTTGATACACATGCCTGACACACAAAAGGGCCGGATAGAAATCCAGCCCGTTTTAAAATCCAATATCCTATGAAAAACCAGAATAATATATTCAAATAGAATGCCAGTCCATAACAGCCTTGATTAATCGGTTTTTAACTGTTTTTCTTCCTCAGGTGGGAAATATATTCCAATAAATAGACGATTTATGCCGGTGACATGCAACAAAAAAAGCCCTCAGACGGGCTCTCTTCATTTATCTACCAGCGATTCTAAGACTAATGTTTAGCAAAAGTTTTATTTATGAATAAATCCACAAAGCCCATGCATTTGCCGATCCAGAGTGTGAGGGCCACAATCCAGACAATCGTCAGCACCGCTGAAATAGTATAATTCTCGTTCAGATAAAGAACAGCAGACGTAGCGCAAGTAATGATGATCAAAAATAATGTTGTAAAGGTAGAGATCGCTTTCATAAATTCTAATTTAGGGTATGATGAATGATTAAAAACCGTCTTGTGGGTTGATCGGGATCTGGACGGTACATTCAGCAGGATGGGAGGATCTAAACCTAGTATGAACACTTTTCGTTCTTCGTGTTTTTCGGCGTGTGACCGTAAAAACCTCATTGCTGAAACAAAGATGCAAAACGATTTTTAAAAATGCAAGTACTTTGTTAATTCATTTTTTTCTTTCCCATATAGGGAATTATTGGGATATGAACTATGGGTTATGGGTTATGAGATATGAACTATGACATATGAACTATGAGATATACTTGCCTGTGGCAGACATATCTCATAACCCATAATCCATAACCCATAACCCATATCTCATATCTCATAACCCATAATCCATAGTTCATAGTTCATAGTTCATAGTTCATAGCTGAGTTACGGGAATATAGATATCGAAACGTGCGCCCGCTCCTTTTTTTCCTGTGGCAGTGATCGTACCTTTGTGATTTTCGACTATTTTTTTTACGATGGACAATCCGATACCTGTTCCTTCATAATCAGATTTTTTATGCAGGCGCTGAAAGACTTCAAAAATTTTTTCGTTGTACTGTTCCTCAAAACCGATTCCATTATCAGATACACGTATATGGCATTGGTCGCCCTCAATAGAAGAATTGATTTCAATACAGGGAACAATTCCTTCCCGCGAAAACTTCAGGGCATTGGTTACCAGGTTTACCATGAGCTGATGAAACTGATATGGAATCACTGAAAGCGAACACAAAGGGCCGATTTCCATGATGGCATTTTTCTGACTTATATCTTCTTTTAATTCGGATATGGTATCTGCAACTATATCTCCGAGGTTTACCATCGTAAACGGAGGAAGCGTTGAACCAAGTCTTGAATAGGTTAGCAGGTCTTCGATCAATGCCTGCATCCGGTCTGCCGAAGCCCTGATCCTTTCAAAATAATAATTTGCATCTTTGGACAGGAGATTGATTTCATTATCATTAATAATGGATGTAAACATCTGAATTTTACGCAATGGTTCCTGCAGGTCATGACTGGACACATAAGCGAAGGATTCCAGTTCCGCATTCATTTTTTGCAGCTCAATATTTTTTGTTTCCAGTTGAAGCGTTCTTTCCTTTACCTGTAGTTCCATGGAATCCGCCAGGAAACGAAATCTTTGCTCACTGTCAATAAGTTCCTGGCGGCGGATTTTTTCTGCTGTGATATCACGCATGGTGCCAATTGCTTTGTAAGGCTTATTTTCTTCACTCAGATAAACATTTCCTTTCGCTTCGATCCAGTGCAGAGATCCGCCTTTCCGGATAATCCTCAGTTCACAATTTAAAATGCCTGTAGCAAGTGCTGTTTTCATCGCATTTTCACGGATGACTTTATCCTCCGGATGAATCATGGCTGTCATGCCTTCAGGGCCTACTGGCATCTTTGGATCAAGTCCGAAAATTTCCAGATACCGGTCTGAATAAATCATTTTATTTGTATCCAGTTGCCACTCCCAAATTCCCAGCTCACTGGCTTCGATGACGAGATTTAATCTCTCTTCTTTTTTTTGTAACTCTTCAAAAGTTTGTTTTTCCACACTCAGGTCCTGCAAAGTGCCGCTAAACCGTATCGGATTTCGTTCTTTGTCAAAAAGTGCCTTCCCCCTGGCTAATACTTTTTTTTCAATCCCGGTTTTTGGATTTACAATGCCATATTCTATTTCATACTGGCCTCCGAAAACGGGATCCAGCGCTTTCTGAATAGCGTCCGATACACGTTGTCTGTCTCTTTCAGCAATGCCATCAATCGCCATGGGCAATTCAATGTCCTCATGCTGGGAAAGTCCGAACCATTCTTTCAGCCGGTCGTTTCCTTTAAATTTATTGGTAGCCGGATTCAGGTCCCAGGTACCCAGGTCTGCCGCTTCAATAGTGAACAGTAATTGATCTTCACGTTCAAGAAGTGCTTTTAATGTTTTCACTTTTTCGGTTGTCTCCTGGCAGGTTACCAGCACGCCTTCTGGTTTTGTATGTTCTCCAATAACAGGACTATAACTGAATGTCCAGTAAACATCTTCAAGACGTTCATTCCGGTAAATTGGTATCAGCTGATCCTCGCTGAATGTGGATCCCCCTTCCAGCACCACGTCGATTAATGGTTTGATGACGTCCCAGATTTCTGTCCAGGCTTGTTTTGCGGGCATGCCCAGTATCTCCGGGTGTTTACCACGATTTCCAAGGCTGGGCCGGTAAGCATCATTGTAAAAACAAATGAGTTCTTCTCCCCACCAGAGAAACATGGGGAATTTTGCATTCAGAATTACATATAATATAGTGCGCAGACTTTGTGGCCATCCGGAAGGCGGACCAACAGGTGTGCTGCTCCAGTCTTTTTCCCTGGTCAGCCTTCCCATTTCACCACCGCCGGATAAAAACGTGAATTTATCTGATTCGGACCCTGTCATTGTAATGCTGATAAAGTTTTTGAAATGACATTTTTCAGTTCACGGAAGCTTGATGGCTTCTGAATACATTCCTTAGCACCTTTATCAATCAGTTTTCTTGCCAGAGTCTCATGAATGGAAGTAGAAAATATGATAACAGGAATTTTCTTCAGCTCTTCGGATGTTTTGATGATATGCAGGCACTCTGCGCCGTTTATTCTTGGCATATTGAGGTCGAGAAAGATCAGATCTGGCAATCCATTATTTTTCAGTGAAAGTTCTTTTAGTAAGACGTCGCCATCATAAACAGTCTTCAGATTTGTGTTTATGGGTAATTCTTTCAACGCCTTTTCGAACATGATGCAATCGTCCAAATCGTCGTCTGCCAGTAAAACGTCCAGGGTTTTAGCCATCCGGCCACTAAAATAATGAGATTAAGGCAATTTCAAGGCAATCGGACATGCGGCATGGTTATTTAATCACAAATGTAAAATGGGAACGGAAATATTAAATCAACAGGATCTCAATCAGGCCATTGCTTCTCTGGAAAAGAAAACGAATATCCAGAAAAATATTATTGCCGAAAGTTTTGAAAATATACAGAAAAATCTAGAACCCATTAACCTGATTAAAAAACACAAAGAAATCATCCTGATCGCGGTATTGGGTCTGGGTACAGGCTTTCTAATTCGCAAACTGCTTTTGAAATCATCAACAGGACTCATTGTAAAAATGGCAGGTACACTCATTCAATGGGGTGTGGCAGGATTGCTGGCAAAAAATGCAGACAGAATCCGGGCAAACGCAGGTCCGGTGGCAAGACGGGTATTAAAACGAAACAAACCCAGTACACGAATAATAAGTATTCAGGCGAGATAAACCCTTAAACAAAATACTATGAGCAAAGGATTTAAAATTTTAATCATCGATGATGAAAAAGAACTCTGTGAACTCATACAGCTTATCCTGAAAGATAAAAACTATCAAATTGATTGCGCCTATACATTGAAAGAAGGAAGAAAGAAATTTATGAATCAGCATCCTTCGATTCTCATACTGGACCATTTTCTTCCCGACGGAAATGGCCTGGATATGATCGAACATGAACCCGAAATACTGATTAATAGTAAGGTCATTATGATCACCGGAGATACGAAATCATCAACACGCGCAGAGGAACTGGGAATTGAATTTTTTATTCAAAAACCTTTTTCACTAAAAACGATTCGCGAGCTCGTACAGGAAATTATAATGGTACAGCAAAATTAATATGTAATATTCCTGACTATTCTATACTCACAAAAGTCCTGACAATGGCTTTCTTCGGATTAGTGGAACGGTTTTTTCTATTCTGTTAAGAATAACTGTTTTCTTGATTTTATTAATTTATTGTCCAACCTTTAGTTTACGAATTAAATATTCATTTTTTCGTCTGTCGAATCACCCCCCATTAAATCGGAACTTCTTCCCTAACCGCTGCAGAAAGTTTTTTAGGTATAAATAAAAAAACAGGAGGCATATTATGAATGGTCGTAAAGTATTTCAGGACAGTGTAACGCCACTTCCAGACAAGGAGGGACTAACTCCCCAGGGATTCATGATGAATTTCTGCAAGCCGGAAGATTATGAAAAAATTATGCGCATCGTTTTTTCTCTCTCCATGCCAAAAGATCTCGAGGATTCGCTGGAACAAAAAGTGGCAGGAGGCGAAGTTGTTTCACCGGCCGAACTGCAAAGAATATATGTTCCTCCGGCAGCTGATATCACTGCTTTGATAAACTGGCTGAACGCGCAGGGATACAGCGACGTTAAAGTTTCTCCCAATGGAACCGGTATTTATGCGAGCGCAAAAGCTTCCCTCATAGAAAAAACCCTGCAGGTAAAAATGGTGCGTGTTACGCGTGAAGGCATTACGTATACGGCAGCACAAAATGCACCCAGCCTTCCGTCGGAAGTTGCCAATAGTGTGCACGCAATTATCGGACTGCAACCTTTCCGCCATGCAAACAAACATCGCTCCTTTCGCGCACCTATTGGAAACAATAGAAAGTTTACAAATATGTCTGCGCAAGGGGGACAAAAACCGAATCCCAATGTTTCAAACGCGCCACCTTATAATATTGCTGAAATTCTGAAAGCCTATAACGCCAACGGACTGGATGTTACCGGGAACGGACAGGCCATCGCAATCCTCATCGATACCGTTCCTGCAGATTCCGATCTGATCGCTTTCTGGAAAGAGAACAAACTATCTGTAACGGCGGATCAGATTCAGGAAATCAATGTAAATAATACAACACTTCCACCGGCGGAAGGAGAAGAAACGCTGGATACAGAATGGACTAGTGGTATTGCACCAGGAGCAAATATCCGGATATATGCCAGCGGGTCACTGGACTTTGTGGATCTCGATAATGCACTTGACAATATACTTACCGACATCGGAAATTTTGCCGGAATGAGACAGGTATCCATCAGTCTCGGTTTGGGTGAAACATTCCTGGGAGGACCCACAGGTGAAGTAGCCACCCAGCATCAGAAATACCTGCGGCTCGCCGCTGCAGGTGTAAATGTTTTTGTATCCAGCGGAGATGCCGGATCGAACCCTGATGATTCCGGTCATAACGGTGACGGACCCACGCAGGTGGAATACGCTGCCTCGGATTCATGTGTGATCGGTGTTGGTGGCACTTCACTTGTTCTGGCAGCGAATGGAACGGTTTCTGAAGAAACTGGCTGGACAAGTGGTGGTGGCGGACAAAGTATGTTTTTCGACCGCCCGGTTTGGCAGAAAGGTAAAGGAGTGCCAGCAGGAACAAAACGACTCGTGCCGGATGTTAGTCTTACGGCAGATCCAAACTTCGGCGCACTCGTAATTCTTGGCGGTCAGTCGCAACAGATCGGAGGAACCAGCTGGAGCGCACCGGTATGGGCAGCTTTTTGTGCGCTGATCAATGAAGCAAGGGTAAATGCAGGAAAACCCATGCTGCCTTTTTTAAATACCTTGATCTACCCTTTGATCGGAACGAATGCTTTCCGTGATATTGTAGCCGGAAGCAATGGTGCATTCAAGGCGGGACCTGGATACGATGAAGTAACGGGTATCGGGGTACCTGATCTGCGTGCCCTGATTCAGGCCTTGTAAACACGCGCATTTTTTATTTCTGGCATCTTTATAAAAATCAGGCTAAGCCCGATAGACCATACTGACCAGCCCAAATAAAATAAGCGTTGAATGAGACCTTCCCATTGGCCACGCAGGTTTGGTATGGTACGTAACAGGATTAGCATCATTAAAAGGAAACTTACCAATGAAACCAGCCGGAGATTTTGAAACCTTTTTCCCTTCCATATAAAAACAGAAAGCAATACGCCAATATTCAAAACCAAAGGAATCGGACCCAGTGTACCGTGCAATTCATGGTGCATAGGAAATAAAGCAGCCCAGATCATGGATATGGATAAACTCAGTATGGTAATTACCGGTATTGCATTCAAACCGGTTTGTCTGCAGGCCCTGAAAAATCCGAGAACCGAAAAAATGCTCAGGATGGCAATTATCAATTCAGTGGTTGACATAAATATTTCAGATCTGGTTCCAATGGCGCCCAGTTCACTAACCACGTTGTGCAGGTGATTATAGTTGCCATGTATATAACCGCCGGTAATCGTCGCCAGCCAAAAAAGCAATGGTGTTATTATTCCCAGCCATAACAGGGATATTGTACTGAAAGAATTTCTTTTCGTCCAGCTAAGCCAGCAAATAATAACAAGCACTAAAAAAACGGAAATCAAAATTCTCCTGCGCAAAAATACAGGCTCACCATAAGTCGCCAGCCGCAAAGGGAAGGCGCCCCTGTTTTTGATCAGAATGGTGAAATCATACTGTTCCCCTGGTTTTAAATTAAATGAAAGAGAATCGTGATCGCTTAAGTAAACGACCTTTTTTTCAGAAAGGGATCTTTCAATCTTGAAAACGTCCGGTTCGGTCCATGGTTTCGTATCGGGATCGATGCTCCAGACAGCCACGATATTACCGTCGATTTTGATCCTGACGAAATTTGAATCAGATTCTAATACCGGTTGTTTTTGTTCTGAAAATCCCGCCAGGCAGACAATGAAAAACAGAGAAAGAAATAAGATATTTTTTAACACTGTTATGATTTAAGTCAATTAGACTGAAAGGTGGTAATAATGTTTCAGAAATGGAATTTTAAAAATGTCTACATGAAGACTGTTGATCGTAGGTTGTATTCCAGGTGTTAATACTGGCAAATTACCGTTTTTTTCACATTGCCAGTGATTAATCAGTATCGAAATTGCTTTCAAATTGACAATTGTTAAACATGAAAGATTACGGTGTATTTATAGATCCATATACTGATTTCGGTTTTAAAAGAATCTTTGGCTGGGATGGCAATGTGGACCTGTTGATGGATTTTTTAAATACGGTTTTACAACCCGATCAGCGAATTATTAGTCTGACCTATTTGAACACAGAACAAACCGGAATTTTGAAAGGTGAACGAAAAGCAGTTTTCGATACTTATTGCGAAGATGAGGCAGGCAATAAATTTATCATTGAATTACAGCGAATCAGAGAAGAGTTTTTTAAAGACAGGAGTCTTTTTTATTCCACAATACCAATCAGAGGACAGGCTAAATCCGGAGAATGGAATTTTAAACTGAAACAAACACTGATTATTTGTATCATGGATTTTGTTTTTAATGATTATGATTCAGATGAAATGATGCATGAAGTAACATTAATCGACATATCAAGTGGTAAAGTATTTAATAAGAACTTAATTTTCTGGTATTTGGAAATGCCTAAATTCAAAAAGAAAATATCCGATGTCGAAAATCGCAGGGATGAATGGTTTTTTATCCTCAACAACCTTTCCGCTCTGCAGGAAATTCCATTATCTTTGAAATCTGATCCCATTTTTAAAAAATTATTCATGGAAGCGGAAATATCAAATTATAGCGAAGAACAGGCAGAAGCTTATTATGCCAGCATGAAGGAACGCTGGGACAGATTTGCCATTGAAGAAACGGCCAGGAAGGAAGGAGAACGTAAGGGGAAACTTGAAGGGAAACTCGAAGGGAAATTGGAAGGCAAACTTGAGAATTCTTTGGCTATTGCCCTTCAAATGAAACGCGCAAATGAACCCATAGAAAAAATCGCGCTATACACTGATCTGGAAATATCCACGATAGAAGAACTTCGGTAAATGCTAATAAACCTGCCCTTGGTTATCTGAAGGATCTTTTTCAGTTTTTTTGGCTTTTGGATACAATGGGTATCGGTTATGTTTAGAAAGGGAACATTTTAATAAATCTTTCGGAGCCTCCGACGCGACTACGAAAGATTCTTTGAAAGATTAATTACATGGACGCTGATGATTTCAATCCTGATGGGTATATTCATTACTGGTTTTAATTTTTATAATTATTTTTTATTCCTGTATTGTCCATATACTGATTGTGGCCTATCAACTGAATTGGAAGATTTATTTAACGGAACCAATGTGTAATCAGGAGACAAAATATCATCATACTGATTAAAAACTTTTTGTTGTCTGTCACGTATGTATTTTCTATAATCCGGCGATCTCTTCGAAATCTTTACGCAATCAAAAGAATTTAATTTTCGTCCCCATTTCTCTTCGCATTTTACATTGAGTATATGCCATATCCGGTCCAGATCTGTTTCCCGGAATTCCCTGACAACAGAAATTGTCTGCCTTGGTTCTTTTTGTTCTGTACTTTTTAGTCCTATCGTGATTTTATAGAAAGGCAATGGTAATTTTTGAAGACCCAAGTATACTAAATTATTTAGTATAACTGCATTTTAATTTCCCGGGATTGTAAATCAGAATTTTAGACCGACTTTCAACTTATAAATAATCTTTCTTATGGCAAACCAGTTTATTAAAGTAGAGATCCAGGGAGTACCTGTTTTGATCAACAAATCCCATATTATCATTGCAAAATTTGGCAGCACTGCAGTAACCAAAATCCAGCTGACCAGTGGAGAGACCATAGAAGTGAAGCATACCCCGCAACTATTCAAGGACATGCAGACTTGAGTAATAACCAGGTTTTTAAAAAGAAAAAACCGCTAGTTGACAGTAGCGGTTATTCAAAAAACTAGGATTTTAAAATGTCTTTCTTTAGGATTGGACTCGGTTTCTTTCGGATTTTTGGACTGGTTTTTTTCGGATTGGATCGGTTATTTCATCAGATTGGATATATCAAATGTATAACAACCCAGGCTTCCGGGAAAGCGCGTGAACACTCGATTTCATCGTAAGATTACGAATCGTACTTTCCTATATAGTTGAAATTCAATGGTTACATTTTCGTGCATGACTTATATCCAATAATTATCAGGACTATTGCTATTAATATATAAATGATCGTAATCATTCCCGGAGGCTTTCGTTTTTTCTTATAAATATCTATGCTGGTAATTTCAGGGGTTAAGGTGATTTCCTTTTCAATGATCTTCAGGACGTTTTTTATGAAGGCTTCCTCATGATCAGATTGTTCCTTTACAGTTAAAGGCCTCCCTTCTTTTTTAGCCTCTACTGATAGCAGGGAACCAGAACCATTTTCTGTAATAAAATAGTAATAGGATCCGGACCATTCTGAATCCTGAATAATAAGTCTTCCATCCCGATCGGTCTTTTTGATAAACCTGTAATTATCAAATACCCGGATAGTATTTTGAATGGCATCGTTGAGCTGATCGGGAGTAATGGAAAGGTCAATTTGCATTTTGAAAGATTAATACACTAAAGTTAGGTCTTCATACCGCGAAGAAAATGCCAGAATGATCAACTATTCATAGTCAGCGAGATATGTTTTTGACTTTTGCTTCAACTGTACCATTCTGGAACACCTTCTGTCCGACTATTTGTTCGCCTTCCTTCGCCAGGCCATTACTTTATCTATATCTACACTATTTTTGATCGTAACCGACTCACCTTCAACAGAAGCTGTTTCCTGTTGGCCCTGAAAAAGCAGGTTTGTTTTGGTACCAACATAAACCTTTAAGCTGCCCTGCAGGATTGTGGTCGTTATGGCTCCTTCATCAGAATAGGCATCAACATTAAAAAAAGCCCCTAAATCGGTAATCACCTGGTTACCTGCCTTAACAACAAAGGGCATATTTGGGTCATGTACAACTTCAAAATAAACTTCTCCTGTAACTTTTACAAACTTCTGCTTTCCTTCAAATGCTGCAGGATATGTAATGGAAGAAGTGGCATTGAGCCAAACCTTTGTTCCATCTGGCAACACGAGTTGATACTGACCACCCTGTGGTGTCGTTAAAACATTTTCTTCTATAGTTGCTTTATTTGAAGTTTTGTTATTGTCTACAGTATATACCAGACCCCCGCTATCAGTGATTGAAATTTTTGTATTGCCCTGTCGGGCAAGGGGGCCGGCTGCTTCACTGTCAAGTAACATGGTAGCTCCATTGCCTAAGGTCAGGGTTGCTCTGTTCCCACCGGGGCCAATTCCTGATTTTGCAATGTTAGTTTCTATGGCCTGAGAATTAGTTCTGTGGCGTATCAAAAAATAAGTAACAATAGATATTCCGACAATTACTGCTGCTGCTGCAGCCCAATTTAATCTACGGAAAGGCATTTTTTTTACAAGCGTATCAGGGATTGTCCTGTCACTCAGAAGAACCGCCGGCACTGCATCCCTTTTTAATATAGCTCTTTTCATTTGTTCCCACTCTTCAGGTTTATATTCATTCCCTGAATAAATAATAGTTCCCTCCTCTCCTAACTCCTTCAATACATTTATATATTCTTCCTCCCTCCCTTCATCTGATAACATTTCATAAAAACGATCCCTGTCTTCTCCGGAAATTTCTCCTGAGATGATTTGTAATAAAAGTGTTTTAAAGTCTGAATTGGATGCCACTCTACAAATATCCCTGCTTTTTCAAATAATCCACCCAAATCGGAAACGCGGGAGGTTTTAAATGTAGCCCTTCGTAAGTATACTGGCTGATTAGGTTGCCGTCTGCGTCAGCAAACAAGTGGAAAATGTCGATATAAGTATAGTTCGCGACTTTAGCATTGGACGCGAGTAATTTATTCAGCGCCAGTATATGCCCGGGCTTATCATAATGCTGTGGAAAATGCGGTAGTCCCGGATTAATGGGAAGCACGCTCTGTACATAAATAATGGTATTAGGGCATTTATCATGGATTTCCCTTACAATTTTCAGATAATTGTAAGCTATAACAGGATCAGGGATATCTTTTCCTATATCATTTATTCCTAAAAGGATAAAAACTTTTGATGGGTTACGGTCGGTAATGTCTTTCAGGCGTTTTAATACACCATAGGTAATGTCTCCGCCAATGCCCCGATTAATGACAGTGGTATCATTCAACAGTTTTTTCCAGTCGCCCATTTCAGTAATACTATTACCCAGGAACATTATCCTTCCCGTAACGATCGGCTCCTTTGCAAACTGGGCCAGCCTTTGCGGAGTATGTTCGGGAATAAAAGGTACGGTATCAAAAATATTTTGGTTGGTGACAGTTTGCGCCGTCGTTGCCAACGGAAAAAGAAGGAGGAAGCAGATAAATTTCATCATGGGCGTATCTGGCTATGGGATATGGGTTATGGGTTATGGGTTATGAGTTATGAGATAAACGAATTTAATAAAAAATTGCCTTTCGAAAAGAGTCAGTCTCACCAAAGTGATTCATATAACACCCGTGGTTATTTATAATGATTACTTTTGTTCATGCAAAATAAACCTTGTCGTGTTGCATGGATTGTTCTTTGCTTTTTATGCTTTACTGTTTTCTCATTCGCACAAACCGTAGTAATCATACGGCATGGCGAAAAGCCGCCGAAAGGAAATAATTTAAATTGCCAGGGATTGAACCGGTCCCTGAAACTTCCGGCTGTACTATATTCCAAATTCGGTATACCGGGTAGTATTTATGTGCCTTCTCTAGACAACAATACATCAACGGGGCACGCAAGGATGTTCCAGACGGTTGTCCCGCTTGTCGCAAAATATAATCTTAAAATAAACAGCAAGTACACTGAAGCGGATACAACTGCACTTGCAAGGGAAATAAAGAGCAGGAAAGGTTTCGTGCTGGTAGTATGGAAGCATAGCATTATACCTTCTATTGTCCGTGCGCTCGGCGTACAGGGATTTAACATGCATTGGGGTGACAATGATTATGACAGCATCTGGATAATAAATTACCAGAAAGGAATCGCAAAAATAACATTTGACAAAGAGGGTCTGGCGCCTTCGATCAGCTGCCCTAATTAATTTCCTTCAAATGTTCCGTGATGTTTCGTGTAGTTTAGACATAAATGTCAATTGTTAAATAAGAGTTTACACTTAGGCTATTCCATTAACAATTAATTTTTCTAAAAAAGAATAACCTTTGCGGTATATGATTGTTATTGTTCCAAAACCTACCGAAATGAAAAAGCCACCTGAAATTCAAAAAGAAAAGATTGAACCTTCTATAGAACCCAATATACATGCGGATGAAATTTTCAAGGGCCTTGAAATTGTACAACGAACACAAAAGCCTCCATCGGAAGAACTGATTGCAAGGCTTAATCAACTGGCTTCAAAGCCACCCTTCAGCTATACCCAAAAGGTTAAGGATAACGATCCCCTTTAACGGATCTCCAAATCCATATAATCGAGATTCATATTTCCATTCGTAATAATGTGCAGGGTGAGGACATGAATACCTTTTTCCAGGGTGATTGAACCAATGGAATCTGACTTGTTCCAGTGATGCCATTGACGCCAGGAAATGGTATCCCGTGGATCATAGGTCGAATTTATTTGCAGAGGCCCCGTTGCATCCTTACCGTCCACATCAAATGAAATAGTTCCATCACCATTGGAAGTGTACATTAAGCCCATCCTGTATTTGCCAGCAATGTTCACTTTAACCGTATAGTTTATCCATTCACCGGGTTTGGTCCATCCCACATAAAATTTATTCATATCACGCGGAACTTTATTGAAAGGGTTATCATCAATATTATTGGATTTGGTGTAGGAAATATCCACGCCTTCCTTCAACCTGAATTCATTCAGAAAAGTTCCGTTTGCGGGATTGAGTTTGCCGCTTCCATTATTAACAGAGTCCGAATCGTGATAGGCAATTCCTTCTCCGCCTTCATTATAATACTCAAATTCAATCCGTCCAGGCACCTGTTGCATTTTATTCTTCCAGGGCTCCCCATTATTTTGGATTTTTTGCTCCGTTGTGCAGGAAAGAATTGATACAAGAAGAAAAGTATAAATATTTATGAGTTTAATATCCACACATGGAAGATAACACTGTTGATGACATCACTATTGTTTTATAAATTTAACTTACAAAAATTAAAATATATGAAAGCCACAAGAATTACTTACTGGATATTTACCATCTTACTCATCGTGCTCATGTTATTTTCCGCCATTGCAAGTCTAAGGCCAAATCCGGATGGTGTTGCCATGATGAAACAATTAGGATATCCCTATAATGTACTTACTCTGTTAAGTGTTGCAAAAATTCTCGGCGTGATTGCGATACTTGTTCCCGGATTTCCCCGGTTAAAGGAATGGGCCTATGCAGGATTTACTTTCGACCTGATCGGTGCCATCTTTGCCAGCCTGGCTGCGGGTTTTACTATTGGCCAGACAGCTCCTATATTCGTCGGCCTCATTTTTATTTTCGGTTCCTATATTTTTTATCACAAGTTGAAGGGGTGATGTCTATCTGTTCCGATGGAGGGTATTTAAATTAAGAACGGCCACCTTTCAGCAGCCGTCCATTAATTCTTTGTCGTACGTCAATCTTCGGTTTTCAGGATTTTCGGATTCGGTTTTTTTTCGGATTTTGGATTTTAAATTTCGGTTTCTTTCGGATTTTGGTTTTTCGGTTTCAAAGGATCGGATCAGTTGTGCGCTTCAACAATGTAAAGATGCAAAGCATTTTCTCCATCCCATAACCTATTCGGCGGGGGTGTGAAAAGCTTCGATTTTTGGGCAATAATGCCGGATTAACATGTACAAGTATAATGTTACTCCCTCTCCCGATACTGTTCATGTTATAAGTAAATCTGCCCGGGTGCTTGTTGTAAGAATTTTTTTCCCACTATGGGAATGATTTCGTTCCCTTTGGTTTCCAGAACTCATCAGTCATCATGTCATGCCTCGCTGGGATACTCCAGGGAAATAAAGGAAGAAATAAAACGTTTTATACCTGGATTTATAACCTCCTGGAATCCCGATTTTGGGCAGACTATAGCTTACAAATGGCCCTTTGAATATGGTCTTTTATTAACAAATTTTTTTATCCTGTAAATTATCGCATATATATTACCGTTAGTAATTTAGTAATCCAAATAAAAACCAATGTTTATGAAAAGAGTGCTTTTAGTTTTGATCGCAGCAGGAAGCGTGATGTTTGCCAGCGCCCAGATTCAGTTTGGCGTTAAGGCCGGATATAATTTGTCCAATGTTACGTTTTCCCCTGCTCCGGCAGGTTTCAGTTCTAAATCGGATTTTAACGCGGGTATCTTGGCTTCGATTCCTCTGATAGCCGGTTGTTCCCTGCAGCCAGAAATCATGTATTCCGGACAGGGTGCCAGTTTCAATGATTCCTTTGCAACCGGAAAATTGAATTACGGCTACCTGAACGTGCCGGTACTTTTCAAATACCAGCTTTCCTCCGGCCTTTTTCTTGAAACCGGTCCGCAGGTAGGATTTTTACTCAGTGCCAAAGAAACAGCAGATGGTCAGTCAGGAGATGAGAAAAGCAATACCCAGTCCGTGGATTTCGCATGGGCATTCGGTCTTGGTTTCAAACTCCCTTTGGGACTTGGAATTGATGCCCGGTATAATCTCGGTATGACAAATTTTGCCAAAGCTGATTTCAGCAGTGATGGAACAACTGCCAAAAACAGTGTGTTCCAGTTCGGGTTGTTTTTTATGTTACCCAAATAATTCCTCTTTTTTCTTAATAGAGCCGTCCCGCTTATAGCGGGGCGGCTTTTTTTATTAAATATAACGTCAGGGAATTACTTAGATAAGCCCTGAAATTTCATCTGAAAAAAAGGTAACGTCGAAAGCGAGGCGAACTGCTTCGGTATTTGATGAGTGACCAGTTTTTGAGGCGTCGATCGGAATCTGCAGTCGTGCGCCATTTTTCTTTATCAGTCCCCAGGTAATATTATAGACATTCTCAGGAAAAGCAAAGCTGTAAACACGGAGATGAATCTCCGTCATCTGCGCTCCCGCCGGCAACCAGATATCGTGGTGCCAGTCCCCGCCTTCGGAGAAGCGCATATCCACATCATCATTGAGTCCCGTTTTTTGCATGGTATTATTGCATTTGTTCCCGCGAAAAGGAAAGTTTCATTCCGGTTACCACAGGTCTTTTCAGTACCATCCGGCAGGCTTTTGAAATTTCATTCACAGCATGGTCAAACAACTTCTCATTTACCAGCATCGCATTGGGAATAATGATCGTCGGAATATTTTTTTCCAGAGAGAATACTGTTCTTGTAAGGTCGGTCATGATCTGACTCCGGCTGTTATGATATGGTATGTTGATTTCAATGTATAATTTCCCCGGCAAAGCAATATCCACGTGCTTATGGCCATCCCAGTACTCCAGGACTACCGGAAAGTTCCGGGATTTCAGTTCCAGATATAAATCGATTGTCAGCGCCGTTGCGCCTGATTCTTCAAACCTCCACTGGTCCTTCATACAAAGGGAATGTCCGTAAATTCTTCGGGAGAAAAGATGCACGCCACGTGAGAGGGGCTGGCCGCATTCAAGGCAACAGGGAATCGTTTTCATAGATCGGGTTTCTTCAACTCAAGTTCTATAAAACCCCCTTTTTGCGGGCATTTTTTCGCTGATTGGCGCTAAAATGCAGGTGGGTGGTGGTTATAGTTCGATCAGAACCCAACATGGTCTGGTTGGCATTGATCAGGATGTCAATACCAGTAATGTCTGTTTGAACAATGGAGAATTTAAAGCTAAAAGAAAACAATGTTTCACTCCATAATATTGAGCTGACTGATAGCCTTCTTGTAAAATCCCTTGCCAATGGGTGTTGGCTCTCCTGCAATGATTAAATGATCCCTGTCTATATCATCAATAAAATAAATGGAGACAACCAGCGAGCGATGTATTCTAATAAACATATCAGGAGGAAGTTTTTTAATCGCGCGAGTTAGGGAGGATCGCACCGAGTAAACCGAATTATCGGAAAGAGTTATTTCAGTCATATTTTTTTTTGTAGCAAGAACCATTACTTTTCGGGGGTCGACTCTCTTCAATAATTTGTTTTGCCAAATAAAAAAAGGCTTTAGCATGTTGGAAAATGGTTTAGGGGTTAAAATGATTTCAATTTAAAAAAAATATCGCAAAAGACCATACTTGTACCCATTGCGCTGTCTGTTGTGCCTCCATGATCTCTCTTTGGTCTCTCCGATTCCGAGAGACCAAAGAGAGACCAAAGAGAGATCAAAGAGAGAAAATAGAGGTCAATTCGACTTCTTTCGGGAGAAAACTGCTATTCGTCATACCACTCTTGGTAGCTCGTCACATCGTCAGTAATACCCGGTCACATTTTTGAATAAACGCGCAGATGGCCGATATATATTTGTCTTGTCGATCACGGACAAGGAGTTTTTTGCGCAGGGCAACCGGGAAGCGCAGACCCGGAAACCCTCTCCCTGTCAGTGTTTGGTGTAGTAAACAAAATTCAATAATTATTAAAAACTAAAATTATGGCACATTCTAATAATAGTGTTATAACGGGTAAGTTAAGTGGAACCCTTGGCCGGGAGCTCGTCTTTCGGGACTGGGAGGGTAAAACAGTTGTCGCAAAAGCGCCCAAGGCAAGATCGGGAGTACCTGGTCCAGACCAGTTGCAAAGGCAGGAAAAATTCCTGCTCGCATCACGATATGCCAAGGCAGTAAAAGATGGTACGGACCAGGGAATCAAAGACGCGTATACGGCGGCCTTGAGACCCAGGCAAAACCTGTTCAGCCGTGCTTTGGAAGATTTTATGTCTTCGCCGGTTGTCAACAGCATTAAACCGGGCGCTTACACCGGAGTTGTCGGAAGTACGATCACGGTTCGCGCCGTAGATGACTTCCGCGTAACCGGTGTGCTGGTTGAAATCTTTTCTGCAAACGGCACGCTGTTGGAAAAAGGCAATGCAATACTACAGACCAATGGACTTGACTGGATCTATACGGCCACGCAGGCTAACCCTGCACTGACCGGTAGTAAGATCAATGCCATTGCAACCGATGTTCCGGGTAACACGGGAACGTTGGCGATCACGTTGTAATGTTTTGTCGGAAGCTGTATCCGGGCTGGGTACAGCTTCCTTTTTTATCAGCTTATTTTTTATTCTAACGACATGGCCGAAAGAATGCAATTGAAACCTGCTATTATCTAAATCTTCGGCGTCTCCCAAACCGGCAGGTTTACTTTGTAGCGCAACACGATCATGCGGATAATAAAGATTAAAATGATCGTCATGGCGGCACGCATAATATCCGGGACGTGCAGGGCTAACAGCAAAAAATATATGCCGCCACCTGCGATGGCAGCCGATGCATAGATTTCTTTTTGAAAAATCATCGGCACTTTATTTAGGAACACATCCCTGATCACGCCGCCAAAACAACCGGTGATGGTTCCCAATGCAATGCAAACCGCCGGAGAAAGTCCGTGTGAAAGCCCTTTTTGAATTCCGATGATGGTGAAAAGCCCAAGGCCCAGTGCATCGAATATGTTGAGTACTTTCTGCATCTGTTGCAGATGTCTTCCGAAAAAAAGTGAGCCCGCCGCGCCCACTACGATCACCCATCCCGTCGCCGGGTGTTGCATCCAGTCCACAGGTAAGTCTCCAAGCAACAGGTCGCGTATCGTTCCTCCGCCAATGGATGTTACAAAGGCCAGAATGAAAACTCCAAAGAGATCCAGTCTTTTTTCTTTTGCTGCAAAAGCGCCGGAGACCGCGAAACTAAAAGTTCCCAGTATATCAATATAATCCGCCAGATGAATAGGCATAAAAGAATTTTAGAGGCAAAATTAAATGGGATAAATTGAATGCTATCGAACCTCTTTAAGAACCTTTGTAACTTCACACAATGATGAAAAAAACAGCATGGTTCAATAGAAAATTCCCCCTGATCGACGACAATGGAATCCTGCCTTCCATCATCGAACGACTTATCGGTACACCGGCAAGACTTGAAGAGATCACGCATTATATCGATGAGTGGATACTTATGGCGAAGGATGGAGAAAAATGGTCAATCAAAGAAGAGGTGGGTCACCTGTCGGATCTTGAACCGCTCTGGCTCGGAAGATTGGAAGAACTTATGAATGGTTTGGCAGAATTAAGAGTGGCCGACCTGACCAATCAGCGGACACATACGGCAAACCACAACGCTACTGCAATAGAAATCCTGTTAAAAAGATTCAGGGATCAAAGAATGCTCTTCGTCAACCAGCTCATGCATCTCAGGGACGAACAATTATCCCATGCTGCCCTGCATCCACGTCTCAAAACGCCGATGCGGATCATTGATCTTGCTTTTTTTGTCGCCGAGCATGATGATCATCATCTGGCCAGGATCAGGGAGATATTGGGTTGACAAAAATTATATTTAATTTTAAAAGGGTTCTTTAAAAATGAATGAGTTTGTCATCGCTTCTTAAAGCCATACTTATTTTATTACTGGTTGTTTTAGGACAAAACCTTCCCTGTAATGCACAAAATAATGACTATATTTTTCGCAATATCAATACCTCAGCAGGCTTAGCCAACAACAATGTTTTAGGCATCATTCAGGACAACAAAGGTTTTATATGGGTTGCAACAATCAACGGGTTGCAGAAATATGATGGCAATTCATTTACCAGTTATCATCACGATCCATATGATTCGCAAAGCATCAGTTCGGACAATACCACTTTCCTTTTAAGAGATCGTGAAAATAATATCTGGATATCCACTTCATTTACAGGATTTAATTCCTTCAATCCTTCAACAGAAAAAGATTCAAGGATTTCAGATTTTAAAGATGTTGCCATCAGGGATGTGGATAACAGTACAAGCGCCTGTCTGGATACGATGGGAAATGTCTGGCTGATGTCTCTAAACTCCCTTGTTGAATACGATCTGCGGCTTCACAGATTAGTTTCTTTCGACTATTTATTGCCTCAGGATAGAAATATGGGCATGACTAAAACGATCATTTGTGATCCCAAAACCAATAATATATGGATGAATAGTTTTGGACTTGGAATTTGCTTTTTAGATCCAACACTTCATGTTCTTTATAGTAAGACACATAACCCGGAAAATCTTCCGGTATTTAATTTGGTAAACGATCCATATACACTTTACCTGGATGGAAAAAATAATTTATGGATCAATAGTTATTCCGGGAAATTATTCCGGTATACTTTAAATACTCGCCATATCAAAGAGTATTTTTTCAATGATTCGGCAGACGGATCAGGGCAAAGAAAAAATATCCACATAGAATGTATGATGGAGGATAAAAATGGAACGATCTGGATGGGCGCCAGGAAGAATGGGTTGCTGGAATATTCGCCAGAAACGGAATCATTCAAAATAAATCCACGCGGTGTTCATGTTTTGGGCGGCCTGAATTATGACGAATACATTTATTGCCTTTACGAAGACAGGCAAGGAAATATATGGATCGGCACCGATATGGGCATCTATATTTTTAATCCTGCCTTTCAACAATTTCATTCTCATAACCTTGCAAACGATCATAAAGAAACACAGAATACTACTCCGGTTTTGAATTTCATGCAAACAGGAACGGGTGATATCCTGGCAGCCACTTTTGGTGAAGGCATCCAGGTATTTGATGATCACCTGCAGTATAAAAAATCATATATATACAAACCTTCTGATCCGAAAACCATCCCCGAATCGGGTAACCGGGTATGGTGTTTCCTTAACCTGCCTGACGGAAAAATACTGATCGGGTACCAGCATGGCTGGATGAGCCTCTTTGATCCCATTCATGAAACATTCCTGAATTCCCAACCCGATTCATTGGGTAAAACTACCATCATCAACATGATTTCAGACAGAGATCAAAACGTATGGTTGGCTATGTACAGGGGCATTACTAAATGGGACTATCAAAAAAAATCATTTGTCAGATGCCCGGATCTGATAGAATATCATGGAAATCAGTCGAGCCAGGTTTTTGATTTACTGGCAGATAAAGACCAAAATTTATGGCTGGCTACCCAGACTAATGGATTTCAAAAATTTAATATTGCGTCCATGCAATTCACCAGTATGTATGTTCCTGAAAAAAACGATCCCAAAAGCATTTCTAATAGTTCTGTTCAATGCGAAATAAAAGTGAATGACAGCATATTTGCTTTAGGCACGAGCGCCGGCGGCATCAATCTTTTCAACCGGAATACAGGACAATTTTCGTACATCACTACAAGGGATGGGTTACCAAGCAATAATATTTTTGCTCTCTATTCTCAGGCTCCTGAAATACTTTGGGTCGCCAGTGGCCAGGGACTTTGCAAAGTGAATATTGAAACCAAAAAGGTTTACCACTATGGCCTGGAAGATGGAATTTTAAATGAAAATTTTTACGATTGCTCACGATTTTATAAAACCAGGGACGGTAGGTTACTCATCGGATACGACGGAGGTTTTGTTAGTTTCAATCCTGACAGCATAAGCAGAATCGCTTTCCCTAAAAATGTAACTATTACAGGATTTAAGATATTTGATCAGTCTTTACTGGTGGATTCTCTTTTTTCAAAATCAGATACCGTTTCTCTTCCATACAACCAAAATTTTATAACCGTTGAATTTGCTGACCTCAGCTTTCTGGGACCGCAACGAACCAATTACTATTATCAATTGAATGGGGTTGACAGGGGATGGGTAAATTCAGGTAAACAAAGATTTGCATCTTATGCCAACCTCTCGCCAGGCAATTATGTATTTAATGTGAAATGTGAAAACAGGGATGGTATAATAAGTCAAAAGATCACGACGATAAATATTTTTATTGCCTCACCTTTCTGGCAAACATGGTGGTTCAAATTCCTGATGGTGACTATAATAATAACTCTCCTATACTTTCTATACCGATACCGGATCAATCAACTGGTTAAAATGCAGGCTATGCGCAACGAAATTTCAAAAGACCTGCACGACGATCTTGGTTCAACATTAGGCAGCATTAATATCTTAATCGAAGTTGCTAAAAACAAAATGGAATCTGGTTTAAGAGATCAGGGCTATTCAGTACTCGCCAAGATCAGTAATAATACCAGGGAAATGATAGACAAAATGAGCGATATAGTATGGGCAATCAATCCCAAAAATGAAAACCTGGAGAAAATTATTCAACGGCTTTCAGATTTCAGTATGGAGACCTGCATATCAAAGGATATACACCTGGAATTCAAAACCAACGAAACTGATTTAAAGACGGTATTGCCTATGGAGATGATAAAAAATATTTATCTCATTGTGAAGGAAGCCATGAATAATGCCATTAAGCATTCCAATTGCGATCATTTAACCGTTTCATTTAAATCCGTCCCTAAAGGCATGAACATTTCAATTGCTGATGATGGAAAGGGTTTTGATTTTGAAAAAATAAGAAACGGAAATGGATTAATAAATATGGAATCAAGAGCAATTGAAATGAAAGGCAATTTCAACATTCATTCTGTGGATAAAATTACTATCGTGTCCCTGATGGTCCCCATCCCCTGAATTCGGCATTTTAGTTAAGAAATGCAGGGTTACCTTTATATCCTCATGCGTGTTAAAGTGGCGATATATGAAGACAATGCAAAATTTCTGGAAGCATTGACAATCCTGATCAATGATATTCCGGAATTTGAATTGACAGGTGCCTGGCTGAACACAAGTGATATGATCTTTCAGCTTAGGGTTAATACACCGGATGTGGTCCTTATGGATATTGGCATATCTCCCCTGAATGGAATTGAGGCTACTAAACTTATTATTAATAAATTTCCACAGGTTAAAATTCTCATTCAGACCATTTTTGATGATGATGATAAAGTGTTCGCAGCAATCTGCGCAGGCGCTTCCGGATATTTATTGAAGAGTTACCTGCCCCTTAGTTTGCCTGCTTCCATTAATGAATTAATGACAGGCGGATCACCCATGTCGCCTACAATAGCCAGGAAAATATTAGGACTCTTCAAGAATCATTTTCATAAAACTGACCTGATTGAAAATTATAACCTGAGTAAACGGGAAAAGGAAGTTTTGAAATACCTGGTAGAAGGTGCAAGCTACAAGATGATTGCTGATAAATGCGGAATAGCATTTGAGACTGTCAAAACGCATATAAAAAATATCTACGAAAAATTGCATGTGGCCAGCATGTCAGGCGCCGTAGCGAAAGCCATTCATGAAAACCTGATTTAGAAAAAATTCATTTTATTGAAGTGACCATTGGGTAACAACTTAATAACCTCCATTAAGGCACAGGTCAATGGGATTACTACTTTGTCTGATAGTCGTTTTAAGAAAAATATTAATGAAAACGTCCCTGGCCTCGAATTTATAAAACTACTGAGGCCGGTTACTTATAATTATAATATCAAAGGGCTGGATGACTACAGAGCACCAAACAGCCAATCCTCAAAAGGGCCTGGAGGAACGGTAACAGCGCAGCCACAGACAAAAGATGAAAACGCAATTATCCAGAAGGAAAAAATCTTGTATACTGGTCTTGTAGCACAGGACGTGGAGACTGCAGCAAAAAAAATACAATATAATTTCAGCGGTTTGTATAAACCTCAGAATGGGAAGGATACCTATGGGTTAAGTTATGTTGATTTTGCAGTGCCGTTAATTAAAGCTGCACAGCAGCTTTCCGCATCCAATGACAGCTTACAAAGCCAGATTACTGATTTACAAAATCAATTAAATGAAATAAGAGCGCAGGTTGCCAGCCTCGCTTCTTCAGGAACCATCAATAAAGAAAACATAACAACCACCAGCATTCAGTTAAGTAGTGCCCGTCTCGAACAGAATGCGCCAAATCCATTCAATCAATCCACCCAGATCAGTTATTATATTCCCCAAACAGCAGGCAATGCGATGATAATGGTTACTGATATAAATGGAAGGAATATTAAATCCGTTCAATTGAGTGCCATGGGAAGTGGTCAAATATCACTTCAGACCTCTCAATTAATGTCGGGAACATATACTTACTCGCTTTATGTTGACGGTAATTTGATTGATACCAAAAAGATGATTCTGGCGAAGTGATCGCCTTATTCTGTTATTACTCAAGTGCTGTTGACATCCGATTTACTGCACCATGATCAAAGAGACGTTGGTAATGAACTTATCCGCGACATTAATACCCAATATGAGCAATTTTTTTTGCAGCCCGTGGCATACAATCCTGCCATCGTCAGGCCTGTGTATTGCAACATCAAGATATGAGATATGAGATATGGGATATCAATTATTAATTATTAATTATTTATATGCAACAACAAATACTTAAGAGATTTTTTAGATTCTTTGTTTTGGGTGGAATTATTTTAAATATAGTTGCCTGTAACGGCACGGACAGTACAAGCAAGAGCGCAACTGATAGTACAGCTTCAAAAAAGGATTCAGTAAAAGTAGCGGTAAAGAAGAAAGGAAAAACATCCATTACTTTCACAACAGCAAACAATGTGAAAGTCGTTAGAGATGCGCACGGCATCTATAATAAGGCTGAAGTAGCACCGGAATTTCCGGGAGGTCATGATGGTTTGTCTGATTACGTTAATAAAAATCTTAACTACTCACAAACCGACATTGACAACGGAGTTAGTGGTACGATACACGTTTCTTTCGTCGTAGATGAACATGGCAAAGTTCAAAACCCGCAAGTAATGGATGGCAAAAATCTGAATGATGAACTGAATGAAGAAACTTTGAAGATGTTTAAAAATATGCCGTTGTGGAAACCAGGATTAGTGAATGGCAAAAAAGTAAAAACAAGGTTGGAGTTGCCGGTTAGTTTTCAATTGGAAGATGCCGGTTAAAATATCGTTGGGATTTATTTATTTTTGAGTTCAATCCAGGTAGGTGCATGGTCGCTGGATTTCTCCCATCCCCTCACTTCACGATCAACGCCTGCACTTATCAGACGTTTGCTCAGCGCCGGACTCAATAATAAATGATCGATGCGTAATCCCGCATCCCGCCCATACGCATTTCGGAAATAATCCCAGAATGTATAAATTTTTTCGCCCGGATGTTTGGTTCTCAATGCATCAATCCAGCCTTGTGAAACGAGTTTGCTGAAAGCCTCCCTGACTTCAGGAAGAAAAAGCGCATCGTTTATAAATTTCTCCGGTTTGTATACATCCAGCTCTGTAGGCATCACATTATAATCGCCTGCAAGTATTACCGGCACATCCATAGCCATGAGTTTTTTTGCATGAGCCGTCAGCCTTTTAAACCAGTCCAGTTTGAAATCAAACTTGGGGCCGGGCACAGGATTTCCATTCGGTAAATAAATACAGCCGATAATAATATCCCCAATTTTTGCTTCGATATATCGACTGTGCAGGTCTTCCGGATCCCCCGGGAGTACCCTTCTTATTTCTTCCGGTTTTTCTTTCTTTGATAGAATCGCAACACCATTCCAGCTTTTTTGACCATGCCAGATCGCCTGATATCCTGCATCCATGATGGCCTGTTCAGGAAATTTTTCGTGTGGCGCTTTTAATTCCTGGAGACAAACAATATCCGGCGCGGACTCTTTCAGCCAGCGTAATAAAACCGGAAGACGGCCATTGACACCATTCACATTGTATGTTGCAATTTTCATCTGTTGAATGTTCCAATGAAAGAATCCGTGAAATTAAAGAGGTTAATCTAAAATATCATTGATCTTCCTTCGCTTTAATTTGTTTGGTGATGATGGGTATGCCGAAAACCACACCGATGCAGAACAGAAATTTCTTGCAAAACACCTGGTCGTAACAGAAATACTTCAGGTCAATGAAAACTATCTGACATTTCGGTCCGCTTTTGATAAAGTAACAAACCCTACCGTTTTGCAGGATACCATCTGGATCAAACAAAGGCAATCTGCAGGGGGTAAGGTAGTCAGCAATCCAAATACCGACAGCATAGTAGCGGCCAGGAAACAAATCCGCGACAGTCTCGAAGCAACGTATGCCACTCTTTATGTATTCCGTCCAGGGAAGTTTTTGAATAGCATGAAGAATTATAACCTGCTTGTCAATGGTGAACCTGCCTGTGTAATCAGCAATGGTTGCCGGCTGATTTTGAAATTCCATAAGGCCGGTGTATATCGTTTATCAGCTAAAGTGGATGGGCCTGAACAAATCGCGACCGTCGATGCAAAACCAGGGGAGTCTTACTACCTTCAATGTCAGATCACCTGGGGCGTTACATCCCATCCCATCCTGACGTTGCTGGATAAAACGGTTGGTGAAGGTGCCTTTAAGACGGAAGAAAAACCCGGGCTAATACACCGTGAATGATAAAAATGAGATATTATAAAAAAAGATTTCTCCGTTTCTTATTGATTTTTTCTGCTCTGATTCCATTAACATGCTTTGCCAATTTTATCATTTTTCCACAGGAAACCAGAAGCATTCTCATAGACTTTTCAGATTTTAAAAAGGACGGAAGTTTATATTTTAATCTCACTACTTCAAAAAACACTGCTGACAGCATTGAATCACTTATAGCGAAGGCTACAAAACGGGTAAGTCATTTTTGGAGTGGCGAAAAATCGTCTCCTGTTTTTATTTACTGTGAACAGCCTGCTGATTTTAAGAAATATAGTGTCAATCCGGCCGCTCCTGCAGTAACCTATTGTAAACTGGGTGAGCATATTGTTTTAAGCAAAGATGGCATTGACCTGGATATCATAGCACATGAAATCTCACATGCCGAACTATTTGCCCGCGTCGGTTTTTATATATGGACCTTCAAACTGCCGGACTGGTTCAAGCACGGTCTTGCTATGCAAAACGATTACAGGAACTATTATTCAATAGATACTTTAAAAGCCAGAACTAATAATTTAAGAACGATGCCTGATATTACGCTCTTCAAAACCGGCGCTCAGTTTTACAGCGGAACAAAGGACGAGATCATGGTTCGATATATGACTGCTAAATATTTCGTTGGAAACTGGTATACCAAAGAAAAGCTGGGCCGTCTTATAAACGATCTGAATGCCGGCAAGTCCTTTGAGGAATCTTTTAAACGATGAAAAAAAATGATTTAATTTTTAGCCCATTTTACAGCGGGATTGCTTATGACCTTCCACATGATCTGGTCCATGTCCTCTAAATAACTTTCAGCAGCGGGGCGGGCAGTATTCACAAGTATTACCCAGGAAAAGCCATTACCAGCGTTTACCATTTCAGAAGTCTGGGCAAAATCCTGGCTTATATAATGCCGGTTTTTAAAATCATCATTGAGAAACCAGCCACAAGTAAAATGTTCATTGGCCTTCGAAGCAGACATCATGAGTTTTATCGTGGAGCTATCTAAAATATCATTTACCATGTCGCTTAATTTTAACAGGTCCGTCGCTGAAGCAATCCACCCGCTACAGGCGTCCGCCCTGGAAAAACAAAATTCCTCCTCCAATTCACTATTGTACGGAGGGAAAACTTTGTCAAAATAATTTGTTACCTCATCCTTTTTTTTGTTCCCAGCCGTTCCCTCTATTTGCATATCGGAAATGCCTATCGGTTTTAGAATACTGCTTTTTACAAAATCGCCGTATGTCTGCCCGCTGATCTTTTCTATAATTCTCCCCAATACCAGGTATCCAAAATTGGAAAAACCATAGACGCTTCCTGGTATATTCTTCAAAGGGATATTATCCAGGGTCCAGGCGATAAATTGTTCCCTTGTAATAGACGTATCCCTGAATTTTGGATAATCGATCTGGTCATCCCTGCCTGACCAACCACCACAATCATGATGAAGAAGTTCATCGACCGTAATATTATTGACGTTGGGGCTATATGGATGAGTGCCATATTTTTTTTCCAAAATTCCACTGTCACCAAAAACTTTTGACCCTGGTGATAATTTCCCTTCCTGAATCAGTTTCATAATGGCAATGGCTGTGATAGTTTGAGAAATCTGCCCCACCCGAAATAAACTATTCCTCGTAACTTCTTCTTTGGAGGGTATATCTGAATATCCATATCCTTTAGCATACAAAAGTTTGCCATCTTTTGAAACGGCTATTGATAAACCCGGAATATGATAATCTTCCATAAAATTGACAACCAGACTATCTACTCCCAACATGGAATCTGGCTGGCTGACTTGTCTTGTTATTGCGTCACCCCAACCAGAATCCTTACCCGAACACGCTGTAAGTAAACAAAGGAAACCCTGAATTAAAATAATGATTCCAACTTTTTTCATGGCGTCGTATTCATTCTTTTCTTTGTAAGTAATTCGATTATGCAATTCAACCGGTTATTCACTTATTGTCTGAATAAATAAGATGCCAATTATGTAGTAAACTGAAATACAAAGTTTTGAATGACCTGGTAATTATAGATTTTGCGTTTTCGATACAATAGTGTTCGATTTAGAAATTTTAGATTATTGCCAGTCGCTTTTAATTACCAACGCAAATCGCATTAATAGATCCTGTGCCTGAGAGTTTATTCTCCACACCATTTTTCCAATACACAGGAGTAATACTACCTGCCGCAGAGGCGACCATTCCAACAACATAGATATCGGAACCTACAACAGCGATACCATTTGCATTCGATATGTCGGATGTGTTGGCTGACAGATCAGTAGAAATACCATTTTTCCAATAGGTGGCGTGGTAACCGTTGCCCTCAGGAGCTGTTGTGCCCGCAATATAAACATCCGTGCCAATGATCTCAATAGCAGAAGTAAAGCCGCTAACTGGAGAACTATTTAAATTCAGTTTGTTCATGATACCATTTTTCCAATATACCGGCAAATTATTATAAACACCCACCGCATATACATCTGTACCAGAAACGGCAACTGCAAAAGCGATCTCGGTTTGTCCATTATCGGATGTATAGTTTGTGCGAACTCCATTTTTCCATTGAACCGCCGTATCTGAATCATTATATACGTGGCCTACAACATACATATCGGTTCCCTGAAAACAAATTCCCTCGGCTGCAGATCCCCTGGAATCAGTTTCAATATTATTGATGATTCCATTTTCCCAATACACTGCTGTTCTCGTGTTTACAAGACTACCGCCGGCACTATCGATAAAAAGATTTCCTGCAACCTGTCCAACAAAATAAATATCTGTACCTGTTATGGCGATACCGTTTACTGCGGAAGTACCTGAGTTCAATGAAACGAATTGCCCGTTTTTCCAATATCCATACCCCAGATTCGATTTTCCACCTACGAAAACATCAGTCCCCGAAACCCCAATACAACTTCCACTGGAAGACGCAGCCAGTTCAGTACCCTGTCCGTTCTTCCAAAAAACGGCAGTATTGTTTACAGTCCCCGCCATAAACACATTAAACCCTGGCGTAAATTGTTGTGTGTCTGATTTTTTACATCCTGTATTCAGTAGAAAATACAGGGCAGCCAAAAAGATGGGTGATTTGAAGTTTCTCATGTGTGGGTAACGAGACAATTTCGAAATTATTATTTATTCAATAAAATAAGGTTATTGTGAATCTTATGGCCTTTTCACATTTTCCATAAGCTCCATGGCAAAGAACCTCGCTGCAAAAACCGGCAACACTGTCATTAAAAGAAAAAAGCGGATCGTACAAATTTCCGTGTTATTTACAAAGTCTATCAGAAACTTCGGCGTTGAAGATGAACTTTTCTTACTGGACAACGATCGACCAGGCGGCCGGATAATATTTGGGGTCAGAGTTGAAATTTAAATAAATATCAGCGCCTGAGAACTGGCGTGATACATAACCAACGCTCGAATAACCGGAACTACCCCCTCCAGGTGCAGGATCCCAAAATACGCCGGTTTTCATCATATAAAAGCCATTAAAGTTATGTGAATAGGTCATGGAGGTTTGAACAATTGCATGATGAGTTGAAGCATACAATATGGGAAAACCCTCGCTTAAGGACCGGGCTGCATCTTCTGTTGAAAAAATCTGCATGGAAGATGATATAAATTTTTTACCATTTGCATCTGTATATTCTCTGTTGAGTCTGTCAACAAAATTTAAAAAATCGCCCGATGGAGTATTTCCCAGACTATCAAAATTTTGACTAATAATCTGTTCCTGTGAAATTGGGTGACCTTCTGCAGTAAAAATGAGGGATAAAGAAGCGGCCCAGCACCACACGGACATTTTTTGAGTTTCAGGAGGAGAAGCAATAACCATGGTTGAATTGATTCTCGCCACACATTCCTCCCAGGTGGAACTGTTACCAGAATAGGTTAAATGACAGGAGGATTGCGCATTTACACAATTACATGCAATTATAAAAAAAATTATTATTCCTGTACGTAATGCTTTCATTTTAGAAATATCTGTTCTTTAAATCTAATAAAAAGAATTAGGTTTTTGTGTAAACACTATGTTAACAATATAGTTGCCTTTAAACAGACCTTATTGCAACTACGGGGTCCAAATTGGCAGTTTAATAGTGTTAGTTTAAATAAATTGAGTCAATAACATCAATTACGGGACTTTCTTTTTTCATTTCTTCCTCAATCTGCCCGAAACTTCCTTTTGGCAGACTACTACTGATTTTGCCATCTTTTAAATAATGTAAATAATCACAGGATTCCTGAAGAGAAGAAAAAATGTGAGAGGACATGACAACAATCTTATTGAGGCTTTTTAATTTGGCTAAAATATCCTTTATAACCATATTACTTGATATATCGACTCCGTTAAAAGGTTCATCAAGAATGAAGACATCGTTTTTTTGCAGGAGTAACCCTGTAATCGCCAACTTTTTCTGCATGCCGGTTGAATAAGTTTCAGCATATTTTTTTAATGGCAAATCAAAAAAGTTAAATTCATGAATATTTTTAATATGAACATCTCTTGCCTTACATAATAGAAGCAGGTATTCGTAACCAGACATATTTGAAAAATAGTACGGGAAAGTTGGTAAATAACCAGTAACATTTTTCAAAACTCCAGATTCATATATTACTTCTCCTTCATAGAATTCTAAACCAGCTATGCACTTAAACAGAGTCGTTTTCCCTGCACCGTTTTCTCCAACCACACCATGAATTTCCCCCCTGCTAAAAGACAAATTTATTTTGTCAAGTACCTGGAGAGTTCCATAATTCTTTGAAAGATTCTTAACGATCAGCATTTTAAATATACTTTCAACCTGATTACAGCCTGTGAATAAAAGTTCGGTATTACCAATACCAGTATGGGAGGAAATAAAATTCCAAAGCATAATTGTAATTGATGCGAAACAGTCATCTGTTTAGGGAAATTAACATATGCTGCTAATACTCCGGCTACCATATAAAATATTCCTGCTAATACCGTTAGAATTATAATTTGTATTTCATTTTTATAAAAGTAAATGAGCGGGAGAATTATCATCAGGCTTAAACAAAAACTGTAAAACAAGGCTGTTTTAATTTTATTCCTCAGAAATATTTTCGGGGACTGGGCATGAATCCAAACATAAAATATCGGGTCAAGATGTGAATAGAATATCAAGCAGAGAAGATAAATCAAAATCAGACTAAATAATCCCAGATTTAAATTATTGTAAATAATCGAAATAAATGTCAGGGAATAAATGCCAATAATAATGAAATAAAACCTTCTGAATCCGATTGTGAACTCATAAGGACGCTTTGAAAAAGGAGATGGAATTTGAAATCTCATCCATCTGACATTATTAATCAGAGAAATAAATCCACTTAAAATAAAAGTCAGCAGACTTATTAAATATTGATTCCTGAAAACAAGAAAGATTGAAAACGGAATTGCACAAAGCATATTTTCATACAATCTAATTTTTATATACATATTTTTAGGAAATATCAATTTTAAAAATCCATTCCTGGATTCTTCACCCAAAGTATATATAAATATGAGTGCAATAATGGGATAAATGTAAAGGGCTGAACTCACCTTTTTGAAAATGAGTTCAGAAAAAACAATAAATATCAGAAAATAAAAAAATATGCCTGCGTAAGGATTTATTCCAAAGTTTTTTATTTCTCTTTTAATGCGCCAGTACTGAAGTTTGAAATAATATTCCAAGAATATTCAGGTTTTATAAATCCAAATTTATAGGGCTAAATTAGAATGTTACTTTAATAGTTCCTCCCCCATTATATGAATGGTACTCCCCCTTATACATCGCATCCGCACTGACAGGTCCCATTTTATAAATACCAGGCGATACCGCACGGACCGCATAATAATAGTGCTGGACACCAGATCCGGCATCGACAAACAAATTAATCCGGTCGTCACGTACATCCATCGCGGTGGGTTCATCCTGATTTTTTATCCAATCCATTCCTGGAATCTCCTTCGTACGGGGATTTTCAATTTCAAATCCTGCCGGCAACATATCCGTAATGACAACATTATCAATTTCCCCTTCAAAGGTCTTCTGCAAAGTAATTTCGACAATGACCAATTCATTTTGTTTAAACACATTTCCTTCCAGCTGTCTGCCAAAACGGTCGTAAAAACGTTTCCTGACTTTTAAATAATTATCTTCTTCCTTAAAGATGCCGCTTGCACTGATACCCTCTGATTCCCAGAAATAGTAAAGAGTTCCCGATCCCTTAACTGCAATATCCAGTTTCTTCCCCCTCAGATCTTTGGTACCGAGTGCTAAGTCCGTTCCTTTCATTGTACCTACCGATTTACCATCAAGCAATACTTCTGCAGTGGCCGTCGAGTTTGCAGCATTCCGCGCAATCTTACCCAGGGCCAAAAACCCAAATGATAATTCCTGTGTGCTATACCAGTAACGTTTACTCAGTTTTTCTGAAACATGTTTCGCCATCACGGGGATTTGCGCATTGGTGGGATCCACGTCAATCAATACATCCAGGGCCAGCGCTTCATCCCTGATATCAGAATAAAAACTTCCGCCTGTCTGTGGCACTGATTCTTCTCCGACGAACTGGGTTGGAAGAAATTCTTTATAACTGCGTTTATCTCCTGCTAAAGCGTATGCTGCAGAGAGTAAATATTTACAATCCAGACTCAGAAGCTGGGGGTTGGATTTGTAAAAGTTCATAACGCCCGGATTAGGTTTACCACCCAATGCCAACACATATAATCCATAGATGACTTCTTTTGGAACTATTTTTTATACCGGAAGAAGGACCCGTTAAAATTTCCTGTTCAGATGACAAAGGACGTAACCGCAACAGCTGGATTAAGGTGAGGTATGTGGATTGGTAGGCAACTAAGATTTGTTATTAGTTCTTCTTAATGCGCGAAGAGCATATAATAATGCAATTGCAATAGGAATTATAAGAAAAATCATAGATTAAAGTAAGGTAACAATAATTAACCGTGGCAGGGTTTTAGGTTTTCTCATCGCAAGTAAAATTGCTGATCGATCTTATCCTTTAGCAGGCTGGTCAAAGTTTCGTTTTCTTTTTTTATCTGGTTCATCCTCACCCCACCGGTAGAAATCAGGATATCCGGAAATTCCTTGTTTGTTACGGATAGTTTCAGCCACTGAATATTAAATGCGCTCATAAAGGGTTTTGGATTCGAGTATACGCTTAATTCAACTGAATTGTAAGGCAGTTCAAAACGGAAATCGATGTTAAGGTTTCTGTATTGCTTCCCGTTAGCAGGTTCAAACCGGTTTGGATGGAACTCAATCTGCCGTTCAAAAAGCTGTAACGATCCTTTTGCTATAAACACGACGGGAATATATCTGGCCCCAGTGCTTACTTGTGGAAAATCCGACGGTATTTTATTTTTACTAAGAATTGTCCTCCACCAGCCATTTGATTGAGTGATCGCTGTGAATTCATTTAGGTGTGCGACTGAAGAAATCCAGATATTATCAAAAGTTTCCGTCATAATTTATTTTCCGGAAGTTCAGATAATTTCCGCACAAAGTCGCATTTTATGTTGGCCTGGATATACTTTTTATAAAGGGAACAATGGACGGTGGCTCTCCGAGTCCATTCTTCAGCCATATTTCTGTTTCATGTTCCAACCCCTCCTGAACATCCTGTTCGTCAACTTCACCAGCGACCGGCCATATCTCAAAAACATCCTCATTATAGAATTCGATGAATAAAACGCTGTATGAATAGGCAGAATATTCTTTTTCAGGATTTGCGTTATGTTCTTCCGGAGAAAGATAAGGGAAAATGAAACCTTCCGGCAATGTCATATATCGTTCCTTAAAATATTCGATTGCTTCGTACCGAGCTTTATGTAAATCTGCATCTTTGAAATCCTCTACGTGATGATAACTATTTACAACTTTTTTATTTTTAATCGAAACAACATCTTGCGTTATACGATAAAAATAGGTCGCAGTCTCCTTTTTACTACAAAGCTTCTCCTCAAAGTCCCGGGTATCGAATTCCATAAGGAGCCATACCCAAAGAATGTGCCATACGTGATCCGGGAGTCTTCATAAAGAGAAGTTATTCTTTCACTTTTACCCAGGTATCCTTGTTGAATATCAGGGCCTGCGTAACGTTTACGTCTTTATCCTTGCTGAATTGAACAGGATAATATCCCTCTTTTGCAAAAAAGACCAGTTCGGATTCGGGTATCTGGTCAATCTATGAATCATAAATCAAAAAAATTAATTGGCCTGAGGATTCGCGGAAGTCTTATTTCCATGCTTTGACTGAAAATGGAAAATGATGCCCAGGGTAAGGTTAAGCTGGTTAATATTAGCAGAAGATGGATCACCGACGGCAAATGTTGGAAAACCATCGCCAATTTTTCCAACGTCGAAATAGGCTGAATTATTTGGGATATTCGGCGTTTGAATCAAGGATAGTTTTATGCGCGCACCAATAAGCGATGAAAAATAATAGTCTGCACCCGTTTGTAAAGACCAGGTAAATGCTGTCAATTCATTCGTATCGTAAGCTTTTGTAGTAGTTATACTTGTAAACCCCAAAAGACAACCCATAAAAGGATAAAATCTTTTGATCGGCACCGATATATTTAATCCGGTTAATAGCCTTTGAACATTTACCTGAGAACTGGTGTACGCTTTTACACTGGCATTGCCGGGATCATTCAGATAGGTCGTTGGATTTTCAACCGTATATGTTAGTTCTAATCCAAATACATGATTAGGATGGTAAATAAATGAAGAAGAAAATTGAAAAGCCGGGTCTATATGTCCTGTACAACCCTGATAATTGATATTGTCCGAAAAGGTATTACCTGCCGCGGGGATTAATTCAATGCTGGATTGACTATAGGTTGTCAATACATATAAACAGTTGAGCAGAATTAAATATGAGTATTTACTCATGTTGCCGTTTTTAAATCATTCATTCAAATCATATTTTTTTTCTAAATCCACAATCAGTTTATTAGACTGTTTCAATAATGAATCGGCAAGTGATACGTTACTGTGCATAAATCTCGATCGTACCAATTCTATATATTGATTAAACATTGTTCTGTCGTAACTCAGCATAGGTGGGTTGCTTCGGATGAATGAATCTATTCTGTTCTGATCAAATGATTTCCAATTTGCCTGCACAATATTATTTGCCAGATCATTATACCTGAATTCAAAAAAGAGTGCCCTGCTTTTTCTGACTTCAGCATATACTCAGCTAAGTGACGACTCTGTAGTCTGCATCATCCTGGAAAGTCTGTAGTCGTTCGCCGCATCATAAGCGATTGTTTTTTCAAAATAGCGGAGAGAGCCGGAACTTTTCATTTGTTGAAAAGTAGCGTCGTTCGGTATAAAATATCCGTGCGCTCCACCCCAAAGTCCATACCAGTATAATTTTCCTGAAGGAATATCTTTCAGTTCCTTTTCGCTCAGCATTTGCATTAAGGTGTCTACATTTTTAGCGGCCAGATCAAAATACGCCCTGTAATGTTTTAGTTGAGCAGCGTCCTCTTCCAGGTCTTTGAGCATGGATGCTGCATATACCTTCGCACGTTCGTGTTCCGATATGGATTCTCTTATATTTTCCGCAATGAAACCGAGTGTGACGGCCAGAAAAATCATCAGGAATTCGAGGAAGTATTCTTTCCATTTCTTTTTCTCATGATGAAGGTCGGGATGATGATGTACTTCCATATTGGCAGGCGGGGTTTCTGGTGATTCTTCTGTTTTCAGTTGATTTGGTAAATCCTGTTCTTCGGGCATTTTTGCATGAATTGGCCTTATAAATATGCAATGTAGGTGAAGTTTGCTTTGCTATAACCCGTGAAAAGTTTATGAAGAATCTCTATTCGGACTTTAAAATCATGCAGGTGCTTATGGCATATGCATACAGTTTGCCGTTTTCATCTATTAGCCGGGCATCCAACAGGGCCGTACGGTTTCCCTGATTAATTATGGTGCCGGTCGCTTTCATCAGTCCCGTTTTTATACCAATAGATTTCAGGAAATTCACTTTGATGTCAATTGTTGTATATCCTGTACCAACGGGAAGAACAGAATGAAGGGTACATCCCATGGCAGAATCCAGAACAGCAGTAATGACTCCTCCATGAACAGATCCCAGTGGATTAAAGTGGAATTCCTGCGGCTGAAAAGTAAACTCTGCTCTTCCCGGCTGAATAGAAGAAAGTTTAAAATCGAGTGTATGGAGCAAGGGCGGGAAAGGAAGTTCGGCAGTAATCATTTTTTCTAAAAATTCCAGGCCGCTTAATTTATTAGCCATCATTGCAAGCAGGGCCGGATCTTCCCAATCGTAGGTTCTGTTTCTTGTATTCATATGAATCATTTTTCTATCAGTTTGAGCCGAGATTTATAATATGTTGATTTACCTGTTCTGAATCAGTGAGTTTCGCAGATTTTTCCATTTATAAAATATTAGTGTATTAGAAAGATGTATCTTATTATCACTTATCCCGTTCCAGTTTTCTAAAGATGAATTTAATAAAAATAAGGCTGATTAAATTCCTCATCCCATGGTTATATATGTTTATTTTTAAAAAAAGAAAGCATTAAGGTTATGAAACTGTACAAAACATTATCGGGTAATTTCCTGGAACATAATAATGAATACTATTTCATTAACCAGGGTTGGACAGAAATCGTAAACAGGGATGACCTGTACAATTATTTGGAAAATTTCGTGAAGGAAACTGACCCTGTAAGTGATGGCCCGCGTTTGATAAATGAAAAAATATTTCCACCGGTCAGTGATCAGGAAGTATGGGCAGCCGGAGTTACCTATTTGCGAAGCAAAACAGCCAGAATGGAAGAATCTTCGATCAGTGGAGGTGCCAGTTTTTATGATCTTGTGTATGAAGCCGAGCGGCCTGAATTATTTTATAAATCTTCTCCGGGCAATGTTGTGGGTACAAATGAGATTGTCCATATCAGGAAGGATTCCTCATGGAATGTACCTGAGCCTGAACTTACTTTATTCATCAACAAATTTGGCAATATTCAGGGTTACACGATAGGAAATGATATGAGTTCAAGAAGTATCGAAGGTGAGAACCCGTTATATCTTCCACAGGCTAAAGTATATGAGAAGTCCGCCGCACTGGGACCCTGTCTTTTAATTTTGAACAGACCCATCCATGAAAATACAGATATAAATATGCGGATTGTAAGAAATGGAAAAGAGGTTTATAATGATTCTGTATCCATTATGAAAATGAAAAGAAAACACAGGGATCTTGTCCATTTTTTATATGCAGAAAACGATTTTCCCAACGGATGTTACCTCATGACCGGTACGAGCATTGTACCTCCATCGGAATTTACATTGCAGATTAATGACGAAGTTATTATTGAAATAAAAGAAATCGGACTGCTTCAGAATATCGTAGGCACAAAGAGATAATAGTAGTGAATAAATTGCAATTTACTGTGGGTTTTGAGTAAATTAGGCCTGTGCATTTGATGCATACTACTCGCCATGATTAAATACAGGTTTGTGAAGCTCCTACAATCAGGGCAAAAATATATTGTATGTCTGGTGATAATCACTTTTATCTTCGGGAGCTGTATACGAAGTTTTATTGCACCTGATTCCTTATCACAGAATTTACTGGTCGTAGAAGGATTTATTGATGTCGGCAATGATTCAACCTACGTTACTTTAAGCAGATCCAATGCATTATCCGATTCGCAAATAGTTAAATACGAATCGGGCGCCAGTGTGCTTATTGAAGGAAACAATAATACCTCCTTTCCTTTAACGGAAGGCAGTCCCGGAAAATATTCCTGTGCACCATTTGGCGCAGTTAGTACTGCCCGGTATCGCCTGCATATCGTCACTACGTCCGGAGGTCAATATATTTCCGATGATGTCACGCCACTATTTACTCCCCCCATTGATAGCGTTTCATGGGCCAACACCCCGGGCGGTGTTACGATTTATGTTAACACACATGGAGATAATAATACCAGCCGGTTTTACCATTGGACATACAATGAAACATTTGAATTTCAGTCAACCTTTGCTTCACTATATTATTATGATAGTGCCAATGGTGAAATATTACCCCGGCCGGATTTTGAGGCACATCATACCTGCTGGCGCACCGGATATCCTTCTAATATATTGTTGACTTCAACCGCCGGATTAGCTAATAACATTGTTTATCAGCAGCCCATTAACTTTCTTCCAGACAGCTCATGGAAATTAAAAATTGAATATAGTATTATAGTTCAGCAGCAATCCATCGATTCCAATGCATACGGGTTTTTTCAACTTTTGCATAATAATAACGATATAACGGGATCCATTTTCGATGCGCAACCGACTGCCATTGTCAGTAATATTCACTGTGTAAACCATCCTTCAGAAACTGTTATTGGATTTGTATATGCGACATCAACCAGCGAGCAAAGAATTTTTATAAATCATTTTCAGGCTACGGGATGGTATCCGGAAATGAATTCCTGTATGGAATTTAATTTATTGCTCCCGGTTGACGATGGGCTTCTCCAATCAGGTGCAATTGATGTGACCAGATTTGATACAAAGACCGGATATTATGGAACCAGCCCAATCTGCGCAGATTGTTCTTTGAGCGGGACCAATGTGAAACCACCATACTGGCCTAACTGATATTGTGGATTTTTTTATCCAGCAGGCGAACCATCCGGTTGGGAAAAAGATTAAATCTCCGGACTTTAAACACCACGGCTGTTAAACAATAGTTATTCAGTTTTCTTTATTACTGTATGATTTTCTTTCTGTTTTAAATTTGTTCCGAATGATCTGCGGACATTTTATTTTTCGTTTTATTTAGACTGGTTTATTTTTTGCTTTTTCTAAAAGGATCAAAGTAACCAAGGTTATTAACAGACTGGGTTAGTTCAATTCTTGAGACCCAATGACCCAAACACCATAATGAAAAATTAAAGAACGAAAGACTTCGCGTTTTAACGCGGGATGACATTCGTGTGTTCACAGGGAAAATAAAACTACTACCTATGAGGGGATACTTCACGATCGCAGTGCTTGCGATCATCATGAGCATGAAAGCTTATGGCCAATCACATCTTATTTCAGGAAAAGTTACAGATCAGACCGGTGTTCCGGTACCGGGTGCTTCCATCCGGTTGCATGGGACACAATCGGGTACCACTACGGATGCCGATGGAAATTTTAAACTTACGGCAAATCCAAATACCGTACTTGAATTCTCAGCCATTGACTATGAGAATCAACAGGTCAATGTTGGCGAGCGAACCCAAGTCAATGTGGTGATGGTAAGAGCAATCCATGCCATGTCGGAAGTCGTTGTAACGGCCCTGGGTATACGAAGACAGGCCAAGGAACTGGGTTATGCTACCACTTCGATCAAGACGGCACAACTCAACCAGGCCGGCGTGGTAAATCCCGCGAACGGACTCTCGGCGAAAGTGTCGGGCGTGGATATCCGTCTCGCCGACAACGGCATCAATCCACAGGTTAAAGTCACATTTCGCGGTAGCCGTTCTATTGATGGCAATAATACAGCACAGTTAGTTGTAGATGGCGTTCCGGTTGATCAGACTTATCTGAATAATCTCAATCCAACCGATATAGATGATATCACCATACTCAAAGGCTCCAATGCAGCAGCACTCTATGGTATGGCTGCATCAAACGGAGTCATGAATATTGTTACCAAGAAAGGGCGTGGAAATTTTTCCCTGACTTACGAAAACACCGTAAACTTTGAATCGATTTCTTATTTTCCATCATTGCAAAATGAATACAGCGGATGGGGCGGCGAACCTCCGGGTACCTATGCTAATCCGGCTACAGGTGGATCCATCCAATTCATCAATCCATTTTCAGGACTTGTCAATACCGTGCCTTTCGAAAATGAAGCCTATGGTAACGCTTACAACAGTCTTGATTTTAATATGGACTCAATCCCGATCGGTGTAACTGCCAATCAACAATGGATTTTTGCACCCTATCGGGATGTGCCTAATGGCAGAAAAGATTTCTTTCAGACCGGTGTCGGAGATCAGAACAAACTGTCTGGTTCGATGTCCGGTAAACATGGAAGTTTTTATTTCTCTGGTGAACACACCACTAAAGATGGCGTGGTACCAACCGAGACCTATGTCAGAAATGGCGGACGCTTAAACGGAAGCGTGACCTATGGTCAGTTCACAGCCAGTGCCGGCATCAGTTATAATAATGTTACGACGAATGCGGTAGGTAATACATACGATCAAAACAGGCCTGTGTATTGGGATGTTATGAATCAATTGCCCAGCACTGATTTAAAATCCGTACAGAATGTAAATCTTTTTCAGAATAACCAGGGTTTCATCAACTCTTATTTTCCAAATCCATGGTGGCAGGTTTATAATTCCAGAACAAAGAACAGCACCGATCAGCTGCTCAGCAATCTGCAACTGAATTATAAATTTAACAGCTGGCTCTCCGTCACCGGGAGGGGGGGATATAGCAGAACATCGTCCGATGCGCCTTCTTATATTGACAGCATCAGCTTTCCATCTTTTCTCATAGACGGAGGTGGCCCATGGGGATTTGGTACCCTGGGCACATATCCGGGCGCTGTGGGATACCAGATGGAACATATAAAAGAACATTATGATGATTTAAATGGAGATCTGTTTGCAACAGTTACTAAAGAAGTGAAGGAATTTAAATTTACGCTGATCGTTGGCGGCAATTACCGCCAGAGACAGAGTTACGGATACTGGTTTTCCAATCAGGTGAACTCAGGACCCGTGGTGGGACAAAATGTGGTGCCGAACGGCTATACAAAAATGACAGATTCTTTAGGCAATGCAACTGCAACTTATAATTATAAACGTTATGATGAATCCGTGTATGCAGATTTTATAGCCGGATATGATGGTTGGTTGTTTCTTCATGCTTCTTTCCGGAACGACTGGACTTCTATTCTGGATCCGCAACACAGAAGCTTCAGTTATCCTGCTGTAGACTTGTCTGCTGTGCTCAGTGATAAAGTGGACGCGATCAAGAACAGCGATATGATTTCTTTCCTGAAACTGCGTGTGGGATATGCAGGCACCGGCAATGTGAGCCTCGACGGATATCAGCACCTGGGAGTAATGGGTAATATTGCTGGTGGCAGTGGAGCCGGGGGTTACACACTGGCTTTACCAAACTTTGGTGCATATGCCATATATCCTACCACAATCGTCGGAACAGGTTTTCCCTTTGGAAGTATTAATGGCTATTCACAAAGTTATACCGCTGTTGAAAATGGACTGAAGCCTGAGTTTACGCAATCTATTGAAACCGGATTTCAGTTAGGCTTATATCACAACCGGGTGAATTTAGAAGCAAACTATTATACACAGACATCCAACAATCAAACGATCCCTCTTCAAACATCCAATGCCGCTGGTATTGGTACATTGCTAACGAATGCCGGAGAAATTAAAAACAGTGGCGTGGAAGTAGATCTGTCGCTGACACCATTAATTCGTATCGGTCAGTTCAGGTTCGATTTCTCCGGAAACTTCAGCTATCAGAATTCTAAAGTGGTGAATGTACAGGGCGGAAAACAGCTGCTTGACCAGATTAATTTCGGAACTACGATATTAGGCGGTATTTATGCAGTCGCCGGAAAAAACTATCCGGAATTATACGTAACTGATTTCAACCGCGATCCGAATGGACATATCATTGTAGATGGTTCAACAGGATTACCTTCTATCAACCCAAATCCGGTGGACGCAGGTAATACCAATTACAAATATTTTCTCGGACTCTCGCCCAGTTTTTCATATAAGGGTTTCAGTCTGAAAGCTGTGTTTGATTACCGCGGAGGGGCGAAGATCCTCAATTCCGTCGGTAACGCCATGGATTTTGCCGGCTTCAGTACTAACGATGCCACCAACCGGCAGGCATTTGTTATTCCGAATTCAGTGATTCAAACAGGATCAAAAACATTTATGCCGAATACAAATGTCCCCATCACTTCAGGGTTCGGTGGATTACCTGTTCCGATTTTCTGGTGGGCTAATTTTTACAATCAGGTCGGTATGCCATACGTAACCAGCGCAGATTTCTGGAAACTGCGGGAGTTGGTACTCAGTTATGATTTCCCGAAATCCATGCTGGGATCACAGAAAGTATTCAAGGCACTCACACTCGCGGTCACAGGAAGAAATTTATTTATGTGGAGGCCAAAAACAAATATTTGGACCGATCCGGAATTCAGTACCAATGCCAATGGCAATGCAGTAGGATATACCACTGAATACCAAACGCCGCCCACACGAATCATCAGCGGATCTCTGATTGTAACCATCTTATGATTTTTAAAACCCATTGTATGAACTATACAGTTGTGAAAAAGATTTTAGTAGTGCTCGCGATATCTACGCTGAGTGCATGTACGAAACAATTAAATACCAATTTGAGCGATCCTAATGGTGTCGGCATCAATTCACTGACAGGAAAGGATATTTTTGCGCAGGCCCTGGTCTCAACTGCCACTAATAAAACTGCCGCGAATATATCAACAGCCAGCGACAATTATGACTATATACAATGCTGGATGGGATACTGGGCAAGAAATACAGACTGGGCCGCATCAGGCACTCAGGCACAGGTAGAAAATTTTCAGCTGCCTACCAGTTTTTCCAATGGAACCTGGCAGTCGCTCTATCATAACATCTATGATTATAATTTTGTAATCGGGAACAGCACGGCGAATTCTATCTTACCCGGAGCTTCAAAGATCATGAAGGCCATGGTTTTTCAGGATCTTGTGGACCAGTTTGGAAATATTCCTTATTTCCAGGCAGGCATAGCATCCATCACCACGCCTGTATATGATTCGGCTACCGTGATTTACAAGGATCTGATCGTACAAATTGATTCAGCTATTTTATCAGTGCAGGCTTCGCAATCCACACCAGATGATGCATCAGATGTGATGTTTCAGGGGAATAAAGCATTATGGATTCAACTGGCCAATACCCTTAAACTGCGCATTTTGCTAAGGCAGGTTCCCGGCGTGTATGCGGCCAATGATCCCTATATAAACACGGAATTGGGAAACGTACTCGCAAACGGAGGATACCTCGGGCCCGGACAGGATGCGCTTATTAATCCTGGTTTCAAAGACGCCACACAATCACAAAGTCCTTTTTGGGGAACGTTTGGTTTTCAACCCGGAGGGAGTCCCGGTCCTCCGGCAGTAGGTACTTATTATCAGAACTATAATTTTTTCTGCGCGAATGTAACGATGCTTAATTTTTTAGATTCTACTGCTGATCCACGTCTCCCGCAATTTTATGGTCTAAATGCCAATGGCAGTTATGGAGGGAATGTGCTCGGTTCCAGTAATAACAGTGTGAGTAATACAAGTCCCATTGGTCCTGGTATATTGCAATCAGCATCCATGCCCGCGTGGCTCATGACTGCCAGTCAATCGCTTTTTATGCAGGCTGAAGCTGCTCAACGAGGAATGATCCCCGGGATTGCGAATATACTTTACAAGGAAGCGATGGAAGAATCTTTCCGTTATTTGAAAGTTCCAAATGCTGTAGCTGCTGCCGACCAGTTCATCACAGTTTCAACCAATTCACTTGTAAATATCAGCAGTTCACCAAACCCATTGATGACAATCCTTTATCAAAAATGGGTGGGAAATTGCGAACTCGATCCGCTGGAAGCCTATTCAGATTATAGGAGAACCGGGTATCCGGTATTTAATTTTATTACTTCTTCTGTTCCTCCGGGTACGCCGATGCCTATGCGGTTATTATATCCGCAAAGTGAATACACGCAGAATGCAGCTAACCTGCAGGCTAACCTCGGAACAAGCGTTCAACCACCTTCAGCTATATATCAAAAAATTTTCTGGCAGCCATAATAAAACTTCTATGAAAATAAAAATATTAATACCAGCCGCATTTCTTATCGTCATTATGATGGCTTCCTGTTTAAAGGATACACCCTATATGGATGTTTCGAATACCACACCCATCATTGAATTTGGTCAGAGTCCGGCTCAGGGAGTCATGGGGCCATTCGTATATGCCGGTGATACAACGGCCATGGCAGATACGGCTGTTGCACTTGTACTCGCTTCGCCACAGGTGGAACCAGACACTTTGCAAACCCTTGTCAGTGTGGACCCGACGCAGGTGACCAGCTATAACACAAGCAATGGCACTAATTTTTCAGTGCTGCCGGACAGTCTGTATACCATTTCCGATACTGTGAATATTCTGCCAGGATATCGTGTAGGAAGTATTCAGGTAACGCTGAAATTTCCCGGTTTGCACAATTATGCATTGCCCCTGAAAATTTCGGCAAGTTATTTCCTGAATAATAATCAGCCGGTGATCGTTAGTGGAAATTCAGGAACTTTTATGTGGCTGTTTCCTTAAAGTGTAAGGTCTGTGCTGCAAACCAGTTAACTCTTTTCTCATGTGACTTAAATAATATGTCACATCCCAGGGTTCTTTCTAGTTCCCTGGCTTTTTTTTGTCTGGTAAGCGCCTAATATCGAAGCAACGAAAAAAATAATATTTTTTCCTATGGACATGGCACCATCATTTTTCAGCCAGAAGTTCTTCCTTTACTGCTTTCAATTCCTCGAGTTTCTCTTTACTTACTTTCGGATATTCCAATCCCAGTGAATCAAGCGTATTGATAATTGCTGATGCTACTACAACCCGGCTGAAAGCTTTGTTGTCCGCTGGCACCACGTACCAGGGTGAATCTTTGGTAGTCGTCTGGCGAATTAAATCTTCGTAGGCTTTCATATAGTCGTCCCAGAATTTTCTTTCTTTTGCATCAGAAGCTGAGAACTTCCAGTTTTTGTCTTCGTTATTAATGCGGTCGAGAAAGCGTTTTTTTTGTTCTTTTTTTGAAAGATTAAGAAAGAATTTGCAGACAACGATTCCATTCCGGTTTAGATAAGCTTCAAAATTCCGGATGTCTTTGAGCCGTTCGTCCCATATATCTTCAGTGATCAGTTCTTTAGGAATTTTCTGGTTTTGTAAAAACTGTTTGTGTACACGAACTGCCAGTACTTCTTCGTAATATGACCGGTTAAAAATTCCAATCCTTCCTCTTTCCGGCAGATTTTTCATACATCTCCACAGGTAATCATGGTCCAGTTCTTCTGGTGAGGGAGCTTTATAAGATGTTACCTGACAACCCTGGGGATTTACACCAGACATGACGTGGCGGATCGCTCCGTCTTTACCAGCAGCATCCATGGCCTGGAATATCAGCAGTACGGCCCATTTGTCGTAGGCATATAAAACTTCCTGCAAAGCTGAAAGTGCTTCCACTCCCATTTCCAACGTCTGTTTGGCAAGTGGCTTATCTTCACTTCCCAATCCCCCATCCTCATCCGGCTCAAAATCTTTGAGCCTGAAATCTTTTCCATCTTTGATCCGGAATTTTTTTGAGAATTCTTTGGCGCGCTGAATGAGTTCCTTTTTGGATAATTCCTTTATGTCTGATAATCTTTCGCTGATTTTTGATTTCATGCTCATGCTTTTATGAATTGATCAGATAGTTTTTTTACTTTTTAAATTCTGATATGGTCTTTGCAATCGCGCTTGTTCTGCTGATATTCCCTGTTATTTCCTCCAGTCCCTGTTTCCTAAGAATTTCGCGGACATTGGAAAGGGCATCTACAATGCGGATCTGCTTGCGATGCTCTGCAACCACAGGACCAATCTGTGCGAGGTTCAATATTTAAAAAAATACTCCTGGAGTTTTGATTTATTGCTGGTATTCATCAAACCCAGCATGAGTAGTACACGGGCTTTCTGGGGATTGAGATCATCACTGACAATGGTGCCCAGTTCCTTATCATTGATTTCATCTTCGAGTACAACACGGCCGCTTACACTGCGGGCTGCACGGCAAACAATAACACCTTTTTTAACTGCAGCAGAAATGGCATCCATATATGCTTTATTGAAATTGCCATTTCCCACTCCGGCAATTACCAGACCTTTAGCTCCATCACTGACTGCGCAATTGATCAATCCGGGGGAAGCATCTGCATACATGTATACAATGTCTACTTTCGGCAACTGACTATCCAGTTTTACACTGAATGGTGATCCAACATTTACTTCCCGGATTGATGTAGAATAATATTCTACTTTGCCATCATATACCTGGCCAAGAGGCCCTGTATTGGGTGATGCAAATGCATTCAGTTTGGTCGTACTGATTTTTGTTACATCCCTGCCATCGAAGATACTTTCGTTAAAACATACCAGTACACCGCGACCACTGCTCGATGGATTTGCAGCCACAGTTACCGCATCATATAAATTTTTAGGGCCATCTGCACTTATGGCAGTTGCCGGTCTCATAGAACCGGTGATCACTACTGCATTCTTATAGTGAACGGTAAGATCGAGGAAATAAGCTGTTTCTTCCTGTGTATCTGTTCCATGCGTAATAACTACGGCATCCGCTTCATTTTTTTCGAAGATCTCATTGATGCGTACTGCAAGTTTTTCCCAAATGGCAATTGTAATATCCTGACTTCCAACAGAAGCAATTTGTTCACCGGTTACGTTTGCAATTTTATGAATCTGCGGAACAGCAGATAGTAATTCATCTATGGGTAATGCACCCGCTTTGTAGCCAGCCCGATCTGCAGATGCTCCTGCTCCTGCGATGGTGCCACCTGTGGCGAGTATCTTAACTCTTGGCAGACTGTTACCCTGCGTAAATCCATTTACGGAGAGTAGAACAAGCAGACTGATGAATGTAAATAGTTTCATGTTTTATGATTTTTTGATGGATGTGATAATGAAGCTATAGTATTCAAACCGTATCGAAGCAGTACGGAATTTTGTGCTGATGTAGAGCAATACAACTTATGATTCAATTTACTAAAAAAAATCAAAGTTTCCCCGAAATTAAAGGCTCTAAAACGCATTTAACTGTTAACTCAGGAGCCAATGCATCAAAAACAAATCCCAGGTTATCTTAACAGAGGAGCACTGATTACAACTGGGGTTTTCTGATCAGGCCCAAACTGGGTGCTATCGTGAAGTTTTCAGAGAATTCTTCATTTGGACTATTGATCGGCGCCCGGTATAATTATTCTACTAACTCACAATCCGATCTTAGAATTGATGGGATTCAGTCAATTGGATTCCAGCTGGGATCAGTTGCGGTCAAATGACAATTACCAATTGCTTCTATTCGAATCAAATGCCGTGAATCGTAATGTTATTTTCTACCACGGAGTATTTTTTATATTTTAGTGTCAGGAATAAACTACTATTACTTGTTTCAATCTTACATAGTCCGATTTTTAGCAATGCAGGATTGAAATGCATTTATCTGCGCAATACATGTAAGAGGAATTTAACTTTGGGATCCTGACCCCTGATATTCTAGCCTGACAACGATCGGATTACGCTATGACTACCATCCGTTCTCTCAAGAATTAATCTTTCGAAATTTAATTTTATGATTCTAATACAACTTGCGATTGTATTGATTTGCATTTTCATCGGTGCCCGTATGTCAGGAATCGGTCTGGGCGTAATGGGCATGGTTGGTCTTCTTCTTTTAATTTTTATTTTCAAAATGCAGCCGGCAGATCCTCCGCTGGAAGTAATGCTGATCATTTTAAGTGTTGTTACAGCGGCGGCGGCACTTCAGGCTGCAGGAGGCATGGACTGGCTGGTAACCATTGCAGGAAAATTATTGCGAAGCCATCCGAAACAAATTACTATTCTCGGCCCGTTGGTTACTTATTTTTTTACTTTATTCGCTGGAACCTCTCATATTTCGTATTCCATCATGCCCATCATTGCAGAAATTGCGATTAAAAAACGCATTCGACCGGAACGTGCACTGAGTATGAGTGTCATAGCTGCTCATATGGGAATTACTGCAAGTCCTGTATCCGCTGCAACTGCTGCATTACTGACTGTGTTATCTGCAAGTGGAATTAAACTCGGAGATATATTAAAAGTTTGCATTCCTTCCACAATTATAGGTGTGCTGGTTGGAATTTTGTTTGTCTATAAAAGAGGGAAAGAACTCGACGTGGATCCGGAATTTCTGGAAAGGATGAAGGATCCGGCTTTTGTAAAAAATCTGGATCAGACCGAAAATCAAAATGCTTCTGCTCCGCTCAAATCAGGGGCTACCAAATCGGTAATAATATTTGGGCTCGCGGTGCTATCAGTTGTTTTGGTAGGATCATTTCCCGCATTATTGCCATCGTTTGCGGGTAAAGAAGGATTCACACCGGGGTTTTCAGTGAATGAATCCGGCCAGTTGCAGGTTTCTTCTATGATCATGATGATTATGCTGGCTGCTGCCGGATTGATTATACTTTTCGCCAATACCACAGCAGCCCAGGTAACAAAAGCAAGTTTGTTTTCATCTGCAGGTTCAGCTGCCATTGCAGTATTCGGTGTGGTTTGGATGAGCAGTACATTTATGAATCATAATGCTTCAGCAATCGAAAGTACGCTGGGTAAAATGGTTACTGCTTATCCCTGGTCATTTGCCGTTGCGCTGTTTGCATTAAGCACATTGCTTTTCAGTCAGGCTGCTACAACCAAGGCGCTGATGCCACTCGGATTGACGCTTGGTTTGAGTCCGGCTTACCTGGTGGGCATTTTTCCGGCAACAAATGGTCACTTTTTTATTCCCGGATATCCCACGCTGCTTGCTGCCATTCAATTTGACCGCACTGGTACAACCCGCATTGGTAAATATGTGCTGAATCACAGTTTTATGTTGCCTGGCATTGTTACCACCGTGGCCTCAGTCATTGCAGGTTTAATTTTAAAATCTTTTTTACTTTAAACTAATTATTTATGAAAAATTTCAAATCAGGAATAATAATTACCTCAGTTCTGTTATCAGGATTGGGAAGCTTTGCACAAACCCGGACTGAAAAAGATTTATTGGGTGAAAAACAAATACCTGACAGTGCTTACTATGGCGTGCAGACGGCAAGGGCCCTGGAAAATTTCCAGGTAAGCAGCATGAAAACATATTTCTTCCCGGATTATGTACGGGCCTATGCCATGGTAAAACTGGCTGCAGCCAGGGCGAATGCTGAAACGGGGCGGCTGAGTAAGGAAAAACTTGCTGCCATCGAAAAAGCCTGTAATGCTGTTATCGATGGAAAATATCATGACCAGTTCCTGGTAGACCTGTATCAGGGCGGAGCAGGTACATCAGCCAATATGAATGCAAATGAAGTGCTCGCCAATATTGCACTTGAAATGAGTGGTCATAAAAAAGGTGAATACCAATATATCGAACCTCATGATGATCTGAATATGGGTCAGTCTACCAATGATGTTTTCCCGACAGCTATCAAGATTGCTCTTTTATTGCATAATCAGAAACTCGTTAAAGAAGCAGAAGCTCTTTCTGCATCATTTCATAAAAAAGGTTCTGAATTCAATAATCTGTTAAAAATGGGGCGTACGGAAGGACAGGATGCCGTTCCCATGACACTCGGTCAGGAGTTCAATGCATTTGGCAACCAGCTCGATGCTGAAATTTCAGCTCTTAAAAAATCTGAATCATTTTTATGTGAACAAAATATGGGTGCTACGGCAATTGGAACCGGTATTACTGCTACACCAGGCTATGCAGAAAAATGTGCTGTGCAGCTTGCAAAAGTTACCGGATTTCCTATCGTAATGAGTAAAGACCTGATTGCGGCAACCAGCAGCCAGCAAGGGTTCGTGATTTATTCATCGGCTTTAAAAAGTTTTGCGATTGCACTTTCAAAAATCAGCAGTGATTTGATTTTTTTAGCTTCCGGTCCGCGTACCGGAATATTTGAAATCAATCTTCCCGCACTTCAGCCCGGATCTTCCATCATGCCTGGTAAAGTAAATCCCGTCATGCCGGAACTGATGGATGAAATTTGTTTCAAAGTGATCGGAAATGATCTTACAGTAACGATGGCCGCACATTCGGGACTTCTTCAGCTGAACGCTTTTGAACCGGTGGAGGCTATTGCGATTATGGAATCACAGGGGCTTCTGTTTAAATCCCTGCCATTATTCAGAAAACAATGTATTGACGGAATAACCGCCAATGAAGGGGTGTTGAAACAATACATCAATCGTAGTGTGGGGATTGTTACAGCGCTGAATCCCATACTCGGCTATGATAAAACTACAGAGCTTGCAAAAGAAGCACTTCAATCTGGTAAAGGGATTCTGGAGCTTATTCGCGAACAGCATTTACTTACAGAAGATCAGATTAAGAAATTACTTGATCCTGCAACCATGACCGGACAGTAAACTGTTATAAATATTACACTGCCCATTTACTGTAGCCACTGCTGAATCCTGAAATTGTAAACCTGTAATTCCCAGTTTACGAAATGCTGCGATATAGTTATTTTTTATCGCTTCATTACATACCAGTGTTACCTGTGACTTATTTTGAATAAGATCTTTCAGTTCGGTTCCGATCAGCAAACCACTCAACCAGTAATAATTTTCCTTTTTTGTGTTCCTGTTAAATAGACCATTTGATCTTGCAAGAAATGACGTATGCAACAGGTTATATTTAAGGCTGTTTTCAACTCCTTCTTCAAAGTTTTTCAAATTATCCCCATCCAATTTGTCGTCGCTTTCCTCAACATTATTGGAAAGAATACTGTTCTTCGTCAATAATGAAAAAAATTCGCCTGTCATATAGGTTTTAAAATCGACTGCCCTTTTATTCTTTACTAAAACATGTTTGGAGTGAGTGCCAGGGAAAATAAATAGTCGTTCCTCCAAATCATTTACCGCCTCGCAACCGGCCAATTGTGTTTCTTCTCCGCGCATTACATCGGATAATGTTTTCGTGCCTGAAATCAAAAGTATTTCGTGTTTGAATTCATCAGAGGCACCGATTATTTTAACATGCAGATCAGATCCACACATGAGGAAAGGAAGTTCTTTATAGGGAAGCTCCATCATCCCGATATTTGATGAAGCCATTCCTGATATGACCAGATGCTTGTCCTTTAAAGAAAAGTCCGATTTCTTTTCTATAATATCGATCTGATTTTTTAAAACGCTCAAATAAAATTGCAACCTGTCTTTTTCTTCCCGCCCACTCTGTTTCCATAGTTTAAAAGTTGTTGAAATTCCCTGGTCACTATATGTTTCTACTAAAACTGATAGTTTATCTGTATCGGCAAATCTTGTCCGCAATGAAGTACTCCCCCAGTCACAACTGATGAATCCTTTCATATATTTTTCGTTTTCAAGCGTTCCACTTAATTACCATTCTGCCACACTACCGTCCCTATGACGCCATATGGGATTATGCCAATTGTGACCTTCAGCATCCATTTCCCTTACATGTTCTTCATCTATTTCAATGCCGAGTCCGGCACCTTCGGGTATCTTCGCATATCCATCTTTGAAATCAAAAACATTTTTATTTTTTATATAATCCAATAAATCATTACCCTGATTGTAATGGATGACGAGGCTTTGTTCCTGAATGAAGGCATTGTGACATGTCGCGTCTACCTGGAGACAGGCGGCCAGTGCAATCGGACCCAGTGGACAATGAGGCGCCACGGCCACATCAAATGCTTCGGCCATGGAAAAGATTTTCTTGCATTCCGTAATACCACCTGCGTGTGAAAGATCAGGCTGGATAATATCCACATATCCTTCCCTTAGAATATTCTTGAATTGCCACCTGGAATACATTCTTTCACCTGTTGCTATGGGGATTGATACATGATTTGCAATCTCCCGCAGCACTTCACTATTTTCAGGAAGTGCAGGTTCCTCAATAAACATCGGATGGAAGGGTTCCAGTTCCTTCGCTAAGATTTTTGCCATAGGTTTATGGACACGTCCATGAAAATCAATTCCAATGCCTGTTGAATTTCCTACAGATTCTCTTACCACGGCTATTCGATGAACAGCCTGACCGATCTTTTCAAAAGAATCAACATATTGCAGTTCTTCTGTGGCATTCATCTTCACAGCAGTAAAACCTTTTTGCAGCATTTCTTTTGCAGCCATACCCACATCTGAGGGGCGGTCGCCTCCAATCCATGAATACACTTTTATCGAATTCCGGCATTTACCTCCCATTAACTGGTGGATGGGTGCATTGAAAAATTTTCCCTTTATATCCCATAGTGCCTGATCAATTCCTGCGATGGCACTCATTAAAATCGGGCCTCCTCGATAAAAGCCGCTACGGTACATTACATTCCAATGATCTTCTATATGCATCGGATCCTTGCCGATAAGGCATTCCATCAGTTCACCTACTGCAGCTTTTACTGTGAGTGCCCTTCCTTCAATCACCGGCTCACCCCATCCGCTGATTCCTTCATCAGTTTCGATTTTCAGAAACAGCCAGCGTGGCGGAACGAGAAATAACTGATAGCCGGTAATCTTCATAATAAGCAATTAATAGACATTAAGAATTTCTGAAAATTGTTTCGCTTTTTCTGTAACCTGAAATAAATATTCTTTCGTCATTTTCTGTGATGCATCTATTAACGCACTGCCAATGCCATAGGCAACAGCTCCGGCTTTTTGAAACTCAAGGATATTTGTCAGGTTAACGCCTCCGGTGGGCATGAGGGGTATATGGGGGAAAGGTCCACGTAAGTCCCTGAAATAACCGGCACCCACAGAAGCTGGAAAAACTTTAATAATATCGGCACCGCTATTATACGCGGTAAGGATTTCAGTAGCAGTAAATGCGCCTGGGATACTTACAGCTTGCAATTGTTTGGTAGCCCGGATGGTTTCGAGATTCAGTGATGGAGAGACAATAAATTTTGCACCTGCAGAAATAGCCGATTCGGCAGAAGCTGCGTCCAATACGGTTCCGGCACCTATTAATAAACGATCACCCATTTGAACAGAAGCCTGTTTAATGACTGATAACGCGTCCCTCGAATTGAGTGTGATTTCCATTACACTCAATCCGCCCTCCAGCAAAGCACCGGCTATCTTCAAAAAGTCATCCGGATCGATGCCACGTATAATGACTACTATTTTGTGCTTTAATATTCCTGCTAAAGTATCCAAGTGAATAAAAGGTCTTCTTTTTTGATCTTACTGAAGTTAGTCAATTTTCAAATTCAAGCCGCCTACTGAATATCATTAACTTTATTATCATGTATTCACTTTATCTCAAAAGTTTCTTCAGGAGGATGATGAAGAGAAAAAGTTATTTCCTGATCAATGTTTCCGGATTGTCAATCGCTATTTCCTGTTCCTTCCTTATCTTACTCTGGGTAAAATATGAACTCAGCTTTGATGAATTTTATAAGAATGCAAAAAACATTTACCGCGTATACCCAAGTATCCGCATCAATGGCAATAACTTCACTTCATCGATGGCGCCGCCTCCGCTTGCGGAAGTTTTGAAAACACAATTCCCCGAGATAATTGAAGCTACCAGGATCTGGAGTTATGATAATAATACAGTTAGCAATGAGGAAGGTGGACGAACAGATAAAGTTTTTAATGAAAAACATTTGTACCAGGCTGACTCCAGTTTCTTTAAAATATTCGATATTAAATCGCTACGAGGCGATTCCAAAAAAATATTGACCCTTCCATTCACCATAGCGATAAGTAAAGAAACTGCCATTAAATATTTCAGTGAAAGGGAATATGAACAAAATCGGATTCTTGGAAAGAACCTGATGCTCACATTCGGCGGAAAAGCAAATGCATATAAAATAACAGCCATTACCGAGGATATTCCTTCCAATGCACATTTTCATTTCAATATTATCTTTTCAAATAATTTTGATTCGTGGAGCACATCTACCAATTGGGTTGACAATACCTATTACACTTATATTCTGTTGAAGAAAGGTACCAATCCGGCTGGGGTGGAATCTAAATTACCTTCCATCATCAGGACTTATCTTAACCCTCAGCTCAGGGCAAATTTTGGTACCAGCTACGATGAACTAAAAAATAAGGGAGATTATTGGGAATTTAAACTGATCCCAATTACGGATATACACCTGCATTCGAATTTTGACAGGGAGATGGAGGCGAACGGAGACAGCAACAGTGTAACTATCTTAAGTGCAGTCAGTATTCTTTTAATTTTAATGGCTTGCATCAATTATGCAAATCTTGCTACTGCTCATTCTATTTCACGCTCTGGCGAAATAGGGATCAGAAAAACCCTGGGATCAACCATAACCAATCTTCGATTATTGATCTTTAGCGAATCCGCCGCACTTACAGCTATCTCATTGTTACTGGCACTTATTTTAATAATCTTCTCCATGAATCCTTTTGGAAATCTGATGGGCATTCAATTCCCGGATAAAGTTTTTAAATCTGTGGGCACCTGGTCAATATTCGTTTCCATCTTTTTTATTGTAAGTATTTTAGGGGGCCTGTACCCTGCATTTTATCTTTCATCATTTAATGTTATCAAAGCTATCAAAGGGAAAATCGCTTCCGGTAAAAGATCCATCTTTTTTAAAAGCACCCTGGTAATTGGTCAGTTTGTAATGTCCATAGGTTTGGCGATCAGTGCCATACTGGCATTTCAGCAATTGCATTTTTTAAGAGAAAGGTCTCCCGGATTTAATAAAGAAAATATTCTAATTGTTTCCAACCCCTCCGGTAAGTTATACGGGAAAGAGAAGGCCTTTCTAAATGAATTGAATTCACAGACGTATATAATCAACACCAGTATTTGTTCGGATTATCCGGGAAATGGAAGTCATAATTTTCCGATTGCTGCAAGTCTGCCAAATGAAAAAGACGATCATCTAGTTACCAATTTCACCGTGGGATATGGATTTCTGCAAACATTTGGAATAAGTATGGTTCAGGGAAGAGATTTTTCCAGGGAGATGGACAGGGAGGGTGATAAAAGAGTCATTTTAAATGAAACAGCTGTTCGCGAAATGCACCTCAAAAATCCTGTCAATACTTATATCGAAACCAGATACCTCAATACTTTAAATATTGCACCTGCATCATACAAAATCATTGGCGTAATGAAAGATTTCAACTTCCAATCATTTCACCACGTTATCAGGCCCGTCGGTATTTTTCTGGGAGAAAGCGACGATTATGTCTGCATAAGGATCAAGCCGGGCAATATTGAGAATGCAGTGAACAGAATAGGAAGTATCTGGAAATCATTTGTACCAGGGGCGCCCTTTGAATTTAATTTTGTTGATGATACGATAAACAATTTGTATAAATCTGAACTTAGTTTAAGCAGGTTATTAAACATTTTAACGGTCCTGATTATTTTCATTGCGGGTGTTGGTTTGTTTGGTATTACACAGCTGATGCTCCAGCAACGCACAAAAGAGATTGGAATCCGGAAAGTGCTGGGAGCCGGTTTTTCAGATATTCTTTTCCAGCTCAACAAACAATTTATAACCTGGATATTCATATCCCTTATCATAGCCTTCCCATTATCAATTTTGATCATGAATAAATGGCTGCAAAATTATGCTTACAGAATTCGAATACCTGTATGGTTATTTTTTGTTATTACAGCAGCAGCTGTTTTGACTACAATTTTAATTACCGGCTATCGCAGCGTTAAGACCGCATTACAGAGTCCTGTCAAATCTTTAAGGAATGAATGATATCGTACGCTTATGTAATAATCGTACACTTATGTAATATAAGCGGACAGTAATATTTAGACAAGAAAATTCAATCAGCTGACTTCCAGCAGCTTGGCTCGTCGCACGTTTATTGTGGCAATAATCCAAACATAAGATAATGATAAGAAATTATATTAAAACTGCTTTCAGGAGTCTGCTAAAAAATAAAGGCTTTACTGCTTTAAATGTCTTCGGACTCGCTTTGGGAATGGCAACCTGTCTGCTTATCGTATTTTATGTATTTGACGAACTAAGCTTCGATTCGTACAATAAAAAAGCCGATCGCATTTATCGGATAAATGAGGAAATAAAGTTTGGAGGAAATGAAAATTCATACGCTGTATCACCTGCCCCTGCTGCAGCTGCATTAAAGAATGATTTTCCTGAAATTGAACAGGTGGGAAGGTTTAGAAACCAGGGAGGGAACCTTGTAAAAAAAGGAAATCAGAATATCAAGGAAGATTTGATGATATATGCTGATCATTCCATCCTTGACATTTTTACTTTACCGATGATCTATGGAAATCCGGCCACTGCTTTAACAGAACCGAATACCATTGTTATTACTGAGCGTGTTGCCAATAAATATTTTAACAGGACGAATGTTGTAGGGCAGGTCCTGATCTTTAATAATACCGATCCTTATAAAATAACAGGGGTAATCAAAGACATTCCCCTTCAATCTCATTTTCATTTTGATTTTTTTATCGCAATGGCCGGTTTGGGAGAGAGCAGGGACAATGCCTGGTTCAGCAGTAATTTCAACACTTATATTTTACTTAAACCCGGAGCAGATGTCAAGAAGCTCACTGCAAGGCTTCCTGAATTTATGCATAAGAATGCAGGTCCCCAGTTGGAAAGTATTTTACATCTGACTTTTGAAAAATTTGAACAAAGTGGCGATTATTTTAGACTTAATTTGATCCCGCTTAAAAAAATTCACCTGGAGTCTAACAGCGTCGGAGAATTAGCAGCTAATGGTAATATCCAATATGTCTACATTTTTTCTGCCATAGCAATTTTCATTTTACTGATAGCCTGTGTAAATTTTATGAATCTTTCCACTGCGCGATCTTCGAACCGGGCGCGTGAAGTAGGTGTTCGCAAGGTTCTGGGTTCTCCACGTAAATATCTGATAGCACAATTTTTGACCGAATCGATCATGGTGACTTTTGCAGCGGCGGTGATCGCAGTTTTTGTAGCACTGGCACTTTTGCCATTGTTCAACCAGATGGCAGCCAAAGAACTAACCGTTACTTCCCGACTTCTAATAAGGCTTTTGCCTGCATTGTTAGCAGTCGTTCTAATAATAGGTTTTCTTGCAGGATCGTATCCCGCTTTATTCCTTTCCGGTTTCCAACCCATCAATGTTCTGAAAGGTAAACTAGCTGCGGGTTTTAAGGGAGGCAGGCTACGCAGCTTCCTTGTTGTTTTTCAGTTTGCTATTTCTATATTCCTGATTATTGGAACCTTAGTAATTTATAACCAGTTAAAATATATCCAGAGTAAAGATTTAGGATATAATCGTACGCATGTGCTTATAGTATGGGGACCATTGGGGGAAAGTGCCAGGGCAATTAAGGATGAAGTCAAACATATAGCTGGTGTTCAAAATGCAACCCTTACCATGGACTTACCAACGGTTAATTATGGAAACTCAACTTCATTTTTCAAAGACCCCATGGTGGATCAGAAAAAAGCATTGTTAACCCAGGAATGGACTGTAGATGCAGATTACATCAATACACTTGGAATAAATATGCTATCCGGCAGAAATTTCTCTAAGGACATATTGATGGATTCCACTGCATTAGTCATAAATGAGTCTGCTGCAAAATTGCTGAATTTCACTGATCCCATAAACCAGTTTCTTTATGCGCCCGCCGACAATATGGCTACAAAGATGAACAAGTATCATATCATCGGGGTCATGAAGGATTTTAATTTCAAATCGCTGAGAGAAAATGTTACTCCCTTATTGCTCACACTTGGAGAAGATCGCGGGGCACTAAGTATGAAGATTAATTCTTCCAATATTCCATTATTGCTCGATCAGGTTAAAGATAAATTCAAACAATTAGCTTCAGACCAGCAGTTCAGGTATTCATTTATGGATGAGGATTTTGATTCGATCTATCGGGCTGAGGAACGTATGGGCACAATATTTATCACGTTTACCAGTCTTGCCATCCTAATTGCATGCTTAGGATTATTTGGATTGGCTGCCTATGCTGCTGAACAAAGGACTAAGGAAATCGGTATAAGAAAAGTATTAGGAGCCAACGTAATTACCATCGTAGGAATGCTTTCAGTTGACTTTATAAAATTGGTAATTATTTCAATCCTGATTGCTTCACCACTGGCATGGTTTGCCATGCAAAAATGGCTTCAGGGATTTGCTTACCGTCAGGAAATCCAATGGTGGGTTTTTGCCGTTGCAGGACTCGGAGCAATTCTGATTGCTTTCATAACAATCAGCTTTCAATCGATCAGGGCAGCTTTGGCAAATTCAGTAACCAGTTTGAAAGCGGAATAAAACCATCATCGCGAAGATTTGGCCGAGTCATAATACGACTTCACTTACAAAACGTCTTACGACGCATTCGACAAATCTTTCCCTTTGATGAGGTGCAGATATTTTGGAGCAACAGTGCGTGATCGCCTGCATGATTGCCTGCCTGGTTTTTAACGGATAGTATTTTTTTAGTTTATCTGCCAGGTATTCAACTTCCCAATGCTCGGAACAGGCAAATTTCGATTGATCTTTTTCGTCCCTGATCTTACGGTTGTCATAGGAATGCCAGTCTTCCAGTAATACCGGGTGTGCCATAAAGTAGATTTGATCGAATATACCACTATTCAGAACAGCCACCTGTTATAAGATACATGGTCAATATAAAAACCGTTTGAAGAGATGCAGAGCAGTTAGAGGGATTATAAAAGAAAAAACCGCCAGGTTTACTCGGCGGTTTCTCAAAAATAGGATCTTAAATGCTTTTCGTTAGGATTGGATAATTGGTTTCTCTGGACTGGATCGGTTATTTCTTTCGGATTGGATATATCAAATGTAGTAGCGTTTAGGCATTCCTGATAGCGCAGCAACACTCGATTTTCATAGTAAGTTTACGAAGCATTGATGTAATTCATTCCTATAAATGCCTTCAATTCAATGATTTGAGTTGATTTAATTAAAGTAGTCTTTCAAAGAGATTGATCAGTTTTGATATTTGGGATTTTCTTCACAGCATTTTTAAGCAAATTTGTTATGGCACGATATTTCCAATAATAAATTGAGATTACCAATAAAATAAACACCCGCAAATAGAACTCTACATAACCGAAAGATTGTAATAATTCAATGGGCATGTTATGAATTCTATACTCAAAGCGTGTGTTTTATTGGTTTTCGTCATGGCGTTTACGAATCAAAAAACGCTGGCTCAGTTTACACCATCCAAATGGGAAATCGGGCTTAACGCCGGTACACTTATTTACCAGGGTGACTTATCAGAAAGTCCTTTTGGATATACAAATTCTTTAAAGCCTGCAATTGAATTATGGGTCAGTAAATCATTGGATCCTTATTTTTCCATAAGGGCCAATCTGTTACAGGGTTCCTTAGGCGCCGATGAATCTACTTATGCAACACCTGCGTACAGAAGACACAGGAATCTCGCATTCAATTCTTCTGTCAGCGAATTTTCTGCGGAACTGGTTTGGGATCTTTATGGGAAAACCTATCATGAAGGCATGCGCAGATTTTCTCCATATTTATTCGTTGGCGCCGGCTTTGCCATCTTACATATCGACAGGAACTGGAGCCGTTTTGATACAACTTATTTTAATTCAAAGTCACCCACCTCCATCGGATTGGGAATGGATACATTGCATAAAACGCCCGGGTTTCTTCCGATCATTCCTGTCGGCATTGGTGTGAGATATATGGTTTCCAATCATATCTATATAAATGCTGAAGCCACTTACCGGATCTTTTCATCCGATTATATTGACGGATTCAGCTATGCCGGTAACCCCGCTAAAAATGATCATTATTATGGATTGTCGCTCGGTGTCAGCTACCGATTTGGATGGTACGGTATGAGTTGTCCGAAAATTCCTTTATAAAATTCTTTACTTCTTCTTAGATTTATTGACAAAAATCCTGGTCAATAAAATACCTGATTCATATATTTCTTATGATGCTCGTTTTCGGACAATCGGGAACGAAAACAAATCACATTATGGAGCAAAGGCTGAGCTTTATTACTCTTGGTGCAAAGGACATGAATAAGCTAAAACAATTCTATATTGATAAATTTGGCTGGACTACATTATCAGATAAAGGGGGAATTGTTTTCTTTAAAATGAATGGATTTATTCTTGGAATATTTCCTTCAGATGAGCTCGCAAAAGATGCCAATGTTCCTGACGACGGTTAAGGATTCAAAAGATTTACACTCGCCATTAATTATAAAAGTGAGAAGGCAGTCGATGAGGTATTTAAAACATTAACCGGGCGGGGAGTAAACATCATTAAAGCACCGCATAAAACTTCCTGGGGTGGATACAGCGGTTACGTTACTGACATAGAAAACAATCTATGGGAAATTGCCTATAATCCTTTCCTCGAAATGGACTCCGCGGGAAATGTTTTGACAACTCACTGACTATTTAAATCTACACTCATTTACTCTGTTCCTGATTTATGAGAGGATGAAGCGATTTTAATACAATGACTTTCCGTTAGGGATTAGCTACCGGATCAAAGCATTGATTTAAAATGCCGGCGAGACGGATGCCCGCCTGGTCTATGCGTTGGCGGACATATTCAATGTGCTGATCATAATAAGCGTGGCCCAGATTTTTACCCGCAGGATTTTCATCGTAAATATGATTGCTTACATGATTTGATTCGTACAGCCAGCCGATCAACGGGTCGGCCTGCCAGCTTTTAATGTCTTCTGGTGTTGCGAAATCCCATTCTTTTGCAAGTTCAGCTGCAGGGAGTCCTTTGTGTTCTATCAATTTTGTGTCCCATACAGCATGAAGATTCGTAGAATCTCCTTCAAACAAAACACGTATTAGATTCCCACCTTTGTCTTCCTCCCTCGCTACGTGCAGAGGTTGGTGTAAGTCACCAACCAGGTGAACGACCATCTTCAGGGCAAATATTTTAATGGAGCGGTTTGTTTTCGGATTAGCCAATGCACGCTCCCAGTGGGTTAGGGCGATATAGAGATTGGGGGTTGTTTGTCCGTAAACAGAAGCCTGAAATTGCGCAAAGTTTTCCTCCGCAGGCACATCGATATAATGCCAGGGAGCAGTATACTGGAAAAATGAATCCGGCCGGATCTCATCGGCGTAATTACTGACATCGGCCAGTGTTTCATTTCCAAGAAGTTCTTTAACAGCCGCAGCTGTTTTAGGTGTAAGATGTGCGGCTGCGATATAGCCAATGGCTTCATGGCCTACGCGACCCCATGAAAGCAGTAGCACGGCGGTAATGATCAATACGAATTTAAAAACATGGAATGTGCGCATCGAAATATTATTTTGGTAAACAATATTAATGCTTATGTTTTTAACAGTATTCCTTCCATATTATCAATTTTTTAATTCCATAATTCAGGCTCCCGGTGAAAATGACCTGCCTTGCAGCAGGTCATTTTTTCAGATCTATTTAAGAATTATTTTCCGGATATCATTGTTGCCAAATTCAATCACATACAGATTTCCGTCAACAGGATTAAAAGCCACTCCATCGGGGTATTTGAATTGGGCGCTTGTATATGCCCCGTTTGTTAAGCCAGGGATCCCGGTACCCGCCAGCGTCTCAAAATCCATTGTACTTCCAACAATATTATTCGTTTCGGAAATAACATAACGGACTAAATGGTTGCTGGCATCTCCGATAAATAATACCTGGTTGCCGGGACCTGCAACACTGGGATAATAGCCAAAACACAAACTATTCGGTCCGAAAAATCTTACTGGTGGATTTCCGCTATTGCTTGATCCTGTCTGATTGCCTGGATCTCCTGCAATAGTATAAGTGTTGGATGTATAATTAGCAGATAAATTACCGATAGAAAGAACCTCACGAATCTTGTTATTTCCGTAATCTGCAACCGTTGTAAATAACCATTCACCACCATTCGACATATATGAATAAACAGAAACTCCCCGGGGACTGTTGAAAGTCGCTGTCGCCCCGGCACCGACGGTTTCATCTGTCGAACCTGACTGCAATGACCCTGCCATTGTATTTACATCCTTACTGGCCAGGTTTATCGTGCGAATCGCATTGTCGCGGCTGTCTGCTACGAGGAGCAATCCACTCAGTGAATCAAATGCTAATCCGATGGGCCGGTCAAAGGATGCATTCGTGCCATTGGCATCATGCAGGGTAGCCACGCCACTTCCTGCAATCGTTGTAACATTTCCTGTCGGATCAATTTTCCTTATACGATTATTCAGTTCATCGGACACATAAAGATTTCCCTGGCTATCAAAACAAACCCCGGAAGGTCCTGAAAAGAGTGCCTGCGATGCAGGACCATCTTTGTAGCCGGATGTTGTACTGCCGGCAAAGGTAGATACCATGCCTGAAGGTGTCACTTTACGAATTTCATTATTGCCATAGTCGGCGACGAATAAATTCCCATTCTTATCAAACACCCCATTTTCCGGAGAATTGAAAGAGGCATTCGTACCCTGTCCATCTGCAGACCCGCTTTGCCCGCTACCCGCAAAGGATGAAACATCCATGGGATATGTGAAAACCGGTCCTACGGTAGTATTGTTTAACCAGGTTACAGAAACCGGGCCGCTACTTCCGCCAGTTGGTGCTGTAACAGTTAGCGTAGTTGTGGTGGCGCTGCTCACTGTAGCGGGTGTGCCGTTAAATTTTACGATATCTTTTGTTTTATCAGCACTGAACCCATAACCAACTATCGTAACGGGAGTTCCTTCCAGTCCTGTAGAAGGAGAGATACTTGTAATTCCCATTAAAAATGGGGTCTTGATATTTTGTCCGGATATTCCGATACTGACTTCGCCACCGACCAGGGTAGCAGGAGCAAACAGGGCATTAGTAGCAATGATCTGTGTAGAAGAAGAACTGGTAACAGTAAAAGTTTGTCCGCCATAAGTTACCTGTAGTCCGTTCAAACCTGCAACAAATCCTGATCCAGTAATGGTAAGCATGGTGCCATTTCCTGTAGGATCGGATGAAACCACAATACCGGTTATGCTTAAACTATAATCGTAAGTAACAGGAGTACCTGTAGTCCCATTCATAATACTAATGGTTCCTGAAGTCGAGGTTGTAAAAGGTATTGCAGCAATCAGTTGCGTGGTGCTGGCACTGAGAACATTTATGGGAGTACCATTAAATGTGCCGGAAAGCTGACTGGCATTTGTAAATCCGGTTCCTGTTATTGTCAGTGTATCTCCCGAAAATCCAACTGAAAGATCAACTTGGGTAATATTGGCATTCGCTCCAAGCGGATTATCCGTTTTGGTGCAGGCGAAAAAAATGGCCAGAAGGATAACCAGCAGGATAAATTTTGTTTTCATAAATAAGCGTTTAAAAATAGGTTAAGGTTAATGGTTAATTGTCGATAGTGTCACATAAAGGTGAAGTCAAACCAAACGCGAAACAATCGCAAAAAGGGGGTAGATGATTTTAGAAATCCTGGTTAGGTGTAAAGATGTTGAGCAGGTAATTATCTTTTACCAAAAACTTTATTCAGAGCTTCCGTTCTGCTCTGTACCTGCAATTTTTCGTATATATGCCGAACGTGAGTACGTACGGTTTCCATTCCTATATGCATTCCGGCAGCAATTTCTTTGAAACGCAATCCTTCTGAAAGGCCTTTTAGTATTTCTTTTTCTTTTGGCGTAAGTATTTCTGTAGTATGATGCTGATTAATATCCTGGAAGCTGGTAATCACTTTTCTTGCAATCTGGGCACTCATTGGGCTTCCGCCATTGTATACTTCGATGATCGCTTCAAGGATTTTGACCGGAGCGGTTTTTTTCAGCAGATACCCGTTGGCTCCTGCTTTCAGCGAATCAAAAATACTGGAGCTGTCTTCGTAAATAGTACTCATGATGAATTGTGTAGCAGGACATTTATCCTTTAATATCCTGACTGCATCAATGCCATTTTTACCGGGAAGATTGATGTCCATCAGTACAACGTCTGGTTGCGTTCTTGGAATATTATTAATTGCTTCTTCAGCACTTTCATACATTTCAGTACATGAGAATCCGTCACTGCTGCCAATGAGCAGTCGCAATCCTTCTCTGATATCCTTAATATCCTCAACAATCGCGATGGTAATCATGTCTTTCATAATGCAATACAAAAATATTCAATCCGTCTTCTTTTGATCTACCAAAAAAGGGTTAGAATTAAAAAGCCTGCATCTATGTAAATCTTTCTTTATACTGACGCGTGATAGAAGCATTTACCTGTGGAGATGTAATGGATTAGAGTTTTTTAATTTACTAACTTTAATCGGACAATTGATTGGAAATGTTTTCAGATAGTCAGGACACCAATTTCTTTTTTTTAATATGTTTAGGCTTCTCTTTACTGGCTGCTATCTTTCACACCATCTTATATATTTATTTCAGGGACCGGCTGATATTAAATTATGTTCTATATCTTTTCTTTACAAGTCTTTTTATATTTCTGCGAAGTGAGGCGATGCTCACTTTTTTCAACTTTACGCATGCTGAAAGATTACAAAGGATATTAAATGAAGGTCTGCAGTATATCGGATTCATGCTCTACACGAATTTTGGCATATATGCCATGGACTTGTCAAAAACACACAAAAATGTATACAAAGCGTGGCTCATTCTGGCCACGATCATGATTTGTTACGCAATTACTTCCATTCTCACGATGAGTTTGGGCAAACATATTTCAATCATTTATTGGATTTTAATACGTGTAACCAGTTTTAGTTTCAGTTTCATTTTATTGTATCACTATATCATTATAAAAAAAACCACATTTCAAAGGCTGATCCTCCTGGGCGGTGTTTTTTATTTGTGCATCACGTTCATGAGTTTCATAGCAGGTTTACAGGTTAACTTCAGATTTATTTTTGATTCGCTGGTCTGGCTTTTCATCGGCATCATGGGTGATATTATTTTCTTTTCCATCGCGATCGGATACTGGATTAAAGATATTTTCGATCAAAGGGAATCAGCTGTTCTCCTTGCTGTTGAAGAAAAAGCAGTCATCCAGCAAATGAATTTTGAAAAGAATGAAGCCATTCTGGAGGCACGTGTCGATGAGCGCAACCGCATAGCAATGGATATGCATGATGATCTGGGAAGTGGACTTACCAGGATATCGATCCTGAGCGAGATTACAAAAACACAATTGGCTGAGCCGGAAAAAGCCAAGGCCCAATTGGAAAACATTTCGTCCTATTCAAGAGAACTGGTCGACAGCCTGCAGGATATCGTATGGGTGATCAACGCGAAAAATGATTCCCTGGCGGCTCTCACCGCCTACATGCGTGAATCCATCGTAAAATTTTTTGAACCTTTTGATATCCATGTGCAGTTTATCTTCCCCGAAAAAATTCAGGATACCCGTTTATCCGAAGTGCAAAGAAGGAATCTTTTCCTGGTCATTAAAGAATCCTGTAATAATATTGCCAAACATGCGGAGAGCAACCAGGTAAACATTCAACTTATTCAAACGCAAGAATCATTCAGCTTTATTATTCGCGATAACGGCAAAGGGTTTGAAGTCCATGAAACAAGAGCAATGGGCAATGGCCTGAAAAACATGCGTAATCGACTTTCACAAATTGGGGGGAGTTATGAATTGGTTTCATCTCCTGGCAATGGAACCCTCACCACACTACATTTATCCATACTTCGCTGAGTATTATTTTTTCACTCATTTATACAAAACTTGTTAAGGATTGGCTAATAGTCCGGGTTAGTACAATGTTAAACCTTAGATTTAGTTGTTTGCAATACAGATTACATGGCAACCGTTAAACGATTGCCTGCATATCGAGTCAAAGTTGATGTACAATTGAGCCGGTAATTTTATCATCAATCCATGAAGCCACTAAAAACAGGAATTCTTCTTCTGATAATTGCTTATTGCGTTCAGGTTTTATTTTCCTCATATTTGAACGTTCCCGAGTCTCCTTATAAAAAAATAAAATTTCCTTATAAGGCGGCTGGTCTGTCTGACCAGGCTGCCGCAGCACATCTTTTAAGTCGTTTTACATTTGGAGCAACACCAGGTGAAATTGATGCTGTAGTAAAAGAAGGGCTGGAAAAATGGTTTGAGAAACAATTGAAAGCAAATTTTCCGGATGACTCGCTTAATGTAATGCTTGGTCGGTTTGATGCACTGACATTAAGCAATACCGAGATTGCTGATATGTATCCACGGGGGGGAAGGGAAGTTCGTATGGCCATTAAAGACGGGGTGATAAATAAGGATTCAGTCGATAAAGCAATAGATAAAAAAGCTTATAAGGCCATACTCGATCAGTACATGAAAGATAAGGGACTTAAACCGCAGCAGGATCTTTACAAACAATTCATCAGTCAGAAAATTCTGCGCGCGGCATATAGTCAGAATCAACTACAGGAAGTAATGACCAGTTTCTGGTTCAATCATTTTAATGTCGCACTCGTAAAAAATGATTGCGCAGAATTCATTCCTGATTATGAAAGAGATGTGATCAGGCCAAAGGCGCTTGGAAACTTTGAGGATCTGTTAGTTGGTACAGCAAAATCTCCGGCCATGCTTTATTATCTCGATAATTTCAGCAGCATGGCAACGCCTGATACGACAAAAAATGTGATGAAAGGAAATGGTCAAAAACCAAAGCAGTTGCAGGGATTAAATGAAAATTACGCAAGGGAAGTCATGGAGCTCCATACACTCGGCGTAGACGGTGGCTATACACAATCAGACGTAACACAGGCTGCCAAAGTACTTACAGGCTGGACAGTGTATCCGGTCGGTCATTATGATAATACAGAAAATGAAAGAAAACGAATAACAGCCGATTCTGCAAAGAACCCGGGATGGGTACATGAGGGTGATTTTCTTTTTAATCCACATCGCCATGATATGACGCAAAAAACTGTGCTGGGTCAAGTATTTCCAGCCGGTGGTGGATATGAAGAAGGCCTGGACCTTTTTAATTTACTTTCCCACCATCCTTCAACCGCCAGATTTATTTGCAGGGAAATAGCCGTACGATTTGTTTCTGATACTCCATCCATCAGCCTGGTTGATAAGATGACAAAAACATTTATCCAAAAAAAAGGTGATATCAGGGACATTCTGATAACGATGGTAAATTCTCCGGAATTCTGGGCACCCTCTGCTATCCGTGAAAAAATAAAATCGCCCTTTGAACTGGCCATCAGTTCAGTAAGAAATTTACAGGTACATATTGATGATCCAAACCAGTTAAGCAACTGGATTGGAAGAATGGGAGAAAAAATGTATAACTATCAGGCTCCAACAGGATTTCCTGACAGGGGGCAATATTGGATCAATACCGGATCCCTGCTTAACCGGATGAATTTCGGTCTCGCATTTGCAGGTGGCCGGATTCGGGGCATTTCGATTGATTTATTGTCATTGAATAATCATCATGAGCCTGAGAGCGCAATGGCAGCACTCGGAATTTATGGTAAAATATTGGTCCCGCTTGGCGACTCTTTGCAAATGCAGAAGAGATTAAGTCCATTGTTAAACGACCCGGCGCTGGCTCAAAAAGTTTCAACTGCTGCTTCGTCCAGGAATACGAATGAGTCCAACGCAAACAATGACAGCCTCCGCCAGGTGACAGCTGCACTTGTTATGCAGAGAACAAAACAAAATAATATTATGTTGTCGCAGGTTGTGGGAGTACTGATTGGATCGCCTGAATTTCAGAGAAGATAATTTCAAAAAAATATTACTATGTTATCGAGAAGAGGTTTTATTAAAGGTGGCGGATTGGCTCTTATGGGTGTAGGACTGGTTGGAGGCATACCTGCTTTTGCCATGGAAGCGGCACTGAGTGAAAAGAAGACAGGTCCTTATAAAAAAACAAAAATCCTTGTATGCATTTTTCAGCGTGGAGCAATGGACGGTCTGATGGCTGTTACTCCATTCACAGATACGAATTTACAGTTGGCGAGGCCCAATTTATTCATGTCGGCTGCTACAAATTCTCCTAATGGCAGTGCACCAATGATAGATCTGGACGGAAGGTTCGGGATGCATCCCATGATGAAAAGTTTTGAACCTTTTTACCGCGATGGAAGGCTTGCCATTGTTCACGGAATTGGATCTCCCAATAATACACGTTCTCATTTTGATGCGCAGGACTATATGGAATCGGGTACTCCTTTCAATAAAGGGACGGCCAGTGGATGGCTGAACAGGGCTGCCGGCCTCATACCGCACGACCATGTTACACCATTTCAGGCAGTTAGCCTGACCTCTGCATTACCCCGATCTTTTTATGGCGATACTCCCTGTATTGCTATCGCCAACCTTCAGGATTTTACACTTCAGCTAAGGGGCAATCCCATTAGTGTTAATGCGGCTTCAACGAGTTTTGAAGAACTATATGATCAGACAGCGCCCGGTCTCTTACAACAAACAGGGAAGGAAAGTTTTGATGCACTCAAGCTGCTGAAGCAATCAGATATAAAAAATTATCAGCCTGCGAATCTGGCCATCTATCCGTCAACTGCGCTTGGCAATGCAATGAAACAAATTGCGCAGCTGATTAAAATGGATGTGGGGCTTGAAGTTGCTTTTGCCGAGCATGGAGGCTGGGATACGCATTTCAACCAGGGGACTTCAACAGGAATATTTGCTAACAACGCTGCAGATCTGAGTAACAGCATTACTGCTTTTTGGACAGACATCGGCGCTTATCAGGATGATGTCACTGTGATGACAATGACAGAATTTGGAAGAACTGTTCATCAGAACGGAACGGGCGGAACAGATCACGGCCGTGCGTCCTGCAATTTTATTCTTGGCAACCAGGTTATGGGCGGTAAGATTCACGGAAACATTCAAACCCTTACCGTTGAGAATCTCGAAGATGGAAGAGACCTGGCTGTTACAACAGACTTCAGAAGTGTATTCAGTGAGGTTGCCGACCAGCACCTGGGCATTCATGATGATCGTGTACTCTTCCCTGACTGGTCGGGTACAAAATCTGGTGTAATGAAGACTTCCTGAATATACAATTCGCATAAACAGCATTGGGATGAAATTGGTTGTAGATTTATCGGATATTTTATTAAATTCCGATAATGATCAAAAAATGTGCATTGATCCTGATTTCACTTTTATACTTCTGCATTCAAAATGCGAAAGCCCAGGAAAGTGTAAAGATGGATTCTACTTTAACCGATACTCTAAATTATGAGGGAAGAACAATTAAACAGATATTGCGTAGGGTTCATCAGAAGCCGGAGCCGAAATATTTTATTTCAGTTGAAGTAAAACAACCCGCATCTTTCAAGAATGCCACCTTTCAGCAGATGGTTTTTCTCGACTCTGTCCAATTCGATAAGGTAACCAGTTTTTCCAGCGCAGTTTTCAATGAAGCAACAGAAGCTGTAAACAGCATTTTTAATGACTATAGCGATTTTACCTCAGCCACATTTAATAAAGCTGTCGATTTCACAGGATCTAAATTCAAACATCAAACGGATTTTTCCGGAAGCAGTTTTCTGAACACCATAGATTTTTCTGATGTAGAATTTGGCAGGAAAATGTCCTTTACCCATCTTCAGTTTTTTCCGGAAACCCAGTTAATATTTGAAGGTTCCTTTCTCCCAGATACCATTGATTTCTCCTTTAACACACAAAAAATAAATTATGAAATTGATTTAACCGTCGCCAAATTCGCTGATTACGGTCAAATACCCGAAAAGCCTCATTTTATTATCTTATATAAAACAGATATATCCAGGTTCCACCTGGATTATATTCATTTTCGCCTATTGGTTCCGGATAGTATAAGGTCCCCTGAAGGCAACTCCTCTATCCGGCTTACGGTTGACGAGAAAGAATCCATGTATGAAGGTCTGCTCAACAATTTCAATTTACATGGACAAAAAGAAAGTTACCGAAAGCTGGATATCGAGTATCGTCGATTTAAGTTTTATAAAAAGTGGTGGTCCGTTCCATTTTACTGGATAGACTTAATGTGGTGGAATTTTGGTTATAATAAAGAACTCGTTTTTTTGTGGACAATATTTTTTGCTGTTTTATTTACTACGATCAATTACCCCCGCCTTAAACATCTGAATGATAATGTATATACGGTCGACAAAATACCAGAGGATTTTACTCAAATCAGCAGACCAAGAAAATACTGGTATTCTTTCGTCTATACGGCCGTCATTTTTTTTAAAGTCACGATGAATACGGAAAAACTCAAGTTTAATCATATCGGAGGAACCATTTATATTCTCCTGATATATACTACCGGCCTATTGTGCCTCGCGTATATGGCAAATTTCATTATACAAAAATAGTCATGATGAGGACATCTAATATTTTAACAGGCATTTCCAGGTTTATCCTGGGTCTTATTTATTTATTTTTTGGCCTCGATTTCTTTTTACATTATACACATTCCGGTCCGCCTGACCCTACTACCAAAGCAGGTATTTTTCTCAATGCGTTGTTTTCATCCGGTTATTTTTTTATTGTCCTGAAAAGTCTTGAAGTTATTTACGGCTTGTTGCTATGGTTTAATTGGTTTGTACCATTGGTACTCATCCTCCTTTTCCCTATTAGTATACATATCTTTTTATTTAATGCTTTCCTTGCTCATTCTTTTCAGCCGCTTGTTATATCAATCGTTATTATGACATTAAATATATACCTGGCATGGACATACCGGCGTATTTATTTACCACTATTTAAACGAAATTATTAAATTCAGATATGGGATTTGGTTTATGAGGTATGGGATATGGGTTATGAGATATGGGATATTAAAAATAATTAATTGCCCCCCAAAACCCATAACCCATATCCCATATCCCATATCTCATAACCCCCTCAAACCTACATCGTCGGCCGTGTAATCTTTTTGCCTGAAAGATGTTGTTTCCAGGGTTTCCAGTAATGGTCATGCCATCCTTTGTCGATGTTTTCTGCTTTTGCGTCCGGTACGCCGCTATGAATGGCATATAGGATAGTATCCTTACCGCTTGGTTCCAAGAAGATGGTAAAAATTGAATCCGGTTCCTCAGGGGTCCAGTCTTTCGCGCGCCAGGTTTGCACGATTAATTTATCTTTTACTGTATGGATATTCGTGCCGGTAATATAGCCGCCATGAGCACTGAAGGGAGTTCCTGCTTTGGATGAGATGGTGACAGGCGATCCAGCGATGAGGCCGTGTTTTTTCTCGTTCATGTACAGTTCGAACAAATCTTTTGGTTTGGTCTTTTTGAACTTTACTTTATGTGTGATGTGTTTTGCCATAAATGAGGTTTTATATTTAAAGGTAAAAAAGATATGAAATCTTACCTTCATTACCCAAAATTCAGATCATGTTAATCCGTATTTTTGTTACAGGCGGCACATTCGACAAAGAATACAATGAAATTACCGGCCAGCTTTTCTTCAAGGAAACCCATCTTCCGGAAATGATTGCGCGGAGCCGTGTAAGCCCGCAGGTCACTGTCACAACCCTCATGATGATCGACAGCCTTGATATGAAACCTATCGACCGGGAACTCATCGCCAACCAGTGCATCAATATCCCGGAAGATAAAATCATCATTACACACGGGACCGATACGATGGCTGTAACAGCAGCCATGCTGGCTGATAAAGTCTCCGGGAAAACAATCGTGCTCACTGGCGCCATGATCCCCTATAAGTTCGGGAGTTCGGATGGTTTTTTTAACCTGGGTTGCGCTCTTGCATTTGTTCAATGTCTGACTCCCGGTGTGTATGTTGTTATGAATGGCCGGTATTTTAACTGGGACAATGTGCGCAAAAACCGTCAGACCGGACAATTTGAAGAGTTGAAAGCCTAACTACCGGACAGCTTTGAATTTCCCAGTCTGTTAATCCATTTACGACATGGCTGTTCAATTGTATAATAAGTGATGGACGAAATTGCCAACAATAGAACCAGGTATATTAAACAATATCCCAGGCCGCTGGTAAATGCAATGTTCTGTTTCCCCCTTCCAAAACCAACCACGCCGGGTAAACGCAGGCCTTTTGAAAAAGGTTCCTGAAGAAATATCTGCATTAAATAAATCGAGTAAGAAATTTTTCCAATAAACTGTAGAATGCGGTTATTGCAACATTTATGCAGATAGCCGTTATTGAGTGCAAAACTAAATACAAGAGCGGCAAATAAGATAACACAAAATGCGTCATTCACTGCAAAATGCAATGCCAAAACAACTAAGATTATAATCGCTGCCGCAAAGAAATCATTATTAAAAATATCCTTTGGCGAAAACCATTGATAAAGTTTATATACAATCATCCCTGTAATAAAACCAGCGACGCCCCGCAGGTACCCGTAGTCATAGGTCGTGTTCAGATTATGCGGAACGGGTATTGATGGATAAAAATAATTTTTCCTCGGCAGGAAATACATGATGGATACATACGCAGCGATTACAAATATGATAAATGTGATGAGGGCAAATAATTTCTTTTTATTGAGGAATAAAGCCAGAAAAGGAAATAATAAATAGGCCGCCCATTCTGCGCTGATGCTCCATGAAGGTATATTCCAGGTGTAGATATTATGTATATAATATGAATGAAGTAGTAGAAATCCTGTTGGTATGGCCCATGGATTTTCTATCGCATTGGGATATGTACCCCTGGGTGAAAAAATAATTACACCAGTAACCAAGAGCAACATGGTGAAGAAATGGAGGGGGTAAATACGGGCAAACCTGGCTATCAAATATTTTTTAAAGGAGTTTCTTTCGATTCGAAATGTAAAATCGTCTTTATATACATGAAGAATGATGAACCCACTCATGATAAAAAAAAGATCCACCATCAAATAACATTTCTCAAAAAACATGGTCAGTTTAGCCGGCACAAACCTGGCAATCGCCATTTCAAAATGGAAGATAGCAACAAGCAAAGCAGCAATTCCCCTTAATGGTGTAAGATTCGATAAATATTCTGCTTTGTGCTTCAGATGTTTTTTTATGAATGTACGAAGTTGTCACTGCATACTAACCGTAATGCAATTCTAATCTTGCAGATGTTAAAGGAAATACTTATATTGGTTATCATTGTTTTAAGATCTAAAATGACCAGGATTTATTTGGAATGAGCAGGGTATTATTTTTCAGGCTGTCATTTATTATTATGCCCTTTATGTTTAATTACGTAAAGGGCCAACCTGATCACTTTGCCTATGCAATAACATCCGTTAACAAAGGAGGCAGTGAGTGGGTGGCTTTACGTAAACTGGATACCCGGACGGGCGAATTCAGCAGTATATTGCGAAATGTACAGGATAGCAGCGTAGCTGCGATTGCTTATGACAGAAAGGCGAACCGGCTCTATTATACTCCAATGAATATTGACCAGCTGCATTATATCGATCTTTCTACGATGGAGACATTCGCCGTACCGGATCAATTCTTCAGCAAAGCAGGCAAATATGATCTAAAAAATACAGGCCCTGTTAACCGTATGGTTATTGCACCGGATGAATTTGGATATACTATTACAAACGACGGAAATCATTTGATAAGATTTACAACGAATGGCTCACCCATCATTACAGATATGGGAGACCTTATGGATGATCCGCAGAATAAAGAAATGACCATACACAGTATCTGTGCCAACTCCGGCGGAGACATGGTTGCTGATGATAACGGTCATTTATATCTTATCACCGGCAGTAACAAGGTTTTTAAAGTAGATATCGCAACAAAGATGACCTCTTATCTTGGGACTGTTTCGGGGTTGCCACAGAAATTTACTACCAGCGGAGTCGCTGTTACAGAAAATGGAAAGCAACTCATAGTAACCAGTACAGTTTATACAGATACATATTTTTTAATAGATCCTGCAACCTGGAATGCAACGCCTTCACAGGCAACACATGAATTGTTTGAAAGCGCTGATCTTGCCAACAGCAATGTTTTATATACTAATACTCCAGGCTATTCCGATTTGTTCATTGGAAAATCAGATGAAAATCTGAAAAAAATTAAAATCTATCCCAACCCGGTTATGGATGATATAGTCAGCCTTCAATTCAATGAACTGCAACCGGGCAATTATACGATTCAGCTGGCAGATGTAGTAGGAAGAATTGTGATACAGCAGAAGACTACCATTATTGGAAATACCCAGACTGAAATTATACATATTCCTCCCGATGCAACGCAGGGCTTTTATTATATACGCATACTGGATGAAAAAAATAATGAAGTTGGCACCAAAAAACTCGTTGTAGAACGCTGGTAAAGAAAATGTAACCGATTTGCTTTTTAAAATCAGATAGTTGTAACTGAAGAGATTTGAAGGGATGACTTCTCAATCGCTTCTCCCAAAGTCTGAATTAAATCGTGTGGCCAAACAGCCTCGCCTTGCTGAATACTTTGAACCCAGATCATTTTATTGTCTCTTGTTTGAAATCCTGCGGGCAGAATGATTGCTGAATGCTCAAAAAAAATCACTTTTATCCATCCCCTGCCCTTATCTGAAGGAAGAAAATTACCCTTACATTCTTTTTCGTGGTAAGTGAAAGTGAAAGTAGTCATATAGTTTTAACAAGCTCAGCAAAAATAAAGACTTTCTCTAAAGCAGTATCATATTTTTCTTACTGCCAAAAATGCATACAAAAATTTGCGGCATCTTTTTAGACTAAAATTGTTGTTCATCTATTTTCTAATTTAAAACAAAAAAACATGCACTACAATCAGTCATGGGCCGCAAAAGGCAACGATCAAGGACACAAACATTTGTACGCCCGCTCTATGCAGCGTGCCGCCGTGAACATTTACAAAACAGACAACAGCTATGAATTGCTGGTATTTGCTCCGGGCCGCATCAAAGAACATTTCCAACTGGATATGAATGGAAATGAACTCACTGTCTCCTACAACCCACCGGAAGGATTTCCTCGTCCGGAATGGATATTGAGGGAATATAGCCGGGGTGGTTTTAGAAGAACTTTTACTTTAAATGAAAGCATCGACACTCAAAACATCTCTGCTAAATATGCAGATGGTGTTTTACAGGTCAGCCTTCCTGTCATTGAAGGAAAAGAAAATGAAAAGAAACAAATAGTCATTAACTAATGGGGACTGATGTTTCTTCTAACGGGTATCGATGGATACCCGTTTTTTTCTGTACAAAATGTAACCTTACTGCTTCCCCGAATTAACATCTTATAAACAATAAAGGGCAAGCCAGATAATACAATATAGTATTAGTCTACTAAATTTGTATACTAATGTAGATCATTTCAACAATACGGCCCTTGCGGGTCGTATTTATTATTACCAAATTACCAAAACCAGCATGTATGAGACGATTATTAATTGTTCTTTCGATTCTTTTTTTTTCAGGTGAATTCGTCGTGGCGCAGACTACGGGCGATTTATTAAATCTTCTTGTACAAAAAGGTACAATTACACAAAAGGAAGCGGACTCCATACATTCAGAATTCAGTGAGAAACAAAGACTTTCTGATAACAGGTCGGATTCTTTTCCACTTGCCATAGGGAGACTGCTGAGATTAAGCGGTTACACGCAGATCAGGTATCAGAATTTCCAGGAGCCTACAAAAAATAACGGATTTACTATCCCAAGGGCCAGGCTGGATTTCCAGGGGGATTTTTCAACCAAATGGGGCTATCGCTTATTGATCGATTTTGTAGGGGCATCGGGTGCAAATGGTACTGCGCCTACAGGAGGCGCCCTGGTTTCGCCTGAAATGCTGGACGCTTTTATTGCTTATAAACCCTTTACTTTCCTAAAGGTTACTGCCGGTCAGTTTCTGATTCCTTTTTCCCAGGAAAGCCTTACCCAGGACAGGAATCTGGAAACTATCGACCGTTCCCAGGTAGTCAGTGCCCTGGTTGCAAGAAAAGGAGATGTTTCCAATGGGCTGGTAGATTCAATTGGCAATCAGAACGGAAGGGATCTGGGCTTCATGGTCAACGGAAGTTTCATAAAAATTGAAAATCATTACCTGGTGGATTATTTCTTTTCTGTGGTGAATGGGGCCGGAATAAATACAGTTGATAATAATACGTATAAGGATATTGTCGGGAGGCTTATACTGCATCCATTCAGTACACTCGATATCGGCGGGTCCTATTATAACGGATTTGACAGATTCACTTCGTCGCCAACGATAAATCATGAACGAGTCAGGCTGGGTACTGAATTCGCATTGAACTTAGATCAGCTTTCCGTAAAGGGCGAATGGATTCAGGGAAAGGATGGCGACAATAATCAAATCGAACACCAGGGCTGGTATCTGCAGGGCAGTTATTTTCTCTGGCCCAAACATTTACAGGGAGTTTTCAGGTATGATACCTATGATCCAAATTCGGCAAAATCAAAAACGCAGGAAACATCTGATTATTACGTTTTCGGATTAAATTATTTCTTTAATGTCTGGACCAAAATTCAAACAGAATATTCTTACCGCACAGAAAATCCAGGTGTTCACAACAATGTGTTTATGGTGCAGCTTCAGTTGGGTTTCTGATTGAAAAGCGATGTTGGGATATAATTTAAATTGACGATTAACATGATTTTGGAATTGATTTTTTCCCTAACTTTATTAAAATCCAATTTTTATGAACGTCCCAATCTTCGGTGACGACGTCACCCTTACACCTCAAGGAAAAATTCTTGGCAGTATTTTTAAGTTTACCGGCGATGGCTTACCCAAATTAGGTCTGCCTTCTGATTTCTTTTTCCAGATGCCGGATAAATTTGCATTACCGACAGAACAAAGTATCAATCAAGATGGTCAACTGATAAACACGCTACCTCTTACCAGGGGCATGTGTCTGCTGACCGAATATTTACGTCATTGGATTTGGAACAGGTGGCCTGAGTAGTAAATTCCTCATTTCATGTCATAATCCGATTCAGGAGTAAATCTTCATTTGCGGCCAATTTCCACATTATGTATCCAGTGATGGATGGCATGAAAATTGTCGTCCTAATATTCAATTCAAACTGAAATGAAGAAAATACTTATAATCGAAGACGAGGCAGACATGTGTTTGCTTTTAAATATCATACTTACGGGTAAGGGAATACAGCTGGATCATGTAAAGAATATTTCTTCTGCTGTTTCCTATTTAAAAACAGACAGTCCTTCCATCGTAATACTTGATAACAAACTTCCTGATGGATTTGGAATTGATTTTATACCTGAAATGAAAAAAGCCAATCCGAATATTAAAATCATAATGATATCCGGATTTAACGGCACTGCAAAAGACCTGGCAATTGAGAATGGAGCAGATATCTTTTTGGACAAGCCTTTTACCAAGGATCAGTTATTCAGATCAATAAAAGATCTACTAAATTAACGTTTGCCCCTCACCTTTAATGAATTTGTGATTCCAACGGAATTCTCAGATTCTGATAGTCCATCATATCTGCTTTTACAGATCCCACTACAATCGCGCTTTCAACTCTTAGAGGCAGGTGATTTGAATCATCGCTTACCCATACGGTCATTTTTTCTCCCTCCGCAAACAATGTTCCTTTTATCAGCATCGCCTTGAATTTGATTGTGTGAAATCTCCCATATTTGGTTTTAACGATCTCCTTACCCAGATAACGTATATAAACATGATAAATGCGGCTGTCGAGAATTATCGTAAAAGGTATTTTATCTCCGGGTTTTATATCGATAAATTTTACATTTCGCAAATAATATACTGCACTTAGAACATCCTGTATGCAAGGATCTACTTTAAGCACCCCACTGTCAGTTATGGCTGTATTGGCAATGCGATTAAAATGTATATTCTCGTACTTTTTTGTACCAGCCTCTCTTATATTCCTTGTAAACTGAAATGGTCTTAATGTTTCTGTGTCAGTATAGGAATCATAGTGATCGCGAACCTTATAAAAATGGTCATAAAAAGGGAGGGTTGTTCCTGACGCCCTTAAATGGTATACAGTCTTATCATTTAACTGCTCAAGATTACACGAAAAAATGACTTCTCCGGCTTCCACATATACGCCTGCAAGTGTATAATATATTTTATAAGTGATCTTTTCCCCATCTTTGAAAGCTGTATTCTTCAAATTGCAATAGTCCTCTCCAAACTTATGAGGGAGACAAAAAATAAGAAGCACAGGTATTAATAATAATCGTATCAAAGGAAATAATGATTTTCTCCCTGTGAATATAAACCAACTTTAAAAATCGTAAGCCATTAATGCGCTGAAGGTGTAAAATCTTCTAATTTTGTGAGTTCGATTTTATCAGCATCATGGAACAACAAAGCACAGAAGTGGAAAAAGTTCAATCGAACATAATTATATTAAAAAATCATTTTCTTATAAAAATCTCCTTGGTCTAAAACATATGTTAATGAATATTCAACAGAAACAAAAAGGCCAATTTTCGGTCGTAAATAATTTAAAAATTTATTATGAGATCCATAGCAATGGCAGACCGTTCGTACTGCTGCATGGAGGAGGTTCGACCATTAAGTCCACGTTCGGCCGAATCCTGCCGGAACTGGCGAAATCACATCAGGTCATCGCAGTAGAATTGCAGGCCCATGGACATACCCTGGATATTGACCGCCCATTGAGCTTTGAGCAGGATGCTGATGATGTTGCAGGAGTGATTAGAAATCTGGGTATCAAAAAAGCCGATTTTATGGGTTTCAGCAACGGAGGTACTACCTGCCTGCAGATTGCGATACGCCACCCGGAAATAGTGAATAAACTGGTATTGGGATCCACCACATATCAACGGGAAGGTATGCCAATTGGTTTCTTTGATGGTTTTCAACACGCTACTTTAGATAATATGCCTGTTCAGCTGAAAGAAGCTTATCTGCTGGCCAATCCCGATCCCCATGGACTTCAGAGGATGTTTGAACGGGATGTCGCCAGAATGAAAGACTTTAAAGATATCAGCGATGAGGAAATAAAAAGTATCAAGTCACCCGTGTTGATCATTAATGGGGACCAGGAAGTAGTGCTTACGGAGCACGCGTTCAAACTTTCGCGGACGCTCCCCCTTGCCAAACTTGCGATATTACCAGGCGGGCACGGAGATTATATAGGTGAGATCTGTTCAGCAGACAAGAAAAGCAATATACCTTTCCTGGTTACTGCGATTATTGAAGATTTCCTTAAGCAATGATTTATTTTCAATTGGTCTTTTCAATTCATTTCCGGTTGCATTAGTATTTTTTTTATCAGTACAATTTGTCCAAGATGATAATGAATATGCTCAATGATCCCGCAGATATTTCTGTAATAATTACCATATTTATTTTCGGAAAAGTCTTCCCACAATTTACTTTCCTGTAATTGTTCAATCAGGACGGCAAAACTTTCTGCTCCTCTCCAGGTTTTATCCAATAATTTTTCCCAATCCTCCCGGGAAAGTATGGGTGGGTGGTCAAAACTATATTTATCACCGGATTTGAGTGGGTTTCCCCATAAAACTTCCGTTACAACACCTACATAATAATTCATATGAAATACAAGAGTTGCAATCGTATTAAAAGAATAAACACTTGTTGTAGCCTGCTGCCAGCTTAAATCTTCAAGATGTTCTTTCAGGCTGGAGGCGGTCCAGTTTCCTCCAAAATATACATCCCTGAATTGCTTTGCAATTTGTGTTGTCAGATTCATTTTCCTTTTTTTGTTTCAAAACTAAGATCTCTATAATCAGCGTTTTTCAAAGGTAAAAGATGATCAGGCCATCCGCACTGGTGGCTTAGGTATTTGTAAAAGATTCTATTTACCCATAATTTCGTAGTGCCATGCAAAAGAAACGGGCTCCTGTCCCATTTACACCATACCAGAAATTCGCCATTTTCATTCTTGCAATCACACAGTTTACCGTGATCCTGGATTTTATGGTAATGTCCCCAATGGGAGATATTCTTATGAAATCACTGAATCTGAAACCTTCGCAATTTGGAATGTCTGTTTCTGCCTATGCATTTAGTGCCGGACTTTCCGGATTACTAACGGCAGGCTTTGCAGACAAATTTGACCGCAAAAAATTATTACTTTTCTTTTATTCCGGATTTATTACAGGCACGTTTTTATGCGGGCTGGCCAATTCATATATTTTTTTAATCGGAGCAAGAATTGTTACCGGCTTGTTCGGTGGTGTAATTGGATCGATATCCCTGGCAATCATTGCGGATCTTTTTGACATAGAGCATCGTGGCCGTGTAATGGGTTTTGTTCAAATGGGATTCAGTGCCAGCCAGGTACTGGGTATTCCCATTGGATTATATCTTGCCAATATCTGGGGATGGCATGCGCCATTTTTATGGGTTGCTGCCATGGCATTGATCATTGCGTTTTTAATAGCTTCCAGATTAAAACCACTGACCACTCATCTGCTGGTACAAAAGGATACGTCTGCTATAAATCATTTGATTCATACTGTTTCAAAAAAGGATTACCGGGTTGGCTTTACAGCTACAGCTTTATTGTCGATCGGTGGTTTTATGCTGATGCCCTTCGGGAGTGCCTTTGCGATCAACAACCTTAAAGTTACCCAGCACCAATTGCCTATTATGTTTATGGTATCGGGTCTGAGCACACTAATCATTATGCCCCTTGTCGGAAAATTAAGCGACAGAATCGATAAGTTCACCATTTTCGCAATCGCGTCGGGCTGGACAATCATTATGGTATTGATTTATACGCATCTATCCGTAACGCCGTTTTTTCTTGTTATTATATTCAACATCCTGATGATGGCGGGAGTGATGAGCAGGATGATTCCATCTTCGGCATTGATAACCGGTGTTCCGGCCATGCAGGACCGGGGTGCATTTATGAGTATTAATTCATCTCTGCAGCAAATTGCCGGCGGGATTGCTGCAGCCTTTGCCGGAATGATCGTTATTCAGAAAACAAAGTTCAGCCCCCTGGAACATTATGATACCCTTGGTTATATCATCATATGTATATCCTGCATCAGTGTATTTCTAATTTATCGTGTAAGCGCGATGGTAAAAAAGAAATCGAGGGAACTAAAATCGCAGCAGGTTAAGACCCTTGTGAACGCCTAACGCTGAATGCTGAAGGCTGAACGGGGACAGCTCACACTGAATTACATTAAACCTCCCTGAAAATTGATTAATTGCAAGATTTAATTGATTTGATTTAAGAAATTTAGACCAGATAAATCTTCATTGTAGATTGTGCAGTCCCAAAGACCGGCACTGCCCCATATGAAAGATTTGAATTTAATCGCAAATATTCTGTGCAATTATTACGATCGCCGGAAACTGGACCCTGTTGAAATGGAAATACTCTGCGAATGGTTGAGTGAATCACAGGCTAACGAAGATTTTCTTTCAGATTTGAGTGATGATGCGAACTGGATAAAAAATTCGCCTTCCGACAAAATTCACGATCTTATCAGATCCAAGCTTATTAATAACACTAGATAACCTGTCAGATTGTTTTATTTCTTCCTGTTTCGTTTTTATTTATCCCACCTGGTGTGTTATCTCATTACTCTGTTCTCAGTGATTCGACGGGATTGGCGATAGCTGCTCTAATTGACTGAAAGCTGATTGTGATCAATGTTATCATCACAGCTATAATTCCACCCGATACAAAAATCCACCAGTTGATATTGATTCTATATGCAAAATTATTGAGCCAGCTATTCATCAGCCACCATGTTAGTGGTATAGAGATAAAAAAGGCCAGACTGACAAGTAACAAAAATTCTTTTGATAATAGCATGAGCACCTGGCTTACAGAAGCCCCCAGTACTTTGCGGATTCCAATTTCTTTATTTCGCTGTTCGGTTGTGAAGGCAACAAGACCCAGTAAGCCTAGGCTTGCAATGAATACAGCAACAACAGCAAAGCTGGAAAATATTTGTCCGGTCTTTTCTTCTGAAGCGTACACAGATGCAAACTTATCATCCAGAAAATAGTAAGAAAAAGGGGTACGGGCATTGTATGCTATCCAGTCTTTCTTGATTTCTGAAATCAGGCCGGGAATATCTGTTGTTTTGATTTTCACCATCAAAGTACCGTTATTGTGTCGGAGCATCATCATTACCGGAACGATTCTTTGTTTAACTGAAGTATAGTTAAAATCCTGAACGACGCCAATTACCCGATATTCGCGCTGACCTGAAGAAATAATTATTTTGCCTATGGCTGACTGATTATCTTTCCATCCCAGATCACGGACTGCTGCTTCATTTATTACAACGCCTGAAGAATCACTACCAAAATCTTTGGAAAAATATCTGCCTGTCGTCATTTTCATACCAAGTGTGGAAAGATAATCGTAGTCAACATGAAAAAAGTTGGCATGAATTTCACTTTCCGTTTCATGTGATCTGTTTTCGCTTGCATAGACCTCCGACCCATCCATATTTTCTTCACTTCTCCCCACCGGAACATCTCTTGAAATTGTTGCATTCAATACGCGACTGTCATTTAAAAGTCTTTGTTTAAATGCATATTGATTGCTGTCCAGTCCGTATGTATCCGGTATAACCATTACCTGTTCTTTAGCGTACCCTAATTTTTTATTTTGCATAAAATGAAGCTGCCTGTATACGACCAGAGTTGAAATGATCAGGGAAGTGGAAATCAGAAATTGAAATACAACAAGTCCTCTGCGAAGACTACCTCCCTTTGCGGGTGTTTTTAAAACCGCTCCTTTAAGAACACGGATGGTTTGAAAAGAGGAAAGAAAAAATGCCGGATAAATACCTGCTGCCAGTCCGACTAAAATCATAAAAACTATAACAACAATGATTGCTTTAATTTGAAAAAAGAATGAGATTCCAATTTGTTTTCCAGCAAGATGGTTGAAGGAAGGAAGGATCAGGTAAATGAGAAAAAATGCAATCAGGAGGGCAAGGCAGGAAAGTAACACAGATTCTATCAAAAATTGTATGATCAGCTGGATTTTCAGTGTGCCGAGAACTTTACGAATACCTACTTCACGAGCACGTTTGGCTGAAGCAGCTGTAGACAGATTGGTGAAATTAATGCATGCGAGAAGTATGGTAAAAATGGCCAGAGAACCAAAGATGTAGATATATTGAATATCACCATTTGGTTCCAGTTCATATTTTGTGTTTGAATGCAGATGGATATCAGTTATAGGCATAAGGAAAAAACGCCAGGTGTTTGTTACCTTTTGAGCTTCTGCCAAACTGATCCCCATATCATGAACTGCTTCGGGGGCTACATATTTCTGGATCAATTCCGGAAATTTAGCTTCAAGTTTCTTCAGGTCCGCTTTTTTATCGAGTAGCAAGTAGGTATAAAAGCCAATGTTGCTCCAGGTATTACCATGTATGGCATAATAATTAGTGGCCATACTGATAAATGCATCAAAATGAAAATGACTGTTATACGGGATTTTATCAATGATGCCTGTTATTTTAAAAGGAGCAGTTCCGATCATGAGCGATTTATCAAGAGCAGGCTTATCACCAAAATATTTCTGAGCCAGGGCCTTCGTGATAACTATCGAGCCGGGAGATACAAGGGCTGTATTAACGTCCCCTTCTGCGAGTGGAATCGAAAACATTTGAAGGAAATTAGAATCACAGAAAGTGAAATTCGGTTCCTTAAATAATTTATCTCCATTTCTCACAAACATTTCATTCCGGCCGGTAATTCGGGAAGATGCCAGTACTTCAGGAAAAGCATTCTTAATACCTGAGCCCACGGCAACATCAACATTGGGATATTGTACTATACTACCATTTTGGTTAATCTGAAGTTCAATCCTGTATAATTGAAGAGCATGCTCAGCATATGAATCGTAGCTCAATTCATTTGATATGAATGCAGCAATCAGGAGGCATGCTGCCAGTCCTATAGACAATCCGAAAACATTAATAGCCGAGAAAGTTTTATGCTTCATCAGGTTCCTGATGGCTATTATTATATAGTTTCTGAACATGGTGGGTATTTTGCTAAAAATTGCAACCAATTCTATACCGTATCTAAATGAATTGATTGACAGGATATTAGAAAAAATAAAACTGTATTTGGGTTCGAATCTGATACAACCTGTACGGTTTCGGAACAAACGTCATCAGGATCCGCTTTCTTTATTCGCTTCTAAGCGTCTTAACAGGATTCACTAATGCTGCAAGAAGAGACTGGTAACCCACCGTAATAAATGCGAGTAATATTGCGACAGCAGGACCAGTAATAAAAAATATCCAGGACATCTGTATATGATATGCAAATTGTTCCAACCATTTATGCATGAGCCACCAGGCTACCGGACTGGCTATTACCGAAGCCAACAGAACGATTTTAAAAAAGTCTGCTGATAAGAGTTGCAGTATCCTTAGAACACCTGCTCCAAGTACTTTGCGTATACCTATTTCCCGTGCGCGTTTCACAGCCATGAATAATGCAAGGCTAAACAGTCCGGAGCAGGATAACAGGATAGCGATTCCTGCGAACCATTCTATCATCCTGCTAAAATTTTCTTTATCCTTATACTGTGCATTGATATCGTTTTCCAAAAAGCTGTATTCAAAAACACGTTCAGGAAAAATTTTCTCCCATATTTTTTTTACCTGCCCGATCGTTGCAGGTACATTATCCGGATGTATACTGATTGCAAATTCTGTAAAACGCGGCGGGTTGACATCCATAACCAATGGCTCCATCGGGTTGTTAAGTGAATTAAAATTAAAGTCCTTAACTACACCGATGATCTGGCCTTTTTTGCCATCTGATAATTTACCCCGCACGAATGTTTTACCAAGGGCGTTTTCTGGTTTTTGCCATCCAAATGAACGCACTGCAGATTCGTTAATAATAAAAGCGTTCAGAAAATCCTTTCCCATGGTTTTTGAGAAGTCGCGACCTGCCAGAATTTCCATTTTCATTGTCCGTATGAAATTATAATCGACAGACAGCCATGGCGCAAATAGATTGTCCTCATCACTCCTCCCCTGCGGAACAATCAATCCTCTTATAAAACCCTGTCCGGGCATTTCTGAGGAAGCTGTTACAGCATTTATTTTGCTGTAAGAAGAAAGTTCATCATAAAAAACATTCATACGACGGCGCATGGAAGAATCAACTTTCTGTCCGAAACTGAATGCGCCAGTTCCAAAGATCGGGACCACCAGCATCTGTTGCTTCTGAAACCCAAGGGGTTTGTTGCGCAGGAATTCCATTTGCTTGAAAATAATTCCTGTAGCTGTGATTAGCAGGATAGAAACTACAAATTGCGTAGTAAGTAAGATTTTCTGAATCCTGTTTTTCTTTTTGGGGTCACCGGATCTTCCTTTCAGTGCAAGTACAGTATTATATCGCGTGATAAAAAAAGCCGGATAGAGCCCTGCGAGAAGCGAGGTTATGAAAAAGATTCCGAAGAATAAAATAAGAAGCTGAATATTGAGAAATGAATTCCAATTCAGCAGTTTACCCGTTAACTGATTTAATACCGGCAGAGCCAATCCCGTAAAAACAAGGGAAAAAAGAAACGCTATCAGGCTGGTAAAAAGCGTTGCATTCATAAATCCGATCACGATTTGTTTCTTCTCAGCACCAAGAATTTTGCGTATACCCACTTCTTTTATTTTGCCTATTGACTGAGCAATGGAAAGATTGATGAAATTGATATTCGCTATCAGCAAAATGAGCAAAGCAATTCCAGCGAAAATATATAGGTAGCTGATATCACTATTGCTCTCATTACCCACAACGTCTGATGCGTACAAATGAATGGCAGACAGTGGCTGCAGACGAATTGAATTCATTTGATGGTTTCGTTCAGAACCATTTTTTAGCAGATGAAGGTTAAGCGCAGATTCTGTTTTTTCGGGATCAGCTCCAGTCCTGAGCTTTATCCATGTTTCACAGGGTGTAAAAGTCCAGTCGTTCCTCACGAATTCCGAAAAAGCCGGTGTTTCTACAGTAAATACCGTTTCAAAGGAAATCAGGAAATCGAATTTAATATCAGAACTAAGAGGCATTTTTTCAACGATTCCTGTAATCTTCAGTGGCCATTTATTTTCGTAAAGCAGGGTTTTACCCAGAGGATTGTCTGTTCCGAAATATTTGTGGCCAGTTTCTTCCGTAATAACCGTAGAATTTGGAGAAGTAAGCGCCGTCGTGGGATCACCTTCAAGAAAATGAATCGAAAAAATATTACAGATATCATTATCTGCGAAATAAATTCCCTGCTCCTGAAATCTTTGCTTACCAGCTCCCACCGGATCTTCTGATTCCATTTCCCCACTACGCTGATAGGTTCTTGCGAGTTTTTCTATTCCCGGAATAACTGCCTGCAGATTTTGAGCAAATGGAACCGGTGTTGAAGCTCCTGAACTGGTGCCACTATTGTCTTTTGTAATCCAATTGACCCGGTAAATTTCATTTATTCCACTGTTGAATTCGTTATAAGATATTTCATCATGAATATATATACCGATCAGCATACAGCAGGCCATGCCCACAGCCAGCCCGATGACACTTGTCAATGCATTAGTTTTATCCCGCAAAAGTTTGCGGAATGCGGATTTAATACTATCACTAATCAAAATGATTCATTTAGAAACAGCTAATACGAATATAATCGTATAGTCTGTTCGGTCAGCCAAAATTGGGATGAGTGGTTAATTGATAATATTAAATTCGCTCCTTTTACCTTATTAACACAACCGTTCCACTTATTTCACCATTTAAGAGGCTGTTTGTTTTTTTGTATTTACAAAACCAAACGAAAACGCCTGTATCCTGTGCCAAACCATTTACAGTCCCGTCCCAGCCCTTCGTATAATCCCTGGTTTCAAATACTTTTTGCCCCCATCGATTAAAAATGGAAAGATCATAGGAGCTCAGATCAGGCGGACGTAGAATTTTAAACAAATCATTTTTACCATCTTTATTAGGTGTGAACGCCGAAGGAAAATAAATTCCGCATTTATTTTCTGCAATTGAAATTTGCGCCTGGGCTGAACCGCATTGATTGGTAACATTGACTGCATATGAGCCGCCTTTATTTACAACATAATGACTTTGAGTTGATCCATCCTGCCATGCATAACTATCAAAATTTCCCGGGAAAAGAATCATGGTATCACCCAAACAGAGATCCTTATTAATCCCGAGATCCGGTGCCGGAAGATTCATTACTGACAGTTGGATAGTTCTGATGCTATCACAACCGACGGCTGATAACAGCGTATCGGTATATGTTCCGGCTTCTGAATAACCCAAAAAAGATTGACCGGAACAAATTGTTTGTTTAATAACTGAAACAGACTGAGTATTAATCGTCAGATTTAATGTAAGTATGCTGTCGCACCCCGTGGAAGCTGTCAGTGTATCCACATAAGTGCCACTCGTTGTATATGAATTACCATTCCAATAATAATTGTTGCAAGAAGCGACATTCACAGAAGTGGCAAATGAAGTGGTATTAACGGTAAGATTCAGTGTTACCATGCTGTCACAACCCATTACATTTGAAATGACCTGATGATAAACACCACTGGACGCATAGGTTTGACAATAGAATGTGTAGCTGCCGCACGATGATATGTTTAGCACTGATGAAGTGCTATTTGTACAGATAATCATCTTTTGAACGAAGGCTGTATAATTACCTGGTGAAGTAAGATCGAAGACACCAATCCCCGGGTCGAAATCAACTGCACCTGCAAAAAATCCTGTTGTACAGATACCTCCGAAAATATCTACTGCAATGGATGACCCCGCGTTATATCCGGCTCCGGCAAATTGTTTCACCCAGACAATTGTTCCGTCGGCTTTTATTTCTGTTACGAAAATATCACCGCTGCCTGTGGAAGTAAATGTTCCCAGACAGGTTCCCGGGTTGAAAACGATAGTGCCTTTAAATGTCCCGGTCATGAAAACATTTCCTGCCATATCCAGTGCAAGTGAATAACCAGAAGCTTCCCCTATTCCTCCAAGGTCCTCCGCCCAGATAAAATTACCGTTCTGATCCAATTTCAGCAGGAAAAGATCTTTGCTGCCAGATGCTGTTTGATTATAAACACCTGCTCCCGGATCAAAATCTGTTGTATTGGAGAAAAGCCCTGTAGTATAAACATTGCCGGCATTATCAACTGTTATTCCTTCAGCAGTTGCATTGATCTGAACTGCCCAGATAAAATTGCCCAATGGATCTAATTTTGAAATATACATATTCTGGGCACCACTGGTAAGATTGTAAACACCGGGACCAGGATCAAAATCAAATGTTCCTGAGTAATACCCTGTCGTGTAAATATTTCCCGCTGCATCCAGTGCAAGTGAAATTCCTTCTCCCGCACCTGTTACCATACTTCCTCCAAATTGTTTGGACCATACGAAATTGCCGTTTGTATTTAATTTGAGAATAAACGCGTCCGTGGCCAACCCACCGGCGCCTGAGACCATATTGTAGACAGCCGGACCTGGGTCGAAATCAATCGTGCCCTTAAATGATCCTGTCATATAAACATTTCCGGCTGCATCAACTTTCATAGAATGATCACGTTCATCCTGCGTTCCGGGATTGAATTGCTCAGCCCATACAAAATTGCCGGCTACGTCCAATTTTAAAATAAATGAACTTTCAGGATTCGTGAGGAGGAAAACACCTGGTCCCGGATCGAAGTCAACGGTTCCGACAAAACTTCCTAATACATATACATTATCTGATCCGTCCAGCGCAATCGAAAGTCCGACTCCACCTCCATCTGCGGCTTTCATTTGTTTTGCCCAAATGAAATTCCCCGAAGCATCCAATTTAGAAACAAAGATATCTCCATATGTAGTATTGGTGCTTGTGAGTAAAAAGGTACCCGGTCCCGGATCAAAATCAACAGTTCCTGCAAAAAATCCAGTAGTATATACATTACCCGCGGCATCTGTAGCTATTGAACTTCCAATAGAAATTGATCCCACGCCTCCAAAATCCGTTGCCCAATCAAAGTGAACGTTTTGTGCATAGAGAAGACCTCCGCCGGACATGATAAATGATATGAATAGTATCCTTTTCAAAGTTTAGAGGTCAGTATATTCCTTTCTTAGCTACCTCTTTAAATATAAGAAAATAGGTTTGTATATCCAGTAAGGACTGGCTGAAAGTTTGAGTTATATTTCACCCGATAATAGCCCTTTGAACTGACTATAATGCTGATCCTCAGGTAAAACCAGTGTGGAGATCACATTGCCGACGGTATGTTGAAATAAAATCCGATAAATAAAGAGGGGTAAAATAATGGATAAAATTCCAGAAGCACAAATGTCATTCCTGTTTGTTCTGTCTGACATTTTGTATTGATACGAATCTTACATCTTGTTTATGAATGAAAGCGCTTCTTTTTCATGCGCCGGGCCGTTAGTGAAGGAATCGTAGGTGAAAACGATTTTGCCTGCTTTATCGATGACAAAAGTCTCCCTGCCGCTGATGAAGAATTTCTTTTTTACACCGAATAGTTTCAAGACTTTATTATCGGGGTCACTCAAAATAGTATATGGTAACTGATGGTTATTTATAAAATTTTTATGGCTTTCCACCGTTCCGGAATTAATTCCTATGACCATTGCGCCAGCTTTTGTAAAATCACTGTAATAATCCCTGAATGAACAGGCTTCCTTTGTACAGACAGTGCTTTCATCTTTTGGATAAAAAAATATGACCAGAATTTTTTTCCCTTTATAGTCGTTGATATCAAATAAACTGTCATGCTGGTCGTGCAATGAAAAAATGGGAATAGTATCTCCAATCTTGAGGGATTTACCCTGAGCATGACATCCCTGAAATATATTCGAGAATAAGAGTGAGCCGAGAAGAATTTGTTTCAATAGGTAATAGCTTTAGTCATTCGTCGCAAAAATAATCATTCGTGAACAGTTTAATTTAATGCCAGATAAAACCAGAATAGAAGAGCAGTCTGATGGCAATTGCCCTGTTCCATTGCTCTCTGAATGTTTTTCCAGATTCGGAAATCCACTTAAAGTATTCATATTCGGTTTCGAAGCCCTGTAGAGACTCATAGGAAGGCCGGTATAACTTCATGAAATTATCCAGTGCAGGAGATTCCAGACCAGTGATCTTATTAACCAGCGCAGGATTAAACCGATGATCAATATATTTATCTTTCTCAGTTTCAATCATTCTTTGCTGCAGGTTTTGAGTGCGGTTATCGGCAGAAGGGTTCAGTAGCGAATTCAGGCCCCAGCTTAGCCCCACCCCGTCTGTCTCATTTGCATTTTTCTCCTGGGGGCCAGATTTCGTTTCATAACCAAAGACTTTCTGATACTGAGACCGGTTATTAATCGAATCCATAAAATAATCTTTCGGACCATTGAATGCGAATGAAGGAAGTGACCGAATATTCACTTCGTCAATATTTAGGTTGAACAGTTCATTCGGCGGTATATTCCTGACGATGAATTTATCCGTTATTTTACCCAGCCAGGAAAAATATATAGAATCAGTGGAGGCTAACCGAATACTATAATATCCAAGTGAATCTGTCGTGGTACCATTACCAGAAACGCTCAATACACTTACTCCGCTCAGGGGTATTCCGTCCTTCCGTGAGTACACCGTTCCCTTGATAATTACCTGAGCATGTGCAACCTTCCCTGAAATAAAAATAAAGGCGATTATCAGCAGGTTTTTGACCCATCTGTTAAGGAAAGTTGCTTTTATCACCATCATTTAAGTTGTCCTGGTCATAAATAAGACGAAGGAGCCCTTTGGAAAGATGGTTCGGATCTCGTTGTTTATTTGTTAATGAAGATTAGCTAATAACAGTCTGATTATTTTTTAAATTTCATTCGGAACGAAGGCTAACTACGGGATTTGCTATGGCAGATTTAACAGCCTGGAAACTGACAGTAAGTAAAGCAATTAGCACCGCAATCGATCCTGCTAAAAAAAATATCCACCAGCTGATATGAATCCGATAAGCAAAATCCTCTAACCAATTGTTCATAAAATACCAGGCGACAGGAGAAGCAATGAAGAGCGAAATGATTACCAGAATTACAAAATCCCTACTCAGCATAGTCATAATATTGGAAACTGTAGCTCCCAGTATTTTTCGGATACTTATTTCTTTAGTGCGTTGTTCACCAGCGAACATGGCAAGGCCAAATAACCCCATGCAGGAAATAAAAATGGTTATAATCATAACCACATTCATTAACCAGGCAGTTTTGGTCTCCTGGTCATACAACCACCTTATTGATTCATTCAAAAAATCAGCTTTAAAATTTTCTTCCGGATATGCTTTTTTCCAGAGTTTTTCAACTTCGGCTAAAATTGGTTTTGCTTCTGAAGCCTGCATGCCTTTGGATGACAACTTTATCGCAATACCTTTTTCCTGAACCGGCAAATGCACAATTACTACCGGTTTCATTGGCTCATGGAAAGAATTTTCATGGAAATCTGCAACGACTCCTACTATAGTATATAACTTACCACCCAGACAGGTAACGGTTTTACCCAATACCTGTTCGGGCTTTGAATACCCGAGGCTTTTGGAAAAGGTTTGATTGACTACTATTTCTTTCAGGCTATCGTCGGGAAAAAGATTTCTTCCGGCTAATAATTTCATTCCATAAAAAGGAATATATCCTGCCCCTCCTGGTTGATACGAAGCGTCAAATTTAATATCATCATTACCTTTATATTCTATACCACCCATCATGTGCGGGAATCCCATGGGTGCGAAGGCTTCCAGAATGACTTTATCCACGCCGGATATTCGTCTTATATTTTCCGCCAAGGAATTTGCTTTATTACTATGATCGCGCCAGACTTTTTGAATATTAATAATCGCATCCGTTTTAAAGCCTTTATCACTATCCCGCATATAACGGATTTGTTTTCCAATGACCAGGGTAGCGATGATAAAGATTAGCGAAATACTGAATTGAAAAACAATAAGTAATTTCCTCAGATACCATTTCTCTTTATTTATTTTTACCCCTGCACCTTTCAGGCTTTGCACAGGTAAATAAGCCGATAAAACTATAGCTGGATAAAAGCCTGCCAATAAAGTGGTGATTACCAGAACTGATATCAGGAAAATAATCGAGCCTGCATTTAAAGTAAAATTTACACCGTCAGGAATATAATTACTGAACAGGGTAAGAATGGGTTTTACAAGTAAAACAGAGATAAATACAGCCATCAGTGTTAGGACAAATGTCTCAGTTAAAAACTGGAAGATCAGGCTTGTTCTTTTGCTGCCCAGAACTTTTCTAATTCCTGTTTCCTTAGCCCGGCGAATAGATTGGGCAGTTGACAGGTTAATAAAATTTATGGCAGCTATGAGTAAAATGAAAAGGGCAGCGCCCATCAGTGCATATATTGTTGGCAGATAGGCTTTCCTGAACTGATTATCTCCATCATCCCCTCTGTGAAAATCCGGAGTGAAATGAATTTCTGTTAAGGGCTGAAGCCACATTTTTAAACCGGATCCCTGATCACTTAGTTTACCATATTTTTTAATGAAGGCCGCAAATGCTGTATTAATATTTGCAGCCGTAGTGCCCTTTGATATTTTAACAAATGCCTGGGACTGGTGCGGGCTGAGACAGGTCCAGTCTTCTGTTGGAATCCGGTTTTTTAAGAAACTATGAGTTGCTGTGCTGATTGAAATAAACTCAGTATAAGCAAAATCAGATTTTTTGTCCCAGTCCTTTATTATTCCCGACACAGTTACTTTCAGGGAATCATCATATATAACTGTTTTACCGATCATACTGGTCAGTGGCAGATTGCCAAAAAATTGGCGGGCTCTCGATTCAGTAATTACTACTCTGAAAGGCTCGTTTAAAGATGCTGCATTACCAGCAAGCCAATGGTATTTAAATATATCGAAATAGGAAGGACCTGTTATGATGCTGGCAATTCCGCCATTATCCAAATCTCCATTAAATTTTTTAGCGGGCTGACCTATATAAGGAATAACTGTTTTCGCCCCATATTGGTGATAACCTGATTCAGAATCAAATCCCGGGATTTGATTCTGAAATCCGGCCACATCAGAAAAAGGAGAATTTAAAAAAAGTTTTTCGTTGCCTCGCTGAACTTCGCCAACGATCCGGTAGATGCGGTCTCCGTCCGGGTGAAACCTGTCAAAACTGAGATCGTAACTGTTAATCAGGAAAATAACAAGGCAAGCGCAAATTCCTAACGCAAGACCTGTTACATTAATCAAGGTGTAAATTTTGTGACGGGAAATATTACGCCAGGCTATTTTTATATAATTTTTTAGCATAATCTTAAATTAAAAGAAAAAAAGGTAAAACCACTATCAGTCATTTACCGATTCTCTTTAAGAATATTATCCAGTAAAATGCCAGACAGATAAAGTATTATTAATCAATATGATTGAAATTGGAAAATTATTTGTACCGTCCGATTTCATACACTTTGCGTTCAAATGTGATCCAACACTATTTCCCGCAAAGCAAGGGAGGTCGCGAAAATAAAACCGATTGTATCCCCAGGATATTGGCAACTCTTTATATACTTTGCAAAAGGTAAACTACTAAAAATATTCCGATTAAGAGTATGGAGGCGGCAAGCAGATTAATCAATATGCCGGAGGGTTTATATTCCGGATTGGAGATTTGTTTTTCAATTTTTCTATACCTGTAAAAAGAAAGTATTCCAATCAGTGCGCCGAACGCGACAAGGCCGATGCCCATGACTGATGAATATCCATGAGAAGCTACGGGAACCTGCCTCTCTACAGCGATTGAAAATTGCTTCACAAAAATGGAGAATTTCACTACTACAAACCCAAAGCCCATGAGGCCCACACTGGTGCGTATCCAGGCTAGAAAGGTTCTTTCATTGGCCAGGTGGTCACTGATTTTTCCGTCTTCCGCCATATGATTCTTACTTATTCATACATTTACTATCATGCAAAGACTATTACCAAATCTACTATTGCTGACACTGATTCTGAGCTTCAGCAACCCTCCCGCTCAGCACGATATTACTATAAAATTAAAGGTTCACGGGACTGATGACAAAATCACAGCCAAAATATTCAATGTACTCAGGATTGATCTGGGAAACAAATCCAATATTTTCATTTTGAGCGATACAGCTGACTCTTCCACTTTTACCATAACAGTCCAGTATGCAACGTTGAAATCCGATGATAAACTAACAGGATTTTTCATGAATACGCTGCTAACCAGAAGGATTAGAACTTCAAAAGATGAGACAGCCTACATACTTCTAAAGAGTTCCGTTTCTTCAACTGCCAATATATCAGATATTGATAAAATATGTGCGACTCTCATTGATCAGTATGATAGCCAGTATTTCGATAAAGAAAGACGGGGACCCTGAGCCCTATAACTTAGAATGCAAATGCCATAGGTAACTTTTTAAACACCAAACACATGAACTTCCTTCAGGTTGAACCAACTTATATCATTTCATTTGAAGAAATCTTCTGGGGTGGAATTTTGGTTGCTGTCAGTATGGGTATCCATGGAATAGGAATGCTTTGGGTACTTCGGGTTAACCAGTCCATAAAAAATAAAAGGGTCTCCACAAAAAAGAATCTCATAACAGGATTATGGCCAATCATCTTTGCAAGCTTTATGATCATTTTTGTTCATCTGACTGAAGTATTTCTCTGGTCTCTCTTTTTTCTGTGGCGGAATTGCTTTGCAAATGGTAGTATTTCTTTTTATTTTGCCCTGAACGAATACACTACCGTGGGCAGCAAATTCAATCTGCCATTGAACTGGCGCCTCCTGGAAGGCATGATCTCTATCACCGGTTTGCTGACCTTTGCCTGGTCAACCGGTGTCCTCTTTACACTTGCAAAAGAATTCCAGGAATCTGGATTTGTATTGTTTGTCCGGCGACATCACAAGAATTAATTCGATTGAATTTCACGCCAATCATATTTCAAATGTCAGCTTAAAATTTTTATTGATCCAGCATCTGATAAGATTAAATTTGGTACAGATCATGTACCGTTTCAATCAGCCGTTAATGCTTTGAAACGGGAAGATCGTTGCAAAAAATTGATCATTTCTTATTAAAAATTTTTTATGATTATCGTTCATGAAATTTTCGTTGCCAAACCTGGCAATGCTTCCAAACTGGCTAAAATGTTTAAAGAGGCTACTAAGGAAAGTCCCGAAGTAAAAAACATCCTGACTGATGTAACCGGCGCTTACAACCGGGTGATCATGGTCAGTCATTATGAAAGTCTTTCAGCTTATGAAAGCAGCTGGGAAAAGATGAAAGAAAATCCTGAGGCTATGAAGAAAATGGAAGATGCCATGAAAGGTTACCAGGATATGTATCTTACCGGTTCCAGGGAAATATTCAGGGTTTGGTAATCTGAATTCGCAGCACTAATTATCTATTTGTTTTTGCAAAGGCCTTATATTACCATCCATATCTATGTAATCATCTTCTTTCAATGAAGGAGTTGACCCATTGGTCATATTTATTATCCCATCGGTCATTACGATTGTACCATTTTTTAGTGTAACCGGATTATTCAGCAAGAATAATCTCCCGCTCCTCACGATCTTTAATTGGCCTCCCTGCATGACGATTCCGTCTTTGACATTCCGGTATTCTATGTTTGAATCCAATTTTGTGATATCCATATCATAATTTCCCGTTGTCATATTTTCCTGCATTTTTTTTGCAAGCGAATCATGAAAATTGGGATAGTTCACCTGGCAGAATACGCTCGAAACCATCAGCGCAGCACCCAGTAACAGATACATTTTTTTCATAATTAAGTGTTTATTATAATGGGGCAATTCCGGTACCATTGGTCTTAATTATTTGATAATACGTGAACAATGAACAGGCTACCAGCATCTTACAGGGTTTGTTAAAAACTGCAAAGAGTCGAATAGAAGATGGCATGAAATTTTAGTTCAATTAACAAATTCAACTTCAAAACAAAATATATGGGAACTGTGAAAAAGAATCCGAATGATGTTCAGATTAAGCAGGCTAAAACCACGAGGATTGGTAGTATTGAAAAATCAAAAAGCAGGGAGGAAAAAGAAATACAGTATAAAAAAAGTAAAAGGGTGCCTGCTGATAAAGATGAGGGAGCTGCTGACGAATCGCCATTTGATGCAAAATCAAATAGTATGCATATGAAGAGATAGCAATATTAAATCCTGATACTTTGAGAATTTTGTTGTTCAACATGTTTGATGGACTCGGAATTAATGCAATATCTGAGTCCACCCCGAGCCGGGCCGTCGGGAAATACATGACCCAGATGAGCATCGCATACATTACATAATACTTCTATACGGATCGTTCCATAAGAATTGTCTTTTGCATATTTAATTGCATTTTCTTTGATGGGTAGCGAGAAACTTGGCCAACCGGTTTTTGAATCATATTTTATTCCTGAATCGAAAAGTTCGCTGTTGCAACAGATACAATTATATTTTCCAGGTGCATACAGGCTGCATAGTTCCCCGCTGAATTTTGCTTCAGTACCCTTATTGCGCGTTATTCTGAATTGAGCAGAGGTCAGGATTTTTTTCCATTCGTCTTCGGATTTTTCCACCCTTCTATCCGGCGCGGGATTTCCCTTATTTGCAAAATTCAGAACATCATTCCAGTTAAGCATAACATTTTATTTATCTGTTTATAAAATACATTTATTTTTATAATGATTCACTCAGTTTTTTCAGTGCACGGAGTATAGGATTCTCTCCACCCTCGGGCACTCCCTCCTTTGATCCGGGACGGTTATCTTCCTGAATAATTTCGAGGCTGGTATGACCTTCTTTTTTGACTAATCGATAGATCATAACAAAATAATTTTCAGGTTTATCTTCCAAGGCCGGTCCTGGAGCAAATAAACTATATCTAATCAGATGATATGGAAGTATTTCGAGCACCTTACCCCATTGTTCAAACCACTTACCCTCCCATTCCGTCCTAAACCTGATATCACTTCCGACTTTCCAATCTGTTATTAAATCACTTCCATATTGCCATTTTTTTACTAGTGCAGGCTGTGTCAGTACATTCCATACCTTCTCTATAGGCGAATTGATCAGTATGCTGGATATATTAGTTGCCATATTTACATCGATTTGATAATAAGATTGATAAAATTAAGGCTTCCAAAAAATCCAATCCGGATCCATTCATTTATTGAGAAGGTTTTTTAATTCTGCAAGTCTTCCCTCCAGCATTTTTATATTATTATAAATAATCCTGGTAAGTTCTAAATGATGTGGATTCTGTAAGGCGATATCGAAATTCTTCTCATTCTCGTCGATTTGAGATTGAAGGATATTTATTTCGGCATATATTTCTTCTGGTAACATAACTGATAGGTTTAAGCCATAGAAACTTATCAGTCTTAAAAATGATGGAGAAACAAAATTACATTCCTTTTGGGGTAATTTTTAATTGCAGCTCAAAACAAGGTTGAGGCTATAAGAAGGCATATAAGGTACTCCATTTTAATCAGAAACTATACATTATTTTTTGATTAAACCTGATGGCTAACAGTTTATGACACAACAGTTTCCGGGACTGGGGAAAAAATTCATCAGATCTCGGGGGTTACCTATTAAAAAATCCTGTATTAATCTTTGATAAGTATACCCATTTAATCACTTCAATTCTTTAAAATGAAAAAATTATTAACTTTATTAGCTGTAACTGTTTTCGCTGCCTGTGGCTCGGGTTCTTCTTCCACAACCACAACAGATACCACAACAACTGTAAAAACAGATACTACTAAAACTGCCATGCCTGATTCGACTAAAATGACAATGGATAGTACTAAAAAGATGACGGATTCAACAAAGAAATAATCTTCCTCTTTTTTGTTCGCTTGTGAATGCTCCAGAACCATATTCTGGAGTTTTTTTTATTTGATTAAGTTGAATCAGATATCGCCTGGTAAATGTTTGCACAGCGGTTATTTTTAATCATATATTTAAACATAATTAAATTCATTTTAATCACGTTTATCGAAGTTTCCGGATCGGTAAAAAAACACCGGTAATTGGTCAGTTTTTTACAATTGACAACAAATCATGCATTTTGAAGTAATTAAATCGGATCAGGCAACAGTTGAACCGCTACGCAGGTTATTTCTCAGCGAAATAAAATTTCAATTCATTTATAATAAATGTCACAAAGCAGGCTGGGCAGATGTTTATCTTTTTACCATGAATAAACTACATATCGGATACGGATCTGTATGGGGCAAGGACAAAAGAGAAAATCGGGATACGATCTTTGAATTTTACATTTCCGAGCCGTTCAGGAAACATGACAGCCGCATTTTTGCAGATTTTATACAATATTCGGGAACAGGTTTTATTGAGTGCCAGAGCAATGATATTTTAATAGCCAGAATGCTTTTTGAATATGCCGAAAATATCAAAGCAGAAGCTATCATTTTTGAAGATTCGTATGAAACTGACCTAAAAATTCCAGGCTGCAGGCTTATTAAAAATGAATTATCTGATGAAGATATAGTATACAGGCTGGAAATGGATGACAGGCTCGTTGCCACTGGCGGGTATGTATGGAATTACAATTACCCATTTATAGATTTATACTATGAGGTTAAGGAAGAACATCGAAAGAATGGCTTTGGAAGTCTGATTGTTCAAGAACTTAAAAAAGAAGCCTATCGGTTAAAAAGGGTGCCGGCAGCCCGATGTAATGTGAAAAATATGGCTTCCAAAAGAACACTTATTAAAGCAGGAATGCGTGTTTGCGGGTATATACTTATTGGTGAGTTAATATAAATATTAATTACTTGCAGTATAGGTATTTATAACTTTTAAAAGATCAATGCCTTTTCCTATTACCGGTTTAAAAATATCTCCTTCCATTCTAATTCTTTTGAGCCCGTTTTTAATATTAAAATCCTGCATTTTCAATCCCTTTTTAACCTCCTCCCAATGCAAGGGCATTGAAACTGTTGCTCTTGGTTTTGGTCGAATGGAATAAGGAGCGCAAATAGTAGCTTGCGGCCGATTCTGCAAAAAATCGATATACAATTTCCCTTTGCGGTCTTTTACTATTCTTTCGATGCTTGTAATTGCCGGAAGCTTTTCGTGCACCATTCGGGCAACAACTCTTGCGAATTCCCTGGATTGATCATACGTGTATGCAGCGGCTAATGGAATATAAATATGAATTCCCGTCGATCCGCTTGTTTTGGGGTAGGAATCAACACCAAGACTATCTAAAATATCTTTTGTTACCCGTGCTGCTTTAATTACATCTTCAAAAGAATTTTTACCCGGATCAAGGTCAATAATGCACCAGTCCGGATAATCTTCACTTTCTACCCTGCTATGCCAGGGATTCATTTCTATACATCCTAATGAAGCCATATATAAGAGACTGGCTTCGTCTTTTGCCACCAAATATTTCCTGTCACGTCCATCCGATTCACCATGGTATAAAAATGTTTCTACCCATCCAGGCGCCTTACCTGTAATATCTTTAAAATAAAAACTTGGTCCGTTTATTCCATTTGGATGACGGTTCATGGATTGGGGCCGGTCCCTGAGGTATGGCAATATATAGGGAGTGACCTGGTAATAGTAATTGAGCAAATCACGTTTAGTGATTTTTTCCACCGGCCAGTATATCTTGCCCAGGTTAGTAAATTTTAAATCATGCCCATTAATTTTTTTTACCTGAGTATCTTCAGAAGGATTTAACAGTGTTTTTCTTGACGACACATCACTCTGTCGCTTAATAACGCTATTTTTTTCTATCTGCTTCAAAGTTCTTTTTGATACTACTGATTTATCTTTCAGTGTGATATCTGCTTTATTGTCAAAATGGTCTTTCACTTTAAACAACAGCCAGCTATTTTCACCCTTGCCGAATGTTTTAATGATTGCAAATTCTCCCTTAAGTTTCTTACCGTATAGAATAAAATGCAGTTTACCATCATCCAGATTTTTCCTCAGGATTTTTTCCTGCTTTTTTTTGTCAGACCCAACCAGATCTGCAGGTTCATAAAAACCTTCATCCCAGATCATTACAGTTCCCGCTCCATAACCATTGGGGATAATACCTTCAAAATTTCTATAATCATAAGGATGATCCTCCACCATCATGGCCAGCCTTTTAACAGATGGATCTGTAGACGGTCCTTTGGGAACAGCCCAGCTTTTCAAAACACCGTCCAGTTCCAGCCTGAAATCATAATGTAAATGAGAGGCATCGTGTTTTTGAATAACAAACCGGAGTTTATTGCTATCAGCCTTACCGCCGGAAGGTTCGGGACTTTCTTTAAAATTCCTCTTTGCTTTATATTTTACAAGTGTCATAAATCCGAATATATTATGAGACTTTTTTCTTTTTGTTACTCAGACTTTCTTTTAGCTGATCCATTAAGTCCATTTTTGAAGAGTGGACTACTTTTAGTGGATGGGGTATTGTTTTTCTTCCGGCCGCCCTGGCTTTAATGAGTTTCATTAATTTTGAATTATATGTATCCTTGTATTTTTTAATATCGAAAGGCTCCGTTAATTGATCAATTAGGGATAAGGCCATTTTCAATTCCGCAGGTTTTGGTGCGCTTGCAGACGTGTCCAGATCTTTAGGATCTTTGATCTCTTCCTGGAATCTGAGGCGATGCAAAACCAGGATATTTTCGCTGGCCTTAATTAAACAGAGATGTTCTTTATTCCGCAGAACGAATGAACCCAGCCCCGCTTTTTTTGATTTAATAAGAGCACGGTTCAATAAAACATAAGCCCTTTTACCTTGTTTTTCAGGTTCGATGTAGTAAGAAGTTTCAAAATATATCGGATCAATTTCGCTTTCATCAACAAATGATTCGATTCCAATAGTTTTTGTTTTTTCAGGCATTGCTTCCTGGAAGTCAGCTTCTGATAAAACTATATACTTGCCATCCAAATTGTAAGCCCGTACGATATTGTTCCAGGGAACTTCTTTACCTGTATGCTCATTTACCCGTTTAAATTTAATATTTGAGTGATCCTTTTTATCCAGCATATCCAAATCCAGTGTACTGGATTCAACCGCGCTGAATAATTTAATAGGTATATTGACTAATCCGAAACCTATGGCACCCGTCCAGATTGATCGCATCTGCTTTGAGTTTAATGAAGATTAAAAAACTTACTATCTAATTGTTAAATATAGAAAAAAGTATACCACTATGATTATAAAAAAGGGATTCCATTGCCAGGAAGCGTTTACTTTTTTTAATAGATCCTTAGTGTTTGATCAACCAGCATAATTATTCTGAAGTATAAACAGCATCCTTAATCTGTGGCATAACCTCCTCAATCCATAAGGCTACATCCTTCGATTCAAGAGACCAATTATTTCCGTCCTGTCTGAAAATTAGATAATGACGAATATCATGATGGTCAGCTACGTCGACTGTAAATATCTGACCCGATACACTGTTACTCTTCCGGAAATTAAACTCTCTCAGTCGCCCTCCTGCTTTAATCAATTTTGTAAACTGTATATTTTTTGGAGGCTTCATATATGATGAAGTAAAAAATTATGCCCATCGGAACACACTTCATAAAATGGCAAACTTATTGTGGATTAAATGTTATCTGTTAAAAATCCAATGGTACTTAACAAGGCGACAAAAGGCAGAGAATTTAAAAGATCTGAAATAGTCAAAACCATAAATTGAGAATGGACTTTGCAATTTCAAGCAACCTGCTATGTGATGATGGTTTTGTCAGGAAACAATTGGCTCCTAATTCGTAAGATGTTCTCTTATCAGCAGCCAAATGTGAAGTAGTAAATATTAAAATCGGAATATGTTTCAGACTTGAATTAGATTTAAGTTCCTGAAGTATATACCTGCCGGATATACCTGGCATATTTAAATCAAGTAAAATAATCCCCGGGAGGTTTTCACCTTTACTATATAACTGTGCCAGTAGTTTTGCTCCGTTTTCGAACATAATACATTGCACAGTCTTATTGTAATGAGAAAAAGCTTCACCTAAGAATTCTCGGTCTTCAGGATCATCATCAACTATATAAATCAAATGTCCCATGTTCTGTTTCATACTCCTGAATGGGTTGAGCGATTATCGTTATAAATAATGAAAACTAAAACCGAGAGTGTAGAAAAAAATACACATTTCGTTCTCGCTGAATTTTTGCTAATAAGTACTGTTTACATATTATGAAAAGATTGCCTGAAGATATCAGTGGTTTTTTTTGAAATAAAAAGATTATAAATTTATTTTCATTTATTCTTACCCTTTTATCATGTTTTAAATAAAATAGGTTCTTCATGGAAGGTATAAAATCGCGGTCATCAAGGTCTAATGGCAAAAGCAACCACCCAACAAATAACGGAATAAAAAAAAATAAAAAGGTAAAAGATCAAGTTGCCAGTCAACTTTTATTTTCCAGTAGTGAAACCAATCAGGGTGACTGGCTTGGAAAAGAATTGCTGACCGTCCTCGTCGAAGTAAAAAATGGAAATTTCAACGTCCGTATGCCTATAGACCAAACAGGGATAAGTGGTAAAATATGTGATACGCTGAATGATATTATAGCCTTGAATGAAAAACTCATGTTCGAGTTTACCAAAGCCGGAAATACTATCGGAAAACAAGGCAAGCTTACGCAGAGAATAGATATTGCCAATGCAAAGGGAAGCTGGGGAAATGGGATTGACGCACTGAACAATCTGATTTCAGACCTGGTCCACCCGACTATTGAAATAGCCCATGTAATAAGTTCGGTTGCGAAGGGGAATCTTTCTCAGGAAATGCCTTTAGAAATAGGCGGACATATATTAAAAGGTGAATTTTCACGCATTGCCAATGAAGTAAATGACATGGTAAAACAGTTAAACCTGTTCTCAATGGAAGTAACACGGGTGGCCCGTGAGGTGGGTTCCGAAGGAAAACTGGGGGGGCAGGCAAAAGTTAAAGGTGTTGGCGGTGTTTGGAAAGACCTTACAGATTCAGTTAATCAAATGGGTAGTAATCTGACTGCCCAGGTAAGAAATATTGCAGAAGTGACTACGGCCGTAGCTAAAGGTGATCTTTCAAAAAAGATCACGGTTGACGTAAAAGGGGAAATCCTTGAGCTCAAAAACACGATCAATACCATGGTGGATCAGCTAAATTCGTTTTCATCAGAAGTAACGCGCGTTGCTCTGGAAGTGGGAACGGAAGGAAAGCTGGGTGGCCAGGCTCAGGTGAAGGGGGTAGCCGGGACATGGAAAGATCTGACTGACAGCGTTAATCAAATGGCCAGCAATCTTACCGGCCAGGTTCGTAATATAGCTGAGGTCACTACAGCTTTCGCAAAAGGGGATTTATCCAGGCAAATTACTGTTGATGTGAAAGGAGAAATCCTGGAACTCAAAAATACAATCAACACCATGGTTGATCAGCTTAATTCATTCTCAGGTGAAGTTACGCGTGTAGCCCGGAAGTGGGGAGTGAAGGAAAACTGGGAGGGCAGGCAAAAGTGAAGGGTGTGGGGGGTGTTTGGAAAGATTTAACTGACTCCGTTAATCAGATGGCAAGTAATCTGACCGGGCAGGTGCGCAATATTGCGGAAGTAACTACTGCAGTGGCCAGGGGTGATTTATCCAGAAAAATTACGGTGGATGTAAAAGGTGAAATTCTGGAATTGAAAAATACTATCAATACCATGGTCGACCAGTTAAACTCTTTTTCTTCCGAAGTTACACGCGTGGCTCTTGAGGTTGGAACGGAAGGAAAACTTGGTGGCCAGGCGCAGGTAAAAGGTGTTGCGGGAACCTGGAAAGATCTTACTGATAGTGTGAATGGAATGGCGAGCAGTTTAACAGGACAGGTCCGGAATATCGCTGAAGTAACTACCGCAGTCGCAAAAGGAGATTTATCCAGAAAAATTACGGTGGATGTAAAAGGCGAAATCCTTGAACTCAAAAACACGATCAATACAATGGTGATCAGCTCAATTCTTTCGGCTCGGAAGTAACCCGTGTGGCGCGCGAAGTCGGATCAGAAGGAAAGCTGGGAGGTCAGGCGGATGTTCCGGGTGTTGGAGGTACCTGGAAGGATCTCACCGATAGTGTAAATAAAATGGCCAGCAACCTGACTTCACAGGTAAGGAATATTGCTGAGGTAACGACGGCTGTTGCCTCTGGTGATCTCTCGCGTAAAATAGATGTGGGGGTAAAAGGTGAAATCCTTGAATTAAAAAATACGATCAACACCATGGTGGATCAGCTGCGTGGTTTCGCTTCTGAAGTTACCCGCGTTGCAAGGGAGGTAGGATCCGAAGGAAAACTCGGGGGACAAGCTACCGTAGAAGGCGTGGGTGGTGTATGGAAGGACCTGACAGACAGTGTAAATGGAATGGCCAGCAATCTCACCGGGCAGGTTCGAAATATTGCAGAAGTCACTACTGCAGTGGCAAAGGGAGATCTGTCAAGAAAAATCACAGTTGATGTAAAAGGTGAAATACTAGAGTTAAAAAATACAATCAACACCATGGTGGATCAGCTCAATTCTTTCGGATCTGAAGTTACCCGCGTGGCACGCGAAGTAGGGTCTGAAGGAAAGTTGGGCGGACAGGCAAATGTTCCAGGCGTTGGTGGTACATGGAAGGATTTAACAGATAGCGTGAATATTATGGCCAGTAACCTGACTTCCCAGGTTAGAAATATTGCCGAAGTAACGACTGCTGTTGCCAATGGAGATTTATCACGCAAGATTGGAGTCGATGTAAAAGGGGAAATTCTTGAATTAAAAAATACAATTAATACTATGGTGGATCAGTTGCGAGGTTTCGCATCTGAAGTTACCCGTGTGGCACGGGAAGTAGGTACCGAAGGGAAATTAGGGGGACAAGCCAATGTACCAGGTGTTGCAGGAACATGGAAAGATCTGACGGATTCAGTGAATCAAATGGCAGGTAATCTGACTGCCCAGGTTAGAAATATTGCAGAAGTGGCCATTGCAGTTGCCAACGGAGATATGTCCAAAAAAATTACTGTGGATGTCCGGGGCGAAATTCTCCGTTTGAAGGAAACATTGAATACGATGGTGGATCAGTTGCGAGCCTTTGCTTCTGAAGTAACAAGAGTAGCCAGAGAAGTTGGTACAGATGGTAAACTTGGAGGTCAGGCATTTGTGCCGGGTGTTGCAGGAACCTGGAAGGATCTGACAGATTCTGTAAACCAGATGACGGGGAACCTGACAGCCCAGGTAAGAAATATTGCCGAAGTTACAAAAGCCGTCGCCAGCGGAGACCTGTCCAAAACCGTAGCCATTGATGTGAAGGGTGAAATTCTCGATTTGAAAAACACCATCAACACGATGGTGGAACAGCTCAATTCTTTTGCTTTTGAAGTTACGCGGGTTGCAAGAGAAGTAGGAACGGAAGGAAAGCTTGGAGGACAGGCAGAAGTACGGGGTGTTGCAGGCACCTGGAAGGACTTAACAGACAGTGTTAATATGATGGCTTCCAATCTGACAAACCAGGTTCGGGGAATTGCTAAAGTTGTGACCTCAGTTGCAACAGGAAATCTGAAACAAAAACTGACCATTGTTTCAAGGGGCGAAGTGGCCCAGCTGATAGACACAATCAATGAAATGATTGATACACTTGCACTCTTTGCCGACCAGGTGACTACTGTTGCCCGTGAAGTAGGTGTCGATGGCAGACTGGGTGGTCAGGCCAGCGTTCCGGGAGCTTCCGGTATCTGGAAAAACCTGACGGAAAATGTCAATCAGCTGGCCCAAAATCTGACGACTCAGGTGAGGTCTATCTCTGAAGTTGCATCTGCTGTAACAAAGGGAGATCTCACGCGAACGATCCGGGTAGAAGCCAAGGGTGAAGTTGAAGCCCTCAAAGACACCATTAATCAGATGATTGCGAATCTGAAAGAAACAACCCTTCGCAATCAGGAACAGGACTGGCTGAAATCCAATCTGGCAAAATTTACACAGATGCTTCAAGGCCAAAAAGATTTAAAAACTGTAACACAACGAATTTTGTCAGAACTCGCCCAGGTAGTAGTAGCACACTACGGAGCATTTTATATTTTCAAACAACCGGATGAAACTCAAAACTCTTCCCTGAATCTTTTTGCAGCATATGGATATAAATCTGATAAAAATATTTCCACTGAATTTGCCATTGGTGAAGGTTTGGTAGGTCAGGTTGCATTCGAAAAAGAACGCATCATTCTTTCCAAAGTGCCTTCCAATTATATCAAGATCAATTCGGGTCTTGGTCGTGCCAAACCTGCCAATCTGATTATTTTGCCAGTACTTTTTGAAAACAAAGTTAAGGCAGTCATCGAACTGGCTTCCCTGGACGAATTCAGTGAAACACATTTGGATTTTCTCAGTCAGCTGACTGAAAGTATAGGAATCGTACTCAATACAATAGAAGCAAATACTCGCACTGAAGAATTGCTTGCCCAATCTCAGTCACTGGCAGGAGAACTAAAAATTCAACAGGAAGAATTAAGCCGTACAAACGATGAATTACAGGATAAAGCTTTGTTGCTTGTAAAACAAAAAAACGAAGTGGAAGCCAAAAATAAAGAAGTGGAAGAAGCCCGACGTTCACTGGAAGAAAAAGCGGAACAACTTACACTCACATCAAAATACAAATCAGAGTTTCTGGCGAATATGTCACATGAGCTGAGAACCCCTTTAAACAGTTTGTTGATATTGGCACAGCAATTATACGAAAACGCTGAAGGCAATTTAAATGATAAGCAAATCCGTTATGCTAAAACCATTCATTCCTGTGGAGATGATCTTATTCAGCTGATAAATGATATTCTTGATCTGTCCAAAATTGAATCGGGATTTATTTCTGCGAATTTTTCTCCCGTTCGTTTCTCTGAAATTGCATCATTTGTTGAAACAACCTTCAAACCCATTTCAGAAGCCAGGCACCTGCGTTTTACAATAGAAACAGATCCGAATTTACCGGATTTTATGGAAACAGATTTGCAGCGTCTGAATCAAATTCTAAAAAATCTCCTTTCAAATTCCTTCAAGTTTACTGAAAAGGGAGAAGTAAAATTGAAGATTTATGACGCAAGGGGCAGTTGGAAGCAGGGAAATCAGGTGCTGGAGAATGCTAAAAAAGTGGTGGCTTTTGCGATATCAGATACCGGCATCGGTATCCCACAGGAAAAACAAAACATTATTTTCGAAGCTTTCCAGCAGGCTGAAGGTTCAACAAGTAGAAAATATGGGGGCACGGGACTGGGTCTTTCGATCAGCCGCGGTCTGGCAGAACTTTTAGGTGGAACCATTGAATTGGAAAGCTTAATGGGACAGGGCAGCACTTTTATCCTGTTTCTTCCGCTTGAAACAGTAAGTAAAATTGTTTATCATGAATTGCCGGCTAAAAAGGGGAAATATGATCAGTTACAGCTGAGTGAAGAAACCACTGAAATTGATTCATTGTTAAATTCTCTGCGAATTACAACTGAAGGATTGGAAAATACCAATCTGAATATGGTTAATGAAATGATCAATGACAGCGGAGATGACAGATCCAATATTCATCCGCAGGATAACCTGATTCTGATTGTGGAAGATGACCTGCGGTTTGCAAAAATTCTAATCGAAAAATCCCATATTGCCGGATTTAAAGCAATTGTTGCCACGAACTATCTGGAAGTATTCGATTTCATTAACCGCCATATGCCTGTTGCTATTACGCTGGATGTTAAACTTCCGGATACAAGCGGATGGAAAGTACTTGATCTTTTGCGAAACGATTTCAATTACAGGCACATTCCAATTCATCTTATTTCCGGAGAAGAAAATAAAATATTGGGCCTGCAACGTGGAGCGCGAAGTTTTCATTTGAAACCGCTTGATAATAAAGATCTGGACCAACTTTATGAAGACTTTGTCCAATTCAGTCAGAATAGAATCAAAAAAATCCTGCTGGTAGAAGACAATGAACCCGACTCTTCACAGATTGTTAAAATACTGGGAGCAGACCAAGTGATAATTACACTGGCTGCGGATGGAAGTAAGGCAATGGAAGCCCTGCAAAATGAACCATTTGATTGCATAATCCTGGATTATACACTCCCGGATATTTCCGGCCATGACCTGATTCAACTGATAAATGAAACAAAAGTGAATCTTACACCGGTAATCGTATATAGCGCCAGGGATTTTAGCCCTAAGGAAATGCAACACTTAAACCAGTATTCCAACACTGTACTGACCAAAGGAGTCCATTCTCTTGAACATCTGCTGGAAGAAACTGTTTTGCAGCTTCATATCAGGCATGATGAACTTGCTCCGGAGAAAAAGAAAATAATTGAAAATATCAGGATGAAGGAAGATATCCTGACAGGCAAAAATGTACTGGTTGTAGACGATGACGTGCGTAACCTTTTCGCGTTAACGACTGTTTTCGAACGTTATAAAATGAATGTGATTACAGCAGAAAGTGGTAAAGATGCAATTGCTATAATTAATAATGTTGCTAATAAGATCGATATGGTTTTGATGGACATCATGATGCCGGAAATGGACGGATATGAAACTACCCAAAAGATCCGGCGCGAACACAAAAATAGTTTGCTTCCAATTATTGCTGTAACTGCTAAAGCAATGAAGGGAGACCGGTTAAAATGTATTGAGGCGGGAGCATCTGATTATATTACAAAGCCCTTAAAAATAGACCAGCTCTTATCACTTATGAGAATCTGGTGCTACAAATAAATTTTACTATGCGACCCAAAATATTACTGGTAGATGACCGTGATGACAATCTGATGTCAATGGAGTCTATTCTCAGCCTGGACGAATATCAATTTATTAAAGCCAATTCAGGAAGGGAAGCTTTAAAAATTTTACTTCATGAGTTTGATTTTGCACTCATATTAATGGATGTAAATATGCCTAATCTGAATGGACTGGAAACAGCCGCTCTGATTTACGAAAGAGAAAAATTGCGTCAGATCCCGATTATTTTTATTACAGCAATAAACTATGGAGAAGAATACATCTTTAAAGCTTACAGGTCAGGAGCTGTTGATTATATTTTCAAACCAATAAATCCTGATTTATTAAGGGCTAAGGTTTCTGTTTACATTGATCTTTACCGCAAAAATCAAATGCTGCTCGCACAAGAGCAAAAATTACTTGCCATTAATAAAACACTTGAACTGGAAATAAGGGAACGAAAAACATCAGAAGAGAAAATTTCCGAACTCAACCGCCAACTATTAGAAAATGTATCTCACCTTGAATCCGTGAATAAGGATATGGATTTTTTCATTTACATGGCTTCTCACGATCTTCAGGAACCAGTGCGAAAGTTGAGAATGATGATGGATAGGTTTTGCCTTAAATATCAGGATATTCTTGATCAGGAAGGACATAATTATCTTGGTCGTATCTCAGAAGTTGCCCAACGGATGCAATTGCTCATCAAAGACATATTATCCCTCACGCGTATCTCTGAGGATGAAAATCCATTTGAAGAGACGAATCTGAATAATATGATAAATGATATTCTGATTGATTTCCAACAAATCATTCAGGAAAAAAAAGTAAATGTCATGGTTGAAAAACTACCCATACTTAAAGTAAATCCGGTTCTTTTCAGGCTTATGTTTGAAAATCTTCTCAGCAATGCGCTGAAATTTTCTAAAGAAAAGGGAGATCATAATATCAGAGTATTTTCCTCATTGTCCATGACAGAAAACGGAATAGATAAAAATGGATCTCAGAGTGTGTATCACCGGCTTTTTGTTGAAGATAATGGAATTGGATTTGACCAGCAGTATGCCAGTCAGATTTTTGAAATGTTCAGAAGATTACATGGAACCGCAGAGTATAAGGGTACAGGCATCGGCCTGGCTCTTTGTAAAAGGATCGCAGAAAAACATCAGGGTTTTATATCAGCAAGAAGCAAAGAAAATGAAGGAACTCTGTTTACTATTTCCGTCCCTGTGTATCTTTCAGCCCCATCAGAAAATTCAGCACTTGCGAGATAAATAACAAATTATCTATTTCCCGCGTTACAAGATGCTACTAAATGATCTTGCCGGATCTTCTTAAGCTTTCTTCAGATTCCTTCATGAGTCTCCTGAATTTTTCTCCGGAAGTTTCATTATTTCCAGGTATGTTTTTATTTTTTATGAAATTAATATTTGTCCCATACACTTCAAATCCTATTGGTTGTTTCGCGTCGCAATTAGCAGACAGAATATTTCCCTGCACAAAACCGTATTCTGATATTATTCTTTGCTTTGTAGAAATCGCCGGAGTAAATTGTGCTTTTACAAAAGCATTTAGCGTTCTTTTGTACTTCATATTTTCTGCCCTGGTTAAAGTTGTTTCACTACCCCTGCCTTCAAAATAATAATGAGTTGCTATAAATTTCTTAACATGGTCCCTGCTTTCGGAAGGAAGGTATTTCTGTAATACCCAGAAGTTTTTGCTGCCTGATTCATGCATGGCTTTATAAACAGGTCCGGGTCCTCCATTATAAGCGGCCAATACCAGGAGCCAGTCATTAAATTCCGTATACAAATCCTTCAAATATCTAGCTGCTGCAATTGTGCTCTTATAATAATTTGTTCTTTCGTCACATTGCCCGGTAGTTTTTAGTCCGAGGATATGTGCGGTAGCTGGCATCATTTGCCATGGTCCCCTGGCACCTACATGGCTAAGCGCTGTTGGTTTTAATTCTGATTCTATCACGGCGAGATATTTTAATTCGACTGGAAGACCATAATTGATAAAAACAGAATCGATTATGTTAAAGGGAATCAAGCTTCGTTTTTTAACACTGACAAGACAATTTCTACTATTTTTAATATACTTCTTTGCAAATATCATTTCACTTTTGTTCAATAATATCTGTGGCTTTCCGTAATTGAAGTCACGACCTCCCGGCAATGATGTTTTAAATCCATTTTTTTCTTTCAGTGAGGAAGTTGAGAGGTTATATGCGGGGTTGGCTGTAAAAGGGAACGCAAAAAGTAAAAATGAATTACAAAAATAAAATGCCTTTGAAAACTGAATGTTCAACATCGTTTTAATTTATGAGTAAAACAATGCCGACCCTGAGGGTATGGATTATTAAGGGAAAATATTAATCACAGGAAAATTGGAGGAAATTATACAGCTATCTTTCCGGGGTACGAGCGTTTGGGTTTTTCAGTTTATACGGAAGCTGTATCTTATTAATTAAAGATAATACCAGTAAAATGAAAGTCATAGGGTGTTTTACTAGTAAATTAACTATACTCCTAACGATGTGATATTCAACCAAAAAGGAGAGAGCGGGTTTTATTTATGTCTATAGTTGTTCCCAAACTTGTTTCGCAAAATTTTCAAGCGAAGGATCGCGGGCTCCCATGAGAAGCAAAACACAATCTGTAGTGAGATGGGGTCGAACAATTTCAAGGAATGTATTTCGATCTTCAACAAAAAATGCCTGTTTACCTTTTTCTTTCAGGTCATTGATCAGATCAACGGCAGAAATATCTTTAGTTGTGGTACCGCCTGCATAGAAAATTTCACTCATCCATATTTCATCATCAGGTCTTAGTACACGTCCGATCTCTGATACAAAATCGTGACGTAAAAACCTCGTTGGGCCATAGCCATGTGGCTGGAACCATGCAATTACCCGCGGGGCGATTAGCTGGCAGGCTTCAATAGATACAGCGCATTTCACCGGGTTATGCGCATAATCATCAATCAGCCAGACCCCGTGCTTTTTTCCCAGCACCTGATGTCGCCGGTATATACCTTCATAGGATTTCAATGCTTCTGCACAAGTAATCAATTCTACCCCAAGCTGATTGGCGACAGCCGTAGCTGCGAGGGCATTTTCCATATTGTGCTTGCCTACCGTATTCAACATAAAATTTACCCCGTTAATATGAAAGGAAATTGTCAGCCCCTGCTGACTGTATCCTTTTGCCTGATAGCCTGCCGGATAATCCGGGTCTGCAGAAAAATCGTGTGCTTTATCCTGGGATAGTTGTCTGGCTCCGGCCTGCGCCTGATTTGCTACGAAGAGTTTGAGCGTATTATTTCTGAATTCACTGAATATTTCCATCAGTATATCCATTTCCTTATGATCCTTGTCAATATTCAGCAACACACCAACTTCAGGTTTATATTGAACAATGGATCCGTCACTCTCATCAGCTTCAATTACCAGCAAATCACCTGCTCCTGCTTTTGCATTGCCGATCCAGCCTTCTTTCATAATGCTGACCAGGCCCGCGCCACTAATGATACCAGGATTTTTATTTGCATATTGCAGGATATCGAAAAGCATGGCACACGTGGTGCTTTTACCACTCGTACCACCTATTGCAATCGTCTTTTTGCTTGCCGCGATAAGCGATAGCAATTCAGAACGTTTGATGATTTGTATATTCAGTTGCATTGCTTTTTGTACTTCCGGAACGGTATCTTCCACTGCAGTTGAAACCACAACCAGGTTGGTCACGGAACTGATGCCTTCACCATTTTGAAGAAAGCATCGAATGCCCAGTGTTTCTAATTTATTACGTGTATCGTTAAATACCCCGGGTAAGAAATACCTGTCGGAACCAGAAACCTGCTTGCCAGTTTCGGCGAGCCACTGAGCAATGGCGCTCATACCTGTTCCTGCAATCCCTATGAAAAAAACAGTTTTAAAATCATTGAGTCCTTTGACCATATCCTAAAGATATGCTTCCTTGTCAATCAGGCATACCGCATTGGGATGGAGCCGAAGAAAAGAAGCTGGTAGTTTTGTGGAAATGTTCCCGTTTAAAAAATCGGCTGTTACCTTTTTTTTCCCGGTGCCGCTAATAATAATTAATACGAATGCTGATTGAAGAATATCTGCCATTCCCAATGTTAAACCATAGGATGGTTTCATTTTCATATCACCAATCATGGAATGTGTAAGAGAACTTTCGGAAAGTTTTGCAACATGAACGTGGGCTTCAAGAAATTCACCGGGTTCATTTAATGCCAGATGTCCATTCTTTCCCAAACCCAGAATGCAAATGTCTACAGGTCCGGTTCTATTTAATTTTCCTTGAATTCTGAGGCATTCTTCAACTGCATTATCAGGGTTGCTGTTAAAGGAAATATACCGGTCCCCGTCTATTTTCAGAGGTCCGATTAAATGACATTGCAAATAACTTTCGCATGTACCGGGATCGTGCATGGGTACTCCACCCCATTCATCGAGTTTAATAACCCTGAGGTCGGAAAAAAGACCGGGTTGCTGATCAAATCTTCGCTTTAATAAAGCATAGGTTTCAGTAGGGCTGCTTCCAGTTGCAGCGCAAAGGACAGCATTATTTTTTTGTTCTATTTTCTTCAGGATCAGTGAAGCTGCCTCCCCGCTTAAAGTTTCGTATGAATCATGTCTGCGTATTTCCATGTCCCTGGTTTAACTTTGCGAAAGGTATTATTTTTTAAAATTAACAGATAAAATTAACCAGTGAATTCAAATCCTGATATTATAAGTATCCAAAGTCAATACGGTATGGAAATAACCATTACCAGATTAAAAAATCTTCTTCAAAAACAAGACATTACGGTTTATAGTCATATTGATCAGCAATCAGAAGCAGCCAGATCGGGACTCCATCTAAGGCCTTTACAACTATTGATTTTTGGAAATCCGAGTGCGGGCATACCATTGATGAATGCAAATCCCCTTAGTGGCCTGGATCTTCCACTAAAAGTACTGGTTTGGGAAGATGATGAAAAAAGAGTCTGGCTTAGTTATAATAAATTTGAGTACCTGCAAAAGAGATTTGATCTCCCATCAAATCTTATCTTAAATGTATCCAGAGCAGAAAAATTATTTCTAAAAGCGGCTTCGCTTGAATGAATATATTAAAATAACCTGAACCAGAGTTAGAAGTTTAATTTCAATCAATTTATGAGGTAATAATTTTCATCTTCTGTAATTTGCTTCCTGATAAACCAGTTCCGGATATACTCGATTACGATTTGCATGGTCAATATTTATATGGATTTCAAATCTACCTTTACCTTTGAAGACTGACAAAGTTTAACCTGTAAAAAAATGTTATCATTCCTTTACATATAAACGTTAAGTTAACCGAATGGAAATAATTTGTTAAGCGAGAGATAAAAAAGAAAAAACCGCCTGAATTAGCCGGCGGCTTTTCAAAAATAGGATCTTAAATGTTTTTCTTTCAGGATTGGATTCTTAGGTTTCTTTCGGATTGGATCGGTTATTTCTTTCGGATTGGATATATCAAAAGTAATGGCGTTTAGACATTCCCGGTAGCGCAGGTTCACTCGATTTTATCGTAAGTTTACGATTCGTTAAAATAACATATTGATTAAGATCTAATAAAACACTTTTGAAGACTTAATCATTAAATATTTATTTCTATGTTTATAAGTGAACTACTTTTAAAATACGCCCGGTATAGTCAATGGGCGCATAAAAGACTCCTTGACCTGATCAACACGCTTACTGAAGAACAACAGCATGCAATAGTACCCAGTAGTTTTGACAGCCTGTATAAAACTGTCCTACATATATGGAGCGCGGAAAGTTTATGGCTGGGACGTTTAAATTTGGAACCCATAAAAATAACAGGAGATCCCTTCGAGAAATCAATGGAAAAACTTTCAGAGGCCCTGGAATCTGTTGACCAATTATGGGTTGACTGGTTCGTTGCGAAAAAAGATTTCCAACTAACTCAAAAAATTCATTATACCAACATGGCTGGTCAATCATTTCATGAGCCTTACGATTTGCTTCTGACTCATATATTTAATCATAGCACTTATCATAATGGACAGCTGGTTACCATGCTTCGCTCATTAGGTCAGGATAAGATCCCATCAACTGATTTCATAGCCTGGGTCAGAATTACTGAATAACTTCGGGGGCCTTATCTGATGGCAACAAATCCCCAATAAAAAAGGTCCACCATTTCTGGTGAACCTGATTTAACATTCTTATTTCTTATTTAGCTTACCATCTGCGGCAATAATGTCTGTGGAAGTAAGGACGACCATAGTAAATACTGCGATATGCAGGATAATAAGGAACGGCCGGAGCATAAATTACGGGGCGAGGTACAGGTATGAAATAAGGACGTGGCGCTATATATCCAACGCTGGCATGAAACCCGAAACCACCGCGATGACCATAATTGGGTTCTGAAAACCCGTTGAGGGAAATCAGTAATCCGGCTACTAAGAGGCTTGACAAAATAATGCGTTTCATATACTTGTTTTTAAGTCTGACAGCGATTATTGCTGTCCTTATTAAGACTTAATCAGCCTATGGCGGTTTAATAAAGAGATTGTTAAATTGAATATATCTGATTCAACCTGAGATTGAATCAGAATGAGCCAATTTAAATATTGTAAAAAGATGATGTGCTTCATGTAATAGAAAGAACTCCGTCCAGTCTAGTATATTTAATCTTCCGAAGCTTGAATGAATTCCTGCTTTTTGTAAATCGGATTCAGTTAAGCTTTCCAATTTTTGAATTAATCCTGTTCGGTCAGAATTTATTTCCATCAATAAAGATTCTGGATTCTTCTTCAACCATTTTTCAAATTGGGTATCATTTTCAGCTTTGTATGGTTCAAATACCGGTGTAACTGTGATCAATATTTTATCAATACGATCTTTGAATATTTTTTGATATCTGGCTAAATGTGCCATATTATCCCGAATACTCCATTTGTCTGGTCTTGGTCTATTAATTAATTGAATCGCATCCAGATGATGAATGTCCGCAGCCATTGACAAATGCTGGGTTTTAAGTCTTTCTGATATAGATACAGGAATGTTATGTTTCATTTTCAAAGTATTAAGCCAATATCTGCCAGTACATTTACTGTCATGGCTGCTGATGAACGCGTAACGATCAGTCAAATTTGGATTTTTTAATCCTTCCTGCAAAACAAATTCACCTGGCTATTCTTGCTGATAATTGAATCAAAATCAGGTTCTGAAAGTCCTTCTTCGTTTATTACCATCGGAGTAAACCCGAAACTTTTGATATAGTTTATATATTCCATCGGATCCTGATGGATTTCTTTCATCATGCCCGGGGAAAATTCTGTCATAAGATAATCTGTCCTGTCAAGCGATTGTTGTGCACCTGACATAGCTGAAAATTCATACCCTTCAATATCAATCTTAATCAGTTTTATTCTTTTTTCTTTAAGTCCCTGGTCCAATAAAAAATTATCCAGTTGTATTGTTTCAACCTCTGCCGTTCCAACGGAATTGCGTTGGCGAATAAACGAATGCCTTCCGAGATTATGTTTCTTATATAAATAAAGGGTCATTTTACCAGGTGTGTTGCTGAGTGCTACATTAAAGATCCGGATATTATCCTTTTTATTCAATGCCACATTTTTTTTTAAGAGTGAGAAATTAAAAATATCCGGTTCAAATGCCAGTACAAGTGGTTTATTTTTATAAGATAATACGAGGGAATACCATCCGATATTTCCTCCAATATCAATAATAAGGTCATCATCCTTTATTCCGATCTTTTCCAATAAAAAACTGGTGATATGATCTTCGGCATATACACCTTTCTTATAATAGATATCTTTCCCAAGACCGTCTTTAATGTGGAATCTGAATTTCAGGTCGTATTTTTCACTGTAAGCTTCAAGTGTCTTTTTATTGGTAAAAACGCTGAAGAAAATATGTTTGAGGTGGTTGGCAAATAATTTTGCACTGGACATGAATAAACATTTATTTCAAAATACAATATACAATCTAATTATGAGCGGTGTCTGACTGTTGGGTAAGTGTACCTGGTATTCAGTTCAGAACAGTGGCTTGAAGCTTCAAAATGATGTGCAATTCTCTGAAAATCAATAATTCGCAACTATTGTAACCTTTAGATGCAACAAATCGTCTAATTGAATGTCTTTTCATAAAATACAGGGGACTCGTTTGCATTTTAAATCTGAAATCATGAAATGGAATGCCATTATTTCAAAGTCACAATATGAAAAAGCCCTTAAGCGTGCATCAGAAATATCCAATTCGCTTCCCGGCTCCAGTGATAATGACGAACTGCGTTTATTGCAAATACTGATTAAAGATTATGAGGATATGCATAATTTTTCTTTTAGTACCAGTCCGGGATTTTTGCAAAACTTTCCTGGCAGGTCACTCGCATAAAGACGATAATAAGGTTTTATTTTTTGTCGGGATCTTTTGAAATTATTGTCCAGTCGTCTTTTGTATGACCTTTTGAAATCCATGCATCCATTTTTTTAGCTATGGCCGGAACGATCATTAATGTTGTCTGTTTAGTGTTTGCCTGTTCTATCATTAAGCGCGCATCTTTTCGGGCCATATTTAGTTCCCAGGAGGGCTGGTCAAAAGTATTACTTGTAATTTTCTTTAATCTTCCCTGAGCTACAACAGATGGATTGAGTATCTCCAAAAGTGGTCCAAGTTCTGAAACGGGTACATTCAGCGAATCAGCCAATGTAATTAGATCCACAATACTTCCTGTCAGGCAAATATGAAACAGGTTTCCCAAAAGTTTAATGGAAGCTGCTTTTTCAGGCTTTTCTCCAAGGTTCAATAATTTGCCCGTCATCTTTGATAACTCGGGCTCCAGTAATTTAACGATCTGCTGCTCACCTGAAACCAACATCACTCCGGTGCCTTCCAGTGCATTGGGAGGTCCCATAAAAACAGGTGCGTGTATATATCTGTATCCTCTTGTTTTCCAAAAGACTGATCTTTTGATTGCTCCTGGCGAGGAGGTAGTTGTATGATCAATTATTATGACCCCCGGATCAAATCCTGAAAATGCCTTTTCCAAAACTTCATCAACTGACTGATCATCGGAAAGTGTGAGATGAATTCGGTTAGCGCCTTTGACAGCATCACTTACATTTTCGAAAGCTTTGGCGCCGTAAATCTCCAAAGCTTTTGATTTTTCAGTAGTTCTGTTCCAGACATGAACTATTTCCCCCCTTTTCAATAGTGCTCTTGTAAAATTAGCCCCCAAAAGACCAGTACCCAGGAATGCAATCATGATTAAAAAAATTTATAATGATGTATTTAGTATTGGATGAACGGTTAAAACTATATCCAGCCCCCATTTTCAGTATAAAAATAAGAATAACTTTTTTTGGAATGCTCCCGGAAAAGCTTTGAATTTTCTGGATGGTCTAATATGTAAGATTTCGAATGTAGAAATCAGTTTTTGTCAGCCGGAAATAAATTTTGGAAGAGGTAATATATTCCTACCTGAAAAACATTATTCTTAATGCCGGCATCATTATATGCATCGCTGTTATCCGTTTGCAAATGAGATAATCCCAGATTATAGCGGACATCAAGTCCAAAATTCATAGGCAGCTGAACGCCGGCTCCAAAAACCCAGGAATAACAACTGGAATTCGTCTGGCTTCTAATATTCTCAATCGGGAATCCGTTTTCACTCAATGTGGCATCCAATAAAAATCCAAGTTGCGGGCCAGTTTCAAATACCAAATGAAAGGGGGTAACATATTTAAACAGCACGGGAAAGTTGAGATATTGAATATGATATGAACCATTTATTCCTGAAAGGTCGACTTTCGATCCCTGGCCTGAGTAAAAAGATTCCGGCTGGAGAAAGAATCCGCCACCCAGAGGAAAAGCAACTACAATACCTGCATTAAAATCCGATTTTGGAGAATAGGAATAAAAATTTGAAGGTATTGTAACCACAAAAGACGAAAGATTATAACCAGCCTTAAATCCAACTTGAATCTGAGCATGAGATGCAAAAAAACCGACAATAAACAAAAAAAGAACCGAAAATCTTTTCATTACAGTTTCCATGTTTGGTTTGTTCAAGGGATGAAGATATAGGACTAACAAAAATGTATATGTTAAACAATTACAAATTAAATTATCTTACAGGGAATACAGGCTTATAACCGATGAATTTCGCTTGATCATGTTTTTTTATAAACAAGCCGGAATTGATACCAGTTTTCTTCCGGTTTGGAAGATGTATTACCAGAATTATAGTTTCTGCCTCCACCCATACCATGCATTCCCCTCATGCCACCCCCTCCATAGCTCGAATGGGGGCGGTAGCCATTATTTGAATTACCTGCTGTATGATGTAATTCATTGACTACAATTCCCACACTGAAATTCTTAGCAGTATACCCGGGTTGTAAATCCGTACCCAGGATGTATCTTACAGGTATCGCTGATTCATAGACTAGACTACTGTCGTCGTTCAATTTTATAGCAACCTGTATATTGTTTTTCATATAGGTAATGTCGAATTGTCCGTTCTCGAAATTAAGAAAACCAATCGTATTATAATAATCGGATTGGAGAAGTAACTGTTGTTCCGATGATTTGGTATCAGTATAACGGATGGGGTCACCATTACTTCTGTTATCTGCAGCATCGTCGGGCTTTTTCACTGGAAAAACAAGGCTCATCTTTTTATCTTTTTCTCCTTTCGGATCAAAACAAATGCTCATTCCAGCTTTCAATATCCGCTTCTTGAATGACTCATCCTTTGTGTATACGCATACATAAATATTCTTATCGTCGTTTGTAACAGAATACTGCATACTGTATTCAGGATTACTGAAACGTAATGGAAGTCCCCAGTCATTTATATTACCGTCAACAACAACTTTTGTATCCTGAAAATGCCCTTCCGGCATAAGTTTGGGAGAACAGCCACTGTAAACTACAATTCCTGCAAATGCTACCGAAAATATCAATGTGTTCTTCATGAATCCACTTTGACCGGTAAATTAATTGTGTCAGGATCAAGGGAAATGCTAAAAGAAGTTAAGGGCTTGTTAGAAGTGTTAAATATTTTATTACTTACCTGATCAATATCATCGTCCCTTTTTTCGTAATTGTATTGCCGGTATAATCGGTTCCTTTTACCATCCATACATATCCTCCCAGAGGTTGCGGTAGTCCATTCAATGTACCATCCCAGCCGTTGCCAAGGGTTGAAGTATTATAAACCAGCTGTCCCAGTCTGTTATAAATTCTGAAATACTCCAATGATGAAATTCCCACAGCTATTGGCCGGAATACAGGATTGATGGGTGTACCTGGTGTAAATGCATTCGGTACAAAAATATCGGGTTTTGTTTTGAAAACTTTTACTGTGACAGATCCTTCTCCCGAACATCCTGAAGGTGTGACCGCTTTCACCGTGTATTTTATAACATTGTCATTCGCAGTATAAACAGCTAAGGGATTATAAATAGAAGGATCGTTGAGTTCTGTTGAAGGCGTCCAGGTAAAATTATCAGGTCCGGGATCGCTGGATGTTGCGTCGAATTGCAATGGTTCTCCTATCACTACTGATGTATCATTTCCGGCATTCACAATTACAGGTGGCAACACATTTATTTGGAAAGTATCCAGTAAGGGATTTGGGCAACCATTGTTTAAAATGCTCAAAACGTAGTTTGCCGAACTGTCTGGAGATACCTCTTTGGCAAAATTGAAAGGTGTGCTGCTGATGGCGCCTGCACCATTTGAAGCAGGATTCCAGGTATAACTTGTTCCAATCTCTATACTAGCATTCAATAATGCCATGGTTCCATAACAAATCGTCGTATCAGACGGTGTTGTTGTTGCTTTAGGATATGCTATTGGATTGAATAAAATTTTAGCAACAGAACTTGTATCCGCAGGACATACTCCGTTTTTGTCAATCGATCGGAATTGTGTTGAAGAAGTTATTCCCTTTACAATATTTATCGTGGTATTATCGGCAGGAGCAAAATCCAACCAGTTTAATCCATCATCATTAGAATATTGCCAATTCAGGATATTCCCATTATATCCCGAAAGGGAAAGGGTTTCTCCGGCATCCTGTCCGGCACATAATACGGCATTAGCTGGATTAATAAATCCACCAACAGATTTCAGGTCAACAGCAATAGTTGCAACACTACTGGTATCAGGTGGACAAACTGTTCCTTTGCCAACCACCACTTTATACAATGTTTTCGAAGTGATGTTTTCTGACTGGTATTGCGACGTTATATCAGGAATAATGGTCCAGTTTACACTATCTGTTGAAGACATCCAGTTATATATCGTACCAGAATAATTCAGCAGATTTAAAATACTGTTATTTTCTCCCTCACAAACAGTGGTAGATCCATCAACGTTTCCGCCCTTTGGTCCCGGAAGAGTTTTTATTTGAATAGTATCGGTGAGGTCAGCACAGCTGTTTTTTTCTCTGACACTTAAAATTCCTCCAGCTGCAATTGGTTTCAACTGGATGATATTACTGTTTATACCAGAAGCAACGGTCCATGTATCGGGAACTATCCAGTTGTAAGTTGCGCCTGCCAATGCCGGCACGGAATAAGTCACGATGGTATTAAAGCAGACAAGTGAATTACCACTGATCTGCAATCCCGCACAACTATTTCGGACTGCGATATATGCATACGCAAAATGGCCACCTGGAATACAATTGTCAGCTTCAAATGTGAGGCTTACATCCTGCCCACGGTAAGGTGACAGATCGAATGTGACTTCAGTCCAGTTTTTTGTCCAGACATCCTGCAGGAACCCACCACCGGGATCAGGATCAGCATTAGGAGATCGGGTAGGGCTAACCGAAAACCCATTCGCTTTAGCAGCAGCACTGTCCAGCGTTGCGCCACGTCCAGATACATCGACATTATTAAATGTTGGCAAATAATAACTTGGTGAAGCGCACAGGATAATTCCGGCCGGGGTCCTTAACGTGGCTGAAATAATTGGCTGATAATCGGATATATGCGATCCGTTCTCTAATACCATTGCATATGCATATGTCATCGTATATGGCTCGGTAGCGGGCCCTGGCGGGACTCTGATATTGTAACTGACGCCACGGTAGTAACCGCCACCGCTTCCGGGACTGCCGTTTCCCCGTGTAATGGCTGTTGATCCCAGCAGAATTGAATAATTATAAGCATATCCATTAATGGTTGGTATCATAGGAAAAAACCCAAAGGGATCCGTTCCATTGGCAGTAATGACCTGTATGCCATTGTAGGATGTCAACCTGTATTCACTTATGATTTTAGTGCCTATCGTTCCTCTTGGGGCAGTTGTAGTTGAATCATAAGTTTGAATAATGGCATCAGCCCCATGACCGTCCATATTATTTCCTGTGTAAGCAAACCAATGAGTAAGATCACCAGTCGCAAAATTGATATTTGCCGGACAGGTTTGTGACTGGGAAAATGCTTGAATACAGATAAAAGATAGTAAAACACCCAACCTGCACCTCATCAGACAATATATTGTAATTGTTAGATATGAAGAAATTGTCATCCAAAGGAAAGAATTCCAGTTGAGCAGAACAGGTTAGTACTACGTAATTTACGAAAAAAAGGTTGCGAAGAAAACTTCTATTATTGGGATCATGAAACCCTGTAAATAAATTAATTACAAGATGTCAGACCTCAAATATTAAATGGCCAAAATGCCCCTTATTGTGCATATACGCTGCATGTTTACCACCGAAGCATTCTTTTTTCTTGCTTCATGCCTGCAATAATTTTTCTATATCAAACTTTTTCATAGAAAGAAAAGCTTTCATTACACGCTGTGATCTTGCAGGATCACTCAACAGCTTCGATAACATAGCAGGGACTATTACATGAAGAAGTATAACAAACAACTGATTAGCACAGCCTGCTGATCATTCACTATAGCTCACGCAAATGTGGTAACGTATTTCAGGGTGGGATCAATTTCCTTTACCGGCAATCATAAGTGCTGCACCAGCCAAACCGGTGTCCTTAACCAGATTCGTCAATGCGATGCTAATAGTTGGCGATCCGGTTGAATGCATCAAAGCTGGTAAATGGATTGTAAGAACGATGATGATAAGAAAAATGGCTAAAAACAAACCGGCAGCCCTGGTTAGTTTGCCAGTCAGGAAGGATATTGCCGCAGCTATCAACGCTGCTCCGGTGAGGTAAACCCAGAATATTCCACCGGGAATAAAAGACGGAACTGTATTTTGGAAACCCGTGCCATTTAGAAAATGATTGACTCCGTAGAAACCAATCACGAGTGCATACATAACAAGGCCAACCTTGTAGATAGATTGAGAGTTCATAGCAATCGTATTTTGTTGTACCTAAATTTAACAAAACTTTCTAACTTTTTAGGCGGAAACCAAAATTCCAATGTCCTTATTTTAATTCGCCCGGAACGACTGTTATCAACTCTTTTCTTCCATTCCTTAATACACTGATTGATGTCCTTTTACCTATTACTCCCTCATTTAAATATTTATGCAGATTGTCGACTGTGGCCACTTGTTTTCCTTCAAATTCTACAATAATATCTCCTAATTTCAGATTACTATTAAAAGCATTTATGTCGGCCAAAATGTCAAAAACATAAATGCCTGTTTTTGTTTTCAATTGGTTGGCGCCGATCATTCGTGGTGAAAGCTTAACAGGCTGAGCGGCTATCCCCAAATGAGCTCTTTTAACTTTTCCGTTCATGATTAGTTGTCCTGTCACATATCCTGCGAGATTTGAGGAGACAGCAAAACACAGACCCTGAGCGGAAGCAATTACTGCAGTATTAACACCGATCACTTTACCTTCCGAGTTCATGAGCGGACCTCCACTGTTACCAGGATTCAATGCCGCATCCGTTTGAATGATGTCATCTATAAGCCTTCCATTATTTGCTCTCAGTGTGCGTCCCATAGCGCTTACCACTCCTGTCGTTACAGTATGCTGAAGGCCCATTGGATTTCCAATGGCAATTGCAATCTGGCCTGGCTCCAGCAGGTCTGAGTCTGCAAATTGCAAAGGTTTTAAATCACTATTGTATACCTTTAATAAGGCAATATCGGTTGAAACATCTGAGCCAATTAAACTGGCATTTGATTCCGTGCCATCTGAAAATGCAGTTTTAATGGAAACTGCATTTTCAATGACATGATTATTGGTAACCAGATAGCCATCCGTTGAAATTACAAACCCTGAACCGGAACCTGGCATTTCTTCTATTTTACCCGTTCGCGGATGTTGCGTCTTTTTCACAACATGTATATGCGCCACTGCCTGGGCCGTATTTCTTACGACTCCCGTTATCGTAGATGAATAAGCATCCAGTAATTGTTTGTCAGTTGAAGCGATGAATTCCGCCTGAAGAACTTCTTGTTTCATAGGAGAATGAAGTCAACAATCAAACCAGATAATCAGGCTGAAATTTTGTCGGTATTTTTGAATCTGTCGATATTCGATTAGTCACCGGAAACCCATATATTTCTCTGATTTCACAATCTAACCGATTACTTCCAAATTATGATGAATGACCGCTTCGGCCGGCGTTCGGGGCTGTAGCCAGGAATTATTGTATGGTGAAAAGCAGGTATTTTTATTTAAAGATTCCAACGAAACAGTGTTGTTCATATAACCTGCGAGTGATTTAAATGCCCCTCGATTTTCCTTTTGTAAGATAAGTAAGCTGGCGTTTGCTCCGGCTTTTGCAGCAATGGGAACACCCCCTCCAAGTTCAGCCCAATGTCCGCCGAGGATCAGGTTCTTTACCGGGGTTCGGTAATGAGAAATTTTATTTTTCATATTCTTCCTGCCAGGCCGGGCTCCCATCATGGTTCCGTTTTTATTCCCGGTATAACGCCAATGCGTAACCGGAGTCGCCACTTCATAAAAAAGAATATGAGACCGGAGACCAGGAGCGAGTTTTTCTTCTACCCTTCCAATGAGGATTTCAGCCACTTCTTTTTTCAAATGTTGATATGCTTCTCCTCTGGTCCGTTTTCCGTATATATCCAATTGTGTTTCCCATTCATTTTTATATTCCATACATGCAGGCATATACAGTGTAAGCGTCCCATGGTTTTCCGGGGCCAGAGATTTATCGCGCATCGAAGGAGCAATAATACTTATTTCAGAGCGGCTTGGATCTCCTCCGCTTTGATCGTTGAAAGGCTGATTCTCATCCACCAGGTGAATCAGTTCTTCATTAAATCCAAGGGATTCAGCAGTACAATCCAGAGCGAGGGAAACTGTGATGGAAGAACTGTACAAATCTGCTTTTTTCAGTTTCTTCTTCAGGCCGGCAGGAACGGCTGCAGCAGGTAACATTTTTTCATACAGGGTTTCTATATCGCAGGCAGCGACAATATATTTACTGTTCAGCCGATGAAGTTTGCCTCTTTGTTCAAATGACAAGCCTGTGCAACGACCATTTTCTACAAAAATTTCATTCACTTTACAGTGCAGTCCCACAGGATTCTTATAAAAATTTACAACATATTCAAGCCATTGCGGAATCACCTGGCTGCCTCCTTTCGGCGGACTCTGGAAATCATGAAAATAAGACCACCCGATGGGAATCAGGCATCCAAGCATTTCCTGTTCACCTGAAAATATCTGTTGCAGCCTGGGACTCTTGATGAACCGATTCAGGCCTTTCTTTAATCCTTTCTCACCCGTATAAGAGAGATAAGGAATAAAAGGAATAGCAAACTCCAATAACCGGATTTTATTTTTCAGTTTTTGAAAAAAAGACATGGTTTCTTCTGAACGGAAGATTCTGTTATAATTTTTGAAAGACCGCCCAATCTGCCTTGCTTTCAAAAACATCCTTTCGATGCCCTTTTTTTCTTCCGGGAAATCCCTGATCAGCTGATCGCGCATTTCATCCGGTTTATTGGTAAGCAGATAATCAAAATTTTCCCCTTTATATCGGCGGATGCGATGTTGCTCAATAGCTTTGGGATGGTCGCTGCCAATGGCTTTAAACAACTTATCCAGTATTCCGCCGGGACCATATTGATTGAGCCAATGAATTGCAGTGTCGAAAATAAAATGTTTTCTCCTGAAGCCTGCCAGATAACCGCCCACATGGGGTTCTTTTTCCAAAACGCAGACAGAAAGGCCGGCCTTGCTTAGTAAGGCGGCTGCAGTCAGCCCCCCGATTCCGGCGCCGATTACGATAACATCATAATAATCATTGAATTCACGTTGCAGCATTTTAGTAATTTAACGAATTCCCCTTTAATGAGATAAAAAAATCATTCAAAAGGAAAATGGTAATTTTAACTTATGCAGAATGAGAACAATAAAATGTTAACAGAAGAAACGATTACAGGAATAATAAATAATTTTCTTCACGAGGAATTTGAAGTGGAGCTGTCAAAAATTATACCCTCAGCAGATCTTAAGTCAACTCTTGAATTGGATAGCCTGGATTATATTGACCTCGTTGTAGTAATGGAGAAAAACCTGCATATCAAGGTTGATCCCGCGGACTTGGTTGATATAATAAGTATGCAGGATCTCTATACCTATGTAATTGCCAAGATGGGCATTAAATAAGCAAGTGTGAGAGTGTGAGAGTGTGAGAGTGCCTTTAATTTATATTTAAAACAAGCTCCTCTTAATGCCTGAAAAAGTAAAACATGTCCGGCCCAAACCCGGAAAAATACTTTTGAATTCTTCAGACGAATCCCTGTCGAAGAATATTAATGGGCACGAATTACAGTTTTCTCATTTGGATAAAATCTACTGGCCCAAGGAAAAATTAACGAAGAGGGATTTACTGAATTATTATTCCCAGGCAACGCCTTTTATTCTGCCCTATCTGAAAGACCGGCCACAATCACTCAACCGATTTCCAAATGGAATTGCGGGAGGAAGCTTTTATCAGAAAGACGTAAAAGGTAAAGCCCCTGACTGGATCGAAAAATTTGCGTATCGTAGTGAAGGCGATGAAAGAGACAAGGAATTCCTCGTGTGCACAAATGAAGCGAGTCTTCTTTATATGGTTTCCCTTGGATGTATCGAACTGAATCCATGGTCCAGTACCATAAAAAACCCGGATCATCCTGATTGGTGTATCATTGATTTTGATCCGGATACAAATCCATTTAACCAGGTGATAGAAGCAGCACAGATAACACACCAGATTCTTAAAACCCTGGGTGTTGATTCTTATTGCAAAACTTCAGGTTCTACAGGATTACATATTTATATCCCACTGGGAGCAAAATATACTTATGATGAATCGAAAGAATTTGCAAGGGCTGTTGTGACGAAAGTGAATATAGAAATCCCTGGTTCAACGAGTATTGAAAGACCTCTGGGAAAACGTAAAGGAAAAATATATCTTGACTTTCTGCAAAACCGTCCACAGGCTACAATTGCTGCAGCTTATTCCCTTCGACCAAAACCCGGAGCTACCATTTCCACACCCCTGCATTGGGAGGAGGTAAAAAAAGGATTGAAAATGAAAGATTTTACCATATACAATATCCTGAATCGAATAATTAGTGAAGGGGATCTTTTCAAACCGGTACTTGGGAAAGGGATTAATTTGAAAGAAGCACTAAATGGACTAAAGCAAGTGTGAGAGTGTGAGAATGTGAGAGTGTGGGCAGTACCTTTTGCACAAAATTTAATTGCAAATTGTTGCATGAAAAAGAACTTAGTTGTTTTAACTGGAGCAGGCATAAGTGCTGAGAGCGGATTAAAAACTTTCAGGGACAGTGACGGACTCTGGGAAGGTTATGATGTAAATGAAGTAGCAACACCCGGAGCCTGGAGGAAAAATCCTGAACTGGTTTTGCAATTTTATAATATGCGCCGCCAGAATGTGCGTGTTGCCATTCCTAATGCAGCACATCAGGAACTTGCCGGACTGGAGGAATATTTTAATATTCAGATAATCACACAGAATATTGATGACCTGCATGAAAGAGCAGGATCGACCCAGGTATTACATCTGCATGGTGAAATTTTTAAGATGCGCAGTGAGCTGGATGAATCCCTCGTCTTTTCCATCAGGGATGATATCCGACTTGGTGACAGAGCTCCTGATGGCGGACAATTAAGACCGCATATCGTTTGGTTTGAAGAACCTGTTCCACTCATAGTGAATGCGAGTCGTTTTGTACAGGGAGCCGATATTTTTGTAATCATCGGCACATCCCTGGCTGTGTATCCCGCTGCTGGGCTGATAGATTTTGCCTATGCACAAATACCCAAATTTATAGTTGATAAAAATATCCCCTATACCCGTGGCATTCAAAACCTGTACAAAATTGAAAAGCCGGCTACGGAAGGAATTAGACCATTGAAAGAACAGCTCATGAAGTATATATAGCATGGATAAGGTGTTCGCAGGGAACTGTTGACAAAGATTAACAGCATATTTTGTACGTAAATGGCTGTTTTCAGCTAAAAACACCTGTTTCAGGTTGTTTACAGACTAAATTTCTTTTCTCCAATCGGGCTTCTAAGTCCATAACCTTATATTTGCCCTTTATCGAAATCAATAAAAACATTTTCCATGAACAAAGCAGAACTGATTGCAAAATTAGCCGATGACGCAGGCCTAACGAAAACACAGGCTGGCGCTGCCCTCGATTCGTTTACAGAAGCCATAGCAAAAACACTCAAAAAAGGAGACAAAGTAACACTTGTAGGTTTTGGAACTTTTTCAGTTTCAAAACGTGCAGCTCGTAATGGCCGGAATCCACAAACAGGAGCGACCATAAAAATAAAAGCTAAAAAAGTAGCTAAATTCAAAGCGGGTAAAGAATTGGCCAGTCGCGTATAAAAATATCTCAATTTATTTTTTTAAAGGGCCGGACAAACCGGTCCTTTTTCATTTTAATCGATTGAAGAAACTACATCGCCAAAAACGAATAGGCTGACAATACTCTCATATATCCCTATACTCCCATACCTATATTTAGTCTGCAAGACTTTCATCCGGACTAATAAACTCTATTCGATAGATACGCATTAGTAAAATGAATATTGAAATGAGCAGTGGTCCAAAGATGAGGCCAATAAAACCAAATAAGGGAACTCCTACAAATACACCAAAAAGTGTGATCAAAGGATGTACATTCCCTATCCGCCTCTGGAGCCAAATACGAAAGACGTTATCCATGGTCACAATAACACCGAGTCCATATACAAGTATAATTATACCCTTGGCAGTTTCTCCCCCTGCAATCTGAATGATGGCGAGCGGAACGTATGTAAGTGCTGAACCGACGAGAGGAAGTATGGAAGTAAAAGCGGTGAGAGCAAACCATAGTAAAGGTTCTTTGATTCCCAAGATCAGATAAAGGATTAAACCGGCCACTCCCTGTAAAATGGAAATCAATGGAATACCAACGGCATTAGAAATAACCATCTGATTCATCTGGCGTTTCACACGATCGAGATTATCCTTACGTAACGGCAACACATCTTCCATCCACTCTTCCAACTTGTTACAATTCGTTAACATAAAATACAAAAGGAAATACATAATCACCAGGGCTACCAGTGAATTTACAGTAGCGCCCAGTATAAGTGGAAGCTGCTGAAGAGCCATGCCACTGAGATTACGGATAGTTTCCTCATTCAAAAAATTATATCCAATATGCGATTCAAGATTTTTAAGGAAAGTGATGATTGAACCGGTGATTTCTGTAGAATGATTAATTACATAACCAATTTTTGAACTGACAGTATTTACAAATATAAAAACCGGCATCAGAATGATTAAAAACGAAAGCAACATAAGCATCAGTGCAGCTCCTGAAGGAGACCATTTTCTCTCAATCATACGCTTTACATATTTTCGCATCAGCACATAAAAAGTTATAGCGCCCAACAAAGAAGGCAGGAATGATTTCAGGTAGGTAAAAAGAATGATACCCATTATCATGAGAACTATAATAAAGAAAAATTGCCTGACTTTTTCGGGTTCGAAAGTTTTCATCATCACTGTTTAATGTAAGATACTAAGACTATCTGTTGAAGTTTGCATATATTGAATTGGATGAAGATTCATTTCCGCAGAATCTATTTCAATTTTATAAGTACTTTTATTCATATCTAAATAATCATGCGCACAAGATTTTTTGTTTTATTTTTTGTTTCCCTGCATGGAGGGCTGACGGCACAACAAAATCAGATATCAGGATTCAATGACAGCAGTTCCAGGGAAGAGTTAAGAAAAGAAAAAGCATTCGATGATCTGATAAGCAGGGAAAATATAGGCCTGACCATCCGGGACCTTTCGTCGGTGCCACATAATCTTGGTTCCGCAGGAAGTAAAGAAGTTGCATATAAAATTCAGCAAAAACTACGGGATTATGGGTTTGATACGCATTTAGATGTGTACCAGGTCTTGTTCCCTGTTCCCAGAATCAGGATTCTTGAAATGACTTCACCTCAGACTTATCGGGCATTATTGAAGGAACCTGCTTTAAAAGAAGATCTTACAAGTGGCCAGCAGGGCCAACTCCCGACATATAATGCCTGGAGTGCCGATGGAGATGTGATTGCCGAACTTGTTTATGTGAATTATGGTTTGCATGCCGACTATGACGAACTGGCTAAAATGGGAATTGATGTAAAAGGGAAAATCGTTATTGCCAGATATGGGCAAAGCTGGCGCGGAATTAAACCGAAAATTGCACAGGAACATGGGGCGATCGGATGTATTATTTATTCTGATCCGAAAGATGATGGTTATTATCAGGGGGACATATACCCGAAAGGATCGTTCAAAAATGAATATGGTGTTCAGCGTGGCAGTGTCATGGATATGGTTATATATCCTGGTGATCCTCTCACACCAGGCGTTGGCGCAACAAAGGATGCTAAAAGGTATGCCTCGCATCTGGATGCTCCAAACCTGCTTAAAATTCCGGTATTACCTATCAGCTATCATGACGCAAAACCATTGCTGGAAGCCCTTACAGGACCGGTTGCGCCCGAAAACTGGAGAGGGGCTTTACCTATCACCTATCATGTTGGACCGGGAAAATCAACCGTTCATTTGCAATTGCTATTTGACTGGAAACTGGTGCCCTGTTATGATGTTGTCGGTAGTATAAAAGGCGCGGAATTCCCAGATGAATGGGTGATTCGCGGAAATCATCATGATGCCTGGGTAAACGGCGCAATGGATCCGATAAGTGGACAGGCCTCTATGCTGGAAGAAGCTAAGGCATTAGGTGCACTGGTGAAGTCCGGTTGGAAACCCAAACGAACTATTGTTTATTGTGCCTGGGATGGTGAAGAACCCGCTTTGGTGGGATCAACAGAATGGGTAGAGGATCATGCTATGTTACTGCAGAAAAATGCGGTTGTCTATATCAATTCAGATGAAAACGGAAGAGGATTTCTAAATGCTGGTGGCTCTCATGCTTTACAGGGAATGGTAGATGAAGTCGCCAAAAATATTAATGACCCGCAAACCGGTGTAAGCATTTATGAAAGATTAAAAGCTCACAAAATTGCCACAGCTGTTAGTCCTTTACAAGCGAAAGAATTTATGGAAAAAACAAGTTTGCATCTGGAAGCACTGGGGACGGGCTCTGACTTTTCTCCTTTCCTCCAGCATTTGGGAATTCCTTCCATTAATCTGGAGTTTACAGGTGAAGACAACGGGGGTTCTTATCATTCGATTTATGATTCTTATGATAATTATATCAGGTTCATCGATCCGGGGTTTTATTACTGCGCGTCGCTTTCAAAAATTGCAGGTCATATCTCGCTTCGTATGCTTGATGCGGATGTCCTGCCCTTTGATTTCAGAATTCTATACCAAGAAATTAAATCCTATACTTCGGAACTCCAAACACTGATTTCAAACCTCAGGGAAACCACTTCCATCAACAATGAAATCATCCTGAAAAAATATTTAATCATCGCTTCCGATCCGACAATCCCTTACTTTCCTGCTGCTGCAAAACAGGAAGTTCCTTATATTGATTTTTCACCACTGGAAAATGCTGTGACAAGTCTGGGAAAATCTTCAGAGCATGTAACTGAAGTAATTACAAATAAGGGATTGAATGCTTTACAAAAAGACAGCCTGAACAGGATGTTATACCGGGCGGAGCAGGAACTTCTGCTTGATACTGGACTTCCGCTGAGGCCCTGGTATAAACATGTTTTATATGCTCCAGGCTACTATACCGGTTATGCAGTAAAAACTTTACCTGGTATCAGGGAAGCTATTGAACAAAGAAATTTCCCTGAAGCAGAAATCGGTATTAAGCAAGCTGCACATGCTATAAATAAACTGGCGGAATACCTGGCGGCGCTTTAATCTGGTTATAGGTTATGGATTATGAATTATGCTTTAAATGGATGGTTGATGGAAACTCATAACTCATAATCCATAATTCATAACCTTCATTCAGTTAATTCGGAGGATATACAAAAGTTTGTTTTACCTGTTCTGATTTCCATACATAAGCACCCCAGATCAATGCATATACCGCCATTCTGAAAAATTGATTAAGCATTTCATGGCGAATGACCGTCATTTCTGCCGGCAGGCTGATATTATTATATATGATCCATAAAATGAATTGGGCAATTAGAAAAAAACTAACATAGTATATGAACATAGATGGGAAAATGTCTCTCCTTCCAATAAACCAATATAATAAAACACCCGAACTGACGAGAGAGAATAAAGAAAGAAACAATTCAAATATTGACAGGAAATGCAGTTTCATTCCTCCAGCTTGTTCCAACTGTACCCAGCCTGACTTTAGAAAATAATGTTCATTCATTAGTGCAAACCCCTGTAATAAAATTCTTATTGCCAGGGTGATGCCCAATAAAATAACCCAGCCACTCAAAGGAACTCCGGCATCACTTCGCTGATCGATTGTCATCGATTTTCTATTCAGGAACCGGAATAAGATGGTAAACAGAACTCCGAATAAAAAACCAAGCCAGACGGTTATCCAGTTAATGTTTGTTTCAGCATTAGAATGAATATTTCCATTTGCAAGAGAAGGATTATAAGATGTGAGGAATAAAAAAAGAATACAAATTCGAAGCACGTTCGTTGGTTGTTGTTATCAAACTTAATAAATAAATGCCATTAAATCGATCCTGCATATATAGCTCTTTAACAATCCTGACTTTGATCAAATCTAAACGCAACCTGCCTCGCAAAAAATCGTACTCACTACTAAGCGCTTTTCAAATACAAGTATAATGAGTAAATCAAAAAATAATGCAGTTTAAATATATATTATCAGCGGTAATACCGCTTTTGCTAATTGGTGGTTTTGATTCTTGTTCAAAAAGTTCCGTTTACAGTTCGGGCGGAGGTAATACGACGCCACCGCCAGTGACCACGCCGGTTTATTCGGTAATAGTCAAAACGGATTCCCATTTTGGGTCTGTCATAACCGATAGTTCCGGGAAATCCCTGTATTTCTTCTCACTCGATGCAAATGGGAACTCCTCTTGTACGGGCAATTGCCTTGTAAACTGGCCGGCATTTTATGTAAACGGTCCTTCGTTTGGTGCCGGACTTTCCCAAGCTGATTTTTCTACCATCACCCGATCAGATAGCACTAAACAAACTACCTATAAGGGTTGGCCTTTATATTATTTTAAAGGGGATGCCGCTGCAGGAGATATCACAGGGGATGGGATCAATCGTATATTTTTTATTGCCAAACCAGATTATACCCTCATGATTGCAGAAACCCAACTGGTTGGAAATGATAAAGTTTTGTACGACAGTACTTATAAGCCAGGGACAGGAAATACAATTTATATTACGGATGACCGGGGCGTTACTTTGTACAGGTTTTCAAAAGATACATCCAATACCAACACCTTTACAAAATCAGATTTTAGCAATGATGCTACGTTTCCCATCGTTCAAACAGGAGCCGTACAAAGCTTACCTTCAACTTTGGATAAAACAGCGTTTGACAGTATAACTGTATTTGGCAAAACGCAATTGACTTATAAGGGATGGCCATTATATCGATTTGGAATGGATTCACTCATCCGAGGTAATACACGGGGAGTCAGTATTCCAACACCTGGCTTTTGGCCTGTTAGTAATGAATATACTTCACCGGCACCGTAAGTTGAATTGAACTCATCGATTCTGTAGATAGATATTAGAAAACTTTGGATAATATAATTCAGATCATAGAAGGGTGTAAAAAACAGGAGCCACGTAGTCAGAAATTGCTCTATGAGCGATTCTATGGTTATGCGCTAAAGATTGCATTCAGATACGTATACAGATATGATATCGCGGTGAATATCACCAATGATGGATTCGTAAAAGTATTCCGTCATATGGAAAGGTTCAGATACGAGGAAGAAGACTATCCGGAAAGACTGCTCATGGCATGGATGAAACGGATAATAATAAACACATCAATAGATGAGCTGAGGAAAAATAATATGACACCGGAAATTGGTGGCATTCCGGAATATGTTTGGGAAGAACCGGACAATAGCCAGAAAGCCGATCAGTTATTATTATATAAGGAACTGATCAGCTATGTGAAAAGTCTCCCGCCGATGTACCGGGTTGTCTTTAACATGTTTGTAATAGACGGATGCACGCATTTTGAAATTGCTGATACCCTGGGAATCTCAGTAGGTACATCAAAGTCAAACTTATCACGTGCAAGGGGAATTTTGCAAAAGATCATCAAAGAAAAGGAGGAATCGAAATCATGGAGCATTTAGAAAACGATATGGATCACCTGTTTCAAAAGGCAGGTGAGCTTTATCCACTCAAAACCTCAGAATCTGACTGGGATGTTGTGACTGGCAAACTCAATGAAGAAGGTTTTGGAGATCCGTCTGCTGTTCCCGGCATGAATTCAAGAGCAAGCCGGAATAAGCGAAACTGGCTTCTACTATTGCTGCTCATTCCGATTGGCCTGGGTTCTATCGTATATTTTACTTCATCAAAAAAACAATCAATTGTTTCTTCAGCCAATAATATTAAGAAGGATGATTTAAGAAAATCTGATGCCCCCTTAAGAAAGCAAGGAATACAAACAGAAAAAGTAAAAACTGATCCGGAACAGAAATCGGACGCTGATAAGTTTTCTCTCCAAAATGAATCATTGAACGGCGGCGCGAAATACCCAGTAAATAATACATCAAATTTTAAAAGAGGCAGCAAAATAATCATGGAACCTGCAAATAGAAATGACAAGAAGTCAAAAAATGCAGATATTTCATTTGTTGCAGATGAAACTTTGAACGGCGGTTCATCCATTTCAGAAAACCCGGAAAACAATCAGAATTCTTCAGCGCATTCACCAGCATTAAAACCCCTTTCCCTGTCCGTATCAGGAATAAATGAAACCATAGCAGTTAAAGGAAAAACATTAGCATCATCACCATCCGGTAAAATGAATATTGCTCTCCTGGCAACCAAAACAAATACTAAAAAAATTCCAACAAATAAAGTGTTTTATGTAGGATTCATTGGAGGCCCGGATTTCAGCACTGTTAAATTTCAATCAGTTAAACAACTCGGGTATAGTCTGGGGATATTGGCAGGTTATCGTTTCAATAAACATTTTGGAATTGAAACGGGATTATTGTGGGATAAAAAATTCTACTATACTGAGGGGAAATATTTTAGTAAAGATCAAATCAGTGCCCCTCCTTATTCAAAAATATCGAGTGTAAATGGTAATTGTAATATGTTCGAAATTCCGATTTCCATTCGATATGATTTTGCATCAAGAAGTAATTATGGATTTTTTATTATGGGCGGCTTCTCATCTTATCTGATGAAAAAACAAAATTATACTGCTATTGTGGAAAGTACCGGATATCAATGGCCTTATTCATTTAGTTCAAGTCAGTCATCAAATTATTTTTTTTCCATTGTTCAATTTAGTGGCGGATATGAATTTGCTATCAATGGAAATAATAAAATCAGGATCGAACCCTATATAAAAATACCATTACAGGGAATAGGAATCGGAAGTTTGCCAATTTCCAGTACAGGCATATATCTTGGCATAACACATTCTTTCCGCTAAAGCTAAATCGTACTTATTTTAATATGCGAAAAAAATATCTTTTTGGCATTGGCATTATATTGCTGCTGATGGCAGTCTGGGGTATTTATAGAATAACCCTGCCACATCGTAATACTTCCGGGGAACAGGCAGTAGCGGAACTTTCTGCAATGAACCTGTACAATGAATTCTTGTACTCAGAAAATATCGCCAATAAAAAATGGGTTGGTAAAGTCATTGAAGTTTCTGGCAATATTTCTTCGGTAAGCGAATCGGGAAATTATATTTCCCTAAATCTGAAGGGCTCCGCTGATGGCGGCGTTAACTGCAGCATCCTGAAAAAAGACCTGGACCCCGGCGATAAATTCAATGCAGGAGATTCAATAACAATCAAAGGAAAATGTACGGGCTTCCTGATGGACGTGAATTTGGTTGATTGTGTGATCAAAAAATAACAATCAGGTTATCTTATAACCAGAACATATGATAAAACATTTTTCGATTATAATGACGCTCGTGGTCCTATCTGTTCTTTTTTTGGGTTCATGTAACCATGAAAAGTTGACATCTGATTGCAATACTCAGAATATGAGTTATTCTCAAAATGTTGTTCCCATCCTAAAAAGTAATTGTTATAAATGTCACAGTATGGGTAATAGTGTCGGCAGTTATGGTCATCTTCTGGATAATTATGATACTCTTACTAAATATTACACACCAAGAACATATCCCATTATCGTCGGTGGAGATACCGTCACGTATATCAGTTATCTGGAAGGAGTGATAACCCATACCCAACCTTATATTGCCATGCCATACATGGACGGCAAACTTGACACTTGTGCAATCAAACAAATTCAAGCCTGGATAACCCAAGGAGCACCTGATAATTAAATCAATTACAATGTATTTCCGATTCTTTTTCATTTTTTTAATGACCATCAGTTTTGCTTTGAAAGGCATTTGTCAGAACTACCTGACAAAAACCGGGTTTATCGGATTTTATTCCAAGACTCCTCTCGAGGATATCAAAGCCGAAAACAATCAGGCCTATGCAGTACTGGATCCGGCAAGTCATCATATCGCCTTCGCCGTTTTGTTGAAGGGATTTATTTTCACCAAAGAATTGATGCAGGAACACTTCAACGAAAACTATGTGGAGAGCGATAAATTCCCGAAAGCAACATTTTCTGGCATATGCTCCGGAGAAATGGATTTTAGTAAAGATGGAACTTACCAGGTCGTGATTAAGGGTGATTTAACTCTGCATGGAGTGACAAAACCCATAGAGACAACGGCCCAGCTGGAAGTTAAAAAAGACCATATTAATGGGACTTCTGTATTCAAACTAAAACCAGAGGACTTTAACATCAGCATCCCAAGCATTGTTAGGGATAAAATTACCAGTGAAATCAGTGTGAAAGTTAAAATTGACTGGGTGCAAACAAAATAATCAAAATGAAAACCAAAAAAACTTTTTTCAGCCTGATCCTTATTCTTTCAGGCTTTCAGTTATTGGCACAGGATAGTTTACTCAAGTCACTTAACGATTCCATGCCCGTCGCGCCAAATAGTGGATTTGTTACTGGAACATTTAAGGCATTGTATATTGTAAATATGAAAACAATCGAAGCCCCTGCAGGCGGAGCATTGAATGTGGAAATCCAGCATCGCTTTGGCACGATTAACACAGGAGCCTATAATTTATGGGGACTTGATTTTGCCACACTTCGCCTGGGACTGGATTATGGTATTACTGACAGACTTTCGGTTGGAATCGGAAGAAGTTCTTATCTGGAAACATTTGATGGATATCTGAAATACAAATTATTGCGACAAACAGAAAGTTCGAATGCCAGTATCAGTTGGTCTGCTTGGGTACTTCGAGTTATTTTACAAATCATGCGCCTTTGGGTGACAATTCTAATATTTCAGGTTCTATCCAGATTCAATTATACTTCTCAGATGCTGATTGCCAGGAAATTCAACAGCCATTTCTCCTTGGAACTTACTCCTACATTTATCCATTATAATATGGTTGACTCTCCATGACCAGAATAATGTGTTTGCCCTGTGCGGGGGCGCCAGAATGAAAATTACCAAACGGATGGCCATAACTGCAGAATACGATTATTTATTTCCGAATCAGCTTGATTCGCCCCTAGTTTCCAGCCCTCTCCCCCAGAACAAACTCCCTTTCATTTGGCTGGGATATTGAAACAGGAGGACATGTATTTCAGCTCGTTTTCACCAACTCACAAAGTATGATTGAATCGCAGTATATTGGTCAGACAGCCGGCACATGGGGCAAAGGATATATTTATTTTGGATTTAATATTTCGCGGAATTTTAATTTAAAACCTCATGATAAGCCCAAAGCTTAACGCCAAACGCGAAACGCCAAATGCGGAACGCTAAACGCATTACACTGAAAATGGATAGCACAAATAATTTTAAAAAAATTGATCATACTTGCATAACCCCAAAGCTGGTTCATGCGTTACGCTTTGAGCGTTGAGCGTTATGCTTCAAAGGTATACTTCCGGATTCACAACAAAGGGAAGTCGTTCGCCTCTTAATCCGGCAACTGTATTTTTTGCGGCAATCAAAGACATTGCAGCACGTGTTTCTTCTGTTGCAGATCCAATATGCGGCAAAACAGAAACGTTAGGCATAGAAAGCAGAGGGTGATCCGGTCGCATTGGCTCCGGGTTTGTTACGTCAAGACCGGCTCCCCATATCAATCCTTTCTGTAACGCTTCCGTGAGGTCATCTTCATTGTGAATTGCCCCGCGGGCAGCATTGATAAAAATAGCATTGCGTTTCATACATGCAAAAACTTCCTTATTAAATTTTCCTTTGGTTTCAGAGGTGAGTGCCGGTATTTACCGACAATACATCACTATTTTCCAATAGTTCACTGAATGAAACCCGTGGTGGCTCCTAATTCCTTTTCCGCTTCTATATGATGACCGCGGTTATTATAAATGATTTTCATATCGAAGGCATAAGCACAGCGCTTTGCCAATTCAAAACCAATCTTACCCAATCCAAATATGCCAAGCGTCTTACCCCGGATTTCAATTCCCAGATTAGCCGTTGGCTCAAAAAAACCCCAACCGCCTTTTTGTATCGTTTTATGCATATAAAATGCTTTTCTTGAAGTCGCCAGGATCAATAAAAAAGCAGTGTCCGCTGTTGCATTACTCAGTACACCTGGTGTGTTCCCAATTGGTATTTTCAATTCCGTTGCTGCATCAATATCCACATTGTCATAACCGGCACTATGAAGACTGATAACTTTCAAATGAGCAGCAGCGTTCAGAAAAGTCTTATCAATCCGATTATTTCCAGCACTTAGAAGTGCATCCGCATTTTGGCAATGTTCAATTAATTCTTGCGGACTCAGATCTCTTTTGGTTGTCCATTCTGAAATGCTGATGCCTGCATCCATTAAATACTTTAAACCCAGATCAGGAATTTTCCTGGTAATAAATACTTTCATTCATTTGATTTCAGAAAAAGCTTTTTCAAAATAAAGAGTCTTTTCGATTGATCCCAAAATGAAACCACAAATTCTCTGCCTGATTTATTCTTTCTCGAGTTTCATTGTAAATCCACCACCAGCTGCCATGGCTATTTTAAAAACATTGGACATTACAGGATTTTGATTATTTACAAGCCCGGAAATATTTATAGTGACCGAATTGATTTGAATTCCATTCGGATTGAATGGTATATTTATATCATCCTTGTAAATTTTCACTTTCCACGACCCGTATCCAATCCAATCCAATGGAATCTGCAGAGTTTTTTCTTTATTGCCGGTGATGCCACCTATCCACCAAATATTATTTTTTCTCCTGGCAATTACTATATATTGATCCGGTTCTGCAATCAAAACTTTTGTATCATCCCAGCTGGTTGGAACCTCTTTGATAAATTCAAACCCGGGTTGACCTTCATATGCTTCGGGATAATCACATACCATCGCATTCGCATTTTCTAAAATGACATACATAGCCAGCATATGCGATCTCGTTCCCAGTACAAGTGGTCTCGTATATTGTGCACGGAATTTGTCCGGAGTAACAGCACGAAATCCCCCCAGATGATAATCCGTACTTCCTGCAATCAAACGTGTAAAGGCAATGTCAAGATCATGATCCGGCGAAACTCCTTTCGGATTCCATTTATCATGCTCATAGTTCAAAGTGCCTTCCCTGGTAAATTCATTTGGATAAGTACGGCTTAGCCCTGTTGGTTTATAAGCTCCATGAAATTGTATATGCAAATGATGAGCAGCAGCTTTTTGAAGAATTTCAGTTTGAATATTTACCATTTCCTGATCGTCCCTGTCCATAAAATCAACCATAAGTCCTGACAGTCCCCATTGCTCAAACAAAGCGAATGCACTGTCCAGTTTAGGATACAGGGCTTTCCAGTGAACCCATACCCGAACACCCACGCCTTTGCTGTGTGCATAATCACAAACCTGTTTCATATCAAGTCCTGGTACGGGTTTGAGCACATTGCTATTAGGTCCGGGCATAAAACTGATTCCATCATCCTGGTACCACTGATGCAACCCATATTCAACCACGGAATGGTATTCAATATTGTTCCGCGAGCAGAAATCGATATAGTATTGTTGCGTTACAAAATTATTTCCAGGTGCGTTCAAAGTATCAGCTGTAACATTCCCATTCCACCAGGGGAAAGTTGTTTTACCTGGCTTTATCCAGGACCAGTCATTAATCCTGTTTGGCGGAGCGAGATCCGTGATCATATTGGTTTCCAGAAATCTCCCGGGTCGTCTGCTAATTAATATTACCCGCCAGGGACTCTCATGTGGCAGATCAGTAACCACCGCATATTCCGGTAAGGATGGAAGAGGAGAAAGATCAGATATTAGTCCCGATTCTGTCTTAATTAAATACATGCCTGCATAATTCAATAATGCAGCTTCGGTAATCGCCAGATATATATTATCCGAAAATTCAAAAAGCATCGGCATGTCCATCAGGCTGTCTTTCGGTAAATCCATAAAAAAGCGATGCTGATAAAATCCTTCGTGTGAACTATGGTAGTCTCCAAAAATCAGGGCATGGACTTTCGGGTTTCCTATAATATTAAAAGAGGATAGTTCCTTTTTGATGAAAAGGGAATCCCCATTTGATTTTGGAAACCTGTACCGGAATGCAATTCCGTCGTTAAATACACGGACTTCAACAATCAGTTCCCTTCCTGGAGATTTAATTTCTTTAAGAAAAATAGAAATTTGATGAAAAGAATCATTCACAGAAGAGGATCTTCCCGTCATCAGAATATATTTTTCCGAAGAATCGATCCTTATAGATTTTATAAGTCTGACTCCCTGTTTGATCGAATCTTCTCTAAAAACTAGGCTGATGATTGAGAAATCGATTAGTTTTCTCCCCTGATAAGATACGCTGTAACCCGGTACACCTCTATGGATATCAAATTCGTAAAGAATCTTTTTATCCGGGCTGAGTAAACGTAAAGGTGCAGATTCAAAGGCGAAACTGCTGGTAGTAATAAAGCACCCAAAAACAACTTTGAGAAATCCTTTCATTATAATAGCGTTAATACCACAACTGAAGCGGGAGGCATAGAAACATTCAGTTCATTGTTTTTTATTTCTGCACCCGTAAATGAATGCGGCGATATTTTATCCGGTTCATCAAAACTATTATGATCCTGTATTCTGGCGGATTGGAGGATTCTGCTATTGCCCAGTTTCAGTGTTGCTCCCTGAATTTTAATCCGTATAATGTTAATTTTTCCCGGATCGATGTTAACCAGTGATATATGTGTGATTCCCTCCTTATCCCTCGACGCAGAAACTGAAATAGCAGGAAGGCTGTCATTGCCTTCAGTATAAAATAAATTTGACAGGCTAACCGGTATCATAACGGCATTCTGATGCACATTATACATTTCCATTACGTGATAAGTCGGTGTAAGAATTATTTTCTGTTTGTTAGTCAGAATTACCGATTGCAATACATTCACAAGTTGCGCAAGGTTGGCCATCCTTACACGGTCACAATGATTATTAAAAATATTCAGCGTAACACTTGCCAGCATCGCATCCCGCATGGTATTCTGCTGATAGAGAAAAAATGGACTTGTGCCAGGTTCAACATCGTACCATCCACCCCATTCATCAACAACCAATGCCAGTTTTTTCTGCGGATCATATTTATCCATGATCGCCATGTGTTTGGTAACCAGCTCTTCCATACGAAGCGCCTGCTTCATGGTTGCAAAATATTGCTGCCTGCTGAATTCAACTGCAGGACCCTTGGCATTCCAGTCGATCACGGAATAGTAGTGGAGAGAGACGCCTTCGAGCAAACCTTTGGGAACATCACGCATCATTACTTCTGTCCAGTGGTAATCATCTGCATTGGCGCCCGATGCCACGCGGAAAATATGATCACTATTACTCCAGTCAGCCATAAATGTGGCATATTGCCGGTAGATATTACAATAATATTCTGCCGACATATTTCCTCCGCACCCCCATGCTTCGTTACCTACTCCAAAATATTTTACATGCCAGGGTTTATCACGTCCATTATTTTTTCGCCATAACGACATGGGGCTTAATCCTTCGCCGTTCACATATTGGACCCATTGGGATAATTCCTGTACTGTTCCGCTACCAACATTACCAGCTAAGTAGGGATCAGCACCTATGCGCTCGCACATATTCAGAAAATCATGTGTTCCGAAACTATTGTCCTCAGTAACACCGCCCCACCATTTATTGATCATAGTCGGACGTTCCTTTTTGGGTCCCACTCCGTCTTTCCAGTGATATGTATCGGCAAAGCAACCGCCAGGCCAGCGCAGCACAGGTACTTTGAGTTTTTTCAATGCAGCGATAATATCATTACGTACGCCATCAGTATTGGGTATCACTTGGTTTGAATCACCAACAAAGAGTCCGCTGTAAATGCAATGACCAAGGTGCTCCGCGAAATGCCCATAAATATTTTTATTGATGATAGTTTTTGCATCAGCTACATGAAGGATGACTGTGGCAGACTGACTGTATATGCAGATCCCGGGAAGAAAAAATAAAACAATAAGAATAGAAATTAATTTCTTCATCAGGTATTTATTTGATGCAAGATCCTGTTGCTTGATTACATCAATGAGAACATCCAGGAATCAGATGCGAAATATTATTTTCCGGAACAATTCACCATCCAGTGGATTCCAAAACGGTCTGAAAAATTACCATGCCAGTCACCCCAGAATTGCTTTTTAAAAGGGACATTTATTTTCCCACCTGCGCTTAACCGTTCGAAAATATCCTTTGCTGACTCTTCATCCTGGAGACCAAGTGAAATGGAAATATTACTTCTAAGGGCTTCATCCATTTTTTTAGGCATCATATCGCTTGCAAACATTGTGAACTTTCCGAAAATGAACCGTGCATGCAGTATTTTATTTTTAAAATCATCCGGTGCCTTCATTGCCGGATTATCATATCTGGATGCAATTTCGATCCTGCCATCTAAAACATTTTTATAGAAATTCAGTGCTTCTTCGCAATCACCCTGAAATTGAAGGTAAGGTACGAGCTCGATATCTGTACTTGCCATAATTTTTTATTTTAAATATAGGATTTTAAGCCCAATGCTTAAAGCTTAAAGGCTAAAGCATTTGTTTGGGATATGGGGGTCGGAATTTAATTCAATTATTAAAAATCAAACTCTTTAAATTAAATTGAAAGCTTTTAAAAATAGTCCGCCCACCCTCAACTGCCGAACGTCAACTAAGCTTAAATTGCGCCAATGAACGTTCAAATAGAAGCTGGCTGGAAAAAAGTCCTGGAACCCGAGTTCAATAAACCATATTTTTTACAGATCGTTCATTTTCTTAAAACGGAAAAAAATATTGGTAAAATAATTTATCCCCCTGGCAGCCAGATTTTTAATGCCTTTGAAATGAGTCCCTTTGAAAAAACGAAACTGGTTCTGTTGGGTCAGGATCCTTACCATGGGCCGGGTCAGGCACACGGTCTTAGTTTTTCGGTTCCCGATGGTATCCGGCCGCCTCCTTCCCTGCTGAATATGTTCAAAGAATTATATACAGACATCGGACTGGCAATACCCGGAACTGGCAATCTCAGTGGATGGGCCACGCAGGGGGTGCTGCTTCTTAATGCTTATCTGACCGTTGAAGCAAAAAGACCGATGAGTCATTCACAGATCGGATGGGGCGAATTCACAGATACTGTAATCCAAAAACTTTCATTCGTCAAACAGAACCTGGTGTTTTTACTTTGGGGAAAGTTTGCTCAGGAAAAACAGGTTCTGATAGATGAAACCAAACACATGGTACTGAAAGCTGCCCACCCATCGCCTTATTCCGCTGATAAAGGATTTTTCGGGTGCAGGCATTTCTCAAAATCCAATGAGTATCTCGTGAAAAACGGAATAGATCCGATTGACTGGAAACTTTAACAAAAAAATTTCTACTTGCAAAGCATTAAAAATATTTTTGGAAGAATTTGGGCTGCGTGGGGAGCCTTGGTTTTTGTCAGTACCATGCTGATTTTTCTGATTCCCTTTTTTCTTTTCATTTATTTTCAAAAGGAGCCAAAAAAAACGAAGAGGTTTATCAGTTATTCAAGAGTCTGGATGGATATTTTTTTAGGACTCGTTGGTTGCCCCTTAAAAATCCAGGGGAGTGAATATTTTAAAAAAGATAAAACATATATCGTTGTTTGCAACCACAATGCCCTTATAGATGTACCCGTTTCTTCACCAGGGATCCCGGGCGGAAATAAAACCATAGCAAAAGCCGAGATGGCTAAAATTCCTCTCTTCGGTCTTATCTATAAAACCGGAAGTATCCTTGTTGACCGGAAAAATGAAAAAAGCAGGCGCGAGAGTTTCATTAAAATGAAGGAAGTACTGGATATGGGACTTCATATGTGCATATATCCGGAAGGTACAAGAAATACATCAGCAGAACCAATCAAACCTTTTCATGACGGAGCTTTCAGGCTCGCTGTTAACAATGGAAATTCAATCATACCAATGATCATTTTCAATAGCCGTAAAGCCAATCCACCTGATAAAGGTTTTTTTCTGTGGCCTGTAAGGCTATATATGCATTTCCTCCCGGAGATTGCGGTTGAAAAAGATGAAACGGTGGAGCAGCTTAAATTGAGAGTATTTGACCTGATGAAAAATTATATTATACAGCATCAGTAAAATGTTCGGGAGCGGTTTATATGGAGGTCACGCAAAATACTTGACTTTGGATTAATGGTAATATTAAATGAACGGTAGGGTCCGACAGGAGTAACGTTGATGGCTAGCTGCCAGCAGTGCATATCCCGCGAAAGAAAGGTTGTCAGACTTTGCATTTTCAGGTTCTTTACATCGTAATAACAATTAAACCCCATTTTCCATTTCTCCGTCAGATTAAAATCTCCATTCAGGATTATTGCTGAACTCAACTGGGTTTCAAATTTGTTCACGACAAAAGTATTACTGAAGCTGAGCGAATAAGAAATATTTACAGACCACGAAACGTTAAAATCTACAAATTCTCCCGGGTTTTGTCTTATATAATCCAGTTGCGCCTGTTGCTCTTCCTGGGTCATGGGGATTTGATTTTCTTCCAGGTTCTTTTTGTCTTCTTCTTCTTTTTTTGGATCCTTCGGCTTACTCTTAAACGAAGTGGATATGGCAATATTTCCCCCGATAATTTGTCCCAGACTAAAACCTTTGCCTTCCCAGGCATATTTGTTTATGTTAATTCCAAGGGAATCGTGTTTGTATGGATTTAAAGTTGTGGAAGCGGAAATATTTATTTGTTTAAAAAGCGTGCTTCTCAGGTAAAAATAAATGGGACTCAGTTTAAAAGAATCTGCGAGATAATTATAACTCCCGTTAAATCCAAATCCATCAATCAATTTAACTTTTTCATTCGCACCGGTAGTCGTATCAGTTTTAGATTTTACTTTCATTTCAATATTATTATCTATACCAAAACTTGCCCCACCAAATGTTCCCGGTGTAAATGCACTATATACATTTCCATTGAAGAGATTTATGTTCTGAAAATTTCCTTCGGAAGTATATTGAACATTCTTATAATAACTTTTGGATAGATCCGGTGAATATGAAATGCTAATCGTTGGACGAACGGTATGCCTGATACCAAGTATCCTGCTGTTCTTACCAAAATTCGTGAAGGTTCCATAAATAGCAGTACTAAACCCCATTGAGAATGCGAGGGAATTAGCAAAATAGATCCCTTTCATGGAACTCGTATCAAGCTTTTGATAATAAGGGTCCCAGACATAATCAAATTTGTTACTGAATATCCTGTTTTGAAAACTCACACCAGGTGTAACCTGTAAAAATCCCAATGGTGGAAGTGAAAGGGTTATCGGTATATTATTTTGTGCCCCGTATTTAAACGTATCAAGGATATGATGAAAGCTGGAGAGTGAATCATAAAAACTTGTATTGCCGGTAATATTTGAGCTTAGTCCGATACCAAGCTTATAATACCATTTGGGTGTTCCAATAAAATCCTTTGGAGCAAAAGGATAAATCGTTATTGCAGTAAACCCAACTGAGGGAGCCGTAATATTTACCAGACCATTCAGGTTATTCTGGTTATGGTTTGCATTGAGCGTCAGATTATATTTTCCATCGTCAAAGGTTTTCGAGAATGCAATGGAAGAATTGATGGAGTTGTTAAAAACAGCGGTCGGATTCGTGTAATTGTAATTATTAAATTTAGCCGACATCAGGTTGACGCTTGCCGAAAAGTTCTGTCCGGGATGTGCCTTGCTGTCAACAGTATGCGCCCATTGAAAATTATAAGTTTTACTTTCATCATAAGCCGATTTTCCTGAGTTGCTGAGAGTCTTCGTATCCTGATAGGCAATGAAAAGATGGCCGGTATACCGGTACCTGACCCGGTATTCCGGTCTTAAATAAAGATTATATCCTCCATATGAATAAATATTTGCCGTAAGTGCTACATCAAAATTATCACTCAGTACTTTGTAATATCCGATTCCATCCAGTCCCAATCCATATTGGGAACTCACATCAAATGTGGGTGCAAGAAATCCTGAATGTCTGCCGGCTGAGATCGGGAAATAGCCAAACGGGATATAAATGGGAATTGGAACGCCTTCAAATTCAGGATGTATGGGACCAGTTATTGCCATTTCTTTATTGATCAGTTTCATTTTGTTGGTACGGAAAGCAAAATGGGGGGTATCCAGGTTACAGGTAGTGAACCGGCCATGGAAAGCGAAATAATCATCCTTGGAAATTTTCTTCATCTTCTCTGCCATAATAAACATTTCCTGATTCTGGGTGAATGTGCTTATGGTTATTCCTTTCTTTGTTTTCATATTGAATACCATAGAATCCGATTCCATTTTCGTTCCATTTTGGGTCATTTGAGGTCGCCCTATCATTTGGCCAGAAGTATCTCTTGCATAAGTGGCGAGCAGCAGGTTATTGGGCTGATCCATCCGGATATTATAGGCAGCCAGATCAATATCCTTATATTGGGTGGTTGCTTTATTGTACAGAGTGATATTTTTGGTTGGAACATCAAGTACTACAGAATCCTGAGCACTATATGTGATCGGCGCATCAAGTGAATCTTTGGAAATGGGAAGGTGAAGAGTATCCACATGCTGACTGACGCTATCAGAGTGAAAAGGAAGTGTATCCAATGCAGCAGAATCAAGGACGACGGTATCCTTAATTGCAGGAATGTTTTTTTTTGGAATTGTATCAAGTATGGCCGGTATCGGGTGTCCATGATTGAGATAAAAACGAGCTGAACTGTTAACAGTTATACAAAAGAATAGCAAGGTTAAAATCAGCGTGGAAAGGTATTTTAAACTAATTTTGCACCCGTTATTCATACATTACAATGGTACAAAAATAGGGGTATCCTATCTAAGAAATTGTGAAGATTAACATCTTGACAGTCAAAATGAAAAGTATGCTGAGAGCGTTATTCTTCGGGATCATTTCCATTTTCATTTTATTTGTTTTTTCATCTTTTCATAGCAGTCATGGCCCATCGGCAATAAAACTCCGAACGATTGTTATCGATCCGGGACATAGTCCATGCGACCCTGGAACACATGGACTCACCTCTGCCGAAAAAGATGTCACCCTCGATATTTCTCTTAAGCTGGGAGAAGCCATCAAAGCCAATTTCCCTAATACGAAAGTTGTTTACACCAGGACAACCGATGCCTGCGTGAACAACGCGACCAATCTGCATGATGATCTGCACGGCCGCGCCCAGATTGCCAACCAGGCAAAAGGTGATTTATTCATCAGTATTCACTGCAATGCCACACCGCATCCTCCAGGAGGTTATTATGAAAAAAGAGTAATCGGTCATAAGAAAAAGCTGGTATACGTAGGCAAGGGTGCCAAGAAACATAAAAAATGGATTAATGCGCCCATATATGAATCTTACTGGGTAAAGAATACCCGGGTCGGAACGGAAACTTATATCTGGAAAGCCAGCAAACAGGAAAATAAGAATGACGCCATCAATGAACGGGAGGAGAGCGGTGAGGACGTTACAGATAGTGCAGCTGTCGCGGAAGAGGCATTCGACCTGAGTTCTCCCGAAGGCCGCATGCGGGCTGTTTTATACGAGAAAAAATATTTCGATAACAGCGCACTGTTTGCGACGATGGTTGAAGAATCCTTTGCAGCCGCAGGAAGGCAAAGTTATGGCGTGAAACAAAGAGACAAGGGCATCCAGGTATTACAGGCAACCGGTATGCCCAGTGTGTTGATTGAAACCGGTTTTCTTACAAACAAAGAAGAAGAGGAATATCTGAACAGTGACAAGGGGCAGGATGAAGTTGTACAGAATATTATTGACGCCCTCAAACGATACAAAAATCAGGTGGAAGGTGGTGCTTCAACCCCCGGGTCTGCTCAACCTGATACAACAGGCAAATAAAGGATGAGATTGAACCGGGAGTGGAATGATCTTTTTCCTTAGGTTTGTAATTATATAAAATGCCGCCGGAAAAGAAATTAAAATTAAACCGAGAATGAAAATTACAAACGAAACAAAAATTGGCGCGCTGGCATCTGTATCCATTGTGCTTCTCATTCTTGGATTTAATTTTCTAAAAGGAAAAGATCTTTTTGAACATCGTAAGAAAATATATGCCGTATTCAATAATGTGGATGGACTTGAACTTTCCAATGCAGTCAGCATTAAGGGTCTTGAAGTGGGTAGTGTTTACGCTATAAGGTCAACAGATAAAAGTATCAATGGAATCCTGGTGACCATCAGTATGAAAAAGGATGTGGATATTCCTAAAAATTCTGTAGCTGTTATCAGTACCGGCATTATAAATTCATCCACTATTGTTATTGAAAAAGGAAATGCCACGGATTATGTGGCGGACGGAGATACACTGGCTACCATCGAAAAAGGAGGCGTTTTATCAGAATTTCAGCGTAACCTGAGTCCAGTAATGCAAAATCTCAACTTAACTCTTGGTTCGCTGGATTCCCTGATTCGGGTTGTAGGAAGCCTCTTCGATCCTGGCGTCAAAAATAATTTTTCTTCCATCATTGCAAACCTGGCAAAATCATCTGCTTCTTTGCAAATGTTATTAAATGACAAGACAAGTTCCCTGGCACATTCATTGACTCATCTGGACAGTTTTACCAATAACCTCGCGAGTAATAATCAACGTATCACCGGTACGCTTGATAATCTGGAAAAAACAACAAACAAACTTGCCAATGCAAAAATTGATGAAACCCTTCAAAGTGTGCAGGGTGCAACTAATTCTTTAAAAGATGCGATTAATAAAATAAACAGCACGAATGGAACGATGGGTTTATTGCTGAATGATAAAAAACTGTATCTGAACCTGGAAAATACTGCTCGAAGTCTTAATATTTTACTGGACGACCTTCGTATGCATCCAAAACGTTATGTTAATATTTCTGTATTTGGAAGCAAGGATAAAAAAGGCCCGTTGATGGCTCCCATGAATGATACTACCGCCAATCCGCCAAACAGTAAGTGATGAAAAAACCGGTCCTTTTACTGGCTATCCTGATATTTTGCTTGTCAGGATTTCGTTCCCTTGCGCAGATTGCTGTTCCATTTAAGTCAAAAACAAGCGACAGCATTCATACTGTATATATATGGCATTCCGATACCCTTCGTGATTTCCATAAGGATTCTATTGCTATCCAGTCGCTCTATGGCCATGTAAAACTGCAGAGCGATAAGACCTTTTTTTATACCGACAGCCTCGCGATGAATCACAAGGATAACTTCATTGAAGCTTTCGGTCACGTGCACATCAATGACAAGGATTCTACAGATATATATTCAGACTACATGAAATATTTTGTGGATACCAAGAAAATTATTTTTCAGAAAAATGTAGTACTTAATGATGGGAAAGGAACTTTATCAACAGAAGAACTGCATTATGATATGAATATGCATATCGGTGATTATTATAATGGCGGAAAAGTCGTCAACAAAAGCACAACGGTCACCAGCAGAGAAGGCACTTATTATGCTGATACAAAGGATGTCTATTTCAAAAATGATGTCAAACTGAAGGACCCTGCTTATGAACTTTCAGCGGACTCTCTTCTTTATAATTCCGACAATCAGATGGCCACTTTTATTACCAATACATTTATCCGGGATAGCAGTGGACGTACGATTACGACTCGTGATGGGTTTTATGATATGAAAAATCACCGTGCTCATTTTACCAAACGGGCTACTATTACCGATAAAGGAGAAACGATCATTGCAGATAATATTGCTTTTGATGACAGTACAGGCATCAGCATTGCACAGGGAAATGCCGTTTTCATGGATACCGTTCAGAACCTTACACTAATTGCGAATTTGATGATTTCTGACAGCAAGGCGAATACTTTTTTAGCCACCCAGAAACCTATAATAATTTTAAAACAGGATCAGGATTCTATTTACATTACAGGTGACACGGTATTCTCAGCCCCCATTCCTGATTCTGTTTTAAAAACACAGGATTCAGTACAGGGGATGGCTATAGTTCGCACTGCAAAAAATCCAAACGATAGCAGCCTCCGCTATTTGCAGGTATATCATCATGTCAGGATATATTCTGATTCTCTTCAGGCAGTTGCGGACAGTGTATATTATTCAGGGCTGGACTCTATTTTCCGATTATTTATAAATCCGATTGCCTGGGCAGGCGGTTACCAGATAACCGGAGATACAATGTTTTTATACACAAAAAATAAGAAACCCGACCGGTTATATGTTTTTGAAAACAGCCTGGTCGTCGGGAAAAGTTATACCAATATGTATAATCAGATAAAAGGCAACACGCTGAATGGGTATTTTAAAGGTGGCGTAATCGATTATATGCGGTCCAAAGGAAGTGCAGAAGCAATTTATTTTATTAAAGACGATAGTATGGCCCTGGTGGGCGTAAACCGAGTGAATAAAGCAGATATTATTGATATGATTTTCCTCAATAAACAATTAAATAAAGTGGTTTTGCGCCAGGATGCTGACGGCATTATGTATCCGATCAAAAAAGTAAACCTGGATGAAATGAAACTCAGAAATTTTAAATGGCTTGAAGACAGGAGGCCAAAGACGAAGTACGAGCTTTTTGAAAACTAATCTAAGCTTAAAGCTTAAAGCCGAAAGCTTAAAGCTCAAAGCAGCCTAAAACTACTTTTTGGATCTCAGATTATATTTATCAATTACTTTTAAATTTCCGAATTAATCATAAAAAGTTTTAGGCTTTAAGCTTTCGGCTTACTAGTGCATAAAGAAAATATACGAAATGAGAATCGCAGTAACAATCGCTGAAAGATCCGCAAGTAAAGAAACAGGAATGGTATAGCGAACTTTACTGATTCCAACTGATCCGAAATATAATGCTACGATATAAAAGGTTGAATCCGTAGTTCCCTGAAAAATACATGCAAGTTTACCTACGAATGAATCCGGGCCATACTGGGTCATTGTAGTAATCATCATACCCCTTCCTGCAGCTCCGCTGAGTGGGCGCATCAAAGCGGTGGGCAGTGCAGGCACAAAATCAGTATTAATTCCCAGAAGATGGAAAAATGATCCGATTCCTCCTACTATAAAATCCAGGATACCACAACTCCGCAAAACACTAATGGCCACAAGCATTGCCACCAGATAAGGAATAACGGTAACGGCTACCTGAAACCCCTGTTTGGCACCCTCTATAAATGATTCATATACATTTACCTTGCGTATAAGTCCCCCAACAATAAATACTATAAACAGGAGAAGGATCAGGCCATTACTGAATATTTTAGAAAAAGGATCGATTAAATTATTATGTACACGAAGAAAATAAACAAGCCCTCCTATCAGAACTGAAATGCCACCCACCCATAAAAGGATAACAGGTTGAAATAAGTTTATTTTCTGTTTTATTGCGACGACAGTGAGTGCTACAACGGTAGCAACAAAAGTCACGATCATACACGGAATAAATATACTGGTGGGATCATTCGATTTTAGAATAGCGCGCTGTGCTATAATACTCACCGGAATAATTGTGAGTCCGGATGCATGCAATACCATGAACATAATCTGCGCATTGGATGCAGTATCTTTTTGAGGATTTAGTTCCTGAAGACTTTGCATAGCTTTTAATCCAAAGGGCGTAGCTGCATTATCCAGCCCGAGGAGGTTTGCAGAAAAATTCATGACCATATGTCCCAAGGAAGGATGGTTTTTTGGGACTTCCGGGAAAAGTTTATTAAAAAAGGGTCCAACAATCCGTGCGAGAAAGTTTACGGCACCTGCTTTTTCCCCCACATTCATAAATCCAAGAAACAGGGAAATTATGCCGATCAATCCTATAGCTATTTGTACACTCGTGCCTGCAGAATCAAAAACGCCATCGATGATGGTTTTAAATATTTCAGTATCCCCAAAAAAAATCAATCTGACCAGGGCCGTAATGAAAGCAAGGAGAAAAAAAATGATCCAAAGCAGGTTGAGGGCCATATAAGGTATTCTGAGTTGAATATAAGTAAATAAATAACGATCCCTCAAATACTTCTATCTTTGCGGGCGCAAAAACAATGAGATTTTAGAATTAATAAAATAAACTTATATGGCTTTAAAGGCAGGCATCGTTGGGTTACCGAATGTAGGTAAATCCACGCTGTTTAATGCAGTCAGTACCAGTGCAAAGGCCCAGGCCAGCAATTACAGATTCTGTACTATTGAACCAAATATCGGGCTTGTGGATGTTCCGGATCAACGCCTGAACAAATTGGCAGAACTCGTTAACCCAAACCGGATCGTACCGACCCAGATTGAAATTGTGGATATAGCAGGTCTTGTGAAAGGGGCAAGTAAAGGGGAAGGACTGGGCAATAAATTTCTTGCCAATATACGGGAAGTGGACGCCATTGTGCATGTAATCAGGTGCTTCGAAGATGATAATATCCTGCGGGAAGAAGGCGAAATCAATCCGGTCAGTGATAAGGAAATCATTGATACGGAACTTCAACTGAAAGACCTGGATGCCGTAGAAAGAAAATTCCAGAAAGCAGAAAAATTATTAAGAACTGCCGATCCAAAACAAAAAGCTGAATTCGAAATTCTTAAGAAATGCAAAGCACAACTTGAAAAAGGAAAAAACATTCGGGAGCTGATCCTTGATAAAAATGAGAGGGCGGTGATTGCAGATCTTTTTTTACTTACTGATAAACCGGTTTTATATGTGGCCAATGTGGGTGAAGAATCCATGCATGGAGGAAATCGCTATACCGAAGCGCTGAAAAAAGCAGTCGAGGTGGAACATGCACAGATCATTGTTATGAATAATTCCATTGAACAACAGATTGCAGAACTTGAAAATGCCGACGATAAAGCAATGTTCATGGAAGAATTTCATATGAAAGAACCCGCATTGAATAAACTCATCCGTTCTACCTATGCCCTGCTCGAATTATTGACCTACTTCACAGCGGGTGTTCAGGAAGTAAGGGCCTGGACAATCCACGCAGGTTGGAAAGCTCCACAGGCAGCTTCGGTAATTCATACAGATTTTGAAAAAGGATTTATCAAAGCGGAAGTAATCGCTTATGATGATTTTATAAAATATAAATCAGAAGCAGCCTGCCGTGAAGCAGGAAAGCTGCGTATAGAAGGAAAGGATTATGTGGTTAAAGATGGAGATGTTATGCACTTTCGTTTTAATGTGTAGAACAAGGAAGAGAGTGTGAGAGTGTGAGAGTGTGAGAGTGTGAGAGTCCCACAGTCCCACACTCTCACACTCTCACACTCTCACACTTCTAAAATACATTATACCCCAGACTCACATAATAAAGCCCTCCTACCTGAGGATTTCCGATTGCGTCAGTATAATAATGATTTAAAATATTACTTGCCCCAATCTTTATCATACTGTTATTCATTTTTGGAAGCTTCATGCTGATCTGCGCATCAAGCACTCCGAAAGCCGGCGTATTTCCTGAAACAAAAGAAGATGAGTAATAATAGCTTTCCTGCCAGCGATAAGTCAGGTTAAAACCAAATACTTTCTTTATAGTGTAATTGCCAAAAGAAACATTGTATTTAATTTTCGGCGTATTGAACTGGGTCAGAACATCGGCATCTGCATTTGACAAATCATTGTATGCAATATTTCCACCAACAAAAAATCCTTTAGGCAATGTGTATTGAAGTCCGAGCCCGGCACCTACTGTATTCACTTTATTGCTGCTGTTCGTATAAATTCCGAAAGTGTTAAATGCATTTATAACAGGTGGCGTTAATGGTCCGTTTGGCTGTGGATTTTTTACCAATACGGTTAATCCGATAAAATTGGTGTATTGTGCATAAAATCCATAGATGTCAATAAATAGTTTTTCATCTATGATCCCTTTGTAACCAATTTCCCAGGAAGATACAGTTTCGGGTTTGAATTCTTTAAACTGATACGAAGTGGCCGGAGGTTGTCCGGTAGTTGCCAGCGCCGCAGCAAGTGAAGCTGTATCATAAGTATTCTGATTTAATCCATAGTATGTAATAAACTGTGGAAGCCCCCCGATTAAACGGGCCTCCCCGGTTTGAAGATCTATATATTGGTTCTGATTGGAAGGAAACCGGTAGGCGGTCTGGAATGAAGCCCTTATAAAATTATCCTTTGCAACCTGAAAAACAGCAGTTACCCTGGGCGTAAACCTGCCTGTAAAGTTTGTACTCTTATCATACCTGCCTGCCAATGTAATTTTCAGCAAATCATTTAAAAATCCTTTTTGCAACTGTGCAAAAGCACCACTTTCATTGATACTGATTGTTCCGGCAGTATCCGCGAATATGGTTCCGTGAGAATTTAAAATATATTCTTTAGTAGATGCTCCGACAGTAATATCAACCCACTTGACCATATCACCGAAATTATACATGCCTTCACCTACATAGAGATTGGTTTGATCTTCGAATTTTCCTCCATTCGGAATGGGTGTTTGTTTTATTGTATTAAGCGCAGTGTTGAAAGCAGTCGTTCCAGGAAGATACCTGTTTTGATCTGCCGTAGTTCTGGCAAATGCACTTGCAGTCACATAAGCCTGTGCGGGAGTTTGCCCTGCCATAAGTGCAGCTCCAAATGATTGGGCATATGCACCAATATAAGTGGGTGCCCAAACAGTTGCAGTAGGGGCATAGGCTTCATTCAAATAATCTCCCACAACAACCATATCATAGGAATTACCCGCATTTTCCTGGGTCGTATAGGCTCTTACATAAAAATTCTTTCCGGTCACTTCAGCCTTGTATTGACCAATAGTTACATTTTGTAAATTATAACGATCGGTACCTGTATATACTGTATTTGTTTCACCAAAATTTCCCGTCAGGCTTGCCGTTGTGTTATCAGAAATTTTATAATACAAACCGCCGGAAGCTTTGAAGTTGTAAGCTTTATAATTTGTTAGTGTGTTTTCAGCATATCCGGTTCGGGTTACGCCTGCATTTTGTGGAGAAATACTTGCGATTTGTTTCAATTGATTGGCAATAGCAGTATCCTGAGGAGTTTGCATTTCTAAATATTGTGTTGCAGCCGAATTCAAACCTCCGGTTATCGTAAAAAATGCATTTTCATCCCCATAAGTGTTTACTCCGTTATAGTCCGGTAGACTTCTGTCGCCTGCAATGGGTGATCCCTGCAAAGGAGAGTAATTGCTGTAATTGGAAGCGGTCCAGTCTGTTCCCTGAATATAATCTGCTGTAATGCGGAATGCAAATTTGTTGAATGCTTGCGCATAACGGGCCATGATATCGTAATAAGGCTTTGCACTCATACTGGGATCGCTGATATGATTCACACCCTGCTTAAATTCTGCGCTTAATCCCTGGTATTTATATGGATCTTTGCTCGTCATTAAGATTGTGCCTGTCATTCCACCTGAACCATAAAGCGCAGAAGAAGCACCAGGTAATAACTCCACATTATCTACATCGAGTTCATTAAGACCCGCAATATTTCCCACGGAAAAATTAAGTCCGGGTGCCTGGTTATCCATACCATCCACCAGTTGATTCATGCGGAGATTACCACTGCCATTGAATCCACGTGTGCCCATGGTTTTGAAAAGCAAAGAAGAAGTAACTACATCGACGCCTTTTAAATTGCCGATGGCATCATAAAAGGAGGGCCCGGGAACTTCGCGAATAGCGGCACTCCCCATACGTTCAATTGAAACAGGCGATTCCAGGCTTCTTATTTGTGAACGGGTGGCAGAAACTACTACTTCCGTACCTATAACGGATGCTGGTTTCAGTTCGATCTCAATCGTGGATGAAGCAGATCCGACTTCGAATTCTTTTGTTTCATAACCAATCGAAGAAATGATCAATGTAAATGGGAAGGAATGGTTCACAGATAATTTAAAATTTCCATGGTTATCTGTATACGTACCAGTTGTTCCTCCCTTGAGTAATACCGAGGCGGCCGGAACGGCTTCCTTGCTTTCACCGTTACTTATTTTTCCGGAAACGATTACGGCCTGGGCTAAAGATCTGTTCGAGATAAAATAAACAAGCAGGAATGCAAATAATGCACGTGTAGAGGTTTTCATAACAAGCTGTTTAGGTCACAGAATATTTAAGACAGAAATTAAGACTAAAAATTAAAAAGTAAAAACAAAAAAGAATAACTATATAAATATAATGAATTAGGTTTAAGCAATAGTTTTTAGTTTTTACTTTTTACTTTTTAATTTTTACTTTTGAATTTTTACGTTTTACTTTTGAATCTTATATCAAAAAAATATGTCCATTTATCATTTCATGGATCAGACAGGTTTTTATAAGGGGAAGGTTCGGGATGTGTATACGATAGAAAACCGGTTACTTATTATGATTGCATCCGATCGTATTTCTGCATTTGACGTTATTCTCCCCCGATTGATCCCATATAAAGGACAGGTTTTGAATCAAATTGCTGCTTACATGCTGAATGCGACCAGAGATATTTGCCCGAACTGGCTGCTTGCATCTCCTGCTCCAAATGTAAGTATTGGTAAACGTTGTGATCCGTATCGCGTTGAAATGGTGATCAGGGGTAATTTAACCGGGCATGCCTGGAGAACCTATCAATCCGGCCAGAGAAAATTATGTGGTGTTACTATGCCGGAAGGGCTGAAAGAAAATGATTATTTCCCTCATCCGATTATCACTCCATCCACAAAAGCAGAAGCGGGTCATGATGAAGATATTTCGAAAGAAGAAATTATTGGAAGGGGATTGGTGAAAGAAACAGATTATGTCCAGATGGAAAAATACACATTGCTGCTTTTTGAATACGGAAAACAACTGGCTGCAAAAAGAGGGCTCATCCTGGTGGATACCAAATATGAATTTGGTAAAATCGGAGACACGATCTATCTGATGGATGAAATCCATACGCCTGATTCTTCCCGGTATTTTTATGCGGAAGGATTTGAAGAAAGGCAAAGCAAGGGAGAAAAACAAAAGCAACTGAGTAAGGAATTCGTACGTGAATGGCTGATTGCAAATGGTTTTATGGGAAAATCCGGGCAGCAGGTTCCGGTTATGACTGATGAATGGATTCAAACCATTTCTAACCGTTATATTGAATTATATGAAAAAGTAATCGGTGAAGAATTTATACCCTTGCAATTATCAGATGATGAAACATTCTTTCTTATTAACCAGAGTCTGAATAAACTTAACAACTAGTTTTATACAATTTGGAAATGTGAAATTGTATAAAATTTCTAAGTAATCATTATGTGAATATATAAGAATGAAATGGAAAAATTAATCGATAATTCAATTTACAACTTCCCAAATTTTCACATCTTTACAATTCCAAAATAGCTTTAGGCTTTAGGCTTTAGGCTTTAGGCTTTAGGCTTTAGGCTTTAGGCTTTAGGCTTTAGGCTTTAGGCTTTAGGCTTTAGGCTTTAGGCTTTAGGCTTTAGGCTTTAGGCTTTAGGCTTTAGGCTTTAGGCTTTAGGCTTTAGGCTTTAGGCTTTAGGCTTTAGGCTTTAAGCCTTCTCCTCGATTTATTAAAAATCTTCTGATCATTCACTTTCCCTTTACGTAATTCCCTTTGCTGATCTTCAGGCAAATGATATATTTCTTTGCAGGTCTGGCTGCAACAACCATCAAATGTTTCGGCACAGGCTGCGCATTGAATAAAGAGCAGGTGACAGCCACTGTTTTTACAATTCGTATGCGTATCGGCGGGTTTACCGCACTGATGACAATGAGCTATTATTTCTCCTGTGATAGATTCACCCAGTCTTTCGTCAAATACAAAATTTTTTCCACGGAATTTATTTTCAAGACCTTTCTCTTTTACGATGTTTGCATAATGTATAATGCCGCCTTCAAGGTGGAAGACTTTTTTAAATCCACGATGCAACAGGTAGGCACTTGCTTTTTCGCATCGAATACCACCGGTGCAATACATAATCACCGGTTTATCTTTTTTATCCTCGAGTAATTTTACAGCCAATGGAAGCTGTTCGCGGAAAGTATCGCTGGGAATCTCAATTGCTCCATCAAAATGACCCACTTCGAATTCATAGTGATTTCTCATGTCGACCATAACAGTATCAGGATCGGCTGCGAGCTGATTAAAAGCTTCAGCATGCAGGTATTTCCCCTTCTTTTCCATGCTGAATTTCGGATCCAGGATCCCGTCTGCCACAATTTTCTCCCGAACTTTTATTTTTAAAACCCAGAATGATTTTCCATCATCCGCAAAGGCTGTATTTAAACGAAGCCCTTTTAGTGGTCCAATACTATCCAGATAATCTTTAAATTCTTCAATCCTTGAAACAGGAACACTTACCTGTGCATTGATGCCTTCACTGGCGAGGTAAATTCTCCCGAAAACCCGCAATCCTTCCAGCTTTAGGTAGAGTTCATCACGAAAAACACGGGGATCCTGAATTGGGAAATATCTATAAAAGGAAAGGGTCCTGCGAGGAAAGTTTTCTTCCCGAAGCCTTTGTTTTAGCTCTTTCTGCGATATCCTGTTGTGCAATGTTGCCACGGCGCGAAATTACAAAAGGATCAACGTTTTATGAAACCTGCACCTATTTTATTAAACCCTCTGTTATTGGCTAAAAATTTTTTACTTTTAAATGATATTCAAAGCAGAAACCCGATCCATGAAATTTGTTCCCTTTCTCATTTCTTCGGCTATAACCATTCTTTTAATCATTGCATTCAATACCAGGTGGGGCCCGGTCCCACCCTTAGGTGAATTCCTGAGTCCCCAACATGGATTCTGGCAGAATGCAGAACCGATTGACAAGGATTTTGGTCAGGATTTGCAATTATCCGGACTCAAAGACCCTGCGGAAATCTATCTGGACGATCGTCTGGTACCACATATTTTCGCTTCGAATGAGGACGATGCTTTTTACCTGCAGGGCTACTTGCATGCGAAGTTCCGGCTATGGCAGATGGAATTTCAGACCTATGCCGCTGCCGGCCGCGTAAGTGAACTCATCGGACCAGCCGGACTAAATTATGACCGCGAAAAAAGAAGGCTTGGAATGGGCTACGCTGCGGAAAAAGCTGTTGCAGAAATGGAGAAAGACCCCGTTTCAAAAGCTGAAGCAGACGCCTATACCGCAGGTGTAAACGCCTATATTACAAATCTCAAAGAAAGCGAACTTCCGATAGAATATAAAATATTGGGATATAAACCGGAGGTGTGGACAAATCTGAAAACAGCACTATTCCTGAAATTTATGTCGCTTGACCTTGCGGGTTATGAAACTGATTTTGAATACACGAATCTGCGATCCAGGCTCGGTTATCTTACTTTCAATAAAATGTTTCCCATTACACAGGACTCATTGGATCCGATAGTTCCGGTAGATACATTCAGCCGCATCCCGGGTATTACATTAAAAACACCCCCAGGCTATGATTCTTCCTACCTTCAAATCATGGATACACTGAGCGTGCATTCAGCCAAACCGGATAAGGATAATGGCAGTAATAACTGGGCTGTCAGTGGAATTAAAACAAAAAGCGGTTCTCCTATACTTTGTAATGACCCGCATCTCGGACTAAATCTTCCATCTTTATGGTATGAAATGCAGATCTCCTGCCCCACTTTCAATGCTTACGGAGCTACATTTCCCGGTGCACCCGGCGTAATAATAGGATTTAATGACAGCTGTGCATTTGGTTTTACGAATGCTATGCGGGATGTGAGGGATTATTATGAAATCCGTTTTAAAGACGATAGCAGAAAAGAGTATTGGTATAACGGACAATGGGTTCCGACCGATTTCCGTTTTGAACACATCATTCTCAAAGACACTGTAGAATATATTGATACCGTTGCCTATACTGTCTTCGGGCCTGTAATGTATGACAAAAGTTTCTCAGGCAACCGCAGAACAAATCATAAATATTACGCCGTCAGGTGGAAAGCCCACGATCCAAGTAACGAACTCATGATTTTTAACGGTCTCGACCATGCGAAAAATTATTCAGATTATCAGCAGTCCATAAAATGGCTTCATACACCAGGACAAAACGTAGTTTTTGCATGCAAGAATGGAGACATTGCGATTACTGCACAGGGCGAATTTCCTGCCAAATGGAAAAGACAGGGCGACTTCGTAATGCCCGGTACTGACAGCAGTTATCAATGGCAGGGCATGATACCGCAATCAGAAAATCCTTTTATGTACAACCCGGAAAGAGGCTTCGTAAGCAGTGCGAACCAATATCCGGTGAATCCACTCACTTATCCTTATTACCTCGGCGGAGATTATCACAATTATCGGGCCCTGACCATAAATCATTTTCTGAATCAGACGAATGAAATCGGCATTGAGGACATGATGAAATTACAACTGGATACATATAATCCTTTTGCAGGTATGGCAAAACCTGTTTTAATGAAAAATATAGATACAGCTGATATGAGTCCCGATGAATCAAAATATTATGATTTACTTAAGGACTGGGACCTCCACTACGATGCGGAAGGAAAAGGCAGTTCAATATTTAACATCATTTGGGATAGTCTGAAAGCTGTTGTATGGCATGATGAACTGGAAAGCGCAGGAATGCCCGGTTTTTATCCTGCAAACAGTACTTTACTGGAGGGCATTTTGAGAGATAGCGCTTATGAATTCCTGGACGACATTAATACACCGGAGAAAGAAACCCTGAAGCATGATGTGAATCTTGCTTTTAAAAAAGCTGTTCTGACGTGTAAAAACCTTGAACGGGAAGGAAGACTCACATGGAGTAAACTAAGAGATACACGTATTGAACATCTTGCAAAATTAGATGCTTTCAGCAGGCATGATATCGATAATGGCGGGGGCGAATATGCAATTAACGCGGTGAAAAAAGATCATGGTCCAAGTTGGCGGATGATCGTGCAACTGACAAAGAATACAGAAGCATATGGCATTTATCCCGGAGGACAAAGCGGCAATCCTGGTAGTCAGTACTATGATAATTTCATCGACAATTGGGTAAGTGGAAAATATTATCCATTATGGATGATGGCGAAGGACGAAGAAACGGACAAAAGGGTAAAAGCCATTATCAGGGTAACGAAACAATAAAACCGGCATATGTTGAAATATATATTATCCATTGTTGTGACAGCATTGCTGGCTTTCCTTGCTGGTATATATATGCCCTGGTGGGGAATTGCTATTGCTGCCTTTCTGGTAAGCGCAGCAATACCACAAAAGCCTTCTTTCTCGTTTCTTTCGGGATTCCTGGGTGTATTTCTTTTGTGGGAAGTGCTGGCCTGGTGGATAGACAATAAAAACAATGGAATTCTTTCGGCGAAAGTCGCGAGTTTATTTAAACTTGGAAGCTCTTCGGTATTGCTGATCGTTATAACTTCCATTATAGGCGCATTGGTAGCAGGATTTGCTGCCCTGGCAGGTTCTTATCTCAGAAGACTGATTTATCCCGTTCCACCCGCGGAAACTGTTTAACCCCTGAAGCAGAAAATCAAATCTTTTATTTTCTCCATGAGGACAATTATTTTTTTCTTAACCTTCTTCCTTATCTGTTACGGAGCGCATGCTGTAAAAATCAGTGGAACGGTTACAGATGACAAGGGAAATATTCTTCCATTCGCATCCGTCTTTATTAAAGGAAGCTCACAGGGAACCACGAGCAATAACCGGGGTAGATATTTTCTGGATCTTCCTGCAGGAACCTATACCATCGTGTGTCAGTACGTGGGATATGTGCGCCAGGAAAAATTAGTAGTACTATCTGCGGAATTCATTACGCTCGACTTTCATATGTCCATCCAGCAAACTAACCTGAAAGAAGTGGTAGTAAAATCAGGCGCAGAAGATCCGGCATATGAAATTATCCGGCATGCAATAAAAAAGAGGAAATCTTATGAAAACCCGTTGGATTCCTTTACCTGTGAGGCATATATCAAAACCCTGATAAGGAGTCGCAGCCTTCCCTCAAAAATTCTGGGAAAAACTTTTTCCGATGAAGACAGAAAAGATCTTGGAGTAGATTCAGAAGGTAAAGGAATTATTTATTTGTCTGAATCGCTCACAAAGATTGCATTCAAAAAACCAGACAAAATCAAACTGGAGGTAATTTCCGGAAGGGAAAGCGGTTCGAATGGATACGGATTCAACTTTCCCACTTTTATCAACTTCTACAGCAATAATGTAAACATTTTTATTACACAACTCAGTCCAAGAGGATATGTATCCCCGATTGCTGATGGGGCTCTCAATTATTACAAGTATAAATTTCTAGGTTCCTTTATTGAAGATGGAAAAGAAATCAATCAGATCCGTGTGATCCCAAAAAGAAGATTCGAACCCCTCTTTTCCGGCACGATCAATATTACAGACGGAGACTGGAGAATTCACAGCCTTGATTTGATGCTAACAAAAGATTATCAGCTTGAAATCGTAGACACCCTTACGATCAAACAAATACATGTACCGATCACACCTCAGGTTTGGCGAACACAAAATCAGGTAGTAAATTTTTCATTCAAGAAATTCGGTATTGACGTTTCAGGAAATTTCCTGAATGTTTATAGTAATTATGAACTGACGCCACAGTTCAAAAAAAAATACTTCAACAATGTGGTTGTAAAATATGACACCGGAGTAAATAAAAAGAGCTTTACCTACTGGGATTCCCTAAGGCCTGTTCCCTTGGCTCCGGAAGAATTGGAGGATTTTCGTGTTAAGGACAGCATTTTTAAAAGCCACAATGATTCAGCAAGTCTGCGGAGAACAGCCGATTCCCTTCGAAAAAAACAAGGCCGCATAACAGTCCTGAATATATTCTTTAACGGTATAAAAAGATCAGATTACGATCCCGATCATCCTGTTAGCATTAACGTACAAGGCATTTTACCTCTGATAGAATATAATACGGTGGAAGGATTCGTTTTAAACGGTGAAGCGAGTTTTTTAAAAGAATATAAAAAGACCGGTAACAGCATTGAGTTCATTCCACATATTCGATATGGTTTCAGTAATGGCCGGCTGAATGCATGGGGAACCCTTCGGCTCTCCAGGAGAAAATTCGCAACAGATTTGGATGGGGAAGCTTTAAGCCGGTCTACCTGGACATTCAGCGGAGGCACAAGGGTAAGTCAGTTTAATCCGGACAACCCGATTGGTCCTGTGTTGAACGAATTCTATACACTTTTCTTCCGTGACAATTATATGAAAATCTATGAAAATTATTTTGGGAACCTCCAGTATCGAAAACGTTTCGATAATGGCTTCCGCATAACCGGTACTGTTTTATATGAAGACCGCTTGCCGCTTAATAATACGACGAATTATTCTTTTTTTGGAAATAAGGACAAGGCCTTTACACCTAACTACCCTTATGAACTGATCAATGAAAATTTTTCTCCAAATCAGGCCCTGATAGCAGGTATTGACCTGCAATTCAAACCGGGACAGCGTTTTATTGAATTTCCAGATAACAAATTCTCCATCGGATCTAAATATCCAACGCTGGCGGTTTCTTTCCAGATGGGAATTCCAAACCTGCTGGGATCTGATGTGAACTATGAAAAATGGCAATTTTCTTTGTGGGATAATATCAATTTTAAATTGAAAGGCGTATTTAAATACCGGTTTGGAATCGGAGGATTTTTGAATACAAAATCTGTATATGTAATGGATTATCAGCAATTCAACGGCAATCAGACATTTTATGCAAGTCCTTATTTAAACAGTTTTCAGCTGGCTCCTTATTATCAAAATGCCACTACAGCAGCTTTGTATGGGGTAGGTCATATTGAACATCATTTCAATGGTATGCTCACCAACAAAATTCCGCTTCTCAGAAATCTGCAATGGAACCTGGTAGTGGGTTCTAACGCTTTTTATGTTAATCAGGAAAATAATTATGTGGAAATATTCGCAGGTCTGGAAAATATATTTAAATTATTCAGGGTTGATGTTGTCGGATCTTATCTGAACGGCAGGACTGGACAAGTGGGAGTTCGAGTAGGATTTGACGGTCTATTCGGATCGGCTATAGGTAATGCACTGAAGAATCCCGGAGGAAGAGCGCCGGGACGATGATCAGAAACTTTGAGAGTGTGAGAATACGGCCAACGGTCATCGGTCATTGGTCATCGATTCTTTTAGTAAATTAATTAACAGTTTCGTTTCTTCCTCAGTATTAAAACTATGCAATGCTATTCGCAATCTCTCTTCACCCAGCGGAACGGTGGGAAATAAGATTGGCCTCACATCGAGGTTATTTTCCAGAAGTTGTGCGGCAGCCTTTTTCACATTCTCATTACCCGGCAGAATAAAACACTGGATCGGTGTGTTTGATTTTTTAAAGACCTTATGATCAAAAAGCGAAATTAGTTTTTTAAGAGTGCCTCTGTCATGATGTTTTTCAGGAAAAATATTATATGCTGCGCGAATAGCAGCAACTGAAGACGGAGGAATGGCCGTACTGTAAATAAAAGGACGGCAAAAATTTATAAGGAAATCCCTGAGTAATGGTGACCCCAGGATCACTGCTCCATGACATCCCAGGGCTTTCCCAAATGTATGCATTCGTGCAAAACAACGATGCTGAATTCCCAAAAGCTGAACAGCACCTTCTCCTTTTTCCCCGATGACTCCCGTTGCATGGGCTTCATCAACTATGAGATTCGCACCATATCTTTCGCATAAACCAGCCATTTCTGTAAGTGGGGCCATATCTCCATCCATCGAAAAAACAGATTCCGTAACCACAAAACAACTTTTCCCATCAGTGGCTGAACGGTTTTGCAATTTTTTTTCAAGGTCACTTAAATTATTATGAGCAAAGGAAAATGAATCAGCAAAAGATTGTCGGATTCCGTCACGTATGGAAGCGTGGCTGAGTTTATCATATAAAATAAGGTCACCCCGATGGGCAATGCAAGCCAGCAGACCAAAATTGGCATCATATCCTGAATTGAAAATAAGTGCCGCAGGAGCATCGTGAAACAGTGCAATCTCATTTTCAGTTTCTTCAATCAGTTTATAATTTCCCGCCAGCAAGCGGGAACCTGTAGATCCATGGGCATATTGACTACCCTTAAGTAATTCTTCAAGAAGGCCATGTTTGACAATTCCCAGGTAATCATTTGAATAATAATCGGCAGAAAGTCCTCCTGGGCGCAGAGAGCGCAAAGCATGCACCGATGACCTTTCCTTCAGTTTCTGATAAAGAAAATTTTCTTCCATAATTTAGCTGACCAAATATCTCTTTAATTCAGACATTTGCAAAACGCATGAAAGTCATTAAAAACATTCTGGGGTTACAATTGGTTACAGACCCACGCTGGGTAGATCTTGCAAACCTTTCAATCGAGGAAATCCTGACTGATCATGCATTTTGTGAACAAAAAGCAGCCACCACCTGCATTTCTCTTATTACGAAATATTCTGACCGGACCAGGTTGGTTTCTGAGCTTGCACCTATAGTTACAGAAGAATGGGGGCATTTCCGCATGGTGCTTGCCGAATTGGAAAAAAGAGGCCTTAAGCTTGGCAGGCAAAGAAAAGACGAATATGTAAACCACCTGATTGCCTTTCAACGGAAAGGTGGCGATTTTGAAGAGAGATTTCTCGATCTGTTACTTACGATGGCAATGATTGAAGCCCGCAGCTGTGAACGGTTTAAGCGTTTGAGCGAAGGTCTTCCTGATGATTACCTGCGCAATTTTTACCGGCGATTTATGGAAAGTGAAGCTGGTCACTACCATCTTTTTATCAATCTGGCAGAAACATACCTGGGCAAGGAGAAAGTGAAGAAGCGCTGGGCTGAGTGGTTAACTTTCGAAGCCGGATTGATGAAGAACATGGCTGTGAGGGGAGATCGTATACATTAGTGTGAGAGTGTGAGAGTGTGAGAGTGTGAGAGTGTGAAAATGCAAAAATCCACCCTCACACTCTCACACTCTCACACTCTCACACTTTCCTAAAGTGTTCCAGTTCAGTTTCGAAATTCAAAAACGGATATTTTAACGATAACTCCAGCGTCTTTTCATATTGTTCTTTAAGGAAACGAAGGTGGGCTTCTGTTCCCGGATGAAGTGCCCGGTGTCTTCTGGAAATCTGTAATTTACGGATCTCCTCTGCGAGAAGTCTTGCATCAGCATGAACATAATGTTCCATAAAATTTTCTACCACATAATTTGTCGCCATATAATTCGGGTGAACAAGGTCTTTATCGTAAAAACGATAGTCCCTCAATACATCTATCACAAGCTCATAAGCCGGAAAATAATATGTCCGGTTGAATTTACTGACCAGCTGGTGCGCCACTTCAATAAGCCTCGCCTTACTACGATTGTTTTCAATTACACCATCCCGGATATGGCGGACAGGACTGATGGTAAATACTATTTGCAAACGGGGATTTACATCAAATAGCCTGTGTATTGCTTCATCAAGAACTGCCAGCATTTCTTCCACCGGGAGAAGTTTTTTTGTAAACCAACCGGCAGGGGCCCGGTGACAGTTAGCAACAGCTTTTTTCTGTTCTTTCAGAAAATAAGCAAACGCAGATCCAAGGGTAATAATCAGCCAGTCTGCCTGCTTCAGAAAAGAATGAGCCGCACTCTGTGAATTATTTATTTTATTTAGAACGATTTGTTGATCAGTGTCTGAAAACTGGCCATGGTGTTTCCAGCTTTGCCAAAGTTCATTTTGAAAGAAGAGGTCACCCGGTTGGTACAGATCCGGTTTCAAATAAGTAATCAGGCTGTTGGCAACACTCAGGGGATCGAACAGAATTCCATTTGGATTTTGTAAAACGTCAAATTTCATATCAATCAAATGTTGACCAATATGTTCCGTAAAACAGGATCCTGTAAGCAAAATTTTTTGAGGATACCTGATTCTTTCGGCAGGTTCGCTGATCTGTATAGGTAGAAAAAAAGGATCCACTGTGAAGATTTAAAATATTTCGCTGGCAATCTCCCTGCAATTTTCCAAAGCTGATTCATCCAGCACAGGCAAGACGTTATTATTCCTAAAGTATTCAATCATGATCAGACTATCCATATTACCGACCAATTCATCTCCTGCCATGGGGCAGCCGCCTATCCCATTCAGGGCACCGTCAAATCGTCTGCAACCCGCACTGAAAGCAGCTTCCAGTTTTTCAATGCTATTTTCCCTGCGGGAATGAAGGTGTACTCCTGATTCTATCGCTGGAAATTCTGAAATCAATGATTTCGTCAGATCCTTTACCTGCGCCGGGCTGGCAACACCCACCGTATCCGCAAGTGAAATAACTTTAACACCCATTTTTACCAATTGTCTTATCCAGCTCATAGCAATTTCAGGCGACCATTCATCACCATATGGATTTCCAAAAGCCATTGAAATATATACTACAAGGCGTTTATCCTTTTGCCTGCAAATTTCAAGGATATCCAAAACGGTCATCAGGGAAGTTTTGATTGATGAATTGGTATTTCGCCTTTGAAAAGTTTCCGAAATGGAAAAAGGAAAACCAATGTCTTTGATATGGGAATAAGTAGATGCTTCTGCGGCCCCCCTGGTATTTGCTACTATGGCGAGCAGTCTGGTTTTCGAATTCGAAGGATTGATATTTTCAATTACCTGTTTTGTATCAGCCATCTGGGGAATAGCTTTGGGAGAAACAAAACTTCCGAAATCTAAACTGTCGAAACCAACCCTGAGAAGTTCATTTAAATATCTAATCTTTTCTTTCGTGGGAATAAAATGGGGCCAGCCCTGCATGGCATCCCGCGGACATTCAACCAGTTTAACCAAATCTGATTTGATTTCTTTCGCCATTATAATGCGAAACTAAATCAAATCTTTATTTATTTACTAAAAGCTCTTTATACGGCTTTCAACTTTTTCTCGCATAGTATTGAAGAATTTCGTCCTTTCTTTTTCTCCAACATGACTTATAAGGGTAGACCTTCGCATGATATTCTGGCAATGCTGGAAATAATACTCGGTGAAAACCGGGTCTTTTGTCTGAATTATATTCAAAACCGTGTGATTAAGATAAACAACTTTCATATCATTCAATATTGCCATGTTGGAATTATCTAAAAGTAAGAACTCGTTGAAGTACAACTTATATGGAGCACTTGCGGCATTTGGTTTTCCATTGACACTAAATTTGCATCCTGCCTCCGCTTGTTTTTCTATGTGATTGATCATTTCGAGTAAACTTCTAAAAACATTTAAAGCATCTTTTTCTGATGGAAATAATTTGCTTTGCCTGTAATAATCAATTTGCCTGATAGTAGCATTTATACTTTCAATATTCCATATTTCTGTTGAAGGGATTTTATTATAAGCATCACTTATTTTTGAAGCGATTTTATATACACTTTCTCTTAAAGAATCGAGTACAAAAAGGTCATTTCCGTTGAATGGATAGTTTAGAATAGTTTTCATCCAGAAAAAAATCTTAAATACCGTAAGCTCATGAAAGCCAAATGAATGAATGAGGAAAATGTCTTTACTCAAATAATAAAATTCTCTTTTTTCAAATGAATTAAAATAATTCATCTGATTGTAAATGTGCTCCAGATATAAATCGAATCCGAAATTATCATTATTCGCAAGAGGGCCGCTAAACAAAAAGGAGTCGTTCTTTAGGTGAAAAAGCTGGTCCATCGAGATCCTGTACCTGGTACAAAGAATACTGATCTCCTCAAAAGTCAATGGCTTCTCGCCGCGGATCCTCCTGTAAGCACTGTCGTTACTGATGTTTAAGATTTCGGCTACTTCGTCCACCAGTGAAAGATGGTCGGCCAGGTTGGACTTGATATGCTGGAAAAATACCTGCTGAACGCTTGGTTGATCCATTGATTCGTTGTTTTGTGGTTAATTCGTAATTCCTTTCAGCACGGCAAAGTCATCAAAATAAATATAGCCCAATTTTTTTCAAAAAAAAACAGGATTTTGATCCGTGGAGTTTCCGGATTAAGATTCTTGAGATCGAACAATTTCCCCTACATATAAATATTAATCGGAATTTAAATATCGTAGGAAACAGCTTATTATGCAGTTTATAAGGCCGCCATTCTTTTTTTCATGGCTTCATATAAAATAATTCCGGCAGCTACGGAGACGTTGAAAGAATCGAAATTATCTGTCATGGGAATAGTGAACCGTTCATCCGCTGCCTTATTCAAATAAGGCTGCAGACCCTTGTCTTCGCTTCCCATCATCATGCAACAGGGTAAATCGAGATTCAATTCATACACTTTTTTTTCACTTTGCACAGTACTGGCAAATACAAGTATTCCATTCAAATGCAGACTGTCAACAGCTTTCAGTAAACTGCTTACCCTGCATACATGTATTTTTTCCAGCGCGCCTGAGGAAGATTTCAGTGCTTCTTCATTTAAAGCCGCAATACCTTTATCAGGAATGATCATAGCCTGGGCGCCACAACAAACAGCACTTCGGGCAATCGCTCCGATATTGCGGACATCAGTAATCCCATCCAGAAGAATAAACAAAGGAGTATGGCCGGCCGAAACAACCTGGTCAATTACCGACTGCAGATCCATATAAGTAATAAGTGCAGCCAGGGCTATGACTCCCTGATGATTGGCACGTGTAAAAGACAATAATTTTTCTACGGGAACCTGTTGAATAGGAATTCCACGCTTTTCAGCCAGTTTACGAATTTCACCAATTGATTCTCCACTTACATTACGCTGAAATAAAATTTTATCGATCGGCCTTCCGGCTTCCATGGCTTCTATAAGTGGTTGCCTTCCGATAATAATGTCAGAGGATTTCAAATTTTATTTTTTATTTTACCCCGGTAAATCATGAGCTGAATTCGCTGTATAGCCGCAACAGACATGGCATCGGTTATCCTTCCTGTTTCTACCATTGTGATCACCTCATCAAAAGGTAATTTTTTTATAAGCAGTTCCTCGGTTTCCTCTGGTGCTGATTTATGTTCTTCAAGGTTCCTTGCCATATATATGATCGAAAACTCATCACTTACAGAATTAGAAAGATGCATGGTCAGAATTTTTGTCCAGCTTCTTGCAACCAGACCCGTTTCTTCCATGAGTTCCCTTTTTGCAGCATCCAACGGATCTTCGTCTATCCTTCCTCCTCCTTCAGGTATCTCCCAGCTGTATTGTCCAAGCGGAAATCGATATTGTCCGACCAGCCAAGTATTTAAATTTTCATCCAGGGGAATTACTCCGACTGCAAGATGTTTATAATGAACCTTTCCATAAACACCCTTTCCGCCTTTTGGATTGATCACCTGAAATTCCGTAAGCTCTATCCAGGGATTTTCATATACTACCTGATGGCGGAGGATTTGCCAGGGGTTTTTCTCTTTGTTCATCAACGAATTTAATTGTTAATTGTCAATTGTTAATTGCCAATGTTTATTTGCAAATAGGAAAGTAAGATTTAAAATAAAAAAGGGCCGGTAATAAAACCCGCCCTGGAGATATTGCCTTAAGCCTTATGCTTTACGCCTTAAGCTTAAAAGCCTGTTTTACTTTTTTCACATAGTCCAGTTTCTCCCAGGTAAACAATTCAACTTTTTTCTTTATGGTTTTCCCATCCGGAGAAACAAATGTCTTCTCAACGATTTGTGGTTTTCGACCCATATGGCCATATGCTGCTGTTTCACTGTAAATCGGATTTCGCAGTTTTAATCTTTTTTCTATGAAATAAGGACGCATATCAAAAATCTGCGCCACGATTTTTCCGATGTCACCATCTGAAAGTTTCACTTTGGCTGTTCCAAAAGTATTCACATAAATAGAAGTGGGCTGTGCAACCCCGATGGCATAGGAAACCTGCACGAGTACTTCCTTTGCCAACCCTGCAGCAACCAGATTTTTTGCAATATGCCTGGTAGCATATGCAGCACTGCGGTCTACTTTGGAAGGATCTTTTCCGCTGAAAGCACCACCACCATGAGCGCCTTTCCCTCCATAAGTATCTACGATAATTTTACGCCCTGTCAGACCTGTATCGCCATGTGGACCTCCAATTACAAACTTACCGGTGGGGTTAATATGATACTTTATTTTATCATTAAAGAGATGTCCGTATTTCTTATATTTTGACTTAACACGGGGTATGAGTATGGAAAGAATATCTTTTTTAATCTTGGCCTGCATTTTTGCTTCTGTATCGAAATCGTCGTGCTGGGTTGAAATCACAATGGCATCTATGCGAACCGGATTGTTGTTATCGTCATATTCAAGAGTAACCTGGCTTTTGGCATCCGGACGCAGATACTTGATTTCTTTATCCTCCCTTCTCAACGCAGCCAGTTCAATCAGGAGTTTATGCGCCAGGTCGAGAGCAAGTGGCATATAATCTTCTGTTTCATGACTGGCATAACCAAACATCATTCCCTGATCTCCGGCGCCCTGCTCTTCTTTTTTTGTCCTGTCAACACCCTGGTTTATATCAGCCGACTGCTCATGAATTGCAGAAAATATTCCGCAGGAATTTGCTTCAAACATATATTCACTCTTGGTATATCCTATTTTACGGATCACCGAACGTGCAATTTCCTGTACATCCAGATAAGCGCTGGATTTTACTTCTCCGGCAAGTACGACCTGTCCGGTAGTTACAAGGGTTTCACAGGCAACTTTGGATTGAGGATCAAAGGCAAGAAAATGATCAATCAATGCATCAGAAATCTGGTCGGCAACTTTATCCGGGTGACCTTCAGAAACACTTTCGGAAGTGAATAAATAAGGCATTTTTACGTGTTGATTTGGATCATGAAAATAAAAAACCACTAACTACAAAAAGTAATTAATGGATGGCGATGCAAAGATAATAGTTGAAGCATTATTACTTATAAATCGCTGGAACTAATTATTGTGACAGATCGGTATAGAGTTGCAGGTAATCACTCAGGTCCGATTCTGTATTATAAGGAAGCACTTTTTTGCCCCTGACTTTACTGAATTCCTCTATGAGTTTTTTATCTGTTTTTTCCGCACCAAAAGTGATGGCGTCAGCATAACCTGCACCAAGACGGAACAAATCTGAGTTGCTGGCCTCGTTAAAAGGTTCAAGGTCTTTTTCCTTAATACTCGCGTGTATATTGGCGGTTTTGGTAAAATGATTACCCAGTTTTTCTTTAAAGGTATTCTGGCCAATGGTATATACTACTTTGCTATGAGTGAAAACAGGTTCCTTTTTATATACTGTTTTAAGGTAAAAAGGAATGAGTCCGGTCATCCAGCCGCTGCAGTGAATGATATCAGGAGGCCATCCGAATTTCTTGACAGTTTCAAGTGCCCCTTTGCAAAAGAACACGGTACGCAGCCCATTGTCTTCAAACCATTTTTCCTTTTCGTCATGAAAAATATATTTGCGCTTGAAAAGGTCTTCATTCTCCAGGAAATATACCTGCAAACGTGCATTGGGAAGAGAAGCGACTTTAATTTGCAGGGGATAGTCGTCATTATCTACGGAAACGTTGATACCTGAAAGTCTGACCACTTCGTGCAGCCTGTGTCTTCTTTCATTAATCACGCCAAACCTTGGCATGATGCATCGAACTTCAAAACCGTTATCATTGGACTTTATCGCTAACTTATTGACTGTTTCCGCAAATTCTGTGAGTTCCAGATAGGGAGACATTTCATTGGCAATAAATAAAATTCTTTTCTTTGCTACCATTAGGAATGGGAATTGGTGATCAGGAGAATACCTGAAATTCAGTTTGCAAAGGTACGGTTAATTCCCTAAATAGGCTTGTTGTAATGATTCCGAATTGCTAAAACGCTGAAAATGATTCTATTTAAAAAGTCGGAAGACCTCCGGAAATGGCTGGCCGGCCAGAACAACAAGGGAGGTAAAACCGGCTTTGTACCAACCATGGGTGCTTTGCATGAAGGGCATATTAGCCTGATTGAAGCCTGCCGTTCCCAAACGGATCTCTGTATTTGCAGCATTTTTGTAAACCCCGCGCAGTTCAATGACCGCAACGATTTTGAGAAATATCCTGTCAGTCTTGAAATGGATATTGAAATGCTGGCAAAAGCAGGTACAGATCTGGTTTTTATCCCTTCCGAACATGAGATATATCCAAAGGGGGATATTGGATTAGAAACCTACAAACTGGGCTCACTTGAAACCATTCTCGAAGGCCGCTACCGCCCAGGCCATTTCCAGGGAGTCTGTCAGGTTATGAGCCGGCTATTGGATATTGTAAGACCAGAATATTTATTCATGGGGCAAAAAGATTTCCAGCAATGTCTTGTTGTAAAGAGGTTGATCAGGCTGCTCAATCTGGCAGTTGAATTCCAGGCTGTTCCAACCGTAAGGGAAGAAGACGGTCTCGCATTAAGCAGCCGTAACCGGCGGTTAACTGTCGGACAAAGAAGAAATGCACCTGCCATATACCAGGCCCTTACATATATCAGGAATAACCTTATTCCGGGAGATACAAGTTCTGCTATTGAAGAGGCCAGGAAAATTCTGGATGGAGCCCATTTTAAAACTGATTATATATCCATATCCAAAGCCGAAGATTTACAACCGGTTCAAGAATTCGATGGAAAAGTTAAAACGCTGGCTCTCATCGCAGCTTTTCAGGGAGAAGTGAGACTAATAGATAATATGCTGCTGAATTAGTTTAAATTTGCGGCTCAAAATGAAAAAGCGCCCATGGATATCGAAGTACTAAAATCTAAAGTTCACAGGCTGGTTATAACTGAATCTAATCTGAATTATATCGGCAGCCTGACCCTTGACGAAGATCTGATGGACGCTGCAAATTTAATAGCGAACGAAAAAGTACAGGTTGTGAACGTTAACAATGGGGCACGGATTGAAACATATCTAATTCCTGGTAAAAGAGATTCAGGAATATGTTGCCTGAATGGCCCCGCGGCCCGAAGTGGCGCAGTTGGTGATATTGTGATTGTAATTTCCTATGCACGCCTCGATTTTGAAGAAGCTAAAAAATTCAAACCATGGGTAGTTTTTCCAAAAGAAGGGAATAAATTATAGATTGCTTACAGTACGCTGCATCCCGCTCCAGACTTGCCGGATCCCTTTAAAATTGTATCTTACCTGCCTCTATGAAGAAGCATTTTTTATCTGTTCTGCAATACATTTTTTTTGGCGCCCTTGCGGTATTTTTTGTTTGGTTAAGTGTTCGCGGAATGGATCATGAGAAATGGGAACAACTTAAAAAAGCGATGGACCGCGCTCATTATTGGTTACTTATCCCTGTCTTCAGTTTATTACTCGTTGCCCACTGGTTACGTGCCCTTCGCTGGAGGCAACTTATGGAACCTATGGGTTACGCTCCTTCCAGACTGAATGCTTTTTTTGCTGTTATGATCGGTTATTTCGTAAACCTCGGTGCACCAAGACTGGGAGAAGTCTTAAAATGTACCATACTGGCGAGATATGAAAAAATACCAGCCCAAAAACTGGTGGGCACCATTGTAGCAGAAAGAGCTTTCGATGTTATCTGCCTGATGTTGGTTTTCGGTCTCACATTTGTTTTTCAATTTGATATCGTCAGTTCTCTGGTACACGATTATATTTATCCGCTTTTTCAAAACAAAAACGGACAGACTGCTTACAGAAAAATAGTTATTCTGGCAATTGGACTGATCGTTTTTCTTGTAATCATTAAAATAGTCTTTAGCCGTTTCGGACATATTAATATTGTTCAGAAAATAAAAGATATCCTTACAGGTGTCTGGCATGGACTGACCAGCGTCCGGGCTTTAAAAAATAAACCTTTATTTTTCTTTTATACCATTGCGATTTGGGTCATGTACCTGCTGAGTACCTGGTGCGGGTTTTTCGCAATTGATGAAACAAGCCACCTGGGCCTTGCCGATGCTTTGACAGTACTGGCAATGGGAAGTGTTGGTATGATCCTTTCGCCGGGAGGAATCGGCGCATATGCCTTGCTCGTTATGGAAACCGTAGCCTTATACCATATACCTAAAGAACCTTACGGACAGGCGCTCGGATGGCTGCTCTGGTTTGGCCAGTTTTTGAGTTTTGTCATTTTTGGCGTAATCAGTTTTATTTTATTACCCCGCGTGAACCGTCAAAAAATTAAAGTGGATGAATCAGCCCCAGGTTATACAGCATAAAATATATTCTCCTAAAGACATTGTTTTCCAGGTGAACAGATGGAAACTACTCAACAAAACGGTCTCATTTACCAATGGATGCTTCGATATCCTGCATCCTGGTCATATTGCTTCACTTTCAGACGCAGCCCGCGAATCAGATTTCCTGATTGTTGGTTTGAATTCCGACGGATCTGCCCACAGGTTGAAAGGCGCAGGACGGCCGATAATGGATGAAAAATCACGCGCCCTTATGCTGGCTTCCCTGCTCATCGTGGATGCCGTCGTGATCTTTGAAGAAGATACACCGCTGGAACTAATCGAAATAATAAAACCAGACGTACTGGTAAAAGGCGGTGATTACACAATTGATCAGATTGTAGGCGCGAAAGAAGTAATTGCGGCGGGAGGACGAGTTGTGATTAATCCGATTTTGCCGGGATTTTCCAGTACCGGAATTATAGGAAAGATACACTCACTATAGTGTGGTAGTGTGGCAATTGAAGTAATAAAATTATTATGGGAATAAATATAATTATACAAAGAATCGCTACCACACTACCACACTACCACACTACCACACTTTCCTCATCCTCTATACATCCTCTCCACCTCTTGCACAATAACTTCAACATCATGATCTTCTCCCTGTGCATCATAGGGCTGTTTGAGGCTGCTGCCGAAGAAAAAAGCAACCGTTTGCCATACGCGGGCTGAGAGCCCGCCACGGTATTCCTTAATAATGTCATAACAGTTATTGCCAGTCTGCCTGTTGATGAGTTTCATCAAAACCTTTCCCTGATAAACCGAAAGTCTTTCCATAGGATCTGTAAATTGTTTTTTCAGATCCCTTTCCATCGATTTGATATATTCTTTTTTCTGTGATTCAGAATTCATTTTTGCAAGTTGCGCATTCATATCATTCAGTATGATACCTGCTTTCCTTGCATAAGGATAAGTGACATATACCGCATTTCTCAACCGTGACATGGCTTCACTTCTTTTACGCATGGCACGTGTCATAGCGCCATATATATCCACTGCAGCATAAGTTTTGGCGGGGATGGTATCCCCTTCATAAACTATCACCATACTCCAGATGGTATCATTTTTACCAAAACGGTTGTTGAATTGTTGAAGATCAGCCAGTTTTTTTTCCTGTTCCGTTTGTTTGGTAACCGAAGGCGAAACCGGCGACTGCTGGGCAAAAGAAGACTGCACCGTGATCAGAAGGATAAACGGGAATAAAACACAGAGGTATCGTAAACGAAAAAAGGGCATTGAAAGCTTAAAGTTAATAAAAAATCCGGGTACGCCCAAGGAGGCCGGAACCATCAGGACATCTGCTGCGGAAGCCTTTTAGACAGGCTTTTACGCCTGCTGACGATACTCATTACAAAGCCGGTCATCATGATAATTATGCCTATCCAAACCAGGTTGATCTGCGGGAATAAATATACTTTCAGAGAAACAAAAGGGACCATATCTGTTGATTCTTTAACAAGCAACTGGATCTTTTTATTATTCATCACAGTCCCCAGTTCTACCGCAAGATTCTGAGCATACAGTGTATCTGCTACCCGGTAAATCATATTGTCCTTTACATACAACAGGGGAGCCATTGTATACTGCTGGCTATCGCGGCTTATGACTCTAATCCTGGCCTGCAGGGCTGTGTCAGAAGGTGTAAAGTGATATTTATCTGTCGTCGGATTGACAAGCACGGTATCGAGTATCAACATCCCCTTCGAATAATAAATTGTATCGTGAAGACCTACAGGATAAGTTTTAAATCCTGAAGTATCCCTCTGTTTATCTAAGATATTGGCATAACTGATATAGGTAAAAATATCCCTGTCCAGGTAATGTTGTTTGTCCGGATTATTGGAATAATTCTCAGCACCTTTCGTGTTCTTAATCAGGTTTGGCCAAAGATCAAATGATTCGCCCGTTTTTTTATCAGTGAAATTAACCCTGAAATAAATAATATTTCCTGTCGCATTCACAGAATCGTTACTGAGATAAGTAGCATAATACTTTCCCATATCCGTCCTGACATTTTTAATCAGGGTCAGATTCTCGAGTGGATTTTCTTTTGTTTTAGGATCGAAGGGCAGGTTGATTCCTGTCGTATTGTGAGAAAGGACTTCCTTTTTGGAAGAAGAGATCAGGATTCCAACTAAAAGAATACCGAAACCGGCATGGGCAATGGATGCGCCTGCCATTTTAATTCTTCCTTTAAGGCTGTTAAATATATATGCAGCATTTGCAAGAACGGAATATATACCTGCAAAAAGGGCCATATGAATGGCCGCCTGGTATCCAGTTCCATATTCCGTATACTGAATATTTCCGAATACGCTAACACAAACTGCTATGATTAATGCAAAGATCGTAACCGGTAAAAGTTTTTTCAGAACCTGGGAAGGCGAACTGTTTTTATATTTTAAATATTGAACGGTTGCAGTCAGTAATCCAAGTATAATAGCTATAAAAATCTCTATCCTGTTATACGAAAATTTTGGATCGTCGCCTGTTGACCATTTTGTTCCAAATATTGAATTAATAACAGGAAGTGAAGTCGCTATCATAATAAAAATAGCCGAAAGAAAAATAACAAGAGCACCTATAAACATCCAGAATTCCCTTGACCAGGTATTTTCTTCTCTGGCCACATGCGGGATCTGATTGTATCGAATAAAATATAAAATCAATGCTGGAATGAAAAAAATTGCAATCAATAAAATCAGTTGAAGATCCAGTCCTGATCCCACAAATGCATGTACCGATGTATCTCCTAATCTCCCACTTCTTGTAAGAAAAGTCGCATAAAGAATTAAGACGAATCCAAGAATTAAAAACAGATACGTAGTGCGAAGAGAATGACCGGTGGCATTATAAATTACCAGTGTATGAAGTCCTGCCACCAAAACCAGCCATGGTACCAGCGATGCGTTTTCTACCGGATCCCACGCCCAGTATCCGCCAAAAGTCAGGGATTCATAGGCCCATGCTGCGCCCATCATGATGCCTGTTCCCAGAATACAACAGGAAAAAAGTGTCCAGGGTAAAGCAGTTTTAGTCCAGCTTCCGTATTCCTTCTTCCATAAACCCGATACTGCAAATGCGAATGGAATAAGCGTGGATGAAAATCCCAGAAACAAAACGGGCGGATGAATCACCATCCAGTAATTCTGCAAAAGTGCATTGAGACTTTGTCCATCCTGCATCTGCGGAATGGATAAATAATCGGCCCTTTGAAAAATAGGCGCTTCCTGGAATAATTGTCTCACCAGCATGAACGGGCTATGTCCAATCTGAAAAGAGAAAATATAGACTCCCAGAATCATTGTGAGCAGACAAAACTGAGCAAAACTGATGATGGTAAGGATTGGTGATTCCCATTGCCTGGCCCGTGACATAAGAATGATTCCCAATATACCGTTCCACATCATCCACAATAAAAAACTTCCCTCCTGTGCTTCCCATATGCAACTGAGCATATATTTCGGATCGAGGTTTTTGCTGGAATGCTCCCAGGCGAAATTGTATTCGAAATAATGCTGATGAACAATATAAAAGATAGTTGCAAATACAAGGAAAATGGAAATAGTGCTTAGAAGAAAACTAAAACGCGCCATTTTTTTCCATGAAGCAGATTCTTCAGATGATTTGGCATTAGCCGATTTTAAATAAGAAAGAGTAGCTACGAACGAGCCCGCAAAAGACAGCACTACAAAAAACTGACCCAGTTTTCCCGGCATCAAATGTTCACCAACATAATCCATAAAAACTATTGGGTTTAATTAAGCTCCTTTTTCGCAGATTCAGGATCATCTTTGTATTTGGATGGGCATTTGATCAGTATACCGTCTTTTTGTGTGATCTCAAAAACATCGCCGTTCATTTTACCTTTCAATACAACACGTTCTGCTTTTTCCATATCATAGGGCTTACCATAATGATATATGACTTTCGCCTTTCCACCAAGTGTATCGAGAATATGGAAACTCAAATAATTAGGATCCTTTACAGGATTATATTCCATTGGCAGACTATTGTCCAGTTTGGCAATAATGGTAACCGTTTTACCTTCATTCTGCCGGGCGGAAGCGATGGTTTCATAAGTAGACAAATTCCCCATGAAACTCACGAGCAATCCTATGCTTAGCGCAATGAAAACCAGGAGTATGATATGGGTTCTCTTCATGAGCCGCAAAGTTATTCATAAAAGCCCAAAGCCTAAGGCTCAAAGCCTAAAACTTTTTAAGCCAAAAGCCTAAAACTTATACTTGAGCTGAGTGTTTCAAATAAATAAATAGGGAGATCAGTGGCAATCAATAAATATTATTAGAGTTCCAGGAAGTAGTTTAAGGTTTTCAGCTTTAAGCTTTAGGCATAAATAAAGTCTTAGGCTTTAAGCTTTGGGCTTCAGGCTTAAGGCTTAAATAAGCTTTAAGCTTTTTTAATGTTTTGATAATCCGCCCCGCCGAACTACCTTTGCGGGCCGTTCCAAGGCAGAAAGCAAAACATGACAGATTTATCCCACTTCGATTCCAACATCGCAAGTAATCCAAAAAATACAATTTTTGGACTCCCGTTCACAGAAGAAGAAGCCAGGCTGGTTATATTACCCATTCCATGGGAAGTAACGGTCAGCTCCGGATCAGGAACTTCCCGTGCAGGCGAGCATATTTTTAATGCCAGCATGCAGGTAGATGTTTTTGACGACGAATCAGGTAATGCCTGGAATCAGGGAATTTTCATGCGGCATCCCGACAGGAAAGTGCTGATGAAGAGCGACTATTTGCGTAAAGAAGCAGAACTCTATATCAATTATATCTCGAAGGGCGAAGAGATCGAGAAGAACAGTTTCATGTGTAAATCCTTGAAGGAAATTAATGAAGGAAGTGCGAATCTGAATAAATGGGTTTATGAACAAACCAGGAGTCTCTTGATGGAAGAAAAACTTGTCGTCCTTCTTGGTGGAGATCATAGTGTTTCGCTTGGTTATCTTAAAGCAATTGCAGAGAAATACGGAGAATTTGGAATACTCCAGATTGACGCACATTGTGACCTGCGTAAATCATATGAAAACTTTGATCACAGTCATGCGAGCATTATGTTCAATGCGCTCCAGGAAATTCCGCAGATCCTCAAACTGATTCAGGTGGGTGTGCGTGATTACAGTGAGGAAGAATTCAATTATATCCGGAATAATAATCAACGGATAATTGCTTTTTACGACAGAAATATAAAAGAAAAACTATTTGAAGGTCATACCTGGCGTTCCATCGTGGATGAAATCGTGCAACAGCTTCCCTCTTCTGTATATCTTAGTTTTGATATTGACGGACTGGATCCGAAATTATGCCCCCACACCGGAACTCCTGTGAATGGAGGATTTGAAGTAGAACAAATTACCTACCTCATTAAGAAAATTATTGAAAGTGGTCGTAAATTCTTAGGGTTCGACCTTGTTGAAATTGCAGTTGGTGAAAGTAATTTAGATGCAATCATTGGAGCCAGGATTTTATGGAAACTAAGCAATATGCTGGTGGCCGCCAATCCTCAGCCTTTCATTCGTAAAGAACCTGAATGCACTACGACTATGTAGTAATCCTTAAAAGGGAAAATGCACGGAAAACCGATCTGGTCAGTGTTTTACTATTAATTTTTTCCATTATCAGTTTCTGTTATACTCAAATCCGTCATGGATTTAATGTCTTTTTGACAATCTCAGCCATTATCCTTTTTCTCGGCCTGTTCGTGAATCTTTATTCTTTCCGGAAGAAAAAAGAAATGCAATTCAGGAACTGGTTATTGGCAGCTGCCCTTTTCTGGCTGGGCATGCCCTATTTTCAATGGATGTCCTTGCTCTTTATTTTTTTTGCCGTCCTGGAGGCACAGGCAAAATATCCGCTTGAAATTGGATTTAATTCTCAAGGCCTCGTACTCAATTCTCTTTTCAAAAAAAAATTCCCATGGACTTCACTCCAATCGGTGATATTGAAAGACGGTTTACTGACCCTCGATTTCAAGGATAATAAATTAATTCAGAAAGAAGTACTGGATGATGATGAACCGGATGCCACGGAAGATGAATTTAATGACTACTGCCACAGCAAACTCGTAAATTTGCAGTGATGTCGCCTTATATTTTATATTCAGACGGAGAAGGAAATATTTTCGAAGACATTTCACTTTATGCATGCGGGCGCAGTGGATGGGATGCATTGCCTGTTGATGAATCAGACTGGATACTGTTGCCCGAAGGAGGCTCACTTTATGAACTTCCTGGCCGCCGGGGCATTGGCCTCGATGCAGAAACGGGTGAAATGCGTCTTTGCGAAAAGGGCTGGGCCGTTGCGGCTTTCATTCCTCCGGCACATACCGGGCTTTATCTTTCTGCTTTTGAAACTGAACCTGATGCACCTACCCTTCCCCTGTTTTGCTATACGGCTGCCGGATGGTTCAATGAAAAATTTTATGTTCCTGCCATTCGCATCGAACCGGATATCCGGCAGGAAGCCCGTGGATATAACGCTTCCAGCATTTCAGAAGGAGCAAAAAGCCTTTTGAAATCCTATCCGCATAACCGCCTGGTAAAACATCTTATGGAGAATTGCTGTAATACCTACCACTGTCCTGCAGCAAGAAATCTTTCCCTGGGAAGATGGGAATGTCCTGTTCCCGTTTCACCGGCCTGCAATGCAAATTGCATTGGATGTATTTCCTTTCAGCCACAGGAAGAAACGATTCACTCAACACAGGATCGTCTGACTTTCCGTCCCAGTGCTGAAGAAATCGTTGAGTTTACCGTACCGCATCTTCAAACAGCTTCTTACCCAATCATAAGTTTCGGGCAGGGATGTGAAGGCGAGCCTTTGTTAATGTGGGAAACCATATGCGAAGCCATTCTTGAAATCAGAAAACACACAGATCGTGGCAGTATTAATATCAATACGAACGGTTCCAGGCCCGATGCCGTGAAAGCCTTATGCGACTCAGGTTTGAACTCCATACGCGTGAGTATGAATTCTGCAAGAAAAAATATATATGAAGCTTATTACCGGCCAAATAATTATCAGTTCGAGGATATTGTGGAAAGTCTGCGTGTGGTGAAAACCGCCGGGGGCTGGACTTCAATAAATTATTTTGTATTCCCTGGTATGACTGACAGTGAGGAAGAATATGAAGCACTTCGTAAAATGATTTCTGAAACGGGGCTTGACATGATCCAGTGGCGAAATTTTAATATTGATCCTGATTGGTACCTGGGGAAAATCGGAATTATCGAAACCGGAGATGCGATGGGTGTTAAGAATCTCATGGAACTTTTACGCGAGGAATTTCCATTGTTAAAATTTGGTTATTTCAATCCGCCGATGGAACGTATCAGGGGGCAATTTGAAAAAGATTTTGCATCTTAAGCCGAAAGCTTAAAGCCCAAAGCTTAAAACTTTTCTAAGCCGAAAGCTTAAAGCCTAAAACTTATACTTGAGCTGAATGTTTCAAATAATTAAGTAGGGAGATCAGTGGTAATCAGTAAATATAATTAGAGTTCCAAAAAGTAGTTTTAGGCTTTAAGCTTTGGGCTTTAGGCTTAAAAGGGCTTTAGGCTATTTTAGTATAATTTCACGACGTGAACTATCTAAAAGCAAATCATGAATTCGAAGTCCGTAAAAACCGTAAAGCGGCTTTGTATACTTTGTTGATTTGTGGTACCCTTCTGTTATTACTCTTATTGGTTTCCTGGAATCTTCCATTTAACCCGCCGACACCTGTGGAGGAAGGACTGGAAGTAAATCTTGGTAACAGTGATCAGGGATTGGGCAACAACCAGCCTTTTCTTCCCAATGATCCTTCGAAACAGGATCAGGAAAAATATACTCCTCCTAAAACGGTTGCTGCAACAAAAGAAGCGCTGAAAGATGTTGAAACGGATGATAAAAATCCCGACGATGTTCCAGCCGTTAAACCTCCACCGGTAACAAAACCTCAGGCTACTAAAATTCCCGATAAAGATCTCAGTGTAAAAACTCCACGCAAAATAGTTCAAACTGCTGTGAATCCCACCCCTGTGCCACCAAAACCAAAAGCGGTTTTTCATGGAGTAAACGGAGATGGAACGGGAGGAAATGATGCTGATCATTTTAAGCCGGGAGGCAATCAGGGTATTGCCGGTGGAAAAGGTGATCAGGGAGCACCGGGTGGTGATCCGAATTCAACTAATTATAAAGGTGGGGGTCATGGTAATGGTATAGCAATCGCAGGAGGATTGCAGGGCAGAAAGATAAGAAGTACACCTTCATTCACAGATGAATTTAACGAAAATGCGAAAGTTGCCGTGGATATTCATGTTGATGCTGCAGGAAATGTAATCAGTGCTGAATATCAGGCCAGGGGCTCTACAACGGCTGATGCAAGCCTGAAGGCCATTGCCATTCAAAAGGCACATCAGGTTAAATTCAATAGCAGTTCCGATGAATCTGTCGGAACACTTATTTTCAATTTTAAATTGAAGAACTAGTTCTAAAGCTTAAAGCCGAAGGCCTAAAGCCTAAAATCAAAGGCATTTGATAAATTCAATTCCTAATATAACTGCCATAAATAACGTCACTGTTCATGATAATGACTATCTTAAAAGAACAATTTAGGGTCTACCATTAAAGTTTCCGAAAAATGAAAAAAATTTATCTGTTAACTACTTTATCTTTTAGCCTCTGTTTTGCCAGGGCACAAAGATTTTTCTACCTGGAATCGAATGATGCTGCAGGAAACCTTATTAAGGACGGGCTTGTTAGATCATCTCAATTTGTCACCGGTACACCTCTCGCATCAGATTATATTATTAAAACTGAGATTGGCTTTCAAAAAGAACCCAATAAACTAACCCTGCAAATAATTTTAGAAGATTCCATCACATTTAAAACGATTTATGAAACAAACGAGGAATATAATTTTGGTGTCATAAGTCAAAATTCAAAATTACTTTTGAGGATAGCCCTGGAAACCTTTTTAGAAAAAAATATAAACCAGATAATTCTTTGCGCCAGAGAAGATCACTACGATTCTCGAATGAAACCGCTTAAGCCTAAGAAAGATAAAACATAGCATTGAAACAGACAATCTCGTTCCTGAAATGCACATGTTTTTCCTTCATTATCCTCTTCTCCGTCGCATGCCATAATAATCAGGAGTCTGAACAAAAACTGACAGATAAAACAGAGGATAATTCTCCCGAAAATATCAATTTTAAAGTTGTAAATGCTTTCCCTCACGACACCACTTCTTATACAGAAGGCTTCCTGTTTTATAAAGGATTGCTGTTTGAAAGTACAGGACATACCAGTTCATATCCCAGTTCAAGATCAGCTTTTGGTCCGGTTGACTTAAAAACCGGCAGGATAGATATAAAAGCCGAGATTGATAAGAACAAATATTTTGGAGAAGGCATTGCATTTTTAAAAGGCAGGATTTATCAACTTACGGATACAACGCATATTGGCTTTATATATAATGCTGAAACATATAAAAGACTGGGAACATTTACATATGATGGCGATGGTTGGGGATTGACGACAAATGGAGCATTTCTAATCATGAGTAATGGCAGCAGCAATATATATTACCGTGAACCTTCTACATTTAAAATAATAAAAACACTCAGTGTAACAGACAATAACGGGCCGGTTCAGAATATCAATGAACTGGAGATGATCCATGGATATATTTATGCCAACCAGTGGCTGACGGATAATATTCTGAAAATAGATACCACAACAGGGCAAGTGGTTGGCAAACTGGATCTCTCTGCTTTAAAGACAGAAGTTAAAATTAAGTATCCTTTTTCAGAAGAAACAAACGGTATAGCCTATGATTCAGTTACAAATAAAGTATATGTAACCGGGAAATTATGGCCTACGATTTATGAGATAGAATTCAAACATTGATTGTTATCTCAATAAATATCTGTGAATTTCCTTTTATAAACTAACCATCCCGGTATATAAAGTATCCGTCACATCCCTTCCATCTTCGGTTATGAATCCCAGGTAGCCATGCACTGGTTTACCTTTCAGCGTGGATACATCTAAAACACAAAAACCCTCACCCCTTGTTGACAGGTTAAGTTCGTATTTCCAGTCTCTTAGCTCTTCATTGTAAACAGCTGCAAAAGCTTTATCAGATGCTTTTGCCTTGCCTGTTCCGCTGTTATCGGTCCAGCTGAATTCCAGTTTACCTTCAGGTAATGGTTTGGTATTCGCCAATTCAACATTGGGCAGGTCGCCCCGGCCAAGCAGCACCATCTTGTAATCGATCGAAATATCGGGATAAAAGCCCCTGATGGCATTCATCACATTATAAGAAAATGCTTTGTTGGAGCCGGTCATGTTTACCGCAACACCGGCATAGCTAATGTTCAGCAGGGATTGCAGCTGACCCAGAAAATCATTCATTAACGCAAATTTCTTGCGCTGATGGATCTGCTTTGGAGTAAGTGGTTTTTTACTGCGGCCTGCAAGGGCGCGTATAACGGACTTGTTATTAAGCACATAACCCACAACCGGGCCGACTTTTCCTGAAAAAGGCCCATTGATGCCTTGTAATAATTTTCCCATAGGATGGATTTTTACTAATTTTTGATAACTTGTTTACACGATTATACGACAAGTCCTATGCCCTTTCCAAATTTAAGGCAGTCTTTTTCTATATTTTTCCCTGGATTTTTGCCCCTTTCCCAGAAGCCGGCCAGGAGTTTCCGGGGCTTACCCCCCGGCAACCCCTGAGCGACCCCTGAGCAACCCCTCAGCAACCTGGGCTTCGACCATAAGGGATATGGGATGTGGGATATGGGTTATGGGATATGAGATATGGGTTATGAGATTATTGGTGTGTTTCAACAAAATGCCAGCAAACCCCCGCTAAATCGATAATATTCACTTCTTTGCCATAAGGCTGGTTGGTTGGCTGTCCCAATTTTATGCCAAATCTTTCCGGTAGTTTTTTCTCAAGAACCGAATTTCGGAATTCTGTAACATCGTCTACCCTGACGCTCAACATGAAATTCTCCGCAAATTCTTTGTTATTATACTTCTGTAATATGAATTTACAACCATCCCTTTCGAAACCAATATAATCGCCGGCATCCCACTTTAATGTAAAACCCAGCTCCTGAAAAAATTGCTTAGAGCCTTCAAAATCGCTTCCTGATGGAATAAATGGTTCGAGGGATAAAAAATTCATAAATAATATGAGTTTATAATAATTTCAGATAAAAATAATAATGAAACCTATAACTGCATCAATCATTTTTATTGTTCTTACCGCTTGCGTAAGTAAAAAAGCAGATACAAAAATTGAAAGTGAACATCTGATGGAAATCAGCAGGGAATGGTCCAGATCAGCTGCAACTGACAGTATGTAAAAAACATTAAGTTACTGGGCAGATGATGCGGTTGTAATGTCGCCGGGACAGCCTCCGATTAAAGGCAAAAATGCCATACGTGAAATGATCATGAGTACTGTAAAAATTCCTGGTTTCAAAATAAGCTGGGAACCATTGAGTGCGTATGTATCCACCAGCGGTGACATAGCATATATGATCGAGCAAAATCAAATTACAATGAATGATTCACTGGGTAAACCTATCACAGAATTTAATAAGGGAGTGACGATCTGGAGAAAAGAAGCTGATGGATCCTGGAAAAATATTGTTGATATGTGGAATGCTGAACCCGCTCAGGTGAAATAAACATGTATTCTGATTTGACAAATACCATAAAAAATCCCGCCGATTCAGGCAGGATCTTTTGATTAAATTTTCAGCATTATTTTTTCTTCGGTGTTTCAGCATACATGCGCTGTGTTTCATCGATCTCTCCGATCTTATCATTCTTAATCATTATATCGTCAACTACATAAAGAGAATCCGTTTTCCCTTTTTTATCGGTCCATTTCTCGGTTGACCATACCGTAACCCAGGTCTCCTTATAATCTGGATAATAAGTAGTGATCCATGTGTCAGGAATAACGGTCATGCTGGTCAATTCCGTACGCATGGGAGTCATAATGGTCAGCAGGCTGTCTTTCTTACCATTGAAATGATATTTGTCGGCAATAAATTCAATGGAATCAGCAAAATAATCGAAACTTCCCTTTACATCTCCATCTGCAAATTTCTTCAAAGAATTGAGCGCGAGTACAGCATATTTTTCATCCCCCGGTTGCCAGTTCAGCGAATATTTTGCCGTATAGGGGTAAACGAGCGGTTCTTTTTTAGCAGTACTGTCAGTTTTGACATCATCCGTTTTTGGCTGATTGTTACAAGAAATCAAAACAAAACACGACAGCATCAGGAATAGAAATTGTTTCATAATCTTTTGGTTTGGTTTTAAGTTAAGAATGGAGAACAATATTCCAGGGAGCAGGATTTCGAAGCTTTCATCTAAATATAAATATTATTTCTTCGTCTAAGTCTGCCAGAAGATCTACTTACAAAAATTTACCATCCAATTCCATAATCTTCACCATAATTACTGCTGCCACCCCAGAAACTCCCGTGCTTCCAGTCGTAATAAATGGCATTAATGGGGCCGCTGGTTTTTTCTGCGAAACGCATGGTATATCCCATTTTTTGCAAATCTTTTCTTACAGAAGAATCTGTTTTATTATTTAATAAAATATAACCAGGCCTTGGCATGCGATCTTCTTTTTTATCCCCACCCAATGAAAGCCAGAGCTGGTCCGTATTGATATTGGCAGCTTCTACGGCCTGTTGTACCGTCATATTGAATTCAACCACATTCAAAAAGAATTGGAGGAGATTCTGGTCCTGCGTATCTCCGCCCTGTACGGCAAAAGAAAGAAATGGTTTTCCATCCTTCATAGCAAGAGTAGGTGTTAACGTCACCCTCGGTTTTTTATACGGTTCCAATACATTGAATGGGTCGAGTGTGGAATCCAGTACAAAACTCTGCATGCGCTGACTCATGCCCACACCGGTATTGCCGGCAATGCATGCGGGAAGCCACCCTCCGCTGGGTGTTACTGATACAACCCAACCGTCTTCGTCGCATGCTTCTATGGAAGTCGTTCCACGCCATAATCTGTCCTCATAGAGAGCCTCCTCCACGCTCAACGCTGAACGCTCAACGCCGAACGCGGAACGCTCAACGCTGAACGCTTTTGCATTACCGGCCGGCCAGTTATTTCCGAATCTTGATTTCAATAGTGCAACATATGGATTTGTTTTTCCTTCAAAGGGATACGGGTCTCCGGGCGCACAGCTACTGTCATTATAGTTATATTGGATCTGCGCAGCTCTTTGTTTTGCATATTCTTTATTCAGCAAACCAGTGATAGGTTCCTTGGGAGAAAAATAAGGGTCACCGTAATAAAAATCACGATCTGCAAATGCCAGATTCATTGTTTGATAAAGGGTATGAATATATTTAGAACTATTATATCCCATTGCACGCAGGTCTATATTCTCCAGGATATTGAGACTTTGCAATAAAACAGGACCCTGCGACCATTGCTGTAGTTTGTAAACCTCTATACCTTTATAATTCACGTGGAGAGGTTCTTCTTCCATGGGCTTCCAGTGCGCAAGATCTTCCATGCTGATTAGTCCACCCTGTTCCTGGCAACCGCGTACAAATTCTTTCGCGATATCACCTTTGTAAAACCGGTCGTACGCTGCATAAATCGCTTCCTTACGGGACTTTTTTTGTTTGAGTGCCTGATCTTCCGCTTCAACCATTTTTGTCAGGGTTGCCAAAAGATCCTTTTGAATAAAAATTTCTCCCGGTTCAGGCGCCTCTCTTTTCTCTCCGGGATGTGTAATAAATACTTTGCTGCTATAGGGCCATTGTTTGATCCAGGAAAGATTTTTCTGCATATTGTTTGCCGCCATTGCTTCAATCGGGTAACCTGCCGCCAACTGCATGGCTGGTGCCAACACCTGTTTAAGACTCATGCTTCCATATTCAGCCAGCATATAACATAGTCCTCCGGGTGTTCCGGGTGTAACGGCTGCCAGCGGACCATATTCAGGTGGAAAATAATAGCCCTTAGATCTATAATAAGCTGCAGTAGCTGTGCCTGGTGCGAATCCCAGCGCGTCAATAGAAATAACCTTTTTTGTTTTTGGATTGTATATTATCGCCTGTGTTTCACCTCCCCAGCTTAACACAGCCCATTGTGTACACATCGAAGCCAACATCGCGCAGGCTGCATCCACGGCGTTTCCTCCCTGCTGAAAAATCTGCGCACCGGATTCAGCTCCCAATGGCTTACCCGTAATGGCCATCCAGTGTTTTCCATGAAGAGGAGGCTTTTCTGTTTTTTGTGCCCATAGGGGTTCAAAACAAATGAACAGAAAAATGAGTAAAATGTATTTCATACAATTTTTTGTCACTTAAAGTTAAGGATTCAAATTGTTTTCGTTGGCCGTTGGCAGAGGTTAGAAGTTCAACACTCTCACACTCTCACACTCTCACACTCTTATACTTTCCTCCGTTCAATTATCTTTACAAAAAAAATAAATGCCTACAACCATCAAATGTCCGAATTGTCGTCATGAGTTTGCGATGGAAGAAGCCGTTTCCGAACAATACAAGAAAGACCTGCGGGAGCAGATGATCGAATTCACCCGGAAAAAAGAGGATGAATTCCTGAAGAGGTCAAGAGATCTGACCAAACAATTACAGGAACAGGAAGATAATTTTCAGAAAAAATTCAATGAAGAGAAAAAACTAATTCAGCAAAAGCTGGAAGAGGATTTGCGTAAATCCATTCACCATGATTTTGAAAACCGGCTGACGATTCTTCAGCAGTCAAATGAAGAGCAACATGAAAAATTAAAATCAGCCAGGCAGAAAGAACTCGAATTTTTACAAAAAGAACAAGCCCTGAAAATGAAAGAAGAAGAGCTGGAGATTTTGCATCAGCGCAAGTTGCAGGAAGACAGAATAAAAATTTCGGAAGAAATCCGCCGCAATGAAGAACTGAAAAATCAATCCAGAGAAAATGATTTTCAGCTGCAGCTGCAGGAATTGAGGAAACAACTGGAGGACCAGAAAAAGCTGGCGGAAGAGATGAAACGCAGGGCTGATCAAGGTTCCACACAATTGCAGGGCGAAGTGCAGGAACTTGCCCTGGAGAAATTGCTGCAGAATGCATTTCCTTTCGATCTGGTAGAGCCCATCGCCAAAGGTGTTCGCGGCGCGGATTGTACCCTCACAGTAAGAAATTCCACAGGTCAGGAATGTGGAAAAATTATTTATGAAAGTAAGCGTACGAAAAATTTTGAATCAGAATGGATTGACAAACTCAAAAACGATATGCGCCAGCAGGGTGCACAGTTAGCGATTCTGGTTACAAGGGTCATGCCCAGGGATATGACTATTTTCGGAGAAAGAAACGGCATCTGGATTTGTAATTTTTCAGAAGTAAGGGCATTAACCGAAGTTCTTCGTGACGGTATTAGCAGGATTTTCCAGGCTTCAAGGAATCAACAGAACAAGGGTGATAAGATGCAGCTCCTTTACGACTATCTCACAAGCAGTGAATTCAGTGAACAGTGGAAAGCAATTCGCGAAGGTTTTTCATCAATGAAAATGTCCATCCAGCGGGAAAGGGATATGATGGAGAAATTATGGAAGACCAGGGAAAAACAACTGGAAAAAGTATTGCTGAATGCTGCACATATCAAGGGTTCCATGGAAGGAATTTCGGGGCAGGATGATATCAACATGAACCTGATTGATGATATGGATGAGATTTTGGGGATTGAATGAAAGCCTAAAGAAGCTTAAAGCCTAAAACTACTTTTTGGAACTCTGATAATATTTCTCAATTACTTTTAAATTCCACAATGTTCTTACATGAAGCTTAAGGCCTAAAAAGAAGTTTTAGTCTTTAAGCTTTAGGCTTTGAGCTTTATGCCTCCTCAAGTATATACAAATGTCAAAACCAGATCATCAAACAGTTTATAATAAACAGTAAGCAGGACAGACCCTTCTTTCCTGAACTCAAAACACAATTCTCCCAAATCCCCCCTGCGGATAAAATATGGATCCGTCCAGCGGATATGATCTTTGAAGTTTACTTTGCCCAGACTATACCATTTGAAAATGGATTCTTTTGCGCTCCACAGCAATGTAAGCTGACGCAGCCGGTGGCCTGATTTTTCAATACCCTCAAATGCAATTTCGGATTCGCGCGGTGATAAAAATTTATTCCGGATCTTTTCAATTGCCGGGCTGCTTTTTTCTACATCTACTCCCACTCTGTTTGTACTGCTTACTATCGCCGCGGCATACTGGCCGAAATGGGAGATTGAAAAATGATATTTTTCATATTCGAGGTAAGGTTTACGCGTATCTGCTATCATTATTTCTTTCACAGGAAAATCAGGAAATAATTCCATGAGCAGATAGCGGCCAGCCAGATGCTGCAATCTTTTCTGTGCATGGGATACGTCCCGTTTCAAGGGTACTCTCAGGAGAAAAAAATCTTCTTCTTCTGTGATATGCCAGATCGCCAATTTAGTAGATTCGTTGATATTATGTTGATAAAATAGCGGCATCACAAATAAGCTTAATGCGAAATTCGCTCCGTTTAAGTGCTGAGGTCAAACAAATAAACAAATAAACCACCAAAAGGATGATTTTATCTGATAAGCGCATTATGGAAGAGATGGAAAAAGGTACGATCAAAATTCAGCCCTACGACCGTGCCGACCTGGGCAGTAATTCTTACGATGTGCATCTTGGCCCCTGGCTTGCCACATACCGGGAGCATATTCTGGACGCAAAAAAACACAATGAGATAGAATCATTCGAAATTCCTGAAGAAGGATTTGTACTTTATCCGCATATTTTTTATCTGGGTGTTACAGCGGAATACACGGAAACTCATGAACATGTACCATTCCTCGAGGGCAAGTCTTCCACCGGAAGGCTTGGAATAGATATACACGCAACCGCAGGAAAAGGCGACGTCGGTTTTTGCGGTAACTGGACCCTTGAAATTTCCGTTAAGCAGCCTGTTCGGATATACCGGGGCATGCCGATAGGTCAGCTGATATATTTTCCTGTTGATGGAGAAATAGAAGTGAAATACAATCAGAAAAAGGGAGCGAAATACAGCGGTCAGACAAATAAGCCCGTTGAGAGCATGATGTGGAAGAATAAATTTTAAAACGCAGCAGCTCCGTATTTATGATAGTAAGCGATGGCAAGGCCCACCACTTCATCATAGGAATTAATACCCTGAGGCTGACGATTTGCTTTTAGAAAGTTTCCGTATAATGCATGAATAAAAGGTTCAAAAGGATTCTGATATCTTCTGTAAAATGCACTCAGGTCCCGCAGATCCTGCCGTACATCAGGATGCAGTGACTCACGGTAAGGTATAAACGCAGTGGAGTCCAGCGCGTATAAGGCACTCGCAGAGTACAGATAGAGGTCCACATATACTGAATAACGGAATGCAGGATCTTTTGAAGTCTTGGTAGCCAGAAATCCGCAAAAATTTGCTTCTTCTTCTTTAGCATACCCAAGCTGGTGGCCGATTTCATGACAGGTAGTAAAAGGCTGTACAAACCTGGGTATAGTAGTATTTACCTGGGCTTCTCCGCTGAATGGGTTATAATAACCACTAAACCCCATGTAATTCGCGAGGTAACCGTAGAAAGAAAACTTTACGGAGGGATTGGGATAGTATACCGCCGGATTTTCAAGGTGCAATTGATGATAGGCCTGAATGCAGTGACTGAAAATACTATCGTTAGTTACAAGATTCTTTCTGGCATCACGGGAAAGAGAGTCGATACCGTTCATTCTGTTTACAAGAAGGCCCACCAGACTTTGAAGATCTTCTTTTGAATAAAGACTGGTTTCCAATTTCATTTGTTTTGCGATTGGCAAACGATCGTAGTTCAGTCCCCATAAAATATTAAACGCTAGATAGATCCACAATACTATGGTAATAAATTTTTTTAAACAAAGTAAAAGATACTGCCGGTGCATGGTACGCCTGAATGCCCTGCTGAGAAAACGTATCAAAGAAATAATCAGATAAACGAAACAGGCAGCATACATGAAATCACCCACACTAAATGGGACCCAGCCAAACAACAATCGAAGCAAACGGGATATCGGCGGATAGATGCCTGTTGAATAATATTTTTCAACTGCATCAGGAAAAAAAGAAAAGATTTTAATGACAACAGCAATTGTCAGCGGCACAAGCCACGGCCTGATATGTTTCCGGTGCATATCCTTAAAAATACATATTATTAAATCATCCATACTATATTGCAGCTTATACAATTATCATGGATCTTGATTTTAACAAGAATGAAGATAATATGAAGCTGGCCCTGAGTCAGCTTCGCAACCGCTTTCAGAAAATTGTTATGGGGGGCGGTCTGAAATCTATTGAAAAACAGCACGAAAAAAATAAAAAGACCGCGAGGGAAAGAATTGCTTACCTGGTAGATGACAATACTTCATTTTATGAAATCGGGGCTTTTGCAGGATATGAAATGTATGAAGAATATGGTGGCTGCCCTGCCGCAGGAACAGTAGCCGGCATTGGTTACGTGAGTGGCCGTCAGTGTATCATTCTCGCCAATGATCAGACCGTTAAAGCGGGGGCATGGTTCCCGATCACCGGTAAAAAAAATCTTCGTATGCAGGAGATTGCCATGGAAAACCATCTTCCCGTAATTTATATTGTTGACAGTGCCGGTGTTTTTCTTCCCTTACAGGATGAGATATTTCCGGATAAAGAGCACTTTGGCAGAATTTTCAGGAACAATGCACGTATGAGTGCAATGGGAATTTCGCAATTGTCCGTCGTTATGGGTCCCTGTGTTGCCGGTGGTGCGTACCTGCCCATTATGAGTGATGAAACCATCATAACTGAAGGAAATGGTTCTATTTTTTTAGCAGGCCCCTATCTTGTCAAAGCAGCCATTGGAGAAACCACAGATGTCGAATCACTTGGCGGTGCTGTTACTCATACTTCCATTTCAGGAATTGCAGATTATAAATTTAAAACAGAAGAAGAATGCCTTGACCTGGTGAAGAAAATTATGTCGGGCCTGGGACATACGCAAACAGCGGGCTTCGATCGGATAGAATCCAGGGGCCCATTAAAAATTCCTGAAGAGATTTACGGATTGATACCTTCAGATTCCACTCGCCCATATGATATGCTTGAAATTATCAACAGGCTTGTTGACGCGCCGGGAATTCAGCAATTCAAGGAAGAATATGGAAAGACCATTATCTGCGGATACGCGCGTATAGACGGATGGGCCGTGGGGATCGTGGCCAATCAGCGTACGATGGTCAAAACAAAAAAAGGAGAAGTGCAACTGGGTGGTGTAATTTATAACGACAGTGCCGATAAATCCGCTCGGTTTATCATGAATTGTAATCAGAAAAAAATCCCATTGGTTTTTTTGCAGGATGTGACCGGTTTTATGGTGGGAACCCGGAGTGAACAGTCGGGTATTATAAAGGATGGGGCAAAAATGGTGAATGCAGTTGCGAATTCGGTAGTACCGAAATTCACGATTATAGTGGGAAATTCTTATGGAGCCGGAAATTATGCCATGTGCGGAAAAGCTTACGATCCAAGATTAATTCTCGCATGGCCTACAGCAAAAATTGCAGTGATGGGTGGTGATCAGGCAGCCAAGACTCTCTTGCAAATCCAGGTAGCATCTTTACAATCGAAAGATCAGATCATTGATCCTGCGGAAGAAAAAAAATTATTGGACGAAATCCGTAACCGGTATGAAAAACAGACCAGTCCTTATTATGCTGCAGCACGTTTGTGGGTGGACGGGATTATTGACCCTTTGGAATCGAGGAAATACATTTCAGAAGGAATTAAAGCAGCCAACCAGAACCCCACTATTGCTGAATTCAAAACAGGGGTGTTTCAGGTTTAATCAATAGTGTGGGATAGTGGAATGGTGGAATATGTAGTAATGAATGAATGAAATTTTAAATTTAATTTTTAATTTCATTTTCACTTTTCTACATATCCACAATTCCACCATTCCATATTGTTGAGAAAAGAAAACTAAAAACGTATTTTGAAAGACCACGTAATCATGTATACAGACGGTGCTTCCCGGGGCAATCCTGGTCCGGGAGGTTATGGAACTATTCTCATGTGGAATGGAATTGAAAAGGAACTTTCCGCCGGTTTCCGGCGAACCACCAATAACCGGATGGAGCTGATGGCCGTGATAGCCGGTCTCGAAGCGCTAAAGAAACATGGGGTGAAATTAAAAATCTATTCCGATAGTCAGTACGTAATAAATTCTATTGAGAAGGGCTGGTTGAAAAACTGGATCGCAACGGATTTTAAAGGAGGGAAAAAGAATAAAGATCTCTGGCTTCGTTTTGCTGAGCTTTCAGGCAAACAACATATGAGTTTCCATTGGGTGAAGGGGCATGCTTCCAATCCGCATAACAATCGTTGCGATGAACTTGCCACTTCAGCGGCTGATGGCTTGCATTTGCTGGAAGATGAGGGATATGATGGATAAGCCGAAAGGCCATTTTAAGCTTAAAGCCCAAAGCCGAAAGCCTAAAACCTCTTTTTAGAACCCTAATAAAATTTCTTTATTGCAATTAATTTCTCTAAACAATTTATTTGAAACTTTCGTCTCAAGAAGAAGTTTTAGGCTTTAAGCTTTGGGCTTTAGGCTTCAGAAAGAGGTTTTGGGCTTTAAGCTTTAAGCTTTACGCTTTTAATATTGTAATTCCGGATGAAGGCATAGGTTCCAAAAAGGACAGCAGAGAAAACCAGTGTAGCAAGAAGGCTTGTTGCGTAGAATGGAATTCCGTCGGAATAACAAAGCATCAATCCATTAAATGTTTTTGGTCTGTCTAATCCGCGTGTGGTACCATTGCTTGCCCATACAAGAAAATTGGAAACAATAAAATATAAACTGGGCGCTGCCAGAGAAGCCGCAACTATTTGCAATACATTCAATTTCTTAATGGCGAATCCTACAAAGACCAATAATGTGAATAGTATATAATTCTGCCACTGTCCTTCGTAAAAACCGGGAATACTTGTTAATCCGCCAATATATAATACCTGATACAGCAGGTCTGAAATGAACATTGAAAGAATTGGTATTATAAATGCCCATTTCCTGTCTTTAATAACGGCTCCAGCAAAAACAGCCATGGCCCATTGGGGCGCAAATCCGTAGGGACGGCCGGGGATGATGCGGTAAAGAGCCGCAATCACGACCAGGAGTACAAAAGACCAGATTATTTTATTGGAAGATTTCATCATAAAGATTTAGAACTGCAAAATTAACTGTTTTTAAAAAATCCTGAAAACATTGTATGGGAACCCGTTAACAATCATTCCAAACCGGGAAGTTCAATCCATACCTGGTATGGATGCCTGGTAAATGACTGTGTCTTCGAGTGCCCTGATTTCACTTTTAGCTGTATCAAAACTAACCCAGGCCTCGCCTTTATTTCTTTTAAACGATTTTCCATTATTCTCTTCAACCTCAGCGGATCCGCTGAAAACAAGAAATATTTCAATGGAATGAGATATGAGTTTGTCTGACTTGCCCTTCATAATTTGAAGACGACTGAGTTCAAAATCAGGCGCCGGTGTCGGATAAACCAGTCTACCCTCTGTTGAAGCAACTCCTGTAATGATATTCGGAACGGTACATTCAAATTTCACATGTTTCATCAGTTCGGGCACATCCACGTGTTTAACAGTCAGGCCGCCCCGCAACACATTATCGGAATTTGACATGATCTCAACATTCTGCCCTTCCAGATAAGCGTGGGGCAGTCCCGCATCCTGATATACTGCTTGTCCAGGCTGAAGATGAAGCAGATTGAAAAAATAAATGGAAAAAATTCCCCGGTCAATATGACCATCCTGTGAATATGTCATAGCAGCCCGAGCTGCCCAGTAATCCTCCTTTTCCTTATTTAGTTTTCCTGCGTTAAAATGTGAAATGATCCTTTCGAGCAGCGTTTTTAAATGCCTGTCTACCTGCACCTGTGGCAGTTCCATTACGTGTTTGTAAAGTTTTTTATAATTATCGCTCCCAAAAATCGGTACCAGGAAATGCAATTCCGGCGTTTCACGAAGTATATTTTGTAAAGCTTTCGGTGATTTGAATCCATGAAGTAGCCAGAATTCACTCAGTGCCAGCATGAGTTCGGGCTTGTGGTTATTATCTTTAAAATTCCTTTGCGGCGATGCAAGATCTATTCCCAGTTTGTTCTCTTCATCAAAAGCGATCTGCGCATCCTCCCTGGAAGGATGTACCTGAATGGATAACATTTCTTTTACATCCAGGACTTTTAACAGGAAAGGAAGATGACCAAATGTGCGTCCTGCTTTTTCACCCAGGGTTTGCACCGGAAATGTGTCCACATAATCTTTAAGCGAAACAGGATTTTCTGAACCGTTCTTTAATTCGGAGCTTCCCCTTTCATGAGCACCCAGCCAGAATTCCGCGTACGTTTCACCCTTTTTTACTGGAATGTTTAACAGTTTAGGCAAGTAATAAAAACCACCCCAGGCATAGTGTTGTACTTTCCCCGTTATCGGTAACACCCGATCTTTACTCAGTTCCATATTTTTCATTAGTGGCTCAAAGTAAAGCAAAAATGGCCGCACACAATGAATTTGGAAAAGCAGGAGAACAAATGGCTGTGGAATGGCTTATACAGCATGGCTTTCAGCTGATTTCCCGTAACTGGAAATTTGCCCGGTATGAAGTGGATATCATCGCCAGCCGGGAGGGTATTTTGCATTTTATTGAAGTGAAATCGAGACATGATGATGTTTTTGGCAAACCGGAAGACTGGGTAAACAGGAAGAAAGGGCGCCATTTGTTAACTGCTGGTGTAGCTTTTCAGGATAAATATCCTGACTGGAACCTGGTTCAATATGATATTCTTTCAATTCTGATAACCCCTGATGGTAAACGCGATTTCTTTTTTATAGAAGATGTATATTGGTGGTAATGAGCAAGAATCCTGATTCGCAGAAAGAGATTATTCAAAAATACCAGTTTACGATTGCGCAAATAGAAACCGCTATTCTGAAATTAAAAAAAAGCAAAAGGGCCTTATCGATTACAAGATTAATCGTTGTTTTAGCCGCGCTGTATTTAATCTGGTATTTCTGGCCTTCCTTTTCAATTATAAGCATAGTTATTTTTCTTTTTTCCATCCTGTTTATTTATCTCGTATTCCGTTACTCCGATAAAACTTCAGAAATAGAAAATCTTGAAAGGCTAATCCGGGTGAACCGCCATGAACTTGATGCAATGCAGTATAATCTTGGCGGATACGAAGACGGATCAGCTTTTGCAGATGCAAATCATGCTTTTGCATCCGACCTTGATTTGTTTGGCCCTGCATCCATATTCCAGTGGCTTAGCCGTTGTCATTCCGATCAATCCAAAAAATTACTGGCAGATTGTTTGAAAGCGCCTCTTACGCCTCCGGCAATCGAGGAAAAACAAAATGCAATAAAAGAACTTGCGGGGAAACAGGAAACCTCCCAGCAATTCCAGTCCATGGCCATGGCAAATCCACTCAGTTTCAAAACGGAAGAAAGGTTAGAAAAATGGATGGCTATGCCTGCTGGCGGATTTGATAAACCTTATTGGAAATGGATCAGGAATATTTATCCACTGATCACCCTGATTATTTTGACGGGGTTTTTAATGGACTATATTTCTACCGGCATTTTTTTGTTTTGTATGATCGGATTTTTTGTCATCTCTTCATTCATAAGCAGAAAAATTCAAAAAGTATATGATTTGCTTTCGTTTATTCAAAGAGAGATGGATTCCCTTTATCATCAGCTAAGTCTAATTGAAAAAGAAAAATTCAAATCATCTTTTCTTCAATCCCTTCAAAACAGGCTCAAACCGGATGGTTATGACTCTGCGTCCCAAGCTATGAGGGATTTTCACAGCATCCTTAAGAGATTTGACATGCGATTAAATATGCTGGTCTTTTTCTTCCTGAATGCATTTTTTCTTTGGGATCTGCGTCAGATACTTGCGCTTAATAACTGGAAAAAGAAAAATCAATCTTATCTCCATGAGTGGTTCAGAGTAATAGCTGAAATGGAAGTTGCCATTAGTATGGCTTCCCTTGTTCATAATGAACCAGACTGGTGTTTCCCCGGGGTGGATTCATCATATTTTCATTTAGCAGCGACTGCCATCGGTCATCCGTTAATTCCGGCAACCACCAGGATTACGAATGATTTTGCCATGGAAGGAACCGGAAAAATAGCGGTAATTACGGGATCCAATATGGCGGGGAAGAGTACCTTCCTTCGCTCGCTTGGCACGAATATAGTATTAGCTCTGATGGGAGCGCCTGTTTGTTCAGTGAGCATGAGGCTGAGTACAATGAAACTGATTAGCAGTATGCGGGTATCAGATAATTTAGCGGAGAACACATCCACTTTTTATGCCGAATTAAAGAAATTGCAATACATCATTGAAGCTGTGAATCGCAAGGAACCTGTTTTCATTCTACTGGATGAAGTATTACGAGGAACCAATTCAAACGATCGCCATAAGGGATCACAGGCATTGATTCGACAGTTACTTCAGTGTAAAGCAGTTGCAGTAATGGCGACGCATGATACTGATCTCGCCAATTCGGAATCGGCGGCTGACCCCTCTGTGACCAATTACCATTTTGAAGGTAAGATCATCAGTGACGAGCTCTATTTTGACTATAAGATCAAAAAGGGAATCTGTGAAAGCCTGAATGCTACAACCCTCATGAAAAAAATAGGTATTCATTTTCAGGATTAATATATTTACGCGTCCAGTAATTGGATTCAATCCCCTTCATTCCATGATCAATACCACTGTCAATATAAAAACTTTCAGAAATCTTGTTTCGAGAAATAAAAAACGCCTGAGAAGCTTTCTTACGCGTGTAGAAAAAAAAGACGCTAAAAATCTACACCTTGTTACATTGGAAGCTAATGAACTTTCATGGGCAAAAACAGATTGCATGGATTGTGCCAACTGTTGTAAAACTATGTCCCCTACTTATACCCAGAGAGATATTTTACGTATTGCGAAATACATGGGTATGACAGCGAGGGCTTTTAAGGAAAAGTGGTTATATAAGGACCGTGCTGGTGACTGGCTGAATAAAAGTCAACCCTGTCAGTTCCTTGATATAAAAACCAACCTTTGCGGCATTTATGAAGTACGGCCGGGAGACTGTGCTGGTTTCCCTCATCACGGTACGAAAAAAATCAAGGACTACTTACACGTATACAAGCAAAATGTGGAATTTTGTCCGGCTACTTACCGTCTTGTGGAATTCATGGAAGAAGGAATTTCGGATGGGAAGTGGGAGTTAAAATAAAAATCATGTGGGCTGCAGAAAAAAAAGGTTTCAAAGCCTGGCTGCAACTGGAAAAATCACTTTCTGATCATTCAGTTGAAGCTTATCTGAGGGATATAGAAAAATTAACACAATATCTTGAATTACAGGAAACGGGTATAACTCTTGAAAATATCCGCTTAAAAGAATTGCAGGAATTTCTTAAATGGATCAGTGTTCTTGGTATGACTGCAAGTTCACAGTCGCGCATCGTTTCAGGTATACGTTCATTCTTCAAATATTGTATACAGGAAAACCTCGTCAAGCAGGATCCAACCCTGCTTCTTGAAACGCCCAAACTCCGCAGATCGTTGCCGGACTTTCTGAGTGTGGAAGAAATCAACAGGATCGTAGAAGCAATTGATCTGAGTAAACCCGAAGGAGAAAGAAACCGTGCTATCCTGGAAACCATGTATAGCTGTGGTTTGCGCGTATCAGAATTAGTGAACCTGCGCTTGTCGTCCCTTTATCCGGAACTGGGCTTTATAAAAGTCATTGGAAAGGGTGACAAGGAAAGATTGATCCCTATTGGTAATACTGCTTTAAAATTTATAGGTATTTATCGTCACCAGGTGCGGACGCATGCGGAAATAAAAAAGGGTAACGAGGATATTCTCTTTCTCAACAGGCGGGGTGCACGTCTATCAAGGCAAATGATTTTTATTTTACTGAAAGCACTTGTCCGGGAAGCCGGAATAAAAAAAACCGTTTCGCCCCATACTTTCCGTCATTCTTTTGCTACTCATCTGGTAGAGGGGGGGGCTGATCTCCGTGCCGTACAGGAAATGCTGGGACATGAAAGTATCACAACAACGGAAATATACACACATCTTGACAGAGCTTATTTGAGGGAGACGCTGCAGAAGTATCATCCGGCTTTTCAAGCTTCTTAAGCCGAAAGCCTAAAACCAATACAAGCTTAAAGCTCAAAGCTAAAACCTAATGCCATTTTAAGAAACGTAAATATTTAGGATTAAAATCGGAGACCTAAAAAGAAGTTTTAGGCTTTCGGCTTTAAGCTTTCGGCTTTAGAAGAATTTCTTCACAATGCCAAGCGCGCCCTGTTTCCACGGAACTCTGTGAGATATACCGGTACTGGTTTTCTGGAATTTTTCCATGTTGGCAATATACCATTCATAGTTACGTAACAATGCATCCTTGTTTGAAAATTTAGGTGCATAACCCAGGACCCTTTCTGCTTTTTCGATGGAGACAAAAGAATCTTTTGACGCAGTTTCGTAAACCCAGGGATATAAAGGAGATATATTCAGTTTGTTAAGAATTCGCAATATCCAGATAGCTGCTCCCGCCGGAACACCTGTTATTTTTTTTCCAAATCCTGCCCTGTCCAAAACTACCTGGTAGTCTTCCTTAATGGTCGTAAAAGATTTGGCACCCACATTAAAAGTATCATTGGCTTTGGCTGCGTCAATTGTTGTTGAGAGATAAATTGCAGCGCAAAAATCTTCTACATCCATCAACTGGTATTTATTATTTCCACTTCCGAGTACCGGAAAGCCCTTGCCATCCTTTGCCCAATCATAAAACACACCGAATACACCGAGACGTTCAGGGCCAATAAATGATTTGGGCCGGAATATCGGAACACAGAGTCCTTTTTTCCTGAATTCCACACAGATTTCTTCTGCTTTCACCTTACAAATACCATAATCACCCACACCATAGAGTTTGTCGTCTTCCACCAACGGATGATGATCCGGAACTCCATAGACTGCCGTTGATGAAATATGTACCATGCGCTGGACGCGATTATCGAATGCCGATTGTAAAACATTCCGGGTACCGTCCAGATCGGTAGAATAAATGTCTTCTTTTTTATATAGAGGTAATGCTGCAGCCGTATGAATCACAAAATCAACTCCCTCCATGGAACGGTCAACCATGGAACGATCCCTGATATCCCCTTTTATTTCTGTGATCCTGTCTTTTTCAGGATAATCGAAATCAGCAATGTCGAGGGAAACAACTTTATGACCACGGTCCAGTAAATAGCGTGTCATATTAATTCCGAGGAAACCGGCCCCCCCTGTGATTAGATAAGTGCTCATGGTTCAGATCATTCGGTTTTAACAAAGTAAAAGAGGCGCAAACATACTCAATATAAAAAATGTATGCAAGTGTGGAATCCATATTCTGGCAAGGTTGTTGAATTTTATAATGAATAATTTGTCAACTTAAATTTTTCTTATATGAGCTTACAGAGACTTTTCACAGCAACACTTTCAGGTATTGTGATTGGCATACTAATAGCGCCTGCCAAGGGAGCTGATACCCGGAAAAAATTCAGTGATTCAGTGGACACTATCAAAGATAAAATCAGGCGTTTAAGAGGCACAACCAATGAGGAACTGGATGAATTGCATCAGGTATTTGAACAGGAAGTGGCTGGATTGCGTGATGATGTACGGGAAAAAGTGCTACGACTCATCGAAGTGAGTAAAAAAGGCTACAATAATATCAGATCGGAGGCGCTGTCATAAGCCAAAAGCCGAAAGCATAAAACTACTTTTTGGAACTCTAATGATTTTTCTTGATTACTATTGATTTTCTAAAACTATTCAATAGAAATTTCGACTTAAGAGTAAATTTTCGGCTTTGGGCTTAAAGAAGTTTTAGGCTTTGGGCTTTAAGCTTAAGGCTTTGAAAAAAGGCTTTGTAAAATCAAACTCATTATAATAACACCCAAAGCGCCAATAGCATTCAGCCATAAAAAACTAACATGTAATAGGTCGTTTTGATTGAGTATATGAATGCTGATTACAAAGATTTCCACGATGATTGCACTGATAAAAACAGGAGTGGCACTGATCTTCTTAAAATAAAAAGCCACAAGGAAGATACCGAGAATATCTCCGTAAAACAATGATCCCAGAACATTCACTGCTTCAATCAAACTGTTCCCTATATTATATGCGAGTTGAGCGATCACCACACAAAAAATTCCCCACAACAGAGTATAAAAACGTGAATATTGATATTCTCTTTCCTTGCTTAATGGAATCTTCACGCATCTCATGTGCAGATCGTTGATGGTAGATGAAGAGAGCGCATTCAGTGAAGCTGCCACGGAACCCCAGGCAGATAAAAAAATAACTGCGATCAGCAAACCAATCATGCCCTTCGGGAGGTGATCAACAACAAACCGAAGAAAAATATAATTCGTGTCATTAGCATCGCCCTTCACGTCTTTATCTCTTAACCAGCGCTGAATAGTGGAACGCAGTTCCGTCTGCTTTTTCTGAGCGTACTGCATGGCAAGTCCCTGATGCATCCTGTTCTCCACCTCGGTTTCAAGAGACGGATCCATCTGTGCTATTTTTTGTTTTTGAAGTATTTCATATTCCTTCGTAACTATTTTCAGCGAATCAGCATATTTCGTTTTGGCCAGCAGATCCAGCTGTGTCTGGTTGAAAAATAATGGTTCTTTAGCAAACTGGTAATAAGAAAAAACGAGCACGCCAAGAAGCAGTATACCAAACTGCATCGGAATTTTAACCATCCCGTTAAGCAACAGACTCAACTTGCTTTCGCGCGTTGATCGCGCAGTCAGATAGCGGCCCACCTGCGACTGATCTGTGCCGAAATAAGACAATTGTAAAAAAAATCCACCGATGATGCCACTCCATATATTGTATCGATCATTCCATTGAAATCCATGTTCATCCCTACCGGAAGTAATCACATTCAATTTTCCCGCCTTACCTCCTATATGCAGGGCATCTGATAATCCCATATTTCCAGGAAGCAGGTGAACAACCATATAACCTGCGATAAACATACCGGCGATAATGATGATAAATTGAATCTGTTGCGTATAGGCAACGGCTTTAGCGCCTCCGGCGAATGTGTAGATGATCAGGAGTCCGCCCATCAGGATATTGGTCCAGATAATATTCCAGCCCAGTAATGAAGAGAGAATGATCGATGGCGCCGAGATACTGATTCCTGTAGATAATCCGCGTTGTAATAAAAATAAAAGAGAAGTAAATGTTCTTGTTTTGCCGTCAAATCTTTTTTCGAGGAATTCATAAGCGGTAAAAAGTTTCAGTTTATGATATACTGGCACGAATGTTATACAGAGCACTACCATGGCCAATGGCAAACCAAAATAATTTTGAACGAAACGCATTCCATCGGTATATGACTGACCCGGTGCAGAAAGAAATGTTACTGCACTTGCCTGTGTTCCCATGATACCGAGAAGAATCAGATACCAGGAAGAACTCCTGTTAAGCAGGAAATAACTTTCAAGATTTTTTTCAGCCCTGCTCCTGTATAATCCATACAGGATAATACCAACCAGCGTCACGATAAGAACGATCCAGTCGATAAGACTCATGAAAAATGTTTGGTAAATAGGTAGAATAAAATGATCAGGAGGACCAGGAATCCAATAACCATCACATACCAGGAATTCCAGGATTTAAAAAATGGAGGCTTTTCATCCGGCAATTCTTTCATATCGTCATTTTGAATCGCTTCCGCGATTTGCCATCAGCATAGCTGCAATCAATCCAAGCATTAAACCGATGAGCATGCCAAGAGTTACTTTCTTAATAAGCCGACCTACAGTAATACCTGTCACGATTGCTACTATGAACGCAATTTCCTTTCTATTAAGCATGCTCTATTTATCTTTTGGTTGATTGAGTGCAATGATATTGGCAAGCAGGCGGTAGGCTCCCGGAACGCCTGCAGGAAGCTCACGGAAAAAAACCAGGCCTGTATATGTAAAAATTCCTTTCCCATAAGTGCCGGTAATAAGACTTCCATTCTGATCTGGTTCTCCCGAATCATGCATAGAAAAAATGGCCTGATATCCCGGGTCAAAATGCTGTGCGAAATAAATTCCTCTTTCCTGGATCCATCCGTCAAAATCTTTGTCGCCGATTTCATTCGGATAATGAAGTACCGGATGTGAAGGCTTCAGAAAATGAACCGGAGCATTTTCTTCCGTGACACGGGCACTTGAAATTCCAAAAGGAAATGGTCCTATGCCAGTAGAATCCGTTCCCCGGTTACGGTTATATTGAACAATCAGGTTGCCACCGTTTTTTATATAGTTCATCAGCACCGGATATTTTCCGGATAACCAATCATGCACATCATAGGCACGTACTCCGGCTATAACCGCATCCAGGTTTTTTAAACCTTCATCCGTCACAGAATTTTCATCTAATTTGACAACTGTATAACCCATGGCAGTCAAAGCATCAGGAACTTTATCACCCGCCCCTTCAATATATCCAATCCTGGTACCTGCGATCTTCAGATCGACCGTAACAATTGTTGATTTGGCTGGTTTGAAATAGTCAATTCTGGGAATGTGTTCATAGGAAATGGTACGGCACTGAAGAATCGTATCGGAGACGCCCTGCCGTAAATTGGTGACCCAGGTTTCTTCATTCAGATCTTTCTGTTCATCAGATTTCAACCAGAAGTTTTGCCTTTTTAAATTCACCGATAGTCTTCTGGTTTCAATACCTGTGACAGGTGTTATAGATATAACCGGAGATACATCTTCAGTTTTGGTTTCTGTCGTAATACCGGTCGTATGAATCGAAGATTTTTCTACATCAGGATATTTCATCACTTTTTCCTGGATCACAACTGATAAAGCCTGTTCTTTTCCTTTAGTAAAAACAAGCAGGGACGGATCGCAGTAAGCCATCAAGGCTGGCACGATCGTCAGTGGTTGATATGATTCCCCCTTTACTGCATCTGTATATTTGTAATTTATTCTCTGTCTGATTAAAAATGATTCATTATACAGCGTTATGCTGAATATAGCTTCTAAAGAAGGCATATTCTCAGGATCCCCGATCAGCGTTTGATCATGTACGTTATATGATCCGGTCGACATAGGTTCGACCAGCCAGTATGGTTGTGAAATGGGTAAACCTTCTAAAGAAACCCTGCGAACAATGGAATAATTAACCCCGGTCTGCAATGGCTGGTTCCAGTTTGTATCCTGTTGATTCATACTTACTGAATTCAGCACTATAGAAACAGGAGACCGATTAATTACCCGCAGCGTAACGGGAACATGCTGGTTGTGTATTGCATAGGCTTGTGGTACGGTCGCCTCCATATATAATCCACTGCAGGCCTGTATTAGTGAAATTGTTTCTTTCAGTTTTTCTTCACGCCAGTATCCTGCAGGCAATGCTTTTATGCTTTTATAAATATCAACCAGCGTTTCTAAAGACTGGTATGGTGCTGAGGGGTTATAATTTTTTATAAGTTTATCAATCTGTTTAATAATAGATGTTCCATTGGGAATACGGCTCCAGGTACAATTTATATCCTGCATTAATGAAGAATCAGCCTTCTCTCCTTCTGTCAGGGAAAAATATTCCAAACTGTTTCCTCTTGAATGTGCAATGCCAAAACCCTGGGAGCGGTGCTGGCTGCGACTGTCTGCCGCTATCTCACCATAACTTTTCCCGAGCAGCGGGTTAAAACCACCCACTTCTATTTTCAGTTGGTCTTCCCTGGTTGTATTGACTGAGCCAAAGTTATAATTGTTCCAGAACAACCGTTTTGCCTGCCAGGGATGAACTCCGAAATAAAGCTGTTCGGGAAATTGTTTTGGATCTGCAGCTGCGCTGAATGCGAGATGCGCAAGAACAGAAGAGGCGGAATGTTGTCCATGGCCTGCCCGTTTATCTTCGGGGAATCTTGTAATGATAATATCCGGCTGAAATTTTCTTATAATCCAAACCACATCACTTAATATTTTTTGTTCGTCCCATAACCGGAGGGATTCTTCCGTGGTTTTAGAGAATCCGAAGTCGTAAGCCCTTGAAAAAAACTGCTCGGCTCCATCCAGGTGCCTGGCCGCTAACAATTCCTGCGTCCTGATCAGTCCAAGTTCAATGCCCTGTTCATCACCGATGAGATTTTGTCCGCCATCCCCTCTGGTGAGCGAGAGATAACCTGTCCGGTATAATTTTTCCTGGGAAAGCCATGCCAGCAGTCTGGTATTTTCATCATCCGGGTGTGCCGCTATATATAACACAGTTCCCAGTACTTCCAGCTTTTTCATCCGGAGCAGTATCTCAGAAGAGTTAATCGTTTCGGGTATTTGAGCGGTTACATATTCTGAAATCAGAAGCAATACAAATATGTTGACTAAGAAAATTTTCATCAGAAATAAACATCTTTAGTATTCTCCAAATTAATGAATCCCTGATGAAACACCACGCGTTATTATTTTGGCGGTAATTCAAACAGAACACTTCATTACTTTTACATAATTTTTATCTAATGAGATCAAATTTAAAAGCAAAACTTATTTTGTCCTTATTAATCACTGAATGTTTTCTATCCGTAAGCGCTCAGCAGGTTCCCCGAATTAATTATCATTCTAAAAAACATGTCAGCTGCCGAAACGGAGCCGTAGTTTCTGCACATCCGCTGGCGAGCAGGGCGGGTATTCAAATTCTGAAAGAGGGCGGCAATGCAATTGATGCGGCTATTGCAACACAACTGGCACTAGCCGTTGTTTATCCGGCTGCGGGCAATCTTGGAGGAGGTGGTTTTATAGTTGCCCGTTTATCAAATGGAAGAAATATTACCATTGATTTCAGGGAAAAGGCTCCTGCAGCTGCAAACAGGAATATGTATCTGGATGAAAAGGGAAATGTGATCTCAGGCAAAAGTGAAGATGGACATCTTGCGGCAGGAGTTCCGGGATCCGTCGCCGGCATATTTGCATATTTCAAATTTGCCAGACTGCCTTTTGCCAAATTGATTCAGCCTGCCATTGATCTGGCCGAGAAAGGATTCCCAATCAGTGCTGCCGAAGCGAATGATCTGAATGAAAACCAGGAAGATTTTAAAAAGTATAATACGGTCATACCAGTTTTCGTAAAAGATAAAGGCTGGAAAGCCGGGGATATTCTCATTCAGAAGGATCTGGCAGGTACACTTAAGCGAATCCGCGATAAGGGTGTTAAAGGTTTTTACGAAGGTGAAACAGCCCGTCTGATTGTAGAGGAAATGAAAAGGGGCAGAGGGCTGATTAGCTATGAAGATCTTGAGAACTTCACTGCAAAAAGCAGAGAGCCCGTAGTATTCACATATAAAAACGATTTTACCCTTATTACCATGCCGCTTCCTTCAAGCGGCGGTGTTCTATTGCCACAGATGATGCGGATGGTAGAAGACAGAAATTTAAAAGAATTGGGTTTTGAAACGGTTCCATCCGTTCATTTAATGGCAGAAGTGGAAAGACTTGCTTACGCAGATCGGGCAAAATATCTGGGAGATGCGGATTACTTTAAAGTTCCTGTAAAAACACTCATAAGCTATCCATATGCCAGGGAGAGAATGAAAAAATTCAATGTGGATTCTGCAGGAAGTAGTGCTTTGACTGACGCAGGGGTTATACCGGAAAGTGAAGAGACAACGCATTTTGATACTTACGATAAATATGGAAATTGTGTTTCCATAACCACTACACTAAACGGAGGTTATGGATGCCGCACTGTTGTAGGAAGTGCAGGATTTTTACTTAACAATGAAATGGATGATTTCAGTGTCAAACCCGGCGTGCCTAATATGTATGGTGCTGTTGGAGGTGAGGCAAATTCCATCGCTCCGGGAAAAAGGATGTTGAGTTCGATGACGCCGACTATTGCATTATTCAAAGGCAAACCATTCCTGATTCTCGGTACTCCGGGTGGTACAACCATTACCACTTCTGTTTTTCAAACCCTGATAGATATCATTGAATTTGGCATGTCTGCATCAGATGCCGTCAATAAACCTAAATTTCATCATCAATGGCTGCCGGATACTCTGTATGTTGAAAAAAACTTTCCGGAACAGGTTTCTGTTCAATTGCAGAAAATGGGATATAAAATTGGGGTAAGGGGGGAGATTGGCCGAACTGAGGTGATCCGGGTTTTCCCAACCGGAGAAATCGAAGGCGTAGCAGACTGGCGTGGGGACGATGACGCGGAGGGATATTAGGCTTAAAGCCCAAAGCCTAAAGCCTAAAACTTTTGATTAATTTGTTAAGGAGACTACATTCATCATCATCGTTTTTCCTCATCTACTCCTTAAATATCCAATTTAGTTTTAGGCTTTCGGCTTTAGGCTTTAAGCTTGATGATTCAGCATGCATTTTGTACTTTAGCCAATCTAATCTTCGTATCTGAAAAATGCCGGCAAAATAGTACGCAGGACGCTGCTCACCCTCCTCCTTCTCCTGGTTTTCCTATGGGCAATTATCCATACTCATCCGGTCCAAAACTGGCTGCTGACAAGGGTCACAAGTACTCTTTCAAGAAACCTGCATGCAGAAGTTTCAATTCAGGATATAGACTTTTCACTGTTCAATAAAATGAAACTGAATGGCGTATTAGTGAAAGACCGAAAGGGAGATACGCTTTTATCTTCGGGACAGGTTCGGGTTAATATCACCGACTGGTTCTTCATGAAGGATAAAATTGAGTTAAAATATATAGGACTTACAGATACCTACCTGCACTTATATCGAAGCGATTCCATTTGGAATTATCAATTCCTTGCAGACTATTTCGGATCCGGCCCTTCGTCAGATAAAAAAACCATTCAGCTGCAAATTCACGACATCGATATCTCCAAACTTCATTTGATAAAACAGGATGCATGGCGTGGAGAGGATATGGAACTCAATCTGGGCGCATTAGCAATGAATGCGGAGCAACTTGATTTAAATAGTAAAAAAGCTTTGATTCATTTATTAAAAATAACCAATCCCGATTTTTCTATCCGGGGCTATAACGGCAAACGTCCAAATCTGGTTAATGACAGTTCTGTATTTATAAACGACCCGCTTCACCTGCGCTGGAATCCTGCTGATTGGAATATTGTTGTCAGGCATGTGATTATTGAGAATGGTTCTTTCAGCGATGATAAAATACTGGACAAAAATATTTCCACAGTTTTTGATAGTTATCATATGCATTTTTCAAATATTCAGGGGGATTTCAAAGATGTATCAATTGCAAAAGATAGCATCAGGGCAAAAATGCGTTTGTCGGCGGGAGAAAAATCCGGATTAAACGTTCAACAACTAAGCGCCTCCATTAAATTTTATCCGGAAGGGATGGAATTTTACGATTTTGACCTGAACACCGGCAAAAGCCATCTCCGGAATTTCTTTGCGATGCACTTTAAAAGTTTTGATGACCTGTCAGATTTCACAACCAAAGTGAAAATGGAAGCTAATTTTACAAATGCGACCATCGACAGCGACGATATTGCATTTTTTTCATCAGACCTCAAAACATGGAAGAAAAACATCCTGATTACCGGTAAAATAAAAGGTTCTGTATCAGATTTGGCCGGGAAAAATATCCGGATAAAAGCCGGCTTGCAAACTGAACTTAACGGAGATATTCATTTAACAGGTCTGCCGGATATTAATAAAACTTTTATTGATTTCAAATCAAATGATTTTCGGACTACGTACCGTGACATCATCACCTTTATACCTTCACTCAAAAAAATTGAAAATCCGAGGATTGACAGGATTGAAAACCTGCGTTTCGTCGGCAATTTTCAAGGAACTGTTCAGCATTTTGTTACTTCAGGCACCATACAGACAAATCTTGGAACCCTGGTCACGAATGTGAGCATGCAATTACCTTCTGACCGGCCGGCGGTTTATTCGGGTAATTTACTTACCAATGATTTTCAGTTGGGCAGGTTTTTAGAAGACAGCAGTCTGGGAAAGATTTCATTTAATGGAAAAATTCAGGGCAGGGGAATTACATTGAATACTATAAATGCAAGCCTTGATGGAAATATCAGGGAATTCAGTTATCAGGGATATACATACGAGGATATTTTTGTAAATGGCCAGGTCACGAAAAAAAGATTTAATGGTAAAATAATTTCGAATGATTCCAACCTGCACGCCACTTTGGTCGGCCTCATAGATTACAGTCAGGCAATTCCCAAATTCGACTTCAATGCCACTGTTGACAATGCAAATCTTCTGCCGCTTCATTTTACAAAGGACAGTATTAATTTCAATGGCAAACTGCGATTCAATTTTACAGGAAATGATATTGACCACTTTTTAGGTAAGGCAAGAATTTTTGACGCTTCCATTTATAAAAGCGGATCCCGCATGTCGTTTGATTCACTGGTGGTTGAATCCAATATCATTGACAGCAGCAAAACGATTACAGTCATGAGTAATGAATTTGAAGGGGCGATCGTGGGTGAATTTTCCATAAAAAAACTGCCGGCATCCTTTCAGGAATTTCTCCACAGGTATTATCCAAGTTATATCAAGCCAAACACTGTAAATCTGAGCAAGGAAAAATTCAGTTTTGTGATCACGACCCGACAGGTAGATCCTTATCTTGACTTCTTTTCGAAAAACATAAGAGGTTTCAATAATACCAATATCAACGGGCGTATCAACAGTGATCAAAACCTCCTTAATGTAAACGCTGATGTACCACAGTTTAACTATAAAAATATATCTTTCTATAAAGTTGAGCTGAAAGGAAACGGGAACTATGACAGCCTTTCACTTGAGACAAATATCGGAGAAGTGTATGTTAATGACAGCCTCCACTTTCCATTAACTCATATTCAGCTACGTTCGTTCAATGATATTTCCGACGTAAAAATAAGTACCAGTGCGAATCAGACATTAAATGCTGCCAACGTTTCTGCACGGGTTGAGACCCTGACTGACGGAGTAAAAATAAAATTTAATCCTTCCACTTTCGATATCAACAGTAAAACCTGGACAATAGATAAAAACGGGGAATTACTTTTCAGTAAAAATATTGTATCTGCAGAATCGGTCAGGATATACAGCGGGGAGCAGCAGTTTCTGATCAGTACGACTCCTTCGGGTGAGGGAAACTGGAATGATATGCATCTGGAATTACATAAAATAAATATCGGTGATTTTGCACCCTTCTTTATCAAAGATGAAAGGGTGGAAGGTGTGCTGACAGGTAATGTTGATATAACCGATCCATTTAATCATACATATGCCCGGTTTAACGGTACGGCAGAATATTTTCGGGTTTCCAACGATTCCGTGGGAAAAATAAATCTGACAGCAGATTACAGCAAACAAACCGGTATCGTAAATGGAACTGTGAATTCCGATAACAAAGATTATCATTTCGATCTGAAAGGAATTTTCAATACAAGCGACAGTGCAAGGCAGCCTATTAACATCACTATCCCGAATATGGTGAATACTAAAATCGACCTCCTGGAAAAATATATCGGCACCATTTTCAGTAATGTAACAGGATATGCAACTGGTTCATTACAGATTGTCGGGCCCGGCGATAGTTTGAATTATATAGGAGATATAAAGCTGACCGATGCCAGGCTGCATGTAATTTATACCCGCTGTACCTATCATATTCCTTCTGCTATGGTTCATTTACGTGCTGACCAGATTGATTTCGGATCATTTCAGATTTTGGATTCACTGGGTAACACTGCAGAAGTAACCAGAGGAAAATTATATCACCATTCCTTCAGAGATCTTAGTTATGATTTTGGTATAAATACAAATAAGCTTTTACTCCTCAATACCAGAATAACAGACAACAACCAGTTTTTTGGAACTATGATCGGAAAAGCAAATATGAATCTTTCAGGCCCGCAGGAAGACCTCCAGATGTATATAAAGGGAGAACCTACAGACAGTTCAAACATATACCTCCCGACGAATACCAGCCGCGAGAGTGCTGATGCAGACTTTATTGTCTGGAAAGTATATGGAAAGGAAATGAAAAATCAGAAATTGATTTCATCTGCGAACAATTTCACAGTAAACCTGGATGTTACTGCCAATAACTATGCGAATGTTTATCTGATTATTGACCCGCTTACCAAAGATATAATCAAGGCAACGGGACATGGAAATCTCCAGATGCGGGTTGGTACCAATGAAGATATGAGTATTCGCGGTTTATATGTGATAGATCATGGAAATTATAATTTTTCTTTCCAGTCTTTCATCAAGAAGCCATTTGAATTCATGCAGGGAACGGAAAATTTTATCCGCTGGTCCGGAGATCCATATGATGCTGATATAAATATCCAGGCCATATATGAAGCGGAAAATATTCAATTCAATGATTTAAAAGAAGAAACTAAAGGATCCACAGCACTTACAGGTAATACAAAAAATTATATTGGACCAATATGGGTGGTTGCCTCACTCAAAGATAAACTCATGCATCCTTCTATCAGTTTCGAACTGCAGCTCCCCCCTAAAAGTGAATTGCGCAATGATATAAATGCGCAGTGGACATTAGACAGGATTAACAGCGATCCTGGGGAACTGAATAAACAGGTTGCGTTTTTACTGGTATTTAACAGCTTTGGTCCGACGAGTACGAGTACCTCGGCCTTTTCCGCAAACGATGCTGCCGCGGGGATATTCGTATCCAGCATTTCCAGTTATATTTCCAGTGCACTGAGCACTTCATTCTCCAGTTATTTTCAAAGGGTATTTAAAGACAAAAGTATCCGGGTGAATTTCAATACTGCGTTCTATAATGGAACTGCGCTTGAAACAAATGAACAAACCAATGCATCTACTTACGACCGTACCAATCTCAATCTTTCCGTTATTAAAAGTTTCCTCAATGAACGTCTTACTTTCACAGTAGGTAGTGCTCTTGATTTTGGACTTACGACGCAACAGGCAACCTATGCTGCAGTTCAGTTTCTCCCGACTGTAACGGCTGAATGGAAACTAACTGAAAACGGGCGCGTTGTGCTAACATTTTTTTACCGGGACTCCTACAATTACCTCTCACTCGGAAACCATACGATGAACAGCTCCGGAACAAGTATCTCTTACCGTCGGGATTTCGACAACCTTGACGAACTTTTGAAGAAGAAGAAGAAAACAACGGACAATACGGAGGCGAAGAATTAAGCAAGTGTGAGAGTGTGAGAGTGTGAGAGTATGAGAATCACATCCATACACTCTCACACTCTCACACTCTCACACTTGTTTTACTCCTGCTCCTGCAGCTCGTGTCCCAGTTTATCCCGTTTGGTATTCAGGTAACGTTCGTTGTGAGGATTGGAAGGAATCTGTATAGGAATGGTCTCAACGATTTCCAACCCGTAACCTGCCAGTCCTGAACGTTTCTTAGGATTATTACTTATTAATTTAAGTCTGCTTACACCCAGATAGCGCAGGATCTGTGCGCCTACTCCATAATCCCTTTTATCCATTGGGAAACCCAGGTGTAAATTTGCTTCTACGGTATCCATGCCTTCTTCCTGCAGTTTATATGCTTTGAGCTTATTTAAAAGGCCAATACCCCGACCTTCCTGATTCATATAAAGAATAATCCCTTTTTTATTAGCTTCTACCATTTGCATGGCTTTATGCAGCTGCTCCCCACAATCACATCGAAGTGACCCAAGAATATCACCGGTAAAACAGGAAGAATGAACTCTTACTAAAACAGCTTCATTTTCTTTCCATTCTCCCTTGTACAGGGCGAGGTGTTCATTGGAAGTATTTTTCTCCCTGAAAGCAATGAGTTTGAAATGACCGAACCTGGTGGGCATATCCACACGAACAATCTCTTCTATCAAAGAGTCCGTTTTCAGGCGGTATTCAATCAGATCCCGGATAGAAATCAGTTTGAAATCAAAACGTTTTGCAATTTCTTTAAGTTCCGGCAGTCTGGCCATACTTCCATCCTCATTCATGATTTCAACTAAAATACCTGCAGCTTCGAAACCTGCCAGCCGGGCAAGGTCAATGGTTGCCTCTGTATGTCCTGCCCTTCTAAGAACACCGCCTTTTTTTGCACGCAAAGGAAAAATATGACCTGGTCTTCCAAGATCTCCCGGTTTCGTTGCAGGATTTACCAATGCCTGTATGGTCAGGGCCCGGTCATGGGCTGAAATACCGGTTGTACAACCATGGCCCAGCAGATCTACTGAAACAGTAAAAGCAGTTTCATGTAATGCCGTATTATTATTCACCATAAGTTCCAGACCCAGTTCATCACAACGTTGTTCAATCAGAGGCGCGCATATTAGTCCTCTTCCATATTTACTCATGAAGTTGACTACTTCAGGTGTTGCATTCCTTGCAGCAGTAATAAAATCTCCTTCATTTTCACGGTCTTCATCGTCTACCACAATCACCAGGCGACCCTGACGGATGGCTTCTATAGCGTCTTCAATTCTGTCTAACATGAAAAATTATTTACAGACAAAGTTACTATTTATCGTTGCCTTTACATAGCCGCTAATTCATTGATTTACAATGATGATGAATATAAGGAAAACAGATCTTCATAAATAAGGTATTAATGTTAATAAAAATATTCTCATAAAAAAATTTAACGTTTGATTTTTTTCTTTTCTTTATTGAATATTTTTATTCCGATTGCTTCTCAGGCATTTTTAATAGCTGCTTCTACTTTGTTAATATTTATTTAATCTGTTATCTGCTCATTGTTTTTTCAAGTGATTTTATTTTACAACCAAAACCAATCGCATTATGAGAAAGCGAATTTTGTTTACTGTAATTTTCATTTGCAGCACTTATGTGTTATTAGCACAGGAAACTACTTCCCAGATTCTGGGAACAGTTACTGACGGGAAAACAGGGTTGGCAGGTGCTACAGTTGTGGCTTTGCACACACCTACAGGTACAAAGTATTCGACAACTACGCGTAAAGATGGAAGATTTAACCTTCCGGGACTTCGAATCGGGGGTCCTTACACTCTGTCGGTAAGTTATATTGGATTCAAACCAGACAGGCAGGAAAATATAAATCTGGTCCTCGGACAGGATTTTACTTCTGATTTTAATTTAGTTCCGGAATCAAATCAATTGACTGAAGTTGTGGTAACGGCTACCAAACAAAACAAAATTTTCAATAACAGTCATACCGGCAGTCAGGAAATTATAACCAATACAGAAATTCAACAACTTCCAACCGTAAATCGTTCCATTTCAGATTTTACAAAACTCGAACCTACTGCTAACGTTACTTCATTCGGAACAAGCTTTGGTGGACGAAGTGCCCAATACAACAACATTACTGTTGACGGAGCAAATTTTAATAACGGGTTTGGGCTATCCAGTACTTTAGGCGGACAAACAGGTGCACAACCAATCAGCCTGGAAGCTATAGATCAGGTGCAGGTAAATGTTTCACCATATGATGTCAGACAGGGTGGTTTCACCGGAGCAGGAGTAAATGCAATCACAAAAAGCGGAACAAATCAATTTAAGGCATCAATATACACATTTCTAAAAGGTCCAAATACGCAGGGATACCATGTAGAAGATGTCGCTGTACCTAAATCTCCTTTTAGCTTTTATACGAGGGGCTTTTCGCTAGGTGGCCCAATTTTAAAAGACAAAATATTTTTCTTTATTAATTATGAAGCAGTAAAGCAGACAGCTCCCGCTTATACCGTTGTTGCAAGCGGTGGGCCTCAAAATCTCGCACCGAGTGCAGGTATTGTTTCTCAGGCAAATTATGATACACTGACAGCACTCGCAAATTACCTGAAGACTAAATTTAATTATGATCCCGGAGCATTTCAGGGTTATTCATTTTCATCAGCCAGCCAGAAAATTACCGCGAGGATTGACTGGAATATCGATAGTAAGAATACACTGACTGTGAAATATAATTATCTCAGATCTAACTCTGAACAGCCGCAGAGTACCAGCAGGGCGGGTGCCGGATTTGTAAAAGGACCGGCCTCCCAGAACTACACTTTCGGTCTTCCGTATAGCGGCAGTAAATATGTAATCAACAACAATTTTGATATTTATCTTGTCGAATTAAATACAAGGTTCAGTCCGACTGTTTCAAACAAGTTCCAGGCAGGATATACAAAAGAAAGAGACCCTCGCGCACCTGGAGTACCAGGCACGACCATGCCGATGGTTGACATCCTGAGCGGCAGCAATATATATGCATCTTTTGGTTATGAAACGTACACGTATAATAACCTGATCAACACCGATGTTTATCAATTATCTGATATCGTATCAATCTTTAAGGGAGCACATGAAATTACACTGGGAACGCAAAATTATTCCAGGAAATATACAGATGCATTCGTTCCCAGTTTTGCGGGGAGTTACCAGTTTCCTTCCCTGACTGCATTTTATAATGCAGCGAACGGCATCAGTAATACCGACAGTTATTATCAGCAATGGTCTAATATACCGGGTGGCGCTTTTCCATTCTATTCCGCCGGCTCAACAGAAATTGGATTCTTTGTACAGGATAAATGGCGTATGACCAACAATTTCACGCTGACATATGGATTACGATATGATATGACGATTTATAAATCATTATTCCTCGACAATCCATATTTCGATCAGCTGACATTTAAAGATGGGGCGTCTTATAATATTGGACAGGCCCCCGGGAATGCAATTTTAATTTCTCCAAGGGTTGGTTTTAACTGGGATGCTTTGGGCGACAGGTCACTTCAGGTGAGAGGTGGTTTTGGAATTTTCTCAGGCCCGCCTCCCTTTGTATGGCTGGCAAACCAGGGTGGAAACAATGGCGTTCTCATAGCGGGAGGTAATTATACCAATGTTCCCTTTACGGATAATGCGATTGCGAACCCCCCTCCGCCAGTAAATACTACACCTCCTGCCAAGACCCAGAGTGCTTCCAGTTATGGCGCCGCTGTTACAGATCATAATTTCAAATATCCCACAGTAATAAAAACAAGTCTGGCAGTAGATAAAAAATTCGGCAATGACTGGATTGCTACTATTGAAGCATCATATTCCAAAGACATTAATGCTGTTTATTTTTCCAATCTAAATCTTAATGAGAGCAACGGATATGTTCTTTCCGGGGCAGACAATAGGATGAGGTATCTGACCGGCAGTTCTACCAGTAATAAATACTGGTATGGCCAGGGCGTTGGTGGCGCTTCCGCAGATACACCTAATTTAAGCAGCGCCATTTTGATGAAGAATGCTTCGGAGGGTTTCGCGTATACTTTAACTGCACGGATTCAGAAAACATACCGGAACTTTTTTGTAAGTGTCGCTTATACCTACAGCCAGGCTAAAAATATTGCCACTGGAGGCAGTACGGCTTCTTCCCTGTGGAGCGGAAGACCGGTTGGCAACGCAGATCCAAATGGCGCAAATCTTTCCTATGCCGATTACTATCAGCCCCACAGGATCATTGCATATGCTTCTTACAGAGTTTCATATTCGCAGCATTATTCTACATCCGTCGGCGCAATATTTCAGGCAGCCCCGGCAGGCGTTGGCTCATATACTTATGGTAACGATCTGAACGGAGATGGCAATTCGGGTAATGACCTGATTTACATTCCAAGAAACTCGGGAGAAATAAACCTGATTGATGTGGGTTCATATAACAGTGCAACCATGTCCGGTACCACTACAGGGACAGCAAAAGATCCAAGAACTTCAGCCCAAATCTGGACACAATTGAATAGTTTTATTAACCAGGATCATTATCTTTCTTCCCACAGAGGACAATACGCGCAGGCTAATGCAGTAGTATTCCCATTCTATAAAGACCTGGATCTTAACATCACACAGGATATTTATTTTAATGCCAAGATTTTTAACGGAACTGATAAACATACTTTACGTTTAACACTGGACTTGGTAAATGTTGGGAATTTCCTCAACAAGAACTGGGGGTTGGTAAAGCTACAAAACACTTCCACGCCTTTAACTTTTGAAGGAATGGCAGCAGACGGTAAAACACCTTTGTTCTCTTTCCCCTATGCTGATGCAACCAACTTTGTTCCTCTCGTAAACAGCTATTCGAATAACACAACTATTGTTTCACGCTGGCAGTTACAGTTTGGAATCAAATATTTATTTAACTAATAGATTAACAGAAAGATATTTATGAAAAAAAATTATATCCTCATTCTGATCATATCGGGCATATTATTTTTCAGCTGCACCAAGGATACATTTGTACCTGTATATACTCCGCCAGTCAGTACTAATTTTACGGTTACTTCAATGAATCATACAAAGGATACTGTAAATGTTGGTGATACAATTTTATTGGACGTCGTAGGCACAATGTATGATACGCTGAATGTCTATGCATATTTTACGATTAAATCTTCAGCTTCAGGATCACCCGTTTATAGCTATGGAAGTTCTTCATCACCCATTAAATTAGTCAGGGTTCTTGGATCTTCAAATGTTACAGATATGAACCCATGGACTTCGACAGTTAAATTGATAGGATTTAGTTCAATCCCCAATTCTAAACTTACCATTTCTGCAAATTTCATTTATCAATTGAGCTTGAGCAGTGAAGGAGGAGGCTTGGCTTCGGCTACCGATGGAGGGGTTGTAAATAAGACGGTGTTTATACAATAGAGGCGTAAAGCGTAAGGCGTAAGGCTTAAAGCTTAAGGCGTAAGGCAGAAGGCGTAACGCAAAAGACATAAACCTAAAGGTCCTTTGGCAGAATGCTGTAAAACTTTAACGGTAATAAATTATTCATTTACACTTTTGCATTTTACTTTAAGCCTTATGCCTTACGCTTTACGCCTTAAACCCCCATTGCAGGAAAACAGGAAATGCAAGGGCCCAGGTTTCAGTATCGTGTTTGCCATCGGTAATTTCCTGATATAAAATATCCGAATGCGGATTGTAGCCTTTTTTTATCAAAGTGGCTATAAGGTCTTTTGTATCATCAATGGAATCGATGATTCCATTGCCATTCCGGTCTTCCGTTTCGTCCGCAGTTCCACATTCAAAGTAGAATTTCATATCCGGAACGAAATGCCCATCCTGTATCTGATTGTGCATGATCCTGTGTTGCTCATCCTGATATTCCGGATCATCTTTATCCAAAGTGCGCCACCACAGGGATCCGGAAAATACGCCAACTTTTTTAAAAAGATGTCCATTCTTCCAGGATATATCAAGTGCACTCAGGCCACCCAGTGAAAATCCAGCAAATGCCCAATGATCGTTCAGTTTCCCTGGAAAAAGTTTATGAATTGAAGGAACAAGCTCTTCCGTTATAAAATACATATAACGGCGGGCAAGATTTCCTCTTCCTTTGTAGTCAGGCGTGGCCGCAGTTCCATATTCGAATTTTCTAAGGGGGCCGGCATGAATACCGATACAAAGCAGGGGCCTGATGGAATTTAAATGGTATAATTTGTTGAGAATAGACTTAAAGTCCATAGTCTCAAGATCCTGGCCATCATTTACCAACAATACATCTATCTGGTCTTTCACGGTATCGGGAGGGAAATAAAAATCCAGACGAATCTCTCTTCCCAGAATTTCTGAAGGAAATGAAAGGGTTTCAAGAGATCTTATTTCGGGGTCTACGGATGGCATATTTTCAAAAATATGCAAGAATACGGAGTTCATTTGTTTTTATAGCATTTTAAAAATAAATTTGATTACCAACCAACGCGTTTTGCATGAGTATTAAGGAAGAATATTATAAATGGCATTCACCTTCCCTGGAACGTGAAATTGAAATGCTTGTATTCGGACATGCCGGCCAGCCTGTTATATTGTTTCCAACATCTAAGGGTGCATATTACCAGAATAAGGATCAGGGAATGATAGAGGCAGCGAATTGGTTTGTTGAAAACGGGAAGGTAAAAATTTACTGCCCTGATAGTATTGATGCGGACAGTTGGTATAATAAATCCATTCCTCCAAACGCAAGAGCCTATAACCATGAAAAATATGATCGTATGATTTCTACTGAGCTTGTTCCGTGGGCTCAGCACGAAACAGGTTTTGAAAGAATGGCATTTGCCGGATGCAGTTTTGGAGGCTATCATGCGGTAAACAGTGCCTTCCGTCATCCAAACCTTGCCAGTTATTGTTTTTCTATGAGTGGGGCTTTCGACATTAAACAGTTTACAGACGGTTATTATGATGATACCATTTATTTCAATAACCCCGTTGACTATATCCCAAACGATAACAACCCGAATCTTTGGAAAATGGGAATTGTTCTTGGAACGAGTGAATATGACATTTGTAAACCGGATAATGAACGCATGGATTTTATTCTCCAACAAAAAAATATCCGCCATTGGCTTGACCTGAGACCGAATGCTACGCACGACTGGCCGGTATGGCGCGAAATGTTTCCGAATTATCTGTCCTTAATCAATTAACTTCCTGAAATAATTAAACTGCATGAAAAAAATCGGCGTGCTTTACGGTAAAGAAAGAAGTTTTCCCATGGCATTTATAGAAGCTGTAAATGGAAAGAATATGCGTGGAATTCATGCTGAATCAGTTTTAATTGATAAAGTAATTCAGGGTCACCCCAGCGGTTACGCTGTAATAATAGACCGCATTTCTCAGGATGTACCTTTTTACCGCGCTTATTTAAAAAATGCGGCTATTTGTGGAACTGCAGTTATCAATAATCCATTCTGGTGGAGTGCAGATGAAAAATTTTTCAACAACGCACTTGCCACAAAAATCAGCGTGCCCGTTCCGAAGACAGTTATTCTTCCTTCCCGCGATCTGCCTGAAGACACATCAGATTCATCATTTTCCAACCTTGCGTATCCACTCGACTGGGAATCGATTTTCAAATATGTGGGTTTCCCCGCTTATATGAAACCCTTTGCCGGGGGAGGATGGAAGAATGTTTACCGCATTCAGAATGCTGAAGATTTTTATCAGAAGCACAGCGAAACGGGCAGGCTGGTAATGCTGCTTCAGGAAGAGATTATTTTTGAAGAATATTACCGGTGCTATTGTATTGGTGGAAAATATGTACGGATCATGTCGTACGAACCCCGTAATCCACACCACCTGCGCTATGTAGCCGATTTCAAACCTTCTGAAGAAAGACTCAGGCAGATGGAACAAATCGTTTTACGTATCAACAAATACCTGGGTTACGATTTCAATACCGTAGAACTTGCCGTAAAAGGTGGTATACCCTATGCCATTGATTTCTGTAATCCCGCCCCCGATGCTGAAAAAATCAGCGTTGGTGAAGAAAATTTCAAATGGGTTGTGGAAACAGCTGCCAATTATGCTATTGAAAGAGCTATGGATGCTAAAGATGGTTTGGATAATCTGACCTGGGGAGAATATATAAAGAGAAGCACGGTTCAAAAACCATTGATGGGATAAACTAGTGTGAGAGTGTGAGAGTGTGAGAGTGTGAGAATGGAATCCACTCTCACACTCTCACACTCTCACACTCTCACACTAAAAAAGTTATGGCGAATATCAACTATCAAAATTTTACGCTCGGCATCGAAGAAGAGTATATGGTGATTGATCCTGAGAGCCGGGAACTCAAGAGTCATGAACAGAAGATCGTTATCGAAGGTCAAAAGATAATCCGCGATAAAGTAAAAGCAGAAATGCATCAAGCAGTCGTGGAAGTGGGCACCGATATCTGCAGGGACATTTCAGAAGCATATCAGGATGTATCAACTCTTCGCAAAACTATTTCACAAATAGCGGAAGAACAGGGGCTCTGGGTGGGCGCTTCAGGTACGCATCCTTTCAGTCATTGGGAAAGTCAGCTGATCACTGATCATGCCCGTTATAATGAAATTGTAAATGAACTACAGGAAGCCGCCCGAAGTAACCTGATTTTTGGACTGCACGTGCATGTGGGTATGGAGAGCAGGGAAATGGCCAATCATATTGCCAACTCAACCCGTTATTTTCTTCCTCATATTTACGCACTCAGCACGAATTCACCATTCTGGGAAGGTCGCAGCACCGGATATAAATCTTTCCGCACAAAAGTATTCGATAAATTTCCACGTACCGGTATCCCGGAATATTTTGAGAGTATTGAAGCGTATGAAAACTTTATAAAACTGCTTGTCAAAACGAATTGCATTGATAATGCAAAAAAAATTTGGTGGGACCTGCGCGTGCATCCCTTTTTTAATACAGTAGAATTCCGGATATGCGATGTTCCCATGACTGTGGAAGAAACGATTTGCATTGCTGCATTATTTCAGGCAGTATGTGCAAAAATTTATAAATTAAGAACCCAAAACCTGAATTTTATAATTTATCAGCGCGCATTGATTAATGAAAATAAATGGCGCGCAAGCCGCTACGGTATTGATGGTCACCTGATAGATTTTGGAAAAGAAGAAGAAGTCAATACACGTGTTTTGATTTATGAACTCCTGGATTTCATAGACGACGTGCTTGACCCCCTGGGCAGTCGGGACGCGGTCAGTATTATTCCGAAAATGTTTGAACGAGGCACAGGTGCTGACCGGCAGTTAAGAGTTTTTGAAGAAAGTAAAAGTCTTGTGAAAGTGGTTGATTATATACACGAACAATTCTTATTCGGATTATAATATATTTTCGATAACCATGGCACTTGCACCACCACCTCCATTGCATATTCCGGCCGCACCGTATTTCGCTTTTTGTTGTTTTAAAATATAAAGCAATGTAACAAGGATACGTGCGCCACTGCAACCTAAGGGATGACCCAGTGAAACCGCACCTCCATGAATATTTACTTTGGAGGGCTCCAGATGCATCCTTTTACTATTCTCGATGCCAACTACGGCAAAAGCTTCATTAAGTTCCCAGTAATCAATATCACCCATCTTTAATCCGGCTTTTTGAACGGCCCTGGGTACAGCAATTGCGGGTGAAGTCGTAAACCATTCCGGTGCCTGTTCGGCATCAGCATAAGAGAGTATTCTTGCAAGTGGTTTCAGCCCAAGCTCATTTAATTTTTCTTCACTTACCAATATCATAGCCGCTGCACCATCATTCATTGAGCTGGCATTAGCAGCGGTCACTGTACCATCTTTTTGAAAAGCTGGCTTAAGTGAAGGAATTTTTTCAAATTTTACATTGAATGGTTCTTCATCCTGTTCCAAACGGAACGTTTCTCCTTTTTTTTGAATTTCAACGGCTACTACTTCATCTTTGAATTTGCCTGCTTTCCAGGTCTCCTGCGCCCTCCTGTAACTTTCCACTGCAAATGCATCCTGTGCTTCACGTGTGATTCCGCAGGTGGATGCGCAGAGCTCTGCTGCATTACCCATTGCTTTACCATCATACACATCAGTAAGTCCGTCTTTAGCAAGACCGTCTATCAGAAGACTGTTGCCATATTTATTTCCCCATCGCAATTGTTCTGCATAAAAAGGCACATTACTCATACTTTCCATACCGCCTGCTACCACAACTTCTGCATCACCCAGTAAAATATTTTGTGCACCAATCGCTATCGATTTCATTCCACTTGCACAAACTTTGTTTATCGTGGTGCAATTGACATGGTCTGGAAGACCTGCAAATTTAGCCGCCTGGCGGGCTGGTGCCTGTCCCAGGTTTGCCTGCAGTACAGAGCCCATCAGCACATCCTGCATTTCCATTTCAGGAAGCTTTATCCTTGAAATAGCTTCTTTAATGGCAAGTGATCCCAGGCGTGTCGCCGAAATATCTTTTAGCATGCCTCCAAAACTTCCAATCGGCGTTCTTACTGCAGACACAATATATACGGCTGAAGATTTCATCTGAATTTTTGACGCAAGTTAATTCAAAAGCCTAAAGACTAAATCTTCATCGAAATTCCGGTTCAAAATAAAAATTTTATGATGCTTAATATTTATGCTCTAAATTTATTCTTTCACTATGTTTTTCACTTCATAACGATTCTATGGGAGACCTTCAGGTACATAAGCAGCCAAAAAAATATGATGCAATAATTGTAGGATCAGGCGCTGGTGGTGGCATGGCCGCATATGTATTAGCACACGCCGGATTAAAGGTTTGTCTGATTGAAGCCGGTCCGATGTTTGATCCAAAAAAAGATTCCAATCAATTAAAAAACCCGTGGGAATCCCCAAGAAGAGGTGCCAGTACAAAATTCAGGCCTTTTGGAGATTTTGACGGATGTTACTGGGGATGGGAAATAGACGGAGAACCTTATACTCATGTAGGTGATACCAAATGGGAATGGTGGCGCGCACGCATGCTGGGTGGGAGAACCAATCATTGGGGAAGAATTTCTCTCCGGTTTGGTCCGCTTGATTTTAAAAGAAAAAGTATCGACGGACTGGGAGACGACTGGCCGATCGGTTATGAAGATGTTAAGCCCTATTATGATAAGATTGATCAGATGCTGGGTGTTTTCGGAACAAATGAAGGATTATTCAATGATCCTGATGGGATTTTCCTTCCACCACCCAAACCTAGGCTACATGAATTATTCATAAAAAATGCCGGCAAACGTGTAGGTGTCCCTGTAATTCCATCACGTCTGTCCATACTGACCAAGCAGATTAATAAAGAAAGAGGGGCTTGTTTTTTCTGTGCACAGTGCGGCCGTAGCTGTAAAGTTTATGGTGATTTTTCAGCTTCCTCCTGTCTCGTAATACCTGCCCTGACAACTGGAAATATAGACCTTGTGACCAACGCAATGGCGAGGGAAGTATTAACTGATAAAGAAGGACTGGCTGCCGGAGTTTCATATATCAACAAAGAGGATATGCAGGAATATCAGGTAAGTGGCCGCGCCGTTATCCTGGCTGCCAGTGCCTGCGAAAGCGCCAGGCTTTTGCTGAATTCCAAGTCTTCCCGGCATCCGAATGGCCTTGCCAATAACAGTGATGCTGTTGGAAGATATCTCCATGATTCTACCGGAGCGGATATGGGTGGTATCATTCCTGATCTATTCAACAGAAAAAGATATAATGAAGACGGTGTGGGCGGCATGCATGTTTACAGCCCCTGGTGGCTAGACAATAAAAAGCTCGACTTTCCCCGTGGATATCATATTGAATACGGAGGAGGTTTTGGAATGCCATTGTATGGCTTTAATTGGGGCATTGAAGACCTTAATGGAACTTTTAAGATAAACGGCAAACAGAAAGAAGCCGGAGGTTATGGTACTTCACTCAAAGAGGATTACCGGTATTTTTTCGGCGCCCACGTCGGGATGGCAGGCCGTGGCGAAGCAATCGCAAGAAAAGACAGTTATTGTGAAATCGATCCGGAAGTGGTAGATAAATATGGTATCCCCGTATTACGTTTCAACACTTCATATACCGATTATGAAATCAACCAGGCTAAACATATGAAGCAGACTTTTGCTGAAATCCTGGACAGTATGGGCGCAAAAATCACCTGGGGCGATGATGATGGAAAGCATAATAATTATGGATTACATGCACCTGGAAATATTATACATGAAGCCGGTACAGTTCGAATGGGTAATGACGCAAAACACGCACCACTAAATAAATACAGTCAGGCGCACGACTGCAAAAACCTGTTTTGTGTGGATGGAGGGCCTTTTGTTTCACAGGCCGATAAAAACATAACATGGACCATACTCGCACTTTCCATGAGGACAAGTGAATATATCGTTGAACAGATGAAAAAGCAAAATATATAAAATTAACGGTCATGGACAGACGAAAATCAATTAAGACCCTGGTTATAGGCGGAATTTCAATCGGCGCAATAGCCGAAGCATGTAAACTGCATGAAAACAGTCCGGTGCTGCCGGCTGAAAAAGATAAGGAGTCGATTGTTGCCGGATTAAACCGGATGAAAGAAGAATTAGCCTACGAAAAAATGCTCATTGCGGAACCAGCTTTTTTTACTGCCGAAGAAATGACTACGATTACAATACTTGGAGATATTATTATTCCCCGTGATGCAATAAGCGGCAGTGCTTCGGATGCCAAGGTTCCTGAATTTATAGAATTCATAGTGAAAGACATGCCGGAACATCAAACACCCATGCGTGGCGGATTACGCTGGCTGGATTTGCAATGCCTAAAACGATATGAAAAAGCATTTAAGGATTGTGATTCGAAACAACAAATGGAAATGATAGATGAAATTGCCTGGCCCAAAAAAGCTAAACCTGAAATGATGCAGGGGGTGGCATTTTTTAACCTGATTAGAAACCTTACAGCAACAGGTTTTTATACTACCGAAATCGGCGTGAAAGATGTAGGTTATATTGGCAATGTTCCCAATCAATGGGATGGCGTTCCGGAGGATGTGCTCAAACAATACAACCTGGCTTATTCAGAAAAAGAGCTGAAAGAATGCGTCAGATTTACCTGATAATTTAATTCTCGATCGGGTTCACGTAATAGCCTTCTTCGCTTAAAACAAAACTATTCGGAACGAAAGAAAGAAGTGACTGGGTAATCATGGATGCTGCTTCCCTCAAATAGGTCGCTCCGATTTCCGGAGTGCGAACTGCAAACTGCCAGCTTTGAATTTTCAGAAATGCTACTTTACTTTCCTGAATAATCTGGTTATCGAGTTGCCGGAAGATCTCTGCAAGACGATCCTGTTGGTTATCAATATTCGGGGACATAGGGATCAGATTTTGGGTTTTCAAAGGTTGATGGATTATTAACGGTAACAGTCCCCAAAAAATTGTCCGGATTTACGGATATCAATCCTTCTTTACGCCTTTTATCTTCACCTTTTTTACATTTTCGCGCTCACCTTTCATTGTTGCAGCCAGCTTTAATGCATTGTAGGCATTTATTATTCCACCGCTTGCAGATAATTGATTAAAATCTACCCATTGTCCTGGTCCAGGCCACTTAACTTCGTTTTCCGGAAGTTTCATGACGGAATGAGTGAGTATATACTTTAGCTGACGGGCGCTTAATTCAGGATAATATTCCAGCAATAATGCTGCTATGCCACTAACCATAGGCGCAGCCATACTGGTACCGCTATATGAAGCATACAGGTTACCCGGTACTGTAGAATATACTTTGACACCGGGTGCAAATAAATCAACTTCTTTTTTCCCATAATTGGAAAACGGAGCCATCACAAGGCTATCAGGTCCGCCTGAATTTGCCCCAACTGTTAGCCAGCAGCATGAATTTCTGCCTGTCAGTTCATATTCCGGATTTGGATAATGAATTACAGAATCAAGATTCTGAAATTCATTTCCGGCTGCATCCACGAGTAATACATCATGTTCCTCTGCATACCTGACAGCATCATCCACCCACTTTTTACCCGGGGAAAGATATTTCTCAAAACTCATATTTACGATGCGGGCACCATTGTCTACTGCGTAACGAATGGCCAGCGCAATATCCTTATCCCTCTCATCGCCATCTGGCACTGCCCTGAGTGCCATAATGAAGACCTGTGCATCGATCCCATCCATCCCTTTTCCATTTCCCCTGGAAGCCGCAATAATGCCTGCCACATGAGTGCCGTGCGTTGGAGTTCCGGCTGCTATATTATTATTGCCATAATTGCGGTCGTTGATATTATTATAATCATCCCCAATAATTTCTCTGCGTAATGCATTCGGATCTCCAGAAAAATATTTTAGCTTTTCTCTTGAGATTTGCAAATATGAATCAGCTTCCCTGATAAAACTGCCCAGAGGCATCTCGGACATAACGCCGTATTTTTTAAAATACATCAAAGTATTTTTCTTAACTAGGGCTAATGCCGAATCCTGGGTTTGAAACTTTGCCACATCGCGAGCATAAACTGAATCCTTATGGAGATTTAATTTAAAAATACTATCTGCAGCCCGCATCTGTGGAATTAACTGTGCAAGATAAAAAACCGCCTGTGCCAGTTGCACTGAATCCTTCAACAAATATTTCCTCACTTTCTCACGATAAGTACTGTCATGATTATTATTGGAACCCGTTTCGTTTTTCAGACGGTAATATTCCCGGTAAGATTCGTAACTCTCAATAGTTATATTTCTGCCGTCCCTGCCACCCAGAAAATTCCAACCATGCACGTCATCAACATAACCATTGTGATCATCATCTATTCCATTCCCTGGTATTTCCCCGGTATTGGTCCAAACGTGGCCTACCAGATCTTCGTGCGCAGTATCCAAACCTGCATCAATAACTGCCACGATCACCGGAGAGGCTTTTTTCCCCTTCAGCAATTCGTCATAAGCTATGTTTACCCCGGCGCCGAATACACTATCTTTACGGTAGTCCTGTAATTGCCACCCGTGAGCAGAAAACACATTAGACTGTGCCATTAAAAATTTAGAAGCAGATAATAGGCAAAGCAATACCGAAACCATATAATAAATCCAGCTTCTACTTTTCATCCATTCATTTTTAAACGTCTGCAGTTTTACAAAGCGGGCAATTTATACAATATTTGAGCTGAAAGCAACCCATTCATCACTTCCTCGGTATTGAACATTAAATGTGAATTATTGACCCTTAATCTTAAATACGTTGCAGCCATTTCTCTTTTTGGATGGGGGATAGTTTTACAAAAATATACTACACCTACTGATGTTGTATCTGTTACTGATTCTATAAAATGTTCATTGACGGGGAACAACAGTATTGATATCTATTACTAGTTATTTTACGATCTTCGCGATGCCCGGGGTTACCCTATTTTTCCTGAGGCTTTAATCCCGATGAACCTGCTTAAACCTTTAAACTCCACACGATCACTATATAAAAATGCATATAGTGGCCTATCCCGTTCAACCTGGTTGTTATCGCTTGTAATGCTCGTGAACCGCAGCGGTACTATGGTTCTTCCTTTCATGACGATTTATCTTACTGGAATTGGTTTTTCCCTTTTCCAGGCTGGAATAGTTGTAGGGTTATTTGGAGCCGGTGCCGTTTGCGGTGCTATTATAGGTGGTAAACTGACTGACAGAATGGGCTTTCGTCGTATTCAGCTGTTCACGCTGGCAGGCGGAGGCATCCTTTTTATTTTATTGGGATTAATGAAAAGTTATCCTCTGATTTGCATTTTTACTTTTGTTCTTAGTCTGGTAAATGACGCTTTTCGTCCTGCTAATAACGCAGCCATCGCTCAATATAGTAAACCGGAAAACAGAACCCGCTCCTATTCATTGAATCGCCTGGCTATTAATCTTGGCTGGGCCGTGGGTGGAACTCTTGGTGGTTTCATTGCTTCTTTCAATTATCATTTATTGTTCTGGATAGACGGGTTTACAAATATTTTGGCAGCCATCATGTTATATTATCTATTAAGACCGGCAGATTCGGAAGAAAAGGAAAAAATCTCTGATTCGAAGCATGAAGAAAAAATCTCTCCGTTAAAAGATAAAAAGTTTACAATTTTCATCATACTCGTTCTTTTATACGGGCTTTGTTTTTACCAACTGTATTCCACTATTCCGGTTTATTATAAAGATGTTTTTCATATGTCTGAATTAAAAATCGGAATCCTGATGGGACTAAATGGACTGATTATCGTCATCATTGAAATGGTGCTTATTTTTTATCTGGAATCAAAGAACAGGACACTTTTGTTCATTTCACATGGCCTCATTCTGACTTCCCTTTCTTTCCTGGTTTATATCTTCCTGCCCATGCATTCAGTTACAGCCCTGATTTCGGTTATTCTTGTTACACTGGGTGAAATACTTGCAATGCCATTCATGAATAATTACTGGGCCAGCCGGGCTTCTTCCCATAACAGGGGCCAGTATGCCGGGTATTATGCAATGGCCTGGTCCATGTCGCAAGTTCTTGGACCCACGGGAGGCACCTGGATTGCAGCACATTTTGGTTTTAATAGTTTGTGGTGGATCGTAGCTGTTATTTGCCTGATAACGGGCATACTTTTTCGTTATGTGAAATTGAGGTAATCGTCATTTCCCCCCGAAAACTTTTTTCAGCAGGTCTGTAACCTGCGCGGCAGGATCTTTGCGAATTTTGATTTCTTCCTGGGCAACATAATAAAATATGCCATCAATAGCTTTTTGAGTGACATAAGAAGACAAATCAGGATTTACTTTGCTAACGAGGGGAATTTTATTATACGTATCGAAGACGTCTTTCCAGTATTTAGTAGCACCTGTTTTTTGCAGGGAGGAATCTATCACTGGTGTGTACGCTTTGGTAAGTTGGGGTGTTGCACTTTTACGCAGGTAAGCTGTTGCAGCAGTATCCGAACCTTTTAAAATGTTAACGCCGTCTGTGACAGTCATGTTCTTAATTGCATTTAGAAAAATCGGCGCCGCTGATTTAGAAGCATCTTCCGCTGCATGGTTCATGCTCGCGATAGCATCATCCACGAGTTTGCCCATCCCCATGTTTCGAAGGGTTTTTTCTACTTTCTGTGCCTGCGGCGGCATCAAAATTTCCACTGCTTTATCATCCAAAAATCCGTTCACAACAGAAAGGCGATCAGCACTTTTTTGAGCACCCAGGGACAGTGCTTGTTTTAAACCTGCAACTATATCGTCGGAACTAAGCGAAGATCCGCTTCCGCCACCGATCGTTTTTTTGATACTGCCAAGGATGTCACTGGATTGACCCATGACCGCAATGCCGGAAATGAGAAATAAAACAGTAAGTAGTTTTTTCATTTAGATTGAATTTTTCAGGCGATCCGCCGTTTAACATTTAAACGTTTCGATGTCAACAATATTACAAAGTGGCCAGGTTAAAAGTATTGACTAAAAAACAAAGAAAATGTTAACAACATACCGGGTTAAAAAAAGCATTCTGATAAGGGACCGGACTTCCTTATTTTTGCGGCTGCAAAAAAATCTTCATGAAAAAATATATTATCCTTATTACGTTTTCAATGGCTTGCTTTCAAATATTTGCCCAGTCAAAGAAAAAACAGGTCAGGAACGCAACTACTCCTCCTGCAATGGTCAAATTAAATGATCAGACCGATTCGCTTAGTTATAGTATTGGAATTCTTGTTGCATCATTTTATAAACAACAGGGTATAACCCATATTAATGAAACGCTTGTTAACAAGGCCATTACTGATAAAATGAAGGGGGACACCACCCTGTTGACTGAACAGCAATGCAACCAGGTGCTAATGAGTTATATTGAAAAAGTCAAAACCGACAAGGCCGCAGTAGCAAAAAAAGAAGGTATGGCCTTCCTTGCTGAAAACAAAAACAAACCAGGTGTGGTATCTACAGGCACAGGCCTTCAATATATTGTATTGAAGCAGGGAACCGGCCCGAAGCCACTCGCGACTGATAAAGTTAAATGTGAATACGAAGGAAAACTGATTGACGGAACTGTATTTGACAGTTCGATTAAACAAGGCCATCCAATTGAATTTAATGTGAACGGAGTAATCCCGGGATGGACGGAGGCCTTACAATTGATGAATACAGGTAGCAAATACCGTCTTTTCATCCCTTCTTATCTGGCTTATGGTGACCAGCAAATGGGTCAAGATATTAAACCCGGGTCTACCCTGATTTTTGATGTTGAATTATTGGAAATCCTGAAATAGTTTATGGATTATGGTATATGGTTGATGGATACTAAATATAAAGTTTCTGATAATATTCAGTAACCATTCTTCCTGAATCAAACTGGACCTTCACATCATTCATACCGTTTTTTACCATCTGCCTCCAGTTATCTTTTTGTTCATAATAAAGAGGCAGGATTTGGTTTAGCAGAACTTCATATAATGAATTCAGATCGTAGTCATCCTGTTCAGGGACTGTCATATTGCTGTAATCTGATTTACCGATAACAAAACCATTCGTTCCATTTTTAATGAATTCAGGGATCCATCCATCATTTGTAGAAAAATTAAGTGCACCGTTCATTGCAGCTGTCATTCCACTTGTGCCTGATGCTTCCCGCGGAACCCGTGGATTATTCAGCCAGCAATCCGCTGCCTGCTTCAACCTTTTAGATAAACTGAGCTCATACCCGATTAATACGGCCACCTGAGGATATTCTTTACTCAATTGTACGAGGTAATTAAAATCATTGATCGCAGGATAATCCATAGGATAGGGTTTTCCTGCCCAAATAATCTGGACCGGATACTTTTTATTATTTAGCAAATCTGTAAATCGTTTCTTATCCCTCGCGATCAGGTCGGCTCTTTTATAACCGGCGAATCGACGAGACCATACAATAGTAAAGATATCAGGACTGAACAGTCGTCCCGTCTGGTCGGCAACTATATCAAAAGATCTTTTCTTCAAAAATCGCTTACGGTCGTCCCACCAGAAATTGTCACCTTCCTCCAGTTTCTTATAGAGCTGCTTATCGGCCCAGTAAGTCCAGTTCTGCGCATTGGTTATGTAGATAATCGGACAAATTCCCTGATATTTACTCCACATAGCCTGTGCTACTTTTCCGTGTAGTCTTGAAACAGCATTGGCGAGATGAGAGAAACGAAGTGCTGCAAGTGAATGATTAAAGAGGTGATCATCCATTCCTGTCAGGGTCTTAACTTCTTCAATAGAAAGTCCGCAGAAATAACTCATATCGAAACAGAGCTGCATGTCGTGTTTTTCATTACCAGCTTCTTCAGGTGTGTGGGTGGTAAAGACCAGTCTTTTTTTAACTTCTGCTAAATTTTTATTGTATTTCTGGTAAAGATAAAAAGCCGCGCTTATGCCATGGGCCTCATTTAAATGATATAGATCCGGCTGGAAATTAAGTTGATCCACGAGTTTGGCCCCTCCAACACCGAGAAGGATGAACTGGGCAACCTTGGTAGCAAGGTTTGCATCATATAAACGATGACAGATGGTTTGAGAAACGTAATCATTTTCCTGCAGATCTGTGCTCAAAAGGAAAAGAGGTGCTCCGTTAAAAGTTTCAGGAGCCAGGTACCAAGCTTTCACCCAAACCGGATGGTCATGAATATTTATCTGGTATTTAATTCCGGTATCTTTTAAAAAGGGATACTGTTTCTCAACCCATGTTACCTGGAGACTCTGGTCCTGATTTCTGGCCTGATCATAATAACCATATTTCCAAAGTATACCTATGAAAATGGTATTTAGTTTCAACTCGTATGCGCTGCGAACATGAGAACCCGCAAGAAAACCTAGTCCGCCACTATAAATTTTTAAAGGTTGATGAACCGCGAATTCCATGGAGAAATAAGCGACTTTTTTCGAAAAACGGCTATCTACTGCGTAAGGGACTGTGAAGTTTGTAAAATTCATAATTGATTGAGTAAACGGACAGGGATTTATTTTATTTTATACTTTTCGTTGTTTGGTCTTTACAGGTTTCACGTTTATTTCTTTGTGTTTATTGTAAACACCATCAAAATAGCAACGGATATCCCTGTGATTTCCACAACCTTCCAGTTCTTTCATACGAACAGATTTCTCATTGAAACTAAATTCAATGGAACATGGATCTCCGTTTGCAATATAACGGGCTATAGTGGAAGAAACAAAACGCGCAACTCCTTTAAGTTCACCCTTACAGTTCCCATTATCTTTTTCAAAGTGTACGAAAAAGCGAAGAAAAGAATTATTCTTACCATCCCGAAATGAAATAAAATTTCTCTTGTCCTGCATATAATCTCCGGCGTATTTGTGCTTGTGAGCCAGGGTATCTATGGGATTGTAGATCTGGGCAATCTTAGGTTTTCCCTCATTGGATTCACGCATTATCAGAGTGAAAACTCCTTCTTCATTGTAAACATAAACAGTTCTTATAAAAAAAACTCGTCCCTCTCCGTCTTTTCGCTGCCTGTTTATTGAAATCGTATATTTATTATCAATACTGGCCGTGAACCGGATTTCGGAATCATCCTCACGGATAATCAAAGGCATTCCAGTCTTAAAATTTCCTTCTTTATCCAGGCAAACAACGTAAAGAATTTTTCTGGATGGTAAGAGGGCTTTGATTAAAAGATAAGTTTCTGCATTTTTTACGACGAGTTTGCCTGCAGCGTAAAGCCTTGGCTTTACAGATTTTCCAAAGTATTTCTGAATGAGGGAATCAGCAATAAACTGGCTGTAGACAGACCAGCCTATGGAAGAATCACTGGGCTTTTTTGACAACGAACTATCACCAAAATTTACAGGCAGATTAATGGAGTGAAACATGGCCATAAAGTCTTCCGGTTCAATTTTCCTTGTTTCCCCTCCTGCAGCAGTTTTGTTCCGGCATGATATCAGTTCAGTCACCATAATTAAAAGAAACATTATTTTCAATAATTGCATGCCACCAAATTGAAAATCAAATGTAAAGATTCATCAATTACCCGGCCGTCTATAATTTTCAGCCGGATTATTTGAAAAAATTAAGAATTGTTAATATCGTCTTTCTAAAAACACCGGATAAATACCTGATTACAGTGATTTACCGGTTATTTGGTTCCCGGGAACCAGGTAACACAGGCTGAAATCGCTGCATTTATGAGGGTTTTTTTATCAGGTGTTTTAGGCGGCTGAAGGTCTCCGGTTTCATATTCAGATAAGAAGCAAGGTATTTCTGGGGAACACGCTGCATCAGATACCCGTTGTTTCGAATAAAATTTATAAATCTTTCCTGGGAAGTTAAACGAACCCGGTTATACTCAAGACTTTCTTTCTTCAGATATTCCTGTGAGGCAATCAGTCTGCCGAGTCTTTCCATCTTTGGGCTGAACTCATACAGTTTTTCAATATTTTCGAGGGTGATGGAAACTACAACCATATCCTCCAAAGCTTCCACAGAAAAATTAGATGGTTCACCAGACATAAAAGAATCATAGCAACATATAATTTCGTTTTCCCGTGAAAACTGCATAACCATTTCTTCATTTTTCCTGATGAAATATTTTCTGGCCAGTCCCTGCAAAATAAAATTCAGGTACTTTTCTACTTCACCTTCTTCCACCAGCTTCTCTCTTTTTTGAAAATTTCGTAACTCAAATAAACTCGCCAGGTATTTGAATTCCTCTTCATTCAAAGAAACATAATTTGATAAGTAAGATTTTACGATATCAATCAGATCCATGAAAACTTATTTGGCTTTGTAAGGTACCAAGTTGTTAGAGAGGCGACAAAATTTTTTAACCCTTTGATGTGGCTTAGCGAGCGGGATAATCCCGCATGTGCGGGAACAGTTGACGGTTTTTATTTGCGGGATACAAATAAGGAAATGCGTTAAGCGTTAAGCGTTAAGCCTTAGGCGTTGATGTCTTTGAGAATTGCCTCAATTCATGTAGGTTTGCTGACTTTTCTATAAAAATTAAATTCATGGCTAATAAAATTAAGGTTGCCAATCCCGTGGTAGAACTGGACGGAGATGAAATGACGAGGATTATTTGGAAGTTTATTAAAGAGAAACTTATTATGCCTTACCTGGAATTGAATATCAAATATTTTGATCTGGGTATAGAATCAAGGGATCTGACAAACGACCAGATAACGATTGATGCAGCCAACGCTATAAAACAAATTGGTGTGGGAATTAAATGTGCAACGATAACTCCGGATGAGGCACGTGTGGAAGAATTCCATTTAAAACAAATGTGGAAAAGTCCCAATGGAACTATTCGAAATATATTGGATGGAACTGTATTCCGCGAGCCGATCGTTATAAAAAATATTCCCCGCCTTGTTGTAAACTGGACAGCACCCATCATTGTGGGAAGACATGCATTCGGTGATCAATACCGTGCGACAGATACGGTAATAAAAGGAAAAGGGAAGTTAACGATGACATTTACGCCGTCTGACGGAAGCCAGCCACAAGTATTTGAAGTATATGATTTCAAAGGAGATGGTGTTGCTCTATCCATGTATAATACGGATGAAAGTATCCGGGGATTTGCAAGAAGCTGTTTCAATATGGCCCTGAATAAAAAATGGCCTCTCTACCTTTCCACCAAAAATACCATCCTTAAAAAATATGATGGACGTTTTAAGGATATTTTTGAAGAAATTTATCAGAAGGAATTTCTGCAGAGATTTAAGGAAGAAAATATTACCTACGAACACAGACTTATAGATGATATGGTTGCCAGCGCTCTGAAATGGAATGGAAATTTTGTATGGGCCTGTAAAAATTATGACGGAGATGTTCAAAGTGATACGGTGGCACAGGGTTTTGGATCTCTTGGACTTATGACTTCAGTCCTGATAACGCCTGACGGAAAGATAATGGAAGCCGAAGCTGCACATGGAACTGTTACCCGTCATTATCGCGATTATCAGGCTGGAAAACCAACCTCAACGAACCCTATCGCCTCGATCTTTGCATGGACCCGGGGACTCGCTTTCCGGGGTAAACTGGACGGTAACAATGAATTAATAAGGTTTTGCGAATCTCTCGAACAAGTATGTATCGAAACTGTAGAAAGTGGGAAAATGACGAAAGATCTGGCCGTGTGCATACATGGCAACAAAGTGATCGCGGGCAAAGATTACCTGAATACAGAGGATTTCCTGGATGCGATAGATACGAATCTGAAAAAGAAAATTGGTTAAAGGGAAAAGCCACCTCTTTTTGACCGTCCTGATCTGATCAGGAACAGGCATGAAGAGATGGCCTTCCTCTAACAATTGCTTACTTAAGAAGATAATTATTTCTTCGCTGCTGAATCTACCTTAGATTTTACGCTGTCTTTTGCAGCAGTTGCAGTAGAGTCAATTTTTGCTTTAGCTGAATCAGCCATAGCAGTAACAGTATCTTTTGCAGCAGCTGCAGTAGAATCTACCTTAGCATCAGTACTGGAAGAACCGTTACATGCCGCAAATGCGCCAATTGCTAAAACCAGGAAAAGTTTTTTCATTGTTATTTGTTTGTTTGTGAATGATTTAGTGTTAATACTAAGATCTCAAAAAAGTAACCTTTCGGATGGTCCAAAATCTTGAATTATTATTTTAACTTTTTATAACCAGCTGATTAATAGCATCTTATTGATATTTCATGTTTTTTGAGGTTTTCTATTATCAATTGGGTTACGATTCTTTACTTTCAGTATTAAATAGAGCTAGTCTTGACAACGGATAGTAATGAGCAATCGCTATTGAAAGGTTTGGCTGGAAACGATCGAAATGCCATTGAGACCATTTACAGGACGCATTATAGCATGATTCAGACCCTTGTTATCAATAATAGCGGAACGTCTGATGATGCCCGGGATATTTTTCAGGAAGCCATCATCGTTTTATATGAAAAGGCTAAATCAGGGAGTTTTGAATTGCATGCACAACTGAAAACTTACATTTATGCAGTTTGCAGGCGGTTATGGTTAAAAAAGCTGGCATTTAACCAGCGATTTTCCGGTGATCTGGCCAATGCCCCGGAAACAATTGCTACCGAGGAAGATATTGAACTTTATGAGCACCGCACGCAGGATTTTGAACTGATGGAACAGGCTCTGCAAAATCTGGGGGAGCCATGTAAAGAACTTTTGGAGAGTTATTATATCAGGAAAAAAAACATGTCAGAGATAGCGAAGGAATTTGGATATACGAATGCTGACAATGCAAAAAATCAAAAGTACAAGTGTTTAATGCGTTTGAAAAAAATATTCTTTGGTCATTACAATAACAACTTATAAACTGAAGAAATGGAAGAGAGGCTGGTTTTGGAATCGATTGAAAGATATATACGGGGTGAAATGTTACCGGAAGAAAGAAAGTTTTTCGAAGAACTCAGAAAATCAAATCCGGGGATCGACCAGCTCGTGGTGGAACATACTGTTTTTCTCCATCTGATGGAAAAATATGGCGACCGGAAAAATGTAAAAGCTACTTTGCAGGATGTTCACAACGAGCTTTTCGAATCTGGTCAGATTAAGCAGACCCAACAAACAAAAGTAGTTCGCCTCTGGAAGAAATACAGGAAGGTGGTTGCTGTTGCAGCATCCATTGCAGGTATTACTGCTCTGGCAATAAGCGGGATTACTTCTTATTATTCGCCGAGAACACCCAACTCACAGTTACAGGATTTGAGGCGTACCGTTTCTGTATTGGTAACGCAGACAAATAATATAAATGCCAAATTGAAAAATTTGCCTCCTGTGAAAGTTCCAGTGGAAGCTGATTACAAATTCGGTGGCACAGGATTTATGATTGATCCCAGGGGATATATCATTACTAATGCACATGTAATTGGAAATTCAACTGTCATTATTGTACAAAACAATAAAGGGCAGGAATTCAAAACAAAAATTATTTATATTAGTCCGTCTGCGGATCTTGCATTTTTAAAAATCGTGGATAGTGATTACAAAGCATCCACCGTATTACCTTATGCAATCAGTAAGGGGAATATTGATCTTGGTGAAGCGATTTTTACCCTGGGTTATCCCAGAGATGAAATTGTTTATGGAGAGGGCTACCTGAGTGCAAAAACCGGTTATCTTGGTGATACCCTGGCATGTCAAATTGCAGTTCCTGCGAATCCGGGAAATAGCGGCGGACCTGTTCTGGATAAAAACGGCGAAGTGATCGGGGTGCTGAGTAATCGTCAGCTTCAGACACAAGGTGCTGTTTTTGCTATTCGTACGAAAAGTATTTATCTGGCCCTGGATGAAATTAGAAAAGATTCTACGCTGGTAAACAAGTCAGATTCAAGTTTAGCTTTTATCCGATTACCACAAAACTCTCTTGTTAAGAATCTTGACCGCGTTCAGCAAGTTAAGAAAATTCAAGACTTTGTTTACCTGGTAAAAAGCTATTAGGAAAGTGTGAGAGTGTGAGAGTGTGAGAGTGTGAGAGTTAGTGAATCGAATTATCACTCTCACACTCTCACACTTCTAATAAAGTTTCCCCGGGTATTCTCCGGATTCAACCAACTCATTAATATTTTCCTGTACTGAGGGAGCATCTTCTTTATAAGTAACTCCAAACCAGCTTGCAGCAGTTGGAATGATTTTGATTTGTCCTTTGCCTTCATGAATGAACCTGTCACCTATGATCGGAATAAAAAATTCCGACTTAAGATCCTGCCCGCTTTTTGCAAGAAATTCATGAAATATTCTTTCAATAAAAGAGAAAACAGCGGGATCAAAGCACCAGAAATTCATAGAAACTTTTGACTCATCAGGAACCTGGAAAGACTTCCCTCCTTCTTCATAGGTTATCTTACCTTCTTCATTCCTGTAAATCTTAGTTCTTTCATGGATTGAAACCAGGTTATTGTTATTATCAACTTCACATACACCCCGGCTTACAGAGCCGTTTTCAGAAAGTGTTTTAGCGAGATCGTATCCGATTATACTATAGGTCGAAGCGTTACAAAAAGTAGTAAGGAAATGATATGCTTTTTCAAAAGCATCCCTTCCATAGAAATCATCGGCATTTATTACGGCAAATGGATCGCGGATTGCAGGTTTCGCACATAGAACAGCGTGAGCTGTTCCCCATGGTTTGGAGCGGTCTGCCGGTGGATTATATCCATCCAGGTAAGAATTCATTTCCTGATAAACATAGGCTGTCTCTACTTTCTTACCCCATTTCGGTTCGAATAGATTTTTAAAATCTTCAGCAAAGTCCTTCCGGATGATGAATACGATCTTTTCAAAGCCACTCTGAATAGCGTCATAAATGGAATAGTCCATAATCGTTTCTCCGGACGGCCCAAATGACTGGATCTGCTTCATACTTCCATACCGCGAGGCCATGCCTGCCGCGAGTATCAATAAGGTTGGTTTCATTACTGTAATTTTAATGCGAGGCGAAATTAAATAATAAACATAAAAGAGAATAAGATTTATGGTGATTGCCAAATTACCCGACATGAAAAATATCAGCCTGGATTCGTGGAATCATCCGGAGTTTCAAAAAAATGAATTAAATATTGATGTGCTTCGTCTCGATAAAATCCATCCTGATATTTCAGGCAATAAGTGGTTTAAATTGAAATACTATCTTGAAAGGGCTAGAAATTCGAATAAACAAAAGATAATAAGTTTCGGAGGAGCATATTCGAACCACTTGCTGGCCCTTGCTGCTGCTTCAGCTATTAATGGATTTTCTTCGATTGGATATATAAGGGGAGAAAAACCGCGGGAGCTTTCGCATACACTTCAGGCAGCATCAGTATATGGAATGGAACTATGCTTTCTCTCTCGATGGGATTATGATAAGAAAAAAAAATCAGCCGTTGCTCGTTCTGCAGATGAAAATGAATCAGATTCGCTCTTAATACCGGAAGGTGGCACGGGAATGGATGGTATCAGTGGGGCAGAAGAAATTCTATCACTAGTATCATTAAACCGGTATTCGCATATTTGCTGTGCGGTGGGAACGGGAACCACGCTGGCGGGAATAATTAATAGCGCCGGAGATAATCATAAAATAATAGGTGTTTCCGTTTTAAAAGGAACCAGCGGCTTCGAACCATTAAATACTTTTCAGGTTAAAAATTCTGAAAGGCTTAATAATGTCCAAATGATTCATTCAGCTCATTTTGGGGGATATGCAAAAAAGAATCAAGCCCTCATTGATTTTATGAACCAGGTATTTAGTGAATCAGGTATCCCTACCGATTTTGTATACACCGGGAAACTCTTTTTTTCCATATATCATATGATTGCTGAAAAAGCGTTTACCTCAGGAAGCAGAATCCTGATTATTCATAGTGGCGGTCTCCAGGGTAACCTTTCACTAGCACCAGGACTGCTCCAGTTTTAAGCGGCCGAAAAGGGTGCTTCCCTTATCTTTGCCGGGATCTAAGATTAAAGATAAGTCCGTGTCATGCGTCTTTTTTTTGTTCTGTTTTTATTTTCCGTTTTTATCCTGACCTATGCAAAAGCGCAGGACACCCTGCCCGGCTTTACGGCATCCATAAAATCTAATGGAAAAGTGCTGATCAGCTGGAGAAATGCTTATCCTGCAATCAACCAGATCAGTATTCAACGGTCGTCCGACAGTCTCCGTAATTTTACAACGCTAATTACTGTTCCCGATCCGCGCATTCCTGAAAATGGTTTTGTGGATAGCAAGGCCAACGGCACAAAAATGTATTATAGGATATTCATCTTATTTCCGAACAGTAAGTATATGTTCACAAAATCCAAAAGGGCTGTTGTAGAAAAAACAGAACAAGCCATTGAAGTCATGAAACCTGCGGCGAAGGGAAAAACTCCATCCACAGAATCAACATTACCAATACCAAAGGAAATAAAGAAACAGGCAGATAGTTTAAAAACGGCTGCAGTTAAACCACCAGAAGAAGAATATCTGATCTTACCTAAAATTGACAATTCCAGGATTTACTACATGATGGAAAATTCGAACCTGAAAAGGCCATCGGTAAATAATCCCGGAAAAATGAAGGGTCCTTCCATTGAAGTGGAAAAAATCCTGGTTGTAAAAAGGAGAGACTCGGTTATTATGCTTCTGGCAGGCAACCGGGTAAGCCGGTTCAGTGATTCCCTGGTGAAGCAAACCAAGGATACACTATTGTTCGTAAATTCAGATACTCTGCAAATCAGGCCTTATATCGAAATCTATAAAGAACCGAAGGAAGTTTATAAAATATCTCCGTTTGTATTTATATCAAAAGACGGTAATGTAACGATTTCCCTGACGGATTATAATCACAAGAATTATTTTGTCGCTTTTTATGATGCTGATAATACGCTTGTGATGGAATTAAAAGAAATTAAATATCCTGTGCTGATCATCGATAAAACCAATTTTGTTCATTCGGGTTGGTTCCGGTTTGAACTTTTTGAAGATGGTAAACTAAAAGAAAAAAATAAACTTTTGATTCCGAGAGAGTAAGAGGAAAGTGTGGTAGTGTGGTAGTGTGGTAGTGTGGCAGTTAAATACACTCCTCACTACACTACCACACTACCACACTACCACACTTTCACACTTTCATAGCAAGCAGCTCCGCTTCAAAGACTTCTTCAAAATGAATTTTTATTTTTTCCTTTACCTCAGATAATTCTATATCCCGTCCTAATTCTCGGGAAAGGGAAGTAACCTGTTTATTTTTTATGCCGCATGGAACAATCCCTTCAAAGTATTGCAGATCCGTATTGACGTTAAAAGCAAAACCATGCATCGTGATCCAGCGGCTACAGCGAACGCCGAAAGCCGCAATTTTTCTTTCTCTTCCCACATTTCCTGGTTCCAGCCAAACCCCTGTTTCTCCATTTGATCTTTCACCTGAAATGTCATAATCCGAAAGCGTACGTATGATAATTTCTTCCAGATTACGCAGGTACTTTCCAATATCCGTTCCGAATTTCTCCAGGTCAAGAATGGGATAACCGACAATTTGCTCGGGACCATGAAATGTTATGTCACCACCGCGATTAGTTTTTACAAATAAAATTCCACGTTCCTGCAATTCGTTTTCATTCAGTAAGACATTCTCTTCATGACCGGTTTTACCAAGTGTATATACAGGTGGATGTTCTACGAATAGCAGGTAATTAGTTGTTGAGTCTTTTTTTTGTTTTTGTTGCGGAGAAAAATAACGCGTTTTTATGTCAACGTTTTGCTTTAACAGGGACTCCTGATAATTCCAGGCTTCATTATATGGCATCACCCCAAGATCTTTAAAATACACTGGCTGCTTTTGCATACTGCAAATTTACACCTTAAAGACGAAGCCTTAATAATTGGCAATTAACCATTATCCTTGGCCATTAGGCTTAAGCACGTAATTTTGTTTAATGCCCGATAAATCAGACAGGCCTGTATTAAATGATTCTGAACCCATGCAGGATGAAAAGACCCATATCCTGGATGAATCATCGGAATTTTCAGAGGTCCTCTATGAAAGAATGAATCTGATTGTGGATAAAGGTCAGGTGCCCATAAGACTGGATAAATTTCTGACGGCCCGCATCGAAAATATATCCCGCAATAAAGTTCAGCAGGCAATTGATGGAGGAAGAGTTCTCATCAATAATAAAACTGCTTCTGCGAATTATAAAATCAGGCCCGGGGATAACATCGTTTGTTTTTCAGACAAGCATGCGATGGGTGAGGAAATTATTCCTGAAGAAATGCCCCTGAATATCTTTTATGAAGACGACGAAGTACTGGTAATCAATAAACCTGCCGGTCTGGTAGTTCATCCTGCATCAGGTAATTATAGCGGAACACTCATTAATGGTGTCGCCTGGTATTTACATGAGAAGAATAAGTCCATTACCGAAGAAACCCTGCCAAGATTTGGTCTGGTTCACCGCATAGATAAAAACACCAGCGGCCTGCTTGTACTTGCCAAAACGAGCCGGTCAGTAGCCAGCTTAGCAAAACAATTCTTCGATCATTCAGTAAAGCGCGAATACGTTGCCCTGGTTTGGGGAGATTTAAAAGAAGATAAGGGAACGATTATTGCACATATTGGCCGTCATCAGAGATTCAGAAAATTGTTTGAAGCTTATCCTGAAGGTGATCATGGCAAAGAAGCCATCACTCATTATACAGTACTGGAAAGATTTGGTTATGTGACACTGGTCAGATGTGTACTTGAAACGGGACGCACACACCAGATCCGGGTACATATGAAATATATAGGTCATACATTGTTCAATGATGATACATACGGAGGAGATAAAATATTAAAGGGAACAATTTTCAGCAAGTATAAACAATTCGTAGAAAATTGTTTCAGCATTTGCCAGAGACAGGCCCTCCATGCAAAAACTATCGGATTTATTCATCCAGCTACCAATCAGGAAATGTTATTTGACAGTGATTTACCTGATGATATGAGGGAAGTTATCGGGAAATGGAGATCTTACTCTCAGCGTGGAACGTCTAAAGATTAAAACTACCAGTTATTATTGCATAAAAAGGGCCCTTACCAAACCCGTCATTCTGACACTATTAGAAAAATTTGCAGGCGGGTTTCTTCGATATTGATTCTATATCGGTTTTGCATCCGATAAACACAAACAGAGGAGGGAACAAATTTAATATCAAAAGTCTTCAACCAGAAAAACTCATTTTATAATCCACGCTGACCTTTCCTTTGGAAATATCATCCAATTTACTCTTAAGTAATTTTCGCTTCAGGGGTTTAAGATAATCGATGAATAATTTCCCTTCTATATGATCGTATTCGTGAAGGATAACGCGGGCTGTTAATCCATTGAAGGTCTTTGTCTGATGTTGAAATTGCTGATCATCATACTCGATCGTTACTTCTTCATTACGTAATATTTCCTCCCTGATTTTTGGAATGCTCAGGCAGCCTTCTGTATAAGGCCATGGTTCGCCGTTTAATTTCACTATTTGAGCATTGATAAATACTTCTTTAATCCCGGGACCATCGGGATATTTACCTTTCTCATCTTCTTCCAGATTATTAAAAATCTGCGTGCTGTCAATTACAAATAAACGAATTGGTTTGTTGATCTGTGGCGCAGCCAATCCAACCCCACTGCTTTCATACATGGTTTCCCACATATCTTCAATCAGTTTATCAAGGTTTGGGTAATCCGCCTTGATCTGTTTTCCTTTTGTCCTTAAAACCTGTGCCCCATAGGCAATTATAGGTAAAATCATATCGTAAAATTACAATCTTAGTTTTAAAGCCTAAAGCTCAAAGCTTAAGCATAAAGCTGAAAACTTTTCGGTGACTGTTGGTCGTGCATGGTCAATCGATAAACGAAAACGATATGCGATTGGCGATCCAAAGTTTTAGGCTTTAAACTTTGAGCTTTAGGCTTTGAGCTTTAGGCTTTGAGCTTTAGGCTTTTAAAAGGTATTCCTGAAGCATCATGGTTGCCGCAACCTGATCTACAATTCCTTTTTCCCGCCTACGGCTTTTCTTCATTCCCATATCTACCATAGCACGTGAAGCCATCAGTGAAGTATATCGCTCATCAATCAATTTTAAGGGTATTTCCGGAAATTTTTTATGGAGAATTCCAATAATGCGTTGTACATCAGTTGACAGATCAGTCGGACTGTCATCAAGGTTCCTGGGATCACCTATGAGGATCAACTCCACCAATTCTTTTTTAAGATATTCCTCCAGAAAAGTAAAAATCCTTGCGGATTCAATTGTAGTCAGGGCAGAAGCAATAATCTTTAATGGATCAGTGACGGCTATTCCGGTTCTTTTCAATCCATAATCAATAGCCATGATCCTGGGCATTACCTGTTAATGTTTATGGGTGAGGTATAAATCAGCGATAACAAAAAATGCAAATACCACACTCGCAATACCATTAGAAGTCATAAATGCGATATTGACACGACTAAGATCATTTGTTTTCACGATAGTATGCTGGTAAATTAACATACCGGTAAATAAAATCATCCCAATCCAGTACCAGGCCCCAAACCCTCCCAGAACGCCAGCTGTAATTACAAAGACGGCACTAAGTGCATGTAAGAACACTGAGATCCGGAGTGCCTGTTTTTTACCAAATGCTGTTGGAATGGAATAGAGATTTTCTGATTTATCGAAATCCTCATCCTGCATTGCGTAGATTATATCAAAACCGCTCACCCAGCAGATGACAGCACCGGAAAAAAGCAATGGAACTAATTCAAACCGCCCTGATACTGCCAAAAAAGCACCAATAGGCGCCAATGATAACCCTATTCCGAGTACAATGTGACAAAGTGCAGTAAACCTTTTTGTATAACTATAAAATAAAATAACAAATAAAGCAACGGGAGATAAGTAGAAGCAGATCGGATTAATAAACCATGAAGTTATCATAAAAAGCAGGCAGCATAAAATCACAAAACGCAGAGCGCTGTTAGGTGAAATTATACCAAGAGGTATTTCGCGTATTGCAGTTCTGGGATTTCTCGCATCGAAATGCCTGTCAAGGTACCTGTTAAAAGCCATTGCTGCACTTCTTGCAGTAATCATACAAATCAAAACAAGTAAAAAACGAATGAATAACTCAGTTCCCGGAAATTTCGTCTCATATATATTGTTCCTCCAAATGATTTCGTGAAAGTTTTTCCAACCAAATATGCCCAAAAAAAACCCAATCATTGCAAATGGCAATGCAAAAAAAGTATGTGAAAATTTAACGAGACTGAGATAATTTCCGAATCGGGACATATTAGATTTTATATGATGAATACTTCATTATCGATCTGACCAGCTCCCATAATACCATACCGGCAGCAACGGAAACATTTAGTGAATGTTTCATGCCGAACTGAGGGATTTCAATGCAGGCATCGCAATATTTCAGAACCTCTTCACTAACTCCATCCACTTCGTTTCCAAATATCAATACCAACTTTTCTCCTTCTGGTAATTTAAAATCCTGAAGAGTAACACTGCCTGCGACCTGTTCCACAGCTACTATTTGATAGCCTTCTTTTTTCAAAGAATTCACTGCCTCCGGCGGATCATCAATATATTTCCATTCGACGGTTTCTGTTGCTCCGAGAGCAGTTTTATGAATATCGCGATGCGGAGGACGGGGAGTATATCCACACAAATAGATGGCTTCAACCAGAAATGCGTCCGCAGTTCTGAATATGCTTCCAACATTATGCATGCTTCTGATGTTTTCAAGCAGCAGAATGACCGGTAGTTTATCAGCTTGTTGAAATTCAATCTTGTTTTTCCGCGAAAGCTCTTCCATCCGAAGTTTACGCATTCCGCAAAGATAATGAGAGGCCGGTTTGTTTTACATAATTCTAAGTTGTTCACAACAGGAAAAACACTGTAATTTTTGGGTATCGCTTCCTTACATTTGCCACATCCGGCGCTTTAATTTCCGCATATCAACTCCGGAACCTCCGCATGTCGAATATTACAGCAGAAACACCCCTGATGCAGCAACACCGGGCAATTAAACAAAAATACCCCGATGCTATTCTTTTATTTCGCGTTGGTGATTTTTATGAAACTTTTGGCGAAGACGCTATTCATGCTTCACGTATTCTTGGCATAACCCTTACAAAAAGGAATAATGGATCTGCGGGATCCAGCGAGCTGGCTGGTTTCCCTCATCATGCTTTAGATACATATCTTCATAAACTTGTTAAAGGAGGATTCCGGGTGGCCATCTGCGACCAGTTGGAAGATCCAAAACTTGCTAAAGGCATTGTTAAACGAGGGGTGACAGAAATGGTGACTCCGGGTACTGCCACGCAAGACAAGTTACTGGAGCATCGAAGTAATAATTTCCTGGCTGCCATTCATTTTGGAGAAACTATGCAGGGGATTGCATTTTTAGATATTTCTACAGGAGAGTTTTTTACTACTGAAGGTCCGGCTGATTATATCGATCAATTACTTCAGACTTTAATGCCGGCAGAAGTTATTTTTCAGCGTAATCACCAAAAATCTTTTAAAGAAACCTATGGGGACCGTTTTTATACTTATTCACTGGAAAGCTGGGTTTTTGATGAAACGTATGCCCGGGAGAATCTGTTAAAACATTTTCAAACGCATTCATTGAAAGGATTTGGAATCGAATCTTTGCCACTGGGCATTATCGCCTCAGGTGCGATCATCCATTACCTGAAAGATACCGAGCATCCAAACCTGCAACATATTACAACGATTCAGAGACTAGACCGGGAAAATTATTTATGGATGGATCAATTTACCGTTCGAAATCTCGAGCTTCTTCCTGGCAATGATCATCGTTTTTCTTTATTGCAAACGCTGGATAATACCGTTTCACCAATGGGAGCCCGCCTCATGAAACGATGGATGTTAATGCCTCTCAAAGAAATAATTCCCATTCATGAAAGACTTAATCTGGTCGAATTTTTCATTCTCGAGCCTGAGTTGCGAACAAAGCTATTGCATCATTTAAAACTATGTGGCGATATGGAAAGAATGTTGTCGCGCATTCCTTCAAAAAAAATCAATCCACGGGAAGTGATGCAACTCGGTCATGGTCTTTATGAAACCTCACACATCAGGGAACTTTGTAAAGGCTATCAGGAATCCTATTTAACCAGATTGAGCTCCTTATTAAGTCCCTGCTTAAAGTTAGCTGATCAGATATTGGCAGAGCTTGTGGAAAATCCTCCTGCACTGGCTCATAAAGGAAATTTAATCCGATCCGGCGTGGATATTGAGCTTGACAGACTCAGACATATTGCATCCGGCGGAAAACAATACCTGGCTGAATTGCAACAGAAGGAATCCATGTTAACCGGGATTTCTTCTCTTAAGATCAGTTTCAATAACGTATTCGGATATTATTTGGAAGTTACCAATGCGCACAAACATAAAGTACCGGAAGCATGGATCCGTAAACAAACCCTTACAAACGCAGAAAGATATATCACGCCAGAATTAAAAGAATACGAAGAAAAGATCACAGGAGCCGAAGAAAAAATTCAGTTGTTAGAAGCAGGGATTTACGAAAAGCTCATACTTAATCTCCGTGATTATATTGCACCTATTCAGGTTAACTGTTCAGTACTTGCAACACTGGATTGTTTGCTTTGCTTCGCGGGCAATGCCATTCGTCTCAATTATAAAAAGCCATTCATTCAGGAAGAAACAATTTTGGAACTGGTAGAAAGCCGACATCCGGTAATTGAAAAGAATTTATCACCCGGGGAAGAATATATCGCAAATGACTTGATATTAGATCCCGAAAACCAGCAAATCATTATTCTTACAGGTCCGAATATGAGTGGAAAATCTGCATTGCTCAGGCAGGTAGCTCTGATTACGCTTATGAGCCATATGGGAAGTTTTGTTCCTGCGACTGTGGCGAAGATACCGCTTACGGATAAAATTTTTACAAGAGTGGGCGCATCTGACAATGTGAGCGGCGGAGAATCCACTTTCCTGGTCGAAATGAACGAAACAGCCAGTATTCTAAATAATATAACGTCCAGAAGCCTGATCATTCTGGATGAAATAGGCAGGGGCACTTCAACTTATGATGGAATTTCAATAGCCTGGAGCATTGCAGAATATCTTAGTAAGTCGATTTTTAAACCGAAGACTTTATTCGCAACCCATTATCATGAATTGAATGAGCTTGAGAACAAATTTCCAGGCATAAAAAATTATCATATTACGAGCAGGGAGATGGGAAATAAAATCATCTTTCTGCGTAAACTCGAACCAGGCGGTTCAACGCATAGTTTTGGAATTCACGTTGCAAAAATGGCGGGCATGCCGGTTTCCCTCATAGAACGGGCCAACCAGATTCTGAGACAGCTGGAAGATAGCCGTGGCGGAGAAAATTCAGCGTTGAAAGATGGCATAAAAAAAATATCCGCACCGCAGGTTCAGCTTTCAATATTTGATGCCCACACGCAAACATTTGAACAAATTCGCAAAACACTTCAGGAATTGGATATTAACCGGCTTACTCCGGTAGAAGCTCTGCTCAAATTAAATGAAATTAAAGGATTGCTCCAGTAAGCTTCACGCGGCAGCCTCATTTTTGTAAATCATTCCCGGTCTGGGAAAAAAGAAGTAAAAAATAACGTTGTAAGTTATTGGATATCATTCTATTACCACTTGGCACAACGGTTGGCTATATAGGGAGTAATCAATTTTTATGAAAACAATTTTATCATTCATCGCCCTGGTCATTACCACGACTTTCAGCTATGCTGATATTACTTCGAATGGTGACCCACTCGGTGAAAATATAGTCCTAACAAATTTCAAGGGGCTTTTTTCTGAAAACCAAGATGTTGATCTGAGTTGGTCAACCATGATGGAATCAAATATAGAATATTTTGAAATCCAGAGAAGTGGTGACGGTATGAATTTCGAGGATATTGATAGTGTCGTATCACAGATGAATATCACAACCAACGTATACCAGTTACAATATAATTATACCGATACACATCCACTGATGGGAACATCCTATTACAGAATTAAAGTAGTTGGTAAAAATGGTTATATAAATCAATCACCGGTAGTTCAGATTATTAATATCCCTTCAGTTGGAACACGGATCTATCCAACCCTGATACAAAATAATATGGTCTTTGTAGAATCTGACAAAAACTTAAGAGGAGCCAAATTGGAATTTTTTGACCTTTCAGGCAAAAAAATAAGTGAAACTGACTGGGAGAATTTAAATGCCCGCCAGAATGTGCAGGTTTCGAAATCAGGAATTCTGCCAACCGGAACCTATATCGCCAGGCTTACCGCCAGCGGACAGAATATTAAAAATCAGGTGGTAATTGTTCAGAGCCACTGATAGAAATTGAATAAAATGTTAACATTTCGGAATTACAGTATCTGTGAAAAAGTTTTGAAACCTTATTGAAAATACAAAGCAGAATAGGCGTAAATTTGAATTTGAAGAGCCCGTTTTTGGTCCAAGATCCATCTGATCCCTTCGAAAATGATTACTAAGACACACATAAAAAGATCCAGCGTAGTGACTGGATTTTTTTATTGCCGTTAATCAGATAAGCGTTTTCAATTTATTTACAACTTCATCCACTTCCTTTCTTGTATTATTCCTGCTGAAAGAAAATCGTATCGTAGAACGATCTGATCCGGGATAAATGGCCCTGATAACATGTGAACCCTGCTGCGCACCACTGGTACATGCGCTTCCACCGGAAACACAAATATGGTTGATATCAAGATTGAACAGGATCATATCTGATTTTTCGGATTTCGGAAAACTGACACTTAAAATAGTATAAAGAGTTTTCCCAAATGTATCACCGTTAAACATTACACCTGGTATTTGTTTCTTTAATTCTTCCGCCATATATAGCCTGAGTTCATTTATGTATTTACTTTCTTCCTGCATTCGGCTGGAAGCCAGATCCAATGCTTTAGCGAATCCAACTATTCCGTACACATTTTCTGTACCTGCACGCATATTACGTTCCTGTGATCCACCATGAATGTTAGGTTTAACTTTTACTTGTTCATTGATATAAAGAATCCCAACGCCTTTTGGTCCATGGAATTTGTGTGATGCTCCGGTAATAAAATGTACTGGCAGACTGCTCAGATCAATTTCGTAATGGCCGAGGGTCTGAACAGTATCTGAATGGAAAACTGCATCATATTTTTTACATAATTCGGCAACTTTGTAAATATCAAGCAGGTTGCCCGTTTCATTGTTGGCATGCATTAGGGAAACCAGGGTTTTCTCTCTTATACCCGATAGCAGGTTCTCCAGGTGGACAAGATCCACATGACCATCCGGAAGAATATTCAATAAATGAAGTGAGGCTTCTCCCCTCTCCTGGTAATAGGAAACAGTATGGAGTGTGGCGTGATGTTCGAGTGGAGAACTTATAATATTCCTGCACTCAAGATCCTGAACAGCTGCGCGAATTGCTGCATTGCTGCTCTCCGTTCCACCACTTGTAAAAAATATTTCTGCCGGATGCGCATGCAATAATCCGGAAACTTTTTTTCTCGCCTGTTCAATGGCCATCCGGCTTTCCCTTCCATAGGAATAAATAGAAGATGGATTCCCGAATTTTTCAGTAAAATATGGCATCATCGTTTCCAGTACTATTGGATCCAGCGGCGTTGTAGCTGCATTATCAAAATAAATTCTTTCCATCTTGCTGAAAATTTTAAAAAGGAGTTTAAATGAACTCCTGGATGTCCTTCATAAGACGCCTGGCAATGTTATTCGCAGTAGTTTCAAAATTACTTTCCGCATATATGCGGATAATGGGTTCGGTATTGGATGTGCGGAGATGCACCCAATCATCATCAAATTCTATCTTAAGACCATCTTCAGTATTTGCAGGGTGATTTTTATATTTTGTTTTTATCTGGTTGAATAATTTATTCACATCAACATTCTTTTCAAGCTCTATTTTATTTTTGGAAATGAAATAGTCTGGATATTTTGATCTGAAAGACCGCATACCATTCTTATGTCTCGCCAATGCACTCAGGAATAATCCGATTCCGATCATAGCATCCCGGCCATAGTGCAAGTCAGGTACAATAATTCCCCCGTTTCCTTCGCCGCCGATTACGGCATTAACTTCCTTCATCTTGTTCACAACATTTACTTCTCCCACAGCAGAAGGGAAATATTGTCCGCCATGTTTAATGGTAATTTCTTTCAGTGCTTTCGTGCTGCTCATATTACTAACCGAATTCCCTGGTTTCTGCGAAAGAACATAATCTGCAACCGCCACCAGCGTGAATTCTTCTCCAAACATAGTACCGTCTTCACAAACAAAACAAAGCCGATCCACATCAGGATCAACTGCAATCCCAAGGTCTGCACCTGATTTTTTTACTTCAGTGCTTAGCCCAACCAGATTTTCCGGAAGAGGTTCGGGATTATGGGTAAACTTCCCATTTACTTCTTCATTCAGCATCCTGATATTTTCAACTCCCAGGGCCTTTAACAATGGGGGAATAAACAAGGATCCTGTTGAATTTATCGTATCTATCACGACCTTAAAATGTTTTCCACGAATTGCATTCAGGTCTATCAACGGATGGTCCAAAACAGCCTGAATATGTTTATGGAGGTAACTGTTATCCACGGTGTAGGATCCGATTTTATCAACAGCAGCAAATGTAAAAGCTTCTTTGGCCGCCTTATCAAGGATCCACAAACCAGTTTCAGCATTGATAAATTCGCCTGTACTATTAAGGAGTTTAAGGGCATTCCAATCTTTTGCATTATGACTGGCAGTAATAATTATACCACCGGCAGCTTTCTCTCCCATTACAGCCAATTCTACCGTAGGAGTAGTAGATAACCCAAGGTCATGAACATCCAGACCCATTCCGGTTAATGTGCTTACAACCAGGTTGCGCACCATTTCACCGCTGATACGACCATCCCTCCCTATTACAATCTTTTTGGAATGCGGAACAAATTCTTTTATCCAGGTGCCATAAGAGGCTGAAAACTTTACGATATCCAGCGGAGTCAGGTTTTCATTGGGTTTACCTCCAATCGTTCCCCGAATTCCCGAAATGCTCTTAATCAATGCCACTGAAGATGAGGTTTAATTGAGTGTAAAAATACGGTATTAAGCTTAAAGCTTAATGCGTAAGGCTTAATGCCTTCTCAAGCTTAAAGCCAAAGGCCTAAAGCCTCCGGGTTTTAGGCTTTCGGCTTTAAGCCTTAGGCTTTTTAATAAGTTCTATGAACTCATCAAAAAGATAGCGGCTATCGTGGGGTCCGGGTGTAGCTTCGGGATGATATTGAACTGAGAAAACTGGTCGGTTCTTCAGGCGGATACCTTCAATCGAATCATCATTAAGGTTTATATGGGTCACTTCCATATCCTCATTATTCCTTACTGAAGAAGGATCTACGCCAAATCCATGGTTTTGGGTTGTAATCTCGCATTTTTCTGTAAGCAGATTTTTTACGGGATGATTAAGTCCACGGTGACCATGATGCATTTTAAATGTTGGGATCCCTTTGGCCAGTGCCAACAGCTGATGACCAAGACATATTCCAAAAAGTGGTTTTTCTTCTTTTAGAATATCCTTCACCGTATCTATAGCATATTCCATCGCTGCAGGGTCACCGGGCCCATTGGAAAGGAAATAGCCGGAGGGTTTGAATTCTTTCAGGACTTTAAGCCCTGTTTTAGCAGGAAAAACTTTTACAAATGCACCTCTTTCTATCATGCATTGAATTATATTCTTTTTAATCCCGTAATCAAGAACAGCAATCCTGACGGATGAAGAAGGATCACCAGCTTCATAGGTTCTTTCAGTCGAAACAGCAGAGGCAAGTTCCAATCCATCCATGTCGGGAACGCCGCTTAACTGTTTTTTTAGTTCATTTATATCTAATATTTCAGAAGATATTATGCAGTTCATCGCTCCTTTTAACCGCACATGTGTCACAAGTGCCCTGGTATCAACTCCTTCGATACAAACGATTTGATTTTCTTTTAAATAATCTTCCAGAGACCCTTTAGCTTGCAAACGTGAAAATTGTTCTTCAAGGTTACGGCCAATTAATCCGCGTATTTTAACACCATCCGATTCGACGTCTCCATCTTTTACTCCGTAATTGCCAATATGTACATTATTCATGATGAGAACCTGTCCAAAGTAACTTGGATCGGTAAAGACCTCCTGATAGCCAGTCATACCTGTATTGAAGCAGATCTCTCCGGAAGTAGTTCCTATTTTTCCATAAGCCTGTCCATGATGAACTGTTCCATCCTTCAGTACAAGAATTGCAGGGCGCCGAGCGGTTGATAAAGCCATTTTCAAATTTATTTGCAAAGAAAACGAATATTAGTATGAGTGTATGGGAGTACACGAGTATGAGTATGAAGAATTGTTAACATTCTATCCCACAATTTCTCTCTTGCAGACAAAAAAAACAGCCCTCATTTCTGGGACTGCTTTTGATTAATTATAATAGAATTCACTATTCGGGTGATTTTTCTTCTTTTGGTTCTGGTTTCTGATCAGCGGCAATTGCAGCGGGTTCTGTTTTTTTCTTTCCTCCGGAACGGCGGGTCCTTTTTCCTGCTTCTTTTGCTTCGCCTTTACCTTTACCGTAAATTTCATTAAAATCTACCAGTTCAATCATTGCTGTTTCGGCGGCATCACCGGTTCTTTTACCGAGTTTTATGATACGGGTATACCCGCCCGGACGCCCCGCAACTTTTTCAGCCACAGTTCCAAACAATTCCGTAATCGAATCCTTATCCTGCAGGTAGCTGAATACGACTCTGCGCTGATGGGTCGAATTTTCTTTTGCTTTAGTAATCAGAGGTTCAATATAAGTTCTGAGCACTTTTGCCTTAGCCAGGGTAGTAACTATCCTTTTATGGGTAATCAGCTGACAGGCCAGGTTGCTAAGCAGGGCACTCCTGTGAGAGGCGGTTCTGCCCAGGTTATTAATTTTATCTCCGTGACGCATGACTTTGTTCGTTTAAGCTTTACACCGTGTCAGGAATTGCAAAGCGGTTATAAAAAGTGTGAGAGTGTGAGAGTGTGAGAGTGTGAGAATGAAAAACACACTCTCACACTCTCACACTCTCACACTTGTATTATTCGTCGTCCAGTTTTAATTTCGAAAGATCCATTCCGAAATGAAGGCCTCTTTCGTGTAATACCTGTTCTATTTCAGCCAGTGACTTCTGACCAAAATTCCTGAATTTCATCAGATCCTCCTGTTCGTAAGTAACCAATTCACTCAGACTATTAATCTTAGCTGCTTTAAGGCAGTTAAAAGCCCGTACCGAAAGATCCAGGTCTTCCAGAGGTGTTTTCAAAACCTTGCGTAATTGAAGCGTTTGTTCATCTACCAGGTCTTCTTTCTTTTCTTCTTTATTATCAAATGTGATGTTTTCATCAGTAATGATCATCAGGTGCTGTATCAGAATACGTGAAGCCTGCTTAACGGCTTCTTCAGGATGGATTGTACCATCGGTAGAAACTTCCATCAGCAATTTTTCAAAATCCGTCCTCTGTTCCACACGGGTATTTTCAATTGAATAACGCACATTTTTTATCGGAGTGAAAATTGCATCCGTTGGTATATATCCAAATGGAGCATCTTTAGGTTTGTTATCTTCTGCAGGCACATAACCCCTGCCTTTCCCTATGGTAATTTCAATATCAACCCTTGCTGATGCATCCATAGTACAGATTAGCAGGTTCGGATTCATCACTTCAAAGCTCGGCAATGCATCTCCGATCGTCGCGGCAGTGAATTCGGTTTTATTTTTAAGGCTGAGTGTAATTTTCTCCTGAGCCACTTCATGATCTACCTTCTTTTTGAAACGCACCTGTTTCAGGTTAAGGATGATTTCGACCACGTCTTCTGTAACACCCTTCAGTGTAGCAAATTCATGATCGGCTCCCTCGATTTTTACACCAATTATCGCATATCCTTCTAAAGAATTAAGTAATACCCTGCGCAGGGCATTCCCAATGGTTACTCCATAACCTGGCTCCAAAGGACGGAATTCGAATTGGGCTTCGAAATCAGTTGCTTTTTGAAGTATGATTTTGTCTGGTTTCTGGAAATTTAAAATGGCCATATTTAAATTTTCGATTTACTAATGATGAATGCTGAATTCGATTATTTACTATATAATTCGACGATCAATTGTTCCTTAATATTCTCCGGTATACTTTCTCTTTCAGGAAAAGCTATAAAAGTTCCTTTCATTTCTGCTTCGTTCCAATCGAGCCAGTTGATCTTATTGTTTTTACCTTTGGCTGCAGAAATAATTCCAGTATTAGTCCGGGAAGTAGATTTTAAACCTATACTGTCTCCGGGTTTGAGCTGAAAAGATGGCACATTTACAACTTCTCCGTTTACGGTTATGTGTTTATGTGAAACAAGCTGGCGGGCACCAGGTCTAGAATTAGCAATGCCTAAACGGTAAACTGTATTGTCCAGTCTGGATTCAAGAAGACGGATCAGGTTTTCACCTGTTACTCCTTTTTTCCTGGAAGCTTCGTCGAAAGTTTTCCTGAACTGACGTTCAAGTACACCGTATGTATATTTGGCTTTTTGCTTTTCTTTCAGCTGAATAGCATATTCTCCAAGCGTTTTGCGTTTTTTTGTCGCTCCGTGCTGACCTGGAGGGTTGCTGGTTTTGGTAAGCCATTTTCCATTTCCTAAGATAGGTTCACCGAATTTACGTGAGATTTTGGTCTTTGGACCTGTGTAACGTGCCATAATGCGTTTTAGATTTTTGAGTACCCGAACAGGATTATGAAAAATCTTAAAATGAAATCCAGTTCAGCTTGTTATAAAAATAAATTAAACCCTTCTTTTCTTTGGCGGACGGCACCCATTGTGTGGCAATGGTGTAACATCTTTTATCATGACTACTTCTATTCCGTTATTGGCAAGGGAGCGGATTGCACTTTCCCTTCCCGATCCCGGTCCTTTTACAAAAACATCCACTCTTTTCAGACCTGCATCCAAGGCAGTTTTTGCTGCATCGGCAGAAGCCATTTGTGCTGCGTATGGAGTATTTTTCTTTGATCCCTTGAAACCCATTTTACCGGCACTGCTCCAAGATATAAGCTGACCGTTTTTGTTGGTAATACTGATGATGATGTTGTTAAAGCTCGCAGAAATATGTGCATCTCCGTACGAATCAACTTTAACGACTCTTTTTTTTGCTGCAGCTTTTGCGCTGGTAACCTGTTGTGCTTTTGCCATTTTTTGAATTAGGTAATCTGTTTAAAATATCCCGCCAAATGCGGGAGGAATCTTCCCTCCCCGTACACCCCGGATCTGGTTCGATTCTTTAACGGTGTTATAAAAAATTAGTCTCTTTCTATCAGATAACCACACTCCCATACTCTCATACTACTTCTTAGGCGCCTTCTTTTTGCCGGCGACTGTTCTGCGTTTTCCTTTTCTCGTGCGGCTGTTGGTACGCGTACGCTGTCCACGTACTGGTAAACCTTTGCGATGACGAACTCCCCGGTAACATGCAATATCCAAAAGGCGTTTAATGCTCATCTGTACTTCGGAACGTAATGCTCCTTCCACTTTCAATTCATTCGTGATAATATTACGGATGGCATTCAGTTCATCATCATTCCATTGTGACACTTTCTTATCAAAGCTGATTCCTGCTTTGGAAAGAATATATTTGGCTGTTGAAGGACCTATTCCAAATATATAGGTCAGTCCGATTTCGCCTCTTTTGTTTTTTGGTAAGTCAACACCCGCAATACGCGCCATCTTTTACTGATTTATAATTTCTATTTATTATTACTGATTAAACTATTATCCCTGACGTTGTTTAAAACGCGGATTTTTCTTATTGATAATATACAGCTTACCCTTGCGACGTACGATCTTACAATCTACACTTCGCTTTTTAATGGATGCCCGAACTTTCATACAAGTATCTTTTATCTTTTAGTTTAAACCCTTTAATTCGTTAAGCCTTTAGCGTTCCGCGTTCAGCTTTTTTATTTGTACCTGAATATGATCCTTCCCCTTGTCAAATCATACGGACTCATTTCAACCCCCACTTTATCTCCAGGTAATATCCGTATATAATGCATTCTCATTTTCCCGGAAATAGTAGCAAGGATTTCATGCCCATTTTCCAGCTTCACTTTAAACATGGCGTTGGAAAGTGCTTCTACAATAGATCCATCCTGTTTGATGAGCGCTTGTTTAGCCATAGATTTTGGGAGCGCAAAGATAATATTACTCGGTGAAAGAATAAAATTTCAGGGAATAAATATCCCGTCCAGGCAAAAAGGGAAGCCTGAAGGGCTAAAAAACCGGGAAATGACCTGTTTTAAACTCGGCTCAGGTCTACTTTTGTCATTTGATGATAGAAATTCTGCAATTCATGGACCCCAATTGGCCTGTGGAGGTGCCGGCGATCTTCCCGGTACCAGATCTCCAGCTCATTGAATTGGTCAGGTCCGGGGATCAAAATGCGGAACGGACCCCTTGAATATTTGACGGAATGGTCTCCATTTTCCTGTTTTTCAAACCCCAATTTATGAAGTTGCTGATCATTCACCGGAATAGGATAAAGATCATTTGGTTCGAACCACGCTTCCTCATCACCATTATGCACACATACCTGCTTATCTTCCAGATTAAGATCAGTTACTACCCCTTCAAAACGCTGACCTCCAAAATCTGTCTGAATGATATCTCCTTCCTTAATATCCTGAAATCTGATCATAAGACCTTTTTAAGGGTATGAATATAAAAAATTTATACGAAATCCGATTTGAGAATGAATAATGTAATTTTTAAAGACCGCGGCCAATAATCTCTCTGCCGGGCCATGGTATTGTTGCCAGGATGATCAAAAGGGCCAGAAGAAATAACCAAAAAGCTCTTTTATACTTCAGGGGATCTGTAATTTGCTTCTTCACGACACCACGTGCAATAGTTATTAAAATAGTAGCTACCAGCATACCGGCAGGATGTTCTACCCAATAAAAACGATAGAATTTGTCCTTCATCAGTATTACCCCCTCTGGCAATCCTGTACTTAAAATGCCAAACCGGCCAAATAATAAAAGAATCAGTCCTATCAGCAATGTAGTATGTACGGAAATCATAGTAAACAACCAAAGTTTTGCGTCTACTTCCCTAAGTTCCCTCCTTCTGATCCATCCTATGAAGCTTTGAACAATTGAAAGAAACAATAGTATTAATATAACCCAGCGTAATATACTATGCACCTGCAATAAAACGGAAGACATAAATTTTAGTTTGACATGAAATTAAAGCATTTAGATAACTGATTGCGGTAAGGGAAAGATTTAAATTTGCGAATGTCCTTCTTAAAATTTAGCTATTATATTCTTTTGTCAGGCTTTCTGATCGTGGAAACAGGCGCATGCAAAAATAATAGCAGTCATGCTGAATCGCAGGATTCCACCATAATAAACGATCCCGGGTTTAAAAATCTGAACGACAGTATAAACAGATTTCCCGGGGATGCTTCTCTTTATCTCCGGCGTGCTATGCGTCTTTCACAGAAGAATGCGCATGAACTGGCTTATGCTGATTTCCAAAAGGCCTGGTCCCTCACTCAATCATTGGAAATAGGACTGCCTTTTGCAGCTAACCTGGAAATTCTTGGGAGAGTAAGTGAAAAACAAAATCTGCTTGAATCTCTTTACCGCCAGTATCCTTCCAATACTCAGGTTGGAAGACTTTTAGCTGATACTTATTCCGTTTCCGGAAGATCCGTTCAGGCACTGGGGATTTATAATGAAATGATATCTAAGGATTCGCTGGATCCTGAAACTTATTTCGAAAAAGCAATGCTATTGGAAATTTTAAAAGACACATTACAGGCTATCGGAGCCCTTCAAAAAGCATATTCATTTCAGGGAGTAGATACCTACGGACTCGAACTTGCAAACTTATATGCAGAACAAAAAAATCCCAGGGCTTTAGAGATCTGCGATTATATTCTTAAGCACGATTCCACAAGAATACTTATTGATCCGTTCTTTATCAAAGGAATATTTTATGCCAACACGAAGCAATACCCGAAAGCCATCACGCAATTCGATTCCTGCATTCTCAGAGACTGGAAAACGACGGATGCTTATCTCGAAAAAGGGAGAGTATACTTCCAATTGAAAAATTTTAATGCAGCTATAAAGACTTTTAATATGGCCATTACCGTTACCAGTACAGATCCGGATGCTTATTACTGGCTGGGACGTAGTTATGAATCGCAAAACAGGAAAGAGGACGCCATTAATAATTATCGCAAAGCGATTTCTCTGGATAAGAGTTTTACTGAAGCAAGACAAAGGTTAGAGATCCTCGATACAGGATTTGCTCATCCTTTGCACTAACAGTACATTTGTTTATTCAGTCTGTTAAAATAAATTCATGAGCCAGATTGCTCCTTCCCTTCTCGCATCTGATTTTCTACACCTTGATAAGGTCTGTAAAATGTTAAATGAGAGTGAGGCGGATTGGTTCCACCTGGACGTAATGGATGGGAGATTTGTTCCAAATATCAGTTTTGGTATTCCTGTCATTGAGCATATACGGAAAGCAACGAAGAAAATATGCGATGTTCACCTGATGATTGAAGAACCGGAAAGACTTACTCCTGCATTTAAAAAAGCCGGGGCAGACATTCTGATTGTCCATTTGGAAACATGCAAAAACCTCCATAGCAATATCCAGCAAATACGTTCCCTGGGAATGAAACCTGCCGTAGCGATCAATCCACACACGCCGGTGGAATTCCTTAAAGATATTCTTGAAGACCTGTATCACGTTCTCATAATGACAGTGAATCCTGGTTTTGGAGGACAATCCTTTATTCCACACTCCCTGGAAAAGGTGCGTGAAATGAAAAAAATGATCCGAAAAACAGGAAAAGAAATACTTATTGAAGTGGATGGCGGCATTACACTTGAAAATGCCCCCGCCCTTATACAGGCTGGCGCAGATGTTCTTGTAGCGGGCAGCAGCATTTTCCAGTCGAAGGATCCCAAAGAAACCATCCGGCTGCTGAAGCGGATCGCATGAGAAGACTTATTCTCATATTCATCTTATTAATCCCAGGCATACAATTGCTTGCCCAAAAATCCGGAGCGATTGTATCCGGAAAAATATTGGACGAAAACGAAAACCCACTGGCAAAGGTTTCAATTGTTTTGCTGGGTCGTGAATCCGGCCTGGTGAGTACCGATTCAGGCACTTTTAGAATGCACGTTCCAGCTGATAAGGCCTTTGCACTGGTTTTTTCATATACAGGTTATAAAAGTCTCCAGCAAAATTTTATTCTGAATGATAAGGAAGAAGAACGGATCGTTATCAGAATGGAAAGATCGGTTTCGAACCTTCAAAATATAACGGTTACAGATGAAAGAGACAGGAAGGAAGCGGGTCTCATCCGTATCAATCCCAAAGATGCAATTAATATACCTACACCAATAGGCGGAATCGAGAGTTTAATAAAAGTTTATGTGGGATCCAATAATGAACTTACCTCGCAATATTCAGTCAGAGGAGGAAATTATGATGAGAATCTTATTTATGTTAATGACTATGAAATATTCCGGCCTTATCTGGTTAGTAATGCTCAACAGGAAGGTCTGAGCTTTATCAATCCGGAAATGACCCGCAATGTCAATTTTTATAATGGAGGCTTCCAGGCAAAATATGGTGATAAAATTTCTTCAGTTTTGGACATTCAGTATAAAAACCCTGCAGAATTTGGCGGATCGGCATACTTGAGTTTATTGGAACAAGGTCTTGAACTGGAGGGCGTTTCTAAAAATAAAAAATTCAGTTATATCGTAGGAGCAAGGAACCGGAGTTTCGCAACTCTTCTCAGTTCGCAGGAAGTTAAAGGAGATTATATTCCTTCTTCCTCAGATATCCAGGGGCTGTTCACTTATCAATTTGACACAAAAAATTCGCTTGAATTATTTACTGTATACTCACAGACTTCATTCAGCCTGGTTCCTATGTCCGCACAGCTAAGTACTGCAGTCTTCTCTCCATATTTTACGGCAAACCTGGGACTTGATATATTTTTTAGCGGGCAGGAAGCTGATAAATATAAAACTGGTCTCGCCGGACTCACCTGGAATCAGCAGATAAATAAAAACCTGAAGCTTAAGTGGATGCTTTCTACTTTCAGTGATATTGAAAACCAGAATTATGATATTACAGGAGATTATTTGTTCGGTGAAAGAGATTTTGATATTACCAGCTCCGATTTCGGTAAAATCGTCAATCCCCTGGGTACTGGCAGCAATCAGAATTTTGCCAGGGATAACCTGGACATTCATTTATATAGTTTTAATCATAAGGGCTATTTAAAAAAAGAAAATCAGTATCTGCAATGGGGTTTGGGTGCTGAATTACAGACCATCCGTGATCAGTTGCATGAATGGATTTACGAAGATTCAGTTGGTTATTCACTGCCTTATCAACCAGGTTCACTCAATCTTAATTATGTCGTAAACGGAAATAATAATTTGAACATTGGGCGATTCAACGGATTTTTTCAGGATAATATCAGTTTCAAAAAATATCCGGAATTTACCCTGCAGGCAGGTGCACGTCTAAATTATAATACATTCACCAGGCAATTGTTGTTATCTCCAAGAATGGGTATATCCTGGAAACCTGCACATAGCAATCAGGATATTGTTTATAAAGCAGCTATTGGAATATATGATCAGCCTCCTTTTTATCGTGAACTTCGCGCACCTGACGGGACGATTAACCCTGCTGTAAAAGCCCAACAAAGTTTTCAGGCAACTGCAGGTTTTGATATTAATTTCAAGGAAAATGAAAAACCATTTCGCCTTTCTGTAGAAGCCTATTATAAAGATCTTTGGAATGTAAATCCTTATAATATAAATAATGTAAGCATTCAGTATTATGCTGAGAATAATGCAAAAGCTTATGCTGTTGGAGTTGAAGGAAGGTTATTTGCAAATCTCGTGAAAGATGCAGAGAGCTGGGTCAGTATTGGTATCATGCAAACTAAAGAAAAAATCAATGGAGCTACCTATTATGATTACACCCTGGACTCGTTGAACAATCCTGTGGACAGCACACTTGTACATCAGGGTTGGATCCGAAGGCCAACGGATAGGTTATTTACACTCGGTATGTTTATACAGGATTATCTTTCAACAAATAAAAATTTTAAAGTCTATCTAAACCTGATTTACGGGAGTAATTTGCCTTATAGTGTTCCGGGGAGTGTTAAATATCGGGATGCTCTTATAATTGATCCATACATTCGAGCTGATGTTGGATTCAGTGCGCTACTGCTCGATAATGATAAAGCAAACCGCAGATCTCATAACCCTTTCCGCAAACTGGAAAATATCTGGGCCACGCTGGAGATATTCAATGTAATAGACCGGGAGAATACCATTTCTTATCTATTTGTAAAGGATTTCTCCAACACAACCTATGCCATGCCACAAAGACTTACCCCACGAATCATAAACCTTAAATTAGTTACGCGCTTTTAAGAACACTGTCCAAAAAAGAATGCAGTTTTCCCAAACAGGGATAAATCTACCACATATGCATTTCATAAAATGCTGGTTTTAAGCTAATTAAGTTCTGGCAAGTAAATCGATATATTATATGCAAATCGACCTTATGAAAACGATACAAATCTTACTTGATACCATTAAAGAGCTGATTTCTGAAGCAACTCAGAACAAGTCCGGTTATGAAAACATGCGACTGATTCCCATTCCAATTAAATCACAGGAAAGGAAATTACCCAACAACAATAATAACCAGTAATGTATTTCGCAGTGGACGAGTTTACCAGCAAATCCAATACTTATATGGAAATTGCAACATACCCCGAAAAATTTACTGACGACATTACTGTAGAAATAAGTGCTGATTCGGAAGACCACTGTATTATAGTTCTTTCCAATCAAATGGGACGGATTCTGCGAATGATGGGCGTTAATGTGAACCAGGGGAAAAATCAGATTCATGTTGATAATGTAAATGCTTTAGAAGCGGGTATATATCAACTAAGTGTAAAAAACACAAATTCAAATATTTTATATAGTTCCATACTAACAAAGTTCTAAACACTGTTACCAAGTTTTTAAAACTGCACTTTTATAAGGATTAGGGAGGGCCTTTCTAGGTCCTTTCTTTATTTTATGAATAACCGATCGATTCGATGACGGTTGACGGTTGACGGTTGACAGTAATTCTTTCTTAAATTTCCAAATTCTCAAATTAGTTTTAGGCTTTTAGCTTTAGGCTTACTTTCGTGTTATGACAAAGTTATCGGTAAACATAAATAAATTTGCTACCCTTCGTAACAGCAGGGGCGGCAATAATCCGGATGTAATAAAAGCTGCGATTGACGCCCAGCAATTTGGTGCTGATGGCATTACTGTTCATCCCAGGCCTGACGAGCGACATATCCGCTATAAGGATGTTTTTGATATAAAAAAAATTATCCGCACTGAATTCAATATAGAAGGGAATTGCGAAGAAAAAAAATTCGTAGACCTGGTTCTCGCTGCAAAACCCGATCAGGTTACATTGGTTCCGGATACATTAGGGCAGATTACTTCTAACCATGGATGGGATACCATCCGATATTCAGAATATCTCAAAAGTATTATACCAATTTTTAAAAAGGCGGCCATACGTGTTTCCATTTTTGTTGATCCTATAATAGCTATGATTGAAGCTGCTGCGGATACAGGAACTGACCGGATTGAATTGTATACGGAAGCATATGCAAAAAAATTTCATGACAATAAGGAGCATGCCGTCTTGCCATATCTTAATGCAGCTACAAGAGCCAAAGAAATGGGGTTAGGAATAAATGCAGGTCATGATCTTGATCTTGAGAATCTAAAATATTTTGCTGAACAAATTCCCTGGTTAGATGAAGTGTCTATTGGGCATGCCTTGATTTCTGACGCACTTTATCTGGGATTTGAAAATGCTGTGCAGTTATATAAGCGTCAGCTTCAAATCACGGATCGTTGATCGTGTATCGTTAATCGATAGACGATACACGATTTACCATAAACGAAACATATTAGGGTATCCTTTTAATTGCAACCAAGCAAAGCACACAGCCTGGAATCCAAATCCGTTCCGCGGAGGTTTTTACCTACAATTTTACCATTTGGATCTATAAGAAAATTCTGGGGAATCTGTTGAATTCTGTATTGCATAGCAACTGCATTATTCCAAAATTTCAAATCACTTACCTGTGACCAGATCAGTTTGTCGTCCTGAATAGCTTTTATCCAGGCATCCCGGCTTCTGTCAAGGGAAACTCCTAATACCGTAAAATTCTTTGTTTTAAATCTTTCATAAGCAGCCACCAGATTAGGATTTTCCATTCTGCAGGGTTTGCACCAACTCGCCCAGAAATCTACCAAAACATATTTTCCTTTGAATGAAGAAAGACTTACTGGAGTTCCCGATGTATCTGTCTGTATAAAATCCATAGCTTCCGTCCCAACAGCTCCAATCTTTCCATTATCAATTTGTTCCCTGATGTATTTACCATACATGCTTTGTTGTACTTCAGGTGATAAACTCTGATATCGCTTTTCCAATAAAAAAACGTCGTCGGATAACTGATTTACAACGACAAGTAAAAACGGACTTACATATGAAGATCTTCTCTTTTGTATAAAACTATCCACTTTCACCTGGATAGTCATAACTGCAATCTGGTAAGCATCTCCAATAGAATCTTTTTTCAATGCGGCATCAGGAGAATTAGCCATCTGACTAAGTTGATTGATACGGGCAAAATAGGGATTAAAATCCTGCTCAAAGAATTGAAAATCTGATTCACTGGGCGAACCCTTCACCTGCATACCAGCCAGATTTTCAATATCGCCATTCAGAGTCACGAATTCATTGCCAATGAATACGGGGGCTTTTTTATTGGCATAACCAAAATTCAAAATGACGAGATTTGGTTCCAATACCTGTCCGTTTAAAATAAAAACTCCTTCTTTCACTTTACCATGCGCCAGAGTATCTGTAGGTTTATTCGCATCTGTCAGGGTAACAACTGAATTTTCACCAAGACCTTTAATGTGCCCTTCAATATGAAACCCGACAGGCTTCTTTGGCTGGGCCTGCACAGTTCCAATCAATAAACTGAATAACATTATATATTTTTTCATGTAGTTTTTTTATCGTGTCTGACCTGAAGAACGTCTGTAACCTCCTTTAAATTATGTCCCTTTGCTTCCAATAAAATAAGATAATGAAAAAGTAGATCCGCTGCTTCATTCAGGAATAGGTTGCCGTTCTGATCCTTTGCCTCAATAACCAGTTCCACTGCTTCTTCACCCACTTTCTGTGCAATCTTATTAATTCCTTTTTTAAACAATCCTGAGATATAAGAGTTTTCTTCCTGGTGTTTTTTTCTGTCTCTAATAATTCCTTCAAGTTTTGTTAAAAAATCATCTGCTTCGTTCTTTTCATTCCAACAGGTATCTGAACCTGTATGACATACCGGACCAGTCGGACTTGCCATAATCAACAGACTGTCCTGATCACAATCCAGTTTGATATCCTTTAAAATAAGAAAATAACCACTTTCTTCGCCCTTTGTCCAAAGTCTTTTTTTTGATCTGCTATAGAAAGTGACTTTACCGGTACTCCTGCTTTTTTCAAGTGCTTCCTGATTCATGAATCCCAGCATCAATACCTTGTTAGTCCGGTTGTCTTGTATAATCGCCGGTACAAGGCCATCACTGTATTTTGAATAATTGACTTTCATGGTTCAAAATTATATTCTTATGCTGATACCTTCATCTTTCAGATATTTTTTTAGATCAGGAATTGGTATTTCCTTAAAATGAAAGACACTTGCCGCCAGTGCTGCATCTGCTTTTCCCACTTTAAAAATCTCCGAAAAATGTGCCATAGTTCCTCCTCCTCCGGAAGCAATAACCGGAACAGGTAGCGATTCGGCCAATAAACGCGTTAATTCTACAGCAAATCCATTTTTTGTACCATCATGATCCATAGATGTCAGCAATATTTCTCCTGCGCCCAATTCAACTCCCCGTTTTGCCCAATCCAGACAATTGATTTCTGTTGCAACCCTGCCACCATTCAAATAGACATAATATTTTCCATCTGCTTCTCTTTTAACATCAATGGCAAGTACAATGCACTGGCTCCCGAACTCTCCTGACAGTTCCATAATCAGCCCTGGGTTTTTAAATGCAGCGGTATTTACAGAAATTTTGTCTGCCCCGTTATTCAATAAAACGCGGACATCTTCAACTGAAGAAATACCTCCTCCTACTGTAAAAGGTATATTTATATGATGGGCAATTCGAAGTGCCAGTTCACTTAAAGTTTTTCTTTTCTCGTGAGTAGCTGTAATATCGAGGAATACCAGTTCATCAGCCCCTTCTGCTGCGTACCGTGCACCAAGCTCAACAGGATCTCCTGCGTCACGCAGATCGATAAAATTTGTTCCCTTTACTGTGCGTCCGTTTTTAATATCCAGACAGGGTATTATTCTTTTAGTTAACATGCGATAAATCTTTGAGCGAAATCAACCCTTCATAAATAGCTTTTCCAATAATAGCACTACTGCATCCTGTTTCTTCCAGCCGGTAGATATCATCCAGGGAACTTATTCCTCCACTTGCTATAAAATGCAGATCCGGAAACCGATTCAGAATTTTTCTGTATAATTCCAGTGATGGTCCCTTCATTGCGCCATCCAGATTAATATCTGTACAAAAAATCTGCTTTACACCGGCCTTCATATATTTTTCAATAAAATCATAAACAAGGATATCTGTGTTTACCTGCCAACCACTGATAGAAATTTTTTCATTCCGTACATCAGCACCCAATAGAAATTTTCCGGGGCCATAAACTTTCATCCAGTCAAGCAAAAGATTTTCGTTCCTGATTGCGATGCTGCCGATGGTAGCAAGAAACGCACCGGATTCGAAAACTATATCAAGGTCCTTAACAGTTCCGATTCCTCCACCAAAGTCAATGAGCAGGTTGGTTTTCGCCGCAATGGTTTCCAGCACATTCCAGTTTTTCACCCTGCCTTCCTTTGCACCATCCAGGTCTACAAGATGCAATCTTTTCAATCCCGCATCTTCAAACTGCCGTGCTACTTCCAAAGGATGTTCATTATAAATTTTCTGGCTTGAATAATCGCCCTGAGTCAACCGCACGCATTTCCCATGTATGATATCAATTGCCGGAATAATTTCTATAGACATGCTATTAATACTAAAATTGAATAAAATTTTTCAGGATTCGCTCTCCCATCCCGGCGCTTTTCTCCGGATGAAACTGTACCCCATAATAATTTCCTTTATGCAGGGCCGCACTGTAAGGTTGTACATAGTCTGCCCTTGCTATTGTTGTAGCTCCAAGTCCTGCATAATAACTATGAACAAAATAACAATAAGACTTTTCTGTAACGCCTGCAAATAGGTTTGAATTCAAATTATAAATATTGTTCCACCCAATCTGGGGAACTTTGAGTGGTTTATCTTCAGACGGAGCAAATTTCTTTACTGTTTCACTGAAAATACCTAAACATTCCGTATTATTTTCTTCCGAACGTGCACATAACAATTGCATACCCAGACAAACACCAAGCACAGGTTGCTTTAAATTCTTAATTAAAATATCCAGTTTCCTTTCCCTTAAAAAATTCATTGCGGAATTTGCTTCACCTACACCAGGAAAAATAATTTTATCAGCAGTACAGATTAGATCCGGATCATCTGTTACTAAAGCTTCAACACCAATCCGCTCCAAGGCAAACAAGACTGACCTGATATTTCCTGCATTGTATTTTATGATAATGATCTTCATTTGAGAGAATTTATGAAATCCCTTATGCGGATAGGTATTTCTTTCAAAGAAGCGTTTTCCAGGATGTTAATAAATGCCGTTCCAATGATTGCTCCGTTTGCGAATGAACAGGCTTTAGAAAAACTTAACTTATCTTTTATACCAAAACCGATCATTACGGGGTTTTTTAAATTCATTGATCTGAGTTTATTGAAATAATTCTCCTGATGATTTAAAATCGCATTTTTCCCTGTGGTGGATGAAGAAGAAACGGCATAAAGAAAACCGCTGCTTAGCTGGTCCAATTTCCCGATACGCATTTCTTCCGTTTCAGGAGTAACAAGAAAAATAAAATCCAGATTGTATTTTCTTACCACATTAGCAAACTCATTTTCAAATTCAAATACCGGCAGATCAGGAAGTATCAGACCATCAACTCCCACCTCCGATGCCTCCCGGCAAAAATTTTCAAATCCGTATTGAAGTATTGGATTCATATATCCCATTAGAAGTACGGGAAGGTGAATTTCTTTTCTGAAATTCTTCAATTGATCAAAAAGTTTGGGAATCGTCATCCCATTTGCAAGCGCTTTCGCGCTGCTGGATTGGATTATGGGACCATCCGCCAGAGGATCGCTATAAGGCATGCCAAGCTCAACCATATCTGCGCCTGCATCCTGAAGTACTTTCAGAATGGGAAGCGTGTCATTTAAAGCCGGATAACCTGCGGTGAAATAAACATTCAGCACATTTTGTTTTTTCGTCGCGAATAATTCTTTGATTCTGCTCATTGTATTCGATTGACTATTAACAGCACTCTAAGCTTTTGGCTTTAAGCCTTCCATGGCTTTCATATATGTTTCCAGATCCTTATCGCCTCTGCCGCTCAGGCATACCACAACATGATCATCTTTCGCAAATTTTATTTTTTCTAATATGGCCAGGGCGTGTGCAGATTCAAGGGCCGGAATGATTCCTTCCAGTTTAGCAAGCAAAAAAGCGGCATTTAGTGCTTCTGCATCTGTTGCACTATAAAATGAAGCTCTCCCCGTTACAAATAAATGAGCATGGAGGGGACCAATACCAGGATAGTCCAGGCCTGCCGAAATACTATGGGGTTCTACTACCTGTCCGTCATTTGTCTGCATTACCAAACTTCGGCTACCATGCAGAATTCCTTTAGTGCCAAGACTGGTTGTTGCGGCAGATTTTCCGCTTTCAAGACCTTCTCCGGCTGCTTCCACAGCAATAAGTTGAACCTGTAATTCATCAAGAAAATGATAAAATGATCCAGCGGCATTACTCCCACCTCCTACGCAGGCAATTACAGCATTTGGATTGCTATTTCCTGTTTTTTCTTTCAATTGCCATTTTAACTCCGCACTAATTACACTTTGAAATCTTGCAACCATATCAGGATAAGGATGGGGACCGACCACACTGCCTATAATATAATGTGTATCTATCGGGTGATTAATCCAGTCCCTGATCGCTTCATTAGTTGCGTCCTTCAGGGTTTTACTTCCACTGGTTGCCGGAACCACGGTGGCGCCAAGCATCTTCATTCGTGCCACATTGGGCGCCTGGCGCTGGATATCTTTTTCGCCCATATACACAATGCACTCAAGTCCTTTCAGCGCGCAAACCGTTGCTGTGGCAACCCCATGCTGACCAGCTCCTGTTTCGGCGATAATCCTTTTTTTTCCGAGTCTCTGAGCCAGTAATATCTGACCAATGGTATTATTAATTTTATGTGCTCCTGTGTGACAGAGATCTTCCCGTTTTAGAAAAATTCGGGTAGCATATTTATCACTAAGTCTGTTAGCAAAATATAAAGGAGTTGGTCTGCCTGCATAATCCTTTAAAAGCACATTAAATTCCTTAATAAATTCAGGATCCTTTATAATTTCAAGGTAGCAGGTTCTGAGTTGCTCTACATTGCTGAATAACATCTCAGGAATGAATGCACCTCCGAATTCTCCATAATAACCATTTTCGCTGGGCTGCTGAAATGTTTTTGATTCTGCCATATTAAAATTTATTTAGCGTTCAGCGATTTATAAAATCTTTCTATTTTATCAATGTCCTTTAGTCCGCTTTGAATTTCAAAACGGCTATTTATATCTATTGAGAAGAGCTTTTTTGAAACTTCTTCCTTAAAAAATGATTTAAGTTTATCCGTATCGTCCGGTTCAATACCGCCGCTCAAAAAAAATAATTTATCAATTCCGGAAGGTTTCAGAAGATCCCAGTTGAATTTCTTTCCTGTTCCTCCGTATCCTACTCCCAGCGTATCGAAAAGAAACATGTCGCAGGAATCATCATAAGGTTTGGTTATCCAGGAAATCGGATCATTCTCCCCAAGTCGAAAAACTTTTATTACAGTAACATAATTTGCGATTTGTTCACAGGCGCGAGGCGTTTCATCTCCATGAAGCTGGACCATATCAAGTCCGTATTCATCCACCATATGCATCATTTGTTCGTAGGGCATATTCACAAAAACACCTACTTTACCTATCCGCAATTTTGCTTTTCGCATCTGCTCGCCACTGATATGCTTACCAGCAAACCGGGGGGATTTGGGATAAAAAATAAATCCGGCGAAATCAATACCCAGCTCTTCAAGTTTCCTTACCTGATCGAGTTGCGTCATTCCGCAAACTTTTACTCTCATAGAGTTCATTTTTTAATTGATCAACAAAGGAAGCAAAGGCAATCGCCGGATCGGGGTCTTTCATAAATTGCTCGCCTATTAAAAAACCATTGAATCCAGCCCCCCTCAAATGATTTACAGTTTCCATATCCCGGATACCACTTTCGGCTATACGTAATATTTTAGATGGTAACCGTTCCGCAAGCTGTATGGAACGATTTATATCAACAGTAAATGTTTTCAGGTCGCGGTTATTGATTCCAACTACATCCACATCTTCACAAAGATGTTCAAGCTCACTTTCTTCATGTATTTCCAGGAGCACTTCCAAACCCAGTTCATGAGCCCTGTTAGCAAGGGATCTGGTTTCTCCAGGTTGCAGGCAGGCGGCTATAAGAAGAACTACGTCAGCTCCCATAGCGCGCGACTCCACTATCTGATAAGGGTCCAGAATAAAATCTTTCCGCAAAATCGGAAGGTTATTAAAACGGGCTCTTTTAAGATCATTTGCTGAGCCACCGAATGAAGGTTTATCTGTCAGGATTGAAATCATCGAAGCTCCATATTGAGCATACGCAGCGGTAACATGTTCTACAGTCGCTGTATTATTTATTATTCCTTTTGACGGGGATTTTTTTTTAAACTCAGCGATGATTCCATTTTTTTCGGGATCAACAAGAAATTTCTTCATGGAAAATATTTCCCTGTTAAAGCCATCCTGTTTTTCCAATAAATGAACTGGCGATTTCGACTTTCGAAATGCTATCTCCTCCTTTTTATAAGAAACTATTTTATCAAGTATGTTTTCCATTCATAAGGTGCAAGGCTTAAGGCCCAGGCTTTTTATTGCAATGATATTAATGTGTTTAAAGCGTTTTCTGCTTTTCGACTCTCAAGGCTTTCTACCGCGGCCGCGTAAGCAAGTTCGTAATCCTTATATGCTCCTGTGCAATATAAGGCCATTGCCGCGTTGGCCAGAACGACTGCGTTTTGTGCCCAGGTTCCTTTTCCTTTCAATATTGCGATGAATATTTTTGCCGCTTCTTCAGTACTGTTACCCCCGTAAATATCGGATGGGGAAACCATACGTTTTCCCAGTTGTTCCGGCGTCATTACACGTTCTCCCTCATTGGTAATTACACGTGCATCGCCAGTCAGAGAAAGTTCATCATACCCATCCAGACTATGAATAATAGCAAATGAAGAACCTGTTTTCTGCAGTATGTAAGTATAGATGCGGGCCATCTCTAAATTATAAACGCCTATCAATTGAAATTTGGGTGAAGCGGGATTTACCAAAGGTCCAAGCATATTAAAAAAAGTGCGGATCCCCAGGTTTTTTCTGATAGCTCCGACAGCTTTTAACGCCGGATGAAAAAGCGGAGCATGGAGAAAACAAATATTGGCTTTCTCCGTTTCCCTCTTTAATTTTTCCGGATCATTGCTGAGTTTATATCCCAGTTGCTCCATAACATTGGAAGCACCACTGATACTTGTAGCACCATAATTCCCGTGTTTGGCTACCTTTTGCCCGGCCCCCGAAACTATGAAACAGGCCAGCGTAGAAATATTAAAAGTATTTTTACCGTCTCCGCCGGTGCCTACGATATCAATGAATTCATTTCCATCCAACTCAGCCTTGACTGCAAGCTCCAACAAAGCATCCCGAAATCCCTGAAGTTCTTCGATGGTTATACTTCGCATAAGAAAAACCGTAATAAATGAAGTTATCTCCGACTCGTTATACTGACCGCGCGAAATATTGGACAGAACTTCCTTTGCCTGATCGCGTGTGAGGGTTTTATATTCAAATAATATTTGTAATATTTTTTTCATTTCGAAATGCTTAAAGCAAAAGGCTTAAGAGTATTTTATAAAAGTTATAATTTCAAATAATAATTTTCAAAATCAATATTAACATTTCAACTGTTCCTCCTTTCACATTCCTTTAATTTCAGGCCTTAAGCTTTTCGCATTTGGCTTTTCTAACCAATTTCTCATTATCTGCTCCCCAAAAGGCGTAAGAACACTCTCCGGATGAAACTGTACGCCTAAAACATCAAAATTCTTATGCCGCAATGCCATAATATGGCCGCTGGCATCTGTTGCCGTTACTTCCAGTGATTTCGGAAATCCATCTGGATCAATAACCCAACTATGATAACGTCCGGCTAAAAATCCGTCTGGAATACCACTGAAAAGATCTGCATTTACTGAAACATTTCGTGGATTCTGAGAAATGATCTTAACAGGACTGGCAACACCATGATAAACTTTCGCAAGGTTTGTTAATCTCCCTCCAAATACTTCCCCGATAGCCTGGTGACCAAGACAAACACCAAGAATGGATTTGGAAGCAGCATATTGTTTTATCAATGGCAGAAGCATACCGGCTTCTGAAGGAAGGCCGGGTCCCGGAGATAATATAATTTTATCATATATCTGCACATTTTCCAATGGGATCTGATCATTACGAAATACATCTACTTTTTCACCAATGATTTTTTCAACAAGGTGAACCAGGTTATAAGTAAATGAATCATAGTTATCAAAAACGAGAATTTTCATAATCGCAATTATATGGTTTCCGCCAGGCCAATGGCAAGTTTCAATGCACCCAGTTTATGGTTTACTTCTTCCAGTTCAGATTGTGGTTTACTGGCTGCAACAATTCCAGCGCCAGCCTGATATATTAAGGTGTTCCGCTGGCTTAACAGACTGCGAATCATAATGGCCTGCGTACAATTGCCATCGAATCCGACGAAACCAATACATCCACCATAATAACTTCTTGCTGTTGGTTCATACCCGCTTATAAGTTCCATTGCTCGGATTTTCGGTGCACCGCTTAAAGTTCCTGCAGGAAAAGTGACCGCAAGCAATTCAAATGGATTACTGTCTTTTTTAAGTTTACCCTTCACTTCGCTTACCAGGTGAATTACATGTGAATAATATTGTACTTCACGGAAATGTACAACCGAAACTTCCGAACATTGCCTGCTCAGGTCGTTCCGCGCGAGATCAACCAGCATGACATGTTCAGCATTTTCTTTTGCATCTTCGAGCAATGCATCAGCTCTTTCTTTATCTACTTCATCATTACCTGTTCTCCCGCAGGTCCCCGCAATTGGGTGCATGATAGCCTTACCATCCTTTACTAAAACCTGCGACTCAGGAGATGAACCCATAAGCCGGTAGTCCCCATAGTCAAAATAGAATAAATAAGGACTTGGATTTACATTACGCAGCGCTCTGTATACATTGAACTCGTCGCCTGTGAAGGAAAGTTTAAAGCGGCGGCTAAGCACTATCTGAAAAACGTCTCCACGCAGACAACTTTTAATTCCCTTCTCAACTATTTCCCTGTAATCGTTATCTGTCATATTACTTGTTTCCTCACCATTAACCTGAAACGGAAATGCCGGAACATCTTTTGAGCGGATGAGTGATTCAACCAATGATAATTCGCTTTGTACTCCCTCAACCAGGTTTTCACATATGTAAAGTTCATCCTTAAAATGATTTATAGCGATCACATATTGATATAACCTGTATCTCATAAGCGGAATTAACGGTGGGTCCGGTTTTTCTTCCAGTTGGATAGTGTCAAAAAAACGAACTGCGTCATAAGTTGTATATCCAAAAAGGCTCTGCGCTGTTTTTACTGGTTTTTCTTCAGCCTTCTGCACATCGAAGTGTTCCATAAAATCCCAAAGAAGAGAAGGCACGTGAGCAGATTTTAGCGGATATTTTTCAGTCTGTCGACCTGGTAATTTAAATTCCATTTGTTCATGATCAGATATCTCAACTCCCCCAATAGCATGAATACAGATGAAAGAATAACTGTTCTCAGCTGCATGATAATCGGTGCTTTCCAATAAAACAGTATCTCTGAACCGGTCACGGACACGTAAATAGATTCCAACAGGTGTATATATATCCGAAAGTAATTTTTTGTATGTTGTATTGAGTTTGATTTTTTTCATGTACCTGTTTAATTTTCAATAACAGTTGATTTTAAACAAAAAAAAGGCCCCGGAAATAACCGGGGCCAGATATGTTTATAACATAGCAATTGCTTTACGCGCCCCGACCGGAGTTTGTATGCCACCACCATGCATTATTGAGTATCTTTTTTATCATACATTGCAAATATCAGCGCTAATTTTGAAATTTCCAAATTAGCATTTAAATTATTCCTTTAGTTGATGGCAAATAATTGCTGAAAGGGTCTTTTCTTACAGCCATTCTGATGGCTTTTGCAAAAGCCTTAAATATAGCTTCTATTTTATGGTGCTCATTTTCACCATGGCAGGCGATATTCAGGTTACAACGTGCAGCATCTGAAAAAGACTTAAAGAAATGAAAAAACATTTCGGTTGGCATGTCACCGACTTTCTCCCTTTGAAAAAATACGTTCCATACAATCCAGTTCCTTCCTCCGAAATCCAGTAATACCTGTGCATCTGCATCATCCATTGGCAGAGCAAATCCATATCTTTCCATGCTCCTTTTATCAAATAGTGCCAAAGCCATGGCTTCACCTAGTGCTATACCGGTATCTTCAATCGTATGGTGTTCATCAATCTGAAGGTCGCCATGCACTTCAATTTTTAAATCCATTTTTCCGTGCCTGGCAATCTGATCCAGCATATGATCAAAAAAAGCAAGTCCGGTATGAATATCAGCTTCCCCATTTCCGTCCGCATTCAATTCAATCCTGATTTTTGTTTCCCTTGTATTTCGTTCATGTATAACATGCCTGAAACCGGATTTCAAAAATGAATAAATTTCTGACCACTGAATAGTTTCCAATGCAACTACTTTCTCAAGGTCAGTGATAGTATCTTTTATTTCTTTGTCACCTAAATGTGCGTCCTGCTTTAACCATATAGCTTTACAACCCAGATTTTTAGCCATTTGCACATCTGTAATGCGGTCTCCGATTACATAAGATCCTGCAATATCATAATGAGCATTACTCAAATATGATGTAAGCATCCCGGTGCCAGGCTTACGCGATGGTGAATTATCTGAGGGAAAAGATTTATCAATATGAACCGCACTGAAATGTATTCCTTCATTAGAAAGACATTTCATTACAAAATCCTGAACGGGCCAGAATTTATTTTCCGGAAATGAAGGCTTACCCAGACCATCCTGGTTTGTAACCATTACAAGTTCATAATCCATTTCACTTGCAATTTTCCCTAAAAATTCAAATACATCTGGAAAAAATTCCAGTTTACTGAAATCATCAATCTGGTAAGTTGGCGGAGATTCTTTTATGAGTGTTCCATCCCTGTCTATAAAAAGGATCCTTTTCATTAAAATTATTTCAGGTTACTACCCGCCGATTTTACTTCCGAAACCTTTACCGCAGATGTTTTGTTACCAAAACTGTTACGAATATAAGTTAATACATCCGCGATTTCCTGATCGTTGAGTCCTGAGTTAGGTGGCATCACATTACTATATACAATGCCGTTGATTTCCGTATGAGCCGACGAACCTTTAATCAGAATGCCTATCAATTTATTCTTATCACCAGTTACCTGTTTGCCATTTAGCGGGGGATTCACATTGGGGGTTCCGGCTCCATCCTGCTGATGACAGGACATGCAATGCAGCGTATAAACTTTTTTTCCGGAGTCCATTGAAAGCCTGTAAGGAGATTTCTTCACAGCACAATGATTTCCTTCCTGCGCTTTTATCAAAACAGGTAACATTAAAAATGAAGAAATAAAAAAAATGAATGGAAGTGTTGTTTGAATTTTCATTTTATTTATAGGTAATTCTCCATATAGTTCCCTGAACGTCATCTGTCACATAGAGTGAGCCATCAGGACCTTCTGCAAGGCCACAGGGACGATGCAAAGCACCCCCTGAAGCAGTGTTCTGAGGTCCGCCCGAAAATCCATTGGCAAATATTTCCCATTTCCCGGATGGTTTGCCATTTTTAAAAGGTACAAAAGCGACATAAAATCCTTCCTGTGGCTCTGGCGCCCGGTTCCAGGAGCCGTGGAAAGCGATAAATGCACCATTTCTATATTTTTCCGGAAACTGATGACCCGTATAAAATAAAAGTCCGTTGGGCGCCAGGTGACCGGGAAAAGTGTATATCGGATTTATAGCATCTTCCCCGGCAGTTTTCTTCCCGTCTCCGCCATATTCGGGTGCCAGAATTTTTTTATCCTGTATTTGATCATAGTAAATATACGGCCATCCTGCGTTGGATCCTTTATGTAATTCATACATACATTCTGCCGGAAGTTCAGCATTTTGTTTGTCAGTGAACAATGCTGGGAATATGGTATGTAACTGATCGCGCCCATGTTGCATTACAAACAGTGTATTCGTAGTAGTGTTCCAATCCAATCCGACCACATTACGTAAACCAGTAGCATAACGGATTCCGTCTGCATATGTTTGATCCGGCTTGTCTGCTTTAAACTGCCAGATACCCGCAGCAGAATCTAATATCGGGCAGGGTTTTCTTCCCATAGACCCAACTTTTCTGTCTTCTATCTGACAGGAATTGGAGTATGCGCCAATATTCACATAAATGTTTCCACTGTTATCCAGAGTAAACGCTTTGGGTTCGTGTTCTCCACGTGCTATCAGGCCGGTAATTATTCTTTCAGGCTGGTTGGGATTCGCAACCGTTCCATCATTATTAAGTTTGAATCTGAAAACTTCCCGATCGGAGGATGCATAGAGCCAGCCATTTTTTACTTTGATCCCTGTCCCTTTAAATGATCCGAAATCAAATTCTTCATCTGCTACTCCGTCCTCTGTTTGATCTTTTAAGCGAACGATAGTATTTCCTTTTTTAGGGCTCGCAAGTTTTACATAAACATATCCCGATGGCGTAACAGTAATATGTCGTGCTTTCCCAAGACCTGCTGCAAATACCGTTGCAGTAAACTGTGGGGGAAGCGTCAGACTAACATCCGCTTTTGAAGGAGTCAGTTTGAAAAGTCTGTCAGTATCTGAAATGACTGGATTGGGAGTGACCGAAGCATGACATGCAGTTGTCAACAGAACCATCCAAATAATGAGTTTATTCCTTGTATGTTTCATTCTGAATAAATTTTCGGGATTATAAAAATATGAATTTATGAGTTCCCAATATATCCAAGTGTTCTGATTAATTTCTCATTCTGTTCTTTTGTTCCAACCGTGATTCGCAAACAATCTTCACATCCCGGAGCGGAACTCCTGTCACGCACTACGATACCTTTGTTTAACAACATTTCATAAACCTTTCTTGCATCTTTTATTTTAACAAGCAAAAAATTTGCCTCACTTGGATAAACGTTCAATACAGATGATAAACGGCTGATCTTACCTGCCAATTCATTTCGCATGCTAACAATTTCTTTGATCATTTCGTTCACTTCATTCGTGCTCTTTAAAGCTTCCAGCACCAATTCCTGGGTAGCCTGGCCGATATTATATGGTGGTTTGATTCTGTTCATCACTTCGATGATCTTTTCACTTGCAAAAGCCATACCTACGCGCAGGCCCGCAAGTCCCCAGGCTTTGCTCAGCGTTTGCATAATCACCAGGTTCGGATATTCAGTAAGTTCGCGGATAAAACTTTGCTGCCGGGAGAAATTGACATAGGCTTCATCTATAACAACAATACCGTCAAAATTATTCAGTACCATTTCAATATCCTGGCGGTTAAATGCATTTCCAGTCGGATTATTTGGAGAACAGATCCAGATGATTTTTGTTTGATCATCTGCCAGTTCTTCCATGGCAGACAGATCGAGTTGAAAATTTTCTGTCAATGGTGACCTCCGCACTTCCGCATCATGGATATGGGCGCTTACTTCATACATACCATAAGTTGGAGGATGAATGATTACGTTGTCCTTTCCCGGATTACAAAATGCACGGTAAAGAAGCTCAATACATTCATCACTTCCATTTCCCAAAAAAATATTCCCTGGTGGCAAACCCTTAATCTGCGAAAGACGATCCTTTATTTTAACCTGGTGAGGATCGGGATATCGGTTAAAAGGTGGTGAAATGGCAGATCCCAGACTATTCTCATTTGCATCAAGGAAAATATGAGCCAAACCACTGAATTCGTCCCTGGCAGAAGCGTAGGGAATCAGTTTTTTAATATTGTCGCGCAATAAAAAGTTGATATCAGACATTCTAATAATTAAATATAAAGGATGAATTCATACGTCAATCTTCAGGTGCTAAGTTTTAAGCCTGACTGCAATTGCTTCTGCATGTGCCTGCAGACCTTCAGCCCTGGCCATTTCAATAACCGATTTCCCAATGGATTTAAGGCCTTCTTTTGACAGTTTCTGAAAACTGATCTTTTTCACAAAACTTTCGACACTCACACCGCTATATGCTCTTGCAAATCCGTTCGTGGGAAGAGTATGATTGGTTCCTGTAGCATAGTCACCAGCACTCTCAGGTGCATAATTTCCTAAAAAAACAGATCCGGCATTTTGTACTTTCGCAGCAAGCGTTTCGGCATCATGGCAGGCCAGAATCAAATGTTCAGGAGCATACATATTAAGAAGATCCATTGACAAATCTCTGTCGGATATCAAAAATATTTTACTGTTTTTCAACGATTTTTCAGCTATAGATTTACGTGGAAGTTTTTCGATTTGTTCTTCCAATTCAAGATTTACTTTTTCTGCGAAAGACAGGCTGTCTGTTACCAGAATTACCTGACTGTCCTCACCATGCTCACATTGAGATAAAAGGTCGGCTGCAACAAAAGCCGGAACTGCCGACTCGTCGGCGTAAATGGCCAGTTCACTGGGTCCGGCCGGCATATCTATGGCAATACCTTCCTGCTGTATTAGTTTTTTGGCCTGAGTTACCCATTGATTACCAGGTCCAAAGATTTTAAATACCTGCGGAATAGTTTCGGTTCCATACGCCATGGCAGCAATTGCCTGCACACCACCAACGCGGAATACTTTTGTAATTCCCAATAATTTTGCCACATACAAAATAGCCGGATGAACTGATCCATCTTTTTGAGGCGGGGTACAAATAATAATTTCTTTACATCCGGCAATTCTGGCTGGTACGCCAAGCATAAGAAGGGTTGAAAACAATGGTGCAGTACCACCCGGTACATATAATCCGATTTTTTCAATTGCCAATGATTTTCTCCAGCAATGTATTCCCGGCAGAGTCTCCACTTCTGGTTCCAGCATTTGTTGATTGCTATGAAATGTTGAAATATTCTTTTCTGCCTGACGAATTGCAGCTTTTAATTCTTCGCCCAGTTTTTTTTCCGCATCATTAAATTCCTTTTCACGCACGATCAGATCAATTGCAGTCGTTTTATCAAACAAAACAGCATATTCCATTACTGCTTTATCACCTGTCTTCTTTATATCCTCTAATATTTTCCTTACAGCCGTCTCCAGGTTTTCGGAATTTATAATGGGTCTTCTCAAAAGATTCGACCATTCTTGTTTATCAGGGTTTTCTATGATTTGCAGGATTGACATTTATAAAATCATTTTTTCAATTGGTACTACAAGTATTCCCTGTGCACCCGCCTGTTTTAATTTTTCGATGATATCCCAAAAGTCGTTTTCATTCACAACACTATGCACACTGCTCCATCCATGTTCTGCAAGGGGAAGTACGGTAGGGCTTTTCATGCCCGGAAGAAGAGAAATAATTTCTTTTAATTTTTCATTTGGTGCATTGAGCAGGATATATTTTGTATGTCTTGCTTTGTGGACTGATCGTACTCTGAATAATAATTTCTCAAGAATCAGTTGCTGGGTGGCACCAAGTTCGGGATGTTGTATCAATACTGCTTCCGAATGTAAAATCGTTTCGACTTCCCTGAGTCCGTTCATAAACAAAGTTGATCCGCTGCTCACAAGATCTACAATGGCGTCAGCAAGACCTATACCGGGCGCAATTTCTACAGATCCGCTGATTTCATGGATCTCGGCCCTGATATTTTTTTCTTTCAGAAACCTATCCACCAGAATAGGATAGGTAGTAGCTATTTTTTTATCTTGCAGAAAGTTGAAATCCTTATAAGACTCATTTCTTCCAATGGCCACAGAGAGACGGCATTTTCCAAAACCGAGTTTTTCAGAAACGGTAACTCTTTTATTTTTTTCATAAATGATGTTTTCACCAACAATGCCGACATCGGCAACAGCATCCTCCACATACTGCGGAATATCGTCGTCCCGCAAAAAGAAAACTTCCAAAGGGAAATTATCCGCTTCCGTTTTCAGCTTGTTAATTCCATTTTTCAGATCGATCCCGCAATCCTTCAACAACTGCAATGAATCATCGTAGAGCCTGCCGGATTTCTGAATCGCAATTCGTAGCCTTATAGGCATAAAGTTGATTTAATATTTAAAATAACAAAGGGCTTACCTTTCGATAAGCCCTGCAATTATATTGTTTACACAAAACATCAGCAGCCTACCGGTGTGGTAAGTAGTGATGATGGTGTATAGTGAACCGGATATTCATATTAAAGAAGCAAAAATAACCGGACTTGTCCATAGATCCAAAATTAATCTTATTTGGAACCCTTGGCATCGGCCAGGAATTTAGCGAGACCGATATCTGTTAGGGGATGTTTCAGAAGCCCAAGGATGGATTCCAGTGGACTGGTAACTACATTGGCGCCTGCTTCTGCACATTTAATAATATGGAGTGCACTGCGTATTGAAGCGGCCAGGATCTGTGTTTCAAAACCCTGTATCGCATAGATATTCGCTATCTGTGCTATCAGTTCGATTCCATCCCAACCCGAGTCATCAATCCGCCCAATAAAAGGCGATATATATTTTGCACCGACTTTTGCCGCCAGGATTGCCTGCCCAGCTGAAAAACAAAGCGTACAATTTGTCGCAATACCATTATCGGTAAACCATTTTATGGCTTTGACGCCCTCTTTTATCATGGGCACTTTGACAATGATATTGGAATTGATCGCTGCAAGTTTTTTTCCTTCAGCAATAATTCCGTTGAAATCTGTTGAAATCACTTCGGCGCTGACATCCCCTTTTACGATGTCAGAAATCGTTTTGTAATGTTTTGTAATGTTTTCTTCTCCGCGTATGCCTTCCTTGGCCATCAGGGAAGGATTGGTTGTAACACCGTCCAGGATTCCCAGGTCATTTGCCTCACGGATTTGGTCCAGGTTCGCGGTATCAATAAAAAATTTCATATAATAAATCAATTTAAGTATTTCAAAAAAAATGGCAAGTTACTTATATCGCACCGCTCAACCACCTACCCTTGCTGCCTTCCGGCCCTGGGGGATTCAGCAGGAGCTGGCCGTATAAGACTTGCCGGTGCAAAGATAAGCTTAAAGCCCAAAGCTTAAAGCTTAAAGCCAAAAAAATGTAAGCGCGGAATTGTAAAGTGTTAAATTATTAGAAATGAAATTTTAAACAGAATCCTAAATTCTATAGCCAAATTTTTACAAAATGATTGCATAACAATATTTTGAAATTCTGCTTTAGGCTTTAGGCTTTGGGCTTTAAGCTTATCTCAGGCTATTCATCGAATTCATTGAATAGATACCGACAAGCTGATCGGAGCGTCCTCCCAAAGGGCGGTAATAAACGAGGATGTCGTAATTATTTTCGGTTTCAAAATGATTACCCTCCGTCATTTCAAAAGAGGGTGATGCTTGCGGGTCCCCGCTGTTAAGCGTCACGTAAGCATAGTTATAAAATCCCATTTTCATTAATGCAGATCCTTCGTAGGCTCCACTTGAAGGATTAAATCTCATGCGAGTCAGATCATTGAGCTTATAGCCGGTAAACTCTCCCAAAAAGTAAAGATCTTTACCTTCAATAGGTACATTATCCGGGGGTACATAAATAAAACGTACCCGGCCATAATCTCCCTGCCAGTTTGGATTGACATCATCCGTAGTTTGGATATAAAATTGCCCATTATTATCAGCATAGTAATAATATGGCTGTCCCGACCTGTCCTTATCGGGTTTTGCAGTGATTATGAATCCGTTCTTCAAATAATCCACGTGAGCAATTCGGTCACTTTGATAACGGAAGCTTTGAAGATCCAACCATCGCCATTGGTTGCCTCCGGGAAATAAAGGCGATTCATCGCTGTTATAAACAAAATTATTTCCTGAATAAAAAGAAGGATTACCCATATAAATGGCGTTGTCCCAACGATTATTTTGCAATACTACAACGTGCAGCTGCTGAAATGGATTTGAGATACTTAAAGCCTTGCTATTAACCGTAAACTGCAGTTTTTGATATGCCCCCGAAAACTGAGGATTCATCGGTGGTAGTATTTGTGCTGAGATGGAAACCAAAGTCTGAACGACCAACAGCCTTTTTGTAAATGCTATTTTATTTTCATCGTTGTTCAAATATACTTTCAGTATATAATTACCTGATAACGTCAGGCGGGAATTGTTTTCAGGTAAAATAATATGGTAATGCGTATAATGTATAAGAGCTACTGAAGAAAAGCGGTAGTTTGTAATCTGGCTTTGCGCGAAGCCGTTAATATAATCGAAGGTACTCACCTGAACCGGTGTCCAGTCAGCGTTGCACAATTGATAAGTATAATAATAATTTTTAACGTCCCCATCCAGGTCGTCAAACTCAAGGTCCAACTGATCATTACCATTCAGGGTTAAAACCGGGTAGCTCATCTGGTTACCCTTCAGAAATAGTTTGACGCTATAAATATTAGGAGTATAAACTGAATCAGGTATTTGTGCTTCCAGGTTTACAGCAAAGCAAAGCATGAAGAATAAAATCAGGTATTTCATAAATGAATGATGACACAATAATAGTTCAATTCCGTAAAAAACTTTTCTGACAGCCAGGGGAAGTCTATTTTTGAGTGTTAAATATTTTAGTTTGAACCTTTCCCGTTTTATTGCGCAGCGTATCGCTTTTAATAGTCAGCATTCCTTTTCCAGGTTTATTATCCGACTTGCCATTGCAGCAACGGCCATCGGTGTTATGGCCATGATACTAACTATCGCTTTCGCGAAAGGATTTCAGCATGCAATTGCCGATAAAATGTATGGTTTTTCGGGCCATATCCGTGTTCAGCATTTCGATACAGAAAAATCGCAGAATGATTCAGTAGCGCCCTCTTCAGTTAACGATACGGTTTTATCTGCCATCAAAAACGACCCTGAAGTAAAATATTTTTATGCTTTTGCTAACAAAGATGCCATCCTGAAAGGACCTGAAAGTTTTGAAGGACTGAAATTAAAGGGTGTTGAACCTGATTTTTCATTTGACCATTTGCAGGAGTTTTTGAAGTCAGGCAGATGGATTCATTTTCCAGACAGCGGCTATAGCAATGAGATCAATTTATCTTCCTATACTGCCAATCAACTCAAGCTGAAAGCAGGAGATAAACTGTATGCCTATTTTATACAGGCAGATGGTTCCAAGAGAGTCCGGCCCATGATAGTCGTTGGAACTTTTAAAACCGGCATTGAATATTACGACCGTGTCAATGCGTTAGTAGATATACGTCTGGTTCAACGACTCAATAACTGGGGACCCGGTGAGATCAGTGGATACGAAATTTTTGTAAAAGACTATACCATGGCTGATTCTATCAGTAACCGGATTTTCGAAAAACTTCCCCGAAATTGGAATAGTCAATCCATAAGGGAAATCTATGGAAATATTTTCGACTGGCTAAACCTTCAGGATACCACCATTCTCATCGTCATCGTGATTATGATACTGGTATCAATTCTTAATCTCGTTACCTGTTTAATCATATTGCTGCTGGAGAGAACTCATATGATTGGTATATTGAAATCCATGGGTTCCCGTGACAAAGGCATTCAAAAGATATTCCTTTATCATGGAGCGCTTATAACATTTGCCGGCATAATTCTGGGAAATGTTTTTGGTCTGTTGTTTTACTGGATGCAGAACCGGTATGGTATTATTACTCTGCCGGAAGAGTCTTATTATATTTCAACCGCGGTAGCATATATCACATGGCAACAGGTTTGTCTTGTGAACCTGGGGACCTTTGTGATATGTTTTGCGGTTCTGATATTTCCCAGTTTTTTCATCATCCGCCGTCTGAGTCCCGTAAGAGCCATTGCTTTCAACTGATGATCTCAATGCGGGATAATAGTATACCAGTTGCAATTGCAACATTCAAAGATTCTGCACCTCCTTTACCGGGAATTCGTATTTTTTTAACTGCCATGGATTCCAAAGAGTGGCTGATACCTTTTGATTCATTGCCCATCAGCAGAAGAACCTTAGATAATTTAATATTTTCATTGAGATCATTTCCATCCAGGGAACCTGCATATACAGGTATGCCTGGATTCGACTTTATATACTCTGCAAGGTTTGTGTAATTTATTTCAATTCTTGCAAGACTTCCCATAGCAGATTGTACCACTTTTGGGTTAAAAACATCTACAGTATTCTCGCTGCAAACAACACGTTTAACACCAAACCAGTCAGCTGTCCGGAGAATAGTGCCGAGATTACCCGGATCCTGAATAGTATCGAGGAGCAGAATCACACCTTCCTGTATATGTAATTTGTTAAAAACAGGTTTAGTGAAAACCGCCAGAACCTGATTGGGTGAGCTGTGAAATGAAATTCTTTCCAGCTCTTTATCATTTACCCGGACGAAAAGTTTTTGTCTATCCTTCCGCATTTCATCATGATCATTCAACCAACTCTCAGTAGCAAAACACTGAACCAGGTGTAGATTATCTGATTGCAGGAGTTCCTGCACGATCTTCGGACCCTCTGCAACAAAGACTCCATCAGCATCACGGAATTTTTTATGGCCCAAACTTTGGATATATTTGACCTGCGATTTTACAAGCATGGATTCGCCGTTTTAATAATATGTCATATTGCCGGCAAGTTACATCATCACTGGTCAGACCTGCAATCGTCCCGGCGATTCTGATTTTTACCCTCTTTGCCTGCCGGGTTCCCATCGACTTCCAAAAAGGAAAACCCTTTGTATACAAAACATCTGTTAAGGTTGAAGGAAATATGAAGCCAGACGACAAACAGGATCTGGTTGAGCGCCTGCAAAACCAGTTGGATGACAGCCTCCAGGCGAAGACAGTAACAGACTTTTTTACAGGTGCGCATGTTTCTGTTTGGTGGCCATCTTTTCCTCCGCTTTATATTTCCAACTGGCCACATATCATTATAAAAAAGCTAAACATTCCTCCTGTTTATGATTCAACAAGCAAGGATCGTTCAATTGCGTATATGGATGGTCTTTTACACGCAAATGGTTATTACACACCAACAATATCAGACACTGTCACAATCAAGACAGTCTACAAAGGTAAAATAGATAAAAGCCGGAAACATAAGGGGGAAAGCCTTGAGGAACAAAGAGTATATGTTAGCTTTATAGTTAAGCCCGGCAAACAAATGATTTTTGATTCTGTCGGGTTTAGCCTCAGCACACCAGAACTTCAGCAGATAGCATTAAATTCCAGGGGTCAATCCTTTATAAAAGTAGGAAAGCCATATACACAAATTGCTCTTACCAATGAAATTAACAGGCTGGTAGACAGCTTCAAGAATAATGGATATTACCGTTTTTCCAAAGAAGATCTCTATGTGGAACACGACACGGTATTTTCTGCTCTTATTGCTCCTTCCCTTGATCCCATTGAACAGGCGGAATTACTCGAAAAACTGAAACAGAAAAAAGAGAATCCCACGATTACAGTAGTAATCAAACAAAGGCCGGTACGTGATACAACTCATTTAATAAAATATTCCATTGGGCAGGTTACCGTTTACCCTGATCTCCCAACAGCAGAAGATACAATTACGGTACATACAGATACAACGACGATCAATCAGATCAAATTTATCAGCAGAACAGATAAATTCAAGCTGCCTTTTCTGGCAAATAATATTTATTTATTGCCAGGTGGTATGTATAAACAACAAAATTATTTTCGTACTTCGAACCGGCTGAGTCAGTTTTCTGCCTGGGAATATAATAACATTGAATTCCAGCGATCTCTTAATAATGACAGTTTACTGGATGTCATATTAAGGATGTATCCATCGAAAAAACAAAAGCTTTCCCTCTCGCTTGAAACAAGTTATAATACGAATGGTATTGTTACAACAGGAAGTCTGCTCGGTACAAGTATAATTCTGGGTTTACAGAACCGGAACGCATACAGGCAATCCATACTAACCAACACCAATTTGCAGTTTGGAATTGAACTGGGTTCACATTCAACCATTCAAACCGTATTAACCAGCTTATCACATACCATCGCAATACCACGTATTATTCAGATTATTCCTTTTCTTGAATTCCCTGCGAATCTGGAACAGAAAGGTTACAGTACCCAAACACTGATTAATGTCAATGCAGGTTATACCCGGCGTCTTGATTTCTTCACACAGGAAAGCATAAACGGATCATTCGGTTATCAATGGTCGAAAACCCAGATTCATAAAAAAAATGAACAGACTTTTTCAGTAACCAAAAGTTATTTCTGGAAACCGATAAACATCGAGAATACAACCTATCCTAACATTACTGACAGCTTTCAAACCATTCTCAAAGAAAACCCTCCGCTTCAGATCACGTTTCGTTCCGGGCTGGTAATCGGACAGCAATTCGCCTATAATATTGTCAGGGTTAAACAAAATAAAATAAATTATTTTCTTATAGATTTTGATGAAAGCGGGGCATTATTGGGATTTTTTAAAAATCTGGATAAGGGTGCACTGCTGCGTTATATAAAGGGGCAGATTGAATTCCGCCACACCATCGATTATGGAAAAAATCAGCTGGCATTCCGGGCATTTGGAGGTGCAGGATACGCATATGGGTTAACGGATTCCGGATATGAACACACCCTTCCGACATTCAAAGCTTTTTATGCAGGAGGTCCCAACAGTATGCGGGCCTGGCAGGTACGAAATCTTGGACTGGGATCATCAAAATACTATACGGATTCCCTAAATAACCTTGATCTGCGTTATGGTGATATCAAACTGGAGTTTAATGCTGAATACCGCTTCCTGTTGGGGACTCTGTTCGGTATCAAATTCAAAAGCGCATTATTCACAGATATAGGCAATATCTGGAACTGGACACCCATTGATACATCTTCATTGGGTAAAGGAAGCGATTTTCAATTAAATCGCTTTTATAAGGAATTTGCCGTTGGTGCAGGAACAGGATTACGATTGGACTTCAATTATTTCTTAATACGACTGGACTGGTCATATAAGATTCGTGATCCGCAAGCTGTACTGGGTTCGGATACCTGGTTTTATAAACTTGAACTGAGTAGTGGCCAACTTCAACTGGGGATCAATTATCCGTTCTGATTTTTATGCTGACCAATTCAGGATCGACTGCATTTTCCAAATGATAATCTCCAATTCTGGTTCGGCAAAGCGAACTGAGGTAGGCGCCGCAACCCAGGGACTGACCTACATCGTTAGCCAAGCTTCGTATATAAGTTCCTGTAGAACATACGACACGAAATGAAATGAGAGGAAGCATCTGAATATGCATTTCAAATTCTTTAATTATCACTTTCCTTCCTTCTAAAACAACCGCTCTTCCCTGTCTGGCCAGATCGTAAGATCGCTCGCCATTTTTTTTAATCGCGGAATATATTGGCGGGATCTGGATGATTTCCCCTGTAAATTTTTTAGTGACTTCCAATAAAGCTGTCTGATCCACTTTACTAAAATCTTTCAGATTCTCTGGCGTCGTTTCCAGATCAAACGAAGCCGTAGTCGCACCCAGGGTTATTGTGCCGGTATATTCTTTCTCCTGCGACATATATTCGCTGATTTTTTTAGTAAATTTTCCTGTGCACAAAATCAGCAGTCCGCTAGCCAGAGGATCCAACGTACCTGCATGGCCAACTTTGGTGTGTACCTGGTTCCGTATTTTTTTAACAACATCAGCTGAAGTCCATCCAATGGGTTTGTTTATCAGCATCACCTGGCCTTCTTCAAATGGATTCATTCTGGTAAATTTTTCTGAGTCAGATTTCCCTTCTTGCTTTTATCTGTAAGTATTTGTTAATTACTTCCACGCTTAATTTTTCCGGTGCGGTTAACAACGCGCTAATTCCATAACGCTGAAGTTCCTTAACAATCAATTTTTTTTCCAGGATAAATTTCTCAGCAATCACTTTTTCATATAAACTTTCGATATTGGCAGCTTTCCCGGAAGCTAATGCTTCAAGTGATGTATTTTCAAAAAAAACCACCAATAACAAATGTCGTCCAGATATATTCCTCAGATAAGGCAATTGCCTTCCCAAAGACGTAAGTGATTCAAAATTCGTAAAAAGAATCAGCAGGCTCCTTTGTGTAATACGGGTCTTTATCAGTTTATGCAAAAATGCAAAATCTGATTCCAGAAATTGTGTATCTAAATTATAAAGCGCATTTACAATTCCCGTCATCTGGGAAGATCTGTGATTCGCCGGTAAAAAATCGCCTCCTTTATCTCCGAAACCAATAATCCCTGCCCGATCCTGTTTGGAAATTGCTACTGCACTCAATGCCAGCGTAGCATTCACGGCATAATCCAGTAACGTAAGTCCTTCGAATGCCATTTTCATCGTCCTTCCCTTATCAATAATACAATATACCTGCTGACTTTTTTCATCTGTAAACGTATTTACCATTAACTGACCGCCGGTTCTTCCCGTTGCTTTCCAATTGATTCCCCGGATATCGTCACCGCTCACATATTCGCGTATTTGCTCAAACTCAAGACTATGGCCCGTTTTACGAACCTGCTTGAAACCGATATTGCCCGGATCCGTAATATGAGATTTAAATTCAAATTGTCGGAGCAACAGGAATGCAGGATAAACTTTAACGGATTCATTTGTTGAAAATGTTTTTCGCCGCACTAACAATCGTATGGGTGTTTTTATAAAAATATGGATGTCGCCGAAAAAAAATTCTCCCCTGTTTCTGGGCCGTAAAATATATTGAACTGTGATATTTTCATCAGGCTCCAGAATAAGTTTTTTCCTGAAGTCCCTGATCTGCCATTGTTCGGGAAATTCTTCAACCAATTGAAGGAATGCTCTGAATGGATAAGTGTTACCAATCCGCCACAGTATCATGTTCTCTTCTCCATTGCTTAGTCTTTCAGGAAGAATTCGTTTGGCAGAAACCGGATTTTGTTTTGAAAATAATACCAGGAAATCGAGAATAAAAGCCAATGTGAATATACCCAGAAGTAATAAAGAGATGCTAAAAAGAAAAGGAATAAAATATGAAAGTACAAATAACAAAATAACAGCCGCCATTAAACGATAAAACCGTTTTCCCAGAAAAATGGATAGCCAAAGCTGTTTAAAAATATGCATGTTACCTGGGAATTTCTGAAGACTGAATAATTTGTTTAATTACATCATCGGCAGTACCCCCTTCCATTTCTTTTTCCGGTGAAAGAACCAGCCGATGACGCAGAACTGGCGGTATTACATATAAAATATCTTCAGGTACTACAAAATCCCTTCCATTTATGGCTGCAATCGCTTTTGAAGATTGTAAGATACCGATAGATGCACGCGGGGAGGCACCGAGGTAGATAGATTTATGCTGTCTCGTGGAAGTAACCACAGAAACAATAAAACGAATAAGTTTTTCTTCCACGTGAATACTATTTACAAGTTGACGAAGATTCTCAATGGCTGATGCATTCAATACAGGTTGTACCAAATTATTCATTCCCGCTCCTGTATTGTAGTGATGTTTAGTAACCACAATCACTTCGTCTGATTCACTTGGATAATCTACTTTAATTTTAAACAGAAAGCGGTCCAGTTGCGCTTCAGGCAAATGATATGTGCCTTCCTGTTCGATAGGGTTTTGTGTGGCGATAACTAAAAATGGTTGCTGCATCTGCATGGTCTGACCATCAACCGTTATCTGCCTTTCTTCCATCACCTCAAATAATGCAGCCTGCGTTTTTGCAGGTGCCCGGTTTATTTCATCGATTAAAATGATATTACTGAAAATAGGCCCCGGCCGGAATTGAAATAACATTTCCCTTGGATTGAATATAGAAGCACCTATTACATCTCCAGGCATCAGATCAGGTGTAAACTGTATCCTCGAAAATCCAACATCAATAGAACGACTAAGAAGTTTAGCTGTAAGTGTCTTGGCAACACCAGGAACGCCTTCAATAAGGATATGGCCGTCTGCCAGAATTCCGGCAATCAGTAACTCGATCATCTGTTCCTGACCTACAATTACCTTCCCAATTTCTGATTTTAACTTTTCCAAAGTTTCGACGAAATCCCGGAGAGGGGTTCTTTCTCCAAATAATTTTTCTTCCATATTCTATGTCGGTTTGTTGAATTGACTGATTTGAAAGTGAAGATCCATTAATTCCTGGTCAGATAAAACGGGGTTCAGCTGCACGTCCCGAATTAATTGGATCATAAGTTTTATATCATTTATAGGTTGTCCGGCTCTAATTGCAAGTTTCCGGACAAATTCTTCATCTAATAATGAGGTTGAAAGATTATAAGAAGACCTTATATTTTCCATAAAAGCTGTAATCATTTTCGTTGCCAGGTTCTGGTTGTTCTTCTGTTGAAAGTATAAGCGACCAACAGTTTTTACGAAATCTACCGATGCGTTCCTCGGATCGCTGATTACTGCAATCGGTCGTTGTTTTCGTTTTGATTCTATAAAAAACATCAGACAGAACAAAATAAGAGTAAGCCAGAATGCCCATCTTAATGAGCGGTTACCAAGTATAAAGCGCAGGGAAGAAAAACTCATCCGGCTCTTCCTGTATCTGAAATAATCAGACCATTCTACAATACCTGTTTGTTTTTGCATATTGGAAAGGGCAATATTATAATAAGACCTGTTTTTTTTGTGTAACAAAAAGAAATTAGTAAACAGAAAAGGATCCAGATGAATAAAAACAGCTCCACCTTTTACATATGAAATCCTAATAAAATCAGGATTTCCGGAAATATCCCTGCCCAGGATCATTGTATATCCGGTATCAATACTTTCAAAATAAGACCGACTCGAATAACCCGGATAAGTATAGTTTGTCCATTCTTTTTGATCAGGACGCAAAAGACTGATTTCAATACTGTCTCTATCAAAAAATATATCTTCTTTTATTTTTAGATGAAGCATCGACATAACCGTATCTTCAAAATAAAGTGCCGAAATAAAAACCTGATTCTTTCCTGAAGATGCAAAACGAATGATGCCCTGCATTTCATCAGGCTCAGGTCTGAATTCGGGACCGATAATTATAAGGGCCCTCGGGGTATCATCTCCGTTTTCATTTTGATATAATACCGGGGCTTTACTGCTTGTTCGAATATCTGCATTTGGAAAAATAAAGGGCAGATTGTCATAAGTGTACTTTGTCCCATATGGAATTTTATCCATACGCCACAGGCTTACACGCCTGTCCAGTTGTTTTTTGCATGAGCAACACATGCTCAGCAAAATGAAAATAATAAATCTATGTTTTAAAAAATATTTCAATCTAAAAGTGTCTGTTGAAAATCTTCAAATCTATTTTTAAGTCTGTTAAATAAATCCTGCTGAGGATTAAATTCGCCGTAATAAATGTATTCATAAGCAGTTGCCAGATACCTGAAATCACGACCGCCTGGATGACTTTTAAAAGCATGTGCAATTTCTGCATTGGTTGAGGAATCACGGATTTGTATCTCGCCCTTATCCCGGATTATTCGGATCAGTTTCAGATACATGAAACGAACTGCAAGTCTGTAATTTTCTTCGAGCTGGTATTTATAGATGAGAGCATCGTAGTCTGTTTCTTCATTAATAACTGAAACTCCTTTGGTGGAATCATTCAGTATACTTTTTCGTTTTAGCCATCTGAGATTATTTTCCTTTGCCAAATGATATATCCCGTATAAAAAAATCCCGGCAAACAGTATAAAAATAATCCACTGAAAAAGATGGCTGCCAAATAGTTTTGCAAATATTCCAGGCTTTGGCTGTGCTTCCCGGCGCCAGTATTCCGGATCGTTTGCATAAGCATAGTCAGGATTCTTTAAGTAAGAATTCACCTGCCTCCGGGTTACCTCCCGAAAGGAATAAGAAGGGAAATATTTCCCTGAAGAGTCATTTAATTCGATCTTTGAAACAGTATCCTCACCTGTTTGAGCATAAACAGTTTCAATCCTCTGAATGAAAAAAATAAAAAAGATTAAGAATAGATGTTTGATCATGAAGGATGCTCAGAATTTTCAGGTTGAACCATTTGCGCCTTTCCGCCGAGACGAACTGGATAAATGATAAAATACCAGATGATAAAACTGGCTGAAGAAATCAGGATAAAAAGACTTAACCAGACAGGCATGCGGGAATAGCGCGTGACAAAACCTTCAAGAAATGCAGCCAGAACAAATACAGGAACCAGGCCGATCATCATTTTTATTCCATCCTTTGCTCCTCGTTTCAGAGAATAAAGCCTTTTATAAGTACCTGGGAAAACCAGGCTTTTAGCAAGTACAATTCCTGCTGCTCCTGCAATGATGATAGATGAAATTTCCAAAGTTCCATGGATCCATATCACTAGCACCGATTGCCAGCCAAGTCCTTTTGAAAAAAAATAATATTGAAAAGCTCCCAGCATTACTCCGTTATTAAACAACATCCATACTGTTCCAAGGCCGGCAAGAATTCCAAGGATAAAAATTAAAAAAGAAACAGAAATATTATGAACAGCAATCCATAAAAACATCGATGCAGAATCTCCTCCTTTATATACACCAAATGGATCCCCTTTTGCAATATTCTGTTCCGTCATTTCAATGTAATCATTGCCAAGAACACCCCGAACAAAACTTTGGTCATTCGCTGCAGAAAAAGCTGCTACCAAAGCGAAGAATAGAAATATGAGAAAGGCATAAAGTAATTCACGGTGATACTTTTCAATCACGAGCGGTAATTCTGTTTTCCAGAATCTGACAATGCGGGAGGATTCTTCCTTTTTATTTTTATAAATGCCTAGATAAATTTCCGAGGCGAGTTTATTGAGATACAGGGTGACCTTGCTTTGCGGATAAAAAGTCTTCGCATACCCGAGGTCATTTACCAATTCTGTAAATCGGTTCGCCATTTCATCAGGATCCGTTGTAGGTTCATACTGATAAGTTTTCCATTTTTCTATATTCTGTTGTATGAATTGACCTTCACGCACAAAAACAGTACATTTATTTATAAATATAGTTCATCCCCAGATTATATGTTAACTGTTAAACTGGATACGGGTTTTAATATTGAAGTTGACTTCCCTATAAGCCCATTTCACCGACGCATGTTTGCATATTGTGTGGATGTGCTTGTTATGTTTCTGTACGGACTATTATGCAGCAAGATCGTCGGATTTCTTCCACAAAAAAGCTTGTCTGAAAAACAATGGTTATGGATAATAATCGGTTTTCCCGTTCTATTTTATTATCCGGTAATGGAAATCCTGACCAATGGACAAACCATCGGCAAGAGAATCATGGGGATTCGCGTAATTGCTATGGATGGGGGGCAGGCTTCCATAAGCCAATTTATATTGCGCTGGGTATTCAGGCTGGCTGACTTTCCTTTTTGGATCTTCGGTGCCATTGCCGCTGGCAGTCTGCCATGGTGGCTGAGTTTTCTCGTTTTTTCCGGAATTGCCTGCGTAATTATTTCTGACAAATCTCAAAGAATCGGAGATATCATCGCGGGTACAATTGTAATTTTTACCAGGTCAAATACCTCCTGGCAGGACACTGTTTTTATCGAAGTTGAATCCGATTATAAACCTCGTTATCCACAGGTGATGCAGATGAGTGATAAAGATATTAATTCGCTTAAAATGATCATACGCACCGTTAAGAAAAATAATAATCACGAACTTGCTTTCCGAATTGCAGAAAGGATAAAATGGAAATTGAATATGAAGGGTGATCAGGATGCAATTGATTTCCTGGAAACCATGCTTAAAGATTATAATTATTATTCAAACCACTGACCAGGTCAGGCTCGATGACCAACCATAGCACCTATAATGCCGGCAATTAATGCCAGTGCATAAAAGGAAAGAATTATAACTGTAAAAATTCCATAAAATTTAAAAAATGATTTCAGGCTTTTTAAAGAATCAGATAATATCTGCTGATCATTATTTTGAAATGCCTTTCGCATTTTAGAAGAAAAATTAAATAAATAAAGAGAAGGGAAAAATATGAGGAGTGCTAAAAATATATAAATGAAACTCAGAAACCCACCTCCCATTATGGCAAACGCTGATTCACTGCTCATACTGGACATCATTGCAGACAAAGCAGATGCAAAAAAAACGCCTACAATTATCATGAGTCCACTGGAAATAAATCCCACTATAGACAGGAACCTGGCCCATCTTGCAGCTTCATTTAAATAATTTAAAGATTGCTGATCCAAATGAAGTTCAAACAGATTAGTTGGCTGTTCCATTGAGTTTATTTTGGTTAATGGGAGTTATTTCGCTTAATAAATAAAGGAAAAATCCCTCACTAATCAAAGAAATAAACCGAATTTGATCAATATGCCCTTGCAAATAAAACTCTTTCCATGCTGGGTTTACCGCTATAAATGCAAAATCCTTCTTCAGAGGGGTTGTTTAATGGAACACAACGAATGGTGGCTTTCGATTTCTCCTTAATAGCTTCTTCTGTTTCTGCAGTTCCATCCCAGTGAGCTAAAATGAATCCGCCCTTTTCATCAAGTAAATTCAAAAATTCTTCCCAACTATCAGCTTTCGTTATGTGTTCATCCCGGTACTCCATTGATTTCCGGAACATTGCATCCTGGATTTCCAGGAGAAGTTTCTCTATTCTGGGTACAAGACCTTCTTCAGGAAAACTTGTTTTTTCTTTTGTATCTCTTCTGGCAATTTCAACAGTATTATTTTCCAGATCCCTTAATCCCAGAGCGACCCGAAGAGGCACACCTTTTTTCTCGAATTCTGCAAATTTCCATCCAGGTCTGTTATTGTCGTTGTTATCAAATTTCACGCGAATACCCGCTTTCTTTAACTCCGCCGCCAGTTCTTTCCCTTTTTTATCGAGTAATTCCTTTCTTTCATCCCCTTTATAAATCGGTATGATTACAACCTGAATAGGAGCTATACGGGGTGGCAGTATCAATCCATCATCATCACCATGTGCCATAACAAGTGCACCGACAAGACGTGTACTGACACCCCAGCTGGTCGCCCACACATAATCAAGCTTGTTTTGTCTGTCTGAAAATTTCACATCAAATGCCTTGGCGAAATTTTGTCCGAGAAAATGTGATGTACCTGCCTGCAGAGCTTTTCCATCCTGCATCAGAGCTTCGATGCAATAAGTGTCAATGGCGCCGGCAAATCGTTCGCTGGCTGTTTTTACACCGCGAATTACCGGTAATGCCATATAATTTTCAACAAAATCTGTATATACATCCAGCATGAGTCTGGCTTCTTTGATAGCTTCATCAGATGTTGCATGAGCTGTATGCCCTTCCTGCCAGAGAAATTCCGTGGTTCTCAGAAAAAGCCTTGTTCGCATTTCCCATCTGACCACATTTGCCCATTGATTTATCAGTAATGGCAGGTCCCTGTAAGACTGAATCCAGGTTTTATAAGTATTCCAGATGATCGTTTCGCTGGTTGGCCTGACAATCAGTTCTTCTTCCAGTTTTGCATCAGGATCTACAATAATACCACCTCCATCCGGATCATTTTTTAGGCGGTAATGTGTAACTACAGCGCATTCCTTGGCAAAACCCTCAACATGAGCCGCTTCCCTGCTTAAAAAACTTTTAGGAATAAAGAGCGGGAAATAGGCATTTTCATGCCCTGTATCTTTGAACATCTGGTCCAGGGTATCTCGCATTTTCTCCCAAAGGGCGAATCCAAAAGGCTTGATAACCATACATCCCCGGACAGCGGAATAGTCTGCTAATCCGCCCTTAATAACCAGGTCATTATACCACTGCGAATAGTCTTCCTTTCGGCTTGTAATTTCTTTGCTCATATTTTTGGGTAATTCAATCGAGACTTGATTTAGCTCATTTTAACAGTTTTGAACGCAAATTTTCTGAAGGAGGTTAATATATTTTGTAATTTTGTTAAAACGCTCAAAAGTAGTAACTTAAGATCGGAATTTCTAAAAGCTTTCACTATGAAACGTCTCTACAAATTAATTGTACCCCTGGTTTTACTCTTCTCGATTTTTAGTTGCTCAACATATAAAAACAGCTCAGTAACCCCGGATGATGTTTATTATTCACCCGGTACCCCTTCAAACCCTAAGGGCACGCAGTCTTCGAATTCTGATTATTACAGCACACCGAATGACAATTATGTGCAAATGCGGGTACAGGATCCTGACCGCTGGTCTTATTTTGATGACTATAACTATGATTATTATGGTGGCTATTCTCCATACAGCGCTTACTCCCCGTATGGATTCGGAATGGGTATCGGCTTTAGCACTGGCTTTTACAGCCCCTGGTATGGAGGCTTTGGTTATTATAGTCCGTTGAGTTATTACAATAGTTATTACGCGTGGAACAATTTCTATAACCCTTATTATGGGGGAGTCGTAGTTATAAACGGAAAAAACACTACTACACCCAGTTATACCCGCATGAGCACTTTTAATCCTTCTGCTTATCAGGGAAGATTTTATAATTCAAGGCCAACTTCTACAAATTCAGTTTATAACCGCAATTCTCAGAGCTATAATTTGAATAATAATTTGAATAATTCTTCCAATAGCCGCCCGGCTTATAACAACTCTTCCAATTTCAGCAGTGGCGGAAGAAGCAGTGGTGGCTTCAGCAGTGGTGCATCTCGTGGCGGAGGATTTTCTCGTCCCGGCAGGTAATTCTTGAGAGATCATGAAACTTTTCATAGTTCTGTGCCTTTCTCTTTTTCTATGTTTTAATCTTCAGGCACAGATCCCGGAAGATGCTTTGCGCATGTCTTATACTCTTCCTTCAGGAACGGCCCGCGAACAGGCCATAGGAGGTGCGATGGGATCTATTGGTGGGGATATTACGGCCAATTACGTAAACCCGGCAGGTCTCGGTTTTTATAAAACCAGCGAAGTGCTCATTAGCCCAGGATGGACTTACAATTCAGCCAATACGGGATATCTTTCTACAAATATGAAAGGCCCTTACACAAATAATTTCCTCCTTTCTACTTCGGGTTTTGTATGGGGTAGTTCGAGCAGCCCTGATAAAAGCAATGCCCTTAGTCTGACAGTCAACAGAACTGCCGATTTTAATGGGCATATTATATATCAGGGGAACAATAATTATTCATCAGCTTCTGACGTATATAAAGAAGAATTCCAGGCATCCGGAATAAGTTACGATCAGGCTTTTACATCACCCGGACTTTCCTATGGTACACGAATGGCTCTTTATACTTATCTGATTGATACATCCCAGGGAGGTTTGGGACCAATAATCGCTCAACCGGATAAAGTACTTGCAGCCGGAGGGCTGCTCGGTCAGAATACAGATATCAGGAGTACAGGCGGCATTACTGAAATTGCGCTTGGTATTGCAGGTTCATCAAAAGACAAATGGTATTGGGGGGTTTCCATTGGAATTCCAATAGTAAATTATCAGAGAAAAACGCAATACACTGAAACTGATCTCAGTGGCGATAAAAATAATGATTTTGGTTATTATACTTATACGGAATCCTATTCGGCAAAGGGCGTTGGAGTGAATGCAAGATTAGGTGCTATTTTTCGGCCTAATCTAAACTGGAGATTCGGGTTAGCCGTACATACACCCTCTTTATATTCCATCACCGACCATCTTTCTTCTTCAATGACAACTAATACGGAAGGGTATGCCGGAACTATTTCCATTCAATCAGATACATTGGATATAATCGCCAATTCGAGCAACAGCCTGGAATATGACCTGCAATCGCCCTGGCATCTTTTAGCAAGCGGTTCTTATATTTTTCCCGGAGCGGTGACTGAAGGAAAGATGGGATTTATAACTGCAGATATTGAATATGTTGCCAATAAGGACGTCAGATATAGTTTTCCTCTTGATGCTAATGGAAATCAGCCTGACAACAGTTATTTCGATCCACTCAACAATACAATTAAATCCTATTATAAGAACACATTTAATTTCAGGCTGGGCGGTGAATATAAAGTAAATGAAATAGCATACCGGTTGGGAACATCCTATTCAATGGATCCCTATTCATCTCCTGATTTAAAGGCTAACCGAATTACCTTTAGTGGTGGGGTAGGTTACCGGAAAAAAGGAATTTTTATTGACCTCACATATGTGGAGGCTATTATGAACGATGTGAATTTCCCTTACAGACTTACCGAAAAAGACAATTATTATTCAATAGTGAAGCAGTATACCGGAAACCTTATCCTGACTTTCGGTATTAAGTTATGATGCCTGGTAATCCGAAATAATTTTATTAAAAAAATCATCTTCAAGCCAAATTAGGTTTTTATTTTTATTGAACCATGTCATCTGACGCTTGGCATAGTGCCTTGTATTTTGCTTAATCATTGAAACGCTGTCTTCCAGGCTGGACTTACCTTTCAGGTAATCAAACAATTCTGAATACCCTACTGTCTGCAGTGCATTCAGATGCTGATAAGGAAGCAATGAAGCCGCTTCATCCAACAACCCTGATTCCATCATAAAATCCACCCTTTCATTAATTCTACGGTATAGATCAATTCTCGGTATTTGTAATCCGAATTCAAGAATTCGATAAGGATTTTGTTTTTTTTGTTGTTTCCTGAATGAAAGAATGGATCTTCCGGTACTTTGTATTACTTCAAGTGCCCGCATCATTCTTTGCGGATTGGACATTTCACCGGATGCAAAAAATAAAGGATCTGCTTCCCGGACACGATCTGCTAACCAGGAGAATCCAAGTTCGTTATAATTTTCAATAATTTTACTTCGGATCTCTGCACTAACAACGGGGATTTCATCGAGACCATCGTGAAATGCCTTAATATATAGTCCCGTTCCCCCGCACATAACAACCGTATCCCGGGTCAAAAAAATTTCATTGCACCATTCTAATGCCAGGGACTCGAATATGGATGCGTTTACCTCATCGTGTATTGAATGGGAATTGATGAAATAATGTTTCACCTGCCCGAGTTGTTCAGGATCAGGTTTTGCCACACCTATATTCAGTTCACGAAAACACTGACGACTGTCTGCAGAAATAATTGAAGTGTTGAAATGTTTTGCAACTTCCAGGGCCAGTCCTGTTTTACCCGCTGCCGTTGGGCCCGTAATAATAATTACTGTTTTAGAAGGCATTATCAGAGTAAGGTATCCTCTTCCGGACCAAATTCCTCTTCAACATCCAGGTCACCGGTTTCATCTCCTACTTCACTGAATCCTTCAGCACTTTTATTAAGATCATATTTTTCTTCCACTTCGGCCAGTTTATCTCCGACCAATCCCCGGGTACCATATTGTGATGGGCCCACACTTTCGGATTTCACAACTGCGGGATATTCCAGCTTACTATTTTCCTCTTTGGATACGTGAATGAGTTCAATGAGAAAATACCAGTTTTTTACGAAATCATACAGATACACAAATTTCTGATTGGGATCTTTTATTTCGGAACCAATGGTTGTTTCTGTCATCAGTAAGGGAGCAACCTTATATTCCCGGTCATATTTATCCAATGAAATTTCTCTTCCGCGCTGCCAGTGATCGTTACTGCGGAAAAAAGTAGCCTGGTGCTTGTTATCAAACTCATAAGCTTTCAAAATCACCTGATGTAATTCAAAAAAATGCTGGTTATGCTTTACCACCACATCCCGATAAACACTGTCATCTTCTTCGAAATAAATCCTGAATTTTAAAACTGCCATAATTGATCAAGTTAGAAAGTTCAAAAATAAATGAAACCATCAAATTAACAGTCAGCTTATTTTAAATGGGGAACTGCCACCATTTAATTGCCTGACAGGTTTCAAATCCATGGCTGCTGCTTTCTCCAGCATAAATGGATACGCTGCCTCAAAGGAATTCGTGATTTCTCCTTCCAGAATTGCTTCACGGATCATGTTTTTCAGATCACCTACTTTCTTTGATGGTCCAATGCCAAATATTTCCATAATCATTTCTCCGGTAACCGGAGGTTGCCAGTTACGGATTCTGTCCTTCTCCTCTACTTCAGTAAGTCGTCTGCGTACCAGTTCAAAATTTTCAAGATACTTCTTGACTTTTTGTTTATTCTTTGAAGTAATATCCGCTTCGCAAAGTATCATGAGGGAATCAATATCTTCTCCCGCGTCAAATAATAATCTCCGAATTGCGGAATCTGTTATATTTTCCTTGGTCAGGCTGATTGGCCGTAAATGAAGTTCAACCATTTTGCGCACAAAACGCATTTTTTCATTCATCGGAAGTTTCAACGTATCAAATATTTTCGGAACCATCCGGCCACCTATAACTTCATGTCCATGAAAAGTCCAACCATGGCCGTGTTCAAATCTCTTTGTGGCCGGTTTGCCGATATCATGTAAAATAGCTGCCCAGCGAATCCAAAGATCATTCGTATGCACAGCAATATTATCAAGTACCTGAAGGGTATGGTAAAAATTATCCTTATGTCCCAATCCGTCAATATATTCAGCGCCGGCAAGATCAGTCATTTTTGGAAAAATAATCTGCAATAAACCCGATTTATAAAGGAGATCAAAGCCTACAGAGGGTTTACCTGAAGCAATAATTTTATTTAATTCTTCTGTAATCCTTTCCTGTGAAATAATACTGATCCTCTCTGCATCACCGATGATTGCATTGAAAGTTTCAGGATCGATTTGAAAGTCCAGCTGAGTCGCAAATCGGATAGCACGAAGCATACGCAATGGATCATCACTAAAAGTTTTCAGCGGTTCCAGTGGGGTATGAATTCTTTTTTCTTCCAGATCGCGTAATCCATTAAATGGATCAATAAGCTGGCCGAAATTTTCCCTATTCAGACTGACAGCAAGTGCGTTGATAGTGAAATCTCTTCGATTCTGATCATCTTCAAGCGAACCAGGAATAACTTCAGGTTTGCGTGAAGAGGCACGATAACTTTCTTTTCTTGCACCTACAAATTCCACATCCAGCATCTGACCATCAGATTCCTGAATTTTAAAATGAGCTGTTCCAAAATTCTTAAAAAAAGCAACGACAGGTTTTGGGTCATAACAGGCGGCTACTTCATTGGCTAAATCAATCGCATTGCCCACGCAAACAATATCGGCATCACTGCTGGGCCGTTTGATGATTTTATCACGTACAAATCCACCAATTACATAAACTTCCGTCTGCATTCGGGAAGCCACATCTGCAATTCTTTCAAACAACAGCAATTCAGTATCAGAAAAGGAAATATCCATCTTGCCAAAGATAAATCATACAGCTTAAAGCTTAAAGCTCAAAGCCTAAAGCAATGGGAAAATTCTAAAATGTGCAAATTGGTTTATTAAATCTAATTATTCATCTGAAAAAATAACCCTGTGACCATTATACCGGAAGTGTTTCGATAATCTGTTCCAGTCTGATATCCATGGCACATCTGAAATGTTTTTCAGGGCAGGACTTATAACCATGAAGCCCACAGGGACGACAATATAATGGGTGATCAATCTCAACAATATACCTGATTTGGGAAAGAGGTCCAAATCCAAAACCAGGGATGGTAGAACAATAAACAGCCGAAACAGGTGCATTCATAGCGGAAGCAAAATGCATAGGTGCAGAATCATTTACATAGTTCATGATAGCCCTGCTCATGAGAGCCGCAGATTGTAAATATGTTAAAGATCCTGAAAGCACTTTCAATCCGGTCCGATTACAGGAATCACTGATAAATTCACTTAATGAAATGTCTCCAGGTCCGCCTAATAAATAAATTTCAATTCCCTCAGGAATGGATTTTATAAATGATATCCATTTTGAAGCGGGAAATTGTTTGGTAAACCAGACAGATGCAGGACTCACTGTAATAAATTTGGGACTCAGCAATGCATCAATGTGATTAAAATCGGTAGTGGAAGGATAAAGTTTTGGTTTAAATTCATTATCATCGGTGAACTCCCTGATCAGCTCAAGATTCCTGGTTGTTTCATGAACCGGCTGGTTCTTCCCAAACTGATGTTTTATTTTTCTCGTAAATAAAAAGCTAAGCGGATTCTTATCAAATCCAATGACTTCTTTTGCCCCGGAAAAAGCTGCCAGTAATCCAGTCGCAAAAAATCTCTGAATGTTAATGACTTTATCATACCTTTTTCTCCGTATCCGGATCAACATCCGGAAAAGATTTTTCTGTTTATTTTCTTTCTTATCCCAAATCAGTACTTCATGAATATAAGGATGGCCTGTAAAAAGCTGTTCATTTCCTTTGCGCAATAAAAAATCAATTTCGGCATCAGGGAAAAAATGATGCAGTTTTTCGATCAGGGGAGTTGCAAGCACCACATCTCCTATAAATGCTGTTTGTATAATTAAAAATTTCTGCAATGAATTTTAATAAAAGAGAAGAAATTAAAACAAATAATTTTGATCCCACACTCTCACACTCTCACACTCTCACACTCTCACACTTTTAAGTGCCCCGCACAATAATCATTTTAGTTTTTGCTGCCCGCTGCCTGATAAGTTTAGCCTCAGTATATAATTTGGAATGCCACCATTCATTCGCTTTCTCAGTTGAAGGGAATTCCAATACAACAATTCTTTCCGGTTTCCAGTCCCCTTCCAATGAAATTGTCTCACCTCCACGAACAAGAAATTTTCCATCGAATGCGGCAATGGCAGCCGGTGTCAGCTTTTTATATTTCTCATATTCACCATGGTCGTGAATTGACACATCTACAATTACATATGCGGACATAATAAAAAATTAAAGGAATTAATATAATCTTTTATCTCAGGATCTTAAAATAATTGGTTCCCCTGATTTATCAAATCGAATCAATACAGATGCTTTCACATTTTGATTCTCCTTCTGCCGGTATTTTACTATATAGTCAACTCCCTGCTTTATTGATTCTGAAATCCCGTTAAAATTTTGGGGAGTATCCCGACCTGAAATATTTGCGGAAGTGGAAACGATTGGCTTGCGGAATCTTTTTATCAAATGCCGGCAAAAATCTTCCCGCACAATACGCATGGCAACTGATCCGTCTTCACCAACCAGATTCTCCGCGAGGCCAAGGGAACTTTCATATATTACTGTAGTGGGTTTTGTTGTTTTGTCCAGGTATTCAGCTATATAAGGTTCCGGGTGGCTTGTGTAACGATTTATATCTTTATTATCCGCCAATAAAACTATCATGGATTTGGTTTCAGGTCTTTGTTTAAGAAGAAAAATTTTTTTTACTGCATCCGGATTAGTAGCATCACAACCAATTCCCCAGATGGTATCCGTAGGATATAAAATAAGTCCACCACTGCTCAGGGTTTCCAGGCAATGAATGATATCAGTTTCAAATTCCAACGATTGATTTTCGGTAAAAATACCAAATGATTTAAAATACAAAGAGATCTGTCATTTTAGATTAAAACATCAGTCTTATGTTTGCAAAAAATATATCTGATGGAACTTAAAGCAAGGATTGAAGAAGTATGGAAAAACAGGGAATTATTAAAAGATCATACATATATTGAAGCCATTCAGGCAGTAATTGAGGAAACAGATAAAGGCCGGTTACGGGTGGCTGAACCTGAGGGAAATGACTGGAAAGTGAACGAGTGGGTGAAACAAGCCATCCTTTTGTATTTCGGTATCAGGCAGATGAGTACATGGACAGTAGGCCCTATGGAATTTTATGATAAGATGGCACTGAAAAATGATTACGCGGCCCTGAATGTTCGGGCTGTACCACACGCCATTGCCCGTTATGGAGCTTATCTGGGAAAAACGGTCGTACTCATGCCAAGTTATGTAAACATTGGGGCTTATGTTGATGAAGGAACGATGGTGGATACATGGGCTACAGTGGGAAGTTGCGCACAAATCGGAAAAGCGGTTCATTTAAGCGGAGGAGTTGGTATAGGAGGGGTGCTCGAACCACTACAGGCTGCTCCTGTGATTATAGAAGACGGTTGTTTTATCGGTTCGAGGTGTATAGTTGTTGAAGGAGTAAGGGTTGAAAAAGAAGCGGTATTAGGTGCCAACGTGGTTCTTACACAAAGCACAAAAATCATTGATGTAAGTGGTAGTTCACCTGTTGAATACAAAGGTCGCGTTCCTGCACGCAGCGTGGTGATACCGGGATCATATACGAAGAAATTTCCTGCAGGTGAATATCAGGTTGGCTGTGCGCTGATCATTGGTCAACGTAAACCTTCCACCGATTTGAAAACAAGTCTTAATGATGCATTGAGGGATTTCGCGGTTGCGGGATGAAGGCAAGCATGAGAGTGTGAGAGTGTGAGAGTTTGAGAATTAGGAAATCATACTCTCACACTCTCACACTCTCACACTCTCACACTTAAATTGATTCTTGCAATTAATTAGAGTAATACAAATTGGGATTATTCCTTTCCGCTGCTTCAATTTCCGTATAGTCTGAAAGAATGTCGGCTTTGCTTTTTCCAATACATACGTCGTGTTCGAAATGTACGGATACGCTGTGGTCAACAGTTCGCACAGTCCACCCGTCGGGTTCTGTAAATACTTCACGCTTTCCCAGATTAATCATTGGTTCGATTGCAAGTATAAGGCCATCCCTCATTTTAATACCAGATCCGCGTTTACCATAATTGGCTACCTGGGGATCTTCATGTAAACTTCTGCCCAATCCATGACCCACAAGTTCACGTACAACCCCATAACCATATTTCTTTTCAGTATGTTCCTGGATAGCATAAGAAATATCCCCAATCCGATTTCCTGCAATTGCTTTTTCAATTCCCTTATATAAAGATTCTTTAGTTACACGAATAAGTTGTGCTACAGCAGCACCAGGATTACCGATTGCAAAGGTATAAGCATGGTCGCCGTGAAATCCGTTTTTTAAAACTCCGATATCTATGGAAATGATATCGCCCTCATTTAATTCATTTTCATTAGGAAATCCATGAACAACAACATCGTTGACCGATATACATGAATTAAAAGGATAACCATGATAATTTAAAAAAGAAGGAATGGCAACATGATCACGTATAAAACTTCCAATAAACTTATCCAGTGATAGAGTAGTAATTCCGGGCTTTAACAGTTTAGCGGTTTCAGTGAGTGTTTTACTTACAAGCAATGCGCTTTCCCTTGCCAGTTCAATTTCTGCTTTCGTTTTGTGATAAATCATCCTAGATCACCGCATTGGTAACCGACTGACGGCCCTGGATACGGCCTGACTTCATCAGTCCGTCATACTGACGCATCAGTAGTTGTGTTTCAATCTGCTGCAGGGTATCAAGAATTACTGCAACCATAATCAGTAGAGAAGTTCCACCGTAAAATGCTGCAAAACCCTGTGTAACACCCGCGCGTTGAGCAAATCCGGGAAGAATTCCAACAATGGCAAGTAAAACTGCACCAGGAAGTGTAATCTTATCCATCACGGAACCAATAAAATCCGCAGTAGGCTGACCAGGTTTTACCCCGGGTACAAAGCCATTGTTACGTTTGAGATCGTCTGCTACCTGCTTGGGATTAAATATAAGAGAGGTATAAAGGAAAGTAAATCCAATTACGATGATTCCATAAAAAATCATATGAACATAATCGCGAGGATCAGAAAATATTCTTGAGATGCCTTCTTTATTTTCAAAACTTGTATAAGAAATCAAAGTGGGCAGGAACATAATGGCCTGCGCAAATATAATAGGCATTACTCCGGCACTGTTTACTTTTAAAGGAAGAAACTGGCGGGCTCCTCCAAACTGGCGGTTACCCACAATCTGTTTGGCATAGTTTACCGGTACCTTTCTTACACCCTGAATTAATACGATCAGGCCCATGATCACTGCAATGAGAATGGCAACTTCAATAACAAAAAGAAGAATACCACCGCTGCCATTTACAGCTTTGGATTGGAATTCGCGGGAAAGAGCGCCTGGAAAACGTGCGAGGATACCAATCATGATGATTATAGAAGTACCATTACCCAATCCTTTATCTGTAATTTTTTCACCAATCCACATAACGAATAATGTACCCGCAGTGAGCAGAATGGGAGTTGTGAACCAGAAAAAAGCGCTGAAGCTGTCGATGATTGCATCACGCCCCATCGTTTTCAAATAACCCACATATGCATAAGCCTGCGCAAAAGTTACAATTACGGTTAAGTAGCGGGTCCACTGGTTGATTTTCTTTCTGCCGCTCTCACCATCTTTTTGAACTTTTTGCATCTGAGGTACGAGGATACTCATCAACTGCATGAAGATAGATGCGGATATATAAGGCATTATTCCCAAGGCGAGAATAGAAGCCTGTGAGAAGGCGCCTCCGGAAAATGCATCAATCAATCCGAGTGCTCCGGTTTTAGCACCACTCAGACTTGCCAGTTTATTTGGGTCTATTCCAGGTAAAACGATATAGGTACAAAATCTGTAAACCAGCAACAAAGTAAGCGTCACTAGGATCTTACTTTTCAATTCCGGAATACTCCATATATTTTTTAAAGTATCAAAAAATTTCTTCACGTTCTTCGTAATTATTTAGGAACTACAACAAGCAAAAAAGACGATCGGAATCGTCTGTGCAAGTTAATGACTATTTTAGGATTTAGCACCCACTACCGGCTTCTTCAGCTTTATGATTTCGAGGGAACCGCCAGATCCTTCAATCGCCAGTTTTGCCTTTTCACTCACTGCGTTTACTTTAAAATTAAGTTTCGATTTCAATTCCCCATTCCCAAGGATTTTAACCAGATCCGTGCGGGAAATCAATCCGCTTGCGTATAAATTGGCAGCCGAAATCTCCTTAATATCATATTTCTCAGCGAGTTGTTCAATCTGGGAAAGATTGAATACAACATAGGATACACGATCAGGGTTTTTGAAACCACGCTTTGGTAACCTGCGCTGTATTGGCATCTGTCCACCTTCGTGCGCCATTTTGCGCTGATAGCCGGCTCGACTCTGTCCTCCTTTGTTACCCTTGGTTGAAGTTCCTCCCTTACCGGAAGCTTCACCACGACCAAGTCTTTTTTCCTTATGCGTTGAGCCTTTTGCCGGCTTGATGCTATGTAAGTTCATCATTGTTAGTTTGAAAATTTGACACTGCCAGCTGGCAGATAAAAAAGTTTTTCCACATTCTCACACCCTCACACTCTCACACTCTCACACTCTCACACTAATATTTATACTTCTTCCACTTTTAATAAATGCTCCACCGTCCTGATCATACCAAGCACTTGAGGAGTTGCTTCAATTTCTCTCGGGTTATGAAGTTTTTTCAAACCCAGAGCCTGTAAGGTCAGTTTTTGTCTTTCCGACCTGTCAATGCCACTTTTTATCTGCGTAATTCGTAACTTTTTCATTTCCTTCTTATTTGTACCGGTTTATCCGTTGAATACTTTCTTCAATGACAGGTTTCTCGTTCTTGAAACCTGTATAGGTTCTCTTAATAAGCCAAGTGCTTTGAAAGTAGCTTTTACAACATTGTGCGGATTTGCGGATCCCAGGGATTTAGCCAACACATCCGTAATTCCAGCGCTTTCCAAAACGGCACGCATACTTCCACCGGCGATAACGCCGGTACCATGTGCAGCGGGCTTGATCAGCACTTTTGCTGCACCTTCCTTAGCCAGCTGATCGTGTGGGATTGTTCCATGCATCACAGGAACCTTTATCAGGTTTTTCTTGGCATCTTCAATTCCTTTTGTTATAGCTTCCTGTACTTCTTTGGCTTTTCCCAAACCATGACCAACCACACCGTTTTCATTTCCGACCACCACGAGTGCGGAAAAACTGAAAGCACGGCCGCCTTTAGTCGTCTTAACCACGCGATTGATGGAAACTACTTTTTCTTTCAACTCCAGGTCACCGGCTTTGATCTTAGATATACTAGTTGTTGACATGATAATTATTTACGAATAAACTATTTAAATATTAAAATTGAAGACCGCCTTCACGGGCTGCTTCAGCAATGGCTTTTACTCTTCCATGGTACAAATTACCACCCCGGTCAAATACTACTTTCTGTATTCCCAACTCGGTTGCCTTACGTGCAATCATCAAACCAACCAGTTTGCTTTTTTCGGTTTTCGTTACTTTCTGTGCGACAATATCTTTATCACGTGAAGATGCTGCAGCCAGGGTTGTTCCATTATTATCATCAATCAGCTGCGCATATATTTCGCTATTGCTCCTGAAGACTGACAAACGGGGTTTATCAGCACTTCCTGCAACCTTTTTGCGGACGCGATATCTGATTTTCTGTCTTTTTATAAGCTTATCCATCTCTTTGAATTTGAAAATTTGATTTTTACCTTTCAGTGCGTATTTCCACACTACCACACTACCACACTACCACACTATTTTCCCGCTGCCTTTCCAGCCTTCTTCCTTACTATTTCTCCCGTGTACCTGATACCTTTACCCTTATATGGTTCGGGTTTACGTAAACCACGGATCTTGGCGGCTACCTGTCCTATTAGTTGCTTATCTGTCCCCTCCAGCATGATTTTAGGATTTTCCCCTTTTTCCTGTGCTGTTGCCAGTTTCAATTCTTTAGGAATTTCAAATATGATATTATGAGAATAACCCAAAGCAAGGTCTAACAGGTTTCCCTGGTTGGAAGCTTTAAAACCGACACCGATGAGTTCCAGCTGCCTCTTATAACCTTCCGTAACTCCCTTAACCATATTCGACAACAACGAACGATATAAACCGTGCAGCGCGCGATGACGGATCTGGTCGGTAGGTCTGGAAATTTCAATCTTATTTTCTTTCACTTCCACCTTGATATCGCGATCGATAGCCTGCTTCAATTCACCTTTCGGGCCTTTTACAGTCACTGTATTATTGGTACCCACAGTAACTGTAATTCCGTTGGGAATGAGAACCGGCTTTTTTCCTATCCTGGACATATTTTCTAATTTGAGAATTTGAGAATTAAATTTCATCTCCCTAACTTCCACACTACCACACTACCACACTTCCACACTTTCTTAGTATACATGACAAAGAACCTCTCCACCCACATTCTGCGCTTTTGCATCTTTATCTGTCATTACACCTTTTGATGTAGATACAATAGCGATTCCCAAACCGTTTTTCACACGTTTAAATTCAACAGGACTCGCGTACTGTCTCAGACCAGGACGGCTCACTCTTTCCAGGCTCCGTATCGCTGGTTCCTTAGTAGATGGATCGTATTTCAGTGCGATCTTGATCACGCCCTGTTTGCTGTCGTCCTCAAATTTATATTTGAGAATATATCCTTTGTCGTACAAAATTTCTGTCATACGCTTTTTCAGGTTCGAAGCAGGAATCTCTACTATCCGGTGATTCGCCATTTGTGCATTACGGATTCTGGTGAGAAAATCTGCTATAGGATCTGTTACCATTGTGTTTCTATTAAAGTCTTTATTAATTATTCGTTTATCGTAAATCGCTTATCGTGTATCGTTAATCATCATTCGATCCATGATATACAATTCACGATGTACGCCTCTACCAGCTCGCTTTTCTTACACCGGGAATCTTCCCCTGCAGTGCCATATCCCGGAACATATTCCTGGATACACCGAAGTAGCGGATATAACCACGTGGTCTGCCTGTTAACTGGCAACGGTTTTTCAAACGCACCGGTGATGCATTCTTTGGAAGCAGATCAAGTGCTTTATAATCACCTGCAGCTTTTAATGCAGCACGTCTGTCAGCATATTTTGCAACCATCCTTTCCCGTTTCCTTTGTCTGGCTTTGACTGATTCTTTGGCCATGAATTTTTATTAATTGATTTAAATTCAGCTTTGATTAATTGGTGTCTTCTTTTTTTGCATTCCTGAAAGGCATTCCAAGCGCTTTCAGCAATTCAAAAGCTTCCTCATTACTCTTTGCAGTTGTTACAAACGTAATATCCATCCCTGTAATCTTGTTCACTTTATCAATATCCACTTCGGGGAAAATGATTTGTTCTGTAATACCCATAGTATAATTCCCGCGACCGTCAAATGCTTTTTCACTCACACCCTTAAAATCACGTACTCGGGGAAGGGCAGCAGCAACAAGACGATCCAGAAATTCATACATCTTTATTCCGCGCAGCGTTACACGTGCTCCAATCGGAATTCCCTTCCGTAATTTGAAATTGGAAATATCTTTTTTTGAAATCGTAGAAACTGCTTTCTGACCCGTTATGGTTGTCAGTTCTTCAATGGTGATGTCCACCAGTTTCTTATCAGAGACAGCACCGTTAATACCACGGTTCAGACAGATTTTCTCCAGTTTAGGCGCCTGCATGACTGAGGTATACCCGAATTTTTTAACTAATGCGGGAATAACTTCCTTCTTGTATTTTTCTGCCAGGCGGGCAGTGTATTTCGTTGTGCTCATTATTTAATTACCTCCCCTGATTTTTTAGCTATACGAATAAGTTTTCCATTTTCTCTGGTACGCTTTGCTTTAGACGGGCCGCCAGTTTTAGCATCCCAAAGCAGAACATTCGAAATATGAATGGGTGCCTCCAGCTTAAGAATTCCACCCTTTGTATTCTGAGCAGAAGGCTTGGTATGTTTTGTAACGATATTAACTCCTTCAATCAACACTTTCGAGGTATCCGGAAATACTTCCAGCACCTTGCGCGATTTTTTAAGATCTTTATCATCTCCTGAAATTACCACCACTTTATCACCCTTTTTTATATTGAATTTGGGTTTGAATCTGCTGTCCATTTCTTACTTTTTTTTTCCTAAAGCCCAAAGCGTAAAGCTTAAAGCCTATTAATAATATTTTAATTACTAGTTCTCATTTCAAAAAACCTGAACAGCTTTAGGCTTTGGGCCTTAGGCTTTAGGCTTATAACACTTCCGGCGCCAGCGAAATAATTTTCATATATCCCTTATCACGAAGTTCGCGGGCAACAGGTCCGAAAATACGTGTACCCCTTGGTTCATCACTCGGGTTCAGTAATACCACTGCGTTATCATCGAAACGGATATAAGAACCATCTTTCCGGCGAAGTTTGTTCTTGGTACGAACTATAACGGCCTTGGTCACAGTTCCCTTCTTGATACCTCCGGCAGGCAGTGCATCTTTTACCGTTACTACAATTTTATCTCCGATTTTTGCATAATCCTGGCCGCTGTTTCCCAATACACGGATGCACAAAACTTCTTTGGCTCCACTATTATCTGCAACGTTTAGTCTGCTTTCCTGCTGTATCATGTAATACTTTTTATAGGATGAACATTATTTCGCTTTCTCCACAATTTCAACCAGGCGCCAGCGCTTGGTCTTACTCAATGGACGGCTTTCCATGATCCGCACTACATCTCCGATACTGCACTCGTTCTTTTCATCGTGAGCATGAAACCTGGTCGTCTTCTTCAGGAACTTTCCATAAATCGGATGCTGTACTTTTCTCTCAACTGCAACAACTACAGTCTTATCCATTTTGTTGCTACTGACAACCCCGATTCTTGTTTTCCGTAAGTTTCTATCTGACATAATACTAATTTGATATTTTTAAAATCAGTCCTCGGCCGGATCTAAATAATACTCAGACTTTTTCTGTGGCCGGTTTCCCGATTTTTCTTTTGGTCAATTCTGTTTTCAGCCTGGCGATATCTTTTCTGATCATCCGGATGTTTACCGGACTTTCAAGCGGTGATATGGCATGAGCAAATTCCAGTTTTTTCAAACGCTGTTCATCTTCACGTACCTTGGCATGGAGGTCAGTTTCACTCAGGTCTTTCAGGTTGTTTACAAAATCATTTCTCTTTGACATCTTGATAAATTTGAATTATAACGCAATCACATCATGGCGAACCACGAACTTGGTTTTGATCGGTAATTTCTGAGCAGCGAGCAATAATGCTTCTTTCGCAACGGCTTCTGTAACACCATCTGCTTCAAAAAGCATACGTCCCGGTTCCACCACGGCCGCCCAATATTCAGGATTTCCTTTACCCTTTCCCATTCTCACTTCCTGTGGTTTTTTTGTAATCGGCTTGTCAGGAAATACACGGATCCACACATTTCCTTCTCTCTTCATTGAACGGGTCAACGCCTGACGGGCGGCTTCCAGCTGACGGTTTGTTAACCAGATACCTTCGAGTGCCTTCAGTCCGTAAGAACCAAAAGAAATATCCGTACCTCTTTTAGCCACTTCGCGTATTCTGCCTTTTTGTGCTTTCCTATGTTTACTCCTTTTGGGTTGTAACATGTTGCTTCAATTTGAAAATTTGTTAATTACTATCTCCTTCCCCCGCCTCCACCACCTCTGCGTTCTCCACCACCACTACCACCACCTCTTCTTTCACCTCCGCGGCCGCGGTCTTCACGATCCTTGATTTCATCCCTTCTTTCCCTTCTGTCACTAACATCTGTTTTACCACCTACAAAATTGGGATTCAAATCGCGTTTTGTCAGCACTTCTCCCTTACTGATCCAAACCTTGACACCGATTTTTCCATATACAGTAAGAGCAAACACACTGGCATAATCAATATCCATACGGAGCGTATGCAATGGTGTGCGTCCTGATTTTATTTCTTCCGTACGGGCAATTTCAGATCCGCCCAAACGACCGCCAACTTTTACTTTAATTCCTTCGGCACCCATTCGGAGAGCTGAAGCGATAGCCATTTTAATAGCTCTTTTATAATTAATACGGTTTTCAATTTGTCGGGCTATTGTGTCAGCAACAATGTTCGCATCCAGTTCAGGTCTTCTGATCTCCAGGATATTGATCTGAACATCTTCCTTGCCTGTCAGTTTTTTCAACTCTTCCTTAATACGGTCCACTTCACCACCACCTTTGCCGATAATTATACCGGGCTTGGAGGTATGAATGGTTACGATAAGCTTGTTGAGTGTACGCTCAATTACGATCTTGGCGATTCCGCCTTTGTTGATACGCGCATTGAGATAGGTTCTGATTTTATTATCCTCTATCAGTTTGACAGAATAATCTTTTTTATTACCGAACCAGTTTGACTCCCAGCCACGGATGATTCCCAGCCTCGCACCTATAGGATTTGTTTTCTGACCCATGTATCTATTTAATTTTTACTTTTTACTTTCAATTTTCTCATCTACAATCAACGTAACATGGTTACTGCGTTTACGAACCCGGTAACCACGCCCCTGCGGAGCAGGACGCATACGCTTCAATACTCTTGCACCGTCAACAAATATTGTCTTCACCAACAGTCCGGCATCGGCTGCACTTTTACCTTCATTCTTCGATTCCCAGTTTTTAACTGCTGACCACAATAATTTATATAGTGGTGTTGAAGAATGCTGTGGATGATGTTCCAGCAATGCCAGGGCCTTTTCAACATGAAGGCCTCTAATCTCATCCGCCAGCAATCGCATTTTTCGCGGTGATGTAGGATAATTTTTCAGTTTAGCTAATGCTTCCATTTTTTCCCTTTTAGGAAGAAGAACTCTTTGAGCTTAAGGCGCAAGGCTCTTCTTATATTTTTATTACTCTTACTAATTTTCTTTTTTTCTCCCGCTTTAAGCTTTATGCTTTAAGCTTTCTGCTTTCAAACGGCCTTCAGCTTTACGCCTTAAGCTCATTCAGCAATCTTTTTGCTGGAATGTCCTTTAAAATTTCTTGTCGGCGCAAATTCACCCAGCTTATGTCCCACCATAAATTCAGTTACATATACAGGGATAAACTTATTGCCATTATGAACTGCAAAAGTATGTCCTACGAAATCCGGCGTGATCGTGGAACGACGGCTCCAGGTTTTGATAACACCTTTTTTCCCTTTTCCTTCATTGATGCTCAGGATTTTTGTTTCGAGGTTGGCATCTACGTAAGGACCTTTTTTTATTGAACGACCCATAATATATTTTTTACTTTCCTATTTTCTTTCCTTTTTTTGTCTGAATAATTAATTTATCACTTCCCTTACCCTTCGTTCTGGTTTTCAGACCCCTTGAATACTGGCCGTTTCTTGAACGTGGTTGTCCGCCGGAAGCCTTTCCTTCACCACCACCCATCGGATGATCCACCGGGTTCATGGCAACTCCGCGCACACGCGGGCGAATGCCCCTCCAGCGGTTACGACCGGCTTTACCCATGCTCTGAAGACTGTGATCACTATTTGAAACAACACCGACAGTTGCATAACAGTTAATCAGAATTTTCCTGAGTTCACCGGAAGGCATTTTAAGTACGGCATATTTATCTTCCTTGTTGGTAAGCTGCGCTGTAGTACCCGCACTGCGGATAAGTTTTCCACCCTGCCCTGGCTGCATTTCTACATTATGGACATTGGTACCAAGAGGAATATTCTTCATCTGCAATGCATTCCCGATTTCCGGAACCACCGCATCACCTGCCTGAACAGTTCCACCAACCTGTAATCCCTGAGGAGCCAGGATATATCTCTTTTCTCCATCGCTATACTGAATCAGGGCAATGAAAGAAGTTCTGTTCGGATCATATTCAATGGAAACTACTTTTCCAAGGATATCTTTTTTATCCCTTTTGAAATCAATCAGACGATACATTTTTTTATGCCCACCACCGATATAACGCATAGCCCTTCTTCCCTGAGAATTACGGCCACCCGTGCGGCTGATTTTTTCAAGAAGAGTCTTTTCAGGCGCATCGGAAGTAATTTCTGCATAGGCATTTCCTATCCTCCAACGAGTTCCTGCAGTGACGGGTTTAAACTTTTTTAGTGCCATATCTTTTAATTACTTAAATATTCGAATACAAATCAATTGTTTCACCTTCAGCAACAGTGATCAGCGCTTTCTTGTATCCCGGTTTGCGACCAACGAGCAGACCAGCTTTGGTAGACCTTGATCTTGCTTTACCAGGAACAATTACAGTATTCACATCAGTTACCGTGATACCGTAAAATTCTTCTACTGCTTTTTTAATCTCCAGTTTATTTGCACGTGTGTTTACCTTGAAAGCATAACGGCGTAGCTTTTCCTGCTGGGCGTTTGCTTTCTCGGTTAAAATCGGCCGTATGAGAACTTCACCTAATTTCATCTTTACGAATTTGAAAATTAATTTATGCTTCCACTTCTTCTATAAACATCTTCGCTGCTGTTTCTGTCAGTACCAATATCTCTGCATTCACTATATCATAGGTATTCACATCGGCTAACAGACTGCTTTCCTGTCCCGGAATATTCCGTAAACTGAGATGCAGGTTGTCATTATATTCCGGAGTCACAAAAAGCGTTTTTTTACCATTGAGTTTAAGTCCGCCAATCAGACCAACCATTTCACTGGTTTTTGGATCTTTCAGCTGAATGTCTTCCACAACGATGATCGAATTCGCTTTAGCCTTATAAGAAAGAGCCGAGATCTTGGCAAGGTCCTTCACTTTACGGTTCAGCTTAAAATCCCAGCTGTGCGGTTTCGGCCCGAAAATCGTACCGCCTCCTTTATAGAGAGGGTTCCGGATATTCCCTTTACGTGAACCCCCAGTACCTTTTTGTTTGTGTAATTTTTTGGAAGATCCTTTCACTTCCATGCGGGTTTTTACTTTATGCGTTCCCTGCCGCTGTGCCGCCAGGTACTGTTTTACAGCCAGATATATCACGTGATCATTTGGCTCTGCTTCAAAAATATCCGCAGGCAAATCCAGCGTACGTCCAGTTTTAGCTCCCTTTATATTTAAAACATCTACTTGCATGAGAATCTGATTAATTAGGTTATTTCTGAATGTATACAATGGCACCATTGTGTCCCGGAACAGACCCGGCAATCAGCAGATAATTTTTTTCTGGAAATATTTTCACCACTTTAAGACCCTTCAGCTTCACCCTGTCGCCACCCATACGCCCCGCCATCCGAACACCTTTCATAACACGGGATGCGTCTGAGGAGTTACCCAGTGATCCTGGTGCACGGCTTCGGTCATGCTGACCGTGTGACTGTCCGCCCACCCCGTGAAATCCGTGACGCTTAACAACACCCTGGAAACCCTTTCCTTTTGAAGTACCTACAACATCAACTATTTCGCCTTCTGCGAAAATCTCAACAGTAAGTGCCTCACCGATATTTTTCTCTAAAGAAAAATTTCGGAATTCCCTGATAAATTGTTTTGTGGTAGTATTTGCTTTTGCGAAGTGATTCTTTTCAGAAGAGAGGACGTGCTTTTCTTTCTTTTCACCAAATGCTATCTGGAGAGCATTGTACCCATCGGACCCTATGGTTTTTACCTGTGTTACAACACATGGACCTGCTTCAATAATGGTGCAGGCAACCTGCTTGCCATCTGGGGTGAAGACACTGGTCATTCCAACTTTCTTTCCAATTAAACCTTTCATTTTTTATTGGTTTGTGCCTGGTGTCTAAGGACAATCAGCGGTCTGCTTAGCTTATGTAAAGCTGATACTGATTTCAATCCCCTGTTTGCAACCGACCTTTTCCTTTGCCCGCCGGAGCTTTAGCGAAGGCGGGTGGCCCTGGTAAAGTTTCGACTCTTTTCAGAATCCCACTGATGGCGGGACGGAGGAAGTACCGGTAGTAAACAAACCCCGAACGGCTTGTTCATATTTCTTTTCAAATCATCCAGCGCTGCTTTGGCCGTTATATCGGTTTGGCAGATAGAATTTTTACTCAGGCTTTAATTTCTACATCAACACCTGATGGCAGATCCAGTTTGGATAATGCGTCGACTGTTCTTGAAGTAGAAGTATAAATATCCAACAACCTCTTATGCGTATGCAACTGAAATTGTTCACGCGCTTTCTTATTGACATGCGGTGAGCGTAAAACGGTAAATACTTTTTTACGTGTAGGTAAAGGTATTGGGCCGGTAACTACGGCACCTGTGCTACGCACCGTTTTTACGATTTTCTCAGCGGATTTATCCACCAGATTGTGATCGTAAGACTGTAATTTGATTCTGATTCGCTGAGACATATGTCAATCCCCGTTTTTTGAACGGGATGCAAAGGTATGGGTTAAGAGATAAACTGTCAAAGAATTATACAGGTTTTTTGAGAATTATTTGCCTCCACCGGGACAGTGCGCATTCAGGTAGTTTTTGAATAAGTTTCGCAGGTGTATCCCTGTTCCAGGCCCCTCAGATATATTATGAGTCCGGTTAGGGTATTCCATGAACTGAAAGGTTTTGTTGTACTTAATCAATTCATTGAGCAGCATTTCTGCATTATCATAATGCACGTTATCGTCACCGCTGCCATGGATATACAGGAGGTTACCCTGAAGTTTGGAAGCATAGGTAATAGCTGAACCTTTAACATAATCAGCTTTGGTTTCCAAAGGATTGCCCATATACCTTTCCTGATAAATATTGTCATACGTTTCCATATTACCCACGGCAGCTATTGCCAGTCCCGTTTTATAAATCTCAGGATGCTGAAACATCAGGTTCAGGGTAGCAGAGCCTCCACCGCTCCATCCCCAGACTGCAATCCTGGAAGTATCAACAAATGACCAGTGACAAACCTCGGCAGCAGCCTGTGCCTGGTCGTGGATATTTAACTGGCCGATATTCCTGTAAATGGATTTTCTCCATATTGCCCCTTTTGGTGCAGGAGTACCCCGGTTGTCCAGCGAAATGTAGATATAACCATCCTGATCCAATTTGCCGGGATAAACAGGACAATGGGTTATTCCGTATACATCCCTCACTGTTTGTGCAGCAGGTTCTGTATATACATAAAATAAAACGGGATATTTTTTTGTACTGTCGAACGGTATGGGTTTTTGCATCCAGCCATCCATGCTCACTCCATCTACCGTAAGAATTTTAAAGAATGAAATATTTGATGAAGCACTGTCCTGTGGATTAATGGGTCTTATAGGTTGCGTTCCGGCAATTGCCTGATGATCAGGAAGGGTTATCCATTCCCCTGCCGGTGATGTATAATAATTTGAAAAATGATGCTCAGCATACTTTCCATTGGGCGAAAATTCATAGCTATGGGACCCGGGTTCGTTTGCAGGTGTAACACGCTGTGCGGTACCTGAACCATCCAGGTTGCAACGATAGAGATATGATTGCGTGGCATTGTCGGGCGAAGCCATAAAATAAACCTGATTGTTTTTTTCATCAATTAATGAAATTTCCATTACATCGTAATTGCCATGAGTAATGAGTACCTGCCTTTTGCCATCGCGGCTGATTCTGTATAAATGTCTCCATCCATCCTTCTCACTCGCCCATAAAAATTCATTGCCGTTATTTAGCCAGTCCCATCCTCCCATTTTATATTTATCATCCCAGGCAGAAATGATGTCAACCCATGCCGATTCTTTTTCACTATAAACAGATTTTACCTCACCGGTTTTGGCATTACACAACAAAATGTCCGATTCATTCTGACTCCTGTTGAGTCGCTGAACTACCAGTTCCTGGCCATTAGAAGCCCATTCCATTCTAGGCAGATATGTACCATTTTTGGCATCAGTTGGAATTTTCATCCAGTGCGTCTGGTTATCCCTGATCTCTACAACAGCAATTTTAAATGGAGAAGGCATTTGGCCGGCTACCGGATATTCTACAGGCACCACTCTCGAATAAACCGAATCAGTTGTATTCAGCATGTAGTAGTCTCGCGTGCTGCTGTCGTTGATCTGCCAATAGGCAATTGCGTGACTGTCGGGACTCCAGCGGAAACCGTCCCGGCAATCGAATTCCTCTTCATAAACCCAGTCAAATGTCCCATTGATCATTTTGCGGGAACCATTATGTGTTAAAGGTTTAATGATATGTGTTGAAAGATCTTCCACAAATAAATTATGTTCGCTCACATAAGCCGCCCTGTTGCCGTCTGGAGAAATTTTTGCAAACATGAGTGAGGATGATGGCAGTCCTTTCCCCAATTGTTTCAAGGAAGAATCGGAAAAATTAAATATCCAATAGTCGCCACGGGTTTCATAACGCCATACTTTTTTTGCATTCGTATAAATCAAAATCTTTTTGAAATCATTGGAAAAGAAAAAATTTTTAATATCCAGCGCTTTTGTTCTGCCGGCAGGAATAAGCAATTGGGCGGGCAAAAGAATATCACGGCTCAGATCTTTGACTGTGTATTTTATGATGGAGCCATCCTCATTTTCATAAAAACTATTCCCGTCTGTGCTCCAGGTCATTTTATCATATAATTGGGCAGAGCTTGATAAAGCCGTTGCTACCAAAAACAGGCAAAACAGGGATCTGAATAAATGAAATCGAAACATCGTATTTAAAATTTGTCCGGAAAAGTAAACAAATGGATTGTTGCTCCATTGCCGTTCAAAAAAAATCCCGCCAAAGCGGGATTCTAAATATAATTTCATATCCGGATCAGGCAGTAACCTTGCCTTTTCCTTTAACCTTTGCAATTACTTCTTCTGCGATATTGTTTGGGGCAGGAGCATAATGCGAGAATTCCATTGTAGAAGTTGCACGGCCAGAGCTAAGTGAACGTAATTGCGTTACGTATCCAAACATTTCACTCAATGGCACTTTAGCCTTAATAACCTGCAGATTCGCCCTGCTGTCCATCCCTTCCAGGATTCCACGACGACGGTTCAAATCTCCGGTTACATCACCCATATATTGATCAGGAGTCAGCACTTCTACTCTCATAATGGGTTCCAGCAGAATGGGTTTTGCCTTGCGGCCTGCTTCGCGGAAAGCGGACCTTGCACATATTTCAAAACTCATTGCATCTGAATCCACATCATGGTAACTTCCATCAAAAACACGCACTTTCATATTGGTCATCGGGTAGCCGGCTAATACGCCGGTCACCATGGATACCTCAAAACCCTTGGATATCGCAGGGATAAATTCCTTTGGTATGGATCCTCCGTAAATATCGTTTACAAACTGAAAATGCTTGCCTTCGTTTTCCTTTATCCATTCTTCATCAGCAGGCCCAATAGCAAATTGGATATCAGCGAATTTACCACGACCACCTGTTTGTTTTTTAAGAACCTCGCGATGTTCAATCGTGGTATTGAAAGCTTCTTTATAAGCAACCTGGGGAGCGCCCTGGTTAACATCCACTTTAAACTCACGACGCATGCGTTCAATAATAATTTCAAGATGAAGTTCTCCCATTCCACGCAGAATTGTCTGCCCTGTTTCTTCATCTGTATTCACCCTGAGGGTTGGATCTTCCTCCACAAGTTTAGAAATAGCCAATCCCATTTTATCCACGTCAGCCTGTGTTTTCGGCTCAACAGCTACGGCAATTACCGGTTCGGGGATAAACATATTTTCCAGTGTAATCGGATGATCTTCATTACAAAGTGTATCTCCCGTTTTTATTTCCTTAAAGCCTACAGCTGCTCCGATATCACCTGCTTCAATAAAGTCGATTGGATTTTGTTTATTCGCAAACATTTTCATTATTCGGCTGATCCGTTCTTTCTTACCACTTCGAACATTCAGCACATAAGAACCAGATTCAAGACGTCCGCTGTAACAGCGGAAAAACGCAAGACGGCCCACGAATGGATCGGTCATGATTTTAAATGCAAGTGCTGCAAAAGGTTCTTTTGGGTCAGGTTTACGTGTGATGGTTTCACCAGTGTTCGGATCTGTCCCCACAGTATCTTCCAGATCAATGGGAGAAGGTAGGTAACGACAAACAGCATCAAGTACGGTTTGCACGCCTTTATTTTTAAAGGATGAACCACACATCATGGGCACAATGCTGAGGTCAATGGTAGCTTTACGTATGGCTTCATGCATTTCATCTTCCGTTATACTTTTGGGATCCACAAAGAATTTTTCCAGCAACTTGTCGTCATATTCAGCAACGGCTTCAACCAGTTTTGCTCTCCACTCTTTAGCTTCCTCCAGCAAATCTGCTGGAATTTCAATTTCATCGAAGGTCATTCCTTCTGTTTCCATGTGCCAAATAACTCCTTTCATTCTGATAAGATCCACAACACCTTTGAAATCATCTTCGGCACCAATCGGCAATTGAAGTGGAACGGCATTTGCACCCAGCATTTCCTTTACCTGGCTTACAACCATTAAAAAATCAGCACCCGAACGATCCATTTTATTTACAAAACCGATCCTGGGAACCTTATATCGATTCGCTTGGCGCCAAACGGTTTCAGACTGTGGCTCTACACCATCCACTGCTGAAAACAATGCAATAAGTCCATCCAGAACACGCAGGGATCTTTCTACCTCAACTGTAAAATCCACGTGACCCGGTGTATCAATAATATTGAAATTATATTTTTTCGTGTTCGCGTCCACTTTTCCCTTGTCAGTAGGAAAATTCCACTGGCAGCTCACAGCAGCAGATGTAATCGTAATACCTCTTTCCTTTTCCTGGTCCATCCAGTCCGTCGTTGCTGCACCATCGTGCACTTCCCCTATTTTATGGATCATTCCGGTATAGCGTAATATGCGCTCAGTAGTCGTCGTTTTCCCGGCATCTATATGTGCCGCAATACCGAAGTTTCTTTGAAATTTTAAGTCTGCCATTATGTATAATTAAAGTATTTTCTTTTTGGTGCGCAAAGGTACCAAATTTTCCGCAATAATGCGCTAACCCGGAGATGTGTTAAGAGTTATAGTCCTCTTATATTACTCTTATAAATGCCTTCATTTAATTTATGCTGACTGGATTTATTGAGTATACAAATCCATGCAAAAAAAATCCCCCGGCAAAGCGGGGGAAACAAGTAAAATGAATGAATCCGGTCATATCCTGAAATGAGCAAAAGCTTTATTGGCTTCTGCCATTCTGTGTGTGTCTTCTTTTTTCTTGAAAGCTCCGCCTTCGCCTTTACTAGCTGCCAGTATTTCACCCGCCAGTTTGTCGGCCATGCTTTTACCGTTTCTTTCACGGCTATAACGGATCAGCCATTTTATGCTGAGAGAAATCTTGCGGTCAGCACGGACTTCTGCAGGAATCTGAAAAGTAGCACCCCCGATACGTCGGCTTCTTACTTCAACTGCAGGGGTCACATTATTCAGGGCCCTTCTCCAGATTTCGTAACCGTTTTCATTGGATTGTTTGGAAACGCGGTCGATGGCATCGTAAAATAGCCCAAAAGCAGTATTCTTTTTACCCTGCCACATCAGGTTGTTTACAAAACGCGTAACCAGGACATCATTATATTTTGCGTCCGGAGCGAGTAGTAATTTTTTGGCCTGTGTTTTCCTCATGAGTTATTTGAAATTAAATTTTTATTATTTCTTAGCTGCTGGCTTCGCCCCGGCTTTTTCCTTTTTGGTTCCGTATTTAGAACGGCTTTTCTTACGATCTTTTACGCCTGCAGTATCCAAAGATCCGCGTACGATATGATAACGAACTCCGGGAAGATCTTTTACACGGCCTCCGCGGATCAGTACAATGGAATGCTCCTGCAGGTTATGCCCTTCGCCCGGGATATAAGCAATCACTTCAATTTTATTGGTTAGCCGGACTTTAGCCACTTTACGCAAGGCAGAATTGGGTTTTTTAGGTGTGGTGGTATATACACGGGTACACACACCACGTCTCTGCGGGCAGCTGTCCAGAGCCCTGGACTTGCTTTTCGCGCGGATGATTTCTCTTCCTTTTCTAACTAATTGCTGTATAGTTGGCATTCCGAACCTGTTTGAATTTTGGGACGGCAAAGGTAACGGCCAGGCCGGGATTCTCCAAATTAATGTTGATCTTAAACTTTTACCAGCCAGCCATGTATATCGGGTCTTTTACCTTCCCTGATTTCTGTCAGGATTTTCTTGGCTTCTGGCGCCACCTGGTATGCCGCCACATCCAAATGCATGCTGTAGTCCTTATATCGCAGTTCCTTTAGGGGAGAAATCGTGGCGGCTGTTCCCGATCCGAAGATTTCAGTTAGTTTTCCACTACGGTGGCCTTCCACAACCTCGTCAATATTGATCCTCCTTTCTTCTACTTTTAAGCCCTGTTCACGCAATACCTGGATTACACTGTCGCGGGTGACACCTTCCAATATGGTCCCTTCGTCAAGAGATGGTGTGACAACTGTTTTACCAAAAACAAAAAATACATTCATGGTACCAACTTCCTGCAACCATTTATGTTCAAAAGCATCTGTCCATAAAACCTGGTCATAACCCTGGGCCCTTGCTTCAGAAGTCGCCCTGAGAGCTCCTCCATAGTTTCCGGCATTTTTAGCAAAGCCCACACCGCCCGGTGCTGCGCGGGTATATTTTTCTTCTACATAGATCTTCATAGGTGCCGCGTAATATGGTCCTGTAGGGCTAAGCAGGATCATGAATTTATACGTTTCCGAAGCTTTCACACCCAAAGCGGCATCTGTAGCAAACATGAAGGGACGTATATACAACGAGTATTCATCTTTGGCCGGTATCCATTCTTTGTCCATTTCTACAAGCTGACGCATGCCTTCAATAAAGATATCTTCAGACACTGAAGGCATATCCATTCTTTCCGCTGAGATATTAAAACGTTTAAGATTGTCATACGGGCGATAAATAAAAGCTTCCCCATTTTTATTCCTGTAGGCTTTGATTCCCTCAAAGATTGACTGACCATAATGAAGGGCCATCAGGGAAGGTTCAAATGAAATTGGTTGATAGGGTTTGATGGAAACCACTTGCCATTCACCGTCAGCATAATCTGCTTCCAGCATATGGTCGCTGAAATATTTACCAAATGGCAGGTGATTGAAATCCATTTCATGCAGCCTGCTTTTCTTTACCCTGGTAACCTGTATATCAACCGTCTCCATCATAAATACTATTTTTGATAGTACAAAGAAACAAAACATTCCCGGAGCATACAAAACCACTCATCTTATATTTTCATGCCTAATATGGGAATCAATGATATCCGACTTTCTGCAGAGTTAATTGCAATTCTTTACCCCGAAACGCTGATAGAAGAAAATGATCAGGGTATGAGTTATCCTTTCTTAGGAAAAAATCTCCTTTCCATCTGTTTTCTAGTTAGTTATCCTGATGATGAATTTATTCCTGATGACCAGCTCGCTTTTTTAAAGAAAATTCTCGCAGCCTGCAAACTTAGTCTGAATGATATCGCTCTGATCAATACGAAACGCACTCCGGTTGAACTGCTTGTTTTGAAAAAACGGTTTCAACCCAGCATCATTTTCTTTTGGGGCGTCGCGCCAGCTTTAACCGGATCAGGATTAAAGTTTCCTGATATGAGTATTTCTACCTGGGAAAATATCAGGATTCTGCCGGTAATGCAGACAGAATTGATGAGCGGGGATAATCCGCGGGGACTTGAATTGAAGAAGAATTTATGGATTTCCCTTAAAAAATTATTCAACCTGTGAAACTGATTTTCGCAAGTAATAATGCATACAAACTCCAGGAATTTCGTTTGGCTGTCGGATCAAAAATGGAGATTATTTCACTGGCTGAAGCCGGCATTCAAAAAGAAATTCCGGAACCTTTCGATACTTTAAAGGAAAATGCCAAAGTAAAAGCACAAACTATTCATCAGCTCAGTGGTGGAGAAAATTGTTTCAGTGAAGATACAGGGCTCGAAGTGGATGCCCTGGGGGGTGAGCCTGGTGTTCGCAGTGCCCGATACGCAGGAGAGCCTGTTTCTTCTGAAAATAATATCCGCAAACTTCTGAGAGCAATGGCTGATTCAACTAACAGACGTGCCCGGTTTATTACCATAATCTGTTTAATACTTGAAGGACGGGAATATTTTTTTGAAGGACGATGCGATGGGCAGATTCTTCGTTCACCTGCCGGATCAGAAGGTTTCGGTTACGATCCTGTTTTTTTACCGGATGGTTCGCATAAAAGTTTTGCTGAAATGAATTCGGAAGAAAAAAATAAATTCAGTCACCGGCGTAAAGCTGCTGATCTGCTGATCGCTTATTTAAAAACGAGATTGATCCAATAAATTATATGTCCAGAATTAAAATCGATCTGCCCGAATCATTTATATTCAGCACATCTATTCCTGTCCAAATCACGGATCTCAATTATGGTGCTCATGTCGGGAATGATAAAGTCCTTTCCTTCCTTCATGAAGCGCGCGTCCGATATCTTCAATCACTTGGATATACTGAATTCAATATGGAAGGCGTTGGATTAATTATGTCAGATGCGGCGCTTAAATTTAAAAATGAAATATTTTATGGGGACTTACTTTTGATCAGTATTCAGCCATCAGATGTCAGTCGGATGGGTTTCGAACTGGTTTATAAAATTGAAAAAAAATCGGAAGAACAACTTCTTCCCGTTGCATTTGCAAAAACAACGATGATTTGTTATGATTATAGTCAGAAGAAAATTGTCTCATTACCGGAAACCGCAAGAAAAAAACTCAATACCTGATACACATTAAAAGCATTTAGCCTTACGCCTTACGCTTTAAGCCTTACGCCTTACGCCTTACGCTTTCTTATTCCAGATATCCCAGCTGGCCTCTGCCTGTATCGCGAGCATATCGGCGCCGTTTTTTGTGCGTGCCCCTGCAAGCTCACCCTTTTCCAGAAATAAAGTTTTGGAGGGATTGTATACCAGGTCAAAAAGATAATGTCCCGGTCCTATCCATTGATACGGAATCGGTGGATAAACTTCTGTCTTGGGATGCATTCCCACTGGAGTGGTATTTATTATAAGAGAATGTGATTCCAGTATTTCACGATTTAGTTCTTCATAGGTTATCCGGCTGCCATGAAGCGATTTATTCCTTGAAACAAGCAAATATTCAATGCCTGTTTTTTTCAGAACCCAGGCAACAGCTTTGGATGAACCGCCGGTACCAAGTATGAGTGCGCGTTTATCTGTTATTATTAATTTTTCCTTTAGTGAATTTTCAAAACCTATTACATCCGTGTTATATCCTGCAAGTTCTCCGTTTAAAATATTAATACAATTACAGGCCGCAATTTCTTCCACTACCTGGTCTTTTTTATGCAGAAACTGAACCACCGTTTCCTTATATGGTATAGTAACGTTGAGGCCTTTTAATTCGGGATCTTTTAGAATATCTGAAAGGGCAGAAATTGAAGGAATTTCATAATTCGAATACACGCAATCCTCAATGGATTCATGGTGGAATTTTTCCCTGAAATATTTCCCGGAAAAAGAATGGCCCAGCGGATAACCGATCAGGCCGAACTTTCTCATTTGACTTCTTTTTTATTCTTATCAAGAAAAAGATCGAACGTGTCTCCCCGTAATCCTATACGCATTGCTTCAAGTGCAATCATTTCATTGGGAGCAATATTTCCCAGATTCACATTCGATCCTATGAGTTCAATAAAATATAACTGCTGTGATTTCTGCGGTGCTTCCCATAGAATTTTTTCAGAAGGAATCTTGGTGAGAATTTCCTGTACAAGTCCTTCGCGTACTTCGCCGGTTCCCCTGTAGATTCCAACATTACCAGCTTCGCGGGCTTCTGCAATGACATATCTGGCACCCGCATTTAATTCGGCCTGCATAAGTTCAATCCATTTATATGGAGGAATGATATGAGCAGCATCCTTACTTCCAACTTCACTAAGTACAGTTCCATATTGTGTAAGTCTTTCAATCAGCTTACATTTTTCTTTGTGATCGATATTAACCGAACCATCACTCACTTCCATATAACCCACCCCATAATCATTACAAATCCGGATATAGTCTTCCAACTGGCCTCTGATTAAAAATGCTTCAAACAAGGTTCCTCCGAAATAAATAGGAATCCCGGCATCACGATACACCTGCAGTTTTTTATCCAGGTTCGGGGTAACATAAGATGTACCGAATCCAAGCTTAACCACGTCTACATAGGTTTCTGCAATGCTCAGGAAATTTTTGGTTTCTTCAATGCTTAATCCTTTATCCATTACCATGGTAATACCATGATTCCGGGGTTTGTTGTTTCTCTCGGGCATCTGACTGAGTAAAAAATTCATCGACAATAATTTCGTTTTTGAAATTCCGGAGGCGCAAAAATAAGGAAGATTTACCTTTTCCGATAACGAGCGATCACATCCACAATGGATTGCGATTGAAGTAAAGACGGATTAAGTGCAATCATTTTCTTTAGCAATTTCGGTGAGCGGGCCAATGCTTTGTCCAGATGAATCAAACCTTCTTTTGATTTTCCCATTGCAAAATAAATGGCACTCATATAGAATGTGAGCAGTGGTTTTTCGCCAATTACCCGTATGGCCTGTTGCACTTGTTCCAAAGCCTCCTTATACATTTCAGCCAGGTAAAGACAGCGCACAAGCGCTTCCCAACCTGAAATATTTTTTTGTCTTAAACGCACAACGGTACCAAAAGCCTGAATTGCTTCCCTGAATTCCATGAGCTGTACTTTGCATTCCCCAAGTGCCAGATGGTATTCGGGATGTTTGCCCTGAATTCGTATGGCAGACTCAAGTTGTTTAACTGCATTTGTCCATTGACCTTCGTTGAGATAGGTACAGGCAATTTTATAAATCAATTTACTATCGTCCTGATTAAGATGAGAGGCCTTACGGTAATAAAAACGGGCCTGTGCAAATTGTCTTTGCTTATCATAACAATGACCGATGGCTTCAAAAATAACGTCCTCCGGTTTTGAAAGTTCGAGAACCCTCTCCAGGCTCTCAATGGCTTCCCTGTATTTTCGTAAACGGATGAACGCATCCCCCATATTACGGTAAGCATAATCAAATTTTTCATCAATAGCCACCGCATATTTATAAGCATCCACAGCTTTCTCATATAATTTCAACCCCTGGTAGGCAGCTGCAAGGTTAAACCAGGCAAGTTCTGAATAAGGATTTTCTTCAATGATATTTTGATGAAGGCGAATACTTTCTTCGTTTCTCCCGGTAAAATCTGTCCAGAAGCAAATCTTATACAAGGCCTCTTCATTTTCACAATCCTGTTCAAGAATCCAGCGCAGACAGTCAAATATTTTATCAAACTCCTCATAATCGTCGTATACGTCGGCGAGTTCAAAGAGGAGTTCGATCCTTTCCCTCCCTTCAAAGTGATTGAGGGCCTCCTGTAATAAAACAACGGCTTTTTCCTGCTGATCCAGCGCCAGATAAGCATCCGTTTTTAGGATATAGAGATTGATATCGTTGGAATCCAGCAGTTCAACCTTTTCCAGAACCTGGAGGGCTTCCGCATATTTACGGGTTGCAATAAGCAGGTCTGCTTTGCGAATATGCAGAAGAGAAGAAAACGGGTATTGTTCAATACCTATCTCCACCGCCTCCAGGGCATGGGGAAATTCTTCTTTTCCGTCGTAATAGTCAATTATTTTTTCGAAACAATCTTCATCCAGAAAGCTGTGTTTCCGGCCGTTTTTAAGTGCACTGTATTGTTTCAGCAATTCCCTGATCTCATCCTGCTCGGGTTGGTATGGATTTTCTTTCATTTAAGATGGTTATACTAAATTAATTTATAATCCCTTAACCACAAATTAATTATACCAGGCAACGGGGGCCATATTTCATCCGTAACTGCGGGAATATAGGGGGGTTTTCCACAAAAACAGCAGGGATTGTGTTAAAATAACAGGATAATACCCTTTTTTAAGTTAAAGAATACTAAAATTTTTATTGTATCTTTGTCAGTGATGAATTCTCTCAACTATAAGCTATCTTTTTCAAGCACATTACGGCTGGCCGCAATGGGACTGCTTCTTTTTGCAGTAACAGCGCTGGCATTTGCAAGTAAAGGAGGCGGAGAAAAGAAAAAACGTCACGAATTTGAAAATAGTTTTACTCCGATTAATGCAGCTTCTTCATTTACATTGAAGAAAGCACCTCTTTACAGCGGCAGTTCTGTTACATTTCAACCTCAGAATAATAATCATATCTCATTAAACGCTATGATTACTTATCAACGTGGGAATACGACGTTCATACTTCCTTACCAATACAAGGTTAATATCACTCCCGATATAGATCTCAGTACAAGGTCCAATCTGCAGTTCCTGGGTATTCGCATACAAATGCCTAAGTAGGCGAAAAGCCTAAAGCTCAAAGCCTAAAACTTTTCTAAGCCTGAAGCTTAAAGCCGAAAGCCTAAAACCAATGTAATAATTAAAGAATTAATAATTGGAGATCTAAAAAGAAGTTTTAGACTTTGAGCTTTAGGCTTTAGGCCTATTGCGCTTTCAGTTTCAAACTCTCTTCGTAAGTCATTTCCCTGTATCCGCTGGTAGGGATATCAAATTTAGATGCAGGAACCGGGTTGAGGTTGATGGATGAAAGGGAATATTTAATGTGGAGGTTTCCTTTTTTCATTTCGTATTCCAATGGTAACCCATCCAGGTTTTTAAAAGCAGGATCATAGCTTTTATTTGCCGGTATTAAATCCCGTGTATAGAAGACCGTTATTTCCAAACCATCCGGTGTGGATGCTTTCGCTCCTACACAAAAATATCCCGCAATGGTTTTTGTTTCATTCGTCTTTATGAAATTCAGATTAAGAAACCGTTTATTTTTTTGATTCCAGTTTTCTTCATTCATCCGAATCAGAAGTTTCTGTCCATTCACTTCTTTGAGTAGTACACCGCTTCCAGTTTTGGAATCAAAAATAATGACAGAAGAAAACATGTTGCTCGTTACTTCGGAACGATATAAATTTCCTTTCAGAAAATAGCCAGTTGTGGAACTAATTTTCTTATTTGAATCCTCCGCACTAGTAATTACTGAATTATATAATAAACTGAGATCGCCTACACGTTTTTGAGAATATGACGCAAAAGGCAGAATCAGCAAACCAACCAATAGCCATTTATTATTCATGCCGTAAATTAACTATTAGTATCCACTCCCACCCGCCTTCTCCCGCCTTGGCGGGAGAAGGCGGGTAAAGTACTCCCATACTTGCTTTATGACTTCCCCTTCGACTGCTGAATCTTTTTCTGGGCTTCCTGCATTTGCTCAAACCGCTCCTGCCATTTGGGTTTCGTTTTTGGTTTATTACGGTTGGCCTGCAGTTTGGCAAGGATTTTATCATGGTCGATAATATAATTCTGAATTACAAATTGCAGAATCAGCGTTATCAGGTTGGAAACAGTATAATACCAGGTCAGTGCCGCTGGCAGCCGATTGAAGAAAAGAAGTAACATCACCGGCATGATATAAGGCATGTATTTCATGGCCGGATTGCTTTGATCGGGCGTCATACTCATTCCATAAAGTGAAATCAGGAAGCTCGTAATAACTGCCAGAGTAGCGAAGAGACTGATATGGTCCCCATATGCAGGTATGGTAAAACCCATTTTCACTACAACATCATAAATGGAAAGGTCATGTGCCCACAAAAACGGCTGCCCTCGCAAAGCTACATTTGAGTTAAAGAAACTGAACAGGGCAAAGAATATGGGGATCTGCAGCAACGCCGGAATACAACCCCCCAGCGGATTAACCCCCGCTTCCCGGAACAATTTCATTTGCTCCACACCCATTTGCTGTTGATCACCACCCGTTTTTTTCTTAAGAATATCAATCTCCGGACGGAGGGCTTTCATTTTTGCTCCACTCAGGTAACTGCTGTACACCAGCGGGGACGTAAGTAAACGGATGAATAATGTCAATAATAAAATCACAATGCCGTAGCTGCCTACAAATTTATGGAAGAAGTTAAAAACCGGCATGATGATATAAGTGTTGATTGGACGGACAAAAGAATACATGTCCCGGCCCAAATCTACAATGCGGTCCATATTTGGCCCGGCTTCCTTCAGAATATGATAATCATTTGGACCAAAATACCATTGAAAGTTAAGCGTAGCTGCCGCCCCCGGTAATTTTGCCTGAAGATGCACATCAGCAATTCCCAGCATGTAGGAAGTATCTGAAACTTCCCGGTGCCATTGAATATCACCACCCGTAAAATTATTTTTTGCAATCAGGGTCCTGTTAAAAAACTGTTGGACTACAGATACCCACTGTACAGGTTTTTCAAAAGTTTTTTCTGTTTTTGACGAAATATAATCGAACTCATTGTCTGTTGAAAAGCAAACGTTAGTCAGTCTTTTTTCATAATAAACATAAACCTGGGTTTTCTTCATTTCTGAATGCCAGTCTATGTTCAGGTTGTTTTGAGAAAATAATTGACCAGTGCCAGTGGTAGACAGATTCCAATCTACCAGATAACTGTCAGGATGGATTACAAACTGGTGTTCAAGTGAGACTCCGTTTGGTGCCGGAAGTGAATAGGTGATTATCTGTGTGCCATCAGCAGATTTTTCAACCCTGGCGTCATTAAAATACAAATCAGAGATCTGGGCAGTCTGATTCGAGGCAGTATTTATTGGATAACTCAGCCGGTTTCCCAGACTGGAATCCATTAGTTGAACAAGACTGCTGTCGTATAATTTAAATTTCTTTAGAATGACTTCTTTCGGTTGACCTCCTTTATTGCTGAAAACAATCTTGAGGAGATCGTTTTCAACCGTTATCTGATTTTCACTACCACCAATGGCCTTGTTGAATCCTTTAAGTGAATCACCCGAAGCAACTTTGACCTTCACAGAATCCTGAACAACATGCAATGCTTCCTGTACTTTTTTCACTGCAGCAAGAGAATCAGCCTGTTGCAACTTTTGTCGTTCCAGTTGCTGGCTGTTTTTTGTAGCTGTGAACAAATAAATAAACAGTAAGAGACCAAGCAAAACAAAACCGATAACCGTATTACGATCCATACCCATTTTACGCTCCATTTAAGGAGTGCAAAGATAGGGGGATCTTAGTCTTTATGGGTAAGACTACCACCTCCACTTGAATTAACCGACAACACGGTTGCATTGCCTTTATAAGACACACTTCCTCCGCCACTGGACTCTACACTTATTTGCTTATTCACGGTAAGTTCGGCATCGCTTCCACCACTTGAATTGATCTTTGCAACATCAGTAACCAGGCCATAACCTTTTAATCTTCCTCCGCCACTGGATTCTAAATTCAGGTCTTTAACTTTGCCGGTAAGTTCTACACTGGATCCACCGGATTGCCCAATATTCAAATGGTTGGCATTTAAATTTCCCTTCAAACCGCCACCGCCTGAAAGTTCAACCCTCAAGTCATCCGCTGTTATCAAACCTTTCAGGAAAATATCACTGCCGCCGGATGCTCCCAGATATTTGAGGTTGTTCAAAGAAACATAGGCTTTCATTTGAGTATTTCCTGACTCCCTGTTGAAGTTATCCTCAAGATAAATTCGGAGGACTCCATGAACTACCTCAGTAATGATATGATCACGTATTTCGCTGGTGGACGCACTCACCGAAACAGATTCGGGACCATTACTAAGATAAAGGTCAATTCCGTGAGAAACTTCCACACCTGTAAATCCCGATACTTTACGAGTCTGCGCATTGTCGTTCTGACTATAACCGGCAAGCAGGGCAAATACGGCAAGTCCGGTAAAAATGATTTTTTTCATGCTTTAATTTTTAAATAGATGTTAGAAAGACAGGCGAAATCAAAAAATGTTGCACGACTAATTTTTAATTTGATGTAATCAAAAGCCTACTGGTTCCTTATATTTGTATCGCCGGCGGAAAACCGGCTCAATAAAGTTCCCGGGGTGCTGAATCCTTCCCGCCTTTGGCAGGAGTATTAGGCTGAGATAATACCCGTAGAACCTGAACAGGATAATGCCTGCGCAGGGAAGGTGGCTTCTTTTCCTCCTCTTTCGTTTGCATTTTCCAACTTTTCCGCCATCATTCAAATCAGTTGGAAAATGAAATCATTATTAATATCGCTGGGGATTACTTTATTTGCCCTTCAGGTCTTTAGCCAGGTTGCATCGAAGAAAGACAGCAGTTTAAATAAACAATCAGCCGATTCCATCAGAATTAAAAATCCTGGTCTGTTCCTTGATCCGGTTGAAATTACTGCGATCAGGGCAGGAGACAAATCCCCATTCACTAAAGTCAACCTGGGTGTGGACCAAATTGCAAAATTAAATAGCGGTCAGGACCTCCCTTACATCCTTGACCAGACACCTTCAGTAGTCGTGAATTCCGATGCGGGAAACGGCATAGGTTACACAGGAATCTCCATCAGGGGAACTGATGCTTCGAGGATCAATATGACCCTGAACGGGATCCCCTACAATGATGCAGAATCCCAGGGGATTTATTTTGTCGATCTGCCGGATTTTGCTTCTTCCACCAATAGTATCCAGATTCAGCGGGGTGTGGGTACTTCTTCAAATGGAGCAGGTGCCTTTGGCGCAAGTATGAATTTTTCGACAAACGCATTTATGCCCATTCCATACGCCGAATTCAATAATAGTTTCGGATCATTCAATTCATGGAAAAATACACTGAAGGCAGGAACCGGGCTCATCGATGGTCATTTCACGGTAGATATGCGCCTCTCGAGAATAAGCAGTGATGGTTTCATTGACCGTGCCACAAGCGATTTGAAATCTGCTTATTTCTCCGCAGCATATATTTCAAAGAAAACTTCATTGCGTTTCAATATCATCATGGGTTCTGAAAAAACTTACCAGGCGTGGAATGGTGTGCCTGCTGCTAAACTCTATGGTGATAGTGCTGCACTGGAACAGGAATACCTGGATAATTCCGGTTACCCGGGTGCCCTGTATAATTCACCTGGAGACTCCATAAATCTTTTTAATTCGAAAAGAAGAACCTATAATTATTTCACGTATTCAAATCAAACCGATAATTACATACAAAATCATTACCAATTATTTTTCAACCAGGAAATTTCCAGTTCACTTCATGCCAACTTAGCTGCCTTCCTTACCAGAGGATATGGATACTATGAGGAATACATTTATCAGGGCTTTTACAGTGATTACGGTCTAACAGGTCCGGTTTACGGAGGCGATACAATTAGCAGTACGAACCTCATCAGACAGAGATGGCTGAGTAATTATTTTTATGGCGGAATATATTCTCTACAGTATCAAAAGAAAAATACTGTCCTCGCCCTGGGTGGCGGCTGGACTGAATACGATGGACAACATTACGGAAATATCATATGGGCACAGGAAGGTGGCATTCAACCTGATTATGAATATTATAACAACCCGGCCAAAAAAACAGATTTCAATATTTACACTAAATGGCAGCAGCAACTTGGAAAATGGTTCACCAGTTTTGTCGATCTGCAATACAGGCATGTATACTATAGAATAAATGGCTTTGATAATACCGATGACGACACGATCATTAATAATTATAATTTCTTCAATCCGAAGGCCGGTTTATCTTACAACCGTGGACCGTTACAGGCTTATTTTTCATTTGCAAGAGCCACGCATGAACCCAATCATGACGATTTTCAAACTGGTCTGAACCAACAACCGGTACCTGAAACTGTCAATGATTTTGAACTCGGAATCAATAAAAAAACGGTTGTTTACAATTGGGGATTAACAGGATATTATATGCTTTATAAAAACCAGCTCGTACTTACAGGGAAAATAAATAATGTTGGAGATTATACCCGGACCAATACACCCCAAAGCTGGAGGCTGGGGGTTGAACTGCAGGGTGGGATTAAACCTGTCAGCTGGTTTCAGGCTTCAGGAAACCTGACGCTAAGTCAGAATAAAATTTCGGACTATACTGCTTATGTGGATGATTATGATAATGGTGGTCAAGTAAGTATGACTTACAAAAAAACAGATATTGCATTATCACCAAACATTATTGCAGCTGCTACCATCAGTTTTTATCCGGTAAGTGTGCTGGAAATTAGTCTTCCTGCAAAATTCGTCGGCAGCGAATATCTTGATAATTCAGAAAGTGATCAGAAGAAGATTTCAGATTATTATTTACAGCAGGTTCGGATTATTTATACACCCAAAATTAAAACTACCGGGGAAGTGAATTTTATTTTTTATCTGAACAATGTGTTCAATAAAAAATATGAGGCAACAGGATATACTTACGGATATTATTCCGGCGGCATGCTGGTAAATGAAAACTTTCTGTTCCCGCAGGCTGGAACCAACTTCATGTTCTCTGTAAATATTAAAATCTAATAAGCTTAAAGCCTAAAGCTTAAAGCCTAAAACTTTCTAAGCCTAAAGCTCAAAGCCGAAAGCCTAAAACCAATGTAATAAATTAAGAATTAAAAATTGGAGATCTAAAAAGAAGTTTTGGGCTTTAAGCTTTAGGCTTTAAGCTTTATTCCATGCAAGCATGCCTCCCTGAAGATTTGTAGTATGAGTGAAGCCAAGCATATCCAGAATCTGGCAGGCCTGACCGCTTCGGTTTCCGCTGCGGCAGTAGCAAATAAGTTCCTGATCTTTCAATGCCTCCAGTTCACCGATATCCATGGCCTGAATTTTACCTAGTGGTATCAGTATGCCCCCGATATTGAATTCATTGTGCTCAGATATTTCACGCACATCAACAAGATTTATTTTTTCTCCCTTTAAAAGACGATCCTTTAATTCAGTAACAGTTATCAGTTGCATTTTTTCGGATTTGATCGGTCATTAATTTACTTTCTGTACCGCACTGCTATCAACAATACGTTCTTTTTTTACTGCTGAAACCCAGATGTCCATGATTTGTCCCTGGCGGATATGGTTAATTTGTTTCTCATAATCATAGCGGTCGGGATTCTGGCGATAAACAAATGCACTCATTGTGTCCGTTACATCTACATCCGGGACAACAGAACCAACAAGTAATCCCGCTTCATTGATAGCCGCACGAGCCTCCCTGCAGGTGAGGCCAAAAAGATCGGGAACTATGAATTCAAGACCAACCCCATTGCCCAGAACCAGGGTAATCTCACTTCCCTGCTGGATCTTGGTACCAGGTTTAATGCTTTCCCCCTTGTATTGCTGGTCAAGTACGGAGTTTCGCGCAAAATCAGGTTTAAAAACCGTATCGCCTAGTTTCAGGCCATACCTGTTAAGTACCATTTCAGCATTCCTGAAAGTCATACTGAGCAGATTCGGCATATCTACCTCCGGTGCCACTGCCCGGTTAATAGTCAGGTAGACTGTTCGGTTTACTTTTACCAGGTTATCTGCTTCGGGAAATTGTTTTATAACCTGTAATGGTGGTATCGAATCGTTATAAATTGAATCCTGGATCTGGATTTCAAAACCCTGAGACTCGAGCGTTTTCCTGGCCTCGTCTATGGATTGACCCACGACGGCAGGAATTTTCATCGTCTTCCCGTGATGGGTTATTATGTCGAGAGAACCAAGGAAAATGAGAAGAAGCACGACCAGAATTATAAATCCGGCCAGGATATTAACCCATAATGGTTTGCTGGTCAAAAATCGGAACACAGAGTTGGATTTAAATGGAAAGATAATATATCAGGTTCAGGATTTATTAGCCCTTGATAAAGCGTCTTCAATCAACGCTGAATAGAATTGTTTTAGTGTCCAGCCTTTCGCCCTTACCTGTTGTGGAACCACGGATACTGCTGTTTGTCCGGGCACTGTATTGATTTCGAGCATATAAGGCTCGCCATTAGCTTCATTATAGATCATATCTATACGTACAACACCGTTACAGTTAAAGACATGGTAAATTTTTTTGGCCGTTTGTCTCACTTTCTCAGCTATCGCATTATCCAAATCTGCCGGAGTGGTTTCTTCCGAAAAACCGGGTGAATATTTCGCTTCAAAATCAAAAAAATCTTTATTAGTCTTTACTTCGGTAATTGGAAGGACAATTATCTCATCAATCGTTCGAAAAACACCAACAGTAAATTCTCTTCCGCTGATGAACTCCTCAACAAGGACTTCATTATCTTCCTTAAATGCTTTATTGAGAGCCGCATCAAGTTCTTCTTTCCTGTTTACTTTAGACATACCAATACTGGAACCTCCGTTATTTGGTTTAACAAATACGGGCAATTTGATCCTTCCCGCCAGTTCTGCACCCACAGGATTATCCTGTTTGAATAAATGAACGGAATTGGAAACACTGATTCCGGCAAAGGCCGCAACAGCTACCGTATAACGTTTATTAAATGTTATTGCCGAAGTAGCAGCGTTACAGGTAGTATATGGAAGATTCATCAGATCGAAATAACCCTGAAGTTTTCCATCTTCTCCCGGAGTACCATGAATACCGATCAATACAGCATCGAACACAATTTTTTTATCATCTATCTGTAGGGAGAAATCATTTTTATCAACCTGAAACTTCTTCCCGTTTTTTCCGGGATGAAACCATTCAGCTGCTGTGATATCTATGCGGTATACATCATAAATACTTTTGTCTACTTCAGCTTCCATCGTGATGGCGCTCTTATAAGAAACTTCTGCTTCGCTGGAATATCCACCGGTTACGAATGCAATAACCTTTTTCATGTATTGGGTTTAAATACCTGCCGCTTTCAGAGATGCAGTTTTTCTTTTTTTGCCAGCAATTCTTCTACTGTTTCACGATACATTTCATCGGGGATACAAACATCTACAGGACAAACGGAAGCGCATTGTGGTTCTTCATGAAAACCCTGACATTCGGTACATTTATTTGGAACAATATAATAGACATCTGAGGCAATTGGGTTGTTGCGCTGGTTGGCATCTATCACTGTGCCATCCATAAGTTTGAATGGTCCTTTCACTGATGAACCATCTGCAATGGCCCATTCCACACCGCCTTCATAAATTGCATTATTTGGACATTCGGGTTCACAGGCCCCGCAATTGATGCATTCATCTGTTATCTTAATCGCCATAATATTGTTACTGTTTGGAGGTGAATAGATTTAATTTCGCGTCATAAAGATAATCTGAAATATGGATTTGGAGAACCGGATCAGCCTGCTCGTAAAACTAGGTGAATTTATGCAATCCGGAGATGCAAACTGGGAAGCTGCCAAAACCAAAACATTTCATCATAACCCATGGTTTATCCCTGAATTTATAGAAACATCTGTAAAAAATACCATATCCCATTACCTGCAAACCGATTTACTTGAAAAATGGATAAAGGATTATGGTTTCCCTGCACAAAATGCTAATCCTAAAAATGTAGGAATCGTCATGGCGGGAAATATTCCACTGGTCGGTTTTCACGATTTTATGTCCTGTTTTCTGAGTGGTCACCGGCAATATATCAAACTCTCTTCCAAAGATCCCTGGCTTATTCCTGCAATAATAGATTTTCTAATAAAAAATAATCCTCTGCTTGCAGAAGAAATTCAGATTACGCCGATGTTAAAAGGAATGGACGCATATATCGCAACGGGTAGCAATAATTCTGCAAGATATTTCGATTATTATTTTGGAAAATATCCAAGTCTGATTCGCCGTAACAGAACAGCCATAGCCCTGCTGGAAGGTGATGAAACAAAGGAAGAACTCGGGAAGCTGGCAGATGATGTGTTTCTTTACTTTGGCCTGGGCTGCCGCAATGTTACCCAGATCCATGTTCCAGAAAATTACGATTTTATTCCTCTTTTACAGACTTTCAGAAAATACCAGTGGATGGCTGACCACCATAAATACAAAAATAATTACGACTACCGGCTATCTCTGGCTATCCTGAATAAGCTCTATTACATGACCAATGAATGTCTGATCCTGCTGGAGAATGAATCTCCCTTCTCGCCTATTTCCGTTTTACATTACGCCTTTTACAAGGAACGGAAAACCTGGTTGCCATCCGGGGAATCAGAAAACCTTCAGTGTATCGTAGGCAGGAAATACCTTCCTTTTGGGAAAAGTCAGGAACCCGGGCTTGCGGATTATGCCGACGGGGCGGATACCTTGAAATTTTTGCAGTCATTCTGAATCTATGTCAGCCATTGCATGCTAAAATTTCTTTTGTAAATTTGGGTGACTGCCATCTACGAAGGTCTTAGTAAATTATTTGTTAAACTGAACAGGTGGTAATAACGCAGGATCTTTCCAAACGTTACTTTGGAGCATAGAGTATGAATTATCAGGCATGCCATTTGACAAGTGTAATTCCTGATTACTTAAAAAAATAAAAATAATGAAATTGAAACAAGTTGCCGGCATTGTGTTTATCAGTGCAGCTACAACCCTGACCAGTTTGTGGGGTTACAAACATTTTAATCCAAGTGGAAGCACCTACGTATATACTCAGGATTCCATGAAGGTTCCGGCGAATTACGCCAAGTTTTTTGATGGTACGAAGTCCACAGGTCCCGCAGATTTCGTAGATGCTGCCAGCGCAGCAATTCCTGCTACAGTACACATTAAAACGAAAACTGTACGCACGGTAAGTAATAACCTTCCAAGAAAAAACCCCTTCTCGGATCTTTTTGGAATTGACCCCAACGACTTTTTTGGAGATCGCTCCCGGTCAATGCCGGAAATGGGTTCCGGATCAGGAGTTATTATCAGTGAGGACGGTTATATCGTTACTAATAACCACGTAGTGGATGGTGCAGATGAAGTAACCGTTACACTGAGCAACAAGAAATCTTTTAAAGCTAAAGTAGTTGCGACAGATCCCAGTACCGATCTGGCCGTAGTAAAAGTGGAAGCAAAGGGATTGCCTTTTCTGCTTTATGGAAATTCTGATGACGTAAAAGTCGGGCAGTGGGTTCTTGCAATCGGATATCCATTGTCACTGGAAACAACTGTTACAGCAGGTATCGTAAGTGCGAAAGGAAGATCTATAGATATTAACAGCCGCCAGAGTGTTGCACCTGTAGAATCTTTTATTCAGACAGACGCTGCAGTAAATCCCGGAAACAGTGGTGGACCGCTGATCAATCCGCAGGGACAACTGATTGGAATTAATTCAGCCATTGCATCCCCCACCGGATCTTATGCTGGTTACTCGTTCACCATTCCGGTGAACATTGTAAAGAAAGTTGTTACCGATCTTGTCAAATATGGCACTACGCAAAGAGCTTACCTGGGTATAGAATATGCCCGTGATAATCTTAGCGATGATCAGAAAAAAGAACACGGTATCAAGGAAGATGCGGAAGGAGTGTATATTATGAATGTTCGTGAAAAAGGTGCCGCTGCAAAAGCAGGACTCAAGGAAGGAGATCTGATCACGAAACTGAATGGTATTCCTGTCAGTACTGGTTCCGAACTCGTTGGTCAGATTGCAATTTACCGTCCGGGTGATAAAATCAAAATCGCTTATAAAAGAAATGGCGCCGAATCTGAAGTTCTTGTAACATTAATGAACAATAGCGGGAACATGGACCTGGTCAGGAATTCCGCATTCGACAAATTGGGGGCTGAACTTCAGCCACTCCAGAAATCTGATGCTGCCAAACTGAATGTGAAAGGTGGCGTGGTAGTGACTTCCATTAGTGACAAAGGTCTATTTAGTAAAACCAGAATGGAAGAAGGATTTGTAATCCTTAAAGTAAATGGTGCAGATGTTAGTTCAGTAGATGAATTCCGTAAGATCATAGAACAGGCTGGTAACGGATCTGTGAAACTGGAAGGTGTATATCCAGGCTATGACGGATCATTTACTTATCCTTTAAAATTGAATGACGAGTAAAGCTTAAGGCGTAAGGCTTAAAGCTTAAAGCCTAAAGCCCAAAACTTAAAGACAATGAATAATTAAAAATGCGTCTCCAAATGGGGCGCATTTTGTTTATTACGATTCTGGTTTTTTGCCCCTTGCCTTAACCCTTGCGCGTTAAGCGTTAAGCGTTATGCGTTAAGCGTTAAGCGTTATGCGTTACGCGTTAAGCGTTATGCGTTACGCGTTACGCGTTTGGCGTTCCGCATTAAGCTTTAAGCTTACTTAACGTAAACCTTGAAATCCCATGCATTCAACAGTAGTGGCTGACCTGAAATAAAATCCGGGTTTCCTGATTCGAATATGTCCTTAAATGACCCGGCAAGGGTATGTCCGGTAATGATGACAGATTGAGTATCACCTGAAAGATTTAAAATGACCAATACTTCATCCCTTTCAAATCGGCGGATAAAACTCAAAACACTATCGGCATTCGTATTGGAAAGAATCAATGCGGATCTTTTAGGATCTCCGCTTTTTAATGCGGGATTGATTTTACGAAGCTGTAATAAGGTCTTATAGAATTCAGAAAGTAAAATATTTCTATCCCAGTCAATTTCATCCTTATCAAAAAACAGCAGGCGTTTAAGATTTGGTATTTCCTGTCCGCTATAAATCAGGGGTACACCATCATAGAGACAGGCGAAGACTGCAAAGGGCAGGGCCGCATCGCCCAGCCTTTCATATTCAGTTCCGCTGTGTGAATTCTCATCATGATTTGATGTAAAGTAGGTTCGGATAGCTCCTGCCGGAAATTGATGTTTATAATAATATAAAACCTGGAACAGACCTTGCATATCGCTGGATTTTTTCCAGTAAGCTTCCATGATATGTATCATCTTCCAGGTATAACTGACGTCAAAAACTTCATGGTACATTATCTCTTCGCATTCTGCCAGCCAGAATAAGGGTTTTATACTGTCGAGTATCCGTCTTGCCTCTTTCCAGAAATCAAGGGGAACCAGCATGGCCATATCACATCGAAATCCGTCGATGTTACATGTTTCTACCCAGAATTGCATAGCGCTGATCATTTCAATCCGGAGTTCACGATTATCGTAATTCAGATCTATCACATCTGCCCAGCCATGCGCATCGTAAAAAGCACCATCTATATTTTTTCTATAAAATTCCGGATGTTCGGTTGTCCAAATATGATCCCATCCTGTATGATTAGCCACCCAGTCGATAAGCACTTTGAATCCAAAATCGTGCGCCCGTTTCACAAGCCATTTAAAATCCTCCACTGAACCAAATTCCGGATTGGTATCCATATAATCGGAACATGCATAATAACTCCCAAGAGTTCCTAATCGACCAACTCTGCTGATAGGCGTAATGGGCATAAACCAGAGGATTTCAATTCCCATATCCCGTAGCCTTTCAAGATGTGCCGCAAATGCACGAAAGCTTCCTTTCCTTGTATACTGACGAAGATTCACTTCGTAAATATTCGAATCAAGTGCCCAGCTTACGGTTTTAAATTCTCCGTTCATTCAATTCTCTTTGAATCTGAAAGATACGAATCAGGCGCAAAGCCTAAAGCTTAAAGCTTAAAGCCTAACGCCGAACGCCAAACGCTTAAAGCCAAACGCTTAACGCTCTTGATTGATATTATTTGATTTAAAACATGAATACAAAAAATCATAACCCATATCCCATAACCCATAACCCATAACCCATATCTCATATCCCATATCTCATCCCGCACGTGCGGGATAACCCATACACCGTAACCATGTATATTATTAACTTTGGCAAGTAATGAAAACGTTCCAGGTTCCACACATCTACCGCAGTCCGCTCATCACTGCAATTAAAAATAAACGCCGCGTCGACGACAGGATGAAAAAAGATTTTTCACCAACACTGCTTGATTTCGGACCACTTCAGATTTACCTCGCCCGGCATTTCGGATTTTGTTATGGGGTTGAAAATGCAATTGACATTGCTTTCCGGACAGTAGAAGAAAATCCTGACAAAAATATTTTTCTTCTTAGCGAAATGATTCATAATCCCCAGGTAAACCTGGATTTGCAAAACAGGGGAATCCGGTTTCTCCAGGATACCCGTGGAAAACAATTGATTTCATTCGAATCCCTTGACGCTTCGGATATTGTTATTACTCCTGCTTTCGGAACCAGTCTTGAGATTGACGCTTTATTAAAATCCAGAGGCATCCATACTGAGATCTACAATACCACCTGTCCCTTTGTAGAAAAAGTCTGGAACAGGTCGGGTCAGATCGCAGAAAAGAAATTCACCGTTATCATTCACGGTAAACCCGGACATGAAGAAACACGTGCTACTTTTTCTCACGCAGCAGCGGCGGGGCCGGCCCTCATCATTCGGGATATGGAAGAAGCAAAGCTTCTAAGTCATTTCATCAAAAAAGAAAAGAATTCCGACGAATTTTATAAATTTTTCAAAGACAGGATCAGTAAAGGATTTGATCCTGTAAAAGATCTGGAAAGGATAGGTGTTGTTAATCAGACAACGATGCTGGCTTCAGAAACACAAGAAATCGCTGACTTTTTAAAACAGGCTATTCAGGAAAAGCCACATCCCAATAGTGATCATTCTTCAGAAAGTTTTGCGGATACCAGAGATACTTTGTGTTATGCTACGAACGATAATCAGTCTGCTGTTTCAGCAATGCTTTCTTCAAATGCTGATCTGGCTATTGTCGTTGGCGGGTATAATTCTTCCAATACTTCTCATCTGGTGGAATTATGCGAAAGAATACTTCCCACTTACTTCATCGAAGATGCAGGAAAAATGATTTCGGTAGAATATATAACGCACTTTGATCTGCATAAAAATACAAGCATTACAGAGAAGGGATGGCTGCCTGTGAAAAGACCAATTCGAATACTGCTGACCAGCGGTGCTTCCTGCCCGGATGCTATTGTTGAATCAGTGATAAATAAACTATCTGATTTTGTTTCCGGGAGCAAACATCCGGATCAATTGATGGAACAATTCCTCTAACGCGTAACGCTCAACGCGTAACGCCGAACGCGTTTGGCCTTCCGCGTTAAGCGTTTCGCGTTGAGCGTTACGCGTTGAGCGTTAAGCATAAGAGGCTTACTTCATTTTGAATCCATCCAGAAATTTTGTATTGAAATTACCGCTTCGGAAATTCGGATCTTTCATCAGTTGCAGATGAAAAGGAATGGTGGTCTTTACTCCTTCAATCACATATTCCATGAGCGCACGGTGCATCGTATCGATTGCTTCGCTGCGCGTTCTTGCTACAGCAATGATTTTGGCTATCATGGAATCGTAATAAGGCGGGATGGTATAACCGGCATACACATGCGAATCGACGCGGATTCCATGTCCCCCGGGTTGATGGAGGGTAGTAATCTTTCCTGGGGAAGGACGGAAATCATTATATGGATCTTCAGCGTTGATGCGGCATTCAATGGCGTGGCCCTGTGGTTCATAATTCACACCGCTGATAGTTTCGCCTGCTGCAATTTTTATTTGTTCTTTTATAAGATCAAAATTAACCACTTCTTCTGTTACACAATGTTCAACCTGGATACGTGTATTCATTTCCATGAAATAGAAATTACGGTGTTTGTCAACCAGGAATTCAACCGTACCAACACTTTCGTAATGTATCGCAGATGCCGCTTTGATGGCAGCTTCGCCCATCTTATACCTTAGCTCCCGCGTCATAAAGGGCGAAGGTGATTCTTCCACAAGTTTCTGGTGACGTCGCTGAATGGAGCAATCTCTTTCACTCAGGTGGCAAACCGTACCATACTGATCGCCGGCAACCTGAATTTCTATATGTCGGGGTTCTTCCACAAATTTTTCCATGTATATACCGTCGTTCTTGAAAGAAGCGCCGGCTTCTGCTTTTGCAGAATCGAATGCATGTTCCAGTTCCGATTCATTCCAAACCACACGCATACCCTTACCTCCGCCACCCGCAGTTGCTTTGAGAATGATGGGATAACCCGTTTCATTCGCTACAGCCCTGGCGTGACCCGGGTTCTCCAGTAAGCCACCTCCTCCCGGAACAACGGGAACCCCCGCCTTGATCATTGTTTCCTTCGCCGTCATCTTATCACCCATGGAATTGATCATGGAAGGAGTAGGTCCGATAAACTTAATACCATGTTCGCCGCAGATTTCAGCAAACCGGGCATTTTCCGCCAGAAAACCATATCCCGGATGTATGCCATCCGCATTGGTTATTTCAGCAGCAGCCATGATATGCGGAATATTCAGATACGAATCTGCACTGGCAGGTTTACCGATGCAAACCGCTTCATCAGCAAATTTTACGTGTAAACTATCTTTATCAGCTGTGGAATAAACGGCCACTGTCTTTATACCCATCTCGCGACAGGTACGGATGACTCGTAATGCAATCTCTCCCCGGTTAGCAATTAATATTTTCTTGAACATTGAACTTTTTAGAATTTGATCCCGCGTAATGCGGGAGAAACCTGGGAATATAAATGAAGAAATGAAATCATGCCCCAAATCTTCATCCCGGATAAAGCGGGATAAATTTTAAAATTAACTTGGATCTACCAGGAAGAGGGGTTGATCGAACTCAACCGGTGATGCATCTTCCACAAGCACTTTGACAATTTTCCCTTTTACTTCACTCTCTATCTCATTAAATAATTTCATGGCTTCAATTATGCAAACCACTTTCCCGGGTTCGGTTTCATCACCAACATTTACAAAAGAAGGTTTATCCGGAGCAGAACTGCGGTAAAAAGTGCCAATCATCGGACTTTTAATCGTTATGAGGTTGTCAGGAGCTGGTTCAGCCTGTTTTGATTTTCCATTTGCTGCGGGGGAACTTACACCTCCGGGTGCAGAAACAGCTGGTGCTGAATATATGGGAGCAGATTGATTCGTTTGAAACGGCGCAGCAATTACCTGCTGGATATGTTCCTCTTTTTGTTTTACTGTTATTTTAAATCCCTTTTCTTCAATCGTTACTTCACCGATATTCGATTTGTTGATCAGTTTGATCAACTCCTGAATCTGTTTAAAATCCATCAGTTATGGCGTTTTACTTTTTAAAAAGGAAGACTAAGATAAGAGTTATTCTTTCACCCTTTCCACATATTCACCTGTTTTTGTATTAATGCGGATCAATTCCCCCTCATTTACAAAAAGTGGTACATTTACTGTTGCTCCTGTTTCTACTTTGGCAGGTTTAAGAGTACGGGTAGCTGTATCTCCTTTCATACCTGGTTCGGAATAAGTAACCTTCAATACAATCTTGTCAGGAAGTTCCACGCCCATAGGAGAATCTGTTTCTGTATTCATTAATACTGTAACCTCCTGGCCATCTTTGAGGAATTGTGGCGCATCCACCAGGTCTTCCTGCAATGCAATCTGTTCAAAAGTTTCTGTGTCCATGAAATTATAACCTGAATCATCTTTGTAGATAAACTGATAACCCTTTCTTTCTACACGTACAGGAAAAATATTGTCACCACTGTTCCAGGTTTTTTCAATGCTCCGGTTATTATCCACGCCTTTTAATTTAGCCCATACTTTTGCAGCGGCTCTGGCAGTTTTATTTTCACCAAAGTCCACAACTGAATATAGACTGCCTTCCAGTTTAATAATAAGTCCCCGACTGATATCTGCTGTATTTGCCATGCATGATGATTAAATGATTGACCTAAAGGGCGACAAAACTAATGGTTTTTAAACTTCTGCGCAAAGTAGCCCATTTTGAAATTATGAGCGTCGCGTTTTTTCCTTTATTTTTATGAAAATATCCATTATGAAGTGTGTGTTGATAGCAGCTCTGGGTCTTTTTTCCTTGTATTCCGTTCAGGCACAAACGCCTTCCACTCTTCCGGAGGCACCATACCTGAAAAATCCCGGGTTTCCACCCATCCGTTTACTCCAGGTTGACAGCGTACATTTTGTTACGAAGGATGATATAAAAAAAAATCATAAAATCCTTCTCATGTTTTTCAGCCCTGAATGTGAACACTGCAAACATCAGACTTCTGATATACTGGCGGACTTCAGCAAATTCAAGGACATTGAAATTGTTATGGCAACTTTCCAACCATTCGACGAAATGAAAACATTCTACACATATTTCAGAATCGGAGATCATCCAAATATCCTGATGGGAAGGGATGAAAAATATTTACTCCCTCCATTTTACAGAATGAAGAGTCTTCCTTATCTGGCTCTTTATGACAAAAAAGGCCAGTTTATTACAAGTTTTGAAGGAAACCAGAAAGTGGACACTATTCTGAACGGTTTTGAGGGGAAAGCGAAATAGAGATATGGGATTTGAGTGATGGGTTATGAGATATGAGATGTGGGATATGAGTCAAATAAAAATTACCTATAATTTATAACCTGTATCCCATAACCCATATCTCATAACCCATATCTCAAAACCCATATCTCATAACCCATATCCCATATCCCATAATTCATATCCCATAATTAAATGTCGCACCCTAACTTTGCCACGCTTTAAATTATCATCAAACATTTTAAATAATTTCCGATGAAAGTTACTGTTGTAGGTGCAGGCGCCGTAGGTGCAACCTGTGCTGATAATATTGCCCGTAAAGAACTCGCAGAAGAGCTCGTGTTACTCGATATCAAAGAAGGACTTTCAGAAGGAAAGGCCCAGGATATTATGCAGTCTGCAGCATTGTTGGGTTTTGATACACGGGTAAGCGGCAGTACAAATGATTATTCAAAAACATCCGGCAGCAGGGTTGTTGTCATCACTTCAGGGCTTCCGCGTAAGCCAGGCATGACAAGGGAAGAACTTATCGGTACGAATGCAGGCATTGTGAAAAATGTTACAGATAATATTCTGAAATATTCGCCCGAGGCTATTCTGATCATCATCAGTAATCCGATGGACACGATGACGTATCTCACTTTAAAAGAAACAGGCTTACCCAAGGAGAGGATCATCGGAATGGGTGGCACCCTGGATAGTGCAAGATTCAAATATCAGCTGAGCCACCATCTGGGATGCAGTCCTGCAGATTTAAACGCTCTTGTAATCGGAGGCCACGGGGATACGACTATGATACCCCTGATCCGGTTTGCTACCTGGAACAGTATTCCTGTTACCAAACTTCTTCCCGAAGAAAAACAAAAACAAATCGTTGCAGACACGATGGTTGGCGGCGCCACTCTCACTAAGCTTATAGGCACATCAGCATGGTACGCACCTGGCGCTGCTGGCGCAGCCCTGGTAGAATCCATTGTAAGGGACGAAAAGAAACTATTTACCTGTTGCGTTTCACTGGATGGCGAATATGGTCAAAAAGATATTTGTCTGGGTGTACCCGTTACAATCGGAAAAAACGGATGGGAAAAAATCATTCCCTTCGAACTCAATGCAGACGAAAAAGGATTATTTGCAAAAAGTGCTGATGCGGTCAGGAATATGAACGATGTGCTCTCCACGCTTAAAGCTTAAATCCTAAAGCCTAAAACTTTCTAAGCCTAAAGCTCAAAGCCTAAAACCAATGCGATTATTAAAAATTTAAAATTCGGAGATCCAAAAAGAAGTTTTAGGCTTTAGGCTTACGATGCCTATTGACAATCCCAACCCGCCATATTACCTTTACCCTATCTTTACATTTTCCCTAATTTTATCCTCGTATCCGGCGAAAAGTCGCGTTGAATCCAACGTTATAACAACCCGTTATTCGTATGCGAGGAATAGTGATTTTGACGGTCTTTCTGTTTTCAGGTTCAGGGTTAAAGGCCCAGAACGACCTGGCATTTAAAGGCCATGATCCGAAAAAGGATGCCAACCTGAATCCTTATATCAACAAAGAAATTAATCCGGACAGTAACCTTTCCATCAACCCGTCTTCAAACTGGAATATGAATCCTCTGAAGGAAAATTCAGTGAATCCCACTTTGAATTCCGCCATAAATCCTATGATCAATATGCAGCTGAATCCGCAATCGAACGATGTATTGAATCCGGTGATCATGAAAGGACTGCGGCCTTCCACAGATACCTGGAAGGGCTTATTTTTATTTAATGATTCGAACCAGATCTTTGGATATATTTCAGTGGCTACCCAAAACGTAATGCTTTCCTTTGACAACAGTGGCACCTGGAATGGATATTATGTGAAAGCCGGCAGTATGATGTATAATTATTTTACCCTTTTCGGCGTCTGGACAGGTATGTTTCTTTGCTTCGATAACCAGTCAGGATACAACCTTTTTGACAAGTCAGGCAAATGGACACATATTTACGTTAAATAAAACCCGGATATTTATTGTATTTTGAAACACTGGCTCAACCGAAATTTCTTTAGAAACATAGAAAAATCAAGAATGAAAAAAAATTTACTCACATGCCTGCTCACTGCTTTTTTGTTTGAGGCCCATGTTTATTCTCAGGCCCTGAATAATAATCACGATCCAAAAGTGGATGTCAATCTTAGTCCCACTTTTAACAGTACGATCAATCCTGAAAAAAATTCAAATATCAATCCAAAATATAACTGGAATATCAATCCCGCCCACAACAATGATATCAATCCCGAATTTAACAGCTCGATCAACCCGTTGAATCATTATGAATTGAATCCGGATGTGAACAAAACTCTGAATCCGATGTATCACAACGAATACCATCCTAAAAACCCATCCTGGAAGGGTTTGTACATTTTTAACAACACCGACGATCTTATTGGTTATATTTCCGTTGCAACACAACAGCTCATGCTGACATTTGATTCAACAGGAGAATGGACAGGCTCTTATGTAAAGGCCGCGACGGGAATTTATAATCATTTCGATGTGAAAGGAGTTTGGGATGGAAAATATTTATGTTTCGATTCCATCGTTGGATATAATATATTCAATAAAGATGGTACCTGGACAGGGCAGCACATTAAATAGCCGAGAGCCGGGCCCGGATCCGGGCAACCACTTTTTCAGGATCAATCTTTTCCATACACTTAAAGTGGCCCAATGGGCATATGTCATATCCAATTTTTGAACAGGGTCTGCACCAGAGATTTTTTATTTCAATGATTTCATAAGGAAGATTGTTGCCCGTTTCACCCGTTCGCTCCAAAAAATTGCTTCCATAATAAGGATACATGCCAAACTCCGGGACGGTATTGCCCCATAAAGAAATAACAGGCCTTTTATATGCAGCCGCAATATGCATGAGTCCTGTATCATTGGTCACAACCAATTTTGCACGGCGGACCAGGTCGGCCGATTCATTCAAACCAAATTTTCCACAGGCATTATAAATTTTAATCTTATCAGATGCAGCAATGCGGTCTCCTTCGTCAGCATCTTCGAGCCCGCCGAGTAAGATAATAGGATGATCCAGCAATTCACAGAGTTTTTTCACATGATGAAAAGGGTATTTTTTAGTATTGAGGGCAGCGCCAATCACCACACCAATATATCCCGCTGAATGTGAAGTAGGGAGGTCTGATTCATTGATGATATCTTCCTTTGCAATAAAATAATCCAGCCCCGCTCCGTCATTTTTTACTCCAAAGTCACTTACTGTATTCATATAACGATCTACAATATGCAGGTCAGGAAGCAAATTCCATTTTAAACTTGTATAGATCCATTTTCTGACATTGAGTTTATCGTATGAATAGGATTTGACTTTCAGCGCGTCCTTTACTTTCATCGAACGAAGATTATGGTGCAGGTCAATAATAAAGTCGAAATTTTCCCTTTTTAATTCTTTGATTATGGCCAGAAGGCTTTGTTCAAGGAAATGGACTTTATCAATATATGGATTGGAAGTAAGGATTTGCAGATAAGTCGATTTGGTGAGATAATGAATTTCCGCATCAGGAACCTGTTTTTTAATACACCTGATAACAGGAGTAGTGAGAACAATATCACCAATGGAAGAAAAGCGGATGATCAGGAATTTCATCAATAAACGTATTTGCAATAAAAATCAGGCGCGAAGATAGGGATTCAGACTACGAAGACCAGAATAGCACTATAGTTCGATATAATTCAGATCTTTATGAAAGGTTTCTTCCGTAAAATAAAAAGCTACAAAAGTTATAAGCATCACGATGATCCCGGTTATAATTCCACTTCTGATAAGGGTCCATCCCCAGCTTTTTTGAAAGAGATTAAGGAAAAGCAGGTTCAGCAGGGGTAATGATCCGCGCACCATATTGGGAATAGTGGTTGCTGCAGTTGCACGCAGGTTGGTCCCAAACTGCTCAGCTCCCATTGTAACAAAAATAGCCCAGAACCCAGTTGAAAATCCCAACATGGCACTTAAGAAATACATGGTGGAATCCTTATTATTAATCGGAGAGAAAAATAAAAATCCGAATATCAAACAGAGGATATAGAATACCAACAGACCTTTTTTACGGCTTTTAAACCACTGGCAAATAAATCCCACCAGGATATCGCCTATGGAAATGGCAACATAGGCAAACATGATAGAGCGTCCTGAATCAAGGTTTGTACTTCCATACATTGATTTTGCAAATCTGTCACTCTGATTTATCAGTATCCCGATAACAAACCAGGTTGGGAGTCCGATCAGAATGGCGTTCAGATATTTCCTGAAACGCCTGGCATTGGTAAAAAACATAAAAAAATTGCCTCTTGTAACTGCCTGTTGCTTTACTTCCATGAACATACCTGATTCGGCTACACTGATCCTCAATACGAGTAAGACCATTCCAAGCACGCCGCCAATCTTGTAGCATAATCTCCAATCCCTTGTAAACTGATATGTATAATATGCCACTACGGCTCCTATGAGCCCAATACCGGCTACCATGGAGGTTCCTATTCCTCTTTTTTCTTTTGGCAGAAGCTCACTTACCAGGGTGATGCCGGCACCTAATTCACCAGCCAGTCCCAGGCCGGCTACAAAGCGACAAAGCGCATACTGGTCAACTGTATGGATATAAGCCGTCAGGAAATTCGCTACCGAGTAAAGTATGATAGACCCAAACAGAACTGAGAGCCGGCCTTTCTTATCCGCCAGCATTCCCCAGCAGATACCGCCCAGCAGCAAGCCAATCATTTGCCAGTTGATCACCCGGCTACTGTCGGCCAGGAGGCTGGCATCCGTGGCGCCCACCTGCATTATGGACTCTTTTTTAACAACTGTAAAAAGCAGGAGGTCGTAAATATCGACAAAATAACCCAGGGCAGCAACGATCACCGCGAGACTGAATATACCGGTATTGCGTTTACCAACTGGCAGGTTCATATTTAAATCTCTTCCGTATTTGAACTTGGTTTTTTACCAAAAAACATTTTATATAAAACGGGCAGCGTAGTAATTAATACAATTCCGATTACAATGATTTCAAGATGTTTCTTAAGGTCAAAATTAAATTTCTGTATAAAAAACTTATCCAGGTAATGGCCTGCAAATAACATGAGGAACACCCATGCAACACAACCAATCACATTGTAAAGCATGAATTTTCTTTTTTCCATCTGTACGATACCCGCAACGATTGGAGCAAAAGTCCGAATGATGGGCAGGAAACGTGCAAACACAATGGCCTGCCCGCCGTGTTTTTCATAAAATCTTTTCGCATCATAAAGGTGTTTTTTCTTAAACAGGAGGTTGTCTTTTCGCTGAAACAGATAATGGCCGCTTTTTTTACCAAACCAGTATCCCATCATATTTCCAAGGATTCCACAGACTGAGACCAATATCCAGAGAATGATGATATTCATAAAATCACTTCCGGTTCCTCCAGTAATCAGTTTATCTATAAGTTTCTGGCTATAAATTCCCGCAACGAAAAGCAAACTGTCCCCTGGAAGAAAAAAGCCCACCATCAGGCCGGTTTCAGCAAAAACAATGAAAAGCATTACCCAGAGACCGCCATTATTAATGTAAAATTCGGGGTTAAGCAGGTCCCTGAAAGTGATTGCCAAAAGAGTATCCATAGTGAAGCATTATGCCCGGACCATGTTTTTTAACAGGACCGGTCGCCAAATTAAGATTTAAAAGCAAATAATGAAATGAAAATGGGGCTTCATGTTTCCAATACTCCTTCCATTTTGCATATTACAGCTGAAGCCAGACTATTTCCTACCACATTCGTTGCACTTCTGGCCATGTCCAGAATCTGATCTATTCCAAGCAGGAGCAACAGACCCTGTTGCGGAATATGAAACATGGACAGAGTTCCCGCAACGACGACGAGTGCTGCGCGTGGCACACCTGCAATCCCCTTGCTTGTAAGCATTAGCACCAACAGCATAGTTATCTGCGTAGTGAACGAGAGATGCATTCCATAAGCTTGCGCAATGAAAAGAGATGAAAATCCCATATATAACATACTTCCGTCCAGGTTGAATGAATATCCCAGTGGCAAAACAAAACTTACAATTTTTCTGGGACAGCCGGATTTTTCCAGCTCTTCAATCAATCGGGGAAAAGCAGCTTCCGAACTGGCCGTTGTAAATGCCAGCAAAACCTGGTCCTTCACGTTTCTCAGAATCTTAAAAACTTTATTCCCTATCCATAAGTAACTGATGCCAGATAGCAACAGCCAGAGTAAAAGAACACTCAGATAAAATACAAGGATAAATTTTCCATAGGTAAATAATAATTCCGGTCCCTTCAATGAAAGGATAGCTGATACAGCAGCAAAAGCAGCAATGGGTGCAAAATTCATTATATAACCCGTTATTTTCAGAATAATGTCTGTTAATGAATCCAGCGCCCTGATGAAAATTTTCCCTTTTTCACCAATCGCTGCAGTGGCAATTCCGAAAAAAATTGCAAATACAACGATCTGTAAAATCTCATTGTTGGCCATTGCTTCGGTAAAGCTTCTGGGAAATACATGGGCGATAAAAGTTTTGAAAGAAAGAGAATCATTTTCCGGACGTCCGACTTCAGAAACGTCGGGTATTGGAAAATGAAGACTGCTTCCGAGATTCAGCAAATTCATTATCAGCAAGCCCAATATAAGTGATATCAGAGACGCACCCAGGAACCATACAAGTGTTTTTACACCAATTCTGCCAACTGCTTTTGTATCACCCAGTTTGGCAATACCGGTTGCAAGGGTCGAAAAAACAAGCGGTGCAATAATCATTTTAATAAGCCGCAGGAAAATATCTGTCAGCATGGACATGCCATCTGAAAAATGTTCAACCCAATAGACCCCTGCCGTATAGTGAATCAGCAATCCGGCTGCAATGCCTAACAGCATCGCAAAAATGATCCATGTGGTTAATCCGGGTTTCTTCATGATCTTATTAATCTGCAATGTAAAGAAAGCTTAAGGCTTAAAGCGTAAGGCAGAAGGCGTAAGGCATAAAGCGCAAAGCTCAATGCTGATTGACTTACACGTTATTCCTTACGACTTACGCCTTCTGCCTTACGCTTTATGCTTTATGCCTTACGCCTTCTGCCTTACGCTTTATGCATCGCGCCTTTTTTAAATTGCACAGCGAATAGAATATTTGTTTACTTTACAAGCTTTATAATTATCATTCTAAATTAAAATAAGCCATGAGCTTGTTCAGAAAAAAGACTTTAAATTCTCTTTTAGCCCAGGCCGCTGATTCTGAAAAAAGCCTGAAAAGAACCCTTGGTCCCTGGAATCTTATTGCTTTGGGCATCGGCGCAATTATTGGCGCCGGTTTGTTTGTGAGAACTGCCGCCGCCGCCGGTGGTCACGCTGGTGCTGCTGTTACAGTTTCATTCATTATTGCTGCCATCGGATGCGCATTTGCCGGATTGTGTTATGCAGAGTTCGCATCCATGATTCCCATCGCAGGCAGCGCATACACATACGCTTACGCAACCATGGGAGAAATCGTAGCATGGATTATCGGATGGGCCCTTGTTCTTGAATATGCCCTTGGTGCTGCCACAGTTTCAATAGCATGGAGTGAATTCCTCAATAAATTATTTGATAACAGGATTCCCTACCAGTGGTGTCATTCACCACTCGATAGTCTGAAGGATATGAATGGTGTTATGCATTATGGAATTTTAAATCTCCCAGCTTTATTTATACTATTGGTACTTTCCCTTCTGCTGATCAAAGGCACACAGGAATCTGCGATTGTGAATTCGATCATCGTTATCATCAAAGTATCCATTGTTTTACTTTTTATTGCCCTGGGATGGCAGTACATCAATCCGGCGAATCATCATCCTTATATGATACCTGCCAATGCCAAAGCCGCCATTCTTCCTAACGGTAAAGAATATACGTATACCGACTTTTTCCGTCATGGCTGGGGCGGTGTTTTGAGGGGTGCAGCCATCGTATTTTTTGCCTTTATAGGTTTTGATGCAGTATCAACAGCTGCGCAGGAAGCAAAAAATCCTAAAAAAGATATGCCGATCGGTATTCTTGGCTCTCTTATTATTTGTACAATATTATATGTATTGTTTTCCTGGGTACTTACGGGTGTTGCCCCTTTTACCGATTTTGTACGTGCGGGTAAGGAAGCTTCTGTTGCTTATGCGATAGAAACATATATGACCAATTACCACTGGCTCGCCAAATGGGTAACAGTTGGAATCTTAGCTGGTTTTTCTTCTGTTATACTTGTGATGCTACTTGGGCAAAGCAGGGTATTCTATTCCATGTCCTGTGATGGACTCCTGCCAAAAGTATTTTCCACTCTGCATCCAAAATTCAGAACACCATACAAATCGAATATTCTATTGTTTCTTTTTGTTGGATCAATTGCTACGCTTCTGCCAGGTGATATAACCGGTGACCTCACCAGTATCGGAACATTACTTGCGTTTACACTGGTCTGTGTGGGGATTATAATTATGAGAAAAGCAGATCCCGATCATCCGCGTCCATTCAAAACACCATTGGTTCCCCTGGTTCCAATCCTCGGGGCACTTTTGTGCATTGCCATGATCATTTCTCTTGACATGTCTACGATCCTTGTTGCCCTGGGCTGGATGGCTATCGGATTGATGATTTATTTCAGTTATAGCAGAGGAAATAGCAAACTAAGGTCTTAAGCTTAAAGCTTCTTTTTAGAACTCTGAATAGATATTTTATTCATTCACTTTATCCATATTGGTTTCAGGCTTTGGGCTTTAGGCTTTAGACTTTCGGCTTTGGGCTTTGGGCTTTAGGCTTTCGGCTTTGGGCTTTAGGCTTTAGACTTTAGGCTTTGGGCTTTGGGCTTTGGGCTTTGGGCTTTAGGCTTTCGGCTTATTAAACCAGATTGTGAAATACCTTCTGCACATCTTCATCCTGTTCGAGTTTATCTACAAGCTTTAAAACTTCCTGGGCATGTTCTTCAGAAAGAGAAACAGTCGTGGTAGGAATCCATTCCACTTCAGCATTGGCAGGAGTAATATTTTTTGATTCCAGTACTCTTTGCATATTTCCGAAATCATTGAAGGCAACATGCAATACAATAAGCGGTTCTCCGTGCTCTCCTTCCCCGTCACCCAAATCTTCAAGACCGTGATCAATGAGTTCCAGTTCCAGATCTTCTATATTTAATTTTTCAGGTTTTAATTTAAATACTCCCATTTTCTTAAACTGGAAGCTTACACTTCCGCTGGTTCCCAGATTACCATTTCCCTTGTTGAAATATGAACGGACATTCGCAACGGTTCTGGTTGGATTATCTGTTGCCGTCTCTACCAGTACGGCCACTCCGTGAGGTGCATATCCTTCATAGAGGATTTCTTCCAGGTTATCCATTTCCTTGCCCATCGCTCTTTTGATCGCGGCTTCCACGCGATCCTTGGGCATATTTACACTTTTTGCATTCTGAAAGCAGCGACGCAATGCTGCATTTGTATTTGGATCAGGGCCGCCGGATTTCACTGCAAGCGCTATTTCTTTCCCTATCCGGGTAAATTGCTTTGCCATTTTATCCCACCTGGCAAACATGGTGGCTTTACGCACTTCGAAAATCCGACCCATAAATTATACTGGAATTTTAGGACTGCAAATTTAAGTAATAAGCATTTATAAAGCAGAAAACACAAGGCTTAAGGCGTAAACCTTTTTTAAATTATTAATTATTAATTTAAATATCCTTCTTATACTCTTATACTCATATACTCTTATACTCCACTCCCACACTCTCACACTCTCACACTCTCACACTATTCTCTCATCATCTCCTGAATTGCATCAATGATTTCTTCCACATTAGGTTTACTGAAATAATCGCCATCGCTTGCATAAGCAGGCCTGTGCGCTTTTGCAGTAAGTGTTCTGGGCGCAACATCCAGCCAGCGATAACCACCCTGTTCTTCCATTACCTTATTAAATATATAACCCGCTGCACCGCCGGGAACATCTTCATCAATAAAAATGATCCGGTTAGTTTTTTTGAGTGAACCCAGAATGATATGATGTATGTCAAATGGAAGCAGGGTTTGCACATCAATGATCTCACAATCAATTCCTAATTCGCTTAAGTCTTCTGCCGCTTCCGCTATTATGCGCAGTGTAGAGCCATATGAAACAATAGTAACTTCAGATCCTTCACGAATTACTTCAGGAACTCCCAAGGCAACACGGAAGTCCCCCAGGTTGGAAGGAAGTTTTTCTTTAAGGCGGTATCCATTAAGGCATTCAATCACAATGGCCGGATCCATTCCTTCCAGAAGTGTATTATACATTCCAACAGCCTGCACCATATTTCGCGGAACACAAACATGCATCCGCGAACTGCATTAATGAGCATTCCCATAGGAGATCCGCTGTGCCAGATCCCTTCAAGACGATGACCACGGGTGCGTACGATCAGGGGCGCGGACTGCCTTCCTGCCGTCCTGTAATGCAGGCTCGCCAGGTCATCACTTAATGTTTGAATTGCATAAAGCATGTAATCCAGATATTGGATTTCGGCAATCGGACGAAGTCCACGCATAGCCAAACCAATACCCTGTCCGATAATCGCAATTTCTCTGATACCCGAGTCCGAAATCCTGCCTTTACCATATTTTAATTGTAACCCTGCAAAGCCCTGGTTTACATCTCCAATCTGACCGAGATCCTCCCCAAAAGCAAGTACTTTTGGATTTCGTGCAAAGAGTTCATCGAAATATTTATTAAGTATTTCATATCCATTCAAGAGAGGAGCGTCTTCAGCATACCGCGCATGAACGGCTTCGATGTTCTCAATTTTTTTACGCCCTTCCTGGTAGAGATGGGTATTATACAACCGGTTGTTCTCCCGGGATAATTCCTGATAATATGCTCTCAGGGATAGAGATGCAGGATGATCACCCGCCGGCACCAATACCTGGTGGATACAATGCATCACGTCACGGCGATTGGGTTCGCGCAACGAGAGATAACTGTCTGAGAATGGGTTCAAATATTTCCTGCTTTTCCGGTATTCCGGAAACCATTTCCTCGATCAGGGAAACTGAGCGACTTACCTGATCATGTATGGGTGCCATGCATTTTTCCCAGGCTGCATTCTTACTATTCCGAACCAGGTCCTTGGCTTTTGAATGAATTTCCTCCAGTTCTTCGGCACTGGCCAGGGCGTTTTCTATAATCCACTCTTTCATTTTCTTCATCGCATCCCAGGTACGTTCCCATTCCAGTCTTTCAGGAGATTTATAACGTTCATGACTACCCGAAGTAGAATGTCCCTGTGGTTGTGTGAGCTCTTCTACATGAAAAAGCGCAGGAGTGTGTGTTACCCGGATCTTATGCAATCCTGCTTCAAAGATTTCGCACATGCCCGCATAATCCCAGGCTTTTACTTTATAAATGTCAATTCCATTTGTCCCTTCTTCTTTCTGAAAGCCTCTTAAGACTTCTGAAATTGATCCCTTGGTAGTCTGGTATTTTACCGGTACAGATATTCCGTATCCATCGTCCCATACAAAAATTGCCAGGGGAACCTGTAATACGCCTGCCGCATTTATGATTTCCCAAAAATGACCTTCGCTCGTGGAAGCATCTCCGATAGTGCAGAAACAAATTTCATTTCCATTTACAGAAAGATCATGCAGGTCGCTCAGTTCACGTATCTGCCGGAAAGCCTTGGAAGCATAGGCAAGGCCGAATGAACGGGGTATGTGGGCAGCAGTAGGAGCGAGACCAGCCGTGAAATTCTTCCTGTTTACAAGATCAAGGAATTCACCATCTTCTCCTACAAGTGGTGAAGAAAAATGTGAATTCATATTCCTGCCTGCACTGTGCGGATCGTGATTGATATCAGGATCTGCATATAATTGTGAAAAGAATTCTTCAATAGTGGAAATGCCAAGTGCAAATCCAAGTGTCTGATCCCGGTAATAACCAGCATAAAAATCACCAGGTCTGAAAAATTTAGCTGCCGCTACCTGTGGAACTTCCTTGCCATCTCCGAAAATTCCGAATTTTGCCTTGCCAGTAAGGACTTCTTTACGTCCAAGCAGACTTGCTTCGCGGCTTTCGCAAACAATACGGTAATCTTTCAGTACTTCCTTGCGGAAAAGGTCGTAGGAGAGATTCTCCAGGGCAAGATGATCACTGGTTATAAGATTTTCCATATTTCATCCGTTTAAGAGGTGGATGGCCTTGCAAAGCGGTTAAATAATGGGTTAAAATTTATTGGCAAAGGTGACGTTTACTATGTAATTTTATGAAGAATTCTGTATAAACTATGAAAAAGACTTTATTGTTGACAATTTATAGCTTGTTTATGGGTTTTGGCCTGAATGCCCAGTCAACTGTAATAAAACCATCGGGTCCTTCTGCTGATCCCAAACAAGATATTCTCCAGTTAAAAGAAAGCGGTTATTCTTTTGGAAAAATTCCCCAGGGTCGTCCCGTGATTCATATTTTTGAAATCGTAAATACGGGAACCAAACCTCTGATGCTGGAAAATGTACAGGCATCCTGCGGATGCACAACACCTGAATGGAGCCGCGAAGCAATCTCTCCGGGTGCAAGTGCTTCCATCAAAGTTGGATATAATGCTTATGCAGAAGGTCATTTTAACAAAACAGTTACCATCTTTTACAACAATGGACAAACCAAAGCGTTAATCATTTCCGGTGAAGTATATAAGGTACCAACCACCGCTGCCCCTGAAAACGCGTCTGTCCAATTTTTAAAACAAACAAACCAGTAAAATGAAAAAAGCAGTATTGTTTTTCAGTGCTTTTATTGTCTCTCTCTCTTTATTCGCTCAGCAGAAAGATGCTTCCGGATTAATCAAGTTCACTACGCTTACTTATGATTTCGGAAAGATCAAACAAAACGTGCCTGTGAACCATGATTTCACTTTTACTAACATTAGTAGTGGTCCGATCGTAATCGAAACTGCCGTTGCTTCCTGCGGTTGTACTACGCCGGTGAAACCGGAGGGTGCGGTTCCAAAAGGAAAAGATGATAAAATCAATGCCGGTTTCAATGCAGCAAACCCAGGACCTTTTAATAAAACCATTACTGTTTCTGTAATGGGTGCAAGCACACCGATCGTTTTACGAATTACCGGAGAAGTGTTGACGGAGGATGCATATGCCAAATACCAGGCTGAACAAGGAAAGCCAAAATCATAAATAATTTTTTCGTGCCGGCCGTTGGCCGTTCGCTGGAAACCCACAAAGTTTCTTTCCCTATTTTCACCTAGTGAAGAAAGGGAGTTCCGGAGACGGGTTTTCAGCAACGCCCAACGGCCTTTTTATGCCTAAAGCCTAAAGCTTAAAGCCTAAAACCAATGTAATTATTTATGATTTAAAAATCGTAGATCTAAAAAGAAGTTTTAAGCTTTAGGCTTTAAGCTTTAGGCATAAAAGGGCTTTGAGCTTAGAAAAGTTTTAGGCTTTAAGCTTTAGGCTTTAGGCTTTAATTACCTTTGGGAAATATTAAAAGTACCATGCCAACTATCTCTCAAAGAGGACAGGAAATGCCCGCTTCACCGATACGCAAATTGGTGCCATTTGCTGAAGCTGCAAAAAAGAGAGGAACAAGGGTTTATCACCTCAATATTGGTCAGCCGGATATAGAAACACCACCTTCCACGCTGGATGCGGTCAGACATTTTCAATTTAAAATTCTCGAATACAGCCACAGTGCCGGCAATGAAAGTTACCGCCGTAAGCTGGTGAAATATTATGCCGTCAACGGAATTGATATTAGTTACGATCAAATCATTATAACAACAGGTGGTTCGGAAGCAATCCTTTTTGGCTTTCTCGGATGCCTGGATGCGGGTGATGAAGTTATTATTCCCGAACCATTTTATGCCAATTACAATGGTTTTGCTGTCGAAGCGGGCGTAAAAGTCATTCCTGTTACATCATATATAGATAGCGGATTCGCGCTTCCTCCGCTCGAAGCGTTTGAGAAAGCCATCACAAAAAAAACCAGGGCGATCGTAATTTGCAATCCCAATAATCCGACCGGATACCTGTATAGCCGTGAGGAATGGAATACCCTCAGGCAACTTGCATTGAAATACAATCTTTACCTGTTCAGTGATGAAGCCTACCGTGAATTTTGTTATGAAGGATCTCATTTCAGTGCCATGCAGCTGGAAGGACTGGATAATAATGTTGTTTTAATGGATACCATTTCCAAACGCTACAGTGCGTGCGGAGGCCGGATCGGTGCATTCATTACCAGAAATAAGGAATTGCTCGATACGGTAATGAAATTTGCCCAGGCAAGACTCAGCCCTCCTTCATTCTCCCAAATCCTGGGTGAAGCTGCCATAGATCTTCCGGAAGATTATTTTGATATTACACGCGAAGAATACCGCAAACGCAGGGACTTACTCGTCAAAAGACTAAATGAAATGCCCGGCGTTTATTGCCCTAATCCCGGAGGTGCATTTTATGCAATGGCCAGACTGCCAGTCCCTGACGCTGATGCGTTCTGCCAGTGGTTGCTGGAATCTTTTTCTTTTAAAGGGGAGACTGTGATGCTTGCCCCTGCATCCGGTTTTTATGGCAGCCCCCGCCTCGGTCTCAATGAAGTACGACTTGCTTATGTACTGAATAAGGAAGCCATCCAGACTGCTATGGATTGTCTCCAGGCTGCACTGTTGGCCTACCCGGAAAGAATAGAGGTCAAAACCAAATCAGAACCGATAACACATTACTAAAATAAATATGTAATATTTTCCACAAAAGTTAATAACATTCTGTATTTTTTTGTTATTTGTTCTATATTTTCGCCATGAGAAGCTTCAAATAGATATATGTAAGTTTTTTATATAGCAAGCAATCGTAAGACACCCCCTGTTTCCACAGGGGGTTTTGTTTTAAATGATAACAAAACTTAATGAAATATTTATTTTGAAGTTTTACTTTAAAATATATATGAATTTAATATATGAATTTTTGAAATCGAATTAGAATTCCAAAAGAATACGATCTGACCTTCAAAAAACTTTCTGTATTAAATAAACTCTGACTGAATTTCTCTGAAAATCAAAAGGCGAATCTTAGAAAAGATTCGCCTTATATAACCCAAACTGCTATCAGAAAATTCTCCTGACGGAAAATATTATTTGAGCAACCACATGACCTGATTAAGATCATCCTGCGTGAATCCCTGCGATAATAAAGCTTTTTTCCAATTGTCTGTATTTTGTTGCTGTTCAGTAACAGGATAAGCCCATCTGATAGGAACAATTCCATTGTTCCCTACGCCGCTCCCACCTTCAAATGCCGGAACACCGGTCCTTCGCCAGTTGTAATAAGATTCATAACCTGAGTTTTGAAAACTCGCAATATATTTTTGTAAAACTATCTGGTTGATGGCAGTAGCCGGCACAGCAGAAAGTGCAACAGATGGCTGTGCATAATATGCATTAAAATCAAAGGTGTATGGATAAGGTGCGACCTGGGTAACCGAGTTGGCTCCCTTCGGAAGAAAATAGGCTGTGAAACTGGTCTGAGTAACATCAATACCATAAAAAATCATGGATTCAGTAATGCCCAGTTTATACCAGGTTTCGGCATTTCCCGTGGCCCATCCACGCATAATGCCTTCTGCAATATTGAAACACATTTCTTTATAACCTACCAGTACATCAGGTTCACCAGTAAAATTCGAATAATACCTTTGACGGTTGATAAATGAAAATGAATCGACACCTGCTGCAGAATACATAAGTGCAAGAGGAAGACCCGTGCTGGCACCAACGAAATAATTATACTTGCAGGGATTCGGATCATTTGCAACATAGGCCCAGGCAGGTTCACATGTTATGAATACGCGCGCATCGTTTAAAGTGGTTAGGGCTTTTACATATGTATCAGCCATGTTAAATCTTTGCGCAATAGACCCGAAATTACTCGGATTGAAAGGGTAGGTACTATACGTATTTGCATTCCCTGGATTGTAAATAAATTTGTAATCATCAGCCTGACCCGCCAGAAGAGGGTAAGTCGAGGGACTACCAAGAATGGCAGCGAATCTGGCAGGTACATTTAAAAGCGGGTCTGAAGCTTTATTACTTAAAGCAACCAACACCCTCAGCTGAAATGTGTTCACCATTTTTTGCCATAGCACCAGGTTTCCTCCGTACATGATATCCTGTGATGGAGACAGTGAATTATCGTTACTCGCTATTAATGAAGCAAAATCCGTATTCGCCGTATCCAGCTCTGCCAGAACATATTGAAAAACCTGTTCCTGAGGTGTGTAGGCAGGGCTTTGGGTTACTGCTGCATCCAGGGCTTCAGTTTGCGGAACATCACCGAACATGGAAGTCAGATTGTAATAGTAGTAAGCCCGTACAAATCTTCCAACAGCCTCATATGGATTAACTGCAGGTGCACCCCTGGTACTGTTTTCCTTTTCCATTTGAAACGCATTCTTCATGACCAGGTATGGATCAAATGAACCGTTGGTCCATGCATAAATATTATTATCATAGTAATCATAGTTGCTGCAATGATATTGATTCCACCGGTGAGCGCCATCCCAGGAATTTACTCCTTCGCTGGAACCTGTTCCGCTTAGTCTTCCGGCAGTTCCAGTACCAGAAATATCCGTCAAAAGAGTCCCCAAAACCAAACCGGGAGGAACTGTGGTAGGGTTATTTGGATCCGCTTGTTTTTCCTGAATTTGTTTATTACAGGAAGTCATCATAAAGCCACCTATAATAATTAAAATTATATTCTTTACTTGTTTCATATACTTTTTTTATAGGTTTTAAAAGGTTAGATTAAAATTAAAACCATAACTGCGCGTAGTAGGAGTTTGCAAACCTGATGTATAAGTTGAAGTACTGTATGCCCCATTATTTCCGACATTATATATGCCCTGAGAATATTGATCAATGTCGATGTCTTTATATTTCTCTGGGAAAAAGTATAATAAATTCCTTCCCACCAGAGAAATACTGGCTGCAGTAAAGAAACTCTGCTTACCGATAATATTTGCAGGCAGGTTATATGAAATCGTAACTTCTCTCAATTTGGCATAAGTCTTTGAAATAACATCCAGATCAGGAATGGAAGCTTCACGTGTTACAAAAGCCTGAACCTGGCTCTTGGTGGTATTTGGATTTACCGTTAGCTCTTTACTATTTGTAATAACTCCGGTTATTGGATCCAGTTGAATTCCATTAGGACCAGTCAGTACTACACCTGGTGCGGTGTATGCGGCAATATTATCTGCATCCATCGGTCTTGCAACTCCCAACGCGCCGGTAGCGCTTTCAATATGGCGACCTCCCTGGAGTGTTTTCTTTCTTACATAATCCTCTATCACACCTCCCACCATCCCATCAAACTGGAATCGCATGGACCAGCTTTTATAGCTCACGGTATTAACGATGCCCCATTGCCAGTTGGGATCTGAATGGCCGAATATTTTTTGTGCTGACGATCCAAGATCAGAAAATCTTAAATAATCTCCGGAAGCAGGATCAACCACCAATTGACCAGCAGCTGTTCTTACAAATGCATTTCCATAAACTAAATCAGTACGCTGACCACTTTTAGTTTCGTAATTATCAGGGTTTGCAGTTGTTAACCCATTTTTTGATATAACTCCCAATATTGACTGCAACATTCCAACTAAATCCATTCGGATTTATAAAAGGTTTACCCGTTACTACAAATTCCCATCCGTCATTCGTATAGATATTACCGTTAGTCAGATAAGTAGAATATCCGGAAGCAGAAGAAGTTCCAAGACCTACAATCCCTGTATTCTTATAATGGTAACGGGTGGCGTCAATTCCTAACCTGTTGTTGAAAAACCGGATATCAGCTCCGAATTCAGTTGCCTGCCTGCTTTCAGTGACAATATTTGGATTAACTGTCTGATCCGTAAATCTCGCGCTGCTCTGATTGGAATAAGTAGGCGCTAATGTATATGGTTGTGAAAATTGGTATGAAGGTGCTGTTGGACCGCCATAGGGAGATGCCCAATAATAACCATAACCAGCAGCCGGAGTAGAGCTCACGTTAGCGGAGAACACAGGACTTGTTCCACCGCTTTTGCTTTCTGCATAAGATGCACGCAGTTTAAGAAATGAAATCACTTTCGGAAGGTTCGTATAATCCGACACAACAGTAGCCAGGTTATAAGAAGGATAAAAATAACTGCCTGCGTTGGTAGGAAGCGAGGATGATTTATCCACGCGGCCGGTAATATTTGCAGTTATAAAAGATTTATATCCCAAATCAACTGAATAGTAAGCACTCAATACAAGCATACTTGAATTAAAGCTGCTGCCTGTGATAGGTCCTTGTGAATTGGCAAATGAATATGTGCCTGGCGTATTCAGGTAGTTCGTTGATTCAAATGAAGAATTAAAATTTAAACTTCTCGCACTTGCACCTCCAAGTACCGCAAGATCTAAAAATCCGGCAATTTCATTTTTATGATACCTGGCCTGGAAATCTGTATTGGATTCGAATAAATTTCTTGCATCTGTTCTGTAATCACCCTGTCTCAATTCCCGGCCATAGACGTCCGCGGAATAAGGAAGTTTTTCCGAATTGAACATGTCGTATGTTGTAAGACTGGGTCTGAATTGTAAATCAAAATTGTCATTTACTTTATAATTCAGGGAAACATATCCGTACACATTATTCTGATCATGGCCCCTCAGCCATTCGTAAGACATAAAGTAAGGGTTGTTGTACCTGTAGTATTCTTCATATTTCTGTTGAACACCGGTATGACCCGTCTGCCAGTAATTCTTCATATCACTCATGGCCCAGTCTGCACCACCCCAGATAATAATATTGTATATAATACTGTTCGGGCCGTAGGTAACATCCGGAACATTGGGTGATGATTGCCGACTGTAATTCATGTAAGCAGTCATGGATAAATTAGGGTTGAATCTCTGAACAACACTCGCAGTAAAATTTGCATTGTTCAATTCTGTATTGGGAATTATTCCCTGCTGGTAAGTATTCCCAATGGAAAACCGGACGTCCGTTTTTTCCGTAGATGAACTAACCGCAATACTATTTGATTGCAGTAAACCTGTTTGAATGAATTTTTTCAAATTATCTTTCCCTCTCGCTACCCAGGGTGTAGGTGCCACATGTCCTGAATAAGTAGTCCCGTCGCCAAACGTTGTTACATAAGTTTGCGTCGGATCATAAGCACCATCATATTGTGGTAATAACTGACCATTGAACTGCGGTCCCCACACGTCGTAATCATAATCGTTAACCCCAACTCCTACTGCCCCGTTACCGAAATATGATGCGGGACTGGATCCACCGCCTCCGTATGCATATTTGCCATTGTCGCCGGGACCATAACTATCCTGGTACTTGGGCAGCGCGATAAAACCATTGTTGAATTGAGTAGTATTATTAAATGTGACCACCAATCCTTTTGGTCCTTTTTTCCCTTTTTTGGTTGTTATAATAATGGCTCCGTTTTTCCCCTGAAAACCATACAGCGCCGCAGCATTAGGACCTTTTAATATGGTATATGTATCAATATCATCTGAATTGAGGTTGTACGTATCTGAAGTAATGGGAACCCCGTCTACAACAAACATCGGACGGTCTGTCGGATTATTCTCTCCCCGAATGATCACATCCGCGGGATGGCCGATTTCCTGATTGATATTAATTTCCAAACCTGCAGCATTACCCTTTAAAGAATTAATCGGGTCCGCCTCCCTGGCCTGTGTTAGTTTTGAGGCATCAATCGTTTGAAGGGAATACCCGATTCGTTTGGAGTCTTTTTTGATACCTGTAGCAGTAACAACTACTTCATTAAGATTCTTACTGTTGGTAGTTACTTTGATTAAAAAATCATCCTCTGAACCCACAATTACTTCCTGCCTTGTAATACCTACACCGGTTATTACAAGCACGTCTCCCTGATTTGCCTTGATCGTGAATTTTCCATCGAGCCCTGTTGAGGTACCGACCTTTGATCCTTTAATAATTACCGTAGCACCAGCTACCGGAGTTTGGTCGGATGATGAGAGCACCTGACCTGTGATTGGCTTTTCCGCCAGAGCAAAAACCGGTAAAAGCAATAAGACCAAGAACGCTCTTAAATAAATGGGCAGAGTAATTCTTTTGCTCATAATAGATTAGTTTTTAGTTTGAATTTAACTTCGCAGGCGAATGTAGAAGCGTGGTATGTCGGCAGGATTAAGCGAAAAAAAAGGAATTGTTAAGATTTGCAAATGCTTCGTTAAAGAAAAAAATAGTTATGTGGAAGATTTAAAGAGAAGTATACATGCTCTTTTATTTGCAGGAGAAAAAATTTTGCATTCCGGTTTCATAATTTATTAATGCAAAATTTACAGCGGGGTAACAGAGCATCTGAAGCAGGAAAAATTCGAAAAGATTTATTGGGAATCGAAAAGGGAAGCAATTCACAAAACGTGCTGGTAATTCTATAAAGTAAAAAGCACGTATAAAACCGGAAAGACGGAATCTATATACCAGATTTTCTGCGCAACAAATATCAAATCGAAAAATACTCCAGCTGTATTTAAATAAGAGGACTTTTATCTTCCACGAGGGTATTCTTAAAATATTCTTTGATAAGTGCGGTGTATAATTTTTTGCGGGTTGTATTCAGCCTTACCTGGGCGGCATTTCTCAGTTCTTCGTTGGCAAGAATTCCCTTTGCATAGTAGTTGGCTTCTGACATGATCTCGTTGATGCGCAGTTGCTTTTCACTAAGCACCCTTTTGCTCATATCCGGGTATTTGGTGACCACGGTTTTAGAACCATATTGCTTAAACACGAGTTCTTTGCCCAGATGCCCTGACATTTTTTGCATAATAAGACTTTCACTGATAGCCATAACTTCTGTAATTATTTGATCAAACTTATTGATTTCTCTGAAAGTTAGGTTATTTTTAGTTTATTTACTAGTTTTATTCAGGTAATCTTATGTAATTTTTGCTGGAAATACCTTATAAATACCTTAGTATAACCTTAAGATGAATTATACAAGAGAGTATCTCCAAAGGAATGTACAAGCCAAATTGTGCTGAAATACGCTTACGGAGTGGTATAAAAAAAGGCCGGAAAGGGCCTTTTTAAGTATCGAGGAGCAGACTTGAACTGCCGACCTTCGGGTTATGAATCCGATGCTCTAACCAGCTGAGCTACCTCGACGGGGGCTGCAAAAGTAATTGTTTTATGGTTTCATTCCGAATTCGGCTCTTACGTAAATCGTGTATCGACTATCGTATATCGATCCGCGATCTACGATATACGATATACGGTAAACGGTCCCCGCACGTGCGTGGTCATCGCTTAGTGGAAACCGCCAGTCCGGGACTAATATGGTGAATCATTTCTTCTGTCATTTTTTTAAGATTGAAAGAAGGTTTCCAGCCCCAGTCCCTGGCAGCAAAATGGTCGTCGATGGATTCCGGCCAGGAATCTGCAATGGCCTGACGGAAATCAGGCTGGTATTCGATGGTGAATTCCGGAATCAGGTGTTTTATTTCACGGGCGATTTCTTCCGGAGTAAAACTTATGCCAGACAGGTTATAAGCCGTACGTACAGATATTTTTGATTCAGGGGCTTCCATTAATTCTATAGTCGCGCGCACTGCATCATCCATGTACATCATAGGTAAACGCTGATCGGCGCGTAAAAAACAGGTATAGTTTTCTCCGCGGATGGCCGAATGAAATATTTCTATCGCATAGTCTGTCGTCCCGCCACCAGGCAGCGTTTTATAACTGATGAGTCCGGGATATCGAATACTCCTTACGTCTATTCCATACCGATAGTAATAATAATGACACCATTGTTCTCCCGTTAATTTACTGATGCCATATACTGTTGATGGAGCAGAATAAGCATCCTGCGGACAGTTTTGTTTCGGGGCATCCTTTCCGAATACTGCTATACTGCTGGGCCAGAAAACTTTAGTTACAGATTCTTCCCGGGCCACTTCAAGGGTGTTGATCAGGCTTTGCATATTGAGCTGCCAGGCAAGTAGTGGATTCTTTTCTCCCGCTGCCGACAACATTGCTACCAGTAAATAAATTGTTTTGATCTCATGGCGGCGAACCTGCACGCGAAGAATTTCTTTATCCATGATATCCAGAGGAAGAAAGGGGCCTGTACCTTTCAATAAATCGGCTTCCCTTTTGAGATCTGCTGCAATTACCATTTCACCTCCGAAATGTTGTCTGAGTGCAAGTGTCAATTCAGTACCAATCTGACCAGAAGCACCGATTACGAGTATATTATTCAAAACAAGATATTTTTTGAGATCGTTCCCCAGTCATAAAATGTTTCTCGGGCATTCAAATCAATTCAATACAATGGAAAATTTCTGAGTTGCCGGCGGGAGGCACTGCTGGTCATTGCAAACCATAAATTCAACAGATCCGGAAAAGTTAGTCTTTGCATGTGTTTTTAATTTTACCAGCTGCACAAAATCGACTTTCCCATTAAAATATTTTACATCAACACCGAATACGGCCTCGTGTTTTTGAATCAGGTTTCCGTTTTCTTTCACCTTCCCATCCAAAGTATAGAGTGGATTTTTTGCAAAAGTGAATTTAGTAGGTACCGGACCACCATCCGGAGTGAATTGCGAATAAGTATGCCAGGGACTGTTCAGGTCTACATGAAAATGGAGTTCATATACATTATCGGATATCTTATTTGAAGAGTAAGTCCAGGTATATGGTGTGCCTTGCGCCTGAGAAGCGGTGGCAAATAATACAATGGCCGCCAGAATGAGAATTCGTTTCATATTCAAATGTACAGTTTAGGTCTATGGATGTTCAAAACCTTGTTAAAATTAATTCCTAAATGTTTTAAATGGAAAGCGTAATGTGCTGATTGGGAATGAAAAATTCAATTCCGTTTGATGGGCTTATTATGATATGGACGCAAGCATTTCCAGAAGGAAAACAAAATGTTCGCGTTCATCCCTGAAAGGTTTTTTTGGATAGTCAGGTTGCATAGCGGATCTCAGTCTGTTTTTTTGTGAAGGTAAAAACAAATTGCCATTGCTGCCATAAAAACGATCGTAATCAATATATGAATAATGCGGTTTTTTTTGCGGGCACGTAAGGCATCATCGTGACTGACCATTTCTTCCCTGATGGCGCTCGAATATCCTCCTTTGGCCATAAAGGCGACACCTTTGTGTGTAATTTCAAGCTCGAGCCCCTCAGGACCAATAAAACACCTTACCAGGCCGTCTTCAAATAGAATTTCCTGCAGATTGTACAATTCTTCTCCAAAAAATTCACCGTAGCGATCATGAAAATCAGTGAGTGGAATTGCCGGTACATCTTCAAAATCGTGCATCAATAGAGAAAGTAATCCGTCTAATTTTTCGTCCAGGCCAGAGGTCTTGCTAGTTAACTCCATCGGTTGATCTGTTTAATACTTAAGTATATAGATTCACAGGGATGGATCACAGATCGCAGGACCGTAAAACATTAGCCGAATAATGCTCGTAAGGAAACGCGGGAAAGTCAGCTTGTCGCTGCGCATAAAAGTAAAAATAATTTCATTAAATCAAAATATTTTTCAACCGATTTCAATAATAAAAATCCAGGCAGAGGCCAATTTGATCATCCGGGACCATTCTGCCTCATGAAACATAAGATGGATACAGGGTTTATCATGAAAAAATCAGGTATTCTCATCCGGATCAGGACCAGGCCTTACAATGAACCGGAGCGACTGGTCCTTATAGAGATAGGCGATGGTCCAGTTAAATAATGTTTTAATCCGGTTGCGATAATTGATCAATGAAACCAAATGAATGAATAACCATAAAAACCAGGCAATAAACCCTTTAAAATGTACATTATGAGGAAGATCTGCCACGGCTTTATTTCTTCCAATAATAGCCATCGTACCAAGATCTTTATAATGAAATGGTTTAAGTGGCTTACCGATGGCCATCGATTTTAAATTAGCAGCTAATAATTTTGCCTGTTGAATGGAAGGCTGTGCCAGTTGTGGGTGCCCGTTAGGGTATTCCGGTTCATGTGTTTGCAAACAGGTATCACCAATGGCATATATATCATTCACACCGATTACTTTATTAAAAGGATCTGCAATCATTCGTTTTCCTCTTCCATAACAGTTCGCCGGTATTCCCGCAATGATCATTGCGGAGACTCCGGCAGTCCAGATCAGATTCTTCGTTTCAATGATCTCACCACTGGATAACACAACTTTGTCATTTACAAAATCTTTTACCTGAGTTTGTAATTTAATGATCACACCCATTTTAATCAAATCATCGAATGTGTCGTTTTGTGATGCAGTACTCATCGGAGCCAGCAGGTGGGTACCTCCGTCTACCAGGAAAATCTGTGCGCCGCTTCCTAACAAGCCAGGATAATCTTTGGAAAAGCTATGTACCCGAAGATCGGCCAGCATACCTGAAACTTCTACGCCGGTTGGCCCTCCGCCTGCAACCACCACAGTAAGTAATTTTTTTCTTTCCGCAGGATCGTTGGTAATCGTTGCCATCTCAAAATGCTTCAGGAGGGTATTACGCATTTCCAATGCATCATTTACATTTTTCATCGGAATGGCATGCCTTCGGATATTCTCCATGCCGAAATAATTTGATTCGGCTCCGATGGATAATACGAGATAGTCGTATGAGAGTTCCCCGTTATTTAATTGTATGGTATGTGCTGCAGTATCCACTTTGAGAAGTTCACCCATACGGAATTGAATATTAGAATATTTCCTCAGCAACTTCCGGAAGGGATAACTGATATTGGAGTTTTCCAAAAATCCTGTAGCAACCTGGTAAATCAGTGGCGGAAAGAAATTGTAATTGTTTTTGTCAACCAGTGTAATATTAAAATGAGGATCATTTTTTAATGCAAGCGCGAGATTAATTCCGCCAAAGCCACCTCCTACTATAATAATATTTTTTGATAATGTATGCTGATTCTTCAAATTGCCCATGAGGCAAATTTAACTCATATCATTCATCTCATGAATAAGCTAATAGAAAAACAGATTTAATGGATCAGTTTTATTTACGAACAGGACCCAGTGGTAAAACTATATATCCATAAACCTCATTCAGCAGATTTGCGATACCGGTATAAATGGCCGATCCTCCACATATAATGCCTTCATATCCGGCCAGCTTTGAAATAGATTCATTTTTAGTTGCATCACCGATTGCAAGTAGAAAAAATAAAATGGTCAGTGATCCGAATACGAACTGAAGTGCTTTATTTATTCTGAGTGTTCCGAAAAATAATAATAAAGTAAAAATGCCCCAAAGGATTAGATAGGCTACCAGTGCAGGGCCGGGGGTTGGGGTTATCCATCCCCATTTACCCATGAAAATAAGACCCACCAGTGAAATCCAGAAAAAGCCATAGGAAACAAAAGCCGTCATCCCGAATGTGTTATTCTTTTTAAACTCGAGAATTCCGGCAATGACCTGAGCCATCCCTCCATAAAAGAGTCCCATAGCAAGTATCATCGAATTCATTTCATAAAATCCTGCGTTGTGCAGATTCAATAAAACTGTTGTCATTCCAAATCCAAATAATCCGAGTGGTGCGGGGTTGGCAAGGCTATCTTTAAGAATAACCGGAGTGAGTTCGGCAGGCATATGGCGGCTTTAGGGTCACTAAAGTAGTGAAAATAGCTTACAAAGTGTGAGAGTGTGAGAGTGTGAGAGTGTGAGAATCTGGACCTCACACTCTCACACTCTCACACTCTCACACTCTCACACTCTCACACTCTCTTTATCGCTCAGCTCAAGCCACCGGAGTTCTTTCGATTCAAGGGCTTCAGTTACTATTGTAAATTGTTTGGATAGTTGCTGAATCGTATCAAAATTCATGGAAGCGTCGTGAAGTTTTTCAGTGATCTGGTCTTTTTCTTTATTGAGATCACTGATTTCTTTTTCAAGTAAATCGAGTTCCTGCTTTTCTTTATAGGAAAGTTTTGGCTTTGCCTGTTTTGCAGTCACCAAATCTTTTTCTATGGATTGCTGTACAGATTTTATTTCTGGGCTTTCTGCTCCATCCCTGGTTTTCAGCCATTGCTGGTATATACCATAATTGCCGGGAAAGTCCCTGATCACGCCATTGCCTTCAAATACAAAAAGATGTTCGACCATCCTGTCCATAAAATAACGATCGTGCGACACCATGACTAAACAACCCTGGAAATCCAATAAAAAGTTTTCGAGTACAGCAAGCGTTGGAAGATCCAGATCGTTTGTAGGTTCATCAAGGATCAGGAAATTGGGATTACGGAATAGAATAGACAAAAGGAAAAGTCTTCTTTTTTCTCCCCCACTTAAAGAAGATATATACGTGTATTGTTTATCCGGAGGAAATAAAAACAGGTTCAGAAATTGGGCTGCGCTTAAAGAACTTCCATCTGCAAGTGGAAAATGTTCGGCAATATTTTTTACAAATTCAATTACCCGCACATCTTCTTTTATAACAAGGCCCGTTTGTGAATAATTGCCAAATACAACTGTTTCTCCGATATTGACTTTACCGCTATCGGGTGGTTCCAATCCCTGTAACATATTCAGGAAAGTAGTCTTACCTGCTCCATTTTTTCCTACAACCCCGATGCGATCTCCGCGTTTAAAAGTATAATCAAATCCCTTCAGGATAATTTTGTCGCCAAAGCTTTTATTTACTTTCTTAAGTTCAGCAACTTTACCTCCCAGACGGCTCATCTTCATTTCAAGTGTAAGCCGCTGGTCATCGAGGTTTTGTTTCGCCTTGGATTCAACTACATAGAAAGCATCCTGCCTGCTCTTAGATTTAGTAGTCCTCGCCTTGGGCTGTTTACGCATCCATTCAAGTTCCTTGCGGTAAAGATTTTTCGCTTTGTCGATACTTGCCAGATCAGATTCAATACGGGCAGATTTTTTTTCCAGATAGTTTTCATAATCCCCCTTGTAAGTAAATAATTCGCTCCGATCCATCTCCCAGATTTCATTACATACATTATCCAGGAAATAACGGTCATGTGATACGACAAGAAGGGTTATGTTTTGCTGATTCAGATAATTTTCCAGCCATTCCACCATTTCAATATCCAGGTGGTTGGTGGGCTCATCCATAATAAGAAGTGCTTCGTGGCTACCAAAAGTGATATCGACCAATGTGCGTGCCAGGGCCACCCGTTTTCTTTGTCCGCCACTAAGGGATTTTACCGGCTGAATCAGATGGTCGATATTGAGGCGGCTGAAAATCTGTTTTACTTTAGCATCAAAATCCCAGGCGCCAAGGTGGTCCATTTGTTCAATACTTTCCATCAGGGCATCTGTATCCTCCGTTTCGCTGGCTGCTTCAAAGGATTTTATTGCAGTTGTTACCGGATTAGGATGATGGAAAATATTATCAAGTATAGAAAGCTCCTCCTGGAACTGAGGGTCCTGCTCGAAAAAAACGACGTTAATATCTTTTGAAATCCATAGTTTACCTGCTTCTGCTTTTTCTTTTCCTGCAAGAATCTTAAGTAATGTGGTCTTTCCGGTACCATTTTTGGCTATCAGGGCTATCTTATCGCCTGATTCAATATTAAAACTGATATTATCGAAAAGTGGTTTAATTCCATAAGACTTCCCAAGACCTTCCGCAGATACATAATGCATGCAGCAAAGATAATTGAAATGGCGGCAACAGTCCACCCGGGAAAACGTTATAGAGATATGGGCAGAAATATATTTGCAATATTCATCCTTACCTTTCTGTTAAATAAATGTTACCCTCAGATGGTCCGTTATCCCTTCCCACAGCACAATTCCTATCATAAAGGAACCATCAAACCAAATCATCTCAGCCAGGAAAAACTGGACAATCAGGTTCGGGATTTTTATGTACAATGGAAAAAACAATATATCCATCAGGTTTCTGAATCGAATCAGGCATATGTATTTTTTGAAGAAGAAGGATCCAAATTTCAAAGCGTATCCGAGGGACAGGGATATGGAATGATTATCATTACGCTGATGGCAGGTGAGGACGCTGATGCTCAGAAAATATTCAATCAGCTCTACAACTATGTAATTGCACATCCAAGCATTCCTGAATCAACACTGATGGCCTGGTCGCAACTGGACAATAATAAAAATAAGGATACAACATCAGCTACGGATGGAGATATGGATATTGCATTTGCATTGCTGCTCGCGGAAAAACAGTGGGGATCCTATGGCGATTTCAATTATGGTGATTCAGCCAGAAAAATGATACGTGACATTATGAAAAAGGAGATCAATCAGGACACCTATAGTATCCTGCTAAGTGATGCAGTCGAATCAGATAGTAAGGATTATTTCGATATGCGTTCTTCCGATTTTATGCCTCTTCATTGCAAGTCATTTGAGGATGCAACCGGAGACCCAAAATGGAAAAAAGTGATTGATAAGAATTACGCATTATTTTCCCATTTACAGAAAACTTACAGCGAGGATGCAGGGCTTGTTCCAGACTTTATAATCGGGATTAACAAAAATGCAAAACCGGCAAAACCCCGATACCTGGAGTCGAGGTATGATGGATGTTATAACTATAATGCCTGTCGTGTTCCTTTGAGAATTGCAACAGATTATCTTCTCACAGGAGACAATCGCTCCTATGAGATGATCCGAAGAATTAACCAGTGGATCCGTGAAACGACTTCAGGAAATCCGGATAATATTTCTGCAGGATATACGCTCGCTGGAGACGATATAAAGTCAAGACATTTTGAAGCCCTGAGTTTTATCGGTCCTTTTGCTGTTGCTGCCATGATAGATTCATCTAACCAGCAATGGTTAAACGATATTTGGGATTATATGACGGGATTTAAATTGGAAGATTTTGACTACTATGACAACAGCATTAAAATGCTGTCCATGCTTATAATTTCTGGTAACTACTGGACTCCCGAATTAAATAAATACGCATATACTAAATTACACAATCAGCCCTGAGTCGCTTTTCTTATTCCTTCGGCCATGAGTTTTGCCACGAATACATTCCCCGCTTCATTCAGGTGAACACCATCTATGGTCAATATGCCTCTGTCCAGGTTATTCGGATTGTGAGTTTTTTCGTAGGATTCAAATTCAGCGCGCAGGTCCACGAGCGTCAGTTGCTGGTCTGTTGCAATTTTTCTGACAATATTTGAGTATTTATTGATGTCGCCATCCTGTTCATTCGTATAATCATTTTTTTCTCCGATAGCTGCGGGTGTACAAACGATGATTTTAATATTGGCGGCTTTAAATTTTTTAACCATGGCCAGGTAAAATCTTTCAAACTTGTCAGCGTCGGTTCCTGTTCCCATTTTTTTATGCCAAACATCATTAACGCCTACCCAGATGACAACGATATCGGGAGATTTACTTAAAATGTCATCATCCATTCTGAAGTAAAGATCATATACTTTATTTCCACTGATACCGGCTCCGATCAAATCGTAATTTGAAGAACCTTTCGGGTTGAGTATGCTATCGTCGATCGTAATGAATCCATGGGGATTTACTGCTGCCTCTGTGATTGAATCTCCGAAAAAGACAACTTTCATTTTTTTAGCCGGCATATATGAAAAGCTGATGAGAATTGAAATTATATAAATAGAACGCAGATATTTTTTCATATGGTTTATTTAAATGCTGAATAAATTTCCTGCAAATAATTCGACTGATTTTAATGGAATTCATTTAGGGTTTAAAGATAAAACAAGCAGGGATAAGTGGGTACAATTGTTTAATTTCAACCATAAATTATAAAATAAATGGCAGGCACGATCATTACGGTAAAAGACAACGGTTCACTGAAAATAGAAGGGGATTTTGAGATTGTGGATAAAACCGGCGCCCGGTATGATTTGGGAGGAAGGGATGTTATTTCTGTTTGCCGCTGCGGGCTTTCCCAAAATAAACCATTCTGCGACGGATCCCATAAAAATCACTTCGAACATAATGCCATAGCATTCGCACTTCCGCCGAAGAATGTGGTTTGAAACTTAAAAATAATCTACTGAATTATTTATTCAGTCAATGCACTCAACTTGCCTATCAGGTAAGGTGATAATGCCCTGCTGTAAATGCGGATTTCATCAATGGAACCCGTAAAGTTATAAGGGTAGGTAGGGTTTTCCGTTTTGCCAATATACAAATCATTGGTGTTTACGTTAAATCCAAACGGTGAAGTTCGTGTAGATCTCAGTGTTCCGTTGATGTATAATTTACAAACAAATCCATCATAGGTATAAATTACCGTATTCCAATCGCCGCTCCGAATAAAATAATTCGACGAATCTATAATACCTGCATTCGCACCATCTCCATAAAAACCTGTAAAAAGTTCTTTTGATGTGTCCAATTGTGTTGAAAGATCATAAGAAAGTGGGTGTACTCTAAGGCCATATACACCGTTGGCCTGATCAGCAGGGCCCTTCATGAGAATTTCAGTTCCCCAGGCATAACCAGTATAAAATCCATTTAGCTTGACAATTGCCATCAAAGTAATTTGGGAGGGGCTCAACGATGTGCTGTTTGTCACCTGCATATAAGCACCACCAGAAAATTGATAAGCATTACCCGCACGACCAAAACGATCACTTGTCAAAACTGCATTATTGAAAATAATATTATTGCCTTTTCCACTGCTATCATTCAAATTTCCGCCATTAAAATTATAGTAAGCAACCAACCCATAATTAACATTAAACAGCGTGTCAACTGTCGTATCATTCACAATTTTAATAGTTGTGTCGTGAACAGTTTTAATGGTGGTGTCATGTTCAGTAACCGTCTTACTGCAAGAAGTTTGGGAAATGGTTACCGAAATAAGAATAAACAGAACAATAAATGAACTTAGTAAAGCACTAATAATTCGCATTTTGGAATTCTTTAAGGGTCTGAGAAAGATTGAGATTCGTTATGGCTTAAATATAATGAAATAAAATATCAAACCTATTGAATCTGAGTGGTCCTAAGGGTTTACCCTTAGGGATTTTTTATAATAATTGCCGAAATAAGGTGAAATTGATTTAAATCAAATTCATTTGATAAATCGTGGGATGAACCTGGGGATGAGTTTAAATTCTCAATAAAAAATCTACTTTTTGCGAACATATACATATTCCGCAAAACCCAACAGGTCCCAAAAAATGTTTCCTATTAGTTTTTTACCCCGGACCCAATGGCTAATTATTCTTAAAGGAGATACTAAGATGAAATAAAAATTCCTTCTTTTACCACCTTCCAATACACTACAATCATTCTTTTCAAACAATCCGGTTAATTCCTTTACTGAATAAATTCTTACGTGTGAATCGTCGTCATAAAAATTTAATGTGCCATACATGGATGGCAGTTTAGTACTTTTTATTCCGGGATATTCAATATACATATAACCACCCGACTTCAATTTTCCTATCAGCTTTTCAATTACTTTATCTCCATTATGCAGATGTTCAATTACATGTGCAATCCAAATACCATCGAAATAATCATCAGGGATCAGGTGAAAATCTAATTTTGTAAGATCCATTTCATAGAAATATTTCATAACCTTAAAATCCTCTTCATTGTTATTATATTCTTTATTTAAATCAACGCCATAATATTCGCATGCAGGAAATAATGAAACCGTCTTGGATGCAGAATGGTTACCCACACCCACGTCCAGTAGTTTAAAGGCTTTATTTCCAAAAGATTTTCCCAGGTAAATGAATTTTGAATTTCGTCCCCTAAAAAATCTCTTTTTAGCAATTTGAAAGTTTCCCATTCCTATAACAGTAATTAATGAAAGTAGCCAAAGCTGTTCATAATTGTTTTATTCCGCCCATCTCTTTTTAAATCCGTAGGGACAATGCCGGCAGCCGCTCCTGCAACAAAAGCCGCGGGACAAAAGATAAAGTTCTGTAAATACGCGGTATTCTTCTTCCTTGTAATAATGAATACCCTCAATTAAATCGCCTCCGGGACCAGGAAAAGGATAATCTTTTTCTTTGGCAATCAGTTGATTTAATTCCAAAAGGCAGTTATTACAAAGGCAATTATAAAATGTTTTTGCCAGGTAAGATTTCGTGTCATTGCTCAGTGTCACCTGCGAACAATCACAGGCCGAAATATTTTCAGCGTTACAGGTAAATTCCTTTTTACACCGCGGACATATTTTATATTTTCCTCCCATATTATTGGTATCCCTTTGCCTGCAATGCAAATAATTCTGCATATTTCCCCTTCATATCAATTAATTCCTGATGTGATCCGCTTTCAATCAGTTCGCCCTGTTGCAGAACCAGTATCCTATCGGCCATCCTCACTGTTGAAAACCTGTGAGAAATCAATACTGCTGTTTTCCCCTGTGTGAGAGCGGCAAAGCGCTGGAATACTTCGTATTCAGCACGGGCATCGAGTGCAGAAGTCGGTTCATCCAAAATCAACACCTGTGCCTGTCTCATATAGGCTCTTGCCAGGGCCACTTTCTGCCATTCTCCGCCCGATAATTCAACGCCTTCTTCAAACCTCTTTCCAAGCATCTGTTCATATCCTGCGGGTAATCGGTTGACCAATCCGGCTGCCAGGCTTTGTTCCGCTGCAGAAACTATTAAAGGCGTATTTTCCTTTTGAATAATATTGCCGACGGCAATATTATCCGAAACGCGCATCTGGTAACGTAGATAATCCTGGAATATGATCCCGATGTTTTGTCTCAGGCTAACGACATCGTATAAACGCAAATCACGGCCGTCTAATAAAATTCTGCCTTCGGTAGGTTCATATAGTCGCGCCAGTAATTTAACGAGGGTTGTTTTCCCTGCGCCATTTTCACCCACCAGGGCAATTTTTTCGCCTGCCTTTAATGTAAAATTTAAATGCCTCGATGCCCAGTTCTCAGCGTGCTGGTAGCGGAATCCCACATCCTGGAATTCAAATCCGGAGCGTATGGGATTTGGAAAAGGAAGCGGGTTTGAATGAGTGGTAATCCCTGGCTGAATCTCAAAGAATTCAAAAAAATCACTCAGGTAAATAGCACCCTGGGAAACTGCTGTAAATCTTGTCAGGATAGATTCCATGAGGGTCTTAAGCTGTCGGAAAGTACCTGCCAGAAAAGTGAGCTGGCCGATACTGATTTTTCCGGAGATGGTTTCCAGAATTATATAAACGTAAGCGCCGTAGTATCCCAGGCTTCCCAATAAGGTAAAACCAGATCCCCACAGAGATCTGTTAATTGAAATCCTGCGGTTACTGAGATAAAATTTATTTGCTAATGCTTCAAATTTTCCAATGATGAATCCGGAAAGATCAAAGATTTTTACTTCTTTAGCTGTTTCATCACTCGCTCCGAGATATCGGAGATAATCCAGTTCCCTCCTCTCTGGTGTTTGCCTGCGATTCAATGCGTAAGTCTGATCATTGAAATAAGATTCACCAATAAAAGATGGTATGATCGTAATAAATAATAATGCAATCAGCCAGGGATTGAACAGGATGAGGCCCGCAGCCAGGAATCCCATGGTAATCAGGTCCTGCACCTGGCTAAGAACCTGTGATAATAAAATGGTCCTTCCTGTGGTTTGTTGTCTCGCTCTCTCCAGTTTATCATAAAATACCGGATCCTCAAACTGCTCCAGATCCAGTATGGCTGCATGTTTCATGATGCGAACTGAACTTAGTTTTCCAAAAAGATCACCGAGTAATGTATCCAGTAAAGAAATACTGCGGCCCAAACCATCGTTCAGAAGCGCCAGTAAAAATTCAAAGCCGATCAATGCCCATAAGTGATGGGTAGAAGCATGCCCGGGGTGACGATTCAACAATATCACTTCGTCGATGATCAGCTTCCCGATATATAGAAAGGAGACCGGTATAGCGGAGCGTAACAACCGGAGACCGGCATTCAGCCCGGTCATCCAGGGACTTGATGCCCAGACGAGTTTGAAAAATGCAGGAAGGTTCCGAAGGGCACTGAGCCGTTCTTTCCAGCCTGGCTTTTGAATTACGGCCATTTTGTAACTGCAAATTTACTGCAAAGAACAGGAAAGTGTGGTAGTGTGGTAGTGTGGTAGTGTGGTAGTGAAGTGATTAGTACTACCACACTACCACACTACCACACTACCACACTCCTTAAAATCCTATTCCCTTGCGATAGAGCCGGAGTACAATCGCTCGCCAGTATAACTCAGTATAGTGAATTGCAATTTATTTTCATAGACACTGAAATTCATAAAACCATTTTCTGCTTTCGCATATATACCACCTTCAGGGTGAATGATTGTTTTCGAAAGTTCAGATCCCGCGCCGGAAACAAAATAAGTAGTGAAACCTGGCGGTTTAATGTATTGAAGATTGTGATCGTGACCACAGATATAAGCGTTCACATGATACTTTTCAAAAATGGGTTTAAAGAGATATTTCATTTGAGCTGTTTCGGGCGCCAGCATCCTTCCTCCACCCGTGTATACCGGGTGATGACCAAAGACGAATTTCCATTTAATATTCGGAGGTGCATCTTGTAAAGTTTTTTCCAGCCAGATCCTTTGGCCGGCTGTATCCTGACCCTCTACGTGTGTTTTTCCATTACCATAATATTCGGATAGCAGTGGTGTGGTATCAATAAATACAAGCAGTACTCCCTGTGTACTGTCGTCGCCGATATAAAAGATTTTAGAATAATAGCGCGCAGGCATATTCCATCTTCTGTCAACCTTTGAGTAATCAATTTCCGCCTGCGGGTCTCCACCGTAATCATGGTTGCCCAGAACTACATACCAATCTGTCTGAAGTGAATGCGCAGTATAAATATTTTCGAAAGAAGCGATCCAGCCATAATCCATTGTACTGCGTACACCGTTGGGATAAATATTATCACCAGTGGAAACAATAAATTCAGGTTTGAATTTTTTTGCAACGATGCCCATTTCTGCGGCGACTTCCTTTTGATTATCTTCTCCATTCCGTCCCCAGTCGCCAAAAACAATAAACCGAAGGGCTTTTTCTTTGACTTCTTTCTCTGATTCGTATTCTCTTTGTTTCCGTTTCTGAGCTGAAGAAACAGACATCAAAAACAACAAACCAATTGCCAATATGAAACGCATACTGAGATAATTAATTAGCTTCAGCTGGTTGTTTGGGCAAAAAAAGGTGGATGATTTATAGCAATAGAAACCAGTTAAGAGATATTAACCATCTTCCTATACTATATATCATCCACCAAAAGGCGTTGAGCGTTATACCAAAACCGGACTAAGTATTTGCTTAGTAACGATTACGGTCACGGTTATATCCTCCACCACCGCCACGGCTTGATCCACCACCACGGGATCCACCGCCGCCGGGATTTTTATCTTCAGCAACTTTTACAGTAAGCGTTCTTCCTTCCAGGCTGGTGCCATCGAGGGCCTTAATGGCTTTCTCCGCTTCTTCATTACTTGAAAATTCAACAAACCCGAACCCACGACTCTTATGGGTTTCTCTGTCTAAAATAACTTTTGCTGAACCAACGGAACCGTATGGTTCAAACAATTCTTGCAATTCTTGATCACTAACGGCGAAAGGCAGACCGGCTACAAAGATTTTCATTCCAATACAATTTAATAGGCGACAAGATACCACATTAGTTTAGTTCAGTGGTTTATTGACACATTTTTTTTGGAATAAAGGTCTGATTTCTTCAAAATTAGCCTTTTATGCAGGTTTTGGATACCAGATTCAGGTGAAAAGGGCAATTAAATTCATATATCAAATGGGAGAAATTGGAATTCTCAGGTCGTATCTGGCGCCTTCACCAGGCTTACTGTTGATGGTAAAAATTGCTTTTATGCGTTTAGCCCTTTTGAGCATGTTTTGAAATCCATGTCCTTTTTTAATGAACAGGTGATTAAATCCCAGGCCGTCATCTACCAACTCAATCTGAATTTCATGAAGACCGGATTTTTTAATAAGTAATTTTACATGATGCGCCTGTGCGTGTTTAAGAGAATTACTCATGGCTTCTTTAAAAATCATCATGATATTCCTGTTATAATTTCCGGGAAGTTTTAGTTCATCCGATGCCCCAAGTAAATTTTCATATGTAAAACAAATTCCCGTGTCCTGAAACAGGTCGATGCCCGAACTTTCAAGCCTGTGACCTATTTCTTTTACAATATCACTTTCCGGGTTTAAAGCCCAGAGAATATCCCGGGTACCCTGATACAAACCACTCACATTATCTTTTATCTGACCGATGATTCTTTTCTCTTCTTCGTGCCCACCTCCAAGCTTGGTATGCAGTACGTCTGTTAAAACCTGAATTCTTGTAAGACTATTTCCCACTTCATCGTGAAAATCTTCGGAAGCGGTTTGTCTGACCTTAATATTTTCTTCCCGCTTTATTTCTTCAATATGATTCATTTGTTTTACACGCAACCTCATCCGGAACCATTGTATCCATAAAATGATACCCATTACCAGGATGACCAACAGGATTTTAAAATAAATGGTTTGATAAAATGCGGCTCTGATATCAAAATTGAATTCAATATTGTTTTTCGAAAATCCGACACCTTCTAAAAATGCCCTGGCCCTGAAAGTATAATGACCCGGAGGGAGGGCCGGATAAACTACAAAATGATTCGGCGAAAGCGCCGAATAAATTTTTTCCATTCCTTCCAGCTGATATTGATATAATATGGATTCACCATGCAGATAACTCGGACACCTGAAGGAAAAAGTCAGGTGATTTTCATCGTGTTCAAGAGATAGATTTTTTGGAATGGCAAACCAGTTATTAACAAGACCGTCAAATCTGTCAGATGGAATATCTTTCGAAAAAACCTGCACCTGCTGCAGAACCACAGGTGGTAAATAATTATGTCTTTTCCCGGAATCGGGAAAGAATTTAAAGATTCCTGAAACAGTGCCAAACCATAAATTATTTTTACTGTCATAAACAGCGGCCCCATTGTTACATTCTGCCGAGGAGATATCACCCTGAATCGAAAGACTTGAGATCTGCAGGGCCTCGGTGGTTGTATCGAAAACTATTTTATTTACTCCTCTTCCCGTTCCCAGCCATATCTGATTTTTATGATCGGTAACTTCACTATATATAAAGTCGGAATTCAGTCCGTCTTTTGTTGTGATCTGCCTGAATTTTCCTGTCAGACTATTGTAAAGAATGAATCCTTTATTAGAAGTAGCCAGCAAATAATATTTCCCAAGTGAAGCGAGCGCCATATAATTCGCCCTGTTCAGCAGCGAATCATTTAATTTTCTGTATTTAAAATCATTCCCTATCAGGTAAAGGCCCTTGTCGGTAGAAACCAGCAATGTGTCTTTTGAAACCATTAAACTTCTGACTGAATATGATTCAAGTACCTGTGTTGTTATTCCGAGAGATGAGACGTTGAAAAATCCCCAGCAGGAATTAACCCAGAATCCTCCCCTGCCATCAGGAACCACGGCATAAATACATCCTTTTATAGCGCCTAAATTTATTTTAGTTGACTTACCACCATAATATTTTACAAATCGTCCGCTGCTGGAAAGAACATAAATTCCTTTATCGTCTGCTTTGTACAATCCTATAATATTCTGATCGCCCGGTTCATCTGAGAGGCCTTTTACGGAATTAATATTTTTCCCATCATATTCAAATAGCCCCGCTCCTTCCGTTCCAATAAAAATCCGGTCATCATTTTCGAGCATCGGCATCACATTCAGATTTCGTTCAGCCGTGAATTGATCGAATATCAGAAACTGCTGATAGGAATATCTGAAAACACCGGTGCCGTTTGTTCCAAACCATAAATTATCCTCCCGGTCCTGAAAAATGACCGTTGTATTACTTCCCGCATAACCGTTGGCGTTATTAAACGGTATCCGTCCTGAATCGGAATATTGAAACAAACCATGAGTTGACGTTATCCAGAGATGATCCGATTTGTCCTGATATAAATTTGTGAACTTCTCCTGGTTGTCTGCTTTGATCAATGAGCTGATTACACCCTGATCCACAGAATATATCTCTTTATATGATAATAAGAAAAGTCTGCCTGAATCATTTGCTGCAAAAACGATTTTTAGAAAGACTCCGTTATCATCGAATTCTGTCAGGGGGACAATTAACTTCCAGCCTTCGCTTTCCAATTTGAAAATCCCTTTATTTAATACGATGGCCCATAATAATCCCTGCTTATCCACCTGGATCGCTGTAAGCCTTTCATTCAAAGCGGTAACAGGAAACCGCGTAGGTTTTTCTCCCTGGACCATCTGATATAATTTACCGCCTGCCAATACCCAGATTCTTTGCAACGCATCTTCCTGAATGGAGCGGACAGTGTTTCCTTCCATCGAATCAGCAAACTGGTAATTTTTGAATACTGCTCCATTAAATTTCGAAATACCATATCCGGTTCCTATCCAGATATTGGAATCATGATCAGCCATGATTGTATTTGCGTAATTACTTATCAGGCCTTCTGTTTCGCTGTAATTTGTAAAGACTTTACCATCAAACCTGGAAATTCCACCAAGGGTACAGAACCAAAGATTATCATAGTGATCCTGTGTTATGGCACTTACCTGGGATTGGATCAGACCCTGTTGGACATTATAATTCTGAAAATGAAATTTTTGTGCCTGTAATAAAGAAGAAAAAAACAAACAGGTAATAAATACCCATTTAGAGGCTGGAAAAAATTTATGTTGGGATATAGAATCAGTCATTGTTTTATTCTATTCTGCTGCAAGCTCCATAATCTTAAAGATAAAGTAACTTTGGAACCTTAATTGTTCAGTATAAATCCCCCATAATGGGGGAGTTTCTTCTCCCGGAAATCATGGAAATTTATAAAATATTGAAGTATCATGGATGAACAAAGTGTCAGAATAGTTATTGTTGAAGATGATAAAGTCATCCGGGAAGGATATCGTTTTTTGATTGGTGAAAAACAGGGATATCAGGTTATTAATACCTATTCAACGGCTGAACAGGCAATTAAAAAACTCAATGAAGATAATCCCGACCTGGTTATGCTGGATGTCGGTTTACCCGGAATATCCGGCATAGAAGCCATCCCTAAAATAAAAGCCATACTGCCCCAGGTGCTCATATTAATATGCACCGTACATGATACGGAGGAGATCATATTCCGTGCTTTAGCCAACGGTGCTTCGGGGTATCTGACTAAAAATAGTTCTGCTGTAAAAATCATGGAATCTATCAGGGAAATAATGCAGGGAGGCGCTTCCATGAGTGCTAATGTGGCACAGCTGGTAATTCGTTCCTTTCAAAGAAACTCTCATTCGCCGCTATCGAGAAGGGAAACACAGATCCTCGAAGAAATTGCAAAAGGTAAAAACCGGAGGGTAATTGCTGACGAATTATTTATAGATAATGAGACAGTTAAAAGTCACATAAAAAACATCTATGCGAAATTAAACGTCCATTCCAAGGCGGATGCCATTCGTACTGCCAAGGAAAATAAACTTATTTAAAAAAAAGCAGGTGGTGGAAACCACCCGCGGTCACATGAGAAAATAAAACTAGTAGTCAGAGTATCCCGACTGGGACTCTAAGATATCTTCGAATAAAGGTGTTTCCTGTTCATTGCTGCCCCTCGTAACCCATTTTTTGAAATCCTGCATTCTAACCTGATTGATAAATACCTTCTCCTTTGGTGCAGGATAAAGTTCTACTTCAATTCTGCCTGCAACACATAATTTAAATTTTCTAAGGGATTCAATGTGGACCAGATATTTTTTATTGATCCTGTAAAAATCTGCCGGATCGAGGGAAATCGAAAGCTCCCTCAAAGTTTTGGGTATTAAATACTTAATTCCCTGAATTCGGTCAACCATAAAACAGGTTTTATTCTCCAGGAAAAAATAAGCTATATCATCTGTTTTGAATAAGACATATTCATTGGCACGACGGATGATAATTCTCCGGTACTGGCTATTATTAGGATTCGTACTCATCAAACATCTGGTTGAACGTTCATTAAAATTAGAAACTAACCCTGATGGAATAAAGGAATCGGCTCAAAATGCCGTCAGGAGGGGGATAGAGTGTAGAAATTAGTCTATTTATCCGGTAGAAAATTAAAAATGGGGGAGGGTTTTTAGGCAGAAGGCGTAAGGCAGAAGGCGTAAAGCTTAAAGCCTAAAACCTTTTTAAGTCTAAAGCCTAAAGCTTAAAGCTTAAAGCTTAAAACCAATATGTAATTAAGCAAATGAATAAAATTTCTATACAGAGTTGTAAAAAGAAGTTTCAGGCTTTGGGCTTTGGGCTTTAAGCTTATTTAAGATGTGCGCGCAGCATCCATGCAGTTTTTTCGTGTTTTTCCATGAGGCCGGTAACAAAATCTGCGGTTCCTGCATCCTTATGTGCTTCGTCGAATTCTTTGATATTTCCACGAATAAATTCGATGATGGTTTCATGATCAGCCAGAAGATTTTTAATCAGATTCTGACTGCTGGTGCCTCCCGTTAATTCTTCTGTGAGGTGAGTGAGAGCGAGAAAATTTTTTAATGAAGCAGGAGCATAATGCCCTAACTGACGGATACGCTCTGCTACTGAATCTGAGAATTCTTCAGATTGTTCATACAATTCTTCAAAATACAAATGGACAGAATGAAAATCCGGTCCTTCAAGGTTCCAGTGGGCATTCAGCGTTTTTGCGTACAGAACAAATTCATCTGCCAGAATCTTACTCAATTGTTCTGCAACTGTTTTTCTGTTTGCGTCTGATATACCAATGCTTGTTTTCATTTTTTTATTGTTTGATGGAGTAATCATTCAAAACGTATAATCCAATATAAAGTTCATCTTATATTGAAATATACACAAATCCTCTTCAGGCTTTGAATTTCGTATATGCATATGAGAAAACATAGCAGTCGGCTTCTTAGCCGTTTAGAAATTCCTCAAATTCGGGTCTTTTAGGATCAGAGCCAAACTGATTCGGACCCTCGGTTCCTGGTGTACAATAAAGAATCAGGTTATAAATTGGAATTAGAATATACCAGCCACTTTTGTTTACGTCATGCATCCTGCGAACGCCAACAGCAATACCTGGAATAATAATAAATAGGACGAAAATATAGTATAAACTTAAATTATTTAAGAATGCACTTACAAATGCAAAAACAAGTGCAAAAAGGAACGTGAATAAAGTAAAATACCAATATTCTTTTCTCCTGGCCCGACCCTGGAAAACTGCATATTTTTTTAATGCGGCTAAAAACCAAATCATGTGGGATTGTTTTAAGGTTAAAAAATTTGAGATATTCCAACTCTGAGAAATATCTGTCGTCAGATATTAAATATATAAAAATTAAATTCATAATTCATTGCTATCAATGTAATTAAGGGTTTACCCTTAGTTCCTCCCGGTAGTAATTCAAATGATTAACTTTGTATGATGTCTGAAAGTTTTACCTTAAGTTTTTTATATAAGGGCATCCCGAAGGAAGTTGACTGTACGCTTCGGATAAGCAGATTTAAATACCAGTTTCTTTGTACAATTGATAATACTGAAATGATCCTGGAAAAAGATGATGAAGGAAATTTCAGAGCCATGGAGTCAGATCCGTTTTCAAATAAATATCAAAAACCAGAACCGTCCCTCGTGAAAGCAGTGATAGATGAATTGGAAAGGATTTTGAGCGAATAATTTTAAGGCTCAAGGCGTAAAGCTTAAGGCTTAAAGCAGAAAGCAACAGGCCTGAAAATTTTAATTTATTAAAAGAGAAGAATGCTAATTTGAAATGAGCTAAACCGATAAAATGGAAGAAAATCCGGACATACCTGTTTACACTGACGTAGAAGCGGTATTTAAACAACGTAAAACAACAGATGACAAAGTTCAAATGATTGCCACCTGCACATTAAATGGTAAAACAAACCGTAGTGTGTGGATCGAAGTGCCTACCGTTTTATATAACGGGTACAAAGGCAAGGTTCGCATCATTGAATTCAATATTAAAAACGGTTTGCTTGAAGTGCTGAAAGTGCAGAAAGCTTAACGCACAACGCCAAACGCGCAACGCTTACCCCAAAATATTTATAATTAATTCTAAAAGTTTTTTTACTTCAAAAAGTATTACGCGTTTAGCGTTACGCGTTTAGCGTTAAGCGTTTAGCGTTAAGCCTTTATCGCGTCTATTTTCTTTGCCAGTTTCCGGTCTTTCTCCGTCACAATATCACCGGCATCGTGGGTGTTTAGCCAGACCTCCACTTCGTTATATACGTTGGTCCATTTTGGATGATGGTCCATTTTTTCCGCTTCCAAAGCAACACGGGTCATAAAGGCAAATGCTTCGGAAAAGTTCTGGAATTTGAACTTTTTATAAAGTGTATTTTCTTTTTCTTCCCACATATAATTTATATAAATCTCCAGTAACTATGAACTTCATCAAAATGCAGATTTGTATCCGGCCAGTGATCCATGTCAAATCCGGGCGCTTTTTCAAGAATATCTCTTGCCTGTTCAAAAACGAATTGTTTATTTGGTGCATCCAGCTTGAGCAGCCGGAAAGGAATAGCGAAATATTTTACACCCAAGCCAAGAAATCCGCCAAACTCGATGACGAAATAATCAATCCTTCCTGATTCAAGGTCAAGCATGATCTCCTTAATCTCACCCAAATGTTCACCTCCCGGATTCACCACTTTGTCACCTTCCAATGATGAAGCGGTAAGATATCTTCCCCTTTGATTGGGAAGAAGAGGACCTTTATTTTCACCTGATAAATTATCTTTTTCAAATAGCTGTTCTTTCTCGTCTAATTTTGTATCCATTGCTCAAAATTTAAAGTGGGTTACCAAGTTAAACCAAAAAAATCATGCCATGTGGATTTTAATTATGGGCAGATTGGGGACTAAAATTCCCCAAATAAGAGGATAAGGGCATATTTTTTGATTTCTTTGGGTTTGTGTTGGAATAAAGTTTTTATTTTTGCACCCATAAGTTGCTGATTCTTACCATATAAATGGTCAATTCTTTTGAATCGCAAAAAATAATTGAATTTGGTATATGACTTGCAAATATTATTATGGTTTTTCATAGGATATTGGATTTTAAAATGGGCTGGATTTCTATCCTGGCCCTTTTTTATTTTTGTAAACCACCCTGCATTTATTCAGCCTCTCAAAATTTATCAATATGAAGAAAGTTATCGTCCCATTTATTTTATTGGTTAGCTCCGTTTTCACACAGAAAGCTTTTTCTCAAACAACCCATAGTACGGGAACAAAAGGTGATGTAACACCCATGCAGGTAGGGAGCGTTTTTGTGAACCTGGGCGTAGGAGTCGGAGCGGATTATAAAGCAGAGGGCTATGGAACAGGTTTTGGTTTCAAAGCAAGTGCAGAATTCGGTCTTTGGCAGGCCGGACCTGGCGTAATCACACTTGGACCAGAATTGGGGGGTTCTTTTTCGAACCAGGGCTATGCAGGATCATCTTATTATTCAAACACTTTTGTTGTCGCCGGCCGGGCTGCCTGGCATTATGGCTGGGAAGTTCCGGGACTGGATACTTATGGTGGTTTTTCGGCTGGAATTGGTTTTCATCACTATACCAATTATTACAACAATAATTCAAGCAGCAATGAGGTAATCCCCGCTTTCGGTGCATTCGTTGGAGGGTCTTATTTTATTACTCCTACGTTTGGGTTTAACGCAGAAGCAGGATTTGACATCACGAACTTCCAGGTCGGAGTAGTTTTTAAACTGCAGTAATTATACAGATGTTTTATTATACCAACAAATTCGGGGGAAGAACTGTCCACCCGGATTTTGTTCTTATTTGCTTTATCCCTCCAATCCTACTATTTTTCAAAATTCCTTTATTCCTGGATAAAGCTAAAGCTATAACAGGCTAATGAAACGACAGAAAACTGATACCCAATAAACCGGTTAAAAATTGTCCTTTCTAAAAGATTTAAAGAATTCTTCTGCAACGGATCTGGAACTGGTTCAGCTGTACAAACAGGATGGTGATATCCGGGTACTCGCTGAACTATATCAGCGTTATATGGACCTTATATACGCAGTTTGTCTTAAATATCTGAAAGAACAGGAAGCAGCTAAAGATGCTGTAATGGCAATTTTTGAGGAATTGGTATCCAAATTATTAAAACACGAAGTGGTTCATTTTAAAGGCTGGCTTTATATGGTAGCCAAAAACTACTGCTTAATGCAACTGCGTTCTCAAAAGCAAATGCATATAGTACATGATCAGGATAGTATGCAATTGACAGAAAATCTGCATCTTAATGGAGTATTTGAAAAAGAAGAACAATTGAATCAACTCACAAAATGCATAGATAGCCTCTCACCCGATCAAAAACAGACCGTCCAGCTTTTTTATATACAGCAGAAATGTTATAAGGAAATTGCAGTTATTACAGATTCCGAATGGAATAAAGTTCGTAGTCTGATTCAAAATGCCAGGAGAAACTTAAAAAATTGTATGGAAAAAAATATAACCCCCGACTGACCAGCAAATGAAAGGGGAAAAAAACAATATTAAATATTCGGCGGAAGATATCCGTAAATACCTGGATGGGCAACTCTCAGAAATGGAAATGCAGGCATTGGAAAAGGCTGCACTTGAAGATCCATTCCTGTCAGATGCAATGGAAGGAATTGAGGAAAGCCGGAATTACAAAGTTTCTTTTGAATCCGACGTCGAAGATCTCCAAAAAAGACTTACAGAAAGAATACGGGAGAAAAATCGTACATCAGTCATGGTCCTGCTATTTTCAAAATGGAGGATCGCTGCTTCTGTAATATTTATTTTAGGAATAGCAGTGCTGACCCTGACTTATGTTAATAGAAAAACCCGCAAGACTGAAATTGCAAAATCTCCCGGGAACGACAGCGGCATGGTAAAAGCGCCTTCAACAACACCTTCTGTAAATTCTGATTCGGATAAATCAGAAATTGCTTTAGATCAGCCAGTAATCAGGGAAAAGAAATTACGACCGAAGAAATTATTATCATTAACCCAAAATAAGGTTCCCGATTCTCCAATGATAAAACCAGCTGAGAATCCTGCAGCTTCTTTATCCAAACCTTCATCAGATTCAATTGCAAAACCACCCGCACTAAATTCAATTGCGAGCAATGATGACATAGCCCAGACCACTATGGAACCTGAAAAGAGAAAGGCGGCATTTAAAACAGAGGGTTTTGAAAAGTCAGAAAATAAAAACTTTTCCGGAAACTATATTAAAGGAGTTGTTACGGATGACAGAGGAAATCCTATTCCATTTGCAGATGTTACCATAAAAGGTGCAAAAAAATCAGTCATTACAGATAAGGCAGGATTCTTCAAACTATATACAATAGATCCCGGGTTTGCAACCCAGGTAATGATTAATTCAACAGGTTATGAACCAGCTTTAGAATTATTAAAACCCGATAGTTCTTATACAAATCTTATTAAACTGACGCCTGCCTCTACTGCATTAAATGAAGTTACCATTACAGGATATGGATCCGAAAAAAAGAAGGATATCTCCTCTTCGACTACGAAACCGGACAATCAAAATGTTGCACAGATATCGGGATGGGATGCATTCAGAAATTATATAGATTCCAATAAAAAAATTCTTACGGTTGATTCTGTTTTGAAGGGCGAGGAAATAATTTCCTTTGTGGTTAATAATAAAAGTGAATTGTCTTCTTTCAAAATAGAAAAATCTATTTCACCTGCGCATGATGCTGAAATCATACGTCTGATAAAAGAAGCTCCGCCATTGAAAATTAATAAAGGAAAAAAGAAGAGGCTTCAGGTCAACATTGAATTCAAATAAGAAGAGGCTGTCTCAAAAGTAATTTTGAGCGGCCTCTTTTTTATTTCAGTTTTCAGGGAGGGTTTATGCACAGAGGCACTGTATAATAAGTGTTGTTTAAAAGTGGTTTGAGTATTGTTTTTGTGGAGATTTAGTTATGGGAAATCCAACAACACTCAAGGTTGTTTTCAAGAGCAACCATCAAAATCAGGGGATGCTGTTGCCTCCTGACCTGAACGATTTGATTGCGGCAAACCATCCGGTGCGGGTGGTCAATGACATTCTGGATAAAATAGATATTACGGAGCTGGTAGGACAGTACAAGCCCGGTGGGGCAAGCAGTTATCATCCACGGATGTTGCTCAAAATCCTGGTGTATGGTTACATCAACAATGTCTACAGCAGTCGGAAAATAGAAGAAGCCGTCGGTCAGACGATACCTTATATGTGGCTGGCCGGGATGCAAAAACCCGATCACAATACAATTAACCGTTTCCGCGGTCAGCGGTTGCAGAAGACCTTGCAACCGATCTTCACGCAGGTAGTAATGTTGCTCTGCGAAGAAGGGCTTTTAAATATCCGGGAACTCTATACAGATGGGACGAAGATAGAGGCCAACGCTAATCGGTATACGTTCGTGTGGGGCAGAGCGATGAAGACCAGTCGTGAACGGATAAAAGAACAGTTGAACGATCTGTGGCAATACGCCCGTTCGGTAGCCGCCTCAGAAATGGATGATACAGACCCTTCTGGCTTTGAGAAGATAGATAGTGAAAAAGTCAATCAAACGATCTCTGCCATCAATGAGGCGTTGAAAGACAAACCTGCAAGCAAAGAGGTTCGCCAGAAGTTGAACTACGGCGCCAAACACTGGCCAGCGGCACTGGATAAATATGAAGCGCAGGAAGAGATCCTGGGATCCAACAGAAACAGTTATAGCAAGACAGATCCCGATGCTACGTTCATGCGCATGAAGGAAGATCACATGATGAACGGGCAGTTGAAACCAGCGTACAATATACAGATCAGCACGAACAATCAGTTTATCGCTTCTTACAGCCTTCATCAAAATCCTACTGACACCGCTACACTGATCAGTCACCTGAGAACACATACTAAAAACTTCAAACAAAAACCCAGTTCGGTTACTGCGGATGCTGGATATGGAAGCGAACAAAACTATCAATGGCTGGAGGACATGCGCATTACCGGTTATGTAAAACACAATCAGTTCGATAAAAACCAGCGCCATACATCCCGGCCAAAGAAGGATCTCTATGCCAAGGAAAATCTGGTTTACGATCAGGCAAATGACCAATATCGTTGCCCGATAGGTAAACCGATGAAAAATACCGGTGTGGTAATCACTAATACGACAGAACGTGGGTTCAGTCAAACTTTGAACCAATATAAAGTTGCCAGTTGCAAAGGCTGCCCGTTGCGAAGCGAATGTCATGATCAGAAAGGCAGTCGCAAGATCTACGTTAATCGCAATCTTATCCGGCTAAAAGCACAGGTCGACAAAAGACTGAAAAGTAAACGAGGGATTGAAAAAAGAAAAAAGCGATGCTGGGATACCGAACCTGTGTTCGGAAATATCAAACATAATCACCACTTCAAGCGATTTATGCTTCGGGGAATGGAGAAGGTAACTGTCGAAACCGGTTTACTGGCCTTGGCACACAATCTTAGAAAGAAAACAGCCTGAAAAAGGCGTGCTTTACACACCAACTCAATTATCAATCAAAAAAAACTTAAACCAAAGTCTTAAAAAATAAAAGAGGCCATCTCGACTAACGAGACAGCCTCTGTTCTCATCGCTAAACTGTAAACTACTACCTGCTAAACTATTTTTCCTGTCGAATTATTCCTCAGATTTGAATTTTATTGATACCCTGGGTTTTGATATAAGAATTTTGTTCCCGTAGCATTTTCTGCGTCTAATTCAACCTGGGGTATTGCAAAATATTCATTTACTCCTTTTGTAAATTGAGCTGTATTGTTAACCAGATAAAATCCATGCCTGGTTTTTTCGACAGCAACATATGCATTGAGCGTTGCGGCCATGGAGCCTGTACCATTGTCATATCTGGCGAGGTCGAAGAAACGGTGGCCTTCAATAGCGAGTTCCAATCTCCTTTCCATATAAATCGCATTCAAAGCATAAGTCTGACCCTGGGATGTAAATGCCCCGGGAGGATATGGATTTACCAGGTATTTGTCACCAGGTGTGGTTTGTGGTGAATACATGCTGTTACTGGCATTGTAAGTGGCATTCAGATAAACAAATCCATTTGGATTGGCTGCTCTTTGGCGAATCATATTAACATACGTTTCGGCCTTGTCAAGACTACCTATTTGCGCCTCGCATTCTGCATCCCATAAAAGGACATCTGCATACCTGCACAGATTTATATTATTCGCATCTACTTCGGCTGCTCCCCAGAAAACTGTTTCGGTAGAAGAATAAGTACCCTGCTGACTTTGTGCATAAGAATTCTTTTTAGGAACAAAAAATCCGTCATTTGTCTGGTCGCGAATCCAGGTCGTATCGATTATGCCCCAATCAAAATAAGGCTCACCTGGTCTGCCGACAGCCCAGTCAAGACGTGGATCCACCGTTCCAGTCCATGGGTTGGTACTACTGCTCACCAAAGGGGCATTGTTGAAACTTCCATCCAAATAAGGAAGTCCGTTTGCATCCGTTTTATAAGCCTGCACCAGGTTCCATGACGGGTTATCAAACCCGCAACAACCTGGACCATGATTGTAAGGAAAATTCAATTCATCACCCGTATCCCCGTTCCCCCCATTAGTTGCAATAGAAGATCCGTCATTGACAGATGTCTGGCAGGCAAAAACACTTTCGGAACCATTTTTCTGAGCAGGGTTGAAATTACTTTGGTAGATGGGTTCAAGCGACAAAGCTGTACCGTTAGATGTTGTCCCACTGGCGATAATCTGATCCAATAATGTTTTTGCACCTGCATAATTGTGTTCGAACATATAGGTTTTCGCGAGAAAGGCCATTGCAGCCCATTTATTAACCCTGCCGATATTAGGTTGTGTGCCGGGTAAATTATTCACGGCATACATAAAATCTGCTTCAATCTGAGGCCAGATATTTATATAACCGCCATTCGCATAATTAGGAACGCTCAAATTACCGTTTACATAAGAAATGTTTTCATCCACATAAGGAAAATTGTTCCATATTTTTTTTCCTTCAAAATGATAAAATCCTCGTAAGAATCTTGCTTCGGCTACATATTCAACTGTATCTGCCGGTGAAATGCTGGGAGACAAACGAAGTGTGCGTATTACATCATTCGATCTTTGAATGCCTGTATAAAGAACAACCCATTTTTCATCCAGATACATAGAAGTACCGGCCTGCGCCAATGACCAGGTCAGTAAAGGAATTGCATCCGGCTGGTCAGAAGGAGTCGAACCCTTGTATGCATCATCTGCAGCTTCATTGCCATATACATAATTGGAGGCTGCGCTTCCATTTCCAAGATTTTGGCCGGGTACATTTTCACCGGATAAAAGAACATATGCACCAATCAACAAGCCCTGGACGCCGGAATTATTATTTACATTAGACGCAATCAGGGATCCCTGTGGTTGAAGATTTAATTGTTTACTGCATGCATAAAAGAAAATCGCCAAAAGAACCGTGGCAGCAGGCAATATCCAGATAAATATTTTTTTCATATAAAAATGATTTTATAAATAATTAATGTATTGTCATACTTACACCCACGTTATATGATTTTTGATTATTCGGGTATACACCAGAGTCAATTCCAAATACTGTGTTGGTGCCGGGATTCACTTCAGGATCCAGCCCCGTATATTTTGTAATTGTAAAAAGATTTAATGCCTGAACATAAACCCTCATTTTATCAAAATGCATGCGTTTAAGTGTTGAGGAAACAATATTATAACCGATCGTCAGGTTTCTGCACCTGAGGAAAGAACCACTTTCCATAGTATAAGAATTGAATACGCCGGAATTGCTGAAATTGGCACTTTGTTCAAGCAAGGGAACACTCGTGCCCGGGTTAGCCACATGTGCTGAAGAATCTAAAATGCTTGTCGGCTGACCATTTGAACCAATCAGCCTCGCCGAATTGAGTGCTACGTTTGTGCTTATCTGATTGCCAAATGACTGTGGGAAATCTGTTGAAAGTTTTACCTGGTTCAGAATTTTGTTTCCAACTGATGCATATAAAAACATGTAGAAATCAAAGCTTTTATAAGCCGCTGAAATATTCAAACCCGCAGTAAAAGTCGGGTTTGGATTTCCGAAGAAGGTTCTGTCGTTGTTGTCAATGACTCCATCATGATTTACATCTTCATATTTAAAGCGGCCTGGAGCTGCGTCCTGTTGTTTGGGAGAACTATTTACATCAGCATAGCTTTGGAATAGACCAATCACTTTGTAACCAAAAAATTCACCAAGTGGTTGGCCAGGTTGTATTCTTGAAGTAATTGTCTGTGCTCCCGTTGGCTGATCAATGTATAATGTTCCTGCAGGGAGACTGACGACTTTGTTATCATAAGAAGTAAACGTACCGGTTATATCTATCCGAATATCTCTGTGTATATATCCATGATAAGTCAGCGACATATCGACACCGGTATTTTGAACATTTCCCGAATTCAGGAAAGGATCCAGCGTTCCTCCATTGGTACCGGGCACTTCAGGTACAAACAATAATCCGCTGATCAGTTTTTTGTACCAGTCAAAACTAAATTCGATTTTATTTTTTATGATGGCTGCATCGAACCCGATATTAGTCAGGATATCCTGTTCCCATGTCGTGTTCGGATTTCCATATTGGCTTACGTAAAGTCCTGCTACCGGTGTATTACTGGTACCATTGATATCATAGTAAGACTGGTTAATTTGCTGACCGTATAAAGTGTAGGCATTGGTTGGGTTGATATTGCTGATGGATCCCAGTTTGCCCCAGCCGCCTCTAATCTTCAGTTCATTCAACCAGTCAATATTTTGCATGAAGGATTCCTGTGAAATTCTCCAGCCTCCCGTGACCGAAGGAAAATCACCATATCGCTGGGAGGGAACAAATACGGAAGATCCATCTCTGCGGAAGGTGGCACTCAGAAGATATTTACCGTCGTAATTATAATCCACACGGGCAAACAGAGAAAAAATCGCCAGCTGATATGGAGTTACAATACCATTATCTCCGGTAATACTTGAATTATTCGTTTGCGTAGAAGCCTGTCCGAAATTGAGCGTCCAGAGATTGGGTGATACAGTTAGGTTACTTGAATCGGTTATATAATAATTTCCTCTGGTAGCGTTACTTCCTCTTCCTGTATTATAAATATATTCTGTACCTCCGAGAATAGTAAAATTGTGTTTGTCTATTGTGTTGTTGTATTTTAAAGTATTTGTCCAAACGAGGCTGGAATTCGAGCCATAAGTTTCTGTATACAGGTTGGCGGCATGATTATTTTCCGCATTTTCATATGGCGTGGTAGCGAAACCGTTATAATAGTAGTTATCAAAAGTTCCCCCAACACTGGTATGGAAAGTAAAGTGTTTCAGAAAATCAACGTCAGCAAATACATTTCCAAGAACCTGATAGTCCTCATTGATATTGTTTGCCTGTCGTTGCTGAATGGCCACAGCATTGGAGGCATTACCCAAACCCTGTGAAATTCCACCGGCATAATTTCCTGCAATATCATACACGGGTATAATATTTGGCAGCTGATATGCTGAATTGATAGAATTCGTGCTGTTTACACCCGGAGCATTCAGATAACCCGGATTTGTTTTGTAAAAAACATAAGCATTCTCACCAACGCGCACATGATCATCTATCAAACTAAAAGTTGTATTGGCTCTTACGGAATATCGTTGTAAACTTGTTTCAATTAAAGTGCCTTGTTGGTCCAAATAATTAAATGACATGAAATAAGTGGACTTCCCGTTACCTCCGCTTAATGATACATTGTGATTCATGATTAAAGCCGGCTTAAAAATATCATTAAACCAATTATTGCCATTTTGATCGGCCAAAGTGATGTGGTTATTATAAAGATTGTAATCAGCAAGGCTGGTATTTGGGGCACCCTGGGGCGCACCTGTCGGAGTTATATAATATGGGACAACCGGAGTAGGTCCGCTCCCATATTGAGGATCCGATGGCGTAAGGCCATCATTAAATGCCTGTGCCCATTTGGCATTTCCTGTCTGCGTCGGAGTTGCCAGGCTCCAACTTTTACTTAAAGGTTGCTGACTGCCCACAAAACCATCATAAGAAATCCTGGTACTACCTCCGCCTCTTCTTGTCGTTATAACAATAACACCGTTAGATCCGCGCACACCATAAATGGCTGCGCCTCCGGCATCTTTCAGTACCTGTATGGATTCAATATCATAGGAATTCAAATCATGCATACTCGATGGAACTCCATCAACGAGCACAAGTGGAGCTGAATTACCTGATGAAGTAATTCCTCTGACCTGAACCACGGAAGCCCCGCCCGGTGCTCCTGTTGTAAAAACAGTTACACCGGATGCCTGTCCCTGTAATAAAGCTTCAGTACTCCCCGAAGGTGTTTGTTTCATATCTGCAACATTCACGACGGACACTGCTGCTGTTATATCTTTCCTTCTCTGGGAAGTATATCCGGTAACTACAACCTCGTTTAAAGTGCTTGCAGAACTTGCGAGTTGTATTTCGCCAAGACTGTTCTTTCCACTAACTGATATAGCGACGCTCTCAAATCCGATTGATGAAATTTCGAGCACACTATTATTCTTTGGAACTATGATACTAAAGATTCCGGAGGAATCTGTCTGAGATCCGACCAATGCTCCCCTGACAATAACTGTTGCATTGGCAATAGGCTGATGATCGGATTTATTAATCACTTTCCCTGTGATGGTCTTTTGGGCAAAAATGGTGCATGATACCAGAAGTAAACCTGCTAGCATGCAGCTTATTTTTTGTAGCCCTGTTTTTTTCTTTGGCATAAGCAATCGTTGTTTTAGTTATTATCAATAAGATCTATTTTTCCGAAGGTCAAAATTGCGTACCCTTAAATTTTCTTATCGCTTTATCGATTCTTAAAACTCTCACCATTTACCATATGTAATCATTTATATTATTTATCTGAATTACTTACAAATGCGATTCGTTTACTGTCCGGTGACCAGGACGGCGCATTTAATGTTCCCTGCCCACCAAATAAATAAGCCAGAACTCTTGGAGCTCCGCCAGATGAAGGCATCAGGCGCAGCATGACTCTTTGATATGAAGGATGTGAGTTGGGATCAATGTCGGGAGGGAAGGATATAAATACGATCCATTTCCCATCCGGAGAAATATGAGGGAACCAATTATGATACTGATCAAATGTTATTTGCTCTTTACCTGATCCATCCGGTTTCATTCGCCAGATCTGCATGGTTCCGGTAGGATTTGCATTGAAATAAATATATTTCCCGTCTGGTGAATATTCAGGACCATCTACATGTCCCTTTACATTAAATGTGAGTTGAATTTCCCTGCCACCATTTACGTCCTGCTTATAGAGGTTATAAATTTTACTTCCACGTTGCGCAACGAAACAGACTTCTTTATTATTTGGATTCCAGCCATGCCAGTATGAAGGAGTTTGTTCAGTAAGCAGGCGGGGTTCACCTCCAGTAAGTGGAAGGACATACACTGATGAACCTCCGCCGGGCATTCCATCTCTCGAATTACTGATCGCCAGGGTTTTTCCGTCAAATGATATTCCATGATCATTATTTATTTTTGCGGCTGATCCTGTATTTAATTTTTCCGGTACGCCACCATCGATAGGAATAGTATACAGGGATCCATGATCATTGAATAATAATTTTTTACCGTCAGGCATCCAGTTCGGCGCTTCAAAACGACCCTTTGATTCATATATTACTTTCCGGTTTCCATCAACTGCATCTACAATTTCGAGACGGCTGCCCATGATTTCCTGAGGAGGAGGCTTTGCCAATAAAGGATTGGGTATGTAAGGATTTTCCACCGGATGATCGATTCGAACGTTCCAAACCCGGGCGGAAACCAGTGCATCAGAATCATGCGCACAGATATACAATCCGGCCAACACGGTATCTTTCAAGTCATTCAAATCATGTTTACCTACAATCTGTAAAGGCTCTCCGGGATTCGCCATCCGCATGATCAAAGTTTTCCCCTTTCGTTCCAACTGCATGGTTTGCAATCCCCTTTTAGCCGAAAATATTTCGCCCTGCGGATCCTGCATAAAAGCGCCTCTCATTTCCCTCCATTGCAGGGCGACTAATCCGTCAATATGAATACAGCCATTCATACTGACAGCATCTGCGGCTGTAGATTCCCGCACCATCCAGCCAATTTTACGATGACCCACAGCTCCTGTAGTATCGCCGGTGAAAGCAAAATCGGCTGTCAGAATAAAATCTCCTGAAATCTTTTTATACGTGTAGTGAAACTGGTCTTCATTAAACCAGATATTGGCGCCCGAACCTAAAATTTTATAACTCTGAGAAACTTCGTCGTAAGATGATGAACCTGCATGTTTCACATAACCGACATCCTGTTGATTATCAAAAATTCCCAGTTTTGTATTTTGGGAAAAACAGGGATTATAAAAAAATAAAAATAGGATTATAGCAGGTTTCAATTTCATAAGCAGAATCGTTTCACCAAATCTATTCTGCTATGAGTCTTTTCCAATATATTTTACTACTTCAATACCACATCAGCTTCTCAAAATCAGGAGATTCAGCCTGAAATGATACTTCATTAGTACATCATACTGAAGAAGTTCATTTTTAACCTTAAACAGCTTTAGAAAAGTTTAGTTACAATGCAGAAATATTCCATCCTTCCAGTTTAAGGTGGGGTATTTTTAAGGTAAGTGCCTTGGGACAACTAACAATCAGGGTTAATTTTTCACCCGGCGCAAGTGAAAAATAATTGGAGGACCAATAACTGGGCATTATTTCTTCTACATCATTCCATAATTGCGGATTAATAAAAAAAGCAAGCTGTTTGGAAGGGTTACTGATTTCGTATGTCCATTTGTTCTCGTAAGACTCTTTGGTTTCTGATTTAATCAGGCGGGCCTTAAGTTTTGCTGAAGGCATATTTTTCAATGCATTAAAATCATTTCCACGGCTCAGCCAATATACATTATGAGAAACGGAGCTACCTCTTACATCCACAATATTTAAAACAAGAAAATAAATACCTGTTTTTTCATTTAGTTCCTGATTCAAATTCAAAATTTGTTTTACTTCTGTCGCGTTGATATCCAACAGGTTTGTACTTTTAAAAACTGATTCACCCTGAAGGGTAAATAATTCCACAGTGTAACGGAGTCTGGTTTTTGCAGTAAAACTTCTGTTTACAACAGCAATGGTAGAATCATCATAATTCATTTGGATGTGAACGGGTTCACAAGCGTTCTGCATAAAATAATATCCCGCATTGGGTTCAAGATACCAGTCATAGATTTGCCAGATTACGCTGGGGAAAGCTGCATTTAATTTCCATAACATGACACCACCTGTTTCATTTAGTTTGTGACCAACGGCTTCAAAAATGGCCCGATAGCCTGAAGCATTCAATAACTGCATTTTTGTTGAAAAATCTTTCAGACTATTGGGTTCGCCAAAGCGACTCACCATGGTTTTATAATAAATATCATATTTCCCGTTTCCCGAACAGGCATCATGGTACCCCCAGGTATTATTTAAAGGATATGGAAGCGTACTGTCGGGTATGAGATCAGGAATAATTTTAATTAGGGAATTGTAAGGTGGTTGTGATGGTAATCCGGTTTCATCTTTGAACAGCCAGTCCCTGCCTTTGTCAGCCAGAGAAAAATATTCCTTTTCTCCAACCCAACCATAGGGTCCCCCACTATATACACCTGCAGGTTTATCATCAGGCCAGGAACCTTTCCATGAAGATGGCGCTTTTGAAAATCCGGAAGAACATGGAATAAATGGGCGCGTACCATCAAGTTCAGCTACGTTATCCCTCATGCCATTATATAACTCTTCTCTTGCATGGCCTTCATTGCCGCCTGTCCAAACCAGCAGACTCGCATGATTCCGAATCCTGTAGATTGTATTCTTCACATTGTCCAGGAAAACACGCCCCTCCAGAGGCCAGTTTGCTGAACCTTTAAAACCGCCGTTGGTATCTCCGGTTATCCAGAAATCCTGCCATACCAATAATCCGTAACGGTCAGCGCCCTCATAAAAATCATCGGTTTCTCCCAGGCCGCCTCCCCAGATGCGTACCAGGTTTACATTCGCATTCCTGCAAAGACGCAGCTCATAGTCGTATCGCAATGAGTCCCTGTTTAACATCATGTCGGGTACCCAGGCTCCCCCAACCAGATGTATTCTTCTTCCATTTATATAAAAGTCGCGCCTTACCCATCCATTGACTGTTTCTGTTTTTGACGAAACCGTGCGAATGCCAAACAGAAACGAAGTGTCATCAGAAATTTTTTCATTGACTGTACATTGAATCCTGATACGGTATAAATTCGGCTTGCCATATCCGTTAGGCCACCAGAGGGTAGGTTGATGAATGATCAGTGTCTGAAATTCTTTCGGATCCAGGCTGACAAGCTGATCCCCATTTCCCGGGTTTATTGATTTAAGAATATGGATAGGATTGCCTTTAAAATTGTCCGGAGTGATTGTAATTTTCAGAACACCCGTCCGGGCTTTCTCCATATCACTATTCAGTGTAAGAAAAAGTCTGACATTTGCGATACCCGTATCCGGCAAATTGGGCAGTTCTGTAATCACCTGAGGCCGGGTAATAATAACTGACCCTGTAGTACGAATGTAAACAGGCAGCCAGATACCCATGTTCCTGTCACGGACTTCGGGAATCCAGTCCCACCCCACTGAACTCAGCATGGTTACATTTTTTCCAATATCACCGGTCGGACCTCCATTGGGATAAAAATCTCCCAGTGCATTCAGTTGTGGATGAGAAGGAAGCCCTGGAAAATCCAATGGATAAATTTTTACAGCCAGTATATTTTCTTTTCCGGGCATAACCAATTTGCTGATGTTAAGACTGTATTCTGAAAACATGCCAACCATCTCAGAAGAATCTGCAATTCGTTTACCGTTAACCCAGACTTCAGCCCTGTAATTAATCCCTTTAAATATTAACTGAAATCTTTTCCCTGCATCAGCTGCAGGAATAGAAAAAAAACTCCGGTACCAGTAAGGTTTTTTCCAGGGATTTGGCTCATTAGGAAGATAACTGAATTGGTCCAGATGATATTGATGGTTGAAAGAATCAGACGCATCTGGAATAAGCATATTATTCATTCCAGAATACGGATCAGCATAAATATTATTCTGAACGAGTCCTGATAAAACTGTCGATGGAACCTTGACCGGAAACCAATAACAACTTGGAATATAATCCGCCGAAGAAAGTTCTTTACCTGATTCGGAAATTACGGCTGATGACTGAAGAAGAAACCGATCCAGTTTTACCAGTTTAACCGGATTCGTTTGTGCAGACACAAATAACGGAAGGAATAAAACTAATAAACTCACCGGAAGGTTTGGTTTCATATATGGCACTTAATCATTTTTGGAATTTGGAAAAAGGGAATTCAGGTTAGTGTTTCCAATTTTTTACCAGATAATTATAATCTTCTTCCATACTATCAAATGCGTTCACAGAATATTCTTCCTGTTCTACAAAATAATATTTCATGCCGGCCTGTTTGGCATGTTTGAGAAGTCCGATGATATCCACTGATCCCTTCCCAAATTCCACGCTCTTTTTTTCTGTGACATTCATATCCTTCAGATGCCATAAAGGAAAACGGCCAGGATATTTTTCAAAATATAAAAGCGGATCTTTACCGGCAGCGATAACCCATCCAAGGTCCATTTCCATGTGAACCAGATCAGGCTGAGCCCGGTTCAGCAATACATCATAGAGTACCTGGCCGCCCACCGTTTCAAATTCAGATGCATGATTATGATACCCGAATAAGATAGCACTTTTTTTACATTGTTCCCCGGCCTGATTAAAGAGGTCGGCGCTTTTCTGATAATTTTCAATCGTTTGCCCTGGTGAAGGAAGCACGGAGCAAATAATATATTCCTGCCCCGCCTCCGCGGCTTCATCTATGGATTTTTGCCAGTTGTTATCAATATGAGTATGGCCACTGCGAAGGGTCATGCCCTGGTTTTTCAGTATTTTTTTTATTTCATTCGGGGCAAGTCCGTAATAATTCCCCTTTTCACTTTGAGCAGATTCGATTTCCTGGTAACCGATTTCTCCCAGTTTATTCAGGGTTCCTGAAGCATCCGCCAGCATTTCTTTTCTTACCGAGTATAACTGTACACCAACATTTTTTAGTTTGGGTTTCCTGTTGCTAAATTTTATTAATCCAGGCAGGATCAATCCACCCGCACTTGCAATAGCAGCTTCTTTAAGAAAGGAACGTCTTGTTTTCATATTTCAGTTTCAAAAAATGAATTTGCATTTGATGCTTTAGTTCTCACCCATATTCGAATTACTTATGAAGGCAACCCGTTTACTATCAGGCGACCAGGATGGAGTGTTTATGCTTCCCTGTCCTCCATAGAAATAAGCAATTACTTTCGCAGGACCCCCATTAAAAGGCATAAGTCTTAAATAAACATTTTTGTAGGGAGGATGAATACCTGGCTGGACTTCTTCTTTGAGGAATGAAATAAAAACGATCCATTTACCATCAGGTGAAATATGCGCGAACCAATTATTGAATTCGTCATTGGTAATCTGTTCCTGATCCTTCCCGTCTGGTTTCATGCGCCAAATCTGCATTGAACCGGAACGCACTGAATTAAAATAAATATATTTTCCGTCAGGGGTGTATTCGGGACCGTCATCGAGTCCTTTGGTATCTGTCAGGCGGATTTCATTTCCACCAGCAACTGGAATTTTATATACATCAAATTCACCGTTTCTTTCGCCACAAAAAACAAGAGAATTGCCATCCGGTGACCATCCATGGAGGTATGAAGGGCCTTTTGGTGTGATTTGTTTAGGCGTACCGCCTCCGATTGGTACTGTATAAATGATAGAACCTCCAAGGGATTGCACATTACTGCTAAGTCCCAGCATGGAGCCATCAAAAGATATAACGTGGTCATTATTATTTTTAGTAACCTCTCCTGTGTTGATAGAACTTATTCTTTTGGTGGCCAGGTCAAAACGATAAAGAAGACCCTTATAGTCATTAAAAACGAGGCTTCCCCCTTGTGGTATCCAGTTAGGTGCCTGAATGGAATAGGGAACTGTATAAATGATATCTCTTTTCCCTGAAGCGACTTCCAGTATTTCCAGATTACTACCCAGTGTCATCTGCGTGTTTTGATCAGAGACACCCTTGAACGGTACCGTTATCCTAACATTACTAAACACACCAGTTTCAACGATGTCCGAATTATGTGAACCCACAAAAAGACCGACATACACTTCATCGCCCAGGTCAATATTTGAAATAGTATCAGTAGTGAAAGGCTCGCCATATACTGCAGCGCGCATAATATATTTATTTCCTCTGCGCTCCAACTGGATGATATTGGCCTTGGTTAATGTTGACTTGATTTCCTCCGTCTGGGCTCCGGCAGTTCTGCGAAATTGAAGAGATGTGAGTCCGTCACCGTGCTCAACCGTATTTACATGGGCAGAATTGCCATCCAGCGACTTACGGACCATTACACCGACTTTTCTATGATAATTCACCCATGTCCCAAGGAATTCAGCCCTTGCAGAAATGATAAAATCACCTTTCATTTTCTTCCAGACGAACTGAAATTCATCATGATCAGCCCAAACATTATAACCGGCACCCGAGATAATATACTGGCCCGTTTCAGGTATAAAAGTTGCTGATCCGGGTTTTACATTGGTCCCGATATCACCATGACCATCGAAAATACCAACGGGATTTTGCTGACTGTAAGCTGTGAAAAAAAACAGATTCAGGAGTATGACAAGCAGCTGCTTCATGTAAAAAAATTAAAAAATGTGAAAAATTACTCGCAGGAATGAAATTATATTCGAATAGATGGAAGATGGCTTTTCAAGCTACTTCAATACTACTTCAATAAAAAAATAAACTGATTTCTTTTAAAAGCACTACATCATCACTACATCAAATAAAAAATTTAAACAGGAGAAAGCCTTCCCGGGGTCACCCGGTGCTGAAGGCGTTATTTATTAAGCAGTTTCCCCTTACATTTGATTCAGATTGCTTTCTATATGAAATGGGCGCTCATTATCTTAGTTTTCCTCACTACATCTTTCGTGCGAGGTCAGAACCCCATCGGCATTCCCGATATTATCAACTACTACAAGAGTAGTTACAATGCCGGAACAGAAAACAGAAGTATTGTAGAAGACCAGAACGGAATTATGTATTTCGCTAATCTGGAAGGGTTACTGAGTTTCGACGGTTCTACCTGGAAATCGTATTCCTTACCAAATAAAACCATCGTCAGATCCATTGCTATGGGAAAAGACAGCAGGATATATGCCGGCGGTCAGGACGATTTGGGTTATTTCAGTCCGGACAGAAACGGAAAATTATTTTTTACCTCACTTAAACCCTTATTGTCTAAAAAAGATTACTCTTTTACAGATATATGGAATATAGTTACGCTTGGTAACGATGTGTTTTTCCGTTCAAAAGAGAAGATTTTTCAATATAACGGCTACTCTATAACAGCGTATCCTGCCCCCAGCGAATGGGCTTTTCTCGGACTCGGGAACAACACACTGATTGCGCAGGACCTGAACAATGGTCTCATGAAGTTCAATAATGGACTTTGGACCAGCTACCTTGACAATCCCTCGCTGCCCAGTGGATTCATTGTATCATCCATGTTTTCTTTTGGCAGTGACAGTAGTTTCATTACTACCATCACATCGGGATTCTACATTTTATATAAAGATAAACTCACAGCTTTCCGTTTTGCAGGTTTCAATCCATTACAAAACCAGCGAATTCTTACTGCGATTCCAGTTACGCGCGACTGGATTGCTGTGGGAACAAACATGAATGGTTGTTATATCATAAATAAAAAAGGCGAAGTAATTCAGAATCTTTCCCGAAAGGAAGGCCTTCAAATAAATAATATCCTCACATTATTCCTTGACAAGGATAATAATTTATGGTTGGGCCTGGATGACGGCATCGATTTTATTGCTTATAATAATGCCATCAAACATATTTACCCTGAAAAACTCAATGAGGGTAAAGGATATACTTCTCTGATTTTTGAAGATGCGCTTTATGTTGGCACCTCAAATGGTTTTTATAAAGTTCCATTGAACGGAAAAACTGATCTAAGTTTTGTAAATGGTGATTTTATTCCTCTTTCTTATTCAAAAGGCTCGTCGTGGTGCCTTACCAATATCAATGGAGAATTATTATTTGGATATCATGACGGAGCCTATACATTGCGGGCAGGACAACAGACGGTTTTGAATTCATCTGTGGGCTTTCATAGTTTTCTTCCATTTTCTAATGTTCTTCCATCCAAACTTGTTTTGGCGGGGAATGAATCAGGCCTGGATGTTTTGGAATGGGATAATAAACAATTCATTTCGAAGGGAAATATTCCTGGTTTTAGCGAATTTTCTCAGTTTGTTGCAATAGATAATAATAACACTATCTGGGTAGGTCATCCTTATCGAGGAATTTATAAAATTGATCCCCACCCGGGTATGCCAGCTACCGTTCGTTTATATGCAGAAGAGCAGGGTCTTCCATCTTCTGTAAAAAATCAATTGTACAAAGTTTTAAACAGGATCGTGGTAGCAACAGAAAAAGGTATTTATGAATATGATCCAAAGACAGACCGTTTTGAGCAGTCTCCTTTTTTTACCGGTTTTTTCGGAACAAGGAATATCAGGTACCTAAAAGAAGATGCTTCAGGAAATATATGGTTCGTAGAAGATAAAAATCTGGGTGTTTTAGATTTCTCATGGAAAGTTCCTAAAATTATCTATTTCCCGGAACTAAACGGGAAAATGGTTAGTGGTGATGAAAACGTTTATCCTTATAACAATTCAAATATCCTGGTAGGTTCTGAAAAGGGATTTTACCATATCAATTATGAGGCCTATAAAAAGAACCGCTATGGATTGGATGTCATGATTCGTTCGGTAAAAGCATTTGGCAATTCAGACAGCCTGCTTTTTGGCGGATATTTTGATCAGATAAACCATCCGTTAATTCAACCTGAAACCTCCGTTCCGAGTGTAAGCAGCAATATGAATTCTCTGCATTTTGAATATTCAGCTCCTGTATATGCACAACAATCGAATGTCCAATACAGTTATCTCCTGAATGGTTTCAATACTTCCTGGTCAGAATGGTCAAAAAAATCAGAAAAAGAATATACAAACCTTACACCGGGGCATTATGAATTTCAGGTAAAAGCTAAAAATAACCTGGGCAATGAATCTTCAGTAAAAATTTTCAAATTCATCGTATTACCTCCCTGGTATCAGACAACACAGGCCTACATCACATATGTTTTACTAATATTAGGAGTCATCTACATTATCTTTCGTTGGCAAAAGCAAATATTTCTTGAACAGCAACAAAAATATGAAGAAGAACAAAAAAGATTAAAATATCTCCATGAACTGGAACTGGAAAAATCTGAAAAGGAAATCGTAAAACTCCGGAATGAAAAACTGGAAGCAGAAATTGCATTTAAAAATACTGAACTTGCATCCACCGCTATGCACCTGGTGCAGAAGGGTGAACTCCTGGGTAACATTAAAGAAGAGATGAGCCGTATTAAAAAAAATGCAAACGGACATGCTGCACCTGATGAGTTTAAAAAAATCATGCGCATCCTCAGCGAAGAAAATAAAATGGACAAAGACTGGGAGCTATTTGCCCAGCATTTTGATCATGTACATAGTGACTTCCTCAGTAATATTAAATCGCATTATCCGACACTCAGTCCACACGAACTAAAACTTTGCGCTTACCTAAGAATGAATCTTTCCAGTAAAGAAATTGCACAGCTTGAAAGCATATCCGTTCGAGGAGTGGAAATTGGAAGGTACCGGCTGAGGAAAAAACTAAAGATCAATACGGAAACTAACCTCTTTGATTTCCTGCTTGAAATCTCCTCTAATGATGTAAAAGCCAAGGTTTAATTATTAATTATTAATTAAACAAGATTTGCCTTGATAAATTTTATACTTTGAGAGATGCTGTCGAAAGGAGAACCAGGGCATTTATCCTGTTCCACAAAGAAATATTTCATTCCTGCCTCATCCTTATGCTGAAATATTGTTTTGAAATCAATGATTCCATTTCCTACTTCCGTAAAAGTCTGACTTGCTTCTTTAGACATATCTTTTATGTGCCAGAGTGGAAATCTGCCCGGATGTTTTTGGAATAATGCCAATGGATCCTGTCCTGCTTTTTTAATCCAATACAAATCCATCTCCATTTTCACCAGGTCCTTGTCGGTTTTATCCAGCAATATATCATAGGGAAATACGCCATTCTGTACTTCAAATTCAAAATTGTGGTTATGATAGCAAAATTGAATGCCGGATTTTTTACAGGTTTCAGCTGCTTTATTAAATATATCAGCCAGTTGTTTGTAATGATCCAGATTGCCGCGCTCCTGATCAGATAAATAAGCACAAACCATATATTTTAGTCCGACTGCTGAAGCATCGTCGACTGCTTTCTGCCAGTCGTGCAAAATCGTACCATTCTGTGGTGCACCTTTCACCATTTCTTCTCCTACCCTGTAATGCCCGCTGAGTGCAACCAGGCCATTGTTTGCCAAAAGCTTTTTATAGGTATCGGCATCCATCCCATAGAATTTTTCAGATCCTGTATAGGTTGCATTTTCCACGGAATTATACCCGATCTGTGCAACTTTTGCAAGTGTTCCTGCCGGATCTTTTTCCATGGCATCCCGCACAGTATACAGTTGAAGTCCTATCAAGGGTGCTGCAGCAAAGGCATTCAGGGGACCTTTTACAAATAGGGCTGCAGATAAAGCAGAGGCAGATTTTATAAAAACTCTTCTGGAAGACATGATATAAATTTTAACTGAGCAATCGTTTTTTACCTTATAAATGTATGCTCTTTAAAACAAATTTCGTTTTTTAAGCTACATCCTGACTACTTCATATCGTATATAAGGCTCCGGTTTCAGGGATTTACTACTTCAATCCTACTACAATTAATATTTTTAAAGGAAGAGGCATCAGGGTTTTTCAAAAATAATTACCTTTTACAGGGTTTTACAATATTAGGAACTTTAAATATGAATGAATGAAAGCCTGCCTGCTTATAATTTGTAGCCTGGTACTTTTCCCTGTTTTGGGTATGAAAGGTGGAAATGCGGGGTTTCCTTCAGGATTTATGAGTGATCACCCAAGTTTGCCCATTGGATCAGCTGCACCGCCATTCTCGTTACCCGGCACAGATGGAAAAACATATAGTCTTGCATCTTTCGACAAATCAGATATCCTCGTTATCATTTTTACATGTAATCATTGCCCCACTGCCCAGGCATATGAGGACCGGATAATCCAGCTGACGAATGACTATGCAGCAAAAAAAGTTTCGGTGATTGCCATAATGCCCAATGATCCCAGTTCCATTAATCTGGATGAGTTAGGATATACGGATATGGGGGATTCGTTCGATGAGATGAAACTGCGTGCCAAAGAAAAGAAATTCAATTTCCCTTATCTCTATGATGGAGAAAATGAAAAAGTATCCCTGGCATATGGACCCATCGCCACTCCACATGTTTTTATTTTCGATAATAAAAGAATCCTGCGTTATAGCGGGCGGATTGATAATATTGAAAAACCAACCAAGACACCTACAGAGAGAGATACACGAAATGCCATTGATGAACTTTTGGCAGGCAAACCGGTTTCCGTTCCCACCACAAAAGTTTTCGGATGCAGTATTAAATGGTCTGAAAAGAGCAGCTGGATTGATAAAGCGAAGGTGGAATGGGCCAAAGAACCTGTCAGTCTTGATTCCATCGATGAAAAGGGTATCAGGGAACTGGTACAAAATCATTCAGACAAACTAAGGCTCATCAACGTTTGGGCTACATGGTGCGGTCCCTGTGTTGCAGAATTTCCCGAATTCATTACTATGAACCGAATGTATCGTAAACGTGATTTTGAATTCATCTCCATCAGTGCCGATGGCATTGACAAACAGAAAAAAGCACTCCAGTATTTACAGAAACAGGAGGCCTCCAATAAAAACTATATTTTCTCTGGAGATGATAATTATAAGCTTATCGATGCTATAGACTCCAAATGGCCCGGGGCCCTGCCCTACACCATCCTGGTAGAACCTGGCGGTAAAATCGTTTATTCAAAAGAAGGCTCCATCGACCCTGCTGAATTAAAAAAAGCGATAGTTGAAGATCCGTATATCGGAAGATACTATTAGATGACGGATGACTGTTGACCGTTGACGGATAATCGTAAATCGTGAATGGTTTATCGATAAACGATCTACGATTTACGATCAACGTATTAGTTTTAGGCTTTGAGCTTTAAGATTAAGAAGTTGGTGTTCCCAATAATTTATACAGTTCATCCAGTTTTGGTGAAAGTATAATATCTGTTCTCCGGTTTTGCGCCCTTCCTTCCGGTGTACTATTCGTATCAACGGGATCGTATTGACTCTGCCCTGATGCAACAAGTCTGACAGGATCTACCTGATAATCTTTAGTCAAAACACGTACGATGGATACAGCGCGGGCAGTGCTCAACGCCCAGTTATCGGGATAAATATTGCTTCGGATAGGAATTGAATCTGTATGTCCATCAATTTCTACATTTATATCCGGATTTATATTCAATACAGCAGCAAGTTTTCCAAGTGCCTGCACACCTTTGGGATTAACAGTTGCACTTCCCGAAGGAAATAGTAAACTTTCCTGAAGACTCACATACACTTTGCCATTTTTTATTGATACAGTCAATTCTTTGGATGTAAATCCAACCAGCGCATCAGTCATTTTTTTCCGTATATTTTCAATTGCTTTTTTCTGTTGATCCATTAATGCCTGCAACTGTATTAGTTTTTCCTGCTGTGCCGCTAACTGAGATGATTTATTTGCAGCGTCAGTTGAATATTGACCAGCTTTAAATGACAAATCACTAACCTGGCTATTCAAACTGGTTATCTGGCTTTTTAATTGAGCCACAGAATTTTCGAGGGTACTCACTTTATTCGCAAGCTGTGCGCTGTCATTTCTTACAGATTGAAGCGCCTGTTGAGAAGCATTGAATTTACTGTTGGAAACACAACTGCCTAAAAAAAGACAACCAGCCAATAACAATACTAGATCCGATTTCCTGAAATTCATGATGAGCATTTATATGATAAAATTGATATTAAGGTCTATATGCTCATGCAATAGGAATGCCATCATGGCCTTTCTTACCAGAAGACTGTATAAAGTCCTGCTAAAATGCCCATAATAATTACTGAACCCAGAATAAATGCGTGGGAAACCCGAAAATCTTTTTTATCAATGATGATGGTATGTGATTTATCCGGTGAAGACTTTCTGAATATGCTGATCACAATCATTATGAGTACAATGATTGCAAAAGTTATCGTCATTCGATCGAGAAATGGGTAATCCGGAAAAATGCCATTTGTCCAGACAGGAAGAAATTTTAGAATAGTCGATACGGGAATTGTCAGCAAACTCCCCGTTAATGCGGCTGCGGCTGTAGTCCGCTTCCAAAAAAAACCAAGTAAGAAAATCGCCAGAACACCAGGTGAAATGAATCCGACATATTCCTGAATAAACTGGTAAGCCTGATCCAGATTTTTTAATGCCGGTGCAATCAAAGCTGCAATGCCCATCGCAACAATTACGACCCATTTACCAATGCCAACCAATTGTTTTTCTGAAGCTTCCTTATTAAAATATTTTTTATAGATGTCGAGTGAAAATATTGTTGATATACTATTTGCCTTTCCTGCAAGAGAAGCGACGACGGCGGCTGTCAGGGCTGCAAACGCAACACCTTTCAGACCTGGCGGTAATAAATTCATCAGAGTTGGATATGCATGATCCGGTTTGACAACACCATCGGGCATCATTTCATTCTGGAACATTCCATTTTTATGTAAAACAAACATCGTAATACCCGGCAGTACAACTATCACGGGTACCAGCAATTTCAAAAAAGCAGCGAATAACAATCCGCTCCTTGCAGTTTTGAGATTGGCACCTAATGCACGCTGGATAATATATTGATTGCATCCCCAGTAGGCCAGGTTATTGATCCACATGCCGCCGATTACAACTGATAAACCAGGAAGATCTTTATAGTACGGATCTCCCTTATGAAAGATCATATGAAAATGATCCGGCGCTTCTTTGCGGAGAATGGACAATCCTTTGAATATATTACTTCCGTATCCAAAATGCCCTGAAAGAAGTGTAAGAGCCAGATAAGTAGTAACCAATCCGCCAACGATAAGGACCAGCACCTGGATTACATCCGTGTATCCAATTACTTTCATTCCCCCGAGGGTTACGATAATCGAAAACAAAGCCAGGCAGGCAATACTCCATTCAAAAGATATATCTGAAATGGAAGTTATCGCAAGGGCACCCAGGTAAATAATGGAAGTGAGATTAACGAAAACATATACGAGTAACCAGAATACTGCCATCAGTGTGCTGACCTGCTGACTATACCTTCTCGCAAGGAACTGCGGCATGGTAACAATTTTATTCCTGAGATAGATCGGAAGAATAAATACTGCGACGATGATCAGGGTAGCGGCTGCCATCCATTCATAAGTTGAAATGGCAAGTCCCAATGCATAACCTGATCCTGACATACCGATAAAATGTTCGGCTGAAATATTCGAAGCAATCAGTGAAGCTCCGATAGCCCACCAGGTAAGTGATCCTTCCGCAAGAAAAAAATCTTTTGAATCAGTAGTAACTGATTTTTTCTTCCTGTATACATAATATCCATAAGCAGATACGACTATGAAATAGACAAAAAATACAAGGTAGTCCGCTCGCTGTAATTTATGCACGGGGGAAGATTCTCCTGATTCTTATCGGCAAGAAATTTAGAATTTTAGCATTGAAGGAAGGTATTTACCAACAAGCTCTTCATAGTATGGTTTGAGCTTTGTCCAGTCGGGCGGTACGGGATTTTTTGAGTAGAGATCATAAGGATTGAAGAGTTTTACCCATTTAAGCATTTCCCTGTCGTGATCATCCAGTAAATAATCATAAGCACCTTCGCGGTGCCAGGCGTAAAAGGAGTGGTAACGAAGCATATATAATCCAGGCTCTGGTAATGAATTTTTTAGCATCTGATAAACATACTCATCATGACCCCAGGACATCGTAACATTTCTTAATCCGCAATTAGTTTTGTAAACTCCCAGGGTCGTATTCAGTGCCGGATTATTTATATCCGGATTGTATGAAAAGAATTCGGGGTAAACTATTTTGTCAGAATGGGCGCATCCTACCGGGAATGTATCACCTACAACCGCCCACTGTGGTTCGCCAAACAAACAAAGCACTTTTCCCATATCGTGCATCAGTCCAACTGCTACCATCCAGTCTGGATGACCGTCGGCCCGGATGGCTTCAGAAGTCTGCAGCAGATGCTGGAACTGGTCGAGGTCAGTATCGGGATCTGAATCATCGACCAGCTGATTCAAAAATTGAAACGCTTCCCATACGGGCATCTCTCTTTTGCTGAATTGCAGGAATTCATTTCTTTTAGCCTGTACGAAATCGTAGGTCTGATACGTATGATTAAGACGATAAAATTCCTTTACTGTATCACGGACAGGATCTTCATAATTCCGGAATGCCTCTTTAGCTTTTGCAGGAGTTTCTTTTTCCGGATACCTTTTTAATACATCTTCTTCCCATTCGTCCAAACTACCCAGAGGTGCAATTTCGGTCTGTGTAAAAGTTTTCTGATTTGACATGGCACGCAATTTATTGAATTTACGAAATCTTCCTTTTGAAACAAATAAAATTCCCTGAATTGTCAAAGTATAATAATTTTATCCACCATTTAAAATCATTCATATGAAAAAGTTTCTCACCTGCCTGTTGTTTTTAATTCCGGCATTCCTTATCAGTCGTGCACAAAAACATTCATTAACTCAATTATGGTCGACAGATCAGATTGTAAATACCCCTGAATCCGTGCTCCCCGATCTTAAAAATAATCTGTTGTATGTATCTCTTATTGAAGGAGGCCCATGGGATGTGGACGGTAAAGGTGGTATTGGACATATGACAAATGCGGGTACTCAATACGATTCACTGTGGATAAGCGGCCTGAATGCTCCAAAAGGCCTTGGAATGTACAAGGATAAAATGTATGCTGCAGATATTTCTGAAGTGGTAGTCGTCGACATTCCCAAGGGGAGAATTATAAAGAAAATTCCTATCGAAGGCGCCAGTGGCCTGAATGATATTACAGTTTCAGATAAAGGAGTCGTGTTTGTTTCTGATTCAAAAACTGGCAGGATCTGGAAACTGGAAGATGAGAAACCAACCTTATATCTTGAAAATGTTACCGGAGCGAATGGATTAAAAGCAGTGAAAGAAGGATTGGTATATGCGAAAGGTCCGGCCCTGATGATCGCTGACGATAAGAAGCAGATTAAGCAGATAGCTGATATTGGTCATGATATCGATGGGATCGAACCCATTGGCAATGGAGATTATCTCGCGACATCATGGGTAGGTTATATTTATTATGTTTATGCAAACGGGCAAACAGAACTCCTGCTGGACACACACGATGAAAAAAAGAACACAGCAGATATCGGATATGATCCGGTAAAAAAGATCGTATACGTTCCTACTTTTTTTGATAAACGGATTGTTGCCTTTCAGCTGCGCTGAACAAGTGTGGTAGTGTGGTAGTGTGGTAGAACTAATAACTTCACTACCACTCTTTCACACTACCACACTACCACACTTTTATAATTGTTTTAAGTTTTAGTTTTTGCCTTTTTTTTGGGTGCAACAGTGGTTGTTTCCTGATTTAGTACTGCAGATGGAAATTCACTGACATATACGGCTCCGTGTCTGAGTCTTCCTTTACCGTTATTTTTCGTCCAGATCTGCGGTATGATATAATGCGGAACATTGGCCTGGTTTAAAGTTCCATTTTCTTCCTGATAATAATATACACTAAACTTAAGATCCGAACCCCGGCCATATACATCACCACCCACCAGACCGATGGGTTGACCTGCTTTTACTGCCTGACCCGGTTTTACCAGCGCAGCATTCTTCTTCAAAATCCCATAGCGGGCAAATGAACAATCGGGTTGCGTAATTTCAATATAATTTTCGGCTCCGATACTCGACTGACCGGCATCATTTGCTCCACTCTGATCCATAATTTCATTTACAATCCCTTTCCGGGCAGCATAAATGGTATCTCCTGCTTTCATTCTTAATCTCAAAACATACCATGATGCAGAATCGGGAGGTTTATCCACGGATTTATTCGCAGGTGCTTTTGCGCGTGCCGCAGAATCAATTAATTTATCAGGCGACATTTCATAGACCTGTGCTTCTTTGCCGGGAGAAATAGGGAAGAGATAAGTAAAGTCCCTTTTCACAGCCGGATGCATGCATCCTTTCTGGTTAGTACTTCCATATTTAAAAAGCAGAGGCGCCTGTGGATCAATGGCAGAAATGGTAAAAAGTTTATTATACCCTGGTTTTACTTCAGCATGAAATGGAAGGGGCTGATCGCATTTCACATTATTAAAAGTAGTAAACCCGAGTTCGAGAATATAATTACAATAGGCGTTATTGATGCAGGAAAATACGTATGCGCCTTTTTGATCCAGTTCATATTTCACATCAATTATTCTTTGTGCAAATAAAATATGACTGCAAAGAAACAGGATTGTAAAAATCAGAGATGACCTGATTTTCAGGAAATCAGAAATCATATGAAGCTTATTTCCTTTTAAATTAATGAAATAAATTATAGCCAACCCGTAGTTTCTGGATAAGAGAAGCAGCCGGGGCAGACAGTTTTGGATGTAAAAGCTTAATACTCAAGGTTTAAAAGATCAGTAATTCATAATTCCCTAACATTGGCTTCATGTTGGCATCACATTGGTTTTGTTAATTTACTATGTGAAAATCTATCTATTAATAATCAACCCGTATGAAGAAGCTTAGTTATTTTTTTACACGTGTCGGCATCCGGCTTTTTTTAGCCAGGCTTTCAGCCTTTTATCCGGCGTTTAAATATTATAAAATCCATTGATGGATTTTATTAATCATTTTACCGGATGAAAATATTGTATGCCATACAAGGCACCGGCAACGGCCATCTCAGCAGGGCCCGGGAAATTGTCCCCATACTTCAGAAAAAAGGAGATCTTGACCTTCTCATCAGTGGAACTCAGGCCGACGTGGTTCTGCCTTATCCGGTAAAATATCGTTTCAAAGGTCTATGTTTCATTTTCGGTAAAAAAGGTGGTATCGATGTAATGGCCACTTATAAAAAAAGCAACCTTAAAAGATTGTTTAAAGAAATTCAAAGCCTGCCGGTAGAAAACTACGACCTGGTCATCAGCGATTTTGAACCTGTTAGCGCATGGGCATGCCGGAGAAAACACAAACACTGTGTTGGGCTCAGTCACCAGGCTGCCGTCATTAATAAAAATGCTCCAAAGCCCGATAAGAAAGACATGATTGGGAAATCTATCTTACTCAATTATGCGCCCGTTTCCAAAGCATACGGGTTTCATTTCGCGAATTATAGTGAAGAAATTTTTACACCTGTCATCCGGAGTGAAATCAGAAATCCTTCTGTTGAAATAAAGGCCCATTATACTGTCTACCTTCCGGCTTATTCCGACAAGAGAATTATCCGTGTATTATCGGAAATAAAAAATATCGAATGGCAGGTTTTCAGCAAGCACAGTAAAGAAACTTACAGGGACAGAAATATTTTTATACGGCCTATTGAAAATGATGCTTTTATTAATAGTCTGATCAGCTGTACAGGCATCCTTTGCGGCGCCGGATTTGAAACGCCTGCCGAAGCATTATATCTGAAAAAAAAGCTGCTTGTAGTTCCCATGAAGGGCCAGTACGAGCAACAATGTAATGCTGCTGCACTCTCCACCATGGGTGTTCCTGTTTTAAAATCATTAAAAGATAAACATATTGATAAAATTAAATCCTGGACGGGGAATCCCCAATCTATTCCCGTATTGTATCCCGACATAACGGAAAAAATTATTGATATGGTTATCCGTGAAAATATAATAGAAGAAGACAGGCTGAGCGTTTCACTTGGCAACGGAATTCATTCAGTAAAAAAACTCAGAGAGAAAAGCCTGAAACATATCTTAAATCAATCGCCCGAATAATATGCAATTGAACCGGGCGGCGTTCGGACATGATTTCTACTGGGGCGTTTCCACAGCAGCTTACCAGATCGAAGGTGCTCATGATGCTGACGGGAAAGGGTCTTCCATCTGGGATGAGTTCACCCAAAAAAGGAAAAAAATCCTGAATGGTCATCACGGAGAAACAGCCTGTGATTTTTATTTCCGGTATCCACAGGATATCCGCCTGATGAATCAACTGAACATTCCCAATTATCGGTTTTCCATTGCCTGGAGCAGGATCTTTCCGGATGGAACGGGACGTATAAATCAACCCGGAGTGGACTTTTATAACCGTCTGATTGATGATTGCCTGGCAAATGAAATTCAACCATGGGTAACATTATATCACTGGGATCTGCCCGCTGCCCTGGAACGGAAAGGTGGCTGGACGAACCGCGAAATAATCAACTGGTTTAGTACTTATGTGGAATACTGTGTAAAACAATTTGGCGATCGGGTGCAACGCTGGATGATATTGAATGAGCCCATCGTATTTACAGGAGCCGGCTATTTTTTAGGAGTACATGCGCCAGGAAAAAAGGGATTAACCAATTTTCTTTCATCTGCACATCATGCAGCGCTTTGCCAGGCAGAAGGCGGAAGAATTGTGAAAAGTCTTTCTCCCGAATCAAAAGTAGGAACCACCTTCTCCTATTCACATATAGAACCTTTAAGGGAAATAGAAAAAGACAGGACCGCGGTAAAAAAAACAGATGCCTTGTTAAACCGTTTATTTATTGAACCATTGTTGGGAATGGGATATCCAATGAAGGACCTGAAAATATTACAGGGACTTGAAAGATTTTACAAAGATGGGGATACAGCAAAGCTGGCTTTCGATATGGATTTTATCGGTCTCCAGAATTATACCCGTGAACTCGTGCGGCATGCGCCTTTCATGCCCTTTATAAAGGCAAAGATTATCAAAGCAGGCAAAAGGAATGTTGAAAGAACCCAGATGGACTGGGAAGTGCATCCACCCGCGATCTATCATGCACTAATGCGCTGGAGCCAATATAAAAACCTGAAGGAAATTATTATTACTGAAAATGGAGCAGCTTTTGAAGATCAATATGAAGAGGGTGAAGTAAATGATCAGAAAAGAATGATCTATATTAAAGATCATATCGAACAGGTGCTTTTAGCAAAGCAGGATGGGGCCCCGGTAAATGGATATTTTGTCTGGACCCTCATGGATAATTTTGAATGGGCAGAAGGTTATTATCCGAAATTCGGACTCGTGCACGTAAATTTTGAAACGCAGGAAAGAATTATAAAAGCCTCCGGTAAATGGTACGCGTCTTTCCTTGAAAAGAAAACGTTAACGGATATCCCTTAATCCAACCATTTTATTTTTTTCCTGATCCCAGATTTTCAAACGAAGACAAGCTACTACTTCTTTAATATGCAATGAAGTGCGTTTACAATTTTGAAGTTCTTTAAATTTTGCCATCACTTCGGGAAGACGGTAAAAAGGTATTTTTGAATTCAGGTGATGAATATGATGGTATCCAATATTACCCGTGAGCCATGCCATAACAGGGTTCATCACCATATAGCTGGAAGATTCCATTGCCGCCTTTTCATATGCCCATTCATTATTGTCAGAAAATGTAACCCCAGGGAAATTATGCTGGGCATAAAAAAGATAGGCCCCCATCGCAAAAGCAATGATAAATGGCAGAAAAAATAAAAAGAACCAGATCTGCCATCCAAGCAAAATAAATAACAAGACAGATATTGATATATGTACAATCAGGGCAATCAGTGAATCATAATGTTTGCGCGGATTACTCACAAAAGAAGCGATACACATTCCGAATATGAACATGGAAAAATAGCCAAGAGCAATCGTCACCGGATGCCTGATAGCCAGGTATTCAAATTTCTGACGGCTGCTCATTTCCTCGAATTTCTTCCTGGTTGCTATCGGATAAGAGCCGATGCTGGCACTAAATAATTTAGAATTATTATTGTGGTGATGATCATGGGATCTTTTCCAGATACTGGTTGGGGAAAGTATAAATACCCCAAAAGCAGTCATAATAAAATCTGCAAGTTTTGAATGCGTGAGTATGGAATGGTGCTGATGATCATGATATATGATAAACATACGTACCAACAATAGTCCTGTAAGAACGCTGAAAAATAACCTGGCCGGAAGAAAAGGTATCATAACCGTTGCCGTGAGAGACAACACGAGGAAAAGAATGGTAGTAATCACATGCATCCAGCTTTTACTTCTTATCTCCTTTGCGAAGGGTTTGGTTGCCAGTATAAGTTCCTTTCCATGGAGCATTTATGCTACTTTAATTTTGAGATCGAACGTGTTTCCATCTCCGGTGTGTCCACAACCAATTTTCAGGCTGACTCCGGATATCATTTTCCAGTTTCCTGGTATGGATTTCGGTGATCGTTCCGGTACCTTCCAGCCGCGAAGGTAGTTCAATTCTATCGGCAAAAACCTTGTAGTAGCCCCTTTTAACTCTTCTTATGGTGATATAGACAATCGGATAACGAATCTTTAACGCTATTTTTTCAATACCAAGAAAAACGGGTGTATCCTGATTCAGGAAACTCATCCAATAAGCCCGGTCAGGAAGTGGAGACTGATCTGCGATAAATGCAGTTGCAGTCAGTTCATTCCTGTTCTTAAGCATGTCCCGCAGGGTATCTTTCATTGCGATCAGACGGGTGCCAAAACGTGTGCGCATTCTGTATACGAGTCCATTGAAATATTTATTGGCTAAAGGATGATAAATCACATAAAGCTGATGCCTGCAACAAATACTGAATGTATTACCAGCCCATTCCCAATTCCCAAAATGACCCATCACAACCATAAAACTTTGATTCTCTTCTGCAAGCTGATTGAAGATGGAAAAAGTTTCCGGGGCAAACTCACAATGCTTAACCATTCTTTCTTTTGAAATAGTAAGCGTTTTGAAAGTCTCCAGGAAAAGATCACAGAAATAACGGTAAAACCTTAGTTCTATTTCCCGGATCTCTTTCTGTTGTTTTTCAGGAAATGATTTTACAAGATTCTCCCGTACTATTTTCCTGCGATAATGTAAAACATGATAAATCAAAAAAAAGACTCCGGTGGAGATGAAATACAACAATGGAAAGGGCAAAATAGCGACCAGGTAAATGAAGGGTAGGCAGAGATAATAAAAAAGGGCGTGTAAGAGATTTTTCACCTGGAAAAAGCCAAAGATATAGCAATAAATCTAAGTAGATTGCGTTATAATTAGTTATTAATTACCCAATGAGAAGCAGATTCTGTAGTTATTTTATTCTTTATTCTCTGATTATCATCGTTTGCAGTTGCAATAAAAATAATCCACTCATTACCGATACTCCGGCTGATTATTATCCCATGGTTGTGGGTAATTACATTATTTACCGGATGGATTCCCTGAAATTTTATAATGTCGGATCGACTGATTCAATTATCAGCTATCACGCAAAAGAAGTGGTGGATGATACAATAACCGATAATCTGGGCAGACTCAGTTACCGTGTTATCCGTTACCTGAGTGATACAAACGAAATTGCTCCCTGGACCCCTTCCATTGCATACATGGTAACACCTCTGCCCGGTTCGGTTGAAGTGGTAGAGAACAATCTCCGTTTTATCAAAATGGTAACACCGGTTCAGAATGGAGTAAACTGGATGGGCAATTCATATATTGATACAAAATCTGCTGATTCCCCTGTTCCCTATATGGATGGATGGGATTATACTTATTCAAATACAGGACAGCCTTTCAGTGTACTGATGGGATCAGTTCCCATTTCTGTTATTGTAAACGAAGCAAACAGTGTTACAGGCCTTGGAGACAGTTCCTATACGCAGACAGTTTTCAGTGAAGAAGTGTATGGTAAAAATATCGGGCTCATTTATAAACAATTCCTGTATTCAGTATATCAGTCACCCAATGTGGAATACCCTTCAGGTGCAACCATCGGATATGGATTGACTTTCAATATGGTTTCCCATAATTAATACCCTTGCGTCCTTTTTTATTTATTTTCCCGTTTTTGTTTCAGCGCACATTCGCGCAGGAGTATAAATACCTGGTTCATTTGAAGGATAAAAATAATAATGGATTCAGCATTGCAAATCCTGCTTCCTTTCTTTCCGACAAATCCATTCAGCGCCGTACAAAACAAAATATCAGGATAGACTCAACTGATCTGCCAGTTACAGCAGCTTATGTCGACAGTCTTTCTTCTCTGCCAGCTCTGCGAATTCTGAACAAATCCAGGTGGTTTAATCAGGTGCTTATTGGTTTATCTGATACGAGTGTCCTTCAACAAGTAATGCAGTTCTCATTTGTAATATCTTCCGAGCCGGTAAACAACCGACAGATAAAAAAAATTCCAGGCAGGATATCCGTTAATCAGCATTCAGCCATTCAGGGGACTTCAACCATTTCAGCGAATACCTGCAATCTCAATGTGACGGATTCAATAAATTACGGCGAATCACAAAGCCAGGTTTATATCCATAATGGTGAATATCTCCACGATCTGGGATTTCACGGGGAAGGCATGACAGTAGCCATTTTGGATGATGGCTTCAACAGCTATCTCAGCAATCCGGCATTCGACAGCTTAAGGAATGAAAACAGGATACTTGGAACTTATGATTTTGTGAATCAGAAAGTCAGTGTAAATGAAGAAGACCAGCATGGCGCAAATTGTTTTTCCATTATTGCTGCCAATTTACCCGGAACGATGGTCGGCACTGCGCCGGATGCCAGTTACTGGCTTTTTAAAACAGAAGATATTACATCAGAAACACCGGTTGAAGAACAAAACTGGGTTGCTGCTGCTGAGTTTGCTGATAGTGCCGGTGCTGATCTGATTACTACTTCTCTTGGATACAGTTATTTTGACGATTCGATTTACAATTTGAATTATGCACAAAGAAACGGGCACACAGCACTGATTAGCCGGGCAGCCAACCTGGCTGTTGCCAAAGGAATGATTGTAACTGCCAGTGCGGGAAATTCAGGAGGTATGACGAATGAGGAAAAATATGTTCTTTGTCCGGCAGACGGAGACAGTGTGTATACAGTCGGTTCAGTAGATTTCAGTGGAGTGATCGCATACTCATCCAGTTGGGGGCCTAATTCTTCCGGACAAATAAAACCTGATGGAGTTTCAGTTGGGGCAGGTGCCTATTATGTGGCACCAGACGGAATTGTAAATTCAGGCTCGGGAACTTCCTATTCAAATCCCAATCTTGCGGGACTGATTATTTGTCTCTGGCAGGCGTATCCGGAATTTGGTCCGCATGATATACTCGCTGCCGTCCGACAGTCAAGCAATAAATATAACAACCCTGATAACCGATACGGATATGGTTTACCTGATTTTGAAAAAGCATATTCCACTCTCCTGAATAAAAGACTTGCTGTTTATAATCAATTGCTGGGAAATGACTGGATCCGTGTTTACCCAGTTCCCTTTTTGCAATCATTCAACCTTATATTCAAACCCTCCGTAACTGGTAATGCAAATTTGGAACTGCTGGATGTTTCAGGTAAAATTATAATGAAGAAAACTGTTCCGGCTACTGCAGGGCAGTTGCAATTGTTAGAATTTAATATAAGTCAACCTCTTTCGAGCGGCGTATATTTTTTGAGATATTTTGATCAGAAGGAATCAAAAACATTAAAGCTTCTTAAGAATTAGTTTCCTGGATTAGATCTATTCCGAGATTTTTGAAAGATTTTACTACCTATCGATGTTTTGAGTGACTATTAAATTTTCACATCTCTATATAAATGCCATGTTTTTCCATTGTCGCTCTTGAGCATAATTTTCTGGTCAGCATTTTCAAGCGTAACAACATAACCCGGTTTGTCATTGATAGAATAAGTGAAAAGATCAGAAATCCAGTAATTACTATACTTAGTCTTTAAGTCCGCTTTCAAAGTAACCGGTAGCTTGTCAGACAGAATGTAATTTGCGATACCCATGAAGTCAGCATCTTCAGAATAAAATGCGAATAAAGTTCTTCCATGCTGATTGAAAATCACTTCATAGTAATTATCCATTTTTTGCCACTGTATGTTCTTTGCAAGATTAAAATTGCTGTTGAATGCAGATTCTACATATTGAGGAACATTTCCATCTTTTTTAGCGGCATAACCTACTGTGATGGTTAAAACAAAAGCAGTCATCAATGTCAGAATTATCTTTTTCATAGCTGTATATTTTATAATGTTATTAGTTTTTTAAAATATTCATCACAAAAATATATCAGTTATTTAAAGATTTTCAGGCAATGAGACGTAACCGTAATAATCTGCGACTAACAGCAGAAATCCCGAGTCTGGACTATAATTTCAAAAGAGAAAAGGCTTCTTTAAAAGGAGTTATGTAAACAATATTTTCATCAGAATTACCCCTGGCTATTACACCAATTAACGAAGCTTTATGATTGGATAATTTGAAAACTGCAGCACCGGAACTACCGGGACGGCTAAAAACATCTGAGGTTATATATAAGTTATCGCGGGCGGGAGTTGCCTTTATTTTACCAATAAAAATCCCGGGTGTTTGCGAATAACCATCTCTTCTGCTTCCACAATAAAAAACAGTATCTCCAATATGCACTACATCGGAAATCCATTTTTCATCGAATTCTAAAATATGTCTCGGTAAAGGAGTACTATCGTTGATTTCATATGCTCCTATATCGTAACTGTTCCCTGATTTGTTTTTGGGGCTAATATATAGGGTCTTTTCATCTTCGTACAGCTTATATCGTTTTCCCCCATCCGGACGATTCCTATAATCCTGAACAGAATCCCGACTATTATATAAACTTATAATCATTTTAAAATTCTTATGGTTTTCCAGCAAATCCAGGCGAACAAAATAGGGCTGTCCAATATGAATGTCCGTGGGAGGATGAACAAGTCCTTTAATCAATTTTCTTGAATCGGGATCAATTCCGGTAAAATTATGGAGCGTAGAAAATAAATATACTTTCTGGTTATATCCCAAAAAAAACAACATCCCCCGCATAACCAAGGTTTTTTTGAAATAAGATGCCGAATAGTAATAATATTCCGTGGCAGAATCGATGAGCAATGAATCTGCTTTGGATACGTATGTATTCTGAAGATTTTTTTTTATTTCTCTGATACCAAAATGATTACCACAACAGGAAAAGATCGTGCTTATCAATAAAACAAAAGTCATATTTCTCGCCATAACTTAATTTCCTTATTGATAAATAAATGATTATCCAAAATGCAATAATTTGGGTTTACATCAATTTAGGTTTACTTTAATTACAACTGAGGCCGCTTCCAACATTTTTTCAAAGATTTATCCAATATTGGTAACTTAATGCGGGCTTTCCCAAAAATGTATGCTCACCATGAAAAAAATTACTCTTCTTTTCGCTTTCTCATTACAATTGCTTGCCTGTTTCGCACAGGAAAACATTTCCATTATCCCACAGCCGGTTAAACTGATCAAAAACGAAGGGCGTTTTATACTGCCTGCCAATATCAGTATAAGCGCCAACGATAACCCGGAATTAAAAACTGCCCTGGCTGTTTTATCTGAAAGGTTGACAACACCTACGGGATATCACGTAACCATGAATAATTCTGGTTCTTCAGTAATCAGAATAATCCTGAATAAAACCGCAGACCCTGAAACAGGAAATGAGGGATATCAATTAATTGTAACGCCTAAGAAAGTTACTATCACAGCAAACCAGCCAGCCGGAGTATTTTATGGAGTGCAAAGTTTTTTGCAATTACTGCCTCCGGAAATTGAAAGTAATACATTGGTTAATGCCAACACATGGAGCGCTCCCTGTGTATCGATCACGGACTACCCGCGTTTTGGATGGCGTGGATTGATGCTGGATGTCAGCCGCCATTTTTTTACCAAAGAAGAAGTGAAGAAATATATGGATCAGATGGTGAAGTATAAATATAATGTACTGCACCTGCATCTGAGTGATGACCAGGGCTGGCGCATTGAGATCAAATCATTACCGCAACTCACCAGTGTTGGAGCATGGCGCGTTAACCGTACAGGATTATGGGGTGAATTCTTACCAGCACTTGCCAATGAGAAATCTCCCGACGGTGGATTTTATACCCAGGATGACATGCGCGAAATGATCGGTTACGCGAAGGACCGGAATATCACCATTCTCCCGGAGATTGATGTGCCTGCTCACAGCCTTGCGCTGATCGCTTCCTTCCCTAATCTATCCTGTACGCAATTGCCCTATAGTGTAAATGCAGGATTTCGCAGTCCTGTCAGGGATGATAATGCATTGTGTATAGGAAACGATTCAGTTTTCATGATGCTTGATAAAATATTTACCGAACTGGCGGCGCTTTTTCCTTGCGAATACATACACGTTGGCGGCGACGAAGCATATAAGGGTTTTTGGTCTGAATGTCCGAAATGCCAGAAACGCATGAAAGATGAAAATCTAAAAAACGTAGATGAACTGCAAAGTTATTTTGTCAAAAGAATTGAAGTCATCTTAAAAAGCAAAGGAAAAAAGTTAATCGGTTGGGATGAAATTCTGGAAGGAGGACTGGCTCCTGAAGCCACTGTAATGAGCTGGAGAGGAATGAAGGGGGGAATCGATGCTGCTAAAATGAATCATCATGTGGTCATGACACCCTGGGATTATTGTTACCTGGATCTCTATCAGGGTGAAACAAGTGTGGAACCTCTCACTTACGGTATGTGCAGGCTTACTGATTCTTATAATTATGATCCTGTGCCGGACAGTGTGGATGAAAAATTTATTCTGGGCGGACAGGGAAATTTATGGACAGAAAGGGTGTATAATATCCGCCAGATGGAATATATGACATGGCCTCGCGCACTGGCATTGGCCGAAGTATATTGGAGTCCGAAAGCCAGCCGCAATTGGGATAATTTTATAGCAAGAATGGAAATGCAATTTCCAAGACTTGATGCGGGGGGAATAAAATATGCACTGAGCGCATATAACGTAATTTATACGCCGGTAAGAGCTAAAGACACCAGGGGATTATCCGTAAAAATTTCTACAGAAATTAAAGGACTTGATATTTATTATACTTTCGATGGCACCAATCCTGATCCTTATTATCCAAAATACACCGGTGAGCCAATTTATTTTCCGCTCGGTGCAACACAGATTACAGCCAACACTTTCAGAAATGGGAAGCAGGTAGGAAAACAGGTAACGATCAAGAAAGATGAACTGACTGCAAGATTAAATCAGGGCAGGCATCAATATTAATGCCCGTACTGAAATCTATGATTGGTTTATTGATAGACGCGCACGTAATCTACTTCCATCTGATCTGTGGTAAATGCAGGATCGACGGTTCCTCCAAAATTACCGCCCATCGCTACATTCAGTATGATGAAGAATTGCTGGTTAAACGGTATTCCAAGATTATTAAGTAAAGTATAATACACCACGCCATCCACAGAAAGCTGAATGGATAAGGGAGTCCACAAGGTCGAATAAACATGAAATGCCGTACTCGCATCAGAAATTGTTGTTGTGCTTCCGTCGCCATACTGTCCTGCTTCAGTAGGATAATGTAAAGTCCCATAAATAGTAGATTTCAGACTGCCGCTTTGTTCCATGATATCAATTTCACCACAGGCGGGCCAACCTACTGTGGTTATATTATTTCCCAACATCCATATTCCCGGCCAGGTACCAGTACTGGCAGGTAATTTTGCGCGCACATCTATTCTACCATATTGAAATGAATATAAATTTTCAGTAAGCATTCTGGCAGAAGTATAAGCGCTGCCATCATATGATTCTTTCAGTGCAATGATCTTCAAAGTTCCGTTGGATATAATGGCATTTGTCTGCCTGTTCGTATAGTATTCCAATTCATTATTGCCCCATCCCCCGCTTCCTGTTCCAATATCGAATCCCCATTTGCTGGGATCAGGAGATCCCGGAGTATCAAACTCATCGGACCATACCAGGGCAAGTGCAACGGCAACAGTCACGGAAGTGGATTTAGAAATCGTTTGGCCTCCGGCGCTTATGGCCGTAACTGTCACAGTATAAGTGCCTGAATAAGAATATTTATAGGTCGTATTTCCCGGAACACCATTTTGCGTATTGTAGTTCCCGAAATTAAAATTGTAATTCACAGCGTTGGTCGCGGAGGCAGTAAACATTACGTTGCCGCTGCTGTCATTACTCACAACGGCATTGATGGTTAAATTGGATGGTGCAGAATCAGTCGTGCCTGAATTACTACTCTTACTGCAGGAAGCCGGTAACATTGAAAAGATCAGAAAAATGACTGACAAAGTTTTCATAATCAGTTACTAAAGTAGTAAATACATTCTATTTCTTTACTACATTCGCAAAAAAAATTATGGGCATCGCAGACAAACTCTTCAATATGAAAAACGAAAAATCTTCAGCGAATTTAAAAGCAGGGAAGGATTTTCTGGATGCCAATAAACAAAAACCAGGTGTTACAAGTTTGCCCAGCGGTTTGCAATATGAGGTTATAGTTGAAGGCAATGGAATCAAACCTCTTGCAAAAAATAAAGTGACCTGCCATTATCATGGTACATTGATAGATGGAACAGTTTTCGACAGTTCTGTAAAACGTGGTCAGCCAGCCACATTTCCTTTGAATATGGTAATTAAGGGCTGGACAGAAGGGTTGCAACTGATGTCAGTCGGAAGCAAATGGCGTTTCTTTATCCCTCCTCAACTTGCTTATGGCGAAAGGCAAACAGGCGCTCATATTGGTCCAAACAGTACACTAATATTTGAAGTGGAATTGCTGGAAGTGAGTTGAGAAATGGATCAAATTATTTTTTCTATACATGAATCGTTGTACCGGCGGGTTGTTTCCTGAGAACCGGAACAGGATTTCTTTTTGAACCCCATTTTTGGAGATAACGTATATGTAATCCACCGATAATTAGTGCAATAATCCCTTCCGATAATAAAGTATTTTCGACGCCGATATATTGAGAAATAAATCCGACTATCAATCCACCCAGGGGCTGCATGCCAAAAAAAGCCATTGCATAAATGCTGATCACCCGGCCACGCATTGCAGGATCAACGGCAGTCTGGATCAATGTGTTGGTAATAGTAATCTGTGACATCATCCCAAATGCAGATATCATGGCAAACAGCAATGCCAAAGGATAAATTGTTGTATGCGAAAATAAAATCAATCCCGATCCAAAAACCAATGTATTTATTGCAAGTATTTTACGGAGGTTGGTACCCGATCTTAATGAAGCGAGGAATATAGCTCCTGTAAATGCTCCCAGTCCGATGAAGCTGTCAATTATTCCGAAAGTAGATGCAGTTCCATGAAAAATATCCTTGGCATAAACGGGTAACAGGGTACTGAACGGGAGAACGAACAAACTGATAAGTGCCAGCATGCCTATGACAAAAGAGATTTCAGGAGTTCTTCGTACATAAGCCAATCCTTCCCGAAGTTCCCCCAAAACATTTTTAGTATGTTCCTTAACAACGTATTCAGGGAGTCTCATCATTAAAAGGGAAATAATGACAGCTACAAAACTCAAAGCATTTAATCCAAAGCAGACTCCATCACCAAATTTTTCTATTACAAGACCTGCAATGCCCGGACCGATCAGCCTGGAAAGATTAACCATGGATGAATTCAGTGCAAGTGCATTGGGCAGATCTTTTTTGTCATCCACCATATCGTACACCAGTGATTGTCGGGCGGGCACATCAAATGCATTGACGATACCGAGCAACACACTGAGTGCAATTATTTCCCATACATTATAATGTTTGAATAATATCAGGACTGCCAGCATGATCGCCTGGATCATCGAAATGAATTGGGTGAGCAGCAGCACTTTAAAACGGTTATACCTATCAGAAACAACACCACCCAGAAATGATAAAAGGAATGAGGGGAACATGGTAGAAAATAATGTCACCCCAAGCATGAACTTTGAATGGGTAAGCGAATAAACAACCCAACTTACCGCTGTTTTCTGCATCCAGGTTCCAATAAGGGAAACTGACTGTCCTGTAAAATATAACCTGTAATTGCGACTCTTAAAAGCCCTGAACGTACTGATTGCCATATTGAAAACACCCTTCAGCTGCCAACTAAACTCTTGAACTTTGTTACGCAAATTTACGAAACCAGGCTGAGAGGAAGATGCCCTGCTTTTACCAGGTTCTGCTTTCTATTTTCTGTCATTGGGAACCATTAAATTCGTTTAAACTTTAGCAATAATTCATTTCAATATGATCGACATTGTTATTGAAGCCCGTAATGCAGCGATCAGTGAATCGATGAAGGTGAAGCGCATTCTTCCCTTCAGATTACGTAGAATGGTTGGACCATTTATTTTTATGGATCATGCGGGGCCTATAAAAGATATCCCTTCCAATCCTTCTTCACTAGATGTATTGCCGCATCCGCATATCGGACTTTCAACTGTTAGTTATCTTTTTGGAGGTCAGGTAACGCACCGGGATAGCCTGGGTGTGGAGCAGATTATCCGTCCTGGTGAAGTAAACTGGATGACAGCAGGAAAGGGGATTGCCCATTCCGAGCGATTTGAAGATCCCTCCTCCCTGAAAGGAGGTAAGCTTGAAATGATACAAACCTGGGTAGCCCTTCCTGAAAAAGATGAGGAAGCTACTCCGTCTTTCAACAATTACAAGCCTGACAAACTACCCATATTTATGGATAATGGAGTTTGGATGCGACTCATCGCGGGCAATGCCTATGGATTGAATAATGATGTTAAAACAAATTCACCGTTGTTCTATCTGCACGTCGTATTGAAACAGGGTGCAAGATTTGGTCTTCCCAAAGAACATTCAGAGCGTGGTTTTTATATTGCAAAAGGAAGTGTTGAAGTATCGGGAAATACCTATCATGAAGGTCAGATGCTGGTATTTACCAAGGGTGATGATCCAATTATTCTTGCAAAAGAAAATTCAACCCTCATGCTTTTGGGAGGCGAGCCACTGGGTGAAAAATTCATCTGGTGGAATTTTGTTTCTTCCCGTAAGGAACGTATTGAACAGGCCAAGGAAGACTGGAAGCAGGGGCGGATTATACTACCGCCGGCTGACAACCATGAATTTATTCCGTTGCCTGAGAATAAATCAAGACCTTCTGAAGCGCCGGGACCCGAACCGCTTTCATAAGGAAACCATCCTCGTTTAGTCTATAGTTTTATTGAGGTATTTGTTCAACCAGGATTTCTTTTTCAGCTTTGTCATAATAGGCACAGGTCATCTTATCCAGAGAAACATACCACTTCAAAATTCCTGTCTCAGCACAATGCCTGCAGAAAGTTAAATAGTCTGTTTCCCCCTTCTGATGAATTTTCAGGTAATATTCAAACTTTGATTTATCGGTGGAATTGGATATGACCTTTTCTTCATACATGGGTCTCGATGAAGTTCGATATTCATAGTCACCAAAATATTCAGTGTGACTGTCTTTTACCCAGGTTTCATATGCCCTGACACCAAGTGCTTTAATTTCCCGAATGTATTCAGGGAAGTCTGCTCCGGATTTTACTTTACTGTGGGCTGCTTTGATTTGTTCTATTGTAAACATTTTTTTAATTTTTATTGTTAAACGATTTGTTCAGTTTCAAGTAATTATGTGTTTGTTATATAACAATACAAAAGTCTGCTTTCGATGAACGGTGGAATTGTAAAAAATCGTTTTTCTAGAGGAAACGCTTAAATTTTTCGGGGGTGTCGCCTGTATACTGCTTAAAATCTTTGATGAAGTGTGCCTGGTCAAAAAAATTATTTTCGTAGCAGATATCAGTCAGTGATTTTGTATTACTTAACTGATCTATCACAGTGTTAAAGCGAACTATGGAGGCAAATTTTTTGGGTGTTGTTCCCACCAATTTTCTGAACCGCTTTTCAAAAGGGCTCTGACTGATAAAGAGTCTTTCGTTGAGTTCTTTGATCCTGATCGTTCCTTTGGTCTGGTAAATAATTTTTACGGCTTCAATAATTAATTTGTCTTTTTGAATGTCTTTGAGCTGAGACAGTAAAAATTTTTCGATAATATGAATGCGTTGCCCATCTGTTTGAGCTGTAGCTAATTTTTCTTCAGTTTCGCTGATGCTGTTTTTATCGAAGACATTTTCAAGAGAAATACTCAGATTGAATAGTTCGTTGGCTGGATGTGAAGCGAAGTGCGTAAAGCCTGTTTCAGTAAAATACACCAATATTGTTCCAATACCTGCAGAGTTTTTGAAAATCCTGTAACTATCTGAAATGCCTGTTATACCTGCTGATTTGAGTTTGTCCTCGGTTTCATTTTGAAAGACTGCAAGCTGGCCACTGTATTGAAAACCTATTACGAGCCCTGAAGTTGGAAATACTTTGTATTCTGTTTTAGCATCATTTTCAGATACTATAAAATATTTGATATAAGGCTTTAATGAGTCAGTCGGTATGAATTTGTCAAATCTCATTCTATCGATACTGTATGTCGGTTAATTACTTTTAACGATTCACATACAGATTTCAAATTTACGAAAACCTCCCTGGGTTTTGTTGATGAGATGCGGACCTCATTATACTATTTATTTTGACTTAGTACTGATGGATTGTTCTATCAAATTCATAAAATCACCCATCTTATTATCATCCATCCATCGGGCAACTACAACCAGATCATGCTCATTATCAATTACAATATAATTACCGCCAAAGCCCTCAGCAAAATAAATTCCGGATGAAACATCTTTCCATTTTTTTGAGGCATTTATCCACCACATATACCCATAATCCTTATTTGCGTTTGAAGATTGATGCGCAGCGTTCACCCATTTTTCTGATATTAATTGCCGGTTTTTCCATTTCCCGTTCCTCAAAAACAATAATCCAAACCTGGCCTGGTCTATTGCACTTATAAAAATACCACCGCCATGATGACCTCCTCCGCTTACCGACTGCATCATTAATCCGTCAATATTTACAAATGAGTTTTCATACCCATACCAGCGCCAGGTGGTTGAAGCGCCAATGGGATCCATAATTTTTTCTTTCAACACGATGGGCAATGGCTTTCGCCAAACCTGTAATAAAGAATAAGCCAGCAGGTTTACCCGTACATCATTATACTTAAACACTGTTCCCGGCTCGTTAAGTTTCCTGTTTTTCCAATCGTCGAAGGCTCCTTCCTTAGGCGGTCGGTCAGCCCAATCCTGCAAGTCGAAAAGCGTTCCGCTCCAGTCAGAAGACTGGGTTAATAAATTATCCCAGGTTATTTTTGAGTTGTGTTCACCTTCATATGTGCCATCCCAAACATAATTTATTACTTTATCGGATACATTTTTTATCAAACCATCGTCTATTGCTAATCCGGCCGTGGTGGAAAGAAAACTTTTCGTTGCACTAAAAGTCATGTCAACACGGTATATGTCGCCCCATTGTGCTACGATATAACCATTTTTAATTATCAGGCCTGCAGGGCCGCCTCTTTCTTTCATTGGCCCAAGTATTTTATAGCCAGGTTCATCACTGTAAGCTTTCAGGTTGGCGATACGCAAATCTTTCTCAACTTTATTTTCGTGTGCCATAGCAAAATGAACGGCACTGTCCATCAACTGCCTGTCCATATTCAATTCCGCCGGTGTTTTTACCTGCCAGACCGTATCGGGGTAATATGGAGTTTGAGCATCTGCAAATAGCAGGTGTAAGAATAAAAAGGAAAAACAGATAATGATTTTATTTCTCATTTATAAAATTTATTAATTGATCAAATTATAAAATGACAAATGTCAAAAGGATAAAACAAATCTACTACCAACTAATGATCAAATGTCGAAAAAACTGTCTTTAAGCAGTTTCAACGATTATAAATAACTTAGAGGGCTGTCGCCTGGATTTTAAATTTTTAAAAATGAACAAATAATCTACAGCAGTCTACGCAAACTTCACGTAGATGGTTGAGAAAATTATTCTTCGCAGTCAATCATCTCCGATGCCGGAAACCGTGTTGTCATGTCAAAGATGGGGTTCTGGAAAAGCGAAATTGCAGAGTGTGTACAGAGCCTCTGTAAAATTTATTTTAGATTTTCCCTGAAGGGGGGCGTTGCTGTTTTCAAATATATTTTTCCTGCAGTGTTCTTGTTGTGTTCGCTATTTGTTCTTGTTCTCTCCCTGTAGAAGGCCATCCGACTCGAAGGAATAGCGAACACAACAAGAACACAATAAGAAACTGATGACTTCCCGAACGCGGTGTTATGCTCCAATTTTTATCTTGAAAACCGTTTTTGAATGAAAAAAATATTTTACAGAGGCTCTGTACACACTCTGCAATTTCCCTATTTAATAATCACATATTTGCTTCAAAGTCGAACTGGCTCCTGAGGCTGTCAAGAAACAACAGACTCTAGCTCCGGTTTAGGGGAAATTAAACTTGCAAAGAAAGAATGAAGAAAACATAATGCAACGATCGTTCAATCAAAACTGTCTTAAGTCTCTAAATACCATATATATAATTGGATCTTTGACAATGAAAAAAATATTATTACTTAATGCTTTTGGCGCCTTGATATATATTCAAGGATACGCACAAGAGAACAGGATTTCCATTGGGGCCCAGGCTGGACCTAATTTTAGCATGCTGTGGGGAAATGACCCGATGAAACACTATTGGAGCGGGATTGTTGGTTTTTCAGTCGGGGGGCAAATAAAATTTAATCTGACCAATCATTGGGGGCTTGCGGTGAGCCCTTCTTACGAACAGTCTGGTGGTCATACACATATTCCTGGCGCCTTCTATTTCCCCACCAGTTCATTTGATCCGAACATATATAATATTCCGGACTACTTTAATTACACGACGCGGTTGGGATATCTTATTATGCCTATCCAGGCGGAATACACAATAGGCGTGAAAGTGCGATTCAAAATAAACGGTGGCGTTTATGCTGGAATCCTGACGAATAAGAGTGAAAGGCATTATTTTGATCCTATTGTTAACAAATATGCATATTATTTGGTGCCAGTTCAAAAATTCGAAATAGAGAATGAATATAAGAGCATGAATTTCGGACTTTCTTTCGGAATGGGGGTACAGATACCGGTAAATAGGCTTATTCTGATAGATCTCACTGCAAGTGATAATCTCGGTCTATCGGATATATATAACAAGCCTAGTGTTGGAGCCCTCAGGACAAATTCGCTGAATCTTTTGGCAGGAGTAGTGTTGGTGATGAAGTGATAATTAAACCCTTATTTCGGGAAACGTCCTAAGATATTTGTCATTATGTTTTGTAGACCCAACGGGAATCGAACTCATCTCAACTGATTGGAAGTCCATGAATATCTGGTGGAGATTATACCGACAATAGAAGCCCGTTATCTGATCTTCAGAAATCTTGAAACAAACATAGAATCGGCAGCTTTTTCATAACCCGTTATCATTTCCTGCTTTTCCAATTTCAAAACGCCGGAAGAGGAAGCGGAGGAGGCTACCCTTTCGTTTTCGTCAGAAAAAACAGAACAGGTAATATAAACAAGCGAGCCGCCGGTTTTTAACCGGCCGGTTATATTGGAAAGTATTTTCTCCTGGCGTTGCCTGTAACCTGAAATTGAATCAGGATTAAAATAATAAAGCGACTCGGGATTACGGCTCCAGGTACCGCTTCCAGTGCAGGGCAGGTCCGCCACTATAAAATTATATGACTGGCGGGGAAGGTCGTTCTGATCCGTCAGGTCCGCCTTAAAAAGCCTGAATGTATCCATGCCTGCCTCTTTAAACCGACCTGAAAGGTTTTTTAAAATGGATTCGCGTATATCCGATACCGTTAGTCTGCACCCTGGGAATAGATCAATGAGCAAAATCGATTTACCGCCGCTTCCTGAACAACAATCCCAGGCTTCTTTTTCTATTTTCTCATCTGGCTTGATAAAAAGAGCCGTGCTTTGCGAACCCAGATCCTGCACCACAGCTTCACGGTTCATTAAAATCACATCATCCAGTTTGGTGCCACCCGCAAAAGAATAAGCTTTAAATGGAAGGATGGAATAGGGATCCGCGTCGAGGAATTCAAGATTATGAGCAACAAGTTTGGCTTTAACCGATAAATCCTGTCCGGGCCTGATGCGAATAAACAACTTTGGTTTTTCAAGAAAAGAAATACAGAATGCTTTGTGATCAATGCCCGTACTCAGTAAATTTTTCCAGGGGAATATTTCCATTGGATCAAATACCGGAAATGCAGTACGGATAATTTCAAGCTTATTTTCAATGGGCTCTTCTGTTTGTTCATGCCAATCGGGATGCAGGTGTTCGAGGATTTGTTCTTTTTCATGATTGCAGAGGAAGAGTCCGGCGATTATACGATCTTCTTTAGAAATATTTTTCAAAGAATGACCAAGACGAAAATAACAATACACCATCTCGCTCACCTGCTTTCTGTCACGCGATCCCATCTGCGGATTTTCACGAAAAAAATTTTTAAGCCAGCTGTGCAGTGGGAATTCTCCCGAATAAGAATTCAATACCCGGACTGCATACCGAAGCAGATTGTCAAATTTCATGTAGCATGTTCATATAAAAACAAAAGGCGCGTAAAAGCGCGCCTGAAAAAATATAAAAAGACATCATTATAATTCAAGCAGGGCTTTTACAGGATCTTTACCAAACAAAAGCTGATCTGGATTTTCCAGTAGCTCTTTTACCCTCACCAGGAAACTTACTGATTCACGGCCATCGATAATTCTGTGATCATAACTTACAGCCAGGTACATCATCGATCGAACCACAATCTGTCCGTTTACAACCACCGCCCTTTCTTCAATCTTATGCATACCCAGGATGGCTGACTGCGGAATATTGATAATTGGGGTTGACATGAGCGATCCGAACACTCCACCATTGGTTATAGTAAATGTTCCTCCCTGCATTTCTTCCATACTCAGTTTATTATCCCTTGCTTTGCCGGCAAGCTCAACAACTTTTTTTTCAATTTCTGCCATGCTCAAGACTTTCAGCATTTCGGATAACAGGAACTACAAGTCCTTTGGGTGCAGATACAGCAATGGAAATATCACAGTAATCGTGATATATGATCTCTTCCCCGTCAATATATGCATTCACTGCAGGCCATTCCTGCAGAGCATAGCAACAGGCCTTTGTGAAGAAACTCATGAAGCCAAGATTAACGCCATGTTTCTCCTTGAATTTATCCTTGTACTTTGATCGGAGAGCCATCACCGGGGTCATATCCACTTCATTAAAAGTGGTGAGCATAGCTGTTGTATTTTTTGCTTCTACCAGGCGGCGTGAAACCGTCTTGCGCAGATTGCTCATTTTTTCCTTACGAACATCCCGGCCAAATAAAGCTTTACCCGGGAGACGGCCCGGATTGGTGAGGGCTTCGAGCACATCATGTTTTACTATTTTCCCATTTGCTCCGGAGGGGATGATGGTTCCTTTATCTACCTTTTTATCAGTAATAATGGCTGCAGCTACCGGTGTTGCTTTTATTTCGGAGGAAGAAGAAGGAACCGCAGCTTTGACTGGCTCAGGTACTGCAGCAGCTTTTTCTGAAACTACCTTTGCGGCCGTAGGCACGCCATTACTTGCTGTCTTTTTTTCTTCGGGTTTAGCTTCGGGCTTTGCTGCAGTTTCATCGATATTAGCCAATACTTCTCCAATCTTCAATGTATCACCTTCCTTGCCAAGTGTCTTTAATATACCTGCTTTTTCTGCATTTACTTCGAAAGTAGCTTTTTCACTTTCGAGTTCGGCGATCACTTCGTCTCTGTCAACATAATCGCCATCGTGCTTAAGCCATTTTATAAGAGTTACTTCACTAATGGATTCGCCAATGGCCGGCACTTTAATATCGATCATCTGCTTTGAAATTTACGTGCACGAAGATAATTTATTTAAGATGTTCTGACGTTTTCGGATCAAATACTAAATGCTGTTTCTATGATTTCGGACTGTTCCAGGCTATGTACTTTGGCATAACCGGTAGCAGGGGATGCACCTGGCTGACGGCTGATAAAACCATAGTTAATGGTTTTCAGGTTCATCTGGAGGAAAGAAGCAGCTCCCATATTCAGGGGTTCTTCCTGAATCCAGAACCAGGTGGCATTGTTATATTTTTTATACAATTCATCCAGCTGGTTGGTCGGTAACGGATATAATTGTTCCAGACGGAGGATCGCGATATCTCTGCGGTTATCTTTCAGTTGTCTTTCCGCCAGTTCAAAATAAATTTTCCCTGAACAAAACAACACCTTCTTAACCTGTGCCGGATCGCCGGCAAACTTGTCATCGATTACTTCCTGAAATCCGCCGCTGGTGAATTCAGATATTGTTGAAAAGGTACCAGGATAACGCAGATAAGCTTTCGGAGAAAAATTAATAAGTGGTTTCCTGAAGGGCCATGCCAGCTGTCGTCTCATGGCATGAAAATAATTTGCGGATGTAGTTACATTCGTAACAACCATATTCAGTTCTGCACACATTTGCAGAAATCTTTCTATACGGGCACTGCTGTGTTCAGGACCCTGTCCTTCATATCCATGCGGCAGCAATAAAACCAAACCATTCATGCGTTGCCATTTCTGTTCTCCCGCAGCAATGAACTGGTCTATCATGATTTGCGCTCCATTGCCAAAATCCCCGAACTGGGCTTCCCAAATGACCAGCGCAGAAGGATTTACCAATGCATAACCGTATTCGAAACCCAGAACACCATATTCACTGAGCAATGAATTATATATCCTGAACTCTCCTTTTGCGCCCGGAACGCGACTGAGACGGTTATAAGCCTCATCTGTATTTTCATCCCTCAATACGGCATGACGGTGTGAAAATGTTCCCCGGCGCACATCCTGCCCGCTCATACGAACATCCTTTCCATCAAGGATAATACTTCCATAAGAAAGCAACTCGCCCGATGACCAGTCAAGCTTTTGTTCCTCATTAAATAATTTCTGTTTATCCTGTAAAAGTTTTTCAATTTTTTTAATCGGCGTAAAAGTTTCCGGCCACGCCATCATAGCGTTGAATACTTTCCTGAGATCCTGTTCGGAAATAGCAGTAACAGGTGATTTATCAAAATCTGCCGGAGTCGCTCTGCGCAGGCTTCTCCAGGCCATTTCAGGTTGCTGATATTTATAGGGAAGTGGCTGTTGTTTTACTTCATCCAGGCGTTCCTGGAGATCATTCCAGAATTTTTTCTCCATGTCTTTGGCCAGATCCTTCGCATCGCTCTCACCGTTTTCAATCAAAAACTGCGTATACACTTCGCGCGGATTGGGATGTTTTTCTATCAGAGCGTAGAGAATCGGCTGGGTGAATTTCGGATCATCTCCTTCGTTATGCCCATGACGACGATAACAAACCATATCGACAAATATATCCGCATTAAACTCCTGCCTGTATCTGGCCGCAATCTCAGCACATTTTACAGTGGCTTCCGGATCATCTCCATTTACATGCAATACGGGTGAATGAAGAGCGGCTGCCAGTGAAGTGCAATAATCAGAACTTCTTGCCTCATCGAAATCCGTTGTAAAACCGATCTGGTTATTAATGACAAAATGAATGGTTCCTCCTGTATAATAACCTTCGAGGTTACACATCTGAAGAACTTCATACACGATTCCCTGCCCGGCGGCGGAAGCGTCGCCATGAATAAGTATTGGAAGAATTTTATCAAAGTCACTTTTATAAAGTACGTCTGCTTTTGCACGTGCAAAACCAACCACCACCGGATCCACGGCTTCCAGGTGGGAGGGATTCGGCATAAGTTTTACGTGTACCGTCTTTTCAGTGGGTGTGGTCAGTACGCTACCATATCCCATATGATATTTTACATCGCCACTGCCCATAGTCTGATCAAGCTTTGCAGTGCCTTCGAATTCACTGAATATCTGTTCATAGGTCTTTCCCAGAATGTTTGCCAGGATATTTAAACGTCCCCTGTGTGCCATTCCCATTACCACTTCCTGGACTTCGTTTTCCGCCGCAATATTAATCATTGCATCCAGTGCGGGTATGGTTGTTTCACCGCCTTCCAGTGAAAATCTTTTCTGACCGATATATTTTGTATGAAGAAATTTTTCGAACATGACTCCTTCATTCAGCTTTTCAAGAATCCTCTTTTTCTTTTCAAGAGGTAAGGGCTCAATGAATTTTTTCTCCATCTCATTGGTAAGCCAGTCAATCTTTACCTGGTCGCTGATATATTTGAATTCGATACCTACATGGTTGGCATAACATTTCTGCAGATGACTTTGAATATTCCTGAGAGTAGTCGTTCCCAGACCAATCAGGTTTCCGGCAAAAAAGGATTTATCGAGATCTTCTTCGGTAAAACCGAAAAAGCCCAGGTCCAGGTTGGCACCTCTGTCTTTTCTGGGACGGATGGGATTTGTTTTGGCGATCAGATGTCCTTTGTTCCTGTAACCCAGGATGAGCCTGTAAGCCCCCAGTTCCTTTTTCCAGTCCACTCCGTCGGTTGTTTTGAAGGTGGTTTCTTTAGAAACGGTTGCTTGTCCGTTTCCGTTTTTGCCCTGGGCAATGGCAAAATCGAAGCCTTCAAAAAATTTTTTGAACTCAGGATCAATACTTTGCGGGTCTTTTACAAAATCCTGGTATAAACTTTCTATAAACGAGGGGGAAGAATTCGTGATGTATTGTAAGTCTTTCATATTTTGACATTAAACACGGTACAAATATCGGCAAAAGAAACTTCCGGATTATTTTTCAATATATGCCTGATTTTCCTACCTTTGCCGTCCAAAATTCAGAATGCATGGCTAATCATCGGGCAACGAAAAAAGACGTACGGAAGGCTTCCAAACGCCGGGACAGCAACCGTTATTACGGTAAAACAACCCGAAATGCGATCCGGGATCTGAAAGCCATCAAAGAACCCAAAGCCGCAGGTGAAAAAATGCCCGAAATCGCCTCTCTGATTGACCGCCTGGCTAAAAAAGGTGTAATTCATAAGAATAAGGCTGCAAACCTGAAAAGCAAGCTTACACGGAGTGTAAATAAACTTTCTAAAGCTTAACGCTTAACGCCTAAACGCGTAACGCGAAAAGCTTATTAATAAAATCATCAAAAGCATCTGTTTACAGGCAGATGCTTTTTTATTTAGCGTTAGGCGTTAGGCGTTAGGCGTTCCGCTTTAAGTTAAGCCTCTCTCCCATGACACTGCTTATACTTCTTTCCGCTGCCACAGGGACAGGGATCATTTCTTCCGACTTTCGGTCCGACCTTTATAGGCTCCTGCTTCACAGGTTCTGAGGGATCATAATAATCCTTTCCTTCATCCAATATTGGCCCTGGCCCGGAACCTGCACCTACCAGCTCATCTTTTCTGACCTTCATCCGGCTCATATCTGTCTTCTTCTCGTGTCCTTCTCTGATAGGAGTTTGTTGTTCTACAGGAATGGAACAATGACAAAGAAAACTCACTATTTCCTTGTTCATATTACTGTCCATATTCCTGAACAATTCAAACGCTTCCATTTTATAAATGACCAGCGGATCTTTCTGTTCCAGATATGCCGTCTGCACACTTTGCTTCAGGTCATCCATTGCCCTCAGGTGTTCTTTCCAGGTATCATCAATTATTGAGAGGGTAATTTGTCTTTCCACCGCATTCATCAGCTCACGTCCATGGGTGTCAAGAGTTTTCTGAAGATTGGCCAGCACATTCATTACTTTTTTGCCGTCGGTAAACGGAACGACCACATTCTCTATATGGCGGCCCTGGTTTAATAAAATATTTTTAAAAACGGGTATCGCATCTTTCTGAACTTCTGCCATTTTTCGCTCATAATTCAGTGTCCCTTCACTATATAATTTCTCCACTAACTGCACAACGTCATCCTTGAGAAATTCTTCTTCTGTAATGGCAGTACTGACACCAAAATTCAGAATAACAGCTACTTTAAATCCCTCAAAATCTTCCACATCGCGATAGCTGTTTACCATTCCTTCTGCTACAGAATAAAATGCATTGTCCAGGTCGAGTGCAAGCCTGTCACCGAATAGTGCATGATTCCTTTTTTTATACACAACGTTACGCTGCTTGTTCATCACGTCGTCATATTCAAGCAGCCTTTTGCGTATTCCGAAGTTATTTTCTTCAACTTTTTTCTGGGCACGTTCAATACTCTTTGTAACCATGCTGTGCTGGATCACCTCACCTTCTTTATAACCCATTTTATCCATCAGGGAGGCGATCCGTTCGCTGCCGAACATTCTCATCAGATCATCTTCCAGTGCAGAATAAAATTGTGTAGTACCCGGATCTCCCTGCCTTCCTGCACGACCACGTAACTGACGGTCAACGCGCCTGCTCTCGTGTCTTTCTGTGCCAATGATGGCGAGTCCGCCTGCTTCTTTCACACCCGGACCGAGTTTAATATCTGTACCACGACCAGCCATATTGGTGGCAATCGTCACGGCGCCCGTCAAACCTGCCTCAGCTACTACCTGTGCTTCCCGGGCATGTTGTTTTGCATTCAGAACATTGTGCGGAATCTTTTTAACGTGCAGCATTTTACTAAGCAGTTCACTTACTTCCACAGAAGTCGTACCCACCAATGAGGGCCGGCCTTCAGCACGAAGTCTTTCGATATCATCGATAACGGCTCTATATTTTTCTCTTTTTGTTTTATAAACCAGGTCCTGTGAATCTTTACGAATGACCTGAACGTTGGTAGGAATAGTAACCACATCCAGCTTGTAAATATCCCATAGTTCGGCGGCTTCTGTTTCAGCTGTACCTGTCATTCCCGCAAGCTTGTGATACATACGGAAATAATTCTGAAGGGTAACTGTTGCATAGGTTTGTGTTGCGGCTTCGATCTTTACATTTTCCTTCGCCTCAATGGCCTGATGCAATCCGTCGCTGTAACGACGGCCTTCGAGAATACGTCCTGTTTGTTCATCTACGATTTTGACTTGTCCGTCGAGCACTACATATTCCACGTCCTTATCGAATAAAGTGAATGCTTTCAGCAGTTGCTGAACAGTATGGATGCGGTCTGCTTTAATTGCGTATTCATTCAACAATGCTTCTTTCTGCTGGAATTTCTCTTCTGCAGTCATATCACTTTTTTCAATATCGGCGAGTTTGATTCCGATATCGGGCAGGATAAAAAATTCAGGATCTTCTCCTTCGCGTGTAATAGTATGAATTCCTTTGTCAGTCAGGTCGACAGAATTATTTTTTTCATCTATGCTGAAAAAAAGCTCACTGTCCACTTTGGGCATTTCTTTCTGCTGATCTGCCAGGTAATAATTTTCTGATTTCTGCAATTTCACACGGATACCCGGCTCGCTCAGAAACTTAATCAGGGCACCGGTTTTCGGAAGACCGCGGTGCGCGCGCATCAGGGCCAGCCCGCCATCTTTCGGATCATCATTATTTTCCGCAAACTTCTTTTTGGCTTCATTCAGAAATTGATTGGTAACTTTTTTCTGTGCTTCCACCAAACGTTCAACGCGGCTTTTTAATAAATGATATTGCTGATCATCACCTTTTGCAACGGGACCGGAAATAATCAAAGGGGTTCTTGCATCATCGATCAAAACGCTGTCGACCTCATCAACCATTGCAAAATGGTGTTTTCGCTGCACCATTTCATCTGGTGTATGCACCATATTGTCCCTCAGGTAGTCAAATCCAAATTCGTTATTCGTTCCATAAGTGATATCTGCCAGATATGCTTTACGGCGTGCTTCACTATTTGGCTCATGTTTATCGATACAATCAACTGAAATACCAAGCCATTCGAATATGGGGCCATTCCATTCGGAGTCACGACGTGCCAGGTAATCATTTACCGTAACAATATGAACTCCTTCACCGGCCAGCGCATTGAGATAAGCCGGCAGCGTTGAAACCAGGGTCTTACCTTCTCCCGTTGCCATTTCAGCAATCTTTCCGCTATGTAAAACAGCACCTCCGATCAGCTGCACATCATAATGCACCATATTCCAGGTAATGGCTCCTCCGGCAGCAGTCCAGCTATTACTGTAAACTGCTTTTTCGCCATCTATTTTTACATAATCCTTAATAACACTAAGTTGCCTGTCACGATCATTAGCTGTTGTAATGATCTGTGTATTTTCTTTGAACCTGCGCGCGGTTTCTTTTACTACTGCAAAAGCTTCCGGCAGAATACTTTCCAACACCTCCTCAATCAGGTCATCACGTTTTTTCTTCAGTTCATCTATTTCTATATACAAAGCATCTTTCCCTGAAATATCGCTAAATGGAAGTTCTTCAGCTTTCTTCCCAAGACCGGAAATGGATTCATCAATATCCTTTAGATGCTCTTTGATTCTTAGTTTGAACTCGCCCGTTTTTGCCCTTAATTCATCATTGGAGAGTGATACATATTCCGCCACAAACTGGTTGATTTGTTCAACCTTGGGCATAATGCCTTTTATATCTTTTTCCGATTTATTGCCTCCAAATAACTTCGAAATAAAACTCATATTAACAGGGATTGAGTATTAATTGAATAAACCAGTCAAATTTGATGCTATCCCCATATAAGGGTCAAATTGACAGTTTGCAAAGGTACTAAAACAAGTGTGAGAGTGTGAGGGTGTGAGAGTGTGGGAACCTTTTAACTGAATTTCATTAAAATTTATGCAATCTGATCGTTTTGTTAAATTATTTAGTATTTTCGCTAAAACTATTAGTTATGTCCATAGCAGCACAAAATCTCAAATATCTCCGGAAGTTAAGGGGATGGACGCAGGAAGAATTTGCAGGCAAACTTAAAATTAAAAGATCCCTTCTCGGAGCCTACGAAGAAGAACGTGCAGAGCCAAGGCTTGAAGTACTTGAGCTGGTAAGTGATATGTTCAGATTATCCCTGGATGAACTGCTCCGAAAGAAAATGCAGGATACAAAAGGAAGCAATTATCTCGCTAAAAGAAGGGCACAAAAAATGGCAGCTCTTCCTAATTCGATCCAGTTGGTTCCCGTCAAAGCGGCGGCAGGTTACCTGGCTGGATATGGGGATCCTGAATTCCTTGATGAACTGAACACATTCACACTTCCAATGCTGGCACCGGGAAATTACCGTGCTTTTGAAATCGTAGGTGATTCTATGCTTCCCACACCCAGCGGATCCGTAATAGTTGCTGAAAAAATTGACAACCTGGAAAATGTTAAAAGCAATCTTACATATATCGTTGTCTCAAGAAACGAAGGAATCGTTTACAAAAGAGTGATGAAGAATAACAAGCTGAAAAATAAACTGACACTGATCAGCGACAATACCGTTTTCCAGCCCTATACTGTTAACTCGGAAGATATCCTGGAGATCTGGAAAGCTGAAATGGTAGTAAGTAAAGCAAATACAGAACAACGATGGGATGTGAACCAGCTGGCAAGCCTCGTTAGTAATTTACAGGATCAGGTGACGACGCTTAAGAGGAAGATGAATTGATTTAACCGTATATCGTTGAACGAAAATCGTAGATCGATAAACGATATATGATGTACGAAATTTTATTAGAGCTGAATCAGTTCGTGATTAACGATAACAAAAACCTCTTCTTCAGCTTCGGGATAAATCATGGCGACTCCGGTAAAACGGCTGAACGCAGGAAGTACTGCATATTTTTTACCAAAATAAAAACAGGGGAAGCAAAGTGATTGCCTGCCCGATCCCTGGATGCGTATTCCGGGATGAATATGTCCGGAGAAACAATAAGAAACCTCTTTGCTTTTAGCAGTTTTTTCTTTCCGTCCCGGAAGATCAGTGATATCATGAACAAAATGAAACTGATGCCTGGATAGTGTCAGGGGACTCAGTTGAATACCCGCATTTTCATACCATCCTTCTTCCAGAACATCGTGGTTACCCCTGATCAGTTTTATTTTTATATCTGAAAGATCCGAACGCCATTTCAAAAATAATTCCAGCTCTTTATTTGCGTGGCTGTGAAACATATCTCCCACTATTATTAGTTCGCGTGGCTGGAAATATTGGATCTGGACAACCAGTCTTTGAAGATCTTCTTTATATACTGAAGCCGGTACACCAATGCCCGACTTTCTGAAATGACCCGTTTTCCCGAAATGCAAGTCTGAAACAATGAGCGACTTTTCTTCTTCCCAAAACATCGTTCTGTCGGTCGTAAGCCAGAATTGCTGATTCAGTATTTTATGAGAAACCGGAGTATGCATGGGTTTCAAAGTTATTTTATTTAACCCGTTTTTTATCGGCATCGCGTACTAATTGTTGCTGCATTTTTTTTACACGGTCTTCCAGTTTTTCCGAAGAAAGGTCCTCGCGCATACTGTCTACTTTAATAGGAAAACAAAATGGAGTCAGCCTTTCCGGAAAGCGGAGTATGATTTTGCTTTTTGAAATTCTTTCCAGCATATTTCTGAGCCTTGCTTCTTCCATTTCCTGTTCCATCACTTCATGGTATGCCTGTCTCAGGAGGAGATTACCCGGATCATATTCACTGAACACATTAAATAACAATCCGGCTGATGACTGTAGATGCTTTGTTTTCTTGTATTCACCGGGATAACCCTGGAAGATTAATCCACCGATCACGGCTATATCCCTGAATTTTCGCCGGGCCATTTCTGCACTGTTAACGCTTCGCTGAATATCGGCCGTCAATCCTTCATCCGAAAAAATTTCATATACATTGCTGTCATCCAATGGTATTGGCTGATCGCTCAGTAATTCAAATCCATAATCATTCATAGCAAAAGAAAAACTTATCGGCAGTATCCTGCTTATCCTGAATGCCAGAAGGGCTGCCATGGCCTGGTGCACCAGTCGTCCTTCAAAGGGATAAACAAATAAATGAAACCCGTCACTGGTTTCAATCTGTTCTATCAGTAATTCATTTTCCCTGGGAACATGAGATAATGATTCCTGCAGTTCGAATAATGGCTTCAGTTTGCGCAACTCAATATCTGCATTTTCTGTATTCCTGTTACCCAGCAGATGATGAACTTCATTAAATTTTTTCCGCAGCATGTAACCCAGGTTTGCTGATAATGGCATACGGCCGCCATTCCAGCTGGGCACAATGGACTTCTTCACATTCGATTTTTTTACAATCGCTGTCATCTCTTTGATCATCACGAATTCCAGGTTTCTGCCTGCCAATGTGAATGTATCTCCCGGATTCAATCTGGAAATAAAATATTCTTCGATCACACCCACATATCCACCACTCAGGAATTTAACTTTCATCATAGAATCACTAACTATGGTACCAATATGAATACGATGCCGCATAGCGATACGCCGGCTCGTAATTTTATACAGGCCATTGATGATTTCCACTTTTCTGTATTCATCATATTGCTGAAGTGCTTCTCCGCCTTCAGTAATGAAATGCAGGATTTCCAGCCATTCTTCTTTTTTTATTTCACGAAAACAATAAGTGGAAGAAATTTCTTTAAATATAAAGTCGGGGAAGAATCCTTCACCGATAGCCAGTGTTCCCAGGTATTGAATCAACACATCAAAACAGAGCAGCATAGGCTCACGACTCTCAATAAAATTCTCCTTCATGGAAGATTTTAATGCGGCTGCTTCCACGAGCTCAAGAGAATGGGTGGGAAGAAAATAAATCTTACTAAGTTCTCCCGGCTGGTGTCCGCTTCTTCCCGCACGTTGTAAAAATCGGGCGACGCCCTTGGGAGAACCAACCTGGATCACAGTTTCAACGGGACGGAAATCCACACCAAGATCCAGGCTGGAAGTACAAACAACAGCTTTGAGTTTTCCACTATGCAGGGATTCTTCTACCCATAACCTGAGTTCCATATCGATGGACCCGTGATGCAATGCAACCGCGCCTGCAAGTTCCGGTGCCACATTCAGAATCTCCTGATACCAGCGTTCGCTCATGCCGCGGGTGTTGATGAAGATCAGTGTTGTTCTGCTATTCTCAATGATCGGTATTACTTTTTGAACCAGTTTGATTCCGAGATGACCTGCCCATGGATATTTTTCAATTTCATCCGGGAAAACAGATTCAACCTCAATGCGCTTATCCAGTTTTGCTTTAACAATAACAGGCGGACTTTTTATTTTTTTCAGGATTGGAGAAACCAGTACTTCCAGTGCCTGATCGAGGTTTCCAATCGTTGCAGATATACCCCACAGAGAGAGTTGACAGTAGTCAGTTGACAGTAGATAATTTCCTGAGAGGTCATCTGTCAACCGTAAACTGTCAACTAAATGAACTATTCGGGAAATAGCCAGTTCCACCTGTACACCTCGTTTTGATCCAAGTAATTCGTGCCATTCATCCACTGCAAGGATCTTCAGGTCTTTAAATACATCCGGATAATTTTTCTGCGCAAGTAACAAATGTAAACTCTCCGGTGTAATGATGAGTACTTCCGGCATCTGTCTTATTTGTTTTTGTCTTTCATTTGTTTCCGTATCCCCATTCCGGATTCCAACCTGCCATTGCATTCCCAAATCTTCAATCACTTCACGCATGGCTCTCCCAATATCTTTCGCCAGTGCACGCAGTGGTGTAATCCAGAGCAGGCGAAGATGATTTCTTGATTTTGATTTATAATTATGTGGATTTTCATTTATGAAGTCGATAAGTGCACCAAGAAAAACAGAAAAAGTTTTGCCGCAACCCGTTGGAGCATTCACGAGTCCTGAATGCTTTTCGATGATGTGTATCCAGGTTTCTTCCTGAAAATCAAAAGGGTGAATTCCTTTCGAATGAAACCACTCGAGAATCACCTTGTATCCCCTGCTATCAATTAACTGCATGAAATCAAATTAACTTTGTCGTGAATCGTTTATCGTTTATCGTGGATCGATATGCGATTAACGATTTACGATCGACGTTTATAATGTCTTCAAATATTCAATGATGGCTTTTCTTTCTCTGTTGCTGAGTTTATCTCCATAAGTGTGACCATAATTACCATAGCCAGGCAAATGCGTATCGTATACGGTTGATCCCTGTGCTGAATCTTTTACAGAATATTTCCAGCCAAGCTTTTCGTAATCGTATGCAGGATTGTCAAAATCCCGTGACCAGTAAGCGGGTCTTTCTTTACTGTTGAGAAGGGTTTCAAGGTCGGGCACAGAACCATTGTGCAAATAAGGTGCAGTAATCCAGATCCCGTCGAGTGGTGGAGCAATGTATCCATTGAATGGTACAAGTTTTGCCGGATGATCTCCCATGGCAAACCAGGAATTATTGAACCATTCCACAAACTGATAACTCTGATAATTACTTTTATATAATAACGAATCCGTCTTAACATCGGATTCTGGTATGAGCAGGTTAGGATATTTTCCTCCGCTCCCATAACTGCCATGGCATTTGGAGCAATATTGTATAAATAAAATACCACCCTGTTTAGCGAGTGTTTTATTAACAGGATTTGGAAAAGGCGGAGGCTGAATTGAATTAATATAGGCCAGCACATCATTAAAATGCGCATCCACTTCGCGGGATTCCGAAGTATCATTTACAGTCAATAAATTAGAAGCCATAAGGAATCTTCCAAAATCTCCGCGACCGAATCCATTATAAAACATTGCGTTTTTCTTTTTCAGCATCCACCACGCAGGAACATCAGTAGGAATTACTTCATCAGAAACTTCTAACATGGGCTGATCGCTCCAGCGAAAAGTTTTTGGATCGCGATGGCTTGCTAAAAGGGCAGCCAGTCTGTCTGCTGTATTTACACCCCGCACTTTTGTATGTAATTGTCCACCGATCACTTTTACAACCCGCAAGAAAGGTTCTGATGCTTCATATTTTTTGAGGTCAAGATTTTTTAAAAGCCTTTCAGCTGCAGCTGCATTCTTAGGATCCAGTTTGTCACCATGAGTAAAATCAATGGTACTATTACCTAGTCCCATAATCAGTCTGCCATCAAAAACCTGTGCATGACATTGCATACAATTCGGGGCTACAACAAGTTCTCCGTTTGGGGCATTGACTACAGTATAGTCGTAAGGAATGTCTTTATTCTTTCCATCGCGGTTTAAATAGTTGATGGCAGTTTTTCCAAAACCCATTTTAAAATATGAAAGCGGAATTCCACTACGGAGATAATCACCGGTAGTTAAATAAATAAAACCCGCTTTTGCATCACCAGTTCTTTGTTTGCTGGCCTGGATTGGAACAGGTTCATCTCCCGGTTTAAATAAAATAATCGAACTGAAAGAAATACAGATCAACCCCAGGATCACCAACAGCTTTTTCATTATTTAAATTTACTTATTAAGCCTAAAGCTTAAAGCCCAAAGCCTAAAACTTTTCAAAAAAGACCGGTAAAACTAATAGTAATTCAATAAATATTATTAGAGATCTAAAAAGAAGTTTTAGGCTTTAGGCTTTGGGCTTTAGGCTTAATATACCGCTACAACATTGCCATTCACCTTCTTAATGAAATAGAGTTTTTTGTTTTCGAGATACTGCAGTGTAATTGTTCCTGTGGCCTGGATACCTGTTTCTTTGTTCGTAAATACGGGCTGGATGTCAAAATCATTAAAAACTTTAAATTTTCTAATTCCGATATTCCCATCCAGCCTACCCTTATTCGCTTCCAGCAATTGACCGAAATGCAGGATGGTTTCATAACCACGATAAACCATATCAGAAGGACGGGAATAAAACCGGGCTTTAAAATATTGCTGAATCGACATCGCAAGGCTGTCAGCGGGATTGATATAAAATGGCGTTGTATAATAAATTTCCAGATCCGCATAAGTGGGCGTGTTGAAATCGTTGACAGCATCCCATGTTGGCATACCCAATACTTTCATTGGATAAGATTTACTTAGCGGAGCCAGTTTGGCGCAGATGGACTTTCCAAAATTTTCATCCAGGCTTCCTACCAGTATCACCGTTTTCACATTACTGTCCATATAGGGAGCAAGCAAGCGCAGATCCACATTATTGTCGAGATTAATATTTTTTATTTTCAGCGGAACGGATGCTGTATTTTTTTCAATATCAGCAAAATCATTTTGCAACCTGTCTTCCAGAACTCCTGCTTTCCTGAGATAAAAAATATTCGAAGTGGCCCAGTTACGCTGAATGAACTTATAAATTGCTTCGCAATGAGAATGCAGGGTTGTGTTCAGAATGACGAATTCCGGATTGTTGGTAACCCCGCCATCATTGGGAAAATTCACATTGATAAATGGGATATTCCGGTTCCTTGCTGCATTGGCCAATAAGCGCAGTTCCGGTGCAGTAACGTGCCCTATTATCATCTGTATTTTTGAGAAAGCGGGTTCTTCCAGTATTCGTTCCAATGATTTGGTTTCACTTCGGGTATCGTATACAGTTATATCTAAAGGCGCACCTGTTTTTTTAAGTGAATCCATCGCCAGTTCCAGGCCTTCATAGAATTCCAGTCCGGGATTCAGGTATTTAGGAAAGTTCTGGTCAAAACGATAATTACCAGAAGCGTCAAAAGCAGAGTCCAGATATAATGGAAGAAATACAGCAATATGATATTTGGAACTATCCTGCGTCTGGGCCAATCCGATATTGGTTCGGGCGAAAAGGAAGAATAAAGTCAAAATCACTCCGGCTCTGGTTTTCATAAGGTATTTTATTCCCATTCTATCGTTGCGGGTGGTTTACTGCTGATATCATATACTACACGGTTGATGCCTTTCACCTGGTTGATAATATCGCTTGAAACCTGTGCCAGGAATTCGTATGGAAGATGTGCCCAGTCCGCCGTCATTCCATCAACTGACGTTACTGCCCTGAGGGCGACCGTAAACTCGTATGTACGCTCATCTCCCATCACGCCCACACTTTTCACCGGAAGGAGGATAGCCCCAGCCTGCCATATGGAACCATAAAGGTTATGATCTTTCAGTGATTGAATAAATATATGATCAGCTTTTTGCAGCAGGTTTACTTTTGCCGGACTTACTTCCCCCAGGATACGAATTGCGAGTCCCGGTCCTGGGAATGGATGTCTTTGAAGTAACGCATCAGGTATACCAAGCTCTTTGCCAACCCTTCGCACTTCATCCTTAAATAAAAATCGGAGTGGCTCTACCAGACCGAGTTTCATTTTTTTCGGCAGCCCTCCCACATTATGATGTGATTTAATTGTTTGTGAAGGACCATGTACGGAAATACTTTCAATTACATCAGGATATATTGTGCCCTGACCAAGCAGGCCTATTCCCTTTTTTTTCGATGCTTCTTCAACAAATATTTTTATAAACTGCTTTCCTATGGCCTTGCGTTTTTCTTCGGGATCCGTCTTTCCTTTTAATTTCTTGTAGAACTGTTTTTTAGCATCAACGCCTTTTACGTTCAGTCCGATTTTCTTATAGGTATCCAATACCTGTTGATATTCATCTTTGCGTAAAACGCCGTTATCTACAAAAAAACCGTAAAGTTTTTTGCCAATAGCCTGGTTAATCAGGGTGGCAGCTACTGTAGAGTCCACACCTCCGCTTAGGGCCATTATCACTTTTTTATCTCCTATGGATTTTTTAAGGGCAGCAACCGTATCGCTTATGAAATGTGCAGCTGTCCAATCCTGTTTGCAACCACAAACATCTACGAGAAAATTCCGGATTATTTTTTTTCCTTCGGTACTGTGATATACTTCAGGATGGAACTGAAGACAGTATAAAGGATATCCTTCCCCATTATTCCTGAAAGCAGCATAAGGAATGGAGTCCGTTTTCGCCAACACGTCAAAGCCTGCCGGAAGTTCAAGAATTGTATCAGCGTGACTCATCCAAACCTGGGACAAATCATTCACTCCATGCAATAAAATGTCCTGTTTCACTATGCTCATAAGGGCACGGCCATATTCTCTCTTATCACTGTTTGCCACCCGGCCGCCAAATTCTTTTGCCGTAAGCTGGGCACCATAGCAAATGCCGAGTATGGGTACGCTTCTATGAATACCTTTTGCGTCTACCATGGGTGCTTTTGGATCGTTTACCGAGAAAGGAGAACCCGACAAAATAATACCCTTAAGCGAGGGTTCCGGCACAATTTTCTGATGGAAGGGAATGATTTCACAGTATACATTGGCTTCGCGTACGGAACGGGCAATCAGCTGGGTATATTGGGAACCAAAATCAAGGATGAGAATCTTTTCATTCATGGAGACCGCAAAGATAACATTTGTAACCTTTTCAGGAGAAAGTGCGTCCCATGGGAAATATTTTTTTCTTCCGACCAGAAAAACCGAACTTTTCAGATCAAATAGCTAACCATGAAGAAATTATTTTTTATAGCTTTTATCGCATTTATTGGTCTGTCCTCCTGTCGCTTCATGGGGAAGCGGATCCATGGAAATGGCAGCATTAAAACAGTGGAAAGATCTGTTTCTGCATTTTCAGAAGTAGAGGCCAACGGTGATATTAAATTATTCGTAAGCCAGGGGGATCTCAGTCCGGTGAAAATCGAAGGGGATGAGAATATTTTATCTTACATAGAAGTTACCCAGGAGGGGGATCGTATAAAAATAGAAACGAAACCCGGAATAAACCTGATTCCATCGGGAGATCTGAATGTATATGTCAGCTCCCCGAATTATAAGAGTATAGAAGTTTCCGGGACAAGTGACATAATCGGTCAGACAAAAATTACCAGTTCGGACGAGCTTAATCTGGAAGCCAGCGGAGCCGGTGATATTCAGATGGAAGTAGACGCTCCAAAAATTACGACAGGTATATCAGGTACGGGTTCGATTAAATTGAAAGGTCAGGCAAGAGATCTGGATATTGACCTGAGCGGTGCAGGTCACGCTTATTGTTATGACCTGCTGACAGAAAATACCAAGGTCCAAATTTCCGGGGCAGGTAGTGCACAGGTATATGCAAGCGTAAAATTAAATGCAGATGTAAGCGGTGCAGGCAATATCAGCTACAAGGGTAATGCCAGCGTGTCACAGGATGTTTCCGGAGCAGGGAGTGTAAATAAAGTGGAATAAATGTCTGTCAATTAACGAGCTCCCTTGCATTCTCCATCGCAGCCGCAGTTGGCTTTTCACCTGAAAGCATTTTAGCAATGGTAACAATCCGTTCTTCCCTGTCAAGAAGACGGATTTTTGTATTGATATTGTCCCCTTGCAATTCTTTGAATACATAAAAATGAGCATCACCCTTGCCGGCAATCTGGGGCTGATGGGTAATACAGATCACCTGTCTTTTGCGGGAAAGTTCTTTCAGAATAATTCCTACTTGTCTGGCAGCTTCTCCTGATATTCCTGAATCAATTTCATCAAATAATAATGTGGGCATGTCCATTGATTGGGCAACCAGCGATTTTATACATAGCATCAACCGACTCAGTTCGCCTCCGGAAGCCACTTTCTTCAATGGTTCGAAGCGATCGCTTTTGTTGGCATCAAATAAAAATTCAATATGATCCATTCCGTGCTCATTCAATACTGTTGTGCTGCATGTTACCCGGATCCTCGCATTAGGCATGCCGACTTTTTTCAACAATGCATTCACTTTTTCTTCGAGTCCCCTTGTCTGTGCCTTCCTGTTTACCGATAAGTTTTGGGCAATTACAGTTGCATCTTTCACCAGGGATTCCACCACTTTTTCCTTCGCATGAATTTCTTCCGCGATATTCAGGGATTCAAACAACTTATTCTGGAGCTGATTTCGCAATTCTATAAGTCCGGCGGTTGTTGTTACACCATGTTTTTTGAAAAGTCTATATCCGGTGTGAATCCTTTCATTCAGTTTTTCTATCATAGAGGCATCGTACTGAATATCTTCATTCACCAATTCAATTTCGCCGGCAAGGTCCTGCATTTCGATATGGACCGAAGAAAGCCGGTTCAGTATTTCAGGAAATTTTTCATGATATGCCCTGAACGGTTCAAGCTGCTGACCGGATATCCTTATTTGTTGTACCTGTGGCTGATCAGAAAGCATAAGGTTGAAATATATACCGGTCAGGACAGTTTTAATCGCTTCCGAATGACTTTGCCGCTTCAATAAAATTTCTGCTTCTTCAAATTCATTTTCTTTCAGACCCGCTTCCTCCAGCTCATTGAATAAAAATTTATGATAATCATTTTCCCTGTCAGCTGCAGCCTGTCTCCCTTTTAATTGTTCGAGTTGTACGCGTGCCTGTTGCAACTGTTGAAAAAGTGCGTGATACCGTCCCAGCGGGGTTGCATTTGCAGCCAGGGCATCCACGACAGCCAGCCGGAATCCTGCTTCCCCAAGAGACAGATTATCGAATTGCTGATGCAGGTCGACCAACATACTGCACAAGCGTCTGAGCTGGTCGAGATTGACCGGTGTATCATTTACAAACGCCCTGGATTTTCCATTGGCATTGATTTCGCGTCTCAAAACAAGTTCCTGTTCCCGGTCGAGCTCTTCTTCAATTAGAAACTTTTCCACATCTTTTAAATGAATGGTGCGGAAACTGGCTTCCACCACAGCTTTCTGGTCCCTTCGTTTAAGAATGGAAGTATCTGCCCTTTCGCCCAGCACCAGCGAAAGGGCGCCGGCGATGATGGATTTACCAGCACCTGTTTCTCCTGTGATTACCTGTAGTCCTTCCGTAAAATCAATTGTTATCTCTTCAATGATCGCAAAGTTTTGTATATGTAATTGGAGCAGCATATTATATTCTGATCTGAAATATAACGAAAATACTAACCTTCCGTACAGCGTTCTATACCGGCTTTTGCTTTTTGATCCAATGCATTTTTATAATCATGTGATTTCATTTCAAGTACTTTTTTAAAATAAATCAATGCATTTTTTTTATCCCCGCTATTCTCGTAAATATATCCGATCTGTAAAGCAGCCCTGGCACCATAATATTCGTGCCGGTTTGCGCCGAGGCGCAGGGCTTCCTGATAGGCGACCATGGCTTCTGTCTTTCTATTCAGTGCATCGTAAATTCTGGCAATGCGGTAATTGTATTCGAGCTTGTCGGCCGGATCTGAAAAGGAAGATGGTTGTTTACCTGCCAGCACAAGAAGTGCTCTGTTATAATAACCTCCATCATCCAGCAGGCGGGCACGGAGTAAAACCTCATTCGGCCATCTGCCTGATTCTGCTTCTTTTAAAGCCTGTTTATCAGCATCCGTTTCTGTATTTCCCATTACCAGTATCTGTTCTCTGGCAGCTTGTGCTTTTTCAGGTTCATGATTCAGATAATAGATCCAGCTGATTTTCTGCAGTACATCTTTCACATAAAATTTTCCTTTGAAACGGCCAACAAAACGTTCCAGATATACAACCGACTCCTTATCCAGGCGATCAGCCTTCGCGTATCCTATTTGCATATCCCATGTGTCCATATCCAGATATCCTGGATCATGATTTAACTGATTGATAATTTCTTCTGTAATGGAAGCATCCTGATTGTTAAGTGAAAGATTGGCTATGAGATATGCGAAGAGATAGTTATTCCTGGTATCCCAATTTTGATGATGGATATAATTAAATACTTCTTCCCGTTGATTAAGGATATAAAATTTGAGATAGAGAAAATAAAATGCTGCTTCGTCATGAAAAATGATGGCATAAGGATCCGAACTATGCAGTGCAGTTTCCAGGTTGTGCATACCGGCATCAATTGTCCCATGTATTCCAAGCAGGCTGCTCAGCCATTGATAACCGGGAGGGATGGTGCTGGCTGCGACCTGCATGGACCCCTGCAACATCCGGGAAGGCTGGAAATCCGGGAATTTCTGCAGGTTCTCACTTCCTGTCAGAAAGGATTTCCGGAAATCCCAGGCCGCGTTCCATCGTTCACCGAATTTAATGTCAACAGCAGCCCACTGAAAATATATCACGGAGCGTGTAAAAAGATAAAATGGGGAAGATGGATCTCCCTTTTTCATCAGGGTCAGGCGTTCTTCGAGGGATGGAATTCGGCGCTTATATTCTTCCGGATCTTCATTAAAATAAAGCGTGAAAAAATCGATGTAATTGTCAAGAAAATAAGGAATGAGATTATTGGGATGTGCTTTTTTTTCTGCCTCCAGAATAATTTTACCGGTATTGAGTTTAAGCCTTATGATTTCCTCATATGCTTTCCGGCAGTCCTGATTAAAATCGAATTGATACGGAAGCTGCGCCTTAGAGGGCAGTATCAATGAAAAAGAAAAAGCAAATAATACAATAAAAAATAAAGGATGAGCCGGACGGTTCATGATGCAAGTTAATCGACGCATGCATCCGGAGAAAGCTTATTTCTAATCAATGCCTATTTCACATCCACGCCATCATTGAGCTCGCTGTCGACCAGGATTCTTCCGCAGTTTTCACAAACGATTATTTTCTTGTGCTGGCGGATTTCACTTTGGCGCTGAGGCGGGATGGCATTGAAACAACCTCCGCAGGCATCACGAACAACCGGTACTACGGCCAGGCCGTTGCGGTAGTTGGTACGTATGCGATCGTATGAATGTAATAAGCGTGGTTCTATTTTTTCGCGGGCTTCAGCTGAAAGTTTGGAGAAATGTCTTTCTTCTTTTTCTGTAGCGGCGATTATCTTATCGAGTTCTTCCTTTTTATTCTTCAGAACAGATTCCTTGGATCCAAGGGCTTTTTTTGCTTTTTCAAGCAACAGAACTTTTTCAGCCACTTCTTCCTGAGCGTCCTTGATATGTTTTTCTGAAAGTTTCACTTCCAGCTGCTGCATCTCAATTTCCTTATTGATGGCTTCGAATTCCCTGCTGTTCTTTACATTCTCACTCTGCTTTTCATATTTCTTGATCAGTTCCTCCGATTCCTTCATGGCCAGTTTTTTCTGGGTAATGAATTCCTGGATACCGTTTATTTCTTCTTCAATTCGCGTTTGACGCGCATTTAATCCCAGGATTTCATCTTCCAGATCGCTTACTTCCATCGGAAGTTCCCCTTTCAACACTTTATATTCGTCTAATTTGGATTCTATTTTCTGAAGACTGATCAGAGAGGCTAATTTTTCTTCTACTGAAAATTCTTTGACGTTGGCCATAGTTTAGATATAATAATTGACCGGGTTTGTAATTATACCCGATTTAAGGACGGCAAAGTTAGGAAATTTTTTGAGTATAACATCATGGAGCAAATCCACGGTGAACTGCTCACTTTCGAAATGGCCGATATCTGCAATGACCATCCTTCTTTCACCGTTAAAAAATTCGTGATAACGGATATCTGCACTGATAAACCAATCGGCTCTCTCCTGTAAAGCGTTGGAAATCAAAAAACTACCGGCTCCTCCGCATATGGCTATCCTGCTTATGGATTTACCGGTAAGCGCACTATGACGGACCACGGGAACCCTGAAGCTTTCTTTAAGCTGTTTCAGAATCTGAGTTTCAGAAACGGGAATTATTAAGTCACCAATCATGCCTGAACCAACCGTTGTATCCCCCGGCCTTTGACTTAAGATTTTCCTGTTTTGAAGCCCTAATTTATCTGCAATTCGTGCATTAACTCCTCCAATTACATTATCGAGATTGGTATGGATGGAATATATGGTAATATCTTTCTTAATAGCAGAAATAAGGGCTTTACCGACCCCATTCTCCGGTATAATTCTCCGCATGGGTCGGAAAATGAGCGGGTGATGGGATACAATGAGATTACATTTTTTTTCAACAGCCTCGGTGACCAGTTCTTCCGTGCAATCCAGGCTTAGTAAAACACCGGAGCAATCCGCATTTATATCTCCGGCTATTAATCCGCTGTTGTCATAATCTTCCTGGTACTCTGGTAATGCAAAGTCTTCAAGGTGCTGAATAATCTCCGATATTTTCATGATGTCAAATTAAGTCATTTCATTTTTCTTCCCACCAAAGCACTTAACTTTTGTAAAACTTTCTACATGAAAAAGTGTCTGTTTTTTATTACTGTTATTTTAATTCTTGGATTAAAACCCAGTGACAAAACACTTACACAACGGGAAAGGAATTTTGCCCTGCAATTCATGGTATCAACTCCTGATACACTTCCCGGTGGAGTGTAGCGCAGTGTATGGAGCATATTGCTTTGGCTGAAGCAGCATTTACGATGACTTATCGGCAAATCCCTGCATCTCCTGCAGATCCCTCCAAAAGAGATTCTATAAAATATACCGATCAGCAGATTATTCACTTCCTGACAGATCGCAGTAGAAAATTTCAGGCGCCTGAAATGCTTAGGCCGGTTAATACTTTTGGTTCTTTCAAGGCATCGCTGGATTCATTTGTTGCAAGGAGAAACCGGAATATAGCATTCATTAAAACCACGCAGGCTGACCTGAGGGATCACTGCAGTGTATTTCAGGGTGTAGGAATGGTCGATGATTACCAGGTTGTAATTTTTATGGTTTCACACAGTAAAAGACATACGATGCAACTGGAAGAGGTTAAAGCCAATCCAAATTTTCCGAAAAACTGATTTATTGGAGATATGGGTTATGAGATATGAGATATTCTTTTTTGAGTTATGAATTATGATTTATACGGGTAATTAGTTTTTATTGAATTTAATAACCCATAACCCATATCTCATAACCCATATCTCATAATCATAACCCTTTATTCTACGATTTTCTCAAGGTGAATAAGTTTTCCATCATCATTAAAACCTTCCACGATAATGCGGAACCTGTGTGTCACATCACTATTATAAAAGGGAATACTGATCCTTCTGTTTCCCCTTCCGCCTTTTAAATTGGGATTCCAGTATAACGTAGTCCTTATATCATCTGACTCAGGTTCGGGATTGATTAAATAATCCGGGGAGTAAAATTCACGCTGAACATTAAATCCTAAAATCCGGACCATATCCAATCCTTTGATATTGGGATCCGGTTTCCTGTCCGCTCCCTTTTTTGTATAAATCGCAATGACACCACCGCTCGAATTACTCATTCCACCCGCAGAACCGGGTGAAAATACTTTCACCATGGCGATGTCACTTACGGGTATATTTTTTACGGTACTGGCATCAGACTGCATTTCGTTCAAAACAATACCCGGCGACGATCCTCTCCAGGATAATGTGGGCGTGGCACCGGCTGTATTTATTTGTAAACCTGCCACCCTGCCCTGCAGATAACTGAATATATCCATGTTCGAAACTGCCGGATCATTCACCAGATCAAAGATGGTTGCATTTCCCCCGCTGTATAATCCGGAACTATATTCTTCATCCAGTTTTTCTTTATCAGATTTAATTCTTATTCTTCGCCTGACTGTTACAACTTCGAGATTTTGTATTTTTTTATCACCGTTTAATCGGGCGATTTCCTCAAAAACCTGCCGGCTTTTTCTAATAAGAGAACTGTCATCGGGCGACCAGACAGGCAATGTCATATTAAAAGGTCTTAATTTTTTCACTCCTGCGGACAAACCATTTTTAAAAATGATGGCAGCTTCATTTGAAAGTCCCCGGTTTGTATTAAACATATAATATGCCTTCGCCGTATCATAAAATATCAAACCTGAAAGACTGAACTTACTATTGTTCACATAGGGTACATTAAGCATACTTGTCGATGATCCTTTAGTTTGAAAAACAACATTGAGACTTTCATCTTTAGATATCCGTGAAGATGGTATTCCCAGCACTTCGGCATTAATTGACAAATAATTTTCGATCGGATATTTAATAACAGGCAGTTTACCGTTTGCCAGGTTTTCCCATTTAAATCTTCTCCAGCCATGCGTAAGCATAACCAAATCCAGTTGACGTATGAGCGAATCGGAATTATTCTGAAAATAATAATAAGGATCTTTCACGTATCCGTGCAGATCACCAGTTAAAAGAAGTGAGGTAATAATATTATCATCCCATGGGCGGTTACCGTCCACCTCTGCATCGGTTACAGCTATGGCCAGTTTTGATTTCAATGTATCTGTTATTTCAACATCAACTACATTACGCCCCCTTTTTTGGAAACTCTTTGCACTCATGGTAAGTTTCCCATCGAAACTGTAATTATTATTATTAATGAAGCAGACGCGCTCGGCAAGTGGCAGTTCATTTATATCAAAAACGGTTATCTGCAAAATACCCGTTGGAAGTTGGTCTGTTGGAATATTACCACCACTCATAGTATTCTCCTTCAGGTTAACTATTGCTTTGTAAACAATCTGCTGATTCATGTGCGCAATTATCACTACCTGCTGGTAGGCCAGATTTTCGGCCGGCCTGGCTACATTAAAAATCAGTTTCTGTTTTGAATTCAAAACCCGCAAAACAATTCCGGATGATTTGACAGGAGGTAATTCAGTCCTGTGTTCTATACCCTTTTCATCTTTCCAGACAGCATAAAATACATCTGCTTTCTCTGGTATCAGTATAAAATTCCCCATCCCGTCGTGGGCAGAATTAAAATTAAGAAGTTCTTTACCTGACTGATCATACAATATACCTGATATCTTCCGGGGCAGGTCAAATGAATCATTTGCCCTGAAGGCGATATTATTTTCAATGCCGGCAACCAGTTCACCTCCTTCAGGAAAAAAATGCAAAGTGGTGGCAGTTGGAATCAAATGTGTGGATGAATCCTGCAGACTGCCAATGATGCGAAGATCCTTTGTATAAATAAAACTCGTATCAAAATTCAACATCCAGGAAGTATAGGCCCGGATATGTATACGCGTTCCATCGAATGATGAAGGAAGATCAAAATTTCCTATTGCCGTGGATTCATTAATAGGTTCCGTGTTGCGAAGAATGAGATTTCCGTATGCATCGTATAATTCTGCATATAAATTTTTACTGAAAGGTGAAGGATCGAATCCCGTAAACAAATATGCTTTAAACCAGATCCGATCGCCCGGATTGTACGCTTTTTTATCAAACTGCATATAGATCTTTTCCTGAGGAAATTTCTCAGAATAAACATTCATCATGGAGTCGATCATCTGTGCCGGACTGAGCAACGGAGAAAAATAAAGGGCGATAACCAGGAAAGAAGGAAGTTTCCAATTCATATGGTAAAAATTAGGGCAAATCTCTGTTATCTTGCCTTAGAAATAAAACTGAATTTTTGTTATATATTTTTTAACATGAAAAATGCAGCAGATAAAAAAGAAGTATACGAATCATATCGGGAACATATGCGCAAACTGGCTGACGTGAGGGCCGCCCTGGCCCTTATGCAGTGGGATCAGGAAACTTATATGCCAGGCAAAGGATCCGGTTTTCGGGCTCAACAGGTAGCCACTCTGGCGGAAATAGCACATGAAATGGCGACCTCTGATAAACTTGGTTTTTTGCTGGATTCACTTGAAAATGCAAACGGTTTCAGTGAAATAGAAAAGAAAAATATTTTTCTAAACAAAGAAGACTTTACAAAACAAAAGAAATATAAACCGGCTTTTGTCAGAAAAATGAGTGAGACCGTATCAAAAAGTTTTAATGCCTGGAACCTCGCAAAAAAAGAGAACAGGTTTTCACTTTTTGAAAAGGAACTTGCAGAACTCGTTAAATTAAAGAAAGAAGAAACGGAGATACTCGGATATACGGGGCACCCCTATGATTCCCTGATGGACGAATTTGAGAAGGGATGCACCGTTCAACTCGTAGATAAACTATTTGGGAACATGCTTCCCAAACTCCGGAGCATCCTGGAAAAAATTCAACAGGCAGCTCCGCCGGAAGATTCCTTTCTTTTTAAATCTTTCGACAAAAAAAATCAATGGGATTTCGGGATGCAGGTGATTGCAGAACTGGGTTTTGATTTTGAAGCAGGGAGGCAGGATCTTTCCAGCCATCCGTTCAGCACCAGTTTTAATAAATATGATGTGCGCATAACCACGAGAATAGATGAAAATGATTTCAGCAGCATGTTGTTCAGCTGCATTCACGAAACAGGTCATGCTTTGTATGAGCAGGGCTTACCCGAATCAGAATATGGTCTCCCTTCAGGCGAATTTGCTTCCCTGGGCATTCATGAGTCCCAATCGCGTTTATGGGAAAACCATGTGGGAAGGAGTCATGCATTCTGGAAATTTCATTTCCCTATGGTAATAAAAAAATTTCCTGCATCATTTACGCATATAACTGAAGAAAAGTTCTATAAAGCCGTGAACAGGGTAAAACCTTCTCTTATCCGCACCGAATCCGATGAGCTCACGTACCATTTTCACGTCATGATCCGTTATGAGATTGAAAAAATGCTGATCACAGGCGAACTGGAAACAGGTGATATTCCAGCCTGCTGGAATGAACAATACAAAAAATGGCTGGGCGTGGATGTGCCGGATGATCAGCATGGTTGCCTGCAGGATGTTCACTGGAGCCATGGAAGTTTCGGGTACTTCCCGACTTACAGTCTGGGTAGTTTTTATGCAGCACAGTTTTTTGCAGCTGCAGGTAAAAGTGATCGTCATTTGAATGATAAAATAGCAAGCGGAGATACGAGTGATTTACTGCAGTGGCTGAGGCAACGTGTGCATGCCTGTGGACGTATTAAGAATAGCGAGGAAATATGTAAAATGGCCACTGGAGAAACCCTGAACGTGCAGTATTTTTTGGATCATTTACTTGACAAATACCGAAAAATTTACGAATTTTAAGGATATCCTTATGAAGCCAATGAAGTTCCCACCCCTATATATTGCTTTTCTGTTAATCCTGCTCGCAATTCCATTCTCCTGTAAAAAATATATTCAGCAACAGGAACAAAACGCCCTGGTTAACCTGGTTACGCAGGGCACCTGGCGGGTTACCGGTTATCTGGAAAATGATACTAATAATATTACAGCCAGTTTCTCAGGGTATTCTTTTCAGTTTAATGAGAACGGAACAGTTTATGGTATTTTTAATCAGCAACAAACAGCTGGAACCTGGTCTGCAGATGTGAGTACTAAGAGCATCACGTCAAATTTTCCTTCAGCTCCATATCCTTTAAGCATGCTGAATTATACCTGGACAGTTACCGACAGTTATACGGATTCTGTTGCTGCTAAAACAGTTGTAGACTCTGCCATTAATTATCTGTATCTCCACAAGAATTGATAACGGAAGGGTTATAAACCGGTCACTAACTAAGTGTAAACCCTTATCAGACAAGATTCAAAAGCTGTAAATTGATTACAGTTTGGCTGAGAAAACAATTTTGATGCCGCTTGCACGTTATGCAATTCGTAGAAAAGATATTACTTGCATCTGAATATCTTCTGCCAATCCGTATACCCGGTGAGATTTTTTTCAGTCAATACTGAAGAAGTTTCCTATTCCCCTTGCAAACTATGATGTAATGGAACCTTAAATCGTTATCCGTTGTTCAGAAAACTACGCTTATTACCTTTTTTACTGCTGACTGCTTATTATAGCGCTCAGGCTCAGGTGCCAGTGGCTTCGATCCTTGCAACACCAACCTCAGGATGCGCTCCGCTGGGAGTATCTTTCAATGGATCTGCAACCGGAACCGGCCCTTTTACATATAACTGGACTTTCCCCGGAGGCAGCCCCGCCACCAGTACACTCCAAAATCCAGCTGTTTTATTTAATACACCCGGTACATTCAGTGTGATCCTAGTTGTGAAAAATGCAAGCGGATCCAGCAATCCGGCCACTGTTCAAATAACTGTTAACCCGCCGCCCAACGCAGATTTTACCCAGGATAAAACAACAGGTTGTTATCCGACTTATATAAATTTCACGAATACTTCAACCCCGGGAACCGGTGCTACGATAACAAGTTATGCCTGGAGTTTTGGCGATGGCACACAAGACACAGTTCCTAACCCAAGTCACAGATACACGCTGGCAGGCTCCTTCCCTGTTACCCTTTATGTAACTAATAATTTTGGATGTACAGGAACGGCCCAGATAAAAAATGTTCAGCAGGCCATTACTATTACCGGTGGGATAACAGTCAATTTCAGCAGCAGTCTGAACAGCAGTTGTACATTACCGGTAACTGCATCATTTACCAATCCGAGTACAGGGCCGCCCGTACTGAGCTACCTCTGGGATTTTGGTGATGGTTCACCCATAACAAATAATCTCCAAAATCCAACACACCCTTATACGCTTGCGGGCAATTACAATGTAAGACTGGCTGTTACCAGCTCACAGGGTTGCAGTGATACCCTTGCTCAAAAAGTAAATATTACCGCCAGCGGTAACCTGACAGATTTTACTTATAAGGATACTGTTTGTGTAGGTGCAGCGGTTAGTTTTACAAATATATCATCCCCCTTTCCCAACAGTTCAACCTGGAATTATGGGGATGGTTCACCTATTGATAATGTGAGAAACGGACTTCATACTTATATAACACCAGGAACATATTCTGTTATATTGAATAATACTTTTTCAGGATGTTCCGGCACAATAACAAAACCTATTACTGTAGTAAATCCTCCTTCCCCTTCATTTACCGCTACAAATATCAATAGTTGTAAACCACCACTTACAGCCTCGTTTACAAATACTTCTACCGGTGCATCATCGTATGTATGGGACTTTGGCGATGGCTTTACTTCCACATTGACAAACCCGACTCATACTTATACCACTTATGGATCATTTGCAGTCAGGTTGACAACCATTTCAGCCGGAGGTTGTATCTCAGGCGTTACAAATGTGAATTATGTAAATGTTCAAAAACCAATTGTCAAGATTAATGGATTGCCGGCATATGGATGTGCTCCATATGTTTGGACACCATCTGTTTCAACAAATGCGGTTGATGGGGTTGCGACATATAACTGGATTTTTGGGAACGGAAATACTTCAACAGCCCAAAATCCCCCTCCGCAATCATATGGACCTGGTGTTTATACAGTTTATTGTACTATAACAACCAATGGCGGTTGTTCAGCAACGGATTCCGGTATCGTGAAAGTCGGAACCATTAAACCTGTTCCTGCATTTAGTTTTGCACCACCGACAGCCTGTATAAAATCTGCGGTTCAATTTACCGACCTGACCCCTCCGGGAACGGCAAATCAGTGGCTTTGGCAATTTGGGGACGGAAGTACAGATACTGCAAGAAATCCTAGTTACAAGTATACTAAACCCGGAACTTATAATGTAAGACTAACTGCTTATAATAACGGTTGCTGGGATTCTATTTCTCAAACCATTGTTATAAATCCACCCCTGGCAGATTTTAATTATCTGACTACCTGCGGTGTAAATAACAATTTCACATTTCTTGATAATTCCACCGGCCCACTTACATGGACGTGGAATTTCGGTGATGGTTCAGCTGATGCATTTACACAGAACACCTCCCACACTTATCTTGCAGGGCCTCCCACCTCGAAAACTGTCACACTGATAGTTACCAATGGAGCCTGTGCAGATACTGTAGCCAAATCTATTGTTGTAAATCAAGCCACAACGCTTAGTTTCTCAGCAAATCCTGTTTGTGTTAATTCCCCTGTTACTATACAGGCTACTGCACCTCCGGGAATCGTATCCTTCCAGTTTGAAATGGGGGACGGGACAATCACACCACCTAATACCACGGGTGTTGTTTCTTATACTTATACCAATCCAGGCATTTACCAGGTTAAAGCTATTACTACAAGCAGTACAGGTTGTATCGACTCATCTGCAGCATATCCATTAAATATCAGCGGACCTACCGTTAATTTTTCAGGACCGCCTGCAGTATCCTGCGGCGCACTAACGGTAAATTTTAAAGATTTATCTACGCCATCCGCGGGATCCACTTTAAAATCATGGGCCTGGGATTTTGGTGATGGGGGAACATCAATAGTGGAAAATCCAACATATACCTATACAATTCAGGGAAATTTTGTACCCCGTCTTACTGTAACCGATAACAACGGATGTTCAAATTCACTGGATACAGCACAGCCTGTCGCGGTTTCAATATTGGTTCCTGGTTTTAATACACCTGATACAAATTCCTGCCCGAATGCTCCGGATCCGGTTAAGTTCAATAACACGTCTTCGGGTGGCTTTAACCCAACTTATTCATGGAATTTCGGAGATGGGAGTCCGTTGGATCCTACTTTTTCTCCGATCCATAATTACCTGCTTCCCGGCACTTATACCGATACGCTTACCATGACGGATACTTACGGATGTATAAAGAAATTTGGATTCACTTCCATACTTATTGATACTCCGTATGCCAGTTTTACCATGAGCGGGAATTACTCTGCTTGTCCTGTTTTCAATGACTTCTTTACTTTTACCGGGCATTATGCATTGACCTATGCATGGGATTTTACAGATGGTAGCATCAGTCAAAAGCAAAATCCTGTAAATGGATATGCACTTCCTGGGGATTACTACCCCTATCTGATCATTACCAGTCCGGGTGGATGCATATCTAAATCTGACTCACAACATGTACATATTGACGGACCAGTAGGCACCTTTTCTTATAATCCGCCATACGGCGCCTGTGATTCTCTTACCGTTAATTTCCTTGTTACTACAACCAATGTAGTTTCATTTACCTGGACTCCGGGAGACGGGTCGGTTCCGGTCACAACAACGGGGGACTCGTTTACTTACCAATATACAAAGGCGGGATCATTTTCACCCTTCGTAACTATTACCGATGCGGGGGGATGCAAACTCAATAAAATCGGGCAGAACTTAATCAATATTGATTCCATTGTACTAACGAAATTCAATACAGACAGAAACATAGTATGTGACAGTGGCAATATTGTTTTTACCGACGCATCAATAACAGTTCCGGATAGTATTATCAATAATTATGTCTGGAATTTTGGAGACGGTTCACCCACTGTAACAGGCATGATTCCCACGATCACTCATGACTATACTGCTGTCGGAAATTACACGGTCACTATGAACATTACGACTATTGATGGATGTTCCAGTTTCTATAGTTCCCCTGTCACGGTCGCTGCTTCACCTAAAGTTGCCATCAATGGATTAGTGAATCAGTGCGAACCGGCTGTATTAACCTATACCGGGATTCAGCTCGTACCTGATCCATACGGACCATTGACATGGTCATGGAATTTTGGAAACGGACAATCATCCATGCTCCAGAATCCGAATCCTGTCAGCTATCCGAAAGCAGGCGAGTATGTGGTTTCATTGACTGCAACCAATACTGAAGGTTGTAGTATGATGACCGATACAACGGCACCAAATCATTTATTCATCTATCCGATACCGGCTGTAAATGCAGGAGCAGATACTACGATATGTCTCGGAACACCACTACAGTTAAATGCCAGCGGAGCTGCAACCACTTATAACTGGCTGCCACCGGCTGATCCGGCCGCTTCATTAAGTTGTCTGGCATGCGTTAATCCAATTGCGAATCCTGTTCCTAACAGTACATATTTTGTTGTAACGGGAACGAGTCTTTATGGATGTGTAGCAAATGACACCATTCAGGTTACTGTGAATATAGCACCTGTAGTAAACGTGAGCGGACCCGATTCGGTTTGTCTCGGACAGAGCGCACAATTAACTGCGTCGGGTGCTGCGATTTACAATTGGTCACCTGCAGAAGGATTGAATGATCCAAATATTGGGAATCCACTGGCTACACCTGATGCTTCTCAAATAGGTGGCTTACCAAGCAATGTTATAACATATATCGTTACAGGATATGACAGCAAAAAATGTTTCTCAGATGTCGACTCAGTTCATGTAACAGCATTTAATTACCCGGTAATAACTTTGGTACCAAATGCTATGATCAATGTAGGCAGTTCCTACCAGATCAATTCTTCGGCAACCACTAATATAGTTTCATTAAACTGGGTTCCCTCAAACACATTAAGTTGTTCAAATTGTCTTACACCACTGGCTACTCCTACCAAGACAACAAAATATGATCTGACTGCTGTAAATGACGGAGGTTGCGCCACAACAGACAGCATTCGTGTACAGGTAATTTGTGATGGCTCCAATTTCTTTGTACCGAATACCTTCTCACCAAATGGTGATGGTGTAAACGACCGCTTTATAGTTAATGGTGTGGGATTAAATGTTATACCCTCAATTACTATCTACAACCGTTGGGGTCAGATTGTATTCCAGAAAAGCAATTTTGCTCCGAATACACCCGCGGATGCATGGGATGGAACATTTAATGGTCAACCTGCGCCGTCAGATGTATATGTTTATACAATTCAAATACTTTGTAATAATGCAACGCTTATTCCTTATCACGGAAACGTAACCCTGATCAGATAGAAATACCAGAAAATGAGAAACCCGAACCCCATATTAAAATTCTGTTTAATCCTGGTAGTTTTTGCGTCCACTGTCGCATCAGCTTATTCTCAGGACCTCCATTTTTCTCAATTCTTTGAAGCGCCGCTATTGAGAAATCCGGCGCTTGCCGGAATTTTTACTGGTGACTACCGCATTCAGGGCGTATACAGAGATCAGTGGAATAGTTTTACCAACGCATATAAAACAGGGTCATTCAATGGAGAATATAAATTGCCGATAGGGAGAACAGATGATTATCTGACAATTGGTATGGAGATCTTATACGATAAAGCAGGGGACGCGGGTCTGACTTCTACCCAGATTTTACCTGCACTCAATTACAGCAAATCGCTATCTAACAAACATACCAGCTATTTATCCGTAGGTTTTATGGGAGGCTATGTTGATAAATGGATAGATGAATCAAAAATCACGACAAACAGCCAGTTCAACGGAACAGCATTTAATCCTTCCCTGGGAAATGGCGAATCTTTCCCGACTCCTGATATTCATTATTGGGATGCGAGTGTAGGAATGAGTTATAACAGCAGTTTCGGAACGAATGATCAGAACAGCATGTTCTTCGGATTGGCATATCATCATCTGAACCGGCCGATGAATTCATTTTATCAAAATACGGCAGTTGAGTTACAACCCAAATATGTGGTTTCAGGCGGTGCGAAATTTTTATTGGATGAAAAATCTACGATTACCATACAGGCAGATTATTCAAGCCAGGGTCCTTCCCGTGAAACCATTGGTGGTTTGATGTATGGATATAACCTGGGTGAATTTGTTGATGATCCTAAATATGTGCTGGGTATTGGCGCTTATATGCGACTGGGAGATGCATTTATTCCCGTTATTAAACTGGATATGCTTCCACTTTCGATGGCGATCAGTTACGATATAAATATTTCAACTTTGAATACGGTCAGCCAGGGACAGGGCGGATTCGAATTGTCCATCTCTTATATCGGATTTCTCGATCGTGAAAACTCTGCGAAGAACAGAATTCTTTGTCCGAGATTTTAGCTGAACATTTCTTTTACTTTTTCAAAGAAACTTTTTTCGTTCTTGTCGGGCTTAGGTTGAAAATTCGGAGATTCCTTGAGTCTTTCTAACATTGCCTTTTCTTCAGCAGAAACCTGTTGGGGGGTCCACACATTCACATGGATCAGCTGGTCACCCTTCTCATATGAGTTCACAGAAGGAAATCCTTTGCCTTTCAGGCGAAAAATTTTTCCGCTATGCGTACCGGGCGGAATCCGGATCTTAGCTTTTCCATCGATGGTAGGTACTTCAAGCTGTGTACCGAAAACGGCATCTGTAAATGGAATATGCAGATCGAAAGCAACATTCAATCCGTCGCGTTGTAAATCAGGATGTGATTCTTCTTCAATTAAAATGATCAGGTCGCCCGGAGTACCACCTCTTTCGCCCGCGTTCCCTTTACCAGAGGCACTCAGCTGCATCCCTTCCTGCACACCGGCTGGTATATCGATGTTTACAACTTCTTCTCCGAATACCCTTCCCTCACCTTTACAAACCACACATTTTGCAGTGATATTGGTGCCTTCTCCGTTGCAGGTAGGGCAGGTGGTTACAGTTTGCATCTGACCCAGGAAAGTATTGCTCACACGCCTCACCTGTCCGCTGCCACCGCAGGTTCCGCAGGTCTGCACACTGGCTTTATCCCTTGCACCGCTACCATGACAATTTACACACGCTACATGTTTTTTTACCTTAATATTTTTTGTAACGCCCTTTGCGATTTCCTCATAACTGAGTTTAATTTTTATACGCAGATTTGACCCGCGTATGCCATGAGAGCGTGAACTACCTCCGCCTCCTCTTCTTCCTCCGAAAAAACTTCCAAATAAATCATCACCGAAAACATCCCCGAACTGGCTGAAGATATCGTCCATATTCATACCACCACCATTGGAGCCACCCCGGCCATTATTCACTGCAGCATGGCCATAGCGATCATATTGCGCGCGTTTGTCGGCATCGCTTAAAACTTCATAGGCCTCTGCCGCTTCCTTGAATTTTTCTTCTGCAGTCTTATCACCTGTATTGCGATCTGGGTGATATTGCATGGCAACTTTTCGGTATGACTTTTTTATTTCATCCGAAGTAGAATTCCTTGTTACTCCCAGTATTTCGTAATAATCTCTTTTCATTCAGATATTGTTCATTTTCCTACGATAACTTTTGCGAAGCGGATGATTTTATCATTCAAATAATAACCCTTCATTACTTCTGCAACTACCTTCCCCTTCAGATCTGGCGAAGGTGCAGGTATTTCACTTATCGCTTCGTGTTTTTCCACGTCAAACACCTCGTGCAGGCTTTCCATGGCCTTCAGTCCACGATTCTGAAGTGCGGTCCTCAGTTTGTTAAATACCAGCAAAACGCCGCTGAGGTCCCCCGTATTTTTATCCTGTTGTAATTGTTTTTCTGCCCGGTCACAGTCATCCAGTACATCGAGCAGTGATATTATGATTTCCTTGCCAGCCGTCTGGCTTAACTCAAGCCTTTCCCGGGAACTCCGGCGCTTATAATTTTCAAATTCAGCCAGCAACCGAAGGTATTTATCCTTTTGATCCTGCAATTCAACCTTTAATTTTTCTACCAGGTCATCTTCTTCCAGATTCTGGTTTAAATTATTGGTCCCTGCAACATTTTCATCGGTATTTATGTCAACCATTGATTCACTGTTACTTACAGTGTTAAATCCCTCTTCTTCCCTGTAATTATCTGTTTTTTTAGGCATATTCTGGAAATTCTGGCAAAGGTAAGGTTGTCAATTATTTTGCCAACTGCTGTTTTGAGACAAATTGTCTCCCTGAACTCGTTAGGCTCCGCTACTTTTGCGCAATGATACCTGTTATATTGAAGAAAAGAATCGGACTGCGCGTGGAAAATGGTCATCCATGGATATTTGGGAACGAGATAGCTGAAACAGAAGAAACGGTTATGCCAGGAGATATTGTAACCGTCTTTAGCGGAGATAAGAAATTTATAGGAAAAGGTTTCATAAACCCAAAATCCCAGATTGCAATCCGTTTGCTTACCCGGAACGAAAAGGAAGAGATCGATGATAATTTTATCCGACAAAAAATTGAAGCCGCCTGGACTTATCGAAGAAAGCTGGGTTATTCCGAAAATTGCAGACTGGTTTTTGGAGAAGCGGATGGATTACCGGCCCTCATTATAGATAAATTTGGGCAACATTTCGTTGTTCAAACCCTGGCCCTGGGAATTGATATCTGGAAACCTGCTATTGTCAGTTCACTCAGGCAGATTTTCAAAACCGATAAAATTTATGAAAGAAATGATGTTCCTGTAAGGGAGCTGGAAGGAATGGTTCAGCAGAAAGGGTTTCTATCGGCACCTTTTGATACGAAGATTATCATTAGGGAAAACGGATTACAGTTTGAAGCTGATCTGGAAAACGGGCAGAAAACAGGTTATTTCCTCGACCAGCAGGAAAACCGCCATTCAATACGCCATATTGTAAAAGATGCAGAGGTTCTCGGTGCATTCTGTTATACTGGCAGCTTCGAAGTACATGCCGGACATTACGGAGCTAAATCAGTACTGGGGCTGGATATATCAGAAAATGCAGTTGCAATGGCGACAAGGAATGCAAAACTCAACGGGTTGGAAGAAAAAGTCAGGTTCGAAACCCTCAATGCGTTTGATGTATTAAAAAAATGGAGCCGGGATGCCAAAAAATTCGATGTAGTGATGCTCGACCCGCCGGCGTTTACCAAAAGCAGAGAGAATATTGGAAAAGCCATCAGCGGGTATAAGGAAATAAACCTAAGAGGTATGAAATTACTTCGATCTGGAGGATTCCTGGTCACATCATCATGCACGAACCTGGTATCCCCACAGGTATTTTTAGACACTATCCGTTCTGCTGCAAAAGATGCGGGTAAAAAAATAAGGCAGGTTGTATTTCAGACCCAGTCTCCGGATCATCCAATCGTTTGGGGGCTGGAAAATACCAATTATCTCAAATTTCTGATAGCTGAAGTGGCGGACTAAATTATTTAGTGACCTGAAATTTGCCGCTTTCAACGATTTTGCCTGTTGGATCCCGGAGCTGAAAGATATAAATGCCCCGAAAAAAATCAGATACATTCACAATATTTTTCTGATCGTTCAGGCTGAACTCAAAAACTTTTTTGCCCAGGAAATTAAAGATCTGAATGGAGTAATTTTTATCGTATTTCTTGAGAATATCTTCGAAGGTAATAAACGAACTGGCCGGGTTTGGATAAAAACGCAATGTTGCGCTGGTTCCATTATCCGGAAATACACCTAGCCGGCTTTGGGCCTTCGCCCCGGCAGCCGAAAAAATCACCATAAGGAATACAATGTATAAAAGCCTCATAGTTTACTGGATAAGGTTTCAGGAGTACAATATACCAAAATTTGTTCAAAGGTACAAAAAGCCTCTAAATTGCGACGGAAGCCAATTCCAGCCCTTTTTCCTTTCATATGCCGAAATTTTTTGCAGGTTGTTAACGACACTTATTTGTAATCTCTTTCCACATCCTCAATTGGAACCCCGATCACTTTCTCAATTTCAATTTTAGACAGGTTAAGGTCCTTCTGCAGGGTCAGACTTTTCACCTGTTCCATTATATAACTTTTTTGGACTCTTTCCACTTCATCCAGTTTAATCAGGTTTTCTGAAAAATCGCTTTCTGCCCTTTTAAGGGTGGCATATTCACCCTGTGTAATCTGACCCTGAAGCTCAACCAGTTGCTTGGCAAGCAGGTAATTCTCATATTTTGAAAGGACATCCGCTTTTATTTCCCTGAATTTCTGATTTTTAGCTGCTGCAGCCATATAATAATTTTCCTGCGCGATTTTTACAGTATTGGTCGTTCTAGTAAAAATATCAAACGGAATATTCAATGCAAGATTATATCTGGGGTAATAATAAGGGATCTGTGTGCCATTATAGGTGGGCTTGGAGATCGTAAATTCATTGATATTTCCCTGCGCACTTAAAAGACCCAGATAGGCAGACTTTGCTATTTTGATCTGGTAGGTTGCAGCCAGGGCAGCATGATCCGCCATTTCATAAACCGGATTCTGCATGGCCAGTTGAACCAGTTTTTCGCGAATATCAGACGCATGTGAATTTTCTGTTCTGTATAATGGGCCAGGAGTTTGGGCCTGGATTATTTCTGAAAGTAACAAAATGGCCAGTAAAAAATATCGCATGAGATCAGATTTCTGTTTTTTGTACGGGTTCAACGGGTTTATCAAATTCAGCCAGTTTGATAAAAATTACCAGGATAGCGTAAAAATAAAGAACAATGGGATACTGTGAAATCGCCATCTGTGCATATTGGGCTACCAGCAAGGTAAACATCATAACGAGCAAACCAATATAATAAGTACGTATCTCGGGATCCTTCGCCCTGAAAAAGTAATGAAATCCAAGGCGCAAAAAGACGAAATAGAAAATTAATAAAATAGCAAGACCAACCATGCCTTGTTCGGCCAGCGTTTTCAAATACCCGCTATCTGCCTGAAGGAATTCAAGATAATGCCCTTTATTATATTTATTTCCTTCACCACCTGAAGTAAATATGCCCCCTCCTATCGGATGAGCCTGAATATATGGCTGTACCTCGTGACGGTCATAATCGCGTATGGCAGCAGATGCGTCGTTTGTTCCTTCAAAAGTTGAACGAATCCTGTTTGTAATTGCATTTTGATACGGCATTACCATCAATCCCGTAAAAATGATGATGGAACAGATCAGGAATATTACTGTCCGACGTTCGAATATAGTGGAAATGCAATACAGGAGAATGCCTGCAATAATCATCAGAGTGGCAGTTCGTGTGCCGGAATAACTATATCCGAGCAGGTTTATCAGGATTGCGATTCCAAGCCACGTTTTTTCTTTTTTATTGCTGCTCCTTATAAGTAATATAAGACAAAGTATGACTATGGAGGCAAATAATATTCCCGATGTTGCGGGATCTGAAAAAACAGAAAATTTACGCAACATACCCCCCTGAAATAAAAGCGTGTAACCATTACCGGTACCTATCCAGTCTAATTCAAAACGCGCGTAACCAAACCACTGTTGTTTACATGCATATAGCGCCAGCACTGATGTAAATATGATCATGAAACGAACAAAATAAATGATTTTTGCACGGGAATCCAGGAGGCCATAACAGATAAAATAAAAAACAAAATAACTGAACTGCTTTCTGAAATAACTAAACCATCCAACCGGACTGACCATCTCCGGATTGAATAATTCCAACAGGTAATATGCAAATAATATATACAATCCGACGGTGATCGGATGAGTCCAGAATTTTATGTTTATATTTTTCTTCAGATCATGGGTAACCAGCAGGCTTAATAAAATAAAATAGGTTATAATTTCCACAAGGGTACCTGAAGGCAGGGGCGGATCAGCTATGCGGTCGATGGTAATTGTAACGGAGGAATATGCCAGAAGAAAATAAAATCCGATGTATGGGTTTTTCAACGTAGCAATACAAAGAATTAAACAAATTAAAACTGCGATTACCACAGGTACTGTTATAATGCCGAGCGTTTCGATTCCATATATCAATCCAATTCCAAGTACCAATAAAAAAAGATAACCGAACCTCGTATTCAGTTTTTTCTCAAGGAATTGATATCGAAGCCATTCCTTTGATGTAATATGTTTTATATGTACTTCATCTGTCATAAGATCAGAAATACAGGAACTTTATAAAAATAAATACCAGAAATAAAATGATTGCAACCAAGGTGATCACTTCATATACTCTTGTATTATTCGCAGGGTTATTATTCATATATCTGCCGGATGATAATTTTTCTCCATAGAATAAAATGCATCTCCGAGGGCACCAACCGAATTCTCCCAGGTATGCGTTAATGCAAATTCTCTTCGCTTATTACTTTGTTCTGCTGATGTCCATACCGGTTCATTAACTATTTTAAGAATACTATTGAGGAATTCTTCTTTGGAAATACATAATTCAGCATATTTCCTGAACATTTCCATAGTCTCTGTCGCTGTGGCAACAACCGGTTTGCCTGAAGCAAGATATTCGTCAATTTTTCTCGGATAATTTCCTATTGTCAGCGGATTCACGATTTGCGGATTTATACAAACTGTAAAATGATGAATATAAGCAGCAACTTCTTCGGGTTTTTTACTTCCGGTGAAATAGACGTTTTTCATATTCCGCAAAGAGGATTTTTCAAATTTAGCATCTAAAGGTCCGACAAGCACCAGGCTCATTTCCGGGAGCGAGGAGGCAATATATAAAAGTAAGTCCTCATCCAGGCGCATGGAAGTAATTGCCCCGCAATAGCCTATAATAGGGCCCGGGACTGTTTTCAGATCCTCGGGTACAGGAGGAGCTTCTCCGGCAAATTCCATCAGGTTGCATCCCTGACCAATGTCTACACTATTCGGGTTCCACTGTGCAGCATAATTCGCAAGCCATACCGAATTAGCTACAACAAGATCAGCTTTACGGATCATTTCCATTTCGCAACGCGGACCGAACTTTTCAAAAAAAGGCTGCACGGTTAAAAAGTCACGTAGATAAAAAATGTATTCTCTTACGGGAAGCAGTGATTTCAGGTAGAGGCCTCTGTAAAAATCATTGTCATTGATCAGTAAACAATTTTTAAATCCCAGTTTTTTAATACCATTTTTCATTTCAACCGCTAATCTTTTATTATTGATCCGGTTGAAGAAATCAAAAAGTTTATAGGTGGGAGACCAGGTGCCGGACTCCAGCAGTGAATCAGGATGGAGTACCCAGAAATTAACCTGAATTTCTTCCAGTGTTCCCAGCCCCGAAACTGTTGTTGTTTTTCCGGAAAGCATTTTTCTTAAAACCGTATTTCTGTCACGTGCCCTGTCAACGAACAAGACCCGGTTATAACGGGCAAGCTCATATGCCATATCTTTAAAATTAAATGCGATATCAGAATTCCATTGCAGGAAACTAAATAAAATGATATCCCTGTTTATAATGAATCGGTGCGACATTTTTATGGCAGGATCAGAGATCCAGGTTCTGTTCATCAACATTATTCAATACGGCACCTATAAATTTGTTCCGGTGTATTTTCAGGAATCCAATGGATTCCCTGTCAATTTCTCCAAGGGAATTCTTCGCAGAAAATACAAGAACGACTCCCTCAACAAAATCTGTAAGTTCCTTACTGTCAGCATGGGTGTTCAAAGCAGCCCCTTCCAGCAGGATGTAGTCATAGTGCTGTTTAAGTTTATCGAAATGATCCAGCAGATTGTTTTTGGGAAGAATTTCTGAAGGCGTGTAGTTTCCCTCTTCACATCCGATCACGTCTACATCTGTAATATTCGTTACTGTGGTTATATTCCAGATTTTTTCCAATCCTTCCTGGCCTCTCAGACTGAAGGAAATCAACGTAGGTTTTGCAGAAAAATCGCGCGTCAGGTTATTATTATTGAAATTGGCATCTATGATCAATACTTTTTTCTTGCTCCTGCTGAAAGTATACGCAAGGGATTCCACCATGGTAGTTTTTCCTTCCTGTGCTTTGGTACTGGTAAAAAGGATCACCCGTTTGCCACTGTGCTCAATTTCATACCGCAATTTGCGCAGGTTTTCAATAAAAGGCAGTTCATTGTTTTCCCTTTCACTCCGAAGACTGAAATCAAAATATTCCTTTAAAGTTTTTTTCTCCAGATCGATTTGTCCCACTGTCGAGAGAACATCCAGCTTGGTTTCTTTTCTGAAGATAGATGGTGTGCGTAAGGAGGTATCCAATAATTCCAGGATGATGATAATCAGTATTGAAAGGAAGAACAGGGAAAAACCAGAAACAAGAATAACCAACAATCCTTTACCTGGTTCAGGTTTGATCGGTGGTTGGCCCAGCATGATCTGTTTAAATATAAAATCCGGGGAGACGTCAATATCCTGTGAAGCGAAAATACTGCTGTTGTATTTTTCCAGATCCTTTTGTGCAATCATCAGGTCATTCAGGTAGGCATTGGCAATTACTTCCTGCCCTCCACCCGAAAACGCAATCTTCCTGAATTGTTCCACCCGGGATTTATACATTTCAATATTATCGGTGGTGGATGCAATGGCACTCTGAAGTTCAAGTTTATCCTTCAGCAGTTCTTCCTTACGTTCTGCAGCTTTTAACGCAGGATTAATCGTCTGATAACCGGAACCACGGCTTAGCTGGTTTATTTTATTGATATTGTCATCAATCTGTTTCTGTACATTTTGATCCACACCTCCTTTTAATGCCAGTTTTGAAGCCAGTTCTTCATTTGTACGGCGGAGTGCCAGTATTTCATCCCCGTGATTATTTGTAGATCCTCCGGTGACGGCCGACGGATTTGTATCGAGTTCACCTAATTGTTCATTCACACTTATCAGGCGCTGCCTATAGTCATTCAGGTTCGCCTGCTGCGCTGTCAGAGACGAAGTAAGTTCCTGTAATCCGCTCATGGCAGCTGTTGCTGCATCGCCTGGATTGGGTGTGCCGATTTTATCCCGGAAACGCTGGAGCCTGTTGCGCAAAGTGTCCACTTCCCTGCTTTTAGTTTCTCTGAGACTGTCAAGTTTATACAAAGATTCTTTTGTATTTGTAGAAGATAATGAGCTGAAAAACTCCTTAAATTTTACACCGATCTTATTGGCTACGTAGGCAGAAAGTTCGGGGTTTTCAGAACTGAATGAAACATTGATATAGTCTGTATTTGTAACCCTTTCCACAGCTAATTTCTTCAGAAGATCTTCCTGCCCGTAATCATAGAGGTTGAGAATATTCCAGACCATCTTGTCCTGGGGATCATAAGTAGAAAGTAAATTAAGGTTGCTCAGGCGGTCCCTTAATATTAAACGTGCTTTAGGAATATCTGCCTTTTTAAATGCAGTGTCTTCTTTTTGTTTATCAGTAAGGTTCCTGAAAGGGCGGTCAGAATCCAGGTCATGAAGTAACAGATCATAAGAAACCATGGACAAAACGATCGGAGACTTAAACGTTTCAATCACGTTATTGATGCGCGCATCAATCTGATTCAAATCGTATATTTCTGTTAACTGAAGACTTACTTTTTGTGTTTGTGCAAAACCGGTTGAATATTGGGCAGTGGATAAATATTCCCTTGGCGCGCTGATCCTGATTATCAGTCCGGCAAGAAGGCCAATACCAAGGCAGAAAAGTATAGTCCATCTTCTTCTCAGCAGCGCCTTAAAAAGATAAATAATATCCATGGGTAAGACTTTTTACAAATTCATTTTAATGAGACGACAAAAGCTTTCCTTCGTAGGATACCAGATTAAACAAAAAGGAAGTGGATTATTGGAAATCCCTGGTCGACTATGAGTTTATTGCAGGAAACTCATCCCGGGCTCGATAGACAATGGTATTGTATTCGGGTAATCAGTTGATTATGAAAATCCAAACGAGTCAAAAATAATAATAAATTCCATAAAGTAAAATTTATTAGAAATCAAAGCACTGCGTACTATTTTTTTTAAGACGAATATGGGGAATAAAATTATTAAGTGTCTCCCCTTCATTTGAATCTTCTAAATTAGCGGCCAGCCAACCGCCGATGATGCTTAAGTTTTTGTTTTTTATTAGTTTTTTGATTTTATTTTATAGCTATATAGGATATGGCATTCTCCTCTATTTGCTGGTAAAAGTTAAGCGTCTTTTTTCTAAAAAGACGTCTTATGAGTCCGATCCAAATTTTGAACCGGAAATAACGCTTATTGTTGCTGCCTACAATGAAGAAGATATAATAGAGCAGAAAATTAAAAACAGTCTGGATCTCGATTACCCTTTTGATAAACTCAGTCTGATCTTTGTTACAGACGGATCCGTAGACGCTACCCCCGGAATCATAGGAAAATACAATCAAATTAAATTACTTCACCAGGAGGATCGTAAAGGAAAGCTTTCCGCTATGAACCGGGCCATCAAATTTGTTGAAACTCCTTATATCATTTTCAGTGATGCGAATACACTGCTCAACAATGCGGCCGTTCGTGAAATCGTAAAGCATTATGCTGATCCCAAAGTTGGAGGTGTGGCTGGTGAAAAAAAAATCATTTCGCAGATGAAGGATAAGGCGGTCGCTGCAGGTGAAGGCATATACTGGAAATATGAATCTTTTTTAAAAAGACTGGATTCTGAGTTCTATTCTGTTGTCGGAGCAGCCGGAGAGCTATTTTCGATACGAACTTCCCTTTTTCATGAAGTGCCGCCAGACACAATTATTGAAGATTTCGTACAATCATTACAGTTATGCAAGGACGGCTGGCTGGTCCGATATGAGCCAAACGCGTATGCAACAGAATCAGCTTCATCTTCCATGCAGGAGGAACAAAAACGAAAAGTACGAATTGCTGCAGGTGGTTTTCAGGCAATGATCATTCTTAAAGACCTTTTTAACGTATTCCGTTACCCTGTTTTATCCTTTCAGTTCATTTCCCATCGTATTCTCAGATGGACCTTATGTCCGGTTTGCCTGGTAACAGGTCTCATTTCAAATTTCTTACTTGTTTATAAAAACGAGGGTCGTTTATACATCGTAGTTTTACTAGTCCAGATCGTATTTTATGCAATGGCTCTGACAGGGTGGATATTCGCCAGAAAGAACATAAAAACGAAAGTCTTCTATATTCCTTACTACTTCTTATTCATGAATTTGTCAGTGTTTCTGGGCTTTTACAGACATCTCAGAAAAAAGCAAACAGCAGTTTGGGAAAAAGCAGGGAGGCACATTCATACTTAAATCTGATCTTCGTCATCATTTGATAATACCTAAAGCCCAAAAAAAGGTCTGGCAATATTTGGATCTTAGGAAAAAATACTTACTTTTATCGTAGAATTTCTAGTTATCCTGTTCAATACCTCTGAATCCCTTTAATCCCATCCAGTTCGGCCTTAATCAGCCATCTATCCTTGAAATCCCCCGATTGCTGATTTTTTCTAATAAATAAATGATTGCATATCCATATCTGAGGTTCAGCCTTTGATACCAATACCCGTGTTTAACCGCGAATCGCAAATTCCAACCTACTGAGGAACAGAGTCTAAATTTTTTAATGACTTCTGCCCATGAAAAAGCAAATTTTAGCAGTAGATGATAGTAAGGCGATACGGTTTTTGCTTCAGACGGTTCTCGGAAAATCATACCAGGTAATCACAGTGCCGGACGGATGTTCTGCCATGCATTGGTTATCTAAAAGAAATTTTCCTCATCTGATCATTGCAGATCCCCAGTTACCAGATCTTGAAAACTGGGAATTAATTCAACAACTGGCATCGAGTGGAATTTATAAAAATATTCCTGTGATGGTTTTGTCCGGATTGGGTGTGGAAGAAACGGAAGAAAAATGTGCTGCTTACAAGGTTCAGAATTATTTCCTGAAACCTTTTAACCCTGTGGACCTGGTGAACGCGGTACAACAGTTGATAGAAAATAAATCGTTTGACACCTATTACCCAATGAAAGCAGTTTAATCAATTACAAACGTATTCCAGAAAATCTAACCTTAACCTAACTATGGATTTTACATTTCTACCAAAAACAACTTATAAAGGAAAAGCTTTTGTAAGGTATAGCATACGAGCCAAAGAAGTTTCAGCAAGTCCCCTGGTTATACAAAATGGGTTTTACTATGTGGGCAAAAATCCTGCCAATATTGAAAAATTAGTAAAACTTTTCAAACGTGGTTATGCTTCAGACAGCATCGATAATGCACGTGCCGAGTTAAAGCGCTCTATTGAACAGGAAAAAAATTCCATTCCTGAAGTTATATTTTGTGAATCGAGTTTTGAATTTTCAGCTGTAAAAAGTTTCGTACAGTTCCTTCACAGCAATCCTGCATTCACTGCTATTCCTTTCATTATGGATTCCACACATTTGTGTGATATTGAAATGAACCTTTACAAAAAGCATATGCTTGCTGATGATATTATACAAATTGAATCGGCAGAACAAAATGCATTATTCAGTAAAGTACGTTTTCTGAATAAGGTGAAGGCGAAAGCGGAAGAAATGAAAAGCAGTCTCAAAGAAGACGAGGCCCTTGTTGTTCCTGCAATAAATATTCACAGTATTTTAAAACGCAGTTTTGATATTCTTGTTTCATTAACTGCTCTCTTGTTATTGAGTCCTTTATTTTTATTCATTGCCCTTGCAATTCGGGTTGAATCCAAAGGACCCATATTTTATATTTCCAAAAGAGCTGGCCGCGGATATAGAATTTTTAACTTCTATAAATTCAGGACCATGTTTGCGGGAGCTGACCTTCGAATACAGGAGTTCTCCCATCTGAATCAATATGCGGAACGCTCTGCACCGATGAGTCCTTCTTTCTTTAAAATAAATAATGACCCGCGTGTTACCAGGGTAGGCACCTTTCTAAGGAATTCCAGTCTGGATGAATTACCACAGCTTCTCAATGTATTGTTGGGAGATATGTCTCTTGTGGGGAACCGTCCTTTACCACTGTATGAAGCAGCTACACTGACCACGGACCAGTGCGCGCAACGTTTTCTTGCTCCAGCGGGAATTACTGGTCTCTGGCAAATCAAGAAAAGAGGTCATGAGGATATGTCGGCCGAAGAAAGAATCAACCTGGATATTGACTACGCCAATAAATACAATTTCATGTATGATCTGTGGATCATGGCCAATACGCCTTCTGCATTGATTCAAAAATCCAGCGCTTAGTTTTCATGGATCATTATTAGGCATTATCTTCCCGAAATGAATTCTTCCGGAGGAGGTGATAAGGCCCTGGTATCCATTATAACCCTGAATTATAACCGGGCTGAGATTACTGCAGCATTCCTCGAATCCAGCAAAAACCTGCTTTATTCGCATTACGAAATCCTGGTGTGCGATATGGGCTCCTCTGTTAATCCCGCTACTATATTTGATGTAACAACTTATCCAAATACCAGACTTTTATTCAGTGGAAAAAACCTGGGATTTGCAGGTGGCAATAACTGGGGCATGCACCAGGCCAAGGGGGATTTTATTTTTATAGTGAATAACGATACCGAACTGACACCGGGTATCATTGAACTCCTTCTGGAACCCTTCTTTCAAAATGCATCTATAGGTGTAGTCTGTCCCAAGATTAAATATTTCAACGATAAGCGGATTATTCAATATGCCGGTTTCCGTCCGATGAATTTATATACCGGAAGAGTTTTTGCTATCGGAGATTTCGAACAGGACGACGGACAATATAATACTTCAGGGATCACAGGCGGCGCTCATGGATGTGCGATGATGGTTAAAAGAGAGGTGATAGAGAAAACGGGGATGTTCCCCAAGAAGTTCTTCCTTTATTATGAAGAATGGGATTTGTCATCGCGTATTCAGAAAGCAGGTTACAAAATCTGGTATCAGTCGGAAGCTGTTATTTATCATAAAGAATCCATGACGGTAGGAAAAGAAAATCCGATGAAAGTGTATTACCACACCAGAAACCGGATATTGTATATGCGACGGAACAGCAATCTGTTTCAACTGTTCGTCTTCAGTTTTTTCTTCACTTTCATATCTGTGCCGAAGGCGGTATTCAGTTACCTTGCAAAAGGACAGATGAAGCAATTGGAATGGTTTATGAGAGGAGTAACTTATAACCTTACTCATAACAGTAAGAGCGCAACTTAGTGTGAGAGTGTGAGAGTGTAGTTGATTTTATTTCAACACTCTCACACTCTCACACTAAGTTTTGTTTTCAGTGAATGATTTAGGCGTATGTATAAATTCCGTCCGCTTTTTTTTCATTTGCAGAACTGCTCGGATCATAGAAAACATGAGCAGGGGAACATGACTCAGAGCCCTCAGGGTTTGCATACTATAAAAACTACTGGGAATAGAAATAAACAGCGTTATAAAATACAGGCCCATCATAGCAATCCAAATGGGTGGTGAAGGTTGCAACAATGGCAGATGAAAAATATATTGAACTATCAGCGTAGCAATCAGGATACAAAAAACAACCAGGGTCAGCACACGGGGTAGTAAAAGATTCTGAAAGAATTTATTGTAAAATAGAATTGTCTTCTGTGCCTTTTTCATATCGCTGTCAAAGAATCTGCGCAGATGATTTAGCTGAGCTTCAAGCCACCGCACACGTTGTTTTTCGAATACGCCCGCACTGGCTACCTTTTCATCATATACATATGCATCATCGAGGAATTCCATTTTAATTTTTCGCTGCATCAGCTGCATATCAATCTCCCTGTCTTCTCCGGGATTTTCGAGTATTTCCTGGGTCGAAAATATTTCTCTGATCAGGCTGTTTTTAAATGCCATACCGGAACCAATCGGCGCCGCCGACAAACCGGCAAAAGCAGGACCCCTCCGAAAAAGGTTAATATTGATTTCTTCGCTCATAGCATCGAGCAGGGCTACAGCTGTATTTTTATTTTTCGCAGTGCGATGGCATTGCACCGCCTGGTATCCGGCGTGGAAAGCTGCATTGACTTTTTCCAGACAGCCCGGCGCCATAATGTTATCTGCATCCAGGATCATAACAATGTCTGAAAAGGCCAAAGTGAGTGATTCAAGCGCCGCATGCAAAGAACGGGATTTCATATTGAGGTCAACCTCCAATACATTCACAGGAATTTTTCTTAATTCATTTACTGATTCCGGTTTTAATTTATCGGCTATAACAGTTACAGTAAACCGGGAATCAGGATAATCGTGCAGCTTGGCCTGCCGCGCCGTATCCTGAATGATATTGTCTTCACTCAGACAGGGGATGAGTACCGCAATCTGGTATTTATCATTTTGTATTCCGAATTTCTTACCCTTCATCATCAGTCCGCACAATGCTATCACGAAAAGATAAAGTGTGTTCGCAGCAAAATAAATAAACACCACCCAGCTAAAAACGTGTCCTATAAAATAAAAAGTATTCATACCGTTCTGAATGGCTTATAAAATGATTTTGTTGCAAGATCCATCATGGGTTTATCACCTGATGAATCTCCATACGCATATATTTCTTCATATTCTTTCAGGTTCCATAGCTCATGAATATTTACAGCTTTTTGTGCTCCATGATTATTTTCCCCTTCAATTTTACCTGTGATCAGTCCATTTTTGACTTCCAGTTTCGTTGCGATTAACTGCAAAGAAAGACTTTCAGACCATTTCCTGATCCAGTTGCCTGCAGAAGCAGATACCACCACAATCTCAAAATTCCGGGAGCGGAGAACGTTGATTTCTGATAATGCACCCGAACGCACAATACCGGGAATTATTTTTTCTGCAAACAAATCACATTTCTCCTGAAAAACCTGCTCCTTCATACCGGCAAAAAAATAGGTAAGGATTTTTTGTTTCGCCAGATTGTTCGACAGCCAATTCAATTTATAGGCGATGAGCCAGGGTGTATGTAAAATAAATCCAAAATAGAAAGAAGTTCTGCCTTTTTGAAACTTAATTATTTCCAGCAATGTATCTTTTGTGGTAATGGTTCCGTCAAAATCAAAAAACGCAATTTTCTTTCCACTCACAGCTTCATTTTTTTAAACTGGAATTCCGGAATAATCTGAATGATCTGCATAATATATCTCCAATACCATTTTACATAAATAACATTCTTTTTTTTAAGATAAGCATTATATATAATGTTTGCAACCTGCTCCGGTGTAGATGTGATGGGTTTTGGTAATAGTTGATTTTCAGTCATTTTGGTATAAACAAAACCTGGCTGAACGGTCATCACGTGAACCTGCTCTTTAAAACATTTATTCCGGAGACCGGCCAGATAAGTAGTGAACGCTGCCTTGGCGCTCGCGTAAATGAGTTTACTGGCCCGACCCCGGTCGCCCGCAACAGAACTTATCCCTATGATGGTTCCTTTTTTTTGGGTGATATAGTATTTTGCAATGACATTTAAAATTGAAACAGCTCCGGTGTAATTGGTATCAATCATTTTTTTTGTTAAATCCCAGTCGTCAAAAGATTTTTCTTCGTCTTCCAGAATGCCGAAAACACAAATACTGATATCCGGTTTAGGCTCGAGTGAATTAAAAAACCCCGCGTGTGTTTTATACTCCAGGGCATTAAAAACCAGTGAACTGCAGTTTACTCCATAACGGATACGTATGTCCGATTCAAGTGGCTTTAGCTGTTCCGGCTTCCTGGCAGCCAGTTGCAGATCGAATTTCCCGGAGGCAAATTTTTTTGCGATGGCCATCCCGATATCAGAACTGGCGCCAAGTATAAGTACAGCTGCCATGTGGATCAGTTTGTTGTTAATAATAACCTGTCGGACTGGACTGAACGAATCCTGCCCTCCGGATTATATTTCCCGATAATATCCTTGAATTTTTTCAGGTCAGGGTAACTATGCCAAAAGATATCAGGTTTCATCCGTGCATCCTTCGACATATAAATTCGACCTCCGTATTGAAGTACAACCTGATCAAGCTCATCAAGGAATTCCAGCAGACCGGTTTTTACAGGGAAATCCAGTGCAAGTGTATATCCTTCTTTTGGAAATGAGATTATACTCTCCTGTTTACCAAAAACTTTGAGAACAGCCAGAAAAGAGCCCAGCCCTTTATCGCTGATGCGCTGAAGGATTTCAATCAGCCCTTTTTTTGCTTCAAGCGGAAGAACAAACTGGTATTGAACAAATCCCTTTTTTCCGTATCCTCGATTCCAGTGAAGTATGGCATCCAGGGGATAAAAAAAAGCTGTATACCCAATTTTATTGTTGATTTCTTTTTTGAAATTTTTAGCATAAAAGAGAAAATTAAACGCTTTAACAGTATAAGCGTTCAGCACCCAGGAAGGAAGGCTGAATGGAAAATTAATTTGTCTTTTTAACGGAACCTGCAAAGGATCTTTTTTTTGTTTTTCATTTAGTTCCACTAAGTCTGCGTGTTCGCCCAGCATAAGAATTCCCCTTCCGAAATGGGGACCCTTTTTAAGGCAATCGATCCATGCTACAGAATATGTATAATGCCTGTATTCAATAAAAAGATTAATCAACTCCTCGAGGTTAGAAGCTTTAATTTGTTTTTGACGGATATATGAAGTTTCTATTTTTTTAAGTCTGAATCTGATCCTGCTTATGACACCAGTTAATCCCATTCCCCCGCAGGTTGCCTCAAATAAATCCGGATTGATTTGTTGTGAACAGAATATGGTTTCACCAGAAGCTAATATAATATCCAAATCGAGGGTATGTTTCGAAAATGATCCATCGATATGATGATTTTTTCCGTGCACGTCACTGGCAACCGCGCCGCCTACTGTAATGAATTGCGTACCTGGTGTAACCGGAAGAAACCAACCTGCCGGGATAATGACTTCAAGGACCTGGTCAAGGGTAATTCCACTCTGGCATTCGAAAATACCGGCCTGTCTGTCGAAGGATAGTATCTTGTCAAATTTCAGCGTGGAAATAGTATTCTTTGACAGTGATGCGTCCCCATAACAACGACCATTACCCCGGGGAATAAAGGTTTCGTTCCCTGACAGAATATGCCGGAGTTGTTCTTCAAAAGCAAAATATTCTTCGTTGGATTCTATCACGGGATAATTTCCCCAGTTGGCAATTTGCTTCTTCATTTGTTGAAAATGGTTATGTCACGTAAATATAAAATCGCATAAATGCTAATAACCCACAGGGCAAGCGTGATCTGTATGAAGAAGTCTTTGTATAGGATTTCCGTCGGTGAGCCGGATTTTTTGAGTACGAAAGTTATCTGAAGGTAACGCATAAGACCTGCAATCACAAAAAGGGAAGAATAATATAAACGGTTAGTGCCCAAACGCATTACTGTCAGCGGCGAAACCGTATAATTTATATATGCAACAATGATAATGGCGCTGGATAGTCCCAACATGGTGTTCAGAAAATCAAGGTTGTACCCGCTCATAGATTTTCGCATATCGGTTCCTGTCGAACTTTTCAGGAGAAGGTCGTCCCTCCTCTTAGCGATGGCCATAAAAAGAGATAATAGAAAAGTCATGATGATGAGCCATTCCGAAGTATCCACTTTTGAGATCACTGCGCCTCCTTTTACACGAAGTACAAAACCTGAAGAAAGCATCAGGATATCGAGAATGGCAATATTTTTAAGACCGAATGAATAGAACAGGTTGATAAGAAAATAAAGACCCAGGATAAATAAAAACTGCAAATTTGAATCGGCCAGATAACCCAGCAGAATTCCAGTTAAAATCAGTGAAATACATAGAATGACTGCAGCTGGTTTTTTCACTTCACCGGAAGCCAGCGGTCGTTTGCATTTTACCGGGTGTTTACGATCATCTTCGATATCGCGGTAATCGTTAATGATATAAATACCAGATGCAAAAAAACAAAACGCTATAAACCCTTCCAAAATATGCGGAATCCTGGATGGGACAAAAAATTGTCCTGCAAAAAAAGAGGGAACTATTAAAAAAAGATTTTTTGCCCAGTCTTTGGGCCTCAGCAGCCTTATATAATATTTCATTCGGGAAAAACTAGGATCAATATACAACCATATTCTGTTTTCCACAAGACAGTGGTAACTCTGAAAGCGTAATATAATTGGATTAATTTTGGTTTCCTTCATGAACAGGACTTCCACGGAGATATTATCAAGCCCGATCGAGTACCTGAAAGGTGTAGGACCGCAGCGTGCGTCAATCTTGCGTAAAGAGCTCGGTATAGATACCTTTCACGATCTGCTCGAATTATATCCTTACAGGCATATTGACAAATCCCATACTTCAAACATATCAGAAATAACTCCAGAAACTGATTTTATACTCATAGCGGGTTCACTGGGATCATTGCAAATTCTTGGCCAGGGAAAATCAAAAAGACTTGTTTCCACACTTAAAGATGCTACTGGCACAATTCAGATGGTCTGGTTCCAGGGAATTTCCTGGATGGAGAAAAATCTGAATCCGGGATTCAGGTACAGGGCATACGGAAGAATTGGATATTTCAACGGAGAGGCACAGTTTACTCATCCGGAGATAGAAGGATTTGACGAAATAAAAGGAGATGCTTCTCCCCTGCAACCCATTTATCCAAGCACCGAAAAACTAAAATCCAGGTCCCTGGGCGGAAGGCAAATAGCAAAACTCACCCGTCAGCTTCTTTCCCAATTACAGGAAAGGAATATTCCGGAATTCATTCCTTTAGAAATTATAAATAAATACGAATTAATTTCCCGTTTTCAGGCATTTCAGACAATACATTTCCCATCTACACTCAAGGCTTATGGCCAGGCTCTGTTCCGGCTGAAATTTGAAGAATTATTTTTGAACCAGGTTCGTACGGGTATCATAAAGACCCAGCGGCAAAAGCAATCCCGCGGGGTGATATTCAGTCAGGTTGGTCCCATTTTCAATGATTTCTATTCAAAGGTTCTTCCCTTTGAACTAACCGGGGCCCAGAAAAGAGTACTCAAAGAAATCAGGCAGGATACAGCTACCGGCCACCAGATGAACAGACTGTTACAGGGAGATGTGGGCAGTGGTAAGACCATGGTAGCACTTCTTACCATACTCCTGGCAGCCGATAACGGCTTTCAGAGTTGTCTGGTGGCGCCAACGGAAATCCTTAGTAACCAGCATGCGGCAAACTTTACCGAAATGCTGGAAGGCCTGCCCGTTACTGTGAAGTTGCTGACGGGTTCGGTAAAATCAGCCAGAAGAAGAAAAATTTTGGAGGATCTTGCCAATGGATCCCTGCAAATTCTGATAGGAACACATGCTGTTCTTGAAGATCCGGTCTTATTTAAAAATCTCGGTTTAGCAATCATTGATGAACAGCATCGTTTCGGGGTGGCACAGCGTGCCAGGATTTGGAAAAAAGCCCAAATTCCACCCCATGTTCTGGTTATGACTGCGACTCCAATTCCAAGAACCCTGGCTATGACTGCATACAACGATCTTGACTACAGTGTAATTGATGAGTTGCCGCCAGGAAGGCAACCAGTCAGAACGGTGCAGCGTTATGAATATAACAGGCCTAAAGTGATGGATTTCATAAAAGCAGAGATTAAAAAAGGCAGACAGGCCTATGTTATTTTCCCTCTGATAGAAGAATCAGAAAAGCTTGATTATGAGAACCTGATGAAGGGTTACGAAAATCTGAAAGCCTATTTTCCCGAGCCCGCATATTATGTTAGTATGGTTCATGGCAGGCAGAAGCAGGAGGCACGGGAAACAAACATGAAACGTTTTATATCGGGGGACACGCAGATCATGGTTGCAACCACCGTTATAGAAGTAGGCGTACATATCTCCAATGCAACAGTTATGGTGGTTGAGAGCGCCGAGAAATTCGGACTTTCCCAGCTGCACCAGCTAAGGGGCCGGGTAGGAAGGGGAGCCGACCAGAGTTATTGTATTCTGATTACAGGGAATAAACTGGGAGCTGAGGCAAAGGAAAGGATCAGAATTATGTGTGAAACGACAGATGGATTCCGGATTGCAGAAAAAGATATGGAGCTTCGTGGTCCGGGAGATATTGCAGGTACCCGTCAAAGCGGATTATTGGATTTTAAACTGTCGGATATTGTACGTGACAGGGATATCCTTCAACAAGCTGTAAAAGCTGCCAGCGAATTGTTGGAAAAAGATCCGGAACTGGATTTACCCATCCATTACGGATTGCGCCAACAGCTGAAGCATGAAAAAGGTAAAACACCCTGGAGCCGGATTTCGTAATGAGGCGCATTAAAATCATACTATTGAAACAAAAACTTTTTATATTTTTTGCTTTATCCGGCAGTTTTATATCAGGACTCTATGCACAGAACGGTTTGGGAAATCTGGAGTTCATCGAAAATAAAGGACAATGGGACAGTTCCATCAGGTACAGGGCTGATATGCCCAATTCAACTTTCTTCTTACAGAAACATGGATTTTCAGTGCTCATGCAAAATCCTTCAGATATGGAAGCACTAAGACAGGCGCTTCATGGTGTTCCATCCCCAGTTAAAACCAGCGAAAAAACAAGTAATTCTTCCATAAATGAGAAATCGGATCAGACCACAACGCTTAAGGCTACCATGCCGCCTGTACAATACCCATCATTGGGATCCCCGGGCAGTAGCGGTGTTATTTCAAAAGGGAATAGCAATAATACAGCAAATACCAGCCTTCTGATGCATTCGCATTATTATCAGGTGGAATTTCTCAACAGTTCAGAGCTGTCTGAGATCAACGGCGACAAAGCCCTGAATAGTTACAATAATTATTTTATTGGTAATGATGCATCAAAATGGCAGCCGAATTGTAAAGTTTTTCAGGCAGTCGTTTATAAAAATATTTACCCGAATATTGATTTACGTTATTATACAGACAACGGGCAACTAAAATATGATCTGGTAGTTCATCCCGGCGGAAATCCGGATAATATTATTCTTAAATACAAAGGAGCCAGTAAGCTGATTGTAAAAAGCGGGCAGGTTACGGTTCATACTTCAGTGGGTGATGTAAAGGAAATGATCCCGCATACCTACCAGTTTTCAAATGAGGGTAACAAGGATGTGGAATGTACATATGTCGCGGGTTCGGGTAATACTGTCCATTTTCATGTAAGCAACTATTCACCTACCTCCACCTTGATCATCGACCCCACTTTGATCTTTTCTACTTTTACAGGTTCTCATTCTGATAATTGGGGATACACAGCCACTTATGATGAGAACGGGAACTTCTATTCAGGAAGTATCACGCTGAATACTATTAATAATAATGGTAACGGGTTTCCAACGACTCCCGGTGCTTATCAAACCTTATGGAATGGAGGTGATGAAACAGATGGTACTTACATGTATGATATCACCATCATGAAATTCAGCAGCGACGGACGAAATCGTTTATACGCAACATATCTTGGTGGAAGCGGAAATGAACAGCCACACAGCATGGTCGTTGATCAATCGGGCAACCTGGTGGTTGCGGGCAGGACCAGTTCTCCCAATTTCCCTAACGTTAATAGTTTAGGTATAAAGGACGTTTTAAAAGGTGGCTATGATATCATTCTTACAAAATTTAATGCCACAGGAACAAGCCTGATCGGCTCACGTATTATTGGTGGCAGTGCAAATGATGGAGTAAATATCGCACCGAAATATTCAAATAATATTGTTCCAATGGGGCAGAGCTCTTTACGCCTGAATTATGGTGATGATGGAAGAAGTGAAGTAATTCTGGATAATGCAGGCAATGTTTATCTGGCTTCCTGCACTGCATCAACTGATTTTCCGGTAACCGCAAATGCATTTCAAAAAAATAATGCCGGTCATCAGGACGGAGTGTTTATTAAAACGTCTCCCGACCTGAGCCAGATTCTCGCGAGCACTTACCTGGGAGGGGATAATGACGATGCTGCATTCGCACTGGCACTGAATCCCACAAACGGTAATGTATATATTGCCGGAGGGACTGCCAGTACAAATTTACAGGGTACCGGCAACGGCAAAGTGGTATCTGCGGCGAATAATGGAGGTATTGATGGGTTTTTGTCTATTGTCAGTGGTGACGGTGGGACACTTATCAAGACTTCCTATTTTGGTACCCCCAGTACTGAAGTAATTTATGGTGTGCAATTCGATAATCTCGGATATCCTTATATAATGGGGACAACCTATGGAAGCTGGCCTATTATCAATGCAACTTTCAGCCAGCCAAACGGAAAACAGTTTATCGCCAAATTGCAACCGGATATCTCTGCATATATCTATTCCACCGTATTTGGCAAAGGTTCTACATATCCGGATATCTCCCCTACTGCTTTCCTTGTTGACCGGTGCGAAAATGTTTATGTTGCCGGATGGGGTGGAGGTATTGAAATAGAGGGCAACGGTGCCGCTGTTTACAATAATTCCAGAACGACCGGGCTGAGTGTAACCCCGGACGCTTTGAAAAAAACAACAGACGGAGATGACTTTTATTTTTTCGTGATGAAAAAAGACGCGGTTAGCCAGTTATATGGAAGTTTTTTTGGTCAGACCGGAGGACTTGGTAATCATGTGGACGGAGGGACGAGCAGATACGACAAACAGGGCATTATTTATGAAGCCATTTGTGCTAATTGTTATGGGATGGGTGCTTTCCCAACCACACAGGGCGTATGGGCACCTGTGAATGGAACGGGATCGCAAGGTTGTAACCTTGCGGCCGTAAAAATCGCTTTTAACTACGCCGGCGTAGGCGCCGACCCGAAATCGCTTATTGATGGCCGTTATGACAGTATGGGTTGCGTACCACTTCAGGTACTTTTAAAAGACACCCTGCATAATGCAAAACTCTATATATGGACTTTTGGAGATATGACTCCGGATTCCACAACGACTTCATTCCAGGTAATGCATACTTATAATGCAGTAGGTACTTATCGGGTCCGACTCATAACAGTAGATTCAACGACCTGCAATATCACTGATACAGCCTACCTGGATATTGTTGTGAGATCAGACAAGGCAATATTGGGATTTGATATTGCAAAACAACCACCCTGCCAGTCACTCAACTACCTTTTTACAAATACTTCCACCCCACCCGCCGGAAAACTTTTTACTCCGGGGTCGTTTACATGGTATTTCGGCGACGGAATAACATCTCCCGGGCTGAGTCCGATAGCACATACTTATGCTGCTCCGGGGACGTACCAGGTTCAATTGGTATTAATAGATACAAATTTTTGCAATTATCCGGATACAACAACCCAGACACTAAGGGTATCACCCTTTGTAAAAGCCCAATTTACGGTGCCTGATGGCTGTGCACCGTATACTGCGTTTTTCAATAATACTTCTCTCGCCGGACAAACATTTTACTGGAATTTTGGAAACGGGGACACTTCAAGCCTGGAAAATCCCAGCACTATTTATACGGATACCGGAACATACACTATCAAATTACTGGCAATAGATCCTAACACTTGTAACCTTGAGGATTCAACCGTTGGTTACGTTCATGTATATCCCAAACCAATTGCAGGTTTCAGTTTTCTGCCAGTGCCGGCCAAGTATAATACACCTACTGTTTTCAACAATTTTTCTTCCGGGGCTACCAGGTTTGAGTGGTTTTTTGGTGATGGAGATTCAACACTTAAAAACAACCTGGATACGACCGTCCACCAGTTCCAGTCGACAGGTACTTTTAACGCCTGTCTTATTGCTTTTAATCAGTTTGGGTGCTCCGATACTATATGTCATCCTATAGAGAGCCTTATCAATCCATTATTAGATGTTCCCAATGCCTTCACGCCCGGAAGATTTGGCGAAAACAGTATTATAATGGTGAAAGGTTTCGGGATTGCTACTATGGATTGGAAAATATATAATCGATGGGGGCAGGTAGTTTTTGAATCCAATAGTCCTTCCATGGGCTGGGATGGAACGTACAGAGGTGCATTACAACCCATGGATGTTTATGCCTATACACTCGAAGCAACATTCTTTGATGGAACCAAAACACGGCGCAAAGGGGATATAACATTGATACGCTGAACGCATAACGCCTAACGCGTAACGCTGAACGAGTGAAAATTTTTCGAAAACGAATGAAATTCAAAATATAATATGATTGATTTATATCAAGAGCAGGGGGATTTGATTCAGAAGATTTAATCGTTTAGCGTTGCGCGTTAGGCGTTAAGCGTTAAGCTTATTTAAGCTTTTATTTAACAGTTTTCATTTCAATGAACCCTTCATCTTTGCAGACTATAAAAAAAATCAGTTTGTTCAAAAAACAGCTATTTTCTTTTTTTGTTCTTGCACTTGTTTTCCTGAATGTTTCAGCACAGACTGAAATTCCCAACCTCGAATTCATTGAAAACAAAGGGCAGTGGGATTCCCATGCACTGCTGAAAGCAAATATTGGAAACGGCAGTTTATATTTTCACAAAAAAGGTATTACAGTTGTACTACATAATAATGCTGAAATAAATAAACTGGTTGGAGCACATGCCCCTTTCACCAGGTCAGATACTGCCAGTCACCCTGCTATACAAAGAACTATAATTGGCAGACCTGCCCTGCTTCGTTCCCACGCGTATTCGGTAAATTTTCTGAATATGAATGAAGCCACAGAAATCGTTCCGGATAAACCTTTGGACACTTATAATAATTATTTCATTGGAAATGATTCAACTAAATGGGCCAGAAACTGCCGTATTTTTCAGGGAGTCACTTATAAAAATATTTATCCCGGCATTGACCTACGCTATTATACAGATAATGGTAATCTGAAATACGACCTCATCATTCATCCTGGTGCTGATCCGAATAATATTGCCATGCAATATGTGGGGCTCGACGGACTAACGGTTACTAATAACCGCTTGTTATTAAAAACATCTGTCGGAGATGTAAAGGAAATGGAACCCAACTCCTACCAGGCAGGGAATAACGGAAGAGAATCTGTTCCTGTAAAATACCGCATTTCCAAGGGTAATGTGGTTCGGTTTGATGTAAAGAATTATAATAACAAACAGGTACTTGTTATTGATCCGACCCTTGTATTCTCAACCTTTACCGGCAGCATCGCATCTAACTGGGGCTTTACTGCAACGCCTGGTCCTGATGGAACTTTTTTTGCCGGAGGCATCGTTTTCGCTGATGGCTTTCCAGTTTCACCAGGCGCTTATCAATCGAATTTCCAGGGAGGATCTTTCGACGTTGGTATTATGAAATTCAGCAGCAATGGACGAAACAGGATTTATGCAACTTATATAGGGGGGGATGCCAATGAATGTCCCCATAGCATGTATTCTGATCCGCAGGGTAACCTGGTTGTGATGGGCCGTACTTATTCTCAGGATTTCCCGCATAATATTTTTTTTGGCAAACCCGGCTATTGCGAATTGTTTGTTGTTAAACTGAATATCACCGGAACAGGTCTTATTGGTGCGGCCCTCATAGGTGGAAGTAATTATGATGCCGTAAATATTGAAGATCAGTTAAATCAGGAAAATGGCGAGAATGATGTTGCCACATCTCTCATAAAAAATTATGGTGACGATTCACGCAGTGAAGTTATCCTGGACGGATCCAATAATATTTTAGTGGCAACCTGCTCCCGGTCAGCAAATGATTTCCCAGTTACTCCAGGTGCATTTCAAACAACTTTCGGTGGCGGAAAACAGGATGGTGTTGTTTTAAAACTTTCACCGGATTGCAGTCAGCTGATCTGGGCAAGTTTTCTTGGCGGCTCAGGTGAAGATGCCTGCTTTGTACTAAAGATAAATCCTCTAACAAATGATATCTATGTTGCAGGCGCAACAAATAGCACAGATATGAATGGAAATAAAACCGGTGTTATGCAACCCGGATATGGCGGAGGTATAAGTGATGGATATATTTCTATTATCAGCAATGATGGCAGTACTTTGAAAAAGACAACCTATTTGGGGACTTCAGGTTTTGACGCGATATATGGAATCGAATTCGATAAAAAAGGTTTTCCTTATGTAATGGGATCAACTACAGGCAAGTGGGTAACCACATCCAATGTAGCTTTTATCAACCCCGGTGCCAAACAATTTATAGCAAAATTGCAACCGGATCTATCTGCATATGTCTATTCAACAACATTTGGTTCTGCAGCCCCCAATCCCAATATTTCACCTGTAGCCTTCCTGGTTGACCGTTGCGAAAATGTATATGTTTCAGGATGGGGCGGATGGCTTTATGCAGGTGCTGATCCGTACGGTTTAGCGGGAACCGCAGGAATGCCGATTTCAGCAAATGCAATTAAAAAAATAACCGATAACAGAGATTTCTATTTTATCGTTATTCAAAAAAATGCATCTGCCTTATTATATGCAACTTATTTCGGGCAAATGGATGGTCCCAGAAGTATCAGTGAACATGTGGATGGAGGAACAAGCCGTTACGACAAAGAGGGAGCCATTTACCAGGCTATCTGTGCAAACTGTGCTGGTAATAGTCTTACACCTTTCCCAACCTCACCAGGTGTTTGGTCGCCCAGAAACGGAACAGGAGGAGAAGGTTGCAATCTTGCAGCTGTAAAAATCGCGTTTAATTTTGCAGGCGTTTCTGCAGATCCCCGCTCTCTGATCGATGGACGTTATGATAGTTCAGGTTGTGTGCCCTTACAGGTTCTTTTTGTTGATACAGCCCATAACGGTAAAAAATATATATGGAGTTTCGGGGACGGTTCACCTGACACCTCAATAACCGGGTTCCAGGTTTTTCATACTTATACAACTACCGGATATTTTCATGTTATGGAAGTCGCCATTGATTCCAACAGTTGCAATACGGCAGATACCGCTTATCTGAATATTCGTGTAAGAACTGACCGGGCGATTATAGATTTTGATATTGCCAAAGCGGGTCTATGTACTTCACTCAGTTATAATTTTACCAATACATCCATTCCGCCACCAGCAAAACCATTTCAACCCGGAGATTTCACATGGGACTTCGGGGACGGTACCCGGGTGCCGGCACCTAATCCCGTAGGCAGTACAAATCATTCTTATGCAAATACAGGAACTTATATGGTCCGGCTCATTCTAAATGACACGAGTTATTGTAATTATCCGGATAGTCTGACAGACACATTAAGGGTTTCACCTATTGTGAAAGCCCAATTTGAAATTAGTGATGGCTGTGCCCCGTATTTTGCCAGTTTCAATAATACATCACTGGCAGGTCAAAAATTCACATGGGATTTCGGAGATATGTCTCCACTTTCCAATCTGTCCAATCCAACGCATTTATACTGCTGATACCGGGACATATACCATTCATATGGAAGCCATAGACAGCGCAACCTGCAATATAGTATCGGATACGTCTATAACGATCCACGTGCATGGCAAGCCAACGGCCATTTTCAACACAACACCACAGCCGCCAGAATACAATGTGCCCACAGTTTTTCACAATAATTCAATAGGAGCCACGCACTATACATGGTATTTCGGTGATCTTGATTCGACGGACAAACAATCCGCCGACACAGTGATTCACCAATATCAGTCTACAGGAACTATAAGCGCCTGCCTGGTCGCTTATAATCAATACGAATGTGCAGATACGGTATGTCACGATGTTTCTGCGCTTGTCAATCCGCTGTTGGATGTACCCAATGCGTTTACTCCGGGAAGGTTTGGAGAAAACAGCGTTATCCAGGTAAGGGGATTTGGCATCGTAACTATGAACTGGAAAATTTACAATCGTTATGGGCAGCTTGTCTTTCAATCGAATACGCCATATCTTGGATGGGATGGAACCTTTAATGGCACTCCTCAACCCATCGGAGTTTATGCTTATACGCTGGAAGCTACTTTTGTAGATGGATCGAAAACAACCAAGACAGGAGATATCACGTTAATTAGGTAAAATGTATCTTTGTAAGTCCTTCTCAGAAACTCTGTACCGATGATGCGGATTCGATACTTTTTAATGTGCGTTTTAATACAGGTGGCAGGCGGATTAACACTGGAAGCCCAGGACCTTCATTTTTCCCAATGGTTCAATGAACCACTTCTGACCAATCCCGCAAATACAGGATTTATTCCGGATGCTGACTATCGCCTGGGAGCAAATTACAGGAACCAATGGTCCTCCGTCATGTCAGAACCTTACAAAACTATGAGCATATGGGGTGACGCACAGGTTTTTCGTAACCGGATTCAATCGGGCTGGCTGGGACTTGGAGGAGCCATACTCCATGATGTTGCCGGTGCAAGCAGTCTCAGTACCACCGAGGTATATGCCTCTGTCGCATATCATCAGATGGTAGGATACTCCAGTTTGTTATCTATTGGTTTTAATACAGGATGGGTAAACAAACAGATTAATGCGGCTAATTTGAAATTTCCGGATCAATTCGACGGAAAGTTTTTCGATACCAATGTTCCTACCATGGTGGTTATTGACAATCCCAATATTAACTACTTTGACATGCAGGTGGGCATGAACTATACATATTTTCCTAATTCAAAAACTTATCTGAATGCGGGCTTTTCCGTTCAGCATATAAATGGTCCCAGGGAGTCTTTTTTTAATACTGATCCGGTAGGATACAGTGATATCATTGCCCCGCGTTATATAGGATTCCTTAATGGAAGTTTTAAAACAAGTGATATGGTCATTCTGAATCCGATGGCTTATTATACTATTCAGGCAAATGCAAGTGAACTGGTTGCCGGCTTTAATGTTCAGTATAATTTATCCGGCGATGGTGAACAACAGGTGATCGGGGGTCTCTATGATCGTCCGGGAGATGCGATCATTCCTATGATTGGTTTTGTTTATAAAAATATTCGTATGATGTTTACTTATGATGTAACCACATCTTCTCTCAGACAATATAATAACGGAAACGGTGCATGGGAATTTGCGATTATACGTCCTGGTTACTATCCCGAATATAATGGTGACCAACACCAGTCTTTATGTCCTTCATTCAAAAACTAACATATTATTTATACAAGATTCTATGAAGAAAATTTTCGGTCTGCTGATTATTGGAATGGGAATATTACAATTCTCCATGGCTCAGGATTCAGATGGAAAGGGTTTTGATAAATCAAAATTATTTGTTGGTGGCGGCCTTGGTCTGGCGTTCGGCACATATACGATAGTGAATGTATCTCCGCTTGTAGGATATCGATTTTCAGAATTGTTTGCCGCAGGTGCAGGTATAAATTATAATTATTACGGGTATAATGACGGGTATTGGGACTACAAACAGAGTTATGTAGGTTTGAGCATTTTTGGAAGATTATATCCTGTCAGACAGTTTTTTATCCAGGTTCAACCGCAGGAAGATTATATGTGGTATACCCAATCAGGTATTGGTACAAACCAGGGATTACCATCATATCAGGTAAATCAGTTTGTTCCTTCTCTTCTGATGGGTGGCGGAGCAGCAATTCCCACTGGTGGTAACGGCGCAATCACTATCAGCGTGATGTATGATGTTCTTCAGAATCAGTACTCACCCTATTATCACCAGGCCGTTTATGGATTTGGGTTTACAACAGGGTTTTAGGAAAGTATAAGAGTATAAGAGTGTGGGAATCTAATTTTGTATTCACCTCTTATACTCTTATACTTTCTTCAGCTGAGTTTATTAAATAATTCCACCGGAGTAGTGCAGAAATTTATCGTTTCAATCTGTTCAGGTTGAAGAAATCCTTCTTTCTGCATTCCGCCGATAAATTTTAGAAGGTGATTATAATATCCATCTGAATTGAGGATATATATTTTTTTATTGTGAATTTTTAACTGGTTCCAGGTAAGAATTTCAAACAATTCATCCATTGTTCCAAACCCGCCTGGCAGCACAATTACTGCATCGCATCGGTCATAAATCATTTTTTTACGGGTATGCATATCCGGGACTACTGCGAGTTCTGTAAGACCCTTATGCTGTGCTTCCCATTCGATGAGCAATTCAGGAATAATTCCCATTATCCTGCCTTCATGTTCCAGCACCGAATCGGCAAGCGTACCCATCAGTCCTTTATGGCCGCCACCATATACAAGTTTCACTTTCAGCATGGCCAGCAGTTTTCCAAGTTCTTTGACATGTTGTGTAAACAAAGGATTTTTTCCACTATGAGAGCCACAAAAAACTGCCACTGATTCAATATTCATAGAATGTTTCCGATTGGGGGAACTAAAATTGAAATTTTAATATTGTATTTCCTAATTTTCTATCACTAATTTCACATTCAGAAATGTCTCCCCTTTTATTATTCTCTTTTGTAGTTGCTTATTTTGTTCTGCTGCTCTTTGTGGCATATCGTACTTCCAGGGGATCAAACAATGAATCCTTTTTCATCGGAAACCGGAATTCCAACTGGATGCTGGTAGCATTTGGCATGATCGGTACATCATTGTCAGGTGTGACTTTTGTGAGTGTTCCCGGAGCAGTTGCCAGAGATTCCTTCTCATATTTTCAAATTACGCTGGGATATTTTTTGGGTTATCTCCTGATCGCTTATGTTCTTTTGCCTCTGTATTACCGGCTGCACCTCACATCCATTTATAATTACCTGAATGAAAGACTAGGTTTTATTTCATATAAAACCGGTGCTGCGTTTTTTATTCTTTCGAGGGTTTTGGGTGCCACTGCCCGGCTTTACCTGGTCGTAAATATTTTACAGGAAGCTATTCTTTCAGAATTTCATGTGCCATTCTGGCTCACCACGCTGATCATTCTGCTCATGATATTGCTTTACACTTATGAAGGAGGAGTAAAAACCATCGTATGGACCGACACACTGCAGACCACCTGCATGCTGGGAGGTATGGTGATTTGCGTGCTGTTTATTTTGCATCATCTTAATCTGAACCTTACAGGCGCTTTTCAGGCAATGCAAATGAAAGGATATTCTAAAATTTTCTTTACAGATCCCAACAGTAAATTGTTTTTTCTGAAACAGATCATTGCCGGAATATTTATTACAGTAACCATGACAGGCATGGATCAGGAAATGATGCAGAAAAGTATTTCTGTAAGAACTCTAAAAGACTCCCAAAAAAATATGGTGGTGTTGGGATTTATTATGCTGGTGGTGATATTTCTTTTCCTTTTCCTCGGCGGATTATTACACCTGTTTGCTGCATCTGAAAATCTTTCAATAACGGGTGATCATTTATTTCCGGAACTCGCGCTCCATCATATGCCAAATATCATTTCAGTAATATTTATAATCGCTCTGATTTCCGCATTATTCCCCAGTTCCGATGGCGCGATTACTGCGCTAACCGCATCATTCTGCATAGATATCCTGGGCATTAACAGAAATCAGAAAATTGAAGAAAAGCAAAGGAAAAAAATACGTCAGCGTGTGCACCTTGTTTTCATTTTTGTTTTTCTCATTTTTGTTCTTATGTACAAATGGATTTCCTCCGACAGTATGATTGGTATTATATTAAAAGTCGCCACTTATACTTACGGACCTTTACTTGGACTTTTTTCTTTTTCCATTCTTACGCGCCGCAGTCTCCGTAACAAATGGGTACCGTTGGTTTGTACTTTGTCGCCCATTCTCTGTTTTTTCCTTGATAAATACCAGCAATATATATTCGGCAACTTTCATATCGGCCTTGAACTTCTACTGATCAATGGCATTTTTACTTTCATTGGCCTGACTTTAATAAGCGTAAGGCGCAAGGCTTAAAGCCCACTTACGCTTAACGCTTAACGCTTAACGCCTAACGCCTAACGCTTAACGACCATCGTTTATAGAATGTGGTAAAGACGGAAATTGTATGTAATTGCTATGCAATTATTGCAGAGAATGGGAAAGTTAAATGTCTAATGACAATATGAAAATTAAATGAGTTTGGGGCGTTAGGCGTTAAGCGTTAGGCGTTAAGCGTTTAGGCTTATTTTTGTTAAATGGATTTAATAAACCCTCAAGCGCAGGCCTATGCTGAAAAATACACAGTACAGGAGGACGATCTACTAAATCAGATCGAACAGGAAACCCGGCTTTATCCGGAATCTCATATGTTAAGCGGGACTTTTCAAGGTAAATTCCTTGAAATCATCAGCAAATTGTTGAATCCAGCCTATATCCTGGAAATAGGTACATTCCTGGGTTACAGCGCTTTATGCCTGGCTAAAGGCCTTAAGGCCGGTGGTGAACTCCATACACTGGAAAAAGATGAGAAATCTGCTTCAGTTGCCCGGGAAAACTTTAAGAAATCTAAAACAGAGAATAAAATAATTTTGCACACCGGAAATGCGTTAGAGCTGCTCAATAAGATCGATAAACCATGGGATCTCGTTTTTATTGACGCGGATAAAACCGGTTATATAGCTTATTACAATGCCTTATTACCAAAACTTAAATCCGGTTGTTTAATCTTGGCAGATAATGTTTTGTTTCATGGTCAGGTTTTTGAAGAAGAAGTAAAAGGGAAAAGTGCAAAAGCGATTCAGGCTTTTAATGATTTGATTTTGTTGGATAACCGGGTGGAAAAAATGATGCTTACTTTAAGGGACGGCCTTTATCTTCTCCGAAAAAAATAATAAGTACTGATGAATTTAAAACTTCGGATACTGATGATCGTATTTCTGCCGGTGGGTTTTCTGTCCGCGCAGAGTCCCGATCAGATAAATAAATATATCAATACTTATAAACTCCTGGCGATTGCAGAAATGCAGAGATCGGGTATTCCGGCTTCCATCATACTTGCTCAGGGAATCCACGAAACGCAGGCAGGCACAAGTGATCTTGTTATTGCATCCAATAATCATTTCGGAATAAAATGCAAGGATACTTGGACCGGGCCCGTAGCATATCATGATGATGATGCCAGAGGAGAATGTTTTCGCAGTTATGCGGCAGCCCAGGATTCCTATCGTGACCATTCTGACTTTCTTAGCCAGAGCCCGCGTTATGCTTTCCTTTTCAGAATAAATCCGGAAGACTATGAGTCCTGGGCATATGGATTAAAGAAAGCTGGTTATGCCACCAATATAAAATATCCGCAGATTCTAATTAAACTGATTCAGGACTATGATCTGCAGAGATATAGTCTGATTGCTATGGGCAAACTGCCGCCGGAAAAAATAGATTCCGGTGCTCTCGCAAAAGAGCTAAACCGGGAAATAATAGAAGGATTTTTTGATTCAACTCTTCAAAAGCCCAACCTTCCTGCATCTTATCCCGAGGGACTATTTACTATCAACGCAACAAAGGTAATTTATGTGAAGTCAGGCGTTTCCCTGCTTTTTCTTTCAAATCAATATACAGTACCTCTGTCGCGATTAATTGAATTCAATGAGTTAAAACAGGAAGATGTATTAAATAATGACCAATTGATTTTTCTTCAGCGCAAACGTAAAATCGGATCGAACCCTTTTCACGTTGTTCAGCCTGGAGAAACTATGTATAATATCTGTCAGATGGAGGGCATTCGTTATGAAAATATTCTTGAGCTCAACCGACTGGAGACCGGTGAAGAACCTGCACCCGGAGAAAAGATATACCTTCAATCAATGGCTAATGCAAAGCCCGTACTTAGAAATGCCGGCAGTGTGAAAACAGGAAACGCTTCTCCCTGAATATATTCCATCTTCTAAATAAATTTATGACGACCCTTCAAATCCAAGATAAGCTTTTCAAACCATATATCTCCGAAGAAGGCGATAAGGGAGAAAGTTGAAGAACTTGCTGTTGCTCTGGACCGTGATTACAAAGATAAAAACCCGATTTTTATTGCAATTCTCAACGGAGCTTTCATTTTTGCGGCCGATTTGTTTAAATCCCTTACAATTGATGCAGAAATATCATTTATAAAACTTGCTTCTTATAAGGGTATGAAATCTTCAGGTCAGGTAATAACTGCTATTGGACTCGACATTGAAATTTTTGACAGGCATGTGGTCATCCTGGAAGATATCGTTGATACTGGTAAGACACTGAATGAATTTCTTCCACAGCTCTGGCATCAGCAGCCGGCCTCCCTCAAGATTGTTGCTCTTCTTCATAAACCAGATGCAGCGCTTTATCCACTTAAAGTGGATTATACTGGGTTTGAAATTCCTGATAAATTTGTTGTGGGGTATGGTCTGGATTATAATGGAAGAGGCAGAAATACTGCGTCAATTTATCAGCTTTTTGAATAAAAAGCGTTTGTTACCAATAGAACGCTCCGTTACCAAAATATTCTAATTGAAAATCCTGCTAGTTATATGGATCTCTTTGTGCTCCTGCCTCCAAGTCCGCTGTCAGTACTATTTACGGGGTGAAATAAGGGATGAGCAGAAAAATCCGCTGAGTAATGTCCGTATCAGGCTTGCTTCCAGCGAATACCTGTATTATTCCGGGAATATGGGAGGATTTGGCATTAACGTTCCCCGCTCCCTCGATACAATAACAGTTATAGCGGACGGCTTCTACCCCAATACAATTCCGGTAAATGCGGATAAATATCAAACTATAGTTTTAAAGGCAAGATTTGCACCCCCGCCAAAGCCAACCAACCGCCTCCTTTCCCTAACCAAAGACCTTTACCCTGAAATGCGTGAACGCTGGACCGTTGACGCTGAAACCTATAGTTCACTGGTAGAAAATCCATTCGTACAGGCTGATAAGTTTCCTGAAACAGGATTTGCTGTAAATATCAATAAAGCGTCTTACAGTAATATCCGGCGTTTTATCAATATGGAAAATATAGTTCCTCCTGATGCAATCAGGCTGGAAGAAATGATGAACTATTTTAATCTTCATTATACTCAGCCCGGGAATGACAGCATGTTCAACTACAATTCGATCATCTCATCTTGCCCATGGAATGCAGAACATGAATTATTATACGTGAATATTTGTGCAAAAAAAGCTATGCTGGACAAGATTCCTCCGGCCAATCTGGTTTTCCTGATTGATGTTTCAGGATCAATGGATCTTCCCAACCGGCTGCCATTGTTGAAGTCTGCCTTTGGCCTGATGGTAAATAACCTGCGTCAGATTGATACCGTATCTATCGTGGTGTATGGAGGAGTAAATGGCGTTTGGCTTGGTCCAACCTGTGGGACAGATAAAAAGAAAATTCTTGAATCCATTGCACAGCTGGAAGCCGGAGGGGCCACACCGGGAGAAAGCGGCATCAGAGCCGCCTACCGCCTCGCTAAAAGTACATTTATCAAAGGAGGAACGAACCGGGTCATTCTGGCTACGGACGGCGATTTTAATGTCGGGGAGCAATCTGAAGATGAACTCAACAATCTCATCAATAGTTATCGCTCTTCCGATATTTATTTAACCTGCCTCGGGGTAGGAATGGGAAACTATAAAGATTCCAAACTGGAAGTACTTGCAAACCGGGGAAAAGGAAATTTTGCATACCTCGATAATGAGAAAGAAGCAGAAAAAGTTCTGATGGAAGAATTTGCCCAAACTGTTTATGCTGTTGCCAGAGAAGCCTATATCGAAATAAGGTTTGACCCGGCAATTGTCAAAAGCTATCGGCTGATCGGATTTGATAATAAACTGATCGCACTCCAGGATAGCACCAATGAGATCCAGGGAGGAGAAATTGGTTCAGGACATTCATTGATGTCCCTGATTGAAATTGAACCTGTAACACTGGAAACAGGGTCTGTTACTCATCCTTCCCCATTCGCCAAACTTTGGATGCACTATCAGCTTCCTGTGGATACTATAAGTCACCTGGAAGAATATGACCTGCCCTTTGTCTTCAAACCTTTTAATGATCTCCCTGATTATTACCGGTTTTCCGCTTCTGTAGCTTTATTCGGAGGATTATTGAGAAAATCAGTCTATACGCAAAAAACTACCTGGGATGAACTGGCACTTATTGCCAAATCAAGTTATGATCCAAATGATGTGTCACAAACCGAATATCTGGAACTGATTGATAAAGCAAAAAAGCTCTATCATAAAGAGAAGAAAAAGAAAAAGACGGCGAAGGAGGAATAGATTCAATTATTGGTTATGGGTTATGGGATATGAGATATGGGTTATGGGTTATGGGATATGAGATATGGGTTATGAGATATGAGATATGATTTTAAATACATTCATAACCCATAACCCATATCTCATATCTCATATTTCATAACCCATATCCAAAGGAACCATCTTCGGCGACAACACCTGCATAACTATCCAGGCCAGCAGATATGCAATTGCGCAAATACCAAAAATGATATTATAACCTGTTCCCAATAATCCAATCAATTTGAAATGATCCAGAATGATTCCTATTGCAAAGGGAAAAAGAATTCCTCCGACTGATCCGGCCATTCCGGCAATGCCAATTACAGAACTCAAAATATTTTTTGGGAAAATATCAGAGCCAATCGTATAAATATTTGCACTCCATGCCTGGTGGGCTGCTGCAGCCAGACTGATCAGCCATACTGCCGGCCAGATACTGGTTGTATATCTTACAAAAAAAATCGGGAGCACACAACATGCAAAAATGAACATAGATATTTTTCTTGCCTTATACACCGGTAAACCCCGTTTGATTAACCATCCTGAAAGATATCCTCCCAGGATACTTCCGAAACTTGCAACAACATAAACTGTGGATACATGAATGGCAGAACTTGTAAGATTTAAATGATAGGTTGTATTAAAATATGAAGGAATCCAGAAAAGATAAAACCACCATACAGGATCCGTCAGGAATTTACCTAATATTATTGCCCAAGTTTGACGATAACCGAATAGCTCAGGCCAGGTAATTTTTTTACCGCTATCTGAAGTATTTTCTTTTGAAGAATCAGTGTCACTTTTTATATAAGCAAGTTCTGCAGCTGATACCCCTTTCTTCTTAGATGGAATTTCATATAACCACCACCAAAAAATTAACCATATAAACCCCAAAGCGCCGGTCCACAGAAAAGCCTCCCTCCAGCCAAATGAAGAATAAATCAAGGCGATAATGGGAGGGCCTGCAATGGCCGCTACATTCGTTCCACTATTAAAAATTCCTGTTGCCAATGCCCTGTCTCTTTTTGGAAACCATTCTGCTACAGCTTTTACAGCGGCCGGGAAATTTCCGCCTTCACCCAGACCTAAAGCAATCCGTGCAAATGTAAATCCCAAAGTAGAAGTGGCAAGCGCATGAAACATTGCCGCCACACTCCAGATAATAATGGAAACTGCATATCCAAGGCGGGTCCCGATCCAGTCAATTAATCCTCCGAAAAGTAAAAGTGCAATCGCATAAGCAGTGGAAAACGCCATGACGATCCGGCTATAATCTTTTTCAGACCAGTTGAAATCCTTTGCCAGACTATCTTTCAGCAATCCTATCACCTGCCGGTCCAGGTAATTGATCGTTGTTGCAAAAAAAAGCAGGGTTACAACCACCCAACGGAATTTTCCTATCGGCTGCCGCATCGTTAAATGATTTTATAATAAGGAAGACCTGATTGCGGCAATTTGTTTTAAGAGCGCGCCTGCATTGGTTTTAATTAATTCAAAATCTTTATTCTCCATAAGAGAATTGCTGATCAGGCTACTACCTATCCCAATTGCAGAAACTCCGGCTTTGAACCATGATTCAAGATTTCCGCTGTTTATTCCTCCCGTAGGCATAAACAACAAATCAGGAAATACTTCTTTAACTGATTGAACGAATCCGGGGCCGACCATGGCAGCTGGAAATATTTTAACAAAGCCAAGGCCGGATTCCTGCGCCTGCATTAATTCTGTTGCTGTCATGCAACCGGGAATCCATAATATATTTTTTTCCAAACTTATTTTAGCCAGACCTTTTGAATATCCCGGGCTTACCAGGAAGTCAGCACCATATTCCAGCGCTTTTAAAGCTGTTCTGGCATCCTGCACAGTTCCAAGTCCAAGTATCAGATCCGGGAATTGTTTACTGCAGGTTTTTATTAAACTCCTGAAATTTTTCAATGCCTGCTTGCCCCTGTTGGTATATTCTACCACCCTGATGCCGGATGTATATAATGTTTCCATTACCCGGGTGCTTATATTTTCATCAGGATGAAAATATAACGGGAGCACTCCCTGAAGAATAATAGCCTGAATAATTTTTTCTTTCTTATACATATTCCTTTATTCTCGAACGAATGGTTTCAAGACCCTGACCCGTGGAGTCTCCTTTCTCAAAAAATTTTCCAAACCCTGCAGCTGTTGCAAATTGAATGATTTCATCCTCGTGCTGGTTTGTGTATAATCCATAAATCAGGCCGGCCATGAAACAATCACCTGTACCCACTTTATCTATGATCTCCTGACTCCTGTATAAATATGAATCTGCCCAATGATGCGCTGAATATAAAGAAGCATAATAAATTATACCCCTCTCCCCTTCTTCAAAACGGAAAGTACAGGCCACCGTTTTTACGCGCGCAAATCGCTTCAGAATTTTTACCGAAGTCTGGTGGGCATGTTGAAGATAGGCCGTTTTATCATTGGCCTGAATCAAGTGCGAATCCAATGGGATACCCAGAAGATCGTGTGCCGACCAGATATTTCCCATCACTACATCACAGTATGGCAGTAATTCAGCCATTACATCATGCGGATTTCTTTGTCTCCATAATTTCGGCCGGTGATTTAAATCGATGGAAATGGTGATATTTCTCCTGGAAGCCGCCTGAATGGCCTCGAGACAAACTGCAGCTGCCGTTTCATTCAAAGCCGGACTAATTGCACTGAAATGAAACCAGGAAACATCGTGCAGTATATGATCCCAATTTATCATTCCTGTTTTCAGTTCTGCAAAAGAAGAATGAGCCCGATCGTAAATGACGGATTGATTTTTCAAGTCTGTTCCCTGCTTCAGATAGTAACTACCGATGTGTTCACCGGAAAAGTAAATAGTATCTGTAAGAATCTTTCTTTCATCCAAGGGAAACTAAAATGTCTCTTGATAAATAATTTTCGGGAAGGGCTGTACAATAAGAAACAGGCATGTTCCAATTAGCGAGAGCTGTTGCTACATTTAATTCAGCGCCCCCTAGATAAACCGGTAGTTGATGTGATCTCAGCCACTGGCCTTCTCCCGCAGGCGAAAACCTGAGAAGGAGTTCGCCAAAACACAGAATTTTTCCCATGGCGATTAATTTATTAATATCTCTTATTTGTCATCCCAGTCAAAAAAATGTTTCGCATTAAAATAACAGATATCCTTAATTATTTTGCCTGTCCAGTCCATATCTTGTGGCAATTCTCCTTTTTCCATTTCCATTCCAAATAAGCCGCATACAATCCTTCTGAAATATTCATGCCTTGGATAAGAAAGAAAACTTCTGGAATCTGTGATCATACCTACAAACCGGCTGATCAATGCCATATTCGATAATGCATTCAACTGATTCGTCATGCCTTCTTTCTGATCCATAAACCACCATGCTGCACCCCATTGAACTTTTCCCGGAACAGAACCATCATTAAAGTTACCAATCATCGTGGCCATCATTTCATTATCCGCCGGATTATTATTATATAATATGGTTTTCGCTAAACGATTATTCTTGTCCAACGAATTCAGGAATGCAGATAGTGCCCTCGCCTGAGGAAAATCACCTATGGAATCCCAACCTGTATCTTGTCCGAGACTGCTGAGCATCCGGCTATTATTATTTCGTAAAGCACCAAGGTGAAACTGCTGTACCCAATTTTTCTCAAAATCCCATTCAGCAAATTGCCAAAGAAGGGCAGATTGAAATTTTTCAATTTCCAGCTTGTCGGGTTTTTTGCCAGTTCTCACTTTTTCAAAAATGCTTTTCAATTCTGCGTCTTTCCACTCCGACTCGTAAAATCTCTCAAGTCCGTGATCCGAGATCCGGCAGCCCGCAGCATGAAAATAATCATGACGGCTCTTTAAAGCATCCAGAAACAACTGGAATGAAGAAATGGAAATATTCGCCGTAAGTCCAAGTCTTTCTACCCACCTGTTAAAAATCAAAGGATCCTCAATAGTCATAGCCCGATCGGGACGAAATGCAGGCAACACTTTAACATGTAATGATTGACTGGTAATCGACAGATGATGATCCAGTGAATCAGCAGGATCATCTGTGGTACATATTACTTCTACCTTCATCTTTTTCAGGAGACCATGAACCCGGAATTCTGATGTTTACAATTTTTGATTACAATATTCATAAATCTCTTTTGCAGTGCCTGCATGCAGAATTTTATCTACTCCAAAATATCTTTGCAATTCGAGATGCGTCCAATGATAAAGTGGATTGCGCAAAGTATATGGGACCGTTTCAGACCATTTTAAAAACTTCTCCCAGTCATTTTTTTCACCGGTGATATAAGACTCATCTACCCCATTGATGCGCATGGCGCGCCATTTGTAATGATCACCCCGCAACCAGATTTCAGTCAGGTTTTCGAAACGGTAATTATCAGCAATCTGTTGAACCGGCAGATGGCAATGATAATCGATAATGGGAAGATCGGCAGCATATTCATGATACAAGCGTCTTCCTGTTCCCGTATCCAATAAAAAATCCTGGTCAAGAAATTTTTTCATGAACTAAAATATTTATAACGATACACCTCTTTTCCAGGGAATAAAATCGTCCTGATTCAACAGAACCGCTTTGGGTGTTATCTCACCACTGGCAACGCGAATACAGAAGGATAATATTTCTTCTCCCATTTCTTCCAGCGTTTTTTCACCTTCAATGATAGGGCCGGTATCAATATCAATGATATCAGGCATTCTTCGGGCGAGGGTAGTGTTAGATGAAATCTTGATTGTCGGGCAAACCGGATTGCCAGTTGGGGTTCCCAGGCCTGTTGTAAATAAAATCAGTGTGGCTCCAGATGCAGCCTGGCCAGTCGTTGACTCTACATCGTTTCCCGGAGTACATACCAGACTTAGACCTGCACTGGTAGCCGGTTCTGTATAATCCAGGACGTCTGACACCGGAGCGTTGCCAGCTTTCCTTGCAGCACCGGCGGATTTCATAGCGTCTGTGATCAATCCATCTCTGATATTTCCAGGTGAAGGATTCATATCAAATCCTGATCCTGCGCGGACTGCCGAAGCTTCGTAATCCTTCATCAGTCCGATAAATTTTCGGGCAACACTTTCGTTTATGGATCTGTCAACCAGTTCCTGCTCAACTCCACAGAGTTCGGGAAATTCCGCCAATAGCACTTTACCGCCCATTGATACAAGAAGGTCTGCACAATATCCGACGGCGGGATTTGCTGTGATTCCGCTAAATCCATCGCTTCCACCGCATTTTACTCCAATGCAGAGTTTATCAAGCGAAGCAGGTTTTCTCTCGTACTGATTAATCTTTACAAGTCCCTCAAATGTTTTTCGGATCGCTTCCTGTATTAATTGTTCTTCGCTTTGTGATTGTTGCTGTTCGAAAATATATATCGGTTTGTCGAAGGCGGGATTCAGTTTTTTTATGCCTTCCATCAGTTCTGTTGTCTGTAAGTGCTGACATCCCAGGCTTAGAATGGTTATGCCTCCAACATTTGGATGGTTGGCATATGCAGCCAGCAATTTTCCCAGTACAGTCGAATCCTGCCTGATGCCACCACATCCTCCGTTATGATTTAAAAACCGTATGCCATCCACATTCTTAAAAATACGGGAGCGTTTATTTGCAGGCGATAAAGCCGGGATAGCAGGGTTCTCAGTATTTGTCGCCTCCTGCATGCTGATGATAAGATCCCTAGTAAATGATTTATATTTCTCAGTTACTGAATAGCCGAGTTCATCCTGGAGCACTTCCCTGATCACATCGAGATTACGGTTCTCGCAAAATACAGTCGGTATAAACAGCCAATAATTGGCAGTTCCCACCCTTCCATCACTTCGGTGATAACCCAAAAAATGTACATTCCTGAACTTTGAGGTATCTGGCGGCTTCCATTGGTATTTCACGCCCCTGTAATCGTAGTCTCCCGAAGCATGTTTCAGGTTTTCAGTTGAAACACGACTTCCTGCAGTAACATCTTTTAATGTTTTGCCTATAAGTACACCATACATTATCACGTTTGTTCCTGTCGGTTCATCATGCAGGTAAAATTTATGTTTGGCCGGAATATTTTCCCTTAACGTATATTGGACACCGTTATAATCAACGGATTCCCCGGCCTGCAAATTTTTTAAAGCGACCATTATCGTATCGGACGGATTTATTTTCAGAACACTGTTCTTCATATGTAAAACGTTGTCGGATTTATTCCGCTTACCCAAATTTACGGAAGCAAAGCCCATAGTTTTAAAATCTATCTTTGCGGGGCCATCTGATGAATAAATTCATATGAAATTTCAAGTATCCCTGTTGTGTTTTTTTTACCTCATTTCGCAAAATATCAGCGCACAGGATTACCCGACCGGTATCAGGATGGATCAGGAAGGATTCTATCCAAAAGCTCCTAAAGTCGCAATTCTTTCAGGTAAATTCGATAAATCTTCCGGCTACCTGCTGGATAAAACTGCTTTTTATGTTATCCGTGAGAAAAATTCGGACACGGTTTTCAGAGGCGAACTCTCAGCCATCAGGAAATCAAATAATTCTTCTTTGCAAACCAGGACTGCTGATTTCAGTTCTCTCACTCAAACCGGATTATACCGGGTTACAGTAGGTGACTGCTGCAGCTCATTCCCATTCGAGATCAGAGAAAAAGTGCATCGCCCCGTAGCAGTCGCTTCTTTAAAAGCATTTTATTTCCAGCGTGCATCCATGCCGTTGGAAGAAGTATATGCAGGAAAATGGAGCCGTACAGCAGGACATCCTGACGATTCTGTAATTGTTCATCCATCGGCTGTTTCAAATAACAGGAAAGCCGGAACCGTTATTTCAACTCCGGGTGGCTGGTATGATGCGGGGGATTATAATAAATACATCGTTAATTCAGGTATCAGCATGGGCACTTTATTGTCTGCTTATGAAGATTTCAAATCTTATTTTGATACTCTTCACACAAATATTCCAACGTTTGGTAAAAATATACCGGATATTCTGAATGAAATATTATACAACCTGCGCTGGATGCTGAGCATGCAGGATCCCGAAGACGGTGGGGTTTATAATAAATGTACCAATGCTTCCTTTGATCCGATGATCATGCCTGATAAGGCCCGTCAACCGAGATATGTCGTTCAGAAAGGAACGGCAGCAACGCTGGATCTTGCCGCAGTGGCGGCACAGGCAGCCCGAATATTTAAAAACTATAGAAAAGAATTACCCGGACTGAGCGATAGTTGTATGCATGCTGCTGAAAAAGCCTGGTCATGGGCGCAGGCCCATCCGGGTCTTGCATATGATCAAAATGCCATGAACCAACTATATTCCCCGAAAATAATAACCGGCGGGTATGGTGACAGAAAGTTTTCGGATGAATGGTTCTGGGCTGCGAGTGAATTATTTGTTACAACAGGAAAAAGAAATTATCAGGATACCATAGTATCCCATATGTATGACCATTTTGGATTGCCTACCTGGTCGGAAACAGGATTGCTGGGGTATTATAGCCTGTTGCGGGCTAAAGAAAAACAAGATTCCCGGTTAATGGACGATACTATTCGCACCAGGCTCATCCGGTTGGCTGATGAATATATCCGAAATGCACAGAACAATGCCTTTCTAACGGTGATGGGAGGCCGAAGATCTGATTTCGTATGGGGCAGCAATGCCAATGCAGCAAACCAGGGCATCCTGCTTATACAGGTTTATTTAATTACACATAAACATGCATATCTGGATGTTGCGTTGGGAAACCTGGAATATATATGCGGAAGGAATGCAACAGGTTATTGTTTTGTCACGGGAATAGGCAGTTACTCTCCCATGCATCCGCATCACCGCCCTTCTGTGGCGGATGGCATTGAAGACCCCGTTCCGGGTTTGCTTGCGGGAGGTCCGAACCCAGGGGAACAGGATCATTGTCATTATGATTTTCATGAACCGGAGACAGCTTATGTGGACTCTGACTGCGCCTATGCATCGAATGAGATAGCCATCAACTGGAATTCGCCGTTGGTATATTTGTCCAATGCAATAGAAGCATTGCAATATAACTTTACGAATTCCAAATAATAATTGTTTATGCGTCATATTAAAATTGCTACCGCTCAGTTTGAAAATAAATCAGGTGATAAAGATTATAATTTATCAATTATTGACCGGCTGTCAAAAAAAGCAGCCGGGGATGGCGCCGATGCCATTGCCTTTCATGAATGTTCGATTACAGGATATAGTTTTGCACGTAAACTGTCGCGGGAACAAATGCTTGTCCTTTCAGAACTTATTCCGGATGGGGAGAGCGTCCATAGTTTGCAGGCTATCGCTGAAAAAAATAAGATTACACTTCTTGCCGGATTATTTGAAAAAGATGATCAGGATGATATTTATAAAGCCTATGTATGTGTCGATAAAACAGGTCTTCTGGCCAAACACCGAAAGCTGCATCCGTTTGTAAATAAAAATATAAAACCCGGAAATGAATATACCGTATTCGATCTTTTCGGATGGAAATGCGGCATCCTGATCTGTTACGATAATAATATTATCGAAAATGTACGGGCGACAAAATTGTTGGGTGCGGATATATTATTTATGCCACATGTTACAATGTGTACACCGTCCACGAGACCAGGTGCCGGATTTGTTGATCACGCACTTTGGAAAAACCGGGAAACAGATCCTACTTCACTGCGCATAGAATTTGACGGGCTTAAAGGCAGGAGCTGGCTGATGAAATGGTTGCCAGCCCGCGCTTATGACAATGCTTTATTCACTGTATTTTCCAACCCGATTGGTATGGATGATGACCAGCTCAAAAACGGTTGTTCCATGATATTGGATCCTTTTGGGGATATTCTTGCGGAATGCAGGAGTTTTTCGGATGAATATGTAATGGCGACCTTCACAGAAGATAAGCTTAAGACTCGCCGGTGGTTTCCGTTATATCAAAGCCAGGAGACCAGAATTGTATAACCATATCATTGGGAAAGAACATAAGGCGCTGCAAAAAGTATCCTGGATGGAGGAGTAAAGCGCAAAGCTTAAAGCCTAAAGCTTAAAGCTTTGGGGGTAATAAACAGAGTATAAGCGTCAATTTTCAATAGATAATCCGTTTGCCCGGAACTATTTTGAATTTACTAACGTCGCTTCTTTAATTGATCATGAACCCTTACTTTTGCAACCCGGTGAACAAAAGTTCGGGGCGTAGCGTAGCCCGGTCATCGCGCCTGGTTTGGGACCAGGAGGTCGCAAGTTCGAATCTTGCCGCCCCGACAAAATTGATACAGAACCCCTGATTTCACAGGGGTTTTCATTTGTTTTAGAGAACTTTTAGCGAATATTTTAAACGGGAAAAATAAAACTAGTTTTAGTTAGATTCCAATTTTGCACTTGAAATAAGTACTTAACAGAAGTGAATCCGAATCACCTTCCCGCCTAAATATCAACTTAGACCCCAATGATATGCAATGATAATCATAGCCATTGTGTCTAATTTGCAGTATTGCAAAAGCTGTCGTCTTAATTCATTCTTTTGTTCCGCATTAAGCGAATCATCGTACCTGATACGCTGGTAGGCCCTCATTGCAGCAGTCCCTCCTTTTATAACATCATCATCTTCGGAAATTTTGATTCCTCCAGAAAGTGTATCGTAAGGGTCTATAATGCCATTTTCAAAATCTTTAACCACGTATCCCTTGAAATAAGGTACATCATACAAGTACTCATTAAAGTTCCAAACAGATGGTAAGACCTTTTTTATGGACGTTCGGCCTTTCATGTATGGATGGAAATAATATTGCTGTGCCAATTTATTCATGTCTATGAACCTTCCTTCCCGACTAGCATCTTTGTCCGTTGTTATTCTTGTCAGCCAGTTTTTTAGTGCGACGTCGATGTGTCCAAACAATTCCATTTGATTCAATATTGTACGCAATACAGTATTCTCGTGTGGTGCCCACATGAAGGGTGTCCCGCTATCACCGATCCTCAGCATCAATGATTTCGCAAATTCGAAGTTTGGGAATTCAGCACCCGTGTGAATCCATTCACTGTGGAGTGGGCTAGCGCCTCGTTCCTGAATGGTATGACAGCTCCACTGAAAGGCAATAAGTTCGTAAGGTCGCATGCCTTGGTGAAACGGCAGTGCGCCAGTGTAAGTCTCAAAGTCTATGAAATGCAATGGATATTCATAGCGGCTGATTTCTGTCTTGAGATCTGGCGAAATCCATTCTTCGTTTGATTTTGTCTTTTGAATTTGTAAGATTTGTCGCTCGGCCCGTAAACCAAGCTCGCCCTTTGCATTTTTAAGCCTCTCTGGGTCTACATCATATAGACTGGCTTTATTACTTGAAATAAGTTCGTCCAAGTACCAACCAGATTTATAGTGGCCGATGGATCCTCCATAATACAGGTCGAAGATGTGAGGGTTTATTGACGCCAAGTCTCCCCAGCATTCTTCAAAGCCGTTGGGTTTGATTTCACCAGTATTGAACTCGCAGGACTTGCAGATTTTTGATATTGAATAATCCTTATCAGTAATCCCTTCATTCAATATTCTTAAAAATCCATCCGCTCTGGACTTGATGACAGGTTGTAGTTTAACAACTTCTGCGGTTAGGTCAAGATATTCAAGGATGCTGCCATTATTCAATTTTTTGAGATATTGATCTTTGGAGGGATCGTTCTCATACTTGAATATAACATTGGGCTTTCTGAATTTAGGTCGCTTTTGCGCTGGCAATTCTTCAACTTCCGAGTCTTGAGGTGCTAAGTCCTCCTGTATTGAAAACCATCCAGCCAGTCCATCAATACTTGTCCTTATTGATTTATCTGGCATTAGTAAGGAACATTGAATAGAATAATCTGGATATGCTTCCGAAAGGACCAAATATTGATATGCTACATCCTCAATGTATTTTTTTAAGTTCTTTTTACTTTCTGCGGGGTCATCATCCGCATCATGAGATTTTGCCTTCGCCTCGATCAAATGCAGGTAATTCCCTGACTTTTTGAGTATATCAATCCGAATAAGTTTTTGACCTGATAGGATAGCTGCTTCAAATAGAATGCAATCTCCAGCGTCCAAGAGTTTTCTGGTTGTTTCAATTGCATCATTAGTTTTTCCCACAATTTCAATACCGGTTGGGAAAAGTAGAGTGGCCATTTTGCCTACAATGTATCCGCCCTTGGCCAACATCTCCATGAATTCATTGGTGTCGTTGGCGGTGGGATAGCCATTTTTCTTATAAACCAATTTCTTTGGGCAGGTGGACGCCAATTGAAAATCAGATTTCGATAATGTCACCATAAAATCATCTTGAATTCAACCCCTGTGAATATAGTCTTATTTTAAAAAACTTGCTTTAAGTGCTGGAGACAAAATAATTTTGTCGGTGGACTTGTATTTACCTTATTTATTGTGTAGAATTGTCAAAATCGAAACTCAAATTCGATTTCTGGTTTAATCCAGCCTGTAGTTGTCGATAACGAAAATCTAACAAGTTCCTGAACTGTTGGACAACGGCAGAGTAAATCAACAGATCAGGTACGTCACTACTCAAGATGTACTCCTAATTAATATCAGTGGCCTTATGGCTCATGCCATTGCTATTCCTATTTTCCAAATCCAAGGCCATGTCGTGGCGCCTATATAATAATAACAGAAAGCTGGCATACACTTAAGTGTATGCAGTTAATTATCTAAATAATTTCAATATGAAACACATAAAACATGAAGATTCCAATAAAGACATATCATCAAATTCCAATAATAAACTACCAAATTCAGGATGTAATAGTGAGTATAAATTAAACGGATTCAAAGTAGTTACAAATAATCTGGATCAATTATTATTTAAATCAATTTCTTCCAATAGTCAATCAATAATTTATAAATCAGATACAAATAATAATATTAATTATAATTCTTCCTATCTATTTCCCTTCAATAATGATGTACATGGAACTGTACATGCACATATATTCAAAAGCATTGATTATACTGGTATTCCAAAGGATTTAATAGTTAATGGAACTGGTCAATTAAATACTAGAAATGCGCTATTCAATAAATCCAATGTTATAAAAGTACCCAGCAAAGTGGCCTATGCATTAAAACGGCACATACCCAAATACCTATTACATAAGATTCATGATGACACGGATGTAGCCATTGAACTCTGTCTATTATTCCTTACTCAATTAAATTCCACATACTATGTTCTACATGATACTGAAGACAATTCTGAGGGTTGGAAGCCGCTGAAGACTGAATACCTACGTGATATGCTTTGTGTCTCTCCAATGACTTATAAATACGTTAGGGAAGCACTGGAACATCCCATTCGAACTGGCGCTATTTTGGAATGCGATTATCATTATATGATAGGCGAGAAGTCATTTAAATACCGTTTGGGTAATGCATACGTGGGAAAGGGCTTGGTCAATTATGAATTAAAAACATCCACCGTTATAAGTCTCTTTGAAAAACATTTAAACAGAGCATATCATAAAGCATACAATGAGACAATTAGCAGGAATTTAATTGAATTTTATACCTCCGTGACATTGCCCACCATTGATGAAATTCAAGAGGAAGCCAAAAGGTTAGTTGGTAGGGATTATATCAGCAACAAAGGGAAAAAACTGACCTTTTTAAATAAGCATACCAAATCCTATTTCAAAAACCCACAAGAATTATCCTTTGTAGAAGATGCCATTAAGATATTCCACTACCTAACGGATAATGGATTCATGATACCAGTGATAGGCAATGAGAGAAGTGGTGGTCGTGTAGTGGATTCTTTCGCTCTCATGCCCAGTTGGATTCGCAGACTGGTGAAAATTAATGGTACGCCGTACACGGAATGCGATTATAGCTGTTTGCACCCCAATATCGCAATAGCACTGTATGGTGGGAAGCAAGAATATTTGACACATGGCGCCGTAGGTCTTGCATCCTCGATTGAAGAAAAAACAGTTAAGCTGGAGCATCTTTCGTTCTTCAATAAAACTCCATGGCAAATGAGACAATCTCCTCTTTATGATTATTACATGGCCCATGAACCACGAATGTTGAAAAATATTCTACATGAGAAAAATATCAGTCCTTACCGTCATAAAGCGACATCCAGAAGAATGTTCGTCAAAGAAGTAGAAATCATGAGCGATGTCATTTACCAACTAAATTCGGAAGGCATTTATGTTGGTTATGTTTACGATTCACTTTTTTTTCATCCCAGACATGCTGATAGGGTCAAAGAATTGATGGATGAGAAAATATTGAAACGTGGCGTGAAAACAAAGGCCAAGCTTTCAATGGCCGCCAAAAGTGATTCCAAAATAGATGCATTCAGAAGTAATCAAAGAGTCGCATGATAGCGTAAATAGTTACTTGCCTATACATTAGAATGAGATCTCTAACCAAAGTTAATTTTATATTTGGTCCGGAATTGCAGACTGGGATTGAAGGGTGTCATATTTTCAAGCTTATACTATCGAATTGTGGATATTCTCTCTATAACGGGAACGTGATCATCATGTACCTTTTAGTACAGGATGCTGGCCTATAAATGGGAATTAAGGACTCCTTTTCAAATTGAAATTTCTGAAAAATAAAAAAAATTTCTAAAAGCGCTCTTTTGTTTTTTAAGGCCGAATTTTTGGAAAAATTATTTTTTCAGAATCGCCCGTATTTCATATAAAAAAATATTTTCCAGAGGGGGTTTATCATAATACCCTCCATTAGGGTACCGGGGGTAGGGCTGTAGGGAGCCGGATAACACTGGGGGACCCCCATGGGGTATGGGTGAGGTGGGGATACCATACAAATCGTCCCACCGTAGAGGTGAGGCTGCAAGTTTTCCAATCTACCCAATATTGGATGATACTTGTACAAAGCCGAAAGGTGCTAGTTCCACTGTTAGAGCGGGGACCAGAGCATGACTGCAACCGAGTTTTGTTGAGCAATACTAATTCTTATTTAGCTTCATAATTGTTGATGCCAAAAACTCTCCAAATGTTTGAATGTCCTTCGGAAGTCGAGAAGTATTATCAATATAAAACTTCTTGATTTTACCTTCCTGCCTAAACTCAAAATATATTCCGCAACCATCAGTACAGTCTGGGCAGCCAAATGTTTCTGTCAAATTTGATGTTGTTAAGAGTTGATTTGGTATTTGTTCTACAACACTTTCGGCTAAAATGATTTTCTTTCGGTCCGTTATTGGTGTCTTGCAACTGATGTTTCCATTGTTTTTGAAATAGCTATCTGAACTATCAACAAGGAGATTGTTTGTGTTGCCCATCATATAGTATTGAAACATTGTCGCACAGTGTCCACTACACTCACCACAGTAAATGCCAAATAGGATATAGTCAATTTTATCAGTGGACGCTAAAATTGTATACGATGATGCCGTAGTTCTTGTGTTTTTACCATTAGTATGAACAAAACTTAAAACGGAAAGTAAAACGATGGTCGAAATGTAATTTAAGTTCATCATGTGGTTATAGCTTAATGTAACAAATTTAGAAAGTCTAAAATGGCCATGTTCTAATTTTCTCTATGGAGTAGTTAAATTTACTCAACTAAATTCCGGGCCTTAAATCGCTTCCTGTAAGCTACGAGCGGAGTTTACTGATTTAGGCATATCCATTAATTCCCATTGAGTACCATTTCATGGTCTTTAAATTAATTTTTACCTGAAAATAACAGTTGCCTCCATCTTCCACGATTATTAACTCTTTTCTCCATCGGCTGCTGTCAGCGTCACAAAAGCAATTAACCCAGACCTCCTTTTCACCCTTATTGTTTATAACTGGTACAAATTGAATCTTGTATTTCGACAAAGGCATGATCTTGGCATAATGTTTTTTGTCCTTATTGTAATCATTTATCGCCTTGTGCAATAAATCTTCAATTTGATCTATTTCGGCTTTAGACAAGGTTGTAGCCTTTGCGTTATCGAATACCTTGAATTCACCGTACTTAATTACCACATATTGGGACGTATCAATTTTGATCTCTGCATGGGATTTGGAAAAAAATACAAATATTGTTAATAGTGTAACAGCCAAATATTTCATGGTCCATGTTTAAGCCAATGAGATCACTATCAGATAAATTTCCATAAAAGAATCAATTTAATTTATTCCATGCAATTAGTTGGGGGTATTTGATAATACTGGGCACAATTGACATAGGTATTGTGCTTGCAAATCAGTCAAGCCCCATTTGCACAAATCCTCTCGTTGTTGGCTGCGTTTATCAATCTAGTTTAATTCTCTCCAAAAAATCACCAATGTCCCAATCGGGATTTGAAAATTTTATTTTATAGAGTTTTGGAATGGTGTCTTTTAAATCTTGAGACAATTTAAAAGCCGTCCCTTCAACAGTCTTTGAAAATGTGTCCGTTGAACCAATTTGACTATAAGTGAAATAAGATTTTATCTTTAGTCTTTCCAAATTGTCTTTGTGATAACCAAAGCCAAGAAAGTAAATTCTTCTCGCTGCAGAAAGTAATTGTCTGGCTTGTTTAAATTCAGCGTTATCAAGTTCAAGCTTATCGTAAATTATTTTTAAGGATTTTGTACTTCTTCTTAAAAGGTGTGGCAAAATTTTGGAATTATATTCTCTTGTATATTCGTCAGGTTTAGCTGTTTCCCATGGAAGCATTCCTAACTTTCCGTAAAGATGAACTATTGGAATTTTTTTTAATTTTTCAGCAACATCATTTTCTGTCTTATTAAACTGATTTTGCAAGGCCGTAAGTAAAAAATGTTCTAATGACCTGTCATAGTTAAATGTTATAAAAGAAATTTTGTTCTTTTCAAAGTCATTGAATGTAATTTTTAATTTTTCAAGGAGAGTTTTGTACCATGAGTTGTCATAAAATAAAGTGTCTGTCTTTTCAAATGGAATCAATGCATAGGCAATTGCCAACTTGCCAAGATATCTATCATCTTCGCCACGAGGTTCTAAAAAGCTATCAATTGATGGTGCTGCTGATAATCTTAGTTTATTGCGAAAGGAGATTATATCTTCTTCAGAAAAGCCGAGTCCTTTAAAGAGTTCGATTGCATTTTCGGAATTGTCTGGGTCAAAGTTTTTTATTATTATTTCAAGAAGGTTTTTGCCTAGCGGATATCCAAAACCATTACTAGCACCGGCACCAAGAATAAATACAGTTGGTCGAATTATCATGCTTTGTCAATTAGAGTTGCCTATAATGTTGAAGGCTTGTCGCTGAGCTGGTATTTTAATAACTGTCCACCCGAATACTACCAATGCACGTTTGTTGGTAGCCATAGTTTTATTTGAATGGTTTTCCGCTAACATATAAATCAAAATCAATTTCAAGGTTTAAATTAGCTATTCGTTTTAGACTGCCCTTATCAATATTTGGTCCACCAAGCATTGTATTTCCATTGTGAAATTCAATTGCAACTTGAATGTAGCCGTTTGCTTGGTCAACCAGTTTTGCAATTCCCTCTCTGTCTTGTTCTAAAAAGTCAAGTAGCTTACGAAGCTTGTCTTCAAACTCATCTGGCTCTGAATCTGGTTCGTAAAAGATGGTGCTTTCTTTCCAAAGAATGCCAGTTCCACCAATTGGTCTTTTTGGGTCACCTTTGCTTCTGCCACCCGTATGTTTTAACGTAGTCAATTGAGAAAGTTCGCCAAAACTTAATGTGTCAGAAAAAGCACGAAAATAAACGCTGTTATAAGGTTCAGTTCCTGTCCACCTGATTGATATTTCTGGCGAAGTGTCAACATAAACAGCGAAATAGAACTTTTCGTTTTTAACAGGAAAATAAACTACAAAAATACCGTCCCTTTTATCCTTGTCTATTCTTGCAATTTTAGGTTTGCCATTGTCATATACAACTTCATGAATTTCTAAAAACTGTTCTGTTACAGCCAAGCTTTTGGTTTCAATTTCTTCTATCGCTTTTTGAATAATTAGGTTGTCTTCCATTCTATTGCTACCAACACTCCAATTTATGATATTATGGGTAGTAAATCAAATGTATCCGTTCCTGAAAAAATAACAATATATTTAAACATTTTGCATTATAAGTAAACCGAGTTTTAGCGGCTGTCATTCAACTTTTGGAGTTTTAAATTTTGTCAACGGCACAGGAACTGTTGGTGGCAAGAAATTCTTTAAGCTTCCAAAGTTTATTGTCGTGTCAATTTGATGAAGCAAAAGCCTCTTTTTTGTATTCACAATCCAACGCCTAAATGTCTCCAATTGTGCTGGAACACTGTCGCTATGAACCCGAATTATTTTTTTTGCTGTGTCATTGTCAAAATAAAATTGATAATCCAAACCGTCCTCATAAGATTGATAATATAAAGTGTCGAAATGCAATAAATCCGTAAAATTTAAAAAACTGTCAAGCTTGGTTCTTTCACTATTGGCAAGCAACGAATAATAGGTGGTGTTACTTTTTGGAGTATCGGAAAAAGCAGAGGCAAAATGTTGTCTTATGAATACTGTGTCTCCTAGTGTAAACTTTATTGAAAAACATGTCGAGAAGACGTCATTATATGAAAAATCAAATGCTTTGAATGATTTTTGTCTTTTGGACTGCTTTTGATGGTCGCAACCTAGAATTGTCAAACTAAATATGATGAGTAAAAATAAAAACTTCATGAACTATTTGTTGTAAGATGCGGCATGAATGATTTTCCACATAATAGCCGCTGACGTTCTGGCTTGGTGCAGGCCGTGCCATAGGATCATAAATTGTCAATGTAACACTCAAAAAATGGTCGCTCTCTATAGATCACGGTATTTTTGTAATCCTCCGGTCGAGTTACAGAGCTGTCACGGTGAGAACGCAATTCACCTGTATTTAAGACGTAACTGTGGTTTATGATTTCTTCAAAGTCTTCGGTTGAATAACCATCTGGCATCTGAAAGAACTCCATTCGAAAGCTTGTTCCGAATCCAAAATACTTACCATCTTTCATTCTCACAGCGAAACCTGTCCACCCCATTGTGGTTTCACCCCGTATTTGTTTTTGGATCACTAACGGTAGAGCAAACTTGCTCTTTTCAACAGTTGCAATATCGTAGGAGCTTATACGGTTCCCCATTGTCACGTATGTTTTGACTATGCCATAGTACCCAAGTCCTGAAACACTTTTGAAAACACTTTTTCCATTTAATTCGTCTTTAATCCTTTTGACAGCTAAATCAACCAAATTCTTGGAGTTGCGAAAAATTACACATGGCAATAGAATTCCATCTATTAAAAACGCCGATACCCTATAACTGGGCCCATAAATACTGTCTTCCAATGGCTCAATATTATCCTTGAGATACTTTATGATATCTTCTGGCTGTTGTTTCATGACTTTAGATGTTCATTTTGATTTTAAGTAACAAATTAACGCTCATGACCTCATTCGGGCATCTTCAAATTTTTCCGAAACCAGAGCCAATAAGTCGTCAAAGGATATTTTAAGCCCATTTGCGGTTAGGCTCAAAGGCGTCCCATATAACCTGTTATTGAGTTCCATTCCTTTTCGAACAAATAAACTTGTTTGTCTATCAATGTAATCCTGTGGGTTTTTGGTCTTAAGCATTATAATTCTCTGACCAGAAATTTCAATAACGGACACTTTTTCGATATCTGACCATAATACTTGTCCTGCAGGAAATCCACTTGAATTATCCGTAAAGCCATTGTCGTCAATTATTAACCCCGGTTTGTTGTCTGGCAATTTTCGAATAAAGAAGAAAGCACAAGTTCCAAAAAAGATCATTGAAGCGTAGCCAGCCAATTTCATTTTAGACGGAGTAATCCAGACAGAGTTTTCAGTGCTTGGTGGAAAAAATACAAGCCATATACCCAATACTACAAATATCAGAGCCCCCAAGAGCATTATGATGATCTTAGATTTGCTGAGAGGTATTACTATTTGTTGTGATGTCATAACAGTTTCATTGTTTTCGCCTACTGTTGACTGGCGGTTTTATCCTAGATGTGGTAATGTCACTTTACATAAAACGTAACCTCCTTACTCAGAATAGGATTATTATTTGGCGTGTTCATTTTTATCATAAACATCAATTTGTTTTCACCCATCTTATAATGTTTTGTAGAAAAAGTTACAACTCCATTTCTGTCCTGATATAAGGTGTCAATAATATTCTCTTGGGTTAGGCTGTCTTGGTTCTCTTTTACCAAATACCATTCATTTGGCAGTTGAGTATTCCAAGCGGTACTGGCAAGCTTAACTTCAAACGGTTGTCCATATTTGACTGTCCACTCTTTGGCGGATGCCATGGTGCTCCAAGCGTTAAATGGAAGCAACTTGTTGTTCAATAGTATACTTACAAAATTGTTCTTAATATAAATCCGTAGTAGGTCAACATCCGAAACAGTTTTAATGGGTAGCTCTTTGAGTTGGTTTAAAATTTCAAAATCTATCAAACCGTTATGTTTGAATGTCTTTTCGAAATGATCATAAAAAGCCCTTTTTTCTTCTTCTGTGATTGCGCCGCCATTTTTTATTTTTGATTGATACTCTACGGCTATTTTATCCAGATAAGAGCTTTCGTTGAAATAAAATTCCCCAGTTTTTGAAAATCTTCCATAGCCCTTAAGCGTAATATCCAGATATTTCAGTTGGGCCTCATATACTTTGGATGCGATGGACGTTTCGTAATTAAATTTATCATGGTTATTCCGGCATGAAATAATGGCAATAGTAATAAGCAGTGTCGTTATGTATTTCATAGTTGATTTACAGGTAATATGGTGGTTTTATTTTACCTCTTCATTCAATTTGTCAAAATCAGGTGATGACTTAATTTCCGATATAAATTCAACAGTACCCCGTTTTTTCCAAACTCTGGATGCCCAAACTACCCCGATAATAAGTCCTATGGCTGATATAACTATTCCCAAAACTAGCCCTGTTATACTGGGTATATTATAATAAACAATGAAGCCAATTACGATTCCGATAAACAGTGGAGAGGCCACGATTTGCAACCAAGCAATAATTGACGTTATCCATTTAGCCATTTCAAATCATATTTGCTAATTAAGTTAAAAATGATCCATATGCTTTATTATTTAGGCCAAGAACTGTTTCCATAAAGAAGTTGGCAACACTGAAATAGGATACCTTTGCGGCAGAATATTAAAACCCAATTTTTCCAGAAATTATTACTGTCCATACTTGGTTGATTTATATGGCGGTAATTCATCCTTATTTTTAACTGAACTTGAACACCCTCCTTCTTCTTCCCCAATAAGCCATTCTTCTAGTTCACCAATACGATCCTCAGTCAACTTCATTGAATATTCGCTAACACACATCGACGACATGGAACCATAGTGAGAATCAGGATAATCAGGAAACCTTGCCTTTATTTGATATTCCCTGTACTGCAGCCATGCTTTTTCGGCAGCTTTTAAATTCTTTATAAAGAATGTGTCTGAAGAATAGACTTTTATAATTTGTCTGTATATGGCGGTGAGTTTTTTATCAGTTTTTTTATCTTTCTCACCCGATTGGTAGGTCATTTCCGATTGTGTCTGCCCAAGACAGTTAATGCAAAAAAGCAAGGATAAAACCGGTAAATAAAGTTTTCCTATCATACAACTGAGTATTGATTGTGGTTAAAATGGTAGCTTGACATAGTCAATGTTATAAATTAATATATTAATCTGACTCTTGAAGACGTACGAATGTTGAATTGTTCTTCTCCTTTCAATTTTCTCTTATATAGTATATATCATCATGTCCATAGATCTTTTGCTTCCCAAAATATCCCAATTGTGCATCAATAAAAGTGTCATTTGTAAGACTGAGAATAGAATCGGTTGCAAATCTGTTGTCAAATGAATCATTTCCCGGCATAGGTGTTCCATTCATTTCAGTGATACCCAATGCCAATTTCAATGAATCGTTACTAAATAGCCACTTCCCTTTAAATTTAAGGCTCCCATAAAGCTCTTTTTCAAAAGTCCCATCTTTCTTAAACCATATAGCTTCTGACATCGACTTATCAATTTGCTTGTAGTCTTTACCAAACATTTTAATTCCTATTTGCTTCCACATATGGCAAAGCAAGTCACTTCTGCTATATTTTCCAGAAAAACCAAAGAAAAAGGCGGTGATCAAAATTATAAATGACAATTTCAATTGGTTAGTTTTTTGAAGTATAATGTACGAATAAGTTCATAAAGCCGAAACTGAAGTCTTGCTAGATATTCGTCTGAAACCTAATACGACCTTGGTTTCCCTACATGAAAACCCTTACTGACACAGTTTTTTTGAAAAAACGGAAGATTCGAAATCCCAGAAATCTTAAATGAAAAATTATGAAGTGGCCACAATTGTGGTCACCACCAAAACAATGGCTGTGGGCTCAGGAGAAAGCTAAGATTCAAGTCTCTCAATCAAAACTTGGTAATTCCATAATAATATAATTTGAGGCTTAAATCGTTTCTAATGGTTTTTGGGGGAATTCAATATTTTAATATCATGATTTTTTAAATCGTAAAGCATACCATTCTCATATAGATACTTAAACAAGCTACACTTTGGCATAACGAATCCAAATATTTCAGGGATATTGGGTGCCTTAAAAATATTGTTTTTCAGCATGACTCCATAGCCCCTATTTCCCTTCATATATGGTTCTACAAAATCTATATCACACTTGCCATAGATGGGGTGGTGAAAATTTAATCCTTTGAGGAATTGAAATTCTGCTGCGATGTATTCGGCCTGTTGAAGTGTGAGTTTCATGTTTAGATATAAATATCACCATCATGAACTATCGTTAAACTTGGTCGCCAATTGGTTTTTAATACCATTTATCAGATAAATACCGCGTTAAATGCATCTGAAAATCTACCCTGCATATCACTATTTGAATTATATAAACAATTATTGTTTCGGCCAAACTGCTACCAAAAACCTTTGGCTATTAAATACTTCTTAATTTCCCGATATTTTACCCCACCTACATCTGGTAAAGACTTGTTTATAAAGTCTTTGGTTATTGTATATAGTCCAATAAAAGGAGGTTGTGGTGCTCCATCCCTATTTGAATATCTTACTTTAACATAATCGTACATCGTATCCGGGATTCTTGAATCACTAAAAGGATATAGTATTTTGCCACCATAACTAAACCTGCTTCCGGTTTCGCCTATAGTGGTTTTTTCGTTTACAGCCGTTTCGTTTGTTGAACCATAAATGTCCAACGCGCTATCTTTTTGATAAATCAATGTGTTTTTATCAAAAATATTGGCTGCGACTTCTTTCCCGTTAGTTCTTAGATCTATCGTAAAAGTCCAAGTAGTATCTCCGATGATATTAAAAGCTGGATTAGTAGCCGAACCAAACAACTCCAAAACAGGTCTTTCAACTGTAAAATTCAGCTTTACGGTGTCGTGAACAGGGACCGTCGCAATGTTTGTGGTGTCTTTAGTATAATTTTTTTTGCCGCTTAAAATTGCGGCCCAAACACCAAACACACCGACCCCTGTAATAGAAATCACTATCAATATATTAAGAAGCGGCTTTAGTGTTTTTGAATTGGTATTTTTTGCAAGATCCCTAAGCCACAGAAACAATGCCAAAGATGCACCAGCAATTGCGAACATTATGCCAACTGTTACTTCCATACTTATTAATGGGACAAGGGTATCCCAATGACCAAGTACATATTGTTCAGAAGTATTCTGCGACGGGTTAGTTTTTAAGAAATGGTTTTTATTTCCCAATGTGGTGTGGTAACAGGTCCTGGACTTTGTTGATCGGATGAGAAGGTATTTTTTGCAATGTATTTTTAAGCCAGCCGTATGGTTCGATGCCGTGCAGTTTACAGGTTCCAAATAAACTGTAGAGCATCCCGCTTCTTTTGGCGGCTTCATGAGATCCGGCAAAGAGATAATTTTTTCTACCCAGGGCCACAGGCCGTATGCTGTTCTCCACCGGATTGTTGTCGATGCTGAGCATTCCGTTTTCGGTGTAACGTGTCAGGGTATCCCATCTTTTAATACTGTAGGCAAGGGCTTCACCGATATTGCTTTTGGGAAGTGCATTGATGTATTGTTCTTTCATCCATGTACCGAGGGATTCCAGTATGGGTAGCGATTGTTCTTGTCGCCTGGTTTTTATTTCATCTGACAACAACCCTTCTTCTTTGCATTTTCTTTCAATCGCATAAAGTTTTTGTATTTCACTGAGCGCATATTCTGCAACGTCTTTACTATTGTCAAGTGCTTCGGTAAACTTGCGCCGCGCATGAGCCATGCAGTGTATTTGCCGGATGTCTTTGCGCGCGTCAAAGTGATCATACACCTGGTAGCCATCGGTCTGAAGATAGCCTTCGAAATTTTCGAGCATCTTCGCAGGTCCTTCCCGGCCGCGACCCTCCTGGTAATCGAAGATGACGATTCTCTCGATACTGTTCTGATATACCCAGTAAAAGCCTTTATGAGATTCTCCTGATTTATCTCTGTCCAGGACCCTGATCGGTGTCTCATCGGCATGCAGATAATTACTTTTCAGTACTTCTTTTTTCAGCGCCTCATACAGGGGTGTGATTAACCTGCATGTTTCACTCACCCAACCGGTCAGCGTAGCGTAAGGGATTTTTACGCCCGCCCTTTCAAAGCGCTGCATCTGGCGGTGCAAGGGCAGATGATCCACATATTTATCAATCAGGATTTGCGAGAGCAGTCCTTCACCGGCCATTGCTTTTTCAAGCGGGCGCTGCGGCAGTTCACCAATGAGGATGCCCGTATTATCCGGCTTTACATATTTTATTCGCTTGTACTTTTTAACGTAGAGCTCACCGGGCGCATATTCTAAAACTTCTGTTACTTCTTCGCCCATCATTTTGCAACCCGTGAGATCACCGGAAGGCTCTATAATAATTTCTTCGCGCCGCAGGCTTTCCGGTAGTTTCATCCGTCCGGGATGCAACAGTGGTTGTTGCTCTAAAGCGACGTTGGTTCTGGTATAGCTTATTTTCTGAGTAGTAACAATGCTCGCAGCTGCTAATTCAGTTTCTATGCCAAGTGATAACTGGGGATGATCTGAAGGGAGTGGAACAAAGCGTTCCTGCCTGGAACCGAAGATCATTTTCTTTAGCTGCGCAAGTTCTGATTCAAGCTTTGTAATCCGCAGTAGTGATGCGTCATAGAGTTCTTTGTAATCGTTTGCTGTAGCGGCTTGCATGATAAAACAAAGATCGTTTATCAGGTAAATATTACCTTATAAAGTACACAGTTTTTATCAACAAATTGCACGTGGCTGTTGGTATCTTTTGCGGTATTTTATTTCTTTCAGCGAGATGCCCTGTAAAATAAACTGCAACTGATCGGAAGTGATTTGCATGCTCCTGGCATCCAGGTCAAAGGCCGGAACTTCAAAGGTTCCTTCTTCTAATCTCCGGTAAAGAAGTGTAAATCCCCCTGATTCCCAAACCAGCATTTTGATATGTGTTCGCGGCTTACTGATGAAGACAAAAACATCTCCATCCATTACTCTTTTACCCAGTTCACCTGATATGATGCCGCAAAGAGAATCAAAACCTTTTCTCATGTCCGTCTCCTTGCGGTAGAGATGATACTTCCTGTGATCGCCGTATCCAAAACTGTTTATCATTTAAAGCAGTTCTTTGAGGAATGCCGCTGCTACAGGCTGAAATATTTTTATACCTCTCACCTCCGCGAACAAAACAGAAGTATGGGTTGCCGGAGTTGGATTTATTTTGAGCTTCGCAAAACCAGCTCTCTTTTCTTTGCCTTGTTTGCCGACATATTTATTTCTCCAGTTGTAATACGTCGCCTCGTGAATGCCTTTGGTCTTTGCAAACTCCTTTACACTCATCCCGCTTTTACGGCATTCTTCAAGCAACAAAATGATTTCCTCCTTGCTGCGCTGAACGCCTGAAGGTTTTGCAACATCCAATTCCATAAATATTGATTTGAAGATGAATGGCAAAAATATTCTTTCATGCATTTACTACCCATATGTACTTGGTCATTGGGATACATACCAACGTTCATATAAAAACGCATTCCGCATTTCACCCCGGAACGTATGAAATAAAGCTTCAACTAAAATCTCAGATCGCATATTTATGGATCTGAGTTCTTTTTTGACCGCCTAGCCGAATTATTCGCTTCTAAGGCTCATTACCGGATTAGTAAGAGCCGCCCTGATAGTCTGAAAGCTAACCGTTATCAGCGCAATCAATAAAACAAATACCACCGCGCCCAGGAATATCCAAGCATTAATAGCAATTTTGTAGGGGTAGTCTTCGAGCCATTTATACATGACCCACCAGGCAACCGGCGATGCGATCAGTGCCGAAAGTATAACCAGTTTTAAAATGTCGGTTGAAAGCTTCCTGACTATTCCTTCGATAGAAGCACCCAGTATCTTGCGAATGCCAATTTCCTTTTTGCGTCGTTCTGCTGAGAGCGTTGCGAGGCCAAAAAGGCCTATACACGAAATAAAAATGGTAAGTATTGCGCTGAAAGTGATAATCTGTTTCCACTTTGCTTCTTTATCATATTGTTCGGCATTTTGCGCGTCTTTAAAGTTGTATTGGTATGGTTTGAAAGGGAAAAACCGTTTAAAGGTTCTTTCTATGTAATTCAGGGTTGTTGCTTTATTCTGATCGCCGATCTTCACAAAAAGGTTTCCCCATGGATCGTCCGGTTTCATCCTGAACAGTTCAGGCGATACTTTTTGGGTAAGATCGAGAAAGTGGTAGTCCTTTACAACACCAACAACCGTATATTTTTTATGCATGTAAAAAAAATCGACTTCCTGTCCTATCGGGTTTTTCCATTCTGCCTGTTTGACAAAACTTTCGTTGACGAGGATAGAGTTAGCACTATCACTCACCATGTCCTTTGAGAAATTTCTTCCTTTGACGACTGGTATTTGGAAAAGGGGCAGGTAGTCCTCATCCACATGCTTAAAATCAAAATTTGTTTGCTGACCGTCATTTATTTTGGCTAACGCACTCCATCTACCGGAACCCTGATCTGCAGTTACCATTTTTATTTCCGGCTTTTTTAAAAGTTCCGTTTTGAAAAGTGGAAACAATTTTCTATCCGTGTTAAGCGCCTTGATAGCAACTACGTTTTTATCGTTATAACCCAGGTCAAAGCGCACCAGATAATCAAACTGCGAATAAATGGTTATAGTTGCTATAATAAAAAATGTGGCCAAAGTAAACTGTAATACGACCAGGCTTTTTGACAGGTAATTTTTACCCATATTTTTTTGGCGGTTATAGAGCGTTTGCACCGGGCTGAACTCCGAAAGCACCATCGCCGGGTAAAATCCAGCAAGCATGCCTGTAAATAGAAATACAGCTATATACCAAAAAACCAGTTTAAAACTGAGTAAGTATGAGAATGAGAGCGCTTTATTGGCAATGCCGTTAAAAATGGGTAACGCTAATTGTGCAAGCCCAATTGCCAATATAAAGGCTATAAAGCTTAAGATATACGATTCGCCGAGGAATTGTATAATCAGCTGTTTACGCTGACCCCCAACTACTTTTCGAATACCGATTTCTTTTGCCCTTTTAAGGGAACGTGCGACCGTAAGGTTTACAAAATTAATACAGGCTATCAACAGGATAAATAATGAAATACCGTCCAAAATTCGAAAATATATGGGGTTAGTGTTATCAATATGGCCATTGCTATATACGGGATAATCCAGGCTTGTATGCATCGCAAGCAAGGGCTGCAGTATATATCGTATTTTACCTTTATAATCATATTTATCAGATGCTTCTTCTATTTGGCCGGCAGCATCCTTATTGTATATATCTGTCATCTTTGCTTCAACTCGTTTAATATCAGCCCCTGGTCGTACCGTAAAAAATGTGTTCAGATAAAAGTTGAGCCATTTGTCGTCGTCGTAAGCACTGGAGGCCTTAAAAGGCAGCAGCATTTTAATCTTTATGGATGAATTTTGGGGCGATCTTTTTGTAACGGCTGTCACAACAAACGGTTGAAACTTATCTCCGACTTTTAGATCCAGCGTTTTGCCCATTGGATTCTGTTCGCCGAAATATTTTTTTGCAAGGTCTTCCGAAAGCACCATGCTGTTATCGCCGCTGAGAGCATCCTTGTAATTACCTGCCTGTATAGGCACTGTAAAAACTGAAAAGAAGTTGCTGTCTGCATATAAGGCATCTTCGTTAAATACTTCACTGCCTCGCTTGACAGTGAAGCTAGCACTCTGCGTCCGTACAAAATCCTCAATCTCAGGTATTTGTTTTTTGAACGAGGGTCCGTGTATTGAGCCGGTGCTCGCTATTTTACTTTCAACTCCTGTTGGATTGATTTTATTAACCACCAGCCTGTAAATATTGTCTGCATTTACATTAAACCGATCGTAGCTCACTTCATCCATCGTATATAAAAAGACAAGCATGCAGCAAGCTAAGCCCACACTGAGCCCGGCGATGTTGATAGCAGAAAACGCTTTGTTCCTCCAAAGGTTTCTGTACGCGATCTTAAAATAATTGCGAAACATATAATTTCGATTTAATTTTTTCTGAGACCACTTCTGTGTGATTTCATGATTCGAAATTACCGAGGCAAAGCGTGGGTGGCGTCCCAGTTTATAAGTTGGGAACTCTTTTTTAAGACCGGTTTTATATTCCGTCGGACTTTTACCTGTCATTTCTTTAAAAATGCGATTAAAAGTACTTTTCGAGTTGAAGCCAGAATCATAGGCGATACCCAACAGTGTTATATGGTCATGCACTGGGTCTTGCATTCTCTGAATCACTTCCGCAACGCGATATTCGTTGATGAAATCATGGAAGTTTTTTTTGAGCGCGGTATTGATGATCCGGGATAATTCGTGGGGCGGCATACCCAGCTCCTCAGCCAATGAGCTGACGCTTAGTTCTGGGTCTTGGTAATATAGATGGATTTCCATTTTTCGCTTAAGCCAAGTGCCTTTTTCTTTAAATTCTGCAGGAGGGGGTAGTTTTATGGCCAGTGACGGCTGGACTTTCGTTCCGGTTCCCGGCTTTAAAAAAGCCGCGGCCGCAGTCCAGATGATGATCACTGCGAAAAAGATATAGAAGGGATAATAAACGTTTAGGGCTAATTGGTTGCGATAACCAAAATAGTCAACGGCCGCATAAACTATCCACAATAACCACAACGAAGAAGTTGCTGCCAATAAGCGACGTAGCCAGCGAAATTCCAGACGGGACCGATCCATCATTACAGGTTGCAATCGCCTGTAAAAGTTTTGTATTAGTTGATGGGAACGATACAGGTAAATCATCATCGAAATAAATATCAGCAATTGTAATATCGGGTTCAGTTGCTGAAATACAGGCGTATCATAGGTAGCAAGATTCATCCGCATGCTTTGTATTCTCTCCGGCACCAGGGCTATTAGTTCGAGCAAAAGGGGGCTGAAGTGAAGTAGATCCTTCCGGCAAAATTGATATTCAGGGCGCGTTATTTTAAGTACATAGAAATAAATGAGCGGCCCCAGCGCCAGCAAAAACTGCATAGGCATACGGTCCCAGCCCGGCAAGTAGGTTTGCAAGTGGAGATCAATAGCTAATATCCGCATCATCCATAAGATCATCGTGAACAGCGCCAGTGAAAGAAACCGGTTAGCACTACGATTGATGCTTTTGACGAATGCTAACAATACAGCAAAATTTAGCCCGATGAATATTGTACCTAGAGAGGCCAGGTCATACAGGTTGATATGGAATGTATATGAATTCAAGTGACTAAAAATAACAATCGCTGTTCCAAACACATAACATGCTGATTAGTAGAAAATTACAAGCTATTTAATATATAGCTTGTACCAAAATCGAACATAGAACTGTCCGGTTTCGAAAGTGCGTATAGAAATCGTACCCTCTATTAAGATAATCGATTTGAAACTTTTGCATTAGCTAAGAAGATCTGTGTCGTTTCAATTCAAATGAACTGAATTCTCATCTGGTAGAGGAGAGTATGACTAGTACCTTATAATCAAAATAAAAATTATCATTCCATTATAATACTCAAGTTTTTTAAGTAACCTAATTTGATAACGTTAAGTTAAAGCACGGGAAGAATTTAATATTCAGTACCAGGAAATGATAATTATTGACAGCTAATTAGTTGAATTCATTTCGATACAATACACGCCCACAGGAGATTTCATAGCTTGCTGGTGATCCTATAGTAAGTTGGTGATCACGTCATTGGAAAATAAAATTAAATGTACCCTTCACCACATCCTAGCCTCCCGCAACCAGTGATTTCCGAAACTGAAATCTTGCAATAATTATCACCCGGCTAATTCCTCTAAGGGTAAACACTTATCGGAAAATATTTTTTTTATTTTATACTATTCATCGTAGATTTAAATACGATTCTTCTCCGCGGGGGTAACTCATCATTTTTCAATCTTCCTACCCAATCCAGCAAACCCCATCATTCATCTATCAACCACTTCGCCATGGCAGACAATTCCAAAGCCGTTTTTTTTAATCTGGACACATTAACCTGGACCAATTTGGTAGAAGTCACCGGAGGAGGAGGATTCGCTTCGACACCCTCGGAATCGCCGTTTCTCTGGACAGTCTTTTTTAAAGTCGATAATCAAAGCCTCAACCAGCCCGGAGGCGGCGGTAGTATTTGTTTTTTTACCGACGGCAATCACGGCGACCTCGGAGTCAGTAGCGTGAATCCGCTTGCTGTCATTCCCATTCCCGAATCCCTGGGCAATATTAGCATGAATGTCGTTCCCCTCCCTTTATTTGGCACAGTAGAGATATCCGCCATGTTCGGGGTAGTGGCGGTATTAATGCATGACGGTGGCCACGTAACAGCAAAGGGAATCAGTGCAGGACATGACGCTTTGAACCAAGGTGTTCAGATGATTCTCAATTCGCTCGTCACGCAAGCCATCGGGCAACTGGCAGCTCCAACGCAGGATCAGATAAACGCTGCAGTGAACAATTCCGGACTGAGCGGCCAGGTCGCAAGTGCCGTTCAGAATGCGCAAAGCTTTTGTGAAAATGTATGGAGCCTTTCAGGAAAAGACAGCCAGCTTGCTCACGGTGTCGTTTTCTTTAATCTTGATGCTTTTGTCGGCGCTTCCGTCACCAAACCCATCAACATTGAATTATCCGTTACCCCATTCAATACCTGGTCGATCACCGGTGAGGTCACGGTGACCGACACATGTCCTGCAGCAGTCGGGGCCGAAATACTGAACCAGATATTCAGTGGCATTTCTTCAGACGGAGCGGGAACTAAAATGCAGCACCATCGGGGCGTGCCCGATATGCAAATGATCGTCGAACTCATGAGAAATTTCCGCGAGCAAAAAGGTCTGCTGCGCCAGACCCGGTTTGCAGACTGGTGGAACATTATAAAAACACATGCGCCCGAACTAGCATATCATCTCGGCACCCAAAAAGAATTACAAAACAAAATGATGCCGCTCGTTGACGCCCTTGCGTCTCATCTGAAAAACGAAAATGAGAAAATAACCAGGACGCAGGTCGACCAGCTTTCTGAAGTAATCCAATTGATTCAGCAAAATGCCAGCTGCCGACTTCGCAGTGAACTTGGTGCTTCCCTTTTAATGATAAAACACTTAGAGCATTATACTTTGAACGACGCTTTGCATGCGCTGGCGACAAGAAAATTGAAAAAAATTAAAAAATAAAACCCAGGCGCCATCTTAAGAAGTAATCTCGTTTTACTCAGAATTTAAATTGAGAATTTAAAAATTAAATGAATTTCATCATTTGATTATAATGATCAATAGATTTTTTGAAGTCATCATTTGATATTCTCAATATATGTGAGCCTAATACAATAATAATTTCTTTATCTCCACCAAATTTACTTTTTAAATATTTATATAATTCAATCCGAGTTGATTCAGATTCAAAATCCTTTTGTCGAATTAAAATCTTTTTAAAATTATTGGTCAAATAATAATATATCCAAGTACAGATGATTCTTTGCTCAATTTCATTTCTTACTGATTGAGAAAAAGTGTGATATGAATTACCAATTTTAACAGTAGTAAAGTCAAAATTTAAATAACTACGAAATTCATTATACCATTTATCAAAGGCTTCTTCATTAATATTCTTGAAAAGATAACTTCGATCACTAAATTTTACCCTTAAATTATATTCTTCTTGAATGATATTAAAGATCTCCGATGTAGAAATCTTTGGCTTTTCAGGTTGCAAAAAATAAATATTGTTAGGATTACCATTCATAAAATATGAAATAAAATTCAAAATTTTAATTAAACTCCTTAAACATAACCAATTATTATTTCCATTTTGTATATTTTCTTAAGATTATTTTAATTATTTCAAACAGTCAACTATCTGAATAAATAAATTCTAATCAAAGTAAGTTGTGTTAAACAAAAATTCATTTTCGCATTGAATGTACAGTCAATCATTTCAGTATCGTAATTGTACCCCCCTGTTCGTAAAGATGAATACCTTGTTTTTTCAGGCTGTCAATGATGACTGATATTTTGGATTCCAGTGGAACCTTCAGATTTAGTTTTTTATTAGGAATCCTGCCAGGATATTTGATTGCAACTTGATACCATCTGGAAACAGTTGCCATAATTTTTTCGATATTGGCGTCTCTGAGGTAGATCTCTCCGTTTTTAAGGGCCAGGATTTCTGCACTGTCAGCAATATTGTTCACTAATATTTTCCCGCTGGCATAGGTTGAATGCTGGCTGTTATTGATATCTATAGCCAGTTCTGAAGACGCGGTATCCAATACAGCCTTAACATTTCCACTGATCAAGTTTACACTAATCACCGAATCATTTCGATATGTTGTAAAACTGAATCTGGAGCCTGGTTGTATTTCGTTAAGCCTTATTTGTTGATAGTTGAGCAGACCAACTTCAGTTCTTAGTGTAAAGTCTGATAAAACAATAAAATGTTTTGTTGAAGCGGGCGCAACTTCAAAATAAACTTCACCTTCCAGTTTCACATAAATTGTATCCTGATTGAAATTCGCAGTAAAATTGATGGCGCTTTCTGCGTTCATCCAAACTTGAGTACCGTCAGGTAATTGCAGAATTATCTCATTCCCATTATTTGTTTCCAGAGTGTAAGTCTTGTCTTTTGGTGATTTGGGCTTTCCAGGGAAAATATATACAAGTTCTCCTTTTGCGTTATGCTTATGAGTAATATTTGCTTTGCCAGCAAGATATCCACGATGAAAATCATCCATGGCCAACTTAAAGCTACTGGTAGACACCAGTCCCGCTCTGAACCTGTTTGATCCTGATTCTGAAAAGAATTTGGAGATCCCGAAAATAATACCGGTAACAATCGCTGCACGCAGAAACATACGAATGTAACGGCGGGGTTTCTTAGTCTTTAGTTTTAAAGGCTTAATATTATCATGCTGTTTGCCGTTATCTGGCGTTCCTCCGTTTGTTAAATCCATTTTAGAAAGTAAAGATTCCCAAAAGATCGCTTTTGAAAGGCCCAATTCTGCAATATCTTTCTCAGGGAAATCTATCCGTCTTGCTTCATCTTCAGGGTCATCTGCATCGGAAAGATTAACATTTGAAAGATAAGAAAACCGGGTTTTCAATTTTTCAAATACTGTATCCCGGCCCAAATATAAATCAGCCATCATCCGGCGTACATATTCCGGATCATTCAGTTCGAGGAATATTTGTTCGTTTTCAAGTGACTTCTGCCGCCATTCCAACAGCTCCTGTTCTTCCTCCCCGGATATTTCATTCCTTGAACGAAGGAAAATTAATATGGCGATTCTTTTAGAATTACTCATGACAATAGTTTATGAATGAGATAGTAACAGATAAAGAGCGGTAATGAAATGATGAACATGAACTTAGCCCTGTTACCATCTGTATGATTATAGAATGCTATTCTCAATTTTTTAAAAGCAGTACTTTTATGTTGCTCCACCGCGCTTTCCGATATATTCAGCAGCTCCGCAATTTCTCTGTTTCTCAATTCTTCATGATAAAAAAGACGAAAAACCTGCAGGCACTGGCTCGGAAGATTTTCCATTGCGAGATACTCCAGCGCTCTGTATTTATTCCTTATAATCGCTTTTCTTCTGGCTTCCTCTTCCAAATATTTTATATGTTCTGGCAGGCCTGGAGAGTAGGTGATTCTGTCTTTCCTTTTCTTTTTATATTGCTCGCAAATCGTTCCAATTACTTTATAGAGATAACGCTCAATTTTCCTAACGGTTTCAAATTCACCCTTGCGCTCAAGTATGATCGTTACGACCTCCATCACCAGATCCAACGTATCCGGCGAATCGTATGTTCGTAAACTAACCTCACTAAATATTTCCGGGTATTTAATTTTAAACCATCTCGCAACGGCTTTTGGATCACCTTCATTGAAGGCACCAATCCAATTTTGATTGAATATGTCGGTCATTGTTTGGGTTAAAAACCAAATGTAGAAAAGGGTTTTTTCACTTGAGCATAACCGTGAAAATAAATATGCCTAGCATCGAAGCCGGAAATCCCCAGGTCCGGTTTAAAATAAATCTTGAGCATTCAACTACATAAAAACCCTTAGACCGCTCTAAATAATGTTTCCAAGCACCAACACAGAAAATCCCCAGGTCAACTTAAAAATAAAGTTGCCAATACTTATTAGTTGAAAACCCCAGATTTTTATCCAATAATAAATATATTTTTTTCTTCCAAATTTTAAATTATTTCACGGCGTGAAACGACCTAATTGAAACCGTTTTTTAACCCAAGAAATAATTTTATATGTTGGAATTTGCTAAACAACTAAATGATGAACTGCTCGAGAATTTAAAAACTTTAGACAGAAATTCTGATTTTGAAAATATTTTTCCCTGTCGCTGTCTGGAACTTATTCATGAAGCCATAAAACAACTCAAAGAGAAATTAAAAAGATATAAGTTTAACAGCGAACAGGAGGAAATTCAATTTTTCAAAACGTTCATGCCCCAGATTTTATCCCTTTTAATTTACTATCAGGAAAAAATAGACCTTGAATCCTTTCAGGAAATAACGATCCCTAAACTGAAATTTGGATATGTAAACCAAACCTATAGCAGAACTGAAAAATACATTGATAATAATATTGAATTCTATAAATATTATCATGCCCGAAAATCCGACCTTGACAGCTATTATTTTCTACGTAAAAATCAGCAAAGTCAGGAAAATCTGGACCTTCTCTCATCAGTAATGGATCCATCATTCGGAACGATCTATTCTTTAAAAGTTGCAACCTTTTTAGCCTATGACAGGCTTGGAGAAGATCTTCATGCCGCTATATCGGATGAAGAAGTTGCCACATCAGATTCAAAATCAAAAAAAACCGATTTGAGATGGACAGATCCGAAAATCGGAATAATAGAACTCATTTATGCTCTCAAAGAAAAGGGCGCCTTTAACAATGGAAAAGCAGATCTGAACCAAATTAAAGAATGCTTTGAAAAAATATTTTCAATCAGCCTGGGAAATATCTACAGGTATTTCCAGGATATTCTAACACGTAAAACAGGATATACGCCTTATTTAGATCAGCTTAAAGAAAGACTGCGATGGAAAATCGACCATATTGACGACTACCAGTCGAATTAAAAGGGCCGCCTGTGGCGACCCCAATTTACTTCTTTGCACCTAAGAAAAAATCTTCACAACACATCTATATCGTCCAGTACCAGCCCATCAGAATAACGTTCGCCGTCTGCAGAAACAAGACCGATGATCGGCATGACAGTTTTACCACTGAATTCCTGTACATTTATTGTGCAACAACATGAATCCCTCAACGCTGCATCAGATTCATTAATCCATTTATCTGATTCGGCCTCATAAACTGCAACATAAACGATATCGTTGCTACGTGCGTTCCTCTTGCCACTATTATCTTTCCAGATTAATTCAAGTTTCCCTGATTCATTTGAAATTGCTCTTGGCTTCAATACATCGGGCAGTTCTTCCTGGTCCAATGATATTTTTACTGCTATTCCCATTTTTAAAAGTTTTTAAATGTTGAATGATTTGAGTTTGTTTAATCGAGTAGGAAGGTGGCCATTAGTTGGCCACCCGTCCTCTCACACCACCGTACGTACCGACCGGTATACGGCGGTTTGTCAGAATAATTTTGATTGCTTTTCAGTTAGCCGGTAATACAAGTCGTAGAAGCCTATATATCCCTGCTTCCTGAAGTAGGAAGTAGTTAAAGTGGTACACAGGATGTGGGATAATGCTACCCGACAGTATCCTTTTCTGCTTGCTCCATGCTCAAACGCTGATCTTTTATTTGCTCCTAATTTCAGCAGGTTTGCTCTTCTGGTTCCGATATTCTTCCATTGCTTCCATTTACACATTCTTAATCTCGACCTGAGCTTCCCGTCAAGGTTTTCCATCAGTGATTTTGCCTTAGCAATAACAAAGTAATTCACCCATCCCCTAATGATCGGGTTTAGTTGGGTGATCCTTTCTATCTCTGAGATAGACTTACTTCGTGTCGTAATTGCTTTGAGCTTTCGCTTGATTCGTAGCACACTTTTCTTTGCTACTCTTATCACCCATTTACCTTTGACGGACTGAAAAGAAAATCCCAGCAACTCACTTTCTTCCGGTTTGCTGACCTTTGTCTTTCCCCTGTTTACTTTCAGAAGTAATTTATCTTCTACATACCGGATAACACTTTGCTTTACCCGTTCTGCAGCCGCTTCGCTTGATACATACACACTGACGTCATCAGCATATCTTACAAAGGAATGCCCCCGCCTTTCCAGTTCCTTATCCAGTTCATCCAAAATGACATTAGATAATAATGGGCTTAACGGTGAACCTTGCGGCGTACCCTCACTTCGGGGACTTATTATTCCGCCTTCCATGATTCCGCTTGTAAGATAACTTCTGATGAGCTTTAGTGTGCGCTTGTCCGTTACCTTCCTGCTCAACACGCTCATTAACTTATCATGGTTCACCTTGTCGAAGAACTTTTCCAGGTCCAGTTCGATCACCCACGTCTTACCTTCATTAAGGTATTGCTCTGCCTGTAGCACAGCCTGATGGGCATTTCGATTCGGACGGAAGCCATAGCTCCATTTAGAAAATTCCCCTTCGTACATCGGCGTCAGCCATTGGGCTATTGCCTGTTGCAGCATTCTGTCAACTACCGTGGGTATTCCCAGCATTCGCTTCCCTCCCTGCGGTTTTTCTATCTCTACCTTCCTCACAGGGCTTGGCTTGTATCTGCCTTCTAATACACTCTCGCGCAATGGTTGCCAGTTCACGTTGATGTATGAACGCAGTTTATCCCACGTCATACCATCTATGCCGCCGGCTCCCTTATTAGCTTCTACCTGAACAAGGGCTTTTTCAATATTGCGTCTGTCGAGTATTTCTTCCAGCATGCTACTTTAACTTACGTTTGCAATGGCGCTCGTCCCTTACCTCTTGCATCACCTGGCTCGGCTCCTTCCATATGGTTTTCTGATTCTCTCATCCAACTCAATACAAAAGTTCTCTTACGTGTTTCGGCTGTCATCGCCTCTCAGTGATAAAGTATAGTAATTTCTGTCGCCCGTTCTGACATTCAGCCCTTCAGTTTGTTTGTGAGTCTTCCATCTTTACCTTTCTACAGGAAATGGCTCGTTTCCTTCCTACTATGGCCTCTGCTGACTTCTGGTCTAATACAATATTGTATTCCAGATCTCTCAGGGTAAGTGTATCCGCTTTCCGTTCATGTAACCCTTGCATCTACGCGGACGTATCCGTACAGTATCGGGCTTTTGTTTGTTTTGCAACATCGCCCATACGCACCACGCCTTATATGCAATTTCTGTTCGTAGGTTCAAACTTTTGCCGCCAGCTTCTTTCAGATTCCATTTCACAATGGACACCCTTGCTCTTGGCTAATGCTTCCTACTGTAAAGGCGCATTCGGGACTTTCACCCTATAGTTGATACACATGCCTGACACACAAAAGGGCCGCCATGTGGCAGCCCCTTTGATCTTACCACCCATTTGTTGATCCGTCTTCTTATAAGATGTTTACCATGCCGGTATACCAGCTTTTGGCAACTTTCTTACGATCTGCAGACATAAATCCAATATAGGTTTGTACCGGTTTTCCACTGAACGGTGTTACATCCAGCGTAAATGTCCCGGCATTTCTTGCTGCTGCTTTCTGAATGAAAGTCCAGTGTTGCAGCTCCTCATTATACGCCGCTACGAAAGCGAGGTCTGAACTGAGAGCGCCGTTAAATCCACTGTTATCAATCCAGTTGAAAGTCAGTTTACCAGCCACGGTTGAAACCGCCGTGGGCGATCCTCCATTCGGAAAACTACCCTTACTCAGTAGTATTTTCGGATAGTCGACTGCGAATGCCGGAAAAACTCCGGTGATCGCCTCGCTGTTTACTGAAAAGGCTTTGTTGAAGCCTGTCATTTCACCTGAAGCAGATTTACTGTAAGTCTGATTGAGCAAATCGGTCAGCGGCCGGAGAAAATTTGTAATCAGTCCAAATTTTGCCTGGCTTTGCAATTGTAAATCAGAAGGCTGACCCTTTCTTTTTCGGGGTGGCCTGCTGCGTAACACATTGAGCTTTTTCCAGGTGGAGCCGACAGCTGTGCCGACTTTCCCGCTAAAGCCACCGAGATACCCTTTTTCAAAAGTTCCCATAGGATAAATTTTTAAATTTTAAATAATCGGATTACTGATGTAAACAATCAGCTATGCATTGCATTCACTTTAGCGAAATCGGGTATATTCTTTAACCGCAGCCCTCCTTCACTCCAGGAATCCGGAACTGATTGTTGACCCAACAAATATGGCGTGTTTTTGAAGTGTCATTTCACAGTGCGTTCACAACTTGTGAAAAATATTTTTTTAAGAACAATTCTATCATGGAAGACATTTCGATATAGTCAAAAGAAGTATGGTTCAATATTGCTACTGCATTTCTACTACTATTCTTCGCAGGTTCTTCGAAGATTCCCGTAGGAATCAGCTGGGTTTACCGTAGGGTTCTCGAAGAACTTCCGTTTTTATATAGAGTTAATATAGTAGGAATGTAAAAGAATGAGCGATTACGCTTTTAAAAATTCTTCAAATAAATCTTTCACAAGTTGTGAACCCACTGTGAAAAAACATTTTTAAACGACCCCATATTTGTGGTGTCCCTATGGTTTGGATTTTAATAATAAAATCCTTCCTGTGAAAAACGCGGAACGCTTAACGCCAAACGCCTAACGCGTAACGAAAAGAGCGAGATCCGTTCAGCCCCTGTCAATAAAGACGGGGGCTATTTTAAAAATTGAATTATGGAACTGGAGCTTATCAGAACATATTATCATGAAGGAACCAATGGAATGATTCTATACCAGGATCGTTTGGTGTCTTACACCATCGAACTTCCATGGAAGAATAACCAGGCGCGGGTTTCGTGCATACCTGAAGGAAGATATGAACTGGTAAAAAGATGGAGCCTGAAATTCAACCGGCATTTGCAGGTCGTGAATGTATCGCAGAGAAATTTAATTCTCATTCATCCCGCAAATGATGCAATGCGAGAACTGAAAGGCTGTATCGCTCCAGTATGTTGTATAACCAGTGCCGGAAAAGGAATCCGTTCCAGGTCGGCGCTGAAAACCCTGATGGGCCTGGTCGCAGGTGCACTCGACCGGCACGAAGAAGTATTCATAACTATAAAATCAAATCCTTATGAATCTGATTGAAAGGGTTGCCTCACCTACACCCACGTTCTTTCAAAAGCTGAGAAACATCGGGCTGGCTTTAGCTGCAATCAGTGCAGCCATCATCGCCGCACCCGTTGCCTTACCTACAATTGTCGTTACAATTGCAGGTTATCTCGCCGTTGCCGGAACCGTGCTGAGTGGCGTGAGTCAGATTACTGTTACTGGAGATAAATAATCACGCCTTCGGCGGAATTATTATTAACCCTCCCGCCTTAGGTGGGAGGGTTATTTATTTAGTTGGAGGAGTTGTAACTCCTCAATACCTTGAATAAGCATTTCTATAGAATTTAAAAAAATAATATGCTTGGAATAAATATACAGGCCCCTGATTTCGAATTGGATGCCCTGCCTGATAAGAAACTAAACTTACAAGAATTGAGGGGCAAAAATGTGATACTGGCTTTTTATCCGGCAGACTGGAGCCCTGTATGCAGCGACCAGATGGCGCTTTACAATGAAATGCTGCGCTATTTCAGAAAATATAATGCGGATCTTTATGGTATTTCAGTTGATGGGAAATGGTGCCATGCAGCATTCCGCGAAGCCCGCAATCTGCATTTCACATTGTTAGCTGATTTTGAACCAAAGGGAGCAGTTGCCAGGAAATATGGAGTCTACAATGAAAAAGCTGGTCGCAGTGAGAGAGCTCTTTTTGTTTTGGATGAAGAGGGTATCATTCGATGGAGTTATCTCTCTCCCGTCGGCATCAATCCCGGAGCCGATGGTATTTTAGAAGCGCTTGAAAAGATTGTCACTTAAGTGTAACTACCATCCGCTTTCTCCGCCAAATCTGTCCCGCGGGACGCGGATAAAACACTCTCACACCCTCACACTCTCACACTCTCACACTCTCACACTCTCACACTCTCACACTCTCATACTTGCTTTAATATTTTCTTCGCCCTGCTGCGAAATGCCGGTGTTTCAAATTCCCATCGTGCTTCGATGACCGTTTTGATTTCAGGAAGTATTTCCGGATATATTTTTACCAGATTTGAGAGTATACTAAGGGAAAATGCTTTAACCGCAATAGCTTCATCAGGGTTACTTATGAATTGAAAACAAATGTCCATTAGATTTCCGTGAAATCTTTTTGGGATTTCAACAAATTGAAGAAGTCTCACGATATTTCTTCTCGCTGCGGGATGAGCATTTGAATCCGATAACTGATCAATAAATTTTTTAAAATATGGTTTGGCAAGATCCGGGTACTGCCGGATGCAGTAACTCATCGGCCATGCTGCATGCTGTGTTAGCCGGTACTCTCCTTTAAAAAATAATTTCATCAGATCTGCAAATCGTAATTCCTTATCCCCGATGTATTTTATAATACGGTTACATTGAATTAAGGTTTGTTTTTTCAAAAGTTCCTTTTCCAGGTTCATTACCATTTAGTTTGGCTGGCAAAAAATGCGGAAGGCTTAAGGCGTAAAGCTTTAGGCAAAAATCATGGTTTCGATTGAAATACTGACCTTTATATATCATATGCGAAACACAACAAAACTAAAACAGATTCTATTGAAATATGATGTGGATATTTCCATGGATGAAGAAAACCTGATGAAACTCACCCTGGTTGATAAAATCACCGGCAGCCTTGCTTTTTTTGAACACAGCTCTTACAGCCACTTAATCAATAAGAGCTATTCGCATTTCATTAAAGAATTGAAAAGGGTAACCCACAAAGGCCTAAAGCCCAAAGCTTAAAGCCTAAAAAGCTTAACGCTTAACGCCTAACGCTTAACGCATTTAGTTAACTGTAGGTCAAGGATCGATATTCGATTAACGATATACGATTTACGATTAACGATATACGATCAACGTTTAACAACCAACACCTGAAACGTCCCCGGCACTACCGGAGGGCGGGTTCCAGGCGTTGCATTCTTTTGAAATTCTGCTGCTGGTAAATAAACGGTATGTGTTTTTGGATCTAATGCACTCGTCCTTGCACTTGCCTTGGTAGGCACATTTTCCAACAACGCATATTCTCCATTTGCTGTTTCATGAACAATACTGAGGACTCCTTCCCCGCAACTCGCAAATGCAAAACCCAGTGAAGGATCGAATACAACTCCGTCACATCCGTTTCCAATAGTAACTCTTGCGATTACTTTACCTGCCGTCGCATCGAGCACCACAAGTGTCTTTTCACAACCCGCAAACAGACGGTTATTTTTTAAGTCAATTGCCAGGCCTGTAGGTCCTTCAGAAGGAGCCAGGGGCCAACGGTTCAAAACAGTATGCGAACTGATATCGACAGATATAATCTCATTTTTGTCTTCAATATTTACGAATATTTTTCCCCTGCCATCAGATACAGCCGTTTCCGGTTTGCCACCTACCGGAATGGTTGCCACCAGTTTTTCAGTAGAAGGATCAATCAAACTGAGATCATTACTGCGTCCGTTACAGGTAATAATAAGCTTTGAGAAATCATCATACATGATCGCATCAGGGTTTGTTCCCGCAACGATCTGGCTCAATACCTGGTTTGATTTCAAATCGAAGACCGTAATATTATTAAGTCTTCCGTTACTGGTATATCCCTTGCCAAGCGCCGGCACAAACGCGATTCCGTGTACGCCTGTCGTATTAGGTATGACACCTATGGAATCCCCGGTAGTTGCATCCAGCACATTTACCTGGGTGCCATGAGAAACATAAAGTCCGATTATTATCGGGCCGACTGCGATATAATCCCAGCCACCCGAGCTGGCGATATGAAAAACATTGGCAACATGGAATCCGCTGCTGGTTTGAGCAATCAGATTCCAGGAACTCATAGAGATTATCATGATTAATAAACCAAAAAATCTAAAAATCGGGGAGTGTTTTTTCATATACTTTATTTTTAAAATTTAATTAAACAATGACCGGATATTTTTCAGATCGCCGGTAAGCAAGTCTCAATATGCTCGGAAGCACAATCAGTAATAATGGAATAGCAGCCACAAATCCTCCGATCACAGCAATGGCCAGGGGGCGATGCAATTGCGCACCCGCTCCGATACCCAGGGCAAGTGGCAATAAAGCGATGATGGCTCCAAAAGCTGTCATGAGTTTGGGTCTGAGGCGGGTTGATATGGAATATATCACAGACTCATCAACCGATTTACTCATCCTCGCTTCCCGGAATTGAAGAATAGTGAATATCGCATTCTCTGCTATAATACCGACGATCATGATCAGCCCTGTATAACTTCCAACATTCAGCGGTGTATCCGTGATAAATAATGCCAGATAACTGCCTGAAATTCCTAAAATAGAAATAGCAAGAATGATAAAAGCAAGTCTGAATTCCCTGAATAAAAAAAGAATAACACCAAAAACAAGCAGACTGGCTGCTATAAGTATAAGTAACAATTCCTGAAAGGACTGCTGCTGTTCTGCAAATGAGCCGCCATATACGATATGGTATCCCTGAGGTAAATTAATTTTTGCACTTACCTCTTTCTGGATATTTTTTACTACTGATCCGAGGTCACTGTTTTCAAGACGGGCAGTAACCACGCCCATGGATTGTAAATCCTGTCGCTGGATTTCTGCATCCCCCGCATTTACCGATATAGTCGCCAGCGAATTAATGGGATTTAATTTGCCACTCGGTAAAAAAATCTGCCATCCGGAAATATCAGCAATATTCCTGCTCCGGCTATTAGGATATACCATTCGTATCGGCGTCAGTTGTTCTTTCTCCAGCATATCCCCAACCGTATTCCCCTCCAGATAGTTTTGAACCTGATACTGAAACCCGGCCGGTGTTAATCCAAACTGTGCCAGTTTACTATAGTCCGGTGTAATCGTCAGTGAAGGGCCTGCAATCACAATCCCATTGAAAACATCTGCGGTGCCTTTTACTGATGAAACAACATCGGCAACCTGAATAGAAAGCTGATGCAACAGTTCCTGGTTGTCGCCAAATATTTTTACTTCAATTGGCTGAACGGAAGTCATCAGATCTCCCAGCATATCAGTAATCACCTGTCCGAAATCTATGCGCAGTGCGGGCTGGGATGCTTCCACTCTTTGCCTGATATCAGAAATAACCTGATCCGTGGTACGGCTTCTGCCAGATTTAAGTTGAATAAGATAGTCGCCGGTATTAGGTTCTGTTATGAAAAATCCCATCTGGGTTCCCGTTCTCCTGGAATACGCAGAAACCTCCGGAACCGTTTTAATTATTTTTTCAACCTCCTTCAAAATACGATCAGTTTCTTCCAAAGAAGTACCCGGGGGAGATGCATAATCTAATACGATACTTCCTTCATCCATTTCGGGAAGAAAACCCGTTTGCAGTCTTGGAAGAACATAAAATATGGAACCGGCAAATACAATGATCAGAATAAAACTGATCCAGGGACGAAATATAAAAAATGAAACCCAGGCTTGTTTTTTCAATGGATGCACTTTGATATTCCTTCCCGGTTTCTTGCCTGATAGTACAAGATAAATCACGGGCAAACCTATCCATGTAACAAAAAATGAACATACCAGGGTTATGATCATTGTATTGGTCAGTATTTTAAAATAGGCGCCGGCTACACCGCTCATGAGCACAAAAGGGAAGAAGATCACAATGGTGCTGAGTGAAGATCCTACCATGGCAGGCAACAGGTAATGAATAGCTTTATGCAATAAGGGTATGGTCGGCTCTTCCGGATTTTCTTCATGCGCCCTGTGAATCTGCTCAACAACCACAATAGCATCATCTATAATCAGTCCGATAGATGCTGCAATGGCGCCCAGCGTCATGATATTGAGTGTGAATCCTGCTGAATACAATATAATCAGGGTGAGACAGATGGTAACGGGGATCGTAATAAGTATGGTAGCACTCGATTTGAGAGATCTCAAAAACAAAACGGCTACAATGATTGCAAGCGCAAGACCAATCAATAAACTATCAGAAACACTTTTGATAGAAGTCTTCACAAAATCTGCCTGTATATAGTAAGGCTGAATGCCCACACCTTCCGGTAAGATTTTTCGAAGTTCGGCTACTTTCTTCTCCATCTGGTCAGACAGTTCAATCAGGTTTGCATTGGGCTGCTTGATTATAGCTATTAGAATCCCTTCACTCCCGTTCGCATTTATTTTCGTGTATTCAATTGCTTCCTTTATTTCCACAGAAGAAATATCCCCGATACGCACAATTCTTTTCCCGTCATTCCGGATCACAATATTGCGGATATCGTCGGTAGAGTGAACTGTTGCGTCGGTAGTTGTCAGGTATAAAAAACGAAAATCTGATAAATAACCATTGGATTTTATAAAATTAGTTTGTGCAAGTGCCGAACTGATGCTATCCGGCGTAATCATTAACGAACTCATTTTGCGAACATCTAGTTCAAGCCAGTATTCTTTCATCTTACCCCCGATTACGCGCACTTCAGAAACCCCGGACACCTGCGATAGAAATGGTTTGATTGTATAGATGGCGAGTTGCTTTAATTCAATCGGTGATTTATTATGGGCTTCAAGCGTGTATCCGATAACTGGAAGGATGGAGGGATTCATCTTCTCTACTGTAATCTGCGTTTCGGGTGGCAGATTATTTCTTATCTCTGCGATTTTTGATTCAATTTTCTGGAGGCTAAGGTCAATATTGGCATTCCAGTTCATAAACGCCGAAATTTCACAGGTGCCCCTGCTTGTTATGCTTCTTATCGTTTCGAGATCAGGTACCTGTTTTATCGCATTTTCAAGAGGTTTGGTTACCCTGATCATCATTTTATTTACTGGTTGTAAGCCTGCATCTGCAATAATTTTTATTTTAGGAAAACTGATTTCCGGGAAAAGCGACGGTTTGCATTTTACTGTAAGCAAACATTCCTCCTGCAATAATCATGACAAGTAATACTGATACAGGATTCTTATATGAATGAAAAAAATTCTTCATGAGCTTATTGTGGCTGAATGATCCTGACTTTTGCCGTATCTGACAAACCATAATTTCCGGTCAGCAGAATTTTATCACGATCGGAAAAAGCGGGCGACAGAATTTCTATCCGGTCTTTTGTTTCGATTCCTTTTTTTATCGGAACTTTTACGGCTGTAATACTATCCGTCATTTTCATTACCCAGAATTGCGTCTGGGTTTCATCGGATAAAACTGCGGCCCTCGGTAGTGATATTGAATGGTCCCGTATAATTTTTGGGATGATTACTTTTGCCAGCAGGTTTTCAGGAATTGAATGAGCCGGTTTCACTTTGATTACAACATTCTGTGTTTGAGAAACGGATTCAACCGTGGGCATAAAGGAAGCAATCTGCCCCTGTAGTTTTTCTCCATCAGGCAATTTTAATTCCAGGCCGCTGCCAACCTTAACATAGGGTCTCAATTCATATGGCAATTCCATAATAAATACAAAACTGTTTCCATCGCTGATTACAGCCAGTTGTTCACCGTCCTGAACATAATCACCAGACTGATGATTTACCTGACTGATAAACCCTCCTGCTCCTGCTTTGATAGAATTGGTTCCCGAGAATTTAAAAGAAGTATCCAGTTTGTTTACTGCATTGCCGATACTTTCAGCTTCCTTTGTTTTAATGGAGAATAGAGTTTGCCCCGCTTTTACAAACTGACCTGGCATCACATGAGCCGATTGCAGGTAACCATTGGCGTTAGCTTTTATATAATTTTTAAGCAGGTAAGATGACGTTGCATTCAGTTCTATGAATTCTTCCATAGGTTCCTTTGTAATCCCCGTCACCGTCACCGGAGTCTGAACAGGTACCTCAGTTTCATCAGATAGTTCTGCCTTATTTGCACAGGAAGCAAATATCAAAAGAATAATAACTGAACGATAACGGACAATTGCATTGAGCATGGATGATTGTTTATCTGTTCCAATAGTTTATTTGATTGATGATCTGCAGTCGGCTTACTTTATTTTGGGTAAGAAGGTTTTTTGCGTTTAGATAATTATTCAATGCAATAATCAGATCAGCTATTTTCGCATCTCCTGTTTCCAGTAATTTTGTATTTACTTCTATGAGTCCGTTAGAATATTTAATTTGATTATCAATATCACCAATTAATGATTCCGTTTGCTGCAGTTGTTGCTCTAACAGATTAATCTGCTGGTAATATTGATTCGTATAAAAAATTTTGTAGCCAGACCTCGCTCTTTCCGAAATATCGAGTTTCCTGTATTGCATTTTTTTCTGCTTTCCATCGTAAATAGGAACTGTAATATCCAAACCTACGCTGGTGCCAAAATTTTTGTATCCCTGATACATAAGGGAAGATAAATATCCTCCATTTGCGTACAGATTAACTTTTGGTTTATAACTATAATCCAGCAATGTTCTGTTGTGGACCAGGATCAGGCTGTCGATGGTATATTTCTGAAAAAAGACTGAGTGATCAGGACCAGGCAACGGATTTATTGTAAATGACGGTTCATCCAGGTTTACCGCTGCTGTATCAACGATACCTGCCAGATAATTCAATGTAGCAAAGTCATTGTGATATTGTATATCCAACTGGCGCAAAGAAAGGTCCTGTTGCTGCACAGTCACGAGCAGGGTCAGATAATCGGTCTGACGATAAACATTTTTTTCTGTCAGTGTTTTCAGTATACCAACTTCCTTTTGAAGCAGCTCATGAATTTCTTTTGCCAGATTGAGCTCCTGCAAAGTTCCGAATGCAGTAAGATATTGGTTGGTGATGGTTCTTTTGAGGTCCTGTGTGGAAATCCTTGCCGTGTTGGCAATACCCTGATTTTGCAGTTGTATATTCTTATACTGTGCGGACAGGTTTCTGCGGCTTACCAGGGTCTGGCTTACATTTACAATTCCGCTTAACTGACCACCGTTGGTAATCGCATTATCATATCCAAAGCCGTTAATTACAGGAGCATATGAATTTATACTTGAGCCGGAAACCTGAGGTTTGTACTGGGCGCGGATACGTTCGCTATCGATGGCATTCGATTCCATCTGAGATTGATAATCCTTTAAAAGGGGGCTGTTCTGAATAGCTTCCTGAAGATAAAAATCAAGCGTGTTTTTTTGAGCTAAGGAATTTTTAGCTGACAAAAAGATTAAACCAATAACTAGAATGCGGTTACGCATGAACGGTCCCTTTCTTGGAATTAACAAAAATCGGAGTGAAATCTGATTTAATTCTGAAGGAAGGCTTCTATAAACAGATAAGCAGCCTTAATTTTTCTTGAATACAGGTTGGTGCAACAAGAGTTGATTGATGATTTCGCCTACCGCCTGAGGGGATTGCTTTTCAACGAGATGGGCTCTGTTTCCTCCGGTCTTTTCCCACTCATTGAATCCGTCCGGATTGATTTTACAATTTCCTTTTTCAAGGTTATAATATTCCTGCCATCCTTTAACCGCAACCAAAACAGCTGTCTCATCCCAGCTCATTCTTCCGGCACTATCTTCCTTTGCCAATGGAATACAAATGGAAAAAACATCTTTCACAGGGCTTTTCTGAATCTGTTCATCATGAATTAACGGTAGCCCCGTTTTTATCTTCTGTCCTATTTCAAAACCGCTAAAAAGAATTGTTGTCGGCCATTCAGCCAATACTATTTTTGAAGCATTCTCATCTTCAGCAAGGTTAAATTCCCTTCCTGTTGGAAAACGGCCTGCCATGCTTACAAGGTTCCGCACCTTTTTTTTCACCAGTTCATATCCATTTAAGGATGACCAGGAATCACCGGAGGACTTTAGCAAATTAGCCAGGTTTGTAAGAAAACCAACAGTAATGATAGTAACTGATTGATCCGGTTGCGACGAAAGTATTTTCCTGTAAAGATCCAACGCATCCGGAACATCCTGGTTGTTTTGGATTTTGTGCGGATAACGACTGATGATTGTATCTGTCCAATGCTGCTTATCACCTAATTCAACAGCATCACCCCTGACTATAGCAACTGGAATCTCAGGTCGATTGAAATAAGTATTAAATACATTTATTGCTGCTGCCGCATTTTTATATTTGGAGCTGCCGATGGTGGCAAGAATATTTACCAGGCCACTGTCTGCAAAACAATGCAAAAGGGTTATGGCACCCACATCATCATAATCAGGGCCGAAATCTGTATCAAATATTACATGTAAAGGATAAACAGGCTTTGGGAAATCCTGTTGTGATCTGATAGCACCAATACCGCAAAAAAAAACGGCGAAAAGAAGAAGGGAATTTTTGAACATAAAATTTAATATACAAGACTACATTAAATTTTCATTTAAACCAGTGTCAGCAGGTTTTTCTAAAAATATCAGAAAAAAAATTACAGGGAGGTATGTTTGTCATGCATTGGAGTACCCGCATAGTACTTGCTTAAAAATTCCTTTTTGGAATCCTTATAACTGGAGACCATGCCCATTTTGAAGAGACTATAAATATAAATCCAGGCCAGGTCAAGCTGGTAAGGAAGGAATCCTGCCCTTGCACTCCCCGGGAAAAGATGATGATTATTATGCCATTCACCGGAAAGCATACCCGGTCTCGTTTGGTTAATGGAAAGGTTCGACCTGTCGAAGTCAATTCCATCCACATGCATATCCTTGCCCTTACCATGACCGGTATAGTTAAATGCCCTTACCAGAACGAACCAGAAAAAAGCGCCACTGAAACAGGCCAGAGCAAGTCCTTTTCCTCCCAGCAACCACAAAATACCGATACCAGAAAGTCCAATTTAAAATCCAAAGGCTGATTACATAAAAAGGTTTGGATACAGAACCCCAGGTTTGATATTGTTCAAAAGAATTGAGGCCAACCCCGGTATGACTCAGGAAATTCCGCACACGCTGATATTTTTCGCGGCTGAGATCTTTTGAAATGCTTTGATGATTTACATCTGAAAGCATGCAATACATAAAACCACCCATTGGATTATAAGGATCGCCTGGTTCGTCAGATTTTACATGATGAACATGGTGGGAGATCACATAAATTTCTTCCGGAAAAGTTTTTATTACCAGGTTTTGTGTAATCAGGCGAAATAAAGGATGACTGAAGCGGTAAGATTTATGGGTGCAATAACGATGAAACCAAATGGTTCCATGCGTGCTCATGATGACCATGGCATAAACTACCAGCACGATAGCAGTTTTCCAGGTCAGAAAATAAATCAGAAAAATAACAAACAAAGGAAACATGCAGGCTGCCATGAACCAGCTGATAAGCGTGATCCAATTTTTCCTTGTCCTGAATACATTGATTCGTGAAAAAGCTTCTTTAAAAAGTTGACTCGTTGTGGGCTTAAGAAACACTCCCCTGGCATCCATCCAACCATACGAAGGCGTTTGGAGGATTTCGTCTATAAAGGCCATAAAAAAAGAACAGTTAATGAATAATCAGGTTTTCCATGGTCTTCTCAAGCACCAGACTTGTGACAATGTACGGGATTAATTTGGGTATAGATTCTAAAATGAGGAAATAAACCTGTTAATTTTATTGTGTAATATTCAACAAAATCTTTAAACACAGTCTGGGCAAAGGTTTCCTCAGAAATTTAATTAATTTGATATGATCCTTGAAGTTGCCGTTTTGAATGTAATTCCTGAAAAAAGAGCAGAATTTGAAGCTGCTTTCAGGAATGCACAGGAAATAATTTCTTCAATAAAAGGTTTTAATAGTCTCCAATTACAAAAATGCTTGGAGGTAGAAAATCGCTACATTTTGTTAGTTAAATGGGAAAAATTAGAAGATCATACTATTGGCTTCAGAAAATCGGATGCATATAAGGATTGGGTAAAGCTACTTCATCATTTCTATTCACCTTTTCCGATTGTTGAACATTATTCTATGATACTCGAAAAAAAGATCAATTAACAAATAGAAAAACGCAGATGGTTTTAAAATGAAATCTTAACATTGGTTTTTTGAAAAAGCGGTTACCTTTATATTATATAATTGTTATTAAATCATTATGGCAAAGAAAAGTAAACAATCTTCACAGAAATCTGTGAAGAAGACATTATTAGCTGAAATTGAAAATAAACTGGCAGAAACCTTAAAGGGTTACTATAAAAAGATCAGTGACAAAAAATTTGAAAAGGAGATACGCAAAGCTGGCAAAATTCTTTCTAAACATTTAACAAAAGAACAAATAACTATCGTTCATAAAGAAAAAGCTAAGGCTCCCAAAAAAGAAAAGAAATCAGCAGAAAAAGAAGTGGTGTCCTGAGATTTCCTCCGTTCAAAAAAAATAATTCCCATTATTTATTTTAACCTCTGAACTTCAGGAGATGTAAATGAGTGCGGAATATTTTATACATAATTGCTTCCCGCTCTGTTAACAATCATTTTTTATTCTCTTTAGTAAATTTTAAGAAAGTATTTACCGGATAACTGTAAAATCCTAGTATAGTTTTTGTGGCTAATATCCTATTCTTTCATTTTAAAATCTAAAATTATGTCTACAACAGCGACAAAGACTATGACCACAAAGGAAATAGCAAAAAAGCTTAAAAAATATTGCGAAGAAGGAAAATTTGAAGAAGCACAAAAGGAATTATTTTCAAAGGACGCGGTAAGTATTGAACCCATGGCAGGTGGAGGTTTCGATAAAGAAACCAGGGGATTGGATGCCATACTAAAGAAAGGAGATAAATGGCAGGAAATGGTTTCAGCTACCCATTCTATTGAAATCTCAGAACCTACTATTGCCGGAAATACTTTTTCGCTTAGTATGCGGATGGACGTAACCACTAAGGAACGTGGTCGCACCGATATGACTGAACTTTGCGTATATCAGGTAAAAGACGGGAAAATCATTTCTGAGCAATTCTTTATGTAAATCAGTTGATTAGCAAATAAAGAAGTCCGCATGATTGTCCATTCTCAGGCAACAGGCGGACTTTTTTATTTTAACTTTGTAAAGAGTATAGAATTTATAACGCTTCATCTCCCTGGAAATGCAAAATCTCAAATATACTTTCAGACTTTTGGCATTTATTTTTTTATTATCCTCTTTCACACCACTCCCTGAAATAAATAATTTTGATTCAGGCCCTGGTTTTGCAGTTGTGGAATTATTTACCTCTGAAGGATGTTCCAGTTGCCCACCTGCAGATGCAGCGGTTGGGAGGCTGAAAGGCTGGGAAAAAAATGTATTCATTTTAAGTTTTCATGTAGACTACTGGAATAATTTAGGATGGAAAGATATTTTTTCCGATCCGGCTTATTCAAGCAGGCAACAGGAATATGGAACTTTTTTACACATCAGTAATATTTACACTCCCCAGATTATAATAAATGGAAAGGTTGAATTCGTGGGGAGCGAAGAAACCCGTCTGAGAAAAACAATTGAAGAGTCTATATTGGAAGTTCCCAAAACAGAAATTCATATTAAAGTTCTTCAGGAAACCAATCATAAAATTCCGGTTTTGATAACTTCTGATGGGAACAAAAGCTCAAGGCTCAACCTGGCGCTTGTTCAAAATTATGCATCGGATTTTGTTCAGAGAGGAGAAAATAAAGGTAAAACACTCTCACATTTTTTTATTGTAAGGGACTTTAAAGTTCTTCCAAATCCGAAAGATCCAAATACATTTTTTCTTGATTTGCCAAAGGGACTGCAGACCTCTGATTGTACTGTAATTGCTTTTCTTCAGGATTCGAATAATGGTCATGTCATTGCTGCAACAGGATCTTCCATTCCCTAAGCCTCTATGAACAAAGACCTGAATATTTCTTATCTATCCGGTGAATAGCAAATTTCTTAGCGTATATTGAATTTAAATTTCTTTTATGCGCAGCCTTCTTTCTGCCTTTCTTTTCTTCCTGTTATTTCATACCGGTTTAAAAAGTCAAAATAAAATAGTTGTTTTTCAATCTGACTTCGGGCTAAAAGATGGGGCCGTATCTGCTATGAAGGGAGTTGCCATGGGAGTTTCATCCGATTTAAAATTATTTGACCTTACCCATGAAATTCCTGCTTACAATATCTGGGAAGCCGCTTACCGTCTCGAGCAAACTGTACCTTACTGGCCTGCCGGTACCGTATTTGTATCTGTGGTAGACCCTGGTGTAGGAACAACGAGAAAATCGGTTGTACTTAAAACAAAAACAGGGCAGTTCATTGTAACACCCGATAACGGAACACTCACACTTATCGCTGCTTCGGAAGGAATAGCCGAAGTAAGACAGATTGACGAGGTTTTGAACAGGAGAAAAAACTCACAGGAATCTTATACTTTTCATGGCCGCGATGTTTATGCTTACACAGGCGCGAGACTGGCAGCCGGTGTAATAACATTTGAACAGGTTGGTATGAAGCTCCCGAACGAAGTTGTTCAGATACCTTACCAGGAGGCATTAAAAGAAGGAACTAAAATAAAAGGGACCATATCAATCCTGGATGTCCAGTACGGCAACATTTGGACGAATATTAGCGGGTCATTATTTAATCAGCTTGGTTTGTCTTTCGGAGATATACTTCATGTGGAAATATTCCACAACCAGGATAAAATATATTCAGGTGAAATGCCCTACAGCCAGACATTCGGCGCAGTTGATAAAGGAAAGCCCCTTGCCTATCTGAACAGTCTTCTGCAATTGTCCTTTGCCCTGAATCAGGGTGATTTTGCAAAGACACATTCTGTAGGGAGCGGCAGCGACTGGCAGGTAGAAGTCTGGAAAAAATAAAAATCTGTTCGCAAAATCTTACTTATGCAAAGAAAAACTTTCATTAAATTATCCTCTGCCTTTATGGCTACACCATTAATACCTTCTTTTCCGGAAATGGCTCAGCAGGACAAACTAAAAAACTGGGCAGGAAATCTGACTTACAGCACTAGTAATGTTTTTTATCCAAAAACAGTTTCTGAAGTTCAGGAGCTGGTAAAAAAATGCAACCATCTCCGGGGTTTGGGAACCAGACATTGCTTTAATGCCATTGCAGATAGTAAATACAATCTGATTTCGTCCAATAATTTAAACAACATTATATCCCTGGATACCATAAACAATACAGTTACCGTTGAAGGGGGAATAAAATATGGAGAGTTGAGTCCATATCTGGATAAAAAAGGTTACGCACTGCAAAACCTGGCTTCTCTGCCGCATATCTCTGTTGCCGGCAGTATTACAACAGCTACTCATGGATCCGGCGTTAAAAACGGAAATCTGTCTACTGCCGTCAGGGCGCTGGAAATCGTGATCGCAGATGGATCTGTAATAAATCTTTCAAGAGAAAAAGACAAAGATGATTTCGAGGGCGCTGTGGTAGGTTTAGGTGCACTGGGTATTATTACAAAAGTTACTCTGGATTTATTACCAACTTATACTATGCGCCAGCAGGTATTTGTGAAACTTCCGATGGATCAGTTGAAAGAGCATTTTAATGAGATTGTTTCCGCAGGATACAGTGTGAGTTTGTTTACCGACTGGCAATCGGAATCAATCAATGAAGTCTGGATAAAAGACAAAGTAAATCCTGAAATTGAATATATTAAAATGGAAGAATTTTATGGTGCTAAAGCAGCCCTCAAAGATCTTCATCCGATCATAGAACTTTCGGCTGAAAATTGTACTCCACAAATGGGCGTGCCCGGACCCTGGTACGAAAGACTTCCTCATTTTAAAATGGGATTTACTCCCAGCAGTGGCAAGGAATTACAATCAGAATATTTTATTTCACAACAAAATGCTGTTGAAGCAATTCTCGCTATTCAAAGCCTGGGAAAACAGATCGGTCCGCATTTGTTCATTACAGAAATCAGGACGATTGCTGCGGATATGTTGTGGTTGAGTCCATGCAGGAACCAGCATTCAGTTACCATTCATTTCACCTGGAAACAGGAATGGGATTCTGTCAGCAAACTACTTCCCCTGATTGAAAAAGAACTTGCTCCTTTCAATCCCAGACCTCATTGGGGCAAATTGTTTACCATTCCTGCCCAGGTATTGGAATCCCGATACGAAAAACTGGTTGATTTTAAAAAACTGGCTGCTTATTACGATCCGAAAGGAAAGTTCAGGAATGACTTTCTGATGAGATATGAGATATGAGATATGAGATATGAGATATGGGTTATGGGTTATGAGTTCCATAACCCATATCTCATATCAATTGAATCCCCGTCTTCGTGAACTGGATTTTATGCTGTTTATATAAATTCCCGGTTGTCATTTTGAATGTCTTTTTACTTATTTGGAAGAACGCATAAATTTCTTCAGGGGTAGATTTATCATGATAAGGCAGGTAACCATTATTTTCATTTAAAAGGCGGAGGATTTTTTCGGCTTCATCTTCCACCCTTTGATAACCGGGTTTTCCTGCAGCCACATCTATTTTATTTTCAGGAAGAATATTTTTAATGAACCCTCTGAAGCGGTCGCCAATTTCTATCGGGCGATATATTTCATTTGAATGCAGCATTCCCTTATGCTTATTATTAATGATAACTTCATAACCAATATCTGTTTTACGATATACCAGGAGCTCCACTTCTTCTTTTTCCTTTACCGATAGTATTTCATTTGATAAATATCGTTCCAGTTTTTCAGTCGCTGCAATACGTCCCGTTTGATCATCCATTACAATTTTAACCAGGTATTCCCCCATGGGTTGCATAAAACTGATCATGCCTGATTTTGGAATAAAAAGATCCTTCATAAGTCCCCAGTCCAGGAATGCGCCATGAGGCGTAATGCTTACGGCTTTAAGTTTAACAATATCACCCAGAACTCCATAAGGTTTTTGCGTTGTTGCAATGGGCCTCCCTTCTCCGTCGTGGTAAAGAAAAACATTGATTTCATCGCCTTTTTTTGTACCTGGTGGAACAAATCGTTTGGGCATGAGTATCCCTTCTTCACCATCATCCATGAAGACGCCCATATCTTTTACTTTAATAACTTTAAGCAGATTATATTCACCCATTCTTACCATAGCTACCTATTCAATATGAAACAAAGATACATATACCTGATTGCCATATTTTGCTCTGCAGCCTGTTCATCAAAACCAACCATATTTGAACAGGTATCCTATTTTAAAAAACCTGTCAACTACCCGATATTAAGTCATGATTCAAATGCCATTTTTTTCGATTCCCTAAAAAACGAATCTGTAAGATGGAAAAAAGCTGATGTTTTCAATCCGGCTGCCATTGTGAAAAACGATTCTGTTTACGTATTATCAAGATGCGAAGATAATCCGGCAGCCATGCTTGGCGGCAGAACTTCGCGTATCGGGATTTCTGTTAGCCTGGATGGCATTCATTTTAATTCATTCAATGAGCCGGTTCTTTATCCATCTAAAGATGGATTTCAACAATTTGATTATCCAGGCGGATGTGAAGATCCGCGGATAGCGCAAACAGAAGATGGCTTATATGTAATTGCTTATACTTCCTGGAATTACAAAATTCCCCGTTTATCCATCGCATTTTCTAAAGACCTTTTTCATTGGGAGAAAAAGGGGCCGGCATTCGCAAAAGCATATAACCATCGTTTTTTGGATTCCGCAAGTAAATCAGCCTCCATGATTACAAGAATGGATGGAGATAAAATAGTTCTGGCTAAAATCGGGGGCAAGTATTGGATGTATTGGGGAGAACATTTCGTAAACCTGGCTTGGTCAGAAAACTTGTATGACTGGTATCCAATGGTAGATACAGCCGGATTTCTTAAAAAAATAATGCAGACGCGGCCAAATCATTTTGATAGTGATCTCGATGAATGCGGGCCGCCCGCATTAATGACTGACAGGGGAATCATGCTGATATATAATGGTAAAAATGCAAACGGGAAGGACGCAGATCTTTCATTACCTAAGGGAACTTATTCAATTGGAAGGGTGTTTTTTGATCCGAAGGATCTGGTAACGATTCTGATCAGGTCGGATGAACCATTTCTGAAACCAACGTTACCACACGAAATCAGCGGACAATATTCTGCAGGAACTACTTTTGCTGAAGGATTGGTATACTATAAAGAAAAATGGTTTCTATATTACGGAACGGCTGATTCATTTGTTGGCGTTGCCGTTTCACAATTTAAATCAGAACCATAATAGTAATTCCATGACCACTTCTAAATTAATCGATCTGAGTCATACAATAGAAAATGGGATGATTACCTATAAGGGTTTGCCTGCTCCTGTGATTTGTGATTACCTGAGCCGTGAGGATTCGAAAAAATTTTATGAAGAAGGAACAAGTTTTCAAATTGGAAAAATCGAGCTGGTTAGCAATACAGGAACCTATATCGATTGTCCCTTTCACAGATATGAAAATGGAAACGATCTCAATGACACGCCTTTGGAGCATTTCGCTGAATTAAAAGGTTTGGTTATTCGAAAACCTTTTCAGGAAACAATCACTTTGGATGCAGATCTTTTCAGAGACCTGGAGATCGAAGGGAAAGCTTTGCTCATTCAAACCGGATGGGATTTACATTGGAACACAGAAAAATATTATGACCATCATCCATTCCTAACTGAGAATGCCGCCCACGTATTAAAAGAGAAGAAAGTCAGGCTTGTAGGTATCGATTCTCATAATATTGACGATACGAGAACAAACAGCAGACCCGTTCATACCGTTTTGCTTGGAAACGGTATACTGATTGTAGAACACCTGTGTAATCTTTCTGCTATTCCTGATGAAAATTTTATTTTTAATGCAATACCCCCTAAATTTAAGGGTGTCGGGACTTTTCCTGTTCGTGCGATGGCCAGATTGCACAGGAACCCTTAATAAATTTTTATGGTAAGGTCTGTTATTACTGGCTCAGGTTCCTATATACCTCCTTTTGTACAAACCAATCAGGATTTTGCACAGCATGAATTTTATACCTCTGAAGGTTTGCCGCTTCCTGTAGATCCGGCTGAAGTCGTCAGCAAGTTTAAAAAAATTACAGGTATAGAGGAAAGAAGATACACTACTGATGATTTGAATGCTTCCAATATTGGATATGAAGCAGCCAGATTAGCAATCGAAGACAGTTCTGTTGATCCTGAAACACTGGATCAGATCATCGTAGCTCATAATTTCGGTAATGTTATAAAGAATACAATTCAAACTGCGGCTGTACCTTCCCTTGCCAGCCAGTTAAAACATATACTGGGAATTAGAAATCCAAATTGTATTGCTTACGATATCCTGTTTGGCTGTCCCGGCTGGCTGCAGGGACTTATTCAGGCTGACGCATTTTTTAAAGCGGGCATGGCAAAAAAAGTTCTGATCATTGGAACGGAAACACTGAGCAGGGTAATCGACATGTACGACAGGGATAGCATGATATTCAGTGATGGTGCGGGGGCTGTAATTCTGGAGAAAAAAGATGGAGATGAAAATTCTCCGGGTATATTGTCATTTACGTCTCAAACTCATAGTGTGGATGAGGTAGATTATATCAATATGGGCATTTCAAATTATCCTCATAGTAATCCCCTAATCCGTTATTTAAAAATGAAAGGAAAAAAGGTTTATGAATACGCATTAAAACATGTTCCTGAAGCCATGAAAGCCTGTATTGACAAATCCGGGCAATCCATTCTTTCAATAAAAAAAATATTCATTCATCAGGCGAATGAAAAAATGGATGAAGCGATCATAAAAAAATTATTTCTTTTATATGGTATTGAGATTCCACCTGTAAATATTATGCCTATGAGCATCGGATGGCTTGGAAATAGTTCAGTAGCAACCATTCCAACCCTGCTGGACCTGGTTCGAAAACACCAGTTTCCAGAACATGTCTTATATCCCGGAGATATTATACTGTTTGCTTCCGTTGGCGCCGGCATGAATATCAACGCAGTTTGCTACAGATGCTGAAGGCCTAACGCGGAACGCTTAACGCTAAACGATCAACGGTCAACGGTCAACGATGAAGAAAAATGATAAGTTCCCGAACCCACCTGCAATACCATATAATTTCCCTCCTTACCATTAATAGTAATTTCTTTTAGCTCCGATAATTGTTTTCCACTTTCAGTTATGGATTCAGCAGTTGGCGCAGGAATATAAATTACAGCTTTTGTGTTGGCTGGTATTTCTACTTCCAAAATAAATTTCCCTTCTGTTATTTTCCAATGTGCACTCAATTTCCCATATCCCGTTCCCAGATCTGCATTGGCATAAGTCAGGTTTCCACCCGGATGCGGACGGATACTGATTTTTTTATACCCTGCAGCATCTTCGTAGTTATCAATGCCCGTAATGTTTCGATACATCCAGTCACCGATTGCACCATATGCATAATGATTGAAAGAATTCATTCCTGGTGTTTGAAAACTACTGTCAGGTTTTTCTCCGTCCCATCTTTCCCAAATCGTGGTAGCGCCCATTTTTACCGGGTATAGCCAGGAAGGATAAGTATCCTGTAATAACAATTTATATGCGACAGAATCATAACCGAAACGACTCAGGACATGGCACAGATAGGGCGTTCCCAGGAATCCTGTCGTAATATGATTGTCATAGTCCTTTATATTCTCCGCTAATCTTTGTGCTGCCTGGGCTCTTAGGTTTTCCGGCAGCATATCAAATTGAAGTGCGAGTACGTAAGCCGTCTGTGTTCCGGAAACGAGTCTGCCGGAAGGTGTTACATATTCTCTCAAATACGCTTCTTTAATATGCTGTAACAAATCCGAATACTTTTGCACATCATCTGTTTTGTTTAAAACCTTTGCAGAATTAACCAATAACTGAGTGGAATGAGCGAAGAAACATTGTGCGATCATGTATTTGTCTGTAACGGCAGACCTTCCGTCATTATCATCTGCAGGCCTGTAAAAAAGCCAGTCACCAAAGTGAAATCCGGTATTCCATAAGTAATCTTTACTACGACTTTGCATGAAACCCACCCAGGCTTTCATGCTGGGATATTGATCTTCCAGAATTTTTGGATCGCCATAAGCGAGCCACATGTTCCAGGGAATGATCGTAGATGCATCTGCCCAACCAGTCGAACCGCCGGCATTCGGTCCCAACACATTGGGTATTACGAAGGGAACCATTCCATTTTCTGACTGATCAGCCGCAAGATCTTTCAGCCATTTAGAAAAGAAATTATGTACGTCCATATTAAAACCGGCCGTTCTCGAGAAAGCCTGCGCATCACCCGTCCAGCCCAATCGCTCATCACGCTGCGGACAATCAGTAGGCACGTCCAGGAAATTTCCTTTCTGTCCCCATTGAATATTATGCTGAAGTTGATTGAGCATCGGATTGGAACATTCAAACCGGCCGGTTTTATCCATATCAGAATACAGGGTCACTGCCTGAATATGTATGGCATTGAGAGTACCCGAATCAGTACCAAGCAAATCATCTCGCTCCCGATTCATTTTATAAGGCAATATTTTTCCATTAATCCCTTTTATCCGCAAATATCGAAATCCATGAAAAGTAAAATGCGGAGCCAAATATTCGCTCTCATTCCCATTTGTTATGTAAATATTTTCTGATTTTGCAGCCCTTAAATTATCCGTATAAAAATTACCCTCCTTATCCAGGACCTCTGCATGGTCCACTACAATGGTATCGCCTGCTTTCTTTTCAAAGAAAATTTCTTCCCATCCAACGAGATTCTGTCCAAAATCAATAATCTGCTCACCTTTGGGAGTTTTAAAAACACGGACCGGTTGAAAAGTCTCATGCATTCTTACAGGCTCATTATAGGAGGCAATCAAATTATTTTTGGGATAATCCTTTTCGATTACTTTCTGCCATGCCTGATCATCGTATCCGGGTACCTTCCATCCATAAATTTCTTTACGTGCATCATAGATCTCGCCATTGTATATTTCCGAGCTACGTATAGGTCCCTCATCAGATGTTTTCCAACTATCATCAGTGATAATTGTTTCCGCACTACCATCTGCATATCGTATTTCCAGTTGCTCTAACAGTCCGATTTTTTTTCCATAGATATTTCTATTATTATTCCAGGCAAGGTTTGTCCTGTACCACCCGCTTCCGATATTTACGGCTAATACATTTTTCCCATTCTTTAAAAATTTCGTCACATCATAAACCTGGTACTGAAGACGTTTGTTATAGCTTGTCCATCCCGGCGTCAGAAACGCATCTCCCATTTTCTGCCCGTTGATATAAGCTTCATACATTCCATGCACAGTAATGAAAACAGTAGCAGAAACTATTTTCTTCTCTGAAGTAAATTCTTTTCGGAATAAAAGCGCGGGGCCGTTTACAGTATCAGCTTCACTTGTTGATTCAATCCATTTTCCCTTCCAGTCAGAAGTATGCAATAATCCCATTTGCCAGTAGGCTTTTTCACTCCAGCCAGATAGCCTCCCTTTATTGTCCCAAACCCTTACCTGCCAGTAATAGACAGTTCCAGATTCCAATGCTTTGCCGGAATAAGGAACAAATACGGATTGGGAACTCGTTACTTTCCAGCTGCCTATTTGATCAGCTTTCCCCGATTTGTAACCGACCCTGATTTCATAACCAGTCTGTTCCAGGTTTCGCTGATCAGATTCCATTTGCCAGCTGAATCGTGGAATGAGAATGTCTAAACCCAATGGGTTTATCCGGTCTTCACAACGAAGATTTCTGACAGAAAGCTGAGCATAACCGAATTGAATCAAAAATATTGCTGATATTATAAGACATAAAGCTCTTTTCATGAGAACCATTTAAAATATTTCAAACATTATGTTTACATGTTATATGAGACTATTTCGGAATATTTTTTCAATTTCAGGAGTCAGACTTGTATTAAAAAAAATTACTAATAGTCAAATATTATATTCTGTACTTATTGGAATTTGAACTCATTATCAAGATAAACTGTTTGTTTCATTTCTAAGTAAATCCATAAGAAAAATGAAAACTGAAGATGATTTCATTAATACATCTCTGTTATTGAAATACTACTTAGTGGTAAATTCACAGAAAATTTGCAGTTAAATAATTTACTGGTAATAAGCACTAAGTATATTTGTAATGTCGTTCTTAATATTAAAACTTATCTATATGCCAAAATTCATAACCTCCATCAGGCTTCAGGAAGCGAATGAAAGAGACTATGCCATTTTATCCCGGGAAATGAAAAAAAATTCTTTTCATCCTGTCAGTGAAAATAAATCAAATAATACCGGCGAACTGATCTCATCAGTTGTTTTCAACACCACGAGTAATAAGAGTTTGCTTGACACTACAACTGAAGTGTCACTTGCTGCAGCTACTACCGGAAAAAAATATTCCTTTACGGTTATAAAAGAAAGGGCGAAGCTGGAAGCTTAAAGAAAGTAAAAATTAGAATTCTCCTTTTTACTTTTCACTTACCCTCATTGCGCATCATACTCCAACGTGTTTGAAAAATAATGCGTTTGCCATAAATCATAGCGCTTAAACTGGTAGGGTAATTTCTTTTTAAATTCATCCCAGTTTCTGACGGACTTAGGGCTCCATACTACTTCGCTTAATGCATCCATTCTTGGAAAAATCATGTACTCAATCTTGGAAGGATTGGTCATGTATTCAGTCCAGGTATTTGCCTGAGCACCCAGGATATAACGTCCATCATCAGATGATAATTCAGCCGGAATGGGTTCATATTTATATACTTTTTCTAAAGGCAGATATCCTCCGATAACCAGGGAATCATCGTGTTTTGACTGGGAATAATCAAAGTAAACATATGTGGTAGGTGTCATAATCACGGCATGTTTTTGTTTTGCCGCTTCTATACCGCCTTTTTCCCCGCGCCAGCTCATTACTACAGCATTCGGGGCGAGGCCACCTTCAAGGATTTCATCCCATCCGATCAGTGTTTTACCCTTGCTGTTGATATATTTTTCCATACGTTGTATGAAATAACTCTGTAATTCGTGTTCGTCCTTAAGTCCGAGATCATGGATTCGTTTCTGACAAAGTGGACATCTTTTCCAGTTTGTTTTCGGACATTCGTCACCCCCCACGTGAATATATTTTGATGGAAAGAGTGGGGCTACTTCATCTATAACATCCTGAAGAAATTGGAAAACGCTGTCATTGCCTGCACAGAATACATCGCTTGCAACACCCCATTGTTCATAAACGATTTTTCCTTTTGCCTTTCTGCCTACATCAGAAAGCAAACTATCCGGAATATTTGTTTTTTCATCAGGGAAACAGCTAAGCCAGGGATAAGCTGCGATAGCCGCACTTCCATGCCCGGGCATTTCAATTTCAGGTATGATGGTAATGTATCTGGTGGATGCATAAGCCACCACTTCTTTAATTTGATCCTGAGTGTAAAAGCCGCCATAATATATATTATCGTTCCCTTTCCATGGTCTTTTTCCAATCACTGTTCCATAACGCCATGCACCTACTTCAGTCAGGCGCGGATATTTTTTAATTTCAATTCTCCAGCCCTGGTCTTCGGTCAGATGCCAGTGAAATTCATTCATCTTATGCATAGCCAGATAATCAATAAATTTCTTCACAAATGATACTGGCATAAAATGGCGGCCCACATCCAACATCATACCACGGTATGCAAATCGTGGTTTATCATTGATCTCAACATAGGGAATGGACAGTTTTTTTGTGACATCAGGCATGGGCAGCATCTGAATGAGAGATTGAATACCATAAAAAACACCGGTTTCATTATCGCCTCCGATATAAATTCCTTTTTGGCCGACCGACAAATTATAAGCACCCGGAATTGAATCGTCCAATCTTTCAAAATTCAGGGTTATATTATTATTGCCATTTGTTTTTGAAGTTGTTTCCAAGCTGAAGCCATAAAATTCTTTCAAATAATCATTGAAGAACTGTACGGAGTTTTCGAGTCCGCTTCCTTCCAGCACAATTTTAGTTGAGGGGCTGACAATGAAATCAGCCATTATCCGGGGAATTTTAACCGAAGCGGGCTGAGGAATAATATTAACCTGGGCAACGGCAGTAAAACTGCAGAGCAACAGAGCCATGAGGCAACATTTCATCGCAATCGTATTTAATTAATACAAACATATTATTTTCCGGCTTAGTAAAGGCACAATATTTGTAATTTAGTGCGGGCCGCCATTTAATCATAAGCTTTCCTTATTGCAATACAATATGAGCTATACCTGACCGGGTGTATCTGAATTTATCCTCGGATTTGATATTCTGTTTTTTAGATCTCAAAAAAATGATCGATGAAGTACCTGCTCATTATTTGTTTATCATGCATTGGAATAAATTTCTCTTTTGGACAGGGAGATTCCATTTCTTCCCGCGTTTTATTACCAAATGGCTGGAGCCTCACACCACCCGGGAAATCAGTTGCACTGGGAGATTTACCGCTGAATTTAGTCGTCTCTCCTTCTAAAAAATATCTGGCGGTAACCAATAATGGTCAGAGTGTCCAGACCATTCAGTTAATAGATCCTGTGAAAGGAAAGCTTCTTTCAGAAATAATAATTCCCGAAAGCTGGCTCGGACTGGCTTTCAGCCAGGATGAAAACTGGTTATATGCTTCCGGAGGAAATGACAACCTGATAGTGAAATACAGGATTTCAAAAGATCATCAATTAATAGAAGCCGAAAAAATAAAACTTGGAGAAAAGTGGCCTGTGAAAATTTCTCCAGCGGGCATTCAGGTAAATGATAAAACAAATACGCTATTTGTTGTTACCAAAGAAAACAATAGCCTTTACCTTGTTGATTTAAAAACAAAAAAAACTGAATCATTTTATCTGGGTGCCGAGGCATATACCTGTCTGCTTTCTAAAAATAAATCCGAGCTCTATATTTCTTTATGGGGAGGTGGAAAAATATTAATCTTTGATATAGAGAACAAAAAAATAATTGATAGTATTTTGGTTGGCGACCATCCCAATGATCTTTGTCTTAGCAGGAACGGACGCATATTATTTGTAGCCAATGCTAACGATAATTCTGTATCAGTAATTGATATCCAAAAACGAAAAATTCTGGAGACTCTTGATGCTGCTCTTTATCCCGGATCTCTTTGCGGCTCAACAACAAACGGTGTTGCTTTGAGTGAAAACGAAAGAACTCTTTATATTGCCAATGCTGACAATAACTGTCTCGCAGTTTTTGATGTAAGTAATCCGGGATCCAGTAAATCGATCGGATTTATTCCTGTTGGATGGTATCCCACATGCGTAAAAACTATTGGCAACCTGATTTTTGTTGCCAATGGAAAAGGGTTTAGCTCCTTCCCTAATCCCGGTTATAAACCTTTTGATACCAGTCATACAAATATTTCATTTCAGCATGCGGTTGTCAAATCAGAATATATTGGTGGATTATTTACCGGAACGCTCAGCATTATTAAAGAACCTGGCGTAGAACAACTGGGCAAATATTCCAGAATGGTATATGAAAATACGCCCTACCATAAAGAAAAAGAACTGTCCGCTGATGGGGAAAAAGGAAATCCTGTTCCCATGCATATCGGGGATTCGTCGCCGGTAAAATATATCTTTTATATTATTAAGGAAAACAGAACCTATGATCAGGTTTTAGGTGATATGAAAGAAGGAAATGGTGATTCCAGCCTGGTATTATTTGGTGAAAAAATTACGCCCAATCTTCACGCACTTGCCAGGGAGTTTGTATTGCTTGATAATTTTTATGTAGATGCTGAAGTCAGCGCAGATGGTCATAACTGGAGTATGGGGGCGTATGCTACGGACTACCTTGAAAAAACATGGCCGACAGGTTATGGTGACCGGGGAGGCACTTATGATGCGGAAGGTAACCGTGCTATTGCCAATAATAAAGGTGGTTTCATTTGGGACCACTGTAAGAGCGCAGGCATCAGTTACAGAACCTATGGTGAATTTGCCGACGATTATAAACCGAATATCCCGGTATTGAAAAATCATTATTGCACATATTACACCAGCTGGGACCAACACGTAAGAGACACGACCAGGGTGGGACAATGGAAAAGAGATTTTGATTCGCTCCTTGCGCATCATTCACTTCCGCAGTTAAATACCTTGCGTATTATCAATGACCATACGGAAGGCCTGAGCAAAGGCAGACCTACGCCATTTGCACACTGCGCTGACAATGATCTTGCCGTAGGTATGTTCGTGGATTACCTGAGCAAGAGCCCGGTGTGGAAGGAATCAGTTGTTTTTATATTGGAAGATGATGCACAGGATGGGCCGGATCATGTAGATGCACACAGGAGTACAGCATATATCGCAGGCGGATATATTAAAAGACACGCTGTTGACCATACCATGTATTCAACCACATCCGTTCTTCATACCATCGAACTCATTCTGGGGTTTTCACCCATGAGTCAGTACGACGCAGCAGCGGAACCTATGTGGCGATGCTTTTCGAATCAGCCCAATCTCTCTGCTTTTAATGTCAAACCACTTCAGACAAATATAAATGCAGTTAACACAATTGAAAATGCATGGCAACGAAAAAGTGAGACATTCGACTTTTCAAGGGAAGACAGGGTACCTGATCGCCTGTTTACCGAAGTGATCTGGAAGGCAGTTAAAGGAGAAAATGCTGTCGTTCCTGCGCCACGACGTGCAGCATTTGTAAAACAAAACGAAAAAAAAGATGATGATGATTGAATTATAATAACTTTAAACAAAACTCCTTTTTATAAAACTTAATCTCCAGAATAAAGTAGTTATTGTTACGGGCGGTGCAAGTGGAATTGGAAGAAGCATCGCTCTTTCTCTGGCATCTGAAAAAGCCATTGTATGTATAATAGATCATAACGGGAAAGCACTACCCGACATATCAAAAGAAATTGAAGATGCGGGTGGAAAGGTTCTCTGTTTACAAACTGAACTGACCCGCAGGGATGCCTGCCTTCATGCAGTCAACCAGGTCTTGAACACATTTGAAAAAATTGACGGACTTGTAAATAATGCGGGGCTTAATGACGGAGTAGGTCTCGAAAATGGAGATATTAAAAAATTCTTTGAATCCATTGATAAAAATGTCGGTCACTATCATACGATGGCTGAGATCTGTTTGCCTCATCTGAAAAAATCCAAAGGTGTAGTTGTAAATATCTGTTCAAAAACAGGTGAGACCGGACAGGGAGGTACATCAGGTTATGCAGCTGCGAATGGTGCACGTCTTGCACTTACAGAGAATTTGGCAGCATTGTTCTCTTCTACCGGAATAAGAGTGAACGCCGTTGTTGTTGCCGAATGTTGGACCCCGCAGTATAAATGGTGGATTAGCCAGCAGGAGAATCCAGAAAAGAAATTAAAAGAAATCACTTCCAAAATTCCATTAGAAAACAGAATGACAACATGCGAAGAAATTGCGGATACTGTATTGTTTTTATTGTCTCCAAAATCTTCCGGCATCAATGGGCAGTTGATGCATGTGGACGGAGGATATGTTCATCTTGACAGAGCCGCAGCCTTATGATTTACCCAGGCAGCATAAAAAGCAATAAAAGCAAAACAACACATGGGAATTATAAATGCAACGGGCATTCCCGCATGATCTGCCACCAATCCCATAAGTGGCGGACAAAAAGCCCCGCCGGCAACAGCCATAACCAGGAAAGAAGAAGCTTTTTTTGTCAACGGACCCAATCCGCGTATGCCGAGTGCAAATATGGTCGGGAACATCAGTGACATAAAAAAATATGTAGAAAATAAAGCTATCACACTAGGCCAGCCAAGACGAATCACAACAATAAAAGTTAAGATGGTGTTGATGATCGCATAAACCGCCAGTAATTTCGCGGGCGCAATAAACTTCATGAGCCAGGATCCTGCGAGCCTCCCAATCCAAAAACATCCCATGCCGCCCAATGCAAGTATAAGTGATGCTGCCTGCTCCGGATTTTTTGGTTTGAATACTTCACCAAAACCTCCGAGATGCTGCATCATACTATTTACTGCTGCCTGCACTCCACTCAGAGATTCAGTAACATAATTAATAAAAAAAGAATTGAAACCTGTCTGTGCTGCTACATATAAAAACTGTGCAATAACTGCGAATACAAATGCCGGGTGTTTAAACAATTCTCCAATTTTTGCGTTCTCGGCAATTCCTTCTTCGTTATCTTCTTTAATTACCGGAAGTTTTGTAAATGCAAAAATGATTGCAACCACAACTACAATACTGCCAACATACATGTATGGCGGTATCAGGGAATCAAAAGTTCCGGCGTTTCCTTTTTTTTCTGCACCGAATATAAACCAGCCTCCCAGTAATGGACCAAGGATCCACCCCATGCCATTAAAAGACTGGGCAATATTGATTCGACGCGCCGCACCATCTTTCGGTCCCAAAACCGTAGTATAAGGATTGGCAGCAGTTTCCAAACATGACAATCCGCAGGCAATTATAAAAAGAGCAATTAAAAATGGAATAAAGGCCACAAGTTTTGCTACCGGATAAAACAGGAAAGCGCCGGTCGCAAATAAACCCAATCCCAGAATGATTCCGTTTTTATAACCATAACGCTTCATAAAAACACCAGCCGGGTATGCCATTGCCAGATATCCGATATATAATGAAAATTGAACAAACCCAGACTCAGCCTTACTGATATGAAGGGTATTCTGGAAATGTTTATCCAATACGTCCAGAAGTCCGTGTGCGAAACCCCAGAGCAAAAAAAGACTGGTAACTAGTGCGAAGGGCCGGAGATAAGAACTGCCATCTTCAGATTGCAGCAGTTTTATTTTTTTATTCATGTCATTTATATAGTGGCCCGTATGTTGCGCAGGCATGGTGATCAGATGAAAATGAAGACCACGCTGACGGCCTGAATATTTTCTCATCTTCTACATTATGCATATTCACCGGTATCCGTAATATCGAAGCAAGCGAAATAAGATCGTGGCCAATATGTCCATAGCTGATGGCTCCATGATTGGCACCCCAGTTCGCCATTACGGAATAAACGTTTCGAAAAGGACCTACCCCGGTTAGGCGAGGAACAAACCATGTTGTTGGCCAGGTTCTGTCTGTTCTTTCATCGAGTATCTTATGAACATTCGTTGGCAGGTCAATCGTTTCTCCTTCGGCAATTTGCAATACCGGACCAATACCTTTCACAAGATTCAATCTGCACATAGTTACCGGCATGCTGCCTCTGGTTACAAATTTGGAAGAAAATCCCCCGCCTCTGAAATAACCGTTATTCGCAGGATACCAGGTGGTGGCTTCCAGGCATTCCGCAGTTTCTTTATTATCTATTTCCCAGAATGGCTTTAATGCAGGTTTGCCATTTTTACTTTGCCTTCCGCTTCCATCAAGGGTTGCTGATCCGGAATTAATAAGATGAATAAAACCATCTGCTGCTTTACCTTCCGGCTTCCATTTTGATACACGTTCAACAGAGGCAGGACTCCAATAGGTTCTGACATCAGCAAATATTTGCGCTGTATTTGTCAGCAGGTATCCTAAAAGCATGCTGACACCATTGAGTGAATCATTTTCGGTTGCTACCATAAACGGCGCCCGGATTCCATTCCAGTCGAAGGATGAATTAAGAATAGCTTCAGCAAAATCTCCATTGGGTAAAAAATCGGTCCATTGTCTTTGACCCTGAAAACCCGATACGATGGCATTGTGACCAAATGCTTCTTCCCCATATCCGAGTTTTTTCAGTTTGGGATTTCCTTTCATCAAATCACGAATAATCATTGTCATTCGTACACAAAATTCCCAGTCATTATCTTTTTGTTCCCGCGAAAATTGTTTTTCTTTTTTATTAAAATCTTCTCCTTCCCTGCAATATTTTTTTGTCCAGGCAAGCGCCTTTTCAAATTCTTCTTCGTCATAGATTTTCTTTTTAATTCTTCTCAGGATTTCCGTAGAATCTATGACTTCTGTACGCATACCCAAATATGTCTGAAAGAAATCAGGATTCACCATGGAGCCTGCAATCCCCATGGACACTGAACCGATTGAAAGATAGGATTTGCCACGCATGATTGCTGCCGCCAGTCCTGCCTTTGCAAAACTCAATAGCCGTTCACGTACGTCACCCGGAATTTCCGGATCGCCAAGATCCTGTACATCTTTCCCGTAGATGCCAAATGCAGGAAGACCCATCTGATTATGTGCTGCAAGTGTCGCAGCAAGGTATACCGCGCCGGGTCTTTCAGTTCCATTGAAACCCCAGATGGCTTTTGGAAGAATAGGATTCATATCCATTGTCTCACTGCCATAGCACCAACAGGGTGTAACAGAAAGTGAAACTCCTACATTGGCTGTTACAAATTTATTTGCACATTCAGCTGCTTCCATGACACCTCCAATACAACTATCGGCAATCACACAATGAACAGGGTTGCCATCAGGATAACGGAGTTCATTAACAAAGAGTGCCGCAACATTTTTAGCCATCTGCATCGTGGTTTCTTCCAGCGATTCTCTCACTCCTCCGAGTCTCCCGTCTATAATCGGCCTGATCCCGATAGAAGGATATTTCATGGTAATTCATTTTTAATTTTTTCCAGTGAAACGCCTAATTTTTTTTCAGCTATCGCATTTAATTCTTTCTCAGATCCTGTAAAATGGAAGACGCTGTGATGATGGATAAGAGAACCTTCCGATCCAAGAAATGCAGCGGGTGACACACTTTCCAGTTCATAGAAAGGTCCGAGCTGGCCTCCGGATGCAAGCGGACCATCATTGTAAGCATTAACTGCATCACCACTGAAGGGAGGTTTAACAGTATTCCATTCCTGGTTTAAATATTTCCCCTGGTTGTCAATATCAAATAATATAAGGGTCAATACTTTTTTTTCCGCGTCATAACTACCGGTGATATTTTTCGCACGGGAAGGATGAATGCCCAGTTTCCCTCTGTTTTTGCCATCTGCTTTGAAAAAAAGAATACTGTCGGTATATTTTATTCTGTTAACCGGGATCTCTCCGAAATAATCAGTCGTCGCAGGTTTTGAAACAGTATCTCCCTTGAATGGGATGATAATGGTGGTCTGATCCGAAGGATTAAACATATCGAGAATCCAGATGCATGGCATACCAGTTTCGGTTGTCCATTCCCGTTTGCCTTTGTTGATCAGCGTATTTTCAGAAGTATAGCCAACAGTTTTTACTGAATCGTCAATTTTTATATCCAGTGTACTGATGATATCCTGCCTTTCAAGGATTTTTATATTTCTCTTGATTGTTACTGCCAGTTCTGTGCCCTGGTAATTTATGAGGTTCATCTCTTTGCTCATATCCACCGAAACCGGGTCTGTACTGACTACTGACCAGGCTTCTGTATCAAAGGCTGGGGGAGTTTTCCAATTATCAAAATCCATCCTGACTCCGGGCTTAAAGAATAATGAAAACTTTCCCCCTTCAGGTCCCAGCCATAGACGGTTTTCTCCACCATATGCATTTATATGCCGATCGACGCTTGCAGTAAATGCTTTATAATTCACCCACCCAAAACTCTGCCCGCTGTCTCCTTCAGCGGTGGAGGTAAAAACCTTTGCCTGATATTTCGGAGAAACGATAATCCTGGCATTTCCATCTCCTGATTTCAATACTATCACAGAATCATATTTCTCCAGAAATCGGAGGTCATAGCCAAATGAACCTTTAACATACTCTGTTTCATTTTTGTCAGGGCTGTTACACGAAGAAGAAGCAAGCATATATAGCAAGGTAACAGGTAAAAGAAATTTTATCATATGGCCCAGTCGTTAGGAAAAAATCGTCCTTAAAGAAGGTTAAGTTATGGAAAAATATTACTTCCCGAAAAATCTATACTTTTAGATCTGCAATTTGAATATCCCGTCATGCGAAAAAAAGATTCATTTTCCATATCATTCATTTTACTATTATTATCTTTTAATAATCTGATTGCTGAATATATACCTGTAGTAATAAAGCCCCTCGTACCAAATGCTGTACATGATATGTATGTTCCGTCGCCTTATGAAAATCAGAGGATCGGAGGGATACTGGGACTTCGGATGGAAATAAACCTGGAAAAAAGATTATTGGAAATAGATGAGGAGACTATGTTATCCGGATTTCTATCAAGGCCCGGAAAGCAGGACTGGATTGGAGAGCATGTAGGTAAATACCTGGAAACAGCCTGCAATACATGGCAGTATTCACATAACCCGGATTTGAAAAAACAAATGGATCATATAGTGCAGGTATTATTGAGTTCCCAGCTCGCAGATGGTTATCTGGGAACCTATACTCCTGATAAATATTGGACAAGCTGGGATGTCTGGGTACATAAATATGATCTTATAGGTCTTATAGCATATTATAAAACTTTTGGTTATCAGCCGGCACTGGAGGCAGCAATTAAGATTGGAAATCTGATGATTAAAACATTCGGAAATAATCCTGGCCAGCTGGACATAATCTCTGCCGGCGAACATGTTGGAATGGCTGCAACCAGTATCCTTGATCCAATGATTGAATTATATCGCTACACTGCGCAATCAAAATATCTGGATTTTACCAGATATATATTACGTGCTTACAATCAAAAGAACGGCCCTAAAATTATTCAGGATCTGCTCCTTGTGCAACAAGTAAACAAAGTAGCTGATGGCAAAGCTTATGAAATGTTGTCAAACCTGGTGGGAATTATTAAGCTCTACAAACTTACAGGAGAAAAAGATCTGCTTCAGCCGGTAATCATTGCCTGGAATGATATTGTTAATAACAGACTCTATATAACAGGAACCTCCAGTTCTTTTGAAGTGTTTAAGGGCAAAGATGAATTGCCCGCTTCCATAAGCGATCATATTGGAGAAGGTTGTGTTACTACCACCTGGATACAATTAAACTATCAACTTTTCTCGCTCACAGGAGAGGTTAAATACATGGATCAGATAGAAAAATCTGTATATAATCATCTGTTCGCGGCAGAAAATCCGCAAACAGGTTGTGTAAGCTATTACACTTCACTAATGGATAAAAAACCTTATTCCTGCGATATAACCTGCTGTCTTTCAAGTGTACCAAGAGGAATTTCGTTGATTCCTCTTTTCAATTATGGCCTTAGATCGGGCGTCCCGACTTTTCTTTTAATGGAATCAACTGAAATAAAAGATTCTATCTTAACAAATAACAAACTCTACATAGGATTGTCTGTAAAAGGCAAAAGTGAATTTCCTTCCAGTGGGCGTATCGTCTATACTGTTAGTCCATCTCAGTCATCCGTTTTTCCGATCTCCTTTCGTGTTCCAGGTTGGACAACAAGATTCACAGCCACCGTGAATGGTAAGAAATATACGGCTGCAACAGAAGGCTATCTCAACATTACAAGGCCATGGCAGGCAGGTGATAAAATTATAATCGACTTTGATATACCTGTGAAAATTATTCATGGCGGTCATAACTATAAAGATTTTATTGCTTTTCAAAGAGGACCACAAATTCTTTCTGCTGATAGTTCCCTGAATCATATATATCCTTTATCCGTTTCTGAAAAACAATTACAAAGCCCGAAAATAAATTTGACTGAAGACTCAGCTGCTTTAACAGCCGGCTGGATCGGTAATCAGGCCTACAGTTTCATGGATAGTAACAAATCAAAACTCATACTGGTTCCTTTTGCAGACGCCGGTCAAATGGGTTCTAAAACCCAGGTCTGGATTCCTTTACACACATTTAAATCCGAAGAGAATAATAATTAGATTACTTTTTAATTTCCTAATGCGCAAGAATGATCATGATAAGGCCGATAATGTAACAAACCAGCATACTGCTTAAAATGAGTTTGACGCCTTTAGCTCCTTTGAATTCTTTCCAAACATAAATTCCCCAAATCGCTGCCACCACGGTGGCACCCTGACCCAGGCCATAAGAAATGGCCGGTCCTGCTTTGCCAGAAGCGATGATACTGAATGACATTCCAATGCACCAGATAATTCCACCCAGTATTCCAGTTATATGATTTTTAAAACCACCTCTGAAATAATCTTTATAAATGACGGGAGATCCGGCAAATGGCTTCCGCATCAAAACTGTATTGAATAGGAAGTTACTGGCCAGGATTCCTACTGAAAAAAATACTATAGCCGTATAAGGACTTAATTTTCCTGATTCAGGTACAGTAAAATCAGGAAACATGGAAGCTGCAACATATTTATAGAACAGGCCCATCAATACCCCGCTCACAACGGAAAGAATCAGCCCTTTGGATGTAGGATTTTTATCGCCTGATTGCATTTTTCGATATGCAAAAGCATTTAAAAGGATTGCAAGGACTATCAGCGTGACCCCTCCAAATAATAAAACTTTATTCCCAAGCGGGTGATCTGCATAATTCACTATGACTCCGATTACCAGTGCCAGCCCAATTCCGACAGGAAAGGCGACAGACATGCCCGCGATTGCGATGGCGGCACATAGTAAAATATTAGCGGCGTTAAAAATTATACCACCTGTCATGGCAGAAAATATATTTGTTTCACCTGCCTGCTTGATATCTTCGATAAATCCCCTTCCTTCACTTCCGGAATTTCCAAGCGTATTGGCGAATATCAGTCCGAGGAGGGCGATTCCAATTACATAATCCCAGTAAAATAATTCGAAACGCCAGGATGTTGCCGCGAGTTTTTGCGTATTCGCCCATGAACCCCAGCATAACATCGTGATTATGCAAAAGAATACTGCAAGTGGATAACTATCAATAATGAACATTGGTTTCCATTTCATGTTTGTAAGGAATGGATGCCTGTGCCCCGATCCGTGTTACAGATATTGCGGCGGCCTTACCCGCAAAAGCAGTAGCCTGTACAATATCTTTACCTTCTGATAAGGCTACAACCAATGCTCCATTAAATGTATCACCTGCAGCAGTTGTATCTACAGCCGCAACCGAATTGGCCGGGATATGTGTAAAAACATCTTTATCCAGAATAAGGGCGCCATTGTTTCCAAGAGTAATGATGACTGTCCCCACTCCTCTGTCTTTGATTTTCTGCGCAGCTTTTTTTGCAGAATCCATATCATGTATGCTGATCCCGCTAAGCATAACAGCTTCTGTTTTATTTGGTGTCAGAATGCTGATATGGCGAAGTAATTCATCTGGAAGAAGGCAGGAAGGTGCAGGATTTAAAACGACAGGAATGTTTTTTTCATGAGCCATTGCTGCGGTATAGGAAACCGTAGCCAATGGAATTTCAAGCTGCATCAGAATTATGGAAGATTGAAGAATCAATTCCCCGGCCTTTATCAAATCCGAAGGGCTCAAATCTGCATTGGCACCTGATGCGACCACAATACAATTCTCAGCATGCTTATCTACGGTAATAAGAGCAACACCAGAAGGATGGACTGAATCTGTTATAATAAAAGAAGTATCAATTCCTTCTTCCTTGAACTGCTGCAGGGATTGCCTGCCAAATACATCGTCACCTGTTTTGCAAATAAAACTGACCTTACCTCCAAGTCTTGCTGCAGCTACTGCCTGGTTTGCTCCCTTCCCTCCGGGATTCATAAAAAAAGTACCCCCAAGAATGGTTTCACCTGGTTCAGGGAGATGATCAGCTTTTATGACCATATCTGTATTGGAACTGCCGACAACGGTTATAATGGGCCTTTTCATACAGGTCAATCGTTTCTAAAAATAAAATCGAATTGAATCTAAGTCGAAATAATGAGAATCCGAAGTTTTACTGTAAAAAGTAAGATCCTTTTAATGTAGAAATTTAACAGGCTGATTAACAATTGAAATTTCCCGTCGATAATAGATAAAATGTTTTATGTGTATCTTTTATCAAAAAAAATTGAGCACTCTTAATTCTTTTTTTAACAGAAGCATTTTTTTGTTAGTAGCGATTCAGCTATGCCTTTTATTCAAACCTGAATTGAAGGCGCAGTCAAATGTTTCAAAACCAAATCCAATCATGAATGGATTCGGTTATTCTGACAAAGGCGATTCCGTCGAGTTTATATTTGGCCAGCAGAAAAAAATAATAGTCGGGAGAGTTGAAGTGATTTTAGAAAAAAGAATGAATGAAATTAACCAGGTTAATGTTGCCGGTGATTTCAATGGATGGAATCCTGATGTGGCCAAATTTCAAATGAAAAAAGCGGATGGAATATTATTTACACTAACAGTGAGCAAATCTGCTATCGGGAAAAAAGGAGAACTGAGACAGTTTAAATTTGTACTGAACCATAAGTATTGGGTTGAACCTCCCATTGAAGCTCAGAATAAATTCACAGGCAAAGATGGAAACACAAATCTTACCCTAAGACTTTAGATATTCCCCTTCTTCATTCACTTTAAAAATTATCGCCGATTTAGATTACTGGATAATAATCCCCTTTTTATGGTGAATATCGTACTAACTTTCATGGAGGGTTGAATCAAAATGAAATTAAAGCAATTAAAATATATTTATCTCCTCTTATTGTCCGTTCCCTTTGGGTTAAAAGCTCAAGTTGAATTCAAAATCGACTCAGTCCTGCAATGGTATTACAAAAATTATCCCCAGGAGAAAGTATATGTACATACGGACAAAGATTATTATATAGCTGGCCAGTCTTTATGGCTTAGTATTTATGCTCTTTCATATGGGACTCCCAGTGATCTGAGTAAGATTGTCTATGTACAGTTAATAAATTCTGAAGGCAATATTGTTTTGCAGGGAAAGTTCCCGATGGACAAAGGCATTTCAAATGGAGATCTAAAATTACCGGATAGTTTATTAACTGATGTATATGAGTTAAGATGCTTTACGGCATGGATGCTGAATTTTGATGAACATTTCATTTTTCATAAAACCGTCTTTATACAAAATCCGGTTCAACAAGTAAATCGGAATACCAAAAAAAATTCGGGTGAAAAAAACTACCATATTGATTTTTTTCCTGAAGGAGGCGACCTGGTTGATGGCAATCTTTGCAATGTGGCATTTAAAGCTACCAGTGAAAGCGGACTTCCTTTGGAGGTTAGCGGAGAAATAGTGGATGAACAGAATAATCAAGTTACAACCTTTGAATCCGTTCATGACGGGATGGGGAATTTTTCATTAATACCGCATGAACAGCATAGATATTCCGGAAATATACATTTCAGCGACGGGTTAACAACTACAGTGCGATTACCGGTTACCAAAGCTTTCGGCCTTACATTAAAAATAATCGAGCAAAATGCTGAAGAAATCGATATAGCTGTATTTCATCACGATGAGTATTTCAATCAGTACCAGAATTTAGTTTTAGCCGCGTACCAGAGTAATGGCAGGTCGGCTGTTTATCCGTTACTGATTGAAAAAGGAAAAAATATTTTCTCAATTAAAAAAGCTCAATTCGCAAATGGTATTCTCCGCCTTACAATTCTTACTCTTACAGGAGTTCCGCTTGCGGAACGTGTAGTCTTTCTGGATAAAAATGATGAGTTAAAAATTAACCTGCTAAAAGATAGCACTTCATTCAAACCCTGGTCCAAAAATGAATTTGCGATTCAGATATTGAATGCTGATTCAGGAAAAGGAAATGCAAATTTTTCAGTATCTGTAACTGATGCTAATTTAGTGCAGGGAGATAGTTTAAACGATAATATAAATTCGTCTTTCCTGCTTAGCTCAGAATTGAGTGGAAATGTTCATAATCCTGCCTATTATTTTTTAAATAAAGACGATAAAACTAAAAAAGCACTCGACCTGGTGATGCTTACGAATGGATGGCGACATTTTAAATGGGAGGAAGTATTGAATAAAAAATCGATGGATTTAAAATATCCAGTCGAAAAGGAACAGGATCTGATTGGAGAAATCGCTGGATATAATAAAGATTTTAATTACAAGGAAAACTTCAAATTAAAAATATTGATCCAAAATGAAGATTCAAGTAAGTTTATCGGTTATGCAGAACCGGATAGTAATGGCAGGTTTATATTGAGGGACTATTCTGCAAAGGGAAAGTCAACCGTATTTTTTGAAGGGATTGATAAAGGAAAAAGAAAAGAGAAATTAAAAGATATAAAGATTCGATTTTTCAACAATTCCCAGGATAGTTTTCACATGGCGCCTTATCTGCCCGTACACGAGGAAAGTTTTTTATTGAATATTAAGGATGCTGATGAGATAAATTTCATGGTTCAGCAACAGAAGGGAATGCTCAAGCCGGTAACAGTACATGGACATGTTCAGACAAAAACTGAACATCTCGTCGCGAAATACGTCAGTAATTCATTTATGGAAGGCAGGGCAAGCACCATTGACTTCATAAACAATTTCTATTCGAACAATAACAGGATGTTTGACTTCCTGAAAGGCAGAATCCCCGGTCTTGTCATCACAGGTAGTGAGGATTTACCCGTATTTGAGTATGAAGGCCAGGCCACTCTTCACGACAGGCCTACAGATTCTCTCGGCATTCTGACAGCTGTTCCATACTTTTACGTTGATGAGGTATTGACAAGCTGGGAAGATGTAAAGAATATACCGTTCAGTGATATTGCACTTGTTCAATTTTTACCTCCGCCTGTTGCCATGGCTCCATTTAATGGAGGTTTCAGAGGGGTACTTACTGTTTATTTAAAAAAAGGTGATGATGAACCACCTTCACCGGGCATCACTCAGAATTACAATCATTTTAGCTTCAATGGATTCAGTGTAACCCGGGAATTTTACTCTCCTGATTACAGCATAAAGAAATCCGATATGTCTGAGCAGGATATACGTTCAACTTTATATTGGAATCCAAATCTTGTTTCGGATTCAGCCGGCAGCATGCGTTTTCATTTTTTTAATTCTGATAAAGCCAAAAGATTTCTCATTGTGATAGAAGGAATGGATGAGAATGGAAGAATTGGTAATTATTCAGAGATTATTGATACAAATAACAAGTCGAACACTTATTGATTTTACCTGCGGTGATCCTTTTGGAGGGCCGGCAAATAAAAATGAATGCCGGCACTGCGCGCCTTTACGTTTTTACTTCCACTCGCTTTTGAAAGCAAGCTTTCAACGCTCGTGAAATTAAAAACGCCCCTAACGTGGCATTCATTTTTTTGCGGAGAGGGAGGGATTCGAACCCTCGATACAAGTTTAAGCTCGTATAACGGTTTAGCAAACCGGCCCTTTCGGCCACTCAGGCACCTCTCCAATAAAGGCTTAAGGCCTAAAGCTTAACGCAAAATGTGTTTCTATAACCCGTCCTTAAGGGAGGCAAAAATAAAGATTAAATGAACAGGTTCCGCATATTTAGCAGTCTAAACAAAAACCATTAGGTCAAAACAATAAAAAGGCTTTCAGGGAGTTAAATATTTAGTCCATCACCTGTTAAAACCCCCGTATGAAAACTTTTCTGACGGCTGTATTTGAAAACACACGCCCACTTTCTAAAAAGCTTTTGTTTTCCTCTTTTATGGCCGGTTATCTCCTGGCAACCCTGCTCTTCGCTGTATTCAGGCCCCAGGTGCATCATTTTATTAATTCAATTTTTCAGAGATTGTGAATTTACTCCAGGCCATAATTAATATCATCCAAAGGGACAGGAAAAGATCCATTGCTCTTTTTGAGCTTAAAAGGAAATTTTATCATTCAAGGCTTAAGGCGTAACGCTGAACGCGTAACGCTAAACGCAATAAAAAAAGCCCACCTGTCAGCGAGCTTTTTACTTTATAATTTTTCCTTTTTACTTTAAAGATTACATCGCCGCCAGCTGCACTTTCTGTTGCAACTCGGTTACGTTTTCGCGGAATAAACTATCAGTATCCATAAGGTCTTTCACCGTCTGGCAGGAATGTATCACAGTTGTATGATCCCTTCCTCCAAAATGTTCACCAATTGTTTTTAATGAATTCTTTGTAAATGCCTTTGCCAGGTACATAGTGATCTGGCGCGCCTGCACAATTTCCCGTTTTCTAGTCTTCTGCAAAAGCTTATCATATGGCAGATCAAAGTATTCACAAACCATTCGCTGGATGGTTTCTATTGTTATTTCCTTACTGCTCGTTTTTACAAAGTTTCTCAGTACTTTCTTCGACAATTCCAGGTCTATTTCTCTCTTGTTAAGCGAAGACTGTGCCAGAAGGGATATCAATGCGCCTTCCAGTTCCCGCACGTTGCTGTTGATATTATAAGCCAGGTATTTTACCACTTCTTTAGGCATTTCAAGACCATCATTCTTCATCTTGCGTTCCAGGATTTCAATCCTTGTTTCATAGTCAGGTACCTGCAGGTCAGCACTAAGCCCCCAACGGAAACGACTCAATAGTCTTTCCTGTACCCCTTCCAGATCCTTTGGTGGTTTATCGGAAGTCAGTATCAGTTGTTTACCGCTCTGATGAAGATGGTTGAAAATGGCGAAGAACGCATCCTGCGATTTTTCTGCCCTGTTAAAAAATTGGACATCGTCAATGATCAGTACATCTACCATCTGGTAAAAATGGATGAAATCATTGATCGCATTATTCCTGCTGTGATCTATAAACTGGTTGATGAATTTTTCAGAACTGACGTATAATACCACCTTATTATGAAGAGTACGGCGCACTTCATTCCCGATCGCCTGCGCAAGATGGGTTTTCCCAAGACCGACACCTCCGTATATAACCAGGGGGTTGAAGGAATTGGCGCCTGGCTTTTCCGCGACAGTCTTTCCTGCCCTGCGGGCTACCCGGTTGCAATCCCCCTCAATAAAGACGTCGAAGGTATAGACAGGATTCAGCTGGGAATCGATCTGCATTTTTTTCAGACCGGGTATCACGAAAGGATTTTTCACCGGATTATTGATGATCAGGGGAAAATCCATTTCGTTATTGGAAATCGTCTTGTAAGTATGTGCGGGTACATCCATTGTCAAAGGTTTGTTTTGTTGGTTGCCACTGTCTACCATGATCCGGTACTCAAGTCTTGCATCTTTGCCCAGTATCCTACGCAAAGTCTTTGCCAATAAATTTACATAATGTTCTTCCAGGTACTCATAAAAAAACTGACTCGGAACCTGGATGACCAAAACATTCACTTTCAATTCAACCGGACGAATTGGTTCAAACCATGTTTTATAATGCTGCCACTCAACAATATCTTTTATGATCTCAAGACAATTGGACCAGACTTTTTCAAAGGTTTTCGGCATTACAAAAAAAGCAGTTTAAGGCTGGTTAAAAATCTGTTTTAAAATGTGATTTTCTTAGGATATTAATAGTTAAATTTTTGCAGGGGGACGAATATCAAGATTAATTTCTGAATAAAAAATTATTTATTAATTGTTACGTTCGGAGAGCCTTTAGAAGCATAAGGGGACATAAAAAATAATTTCTTCAGTAATTAAAAATTAACTAATTGGCAGTAGAAAAGCAGATGTCTTTTTAGCCCGTACTTCGTCCGTCTATACTTCGTGGCGGACATCCGTAGTCCGCCTTACCCCTGTTAAGAACATTAAGAGAAGGATCAACAAGACACAATAGGAACGCAGGTTTAGAAAGAAATAAAATGGAGAGGCGGATAATTGAAAATGTTGATTTAAAATATTTCTCCATATGATGTGATTGTGACGCGATTGAAGATACAGATATTTTGACAGCATTTTGTTTTAAGCAAAGATTTTTTAAAAAAAATTTTAGCCCCTTTCGGAGCCCATAATTTCTCCTTTGAGTAAAGCGCGGTGAACCAGTTAGTTCAGAGAAACTACCTGATCAAAAATTACACTGAAAATTTTTTTTGAAATATAGTTATCATAGTTTTACGAACTAGAAAAATTTTTAGTACTTTCTGCAAGTCCCCCTGATCCAGGATGCAAAAAAAAATTCAGATTAAGATCCCGGTAAGCGGGTCGGCAAATGAACAACTGGTCAAAAGCCATCTGGCTAAAGAAGCGGGCTGTGCCGAAAAAAATATCACAGGTTACATCCTGATTAAACGTTCCCTGGATGCACGTTCCAAATTCCCGCAGGTGCTATTAACTGCGTCTGTATTTATAAATGAACCCTTTCAACCCCGCATCCTGTTTCAGCAAAGCCAATCAGGATGTTTCACGTGCGAATAAATCTGTCATTATAATAGGCGCGGGACCTGCCGGTTTATTTGCAGCACTCAGCCTGATTCGTTCCGGCCTCAGACCTGTCATCCTGGAAAGAGGAAAAGATATTCGTGCGCGTCGCAGAGATCTTGCCAGTCTTAATAAAGAAGGCATTATCAATCCGGAAAGTAATTATTGTTTCGGGGAAGGTGGTGCGGGTACTTACAGTGATGGTAAACTCTATACAAGGAGTAACAAAAGAGGCAATATCCACCGTATTCTGGATCTCTTTGTAGGGTTCGGCGCAGAAGAAAACATTCTCTACGAAGCCCATCCCCATATCGGAACCAACAAACTCCCTGGTATCATAAACGCCATGCGGGATTTTATTATCGAATGCGGAGGTGAAATACATTTTAATAAGAAAATGACCGGCTGGTCCGAGTACAGGGAAAAGATAACTGAAGTTCAAACAGCGGATGGTGACAGATTAAGAGCAGACGCAGTAATCCTGGCGACAGGTCATTCGGCACGGGATATTTTCCGATTGCTTGATCAGAATAAAAAAGAAATACAAGCCAAACCATTCGCCCTTGGAATACGTGTGGAACATCCGCAGGAACTTATTAATTCCATTCAATATCATTATGGATCTGAACCGGGTCACCGTGTACCGGACCTGCCACCCGCTTCTTATCAGCTGGTACATACTGAAAATAACCACTCAGTCTTTTCCTTTTGTATGTGTCCCGGGGGAATCATCGCGCCAGCGGCAACGAATGATGGAGAAATCGTTGTAAACGGATGGTCACCGTCCAAACGTAATAACCCTTTTGCAAATTCAGGTATCGTTGTAAATGTGGAAGAGAAAGACTGGCAGGCCTGGTCGAAATATGGCCCATTGGCAGCAATGTATTTTCAATCTTCCATAGAACAAAAAGCATTTGCTATGGGCGGGGGATACTTTAAAGCACCGGCGCAAAGAATGACCGACTTTGTGAAAGGCATCGTTTCCACATCGCTGCCTCCATGCTCTTATACTCCAGGCCTTGAGTCATCCGACGTTCCTTCCATATTTCCAAAATCTATTAGCCGCAGCCTTCAACATGCTTTTCCTGCATTTGGATTAAAAATGAATGGCTTTTTTACACAGGAGGCAGTGATTGTTGCAACAGAATCCAGAACTTCATCCCCTGTGCGTATTCCCAGGAATGTTAAAACCCTGGCACATCCACAAATCATAAACTTATTTCCCTGCGGCGAAGGGGCCGGTTACGCCGGTGGCATCATGAGTGCTGCCATGGACGGCGAACGTGTGGCCGAAAAAATCGCAGAAATTTTTTCATCCAAACCGATTATTCATGTCAATGCTTGAACTCTCCCACCTGAAGAAATATTTTGCTACCCAGAAAGCGGTGGACGATATCAGCTTTACAGTGGAAAAGGGAACCATCTTCGGATTACTTGGCCCCAATGGTGCAGGCAAGACAACCCTGATCCGGATGATCACAGGAATTTTTTACCCTGATGAAGGAAATATTCTCCTCAATGGTAAGAAGTTCAATGCAGATGAAGATTCTGCGCGAATCGGATATATGCCCGAAGAGAGAGGTCTTTATAAGAAAATGAAAATTGGTGAACAGGCACTTTATTTCGCCAGACTGAAAGGACTTACAGCTTCCGAAGCAACTAAACAGGTAAAAGACTGGTTCGTTCGATTTGAAATGCAGTCCTGGTGGAATAAAAAAATTGAAGATCTGAGTAAGGGGATGGCGCAAAAACTTCAGTTCGTCATTACCGTATTACACCGGCCTGAACTTATCATTCTGGATGAACCGTTCAGTGGCCTCGATCCCGTAAATGCCAACCTGATAAAGGATGAAATATTCCGGCTTGCTGCCAATGGTTCATCCATTATATTCAGTACCCACCGTATGGAACAGGTGGAAGAAATATGCAATCACATTATTCTCATAAATAAAGGCAAAAAAATTCTGGACGGTACAGTCGTTAATGTAAAACAGGATTTTAAAGAAAATCTCTTTCGTATTACAGCAAGTCCGTATCCTTCAGTTTTCCCGGAAGACCTTTTCGAAGTACTCTCAGGAAAAGAAGAAGGTCTGACCATCCGGATAAAAAATGGTCATAAGCCAAATGAAGTACTGAAATATTTTATCGATCAGCAGTCGAACGTTTCGTCTTTCACAGAATTGCTTCCATCCTTAAACGAAATTTTTATCAAACTGGTTGAAGGCACTTCCCTTTCCAGACAGTTTCAACCCATTCAATCTTAAGCAATGAATAAGATCGGTCTGATCATACGCAGGGAATATATAACCCGTATAAGAAACAAAACTTTTCTTATCTCTACTTTTCTTTTACCTATAATAATTGTACTGGGTATTGCAGGCACTGTTTACCTTGCTATCAAGGGCAAAACCAATCACCGGATTGCTGTTTCGGATCAAAACGGTTATTTCAAAGATTACCTGAAAAGTGATTCTACCATTTTATTTGATTTTTCCCCTGGCATAGACACCTTAAATTATGCAGAGAAAAATTGCAGCGCGGTACTGATCATTCCGGTACTCCACGAAGGACAAAAAACCATCTATCGTCTTAAGTACAAAAAGCAACTGGGACTTGCAAATATCGACGATCTCGAAAAAAGAATTAATTCTGCGATTACGGATCATATGATTTTCACTAAAACAAATATTACGAGGAGTCGCCTCGATTCCATTCGGGCAGCATCTGATCTGGGAGAATTAAAAAGTTTTTCTGATGAAGGTAAAAAATCACAGGCTTCCAGTCAGGGACTTTCTTATGCGATCGGATATACTTGCGGATTTCTGATTTACCTGCTTACATTTATTTATGGCGCAATGGTGATGCGCGGTGTAAGCGAAGAAAAAACCAGCAGGGTGGCCGAAGTTATCATAAGTTCTGTAAAACCATTCCCATTAATGCTGGGGAAAATAATCGGGATCGGCGCGGTAGGACTAACGCAATTTCTACTCTGGATCGTTTTAGGCATCGTTCTGTTTACTGTGGCTCAGGCTTTTATTCCACATGAATTATTGCAGGAAGTTAATAATGCTCAACAAGCCAATGCAATGGGTAATGCTCAGATGGCACAGACCAGTGAAGCTGCCCGCCAAATTTTTGAATTTAAACAATCGGTACAAAATACTAACTGGCTTCTCATCATCGGATGCTATATTTTTTATTTTACAGGTGGTTATTTATTTTATGCTTCTTTATTCGCTGCTGTAGGTTCTGTAGTTAATGAAGATCCGCAGGAAGCACAGTCACTTTTATTACCCATCACGATGCCAATTATTTTTTCATTTATTATAATGTCCATCGCCATTCAGGATCCCGGCGGGTCTCTTGCCGTTTGGGCCAGCATGATTCCCTTCAGCTCACCCATCGTAATGATGGCCAGGATTGCATACGGGGTTCCCACTACTGTTCCTTACTGGCAGCTCTTTTTGAGCATGGCTCTACTTGCAGGTGGATTTTTAATCACCACATGGATAGCCGGAAGAATTTACAGAACCGGGATTCTCATGTACGGTAAGAAACCTACATGGAAAACGATGTGGAAGTGGGCGTTTAAAGCTTAACGCGTAACGCGTAACGCTTAACGCTTAACGCGGAACGCGGAACGCGGAACGCTTAACGTGGAACGCTTAACGCTGAACGCGCATCGCTTAATGCATTTCTGAGCGGATTTTTTTAATTAAGTTGATGATCATCGCTTTTATCTTATTAATTTTTTCGTAAAAAACCAGGTATTCTTTTTCTTCGATAAATGCTAAGTCCCTGATCAGTAATAAGCAATATTCCAATTCATGCACAGATCCAAGAGTTATTTCAAGAAAGTGAGCAAATTCTTTTTCTGAAGATCTTCCACATCCTTCAGCAATATTAAGTGGTATCGAATAGGCGGCCCGCCTGATTTGACTCGATAGTCCATATTTCTCTGACTCAGGAAGACCCGGTGCAATTTCCTTATATATTTTCTGAACCAGTTCATGTGATATTAACCAGACGCTAAATTTTTTATAACTTCTCATGATAAATTTTAAACAAACAAAGCGTATAAAATTTTCATACCCATGATCTCCTAACCTTTTTTGCAGGAGAAAAACACTTGGAGATATCGTGAATTACTCGTTTCGCGTTAAGCGTTAAGCGTTACAGCGTTACGCGTTACTGAGTAAGCCTAACCGGTGGCGTGCTGACGGATGCACTTGAAAAATAATAAACCCTTTTACGGGAGAGCGGAAGAATAGCTTCATTTTGTGTTCCCCGGGCGATGGTAATTCCTATAAATGCATTACAGGGAAAAGAAGAAAGATCATTTTTCGTCAGATAATAGCTTCCATTATCAGGAACTGTAAGGCTAACGGTTGCAATATTAGTCGGCAGTGTTGAATCTGCTTTTTGGCTGATCGAACTGAAATAATATAACTGGATCAAAACATTTCCCCAGGTATTTTGAGCGTCAGGTGTCCATTGTAACTGGATTCCTTTATTAAGGGAAAGATTATTCGGATAAGCAGCAATTGTCCCCGAAAGTTGTTTTGGAACATATACGGAACTTGTTACAGTGTCTGCTTCATCCATGCCACGGATAGTTACCAAAACCTTGGAGCCGAAAAGTTCGGAACCCTTATTGATTTCACCGGAAGTAAAATTATAATTGTAGCTGTAGGTAGAATCCTGATCGGGTTGGATGATCTGATTATTGACCAATAAAGTCCGCACAATGGTCACCTGGTGGTTATTACTGTCTATGAAAGCAGCACTTACACCAATGTGTAATTCTTCGCTGTCAGAATTACTAAGTACCTGATTGGCATTGATTAAAACATAGTTATAAACAGTGCTGTTCTGAGTACCGAACCAGGTCCAGTTATTGGCCGGATTTGACGCTTCTTTATGGCAGGAAATCAAACACCCTGCACTTAAAAGAAGCAGCAAAGGTTTATTCATCCAGTGGGCTTGAGTTGTTACATAAATATAGTTTTTTATAAAGAATTAAAAAAAACTAACTACCCACCGGTCTTACCTTTAAAAACTATGGAATTCTCCAATTTAATTACCCGTTTATTAGGGATCCGTTATCCCATCATACAGGCAGGAATGGTCTGGAATAGTGGTTGGCGTCTGGCTTCAGCAGTGAGCAACGCAGGAGCCCTCGGCATGATCGGCAGCGGTAGTATGAATCCCGATCTTTTAAGGGAACATATTCGAAAATGCAAAGTGGCAACTTCTAACCCTTTTGGGGTAAATATTCCCCTGATGTATCCGGATGTTCAAAAACATGTTGAAATCGTAACGGAAGAAAAAGTTCCAATCGTATTTACTTCAGCCGGTAACCCGTCCAGCTGGACAAGCGTCTTAAAGGAAAAGGGAATCAAAGTGGTACATGTGGTGAGCAGTAGTCGGTTTGCCCGTAAGGCTGAGGAATCGGGTTGCGATGCAGTTGTGGCAGAAGGGTTTGAGGCAGGTGGTCATAATGGGCGTGAAGAAACCGCCTCGATGGTTCTGATCCCGTCGGTTGTGGATGCTGTGCAAATCCCGGTGATTGCTGCCGGGGGTATAGGAACCGGTCGTCAGATGTTTGCCGCAATGGCTCTTGGAGCCTGCGGTGTTCAAATCGGTACCAGATTTGTGCTTAGTGAAGAGGCGTCATCCCATCCGGATTTTAAGAATTATGTATTAAAGGCAGGAGAAGGTGATACCATGCTTACCATGAAATCGCTGATGCCCGTGAGAATGCTCAGAAACGCTTTTTTCAAACAGGTTGCAATTGCTGAGCAATCTGGTGCTTCGGCAGAAAACCTTAAATCCCTATTAGGAAAAGGAAGGGCGAAAAAGGGCATGTTTGAAGGGAACCTTGAAGAGGGTGAACTGGAAATTGGGCAGGTAAGTTCCATGATAAAAGATATCCTCCCTGCGGGGGGAATTATAGAAAATTTATGGATTGAATTTAGGAAAACCTGGGCTGAACCATTACCTTGTAAATTGCAAATCACATGAAAGTTTCTTTTTACCTTACACTATTTGTTTTCACCTGTCTCGTTTCATGCGGACTATATGCCAGTGATGGAAATCCTGAACCCCTGATCAAAGGACAAGTACTGGATGCTGTTACTAAAAAGCCTGTTTCTGGCGTGGTTGTTTCAGCTATGGTTCCCGGTGATCAGACTTATAAAGAAGCTGTAACGGATGTTGATGGTTACTACTTTTTCAAACAACTTCCTTCATGTCACGTAAACCTGCGATTTGAGAAAAAAGGTTATCAGAAATACAAATATCAGGAACTGATTGAAATACAGGAAAAGAAAACTGTAAAAGTAAATGTTGAAGTTTCCCCCGATAACGATTCAGAACTCCAGCCCGATGATTCGGAATACCCTCTTTTACGTATTCTGGGAATGAAATAAATCAAGCCCAAAGCCTAACGCCTAACGCAGTTTTTAGTTAGTAATCGCTGATATTCTTCATCAGGATTCTCACACTCTCACACTCCCATACTCCCATACTCCCATACTCCCATACTTCCATACTTTCCTAAGATTCCCCAAGATCAATCTCCGTATTATCTCCAATATTCAGGCTTCTGCTCTCTCCTTTGACTTCTGTATCACTGCCGATGAGAGAATGGGTGAGCACGATATCAGTGAGGTTGGCGAATGATCCGATAATAGAATCTTTTAATATCGAATAATTGATATTTGTTTTTTCTCCGATGGCCACATTGGGACCAATGATTGAATTTTTAATAGTACAACCAGAAGCGATATTGACAGGATGAATGACGATCGTATTTTCCATGTTATGATCAGGTGAAATATTACTTCCGAATTTTTTCAGAAGCTTGGCATTGGACTCCAGCAGGGTATCCTTCTTTCCTGCGTCAAACCAGTTCTGAACTTTAAAGGATTCGAATTTCACTTTGTTTGTGATCATGCATTCAATAGCGTCCGTCAAATTGTATTCTCCATAACTCGTAAGCTGGTTACGGATATTATTTTCCAGGCAGGAAAACAATGCTTCTGTTTCACGGATCTTGTAGATACCTACCAGGGCCATATTTGACTTCGGGATCTGTGGTTTTTCCACTACCCGGCTAATGATTCCGTCTTCCTCTATTTCAGCTACCCCGAAATCCCGCGGATCATCTACCCTTTTTACACCCAGCATAGATACAGGTTTGTCTAGGATCGGCTTAACATCATACTCACAAATCGTATCACCCAGAACAATGAATATTTCATCATTAGCTACCAGTTCCCTGGTTTGTAAAATTGCATGACCGATACCCCGCCTCTCATTCTGGAAAACAAAACTTGTTTTCAAATGTGGATATTTATCTATAACGTAATCCTGAATTTTTGTTCCCAGGTACCCGACAATAAAAATAAATTCTGAAATGCCACCTTCAAGTAACTGATCAACGATAATGCTTAAAATCGTTTTTCCGGCGAGCGGAATCAGCGCCTTTGGCTGGGTGTATGTATGAGGCCTTAATTTAGTACCAGCGCCTGCTACGGGAATAATTGCTTTCATATTCAGTATTTGCCGTCCCGCTAAAACTAAACTTTTTCGTTTTGTTCCGCAATGATGGCTGATCCTGTTGCGGTAAAGTTCAAGAAAAACAACCAAACTAACGAAAATTCTATTTTCTGTCTTAAATTAAATGTTCCAAATCAATTTATAAATATGAAAATCCTCTATCCGCTTTTAATTTTACATTCTATTTCTTTCAGCGGGTTCGGGCAGTATAATATTAATCGCATTGATTCCCTGATGAATTCATTATATCAACCCACATCGCCGGGAGCCGTCATTGCAATAAGACTTCATCGCAAAATAATTTTCAAAAAGGGGTATGGAATTGCAGATGCCAATTCACAAAGCCCCATTACAGCAGATGACAATTTTAATATCGGCTCACTCACCAAACAGTTTACTGCTTATGCCTTGCTTGATTTATTTTATAAAGGAAATTTTCCATTGAATGATAGCATAGGTAAATTTTTTGAACTGCCGGTTCCGCTGTCCGGCATCCGAATCAGTCAGTTGCTAAGCCATTCATCGGGTATTCCTGACCATTATAATTTAACAGATACTAATACTGTAAAACACGCAACAGACAAGGATGTGCTGACGGCTCTGCAGCATGCTGATTCCCTTTATTTCATTTCGGGTACTCATTATCGTTATAGTAACACGGCTTATTGTCTTCTCGGACTCCTGATAGAAAAACTCAGTGGCATGACGTACCCGGCTTTTCTTCAGCAGCAAATATTCGGACCACTCGGAATAAAAGATGCCACTGTGTTCCAGATCAACCGGAGCATTCCAAACCGGGTTACCGGATATGATCATGATAAAAATGGAAAATTCATCCGGTCGGACGCCGGAGAATCCATTTTCTTTTCAACGGAAGCAGACGGCGGAATATATATTTCAATGAATAATTACATGAAATGGTGTGAGGCTATCGAGACAGGAAAATTTTCCAAATCGAAAATGATCCATTATTCCTGGCAGGGTCACACAGATGTTGGAACCCGAAAGGGTTTATGGTATGGATGCGGCTGGTTTGTTCAACAGACAAATAATAAAATATCTCCGAAAATTATTTACCATACGGGTTTTAATGGTGGTTTCAGAACGGTTGTTTTAATGATCCCGTCACAGGAATATTGCATAAGCATATTTTCAAACCGCTCTGATATAGACCTGGAGAGCCTGGTTTCAAAGATCAATCATATACTTGCTCTTGATGATAATTCTTTTATCAAATCAGGACCTCTTGAATCTTTTATTCATAGTTGGCCTATTTTTGTGCCATGCAAAGAGACCAGATTGTTTTCGACCTTATTCAAAAAGAACTTGAACGCCAAAGACATGGTATTGAACTGATTGCCTCCGAAAATTTTACTTCCATACAGGTGATGCAGGCCATGGGAAATGTGATGACCAATAAATACGCAGAAGGTTACCCGGGCCGGCGTTATTATGGCGGATGTGAAATCGTGGACCAGTCAGAACAACTGGCCATCGACCGCCTCAAGAAAATTTTCGATTGTGAATACGCCAATGTGCAACCGCACAGTGGTGCACAGGCCAATGCGGCTGTTTGCCTGGCTGTACTTCAGCCCGGTGACAAAATACTGGGTCTCGACCTGAGTATGGGTGGTCATCTTACACATGGATCTCCTGTGAATTTCTCCGGCAAACTTTATCAGCCCCATTTTTATGGTGTGAAAAAAGAAGATGGATACGTGGACTACGATGGCATGGAGAAAGTTGCTATTGCAGAAAGACCAAAGATGATCATATGCGGTGCTTCGGCTTACAGTCGCGACTGGGACTATCCAAGGATCCGACAGATTGCAGATAAAGTCGGTGCCCTCGTAATGTGTGATATGGCACATCCCGCAGGTCTCATTGCGAAACAACTATTAAGTTCTCCCTTCGAAGATTGTCATTTTGTAACTTCCACCACTCACAAAACACTTCGCGGTCCACGAGGCGGCATTATTCTGATGAAGAAAGATTTCGACAATCCTTTTGGATTAAAAGATAACAAGGGAAATATCCGTCCCATGAGTAATCTGATGGATATGGCTGTTTTTCCCGGCATTCAGGGAGGTCCGCTTGAACACGTCATTGCAGCAAAAGCGATCGCCTTCGGTGAAATCCTGACAGATGAATTTACCGGTTACGCAAAACAGATTATTGTGAATGCCCAGGCTATGAGTGCCTGTTTTACAAAAAAAGGATATGATATCGTATCGGGCGGAACTGATAATCATTTAATGCTGATCGACCTGAGAAATAAAAATATCAGTGGAAAAAAAGCTGAGATCGCTTTGGGCAAAGCTGATATTACTGTAAATAAAAACATGGTTCCTTTCGATGATAAAAGTGCATTTGTTACTTCAGGAATACGCGTCGGCGTTCCAGCCATCACTACCCGGGGTATGAAAGCCGGGGATATGAATGAACTGGTTGATTTCATTGATGAAGCAATCCTGCATGCAGATGATGAAGTCTTACTTGGAGAAATCAGGAAAAAAATAAACACCCGAATGAAAGAATTTCCGCTATATCCGGAATGGTGAAAACGCCGAACGCGAAACGCGAAACGCGAAACGCTGAACGCTTAACGCATAAAAATAAAATTATGTTACAAAGAATGCAATCTTTATGGCTTCTCCTCGCTGCCATTTGCTCTGTCCTCAGTATTAAATATTCTTTTTACAGCGGCAATATCGGATCACCGGGACAACCAGTTAGTTTTCAATTTCTGACTGCAAGCTTTGATATATGGATTCTGATCGTAACGATTTCTTTGGCATGTATTGCTTCGATTGATATTTTTCTTTACAAAAACAGAAAACTTCAGGGGAGGCTTGCTATTCTCGGTATTTTATTATCCTTGCTTAATATTTTTCTTTACCTGAAAGCTATTCATCGTTTTGTAGAAAACCAGGGCAGCCACACCATTACGGCGGTTTTCGTTTTTGCCATTCCTATTTTATTTTTTCTCGCGGCACGGGGAATTTACAGAGATCAGAAACTCGTTAAGAGTTTGGACAGACTCAGGTGAATAACACTTAATGGCTATTGCGTACAAAATAGGGTCTTTTTACCTTTGGATTTATGAGTATTTCAAATTTAACTTTGTACAACAGCCTGCGAAAAAAACTAGGCGAGCAGGAAAGTCATGAATTGCTTGAGTTTATTCATTCAGAAGTTACAGTAGAAATGGAATCAGTCAAAACAGATCTTGAGATGAAAACAAATGTCTTTCTGACAAAGGAAGATAAGATTGATTTAATTGATAGAATGGATGTAATTAAAAATGATTTAATCGACAGAATAAATAAAATAAAAACGGATATGATAGTTTGGATTGTAGGAGTATCAGTCCTTCAGTATATTTTATTGATGATTACCAGAAAATTCTTCCAGGAATAATTCACTCCCATACTCCCATACTCCTATACTTTCTTCAAAGGTACTTTCCCGTAAAACTTTCCTTTACTTTCCTCAACCCCTCCGGAACGCCCTCGTAGACCAGATTTCCACCTGCGTCGCCTGCTCCCGGCCCGAGATCAATTACCCAGTCTGCTGATTTGATCACATCTGTATTATGCTCTACCACGAGCACGGAATGGCCTTGTTCAATCAAAGCATTAAAAGAATTGAGCAATTTTTTTATATCATGAAAATGCAGGCCCGTAGTGGGTTCATCAAAAATAAAAAGAATATGTCCGAGACTCCTGCCCTTGCCAAGAAAAGAAGCCAGTTTAACGCGTTGCGCCTCACCGCCGGATAAAGTGTCGGATGATTGACCAAGTTTGATATATCCGAGCCCCACACTGCTTAATGGTTTTAATTTTTGAAGAATTTCTTTTTCATCCTTAAAAAATTCAAGGGCGTCATCAACACTCATCTCCAGAATGTCGTGGATATTATTATTCCGGTATTGTACATCGAGCACTTCTTCTTTAAATCGTTTTCCTCCGCAAACTTCACAGGTAAGATGCACATCAGCGAGAAATTGCATTTCCACTACCTGTTCACCTTCGCCCTTGCAGGTATCGCAACGGCCGCCATCCACATTAAAAGAAAAATGTTTGGGTTGAAAACCTCGCAATTTGCTCAATGGCTGTTTCGAAAACAAATCCCGGATCTCGTCATATGCTTTTACATAAGTTACGGGATTACTGCGGGACGATTTCCCGATTGGATTCTGATCCACCAATTCAACCTGACTTATCGAATCCACTTCACCGGTAATAGACAGGTGCATCCCTACTTTATCAGCGTACTCCCCTTTCATTTTTTGTAATGCAGGATACAGGATTTGCTTTACCAGTGTCGTTTTTCCACTTCCACTTACCCCGCTTACAACACAGAGAACCTTTAAAGGAAAAGCTACTGTGATATCGTGCAGATTATGTTGCCTGGCACCATTGACAGTAATAAAGTGTTTTGGTTTCCTTAAATGTATCAGGCGGATCAATTTTTAAATCCCCACGCAAATATTTTCCGGTAAGACTGTTTTCATTTTCGATAATGGCTTCATAATTTCCCACAGCCACTACTTCACCTCCAAGGTGACTGGCCAGGGGGCCCATATCAATAATATAATCTGCTTCGCGCATCATCATTTCATCGTGTTCCACCACCACGACGGTATTTCCCAGATCACGCAGTTCTTTTAAAACACCTATTAACCGGCGGGTATCCCTTGCATGAAGACCGATTGAAGGTTCATCCAATATATATAATGAATTCGTGAGATTACTTCCAAGTGAACGCGTCAGCTGAATACGCTGGCTCTCCCCGCCACTTAGTGAATTGGCTAACCTGTTGAGGGTTAAATAGCCAAGACCTACATCCAGCAAGGTTTTCAGCCGGTTATTAATTTCAATCAGTATTCGTTTTGCTACTTTCTGCTGAAAATCTGATAAGGCAAGATTTTTAAACCATTCATTGAGTCTGCCAACCGGCATTTCACAAATCTCACCAATATGCTTGCCCCCGATCTTAACATACAGTGCTTCAGGTCGCAGACGGTAACCTTTGCAATCCGGGCAAACGGTGCGACCACGATACCGGGATAATAAAACACGATATTGAACCTTATATAAATTCTTTTCAACTTCTTTAAAAAAATCATCGATCCCATTTACTTCTTTATTTCCTTCCCAGAGCAATTGATATTGTGCTTTGGTCAGATCAATGATAGGTTTGTGAATCGGAAAATCATATTTTTTTGATGTTTTTATAAAATGATCTTTCCATGCACTTAGTTTTTCCCCTTTCCAGGGAGCCACTGCACCTTCGTACAGGCTAAGTCTTTTATCGGGAATTACCAGATCTGAATCAATACCAAGTACCTGACCGAAACCTTCACATGTAGGGCAGGCACCATAAGGATTATTGAATGAAAAAAGATTGGGTACCGGTTCTTCAAACTTCATCCCGTCCATTTCAAATCGATTAGTGAATGACAACTTTTCTTCACCATTGATCTCGAGTTGCATCTGTCCTTCCCCTTCATAAAAAGCAGTCCCGATAGAATCAGCCAGCCGGTGCTGATCATCTTCATCAAAATCTTTAACTAAAATCCGGTCAATAAGCAGAAATGAATTGTCTTTAGGCAGTTTTGGATCTGACTTTTTCGTTTTGCCGTTTGTTGCAGCTACTGTTAAGAGATCTTCTATCCGGACAGTTTCCTGATTAATATAAAGACGGCTAAATCCTTTCTGAAGAAGAATATTCAGCTCTTCTGTAGTATTCCGGTTGGGATGTTGTTTAAATGGAACAAGGATAAGAACCTTATCTCCGGTGGTTCTTTCCTGCATGGCTTTTATCACGTCCTTAACATCATGCTTCTTTACTTCCCTGCCTGAAACAGGAGAATATGTGATACCTACCCGGGCATAAAGTAACCGGAGGTAATCGTACAGTTCGGTCATGCTGCCAACAGTTGACCGGGGAGTCCGGGTGGTTACTTTCTGTTCAATGGCGATGGCAGGACAAAGCCCTTTAATATAATCTACGTCGGGTTTGTCCATCCTGGCCATGAACTGCCGGGCATATGCACTCAGACTTTCCGCATAACGACGCTGACCTTCCGCAAATAATGTATCGATCGTCAACGAAGATTTTCCTGAACCAGATACGCCGGTGACTACAATAAATTTATTGCGTGGAATGTTGACAGATATATTCTTCAGGTTATGAACCCTGGCGCCTTTTATTTGGATGGAATCCAGGGGCGAATGGAGGGCTGTTTTAGAAGAAGTCTTTTTGTCCTTGATCGTTGATGACATAAATTGGAAGAGTAAATATATTGGAAGTGAACAAATTAGAAAAGGCTTTCCCAAATGGGGAATGTAAGGTCTGGTCCTTTAGAACAATTTATTTTCCCAAAATGTTGTTTTTTCCAAAAATTGTATATCTTTAAACACTGATTAACATTTAATAACACAATAAAATAGTTTTATAGAGTAAGCACTTCTACACAGAAAAGCCAAGCGTTCAAAAATCCAACATATATCCTATCACCTTTAAAAACCGTAGAAGTTTATGAATTCGCTACGTACGAAAACCGATCATGAATTAATCCATTCGTTTCGCGACGGCGATTTACAGGCTCTTGAAGCTCTCGTAATCCGCCACAAGGACAAGCTGTACACTTCCATTCTCTTCCTCGTCAAAGACAAGTATCTGGCTGAGGACATTTTCCAGGATGTTCTGATTAAAATTATCGACACCATTCGCGGTGGACGGTACACAGAAGAAGGCAAATTCCTTCCCTGGGCAATGCGCATCGCACACAACCTCTGCGTGGATCATTTCCGCAAGGTGAAAAGAACGCCTGCCATCAAGACCAGCGATGACAGGGACATTTTTGAAGTCATCAATTTTACAGAAGATGGCGCCGATGTTAAAATCATGAAAAGGCAAAGCCACGACCGCGTCAGACGGATGCTTGACCTTCTTCCTGAAGATCAGCGCGAAGTCATCATTCTGAGGCATTATGCCGATCTGAGTTTCAAGGAGATCGCTTCCCTGACCAATTGCAGCATCAACACAGCCCTGGGTCGGATGCGGTATGGGTTGATCAACCTGCGTAAAATGATGGTGGAAAAAAGGATTGCCCTCTAGCAGAACTTTACACTATTACAGAAGGCTGTCTCCGAGAGACAGCCTTCTTACTTTAGTATTGTCTTGTTCTTAATCTCTTAAGAGTTTATTCGTAGTTCGATCGTTCTTTCTTCGCAGAGCTATCCCAACGATATACCAACGGTATACCAACAATGTACCAACAAATATACTTTTTTGGCACCCTGAATCCACTATTTGCGGAAGGCAGCCAGACCACAGTCCAGCCATTGCGTAAAATCCTGAGCTTTAGGAGTATAGCCCTTGGTATAGGTTAGAATTTTCTCGTCCGGGCTAATCAGGGCGTATTGAGGCTGGGAAACCGCATTAAAGTTCTCAGACTGGAAAGTAGCCCATTTGTCACCTACAGTGATGATATTCTTTTGTGCCCCGTCCCGGGTGGAATAAACTGTCTGTGACGCCGTAGGCAGAAGCCGGCGTTCATCCACATATAGTGAAACAACCACAAAGGAATCTATCATCCTCTTTCTTACCTCGGGATCCGTCCAGACGTTCTCCTCCATCCTACGGCAGTTTACACAGGCCCATCCGGTAAAATCGATCAGCACCGGTTTATTCAATTTCCTTGCCAGTGTAATGGCCTGCTCATAGTCTCTCAAAGGTTCTACCCCTTTTGTGCAATTAACAGGGTTTTTATAAACTGAATAACAGAGCGGAGGAGGAAATCCGCTGATCAGGGTCAGGTTTGCAGCTTTTGTATTGGTTAGTCCAGGAATCAGGTAAATGGTAGCAATGCCAAAAAAAACCAGAAATCCGACGCGTGAGGCACTGAATTTTTTAACGGGGCTATCGTGTGGAAACCTGATTTTACCCATCAGGTAAAGCGTAATCAGGACTCCGATGATCACCCAGAATGCAATAAAGATTTCCCTTTTAACCAGTCCCCACTGCTCTACCAGGTCGGCATTTGAAAGAAATTTTATTGCCATAGCCAATTCGAGGAATCCTAACACCACTTTTACACAACCCAGCCAGCCACCAGATTTTGGCAATGATCCAAGCCATGCGGGAAACAGAGCAAAAACTGCAAAAGGCAGGGCAAGACCGAGACCGAAACCACCCATTCCAATGGTCAGCTGAATGGCCCCTCCATTATTCGAAAGCGCCCCAACGAGCAGGGAACCCAGAATTGGACCTGTACAGGAAAATGAAACGATAGCCAGTGTAAGTGCCATGAAAAATATTCCAAGCAAACTGGTGCCCCCTGATTTACTGTTTACAGAATTCGCTACGCTTCCCGGCAAAGTGATTTCAAAATATCCGAAAAAAGAAATCGCGAATACTACGAAAATCAGAAAAAAGAAAAGGTTGAGCCATATGCTGGTGGAAATTGTATTTAGGATTTCCGGATTGACATGATCCAGGAGATAGAAAGGAAGGCTCAGTAAAACATATATCAGGAAGATAAAAAATCCATATAAAAAAGCATGTGCTTTCCCTGAACTGCTGCTTTTGGTAAAGAACGAAACAGTAAGCGGGATAAGTGGAAATACGCAGGGTGTCAGCAGCGCAATGAAACCACCCAGCAATCCCAGTAGAAAAATACTAAGTAGTCCCTTTCCTGCTGTACCTGAATCCCCACAGGGATTCACGGGGTGTTTCAGATCAAAACTGTTGATTCGTATTCTGGAATAAGTGTCTTTACCGCCCGGTATGGTTGCATTAAAAGAAAAATTTCCGGAATAAAATGAATCCGCCTTACCGTAATAATAAATGAGAGAACCAAAAACATGAGAAGGAATGTTTCCCTTGATATTGAGAGGTATGGAAAAATCCGCGTTTGAGTAAAATATCGAAAATGAGGAATCATTAAACAGGGCAACTTTTTTCTTTTCTGATTTTCCGTTTACAAACATAAATGGCGGTGTCACGGAAAAACTGCTGTCCACAAAGTTTATTTCCATCGAAGACGTACCACTCAAATCCTGGTTAGGCGAATACAACTGCCACCCGGGTTTTATATTGGCAGTAAAAATCAAAATGTAAGAGCCGGAATCCGAATCCGCAGTTTGGACCTTCCAGGTAACAGCAGTACTATCCTGACTATTACCCTCGACGAAAAACAAACTGATAAGGAGAAATAATAATCCGGACCTTTTGTACATAGCCGTTGAATAACCTAAGGTAATGCCAAAACAGATTGCCTGTTTACTGAATGAAGGCTCCTGCTGTTAAAGATCTGTTGAAACAATTTTCGACCATCCGTGTTTGCAAGACTTTCTGAAACTGCTCTTTCAGGATGGGGCATAAGGCCAAAAACATTCCGTTCTTTATTGCAGATTCCTGCGATACTCCGGGTACTTCCGTTCGGATTCGATTCAGGTGTTATATTCCCTTCTGCGTCGCAATATTTCCATATCACCTGCTTTCCTGACTCCATCTCATCCAGAAGTTTGTCATCTGCATAATATCTTCCCTCTCCATGAGCAATTGGTATTTTCAGGGCCTCGCCGTTTTCTGTTTTCATGTAAATATTTTTTCCGATAAACTGCTGGTTAGAGTTTCTCAATAACACGCCGGGCAGCAGATGGGATTCGCATAAAATCTGGAATCCGTTACAAACACCAAGTACCATACCTCCCTTTTCAGCAAATCTTATCAGAGGCTGCATAAGCGGACTAAATCTGGCAATAGCCCCACATCGAAGATAATCCCCATAAGAAAATCCTCCTGGAAGCACTATGCAATCCTGCGTAGAAAACATCGAAAGATCTGTATCCTTATGCCATAACATGACCACTTCATAACCCAGTTCGTTCTGCAGAGCAAATTGCATATCCCTGTCACAATTAGAGCCCGGAAATACGATGACGCCAAATTTCATTTACAGAGTTTTAACTACAAAGATAATTCTTTAAGCTTAAAGCCTAAAGCTCAAAGCTTAAGGCTTTTTGGTATATGTTTAGTTGTGTATGGAAATTTCATATTCTAAATATGATTTACCATAAACCATATACCTTAAATCATAAACCAATAAATTTTATACAAAATAATTAATAACAATGGCTACACTAAAACAAAGCCAGTGCAGGAGTCCTGCCAAAAACCTATTTGGCGGATAATAATAAGCAGCCGAATGAAAAACTGCAAAGGGCATGGCAGTCACAATCCAATTCTCGTACGAGCCGGCTTTATTGATAATTATTACAAAGATTGCTGTTACCAGAAAAGCAAGCTGCAGGCTCCAGCTTTTCCTCGCCTGAATAAGCATTTTATTCAGGTTATTCTGAACATAAATTCCACCAATTATGAAAGGTATTACCAGCAGGCTCATGGCCGCAACTACCCAAACCGATCCAGGGAATGAGGGAAATGTGAAACTAATATGAGGAATCAGGTTATTCCAATGTAACTGATGAACAAAATATAGAATCAGAATAAGGAAATAATAGGGGGAAGTAAATCCGATGAAACCTACGAACCATTCCTGAACTCTAAATGGGCGCATGATAAGCAACGAAAAAAACAATAACAGCAAAAATGCGATAGCCGGAATATATAGCAGCGTAGCAAGGCCCAGAAAAACGCCGATATTGAATATGGAAGCTATTGGATTGGGACTATTATATAAAGCTACCATGCGATACCAGCACCAGATCATAATGGAATTTATCAGGAGCGGAGCCGAAAAATGTCCCCAGTCAGGTAATAATGATGTCACCAGGATGTAGCACATGCCGGGAAGATAATTGGCATGTGGCAGCATCTTATGATAGTTACAAATACTGTTAAGCAGGGTTGCCTGTGAAAACAAAATAATAAAACTAAGTATCGAATAAGGAAGAGCCGCATGTCCGAAGAGAGCGCCGAGGATTGTCAATACAAATCGATATAAATAATTGTCCTCTGCATGCAATACCGGTAAAAAGGGATGCAGGAAAAGTGAAAATTTCAGAACTAAAGCATATAGGAAGAGTATTAAAGCATTGGTAGATGCTTTTTTTTTGAAAATACCGATCACCTGCGGGGTTTTAAAAAAAATCTATTTTTGCAAAGCAAAGATAATTCCTGTACTCGCAAGGTATTACAATTTGATTACTCGACACCTGTTTTCCTATGCGCGGCATAAATGTATATCCTTTGTCGAGATTATGAAAGGTAGGCAGTCTTGTAATTTTTCCGTCGGCTGATATACTCTGATCCATCAGCAGCATAGTTCTTTTATCAACCTGATTATATAAAAAATGTAATTCTCCTCCGGTATTCATGGTTTGATAGGAGAGTAGCGCTGAACTTTCATCATCAAACTGACTCTTCGGAATCACGTTACTCCATTCCATATTACTGTTCTTGTCGAAAGAAAGCACCAAAATACTCTCCGCACTGTACCTGTTAACTGTTCCCATCCCGTATCGGTTATAGGGTGAATATGGATTATAATATGGAGAATAATAATCGATCGGACTCATGGGTCCGTACAAATAGTCCGACCTGCTAAATGCAGATCCGCGGCTTGTAGTAAACTCAGATTCTGAAATTACAAGATACCCCCCATCTTTCTTGGGTACAATTCTCTTCATAAAATAGTCATTAAATGCCATCTTCATATTGGATTCGGAGCTTTTAGCGAGCGTCCGTAAATCTTCATTGAAAATGGTTATCGATTCTTTTAATTTGGAATCGGACGTTTTATCCCAGATCACTGTGTAAAGACCTTCGATATTTCCCCTTCTTTGCGTGTAATAAAACGCCGAAAGAAGGTACCGCTTATTGTAATTGTCAACCTTAAGTTTTAATTCATCAAGTATTCGGTCGCTTGCACCAATGTCCCGAATAGCAAATGTATCAGCAGCGGGTCCCTTTATAACGAATGAAACATGGGTCAGGTATTCGCCACTACCTGTTCGTGCAAAGCGAGTAAATACAAGCTGACCTTCATTGTCCAATTCGAAATTTGTAAACATGTCGGCACGGTCCTGTACAAGCATCGAAATACGATGACGGTCCTGTAACTCCAGGGTCTTATTGAACAGAAAAGAAGTGAAAGTATAGGTTTTCGGATTTTTAGTATTGATCTTGAGAGCCATCAGCCACTGTTTATCTTCACTCTCAATATTGGTATAAATCTTACCATTATTCGTACCGCTTACCTGTGTAGTATCCAGATCTACCGGTTCACCCACAGGTTGGGCCTGGCCATCCATTTTAAAAGCTGTCAGGTGAACGATATTCTTCTTCTGGTATTCACACAGCAAATAGAAGAAGTCCGGGTATTGTACAAAATCAATATTAGTATATTTTTCGGGTATAAAAGGGAGTGGAATCCTTTGAACCAGCTTCATATCGGTATTGTAAATCGAAATGGAGCTTGTAGTACGATTATTTTTAAAAATCAGGATATTTCCTGAAACCCGGCCAATAATTTCAAAATCTGTTTTGCGTGTATCGTCTTGTTCAGGTTCGGTATAAACAATGTGTTGGGCCTGGATAAGGATGGGAAGGAATAAGAGCAGGCCAAGTATTCTTAAATTCATAATAAAACACTTATAGGGATTGGTTTGAAAGACAAGGTACTCAAATCTCCCTTTAGAATCTGTTAATTTCATCCTATTCCCTATATCTTTGTGCCGATTGCTTTTTCACAAATGAGATTGTTTGCCATATAGACGTCCCTGTCCGCTATGACACCAACTTAACATGCACTGTAGTGAGCAAACAAATTGACAAGGTCACCGTAGGCAACCTGGTTATTGCTTTAGGTATTATTTACGGAGACATCGGAACTTCTCCGCTTTATGTACTCAACGCCATTATCAATGGCCGCGTTATCAGCGAATTATTAATTATTGGAAGTCTTTCCTGTATTATCTGGACGCTTACTCTGCAAACGACGATTAAATATGTCTGGCTTACCCTGAATGCTGACAACAAAGGTGAAGGTGGAATATTTTCTCTTTATGCACTGGTCCGCAGACAAAGACGCTGGCTCGTTTTACCTGCCATGATCGGAGGTGCAGCTCTTCTTGCCGACGGAATGATCACACCCCCCATTTCTGTCACGTCAGCCATAGAAGGTCTGCGGCAATTACCCAGCCTGAATTATATACCTCAGGATACGATTGTTTATATCGTGCTGGGGATCATGCTGATTCTTTTTTTCCTTCAACAATTTGGAACGGATTCTATCGGAAAACTATTCGGACCCATTATGCTGCTATGGTTTGGAATGATGGCCGTTTTAGGATCAGGACATTTACTGGATGATCTCCATATTTTCAAAGCCCTGAGTCCTGTTTATGCTATTGAACTACTGACCATATATCCCAAAGGATTCTGGTTACTGGGTGCTGTATTTCTTTGTACGACCGGAGCCGAGGCTCTTTATTCCGACCTTGGACATTGCGGTAAAAGTAATATCCGAATATCATGGATTTATGTGAAAACCTGTCTCATATTAAATTATCTCGGGCAGGGTGCATGGCTCCTGCGTAACCAGATGGGTAAAGTATTCGATACAGCCCATAACAGTGTATTTTTCAGTATCATGCCCGACTGGTTCCTGATTCCGGGAATCCTGATTGCAACTGCGGCTGCCATTATCGCCAGCCAGGCCCTGATCAGCGGATCCTTTACATTGATAAGTGAAGCCATGCGGCTGAACCTTTGGCCCAAATTCCGGATCAGTTATCCCACTGAACAGAAAGGACAATTGTATATTCCGGCCATCAATTTTCTTTTATTTGTAGGATGTTGTGGTATCACCATTTATTTCCGTTCCTCTTCCCATATGGAAGCCGCATATGGACTTGCTATTACTTTGTGTATGCTGGCAACGTCCATTCTATTTTCCAACTTTCTCATTTCCCGGCGTGTTCCAACGGCATTAATATATCTGTACCTGACCGTATACCTGATAATTGAATTCAGTTTCCTTTTTGCAAATCTTGAAAAATTTCCACATGGCGGTTTCGTAACTCTGATAGTAGGAGGAGCATTATTCGGGATCATGTATGTATGGTACCGTTCACGAAAGATTAAAAATCGTTATGTTGAATTCGTTCGACTGGAAAATTATATTCCGCAGATCCAGGAGCTGAGCACAGACCGCAGCGTTCCAAAATTCGCAACTCATCTGATGTATATGACGAGTGCGAATAACCCCAAGGAAATTGAACATAAAATAATCTATTCCATACTGAATAAAAAACCTAAACGTGCAGATATTTACTGGTTCGTTCATATAGACACACTGGATGAACCATATATTTCTGAATATTCGGTAACACACATCATACCCAATGACATCATCCGTGTGGAATTCAGACTTGGTTTCAGGATTGAGCCCAGAATTAATCTGATGATCAGGAAAGTAGTGGAGGACCTTGTAAAAAACAGGGAAGTCAATATTACAAGCCGGTACGAATCGCTGGAAAGAAATAATGTTGTTGGTGATTTTCAGGTTGTGGTAATGGAGAAATACCTCAGCCAGGATAATGAACTTTCTTTTTTCGAAAGAGTGATCATGAAATTATATTTCTGGCTGAAAGAAGCGAGTTTATCTGAGGAAAGGGGATTCGGACTGGATCCATCCAATGTGCTTATTGAGAAATTCCCACTGATTGTTTCTCCGTTGCCTGATTTAAGTCTAAAAAGAATCGGAGAAAACTGATTTCATAATGAAATCAGGTGAGATAAATTTTGTAAGCGTCTTTCGGGAATAAAATAATGATTGTGAGATACCGGAGCAACAGTACTTTCAGGTGAGAAGGATTTCAATTTTCCACTTTGCAGGTAATACATTTTATAATTAAACGGAGAAAAAAGATCCAGCAATCTTTTTCTATCCTGCGGATCTCCGAGTTCACATAGAATCACCGGGCGGTGTTTATCTATGATTTCAACGAAAGACTGAAATACGGCCAGTTCCAGACCTTCTACATCGCATTTAATAAAATCCACCCTGTATAAATCACGAAATATCTCATCGCCTGATACGTTTTTTACTTTTTCAGATTCCACATATTCAAGAAAAGTACTGGTTCGAATTACCCTTGCATAAGCGAATTTTTTGACATTGTTTACTTTGGGAATGCCCATTTCAACAAAGGCCTCTCCTCCTCCCATCGCGTATTGAAAAAGGGTAATATTCTTGTTGCTAATATTTGATACTAACCCTTTCAGGGTATTGAAGAATTTAGTCATCGGTTCAATCGCAAATACATGTCCGTGATTACCAGCCAGACGACTCATTTCAATCGTAAAATATCCGAGATGCGCGCCTATGTCTATGCAATAGTCACCCTGACGGATAAGATTCTTTAAAAAATAAATATCCTGGTAATCTACCCTAAGACGACCGGTTTTATATAATTTCTGAAATGAGCCGGCCAGCAGGCGTAAATATCGTTTTTCACCAAGCGTATAAAGAAGGAATTTTCTGATAAGGCTCATCTTAATTTAGTAGTCGCAAATGTACTAAAACAGCTTAAAGCTCAAAGCTTAAAGCCTAAAGCCTAAAACTAATTTTTAACCGGACCCTAATCAAAAATAGAATGTCGAATAAGTTCATTCAGAGCGAAGGCTGGAATTGATAGCCGGAGTTCATTCTGAACGAAGGCTATTTACCTGGTTTCCGATCGCTGCTCTGATTGCCTGAAAACTGACGGTAATAAGTGCTATTAAAATCGCAAGAAAACCAGTGATTGCAAATAGCCACCAGCTGACGGGTGTTCTGTAAGCAAAACTCTCCAACCATTTATTCATAAAATACCATCCAACAGGAGTGGCAATGAGTATGGCTATTAAAACCATTCTGATAAAATCTCTGGACAATAATCCTACGATGCTAAAAACAGAAGCGCCAAGCACTTTTCTTACACCTATTTCTTTAAAGCGTTGTTCAGCTGCAAATGCAGACAAACCAAATAATCCAAGGCAGGCAATCAGGATTGCGATGACAGTAAAGCTCCAGACAATTCCGGATATACGCTGGTCTTTTTCATAATTTTTCTGAAAATCCTTGTCAAGAAATGAATATACAAAAGGTATCCCGGGATTGACATTGTTCCAGGACTTTGACATTTCCTGAAGGGTCCCTGCATAATTTTTTGCTGAAATATTTGCAATTACATAACTATACCTGTTCCCCATTAATGTATTGAACGCAAATGGTTTTATTGTATTATATAAGCTTTCAAAATTGAAATTCCTGACTACCCCGACAATATACATCGTATTGTGACTCCCCTGAAAATCAAAATATATTTTCCTTCCCAAAGCTGTCTTTAGAGGGTATCCAAGTTCATGAAGGGCGGTTTCATTCAGGATAATGCTATTTGAGTCGGCAGTAAAATCTTTTGAAAATCCTCTGCCAGCCACCAGTTTTAATCCTAATGTTTCGAAATAATCATTACCAACGTTAGCAAGATGAATATCTATTACATCTTTCACCGATTTGCCTTCGGCATAAAAAATCATATCATCCACGCTTGCGATGCCCGGATAAGTGGATCCGCATGTTATATTCTTTACACCCGGGTTTTTTAATAACTCAGTTTTCAATACTTCGTAATTTTTAACAGTGCCCGGGCTTCGTAAAGGCAAAATGATCTGCTGGGCTTTATTAAAACCAAGCATTTGGTCATTCATGAATTGCAATTGCTTCTGTATTACTATAACCCCCAGAATAAGGCAAATTGAGATAACAAATTGGAACACAACGAGACCCTTTCGTATTGCAGTACCCGAAAAGTTATTCAGCAATTTTCCCTTGAGAACTGTGATGGGCCTGAATGAAGAAAGATAAAAAGCCGGATAAATTCCGGAAAGCAATCCTGTACCCATTGTAAGTACAATAATCCAGAACCAGATACCCGGCTGATCAAAAAGCGCAATGTTTTTTTGAGTGAGGCTATTAAAAAGGGGTAATACCAGATATGCAATTATCAATGCCAGCAGTAAAGCAAGGCAGCTCATCAATGTGGATTCTCCCAAAAATTGATACACAAGAGATCTTTTTTCCGCCCCCAGCACTTTTCTTACTCCGACCTCCTTTGCCCTTTTTAAGGAGCGGGCTGTTGAAAGATTCATAAAATTGATACAGGCGATCATCAATACAAATAACGCTATGCTGCCAAGAATATATAAATAAGTAATATTTCCATTAGGAGCAATTTCATTATCCAGATCGGAATGAAGATAGATACGTGTTACAGGTTGAATAAATAATTGTCGGATAATTCCCATTTCTTTTAAATCTTTTCCTCCTCTCCGATCGATAAATTCCTGCAGCTTTTTTTCAAAATTTTCTGCGTTTGATCCTTCTTTCAATTTCACGTAAGTATGAAAAATATTGTTTGTGGCCCAGTTCGTTTGATTTTCAACCCAGGTGCCTATATCTCCATTTCTCATGGAAAGGAAAAAATGGGCCGGGATATGGGATTTCATTTTTGAATCATCAAAAACTCCTTTAACTGTATAAATGAAATCGCCATATGGTAATCCAACAGTGATTGATTTATTTACAGGATTTTCGTTCCCAAATATTTTGTTGGCTATCTGTTTTGAAATTACAATACTATTCGGCTCGTTAAGTGATGTTAAGGCATTTCCAAATATAAAGTCGTAACTGAAAATCTGGAAAAATGTAGAGTCAACATAGTATCCATTGCTTTCATAAAATATTTTTTTCTCGTTGCCATGTTCATATTTCAGCAACATTTTATCCAGTGAAGGAAATTTAAGTAACCTTGTTGCCTGCTCAACTTCCGGCATGTCCGATTTCAATCCCCAAGCAATAGGTGCGGCAGTGGAAGCCCAGGATTTATCTTCAGGATTGACTTTTTTAACTGCCTGATACGCAATCCTGAATATGCGATCGGAATTTTTATTCTGCTTATCATATCCCAGTTCACTAAAAATGTATAGTATCATCAGCACGCAGGTAGCTAAACCCACAGCTAAACCAAAAATATTTATAAAGGAAAATGCTTTATTTCTTGTCAGATTTCTGTAAGCAATCTTAAAATAGTTCTGCAGCATGATGAATGTTATTAGGAATCTCTTTTTAAAAGGCTAAAGGAATGCCAGTTATTCAAATTGTTCTTTTTCAACAATTTAAATAAGCTCCCTCTTTTGTGATGTCCGTTTTTGATACGCTCACTGTTCGTTTAAATTTCCTCCAGCGAAATCCTTTCTTTACCTATCCTGAGCTTGTATTCTACGCCACATTTCAGTGCAAAATTATCTTTTACATGGCCGACCGGAAATCCGTAGCAAACCGGGAAGTCATATTCTGAAAGTACATCGCGGATTATTTCATGAGCATCCCGTCCGAATGGTCTTTCTGTATCTTTCATATCTGTAAAACTTCCTATAACTAGTGCTGCAGGTTTATTGAATTTTCCTGCACTTTTTAACTGATAAAGCATCCGGTCAATATTGTATAAATATTCCCCTATATCTTCAATAAAAAGGATGAGGTTCTTGGTTTTAAAATCTGAGGGGCCACCTACTGTGTGCGCCAGTAAAGTAAGATTGCCACCCATAATCACTGCTTCCACTTCTCCTCTCCGGTTAAAAGGATGTGGTTCACAGAAAAATTGAAGCTTTTTACCAGTTAGAAGATCCCGGATGGAATGTATGAATGGATCATCAGTTCCCGCATCAAGAAAAGCGCCGGCCATGGCTGTGTGTCCTGTTGCGATTTCATAATTTGAATATATATGTGCGTGCAATAAAGTGATATCACTATAGCCCAGGATCCACTTGGGTGATTTGCGGAATCTCTTAAAACTAATCTTATCAATGATCCTGCTCAGTCCGTATCCTCCCCTCCCAAATAAAATAGCTGCTACTTCATCATTATCGAGCATTTCCTGCAAATCCTCCAATCTTTCTGCATCCGTACCCGAAAAATAATTGGAAGAAGTGCCTCCGACTGTTTTCCCGATCTTAACCCTGAAACCCCATGATGTCAGAGTATTTACACAAGGAACAATTCTTTCGGCAGACATATAACCTGCCGGGCAAACAATGCCGATGGTGTCGCCACTTTTTAAGTAAGGAGGGGTTGTGTTAGGCATTATTTCTTCATTTTAAATTCACTTTAAAGGCTTAAAGCGTAATGCTTAAGGCACAAAGCAATTATCAATTATTAATTATTAATTCTGGAAAATCAATATAAATTACACGCTCTCATATTTGTCTTACGCCTTACGCCTTACGCCTTACGCCTTATGCCTTACGCCTTACGCCTTACGCCTTACGCCTTACGCCTTACGCTTTAAGCTTTAGGCCTTAAGAGCTTTCTTTAAAATTAACATGTTCCGAATCGATATTTAACTCATGCCTCACGCCGCATTTCAATGCATAATTTGTTTTTACATGGCCCACCGGGAAATTAAAACAAACCGGATATTTATAATCAGCTACTTGTTCCAGTACGATATTGTAAACGCTTCTTCCAAACTCATCTCCAGGATCATCCGGTTTAACACGGAATGCCCCAATCAACAATCCTTTGAGATTTTCAAGCTTGCCCGTGCGTTTCAGATTATAAAACATACGATCAATACTGTATAAGTATTCCCCTGTATCTTCCAGGAACAGGATCATCCCTTCGGTACGCAGATCTGATGCAGAACCGGCAAGGGTTTCGATCGTTTTCAGATTTCCACCAGCCAGTACTCCCTGTCCGAATCCGGACCGGTTACTCACATCATACACGATTGGATATTCTATCCTCTTATTCGTTAATGCAGCCTCAATGGATAAAATACTTTCCCATTGTCCTTTTTCAACCTGTTCAGAAGTTTCAGGAAAACTATTGCACATTTTTGAATGGATGGAAGCAATATGAAACTGATGGTTAAGCTGTGCATGAATTACTGTAATATCACTGAAACCAATAATCCATTTTGGCCTTTCTACGAATTTCTTCCAATCCAGCTGATCAATTATCCTGATACATCCATACCCTCCCCTTGCACACATGATAGCCTGGATAGAAGGGTCGTCCAGCATTTGTTGCAGGTCTGCCAATCTTTCTGCATCTGTTCCTCCGAAAATGAAATCGCGGGCTCCTACGGTCCTGCCTATACGCAGATTAAATCCCCAGCTTTTTATTGTCTGCACTGCCGGCTGGATTTCTTCGGGTGTCATAAAACCTGCCGGGCAGGTTATACCAACAGTATCGCCAGCTTTCAGATAAGGCGGAATGCGCCAGGGTATTTCATCCAAAATCCTGTTATCCTTCCCTTCAGCAGACTTAAAATTCGCCGACGCCAGCAAAGGGCCACCCAACAGGGATCCCAGAAAAGACTTTCTCTTCATCAAATAAAGTTAACTGTTAACAGTTGACAGTTGACAGCATTCAGTCTAAAGATTCGCATAAAATTGCGTTACGCGTTAGGCGTTAAGCGTTAGGCGTTACGCCTCTTTAACGTATTTTTGCAATCCGTCATTAAATTATGAAAGAATACAACCGCATCCTGGTTACAGCCGCCCTTCCTTATGCAAACGGACCTGTTCATATCGGCCATCTTGCAGGCTGTTATATTCCCGCAGATATTTACGTGCGCTATCAGAGGGCGCGTAAAAAAGACATACTTTTTATCGGAGGCAGTGATGAACATGGTGTTCCGATAACCATCCGGGCAATGAAAGAAGGAATTACACCACAACAGGTCGTTGATAAATACCATGCACTGATTAAAAAAAGTTTCGAGCAGATGTTTATCTCCTTCGACATTTACTCCCGCACAACCAACCCCGTGCATCACGAAACAGCATCTGCTTTCTTTACAAAATTATACGATGATCATATTTTTGAAGAGAAAGAAACTGAACAGTTTTATGATGAAGAAGCTAAAATTTTTCTGGCCGACCGCTATATAACCGGTACCTGCCCGATCTGCGGTAATCCAAATGCTTTTGGTGACCAGTGTGAACGCTGCGGCTCTTCACTAAGTCCCGATCAGCTTATTAATCCGCGAAGTACACTTAGTGACGCTGTCCCGGTCAAAAGAAAAACCAAACATTGGTATTTTCCACTCCAGCATTATGAAAAATTTCTGAAAGAATGGATCCTTAATGGCCATACTGAATGGAAGAATAACGTTTACGGACAGTGTAAAAGCTGGCTCGATAATGGTTTACAGTCCCGCGCTATGACGCGTGATGGTAACTGGGGAATTAAAGTGCCCCTGCCGGATGCTGAAGGAAAAGTATTATATGTATGGTTCGATGCGCCCATCGGTTATATTTCTGCTACAAAAGAGTTAACACCAAAATGGGCCGACTACTGGCAACAGACTGATACCAAACTGGTGCATTTTATTGGTAAAGACAATATCGTATTTCATTGTATTATTTTCCCTGCTATGCTGCTGGCACATGGACATTTTGTTCTGCCCGATAATGTACCTGCCAATGAATTCCTGAATATTGAAGGAGAAAAAGTCTCTACAAGCCGCAACTGGGCAGTTTGGGTACATGAATACCTGGAAGATTTTCCCGGATGTGAAGATGTTCTCCGTTATGTACTTTGCGCAAACGCTCCTGAAACCAAGGACAATGACTTTACATGGAAGGATTTTCAGGACAGGAATAACAGCGAACTCGTGTCCATTTTTGGAAATTTTGTAAACAGGACTTTCGTGCTGATGCATAAACTTTGCAAAGGAAAAGTACCTTTCTGGCATGAGAATATTAAAGAGGCTTCTGATACTGAATTGATCCGCCAGTTAGAACAGACAAAAATTACAGTTGAAAACCTGCTCGAACAATATAAATTCCGTGATGCCCTTTATTCAATTATTGACCTCGCAAGAAAAGGAAACAAATATCTTCAGGAAAAAGAGCCCTGGAAAAAAGCAGGTAAAGAAACGACCACACCTGAAGACCAGGAAAAAATCGACAATTGTTTATACCTGTGTCTGCAACTGACGGCCAATCTTACAATACTCATTAATCCATTTCTTCCTTCCACTGCTAAGAAATTGTTGAATATGATGAAGGTTGTGGAAAGGATGCTGGAATGGGAAAACGCAGGCAGCACAGACCTGCTGAAGATGGGTTACAGTCTTCGCCCCCCTGTATTGTTATTCAGAAAAATAGAAGACGAAGAAATACAAAAACAAATGGAAAAACTGCATCGCAATATGATTAAACCGGATATCGGCATTTCTGATAGTTCTGCAGCGCCCCCCGAAAAAAAACAAGAAATTCAATATGCCGATTTTGAAAAACTCGAACTGCGTTCTGGTGTTATACTTTCGGCAGAAAAAATTGCAAAAGCGGATAAACTGTTGAAACTGGAAATAGACCTGGGCTTCGAAAAGAGAACAATTGTTTCGGGAATTGCCCTTCATTTTAAACCCGAGGACATCTCCGGTAAACAGGTGATTGTAGTAACCAACCTCGCTCCACGAAAAATGAAGGGAATTGAAAGCAATGGTATGATACTGATGGCAGAAGATTCCAAAGGCAGATTAGTTTTTGTTGCCCCGGACGAAAAGATCGAAGCTGGATCTGCGGTAAGTTGATGACAATGATAAAAAAGAACCATTGATCCTTCATTCATTCAAACAAGGAACACCACGTCAAACAGCTTTCGGTATTGTTCTGTTATTATTTACGCTCAGTATTATTATTCGTTTCCCCAATTTAAACAGACCGATATCTAAACATTATGAATTTAATACAGCAGTAATATTAATAAATATTGTTTCCTGGCGACAGGCCGGTGGGGGTGATCATTTTCATTATACGCCAGTTATGAATTTCCAGAATGCAGGTGATAAGCTTCCGCCAAACAACTTAAATATAGATAATAATGGAAACACTGTATATCTTTCCTTTGGTCCGGGCTTCTTCGTGATTCCTTATTTCTTTTATCAAATGTTTCACTTGCCGGCTATCCCCCTTTATCTTGAAATTCTGAACCTGCTATTCCATTTAGCCAGCATCCTCCTTTTTTTTTATTTAATGGAGCAGTTGATACCATCCGGCAAGAGCAGAAAATATTCTATGATAATCGCCGGATGCAGTTTCATGATATTTTCCCCGGGCATGCTTTGGTTTCTTGGGAACGGGTATATAAACACCGGAATAATGCTCCCCTTTTTGTTGGGAGTCTTATTGCTGTTGTTACCCATGCTTCAAGACCCATCCCGGATCTCGGCCGGCAGGTTATCCGCTCTTTTGATACTGATTGTGTTTCTTGTATATATTGACTGGTATATCCTGTTCCTAAGTTTTCTAAGCATCTTGGTAGCTCTCTACAAATGGCGTAAAAACAATAAATACGGCTGGCTGGCATTTGTGCTGGTGTTCTCCGTTGCGTCCGGGATAGTACTGATTTTCTTTCAATTTGCTTCCCATATGGGCCGTGAAGCCGTGGTGGATTACTGGCTTAGGCGCTCCTCCGAGAGAAGCATGAACCTTGCAGGCTCAACAATTGCCAAAAGATTCTCTTTGTTAATGGCTTATTTTTTGACCAGCTATTTTCCTCTTTTGTTGGTATTGCTGATCAGTTTTCTGAGCAACCGGCGAAGAAAAATATTTCCGGATTTCTGGGGGATAAAGGAAATTATTTTTATAAGATTACTCGTAACATCGCTAATTTTTTACAACCTCTTTTTGTTTAACTGGTCTACGGATCATGAATTTACCATCCTTCCCTGGGCTTTGTTACTATGTTTTGTTGCTGCCCGTTTTGCAGGTGCAATTAAAAACAATAATTTTTTTCGCGGATTGCTGGCTCTTTTCATGATTTGTTCTATTGGGCAATATTATTATATAAATCGTCCCGGATATGTTTCCAGGGATGGTATGCCTTATGCAAGTTTTAAGCAACTGGGCGATTCATTAAAACAAATTCGGCCAGATTATGCTATATGTATAAACCTGGAACAAAATCCCATGGTTGAATACTATGCGGCCAGAAATATTTTAAGGCTATCTGATTCCCTTTCCGCTATAAAATCACTCGAAAAATTAGGGATTAAAAAAGCCGTTTGGATCACCCAAAAAAATTACAAACTGGAAAATATCAAAATTATTAATTAAGCCTGATGAAATATCGTGGGCGACATAAAGCTCATCTTTTTCGTGTTACCTTCGGTGCCGGCAAGTGGTAAACAAACCATCTGAATCATATGAAAAGAATTATAAAAAAAGTAGCTGTATTGGGCAGTGGTGTAATGGGTTCAAGGATTGCCTGCCACTTCGCGGGCACCGGAGTTCAGGTATTATTGCTTGACCGGATTCCTTCGGAATTAAATGCTGCTGAACAGGCAAAGAAACTTACGCTGGATAATCCCGCAGTGAAAAACCGGATTGTAAATGAAGCACTGACATCTGCCATCAAATCGAATCCTTCGCCGGTATATAACAGCGAAGTAGTGAAACATATCAGAACGGGTAACTTCTCAGATAATATGAAAGATATCTCTGACTGCGACTGGATTATTGAAGTCGTGGTTGAGCGACTGGATATTAAAACTGCCATCTTCAGCGAAGTTGAGAAATACAGGAAACCGGGTACCCTTATCAGCTCCAATACATCAGGCATTCCCATTCATCTGATGAATGTTGGCAGATCTGAAGATTTCAAAAGACATTTCTGCGGAACACATTTTTTCAATCCACCCAGGTACCTGAGACTTTTGGAAATTATTCCTACTCCTGATACTGATCAGGATGTGGTTCAGTTTCTTTTAGAATACGGAGATCTTTATCTGGGTAAAACCACAGTGTTGTGTAAAGACAGTCCTGCTTTTATTGCCAACCGGGTTGGTGTTTTCAGCATCATGGCGATATTCAAACTCATGGATAAACTGCAATTGAATATTGACCAGGTAGAAACACTGACAGGACCTATTATAGGCCGTCCCAAATCAGCTACCTTCCGCACCGCGGATGTTGTGGGCCTTGATACGCTGGTTAAAGTAGCACGGGGAATTTATGAAAATTGTCCTTCAGATGAAGCAAGGGATACTTTTATAATTCCTTCCTGGCTGGATAAAATGATTGCGAATAACTGGCTCGGTGATAAAACCGGTCAGGGATTTTTCTCCAAAATAAAAAATCAAAAGGGCGAACGCGAAATATTGACGCTCGACCTGAAGTCGTTTGAATATAAACCCAGGGAGAAATCTTCTTTTCCAGGAGTGGATGCTGCCAAACCACTGGATGATCTGAAAGAAAGATTAAAAATTCTGATACAGGCAAAGGATAAATCAGGTGATTTTTACCGGCAGTTTCATTACGAACTTTTCTCTTATGTATCACACAGAATCCCTGAAATCAGCGATGAAATTTTCAGGGTTGATGACGCGATGCGCGCAGGATTTGGATGGGAGATTGGCGCATTTGAAACCTGGGATCTTTTTGGTGTAGAAGATACAACTAAGAAAATGGAGGCTGCCGGTTATAAAACTGCAGCATGGGTAAAAGAAATGCTGGCAGGAGGTGCAACCAGTTTTTACAAAGTAGAGAAAGGAGAAAAACTTGCGTATTCACCAGCAAAAAAGAATTATGTTTCTGCGGTAACCGGAGACCCGGGCGCTTTTATTGTAATGCGAAACTTTGAAAATCAAACCATTTGGAAAAATTCAGCTGCAAGGCTTTACCATTTGGGAGATGAGGTGCTGGGGCTGGAATGGTACACTAAATTTGGAACTATTGGTGGAGAAGTGATTGAAGGTATTCAGCGCTCGATAGGTATTGCGGAGGAAAAATATAAAGGCCTTGTCATTGCTAATGAAACACAAGACTTTTCTGCTGGTGCCAATATAGGTATGATATTAATGCTGGCGGTTGATCAGGAATTTGAAGAACTGGAAATGGCCATCAGAGCATTCCAGAACACCATGATGCGTGTACGATATTCAGCCATTCCGGTTGTGATTGCACCACGCGGACTTACCCTGGGTGGCGCATGTGAAATGAGCCTGCATGCAGATAAAATTGTACCTGCTGCTGAATCTTATATCGGTCTCGTTGAGCTGGGTGTAGGTCTGATTCCGGGCGGTGGGGGAACAAAAGAATTTGTTTTGAGAGCTGCAGATGAAGTACATGACGGTGAACCAGAAATCATTCCACTGAAAGACCGATTCTTTATCATTGCAACTGCCAAGGTCTCCACATCAGCTTCTGAAGCATTTGATCTGGGTATCCTGAAAAAATCAAGAGACTTTATTTCCATCAATCCCGATCGCAGGATCGCCGATGCGAAAAATGCTGTACTGGATTTATACAATGACGGATATACCACTCCTTTACAAAGAACAGATATTAAAGTATTGGGCCGCTCAGGACTCGGAGCATTATATGCAGGCATTAATGTAATGTGGAGAGGAAATTATGCAACTGATCATGATGTGCTGGTTGCGAAAAAACTGGCTTATGTAATGTGCGGAGGAGATCTGAGTGAACCAACAGAAGTATCAGAGCAATACCTGCTGGACCTGGAAAGACAGGCATTTCTTTCGCTCTGCGGAGAAAAGAAGACTTTAGAGAGACTTCAGAGTGTAATAAAGTCAGGGAAACCCATCAGAAATTAATTTACACTATGAAAACATTTTTATCTGGAATTGTAATTGGAAGCTTTTTATTAATGCTCGCCTGTCATGGTAATGAATCTGTTGGTCCGCTTGCTGAAACATCAGATTCTTCTTATGCCATAATAGGAAAAGTTACCGGATTGGATACCGGTCTGATTATCCTGAATCACCGCCAGACCGGAAAAAATGATACGGCTGTGCTTGATCATGGTTATTTTACTTATAAAGGGAAAGCAGATACAGCTGAAGTCTGTTCGATCACACTGGGCAAACAGACGAAACGTTTTTTTCTTGAAAATGGAAAAATATCCATGCTGATAAAAAAAGATTCACTTCCATATGCTCTGATATCGGGTACCAAAGTTCAGGATGAATACAATTATTTTCATAATCAGTTAAGTAAAAGTGTAACCGACCAGATGGCAGCAGTGGATAAAGCTTATGATTCGGCCAACAATAAAAAGAATCAAAGAGCTATGGACAGTCTGGATAAAGTGTACAATGCACTTGACCTGGAACAAAAGCAGCTGGTCATGGATTTTACAAAGTCACATCCTTCCTCTGTTGTTTCTGCATTTGAAATTTATAATAATTTTTCTTACAACCCCCGTCTTGGTCAGCTGGATAGTTTATTTCAACAACTGGATACGAGTGTGCGGGTGACTTATTTCGGAAGACAACTTCGTGATCTGATTGTGAAAACAAAATTAACAGCCATTGGGAATCCGGCTCCGGATTTTGCATCCAATGATGAAAACGGTAAATCAGTATCTCTCTCTTCATTAAAAGGGAAATATGTTCTCATTGATTTCTGGGCCAGCTGGTGCGGCCCCTGCCGCCTTGAAAATCCGAATGTTGTTAAGGCATTTCATAAATTCCACGATAAAGGATTTGACATTTTCGGAGTTTCACTCGATGATACGAAAGCAGACTGGCTGAAAGCAATTAAAAAAGACGGATTGAGCTGGACACAGGTTTCCGATTTAAAAGGCTGGCAGGCGTGGGCAGTTTCACTGTATGGCATTAAGGGAATTCCGATGAACTATCTGCTGGATAAAAATGGCCTCATTGTCGCCAAAGGGTTACGCGGTGAAGAACTGGATAGTAAACTGTCTGAATTGTTACATTGATGGATCTTTTGTCAAGTTATTTTTATGGGTGAAGCCGAGTGGTTAAAATCCGAATCAAAAATCCGCATCTGGTCGGATTTTTATTTTTACGGGGATGCTGCTTCAAAGGAACTCGCGAATAATATAGCAATTGATATTGCAAATCACTGGAACCAGCCCTCGGGTATCGTTATCATAAAACAAATTCCTTATACTGTTGAATTCATCATCGGGGGGTTTTACGAAAAAGACCTGATACCTGAAAGTGTTTGGTTTAATACGGATCCGAGGAATAATTATTTCAGGATAGAGGAATTTTCACCGGTGCATGTTTCATTTGTAGATGGTATTAAATGCAATACAGGCTATTTCAAACTGGATAACCTGCTGCATAATTCGACAACAGCCGCGCATGAATATGGACATACTATCGGTCTGGATCATCCGGAAAAACTTGATATCAGGGGCAAAGGTCAACCTGGTATCATGTATCCCCGCGGCACTGTATGTGATCCTGCATTTCAATATGATCCGGCAGCCGAACCACTGGGCCCTGGTGGTACCATCAACCCTTACACCAGAAAGGTATTACAGGCGGATATTGATCTGCTTCGCCTGCATACTTTAAATTGGAATATAAACGGATTTGCCGTTCTTGGAGATTTTTCCAGCATCTATCACGGGAAAGAACACCCTCCACTTTAGATCAGGTGAGGGATATATTATTCGCTAATTTAGCCACTCATTTATGACGCCGATTCTTTCCTTAAATAACATAAGTAAAAGCTATGGCCGTATTCAGGCATTAAAAGGAGTTTCGTTTGACGTGCCATCGGGATCCGTGTTCGGAATATTGGGACCAAACGGTAGTGGAAAGACCACCCTGCTGGGAGTCGTTATGGACGTTTTGTCGTCTAGCGGTGGCAGTTATAGCTGGTTTGGAAATCCGCCTTCTGAAAAACAAAGAAGAGAAATCGGGACCCTCCTGGAAACGCCCAACTTCTATCACTACCTCTCTGCGCAACATAATCTTGAAATTTCTGCTGCCATAAAACATAAACCGGTTGATGATATTGAACGAGTGCTAAAGCTTGTCAGGCTTTACGAAAGAAAAGATTCAAAATTTCAAACCTTTTCCCTGGGAATGAAACAAAGACTTGCTATTGCATCATGCCTGATCGGAAATCCATCTGTTCTGGTATTTGATGAACCGACAAACGGCCTTGATCCATCCGGAATTGCTGAAATCAGGGAACTGATCATCGAACTGGCTGCTGCCGGTAAAACGATCATTCTGGCAAGCCACCTGCTTGCAGAGGTTGAAAAGGTTTGTACACATGTCGCGATTCTTCAACAGGGCGTACTGATAAAATCAGGTGACGTAAAATCTGCGTTAAGTCAGGAAGAATGGATGGAACTTGGCTCAGCTGAAATGGAAAAGTTAAAAGCAATTCTGGATCGTTTACCCGGCGTGATTAAAATAATTTCGTCAGGAAATCATTTTCAGGTTTATTTCAAATCCCCATCACCGGATCCTGCCTGGTTGAATTCCCATTGTTTCGAACGGGGTATCGCGCTGAATTATTTACAACCCCGGAAGGAAAGTCTTGAATCAGCGTTCATTGAGCTAACCAATAATGTAAGCAACTGACCATGCGAAATTTTTCAAATACGCTTCGGGTTGAATGGTTAAAGCTAAAATATTACAGAACCTTCTGGATATTACTTTCTGTTATTATTGTATGTATTCCGGCTTTTAATTATGTTATATATGATTTTACAGACAATAGTTTTCCGAAAATTAATGGTCAGAACCTGCTGGGAAATCCTTTCTCTTTTCCAAATGTCTGGAAAACGGTACCTTATAATGCAGGTATTCTGTTATTCATGCCCGCAATATTAATCATCACGCTTTTTACAAATGAGTATTCTTACCGGACACATCGTCAGAATATTATTGACGGCTGGAGCCGCTCACGTTTCATTTATGTAAAAATTATCGAAGTTTTCCTGCTGACTGTTTTTGTAACATTCATAGCTATCCTTACCTGTCTTTATTTTGGTTTTCTGACCCGTACACCCGCGCAACCTAAAGCAGGCTGGCAGGAATACCGGTTCATATTATATTTTTTTGTTGAAATGCTCGATTATTCACTAATTGCCCTTTTCTTCGCAATGCTTATAAAGCGTTCAGGACTTGCCATGGGAATTTTTTTCCTTTATATGATTATAGAACAATTCGTGGTATCTCTGGGAAGAAATAAATATAAAGTAACATGGGTTGATTATTTACCCGAAGAAGTTTCTGACAGACTGATTCCCCAACCTTTTACACGACGATTGATTTCCCCTGCAGATACCAGTCTTTGGGAGAAACATGTTCCTTTGTATCTTTCAATATCCATTCTGTATATTATCATTTATATAGTTATTGTAAGTTGGAGGTTCCGTAAAGCGGATCTCTGAACAACAATTTTTCTAACAGTATTCGGTAAACTAAAATTTCGATTAATGAAAAAACTTATCTGCGCCCTGACATTGGGCTTTCTGTCAACAGCCAGCTTTGCCCAACCAAGGCTTCCTGAACATTATTACTGGGAAAAGCTTCCCAACGGTTTGGAAATTGTTGTAATTGAAAATGATAAAGTACCGCTGGCAACTATTGAAATCGCTGTAAAGAACGGTGCCTTCACTGAGGATTCCAATTACAATGGTCTTTCCCATTTGTTTGAGCATATGTTCTTCAAAGCAAATCAGGATTATCCGGATCAGGAAAAATTCCTCAAACGCACACAGGAGCTTGGAGCTATCTGGAACGGAACAACCGGAGATGAAAGAGTGAATTATTTTTTCACTTTTGATAAAGACAGCCTTAATGCGGGATTGAAATTTATGAATGCCGCAATCAGGTTCCCGATTTACCGTACGGAGGATATGAAAAAAGAAAGACCGGTTGTGGACGGTGAGTTTCAACGACTTGAAAGTGATCCGGGTTCACAGTTATATTTGGCCTGTCAGAGAAAATTATGGGGGGATCTTACAACCCGTAAAAATGCCATTGGTATTCATCAAGTGATCAATACGGCTACACCTGAAAAAATGATGATCATTAAAAACAAATATTATTTTCCGAATAATTCCATACTGGTGATTTGCGGCGACGTTAAACATGAAGATGCATTTGCCAAAGCCAAAAATATTTTCGGCAGTTGGGAGTCAAGTGGATTTGATCCCATCTTAAAATATCCGATCCCGGAATTCCTGCCTCTAAAATCAACAGAATTTTTTGTAAAAGAATCAAGTCTGGCCCAGACACCTATCGAAATATTCATGTGGCAGGGGCCAGATACACGTAATGATTCTGCATCTACAGTTGCTGCAGATGTTTTCTTTACCATACTTGGGATGAATTCTTCCAAATGGCAACAGGCATTGGTGGACAAAGGGCTCACTTCATTTGCCATTGCCCGGTATCAGACTGAAAAATATGTGGGTCCGGTGACTGCATTCTTTCAGCCAAATCCCTCCAAACTAAAAGAATGCAATGATGAAATTCTGAATCAGATAAAACAATGGGGAAATGATGACTATTATACAGACGAACAACTCAGGAATGCAAAAGAAATTCTGCGGCGTAATGCAATCCGGGAAAGGGAAAAACCTTCCGCACAGGCCAGTTATGTTACTTATTCATGGTGCAGCACTGGATTAGATTATATGACAGATTATGAAAAAAATTGTGAAAAGATAACCCGGGAAGATATTAAAAGGTTTGTCACTACATATATTTCAGGCAAACCTTTTGTAGCCGGAATGACTATAAATCCCGCCATGAATAAAAAACTAAATGCGTCTGAAAATTTCAAACCTGGTTTCTAAATCTAAAAAATCTAAATAATTTGTATGAAATATTCAATAAAGAAACTTGCGGGAGGCGTAATGCTGTCAGCACTGTTCCTTACTGCAAAATCGCAGAATAAGCATGCCTATGACATGACGGTAAATGGAGTAAAGGTAATTGTTCAGCCCAGCGGAAATGAAATCGTGGAAATCATAACGGTGTTTAAGGGAGGTGTGCAAAATTACCCTGCAGAAAAGGCCGGCATTGAGAGTCTTGCGATTACTGCACTCACAGAATGCGGAACAAAAAACGACACTAAAAACAGTTTTAAAGACAAACTGGATAAAGTAAGTGCAGAAATGGGTGGGTCTGCCGGAATGGATTATTCCTCCGTAACACTCAATTGTATTAAAAGCGATCTTGATCAGGTATGGCCTTTATACGTTGATGCTATCAACGTTCCTGTTTTTGATACAACTGAATTCAACCGGATCAAACAGGATGCCATAAGCGGACTAAAATCACAGGCGTCTCGTCCGGATTTTGCTATTTCAAAAATGGCGAAGGAAACCGCCTTTAAAGGAAAAGACTATGCGAAGTCTCCAACAGGTGAGGAAGAAACCGTGAACAAATTAACAGCTGCTGAAACAAAAGCCTATTATTCATCCATCCTTACCAAATCACGTATGCTGATTGTAATTGTGGGTGAACTCGACCGGTCAGTCATTGAACAAAAGGTTAAACAGCTGACAGAAAATATTCCCCAGGGTAAGGAAGTAAAATTGAACAGATACAGCTACGTTCCTTCAAAAAATACTTTTGCTGATCAAAAAAGAGATGTGGCAACAAACTACATTCAGGGCGTTACAAGTGGTGCGCAACCAGGAACTTCAGATTTCAATGCCTTTGTAATTGCCATGCGCATCTTCTATAACAGACAATTCCTTGAAGTCAGAACGAACAACGGTTTGTCTTATGCTCCCCAAACAAGGTTCAATCCGGGGTTATCACCTTATACTACTATTCAGGTAACCACTACGAACCCTGATAAATATATCGGTGTCATGGATGATTTGCTTACCAAAACACATTCCGATGGTTTTACTCCGGAAGAAGTAAAGAATACAAAAACCGTCTATGTGACAAGTTTCTATTACCAGATGGAAACGAATTCGGCTCAGGCTGCTTCCCTGGTTGCTAATGAAGTACTGTTTAATGACTGGCACAGATCCTTACGGATCAATGAGGATATGAAAAAAGTAAGTTTGGATGAAGTGAATAAGGCATTCAATAAATATGTCAAGGATATTACCTGGGTATATCAGGGAGATACGAGTAAGGTAACTCCGGCTCTTTTTACTGCTTCACCATCTGATACGAAAATTCCGGAGAGTAAAATCAAGAATGATAATAAAAATTAATTAACGTGGAATGAGGTCCCTTAAAGCAGCATCTATTGTTGGATAAATAAATTGGAAACCCTGTTGTTTTAATTTATTTGCACTGATATTGCTGCTTTTCAGGACCTCTTCACTTCTTTCCCCAAGCATCAGCCGGAGGATAAAATTTGGAATCGGGATCGGAATAAAAAAACTTCCCTTCATTTTTTTTGCAAGTTCCAGGGTAAAGGTTCTGTTATTGACGGGATTTGGTGCAACAGCGTTGTATACACCGGACCATGCAGTATTTGTCATTGCTTCCAAATAAAGGCGACATATATCTTCTATGTGGATCCAGCTGATAATTTGTTTCCCACTACCCAGAATACCTGCAATGCCATATTTGACAGGTTTGGCAAATTCAGGAAAAGCACCGCCATCATTACTCAATACAATACCTGTTCGCAGAATGACCAGTCGCTTATCAAGAGAAGTTACAGGTTGTATAGATTTTTCCCAGGCCTGACAGGTTTCGCCAAGAAAACCTGAATCTGGTGAGTCCGTTTCTGTAGCAGGACCCGGAATATTCGGATTGTACCAACCAATGGCAGACGCACTCACCACCGAAATGATTTTGTTGGGAATACTTTTCATTGCTTTAATAAGAAGTTCACTACTCCTGGTACGACTTTCAACAATTTCTCTTTTTCTTTTGTCGGTCCAGGGTTTATCAGCCACGCCTGCACCTGCAAGATGTATAACATATTTTGCCTGCTGAAAAGCTTCTTCATTTACAGATTGCTCATCTAAATTCCATGCCGCGTAAGAAATTTCAGGAGAAGATTTTCTGTATGTTCTGGGGGCTCTGGAAAAAATGATCACCCTGAAACCGCGGGATGCAAGAAAAATTGAAAGAGACCTTCCGATAAGGCCTGTACCACCTGTAATGATCACAGTATCCATCGAATCAATATTTATTCAAAAAAAATCCCTCCCGCTGTAGGCTGGAAGGGACTAAACAACTAAAAACAAACGATATTCAAATTCTTAATCGGGTTTCTTACCATCCAGAAAACTATTGATGGTACTAATCTCTCCCTGATTATTTTTATCGGCTTTAACCTCATACTGACTGTAAAAACTCTCAACGCTTGTTACCGTATTATAAAGTTCCAGATTTCGGCGGATGTAGGCCGGCACAGTTTCAAACTCATTGTTCGGATCCGCAGCATTCATATTGAACGACAAGTTGCGCAATTTGTTGATCCTTTCTGCTGCCCGGCGTCTCAGGCCTTCTGCTTCGTCCTGCACTGCAGGCTCCTCTGCAGGCTGATTCGCCATAGATTCCGATTGTGTCTGATGGGCCCCAGGCACATCCGCCGCTGGAATTTCATCTTTAAATACGAGCTGCATATCTGCAGAAGGATTTTCATCCTTAGCAGGATTTCTGACAGCCGCAATAAAGACCTTCTGGTCCTTCAAAGGAACTTCTTCAGGTAGGGATTCCGATCCTGATGGTTCATCGTCATAAATATTGGCAGGCCTGGAAAGATATCCACCCGAAGTCGGTGTGGGAATTGTCTCTTGTGAAAATATCCATTCTATCGGTTCATGCGTGATCTTTTTATCCACAGGTTGTTCAATTATAGTTCTGCTTTCTGTTTTTGCAGGCATAACAACAAATGGTCCTGCTTTTCTTTGCATTACTGATGGTTCAGGAATTTCAACCAGTTTGGGTTCCAATTCCTGGCGAATGGATGCAACTGGAACTAGCATTTTTGGATTATTTACCGTTTCTTCAAGGGGTTTTTCATTAGTAAGGAATTCTGCTACAGGCGCTTCTTTCGGTTTAAAAGTTTCCTGGGCAGGCATCTGCAGCGGCATTACTATTTTTTCTTCTTTTTTTAGTATTGCCGGTTTTTCTTCCCGTTTGAATGGATCCTTGTATTCAAATCCTGTAGCTATAATCGTAATGCCAATTTTATCGCCCAGTGCAGCATCGTAACCCAACCCAAGGATCACATCTGTTTCTTCACCGGCCTGGCTGATCAGATAGTGCTGGATGATTTCAACCTCATCCATAGTAAATTCAAATTCCCCTTCAGAGGAATTAATATTGATGAGTATCCATTTTGCCCCGCGGATGTCATTATCATTGAGTAAGGGAGAATTCAATGCTTCTTCAATTGCCTGCTGCGCTCTGTTGTTTCCTGATGCAGCAGCGCTGCCGAGAATGGCTACTCCTCCTTTTTGCATTACGGTACATACATCTGCAAAATCCACATTTATTTGTCCGGTGCTATTTATTACATCAGTTATACATTTTGCAGCCGTTGCAAGAACATTATCCGCTCTGGAAAATGCTTCCTTCATTTTCAAATTTCCAAATTGATGACGCAGTTTATCATTGCTGATTACTAGAAGGGTATCAACGTAGTCCTGTAATAAATGAATTCCTTCTTCTGCATGTAATTGTCTTTTTTTGCCTTCATAAGAAAACGGAGTTGTAACGATGCCTACGGTAAGTATTCCCAGGTCCTTACAAATTTTTGCAATGATGGGGGCACCACCTGTTCCTGTTCCACCACCCATACCAGCCGTAATGAAAGCCATTTTGGTATTTACTTCCAGAATCGATTTTATTTCCTCCAGGCTTTCCTCAGTTGCCTGCCGGCCAATGTCCGGGTTCGCGCCGGCGCCCAGTCCCTGCGTGAGGCAGGGTCCAAGTTGTATTTTGTTCGCAACACGGCTTTGGGCAAGGGCCTGCGCATCGGTATTACAGATAATAAAATTGACTCCTTCAATTTGTTGTCCAAACATATGGTTGACAGCATTGCTACCACCTCCACCTACGCCAATCACTTTAATTATGGACGACCTTTCCTTGGGTAAATCAAACTGGATCATAAAATAGAATTAATGGGTTTGTATAGAAATTTTAAAGTGCGTGATCTTCTTCTTCTTTAAACAGGTCAATGATTCCGTCTTTAAACTTACCCCAGAAGTCCTTAATGCCCTTTCTGTTCGTCACTCTTCTTACCTGTTTTTCTTCTTCCGTGATTACAACTTCTTCTCTTGTGTTGTCGGGAGTTTTTAAAGCAGTAGGAACTTCCACCTGAATATGGGTCATTTCAAACTGCTTTCTGTTATGTTCATAGTCACTGTATCCTTTTAGTATTAAACCGATACAGGTGGAATAAGTTGGTTTTGCAAGTTCTTCAATTTGTCCTGATGCCAGATGTTCATTTGGATAACCGATACGTGCATTTAATCCGGTAACATATTCCGTTAATTGAATCAGGTGTTTTAATTGAGCGCCTCCACCTGTGAGTACGATACCTCCATTCAGCATTTTATTATCGAGTCCAACCTGTTTTAAGTGATAAGAAACAAAATCCATAATCTCACTCATACGGGCCTGGATGATATTGGCCAGGTTTTTCACGCTGATTTCCTTTGCAGGCATTCCCCGTAATCCTGGAATCGTAATAAAAGCATTTCCCTTCGCTTCATTCGAAAGCGCAGAGCCAAACTGAACCTTCATCTGCTCAGCCTGTGTCTTCAAAACACCAAGACCGGTTTTAATATCGTTTGTAATATTTTCTCCTCCAAAAGGAATAACTGCAGTGTGTTTGAGAATGCCCTCATAAAATACGGCCAGGTCTGTTGTACCACCACCGATATCAACGATGGCCACACCTGCTTCAAGATCTTCCTGTCCCATCACTGCAGCTGCGGATGCAAGTGGCTGCAATACCAGGTCCTTGGTATGCAACCCGCTTTTTTCAACTGCCCGGCTGATATTTTTAATAGCATTTTTATCGCCTGTGATGATATGAAAGTTGGCTCCAACTTTTACACCTCCGTATCCGATCGGACTGATGATATTCTGAAAATTATCTACGGCAAATTCCTGGGGAATGACATCGATGATCTGATCACCTGCGGGAATGTATGTTTTGTATTGGTCCGCAACCAGCTGATCTATCTCTTTCTGCGTTATTTCATCCTCTGTGGTTTGTCGTACAATGTCACCACGGGTTTGCAGACTTTTAATATGATGACCTGCAATGCCAACATAGACTTCTGAAATACTCAGATTGGGATTGGAAGCGTAACAATTATCCAGTGCCATACGGATTGCCTTGATGGTCTCGTCTATGTTAAGCACCTGGCCATGTTTTACTCCGTTGGAATTGGCGCGGCCAAAGCCAAGTATCTCCAGCTTGCCGTATTCATTTTTACGGCCTGCAATGGCAGCAATCTTTGTTGTTCCTATATCGAGTCCTACAATAATGGGTTGTTCCTGGTTCATGGTTTGGTTTAATTTATTGTTGTTTTTGAAGTTTATTGCCTGTTTCGTTTTTGTTTTCATTTTCATCCGGGAGGTCAAAACTCTGGAGGTTTTGTTCTGTAATGGTGTTTTTTTCCAGCGGTTTTACTTCCCTTATTTTTGATGTATCTGATTCCATTTTCTGCGCGATGCGGATCATTTCCATTACATTTTTCCTGGCCTGAATAGAATCTGCTCTTGAAATCAAACCTTGTTTCCTTATTGCAATTATCTGGTTTGTATATGCCAGATTGATACCCGTATATTTTTCAAACCCTGTTTGGGAAATAACCTGTTTATAAAAAATAAAAAGACGGTGAAATTTATTTTCATATTCGCTTCCGTCTCCAAATAAAATCTGCTGGCTACCGATCAATGGCGTCATTAAAAAAGTCTTCGCAGTACTGATATTCACTTCCTGGATCTGGTTCGACCAGAAAGGATCTTTATTCAAAAAAATTGCAAGGTCCCTGATCTGATGATCCAGTGAACTGTCACGTCTTAATCCAAATTTCTCTGCAGGATAACCTGTGAAAACCGGAAGCCTGAAAATAGTTCTTTCAGGTATCGCCATTTGTACCCCACCGCTGTCGATCAAATAGCTGCTTCCTGAAACGGTGAATATTCTTGCAAGCGGCTGCCTTTCCTGTATACGAATTTTTAATTTCTGGTTGTTATCAAAATAAAGTTGTGCATCCCTTATCCAGTTGTTTTTCTTCAGAAAACTTTCCATTTTCAACAGGTCTATAGATGCCGTTTTTCTATTGGGTAAATCTTTTAATCCTTGGTTTTCAAGCATGGAGACCAGATCTCTTTTGTTAAGAAACTGTGCTCTGTTCCCCCCGTTGATTTCAATTTCAAGTCCCTGGCACAGACTGCTGTTTTTAGCATTGATGGCCGCTATCAAAATGGCCAGTCCGGAGCCGCCCAACAGGCACCAGAGCATAACCGTAAAAATTTTTTTTAATGGGCTCTTTATGTTCATTTTATTTTTAGAATTTCTGTCAGCGGTTTAACCAATTCGTCTATATCTCCGGCACCTGCAGTAATCAGCAATATTTTTTCTTTAGGTTGAACTGACGCTATATACGCCAGGGCTTCCTGTTTGGTAAGAATTTTTTTCTCAGCTTTTACCATTTTATCCAGAATGGTAGCACTGCTGATTCCTTCGATTGGTAATTCGCGGGCCGGATAAACAGGCAATAAAATCACTTCATCCGATTGATCGAGTGCTTTAGCAAAACCATCAGCGAAATCCCTGGTTCTGCTGAATAAATGCGGTTGAAAAATAACCATCATCTTTCTGTTTGGAAAAAGTTCCCTGGCACTGCTGATCAGGGCATCAAGTTCTCTCGGATGGTGTGCATAGTCATCAATATATACCGGACCCCCACCCTGCACATGATATTCAAATCTTCTCCTGACGCCTTTGTAGTTTTGTAAAGCAGGAATTATTTTTTCACCGCTTAATCCCAGTTTACGGCAGGCCGTAATTGCTGCCAGGGCATTTTCAACATTATGCCACCCGCCTACCTTAAGTTCCACCCCTTCCATTTTTCCTTCGCTGCCCTCCACATCAAATACATAATTGCCCGACCGGATATGGAGGTTCTTCGTATAAACATCCGCGTTATGATCCGTGAGGTGATAACTGAGCTGTGATATATCACCAGCTGGTTTTGGAATCGGTAATCCATGTTTCTGTACCAGGGTACCACCTGATTTTATTTTTTCGGAGAAAGCGAGAAATGCCTCTTTTACGGCTTCAGCAGTTCCATAAATATCCAGGTGATCAGGGTCCATAGAACTGATCACCGCGATATCCGGATGCAGTTTCAGAAAACTCCTGTCGTATTCATCTGCCTCCACAACACAAATATTATTTTCATTACTCCAGAAGTTCGTATTGTAGTTTACCGAAATACCACCCAGGAAAGCATTGGAGCCTACGCCACTATCGCGCAGGATATGTGCAATCATAGTGCTGATGGTTGTTTTTCCATGTGTGCCCGCAACGCATATATTCAATGAATCTTCTGTAATCAATCCAAGCACTTCACTTCTTTTCATCAAATCATATCCATGTTCCCTGTAGTAATTCAGTTCTTTGTGATCTTTCGGGATAGCAGGTGTATATACTACCAGCTGTACATCTTTCGGAATCGCGGAGAGGTCATCGACATAGCTAACATGGATTCCTTCCTCCGCAAGAGTTCTTGTCAAACTCGTTTCAGTTTTATCATATCCGCTCACAGTTTTCCCATGAAACCTGAAATAGCGCGCCAGTGCGCTCATTCCGATACCACCGATACCGATAAAATAGATACTATGTATATTTTTCAGATCAGCCATTGAGTATTTTCAAAATTTCATTTGCAATTTTTTCATCTGCATCTGTAACTGCCAGTTTACCGATATTACTTTTCAAAATATCCTGCTCAATTTTATTTTTTGCCAGTGCCAGTATTTCCGGTACCATTTTATTACGGGCATCTTTGTCCGGTATCATAATGGCTGCATTTTTTTTAACCAGGTTTTCTGCGTTCACGGTTTGGTGGTCTTCTGCTGCGTGTGGATAGGGCACAAAAATCACTGGTTTTTTTACCACACATAGTTCATATAATACGCTTCCGGATCGCGAAACAACAATATCTGATGCGGCATATGCATATTCCATTTTAGAAATAAATTCTCCGGTCCATATCATTTTAGATTCCGATGCATGAACCGCTGCCTGAGCGGCAAAGGATTTCCCCGTTTGCCAGATTAACTGGATCTGATTTTTAATCAGAATTGGAATGCCGGAATCTATGGCTTCATTCATTGACAAGGCTCCGAGGCTTCCTCCTGTTACCAGAACCGTTGTATATTTTGGATCGAGGCCAAAAAAAGCAAGTCCCTCTTCTCTGGATATCTGGTTTGTCACCACATTTTTTCGTACAGGGTTCCCTGTTTGAAGGAGTCGATCGGAGGGAAAGAACTTTTCCATCCCATCACTTGCCGTGAAAATGCGGGTAGCTTTTTTCCCCAACAGCATATTTGATTTGCCGGCATAGGAATTAGATTCATGAATAAACGTAGGAATTCCTATTGCCTGTGCATATCGTAATACGGGAAAGCTGCTGTATCCGCCGACTCCAATAGCTGCCTGAGGTTTAAATGTTTTAAAAATGTTTTTCACCTGCAAAAAACTTTTAACCAGTTTATAGGGTAGTGCGAAATTTTTTAATAAAGAACTTCTGTTATATCCCGCGATATCGATCCCTTCAATAGGATATCCGGCTTCGGGAACTTTTTCCATTTCCATCTTACCCTTCGCTCCTACAAAAAGAATATCCATATCAGGTTCTTTTTTTTTCAACGCATTTGCGATAGCCAGAGCGGGAAAAATATGTCCGCCTGTACCGCCGCCTGCTATGATTACACGTTTGTTCAAATGCTTAAGTTTCCAAATTCTTATCAGCCTCTTCTCCTTCAATGCGCTCAGCGTTTCTCGCAACACTTAATATAATTCCGATAGCCAGACAGGTAAACAAAAATGAGCTCCCTCCCATACTTATCAGGGGTAGCGTAACACCGGTTACAGGAAACAGATTCACATTTACTGCCATATTTGCAATTGCCTGTATCATGAGAGTAAAACTCAATCCCAGGGCCAGAAAAGCGCCGAAGGCAAATGGACATTTTTTAAATATGCGTATGCTCCTGAAAAGAAACACCAGGTAAATAAACATGATGATTGCGCCGCCAATCAAACCATATTCCTCAATGATGATGGCATAAATAAAATCTGAATAGGGATGCGGAAGAAAATTGCGCTGGCGGCTGTTGCCAGGACCCAGTCCAATCCAGCCTCCGTTGGCAACTGCAATCTTGGCCTGATTCACCTGGTAATTATCATCCTGCTTGTCTTCCTTTGTACCATACATGAAATTCCCGACGCGGTTTATCCAGGTGTCGACCCGTACAAGTAAGCCGGAATGGGTTGACGGTTGATCCCGCACGTGCGGGACGGTTGGCTGATCTGAAGTTTTATGCCGGATAACTGCGGCCGTGATCAGTAATAAGAACAGGAATCATTACTACTCCAATTGTAAGCAGAAGATGTTTACCACTTACTCTCCCGATGAACATCAGCATCATACAGGTTGCACCTATTAGCAGGGCGGTGGAAAGATTCGCCGGTACGATCAGGAGGCAAACGACTGCCACCGGAATAATCACAGGTAAAAAGCCCTTTTTAAAATCTTTTATCTGATCCTGTTTCCTGCTTAGCAGGTGGCTGATATACATGATCAGGGCAAGTTTGGCGAGATCCGAGGTTTGAAAAGTCATGTTTACAATTGGTAATCGAATCCAGCGACTTCCTTCATTCAGTTTTACACCAAAAAATAAAGTGTAGAATAATAAGGGAATGGATATCAGAAAAAGAATCTTAGCCACCCGGGCATAAATAATATAGTTGACCTGGTGTGCGAAATAAATGATCATCACTCCGGTAATGATAAATGCAAATTGTTTAAAGAGGTAGATTTCTGTGTTTCCTTTATACATTTTGTAAGCGAGCAAACCGGTAGAACTGTAAACCGCTAAAAGAGAGATCAGTGCCAGTAAAACGACTACCGCCCAGATCACTTTATCACCTTTGGTTCTTGTACCAAGATGTTTAAAGGCTCTCATTTCTATCGTACTGTTATCCTGCAATTCTTAATTATTAATTCGATTTCTCACACTACCACACTACCAAACTACCACACTACCACACTGTCATAGGTCTCTCACCGCTTCTTTGAACTGGTTCCCTCTGTCTTCATAATTTTTAAACAGATCAAAACTGGCGCAGGCAGGGCTCAATAAAACAATATCACCTTTATCCGCCAGCTGAAAACTACTTTTTACTGCTTCTATTGCCGAACTGGTATTGACGATCACCGGTACATCATTTTGAAATGCATCATGGATCTTATGGTTGTCCAAACCCATACAAACTATAGCTTTAACTTTTTCTTTTACCAGGTCGCGCATCAGGGAATAATCATTTCCTTTATCTATTCCGCCCAGTATCAACACAACTGGTTTCTGCATACTTTCCAATGCATACCAGGTAGAATTTACATTTGTAGCTTTGCTGTCGTTAATAAATTCTACTCCCCGTACAGTACTTACATATTCCATTCTGTGTTCCAGCGATTCAAAACTCTGGACTGCCTCCCGGATTTTATCCTTGCGTATACCGATGGTAACTGCTGCCAGTCCGGCTGCAAGTGTATTATACTGGTTGTGGATTCCTTTCAATGCGAAATCATAAATACTCATTTTCAATGTTTCATTTCCTGCCTGCAGACTCATCTGCCCGTTCCTGATAAAACCTCCCGGATTTGGTTCCTTTTGCATGGTATATGGTAATGGGTTAGATTGAAAACTGATATTCTTTTATATGTTGCCGGATCACCGGATCGTCTGCACAAAAAATAAAATAATCGGTTTTCGTCTGGTTTTTTATAATACTGAATTTGCTCCTTATATAATTCTCAAACTTGTATTCATATCTGTCCAGGTGGTCTTCAGTGATATTTGTCAGGATGGCGATATCCGGCCTGAATTCCTTTATATCATCCAACTGAAAACTGCTGATTTCTGCTATATACCATTGCTTTGGATTTTCTGCAACCTGTTTCGCAAAGGAGATACCGATATTTCCGACCATCGCACAATCAAGACCTCCATGCTTACAGATATGGTAAGTCATGGAAGTGGTGGTTGTTTTCCCGTTACTTCCTGTGATGCCTACAATCCTGCTTCCTCCTTTATGACGATAAGCCAATTCAATTTCACTGATCACCGGAATGCCCCTGCTCCTTATCTTAATAATCAAAGAACTTTTTTCAGGTATGCCCGGACTCTTCATCACTTCATCCGCTTCCAGAATTCTTTCTTCACTGTGTTTACCTTCTTCGTATTCTATTCCTTTTTCTGTGAGGACCGATTTATATTTTTCTAAAATCGTCCCGGCATCTGAAACAAATACCTGGTATCCTTCTTTAGCAGCCAGGATAGCTGCTCCAACACCGCTCTCACCCGCACCCAGGATCACTAATTTTTTTGACATACCTTTCAGGCTTAAAGCCTAAAGCCTAAAGCTTAAAGCTCTTTTCGAATGAAAACGGTCAACGGTTTCCGCCTTCTGCGGGATCAACCGTCATCCTTTAAAAGGGCGGATCAGGGTTTTTCAAAAGCATAGATAAATACTGCACCACAATTCGTTTAACGTTTATCGTTTATCTTATATCGATCTACAATAACCGATCAACGCCTATCTTATCTTCAATGTCACTATCGCAAAAACCACACAGAGGATCGTTACAATCCAGAACCTTGTAACTATCTTGCTTTCATTGTATCCCAGTTTTTGATAATGATGATGCAATGGGCTCATCAAAAAAATCCGCCTCCCCCCACCAAACTTTCGCTTTGTATATTTGAAATAACTCACCTGCAACACCACGCTAATACTTTCTACCAGAAAGACTCCGCAGAAAATGGGTATTAACAATTCTTTTCGTACGATCACGGCCAGCGCAGCAATAATTCCACCAAGTGTCAGACTTCCGGTATCCCCCATAAAAACAGTTGCCGGATATGCATTGTACCAGAGAAAACCAAGGCATGCACCAATCAATGCTCCGATGAAAATGGATAATTCTCCCAGGTTGGGGATATACATGATATTCAGATATTCTGCAAAACGCAGGTTGCCGCTGGCATAAGCAAATACACCGAGACATACACCGATAACTGCGCTTACACCTGTTGCCAATCCATCAATACCATCCGTAATATTGGCGCCATTTGAAACAGCCGTGATAATGAAAATAACTATTACGATATATAATATCCAGGTAGCGCCACGTAACGCCGATGGTAAAAGTTTGGAATAATTGAATTCATGATTCTTTACAAATGGAATGGTGGTAATAGGTTCCCTGGCTTCCACAAAAAGTTTTTCTTTCCCATCCAGAATAACCCGTTTTAAACCGATTGTATCCGTTGGTTTGGTGTCTCCAACAAATTCACGCCATACTTTGGTATTACTGTTGAAATAAAGTGTAGCTGCAACCACAAATCCCAGAACCACCTGACCAAGAATTTTGAACCAACCGGCCAATCCATCTTTGTCTCCTTTCTTATAATTTATTCCGTGACGTTGAGCAATTCTTTTAGCACGCAGTTTAAGATAATCATCAATAAATCCAATCATGCCCATCCATAGCGTGCTAAAAATCATGAGACGTATATAAGCTTTATTCAGATTAGCCAGAAGCAGGGTCGGAATCAGGATAGCCAGTATAATGATAATTCCTCCCATGGTAGGCGTTCCTTTTTTCTGCTGTTCACCTTCCAGGCCCAGTTCCCGTACACTTTCACCAACCTGCAGGTTTCGTAGATAATTGATAAGTTTTCTCCCAAACATCATTGAAATTACCAGTGACATAATAACAGCCAGCAGTACACGAAAAGTAATGAACTGGAACAATGCCCCGCCGGGGATTTTAATTCCCGTTTGTCTAAGCCAATCGAATAGTTGATACAACATGTTGTTGAACCGGATGTTTAATACTGATTACGGATGCGTCCCATTCCTCTATTTGTCCATCATTTCAAAAACTTCCCTTAACACGGCTTTATCATCGAAAGGATTTTTAACACCTTTTATCTCCTGATATTTTTCATGTCCCTTCCCAGCAACCAAAACAATATCTGCAGGTTGAGTAAGACTCACTGCTGTTTTAATGGCTTCCCTGCGGTCAATGATCGAAATAAATTTTCTCCTTGCCGCTGTATTGAGTCCTGCTTCCATATCATTCAAAATCGCTCCGGCATCTTCAGACCTCGGGTTATCTGAAGTGAATATTACCCTGTCACTCAGCTTACACGCAACTTCTCCCATAACAGGACGTTTGGTTTTATCCCTGTCACCCCCGCATCCCACTACAGTAATAATGCGTTCATCATTTCTGCGAAGTTTACGTATTGTACTGAGCACATTTTCCAGTGCGTCCGGCGTATGGGCATAATCCACGATGCCAACTATTTTTTCTTTGGGCGAAATCATATAATCAAATCTGCCTTCTGCTCCGCTTAGTACACTTAGATTGCGAAGAATCTCTGATTTTTCTTCACCTAAACAAATGGCTGCCCCGAATACGGCCAGCAGATTGTATGCATTGAATTCACCAATCAGACGGAAATGAACTTCCTGATCATTTACCAGCATAACAAGTCCCGTCAGGTTATTTTCGAGAATCTTTCCTTTAAAATCAGCAGCAGTTTTCAAACTATAGGTATATTTTGTTGCAACTGTATTCTGTATCATTACTTCTCCTCTTTTATCATCTGCATTTGTTAATGCAAAAGCATCTGAAGGCAACCCATCGAAAAATAATTTCTTAACACGTATATATTCGTCAAATGTTTTATGGTAATCAAGGTGATCGTGCGTGATGTTGCTGAAAATACCCCCGGAATAATACAAGCCTTCAATGCGGTGCTGGTGAATCGCATGAGAGCTTGTTTCCATAAAAACGTGTGAACAATCAGCTTCCAGCATTTCATGTAACAATTGATTCAGCGAAATCGGGTCGGGTGTTGTATGTGTAGCTGGTAAGGTTCTATTCCCGATTCGATTTTCTACCGTACTCAACATTCCGCTGGTATAACCGAGGGAAGTAAATAATTTATATAGTAATGTTGCTATGGTCGTTTTCCCATTTGTTCCTGTTACTCCCACGAGTTTCAATTTCTCTGACGGCTGACCAAAAAAATTATGCGCCATCAATCCGGAAGCAACCGCACTGTTTTCGACTTGTATATAAGTGATGTTTTCATTGAGAATCGCCGGCATCTGTTCACAAATGATGGCAGAAGGGAATGCAGCACTAACGGCTTCAATAAATTCGTGGCCATCCTTATGAGTGCCCTTAACAGCAATGAACACAGAACCCTTACTCACTTTACGTGAATCAAGTTGCAAATCCTTCACTTCAACGTCCAGTTTTCCATAAACGGACCGGATGGCTACTTTATATAAAATTTCCTGTAGAATCATTAGTTAAGATCCAGGATAAGTTTTTGATTTCTTGATACAACAGTTCCGGGCAAAATACTTTGTTGCCTGACTTTCCCCGTTCCTCTTGTTGCAACATGTATATCTCTCGACTCCAATAAAAACAATGCATCTTTCAAACCCATTCCTTTTACATCAGGAACCAGTTTCTGTTCTTCATTTTTTGACTTTACGACAGGCTGATTTTTTTCACGGTATACACCAGCCCATTTTTTATCGTGTGAGGAATCGGCGTATGACATATTCAGGGTATAAAAGACATTCTTTATTTCATCTGAACACCCGGCATAATAATAAGCAGTACTGTCCTTTTTCAACAGTTCCGTATATGAGGCAAGCTGATTACTGTCCGGTGACATTGCATCCATACTCATAAGTTTATCTGCAACTTCCCGGAAAACAGGTCCCGCAACCAGGGCGCCCAGGTATTTTTTTGAATAGGGTTTATTTTTGATCACAACGATGCAGGTATAACGGGGTTGGTTAGCCGGAAAATAACCTACGAAGGATGACTGGTAAATATGATCAGCGTATCCACGATTACCATTGGCAACGAGGGCAGTTCCTGTTTTACCTGCGACGGGATAAAAAGTATTTTTAAAAGCTGATTTCGCTGTTCCTCTTACGCAAACACCTTCCAGGCAGGTCTTTAATTCAGAAAGGGTTTCATCGCTGCAGATTTTATCCATAAGCACAACGGGTTGGTTTTGTCTTTCGATACCCCCGGCATATTGAACTGAATTCACCAGGTAAGGTTTCATCATCTTCCCGTTATTTGCAACAGCATTATATAATGTAAGTGTCTGGAGCGGACTTATCAGTACTTCATATCCGAAGGCCATCCAGGGAAGCGTGCTTGCACTCCAGGTTTTCGATTGCGGCGATTTAATAATGGGTGAAGTTTCACCGGCAAGGTCTACGCCGGTAACCTGGTTAAGTCTTAATTTTTTGATATGATCAACAAATTGCTGCGGATGTTGTGCATAATGAGCCATGACGAGTTTAGCCATCCCCACATTAGAGCTGTGTTCAAAAGCCTGTTCCACCGAAACATCACTCATTTCCTGCTTTTCAGCATCATGAATCGGTTCTTGTACCGATTTTCCATGTGCCTCCCTCAATATTCAGGTCGGTCAGTTAAGTGAACTTCATGATCTTCCAACAAAGACAGCAACGTTGCAAGTTTAAAAGTAGATCCTGGTTCGGACGCACGGATCGCATAATTCAAATCCTCCCAATAACTGCCGTCAGCTTGTCTGCCAAGATTAGCCATGGCTTTTATTTTTCCGGTCGACGTTTCCATAACGATACAGGTTCCGTGTTCACATTCATTCTCTATCATCATGGAGAGCAGGGCATTTTCAGTTATATCCTGCGTATTCACGTTAATGGTTGTTAATATGTCTTTCCCATTTTCCGGATCAATCTCATATCCTTCCACCGGTATATAAGTACCTGCATTCAGGTAACGCACAAGCTTTCTGCCATTCTCACCCTTAAGTAGGCTGTCATAAGTTCTTTCGAGGCCAACATTCTGCGCATTGTCGCGTGAAAGGCCGATGGTCCGGTTTGCGAGCAATCCGAATGGATTCAATCTTTTGCTTGAAGCGTCGATTATAAATCCGCTTTTATTTCTTCCTTCGCGTACCAATGGAAATGATCTGAGTTGTTTGTATTGATCAAAAGGAAGATTGCGATGAAGAAGATAATATCGATCAGCTTCCCTGTAACCCTGCAGTAATTGTTTTTTATATGCTGCTGCTGACTGATCCCTGAAAAGATTTGCAAGACAGAGGGAAAGAGAGTCCAGATTATCTTTGAAACGTTTTCCCTTTTTCTCCCGAAGCCCTTCAGCATCGAAATCAATATAGATATTAAAATAAGGAACCGATGTACTTAACATATTTCCGTCTTCACTGTAAATCGTTCCTCTTTCCGCACTGAGGTCAACATATTTCTGATGCAGACTATCACTCAGCGCTCTCCAATAATTTCCCTGTACGCTTTGGATATAAAATACCCTTCCAAGCACAGCCACACATATAAGTACCATTCCCAGGAAACACAGGTAAACCCTCCAAAGTATATCTCTTCTTAGTTCCACCGGGTATTGGGGATATGGGTGATAAAAATTATTTCATTTGTTTAGACTGTCGCTGAGGACCAGTGGAGGTGAAGACAGAGGTTTTATTCCAAATGGCTCAACCGCTTTTGCAAGTTCACTTTGTTTGCTTCGAAACATAACTTCACTTTTCAGGCTCTTAAATTCATATTGCAGTTCCTGAAGTTCCCTTCCCGTTTTTCCGATATCACGCACTACACGGTCCGCGTAATGACCATTGTATATGTAAATCACTGCAAGGAAAGCGAGGAAAAGAAAAAAAGGCAGGTTTTGTACCATCCACTGATAGCGGATCAGGGTTTTTGCCTTGCTTTTTTTAGTTCCGAAGACTTTCATTATTCCAGTGTGATGAATAAAAAAATTAGGGTACGATTATCATACTGAGATTTCTTAGTTCGGGATTAACTTTTTCATATTCTCGGGACTAAATATTTTATTCTTCGGTTCTTGTATTCCAAAATATTCAGGCCGGATTCTTTATATTTTTTCTGCGATTCTTAATTTGGCACTTCTCGCACGCGGATTCAGGCTAAGCTCTTTTGCAGATGGTACGATCGGTTTTTTGGTGATCGTACGGAATGGGGTGTTTGATTGCGAGGATCCAAAAGGATCCTTTTCGTCTTTTTCTTCAAAATGGCCGCTTCTGAAAAACTGTTTCACCATCCTGTCCTCCAGTGAATGAAAACTGATGATCACTAGCCTGCCACCTGGTTTCAATAACTCAGGCGTCTGTTCCAACATCTCACGTAACGCACCAGCTTCATCATTTACTTCAAGTCGCAATGCCTGAAAAACCTGTGCGAAATACCTGTTGGGATTACCTTTTACCAGATCACCAATTGCCTGTTTAAATCCATGGATGTTACGAAAAGGCGTTTTGTTCCTGAGCCCAACGATAGTCCTTGCCAGTGTTTTCGCATTCGTTACTTCCCCATACAAACTGAATATTTCCTGAAGTTTCTGTTCTCCATAAGTATTCAGAATGGATGCTGCAGTAAGTGATTGCCTTTTGTCCATTCGCATATCCAGGTCTGCATCTGACCGGGTTGAAAAACCCCTGTCGGGTTCATCAAACTGATGACTGCTTACACCAAGATCAGCTAGTATGCCATCGACTTTCGTCACACCATTCAGCCGCAGGAATCGTTGCAGATGACGGAAGTTGTTAGAGATGAAAACGAATCTTTCATCTTTCAAACTATTTTTCTTTGCATCTCCATCCTGGTCAAATCCAAACAGCCGGCCCTCTTTATTCAGGTGAGACAGGATCTCTGCTGAATGTCCACCTCCGCCAAAAGTGCAATCAACATAGACCCCGTTCGCCCTGATATTCAAACCGTCCATCGCTTCTGAAAGCAATACGGGTATATGATATGCGGGATTTGGATCCCTCATATAATTCATTTATCTGGTTTGCCATTCATAACCTCATTGGCCAGACCACTGAAATCATCCGGTGAAAAGGTTTCAAAGAACTGTTGGTACTTAACTTTATCCCAGATTTCTATCTTGTTAACCGCTGTAACCAGCACTATATCTTTTTCCAGTCCGGCGTACTCCTTCAGGTTCTGAGGCAACAGCAACCTTCCCGCCCCATCCAGTTCCATCATTGTCGCTCCATTCAAAAAATATCTCCGGAATGACCTTACCTTCGGGTCAAAATCATTCAACTTGCTGATCTGGTCAAAAATGGGCTCCCAGCTTTTCATGGGATATAAACCCAAACATTTTTCAAATCCTCTGTTTATGACAAAAGAACCCGCTTCCTCACCGGTTTGCTTTTTGAGCGAAGCCGGCAGGAGAAACCGCCCTTTTGCATCGAGCGTTACCTCGTATTCTCCAAGAAAACCATTCATTTATAAGGACTTGAAACAATGTTTTTAATAATTGACACAAAATAACACTTTTTCCCACTTTACAAAACAATTTGGAAGATTTTAATTTTTCCACAGAAATTATTCATTATGAGATGCCCGGCAGGCATGGGTTTAGGTCAATAAAAAAAACCAATTAATAAAATCAGCTGTGCATAACATGTTAATGTGTGTGAATATCTGTGCATAACCTATACTGATGACTGTATCAACCTCATTCCCCGATGAACTTTTCCTTTCAGAATTCGGATATGATTTATCCGATGAAAAAATCGCACGTTTCCCTCTGGAACAAAGGGAAAATTCCAAACTTCTGGTTTGGAAAAGGGGAAGGATAGAAGATGGACTTTATTCGAAACTCCCCGAATTTCTGCCCCGGTCCTCCACGCTTGTTTTTAACAATAGCCGTGTGGTAGAAGCAAGGATCCTATTTCAAAAGCCAAGCGGAGGGCTTATTGAAATCTTTTGCCTTGAACCACATGTTTCATATAAAAGCATAGCCCATGCAATGGAGCAGACCGGCAGTGTAAAATGGACTTGTTTAATTGGTGGTGCATCGAAATGGAAACACGGACAAATACTCAGGAAAACAATCGGTGAAATCGCGATGGAGGCACGTTTCATTGAAAAAAGAACAGATGATTTTACGGTACAATTTTTCTGGACGCCCGCCCTCCTTCCTTTTGCATCTGTATTGCAACGGATGGGCACGATCCCCCTTCCACCCTATCTGAAAAGAACAGCTGACAGTTCAGATGCGGAGAGATATCAAACCATCTATGCTAAGGAATCGGGTTCTGTGGCAGCACCCACAGCAGGTCTTCATTTTAGCGATAAACTTCTCCGGGATCTTTCTGAAAATGGTATACAAACTTTGTACCTCACATTGCATGTAGGAGCAGGAACATTCATGCCCGTAAAAACAGAAAAAATATCAGATCACCACATGCATGAAGAATATATCGAAGTACAGGAAGATACCATAGAAAAACTTATTTCACAATTGGATAAAACAATAATAGCGGTAGGAACCACATCCCTGAGAACACTTGAAACTCTTTACTGGCTTGGATTTCTAATTAGCCTGGACAAAAATATTTCATCCGCTGATTTGCACCTGGATCAATGGATACCATATACTCATAAGCCAAATATTTCATCTAAAGAAGCGCTTCATTTTTTACTTGAATGGATCAGGCGCGAATCCGGAAATAAATTAATTACAAAAACCAGGTTATTCATTGTACCCGGCTATCAGTTTAAAATCGCGAGGGGTCTCATTACAAATTTTCATCAGCCTCACTCCACGTTATTAATGCTCGTGGCCGCATTAATCGGATCGGAATGGAAAAGCGTATACAGGTGGGCGTTAGAAAATAATTATCGCTTTTTATCTTACGGAGATGGATGTTTGTTTCTTCCTTAGACTTTGATTGTTAAGCCTTTTCCCTGACGGATAAGCGGAATTTCCAAAGTGAATGTGGTTCCTTTACCAATAGTACTATCCACTTTAATGCGGCCGCCATGAGCATCTACGACAGACTTAACGTAACTAAGTCCCAGGCCAAACCCTTTTACATTATGCACATTACCGGTATGCGCCCGGAAGAATTTTTCGAATATCCTTCGCTGTGTTTCTTTGGACATTCCTATTCCATTGTCTTCCACTTTTATAAGCATATTTTTCCCGGTGCGATGTGTTTGAATACGAATGGTAAGTTTCTCCCTGGAATATTTTATCGCATTATCAATCAGGTTGGAAATCAGATTGGTAAAATGAACTTCATCTGCCTGTGCTATATCATAGCCTTCTTCCAGTTGTAGGATTACGTTTGCATGAATTTCTTCCAGCTGAAGTTTAAAATTCTCCATCACCCTCCGGATCACATCATTAATATGGAGGGGCTGCAGTTTGAGCTGCAGTTCCTGGCGATCGATTAGTGCAGCCTGCAAAATTGTCTCAACCTGTTTATTCATTCGCCGATTCTCTTCCTTGATTATTCCACTGAAATATGCTGACTTTTCCTGGTCGCGCACCACTTTCTCATTTCGCATGGCATCCACCGCAAGAGATATGGTAGCCAGGGGTGTTTTAAATTCATGCGTCATGTTATTAATAAAATCATTTTTTATTTCGCTCAGCTTTTTTTGCATCAGTAAAGTCCTTACCGTTACATAAAATGCACTTACAATGATCAGTGTAAAAAATATCACGCCAAAAATCATCCACCTCATTTGTTTCATTACAACTTCTTTGTAATCCGGAACTACTATGGAAAGCGTTTCAATTGGTTCGGTTCCAGTGAGCTCCATAGTGTTGGCGATGAGAGGTAGAATTGTACGAAGATTATGTACAGTATCAGTGAAAGCAGCGAAATAGTTAGGCGACTTTAATTCATTATTATTCGAAAATATGGAAGATGTGAAGCCTCCCCCTGAAAAGATACAAAATTCGAATTTTGTATCTTTCAGCCCCCTGTAATTAAATGCTTTGCGGAGGATATCTGACATCTCCTGATAACTAAACCGCTGCGAGATCAACAAAGGTCTCATAAGTTCCCGTCTGAATTGTTCCGAAGGCCGGAATCCAAAACTTTGTGGAGACTGAAGCAACTGACTACCCGAAAGAGCCGTTTGTTTATACTCAATCAGTTCACGGAAAACGTCGGTTGTAACGTCATTCAGTTTATGATTAAGTTCTTCTTCTTTGTTTTCCACCATGGTCGAAATCCAATTCCACTGGATATAAATAATACCTATGAGGGAAACACTGATCAGAATAAAAATGATGGTAAAATTTTTCTTCAAGAAAGTCTGTATTTAAACTAAATTGAACCCATTGCCCGTCTTTATATTGCGGGCAAATTTATTAAACAATTATCTTCAGATTCGTTAAATTACAATATGGACAGTCCCGCGGCTGGTATCTTGCTGATCGCTGACCCGTTTCTGAAAGATCCTAATTTTAAAAGGTCGGTTATTTTCCTTTGTGAACACCAAAGTGAGGGAAGTTTCGGCTTTTTGTTAAATAAAACCTACGAGTACAGCTTGAAGGATCTTGTAAACAATGCTGATGATCTTGAAATTCCGGTATATTTCGGAGGGCCTGTTCAGACTGATACCATTCATTTTCTTCACCAGTATCCTGAGCTTATAAAGGGTGGTTATCAGGTAATTGATGGCATTTACTGGGGTGGAAATTTTGAAAAAGCGCTGGAACTCATACGATCAGGGAAAATCAAGACTTCGAAGATCCGATTTTACATAGGTTACTCAGGCTGGGCGGGCGGACAATTGGAAGATGAGTTAAAAGAAAAATCCTGGTTGCCGGCTAAAGCAAGTCAAAAACTCATTTTCCACAAAAAGACTGATGAAATCTGGAAAGATGCTATCAGGCATCTTGGGGGAAATTATCTGATGATGCTCAATTTTCCGATTGATCCGCAGCTAAATTAGACTTAAGGCAAAAGGCGTTAAGCTAAAGGCTTTTTATAATTTGCATTTCACAAATTAAATCCGTCAACCGTCAACCATTAAATCGCTTTCGCTCCTTCTACCAAAACAGTTACACGATTTGCAATTACTTCCACAAAACCACTCCGGATTTCAAATAATGTAGAATGATTCTTATCGTTTAAAACTTTGATGCGGCCATTTTTCAAAGCACTTATCAGCGCCGCATGTTTATCCAGGACTTCAAAAGATCCTGAAACACCCGGCAGCTGCACACCATAGACCTCGTCACTGAATAATTTACGTTCGGGAGTAAGTATTTCTAGATTCATATAAACAAGTGTGAGAGTGTGAGAGTGTGAGAGTGTGAGAGTGATGTAGAATGTAGATAATCACTCTCACACTCTCACACTCTCACACTTAATAAGTTATCCTTGCGCCTGTGCCATCAATTTCTTACCTTTTTCAATCGCATCGTCAATAGTACCAACCAGATTAAATGCTGCTTCAGGGTATTCATCCACTTCACCATCCATAATCATATTGAATCCACGGATGGTTTCTTCTATTGGCACCAACACTCCCTTGAGACCGGTAAAGGCTTCTGCAACATGGAAAGGTTGTGAAAGGAATCGCTGAACTTTACGTGCACGAGAAACGACTAATTTATCTTCATCGCTTAACTCATCAAGTCCGAGGATCGCAATAATATCCTGCAATTCTTTATAACGTTGTAAAACCAGTTTAACGCGGTTGGCACAATCGTAATGTGCATCTCCTACGATTTTCGGAGTGAGAATTCGGGAAGTGGAATCCAGCGGATTCACCGCAGGGTAAATTCCCAGATCCGCAATCTTACGATCTAAAACCGTTGTAGCATCCAAATGCGCAAAAGTTGTCGCTGGTGCAGGATCGGTGAGATCATCTGCAGGTACATATACCGCCTGAACGGAAGTGATTGAACCGTTTTTCGTAGACGTGATCCTTTCCTGCATAAGTCCCATTTCTGTAGCCAGTGTCGGCTGGTAACCAACGGCAGAAGGCATACGTCCGAGAAGTGCTGAAACTTCTGAACCCGCCTGTGTGAAACGAAAAATATTGTCAACAAAAAACAGGATATCACGACCCTGCCCTTTTCCATCTCCGTCACGATAATATTCAGCAATCGTTAAACCGCTGAGGGCCACACGTGCACGTGCTCCGGGAGGTTCATTCATCTGTCCGAATACAAAAGTTGCTTTTGACTCGGATAATTCTTTCATATCAACTTTAGACAAGTCCCACCCTCCATTTTCCATACTGTGTTTAAAATTATCGCCATATTTCATAATCCCGGCTTCAATCATTTCACGCATCAGGTCATTTCCTTCACGTGTACGTTCGCCTACCCCCGCAAATACGGAAACACCCGCATATGCTTTGGCAATATTATTAATGAGTTCCTGAATCAAAACAGTCTTACCTACACCTGCACCCCCGAAGAGTCCGATCTTTCCGCCTTTTGCATATGGTTCAATAAGGTCAATTACTTTAATTCCAGTAAATAAAATCTCTGTGCTCACACTGAGATTTTCAAATGCGGGTGGTTTACTATGAATGGGCCTTCCATTTACCTTGGAAACTGGTGGCAGACCATCAATCGGATCGCCCGTAACATTGAATAACCTTCCTTTAATACTGTCACCAACAGGCATGGAGATCGGGATGCCGGTATCGAGCACTTCCTGTCCGCGGATAAGTCCTTCGGTACCATCCATGGCGATACAACGAACACTGTCTTCTCCCAGATGTTGTTGTACTTCAAGGACAAGCGTATCACCACCCGGTTTTTTTAATTCCAGGGCATTGTATATTTCAGGAAGCTTTCCTTTGAAATGAACATCAACCACAGCACCAATAATTTGTTTAATCTTGCCTGCATTTGGCATATAGAGAATTTATTAAATGTTACCTTAAAATCGGCTGCAAAGGTAAGAGTCCGGACGCAGAATTCCGAAATGAAAAACCAAGTATTTTTACGGATGTCAACTCCTTATATATGCAATTAATTCAGGTTCAGGATCAATATGATGCCCATGAATTCATCCAGGTAAATGTAGACATCCTGAGCGGTGTATCCGGTTATATAAGGCCGTTGGACAAAGATATAAATGAGGTCTTCGACCTCAAAAAAAATAAAGCCTTTCGTAATGGCGAAGCAGCCCGATGGATTCTCCGGGATGAAGACGGCAGGAACCTGGGCAGGATTGCTGCCTTTGTAAATAAAAGGTATAAAACCAAAGGAGATGAATTTCCCGTGGGCGGTATTGGCTTTTTCGATTGTATTATCGACCAGGAAGCAGCGGACAGACTTTTTGATGTAGCCAGACACTGGTTACTGCAAAGAGGTATGGGCGCCATGGATGGCCCCATAAATTTTGGTGAAAGGGATAAATGGTGGGGACTGGTAACTGAAGGTTTTCACGAACCACTCTATCAGATGAATTTCAATCCTCCCTATTACCAGGCACTCTTTGAAAACTATGGGTTTAAACCTTTTTTTGAACAGATCTGCTTTGGCATGGATCCAAAAAAGCCATTCAGTAAAAAACTAATGGACAGACATGCCGTCATAGCAGGAGATCCCGCCTACAGTGCTGCCCATATTGACATTAAAAAACTGGATTTATATGCCGTTTATTTCACGGATGTATATAATAAAGCCTGGTCAGGGCACGGTGGAATGAAACAATTGAAACTGGATCAGGTGAAACAAATGTTTCACCTGATGAAACCATTCATGGAAGAAAGACTGATCTGGTTCACCTATCACAACGATAAACCCATCGCATTGTTTGCCAATATTCCCGATCTTAATCAGTGGTTCAAATACCTGAACGGAAAATTCGGTATCCTTCAGCAACTTAAATTTTTATGGCTGGTGAAAACAAAGAAAAATAAAAAGTTCACAGGGCTGGTATTTGGAGTCATTCCGGAATATCAGGGAAAGGGTGTCGATTCATATCTGATCGCGGAAACCGGAAAGATGGTGCTCAAACTTCCTTACACAGAATATGAAATGCAGTGGGTGGGTGATTTCAATCCGAAGATGATCAATCTGATCCGGCATATGGCTGATACATACCCAAGTAGAAAGCTCAAAACCTATCGCTATATTTTCGATCGTACAATCGAATTTAAAAGACATCCCCTCTTCTAAAACTTTATTATTATTATTGCAGACAAGAAGATTCCGGAGGCTATTGGTATATGAATAAATTTATCGTTTCTGCCAGAAAATACAGGCCGCAGCTTTTTTCAACCGTCGTCGGACAGTCACACATAACAACGACGCTGAAAAATGCCATTCGCAACAAACAACTAGCCCATGCCTTTTTATTCTGTGGCCCGCGTGGTGTAGGTAAAACTACCTGTGCAAGAATCCTGGCCAAAGCCATCAACTGTGAAAATCCCGCACCAGACGGGGAAGCCTGTAATGCCTGTCATTCCTGTATTTCATTTAATGAAGGCAGTTCTCTGAACATTCACGAACTGGATGCTGCAAGTAATAATTCCGTCGACGATATCCGGTCGCTGGTTGACCAGGTACGCTTTGCTCCCCAGCCTGGAAAATATAAAGTTTATATCATTGATGAAGTCCACATGCTCAGCTCTTCAGCATTTAATGCTTTTCTGAAAACACTTGAAGAACCTCCTCCCTACGCCATTTTTATTCTTGCTACTACAGAAAAATATAAGATCCTTCCGACCATACTAAGCCGTTGCCAGGTTTTTGACTTCAAAAGAATTACCAATCAGGATATCATAGACCATCTGCAGGAGATTTGTGAAAAAGAAAATATCCCGACTGAAAAATCATCCCTTGAAATCATTGCTCAAAAAAGCGAGGGATGCATGCGCGATGCCCTGAGCATTATGGATAAAATGGTAAGTTTTTCCGACGGAAAACTTACTTACCTTGATACGCTCGAACATCTTAATATCCTTGATGATGGATATTATTTTAAATTACTCGCAGCCATCCGTGAACAAAAATTATCCGACGCCCTGTTGATTTTTGATGAAATCAATCGTAAAGGATTTGAAGGAGATCTCCTACTGAATGGTTTAGCGGAATTTATCAGGAATCTGCTGATATGCAAAGATGAAAAAGCAGCAGTCCTGCTGGATGTGGTAGATAATTTCAAGCAAAAATATATTGAAGAAGCAAAAATAGTCGAAGGCTCTTTTCTGATCAGTGCTTTAAATCTTTTAAGTGAATCCGAAATTCATTTCAAGGCTGCCAGGAATAAGAGATTACATATCGAACTCGCCATTATTAAACTGTCTTACCTGAATCAGGCTCTTCATTTATCCTTAGGAATAACGGACAATAAAAAGGGTACTGAAGCCGTAAAACCAGTGGCTTACAGGGTCATTTCCCCTCTGGAAATAAAAAATAATAAAGCAGCAAATACTTCTTCCACTTTGTTGCCTGATAAAAAGATCCCGGTTGCCCAAAAAAATGAACAGGGTCCAAAGCTGATCATTGAAGAGCCGAAACCAACAGCACCTGAATTAACCAGTCTGGGCGCCCTTTCAAAAATCAGACAGGAACTGGTGAACCGCAAAGTATCAAAAGAAACAGGAGAATTAAAATCACTGGATCCTGTACTTTTAATGGAAGCCTGGAATCTGTTCACTGGTGAATTGAAAAAAAATAAAAATTCTGCTGCCCAGAGTTTTGAAGGCGCAGAACTCCGCATCCTGGATGAATTACGATTTGAGATATTGACGAATAATAACCTGGAACATCGTTTTGTAGAACAGGAAAAAAGGAAGCTCTCCGATTTGCTTCAGGAAAAATTCAATAATAAAAACATTTCCTTCTCTGTTACCATACGTGAGCAGGATTCCAATCATCTGCATTTGGAAAAAACATGGAGTAAAAGGGATCAGTTTCTTCAAATCGTTGAAATGTATCCGCTTGTAAAAGAATTAAAAGATAAGCTGAGGCTCGAATTGGACTATTGAAAGCCTAAAGCCTAAAGCTTAAAGCCTAAAACTGTTCGATTCAAATTTCACTCTGCTGCTTTTCCCACTCCTGTCCGACAAAACTTAAACCCATTCAAATGCTAAAAATCCTCTAATTTGGTCTCCCTGATTTTGCGTAGCCAATGATTCTCAGGATCTTTACAAATTCTTATGGCAAGAAATTCTACGTCGCAGGTATTTCAAACCAGCTCATCCTCCCGTTGGTCCCGTTTTGTCTGGAGTAGCCGACTGATAGCTCTTTTTGTTGTTCTCGGGGTTATTACAATTATTATTACGCTGACCCGGGTATATACGCCTTCGCTTCCAAATTTTGGTGCACAGGAAAAAGCAGCATTACTGGATAGTTCAAGCTGGCTTTTCAACAAAAGCAAAATTGGAAAACAATACGGAGGCTTCCGGAAATTCATCAACGAAAAAGTTGCATATAAGGCAGGAGGATATCCAATAGGTAAACGCTTCAGGAAAAAAAATGGGATTATTGTTCAGGCAGATTCAAGCTTCTACTCTTTTAAGAAGTTTTCAATGGGTATTAGGGCCGGGTTTTATGTAAACTGGTCCCCGGCATCCATGGTTTCCCTGAATCAAAATATTGCCCGTTTAAATATGGTCTTGCCTGAGTGGTTTTTTCTTGATCCGAATACAGATACACTCTGGACAAAAATTGATTCTTCTGCCCTGAGTATAATGGATAAGTCAGGAGTTAAAGTATTGCCTCTTCTTACCAATAATATTGGCAGTGTCTTCAGAGGTGATGTCGTACATCGTATTCTGAATAATCCCGAAAAAAGAGACAGGCTTATAAATGATATCATAAAATACCTTGAACTGTATAAACTGGATGGTGTTAATATAGATTTTGAGGACCTTATTGAAAAAAAGAATGAAGCGCTTGTACAATTCCAGAAATCTCTCTATGAAAAAATGCACGCAAAAGGATTGCTCGTTTCCCAGGATGTTCAACCCTTTAATGAAGATTATAATTTCAAAGAACTTTCCAATTATAATGATTATGTAATCCTCATGGCCTATGACCAGTTTTCTGATGGAACCGGTCCGGGACCTATCAGTCATCAGAAATGGATAGAAGGTGCGGTTGATGATGCGATAAAAAAAATCCCAATCAATAAACTTATCCTTGCCATAGCAGGTTTCGGATATGACTGGAAGCTTGATGATAATGATAAAGTTGTTTCAGTTGTTCCGATCAGTTACCAGGAAGCATTAACCCTGGCCCGCACGTATGCCAATAGTAAAATAATATTCGACAACGACTCCTATAATCTGCACTTCACCTATGACGGTGACGACGGCGCTCCGCACAAGGTTCAATTCACCGATGCCGCAACTACTTTCAACACCATGCGTTTTGCTGAGGAATCCGGTCTTGCGGGAGTTGCTCTCTGGCGTTTGGGAAATGAAGATTCACGCATGTGGGATTTTTATGACCATGATATGAGTAAGAATAGTCTGAAAAATTTTGATTTTCATCTATTCTCAACCGTTAGAACCATGGTTACGGATGAAACACCTGCATATTCCGGTGAAGGTGAAGTGCTCGATGTTATTGGCGGTCCGACGAGTGGAAAAATAACACCGGAACTGGATACGGCAGAATTATTGATCTCAGAAGAATCCTATGATCAGCTTCCCTCCAAGTGGCTTGCCAGAAAATATGGAACCAAGGATAAGAAAAAACTGGTACTGACATTCGACGACGGACCCGATCCGATATACACTCCGCAAATTCTTGATATACTTAGCAGAGAAAATGTGCCTGCCGCTTTTTTTCTTATAGGAATAAATGCAGAAAATAATATCCCCATTGTAAAAAGAATTTACAGAGAAGGCCATGAGATAGGCAATCACACATTTACGCATCCGAATATTGCCAAGGTCAGCCGAAAACGGGCAATCATCGAAATGGACGCAACACGATTGTTGATAGAAGCTATTACCGGTCATTCCACTGTATTGTTCAGGGCTCCCTTCAATGCGGATTTTGAACCCGTAAAAGCGGAAGAATTGATTCCGGTTGCCATCGCCAGGGAAAAAAACTACCTGGATATTGGTGAATCCATTGATCCGCTGGACTGGGAACCTGGTACATCGGCTGATTCAATTGTTGCGAGAGTGATCGCACGGAAACAAAGCATGACTGATCAAAACCTGAGTGGAAATATTATCCTGCTTCATGATGCAGGTGGAGACAGCCGTGAAGCTACTGTTGAGGCTCTCCCGCGTATAATCCATTATTTTAAAGAACGGGGTTACCAGTTTACTACTATTGCTGATTTGCTTGGAAAAACAAAAGAAGATCTCATGCCTGCTGTTCCAAGAGGAAGTGGCTACTATCTTCTTCAACTGAATTATTTCCTTGCCATGGCAGGTTATATCGGCAGTCATCTCCTGACTTCGGTGTTCATTGTATTTATTATTCTTTCTCTTTCACGCATCATTTTTATGGCCATCATGGCCAGCAAACAACGTCAATGGGAAAAGAAATTCAATTTGAAATACTTCTGGGAACCGGACGGAAGAAATGCGCCAAAAGTGAGCATCATTGTTCCCGCTTATAATGAAGAAGTAAATGCTGTAAGTTCTGTAGAGAATTTACTAAGAACAGACTATCCGAATTTTGAAATTATTTTTGTTGATGATGGTAGTAAGGACGGAACATTCAACAAAGTTCAGCACGCTTTTGAAGGATATTCAAAAGTAAGAGTATTCACCAAAACCAATGGTGGAAAGGCGTCGGCGTTGAACTACGGGATAGAACAATCAGATGCAGAATATGTGATTTGTATTGATGCTGATACAAAGCTGCTCGCAGATGCTGTATCCAAACTCATGATGCATTTTGGTAATGTTCAATATCACAACGGGAAAAAAGTCGGTGCTGTAGCAGGCAATGTAAAAGTGGGTAATAATGTTAACCTGTTAACCCGCTGGCAGTCCATCGAATACATCAGCAGCCAGAATTTTGACCGAATGGCGTTCGCATACCTGAATGCCATTACGGTAGTCCCGGGTGCCATAGGCGCTTTCCGCAAACAGGCCATTGAAGATGCAGGCGGATTCACCAGCGACACCCTTGCGGAAGATTGTGATCTCACCATCCGGATGCTTCGTTGCAATTATATTATCGAAAATGAAAACAACGCAATAGCCATGACGGAAGCACCGGAAACCGTCAAAATGTTTATCAAGCAAAGATTTCGCTGGAGTTTCGGTGTCATGCAGACTTTCTGGAAAAACAGGGATATGTTATTCAGTAATCGCAACAAAGCCCTTGGCTGGATTGCCCTGCCAAATATCCTGACCTTTCAATATATCATTCCATCTATTATTCCTTTGGCCGATTTTATAATGCTTATTGGAATCAGGTATGGAAATGGTGCAAGAATCGGGAAATATTACCTGATATTTTTATTGGTTGATCTAGGAGTTGCCATCCTCGCATTCAGCTTTGAGAAGGAAAAACTGAGCAAACTGGTCTGGCTGATCCCGCAACGACTGGTTTGGCGCTGGCTTTTATGGTATGTACTTTTCAAATCATTCCGCAGGGCCATCAAAGGGGAATTGCAGCACTGGGGAGTTATCAAACGTACCGGAAATGTGAAAGAAATTCCCGTGCTGCAGGAAGGGTGATCCGAATGACCCTGCATTTCACGTTTTTGCCTTAATTTCGGAGTTCCAAATTTCAAAATTATCCAGTTTTATGGCTGAAGTTATTTTAATGCCCAGGCTGAGTGATACCATGACGGAAGGTGTGATTGCTGCCTGGCATAAAAAAGTAGGAGATAGTGTGAAAAAAGGCGACCTGCTCGCTGAAGTGGAAACCGACAAAGCAACTATGGACCTGGAAAGTTATAAGGATGGCACACTCTTATTTACCGGCACTGATAAAGGAGGTAAAATTCAGGTGAATGATTTACTGGCAATCATTGGAAAACCGGGAGAAGATATCAGTACACTCGTGAAAGGGGGCGCTGCAAAAAATCCTGCGCCCGCTCCTGCAAAGGATGCCAAACCTGGTGCTGCTCCGGATCCTAACCCTGTAACGCCTAAACAGGATAATCCGTCAACCGTTCCCGCAAGGCGGGATCAACCGTCAACCACCCTGGATTTATCTTCCATGCAGGAAGTAATCCTCATGCCCCGGCTGAGTGATACGATGACAGAAGGCGTAATTGCTGACTGGCATAAAAAAGTGGGTGACATGGTGAAAAAAGGAGATATTCTTGCAGATATTGAAACGGATAAGGCGACGATGGAACTGGAAAGTTATAAGGAAGGGAAATTATTATATACAGGTGCAGAAAAAGGTCAGAAGATTGCGGTTAATGATTTGCTGGCCATCATTGGTGAAGAAGGAAAAGTAAATGTTCAGCAAATTGTAGAAGCAGCAAAAAATAAAGGGGCCGCACCGGTAGCTGCAAATGAACGCCGAAGCATCTAAATCGGCACCTGAACCTGTCGCTTCAGCTTCTTCTTCACATTCCCTGAACGGCGATGGAAGGATCAAAGCATCACCACTGGCAAAAAAACTGGCTACTGAAAAAGGAATAGATCTTTCACAACTTCATGGTAGCGGAGATTATGGGCGAATTATCAAGAAGGACGTAGTTGAATTTAAGCCATCAGTATCTGAACCGGCAGCACAAAAAACTGTATCAATGCCTGCTGCTCCTGCCGGACAAATAAACTTTGAGGATGTGCCTGTTTCTCAAATGCGCAAGACTATTGCAAAACGTCTTTCAGAAGCCAAATTCACGGCACCCGAATTTTATCTGACTATTCAGGTTGATATGGACCAGGCTGTTAACAGCCGCGCAAAAATTAATGAAACAGCTCCTGTTAAAATATCTTTCAATGATTTGGTACTGAAAGCCACGGCACTGGCTTTGAAAAAACATCCAGCAGTAAACAGCAGTTGGATGGGCGATAAGATAAGAGTAAATCATCATGTGAATATCGGCGTGGCTGTTGCTGTTGAAGATGGTTTGCTGGTTCCTGTTGTTCGGTTTGCGGATACCAAATCACTCTCTCAAATTTCTGTGGAAGTAAAAGATTTTGTCACCAAAGCAAAGAATAAAAAGTTGCAACCTTCAGACTGGGAAGGAAGCACTTTTACAATTTCCAACCTGGGTATGTTCGGAATGGATGAATTTACTGCTATCATCAATCCTCCGGATTCATGTATTCTCGCCATCAGTTCAATTCAGCAAATTCCCGTTGTGAAGAATGGAGCTATTGTTCCCGGGAATGTTATGAAACTTACCATGACCTGTGATCATCGCGTTGTGGATGGTGCAACCGGCGCTGCATTTTTACAAACGCTAAAAGGGCTCCTTGAAGAGCCCCTGCGAATGCTTGTTTAGTAACCGTCCATGGTTAATTATTTTAAAGTATCATTACTTTAGCACTGGTCTTTTGATTTCCGTTCTCACCAAGAAGGATATATATACCGGATTTGAGCGGTCTGTTTTCCAATTGCAACACCTGGCTTCCCGAAGTCAGTGCAGCTGTTCTTTCTGCCACTTTATTTCCATTCAGATTATACAGACTGAAAATATAGTTTCCGGATTTTTCTGTACTCACTCGAAAACTTACAGAACTGTTGTTTCCTGCATTAATCGCCTGAACCTGGAACCCGTTTTCTGAATCGAATGAAACGGTTTGAATGGAGGAATAGGAAACTAATCCGTCGCTCGAAATCATTTGAATCCTGTATGCGTATGTTCCCGATGGTTTATTCAACTGATCTGTATATTCAAATGCGTTTGATGTATTTATTTGATCTCCGCTATATTCCATGATCTTTTCGAAATTGATTCCATCGGAAGCACGTTCGATATTCAGGGAAGAAAGATTTCCTTCTCCACCAAGTTTCCAGGAAATATCTGCAGACTGATTTTCTGCGCCAACTTTAAAATAATCAAATACCAGCGGCAAAACCGTAGAACCATCCGCTTCAATATCGTCGTATACAAAACGATCTAATCCTCCGCTCGAAACAGTCGCATTGAATCCATATAACCGGAAAATTATCTTCGACGACATATTCATAAAAGGAATTCCAAGAGTAACTACAGTTGCGGGAATACTATTGGTCGTCAGCACACCACTTGAAATATCTGTTGCAAATCCGTCCAGGTTGCTGCGCAGTGACCATGAGTTAGGTCCGGCCCCCGAAGTACCAGTCGTACTTCTGCGGATCTGCATAACAAGTGACGAAACAGTCAGCGTATGACCTGCTGTTGGTGTAATTGAAAATTCGAGATATGCATTCAGATCGATGCTGCCTGCCGGCCAGGGCCCTTCGCCATAATATACTGTTCCACCGTTAAATGCACCGCCTGCAGCAATCGTACTACCCAGAGAAGCATTTCCTGCGGTACTATTGGCAGATCCGGTTCCTGTAAGTACATTATTAAAGTTCCAGTCCGCAACCTGCGCACTGGCTGCCAGAACAAATAAAATTCCCGGTAGCAGGATAAAAAGTAGCTTTTGAATAACACTGATTTTCATAAATATGGATTAAAACACTATCCATGAAACGAAATCCATACCATTGCACAAAATGCTATAACCCAATAAGTTAACATAGGTATTTTTTCCCGCAGCGGGAAGAATTTCCACGGGTAAGAGAAAATCTGGCGTTATGGGATATTCCAGAAAGTCATAATCCCGCTAAGTTTCTTATCTTCTGTTTACCATCAGATTAACTATTCTAAAAGATGATCAGGCGATCTACGATCCAGCTATTGCGTTTTCATTTTTCTTTTTTCCTTATGCCCGTTTATTGGTTTGCACTTGGTCAGGTGATCAATCCTGATCTCAAAAGAGCCCTTCTCATATTTATAATTCTGCACTTATTAATATATCCTTCCAGCAACGGATTCAATAGTTATATGGACCGGGATGAAGGAAGTATTGGCGGACTTAAATCACCTCTTCCACCAACAAAGGAATTACTCTATGTTAGTCTGGTCATGGACGTTATGGCCATGCTTCTCGGGTTATTTATCAGTATATATTTCACAATAGCCGCTGCTATTTATATTCTGGCATCCCGGGCTTACAGTGCAAGATCCATTCGTTTAAAGAAATATCCACTGGCAGGATATGCGACGGTAATTGTTTGCCAGGGCGCCCTGGTTTTTTTTATGGTTTATCACGGGTCTCATCCAATGTTATCACTTCAGGTACCAACCCTGGGAATGATTTCTGCATCTTTGTTAATTGGTGGATTTTATCCGCTTACCCAGATTTATCAGCATGAAGCGGACGAAAAAGACGGCGTAAAGACGATCAGTGCAATGCTTGGGATCCGGGGAACATTTATATTCTGCGGTATTATTTATGGAATTGCCTTTGCTATTTTAACATATTTCTTACTTATATCTCTTGAAGAAAAAGAATTTTTAATTTTATCAACCTGTATGCTGCCCGTACTCGTATATTTTATGGGCTGGGCCTTACAAGTTTGGCGAAATCCTTCTTTAGCCGATTTCAGGAGTACAATGCGAATGAATATTGTAGCTTCCAGCTTTACGAGCCTTGGCTTTATTCTTGTATTTCTGATGTTATGGTTATGAACTTTTAAAATAATTGATTGAGCCAGATTAAATCCATTGGAACAGCTATTCCGCATTTCAAACATGAACAGAATGATATTCTGCGTTTCATGAGCCGTATTTATGCTTTCAATGAAAGGGAAAGGCGGTCACTTAAATACTTATATCATCAGAGTGGAATTTCCACACGCTATTCAGTTTTATCAGATTATAGCCAGGAACCCGCAGAATGGACTTTCTATCCACCGGCAGAAAATCTGGAGCCATTTCCATCTCTTGAAAAAAGGATGAAAATATTTAACAAATATGCTGTGGGATTGTCAGCTGATGCCATTCAGAATTGTATCGAAAATAAACTTGATCCAAAGGAAATTACTCATTTAATTACAGTTACATGCACCGGGATGAGTGCGCCAGGGCTGGACTTACAACTGATGGAGTTATTGGATCTTCCAAAAAATATTTTCAGGAGCTCTGTAAATTTTATGGGTTGTTATGCTGCGATTCACGCTCTCAAACTGGCAGATGCATTTTGCCGGACTGATCCTTCATCTAAAGTGATGATCGTTTGCACAGAACTATGCACATTACACTTCCAACAACTGGCTACAACTGATAATATTACCTCAAGCCTGCTTTTTGGAGATGGTTCTGCAGCTGTTCTGGTTACCGGCGATCAGGAAACCGGTTTTCCACTTATCGGATTTTATGGAGAAGTAATGCCGAAAGGGAAACAGGATATGTCCTGGGAATTATCTTCTACAGGATTTAAAATGACCCTGAGCAGTTATATACCCGAACTGATAGAAGAAGATTTTGAAAAACTGGTGAATCAGGCACTGGAAAAACAATGTATTACGCGCGATCAGATAACCCATTGGGCCATTCACCCGGGCGGCAGAAGAATATTGGAAGCAATTGCAAAAAGTCTGTCGCTGCCAAAAGAAAAAATGGATATATCCTATCAGGTTCTTCGTGATTTTGGAAATATGTCTTCACCTACCATTTTATTTGTGCTTAAGGAAATTTTATCTACTCTCGACAAATCGAAAAAGCAAACAGTATTTGGAGCAGCATTCGGCCCCGGCTTAACAATGGAAACTTTTATGGTTGGGAACAAGCCTAAGGCGTAATGCGTAACGCCTAACGCCTAAGGCTGAACGCTCAAAGCTTAATGCCTTTATGCTAAATTCCAGAAGTCATTTAAATTCGAAAGTCTACTCTAAGTTCTAAAGCATTTTTTAATAATATGGATTTCTCCCTACGCTCAGACAGACTGGAACTACTCGACCAACCCAATATTCCAAGTGCCGATATAGAGCGAAATCTTCTGGAACTTTCAATCATAAACCAGAAACTCGGCGGACATGCATGCACCTGGAAAGGATTTACACAGCTCGCAAAAAAAGGAAAGGCGATCCATGTATGTGAAATCGGTTGTGGAGGAGGAGATAATCTGAAAACTATTGAACTAAAAGCAGGCAGCAAATATCCGGACATGAGTTTCACCGGTGTAGATATTAATCCGGATTGCATCCGGGTTGCAGAAAATATTAATTGGAAAAGGCCCGTTTTATTCCTGGTGAGTGACTATAGAAAAGTATACTTTCAGTCAAAACCCGATATCATTTTCTGTTCTTTATTCTGCCATCATTTCAAAGAACCTGATCTTATTGAAATGTTTCGCTGGATGAAGGAAAACAGCCGTTCCGGATTTTTCATAAATGATCTGCATCGTCATCCCCTGGCCTATCATTCGATCCGTTTGCTGGCTTCATTATTTTCGAAATCCTATCTTGTAAAAAATGATGCACCTTTATCTGTATTACGCGGGTTCAAAAAAAAGGAATTGAAAGAATTATTGTATAAGGCTGAAATTTTAGACTATACCATTCGGTGGAAATGGGCCTTCCGCTGGTTAGTGATCGTCCGCTCGTGAATACAAAACAAATATATGATGTTGGTATAGTAGGTGGTGGCCTCGCGGGGTTATCGTTATCCATCCTGCTTTCACGCGAGGGCTACCGTGTATGCCTGTTCGAAAAAGAAGTTTTTCCTTTTCATAAAGTTTGTGGTGAATATATCAGTATGGAAAGCTGGGATTTTCTGATCCGCCTTGGCCTGCCCCTTGAAAATTGGAACCTGCCCAGAATACAGCAGGTAAACATATCATCTCCCAATGGGGAATTTATTTCAGAAAAACTGCCGCTTGGTGGATTTGGAATCAGCAGGTATAAGTTGGATGCCGCGTTGGCAGATATTGCAAAGTCCGCCGGTGTGGAAATATTTGAAAATACTAAAGTCTATGATATCAATTTTGAAGAAGGATATCACCGTATTCAAACCAGTGAAGGTTTGTTTACCGTAAAAATTGCCTGCGCCTGTTATGGGAAAAAAAGCAATCTCGATGTGAAATGGAAACGAAAGTTCCTTCAACATGATGAATCCAAAAATTATGTCGGGGTAAAATATCACGTAAAAGGCAATTTCCCCGAAAATGAGATCTCACTCCACAATTTTCAGGGAGGTTATTGTGGAATTTCTAAAATTGAAAATGGAAAATATTGCCTTTGCTACCTCACCAAATCTGAGAATCTCAGGAATAACCAGTCATCCATTCCGGTTATGGAGGAAAAAATCCTGAAAAAAAATCCAGTGCTCCGTAAACTATTGAATGAAGTAGTTTCATTGTATGATGAGCCAGTAACGATTTCACAAATCAGTTTTTCAGAAAAATCACAGATAGAACAACACGTACTTTGTATCGGGGATTCAGCTGGTATGATTACACCTCTCTGCGGTAACGGAATGAGTATGGCCCTCCATGCATCCAAAATTGCGTCAGAAATAATTCCTCTTTTTCTTGAAAATCAGATCTCACGTGCAGAGATGGAAACAACCTATCAGGAAAACTGGAACCGCCAATTTAAAAGCAGGTTAAGAACAGGCCGGATAATCCAACGCTTTTTCGGGAAAACATTTTGGTCAACATGGCTGATACGTGTTCTGAAACCTTTTCCTTTCCTTGTGCGTGCACTGATCCGGAAAACACATGGAGAAAGAATCTGAGGAAAGTATGAGAGTGTGAGAGTGTGAGAGTGTGAGAGTGTGAGGATATGATTCTCACACTCTCACACTCTCACACTTCACACTATTTAGTGAATTAGTTAATATTCGCGAATTATTTAATAATTTGTCGGATGAAATTACTTTTACTCCTTTGTTTTTGCGGATCTTTTTTGTTTTCTTTCTCACAGGATAAGAATCAGTTCTATGCCCTCGATAAGAATATGAATCAAACGGTGCTGGATTCTTCCAAATATATTTTATGGATACATGAAAAAGAAGACAGTAACTGGCAATGGGATTATTATTATACCTGGGGACCCCTGGTTAAATCAACCTCTTATGCCGATCACGACGGAACTATATTGAATGGCAGTTCTAGAATCTACAATAACTATGGGAGAATTAGATTCAACAGGCAGGTATGATCATGGGAAAAAAAATGGAAGTTTTTATAAATACAAAAGTTTTAATAAAAACAGTATTAAGGCAATAAAACAATATGATTATATAAATGACAGTCTTGTGAAAACTCAGGATTTATTGGTTGATGATTATCTGAACAAAAGCAAAGACTCTCTTAAACTCACTGAACCTGAATATATCGGAGGAATGTCAGCGTGGCTATTGTATTTAAGCCGGAACTTTCATTATCCTGACCTCCTGGGAAAAAGAATCATCGTCGGTTCAATTTGGATATATTTCACAGTTGATGAAGAAGGAAATGTGAGAGACCCTTCGATACAGAAATCAGTCGAGTATTCTCTCGATCAGGAAGCACTTAAAGTCATAAAGAATTCCGGAAAATGGAACCCCGGAACGAAAGATGGAATACCCACCAAAACTTGCAAAGTGATTCAAATAACGTACGATACCGCGACTCAATGATCTTAAACCAAATCTCTATCTGTTTGTTATTCGTTTATGTTGCCAGCTTCAAAAAAAACACTTGTCCTCGGTGCTTCCGCTAACCCCTCACGTTATAGTTTTCTTGCCATCAACAGATTGAGGGAAAACAATCATCCTGTTATTGCGATCGGTAAAAGACCAGCGCAAGTGGCAGATGTTCCCGTTCAGGTAAAGACCACACCGAATGCGGATCTTGATACCGTTTCGATTTATCTGAATAAGGATAATCAGAAAAATTATTACGACTATATTATTTCACAGCATCCCCGCCGGGTTATATTCAATCCTGGTGCTGAAAATCCCGAATTTGAAATGATACTCGCTGATAAAGGAATTAAGGTGATGGAGGCATGTACTTTGGTTCTACTTTCCACCGGGCAATACTAAAACAGTGTGAGAGTGTGAGAATATGACTCTCACACTCTCACACTCTCACACTCTCACACTTTCTTCGCTTTTCTTCCCAAATTGGGATGATTTTCATTGCAATTAAAGCTCTGCGAATTCGTTTTTTATAAGGTGATATTCCGAATATTGCCCCCCAATCCGATGAACACCCTGAAAACAATCTTAAGCGGGCTATGCTTATTATGCAGTCTCCTGCTTTCAGCACAAGAAAAAACCGCTCCGGCTGAACTTCCATATTCAAATAAAATTGAAGTGAGTGATCAGGCTTTGGAATCCTTGTTCCATGCAACTGATAATATTTCTGTGGAGCTGGCCCCCGGTTTTCGCATCAATGGAAAAATTGAAAACAAATCAGATCATGGAAATTCTGTGATTTCCCTCCTGATAAAACTAAATAATGCCGAAGGGAGCATGCTGAGCATCGCACGGTACAAAGATCCAAAGGGTGAGACTTATTATACGGGTCGACTGTTAAAATTGCATGAACCCGATGGAATGATGCTGATAGAAAAAGACAAGCGATATTTTTTTATAGAAACTCAACAAAGATTCCTGGTAGCAGAATGAAAAAATATTCCATCCATATCATTGTTTGCATATTCACGTTTATACATGTAAATGTATTCGCACAAACACCCCTGCTCAATAGTTATTCACCCGCTGCAGCTACAGTTTACCTTGATTTTGACGGAGCTGAAGTGAACGGCACTATCTGGAATGAACAGGGCAAGATAGTTGCGGCTCCATCCGGATTAAGCCCTGCCTCTGTTACATGGATCCATAAATTGATTTCAGACCATTTTAAATTGTTCAATCTTAATATTACAACAGATCCGGCAGTATATGAAAGGGCGCCCTTACACCAGCGAATACGAATTATCATTACACCGGAAGGCAACTGGTACGGACAAGTATCTGGTGTTTCAGCAATCGGATCATTTGTATGGGGAGACGATACACCTGCCTGGGTTTTTATGAATGCTATGGGAAATAATCCTCTGTATATAGCAGCGGCGGCAACACATCAGATAGGGCATACCTTAGGTCTCCAGCACCAAAGCCTGTACGATGCTTATGGAGTCATGATTACTGAACTAAGTGGTGGCGAAAACAATATTCTGTCCAGCGAAGCTCCACTGATGGGCATTCCGTTTTATAAACAGGCTGACTGGAAAGACGGACATCCATCAACCGGAGCCCAAAAATTACAAAGCGATACAGCGATGATAGCTGGGGCACCTAACTATATTGGATACCGGAAAACCGGGGAAGAAACTACATCTTCCGACAATGCCGTAAAAATAGAAAAACAGGAACCCGGATCCCTGGAACTGAATAGTTCAGGTAATTATAGCTACCGGCTTTTTGATATCAGTGGTCGTTTACTCACGCAGGGAAACCTGAAAACGGGATATAATGAAATCCACACAAGCACTGTGAGTACAGGAGTTTTGGTTCTGCAATGGTCAGGTCAATATGTTTCCGGTGCACAAAAGATAATCAACTAGTAACATATATTTTTTTTGCTGACATGTTTTTTCGGTACATTCGAAAAACCTATTATCATATGCTCTGGCGAAAATTTAATGGCGACCTTATTGAATTACCGATTATCCGCGAAGTAGAAAACGCCATCCGGCGTGAAACAAAAAATGGATTTCATCTGAAAGTCTGCATCGGTACCGATTCCCAGGTAAAGGGAGCGGAAACCGAATTTGCTACAGTCATTGTTTTTTTAAGAGAAGGACATGGAGGATTCATGTTCATTCACAATGAAAAAACAAAGACCCGTTACAGCATTAAAGAACGTATGCTGGTGGAAGTAGCGAAAAGCATTGAAATTGCGTATGAACTATGCCCCTTGTTTACACAATACAATGTGGATATGGAAGTTCATGCAGACATTAATACCAACCCGCATTTCAAAAGCAACGATGCATTGAAAGAAGCCATGGGTTATATTCTGGGAATGGGCTTTGCATTCAAAGCCAAACCGGAAGCCTTTGCCAGCAGCAGTTGCGCAAATAAAGTAGTGAACTGAGCGTAAGGCGTAAGGCGTAAAGCGTAAAGCGTAAAGCTTAATGCTGAACGCAGAATACCTTTGTCCGCTTTAACTTTAGAACTGGTAGATAATGCTTAACCACATCTCATAACCCATATCTCATATCCCATATCTCATATCTCATAACCCATAACCCATAACTCAATTAGCCGCCATCTTCTTCCAGTCCTCATTCATTTCTCCGATCAGTCGGAGTATGTCAGCCCTGCCTGTTTTTTTTTCAGCACTCGTTACAAAGTGCCGGGGCAGGAATTGCCAGTGTTCACTCATTTTTTTAAGGAAGGATTTCACATTTGAAGATACTGTTCTCTGATTTTCTTTATCTGACTTCGTAAATATCAATGTAAAAGGAATCTCCCATTTCCCCAGCCTGTCTGCAAAATCAAGATCCAGTTTTTGTGGTTCATGGCGACTGTCGATCAGTAGAAATACATGGGCCAGGGTTTCCCTTTTTTTTAGAAAATCTTCGATCATCGTTTCCCACTGTTTTCGCTGTGATAAAGAAACTTTGGCAAATCCATACCCTGGCAAATCTACCAGCCACCATTTGGACACAATTCTTTTCTCATCTATACTTTCGATGGTAAAATGATTAATGAGTTGAGTTTTACCAGGTGCTGCCGAAGTTTTCGCCAGTTTATCAATATCTGTGAGCATATTGATCAGTGAGGATTTGCCCACATTACTTCTTCCAATAAATGCATATTCCGGAAGGTCGGTTTCCGGACAGTCCTTATAAGAAGGACTGCTGATTACATACTTTGCCGAGCGGATCTCCATAGTGCAAGTTATGATTCCATCTTAAAGGTTAGGATGAATGAAAATATCTATTTCCTGCACCGAACCAACTAATTTTGCATCCCATGACGGAATATCAGCACGATACCATCGTCCCATTTAAAAATTCTGATACGCCTAAAAAACAACAGGTTGCAGAAATGTTCGATAAAATCGCATTTCGATATGATTTCCTGAACCGTTTTCTCAGTGGAGGGATTGACAGGAACTGGCGTATAAAAGCGATCCGCGAACTAAGTCAGTTAAAACCCGGGGTGATCCTGGATGTTGCTACCGGCACTGCAGATATGCCGATATTAATGCAGAAGATTTTACAACCCAACCAGATTACAGGAATCGATATTTCAGAAGCTATGCTTGAACTGGGTAAACAAAAAATTGCAAAAGCCGGTTTAGGAAAAATCATTCATCTGGAGACGGGCGATGCGGAATCAATTCATTTTCCGAACGCATCATTTGATGCCGTGACCGTAGCTTTCGGAGTGAGAAATTTTCAAAATCTGGAACACGGACTTGAGGAAATGCTTAGAGTTTTGAGACCCGGTGGAAGGCTCGTTATTTTAGAATTCTCAAAACCAAAGAATGGATTTTTTCTTCCCATCTATAAATTCTATCTACGGCTGATCGCTCCGCGCATAGGTAAAATAATTGTCGGAAATGCAGATGCATATAAATACCTCAATGATTCTGTAAATGCTTTCCCCGAAGGAAAAACTATGATAGAAATCCTGAATAAAACGGGTTTTAAAAACACTTATTCCAGGAATCTCAGTATGTGTATCTGCACCATTTATTGCGGAAGTAAATAATCGCGGATTTCTCAAAAATCTGTTATTAACTGATTTACCGGCAATTATTCTTCTTTTTGGTCGTTATTTTGATTCAAAACCTGACCAGAGATAAATTCATTATTCCTCCTTTGTACCTTGCAAACCAGATAAAACTATAAGTTATTGATTGACTGCTACTTATGAGTACGTTATTCTTATGGCGAAGCAAAAAAGGACCTATCAGGATCTTTTCGGCAATTATAATTCTGACATTTTCCATTCAAGCCAGGGCCCAGCTTAGGGATGCTGTAAACCTGGCCGATCATGATGATAAGTTTTATCATTTGGGTATAGCCCTTATTTATAACAACTCGCATTTCCAGGTCACACCTCATCCCAATTTACTTTTAAGCGATAGTGTGCTTTCTGTCAATCCGGAAAATACGGGTGGTTTTGGCCTGGCAGGTATGCATACTTTCAATGTCAGTAAGCATTTTGAATTCAGGGTCGTGTTTCCTGAACTTATGTTCTCTTATAAAAATCTGACATATCACACAACATTTCCGGCAGGTCAGGATACAACGGTTACCAAACAGATAGAGTCCATTCTGTTGGGATTTCCGGTTCAGGTTAAATTCCTTTCAGACCGGATGAATAATTTCAGATTTTATGTTCTTGGCGGAATTAACTATCAGTATGACCTCGCTTCGAATGCCACTGCCCGTAAGGCAGCAGATCTTGTAAAACTCAACCCTATTGACCTGAGTGTTGAAGCCGGAATTGGGTTTCAATTCTTCTTCCCCGTATTTATTCTTTCTCCGGAAATCAAACTCAGCAATGGAATTATCAACACCCATCACAGGGATCCTAGCCTGATTTATTCAAGTACGATCGACAAACTGAAGTCGAGGATGATTGTTTTTTCACTAATCTTCGAAGGCTGATTTTCAAGCGAAGCTTGAAAAAGTATAAGAGTATGAGAGTGTGAGAGTGTGAGAGTGTGAGCGTTAAAACATTTTTTTAATTGCTCCAGTTAAAAATACTGGGGAATTTATCTATTATTGATTTGTGAGTCATTTTATCTCACACTCTCACACTCTCACACTCCTCACACTCTCACACTAGTAGTCATATTCTCTCCGAAACATATTCAACCGCAAACCGAAAGTGTACATCGTGGAGCTTGTTTTTGTGGTGCCGGCAGTTGGATCCTGCACGGTATATGTGCGGTACATGATGGTGCCTTCGAGAAATAAATTTTCCTTCAGTTGATAAGAAACATATGCTGTGGAATTTACTACAGTCGCCGGGATGCCAGATCCGATATAAAATCCATAATCCCTTGGCCTGGTATCGTAATTCTTCAGAATATCACTTCCAAAATTTTCACCTGCTGAATCAAGACCCTGCCTGTTATAAATGCATTTCAATTCAATATTCCATTTGTACGCCGGCTGATATCGCAGGATGCCTATCAATTCAAAAAAGTTTGCTCCGAAAGGATGAGCCAGTGGCTGATTGTAGTGCGACCAGTTTGCCACCGTATCATCGTGAGAATAAGTAAAAGGCCGCATCACATTCATTTCAGCCTGAAGGTCCAGGTTCTTTATTTTGAACATGTCAATATATTTTATGCCCCCTTGCAAACCTTGCTTGTTTCCCCACCAGCCGTTGGAATAATGAGTGATCTGGTCCCAGACAAATTCATTGAAAAGTAATTGGCCATATAACTGGACTGAATGACCGATGTTGGCCTTCGCATCAAATCCGACAGTGGTTTTATCGGGGCTTCCGGTTTCCTGTTGTGCAGCAGGCAGGAAGATCACCGGGTTCAAGTAAGAGAATTCAAAATGATTTACTCCTCCGAAAGCAATATTGCTGTACAATCCTACATTGAGCCACTTGGTTGCATTCACACTGATGTGATGAACCACCGCATATTTTTTCGGATAAAGATAATCACCCGGCAGATGCTGACTGGTCAATTCCATCAGTATATTCTGGTAATTTAATTTCCAGATACGAAGATTTAACTTGAGAAACAGATATGGCGCCGCATAGTCACTCAGGAATAATGTACGGTATCCATCTCCGATAAAATTTTTATCATATCCGAACTGGAGGGTAAAATATTTCCAGAAATCAAAATCGATCGAACCACGCGCATCCCAATAATCAAAAGCCGATGCGGATCCTTTAAATTCTTTGAAATAACCAACACCAGGCACGGCAGGATATCCGGATGCATAAACACGTGTCGTGAAAAAATCAGGTCCCCGTTCCTGGTTATCTGTGATATAACTTGAAAAACCCAGATGGTCAGCAATGCGCCCACGAAAAGTAAGGCCCTTTGTATTAAGATAAACCTGTTCGGAATTTCCTGTTTGTTTGGAAAGTTGAAACTGGAGCACCGGATCTATGACAAGGAAAAAATCAGGTTCATTTACTCCCAGGAAATTCGCCTGTGTTTTATAAATGGTATTCCAGATCGGATGTTTACTCAGAAATGATTCCTGATTTCCGTTTACCCATTCACTGTTATTCATGAGAAGGCTCTGATACATTATCTGATCAGTTTTTCCCAAATGATACGCATCTACGGAAGGATATAAATTGCTGAGTGAATCAGCATATTCTCCTGCTTCCACGGCAACTTTACGACTTAAAGGCTTACAGAAGAATATATTCAGATCCGGATTGGTCTGCATCTTGATTCCAATTCTGTCTAAAAAATGTTCATACTGTGAACCCTGGGGAAGATAGGTAGATTGTGAGAATCCGAAGCAGGGAAGGATTAGAATTATGACAAGCCTTGCAACGGTTTTAATAAATTGCATCATTAAGTAGTTCCGATTCCGATCCAAGTTATGCAAAATTACCTGATTAAATGTGTTTCAATCGTTAATGAAGGTCGCAGTTTCACCAGTGATTTACTAATCAGAAATGGTCGTATTGAAAAAGTCGCAAACAATATTTCTGTTTCATTTCCTGTGCATGAAATCAACGGCGAAAATCTTCATTTATTGCCGGGATGCATTGACGACCAGGTTCATTTTCGCGAACCGGGATTAACACATAAAGCAACAATATTCACGGAATCACGTGCCGCTGTTGCCGGCGGCATTACTTCTTTCATGGAAATGCCCAACACTCTTCCGCCTGCTTTTACACAGGATTTACTGGAAGAAAAATATGCCATCGCTAAGAATACATCGCTGGCGAATTATTCTTTTTATATGGGAACATCCAATGATAATGCGGAGGAAGCGCTCAGAACGAATGAGAAGAAAAATGATATCTGCGGATTAAAAATATTCATGGGCTCTTCAACAGGAAATTTGCTGGTTGATAATTACCTGACCCTGGATAAATTATTTGCCGGAAGCGAGGTGCTGATCGCTACGCATTGTGAATCTGAAAGAATTATAAAGGAAAACCTGCAGGCCCTTCTATCCGAAAACAGAGAATTAACTGCAGCTGATCATCCAATTATCAGAAATGTGGAAGCCTGTTTTGAATCCTCCCTGACAGCTGTGCAGTTTGCAAAAAAATATGGATCACGTTTACATATCTTTCATCTTTCCACGGAAAAAGAACTCAGTCTTTTTACTAATATGATCCCTTTGGCGGAAAAACGAATTACGGCCGAAGTTTGTGTGCACCATCTGCATTTCAGTTCTGACGATTATGATCGCCTGGGTAACCTGATCAAATGTAATCCGGCAATTAAAGCACCTGAAAACCGGGAAGCACTCTGGAAGGCTTTACTTGACGACCGGCTTGATCTCATTGCAACTGATCACGCTCCGCATACATTAGCCGAAAAAGGGTTTTTCCGAAATGCAGATGGTCTGTGTGAACCTGTTCGGGGTGAAGCTGGTTCTTATCTGAAGGCTCATGCAGGCCTTCCCCTGGTACAACATTCCCTTTTACTAATGCTTTCCTATGTAAAACAGGGAAAAATATCCCTGGAAAAAATGGTGGAAAAAATGTCGCATGCTGTAGCAGTATGTTTTCAGATTCCCGAAAGGGGCTTTATTCGTGAAGGATACTGGGCTGACCTTGTATTGGTGGACCTGAACCGGGATTCGGATGTGCATGCACGTAATATATTATACAAATGCGGCTGGAGTCCCCTGGAAGGGATGATTTTCCCTGCCTTCATTGTAAATACTTTTGTAAACGGCCACCCCGTTTATGGAAAAGGGCTGTTTGATGAATCACAGATGGGAAAACGTTTACGTTTCCAACGATAAGCTTCCATTTACCATGCAAATTGACAACACGACGTATTCTGACCTTTCTGTTTTCCAGACAACGGATGAATATTCGATTTTCAGCAAACTCGACCGGACCAGGACCGTTGGAGGAAGAATACAACTTTTAGAATTTTTTAGTAACCCTTTCAGCAATCTGGAAAAAATCCTTCAAACACAGGAAATTCTCAGGATCATACGAGAGAATGAAAATGAATGGGGGCCATCCATTTCGAATGGGACCATTATGGTAATGGAACGATTTTATGAAACCCCGCTCGATAAAATACCAACCTACCATGATCCTGTGAGTGCAAGGATGTATCAGTTGTTACATGCCCCGGATTATGCCCTTACCCGCTATTCTGTCGGGCACTTTGCAGACTTCATCCGGGGTATGTTAGACATTACTGCCATCCTGAAAAACAGAGACTGCCCGCCACTGTTGAAGGAACTTATCGACCGGGTAAATAAATTACTTAGTCCGGCAATCCTACAGCAGATTGCCGAAAAAAAATCCAGCGATAAACTCCAGGCTTCTCATGTAGTGGAATATGGAAATTTCATCCGGAATCATTTTAAACCTTCTGCGCTTACATTGATAGAAATATATGGGAAGCTGGATGCCTGGTATTCCATGGCCATTTCTTCAAGAGAATTCAATCTCATTGAACCGGAATTTCAGGACACTGAATTTCCTTTTATCGAAATCAGAGGACTGCATCATCTACTGCTTCCGAAAGCTGTCGCTTACGATGTTCAAATGGATCCAAAAAGCAATTTCTTTTTTCTTACCGGAGCAAATATGGCAGGGAAAAGTACTTTCATAAAATCCGTTGGTGCGGCTCTTTATCTCGCACACCTGGGCATGGGTGTTCCGGCCACTAAGATGAAGACCAGTCTCTTTGATGGTATTCTCAGTAATATTAATGTAGTAGATAACTTAGTGAAAGGCGAAAGTTATTTTTTTAATGAAGTACAGCGGATCCGAAAAACCATACTCCTGATCAGCGATAACAAAAAATGGCTGGTTTTGATTGATGAGTTGTTTAAAGGTACAAATGTTCAGGACGCGATGAAATGTTCTTCAACTGTGATTAAAGGACTGATCAAAATAAGAAGCTCCCTTTTTATTTTGTCGACCCATTTATATGAAATCGGAGAAGAATTAAAACAATATCCCAATATCTCTTTTAAATATTTCGAAACACGTATTAACGACGGGCAACTCGAATTTCCCTACCAGCTTAAGGAAGGGATCAGTAATGACAGGCTGGGATACCTGATACTGGAAAGGGAGAAGGTCGTTGAACTGCTGGAAAAACTTTAACACAGGTGTGAGTGGAGTGTGAGAATGATTCTTAATTCTTAACTTCATACGCTCAATTTTATCCCATAACCCATAACCCATAACCCATAACCCATAACCCATAACCCATAACCCATAACCCATAACCCATAACCCATAACCCATAACCCATAACCCATAACCCATAACCCATAACCCATAACCCATAACCCATAACCCATAACCCATATCCCATATCCCATCCCGCACGTGCGGGATAACCCATAACCCATAACCCATATCTCATAGCTCATATGAAATCATTCAACTTCTCCACCATAATCGCCGCAGGCCTTAGCATTATTTTTGCATCCTGTGGTAACCAATCTTCCGATAATACTTCTCAAACACCATCTATGGATACTGCAAAATCCACTCCCTCCATAAAAACCGAGGAGGTTACTTATATGTCGAATGGCAAACAATCCAATGGATTTATTGCTTATGATGAAAACCGGAAGGGAAAACTACCAATAGTAGTGGTGATTCCTGAGTGGTGGGGAGTGACGGACTATGTAAAATCCCGCGCAAAACAATTGGCTGAACTCGGATATTTTGCGATTGACGCAGATTTATTTGGAGATGGAAAAACTGCTGCCAATCCAACTGAAGCCATGGCATTGACAAAACCATATTACACCAATCCCGAATTAGCGAGACCTGTCGTCGAAGCCGCCATAGCGAAAGCCGCAACTTTTTCACAGGCAGATACCAGCCGTGTTGCTGCTATCGGTTATTGTTTTGGAGGATTCATTGTTTTGAATGCAGCCAAACTCGGCGCGCCCTTGAAAGGTGTTGTCAGTTTTCATGGCGGACTGGGTGGAGTTCAACCTAAAAAAGGACTCATTCAGGGAGATATACTCGTGTGCCAGGGAGGATCAGATCCGTTTGTTCCTGAAGCCGATCAAAAGGCATTTAAAAAAAGTATGGATTCAGTGGGTGCCCATTATACTTTCATTTCTTATCCGGGCGCCCTTCATGCATTCACTAATCCCGGAGCAACCGAGCTGGGCAAAAAATTCAATTTACCAATTGCATACAACGCCGCTGCAGATACGGCTTCCTGGAAAGAAATGCAGGGTTTTTTCCTGACTGCATTAAAATAGTTTGGCCAAAATTGTATTGTAATAATTCAGAGATATATTCATAATCTAAAACAAAAAATTAATTCTGATGAATAGAACTGCCGATAGGAAAATGCGAATAACCGAAGGGTAAATGCCTGCCGGTGTTTTTATTAAGTGTTTATCTTGTCTCCGGAATTTTTTGGGCGAACAGAATACAAAAAACATTCTTTATTATGAATGACAGAATATTGTTAAAAAGCTGGGAACCAACCTAATAATATTTTTGGGGATTCGGAATACTCTATTACATTTGTAGATTATATGAAATATTCAACCGCGCTTGCATCTTTTGCTTACTGCCAGTCACGGCGATGTTGTTGTATATTATAGTTGGTCTATCCTTTCTGCCCCATTATATTCTTATCTGAATTATTTAAACTTTTAAACATTATTTTATGAGTGCACCTCTTCATTTCGAAACACTTCAGCTGCACGCAGGTCAGCAACCAGATCCAACTACCAAGGCCCGCGCAGTTCCTATTTATCAAACTACCTCTTACGTATTCGACAATTCAGAACATGCGGCAAATCTATTCGGACTAAAACAATTCGGGAATATTTATACCCGGATCATGAATCCGACAACCGATGTTTTTGAACAGCGTATTGCAGCCCTGGAAGGTGGTGTCGCTGCCGTTGCTACAAGCTCCGGACAAGCTGCCCAATTTCTGGCACTCGCTAACATTCTCGAATCTGGAGACAATTTTGTTTCCACTTCTTTTTTATACGGTGGAACATATAATCAGTTTAAAGTAACACTTAAGAAACTTGGTATTGAAGCTCGTTTTGCTGATGGTGATGATGCTGAAAGTTTTGAGCAGCACATCGATAAAAAAACTAAAGCCATCTACCTCGAAACCATTGGCAATCCCAGATTGAATATTCCTGATTTTGAAAAAATCGCCGCACTTGCACGTAAATATGACCTTCCTCTAATAGTTGATAATACTTTTGGAACAGCAGGTTATTTATTCCGACCCTTTGAGCATGGCGCGAACGTTGTGGTGGAATCTGCCACCAAATGGATTGGCGGACATGGAACAAGTATCGGGGGCGTTATCGTTGATGGGGGGAATTATAATTGGGGAAATGGAAAATTCCCCGGATTTACAGAACCTTCTGAAGGTTATCATGGATTGAAATTCTGGGATATTTTCGGAGAAGGAAATCCACTTGGCCTTCCGAATATCGCATTCGCTATCCGCGCGCGAGTGGAAGGCTTACGTGATTTCGGATCTTCATTAAGTCCGTTTAATTCATTCCTTTTATTACAGGGTCTTGAAACACTGGCACTCCGTGTGCAAAGACATGTTGACAATGCGCTTGAATTAGCTAAATGGCTGGAGCAACATCCGCAGGTTGAATTTGTAGAATATCCCGGACTTGCTTCGAGCCCGTATAATGGACTTGCAAAAAAATATCTGAAGAATGGTTTTGGCGGCATCCTAAATTTTGGTGTGGTAGGAGAAAAAGAAAATGCTGCAAAATTCATAGATCATTTGAAACTGGCTAGTCATCTTGCCAATGTGGGAGATGCTAAAACACTGGTGATTCATCCTGCATCCACAACACACGAACAGTTAAGTATAGATGAACAACTCGCTGCAGGTGTGAAACCAAACCAGGTGCGCATCAGTGTAGGTATTGAACATATTGATGATATTAAGGCAGACTTCCAGCAGGCTTTTGAGAAAGTGGCATCAAAACAAGCGGTGGCTGTTTCATAAAATAAAACTGTTTGTCACACAAAACTTTTTCTTATCAGGCTCCTTTTGAACTGGAGTCAGGTATCGTGCTACCCGGCTATCACCTCGGATATCATGCATTTGGAAAACTGAATGCAGACAGGTCGAATGTGGTATGGGTTTTTCACGCTCTGACTGCGAATAGTAATCCGGTTGACTGGTGGCCTGGCCTGGTGGGAAGCGGACATTTGATTGATCCCGAACATTTTTTTATTGTTTGTGTAAATATGCCGGGGAGTTGTTATGGTAGTATCGGTCCGCTGACAATCAATCCACTTACAGGAGATCCTTATTACCATAGTTTTCCCTTTTTTACAACCCGTGATATGATCAGGGCCTATCAGCCGTTGAAGGATTTTTTGTGCATCAGTAAAATAAAAATTGGTATCGGAGGTTCAATGGGTGGTCAGCAATTATTGGAATGGGCCATAGAAGAACCGGAGTTGTTCGAACATATTGTGCCGATTGCAACGAATGCATTTCATTCGCCCTGGGCAAGGGCTTTCAATGCTTCCCAAAGACATTGTATAGAGCTTGACCCGACGTGGAAAAATAGTGATCCACAGGCCGGCATAGATGGAATGAAAGTAGCCAGAGGTGTTGCCCTTCTTTCATATCGCAATCAGGAAACGTATAATATCAACCAAATTGATACGGATTTGAATTCACTGAGTTCATTTAGAAGTGAATCCTATCAGCGTTATCAAGGAGAAAAACTTGCTGCACGGTTTAATGCATTCAGCTATTATTTTTTATCCCAGAGTATGGATTCGCATCAGGTGGGTCGGGGAAGAGAAAGTATAACAGGCGCGTTGAAAAAAATAAAAGCAAAGACACATCTTATCGGAATCCAATTTGATTTATTATTTACAGAAAGAGAACAGGCTTTTCTTGCTGAAAATATTCCCGGTGCTTTTCTTTACATGATTCCATCCGGCTTTGGGCACGACGGATTCCTCCTCGAATTCGATGCCATTTCAAGTATCATCCTGGATTTTATTCAATTGGAAAACCGATCATCGAAATCAACAGCTTATACTGTTAATTAAAGAATCGGTATCTTAAGGTCGTTCCCCGAAATACAGGAAGATTTTAATGAAAAGCAAAGGAAGACTTGGCAAATTTCTGAAAAATTTAGGTCCGGGATTAATAACCGGCGCCAGTGATGACGATCCATCCGGTATTGTTACCTACTCACAGGCAGGAGCTGCCTTCGGGCTAAAACTTCTCTGGATGGCACCATTTACTTTCCCTCTTATGGCTGCCATGCAGGGGATGTGTGCAAGAATCGGACTTGTAACTTCGCAGGGATTAACCAACACACTTAAAAAATATTACCCTCCCGTTATTCTTTGGGCGATGTTGATTTTCAGCGTACCCGCAATCATATTGAATATCGGCGCTGATATAGCCGGTATGGGTGCTGTCACCAATCTGCTGTTTCCAAAAATCCCGTCTTTTGTTTTCAGTTTTTTATTTACCATTGTCATGATGGTCACCATCATCAGGTTCTCTTATCAGAAAATCGCAGGTATCCTGAAATGGCTTTGTTTGTCCATGTTCCTTTACCTCATTGTTCCGTTCATAGTTCATGTGGATTGGAAAAAGGTATTCATTTCAACAATAATTCCCCATATTGAATTGAATAAAGATTTTATTGAAATGGTGGTGGCTATTTTAGGCACTACTATTTCTCCCTATCTTTTTTTCTGGCAGGCAACCATGGAGGCAGAAGATGTAGAACATCAAAAGAAACAGGTAGTTGTTGATAAACGTGTTTTACAAAATATGACGGCCGACGTGAACACAGGTATGTTTGCATCCAACCTGGTAATGCTTTTTATCATTCTGACAACGGGGGTTGTACTTTATAATTCAGGTTTCCACCAGATTGATACAGTCGAACAGGCAGCAAAAGCACTCGCTCCTCTGGCAGGAAAATTTTCTTACATATGTTTTGCATTGGGAGTAATAGGTACAGGGTTACTCGCAATTCCTGTTCTTACAGGTTCTCTTTCCTATATAATTGCGGAATCCTTTGGATGGCAGGAAGGACTCGATAAGAAATTCAACGAAGCCCGCGCCTTTTATATAGTCATTATTTTATCCCTGGTAATCGGGCTGCTGATAAATATAATGGGAATCAGCCCAATGCAGGCTCTTATCTATACTGCTATTCTTTATGGGATAACTTCCCCCGTGATGATTGCAGTGGTCCTCCATATTGGGAACAACAAAAAAATTATGAACAATTTTACTAATAGCAGGTTCTCAAATATACTTGGTGGAATTACCTTTATCATAATGTCTGTCGCTACGATTTTACTATTATATTTTCAATTTAAATAGTTATTATATTTAACAGGGACGCATATCCCTTTTTCATTAAATCCACTCTGTGCAAAGAAGAAAGTTTTTACAGGTATCCGGATTATCTGCCGCTTCATTTTTGTTTACGCGTTTTGATCCGCTCACAGGAAATCAGATGAAGGTTATTCGTTTTCCAGATGCTGTTTCTGTTCGTTGCAGCGGAAAATGGATCTCACTGGCAGGATCACCCGAAATCTGGAAACATGAAGATATACAGGTAAAATTCCAGTTGAATGGCGAAGCTCTTGCTCTGTATGTGGATGCCCCCGGATGTGAATTGGAATTCATTAAATGCAACTGGAAACAACCTTACCCTGCTACATCAAAATTTTTAGGCGACCAATGGGAAAGATCCTACGGGGATCTGGATTGGGAAACACCTTCTTTTACAGCTCCTACTTCGGTAACAGGAACTACTCCAATACCAGCTGCAGTAGCAAAACGTTCACCCTGGTACCTGCTGATTTCAGACGGAGTCCTGACCCAGGCATATGGAGTAAAAACAGGTGCAAATAGCTTTTGTTCCTGGCAAATATCTTCCGATGCACTGGACCTTGTGCTGGATACAAATTCCGGCGGTTCCGGAGTACTTCTAGGGGAACGAACCCTGCACGCTGCTGATATTATTACTACGGAAAGTCTCAATGGTGAAAATGCATGGCATACTGATATCCGTTTTTGCAAGATGATGTGCCCCAATCCCAGGCTTCCCGCAAAACCTGTTTACGGCATCAACGATTGGTATTTCGCGTATGGAAATAATTCCCGCGATTTAATATTAAATCATACCCGAACGATGGCGAACCTTGTAAATAACCCATCCAATCCGCCATTTTCAGTTATAGATATGGGCTGGTCGGTAAAGCCAGCCAAAACTGAAGACGAATATTGCTGGGGTGACGACTTCACCATGGGCAATGAAAAATTCGGCGACATGAGCGTCGTTGCCAGCGAGATAAAATCCCTTGGTATGCGACCCGGAATCTGGACCCGTCCCCTGCTTGCCAATGCAAAGGATAAACCTTCTGCACTTACACCTATCCGTAGCGATCAGAAAGATCTGAAAGAAAGATACCTGGATCCAACGATCCCTGAAAATCTACAGCGCATCGGAAATACAATCAGTCTCTATGAAGCCTGGGGATATCATCTTGTAAAACATGATTATAGCAGCTATGATTTCTTTGGCAGATGGGGATTTGAAATGAATGAAACAATGACCGTTCCCGGATGGCATTTCCAGGACAGAAGTATAACCAATGCAGAGATCATCCTTTTCTTATACAAGACCATTCGTGCAGGATCTCTTGATATGTACCTGATCGGATGTAATACATTCAGTCATTTGTCTGCAGGAATATTTGAACTCAACAGGATCGGCGACGATACAAGTGGAAACGAATGGTCCCGTACATTGAAGATGGGTGTAAATACGCTGGGCTTCCGTCTGCCCCAACATAATACTTTTTATGCGGCAGATGGAGATTGTGTGGGTCTTACTACCAGGATTCCCTGGGAAAAAAATAAACAATGGCTGCGCCTGCTGGCAGAAAGCAGCGCCCCCCTTTTTATTTCCGCACAGCCAGAAGCACTGGGAGAAGAACAAAAACAATATATCCGGGAAGCTTTTAAAGCGGCAGCAAAGGTTCAACCTCTCGCGGAACCAATCGACTGGATGACGAACCCCAGACCGGAGCAATGGAAACTTAATGGTGAGAGGGTCACTTTTTTCTGGGGCTAATAATCTCCTCTGCCGCTTTAGTCATTCAACTTTCCCCCGATCTTCAAACATGTTATGTCCTGTGGAATCCCTAAGGGACCCAGTTCAGCTTATTAATTCAGAAGTAAATAAAAGGAATATTATAGGGACATTATCAGGACCAAGTCCATTAAATTCAAATTATAATTCTTATAATATTCATACAATATATTTATAATTTAGCGTTTATTATTATATTCGTTAAGGTGCTGACATAGATCGGAGTGCCTTAAAACCTGTTTTGAAAAATCTTACACATGGCAATTCTTTATAACGGGATAAATGGCCCTTTTTCCGGAAAGGTTGGAGCAGTAGTTGGTTACAAATGGAAAAATAAATCCGTGATGCGCGGATTGCCTTTTGCCAAAAAGAACCGCCTCCCTTCAGCCCTGCAAATTCAGCAGCATGCGAAATTCAGGCTGATGAATGCTTTTCTTATACCGCTGACTAAATTTCTGAATATCACTTACAATAATCTCGCGGTTGACATGTCAGGCTACAATAAAGCCTTTTCATACAATGTAAAGAATGCCATTGGGGGTATTTATCCGGAATTTATGATCGATTATCCAATGGTATTGGTGAGCCGTGGTGATCTGCCCAATGTTCAATCAGCCAGTGTTTCTTCAGCTGGTGCAGAGTCGCTGAAATTCAGCTGGACCGACAACAGCGGAAAAGGCAAAGCAAAATCAACAGATCTGGCATTCGCAGCAGTTTACAACGAAGAAAAAGGACAATGGAATTATGAGGTGAACCTTGCTGCAAGAAACGGAGGTGAGTGCATTATGGATCTTCGTTCATTCAAAGCTAAGGTTGTGCATGCTTATTTCGGATTTATATCCGCCGATGGAAAGGAAGTAACAGATAGTATTTATGCCGGCCTGGTAACCTTATAGAAGTTCTTTCAGATAAGAAGGTTTAGATCTTTTTAATGAAGCCTGTTCAAAAGCATATGCCATGGAAATCAGTGAGGATTCTGTATAGGGTCCCGCATAAAAGGAAACACCTATTGGCAACCCATGAAATAATCCCATCGGAACGGTAATATGGGGAAACCCTGTAATAGCAGCCGGTGTGGACAATGAAGGTCCATTTTCATAATCTCCGTTCGCCAGATCGATACAACAGGCAGGACCATTCGTAAATCCCGACAGTGCGTCCAGATTATTCGACGTCATAATATCCAGGATAGTTTTCCTGAAACCCGTTGTGTTTTCTAATGAATCAAGGTATTCTTTGCTGTCCAGTCCGCCCTTGTCTTCGCTTTCAACCAGGATTTCCTGTTTGAAAAAAGGCATCATCTTTTTTTCATTCTGCAGATCAAATGCAATCAGTTCTTTTAAAGATTTTACCTGGCCATTCGCTGATGCGAGATATTTGTTCAACCCGTCTTTAAATTCATACAGCAGCACCTGGTATTCTGAATGACCCAATAATTTCAAAGCGCCAAGCACATCTACTTCTACGATGACAGCTCCCTGGGCTTCCATGGTGGCTATCGCTGCACGCAGAAGGGCTACCAGGTCAGGATTTTCCTTAAAGTGTGCTTTCTCAACTCCAATACGTTTTCCTTTTAAGCCATCCTTTTTCAAATAGGGAGTGTAATCATTGAAAGATTTCCCTGCGCTTTTTTTTGTAACCGGATCCGCTTCGTCTATACCAATTCCAGCTCCCAGTAATAATGCGGCATCACCAACAGTTCTTGTCATGGGTCCTGCTGTATCCTGCGTTGCGGAAATTGGAATGATGCCCGTGCGACTCCAGAGTCCCACGGTGGGTTTGATGCCCACGAGGCCGTTTACAGAAGCTGGTGAAACAACCGAACCGTCGGTCTCCGTTCCTACACTTATAGCACAGAGACTCGCAGCCGTTGCGGCTCCTGAACCTGCACTGGAACCTGACGGATTTCTGTCGAGAATATAGGGACATTTAGTTTGACCCCCCCTACTGCTCCATCCACTGCAGGAATGAGATGAACGGAAATTCGCCCATTCACTGAGATTGGTTTTTCCCAATAACACCACTCCGGCTTTTCTCAATTGTTTAAGTATGAACGCATCCTCCTTTGCCCGGTTACCAGCCATCGCCAATGATCCTGCGGTCGTCAGCATCTGATCTCCGGAATTGATATTGTCTTTAATGAGAATAGGAATTCCGTGCAGGGGACCGCGGATCTTTCCCTGTTTTCTTTCATTATCCAGGGCTGCTGCAATTTTTATCGCATCCGGATTCAATTCAATGATGGAATTCAGTGCCGGCCCGTTGCGGTCTATTTTTTCTATTCGCGCGAGGTATGCGTTTGTTATGGATACAGAAGACTGTTCCCCGCTCTGCATTTTTTTCTGAAGGTCCGTAACCGTTATTTCCTCCAAATCCAATACCGGAGCTACTAATAGATTTTTGGAAGAATTTTTTTCCTGGGAAATACTGTCAACTGTTAACTGAAAACTGCCAATCGTAGTAAGTCCTAAGCCCGTCAGCGATCCATTGCGAAGAAATTTTCGTCTGTCCATATCCGGTGATTTGGATATGAAAATAATAATTCAGGAGCTTATTTCCATCCACCTCCCAGGGATCTGTACAATTCAACCCGTGCATTCAGTTCAGCTCTTTGAATAAAAGCAAGGCTCAACTGTGCATCCAGCGCGGTTTGCTGGGCTGTGATCACTTCAAGATAATTAGCCAGATCATTTTTAAACAATAATTGCGCGTTGCCTACCGCAGCGGAGAGTGTATCGGTTCTTTGCCTGGCAAAGCTTTCCTGTTCTTTCAATTTATTCACCTGTATCAGGGCGTTGGATACTTCAATGGATGCGTTCAGTACCGACTCCCTGAATTGTATAACTGCCTGTTCTCTTTCCTGTTTCGCAATTTCAAATTGCGTTTTCAATTGCCTGCCCTGTAAAACAGGCTGGATCAGGGTTCCGCCCGCCAGTCCGAATAAAGACCCCGGAATATTAAACCAGTTGCTTCCTTTTAAAGATTCAAATCCTGTTCCTGCTGTCAAAGTTAGCGCAGGATACATATTTGCCTGACTGATTCCAACCTGCGCGTTTGCTTTCACCAGCGACATTTCATTGGCACGCACATCGGGCCTGCGATTTAAAATAGCGATAGGCAGCCCCGTTGTCAGGGAATCGTTGAAATGAATATCAGTTAAAACAACATCCCGGCGGATCGCTCCGGGCAGGTTACCTGTGAGTAATTGCAGACTGTTTTCCTGGATCTGAATAGCCTGCTCAATCATTGGAACAAGTTGCGCAGTCGCAAGCATTTGCGACTCTGCTTGTTGAATGGCGAGATAGGTTACTTCCCCGGCATCAAAAAGCAAACGCGTAAGTTTCACAAAATCTGTAGTAAGTGTAAGCGTCTTCCTTGTTTCCAGCAGCTGCTGATCCAGCATGAGCAGACTAAAATATCCCTGTGCGATATCAGCAACAAGTCTCGTCTGCACGGCTTTTGCTGCTTCGTACGTCTGGAGATAATTTGCCATACTGGCTTCTTTCTGACGGCTTATCTTCCCCCATATATCTATTTCCCAGTTCATACTTACTGAAGCGAGGTAGTCTGATGAACTATTACTCAGTGCCCCATTTTTTACACCGAGCGGACCATTATCAGAATTGCGGCTGTATTGTATTCCCAATTCTGCATTGAGTTGCGGGTACCAAAGCCAGCTGGCCTGTTTTACCTGGGACTGTGCGATGTTGATATTTCTTAGTGCATATAAGAGATCATAATTCCTTGTGATGCCACTGTCGATCAGTTGTTGCAATACCGGATCAGTAAAGAAATTTTTCCAGGAGATATCTGCGATACTGTTTGTATCAGATAGAAGCCGTTGCCTGATTAAAACTTTCAGGCAGGGGCACAGTGGGGCGCTGATAATTTTTCCCCATTCTGCATGAAACAGATGAGGTCAGAAGAATTACAATTAATACATACCCGTATGGAAAAAACTTTTTCATTTTCATTGGTTGAAATCAGAATTCTTATTCTGATCTGAGCTCATATTTTTTTTCTCGTATGGGTTTTGGTTTGCCGGAAACTTTTTCCTGCCATGTCTGGAAGATCACGAAAAGAACTGGTATGATAAATACACCAAGCAAGACGCCTGTGAGCATTCCGCCTACGGCACCTGTACCAATAGAACGATCGCCCAGTGCGGATCCACCCGTAGCCCAGGTTAACGGGAGCAGGCCGACAATAAACGCAAAGGATGTCATAAGAATCGGACGCAAACGCAGTCGGCTTGCTTCCAGTGCAGCGGCAATCAGATCCATCCCGGAGCGTCTTCGCTGTACGGCATACTGGACAATTAAAATGGCATTTTTTGCCAGCAATCCGATCAGCATGATGATACCGACCTGAACATAAATATTATTCTCAATCCCCGTAAGTTTAATAAAAAGAAAAACACCCATCAGTCCTGTTGGAATAGAAAGCAAAACAGCCAGCGGAAGAATATAACTTTCATATTGCGCGGCCAGCAGAAAATAAACAAAGAGTACGCTAAGTACAAATATGAGTTGGGTTTGCGTTCCCGCATTGCTTTCTTCTCTCGAGATTCCTGACCATTCATAAGTAAATCCCCTTGGAAGATTAGCAGCAGCTACTTCCTTTATCACCTTGATGGCATCACCAGAGCTGTAACCCGGTTTAACCGTTCCATCAATAGCTACTGAGTTGAAAAGATTTGTTCGGTTTACAGATTCAGGTCCATATACCCTTTTCAATTCAACCAGTGCATTCACAGGAACCATTTGTCCTGCTGAATTCTTCACAAATATTCCGTCCAGTGATGCTGCATCTTCCCTGTAAGGGACATCTGCCTGTACAATCACACGATAATATTTTCCAAAGCGATTGAAATCAGAGGCAAAACTGCTTCCATAATATACCTGCAATGTTTCTAAAATATCAGATACCGATACATTCAATTGTTTCGCCCTGGCATTATCAATATTCAAAAGAAACTGCGGATTATTCGTATTGAATGAAGTAAAGGCAAATGCAATTTCCGGTCTCTTTAAAAGTTCTTTAATAAAATCATTGGTTACCTGGCTGAGTTTGTCCAATGGACCGCCATTCCTGTCCTGTATCAATACTTCAAACCCGCTGGTATTTCCAAAGCCCTGAACGGTCGGAGGCTGGAATATGAATACCTGAGCATCTTTTACGGCCGTCATTTTATTATTGATAGCAGCCACCACCTTGTCAATACTCATTCTGGGAACACGTTCATTTTGTACTTTTAATTTAATGAATCCCACTCCATAGGCGGAACTGTTAACTCCGGAAAGAATATTTAATCCACTGATCGCACCACGTTTATCAATTTGCGGAATTTCATCCAGCAGGCTATCAATCTTCTTCAAAACCACATTGGTCCTGTCAAGTGATGATGATGGAGGAAGATTAAAAGAAACAATTACAAAATTCTGATCTTCGGCAGGAATAAATCCGGTCGGCGTATTCTTAACCTCCCAGATTGTTATGGCAAGTACTAAAGTAAGTCCGAGAATACCGACCCATTTATGGCGAATCAGAAAGTTTACTACACCCGCATATCTTTCCGTGGTTGCTTTAAACCCTACATTAAATGCATTTCCAAATCTTCTGGCAAAACCGACTTTTTTATGTTCTTCACCCGGAACAGCATGCGGATTTTTTAAAAACAAAGCACAGAGTGCAGGACTAAGAGTCAATGCGTTGAGAGCTGAAATTAAAATGGCAATCGCAAGTGTAAATGCAAACTGCCGGTAAAATATTCCGGCAGGCCCCTGCATGAATCCCACAGGTACAAATACAGCTGCCATCACCAAGCGTAATGGAAATGATGGCCCCTGATATTTCATTCATGGATTGAATTGTTGCATCACGGGCATTAAGTCCCGTTCGTTCCATTTTGGAATGAGCTGCTTCCACGACAACAATCGCGTCATCCACTACGATACCAATCGCCAGTACCAGGGCAAATAATGTAAGCAGGTTGATGGTAAAACCAAAAAGCTGCATAAAGAAAAAAGTACCGATGATGGCGACCGGAACAGCAATAGCAGGGATTAAGGTTGACCTGAAATCCTGAAGAAATATAAATACAACAAGGAATACCAGAATAAATGCTTCCAGCAAAGTTTCTTCAACCTGCCTGATGGATGCATCCAGAAAATCTTTTGCACTGAAAATAGTAAAGGCATGCACGCCTTTTGGAAATTTGGCAGAAGCATTTTTCATCACTTCATCGATAGCGATGAGTATATCGTTCGCATTGGATCCTGCTGTTTGAAAAATACCAATACCCGTACCCGGATGTCCCATGACCATAGCATTGGAGCTATAAGTATAAGAACCAAATTCCACCCGCGCTATATCTTTCAGTTTGATTACTGAACCATCGGCGCCCGCTTTAATGATGATATCTTCATAGTCTTTATTCTGGGAAAGCTTTCCCTTGTATTTTAAAATGTATTCAAAGGAAGCACTACTGCCTTCCCCGAATCTTCCCGGCGCTGATTCTACATTCTGATCGTGTATGGCAGCCAAAACTTCCTGCACAGAAATATTATTCGACGCAAGCCTGTCCGGTTGAAGCCAGATACGCATGGAATAATCCTTGGCTCCGAAAACCTGAGCCTGCCCAACACCGGGTACGCGCTGGATCTCCGGGATGACATTGATCTTGGCATAATTCTGCAGAAATTTTTCATCATACGCACTGTCCGTGCTGTAAAGCAGGGTCACATTGATCATACTGTTCTGCTGCTTCTGAGTGGAAATACCAGCCTGTACCACTTCAGCGGGAATCTGACTAACGGCCCTGGATACACGATTTTGAACATTGACGGATGCCAGGTCAGGATTGGTGCCCTGTTTGAAGAATACATTTATGGACATACTCCCGTCATTACCTGAAGTGGAGGTCATATAGGTCATATTCTCCACTCCATTAATCGCTTCTTCCAGGGGTGTTGCTACTGCACGTGCTACGACTTCGGCATTGGCGCCCGGATATACAGCATTCACGCTGACGGTTGGTGGAGCGATATCGGGAAACTGTGTGATGGGCAGAGAAATCATGGAGATCAGTCCCAGCATCGTGAGAATGATAGATATCACTGTTGATAAAACCGGCCTTTCTATAAATCTTTTAAACATCTTCCATATTTTATTCCGGATCCTTCTTTACATGGGGCGGACTTTCAAAAGACTATCCAGCGACATTTGCACAGGTACAATTTTAGCACCATCATTCAATTTGTCTACTCCGGAATAGACAATTTTGTCGCCTGCTTTAATCCCATTTTCAACGAGGTAATAATTGCCTGATCTTCCCAGAATATTTATTGCAGTACTTGTTACTTTGTTACTGTCTCCCAATACGAATACAAAAACTTTATCCTGTAACTCATATGTGGATTCCTGTGGAATGACCAGCCCTTCAGGCTGCTGCACAGAAATTCTGATGCGACCTGTATTGCCCGACCTTAATATGCCATTTGGATTAGGGAAACTGGCACGGAAGGGAATCGCTCCGGTGCCTGGTGCAAACTGACCGGAAACCATTTCCACTTTCCCCTTTTCAGGATACACCGTATTGTCGGAAAGAATAAGTTCTACCGGGGGCAGGTTTTTTATTTTCTCTTCAATTGTTTTTCCAGGATATTCGTCTTTGAAATGAAGGAAGGCTGTTTCGCTAACTGAAAAATATGCCCGCACATCCTTTACTTCTGAAATATTTGTAAGAGGATCCTGCGTTGTAAGACTTGCCAGGCTCCCGATTTTAATATGAATTCTTCCGATATATCCATCCACCGGCGCTTTGATCAATGAATATCCAATATTGATTTTTGCATTCCCAACCATAGCATCAGCCTGTGCAACATAGGCCGTTGCTGCATCGTATGCTGCTTTGGCAGTATTCAGTTGGATGGGAGAAATTACCTGGTTCTGAACGAGGGGTTCCAGTTTATCCATATTAATTTTCGCACTGGCCTGGTTGGCTTTTGCAACAGCCAGAGATGGCGCTGGCATTGTTCAATGCTTCGAGATAAGGCTGATCATTTATCTTGAATATTGGCTGACCTTTTTTAACAAAAGCCCCTTCATCCACATAAATCTTTTCTATATATCCACTCACCTGAGGTCTGATTTCTATATCATTACTGCCTTCAAGTGAAGCGGTATACTCGCGGTAGGTTGTAAACGGACGATCGCTAATGTTGATAACAGGCAGGGTTGGGGGCGGAGGTATTGCATAGCCCGAATTCGCTGCCGGATTATTGCAAGATTGTAAGGTAACAACTACCAAAAGAACCAGTATTCCTGTATTCAGGTATTTTCGCATAAGCTTTTTTTGATATAAGATTGACCCCGGTTAAGATGGAAGGATTGCAAATGTAATCATGTAAAAAGTCCTATAAAATAAATGGGGTTTAGGAAATATTAAAATGTTATGAACGGCTAATGGTAATGACCAATTTAGTATTCAATTATTTCCATGCTTTCTTTAAAAAGCGCAGCCAGTTACCATGCAGGATATTACTAATATTCGCTTCCGAATATCCCCTTTGTTTAAGAAGATCAGGCAGTTTTTGTAAATCGGTGATGGTATCCAGATCATAGGGCGATTGTTCCGTGCCGAAAGCTCCATCCAGGTCGCTGCCGATGGCGATATGGTCAGCATTACCAGCTATCTGGCATATATGATCATAATTGTCTATCAGACTGTTTAAGTCAGTACCCCTGGCTCTTGGAATGGAAACGCCCCTTATCCAGCCATCCGTTAACATCCAGGCATCCATTACTCCGCCAATCACAGATCCTCTTTCAATGAGTATTCTGATCTGGTCATCCGTAAGCTGCCGTTGGTTTTTTACGAGTGCCCTGCAATTATGATGACTCGCCCAAACGGGTCCCTTATATATTTCCATCGCCTGGCTGAATCCGAGATCAGTCAGATGAGTCACATCTAAAATCATATGCAGAGAATCCATTTCCTTAAGCAGGGAAATACCGTTAGCACTGAATCCTTCTTCAGTACCCGTACCGCCGGCATACCTTCCTTCTCCATAGTGAGCGGGACCCAGGGCCCTCAATCCGTAAGCATAAGCTTTTTCGAGATAGGAAAGATTAACCAGGGAATCGGCACCTTCAAGACTTAAAATAAAACCAACAGGTTTATTTCCATCAGGAATGGAATCGTCTTCCCATTTTTTTATTTGTGCATCGAGGGAACTGATTCCGCTTACCTGGATCATTTCACCTTCATTGACCATTGCCTGGTACCACGCAAGCTGGGCCTGTGTTTGTGCCCATGCCTGTTCAGGTGAATGCCAGCCGGGCAGCGGACTGCCCCGCCTTACATATCTTGCAATTTGTGTAGCCACTACTAAACCAATTTTCCCGTCGCGCAATGCAGGAAGAGAAACTGTATTTCTTGCACGGTCCGGTTTATCATTTAGTCCTTTTTCACGTTCGCGTAAATCCGCAACCGGTTGTTTAAGGTCGCGATTCCATTCCATGGCATTCATGGCGAGGTCGAGATGGGCATCTATTATAAACATGTTTGCAAATTAGTATCTTCATTCGTAAACACCCGCTATGTCTTTTTTGATTTTGCTTATTGGGATTTTACTGTTGATTTTATTAACTACCTGGGCAAAATTAAACGCATTCCTCTCTTTTCTGCTGGTGTCCATGGGTATCGGTCTTGCGAATGGCATGTCCATAGATGCGGTTACCCATGCAGTGCAGACCGGAATGGGTGACCTGCTTGGCTCCTTACTCGTGATACTTGTCATCGGCGCGATGCTTGGAAAACTGATCGCTGATTATGGCGCTGCACAAAGGATCGTTTCATCTTTTATGAAATGGTTTGGAAGAAAATACCTTGTATGGGCCCTCGTAGTAACTGCTTTCATCGTTGGGATCCCACTCTTCTATGGAATTGGATTTGTTCTGCTGGTACCTCTGATCATTACTCTTTCTTATAAATATGATATTCCTGCAGTTTATATAGGACTTCCCATGCTGGCTTCTCTTTCTGTAACACATGGATTCCTTCCTCCACATCCATCCCCTGTGGCGCTCATTCAGCAATATCATGCTGACCTTGGCCTCACACTGTTATATGGATTTATTGTTTCTATTCCTGCTATATTAATTGCGGGACCTTTATTCGCGACCACACTTAAAAAATATAACCGAAAACCATTGGCCACTTTTGCAGGTAAAACCATCCCCGATGATGAACTGCCAGGTATCGCTGACAGTTTTATTACTGCCCTCCTTCCCGTTATCCTTATCGGAACATCCACCATCCTTCGTTTGACCATGCCAGTGGATTCATTTCCCGTGAAGCTTTTTAACATTCTCGGTGATCCATCCATTGCTTTACTACTTACCCTGGCCTTTGCCATCTATTCATTGGTTTTGAAAAGAGGTAAAAAATTCGAACCCTGTATGATCTCTATGGCAGATGCGGTAAAAGATATTTCACTGATCCTGCTTATTATTGCAGGAGCAGGGGCCCTCAAACAGGTCCTTACAGATAGCGGTACGGCCGGACAACTCACTCATTGGATGCAGGGTCTGAACCTGCATCCAATACTCGCCGCATGGATCATCGCGGCGTTTATCCGTGTTTGCCTGGGTTCCTCTACCGTAGCGGGACTCACAGCTGCAGGTATGATCGCACCCATGATCGTTGGATCTCATATTAATCCCAGCCTGATCGTATTGGCGACAGGCGCCGGAAGTCTGATGTTCTCCCATGTAAATGATTCAGGATTCTGGTTATTTAAAGAATATTTTAATTTAAGCGTCAAAGAAACACTCAAAACCTGGAGCGTGATGGAAACCATTATCTCGGTGGTCGGGCTCCTTATGGTAGGCCTTATTTATCTAATTTCCTCACACTAAAAAATTGTTATGTCAGCCGAAAAGAATTTTAAAAAACTAAACCTGGAATTGCCTCCCGCACCAACACCTATTGGGGTTTATATACCGTTTCTAAAAGTCGGTAAGCTTTGTTATGTATCAGGGCATGGTCCTCTTCTGCCGGATAAAACGCTGATTCGTGGTCGTGTAGGACAGGATATGGATGCTGAACAAGGCAAACTTGCTGCCCGTCAGGTAGGACTGGCCATTCTTGCCACATTAAAATCTCAACTTGGAAGTCTCAATAAAGTAAAACGCGTAATCAAAGTATTGGGAATGGTGAATGCCAATCCTTCGTTTGAAAAACATCCTTATATCATAAACGGATGTAGTGAATTATTTGCTGAGGTTTGGGGAAAGGAAAATGGAATCGGCGTCAGAAGCGCTGTTGGCATGGGAAGTTTGCCGGATAATATTCCGGTTGAAATAGAAGCGCTTTTCGAGATTGATTGAGAAGATAACTCTGAGAGTGTGAGAGTGTGAGGGTGTGAGAGTGTGAGACTGGTAATCAAATAGATATTATGAAAGATTTTATGATGAAAGAAAAATTATGGTATGAGGTAGAAAATATAGACGAAATAGATTCGCCGGCATTATTAATTTTCCCGGATCGGGCAAAAGAAAATATTCGTAAACTAACTGAAAAAATAAATGTTCAAAACTTACGTCCACATGTAAAGACCAACAAGATCGCCGAGGTATGCAATTTGATGCTGGAATCAGGAATCAGAAAATTTAAAGCAGCAACCATTGCAGAAGCAGAAATGCTTGCCATGATCAAAGCACCAGATACTCTACTCGCCTACCAGGTCAATGGCCCAAAAATAAAAAGGCTGATCAGTCTTATAAAAAAATACCCCGATACGAAATTTTCCACCCTCGTAGACACGAATGACAATGCACAAACTCTTTCCAGATTGTTTAAAGAAGCAGGACTAACCGCTGATGTTTATATAGATCTGAATGTTGGAATGAACCGTACTGGTATAGCGCCTGAAAATGCAATGAATCTGTACCGGGAGATTAATTCTCTACCTTCCATAAATGTTTTGGGATTGCATGCTTATGACGGACATCTCAAAGATCCAAACCTAAAAACCAGGACTGAAAATTGTAACAGGGCATTTGTACCAGTCTTGGCATTAAAGAAAGAAATGGAAAAATTGGCCGGCCATCCGATTACGCTGATCGCCGGAGGATCACCAACCTGTTTTATTCATGCAGCTGCAGGTGACAGGGAATGCAGTCCGGGCACATTTATTTTCTGGGATAAAGGGAATAAAGAACAATTACCTGAGCAACCCTTCGAATGGGCAGCCATCCTGGTGTGCAGGGTTATATCCATTCCGACACCAGATAAAATATGTGTTGATCTTGGACATAAATCAGTTGCAGCAGAGAATCCCCAGCCACGTGTATTTTTTTTGAATGCACCTGATGCCCTTCCGACAGCACAAAGTGAAGAACATCTTGTACTGGAAGTTCCAGATAGTTCAAAATTCAAAACCGGCGATGTTTTATATGGAGTGCCCTGGCATATCTGCCCCTCTGTTGCACTCTATGAAAAAGCAAATGTCGTAGAAAATAACCGCGTCACAGGATTTTGGAAAGTGGTGGCGCGGAATCGTGCAATTACCATTTAGTCGTAAGAGGGATATGGGATATGGGTTATGAGATATGGGTTATGGGTATAATGAGTATTAATGAGATATGACTTTTCAATACAATATAAACATTCAATCAATAATAATTTATAGCTTATAACCCATATCTCATATCTCATATCCCATAACTCATATCTAATTATCGCTTTCCCACTTTATTTTCGGGTTATAATATTTAAATAAAAGCGCCGATAATTTCCTCGTAAGCACCCATGCTTCATTATTATGTTCCCAGCTTTGATCGGTATTGTTTTTCGTAAATATGCTGAAGATATAAGGATGCGGCGCATCTACATATAATACTTCATTACGGCATTCATCCAGGGCACCACTTTTTGAAGCCTTAAAAACATCCGGAGGAATTTGTGATAATGCATTTTCATCCCAATATTCCCTGCCAAGCGTTCTTATCATGCGATCGCATGCCTTCTTACTCAAAATTTTTCCTTCAGCAATTTGTTCCATAAGCCTGGCTATCTCTCTTGGAGTAGTTTGTCCCCATCCATAGATTGCCCTGTTTTGTTCCCTTCCGGGCGTACGACTATTCACACGTGTGAATACATATCCAAGACTATCCATGATCTGGTTGATCTGTATTCCACCACCCGCAAGTGCCTGCAATAAAAGACTGGCCGTATTATCGCTGAGCGAGATGGACAGTAGCATTAGTTTACTTAACTGAATTTTTTCGTCCGGTTTAAAGGAAGCCAGTACATCTTCTCCATGATTATAGTTCAGTGTATCTTCATAAGTAATCACCTGATGATATGCAAGTTCTTTCAGCTCAATTTTTCTCATAATTCCGATCATGATCGGAATCTTTACAATGCTTGCCGTAGGGAAAATGGTATCTGCATTAAAATAAGCAATGCGGTCTTTTTTCAGATCATGAACATAAATGCCCACCGTTCCATGAAAACCTTTTACCAAATCATTGATCTGCTCCTGGAGATCCTTATCCGTTTTTTGTGCACAGGCATTTAAAAAAACAAAGAGGGAAAGGAAACTGAATAATTTTCTCATCAGATAATTTTTGAGATACACAAAAATAAGGTTTGCCGAAATAGTAAACTGATTTGGATTTCGCTAAAGAGTGCGACAACTGATTTAACTTTGCGCAATTATTTTGGAGCGCCATGCAAAAATTAATGGAAAAACAAATTGTCGTACCTGGTACTGCTTCGGCATTAACGGCTACTGTATATCCGATTTTATTGATGATCAGTTTTTCACATCTGCTGAATGATACGATTCAATCCCTGATACCTGCTATTTATCCGATTGTAAAAACAAATTTTCATTTAAATTTTTCCCAGATTGGCCTGATAACGCTCACGTTTCAACTCGCAGCTTCCTTATTGCAACCACTGGTTGGAATGTATACGGATCGGCGTCCCAAACCATTCTCCCTTGCGACAAGCATGGTATTTACGTTGATCGGTTTAATTTCTATGTCACAGGCAGGAAATTTTCATGTATTATTAATTTCTGTTGCCTTCATCGGAATTGGTTCATCTATTTTTCATCCGGAAGCTTCAAAAGTTGCCTATATGGCTTCCGGAGGAAAAAGGGGGCTTGCGCAATCCATCTTCCAGGTGGGAGGCAATGCAGGATCATCACTGGGTCCATTGCTCGCTGCATTGATCATTGTTCCACTGGGGCAAACCAGTATCGGATGGTTTTCCATACTTCCGCTGATCGCATTTACGGTATTGATTTTTGTCGGCCGCTGGTACAAACAAAATCTGAATGCCTACAAAACAAAAATTCAAAAACCAGATAAGGATAATCAGCATATTTCAAAAAGAAAGATCTTTTTTTCCATTCTGATACTTATTGTCCTGATTTTTTCAAAATATTTCTACCTGGCTTCCATGGTCAGTTACCTGACTTTTTACATGATTGAAAAGTTTCACGTATCCGTTCAGCATGCTCAGATTTCTCTTTTTATTTTTGCATTCGCCGTTGCCGCCGGAACTTTGCTGGGGGGTCCTTTAGGCGACCGGTTCGGAAGAAAATATGTGATCTGGTTTTCAATATTAGGCGTTGCACCCTTTACTCTTTTACTACCGCACGCAAATCTATTCTGGACAGTCATCCTTACGGTAATCATTGGAGTCGTACTCGCATCTGCTTTTTCCGCTATCCTGGTATACGCACAGGAATTAATGCCGGGCAAGATTGGAATGATCTCCGGACTCTTCTTTGGTTTTGCATTTGGAATGGGGGGCCTCGGTTCCGCTTTACTTGGCATATTGGCCGATCATAAAGGAATAATCTATGTTTATCAGGTATGCGCCTTCCTTCCGCTGATAGGATTGCTGACTGGATTCCTTCCGAATATTGGCGGGAGAAAACGTATTAAAACCTTGTAAGGCTGATTCATTATTTTTTTACAGTAAAAAAAACCATATGGCTTCCGGGCACACCGGAATCAGAAAGGCCCTGCACAACCATCACATATTTGCCGGGAAGATCTGAAGTATAAAAGGTAAGCTGCTTTTCTCCGTCTGCGCCCGATTTAATTTCCGGGGACCAGAATAATAAGGATCTGAAATCCGGCATACGACTGTTTATCTGCTCTTCCGTTTCATATTTCGGAGAATAGAATTCTCTTGCTTCGGGAATACCAGGATAATCAAGAACCAGGGCATGTGGGTCAAGAATGATTCCATCAAGATCACCATTATATGTAATCAGGTTTATTATTCCTGGATAAGTCTGATATCCAATGGCATATTGTCTGTTGATCAAATCGAGACGTTTGATTTTTAAAGGATCCTGCTGAATTAGTTCATTGGTATAAAAAAACGGAACTCCATCTATCAATATCAATGGTTCATCAGGGAAAAATCTTTTGATAGGACTATTGACCAAAAATATTTGAAAATTATCCCCCCGCCTGTTTACTTTCATGGAACGTACATATTCTCTGAGCACTTCTTCCATGGACTGAAAACGGGTATAATCGTCGAGCAGGTATTTTTCATCCGGAACCACATAAAAGGTATTGGAATCCACAGTTTGCATATTGAATTTGCTGAGCCTTGTTCCGTTGTAAACATGCCTTACCTGTTCATGAATGCTCTGATACAACAGCGTGGGAGAATTTATATTTGGAATTGGAAATTCCTGTAAAAATCCTGGTGCAAAATTTTGCGAGAAGGGGCTTGAAATTTCTATATGAGAAGCACTATCTTCTTTTGGATTTGTCTGAACAACCAGTTCCTGTGTTCCGTAAAATCCTGTTACTTCAAATTTTACACGTCCGGTTCCATCACTAAGCGTGGGTCGATATTGTGTTCTCGTTGAAGGAACAGATAAATAAACGCCCTCATATGGCACTCCCTGGCCGGTTCTATTGTTCACCAGTTTGCCGGTAATAATATGACCGTCAAATTCCGGAGAAAATTCTACAGCTAAAGATTTATGCTGAACGATATCTTTCCAGTTAAACCGCCTCCATCCATGTGTTAGCATAAGATTTTCCATGTCCTGTTCCCTGGATTTTCCGTTATCCTCGAAATAAAATGCAGGCGATTCAATAGCACCAAGTTCAGATGACAGATACAGATAATTCCGGATATTGGTTTCATCAATATCCTGCAATGAATCGAGTCTGTAAACTGCCAAAGACATGTCTGCACTTACCGGAGTTCCCTGCTGATCTTTTGAAGTAATGTTTAAACTTATTTTTTCCCGGATACCATAGTCAGGATTGGTAGTGGCAGATATCAATAATTTATTCTCAGGATATTTAAAATATAATCGTTCACAAACCGGCTGGCCATCTCTGTTGAATACAGTGAATTGCGAAATCCCGTCTTCGAGCTCGCCGGCATCAATAGTAAAAGAAAAACTATGATTGGTAAGTCTTCCTGTTTTTGCCGGCAAAATGCTACGCTGACCATGTACAACCAGGAAGATATCTTCATCATCCATATCATCGGATACACGAACGTTTAATGCGACCTGCGAAGCCTGGTTTTTTGAAAGGCTGATAACATAACCGCTTGCATAAGCAGCAGGGAGTTCTTTGGTAATTGTTTCACCATGCGAGAAACGGATGAGTGCTTTGTAGGACTGTCCGGTAGAAGGTGTAAATACAAAATTGCCAAGGCCCATATGCAAAGGTTGAAACTTCAGAATGGTATCTCCGTTCTGATTCATCAGCAGCCCCTCGCATTCAAGACCAATGCCATATGCGTCTGTTATACGAAAACCTACTTTCGATTCAATCTGCCGGACAAGATTTCCACCTTCAGGGAAAAATTGTATGTCATATTTTTTTATTTTTCTTATTGCAGAATCTGGTTGCAGGTTTTTCGTGTTTATAATCCGGATGGATTTTTCAAAATAATACTCCGGGTCAAAATTCTTCATCCAGTTGGTATAGGCTCTTAGCTTGTATGTGCCTGAAGGAATATTAATCGGGATAATCATGGAGCCGTTTGACTCACCTGGTTTAAGAGATACTTTTTGCTGCAACATGGGCCGGTTATTCCGATCCAGGATTTCGACATATGCGATTTTACTCAGGCTTGCAGGAGAATTATTAAATGCATCTACATAATAAACACGGAACCAGCATATCTCCCTGGATATATAAGAGTCTTTATCGGTATGAACAAAGAGTTTTTCCTGAACATATTCGCTTCGGTAATGATCATAGTTGTTCAACAGATTCTTTCCTACGAGCGTATTCTGCGATAAGGCGGAGGGTAAAATAAGTATGAGTTCCAGGAAAAGGAAAAACAGGATCCTGAAACCTCCATTTAATTTTACTATTTGAAACTTTGTCTTCATTTTAAATTCAAAGGCTTAAAAATTATTGCCAGAAAGCAGGTTGAACCAGGGTTCCTCCCTTTAACCTGCAATCAACACATTCCGGAACTGAAAATGTTACTTTACACGGAAAACCCATACAATATAGTAGGCGTTTGGAATATAAATTCCGGCAGTCCAAATATGTGGCCAGTGACGACTGCATCCAGGCCGGTTGTATCCAGTGTGCAGGATTCATAACCACTGTACACTACTGTAGGTGGAATTTGGGTTCTGTTTATAAACAATCTTTTTTCGGTTTCCGTCGAAGTTCCGATAAAGCCGATCACCATTTCTGTTGGGTCTGCAGTGTTGTGAATATTGCCCCCGGTTTCCGAAGGCAGTGCATCAAATATGGATCCGAGTTGTTCAGTATTACGCTGGACTTTCTGGATCCATTCATACCAGTCCTGTGAAAGAACAGTTTGTTTAACGAGTATACTGTACTCGTCGATCAGTTTATCTGTATTATCATACGGCACAAGGGTAACCGGATATTCATAAATGACATTGGAACTTAATTTTTCGGTACTTGCAATATTAATTGTAGTCGAAATATCCGAACGCCAGCAAGTGTAAATCAGTTCACTATCTGTTCTTAATAGCGAGGCCACCTGCGACATATTCAAGTGTTGACTCATATTTTGAAGTATATTTCCACGTCTCTTCAAAGGACCATTGATAATATCCTGGCTGGACCAGCGGATTATGTGTGGTAACATAAATGGTACTCCATCTGAAGCTGCTGTCCAGCTAAGTGAATCGATTGGCGGTGATATATTAACTCTTGATAAATCGGATAAGTAGTCTTTTCCATTGGTGGTTTTGATATGCAGTCTGTATTGTTGGGTTGGATCCAAATTCAAACCTGTATCGGAATAATTTCCAGAGGTTAGTTCAGACAATGGGATACTCGTGCCATTCGTAGATTGAATTTCCACCTGGGCACCTGTTTCCGGTAATAAAGACAGGAGAATCCAATCCTGTGGATCTGGACATCTGGATATTTGTAGTTCCGGTAATATTGATGTATCCTTCAACAACCAGGAAACCTGTAGCCTGTCCTTTTATATTCGCCACATATTTATCCGTACAAGCCCCCAGCACAAACAACATTAAAACCCAATGCTTCATTTTCATCAGATTCAATTAAAATCTTACATTAAAATTTATAAAAGGAATCGCACTTCCAAATATGGAAAGCTGATATCCGTTTAATGCCCCGTTCTGGGAGACATAATAAACCGAATAAGGGTTATGTCTTCCAAAAACATTGTAAACTCCTATCGTCCAGGAATTATGAAACTTCTGGTGAACTTTGTGATTTCCGTCTATATTCATCGAAAAATCAGTCCGGTAATAATCAGGTATACGATATGCATTCCGATCGGAATATAATGTGCGGAAAGAATTATAATAATAATATGATCCGGTTGGCAGTGTAATAGGGCGGCCTGTAGTATACGTGCTGTTCACGGAAACGCTAAACCGATGATTCACCCTGTAATTGGCCACCATGGTGGCTGAATTGGGCTGATCATAATTCGACGGATAATAATTACCATTATTGATAATCTCACCTGCATAAGGATCAGCCTGCTTTAATTCTGTTCTTGAATAAGTATAACTCAGCCAGCCATTCAGTTTGCCTGTTGCTTTTTTGATAAGGAACTCAATACCATAAGCCCGGCCATTCGTATTTATCACGTCCGTCTCAATTTCATGATTCATTATCAGAACAGCCCCGCTTTTATAATCAAGAATATGTTGCATCGTTTTATAATAAACTTCTACTGAAGTTTCAATGGTGTTATTCTTCAGATTTTTATAGAAGCCCAGTGAATACTGGTTTCCCCACTCAGGAACGATATTTGGATCACTGAGTTTCCAGATATCTGTGGGTGAAATGGCCGTCGTATTGGACAGCACATGTATATACTGGCGTTCAGTATTATAACTTGCCTTGATTGAAAAATTGTCAGTGAACTCATACCTCAGCGAAAGGCGGTATTCCGGACCAGAATATGTTTTTATAAACTGTCCGGGACCATAGGTTTTTACATCCACAACATTATCCGGTGATTTAGGAACATCAGGCGGATACTGATTTACTGATTGAGGGCCCAGGTAATTATATACGGAAAATCTGATTCCGCCTTCAACCACAAATTGGGGAGTAATAGTGAATTTGTCACTGAGGTATAACGCACTTTCCAATGCCTGTTCCTTTTCTACAGTATCTGCCGCTACCAGTGATTCTTTACCGACGGGATCATATGTGCCGGGATGCAACTCATAATAAAGCGAATTTAGTCCGAATTCGAGGGAATGTTTTGGACTCAGGAAATAATAAAACTGGGCTTTAAAATAAGATTGATTTATTCCAAATGAAAGTTTAAAAGCATTTACAGGATTTTGTGTACTGCTGATATCATAATTGTATTTGTCATATCCTGTAATAAATACGCCATATAATTTATCATTGAAAGAATGTTTCCATTTCAAAGAGATATTCAGCATTGCCATATCCATAAGTCGTATCACTGTTCAAGTTGAATTTATCACCGCTGGTATAAGCTGTCAGGTATAGATTATTATTTTTGTCGATCTGGTGACTGATATTCAGATTCAGATCATAGAATGAAGCCTTGCTATTTTTGTATTGATCCGGCAGGAGACCCAGGAGCCAGTTAGCATAGGTAGTTCTTCCGGCAATAATAAAAGAGGTTTTGTCTTTTACGATCGGTCCTTCGAATTCCAAGTCGGCTCGTTACCAGCCCAATACCTGCATTACCTTCAAATTCCTTTTTGTTTCCTTCCCTGGCTGGTAATATCCAGCACGGATGATAACCGACCTCCATATCTGGCCGGAATACTGCTTTTATATAATTCCACACTTTTAACCACATCGGGGTTAAAGGCTGAAAAGAAACCAAAAAAATGAGAGGGGTTATATATTGTTGCATCATTAAACAGGATGAGATTCTGGTCGGCTGAACCTCCTCTTACATTTAATCCTGTACTCGCTTCACCTACTGACTTCACGCCCGGAAGAGTCAGCAACACGCGTAAAAGATCGGCTTCCCCAAAAACAACCGGTACCTGTTTGAGGGTTTTGATATCCATTTTCTGTACTCCCATCGTAACGCCGCGGATATTGCTCAATTTTTCTGCAGAGACGATAACATTCTTCAGCATCATAACCTGACCCTGTAAATCAATATTCATTTTACCATCGCCCGACAAAAGGATCTGCCGGCGTGTGTCCTTCATTCCTATACTTTGAATATTAAGTATGTGGCGTCCTTTCGTTAATGAAATAGCGTAATAACCATACTGGTCTGACGCAACACCAACCCGGGGTTTATCTGTGTATATGGATGCGCCTGCAATCGACTCCCCGGTTTTTGCATCCCGCACATAACCGGTAATCAGTGCATTCGGTGAGCCATTATTGGCTGAATTCACACCGATCTGGTAGAGTTTATTTTCGAGGGCTGCGATTTGTGTTTTAGTATTCTGATTTTGATCCTCCTCTATCTCCACGTGATATGCCCGGTGTTTCCCCTTTAAAGAATCCAAAGTAGCTGTGAGATTTGTTTGGATAAGTGCTTCTTTAGTCAGAAAAACCTCATCATGGGGACCAATGGCATAGTTAAAACTTGTATTGGCAAAAGCACGGTCCAGAACGGTACTCAGTGGTTCTCTGTTGACTGAAAAATTGAATTTAAGACTGTCAAATAAAGAAATATCGTAGTAAAAAAAATAATCGGTCTGCGATTCTATTTCTTCCACCAGTTCCTGGATAGGCGCATCATGAAAAGTTACAGTAATAAGGTTCTGTGCATTTTTTTGCGCATGTAATTCCGTGCTTAAACAGCCCAGTAAAAAAACCAGAAGCAAACACCTGCCAGAATACCTCATAATTTCAGTTAGCAATTTTGTCGAAATAAGCCGCCACCTGGGCGAGTGCATTATCCTTGTCATTCTTTAAATCCAGATCGTTCTTCCTGATAAACCTTTGTATTTCTTTTTTGTGATCATACATGATTTTCAGTAATTCACGTTTTGAATTTACAGGAATATAAGAATTCAATCTCCAGATATAATAATCATTGGTTTCATCCATATACCGCCTCAAACCCTCTGAAACTGTCAGGATTTCCCTTACCTTTTTAGTAGTGTATTTCAACAGTTTTGACTTTCCGGAATAAAGCACCTCATAAAATCCTTCCGAAGGAAGACCTTTGTCAAGACTGTCTAAAAACATATACATAAAATGATGACCTGCAAGCGTGAAGGAGCTGACTCTTTCATTTACCAATTTTAATTGGTATGCCTGATCCATCACAACAAGGTATTGACGATAATCCTCGTAAAAAATGGAAAGGTTCGGATATGGTATATTATCGTATACAACCGACCCTTTGGTTGCCTTGTCGGAAAGAAAATATGCGCTTCCTGTCTGAAATGTCAGATCAAAGCCTGGATAAAGGCTTCCATTAAAAAGCCGGGACTGATCTCCCACCTGATCGAAATATAGGGATGTGGTGTGTGCAAGGGCTGACTGGTAAAAAATACTATCTTCCTGTCGGGATTGAGCAGAGGCCGTGATAGTAAAAAGCGAAACGGTAAGCAAGAGTAAAGCAGGCAATCCAAATTTCATTTCAATTCGTTGATTTGAAACACAGCTTACCTCTCTGGACGTGGATCATAGGGTTATTGCTGCTTCCAATTAATAATCAAGGCAATATACTGATTTTTCATATATAAATTTAAAAAATGAAAACAAGAAGAGTTTTTATAACGGTCATGGGCATATGTTTAATCAGTCTTTATTCTTTGACGGTTACGGCCCAGACTGCAATCCATGAGTTTCGGGTTATTGCATTTTATACCGGCAGGGCAGATCTTGCACATATTAGTTTTGTTCATGAGGCCAATCGCTGGTTTCCAAAAATGGCAGCCGCAAATCATTTCACTTACGATTCCACGAATGACTGGAATAATCTGAATGAAAAATTCCTTTCCCAATACCAGGTTGTTATTTTTCTGGACACCAGGCCAGACAGTCCCGCCCAAAGAAAAGCCTTTGAAGAATATATGAAGAAAGGAGGTGGCTGGATGGGATTTCATTTTGCAGGATTTGCACTGACACCCTCTGAATTTCCACAGAACTGGGACTGGTATCACAATGAATTTCTTGGCTCAGGTTCATATGTCAGTAATACCTGGAGACCAACCCCTGCTGTGCTCCGCGTTTTGGACAAAAATCATCCGGTTACAAAGAATCTGCCGGATACCTTCCGGTCTGCTGCCAGTGAATGGTACCGGTGGTCGAATGACCTTCGCAACAATCCACAGATCGATATTTTGCTATCGATCGACAGTAGTAGCTTCCCCTTGGGAACAGGTCCCAAACTTTATGAAATCTGGCATAGTGGTTTTTATCCCGTGGTGTGGACGAACAAAAAATACCGGATGGTGTATTTTAATATGGGACATAACGATATGGATTATGAACACAAGACGAATAAAGAACTTTCCCAGACTTTCAGTAGTCCGGAGCAAAATCAGCTCATTTTAAATACGCTTATCTGGCTGGGAAACAAACAATAGCAGATTAAATTATTCGGAAATGAAAACGGTTATTATTACTGGTGCGAATGGTAATCTCGGAACAGCGGTTACAAAAGAATTCCTCGATAAAAATTACATGGTCCTCGCAACTGTTGCGAATGAAAACGAAATAACAGAAATTCAACCTCATCAAAACCTGGAGATTTCAGCAGTAAATCTGACCAGCGAAAAAGATGCAAATGAATTCGTTCAAAAATCCATTCAGAAATACGGAACCATTGACGGGGCATTGTTATTAGTCGGTGGGTTTGCTATGGGTGAGTTGTCGGAAACATCCGGCGAAGACCTTCATAAACAGATTGCTTTAAATTTTGAGACGGCCTATTATGTTACGAGACCATTGTTCGGACACATGCTTCAAAATAAAAAAGGATCCATTGTTTTTATAGGAGCACGTCCTGCGTTGAATCCAGCCCAGGGAAAGGGATTGATGGCATATGGACTAAGTAAATCCCTCTTATTTAAATTGGCTGAATTTCTGAACGAAGCCGCCAAAGGCGTTAATGTGAGCATATCGGTTGTTGTGCCGAGTACTCTCGACACAGCTTTGAATCGCAAATCGATACCAGATGCCAATCCTGAAAACTGGGTGAAGCCATCTGAAGTTGCAGAAACGCTTGAATTTTTGATTTCTGATAAAGCCAAAACACTTAGGGAGACCGTGTTGAAGGTATATAACAACGCATAGAACAAGTGTGGTAGTGTGGTAGTGTGGTAGTGTGGCATTGGAAGACGGTCATCGGTCATCGGTCAACCTGTCCGCATGATTTAAAGAATAAATTTTTATCACCCTTAGTATTTCAGCTACTCCCCAGGCCTGGGCCACACAACCTCTGGGATGATGGGGCGCATCGCCATCAAAAATTTCAGAGACGGTTCCAATACATGCTTCACTCAAATGATAAGTAAAACGGTCGATAATATCCGAAGCCTCTTTTTTAAATTGATCTCCGTAAATTTTGATCCCTGCTTCTACATAAGGGCCCAATAACCAACTCCATACCGTACCCTGGTGATAAGCAGAATCCCGCAGAAATGTATCACCTCCGTAATTTCCTTTATAGTTTGGATCATCCGGTGAGAGTGACCGGAGCCCAACCGGTGTATATAATTTGGATCTTAGAATATTCATGACAGCCCCCGCCTTTTCACCTTCTATTAAATGAAAAGGAAGGCTGAGTGCAAAAACCTGGTTTGGTCTAAGACTTGCGTCCGGCTTTCCGGATTCATCAATATTATCATAGAGATAATTGCCTTCAGCATACCAATATTTTTCGCTGAAACTTTTTTTTGCCTGTTCTGATTTTTCATGAATATTATCTGCTGAATCAGATTCACCGTTAAACCGAAGAATTGCTTCGAATATTTTTAATGCATTATACCATAATGCTTCTATTTCGACCGGTTTGCCCATACGGGGCGTAACTACCCAGTCTCCGATTCGCGCATCCATCCAGGTAAGTTGTTGACCTGCTTCACCGGCATAAAGAAGACCATCACTATCTGCATGAATATTAAAACGTGTTCCTTTAAAGTGCCATTGAACAATATCTTTTAATACGGGAAGAATTTCTTTCAGAATAAAATCCTTGTCGTTCGTGGTTTGCAGATAAGCATAAACAGCATTAAAATACCAAAGTGTTCCATCTGCATTATTGTATTCTGGCGGTTCATTATTATCCATAAACCGGTTGGGTAACATACCCATACTTACTGATTTTGCAAAAACAGCAATAATTTTTTTTGCATCTTCATTCCGGCCGGTCTTTAAACAAAGCCCCGGTAATGAAATCATTGTATCTCTTCCCCAGTCTGTAAACCAGTGATAACCTGCAATGACGGTTTTCAAAGAAACCGGTGAGACTTCTTCAGCTGCTGCGGGAATTTCCCTATTCACGATAAACTGATCCGCCGCCAGCGTTAACGTCCGAAGTAATTCACCATGAACTCCTTTTAACAGTGACAACTTGCGGTTCTTCTCTCTTTCAAACAATGTGTCAGGATTTTTCCCTGTCGGGTCTTCGGTAGAAATTATAATATCCAACGCATCTCCGTCTTTTAATTCTACCTGGAAAATTCCGTGGTTAAAAAGATCTTCAACGTAATCAAGTCCCCGGTATTTTTCCTGCAAATAATTAAACTTATAATACCATTTATTCACTTCCTGAAAGGAAGATCCGGGTACTGAAATATAAATATCAGGCGCTCCATCAAAAGGCTGATTATGGAACAACCCGTTTTGGAAATCTATTTTCCAAAAAATATTATTATTTGAATGTTGCAATTCGTGATATCCTCTGGCTGCGATCAGTGGCAGGAGTTGCAGGACAAAGGGGCTGATTGTATTTAAAACTTCATAGCGGATCAAGGTGGTATTTTCATCGTTTACCATGGTAATGGTTTTACGAAGCCTCACACCTGCGGCTTGAAATAACCATTCCGGAAAGAGATCTTTTTTAAAAGAACTCAGCCACTGAAATCCCGACGGGGATATAACATCGCCATAATCGTTGGTACCCAATTCGTAATGGTTGCCGTTGATGATGATGGTTTCATCCAGTTTTGAAACCAGCAGCATTCTTTCAGCCGGAGGATGGATGGCCGCCATGAGTAAACCATGATAACGCCGGGTGTTACATCCGGATAAACTGCTACCGGACCATCCCCCGAGACCATTAGTTTCCAGCCATTCCAACTGACTGATTCCTGAAAAATTATCCAGTAAATTCTTATCCTTAAATAACAACATGGGATATTCTTAAATTTACTTACTTTATACGGGCGGTCCTTTTAAATTATAAAATATTCATTCTTCTAAAAAATCTGAATTGAAAAATTATATCTTCTTATCTGCCTGCGTTCTGATGATCGCGGCTTGCGGAAATAATAACGGCAAGGGTATTGGATTTAATGCGCCCTCAGATACTACATTAAAACCGGCGATTGTTGTTTCTGACAGCGGATGGGTCAATTTATTTGATGGTGTTTCTCTGAATGGCTGGCATACCTATGGAAAAAAGCAACCCGGTACCGCGTGGAATGTAGATAGCGGATCCATTCATTTAAAACCTGGTGCCAAGAACGGTTACCAGACAGCCGGCGGAGGCGATCTTGTTTCCAATGATACATTTGGCAATTATGATCTGAAGCTGGAATGGATGATTGGTAAGAAAGCAAACAGCGGCATCATCATTTTTGTTCAGGAAGATACCACGAAGTATAAAGAAACCTGGAACACAGGTCCTGAAATGCAGGTATGTGATAAAGACAGTAACGAAGACGCACATAGTTTTAAACACGAAGCAGGCGACCTCTATGATTTGATCGCCTCCACGGTAATGTCAGCGAAACCTGCGATGGAATGGAACCAGGTGGAGATAGTAAGCAATGATAACCGCCTGGACCTTTATCTGAATGATGTTCATATTATTTCTACTCCTATCTGGAATGAATCCTGGAAAAAACTGATCGCAGGAAGTAAATTTAATACCATGCCCGGATTTGGAACCTTTCATTCAGGTCATATTGCCTTGCAGGATCATGGGGAAGAAGTATGGTACAGGAATATAAAAATAAAAAAAATTGAAGCGCCGAATTGATCATTTCAATTCGAAAAACCCAAATTCGTCTTTACTATTTTCACCGTTTATAATTTCAAAAGACTTGCCGGACGGGATATAAATATAATCGCCCATTTTAAGAAGCGATTTTCCATTTATATAAATATTATTTTTCGAATCAGTTAACCTGATTACCAGGATGTCCGCCTTTCTTACAGGTACAGGAATATTTGCAATATTTGCCATTCTTAAACGGTAGGCCCGCACTGGTTTTTCGTCAAATAATAAGGTAAAAGCCTTTTGACGGATCGGAGAGTCAATGGTGATAAAATTTTTATTTGTCAGCTCAATATCCATCACATGATATTCTAAAGTATCACTGTTCCAGACGCGGTGTATGCGTGGTTGTTTATAAAAACCCTCAAACCATATATTTTCATCATCCACAGGGTTTAACCTTGCCCGTTTCTCTTCACTGATAACCTGGGACCCCACCTTTACTTTGTTGGTCAGGATAACAAAAATTGAAGGTGTTGCATGAATATGAATCTGCGTAGTATCTCCGGGCGGTATGTGTACATCCAGCAGGCGGATATGACTGTTTTCTAAAATATCATGGTGACGGGGTTCCTTACTTACAGGCACCTGGGCTCCGCAAAGGTTATACAACCCTGAAAAAGCGAGGATAAACAATATCTTCTTCATAAAAATGTTTTCTAATTCCTGACTAATATAGTAGCTTCATAGCAATTGCAGGTATGTTTCATGTGCAATCTTTTAACCCACATCCTTTGCTCAGGCATTGTATTGATTCCTATCTGATCGTTTCGACGGATCAGCTGGAAGGCAGTTATGCCGAAAACAGTCTGCTTCCCCATACTTCACAAAACCTGGTTCTTGGTCTGGATGAGGGAAATACAGTGTACGATTGTAACCATTCAACATTCACTTCGCAACATTTTATTGAAGGCCCCAATGATGGTGTCTGCCATGTAAGATTTTTTTCAGGAATGAAGAAAATGATCATCAATTTTAAGCCGGGAGGATTCTATAAAATTTTTCAGCTACCCGCCCATTATTTTAGTAACCAAACCCGGGATGCGGTTGAGTTTTTGGGGAAACCACTAAACGATCTTGTGCATCAATTAAAAAAGACTTCTCTGTCTGGTAAAATTGAACTGGCAGATACTTTTTTATTAAATCACTTGCAGAAAGATCAGAAAAAAAAAGACAGGAATATTGATGCAGCCATTCACCTTATTGAAAAATATAATGGGAATATTTCCCTCGGAGAACTCGAGCTGGCAACCTATACTACGAAGAGAACGCTGGAAAGACATTTCCTGGAACAGGTTGGATTATTTCCCAAGACCTATTCACGGCTGGTACGTTTTAGCGGAGTAATTCGTTTCATTGAATCCAATCTGAATGTAAAATGGCGACAACTGGCTGACGCATTTGGTTATTATGATCAGAGTCATTTTATCAATGAATTCAAATCACTGACAGGAGGATTACCGCAGGATTATTTTACTTTAAAGACTGGTTTCGAAAAAATCATGCAGGCTTAGATTTTGTCACTTTTTTCCAATAAAAATCATCCCATACCAAACTAGGTTTGCTATCCGGAGGTTATATTTTACCCATCCGGATTTAACCACTAAAACTTTATCTCATGTCTCAACAAAAATTCATTAAACCCGCCAACAGGCGGGATTTTTTAGGTAAGGTAACCGGTGCAGCTGCCCTTATGGGCGTCGCCTCCCTGGTAAACCCGGCCAAAGCGAATGACAGCATACACAATTTCGTCGGAAATGCCCCGGATCCTGATGATTGGTTTAAAGGTATTAAAGGCAAACACCGAATAGTATTCGATTGTACGGAACCAAAGGAGATATTTCCCTTTGCGTGGCCTAAAATCTATTACATGACCAATGAAGCCACAGGCGCATCAGAAAAAGACTGCACCGCGGTAGTCGTTTTGCGACACGGTGCGTTCCTCTATGCATTGCAGGATAACATGTGGGCTAAATACAAATTAGGAGAAATGCAAAAAGTCATGGATCCCCAAACAAAAGCTCCGGCTGTCAGAAATCCATTCTGGAAACCCAAAGCGGATGATTTTTCTGCACCAGGTCTGGGCAATGTTACACTGGGTATCCCTGAATTGCAATCCATGGGAATCATGTTTTGCGTTTGTAATATGGCTCTCACCGTTTTCAGTGCTGTCGTAGCGGGAAGCACAAACCAGCAACCTGCAGCCGTTTTAAAAGAATGGCAGGACAACCTGATATCTGGCATTCCACCCATGCCGTCAGGTGTATACGCAGTAGGAAGGGCACAGGAACATGGATGTGGTTATTGTTATGTCTGAAATTGAATTTAATTAATCGCATCCTATGGCGCGTAAATGGCTGACAGGTTCAGTTTTTCTACTGGTGCTGTTGGTATTTCTTTGGTTTTTGCGTAAAGAAAAAACTTCCAGGCCGGCGACTGTAATTACGCAAAATTCTATTTTGCCGTCAAAGGAATCCCTTTGGATTGCTCCTGATTCCAATACTATTCCCAATAATGATTCAGGCCTGCTGATCAGATACGGTAAAAAACTGATCAGTTCAACTGCCAGGTATTTCGGCCCAGGTGGAAGCTTGGGGCATAATTCGAATGGAATGAATTGTCAGAACTGTCATCTTGATGCCGGTACGCGGGCCTGGGCTGGAAATTTCGGAAGTGTTGCTTCTCTTTATCCGAGATTTGGCGACCGAAAGGGGGATACAGAAACCATCAACCAGCGTATTACGGATTGTTTTGAAAGAAGCATGAATGGCAGGGCTCCCGATAGCAACAGTTTGGAGATGAAAGCCATGAATGCCTATATTAGATGGGTTGGTAAAGATGTAAAAAAAGGTAAAAAACCTCCTGGCACAGGTCTGGAAATTCTGGTGTACATTGAACGACCCGCCGATCCTGCGAAAGGAAAGGTTTTATATTCAAAAAAATGTCAGCTCTGTCACGGAATGAATGGCGATGGCAAATTAGATTCTATGAATGGTTATTTATATCCTCCTCTCTGGGGTGAGCACAGTTATAATTCTTCAGCAGGTCTATATCGTTTGTCGAAATTTGCCAGCTTCATAAAAGATAATATGCCCTACGGAAGCAGTTATGTAAATGAACAACTGACTACTGAAGAAGCCTGGGATATTGCGGCTTTTGTAAATAGCCAGCCGAGAATTATAAAAAAATTCAAGCAGGACTGGCCAAATATTTTATTGAAACCGGTTGATTTGCCAGATGGACCCTTTGCTGATTCTTTTCCTTCAGAACAGCATAAATACGGACCCTTTGCACCTATCGTCGCCAGCAGAAAAGCTAAGTAATGATCCCGATTTGAGCAGAATAATGTATATCCCTGTTTCTCTGTAAATTAGCCTGCGCCTTAATTGCTGCCATAAATACTCCATAAATGGATAGCACAGTATTTACAACACCGCTGCTGAAAATAAGAAATTTAAAAGAATCAGATCTGGAAGCTTTTTATCAGTACCGCTCCAACCCGGAGGTAACAAAATATCAGGGCTTTGATACATTTACCCTTGAACAGGCGAAATCTTTTATAGCAGAGCATAAAGATAAATTGCATATTTATCCTGGTGAATGGATTCAATATGGAATTGAAAATATCAAGACCCGGCAACTTGTAGGAGATTGTGCCATTTATCTTCACCAGTCAGATTCCAGAATTGCAGAAACAGGGATTACCATATCACATTTACATCAAAGGAAGGGGTATGGAAGAGAAACCATGCTGGGATTAATGAATTTTCTTTTTCAGGAGAAAGGGATTCACCGAATCATTGAAACCGTCGATGTGGAAAATCTGGCGTCAATAAAATTGTTTAAAAGCCTGTCGTTCCGCCTCGAGGGCCATTTTCTTGAAAATATTTACTTTAAAGGCAAATGGGGCAGTGAATACCAGTTCGCCATGTTGAAAAAGGAGTGGAGGGAAATCAGTCTCCGTATTTCACGAATAAATAATACTAAATAAAAGGATTAAATCGTTTTAAAAGTGAAGAATACCGACCTTTTAAAACAACTCATCCATGAAAAATCCTTTAATATTTATCTGCATAGCAATTGCTTGCTATTCCTGCAGTTCAACCAGTTTAATGTCACTTAGTGTGATCAAACCTGCACCAGTATCCATTCCGCCCGAAATCAAATCTGTTGCAATCGTGAACAGAACGCAGGCTTCCGGTGAGACAAAAACTCTCGATGCTATCCATAAAGCCATTTCACTGGAAACCAACGAACTACAGGCTGCAGGCGCCCAGGCAAGCATCCAGGGTCTCTCTGATGAGCTCATGAAAAATACCAGGTTTACGCAAGTTAAATTTCTGAATGAATTAGATCTGAGATCATACGGAGCAGGAGTATTCCCCACCCCATTATTATGGGATTCTGTAGAAAAAATTTGCAAGGAAAATAATACAGACGCTTTATTCGCCCTGGAACTCTTTGATGCAGATTCCAAATTAAACTATGCTGGCGGTGCGACTAATGTTAGTCTTGTCGGAGGTCTTCCTGCGATTGAACATCTGGTAAACATTTCAACAAATGTAAAAACGGGTTGGAGAATTTATGATCCAACCACCAGAACTATTCTGGATGAATATATCATTGGCCGTGATCTTTCTTCTTCAGGATCCGGTATTAACCCTGCAGTTGCAGCATCGGCCCTTATCGGCCGTAAGGAAGCTGTCAAAGAAGTTGGGATTCAGGCAGGCCAGGCTTATGCTTCGAGGATCCTGCCATTTTGGATCCGTGTTTCGAGAGACTATTTTGTTGGAGGTGATCAAAATTTTAAAACAGCTCAACGCAGGGCTCAGTCCGGCAATTGGGATGGGGCGGCGCAAATATGGCTGGAGGAAACAAAAAGTTCGGATGGAAAACTGGCAGGAAGGGGCTGTTATAATATGGCCATCATTTCTGAAATAAACGGTGATCTGGACGGAGCCATTCAATGGGCCCAAAAATCTTATGAAGATTACAAGATCCGCACTGGGACTAAACTATGTCAATATCCTCCGGTACAGGAAACAACAAAACGATCTTCTGAAAAGTCAGTCAGTTGCCTCTGTGACACCATGATAAGAAGCGAATATTTGCGTTGTCCTACCTTTAGGGTGATGCAAATATTTCAGTATGAATTTAAAAGTCGTTTCTTTTCAGCTTGCAGACAGCATCGATATAAAATTATTCAAGACGACTTTTCCCGCACCTATCCATTTTGCTGATACGGATGAACTATTCTATATCATAGAAAACAACAAATTCCTCTACGTTTTTAAATATGGTATCGTTTGCTTTCTGGGTTATTCAGAAACCGAGATGGCTGCTTTTTTCCAAATGATCGGGCCCTATTGCAAAAACCTTTTTGATCAGCGGCTGAGTGATGAATTCGATATAGAAACCGATGCCCCTGCTGTTAATTACGGTTACAATAAAATTGAAATCCCCTCCCCCAGTATTGATGAATTGCGCCTGATCATGCTGAACGTATCTCAAAGCGTAGCACTGGACTACTATAATCAACAAACCAACTCGCTGCTGGAAGAAACAAATTCCCACACGCAACTGCTGGAAAAGAAAGGAAGGATCAATATGGGTGGAATCAAATTAAAAAAATATATCGGCCGGACCCTCAACCTGAAAAACAGGATTTCAGGTAATCTGTACATATTCGATTCACCTGAAGAAACCTGGGAAAATGAAAATCTAAATAAATTGGATATCGGACTAAAAAAAACCTTTGATTTGCAGGCGCGATTCCGCACCATTCAGGAGGGACTGGGCATTGTGAAAGAAAATATGGAATTGTTTAAGGACCTGCTGCAAAACCGAAACAGTCTTACACTCGAATGGGTCGTTATTATTCTGATCCTGGTTGAAGTCATCAATATTCTCATTAGTAAAAATCCAAGATGATGAGTAAATTCAAAAACACTATTTCAAAAATTTCTATGAGATATTTATCAATAATATCCCTGGTTTTTTATCTGACTTCCTGCAATCAGCAACAGGAAAGTGAAAGGCTCGTATTGCAAAATCAGATAGACAGTTTAAGAAGCAGGCTGGATAGTTCTTATGCACCCGGATTGGGAGAATTCATGTTGTCCATACAATTGCACCACGCTAAACTATGGTTTGCGGGTAAAAACGGAAATTGGGATCTCGCAGATTTTGAGATGGGAGAAATCCAGGAGACGATTACGGATATAAATAAATATTGTACTAACAGACCTGAGATCACTTCTTTGCCTATGATTCAACCAGCTCTTGATAGTCTGGTGACAGCAATTACGAGAAAAAATATTGAATCATTTAAGAGAAGTTTTACACTCCTCACCAATACCTGTAACAGTTGTCATAAAGTCACCAAACACAGTTTCAATGTTATAAAGATTCCGGATATGCCGCCTGTAACCAACCAGGTATTTGAAAACCCGAATCCATAAAATAAAAAAGGCAGTGGGCCAGCCTGTAATAAATACAGACTGGCCATGCTGCTTACTTCTACAGGATAAGGCTTAACGGGGTTGTTTCGCGGGGATCATTTTTTCTTCCCATTCAGGTAAATAATAAAACCAAACCCAATTCCAAACTGGGATTGAGTATAATTGCTATTGAACTGGGAATCGGCATCATTATACTTCGTGCTGGATGACTGATAATTGATGTTCATTTCCAGTGCAACAGCCGGGGTAAGGAAAAAAGACGGGCCTGCTTCAAATTGATAGGCAGTGTTATGTGTATCGCTGGTCGAACCGAAACCAACACCTGAGCCTACAAAGAACCTTACAGATTCTGAACCTGGAAAATAATAGCGCACTGCCGGACCAATTAATAGACTGTGATCACTGAAATTTCCGGATGATTCAGAAATGTAGTTGGTGTTGAGAATGACAGCTAAATTTTTGACAGGGAAGAATCCGATTTTTGGATTCAAGGTAAAAGTGGAATAAGTACTGCTGTTGCCTGTCTCCGTTTCGTGTGTTGAGGAATATCCAATATTGCCGCCTAACAACCAACTGCCTTTTTCGGTCTGACTGAAACCAGCAAGGGTAAGAACCATTAAAATAGTTGTGAAATAAATCTTTTTCATGATAAAAGTTTTAAGTGATTAATAAAATGCCTGAACAAACCTAGCATGCAGCAGAAGCAGATCAAAACGGGTATTTGCGGCTGTGTGGAAATAATAATTGATATCCGGTAAATAGGAATTCTACTTGTTCATTTGCCGGAGAAAATCACTATAAATCAATAAGGGAATGGAATTTTTTGCAGTATTCCATAAACAAAGAGGTTAACATTACGGATTTTTCCTAAAGTCAATCAGGAAATTGGCTATCTTCAAAGCAATTTGATAAATTCCATCAAAACGGTTGACTTGCCATTGATTGCATCAACTTTGCATTATGGCCATACGTGTAGCTATCAATCATAAAACCGCTTATCAGTACGACCGGTTTGTTTCCCTGTCACCGCATATCTTCCGGTTGAGACCGGCCGTGCATTCACGGACGCATATAGAAGCTTATTCATTTAAAATAACGCCAAAGGAACATTTCATTAACTGGCAGCAGGATCCTTTCGGTAATTACCAGGCGAGGGTTGTATTTCCTGAAAAAACAAAGGAACTTGCAATTGAAGTTGAGTTGATAGCGAATATGATCGTCATTAATCCCTTTGATTTTTTTGTGGAAGAATATGCAGAGAAATTTCCATTCAATTATAAAGACCAATTAAAAGGCGAATTAATTCCTTACCTCGAAATAAAAGAAAACGGTCCTTTATTGAATCAATGGCTCGAAGGCATTGATACCAGTACAAAAAATATAAATGACTTCCTGGTATATATCAATCAAAAGTTAAACAGGGATATTAAATATAATATCCGGATGGAAGCAGGGGTTCAGACATGCGAAGAAACTTTATCCCTTGCTCTCGGTTCCTGCCGGGATTCCGCATGGCTGCTGGTGCAGATCTTCCGCAAACTCGGACTGGCCGCCCGTTTTGTTTCAGGCTATCTGGTTCAGTTAGCAGCCGATATAAAATCGCTGGACGGACCCTCGGGTCCGGAAAAGGATTTTACTGATCTGCATGCATGGACTGAAGTTTATGTGCCAGGAGCGGGATGGATTGGGCTGGATCCTACATCTGGTTTATTCGCAGGAGAAGGTCATATACCGCTGGCTTGTACACCGGATTATATAAGCGCTGCACCTGTTGTGGGAGCTACGGATCCCTGCGAAACCGTATTCTCCTTTTCAAATACTGTTACGCGAATCCATGAAGACCCAAGGGTTACAAAGCCATATTCAGAAGAACAATGGGCTGCCATCCTTGCAACCGGATATAAAATAGATGAGGACTTGCAAAAAGGCGATCTGCGTATGACCATGGGCGGAGAACCAACTTTTGTTTCTATTGACGATATGGAATCTGCCCAATGGAATACAGCCGCAGATGGTGTGGAAAAACGAATAAGAGCACAGGATTTAATTTTCAGATTACGTTCTCAATTCGGACCCAGTGGTATGATCCACTTCGGACAGGGTAAATGGTATCCGGGAGAACCACTTCCACGCTGGCAATACGGCCTGTTCTGGAGAAAAGATCATTATCCCATCTGGAAAAATATCCGCCTGATTGCAAATGAAAAAATTGAAAGAAAATTTGACTGGCAGGACGCGGAATTATTTGCAAAAGAATTAGCGAGGCATTTGGCAGTCAGCGTGGATAATGTGAGCGCTGCATATGAAGATATCTTCTATTTTCTCTGGTCTGAAGGAAAACTGCCCCTCAATATTGATCCTCTGCAAACCAATCTAAAAGTTTCTGTTGAAAGGAGAACGCTTGCCCAGTTATTGGATAAAGGATTGGACAAGCCGGCAGGTTATACTTTACCATTAAAATGGAACTACGACAACAGCAAATGGCAAAGTTGTAAATGGCTGCTGAACCGGGATAATTTATTCCTGATCCCCGGTAATTCGCCTATCGGGCTTCGCCTTCCCCTTGATTCACTGCCTGCCGTTGCAAAAGATAATGAACCACAAAAAGTTGAACGAAGTCTTTTTGATGAATTACCTGCCCTTGAGAATTTTCACGAAACGATCACGAGCCGTTATGGTCTGGTATACGAACATGCTGCGCCTGCACAAAAAATAAAATACCAGGACAATCCGGCTGATGAAAAAAATAAAAAGAAAATAAAGGATGAAGATGAAATCAAACCACTATATGAAGTGCCCGTAATAAAAACAGCTCTTTGTGTGGAGGCCCGTGATGGAATCGTTTATACATTTCTTCCACCGATGGATTATTTGGAGCATTATCTTGACCTTGTAGCTTCCATTGAGGCAACTGCCTGCCAAATTAAATATACCAGTCAGGATTGAAGGTTATGAACCACCCCGGGATTATAGAATGGAAAGGTTGGTAGTTTCTCCTGATCCCGGTGTTATTGAAGTCAATATTCATCCTTCATCGAACTGGAAAGATCTGGTTCATAATATGGATACATTGTATGAACAGGCCTTTCTTTCACGTCTTGGTACGGAAAAATTTATGCTCGACGGAAGACATACCGGCACAGGTGGCGGAAATCATATTACCATCGGAGGTGCGCGACCTTCCGACAGTCCTTTATTACGCAGGCCTGACCTCCTTGCAAAGTCTTGTTACTTATTGGCAGCATCATCCTGGTCTTTCCTATTTATTTTCAAGCGCATTTATTGGACCTACCAGCCAGGCCCCCCGTATCGATGAAGGAAGAGACGAAAAATTATATGAAATGGAAATTGCTTTTAGTCAGGTTCCTGATAAAGGCTTTGTTCCGTTTTACCTGGTAGACCGGATCTTCAGGCATTTGCTGACGGATATTACGGGAAATACCCATCGTTCAGAATTTTGTATTGATAAATTATATTCTCCCGATACCTCGTCCGGACGTCTTGGGATTCTTGAGTTTCGTGCATTTGATATGCCTCCTCATAAACAGATGAGCCTGTTACAAATGCTGCTTATTCGTGGATTGATTGCTAAATTCTGGAATAAGCCTTATAAACATGACCTGGTAAGATGGGGAACTGAACTGCATGATAAATTTATGCTTCCTCATTATGCTCACCGGGATATTCAGGATGTAGTAGATGATCTGAATAGCGCCGGATATCCATTCCAGATGAGTTGGTTTGAACCATTTTTTGAATTCCGCTTTCCGCATTATGGTACTGTAAGAATTGCAGGAATAGAAATGGAAATCAGAATGGGTATTGAACCCTGGCATGTACTGGGAGAGGAAATGTCAAGTTCCGGAACTGCACGTTTTGTAGATTCATCTTTAGAAAGGGTGCAGGTGAAATTAAAAGGTCTGAATGATACCAGGTACATTTTGTTGTGCAATGGCAACCGCGTTCCATTAAGAGAAACAGGGATTCAGGAAGAATATGTTTGCGGTATCCGGTATCGTGCATGGCAGCCACCCTCCGCGTTGCATCCTACCATTGGAGTTGACACACCCCTCAGCTTTGATATTGTTGATACATGGAATAACCGGTCGATTGGTGGTTGTACTTATTATGTCGCACATCCCGGTGGCCGGCACTATGATTCCTTTCCAATTAACGCTTATGAAGCTGAATCACGGAGGGTAAGTCGCTTTGGCGATACATCCCATACACAGGACGTACTTCGTCCCGCACCTTACATGACAATTGTTGCACATTATATTGAACAAAACCGATTACCCTTTTTGTGTGATCCGCCTCCTGTTGAAATAAATAAATCTTATCCTTATACGCTTGATTTAAGGAGAAGCCTAAAGCCTAAAGCCTAAAGCCTAAAGCCTAAAGCCAAAAGCCTAAAGCCTAAAGCCTAAAGCCTAAAGCCTAAAGCCAAAAGCCTAAAGCCTAAAGCCTAAAGCCCAAAGCCTAAAGCCTAAAGCCCAAAGCCTAAAGCCTAAAGCCCAAAGCCTAAAGCCCAAAGCCTAAAGCCCAAAGCTTCTAAATTTTTTGATCGCGAATTGTTTTAATTAATTTAATCAGCATTGCTTTAATATCATTTACTTACCCATTTACTGTTTTATAAATCTCTACATCGATATAACGTAAGTCTTTTGCTAAAAGACAGCAATATTCGAGTTCCAAAATCGAACCGAGCGACATATCTAGAAAATGAACAAAGTCTTTCTCAGAATTTCTTCCACTTCCTTCAACAATATTTAAAGGAACTGAATAAGCTGCGCGTTTAATTTGCCTTGTCAAGTCATACATTTCACTTTGGGGAAAAACAGGGACGATTTTATTATAAATGATTTGGACTAATTCATGAGATAGTTTCCAAACTGAATAATTATTATAGTTCCTCATATATAAACAAAGGAACTTAAAACCCAAAATAAGTACAAAGTGATTTTCAGAAATATTCGAAGAAAAAGACCCTTTCAGAAAGATAATAAACGGAACTTTACAAGCGTCAAAAAACTTTAGGCTTTAGGCTTTAGGCTTTAGGCTTTAGGCTTTAGGCTTTAGGCTTTAGGCTTTAGGCTTTAGGCTTTAGGCTTTAGGCTTTAGGCTTTAGGCTTTAGGCTTTAGGCTTTAGGCTTTGGGCTTTAGGCTTTAGGCTTTAGGCTTTGGGCTTTAGGCTTTAGGCTTACCAACGCGGATAATTCGTATTCCCGGCATTCTTCAGGCAAAGTTCATGAATGAACTGAAGTTTTTTAACGACGGGTTCTGTAATTACAAAAGGATAAAAATCAGAATGCCCCATACTTCGGTTTAAACTATTTACAGCGAACGTAAGAGGAAGCCACCATTTAATAATCTGGCCGAAATCTGTCATATCATATGGATCCTGCTGAATGCTTGCCTGAATAGCTTTGGTATCCTGCACCATATCAGGGTGAATGCGAATGCCAAAAGAAAATGCTGTTTCCAGGGTATCCATCATATGCAGGTAGTGAGCCCAGGTTTCTGCCCAGTCCTCCCAAGGATGAGAAGTAGCATAGGGGCTTATATAATTTTCACTCCAGTTTGAGGGGGCACCATTTTTATAATAAGTTTCCAGCGCTTTGGTATAATCTTCTTCTTCATCACCAAAAAGTAACCGGTACTTTTCTAAAGCATCACTGTTTTTTATGAGCAACTCCCAATAATAATGTCCTATTTCGTGACGGAAATGTCCCAGCAGGGTTCTGTATTTTTCTCCCAGATCCAGTTTATGACGAACCCGCGCGGCTTCGTCCGCTTCTTCAATATTTAAAGTTATCACTCCGTTATCGTGGCCTGTAATTACTTTCTCTTTCGGTGAAGAATCAGCTAAAAAATCAAAAGCAATTCCGGTTTCTTCATTATCTATTTTTTTACTCACAGGAAGGCGCAAACGAAGAAGTGAATAAACCAGGCGGTGTTTGGCTATTTCAATATTCTTCCATCTTCTGAGATTTTCTTCACTGGTAAGTGCCGGTATAACCCTGTTTAATTCACAGGCCTGACAATATTCCGAGTTTTGCGCAGAAGGAACCAACCAGTTGCACGTAGCATATTCTGCATTCTTACAGTAACGGTATAGCTCCTTTTTATTCTGAATATTCGAATACAGATGATCATTTTCCGTTACCAGCGTAATCAGTGAAAGTGTGTTCGAATTAAAACCCAGTGAATATCCGCAGTGCAGACATATATTATTTTCAAAATAGATTAAACTATGACAGTTACTGCATGTATAAAGTTTCATAATGAATTTTGTCTCTTAACATCCACAGATACTGTTAATTCATGGGAACCACTGCTAAGAATAATACCTTCCATGGGTGCAATATCAGCATAATCCCTGCCCCAGCCTATTGTAATATGCTGATCCGAAACAACGCAATTGTTTGTCGGGTCAAAATCAGTCCATCCCATTTTCGGAATATAAACACTAAACCAGGCATGGGAAGCATCTGAACCGATTAACTTCTCCACACCTTCAGGTGAAATTGTTTCAATATATCCGCTGACATAACGGGCTGGCAAACCAATGGAACGAAGACAGGCTATCGCCAGGTGGGCAAAATCCTGACATACTCCTTTACGTTCCTTCATCACGACGGACAATGGAGTTGCAATGGTTGTATGACCGGGCTTATATTCAAAATCTTTATAAATGCGATGTGTTAAATCATTGGTTGCTTCAAAAACTGATCTGCCGGTCAGGAAGGATTGCATTGCATATTGTAAAATCTCTTCATTCCAGGAAGTCATCGGTGTAACGAACAGGTATTGTTTAATATCAATTACATCAGCATCGGGGTCAAATAATTCATTTTTTACTTCTTCAAGTCCGGCAATCGGATATTGAGAAAGTCTGGAATTTCCGGATTCCATTCTTTCTACTTCTGAAGTGACAAGGACTGTTAATTCCCAATGTTCTTTTTCAATGGAAAAATAAATGACTTTATTGCCGAAAAAATCTTCGTATTCATTGATCCGGTCGGGCTGGGGTTTAATTTGTATGGTAGTATTTCTGCAAATCTGCTCTCCGGAATTACGCGGCATAAGCCTTGCGATATTATGGCATAAGCTAACAGGCTCCAGATAAGTGTATGCTGTCGTATGTTCTATAGTATATTTCACGTTTTATTATCAACCTGGTTTAACGGAAAATAATTGATTTCTGTGTCATCTCATGTTTAAAAAATGCTTTCGAAATAACGCCGGGAATGGCGGAAAGTAAATGATATAACTCAGACAAGAAAATTTCAAGGTTTTTGTATCCATTGTCATCAGGCGTTGCCAGTTCATTTTTATTCGCCAGTTTTAAATGGGAATCAGCTTCAAAAATCAATCTTTCATATTCTGTACTGGACTGCTGGCCTCTGTTTTTCGGAAGATTTTTAAGATAAGCTTTCAAACGGACTACCTGGTAAGTTAATGACCGGGGATTATTTGGATCAAAAAGAAGCAGATCGATGACCAGCAGGTTTTGTAATGGCCTCCTGTATTTATATCTGTAGTTCACCAGGCCTTCATTGCTCATAAGTACACTTTGCTGCAAGTTATATTCCACCTGATCATTGAATTTTTTAACCATGGTGGTTTTGAGCATGGTGATGACTAAAAGGCTTTGTTCAATTTTTCTTCCAAGATCCAGCATTATCCAACCCTGTTCGCGCGAAATGCTCTCCCTGTTAAGCCCGATGAATGCCACCGTGGAGGTTATCAGATTATCCAGGGTATGAATCATTTGCAGGTGTCCATGGTGAGTTAATGGAATACCATTTTGCAAATCTTCTTCCATTCTGCGAATTACTCTCCAGGTGTCAGTTGACCAATGATCGCGTACTTCGTGAATAGCCTTGTGAAATTGTAAAAAATTAAACATGATACCACCAGTCCTTTTTTCATTAAAAAGGATATCCTTTAATTCTTTCCAGGGATCTGAAAATAATTCTTCTGCCTTATCACCAATAAACCCGGGTAACGTAAAACTGTACCGTGTAAATGCTTCGAGTAAATTTCTTTCTGTCTGCCGGTTATTCTCGGTGAGCAATTTATTTCCTTCAGCTAAAAACTGCATTACCGTTCTAAGGAATCTTGCATTCCCCAAAACGCGTTCCGTATACCGGCCCACCCAGAAGAGATTTTCAGCAGCATGACTCGGAAGCATATCGTTATATGTTTCGGCTACACCTTCCGGACTTTCTTTCAATACACTGACTACGCGACCGGGTTCCGGTGAAATGATCCATGCGTCCTTACTGAAGCCGCCCGTTTGGCTCGAAATATTAAAGTTGCCTGTGTTAGCAGATGACCTGACCAATCCTCCTGCCATCGCTACATATTCATCCTGATTGCTGACTAAAAAACTTCTGAATAAAACTTTCTGCGGCACAATCTTCCCTTCAATCAAAGAAGGGCTCAATGAAATTGCCACTTTTTCCTGACCCACATAGATGGAGGGGTTTGTTTTGATCTGCTCCTTACACGCAGATAACTGACTTGCTGAAAGCGATGCACCGTCAATAGAAGAACTTCCTGTAGGGTTCCGGTATATTTTTTTTATTACCAGTGTTTGAATATTATCCAGAACATATTGTAGTTCCCCCCGCTGACCGCACCACCAGGAAGCAATCGTTGGTAAAATGAGATCCTCAGATAAAAAATATCTGGAGATCTGCTGAAGGAAAGGCATCAGACCCGGGTTTTCAAGAATACTGCTGCCCAGCGGATTGGCAATACTTACATTTCCACTTCGGACGCATTGTAAAAGACCCGGAATACCGAGTTGTGAATCGGATTTCAATTCCAGCGGATCACAATATATATCATCAACGCGGCGTAGAATGACATCCACACGTTCCAGGCCTCCCATGGTTTTCAGCCAGACAAAATTATCTTTTACGATCAGGTCGTTCCCCTGTACCAGGGTGAATCCGAGATAGGATGAAAGATAGGAATGCTCAAAATAAGTTTCATTCTTTGAGCCTGGTGTAAGAATTACAATACGTGGATTTAGATTTTTCTGTGGTGCAATTTCATTCAGCCCATTCCTTAACGCGTTGAAATAAGGTGAAAGATGCCGCACTTTGAGGCCATTGAACAACTCCGGAATTACTCTGGTCATTGTCGTCCTGTTTTCCAAAGCATATCCGGATCCTGACGGGGCCTGCGTTCGGTCGTTTACAACCCAAAGTTTTCCTTCAGTACTCTTAGCTACATCCGCGGCATATAAAATCAGTCTGTGTTTACCAGGTTGCTTTATTCCATTGCAGGGACGGAGAAACCCTGCATGGTTATAAATAAGATCCAGAGGCAGAATACCTTTTTTAATAAGTTTTCTTTCCCCATATATATCTTCCAGGATAAGGTTTAATAGTTGTGCCCTTTGCCTGAGGCCTGATTCAATAGAAGTCCACTCATCTCCGCTGATTAAAAATGGGATAATATCCAGCTTCCACGGCCGGTTCATTCCATTCGGGTCACCATAAATATTGTAGGTAACACCGTTTTCTTTGAGTAAACGCATGGTATCATTATTGCGATTACTCATTTCCTCATCACCTACCTGGGCGTAGGAATGAAAAAAGGTTTCCCAGTGTGGCCTTAAATTCCCATCTTCTCCAACTAATTCACCATATGAATGGTGAATATTGAAATAATCCCTGAAGGTGGGGTTTGACAGTAGATTCGGATCCATTGTATCAGATGAGGTATAGCAGTCAGCGAACATCCGTTTAAAAATAGGTAAAATAGGGGTTATATTTAAGATCTGTTTTCAACATCCGACGTGAATAAAATCCTGACGGTTTTTATCAGGATGGTTTTCGGAACCTACGAAAAAAATTTCATTACTTTAATAATTCATACTATTCGCATGCATTTACTTAGAACAGGGAAGTCCGTCCTGATGATACTGATGATCCTGGTATCATCTGTTTCTTTATTAGCCCAGAATAACAGCAGTCTTCCGCGCAGCACTCCGGAATCAGAAGGCGTTTCATCAGCCGGCATCATCCGCTTTATTGAAGCAGTAGAGAAAAGTAAAAACGAGTTACACAGTTTCATGATTCTCCGGCATGGTAAAGTAATCGCCGAAGGCTGGTGGGATCCTTATAAATCTTCGCTCCGCCATACGTTGTATTCAGCAAGCAAAACCTTTACATCCACTGCTGTTGGATTTGCAGTAACTGAAAACCGTCTTAAACTGACAGATAAAGTGATTTCATTTTTCCCCAACGATCTGCCGGATTCTATTTCAACAAATCTTGCTGCGCTTACAGTCAGGGATGTTCTTATTATGGCCGACGGGCAGTTTCCTGAACCCTCATCCATTGGAGCGACATCAAAAAATTGGGTTAAAGCATTTCTCGCTACACCGATCGTAAATAAACCGGGCTCTGTTTTTCTTTACAATAGCATGGGAACATTTATGCTTTCTGCTATCATACAGAAAGTAACGGGACAAAAAGTAATTGATTATCTAAAGCCCAGGCTATTTGATCCACTGGGAATTTCCGGTATGGACTGGGAAGAAAATATGATGAGTGTGAATACAGGTGGTTGGGGATTGCGTGTAAAAACGGAAGACATGGCCAAACTCGGCCAATTATATTTACAAAAAGGAGTTTGGAATGGAAAGCAAATTATCCCAGCCGCGTGGATCGAAGATGCCACGACAGAAAAGATCATTCAGCACCCTGATCTCGCGCAGGCTAAAAAAGATTCAAGTGACTGGGAACAGGGTTATTGTTATCAGATCTGGCGGTGCAGGCATAATGCTTTCCGGGCTGACGGTGCCTTCGGACAGTATATTATAGTAATGCCAGACCAGGATGTTGTTGTCGCAATTCAGGCTGAAACTCCCAATATGCAAAACGAAATAAATCTTGTTTGGGATAATTTATTACCTGCAATTAAAAAGAATAAAATCCCTGAAGATCAAAATGCATTGTATGCCTTAAAAGCAAAATTATCGGGCTTGGCCATTAAACCCAATACCGGAAGTTTCTCTGCTTTCACAGCTAATAAGAATCTGAATAAATATTTTATTATGGAACCGAATAATAACCATTTTCAATCGGTTTCCATCCATATTAAAGACAGCATTTGTCAGTTTGTAATAAATACAAATGCAGATACATATAATTTGTATTATGGAGCGGGATTCTGGGATGCCAGACAAACGAATAAACCGGGGCCTTCGCTTGTATCTGCTGCCCAGGAAAACTGGGCCTTACTTTCACCGTATAAAGTGGCTTCCTGTTTTTATTGGAAAGATGATCAGACGCTGGTGATGGTAATGCGTTATATAGAAAGTCCGCATACAGAAATAACCACATGCCATTTTGATGGAAGCAAAATAACGTTGGATATCGAAAGAAGTTTTGACTATGGATCGAAAAAATCAGAAATGACCGGCGTTCAAAAATAATTTATTAAGGCTTGTAGTCGTAAACCATATAACCCCATGCTTCTATTTTCCAGGGTTTATCGGATAATGATTCTTTTTTGCCGGTAAAAACATTGTAAGGACTTCCCAGAAGAGTTTTATCTTTTATTGAAATGTTTTGTTCCTTATCTGAAAGATTCAGAATAACCAATACTTTATGTGTTCCCTTTTCACGAACAAAAGCATAAATCGCTTTTTCATTTCCTGCATTAATTTTCCGGAATGATGCATTTGTTGAAAGCGCAGGATTTGCTTTTCGGAGATCCAGAAGTGTTTTATAAAATTTAGCCCTGCCGAATTTTCCAAATACAATCGGATCTTTTTCGAAAAACTGAAGAGGTCGCAGAACTGGTTCTTCCTGTCCGCTGTATATAAGCGGTACACCACTTACCATTGTCTGTGTGAATACTGCAAAAGGTGCGTGGCTTCTGCCGGGGAAACTGCCGTAGTCTGCCTTATTCCAGCTGTTTTCATCATGATTACTGGTGAAATACATTTGAATAGTATTGGCGGGATAGGTTGATACATTTATTTTTAATACACTATCCAGAGAGATTGCAGGTCTGTCACCCTTCGCCACTTCTTCCATCTTATGAAACATGCTCCAGGGATAAATAGCATCAAATCCCGATTCGGGAAGATATGCACTATCTCCTTCTGCCAGCATAAATACATTTTTTATATTTTTCAACTGAGGAATGCATTTGCGCCAGAAAGATCCTGGTACGTTCCAGGCCACATCACAGCGGAACCCGTCGATATTAGAATTAGTCAACCAGAATTTCATTGCGGCAATCATGCTGTCTTCCATTACAGGATTATTATAATCCAGCTGCCTGGTATCGGACCAGTCCTTTGCCATGGCTGCTTTCCCGGTGCTGTCTTTCACAAAAAAATCCGGATGCTCAACGAGCCAGTGATTGTCGGCGCCCGTATGATTCGGAACCCAGTCGATAATGACTTTCATTCCTTTCCCATGGATTTCATTTACTAAATCGATCCAATCTTTCATGGTTCCGAACTCAGGGTTTACGGAAGTATAATCTGATACAGCATAATAACTTCCCAGGCTTCCTTTCCGGTCAACCTTACTGATTGGATTCAGAGGCATAAACCAAAGTGTTTGAACGCCCATCGCTTTCAACCGGTCCAGGTGTTTTGAAAATGCCTTCAGTGTTCCTTCTGTAGTATATTGCCGGATATTTACTTCATAAATATTTCCCCGAATTATCCAGGCTGGATGACCATCAACCGATTTGTCTTTTTGAGCTGCAGGTTTTGGAGATTGAGATAACGCAAAAGAAAAAATAGAAAACTGCAGGAGCAGAAAACCAGGGAATTTTTTCATGAAGGAAATTATTTATCCGGTTATATTTACTGTTTTACTCTCTCAAAAATAAAGACTCCTTTCTTATTTGCGACAACAATATCAGGCAGGCCATCTTTGTTGATATCTTTTACAACAACCTGTAATCCTACTCCCGAGTTATCATCAATGAAATGTGGAATCCATAAAGGTGATTTACCTGGCCTGTACTCGAACCAGTATAATACCGAAGGTTCGAAAGCACCCGGATCCTTTCCATTATGAGCGAAATATCTTTTTCCTGTAACCAGGTCGGGATAATCCGTCTCCATTGATATCTGCCAACGCAAGTCCATGCGATTCGGAAAATGCCTTGCTGATTTCATGCTTTTTAAAATTGATTATTCCCTTTTCATCCCTCACTTGTTCATACCACCATATACCATAATTATGCGCAGATGCGCTGATCACATCCGAATCGCCATCCCCGTCCAGATCCAGTGAATACATTTGAGAACAGTCATCCCCCAAATCCGCAGGATGAAATATCCAATCTGATTTTGTAACATCCTTTGGTGATTCCCACCAACCCTTTGTAATAATAACATCAGGGTGTCCATCCTGATTAATATCTCCCCAGCCCAGGCCATGGGTGTAAACATTGGTTGCCAGGTCTGCATTATTACTGATTATATATTTTTTCCAAATGGTATCTCCCTTAACGGAAGGCGATTTAAACCAGATAATTTTTTTCTCCACAGGATCATTACATAGAATATCCGGCCTGCCGTCACCATCTATATCAACAAATGCGGGGGATTCATTGCCGATATGATTATAAATCGTATGCATTACCCAATAACCGGGTTTATTTTTGGGGTTTTCATACCATACAATTTCTTTACCGGGAAAACCAACCCGTATAAGATCTATCCAGCCATCCTGGTTTACATCCATACTAAAATCCAAAAATGAATTACTGAAAGCCGTGTCCGGAGAAAAACTAATTCCCCTGACAATTTCATGTTTTTTCCAGTCTGGTGCTTCAAACCAAAAAGAGCCTGCCATAATATCCATCATACCGTCGTGATTCACGTCGCCTGTTGCAACGCCTTCCGAAATAAAATCACGGGTTAATACGATCTTTTTAAAAATAACCGAATCAGGCTTCACCGGATGTTGTGCACTGGTTTCCGAATAAACACAAATCATAGATATCAACACCAATATGAAGAAGAAATTTGCATGGTGGTTCTTTAGCAATCTCATATTATTTAAATGAACAGGTACTAAAGATAAATCATCTGCATAAGAGATACCTGATTTAAACTATTGAAGGATTCTTCAAAATTAAATGGAAAAAAGCCGGTAATACTTACATTTAGTGTTCAAAATGACTGTAATGAAAAAATCAAGACCGGGATTTCACATGATAGCTATTTTCGCTCTCCTGTTAACAGCTTATGATTGTACTGCGCAAAAAATTCTGCGCGTTGGCGTTGCAGGTCTTGCCCACGATCATGTTCATGGAATTCTTAACCAGTATAAAAAAGGAGAAGTTATCATAGCAGGTATTGCTGAAGCAGATGAGCAACTTGTGATGAGATATAAAAAAGATTATCAATTGCCTGATTCAATTTTCTTCAGAAATCTTGAATCTCTCCTGGCTCATACAAAACCCGATGTAGTTTTAGCTTACACTCCTATTTCTGATCATATTGGTGTAGTTGAAATTTGTGCACCAAAAGGAATCTCTGTAATGGTTGAAAAACCACTGGCCACCACGGTAAAAGATGCAGAACGTATGGCAGCGCTTGCAAAGCAGTTTCATATTCATATCTTAACAAATTATGAAACCACCTGGTATAATAGCAATCAACAGATTTATACCCTGGTTAATGAACAACATTCTATTGGTGAGGTAAGAAAAATGACAGTGCATGATGGCCATCAGGGCCCGGTGGAAATAAATTGCAGTCCGGATTTTCTGAACTGGCTTACAGATCCCGTAAAAAATGGAGGTGGGGCATTGATGGACTTCGGCTGTTATGGAGCCAACCTGATGGTATGGCTGATGAATGGTAAAGAACCCATTTCAGTAACTGCGGTTACCCATCATCTTAAACCGGCTATATATCCAAAAGTCGAAGATGATGCGACAATATTGCTGGAATATCCGAATGCTACAGGTATCATCGAAGCCTCCTGGGACTGGCCATTTGGCATCAAGGACTTCGAAGTATTTGGGACAAAAGGATACCTACATGCACTTAATGGAAATACACTTCAGCAAAGAGATAAAGATGTGTATGAGAATGTTCCATTAAAAACAGCGGATTACACAAATAATATTCAATATTTATCTGATGTACTCAGTGGCAAACTGGATCCGGGTCATGATTTATCTTCCCTGGAAAACAACCTGATTGTCGTTCGTATCTTAAATGCTGCACTTGAATCAGCAAAAGAAGGAAAACGCATCAAATTATAATAGTAGGTTTGGTATTATCGGGAAAGAATTGCTGTGAGAGACTGTGCATACCATCTTGCCAGATAGTCGTTGGGATGAAGCGGGTTTGAAATACAATCTTTGGCCTTCTTCCGAAGATAGATCGCATCACTTAAAGTAGTCATGTCCAGGTTAATGATACCTGAAGATTCCAGTTGCTTCAAGACTTTATTGTAGCCCTTCATATTGGCAGTATAAAAGGATTTAAATTTATCTGTATCGAGTATATACGATGGATCAAAATCCATATTTGATATTAAAATAAATTCTGTTTTTGGGTTTTCAGTTTTTACTTTATTAATAATGGTTTGAATATATCCTTTGTATTCTTCAGGAGTATACCTCCAGAAATCGTTCATTCCGAAATCAATGATGACAAGATCGGGATGAACAGGATTTATATATTTTTCGGCATAAGCGGCACCCCAGCTTACCAACGCACCGGGTAATCCGGCGTTTATCAATTCAATATTATGATGGTTATAATTTTTCCCCAGCTGTCGGACAAATAAATCCAGGTATGTAGGCATATATGGACTCAGATTTACATAGCTACTAACATCCTGTCCCCTTGTAATGCTCATACCATATCCGATAATTTTAACAGGTAATTTAGCTTTGAGTTTCGTCATGAGTAAGGGTAACTTGTCGCCCTTAAAAAAAGGAATTGGACCTGTCCATTTATCGTGGTGGGTATAGGTTACCACAATCCATTGCGATTGCAAATTATACCAGGCAAGATCCTGATGAAGGTTAAAAGAGGAATCCGTTCGGAACATCATTTTTGAATGAGTGGACCTTATTATTGAATTACTTCGAACGATATAATCCTTTCCAATATCGTATTGGCTTTTAAGATCATAACTCTTTACTGAAATTATATGATCGGGTTTAAAAAGCAGTTTTCCCATTGCCGGCATGGAAGAATTTGAATACATTAATACTGTTTCATTGTAAATGGTATCCGAATTCCAGAAATATTTCATGTATTCATCCAGATTACATTCAGGCAAATGCTTTTCGGGAGGTTCACCAATATTCAATTGCACTTTTAAACTATCTGCAAATAAACTGCCCGAATTCATTGAATCCGATGCAATGCCAATCTTTGCATACCTGGTAAAGGGAGGAGCTTCCGTATAGATTCCGGATTCCACATAAGATTGGGATGAAATAGGATTCGTCTTATATGCCAGTAATTCACGGTTTGATCTGTCATAGAATTTTATATATGTATACCCCTTCAGGCCTGAATCGTTGTTCTTAATATTTACAAAATATTGAAGTATACTATACGGTAATACCCCGATGCTATCTATTATAAGTTCGCTGTTTGTTTTCCAATGATAGGCCTCTTCTTCAGGGTGCCGGTTATTTTTTATTTCTACTTTCTTATCTGAAATATGAAGAGGCAACCATAAATACCTGGAGTCAGGCAGATTTGTTTTGTTCCATTTATCTGCGAGAAAAATATATGAATCAGCTTCTCCATTAACAGGTAATACAAAACTGCTTTGCGCTTCAAATGTGGTTTCAGCACCTGGACCGACGCAGGGATTACCTCTGTTATCCCATTTACCCATCATACTATCTGTAACGGAATATAAAGCGGCGTTCGGGCTCCATCCACTACACAGAGAGGTTATCAGATAATATTTCCCTTCGTGTTTAAATATTGCAGGAGCCTCTCTTCGCTGGTCAATTAAAATACGCGTATAATTGTTTTTGAGAGAAAGGTAATCGTCAGATAACTGGCAGACATGCATGGTATTGTTATTTTCGGAGGCATATATCAGATATGCCCTGTCGTCTTCATCCTTAAAAATGGTCATATCTCTCGACTCCTGACCATTGGGTTGAAAACTTCCCAGGTACTTATAAGGCCCTTCCGGTTTTTCACTGACCGCAACACCAGTGCGCGCATAACTGTAATCTTCTTTATCAATGTGCATCCACATCACAAACTTCTTTGTCTCCTCATTGTAAATAACTTTGGGTCTTTCGATTACCCTGCCGGTATCCAGATCGCTCAAACTATCTCCAGTCATGGGTGCCAATGCAACTCCTTCAAATTTCCACTTAAGCAAATCTTTTGATGAATAACAGGAAATTCCACCCGCCGGTACGCGATAGTCCTCCCAATTTTGACCTGGAACCAGCCGGGTACTGCCCTTCTTGATCTCGCCAAACATATAATATACATCTCCGAAATGCAGGATGCCGGCACCGTGGGCATTGATAAAATTTCCATCTTCATCATTCCAGGGTTCGCCCAAAAAATCTTTTTGTTTAGTATCCTGACTATTTCCCTGATTAAAAAGAAAACAAAAAGAAATTATAAAAACAATGAACTTTTGCATACGATTATTTCAAAAGCTGGCACCTATTCCTTTGGCTGGTGGCTTTCCTGAATTAAAATCCAATCCACCATTATTTATTCCATATTGGTTGGATAAATTAATTCCATTATTCCTGAGTGGAGATTTTGATGATATTTTAAAGTATTTATATGATTCAAATCCTTCAGCGGATTTTAAATTAATCATACCTCGTTCTTTAAATTTTGGATTCACATTTAGTTCTGTTGATTTCCCGGAAATCATTTCTTTGCCTTTTTCCCCCGACAAACTCCACCAGTCATTTCCAATAAATGTATCATTGTCAATATAACCTTTCACGAGACTGTCCTTTCCGATAAAAATATTATTATAAAATCTGAATCCCTTTCTTTTACTTAATTCAGAAAAACTGACAGCAGCCACTTTGGAATTGTAGATCGTATTGTTGTAAACAAGACTATTATAAAACTGATTCGGGTCGCGTGAACTATTCCAAATATACAAGCCGGCTCCTGCATCAGAAACGGAGCCATCATTAATACTGATATTAAACCTGAAAATATTATCGTGCCAGGGACTGGCATATAAATATTGGAATATGCAATAACCGGCACCCTGGTTTTCATAGGATAAACAATATTGAACAATAGAATTAGTCACACCCCCATCCAGGTCGAAACCACCGCCATCCGCTCCACCTATAGACGTTTTATTCCTGTAAGAGAGACAGTGTTGAATAGTAACACTATCCGCTTCATAGGCCCAGATACCTACCGGCCCGTTTCCAATGCGCGGCATATCCCACCCGTTATTGGTTGCGGTACAATATTCGATGAGTACTTTTGAACAACTGCCAACTACGATCCCATTCCCGCTGTGATTGGTCAGGTTGGAAGGATCGCCCGGATTATTTTCCGCCCTGCAATGGGATATATAAATATTATGGTTTGATTTTTTAATACCATAAGTCCCCTCTACAGAAATTCCTGCAGCACCATTTTCGTAAGCAAAAATATTTTTTAAAGAGATCTCGGAAGATGAACTGATCAATAATCCGGATTTTTGAAAACCTGAAATCATCAGTGTATTTGCCGAAATATTACTGCTATTCTGGATGAGAAGTCCGTCATGTATGTTTCCTTTTTTTCTTCCTGAGCCGAAAAGTGCCAACAAATTTATTTGCAACCAGCTTGACTTTTGGATTACCATCGCAGATCCATTCCCACCCAGGATCGAAGCAATGCCTTTGCCATATGAGCTGATCAGGATCGGATGGAACTGGTCGCCGGAATTTTGGGAATCTATTTTCAAAGTCCCGGTAAATCGCTGGTCACCTTCGAAGAGGATGGAATCTCCAGGGTTTAAATGCAGGATGTTTACTCGTTGGATGGATTGAAATGCTGAGTTCTTCGTACCCTCATTTTTATCGTTTCCCTTTGGACTTACATAATAAGCCCTTGCCATTGTTATTACAGGCATATTCTTCTCAATGTGCAGCTGCCAAAAAGAATAATAATTTATAATGAATAAAGTAAGTATGGCTTTGAAATGAAACATATTGATTCATTGTTTTCGGGAATTTATTAAGGCCTGGATCAACCGTTGAGTACTGATAACATGCCATTTAAATAAATAGATGGCTTGCAATGGATTAGCAAATATATATTGGGTTAACGTCATCTCCCTATGCTACAATTTGCTAATGTATACAAAAGCTACGACCAGCAGCCGGTTCTTGAAATTAGCAGTCTCAAACTGGAAAGGAATGTCTACTGGTTACAGGGAATAAATGGTTCAGGAAAAACAACTTTTCTTAGTATGCTTGCCGGATTGATTCCCTTCAAGGGTGATATATTGCTTGATGGGATTAACCTCCGCGAAAAACCTCTCTCCTATCGGCGTCTTGTGAATTTTGCTGAGGCGGAGCCCCTGTATCCGGATTTTATAACAGGACTCGAACTGGTAAGTTTTTACCAGGATATCAGGAAAGCTGCCAATATTCAAACGGACCTGCTTGTGAACCTTTTTAAGATGCACCGTTTCCTTTCAATGCCTGTAGGAACTTATTCGAGCGGAATGATAAAAAAACTATCCCTGTTGCTGGCCTTCATTGGTAAACCATCCCTCATCCTGCTCGATGAACCTTTGGCGACACTGGATGAAGGATCCGTACATATTTTACCCGATCTGATTAGGGCATATAATAAAGAATTTAAAACCTGTTTTATATTCAGCTCACACCAGCCTTTCAAATCATATTCACTGGCGATAAATAAAATATTAATAACCGAACAGTCATTACAGTTCATCATATGAATATTTCCCGGACCTTACTGGTTAAAACATTTGTTAAACCTTTCTACCGGCAGCATGCCGGCCTGTTTGTCTTTCTTTTTACAATAATGTTCGGCGTCGTAAGTGTGATTGACGGAGCTAAATTTACAGACTACCATTTTTTCCTGATACAGGGAATGATGAGAAATTCATTTTTTTTCCTGCTCGTTCTTTTATTATGGTTTTTATATACAAAGAAATCAGAGCAATTCGTAATAAATATTCTGATGCGTCCGGATTATTCCTTCCTGAATATACTTTCACTTCTCGATAGTAAAAGACTTTACCGGATGCTGGTGTGGATTCAGTTTCTGCTGATACTGCCCATTGTTCTTTATGCATGCATCATATTTGTGGCAGGAATTTATATGCATGAATATATAAAATGCCTGCTGATACTACTTTATATTGTAGTCATCTGCCTGATCAGTGCAAGATGGTATTTGTATTATATTCAAAATCCAGGCAGGCAGGCCTGGACATTGAGTAGAATATTTTCGTTTAAAGTCCGTGAAACTCCCTACTGGAGCCTGTTCATCCGATATATTGGAATTGATAAAAAACTACTTTTTACAGGCATCAAAATTTACAGTTGCTCTGTACTTTACCTCATGATTGTAAACCAGACCCGGGTTGAATATGATCTCAGAATGATTATGATTTTCTTCAGTATGGGAATTCTGGGACATGGACTTCTTGTTCATCAGTTACGGGATATGGAAGAAACAAGCCTTACATTTTACCGAACAGTACCCATTTCATTAATAAAAAGATTTGCGCAATATGCTATACTATATTTCATATTGTTGATACCGGAGATTATTACGATTGTTTTTCTAACACCACGTTATCTCCATTTTGAAGATGCCATCACCTTAATACTAATCAGTTTCAGTATATTGCTATTTTTAAATAGTCTGCTTTTCATACAATTTTTCAGAATGAAGGATTATCTTAAAATTATCCTTTGCATTTTCTTTATTGAATATTTCTTCGTTCTTTCAGGAACGATTGCCTTATTAAGTATTCTCCTGTTTATCACTGCTATTACTATGTTTTTTTCCGGTTATTACAGATTTGAACGATAAGGGATCCTCTATATGAATTCTGTCCGTGGCCCGGGTTAGGACACCTGCGTATCGAAACCGGACAGTTTCAAATAAGAACACAAACTCAAACTGTTGAATAACAGCATTTTATTCCCCGGCATTTTCTTAGCTGTACAAGAGAAGATCAACTCTTGTTTCAGCTAAATCTAATAAGAAATGCTTAAGAATTATTTCAGGATAAGTATAAGGAATTTAAGAAAAAATAAAAGTTATGCAGTTATCAATATTCTGGGGCTGGCAACCGGTATTGCGGTTTGTTTGCTCATTTTTCTTGTAATCAGTTTTGAAACAAGTTTTGACAATTACCATAAAAATCATAGCAGGATCTATCGTGTTCTTACCGAATATCATCACGCGGATTCAAAAGATATTTTTTATGGTCGGGGAGTTCCTTTAGGACTTCCCAAGGGATTGAAGATTTCATTTAAACAAATTGAAGAAGTAGCTCCGATCTACGCTGATTATGATGATCAACTGATTGTATTCGATAATAATAACAGTTCAGTAAAGAAATTTAAAGAAGATAAAGGAGTTTTCTATACTGTCCCCGCATTCTTTAACATATTTGATTTCCCTTTATTGGCTGGCACTTATGAAACACTGAATAATCCGAATAATGTCTTACTAACAAAGGATATTGCTGAAAAGTATTTTGGTGATTGGAAAAATGCTATTGGAAAAACCCTAAAATTAAATAATACCAATACTCTGAAAGTAAGTGGCATTCTGGCTAATGTTCCCGCCAATACCGATTTCCAGCTTAAAGTAGTTATTTCCTACGGAACCGGATTTACTTCAAATTTCATAAATGCAACAGATTGGGATAACACCGGTTCGAATTTCGGATGTTATATTTTATTGCCTTCCAATATCTCTGCTGCCGGATTCAATAATCAATTAATTGCACTTTCAAAAAAACTAAAATCTCCGGATAACAAAGATGTTCAAACGATTCAGCCCTTGCAGGGCGTTCACTATGATACACAGGCGGGTAACTTCAGTGGCAAATCCATAAGCCACCAGATGATCAATGCATTATGGCTGATAGCAGCATTTATACTCCTGATTGCCTGTGTCAATTTTACGAATCTTTCAACTGCGCAGGCTGTAAATCGTTCAAAGGAAGTAGGAGTACGAAAAGTACTGGGAAGCAATAAATGGCAATTACAATTACAATTTCTTTCCGAAACATTTCTGATAGTTCTTGCATCCGTCATATGCTCCCTGATTATTGCATGGTTTGCACTGCCATTTATTAATAATATATTAGAACTCTCAGTCGGGATCAACCTGAGCAATGGAATCTCGATCCTTCTGTTTCTTTTAATTATTCTATTTTCAGTAACAGGCCTCGCAGGATTCTATCCTTCTATTGTGCTTTCGGGATTTAATCCGATTAATGCACTTAAAAGCAAACTGGCCTCAAAATCGAATAAGGGAATTTCATTAAGAAGAGGATTGGTTGTTTTCCAGTTCATTATTGCGCAGTCACTTATAATCGCCACATTGGTAATCGCAAAGCAGATGGCATTTTTTACCAGCCAGTCACTTGGATTCGACAAAAATGCTATAGTGAATATCCCAATACCTACAGACAGTATGGGCATAAGTAAGATCGATTATCTCAGGAAAGAATTAAAAGCAGTTAACGGAATTCAAACTGTAAGTTTTAATTCGAATACACCGGTCGAAGACAATAATGATAACTGGACAAACATAAAATTCGATCATGCAACAAAACAAACTGATTTTTATTCCATTTTTAAATCGGCCGATAACGAATATCTGCCGGGATACAAACTTCCTTTGATCGCCGGCCGGAATATCGAAGAATCTGATACCATAAAAGAATTTTTGGTAAACGAAATGCTTTTAAGAAATCTGGGTATCAGGAATCCACAGGATGCACTAAATAAAGAAATAAATTTGTATGGTCATGTTAAAGGGCCCATCGTTGGTGTATTGAAAGATTTTTATACCAGGTCATTTCGTGACGGTCTTGCTCCGTTGATTATTTCAAGCAGTAAATCCGATTATAATGAAGCATCCATAAAACTTGATTCGAAAGAATTAACATCGTCCATGCATTCTATTGAAAAAATCTGGGGTAAAACCTATCCTGATTTTGTTTTTGAATACAAATTTCTGGATGATAAGGTAGAGAGTTTTTATAAACATGAAAACCAGATAGCACATTTATATAAAATCTTCGCCATAATAGCCATCTTCCTTAGCTGCCTTGGTTTATACGGACTGGCATCATTCATGGCGGTTCAACGAATTAAAGAAGTGGGCATCAGGAAAGTTTTGGGCGCTACAGGTCCTCATATTGTTTATCTGTTTTCAAAAGAATTTATAATTCTTATTCTCATTGCGTTTTTCATAGCCACCCCTCTTACCTGGTATTTCATGAATAAATGGCTACAGAATTACCAATTCAGGATCGAATTAAGCTGGTGGCTTTTCCTGGCAGGGGGAATCGTGTCGATTATAATTGCATTAACAACGGTTAGTTTCAAGGCAATAAAAGCTGCCATGGCCAATCCGGTAACCAGCCTTCGTACTGAATAAAAATCAATTTAATTTCCTGCCAGGTTATTCAAAAATTCCCTTGGCAATAATTCACGACTGAAGAAAGCATTTGAATCATAGTGAAGCAGACCGTCCATTATAAGTTTCATGGTTGCTAAAGCATGATTTAATAAATTAGGCCCAAGGCTAAGTCTTGCAACACCTATCTTCTCCAATCTTTCCAGGTCCGAAACGGGTTTAGAAAGCAATACATTGACAGGCATTTCTACTTTCGAAATAATATGAGAGATTTCATCATAATTATTCAAAACAATAGGATAGAAACAATCGGCGCCTGCAGCTTTATAAGCCAGACCCCTTTCTATTGCTTTCTCCATTGCATTTTCATGGATCTTTTGTAAAAAGACATCTGTCCTTGCATTTATTACAAGCGGCACCCCGTATTGAATCCCTACTTCACGGATCCCTTCAATCTTACGGCAATGCTCATCAATAGTAAATAGTTCCTGATGGTCAGCGTGAGAATCTTCAATGTTAATTCCAATTGCGCCATTTTCAATAAGCATTCGTATATTTTCCTTCAACTGTACTATGGAATCCGCGAATCCACGCTCTATATCCACAGTAACTGGTAAGGAAACCGCCGAAGTTATCTGGTGTACAACTTTCATCAACTGATTAAATGGAATCTTTTCTCCGTCTAAAAATCCATTAGAAAGGGCAGTTGCAACACTGGCTGTTGCTACCGACTTATAGCCCACCTGTTCAAGCAACCTGGCACCAAGTGAATCCCATATATTAGGCAATACCAAAAGTTTTCCTGAAAGATGTTGCTTTCTGAAATGTTCGGCTTTAACCGATTGCGATTCCTGTTCAATCATACTGCTTTCGATTTTGATATAAAAAACAAAGATAAATCATAACCTTAGGTTAAAATGATTGAACGACTTCAATACGATACAAAAAGATTATAAATTAAATCTTCAAACAACCTATTTGAATTCGAGACTACTGATTTCTCTTTTAATTTTATCCGGCACAAAAGCATTCTCACAGAATATGAATAAGGAAAATGATCCGACACTATATAATGTCGGTTATCAGAACATTATAACAACAGATTCAAGCCGGACTTACAAACCCGCGATATCCAAATCAGATAAATTCTACTACCGACCGGTTGAAATCGATATATGGTACCCTGCAATAAATATTGAGAATAAATCGCCCGTTCCCTATGGTGAATTCCTATACCTTTTGGAACAAAGATCAAACAGGTTTCAGAATGACACAGTTTATAAAAGCCTCACGACAGATTTAGTACAGTATTTAAGTATCAACTTGCATATCGGAGATACTTCGAAACTAACCCATCTGAAGACATCCAGTTACCTAAATGCGGCAGCCATTGGTAAGCAATTTCCATTAATCCTGTATTTTTCGGCATATAACGGTATGAGTTATGAAAACCTGAATCTTTTTGAATGGCTTGCAGGCCATGGTTATGTTGTTGCCTGCATTACATCGGTCGGACGATATCCTGGTAATATGAGTATTAACTCCGCCGATCTCCTTGAACAGGTTTATGATGGCTACTTTACCATGAACTTATTAAAAACGAAGGTTAATGTTGATTCAACAAAAATCGGCGCGATTGGATATAGCTGGGGCGGGCTGGCAGCATTGATTCTGGCAATGAAGTCCATGGATGTAAAAGTTGTATTATCTCTCGATGGATCAGAAATGCATTACTATGGTGAATCAACAGATGAAGACAAGGGTTTTAATGAATTAAGGAATTCATATTTCTTCCAAATGAATAAAAAAATGCCTTATGCTTATTTTGAAAGTGGGTTTAAACAAAATGAACGGGAAGTGGATTCAATCTTCAATATTCATACATTAAGTAATAATCAGGAACTGTATATTCATTTTCCAAAAGCTACTCATGAAGATTTTTCCTGCCTTCCTTCTCTTGCCTATGAAAAAACGAATTTAACGAATAGCAGTGCGGCATTTTACAAACAGGTAAATGAGTTAACACTTGGATATTTTGATGAATATTTAAAAAATCAATACAAACTATTTTCACAACAGATTTCTGCCATTTACCAGCAACATATAGGCGATTCTGTGTATCCTTCAGTAAACCAAAATAAAAAGATCGTATTCACTATTAAAGGTAGAATTGCAGATAAAGAAAACAATGAATCTTTGTCCTATGTCAATATTGGAATTCCGAATAAAAATACCGGAACTGTTTCCAAAAAGGATGGGAGTTTTCAGATAAATATAAATCAGGGTCAGATATTGGATAGCCTTAAATTTTCTATGGCAGGATACACAGCCCAGGTTATTCCCATTTCGGATTTAACAGATCAAAAGAAATCTAATGTTATTTTCCTTAATGAAAGTTTTTCTGAATTAAAAGAAGTAGTTATTTCAAAAAAAGTATCGCGTTTAAAAACTATAGGGAATACTACTACTTCAAAATTTGTAAGTATAGGTCTGCCTTTGAAATTCCTCGGAACAGAAATTGGCGTTAAAATCAGGCTTGGAAAAAATCCTGTGATTTTAAAAAGATTCTCATTCAATATATCGGATAACCGCCTGGATACAGCAGTTTTCAGAATGAATATTTACAATTTAAAAAACGGAGTGCCGTTTGAAAATATCTTACAGAAGAATGTGATTGTCCCCGTTGGAAAACAAAAAGGGTTATACACAGTAAATCTGATCCCGTATAAATTGGAAATGAAAGGCGATATAATTTTATCACTTGAATGGATTGAGGGCTCATATTCAGGAGCAGGAAACGGAGCAATTTTTTTATCTGCCAGCTTTCTGAGTTCAGCAACCTGGCACCGGATTACAAGTCAGGGAGAATGGAAAAAAGCCACGGGATTAGGGGTTGGTTTAAATATGGAAGTTCAGGAACTTTCAGTTCCATAAACTTTTCTGAATTTTCAGATCTAATGTCACTCTGTAAAGGAAATAATCAAAACACGGAGTATTTCTCAATATTTCAATAAAGTACCTTAAATTGAATTATGAAAAAGAGCCACTTGTTTTTAATTGCACTTATTATTTGCCTGGGATCCTGTTATTCTCCAACAGCCAATCTCTACCAGTCTGAAAAATCAAAAGGGGTAAATTTTAAAAATTACAAAACGTATGCCTGGCTCCATACCAATGATACAGCTTATACTAAACTGGCTGAAAAGCAAAAAGTAGAAAGCGCATTATCCGCAGCTGTGATTCAACAACTAAGCAAGCGTGGAATGGTATTGGACACTGTAAAACCGGATTGTTTATTCACCTATACACTTGTCCTGAACAAAACCTATCAGGTGGGGCAGGCACCTCCTCCGGTGTATGCACCACAATCAAATGCCGGCGCCCTCCCCGGTCAGTATAATATGTATTATTATGTACCCGCTTCCACGGCCTATTACAATCCGGATCTCTATCAGGGAAGTATGAAAGTCACTACTTTCCGTGATGGTTCACTGGTTATAGACATGATTGACACAAAAGATAAAAAAATCATCTGGCGCAGCAGTGCACAGGGTAAGGTCAATGAAAAAGACAGGCAGGGTATCCGACCTACCATAGACCAGGTTGTGCCAGCGATGTTCAAAAATTTCCCAATTAAATGATATGGTGGAATATTTGGCATTAATCAATTAAATCCAAAGTATTCATTTGCAATTTTTGCTGAAATCCCATTTCCCCTTCTCACAAATTGCAAAAAAGGGGCTCGTCCCCCATTCCTGACCCCGCCCGCGGCAGTCTTTACCAATACCGTTACACCCAGGCCTATGGATCAATTATGATTCGTTTTCCTACTGAAATAGCTTTGATATCAGAAAGCAGTTCAATTGCTGCCAGTATTTCGCCGGAAGCCTGCGCCCGGGGGATTATTAAAGCAGTTGCCAAAGGTAAATGTGAAGTCCTGGTGGGAGCAATTGAAAAATATAGCGTATTGATCAAAAGATTCTTCCCGGGATTACTCAGAATAGCCATAACTAAACACCCGATGAAAAAACTCAGGAATGCCGGGCTTTTACCCAACCCTTTGAATCCGTTTACGTATTCACTTAAAAGAACCAGTTAAGAACGATTGAATGATTCAAAACAGATTCTTACGGAACGTTTCGTATAATTCTTTTCAGTTAATTATTAACCAGCTATTCGGGCTTGCTATTTTTTATGGACTTTCAAAAGGTCTGGATAAAAATATATTCGGACAAATCAATTGGTCTCTCGCAGTCCTGCTGACTTTATTCGGGCTTTTAACTTTTGGCATTGACCAGGTGATGGTAAAGAAAATTGCAGCTGGATATAACAGGCAAACTGTCTTTGCGGCATACTTGTTTCATGTAATTTTCAGTGGAGGAATTTTTTATTGCATTCTCATTTTATTTTATCTAATTTTTCCCAAAAATATATCAGCACAAACACTTCTATTATTTATTGGTCTTGGCAAACTATGTATCTTTCTTTCCACCCCTTTCAAACAATTGGCCGCAGGACTGGAAAAATTCCGGGAGCTTTTCCTGATGTCCATAATTTCGAATATTATCCGGGGTTTGGCTGTCATCATTTTATTATTGAGCCATAATATAACTGTTGCAGCTGTGTTGGTTATATTTATTTCAGGAGATCTATCAGAATTGATTATAAGTATTCTCATTGGCAGACCTCTCTTACAATCCTCTTTTAAATTCCGATGGAATAAACGAAGACAGATCCTCTTGTTAAGAGAATCGCTCCCTCAAACCGGTGTAATACTATTTACAGCAATTATGGGAAGGTTTGACTGGATACTTATAGGCATAATTATCTCCAGCAGCAAACTGGCTGAGTATAGTTTTGCATACAAAATCTTTGAAGTCTCTACCTTACCCTTATTAGTTATAGCACCAATAATGATTCCATTATTCACCCGCTTGTATAAGAGTTCAGAAAATATTGACAATATTTTTTTCTTCCTCGAGTGGCAGATTATAATAGCTGCCTTTGTCGCGTTAGTATTAAATGTTTGTTGGGTCCCAGTGATAGATTTTATATCAGATGGTAAGTATGGTAGGGTAAACGCTGAAACTATCTTTTTACTTTCTTTAAGTATGCCACTTTTGTACATAACCAATTATTTGTGGACAATCAATTTTGCAAAGGGGAACTTTAAGCATATCTTTTTTGTAATGGCTGCATCATTTGCAGTAAATATCCTTGCGTGCAGCATTTTAATTCCAATTTTAAAAAATGAAGGTGCGGCGATTGCTTTCTTAATTACTTCGCTTACCCAATTCATTTTGTATATGCAAAAAAAGCCAATGGCATTCCCGAAAAACAAGGGGTATCTATTGCTTTTATGGCCATTTGCTGCTGTTTTTTCCGCCATTATTACATATTCATATTCGATCCAGCCACTAAGCAGGATTTTCATAGCTGTTTGCGTTTATATCGTCATCGTTTTTGTCTCAAAACAGGTTCGTCCAAACAACTGGAAAACTTTACAATCATTATATCAATAATTGGTGCAATAACGCAACCCAAATACCTCAATAACGTACCCACATTATAGGGGATTGCAGGAATCAGGATTATGCCTGCAGGTAACCATTACTATACTGGTCAATTTCACTTAACAGGTATAAAACTTCAATTAATGAACACCAGCCAGGGTGTAATTTTCTCTAAAAAACCAGTATTTAAAATAGAGTGGAAACTTCTGGTCTTTCTGATCCTGATAATGGATGTTAAGCTGGTAGTTAAAGTTCTTGCACTGGTATTTATCTGTTTCATGCAACCTGATTTAAAATTTGGTTTTAACATAAAGAATTCAAGGCTGCCATTGTTTTATTTGATAGTGATAGGAATAGCTATTCTTGATTTTATATTATTTCCTGATTTTTCCTCCAATTACGTATTGGTTGTATTTACAGGGATATTGATCTGGCTTGCATGTATATTGGCAGTACACCATATCAAACTTCTTGTTGAAAGAACCGATATAACGATTCTTCATAATACCATACTTGTATTTTTCCTACTAAATATAATATTCTCTCTCATAAATTTATCCGCTATTTTATTTGAAATCGGGCTCAGAAACCCCTATTTATATCAGGGTCAATATCAGAAATTTTATCTAAATACAGGTGACTTTATCAAAGGACTCAGTAATGACACTTCCACAACGAATGCAGTTATCAACTGCTTCGGAACCATTTATTTTTTATACCGAAAGAAATATGCCCTGGTACTGGCCAGTCTGTTAGCATTGATCCTGACAGTCAGCAATTTTGGCAATATCTGTCTGGCTATCGTTCTTATTACAATTTTCATTTTTAAAAGCAACAGGGAGCAAAAAAGTATAATAGTCATTTGCATCATGCTGATGATTATTTTTTATTCCAGATTTTCTCCTCAAAACTATGACTATCTGGCATCAACAATAAACAAATTCATATTACATAAGAAAGATGATTCCCCTTCTCCACAACAACTCATCCCAATCAGGATAAGGCCAGATAGTCTGCTGACAGATGAAAGCAGAAAAGAAAAGATCGCCGTTTTATACCTGGATAGTCTGGAACGTTTACGGTTAAGTAATCTCGATGTCAAAACTAAAAAAGTAGAAGAAAAAATGGTTGTCAGGCCGGAAATTCCGAAAGACAAAATACATACTGCCTCATTCCAATGGACAAGAGATACAACTTCATTTCAAAGGATTCTTTTAACTTTTATCAAATCCCGGACCGCATTCACAAATCTAAATGTCCCGGAAGGGAGTTCTGGAAAGTCACTGGCATTTAAGCAATCCTATAGTTTCCTGAAAGAACATCAGAATAAAATTATTACGGGAGATGGAATTGGAAATTTTTCATCAAAACTTGCGTACAGAGCTACGGGTTTACAGATAGCCGGAAGTTTTCCACCTGCTTTCATCTATTCAAATGCCGATTTTCTGTATAATCATTTCAGTCTTTATGCCCATTTCTTTTTGAAGCCTGCCGAATCTCATTCAATTATTCACAACCCTGCCTCTGTATATGACCAGTTGCTGACCGAATACGGGTTGATAGGAATCATAGCATTTTTCGTTTTTTATATCGGTTTTTTTGGGCGAAGCAGGAAATTGCTCACCTATGGATTACCTCTTTTTATGATATTACTTAGCTTTTTTTTGATTGATTATTGGTTTGAGCAACTATCAATTGTAATACTGTTTGAATTACTGATGTTCCTGGATATTAAAGAACATATAAAACCACCCAGGCATGCATGAACCCAGGATAACAGTCATGATGCCATGCTTTAACGCGCAATATTTCATTTCTGATGCGATACAATCTGTGCTGGGACAAACTTTCCAGGATTTTGAATTTCTGATTATTAATGACGGTTCAACAGATCGTACGAAAGAATTGATAAAAACATTTTCAGACGAAAGGATTGTAGTCATTGATCAGGAAAATCAGGGTGTGGCAGTCGCACTCAATAATGGTTTAAGATATGCACGTGCACCTTATATCGCCCGGTTTGATGCAGATGATATCTGCTTTGCCAGCAGGCTTGAAAAACAATATCATTTTATGATTTCAAATCCGGACTGCATAATAGCAGGTTCAGGAGCAGATTATATAGATAATTCCGGGAATTATATTTTCACCCACCTTCCGCTATTCACTACTCCTGAAGAGATACAGAGACTTCCATATAACCTATGTCCCTTCATTCATGCGAGCGTAATGTATAAAAAGGACCTGATATCACAGATTGGATACAATAAAAATGCACACAGTTTTGAGGATCATCTTCTCTGGCTTCAGGCAAAGGGCATGGGAAAAATGTGCAATATGCCTGAGCCACTGATCAGTGTCAGATTAAATCCGGGATCTCTCACAATGGATGAAAGAAAACGATCAAAAGAATTCCACCGGATAAAAAACAAAGCACTTTTGGTAAAAAATATCAACAGCGAAGATGGCGATCGGTTGATAGCCATTATAAGTAATCAGAATAATTCAAAGAATAAGGAAGGCGCTTATTACAGCCTGCTTGCTAAAAAATTCCTCTGGAATAATTATGACCCTTTGAAAGCCAGGTTTAACATGAAAAAAGCAATTATACTAAACACTTTTGATATAAAAGATTATCTGCTGTTGCTTATTTCTTATCTGCCCAAAAATGTTATTTATAATCTGTATTCATTATTTGACTCGGCAAAATGATCAAAGTAGCCATGATAGTAAGATCAACATTATACTCCGTCAGGGGCGGCGATACGATTCAGGCCGTGCAAACGGCCAGATCGCTTGACTGCCAGGGAATTTCTGTTGATATCAAACTCACAAACGAGACAATTGATTATAATAATTACAGTTTGCTGCATTTTTTCAATATTACAAGACCGGCTGATATATTACACCATATAAAAAAAACAAACCTCCCTTTCGTTGTTTCCACAATCTTGACAAACTATAGTGAATACGATAAATTCCACCGGAAGGGGCTGACAGGTCTCCTATTCCGTTATTTATCCGGCGACACCATTGAATACCTGAAAGTCATTTCCCGCTGGTTATTGGGAAAAGATAAAATGCCGGGCTTGTCATATACCTGGAAGGGGCAGAAAAAATCCATGAGTGAAATAATAAAAAAAGCCAAACTGATTCTGCCAAATTCCGCTTCAGAATATAACCGTATCAGGGAATTATATGACTGCCGCACGAACTACATCATTGTTCCAAATGCGGTTGACCATGACCTGTTCAGGTTCAACAGGGAAATAAAAAAAGATCCCAGGCTCATTCTTTGTATTGCAAGAATTGAGGGAATTAAAAATCAGATAAATCTTATCAGGGCTCTTAATAATTCAAGCTATCAACTTATAATAATAGGCACTCCTGCACCTAATCAAATTTCTTATTATCAAATGTGCCGGAAACTGGCAGCAGATAATGTCCAATTTATAAACCATATTCCACAGGAAGAACTTGTGGCATATTATCAAAAAGCGAAAGTTCACGTTTTACCCAGCTGGTTTGAGACGACAGGCTTAAGTTCTCTGGAAGCCGCGGCGATGGGATGCAATCTGGTAATTACGGATAAGGGCGATACGAAGGAATATTTTGGAAGTCATGCTATCTATTGTTCTCCAGCCTCCCCTGAAAGTATTTATGCCGCGGTTGAAAAAGCAAGCTTAATGCCTTTCGACGAAGCGTTACAAATGAAAATTGCAACTCAATATACATGGCAGAAAGCGAGTCATCAGACGGCTAAAGGTTATAAAAATATAATTTACAAAACATGGGATTAAAAATTGCTATTCTGGGAACAAGAGGAGTGCCAAATCATTATGGCGGATTCGAACATATTGCAGGTTACCTTTCCCGGGGGCTTGTTGAAAAAGGTCATGATGTTACTGTGTATAATTCAAGTAAACATCCATTCCAGGGAAATGAATGGTACGGAGTACGTATTATTCATTGTCTTGATCCTGAACACCTGATTGGAGTTCCGGGTCAATTTGTGTATGATTTTAATTGTATAATGAATACCCGCAAAAAAAATTATGATATAATACTAATGCTGGGATATACCAGCAGTTCCATCTGGGGGTTTCTGTATCCGGCTAATTCAATAGTTATTACGAACATGGATGGGCTGGAATGGAAGCGCACGAAGTATTCAAAGCCAGTACGGTGGTTCCTAAAATTTGCCGAAAAATTAGCCGTCCATTCAAGCAAATTTCATGTTGCTGATTCACCAGTGATCAAAGAATATCTTGACAGGAAATACAATATCAAAAGCAAGTATATCGCCTATGGCGCAAGTCTTGATCCGGCTACAGATGAAAATCCCTTAAAAGAATTCAGCCTGATTAAATACCAATACTTCTTATTAATGGCCAGGATGGAACCGGAGAACAATATTGAAATGATACTGGATGGATATTGCTTATCCGATTCAGCATCAAAATTTGTAATAATTGGAAATGCAGGCAACAAATATGGAAAACACCTTGTTGCCAAATACAAAAACGAAAGCCGCATAATTTTCCTGGGAGCAATATTTGATGAAGCCAAGGTAAAAAGCTTAACCCGCTTTTGCAAATTGTATTTCCATGGACATAGTGTAGGTGGGACCAATCCTTCCCTGCTGGATGCAATGGCCACCAGGGCTCCTCTTGCAATTCATGATAATGCATTTAATAAGTCCATAACAAGAGGAAATGCGCTTCTTTTCTCAGACACAAAAGATGTCAGCATTCTTATCAATTCTAATAGTTATACAAATGAAAAATACGTTGACAATAATTATTCCACTATTACAAATGAATTTAGCTGGGAACAGATGATTGATCAATATGAGAATTATTTCATGACCTGTTACAAAACAAAACAGGAATATTATCCTATAAAACATGAAGGAAGTATTTTATATAAAAGATAGTATTGAAAACAAGATAAGTTACTATCACTTACTTTTTTTTCTGATGGTACTACCATTTGATCGTTTTTATAGTTCGATAATTCTGGTAAGTTTCCTCATCCACACATTAATATTCACAAATAAATATAGTTTACTGCATATTAAGAAAGACACTTTAATACTCCAGTCAGTTTTTATTGTGAGCCTGATTTCAGTTATTTATTCACCCTCCGTATCAGCCAGTTTAAATGTAATTTCAAATCAACTGGCTTTACTACTGTTCCCATTTCTTCTCACAGTTACTTCTTTGGATCTTCCAAAGTACCGATCACAACTTTTGCTGGGGCTAACCTTTTCATGCACTCTTACCGTACTCTATTTGTATTTCGACGCTTTCCATGTATTGTTATATTATCACCAGTCTCCGAAGGATATATTTTCATGGGCATTTGTCAACCATAATTTTTCTTTACCAATTAACATGCATGCTACATACCTGTCCATGATGCTTGTAATATGTATAATTTATTCGCTGTATCAGCTCTTTTACCCGCAAACAAAATTCAAAAGAATATATTTCATTTCCAGTTCTCTTATACTTCTTGCCGGATTAATCCAGTTAAGTTCAAAATCTGCTTTTATCACTTTATTACTAATCGTTATCGTTGGTTTTCCATGGTTTTTAATCGGTAAAATTAAACGCCATCAATATCTTTTCATTACCCTTGTAGGTTCTATACTGTTAATAAATTTAATATTATCATTTCAGGTATTCAGGGTAAGGTATCTTGAAACACTTAAAAATGACTTATCTGAAAACAATACAGTTGTTGAAAAATACGGACGTGCCGACAGGTGGAATTCAGCATGGAATCTGATAAAGCAATCACCCGTAATCGGAACCGGTACAGGCTCGGAAATTCCTTTACTCCGAAACATTTATTTCGAAAGAAAAATGTATGGCTCATATCTACTTTCCCTGAACGCCCATAATCAATATCTGAGTTTTACAATCAACTCAGGTGTATTTGGCCTGGCGATCTACCTGGCAACGATTGGATGGGGCTTTTGGCGATCAATCAAAAAAAAGGACTTAATGCTTCTTTGTTTCTTAACACTGATAATAGTAGTTTCCTTTTCTGAAGATCTGCTGGATGTAAACAAAGGGATTTTTTTATATGCATTTTTCTTTCCTTTTTTTATCAGATCAGGAAGGACAGATACATGAACAAAACTATGATGACCATGCCTGTTGAGCGAGTTTTCAACGCCTGTTAAATTGTTCAAAATATAATGAGCATTCCATTGAAATATTATAGTATCAAAAAAGATATTCTCGCAACACTTGCTTATTTCAATATGTTTGACTACCCCCTGAGAAAAAGTGAAATATTCATTTTCCTTGGCCACTGCGATGATTTTCATGAGTTCGAGTTTGGATTACAGGAACTTCAGAATGAATCCATCATTTTTAAAATCGGAGAATTTTATAGTCTTTACAATAATTATTCACTCGCGGCAAGACGTTACAGGGGAAATGAGAATGCCAAAATCATGCTCCGAAAAGCTGATAAGGCTGCTTCCTTCCTGTCAGCATTCCCTTTCGTAAGAGGTATAGCGGTCTCCGGTTCACTTTCGAAAAATTTCGCAGATGAAAATACAGATATTGATTTTTTCATAATTACTTCAGCAAATCGTTTGTGGATATCAAGAACCTTTTTGCACATATTTAAAAAGTTCACTTATTTATTTAATATGCAGGATCTTTTTTGCATGAATTATTTCATTGACGAACAAGAACTTGAAATACTGGAAAAAAATATATACACTGCCACAGAAATTGCGACCATAATTCCTTTATGCGGTTGCAAAATATTTGATTCATTTTTTAAAGAAAATACCTGGGCCAAATCATATTTTCCCAACAAATACATGTATATCCCTCCGGCCATGGATGTAAAAAAAACATGGCTTAAATATTTAGTTGAAAAGTTATTTAATAACAGGTTTGGAAATTACCTCGATAATTACCTGATGAATCTGACTGCAAAAAGCTGGAATTCGAAAACACGATCCAATAAAACTAATAGCAAAGGTATTTTAATGAGCATGCATGTCGGAAAGCATTTTTCAAAACCCAACCCGGATACCTTTCAGAAAAAATTATTACTACGTTATGATAACCAGCTGAACGAGATCTTCAAACTATATGAACTTTCCAGGTCCTATTGAGAAGATGATAACCGCATTTTCTTCCGGAATGAAATAATATAATAGTCACCGATATATTTCCAGGGCCATTTGCTTTTATACTTGTTCTCGGCTTTGCATAAATATGAATATAACTCCGGGTGCTTTTCCTGAAATTTTTCAATATATGATGGTGGCACAATGGTACACAACCCTTCGATATCTATTAAATTAAATTTGTCTTTCAGTCTGCGGATTACAAAATCAGGAGAATAATACCAGCAGGTTATTGAAACACCTTCAATATTCGCACTTCTGCCATTTGAACTAAAGAATCGACGGGTGGCCGTTTTAAACTTCCCTCTTAGCAAGAGCAGACTCTCCCATAAACAAAAGCGTGGAAGTATCACTAATAGTACCAATCCATCTGGTTTTAGCAAATTTTCAAATCCGGCCAGTACCTGATCAAGATCCCCTGTACAATTCAATCCAGCAAAGTTTGAAAATATAGCGTCGTATGGACCTTTATTCTTTAATGTATTCAATGCGGTAAAAGAACAAATCTCATTCGTTACTTTACCGTTTATCTCTTGCCGGGCCAGCTTTTCAATTAACTTTTTCTGCATTCCGGAGGAAATATCGGTAGCGTGAACATGATGCCCCTTCTGAGCCAGGAAAATCGCGTCGTCCCCTGTACCGGCATTTAATTCGAGAATATTACTCCCCGCTTTCAAATATTTGATCAAATGATCTCTGACCCTTTCGCGTTTGTACTGAATAATACTATTCGTTGAGTATAATTCATCAAACACGAGTGACTGATTATTAAATGCAGCTGAAACCAATTGTTCGTTATAAAAATTAATTTGATTATCCATGTGCTGGTTTTTCCAATCTCCGGAGTCTTAGCTTATCTATAAATGCGGCAGGCAAATAATATAGTGCGGAAAGCGCTCTTTTTATCCTGAAAGAATTTATTTTAACAGGCCGGGTAATCATCTGCCTGATATTTTCATATGCAAGATGTTTTCTGTAACTCTTATGAACATATCGGTGTAATTGTTTATAAAAAGCCGGCTGATACGTATTATTAAACATCAAGGCTAATTCATCCGAATCTTTCCAATTTGTTTTATTACCCAACTGGTTTTTAACTTTCTCAAAAAATACCGTGCCTGGTAAAGGATAAGAAACTGAGATACCGATTTCATAAGGCAATAATTCATTGATCATTGAAATTGTCTTTTCTATGTCTTCCTTTTCTTCATTCAAATAACCAAATTGTATGAAAAATGAAGGTTTAATGCCGCAACGCTTTAATAAATGTGTGGCTTCATAAATCTGCTCAACAGTTGTTCCCTTGTCCATAGCATCGAGAATCCTTTGAGATCCGCTTTCTGCTCCCATCCAAATATTCTCGCATCCAGCTCTTTGAAGGTCCCTGACATTATTCTCCTGCAAAAGCAAATCTACCCTCCCCTGCATTTTAAATTTAAAATTCAATTCGCTTTTTTCTATTAAATCTGCAAATTCCTTTACCCAAGCGGGTTTGAGACCAAAAATATCATCACAGAACCAGATATGATCAAATTCGAACTCATGCTTTAACATGATTAATTCGCTGACCACATTTTGCGGACTTCTGGAATTATAACGATTCCCATAAATAGGTTTTGCACACCAATTGCATTTAAACGGACAACCTCTTGTGGTACCCATATTCATCGAAAAATAACCTGCACTTTTTAACCACATTTCACGGTAGGGTTTCATATCTATATCTTCCCATGCAGGAAAAGGCATGGAATCAAGGTCTTTTAAAACATTGCGACTGTTCGTCTTTACAATCTGATCGCCATGCTTAAATGCGAGTCCTCCAATTTTATTATAATCAGGTAAATCACTTGAATTTTCCATGATCAATTCCAGCAATGTGATTTCCGCCTCACCGAGTAAAATAAAATCTGCTCCGGCATTGATATACATTTCAAACCTGTCCGTCGAATCGGAGCTGGAAACAATCACAGTACATCCTTTATCTTTTGCGTACCGGATCATCTTGAATGCTGCATCCCGCATATTCTGAAGGCACATTTTGGTCAGGTAGTTAAACCCATCATCGTAGATAACAAGAATATCTGGTTTTTCTCTTTCTAAAGAATGGATTATCACTTCAGGCCCCTTAGCAAACATGGTATCCATAAATGAAACCGGAAAGCCATGCTTTTTCAGAAATGAAACTGCATAAAGAGTCCCCAATGGCGCATAAGGCTTTCCCGTTACCCATTGTTTGGGATCAAATCGAAGGAAATAAGAATGAGTTAACAGAATCTTTTTCATACTCTTGTACCTGAACCTATCCTGAATCTGAATTTTAAGGTTTAATAAAATTATTTCTGAAAACATTATAGTTATACATGCAGGTATCCAAACTATAATTTCTCAAAGCAAGTTCATTTATGAAAAGACGAATATCTGGGTCTACAACTTCGGAATAGCTTTCAGATAATGGAATCACTAACATGGAAGCTTTGTTAGTTAAAAGATCTGAAAACAAACGTTTCTTGGCATACAGTGTTTGAGTTACGTTAAAATAACGACTCGCGGATATCCGTTCTGAATATGCTTGTATTTGAGCTCCATATCCTGCAACATAAACCTTTTCGCGAGTAAGCGTTTTCGACCGAATCCATAAACCAAGCAGCTTTTTAAAATCCTCGCTTTCAAATGCAGCTTTATTACTATTATTTATTCTTTGACTACTTTTTGTATTTAAGAATTTTTTAACTGCCAGTAATGGTTCAAAGGTTTTCGGGAAAAACACTATCCATAACCCCAGCATAATTTGTTTTAATGGCGCGCGATAGTTTTCAACGAGGAAGTTAACCGTATAAGCACCCATTAATGACATTGCGGGTAAAAGATCTTTAAAGTGGCACCTGTCGTACATTCCCAATATGACTATCCCTATAAATTCGCTGAACAGCCATGCTTTAAAAAAATCAAACTTTTTGTTCAAAATAAAATAACAGACCACTACTGGATAAAACAGAATAATTTCAGAATAAAAAAAGTCGTCGGCAAATCTTTGTGCTTTCCAGGTGAAACTGAAAGCTGTAGCACTTCCGGGTCCAAAATTATCCGTAAATCCGTAGAATAAAAGTTCACTCATCCTTATGCCTGCCCATTCAGCAAGTAAAATAAGTAACCCAGCGCTCGTTGATATTCCCAATAAAAATGCCAAACCAGCCCGCTTTGTTTTTTTGAAAGAAAAGATGAACAAAGGAATTATACCGAAAATAGCTGTTAACCGAAACCCCAATCCCAATCCGGCAAAAAGACCTCCTATGAAAGCGTAATTATTTTTACCGCAGACGATACAGAAATAAACCGCAATAATTACACAAGTAATGGCATAGGTCTCGGTATAAGAAACATATTTGCCGCCCGTAGATCGCCAGAGAATTGAAAGTCCATAAAAACTTATTGCAATTAACCCGGCCCGGGGGTCAATAGTTTTTTCTGCAATTTTATAAAGTCCATACATTCCTCCCGATTGAACTACGATCCCCAGGAGTCTGGGGAACCAATAATTGACTCCAAAAAACCTGTCGGAAATTCCAAATATCAGGAAGATAAGAGGCGACTTGTTATCCACCCCACCGGCATAAGGAACCATGCCATTTCTGATCCAGTTACGGCCAATATATTGCCACATAGATTCATCAAACGTTAAAATCATTGGCACCGTCAGGAAAGAAATAATACATTGAAGTATGGCAAGAATCAATATTAATTGCAACGGCTTTATTCCTGAATCCTTATTTGTCACCGTTAGTTCCTGCATGCCTTTATACTTTAACAGTCGGTTTTAAATTCAGATAACAGACGCATTTTAAACAGGTTTCATTTTTATCCATGTCCAGATTTTTTCTGAACTCAATCGCACTACGGCTGTTTATAATAGCATCTAATGAATCTGTTTTAATATTACCATAAGCTTTGTGGAAAAAACAGGGTCTTACGGTTCCATCAGCTTCAATCACTGTTGATACCCATGGCGCATTACATTTTTTATAGGGAAATTCATTAAAGCCGTAATAGGCAGCATAATAATTAACTATTTTTTGCAATTTCAGGGGGGATTCAGAAATAAAATGATGCTTGAAATCTTCTGCGAATTGGACTATTATCTCTTCCAGAATTTCCTTAAGCTCTCCCAGTTCTGATTCTGCTAAAACTATCTCCTTTAGCCTGTCTTCAGCCCAGGCAGTCTCCCTGTTGAAAGCTGTGCTGCTCACGTCAGCAGGCAGGAAACTAATCGCACTGAGATTGATTTCTTTAGCTGCTCTGATTATATCGGGCCAATTGCGAAAATTAATACGCTGTATCACACTTCTCCCGGTTATTTTAAAATGTGGATTCATTGAGCGAACAGACTCAATTCCTTCGTTTAATTTATTAAATGCTCCGGGAATATTCCTGATTCTGTCGTGCAAAACTCCATCACCGTCCAGGGAAACAATAATGTCGTCTACCCATTCCACTAATTCCGAGGCGTATTTTTTAATTGTGAGACCGGAACTTAGCAGGCTGATTTTAATATCACAGCTCTTCAATATTTCACAAAACCTGAAAAATTGGGGATTCAACAGAGCTTCCCCTCCTGACATTACCACTCTTTGGGTCTGATATTTTTTTAACGTAGAAAGCAATGCCCTGATATCCGTTTCATTTAATTGTTTGAGATTGGAATTTCCCTTCCATATATCACACATCACACACCGGCAATTGCAGGAACTATGGGGCATTAAAATAACAATCGGCAGGCTGCTGATTCTATCGGTTTGTAAGCTAAGAAACCGGTTATATGATTGATATATTGATTGGATTGTCATGATGCCGTTATGCAGATCCATGGGAACGGATCATTTTTCCTGAACATTTTATTTTTTAATCTGTACGGGTTAAAAATAATTTTATGTTCAAAATTCAATAATGTATTATAGGAATGATGAAAATAAAAATCTGCCATCTCATCAAAGCCTGTCGAGTGATAATATTCCAGACTTCTCTGCTTTGCTGATTCCAGTTCATCGGGATAGTAAAAATGACTATCAAGAATATGGATTTCTCCGTCATCGTTTAAAAAGGAAAAGGCATCCTTGATAGCTCTTTCAAAAGACGGGAAATATTGAATGGATGCCGCAAATACGATAATATCGAATTTTTTACTCTCGGGCATGTCCTTCAATCCGGCCGGATTAAAACTAATATTTGTCATGCCCGAAAAAACTTTTCTTGCCTGACTAACTTCAGTTTTATTAATGTCAATTCCGGTAACCGTTGAGTTTTTTAAGGCAGCCAGTTTAGCTGAAAGCCATCCATTACCACAACCTATTTCCAATATGGAAAGAGGTTTGTTCTTATTTCCCAGATAATTTTTTAATCTGTCAGAAGATCTCTTCCTCGCCTGCCATTCATCATAATGAATATGATGAGGACTAATAAAAGGTAATTGCGCGACTTGCTCATCCGTATAAATCCTGTTTTCACTTTGTCTGGAAGCAATATAAATTTCTTCAAAGTTGCTTTCGGACATAGAAATGCTGAGGTTATTTATAAACATATTGCTTGTACTTAAAATCCCTGCAATTCCGGCTGCCGGTACTTCCACATACGATGTAAGAGCTTTATTTCATACGGATATTTATGCATATTTATATTGTAGCGTATACCCGATACCAGGCGGATAGCTTTCCTTTTGAAATTATTTAATCTTATATCAGTTACGGTTGGAAAGTACCCGTTTAATACCGTCTCAAAGTTTTTTATTTTATCTATCATCGACGGAGTAAGCCAGGGAGTTAACGGATTCTTTCTAAGATCAAAATTTTCCCATGCCGGACTTATCCAGTCTTCAAGTTTCTCGGGAAATTTAAATCCTTTTGCAAGTGCCTGGTTGTAGAGATCAGAACCTTCGGTGGCAACGGGGCTATACGTGTATAATACTATTTCTGTTCCTGGATTAATACGTTTTATTTTCTTGATAAAACTGATTTCAAAATCAATCTGTGCTTCCACTTCCCCGGGTGTTGACGCCGGTGTTCCTAAAACGAAAGAATATTCAGGAATAATATCGAATTTCTTCATTCTTGCAGCAAATGCTGCAATCTGTTCACCACTTTGCGTGCCGCCCTTATCCATTTGTTTCAGAATAGCGTTATTGCCGCTTTCGGCACCAAAGAAAATAATTTTGCATCCGGCATCCCTGATCAGGGCAAGCGTTGAATCTTTGAATTTATGCATAGTATCGATACGCGCCATACCCCACCAACTCATTTTCTCCGGTAAAATCAATTTTGCAAACTCAACGGTTCTTTTCTCTGATACAAAAAAATTGTTATCGTGAAATTCAATGGCGTCTGCTCCCCATTTATCTTTTATATACTTTATATCCTTATAAACTTTCATGGCAGATTTCGCCTTCCATCGGGCTTCGTAGGTTGGAACAACCGCACAAAATGAGCAGGTAAAAGGGCAGCCAATACTGGAATGATATGCCAGCGTTTTCTTTCCCAAATATGTTTTCCCAAGATATTTATCCATGGAATAAAACTCTGTGAGCTTATCATAAGGAAGTTCCGGTAAATCATCCTGTTCTATCAGTTCCTCTTTCAATGTTTTGATAATCCTGTCTCCTGATTTATAAATAAGATTTTTAATCAGTTCGAAAGGTTCATTCTTATCCAGCGCATGGATAAGTTTTGGAAAACAATGATCGCCGGGTCCGTTGATAACAAAATCGACATATCCGGAATGAAGAACAGATTTATATTGATTGGTCGGGAAATATCCTCCCCAGATTATTTTAATTTCCGGGAAATATTCCCTTACAGTTTTAGAAAAAGGAATCGCCTGTTTTAGCTGCGGACCAGGCATAACCGTAAAGCCGATGTATTTATAATTACCCGTTTCAAGGTATTGCATAATGCTGGCCAGCGGGTCTTGCTCCCGGTTGCCATCAACTATAACCCATGGGTATTTGCCTTCAACAGATGCAGCGATGTTTAAGATGGAATTCGGCACCCGGTGCTTGGCAACAGCGCTTCGCGGATTTACTAATATAATTCCATTCATAGAATTTCCCGGAGCAATAAAACTCCCCTCCTTTAGGTACGTCAAAGGCTCGCAGGCGGTTGCAAAATCCCCGATCGTCGGGGCAATACAACCCATTTCCATCTGTTTCCGTACTCATTTACCGGAGGGGTCTTATATACTTAAGGGACCTGCTGAAAATGCTCACAACCATTAAAAGTTTACTGTATAATTCCAGTTTTTTCGCACAGGGAGAAGATGTGGTTATCGCCTATGATATCTGGTCCGATTCCTATGACTGTCAACCTGGTAACCTTATGCTTGACCTGGATGAACTGATCTTTTCGGGGTTGATTAAAGATATCGACATCCGAAACAAGAGAGTTGCTGATATCGGATGTGGAACCGGCAGACACTGGCAGAAATTATACGAAAAAAGACCAGCTGCACTCATAGGCTTCGACGTGTCTCAGGGCATGCTGCATCAGTTAAAACGCAAATACCCATCGGCAATAACTCATCTTACTACCGACAATCTTCTGAATTCACTAAAAAATTCACAGGTAGATTGTCTAATAAGTACTTTAACAATTGCTCACATTAAAAATATTGAAGAAGCCATTTCTTCCTGGTCAAGGGTTTTAAAAAACGGAGGTGATCTCATCATTACTGACTTTCACCCGGTCATGCTCAAAAAAGGAGGTAAGCGAAGTTTCAAATATGAACATGGAAGCCTGTCAGTAATAAATTATACACACCCGCTGGAAAAAGTTAAGAGAATCCTGCTTAAACACGGTTTACATGTCATAATGCATGTTGAAAGAATAGTAGATAAAGAAGTAAGATCCTACTATGAAGCACAAGATGCAGTGGCCATTTATTGTCGGTTTCAGGACACCCCAATTATTTACGGATTACATTTAAAAAAACAATGTGCTGCTGAATAATTTAACGCTCATAAATGAGAGCCGACCTGTTGACATTATTATTTCAGGCGATAAAATCATGGGCATTGGACCCGTCAATAAACTGAATGAGGCTGATCCTTTTCAAATTCATTTTAAAAGCGCCACTGTTTTTCCCGGGCTGATCAACTCTCATGATCACCTGGATTTCAATTGCTTTTCTGTTTTGGGACAAAGAAAATTTGTAAGCTATACGGAATGGGGAAATTATATTCACAAAATATATAAGAATAATATTGATGCCGTATTAAAAATTCCGCAAAATTTAAGAACGTCCTGGGGAATATATAAAAACCTGTTAACAGGGATTACAACTGTTGTAAATCATGGCTCTTATCTGAAGTTAGAAAATCCTTTAATTAATATCTATCAGGAATCGCAAAATCTCCATTCAGTTAAGTTCGAAAAAAATTGGAAATGGAAGCTTAATAATCCCTTCTTAAAAAATAAAGATTGCATAATACATACAGGTGAAGGGTCTGATAAACAATCATCAGACGAAATTGATCAGTTGTTAAAATTCAATTTTCTGAAAAGAAGGCTGGTGGGTGTGCATGGTGTAGCCATGAATGAAATGCAGGCTAAAAATTTCAAGGGACTTATATGGTGCCCTGAATCCAACCGGGTACTATTAAATAAACAAGCCCATACGGCTGCATTAAAAGCCCAAACAAACATGGTTTTTGGTACGGATTCTACACTTACCGGCAACTGGAATATCTGGCATCATTTAAGGTTCGCAAGATCATTACGCCAGGTTGAGGACTCAGAGTTATTTGGAATGATTACAAGTTTACCTGCTAAACTATGGAATTTAAATAATGGCGAATTAAAGACAGGTAAAGATGCTGATATTATCGTAGTTAAGAAAAAAACCGGCATTCCAACATTGGAAGAAATATTTAAAATCAATCCTGAAGAAATCCTGCTTATCACCACTAAAGGAAAAATCAGGATGTTTGATAAAGCAATGTACGACCAGGTAATGGGTCTGCCGTTTGATCTTACCCGATTTAGCCGGTTAAGTGTGAAGGGAAGTATAAAATTTGTAGAAGGTGACCTCCCATCGCTGATCACAGCTATCAAAAGCTACAATCCAAATGTGCACTTCCCGGTTGAACCTCTGAAACCAAGTACAAATTCTATCAGGAATTTGTAATTTTTCAGGGGAATGATCCAATTATACCAATTCATATGCCTGTCCCTTTTTTTGCTGGTGCAGGTAATGCAAAAAATGAATATGAAATAAATTATGGGAGGGTTCATTTAAAACCTTGTCATTTATTTCCATTCCCCAAAGAAGCATGTGACTCCCCAGGTTCATTGCATTTACGATACTAATTTCTTTATAGCTGATTGCCCATTCAGGAATTGGAAAATTATAGATCGAACTTTGTGAAAGGTTAAAGGGCAGCTTTGTGCCTGACAGTGGTTCGCGGTGGTGTTTTCCCAATCTATAAATAATTTCCTTGTATTCATAGGGGATCTCGGAAACAACCATTTTTTTTGTCTCTATAATCCTTGCCAGTGTAACATTGGTATGTCTTAATCCAAATACGAATCTCTTACTCCGGGGTATATCTCCAACAAGATCCATAGGGAAGATATTATACCAGTCTCCTTCCATAAATGAAATCAGCCTCACTTTCCGGGGATAACTATATGCAGCTGAATATGACTTTAGTTTATAGAAATCCTGCTCAGGCTTTTTGTAATATCTGTAAAAAATCAATCTTGTTCTGATCAGATTAATATGGTGAATGCTTGCTCCCGCAAGTTTTAATAAAAGCAGGGTCCCATCGGGTTCTACAATTTTGTTAAAGTAATTCAACTTTAAAAAAGCTACTGTTTCAGCATCCGCAGCTGAATCGTTAAAATACATCCGGTAGGGTGGATTGGTATCAAATGAGTGCGTATTCTCCTGTTTTGGAAACCAAATACCAAAAACAACAGGATTTAGACATAATAACCAGTGGGTAACAGAAATATCAATACGAACACCTCCCGTTTCCAGGTAAACTCTTTCCATTATTCCATCTTTAACAGTGATGGTTGAATATTCCGTAACAGGTATATCGCCAAATAAAATATCCCGAAGAAATTCCTTCATTTTCGTCTTAAATGTATCAAACAGAATCCGAATTGCCGTAATCTGTCAATATGAATAAAATCAAATTTATTTTTCACAGCTTTTCTGATTTTCAACGTTGTATGAATAAATACAAGTTGCTGCTTATCGTTATAATTTATGAAGATGGATATCGGATTTCCCGTAAAAAAGGATTTAATAGTGCCTTTCAAATTTGACTTCAACCTTTTTAATAAACTGTTGTCGAGCAATAACGCCAGAACTGTTCCTCCTGGCTTAATTGACAGTGCAAGCTTATCAAAAAGTAACTGCATATCGGGAATACAATTAATGACTGCAAAATTGGCAATTACAGCATCCACTTTCTGCTCAAATGGGTATACATTATTCCAGTTTCTGAAATCGGATTTATCGTTGTCAAAGAAAGTAATCATTGCACCAGGGAACTCATTGGTTACCCGGTGAATGGCAATTTCCCTCATGCCAACAGAAGGTTCGCAAAATAAAATCTGATATTGATGCTGAATCAGCCAGCCGAGATCCCCGCCAGTTCCTCCTCCAAAATCCAGCACGCAACCATTTTTTACAAGCGAAGAAAACCTGCCTGCCACAGTATTCCTGATAATTATATTGCTGACATCATCATTTAGGATCGCATCATAGTTCTCAGCTATTTTATCGTAGTAAGAAATATTCTGCCTGCTAATTTGAATATTTCGCTCTCTTTCACTTTCGGTCATTAGTTAAATTATGCCCTGCAAAAATATCTTAATTATGTCTATATTGAATATGATTAATTTCGGTGCTTATGCGAATTGTTTTTTTGAGTTATCATTATTCACAGGATATGAGTTCCCCTGAGGAATGGATAGAAAGGATAAAATTTTATATTGGATGGAACGAATGCCTGGCAAAAAAACATACAGTTATCCGTGTTGATCAAATTAATTATAAGGGTAATTTTGAACATAATGGTATTCAATTTTATTGCGTGGATGATGGCAAAAAAAAGAATTATTTTCCCGTAAAACTTAACCGGTTTGTAAAAAAGTTAAATCCTGATATCATTCTTGTAAGCAGTTTCCAATACCCTTTGCAGGTTATACAACTCAGACGATCTGTGGGAAATAAAGTGAAAATCATTTTACAACATCATGCCGAAAAACAATTTAAAGGCCTAAAGAAATACGTTCAATATTTGGCCAGCCGGAAAGTGAATGCCTTTCTTTTTACTTCTTATAAAACAGGCATTGAATGGGTAAAAAATAAAAACCTGGACAGTGTAAATAAAATTCACGAATTATTGGAAGTATCTTCTAACTTTTATCCTGTTAATAAGATAACTGCGACAGAAAAAACAAAAATATCCGGTTGGCCCGTTTTCTTATGGGTTGGAAGACTGAATCAAAACAAGGATCCGTTAACAGTAATAAAAGCTTTCCTGAAATTTTCATTGATGCAGCCAAATACAAGTTTATATTTGATATACCAAACTGACGAATTAATAAAAGAAATTAATGAACTTCTTCCTGCAGAACCCGGAACCTGCTCCATTAAACTGGCAGGGAAAATTCCACATAATGAATTACTCTATTGGTTCAACAGTGCCGATTTTTATGTTTCTGCCTCACATTATGAAGGCAGTGGTACGGCATTGTGCGAAGCTATGAGCTGCGGTTGTATTCCTGTCGTTACTGATATACCCTCATTCAGAACAATTAGTGGAAATATTGGCTTATTTTTTGAACCTGGTAATGAAAATTCACTTCTTTCAGCCCTTCAGGAAACCGTCCATCTCAAAATTGAAGAGAAAAGAAACAACACGCTTGATCGCTTCAAAACTGATCTTTCATTTGAGGCTATCTCCGATAAGTTTCAGGAAATATTAGAATCGTTATAATTGTATAATTGGATGATGCTTTTAACACTTTCTCCCACAGTAAATGGTAAAACCGGTTCATAAACCGAATCAGGATTGTTTAAGATTGATTTTGCTGTTTCCATCATTTCTGATGTTGTTTGAACAATATGCCATTGTTTAATATCGAATTGCATGGGCTTAATAAAGCTTATTACATGGCAACCGGAACCCAATGCTTCCATGCAGGCAACACTAAATCCCTCATAGTTTGAAGTATGTAAAAAGACTTTCCCACGCTTCATCAGGGTTAATACTTTATCGTGTGACAATTCTCCGGTAAGTTCAATATTCCCTTCCAGGTTATAATTTGCTATCGCTACTTTTAATCTTTCCTGTTCCGGCCCCTTGCCACATAATGCGGCTTTGATTTCAGGGAAAAATTGACTGATTTTATAAATGATCTCAATAAACAAATGATATTGCTTTAATGGAATAAGGGAACCTACTCCTAAAATATCAATGTCCTTTATTTCATTTACGCCCAATATTTGAGGTGGTTTAATTCCAACAGGAATAACATGTCCTGGGCGTATCATATGATTTTTTTCAAATTCCCTCTGATTAAAATCAGAAATTGCTATCAATTCCGCAGGCAAGGGTCTTATCCTGGCAATGTATTTATTTTCAATTTTTGCATCCTGCCCCTGTATCCAGCAAAAATGAGCAAGATGATTTCTTTTCGCAAAACGGTTCCCAAGAAAAGCACATTCTCCGCACCATAGGCTTAAAAGACCAATAAGGTTTTGGCTACTGCTAATTATTTTCATTCTCCTCCAGATAAGCAGCCATTTATAAAGCTTTTTAATATTTTCTTTCTTCCAACCGTTAAAACTGACTACTTCATTTTTATTCCATTGATAAGTCCCAGAATTTAATGGATAGTCAAAAGCCAGTGTATCAATTTTTAAATTTGGAAACTGTTCATTTAATTCCAAAATAAAATCCTGCAGAAAAGGAATACATGTACTGTCAGCCTCATTTTTTGGGAAGCCAGGTGTGAGAATAACCAAACTTTTTTTATTGTTCATATAGGTATAAGTACGGAAATAATGAAAATCAGTTCAACAGATATCTTATTTATTCTCATTATTTTTCAGCTGCTTTTCCTAAGTCTGTTCCTGTTAACGCGAAAAAATGGTAAACAGGTCAGCAATATTTTACTTGGTTCATTTTTTTTAGCCATATGTATTAACCTGCTCGATATATTCCTTTCGCAGGAAGGATTTTATTTTTCTAACCTACAGTTTGCGGGTTTGGGGAAATACGGACCCGTTCCAGCTATTATTATCAGTTCTATCATCTTTACACTCATCCATTTGAGTAAAAACTGGGCACACACGATAATTCCACATATATTTTTTGCAAGTGTGCTGTTAGGCATTCTTGCTTATAAATCCGGATCCCTTATTCCAGGAATCATTGGACACTCAATCCTGGACATTTTCGATTACTCATTTTGGTGGACTGATATCGCGGGTGGCTTTAAAAAACAAACTATATTTATAACGGGTGTCGATATCCATTTTATTATTTGGATACTTATTTTCTCTTTAGCATTATTTATATTTTACAAATCAATTGCAAAATTGAAACCTGAAGTATAGAAAAGGAATCAGGATAAATATGGAATTAAAACCCACGATTGAAAGTATTAAAGACAGGAAAGACCCCTTAATTGAAAAACTATTGAAATTATAAATGCAAAAAAATCACAACACTGATTAAAAAATCTTTGGTTGCTATCTTAACCCGTGGTGTCTTCTAAATTAATAACTACTTTAATAGGGACTGAATATCCATTATTTGGCGAGGACAATAACAACTATATCAACGATTAGGAGAATAATTCCCCATGCGATCGCTGATCTCATGCTAGAAAATTTCATCTGGCTTAGGTTTAAGGTTTAATTCGTATGCATAATTAACAATAATAAAGTTAATATGCAACCTTACTTAATTTACATCCCAATGCGTAAGTGGCTGGAATTATTATGTCAATGGCAGGTAAAATGGGCTAATCAGTTGAAAATAAGCCAATAATAAGTCCAGAATGAGCGATATTAACCGAATATTATCATTGTGCACCCCTTTACAGGTTTAAACGCCTATCGATCCATAACGCCCGGGTTAAGCAAAACCATTTTATGCTTCAGATTTTGAAATGTTATATAGGGGGCTTTGGTCCCAAACATATTCATAATCCATGCTGGAACTGAGCCCCCGGGATCTATTTCCAGTATGTAAACGATATGAACCATTTTATTGGAAACTGTCTGTATGTCCCAAATACCTTTTGAGTGCGGGATCCTTATAAAGTTTTTATTTACCGGCCTGTAACTACTATCTCCGGCAGCCAGAATTTTAATTGAACGCGCAACAGAATCAATCTTCACTTCAAATGTGGCATAAAGATCACGGTCAGTTACCGGCCATGGAGCGGTAATTTCCAGATGATAAACAAGTTTTAATGGACTTAGTTTTTTTATAAGTTCAGACTTACTTACGGAATAGGACCACTGTGAATATTTATCGACATCCAAAAGGATATTGAGCAGCTGGTAAATATTACCAGGAAGGTCCATTTCTACTTTAATATCATTGAATTTGGAACGATCGGAATGACGGGAACTTACTTTAATTCCTTCCTTATCTTTTTTCAGAACCCAATTGTACTGACCTTTAACTGAACTCCCGGAACATAAGAAAATAAAAAGAGTACAAAGAATGTTCAGCGTTTTCATACTGGAAAATAGGTAAAGATATGTGCTTTGCCGGCCATGCGGCACCCTCATTCACCCAGGTAAGGGTCCTTGATCTTTTTTATTTTATAAACCACATCCGAAAATTTCACTTCACAGCGTTCGCCCGTTGGAGATTGTGCTAAAAAACCTACTTTGAAGCCCTTATGTGCATCAAATTGAAGATGCCTGATTAAATACCATTTGATACCATCCTTAGAACAATATAGCGTGATTACATTGTCGGCTTTTGCCACTTTATAATACACTTTATTTGTATTCATCTCTACTGAATTGCAATCATCAGAAATATTTTTTGTGACAACACTTACCACTCTTCTTGCGCCGGTATAATCTTTTTCAAAGCAAAATTTTATCCAGTTCAGACTATCCTGTTTAATTACAATAGCTCCACCATCCCATTTGTTTGTAAAGGCATGTTCAATAGAAGCTGTAAGCACAAAATTGTCATCTGCCTCAAACAGAAGTTTCGGTGCATTGTCTGTATTATAAGTTACATTCGGATCCCTGAACATATCCGTTTCCTTACCGGCAACAATTACAAACTGATTTCCCTGAACAGAAAAACTTTTGGGAACATTCTCCCAAAAGAGACCATAAGGAATTGATGAGATATGTATGCTATCAATTTTCTGAGCGTGGCTTCGGGAAAAACACAAAATTAAAATCAATAAAAAACCTGAATGTTTTATCATGATTTCAGTTTAATTGAATTACTGTTAATACGAATGAAAGTATTTTTATTTATTATCTTTTCTCATAAGCGGGTGGGTTAGGTGCTGTAAATCCCTTTTTTTGAACCTCATCTTTTATTTCGGTAATTGCACGTTCCAGTTGCGGGTCAATTCCTTTAGCCATCGATCCGAGGTCTTCCCTGACTTCAATATCCGGATCGACTCCGTGTCCTTCTTTGAACCATGTACCATCAGGATTCATCATCCTGAAAGTGGGAACTGTAATACCTCCTCCATCTATGAGATCAGGTGCACCACTTATTCCGATCAGCCCTCCCCAGGTTCTGGCACCTATGAGCGGACCAAGTCCTTTCTTGCGAAAATAATCAGGGAAAGCATCCCCGCCTGAACCACTCCACCCATTAATAAGCATCACTTTAGGACCGAAATGAGCAAATGGTGGCCATGGCCATGTTAGCCCGTCCCTTATCGCCCAAAATGCCAGTGGAGTACGGTTAAGCATCTCAATAAAGCGATCAGGGATCTGTCCGCCATCATTAAACCGTTCGTCGATAATCAGGCCCTTCTTATCCCATTGAGCATTGAACTGCCTGGTTAGATCATTTTGTCCATCAATACCAGTACTGGGCACATAAATATATCCGACTTCCCCGTGCGTTGCATCTTGCACCCTTTTGCGATTACCTTCTATCCAGGCAAGATTTCTCAACCGGTATTCATCATTCATAGTTTGAACTACAACTGTTTTTACTCCTTTCCATGATGGAGTCGTATTGTAAGTCAGTTCAACTGCTTTATTCGAAAGATCCTGAAAAACATCAAATGGTTCGTGTGCTGTAGTAAGTGGAACGCCATTTACTGCGAGAATATAATCTCCTTCTTTGATTAGAATTCCTGGCTGATCAAGTGAAGAACGTACTTCCGCATCCCAGGGAGCACCACGGATTATTTGTTTTATTTTATAAAAATTCCCATCTGCCTCCCAATTAACACCTAAATAGCCAACCGATGTATGTTTTTCATTTTCTATATCGCCTCCTCCATGATAAGTATGTGATGAACTCAATTCACCAATCATTTCACCAATGATGAAATCCACTTCTTCCCGGGTCATTGCCCCTTTCAGCATTTTTAAATACCGCTGTTTTACAAGGTTCCAGTCAACACCATGCATAGTGGAATCATAAAAAAAGTCGCGTTCCATCCTCCATGCATCGATAAAGATCTGTTTCCATTCTGATGCGGGATCAACCATCATTTTCATTTCTGAAATGCGCAATGGTTTTTCGAATTTCTGATTTTCTTCCGGTTTTATTATTACCCATGAATTATCGCGATGAGCCAAAATCTTTTGCTGATTGGCAGACAATTGGAAATCATCAGCATTTACAAGTATTGTTTTCTCTTCACGTTTTTCTATATCATAATATTTAATTGTCCCCTGTGTTTCAGCTGATCCTGTATTGGGATATTTCACGTAAATAATCTTTCCCTTTACAGCGTTAAGACTTGAATACCGACCTGCAGGAATGGGCAGAATTACCAGTCTTGATTCCAATCCATCTAAATCAATGTCAACTGATTTTGTCTCTGTTTTATCTTCTTTGGCTGCCGCTTCTTTGGATCCCTTTTTATTTTTGGATTTATCTTCTGATGCCGTATCTTTTTTATCCGATTTAGTGCTAACTGTATCATTTTTGGGATATAGAACAGAAGCCGTTTTCTTCAATAGGCTGATCACAGCAATCTGGCCTGTGTTAGCGTATATAAACGAATTGTCAATATCACTGTAGGAAGGACTAAACGACTGGCTCGTAAGGAGATAAATATACTTTCCTTCGGGATCAAATACAGGATTACTGCAATCATAATATCCATCTGTTACCTGGCGGAGTGACTTATTCTGAAAATCATACAGGAAAACAGCATTGTGATAGTTCCCCATATCGCGGGAGTATGTTAGCCAGCGGCTGTCAGACGACCAGCTGCAGGAAAAATTTTCAAGGTTCCCTTCTGTATAACGAAGAGCTTTATCTACCTCAATAGTTTTCCCGCTCGCGATGTCAAAAATCCAAATACGCATGGCTTTATCAATAAAAGCAATTTTTTTACTGTCGGGCGACCAGAATAAATTGTATCTGAAGCCAGAGCCGTATGAACTAAGTTTTTTTGCACTATTTAAATCATCGCCTTCAGAGATATAAAGTTCGTATTCACCTGATCGGTCGCTCCAGAAAGCAATGGTTTTTCCATCTGGAGACCAGGAAGGATAACGCTCAGCTATACCGGAAGTCTGTGTAAGGTTTTTGATATAACCATTTTCTGCAGGTAAAGAAAATATTTCTCCCCTTGCTTCAATCAATACCCGGTTACCATCGGGGCTTATAAAATTGTGCTGAATATATTTATCGGCAGTTATAAGTTTTGGTTTAAGAGTGGTTTCATCTGTTACCACCGTGATTTTAACTTCTTTAACTTGCTGTGTCCCTAATTGAAAGAGGTATAATTTGCCCCCGGTTTCGAATACAATATCATCAGGCCCGAGTGAAGGGAAAAGAACATCATAGTCAGTAAAATGTGTCACCTGCTCAAAAGCTTTCGTACCCAGGTTGTACCGCCACAGGTTCATGCGCAGATCTGTACCACGATCGGAAAGAAAATAAATATAATTACCGCTCCACATGGGGAATTCATCTCCGGCTGTTTCATTTGCAGAAATATCTTCTGAACTGAGGGTTGTGAAATTGAAAATATAAATATCTGCTTTCCATCCACCGCGATATCGCTTCCAGTTCCGACCGGCCTGTGTACGAAACGTAAGAGCCATCTGATTTCCATCGGGTGAATAGGATCCGAATTCAGCGTAAGCCAATGGTAATTTTGAAGCAGCCCCTCCTACAGAAGGAATAGTATAAAATTGGTTGAACCTTGCTTTGCCACTTTCACGGGTGGATGCAAACAAAACACTTTTTCCATCAGGTGTCCAGTCCACAACCCTGTCCTGGTATCCATGTTCTGTCAGACGCATTGGAACACCTCCCATAACAGGGAGCGTATACACATCCCTGTTACCATCGTAATTTCCGGTAAATGCAATCATCTTTCCGTCGGGTGAGAATTTAGGGAAAGATTCCACGCCGGGTGGGGAACTGATTTTAACAGCCTCACCACCTTCTTTCGATACAAGCCAAAGATCATTCGCGTAAGAAAAAACGATTTGTGTCTTCGATACGTCAGGGTAACGAAAGAGACCAGCATCAATTTGCGCCTCCAGTCTGGTAAAACTAAGAATCAGTACCAGTAAAAACATTTTATATATTCTCATACCTGTTAACAGTTTTAATCGATACACAATATAAATTATATCTTTATTAACAACACCAATAACTAACCTTCATATGAAATCATTCATTTCCACCTGTATTTATTTATTACTGTTAATAGTACCCGCAAATGCGCAAATAATAAATAAAAGAGATAGCCTGGTTTCCAAAATCTCTGACAGTCTTATCAGGGTAATGTCGGCCAACTATTCCACAAAAATCAGGGATAGTATTATTAAGAAAGTTAAAGACAGTCTCCGATGGGAAAAAATAAAAAGTACAGGCAGCTTACCACTTATCAAAAATAGTGAATGGTCTGCTGTCTACCCGGTTAATCAGGTCGACGAAAAGCCCGATCCCTCCATGAAATATAAATTATTATTCAATATGATCATTTGGTCTAAAGACAGCTTTAGCCTGAAACATATCAATGAGGGGCTCGCAGAAATTGGCCGGATTATCAATCTTCATATAGCTGCCGGTGTTCCGAAAGAAAACCTGGAACTGGCAATTATTATTCACGGAAGTGCCATGAATGTTTACCTGAAAAATGAAGTATATCAGAAAAAATTCAAAACCGATAACCCAAACCTGGATATTCTCAGGCAGTTTATAAACTTACACACCAAATTGATGGCTTGCGGACAGGCAGAATTGTTTTTTAATATCCCGCCTGAAGATATGATTCCTGAGATAAAAACAGCTTTTAGCGCCAATATTGTTCTCTCAACCTACCAGCTCAAAGGATATGTGCTCTACACGATAGAGGATGAAAAATGATTCAACTATTTTTTCAGTAACTCCCTGACTGCTGCTTCGATTTGCTGATCGCGACCGTTTGTCATCACATCAAAATCAAGTCGCACTTTGATGTCTGGTTCCATCTGATGGTTCTCGGCAAAAACACCGTCAAGAGTTCTCCAGCCGCCCATTGGCATTCCAAATACAAGCGTTGGATCTATCTGAACTTCCCACCAGACAAATGTTCCCGTGCCGGCAATTGGCATACCCACCGTTTTTCCCACGCCCTTTAATTTATATGCCAGCGGGAAAAGATGTGCATCAGAATAGTTTGCTTCGCCGATAAGGACGATGGATGGTTTTGTCCATTTATCATATGGCTCCGAACCCACATACTGGCCGTGGGGAATAATATCAATATATTTTTTCCCATTCAGGAAATCAGAAAGAGGTTCATGAATATTCCCTCCACCATTGAAGCGTGTGTCGATGATGAGAGCTTCTTTTCCCAGGTCCCTGCCCAGCGCTTCTTCAATCACAGTTCGCAAACTTTCATCATTCATGGCACGCACATGAATATAACCGAGGCGGCCGCCAGATAAAGAGTCCACCTCTTTTCTTCTCGCTTTTACCCAACGCCGGTATTTCAATTCATTTTCCTCACCGCGATCGATCGGTTTTACTGTCTCCTGCCACCTTTTATTGGTTAAAGGCTCATAGATGGAAAGCAGTGTTAACTGACCGGCTTTACGATTAAGATATTTATAATGTTCAACGGAATCTGTGATTGGATTGCCATCAATCTCTTCAATAATATCCCCGGCTTTGATTTTTGATGAAGCTTTATCCAATGGGCCACCTTCGATAATCTCGGCGATTTTCAATCCTCTGCCCTTGTAAGTATAATCATAATAAATACCGAGTGAAGCAGTCTGATCACCATTTGGAAATGGAGCACCAAAATAATAACAACCGGTATGTGAAGCATTCAATTCTCCCAGCAATTCGCTCAGCATTTCAGCGAAGTCGTAATTGTTATTGATGTAAGGAAGAAATTTTTTGTACACATAATAATAGTGATCCCAGTCCACTCCCTGCATATCTTCCACGTAAAATTTTTCTTTTATCTGTCGCCAGCTGTGATCAAAAATATATTCCTTTTCTTTTGCATAGTCAAGTGTCATTTCGCCGCTGATGCTGACACCGTCTGTTTTTCCGCTTTCAGGATCTATTTTCATTATACGACCGTCTGCCAATAAGAAAAGTGATTTGCCATCGGCGGAAAGTTCAAGCGTCGCATTATTCGATCCCAGTTTGCTTAAAAGTTTTGTATCTTTTTTACGAAGGTCGGTAACCCATAGATCATACCCTTTTTCAAAACGTGCCATGTAATACAGTTTCTCTCCGTCTTTGGAAAGCTCCATATCGCCCAGGTCGGAAGTATGTGTTGTGATGCGAAGTTTTCGATCGGTCAGATTTTCCCAGTCGAATACGAGATCTTTCTTTTTTTCGGCTGTATCTGTTACAGTTTTCTCACCCTTCTTTTCTTTTTTACCAAGAGCCTTCACAATTTTGGTACTATCTTTTGTTTTTTCCTTGTCCTTATCTTCCTGTTCTTTTAAGAGTGCATAGTCCTCCTTGGAAAGTTTAAACCGGTCAAAACTTTCCTTAGTAAAGAACATGGCATATACATCCAGGGTAGCCGGCCAGCCTGCCTGGACTCTTGCACCATCCCTGGTGGATCCCCAAATCATTGCCTTGCCTCCCATTACCCATTTTGGTTCGATATCATCAAATCCGCTCAGTGTAAGGTTTGTCAATGGCCCATTACCATCCGATGGGATTAATCCAATTTCAGAAGACATCACTCTTTCTTTCTGGCCGAAACAAACCAGGAACCATTTGCTGTCGGGGCTCCATTGATAATACTGATCCCCGTCAGCATAAGAATAATTTTTATCTGCAGTCAGGATGGTCCTTGTTTTTTTGCTTTCCAGGTTAATGACTTTCAGTACCACCCTGTTTTCCAAATAAGCGATTTCCTTTCCATCCGGCGAATAGGCAGGCTGAAATTCTTCGGCTCTTGTTGCAATAATAGTTTCCTGTTTTAATACAGTAGATGCGTAAAAATAAGGCTCCTCTTTACGAGCAATGGAAATGGTATAAATGTTCCAGCTTGTATCTGGCTCAGCAGCATACACCAGGGACCGGCCATCAGGACTAAAACTTACACTTCTTTCCTGGTAAGGAGTGTTGGTAATTCGCTTGGTGATGCCGCCATCCACGCTTGTCACAAATATTTCTCCTCGAACAACAAAAGCTATTTCTTTTCCATTCGGGGAAACGCTCATTTCTGTAGCACCCATATTTACAGGCACTGTTTTATCTACATTTATCCTTCCATCCTCTCCAATAATGACATTTAATTTTTGTGGTTCGCCATTCCCTTTTTTCAGGTATAATTCACCGTCATATCCAAAACAAAGAATATTATCTTTTGAACGGGTAAGAAACCGAACGGGATTCTCTTTAAATGATGTAATAGCAACAGAAGTTGCGGGATCGGTGAGTGAACTTTTATATACATTCATCGAACCACCATTCTGTTCACTTAGATAATAATAATCATTATCGTTATTGTCAAATACAGGATCACGATCTTCACCCTTGTTAGTAGTCAGCTGCGTATATTTTTTAGATTTGAGATCATACACCCAGATATCGCGGGTGACTGAAGAAGTATGGTGCTTGCGCCAGTCACTTTCATATCCCTTCAGATCATAAAAAATGAGTTTGTCGCCCGCATAATTAAAAGTAGCGCCGATAGCGGGCACAGGAAGGAACTGATCTGATTTTCCACCTGCAACCGGAACGATGTATAGTTGTGAAAGTCCGCCCACAGGAAACTGAACATTAGTAACAACATCCTGCCTGTTTGAAGAATAAATGATTTGTTTATCATCCGCCGTGAAACTGCTAGGAATATCCTGACTCGAATTATATGTAAGTCTTTTAGCCTCACCACCCGAAGATGGCATCACGAACACATCAAAGTTTCCGTATCGGTTGCTGGCAAAAGCTATATATTTTCCATCATGACTCCATACGGGTGAAAATTCAGTGGATTCACTGATGGTCAGCGGAACGGCAACGCCTCCATTGGAAGAAACCTTATAAATATCTCCTTTATAACAGAATAAAACCGCCTGTCCGTCCGGAGAGATGGCCGGATATCTCAGCCATAAAGGATTGGAATTTTGTTGAGAAAAAGCGAGCTGACCCGAAATAGTAAGCAGTAAAATGAAAACGATTTTTTTCATATAAATAGGTTCAATAAATAAATATAAAAATTCTGTTCAGATATCGACGTTAAAAAGGTAAATTTTTCAGACCGCTTATACTATTAGAGGATAAAGTGAGATTATTGCAGATAATCATAATATAATCCGGCTGCGCCCAGGATTCCGCTATTTTCGAGTTCTGATAATTCTATCCGCAGCTTCTCTACCGATTTGCTGTAAGCGAAAGAATGAATGCTCTGCCACATGCTTTCCTGGAAATATAGGTACGCAAACCTGACTGAACCTCCCATAATAATCAGAGAAGGATCATAGGTATACAAGATTAATTTTATAGCATTCCCGAGATGTTTACCCATCTCACTATATAGTTGTTTTGCAAGAGGATCGCCTGCTTTTGCCTTTATAAATATTTCTTCTCCATCCATCTCATATACATTTTGAAAGAATTGCCCGCTGGCATAATATTCGTAACAGTGATCCAGGTAGTCCACCATGCCAAATTCACCGGCACCACAATTCGGTCCGGCATATAAATGTCCGTTTAAAATAATACCTGCTCCCAGACCAGTACCAATAGTTAGTCCAATCATATTTTCACTTCCGGCACCTTTCCCAAAATAATATTCTCCAATGGCAAAACAATTTGCATCATTATTCACCAGCACAGGAATATGGTACCGTTCTTCAATGTTTTTCTTTAAATGTACTTCCTTCCAGGAAGGAATATATTGGACATCATAAACAATACCCAGTTTTACATCAACAACACTCGGCACTCCGATCCCGATGGCAGAAACATCAGTATCAATTAATCCATCAATAATGGCATATATATCGTTCATCACATCTTCAACGGAACCCGAATTATTAATACGTTTCGAATTCATTCCTGATAATCTGGTACCACTAACCAAACCACCACGAATATTGGTAGCTCCAAGGTCAATGCCGATAATCTTTTTATTATCCATACAGGAAATTTATATTTTTACAGGATCAGTTTTCCTGCCGAACAACTTTATGGTTTTATTCCCAATGAGAGGTTTAGCCCAAAAACCGATACTCAGAATAAACCCCATCGTGAGATATAGAAAACACATACCGCTGCGCAATCCAAAGTGATCGCCCAGCCAGCCAATTACCAACGGTATGATAGCACCGCCTACAATACCCGTTACGAGAATCCCTGAAAAGGATCCATGATGTTCATCGATTGAATTAAGCGCCAGTGAAAAAATAATCGGATACATCACGGAAGCAAAAAATCCTACCATTGGAAATGCAATAAGAGAAATTTTTCCCGAGCCGAATAACCCGGCACTCAGACTTATAATCGCCAAAACAGAGAATATAATAAGTACTCTGCGGCTATCCATGAGTTTTACCAATAACAATCCAAGTAAACCACCGGCAGTCATCATTCCCCAGAAATAAGCTACTGTATCAGCTCCTGTTTTTTGAGGATCATAGTTATGATAAGTAAACAGGAACTGTGATATCCAGTTTGCAACGCCCTGTTCTGTTCCTACATAACATAACATAGAAATAAAAAATAAAATAACCACTCGTTTTTTAAATAACCCGATATGTACTTTAAGCGCACCAGCTTTTTCATCTGATTTCAATTCTACTTTTGGAAAACGGGAAAACAGGATAACGAGAATCATGGCTAAACAAATAACGGTAAACAGCCAATACATGGAAATCCAGGGCAATTGAGCCGGAACATGATTACCCAGTACGGAAAACAAACCACCGTTCTGATCATTATGTTTTAGATTCAACACGATTCCGGAATAAACCAGGGGACTGATAAAAGAGGCAAGTCCAAAAATAAGTTGCGCCATGATGGAATAAAAAGCATAGTGTTCCTCACCACCAGCTGTCCGGAGAAGCGGGTTGATAACAACCTGCAGCATGGCCATTCCGCATCCGATAAGAAACAAAGAACAAACTGCTGACAAATAATTCGGGAATACCGCCAGTATCAATGATCCTGCGAAAGCCACAATGAATGCCATCACCATTATTTTCTTTTCCTTGTATTTCTCAATCAGCATACCGGATGGAATGGACATTACACCATAAGCAATAAAAAAAGCAAAGGGAAGAATAGCTACGAGCGTAAGACTAAGACTAAATCCCCTGATCATATCAGGAATGAGGGGTCCGATAATATTGGTTAAAAAAGAAATGACAAAAAAAGTGAGCATTATGAGCCCGACTATATAATAGCTTCTTTTCATGCAAAATCGTTAGGGGAGTGAAGAAAATTAAATCCGACTGCAATCTTAGTTTAAAATAATCAATTACTGCCCGAAAACTTAGATATTAAATCAGGCATTAACCTGCTTTATGTATAAATTCATAGTCAATATCAGGCTTCCAAAATAATTTAAATTCTCATGAAAAAGAAAACAGGTAATCCCCTCAACAAATCAATTACCCGGGGAGATTTCATAAAGAAAACTGCACTTGCAACAGCCGGTTTTTATATTGTTCCGAGAAATGTTTTAGGGGGAAGGGGTTTTACAGCACCCAGCGACAAATTGTATATCGCAGCAGTTGGAACCGGCGGTGAAGCCGAAAATGATATTCATCATTTTGCCACTGCACCCAAAAAAAATGCAGAAATAGCCTTCCTGTGTGATGTTGACGAAAGGCCGGCTTCACTTCGTCGTAAAGAATTTCCGAAAGCAAAATTCTATCATGACTGGCGCGAAATGTTTGAAAAGGAAAAGAAAAATTTTGACGCGGTAACAGTTGCCATTCCTGATCATAACCATGCTATTGTAGGCCTTGGTGCCATGCAGCTGAACAAACATCTGTATCTGCAAAAACCATTGACACACGATATTTATGAAGCCCGTATACTTACACAAGCGTCAAAAAAATATAAAGTAGTCACCCAGATGGGTGACCAGGGCGCATCCTGCGATGGCATGCGAACAATGCGTGAATGGTTCGAAGCAGGCCTTATCGGTGATATCGAAAAAGTTTATTGCTGGACTGACCGGCCGGTCTGGCCACAGGGTATTCCATGGCCCGATTCAAAACCACCTGTACCAAAAGAATTAAACTGGGACCTATGGCTGGGTACTGCGGAGAAAACCGATTATATTGATAATCTGGTTCCTTTTAACTGGCGCGGCTGGTGGCATTTTGGTACCGGTGCATTGGGTGATATGGGTTGTCATATCATCGGACCACCATTTAAATTGCTTGAGTTGGGCTATCCTACAGAAATCTCCGGAAGCGCAAGTACGGTATACAATGGTATTTTTAAAGAAGGGATTTATCCCGAAAGCGGGCCGGTTTCAAGCTCACTTAAATTCAGATTTAAACAGAAGAATGGAAAGGATGTGGATTTATTCTGGATGGACGGTGGCATTACTCCCGAACGAATTACAGAATTAAATCCGGACCTGAATTCAAATACAGCGCTGGGTGACTGGCCTGGAGAAAACGATTTTGAAGGCGCAACACTATTTGTTGGTACGAAGGGCAAAGTCTCCTGCGGATGGGGAGGAAGTCACCCGAGATTATTACCTCCTGCATTAAATAAAGATATACATGTTCCTGAAAAATATGCCCGTATTGCAGGTGGAATGGATGGTCATTGGTGGCAATGGGTTGATGCATGTATTGCAGGATATGGCAAAATGGAAGTCGATTCACCTTTTGAAGGATATGCCGGACCATTAACGGAAACCGTATTACTGGGCAATTTGTTATTGAGGAGTTTTAACATCCGTGAAAAAATAACAGTTAATGATCCCGTGTATGGTAAAATGGATGGATTTAAATTCAGTGGCCGATACGTTGCCCTGAATTGGGACGGCGAAAATATGAAGGTTACTAATTTTGAACCTGCCAATCAATTCATACGCAGAGAATACAGGAAAGGGTGGGGTGAGCTTTTACTCTGATTATTCCCTTTTCTAGAAAGCATGCCGGTTTCTGGAAAGATTCCATCATTGTTGCTCTTTCAATAAACTGATATTCAGTTCATTAATTTTTGGACTGGGAATTGAAATTCCTAAGAATTATCAGGAAGTAAAGAAGCATATGATGAAGAAGAACCTTTTTAATATAATAAGTCAGATTAAACTGTCAGGGCGTGCAGGATTGACCTTCATACTATTTTTATTCATTTCTATAACCGGTTTTGGACAAACGCATGTCCAGACAACTACACTTTTTCAAACCACTACAGCCAATTCAATCTCCGTTGCTTTCGGAGCAGCAAGTACTTCAGGAAATCTGATTGTTGTTCATGTTGACTGGGATGGGCAAACCAATAATGTTACAGCTGTTACAGATAATAAAGGTAATAGCTATAAAAAAATAAGTGGAACCACTGATTGGAATGGCGCCAGTTATGCTGCTGAATTATGGTATGCATATAATATTACCGGCGGTGCAGGAGCGATAACTGTTAAAGCAAAACTTTCAGGTAACCCTACGAGCTTTTCCCAAATTTATATAAGTGAATATTCAGGAATTTTATCTGTGGCCGATCCGTTGGATCAAAGTGCAGTTGCGATCGGGAATTCGCTTGCCGTTAGCAGTGGCAATAAAACAATAACATATAACAATGAACTGATTTACGGAGCGAGCATAGGCGCCAGTGGTGCTTTAACAAAAGGAGCAGGATTTAATCTGCGTTCTGGAGCAAACAGCAACATCATTGAGGATAAAAATGCAGCCGCAATTGGTGCATACAGTGCTTCTTTTACAAGTGCGGGTGGTAACTGGGTTGCGCAGTTAGCTACTTTTATTTCAACCAGCAGCGGCTTCGTTTTACCAATTGATCTCCTGTCTTTTACCGGAGAATGTAATAATAACCATATTGATTTAAATTGGACTACTGCAGCAGAAACCAACAATGATTATTTTACAATCGAAAGTAGTGAAGATGGAGCTGTTTGGGAAAATTTAGGAACAGTAAAAAGTGCAGGTAACTATTCTGTGAATCAAAATTATTCATTCACTGCGAACGAAACACAGAATCCGGTTTCATATTTTCGCCTGGAACAAACTGACCTGGATGGCAACTTCAAATATTTCCAAACTATTCAGGTTTATAATTGCAATAATAATTTAACGGCTGTTAATATTTATCCCAATCCTTCAAATGGTTTATCGCTATCAGGCAGCATTAATTTAAAAGACAATCAAACCTATACTATAGAAATTTTCAATAACCTGGGTATGATGGTAAGTCACTATGCATCTGGCCAATCTGAATTTACGGTCAACTTCTCTCGCAGCCTTACACCGGGAGTTTACTATGCAAGAATTACTTCAGCAGGTTTTTCAACTGCGAAAAGTTTTTTGGTTACCCGTTAAGCATATCGAAGCATTTCTCCCATAAGTAAAAATCAGGTCTCTGCAAGGAATTGCAAATCATAAATGATGTATATTTATTGAATAAACCTATTTATGAAAATACTCCCTTATTCAACCCTCGCATATATATTGATTTTTTCCGGATGCAAAACCGGCACACAGGAAACCGCTCCGGTAAAGCAATATTCAATTGAGCAGTTATATAATAATAAAAATATAAGCGGTATAGCTTTTAATACTGATGAATCGAAACTTTTAGTAGATGCAAATGTATCGGGTATATATAACCTGTATGAATTGGATATATCAGATACAGCAATGGTTCCACTTACAAAATCCACTAAAGAATCCTTTTTTGGCGTGGATTATCTGCCCGGAACAAAAAAATTCATTTACAGTTCCGATCAGGGTGGAAATGAGAATTCCCACTTATACCTTCAAACTCCCGGCGACACCACCGTAAAAGATCTTACCCCATGGCCGGGAAGTACGAATAGCTTTTTTAAATGGAGTAACGATAAAAAACATCTTTTCGTCAACAGTAATCATAGGAACCCTAAATATTTTGACCTGTGGCAAATGGATACATCAAACTGGAAGCCTGTTTTATTTTATCAAAATGATTCGGCACTGGATCCGGGTGTCCTGAGTTCTACCAACAGGTATCTTACACTTACTAAATCGATAACCACTGATAAAAATGAATTATACCTTTTCGATTTATCCAGGAAAACGATCAGCAGATTGAGTAATGATAATGAGGCCATATGGAATCCCGTTGCATTTGAAAAAAACGACAGCATTCTTTATTACATTACAAACGACGGTAGTGAATTTTCCTATTTAGTCAAATACAATATTCATTCCGGCAAATCAGAAAAAATATTCTCAACCGATTGGGATGTCAGCTGGATGGACCTGAGCAGGAATGAAAAGTACCGGACCATTTTTATTAACGAGGACGGAAAGAATAAGGTCCTGCTATTTGATCATGCCACAGGAACTCCTGTCGATTTCCCTCAGATTCAGGATGCCGATATTCAAGGCATTTTTATTTCAGAATCGGAAAAAAATATGGCCCTTAGTGTCGGTAGTAGTAAAAGCCCTAACAATATCTATGTTTACAATTTTGAAAATAAACAACTCAAACAATTGACCCAGTGTTTGAATAGTGAAGTCAATCCCAATGATCTGGTAAGCGCGCAGGTAATCCGTTTCCAATCATTCGACGGCAGAGAAATTCCATCTATTCTGTATAAACCCATCAACGCTACAAAAGATAATAAAATGCCGGCGATGCTCTGGATACATGGCGGCCCGGGAGGACAGAGCCGCATCGGATTCAGCAATGATATTCAATACCTGGTAAATCATGGCTACGCCGTTCTGGCTGTAAATAACAGGGGAAGCAGTGGTTATGGAAAAACTTTCTATAAACTCGATAATAAGGATCATGGTAACGGGGATCTCAAAGATTGCATCTGGGGGAAAAAGTGGCTTCAGTCACAGGATTATATTGATACTGCCAAAATTGGAATTGAAGGAGGTAGTTACGGTGGCTGCATGGTATTATCAGCACTCGCTTTTTATCCTGAAGAATTTAAAGCAGGTGTCGATTATTTTGGAGTCGCCAATTGGCTGAGAACTTTGCGCAGCATTCCGCCTTATTGGGAATCATTCAGGAAAGCACTCTACGAGGAGATGGGAGATCCTAATACAGGGGACTCGGTCATGTTAAAAAACACTTCACCCCTTTATAATTATCAAAAGATCGATAAGCCACTTATAGTTTTCCAGGGTATGAACGACGTCAGGGTATTACCCATAGAAAGTCAGGAGATCGTTGCCGGCGTAAAAAAGAATGGAGTTCCTGTAGTATATGTTACCTATGCGGATGAAGGACATGGATTTCTTAAAAAGGAAAATAAGATCGATGCTTCGAAAAAGACTGTTAGTTTTCTTGACGAATATCTCAAGGGGATCAAGCAACAGAAATGATAATGCAGTTCAAGAAAGTAAGTCGGAAACTTCTTTGCAGATATATGTTCTTCCCTGATAAACTTCTAAAATTGCTTTATAAATTTCATCCGGGGCTGAAATTTTAGATAAATATCCCATGGCACCGCTCTGTATCATTTTTTCGGCATAATCAGGAATTAAGTGAAAAGACAAACCAATGATTTTTACTGCCGGGCAGTTGCCGCGAATCATTTGTGTTGCTTCAATACCACTCATTCCACGCAGACGGATATCCATTATGACAATATCCGGACATAATTCTTTTGATAATTCGATGGCTTCTTCGCCGTTTTCACAAGTGCCGATTAATATAAAACGGGAATCCTGTTTCAAAAAAAACTCCCAGGCCTTTCTGATCAGTGGATGATCATCCACAAAAAGTATTGTAATCTGATTCATTATTTAAGGGTGCAAAGATTGAGCTTATATTAATAATGAACCTTTGGAAATCAACGAAAGACCTTTGATTTTCAACCTAAATTGGACCTGTAATTTACCGGGGACTGGTTTTCAGAACGCTTAAAAAATGTAGTAAAATAATTCGGGTCGTTAAAGCCCATCTGGTTTGAAATTTGTTTAATGGGTAATTTAGTCGAATGAAGAAGATGTTTCACTTCGAGTAAAATCCTGTTTTGAATGGATTCCTTGGCTGATATACCTGTGTGTTTTTTTATGAGGGCATTCAGGTGATTCGGATGCAGGGATAATTGATCTGCATAGAATTTTACGGAGTGTTCTTTTGAATAATGGATATCCAATAAATCAACAAACCGTTTTATGATATCCGCAAGAGGCAGAGTGTTTGCCATATCATGCGACTGTTCAAATAAACGTTCGCCAAGATTCAGGAGTTCCAGAATTTTTAAAGCAATGAGTTCGTTGTTTCTGGAATCATTCAGTTTCTTTTCAAATAATATACTTTCAAATATTCTGGTAACCTCTTCGGCCTGCTCTTCCGGGAGATGTATATAAGGCTGAATGGATGCTGTTAATAATTTTTTATTGGAAATGAAATGATGAGAAAAGTTGTTTTCCAAAAAGAAGTCAATATTAAATAATAAAACATATCCCTGTGAATCAGTGGTCCAATTTTTACTGGAGGATATAACGCGGGAAGGAATAACAAAAAAGGTATTCTTCCTAGCTTTAAATTTATAAATTCCGGTTATTAATTCACCTTCTCCATGTGTTACGAAACATATACGATGGTATGACCATCTGTTTGGGGGTGCAGTCAGTCTCGAATTGCGTAATACATCTTCATAACGATGGATTTGGAAATTAAATTTATAGTGATAATTTTTATCCAGATCTACCACTCCTTCGTTGGCATATTGCCTTAGCGCCTTCTTAAACTCACTTATTCTGATTTGGTCATCATTCATCACTAAATCATTTCTCTTATAAGTTAAGATATTTTTCGAAAAACTGCTAACATTTCCTTTTGTTAAATGATGCTTCCAGCGTTTTGGTTTGCTGAACTGAGAATTGCCAGGAATGCAGCAGATTCAACTACATCGCTCATTTTTTTTGGTTTGGGAGGATTGTCCAGATGGTCTGCCAGGTGCATCTGAAACCAGGCCGTATTATGCCAGCTACCATGTTTATACCCTGTTTTATTATAGATTCCGATTTCTGCAAAACCCGTTGCTTTATGAAAACCTACGCTTTTTTCATTTGGCAGACTTATACCCGCGTAAACATTATAGTAGCCCTGCAACCGCAGAATAGAAAAAAGTGTTTCGTATAGAATGCGGGCGATGCCTTTTCCATGAATCGCGGGAGATAAATAAACAGCCGCGTCGACCGACCATTGATATGCTGTCCTATCCCTGTGCCTGCTTGCATAAGCATATCCAACAATCATTTTGCCAAGTAAACATACCAGCCATGGATAATCTGAACTAATCACTTTAATTCTTTGTAAGAATTCATCCAAATCTGGCGCTTTGTATTCAAATGATATGATGGTATCCTCAACGTAAGGTTTATAAATTTCGAGGACTCCTCCTGCGTCAGCTTCTGTGATTAACCGTATTGTAAATTTATCGCCCATTTCGAAGGCAGGTTTTTTATAAACTATTTATACCTGTAAATCGGTCTGGTAAGACAAGTTGGTCCTCCCCCTCCCTTTACACTTATTTCATCTCCCTTATATAAAAATACTTTACAGCCTTTATTTTCCAACAAGGTTTTAGTTTTTGGGTTACCATCCACCATTAAACATATCCTGGGTGCAAGTGCCAGAACATTACAGCCCATCGTTTCAAATTCCTGTTCCGGAACTTCTATCAATTGATAACCACGTTGAAGCAAAAAATTGCGGAATACAATAGGCATTAAGGGAGAATAAACAACGGCGAGATCCGTGTCAACAGGGCTCAATATAGACATGAGATGGAAAACATCAGCAGTTCCTTTGTAATGGGGCAAAGGAACTGTAATTACTTCAACACCGAGTGGCTTCAATAAAGATGCTAATTGTTTTATGCCTTCTTCGTTTGTGCGGTAGGTATGACCGACAGCAAGTGTATTTTCATCAAGCCACGCAACATCACCACCTTCCAGCGTTCCCGGGGCCACAATAGTACCCAGTACAGGAATGCCATTAGCTTCAAATGCTTTTTTTTCAGCAAGGGGTTCATTCATTCTTCCTGCTTTTCCCATATTGCAGATAATCATTCCCTTACTGGTTGCGATGGATGCATCCCTGCAATAAACAGAATCCATATTTACTGTAGCATCTTCAGGTAAGTAAAATATTTCAGTTCCATTTTCTTTTAAAACAGACTGAAAAGTTTCATACTCCTTCAAAGACAATCTGAAATCTGGTTTGCTTAGATAGTTTAATGATTTCCAATATTGCTCAATATGTGTTTCACTTACAAATGCATGCTGAACATTTTTGATGAATAATGTTTTTATTTTTCCAATTTCTGAGTGTGCAGTATAACACATGTATAATTATTTATTCTTCTTCCAGATTATCATCACATAAAACGGAACGCCTCCCAGCAATAAAAGGAGTCCCCAATAAACGATTTCCTGTCCGGAACCGGCAATGGCCCATAAACAAAATAAAAAAGATAAAGATGCAAGTACGATGGAAGAGAACCATCTGGTGCCTGGTTGCATATATTTATCTTCAAACTTTATAATAATATAAGACGCAGTGGAAAATAAATAAGGTATCAGCACGGTTAAAGTCGTGAGTAATATCAGGAATTTAAATTGTTCCACAAGACCCTTTGTATAATTCATGGACATAAGTATAGAAACCAGGATACTTGAAATAACTATACCCCTGGCCGGGGCTCCTTTTTTATTTTCCTTGCAGAATACGGCAGGAAATAATTTGTCTTTTGCTATTGCGTATGGCATCTGTCCCTGGATAAGTATCCATCCGTTTAATGCACCAAAAGCTGCGATGGCAACCCCGGCACTTAACCAGTAACGCGCACTGCTTCCCCATATTATTACTGCTGCATCTGCAAAAGGTGTAACTGAATGCTGAAGGTCTTTTATAGGAATCATACCCATAACACTGATGGTGCTTACTATATAAATTATTGTAGTAATAAGAATACTCAGCATGGTGGCGCGCGGGATTGTCTTTTCCGGATTAAAAACGGATCCAGATGGAATGGTGGCACATTCAATACCCAGGAAGGCAAAAAATGTATAGGTGGCAGTAGATGTAATGGCCGAAAAATCCGAAACTCCACTCGCATTGAATGGAGTAAAATTTTTCAGTTTGAAGAAAAATAATCCACCAACAGCAACCAGCAGAAGCGGAATTATTTTTAAAATAGTTGTAACCAGTTGTAATTTCCCGGAAGCTAAAATGCCCAGTGTATTTACCCAGGTTAGTAGCCAGATTGCCCCCAGCCCGGTAAAAATAGCCAGGAGGGCATTTGTGGCAAGGGCAGGGAAAAAAGTGCTTAGCGCGCTGACCAATGATACTGCAATAGCTGCATTCGTGCACCATATCGAGATCCAGTAACCCCACGCAACAAGGAATCCTGCAAAATCTCCAAGGCCTTTTCTTGAATAAGCATAGGGGCCGCCATCAGCATTCGGCATAAGCTTACTTAAATTGCTGAACACCCTGGCTAATAAAAATGCGCCGATTGAAGAAAAAACCCAGCCCAATAAACTGATACTTCCATAAGCCGCTAAGGCCGCCGGCATTAAGAATACACCGGCTCCGATCATATTACCAACAACAAGGGAAGTGCTGGTCCATAAACCTAATTTATTTTTTTGCTGCTGGTCGTCCGGCATCAGAAGAAAGTTTATTAAATGTATGGGTAAGATACAATTTTAAACTTATCACAATGATGGTTTGTAACTGTTGTAAAAAAACCAAATCAATGACCCACTTTTATATAACCCCATCCCTGCTGCTGCTTCGAAATAATTTCATAAATACCGTCCGGCACTACTTCAACGCCCGGAACCAGTTGTGATTTATCAATATTATTTCTCTTCATTGTCATCGCACATACTTTAAAAGATGCTTTATTATCTACAATTAATTTTTGAACGGCCGCCTGTTGCGGTGAACGATCTTTTACTGCAAGATCCAATCCCTGTCCGTATATTACAACTTCCAGCTTTGCATCCGGAGTAGCTCCCGTGATAAGACCTATTTCACGGACGATTGCCTGTTGATTGACGGTATCCCTGCTCGACATATCAAAAACAACTTTGTAATTGGAGACCTGGGCTTTGACGATTACTGAAATCAGCATGATTGCACTGATTAATACTAAATCTTTTTTCATACATCAATTTTTAAGGTTATTGAAGTGCTGGTTAATATGATATATTAATGTATCGGAATACTAAATTACAACGGATTACATTGAAAACCCTGCCCACCTCTAATCACAATGATATTTGAATTGAAGGAAAAACTATCTTACAACACTTTCTCAGTTAACCTGAATGACGAATAAAAGAAAAATTTCTGTTTCACGCTGGTACCGGCTCATTCCGGTGGTTTTTATTACATACAGTCTTGCTTATCTGGATCGTGCGAATTTTGGATTTGGGGCGGCCTCAGGGATGGCAGGAGACCTGCATATTACCTCAACTATGACTTCCTTATTGGGATCCATGTTTTTTCTTGGATATTTTTTCTTTCAGATTCCCGGAACACTATATGCTGCCAATAAAAGTGCTAAAAAATTAATCTTCTGGTCTCTGATTCTCTGGGGAATTTTTGCAGCGGCCACAGGTATAATCAGTAATATAAAAATACTTATCGTTGTGAGGTTCATGGTGGGTGTTGCAGAAAGTGCTGTATTGCCTTCTTTATTATTATTACTTAGCAGATGGTTTACACGGAAAGAGCGGTCAAGGGCGAATACTTTATTAATGTTCGGAAACCCTTCATGTATGCTTTGGATGTCCATCATTTCCGGATATTTGATTCATTCAGTAGGATGGCGATGGATGTTTATATGGGAAGGTATTCCTGCTGTAATTTGGGCCTTTGTTTGGTGGAAACTTGTTCAGGATAAACCGGCTGTAGCAGATTGGTTAAGTGCTGATGAAAAGAATTTATTGGAAAAATCCTTACAAAAGGAACAGGAGACCATTAAACCGGTCAAGAATTATTTAATTGCATTTAAATCCAGGGTGGTCGTCCTCCTTTGTTTATTATATGTTTTCTGGAGTTTTGGCATGTACGGATTTGTGATCTGGCTCCCATCGATAATAAATACCGCTCCGGGTATAGGGATAGTTAAAACAGGCTGGTTGTCGGCAGTTCCCTATTTAATGGCAGTCATAGCCATGATTATTGTTTCTTATTATTCAGATAAAACGCTCAAAAGGAAATCATTTATTTGGCCATTCCTGTTGATAGCAGCCATTGCTTTCTATTGCTCCTACCTGGTTGGTTCTCATAATTTCTGGTTATCCTTTACTCTGCTGTGTATAGCGGGGATGTCCATGTATGTACCTTATGGACCTTTCTTCGCCATGATTATAGAGATCTTACCGTCCAATGTTGCAGGCGGGGCCCTTGCGCTGATTAACAGTTTTGGAGCACTGGGCTCTTTCGGAGGTTCCTACCTGGTCGGCTACCTCAATGGATCAACCGGTGGATTTGGTGCATCTTATATTTTTATGGCAATTGCAGTTTTACTTTCTGCAATCCTTACTTTAATTGCTGTTAAAGAAACTGACAGTCGATAAACAATTTCCAACTATTGTAAAAAGCATGCTTCAATTTCTACTGAACTAAACGGTAGTAAACTTCCGGGATGAATTTCTCCAAAATGCTCCTCACTTGTAAATCCATAATTTAGAATACATGTGCCTTCATCTTTAGACAGATTATAAGTGATGGCAACGGATACTCCTGAATTATTTCCACTGTTTTCAGGATAAATCTCTGTAAATGAAGTCCCATCAGAGATATCCATTGCGTAAACCTTACTCACTGATACTCCAGCCTGTTTTAAATTCGTTGTAATGTCACTTGAATATGACCCGTCATCTTGTTTTATCCAATTACCAACATTTAAAAAAATACAATTCAAAACAGTTGTATCGCAAGTAACACAGCCGGATTTTGTAGAATTCAAAGAATCTTTCTTACACGAAGATGAAAGTAAAAAGATCATAAAGAAGCTGATTGAAATGCTGATAGAGTTTATGTGTTTCATAATGGTAGGTATTAAGGGTGATTAATAAAATTGCTGCTGCTCTATGTATCGAAATAATAATCCTGCAGGAAACAAAATAATCAGGAGTCCGGGTGAGTAAATCGACGGGCAGCCTTTTAAAAGAATCACACCGGAATACAACCTTCCCCAGCTCCTTTCAAAGTCCAATCATATTAGTTTGAGGGTCAGAATAACCACCCTGTCATGTGTTTCTGTATATAAAATGATTTACCTTACAATATTGTGCTGTTTCGACCGTAGTTGAGCGGTAGATGAACGGTAGCAGTTATAAAATATGTTATGGCTAAAGTTAATGACAATGTTATGGTGAAGGGTACCTGCTGTGCCCGCTACCGGGAAAAAGCTGGCAGCCCAGTCTAAATTCGGAATCGCTACAGCTTATGCCCGTAAAGCCGTTAAGGATCCAGTCATGAAGGCAATGTACCAGGCTTTCGTAAAAGGCGGACAAAAGAGCATTCAATATTGCGATGAAAGATGCGCTAAATGCACCCGTAGTTGAGTGCATTAAGGTAGAAAATTATCAGGGTCATGTGGGCGATCAGATTATTGTTCGTGCAACGGACGATTTTAAAGTAGCGGCTGTTGTAGTTTCTATATTTAACAAGGAAGGAGACCTGATCGAAGAAGCAAATGCAGTTGTGCGGAATAACGAAGAGAATTATTGGTTATACAAAGTTCAGAAGGTGAATCCTGAACTCGCCGGATCTAAGATCACAGCAGTTGCAACTGATTTGCCGGGTAACAACGGTTCGTTGAGCTTAAACTTTTGAGTCGATTTAAACTAATTTGCCCTCCTCAAACAGCTTTCTCATTTTCTTTTTATCAAACTTACCCACACCTGTTCGGGGTATTTCCTTCATGACCAGGTATTCCTTGGGTAGCTGGTATTTTGCAAAATGTGCGAGTAAATAATCATCAAACTCACCCGGAGATACGGATTTTCCATCTCTGAATACAACACATGCCAACGGCCTTTCAACCCATTTTTCATCGGGTATAGCAATGACAGATGCTTCTGCCACATAAGGGTGGCTCATAAGGGAAGTTTCAAGAGCCACACTTGAAATCCATTCTCCACCGCTCTTAATCAGGTCTTTCGTTCTGTCCGTAATTTCCATATATCCGAATTCATCGATGGTTCCAACATCCCCCGTTCTGAACCATCCGTCATCCGAATGAGATTTATCAATATTCATTTTAAAATAACTGCTGATGACCCAATGTCCCCTCACTTCAAATTCACCAACCGTTTTTCCGTCTCTTGGCGCAACAGTTCCGTCGTCACTAACAACACGGATTTCAACACCGGGCAGTTCAATTCCCTGTTTTGACTTAATTTTTATCTTTTCTTCATCACTCAACTTCTCATGGTGGGCCTGCAATCTGGAAGCTGTTACAACCGGGGAAGTCTCTGTCATTCCCCACGCATGAAAACAATAAATACCAAAATCTTTTTCAAAATTTCTGATATAACCCGCGGGAAAAGCCGATCCGCCGACCATATATTCTCTTAAATGTAATTTCTCTTTTATGGGATTTCGTTTAAGTTCATCATAAATACCCATCCAGATTGTTGGTACGCCATTGGCTACAGTAATTTTCTCCTTTAGAAGAATTTCTATAAGCGGAGCCGGCTGCAAATGTTTCGAAGGCATTACTGTATCAGTGCCGGCGAGCAGACTCATAAACGGAAATCCCCAGGCCATTGCATGAAACATCGGACAAATAGAAAGAAATCTATCCTTGGAACTTACATTGGCGACGTTGGGAGAAATGCTTGTAATTGCATGCAAATAAGTAGACCGGTGTGAATAAAGCACACCCTTGGGATTCCCGGTTGTACCACTGGTATAACACATGCCACAGGCCTCATTTTCATTCACTTCTACCCAATTAAAATCTTCTTTCCCTTCCGCAATCAAATCTTCATAAAATAAAATATTCGGGAGAGAAGTTTGTAAATATCTGGACGAATTCATGAGCACAATATGCTTTACCGTTTTTAACCCGGAAGCAAATGGTTCAAATAATTTAATAAGACTGGCATCGAGAAAAACAACTTTGTCTTCTGCATGATTAACAATGAATTCGATTTGTTCCGGCGACAATCGAATATTCAAAGGATGACATACGGCACCCACTCCAGGAATTGCAAAGTATAATTCAAAATGCTGATAGTGATTCCATGCAAAAGTAGCAACCCTGTCTCCAGGCTGAATGTTCAACCGGCTTATCAATCGCAGATGCAAGTTTTTTGGTCCTCTTATACATATCTGCATTTGTATACCTGTGCCAGGACCCATCGGGCATTTTTGAAGCTATCTCCTTGTGAGGGAACACCCGATTGCCATACTCTATAATAGATTGTACAGTCAGGGGAGAATTCATCATTTGACCAAGCATCATGAATCTTTAAGTTTAAACGAGTAAATCAAGATACTAAAATGTGGAACAATTCACCCGGAAGATTTGAAATCTTGAAATTAATCAATTAACGGGGAATCATACTTATTGATGGAACAGGGTAAGAAATTCGTCTTTTCTTCTTCTGGAAATACCAATTATATCCCCGTTCTCCATAATAATCTGACCACCATCAGCGCGTACAAATTTCTGAATGTATTGAAGATTGATAAGATGGCTGTTATGAACCCTGAAAAAACGATAAGGAGCTAATATCTCTTCGAAGTCTTTAAGTAATCTGGTAACAAGCAACATTTTTCCATTTACAAAAAAGACTTTTGAATAACAGGAACTGGATTCAATCCTGAGGATCTCGATTATTTTAATGAATTCAAGGCCGTCATTCGTAGGCAGGGCAATCTTGTTTCCGGTGGATCTCACATCCGCTACCGATTCTTTGAGAATATGAAGCCTTTCTTTCGTCCTGGAAGACCGGATGGTAAGCAGCCGATTCACTGCATTTTGCAAATCACGGATAGCAACTGGTTTTACCAGGTAGTCAAAAGCGCTGATTCGAATGGCGTCTATGGCATATTGATTATAAGCTGTAGTAAAAATAATTTCCGCATCGTAGTCGCCCAATTCCTCAAGCATGCCGAATCCACTCATCTTTGGCATTTCAATATCGAGAAATAAAACATCCGGCTTATGCTGTCTGATAAGGAATAGCGCCTCTTCGGGCTTTTGAGAGGTAGCTATTATTTGCACCGATGAACAGAATTCTTCCAGTTTTTGTTTTAAGTTATTCAAACTACTTAGTTCATCATCGATCAATATCGCTGTAAGAATATCGGACATCAGCTTAATTTTAAATTCAAAATGACACGTGTGCCTGCCGGATTCTTTTCTTCATCATATAAATCTATAATCTCCAGTGTGACATCGTCCTTGTTTTTTCTGTTGATAATATCTATCCTTTCCTGACTTATTTGTAAACCCAGGCTTTTATGACCATTATTTCTTTTGACAGTATATGTCATAGAAGCCAATCGCCCAATCCCATTGTCTTCAATGATATATTGGATATAATCAGTGTAGTATTTTACACCGATCCGTAAATATAAATCATTCCTTTCGCTGGGTGCAATCCCATGAATAATAGCATTTTCTACAAAAGGCTGAATAAGCAACGGTGGTATTCTGTAGTCCCCCACAAGCAATATGTTGTCGATGTCTGTTATATATCTGAATTTATCTTCGAATCTCAGCTTTTCAAGATCTATATAAAGCTGCATCGCTTCCATGTCTTTCCCGATGGGAACTACCTGCTGGCGGCTATTCTCCAGGATCATCCTGATAAGTGAGGCAAATTTATTCAGGTAGTCTATTGCGAGTACTTTCTCATTTTGCATCATGAAATTTTCGATGCTGTTCAGGCTGTTAAATATGAAGTGCGGGCTCATCTGAGCCCTTAAGGCACTCATTTCAATTTTAGCAATTCGCTGATTGGTTTGTCCTTCCTTTCTGATGAGTTGAAACCTGTACCTGACAATTAAAGAAATAATAATGCAACCAAGTAAGATGCAAATAAACTTAAACCATCCTGTTTGATACCAGAATTTTTTCACGATAATATTCAGGCTATCCGTATTTGTATAATTTCCTGTTAGTTTATTTGCGCCCTTAACCTCAAGCTTGTATTGTCCCGGCTGGAGGCTATAAAATGATAAATGTCCATTTTCTGTCTGTAGCCATTGATTGTTTCCAGGCGCAATTTTATAATAAAATTGGTTTGAACTTGGCAGATCGTAATTGATAACATCGAAATTAATCTGTATGTTATTTTCATTTTGAGAAATGGTAAGCTCTTTTTCTCCAGCAGTATTCAACGTAAAGGGTATAAGTGAATCATAAATCTCCGCCTCCATTATTTTTGTTCTCGCAGATATTTTATAATTCATGAGCAGGTCAGGATAAAAGCGAATAACAGTTTCTTCACCCCCACCATATATTGAACCATCCGAAGTTTTATAAAAAATACCTCCGTCTGTTCTTGGCAGGTTGGGACCATATTCGAAATCAATTACCTTATCAGGCTTTTTAAGCCAGCACCAATAACCCGTATTGGTGACAAACCATATATTCTGTTTTTCGTCTGCACAAATGCGGTAAACGATTCCGATCTTGTTATTTTCTGACAGAACCTTTTCAATTTTATTATTGTCAGGGTTGAATTCAAATAATCCATTTTCAGCACCAAGCCAGATCATTCCATTTCCATCTTCTGCCAGGCCAAACAGAACTTTTGTCGGCATGGATTCGCTCTCCATTTTAATTCTTGTAAAATTATCCCGCTGTTTATCATATTTGAATAACCCATTAGTCGAAGCAACAAAGACCCTTTGTTTTCTATCCCGAATCAAATAATTAATATGGCCTGAAAGACATTCTGAACAGCTGTCATCATTTTTGTAATGTTTAAGAAACTGCCTCTTTTGCGGATTAAAAATAAAAACGCCCTGATCAAAAGATCGTATCCACCAAGTCTGTTTCATTTTCTTCAGCAATATTTCTAAGTCGCGGAGCAGATATAATATCGTTTGGAATACAGGAGGTCCATTCTAATGTTTGAAGATCCAAAATGGATATTCCATTTTCAGTCGTAACATACATCTCATTACCTACCTGTTTAAAATCATATCCTTCATTTGTGGTAATCTCATGGTCGCCAAATTTTTTACCTTCACCTACTGGTATTTTCAACCATGATTTTATCAGATTCCAATTATTATCATACCAGTATATTCCGCCAAAATAACGTTTGGAAATCCAATACCCGCTTGGCTCCTCCCTCATATTATATACGTATGAAGGTTTTTTCTTCATCATATTACTATCTACAGGCGGGATGGGTATAATACTGAACAGATTATTTGAGGGTGTGGTATAATAGATACCGTCTCTGGAAATTATCCATAATATATTTTGATTGTCAACAAATGGTGGCCCGGTCAGGTCCACACGGGAAGCATCAAAAAAATAGGAGCTCGTGCTGAGATTATCTTCGTTAACAAATAATAAACTAGGCGTAGAACAGGAAAATACCAGCGTTTTCGTTCCGTTTACAACCCATTCCGCAGCTCCGTAAATAACTGTCAGATCTTTTGACGGGCCAAAAAATTGCCATTCATTTTGTAAAGGATTGAACAAATAAATTCCTTTCCCCCAGGTACTTACCCAGCAGCGGTTATGGCTGTCGAAAAAAATCTGCCTGATAAGAATTTGATCTGGACACTTGAATATATGTGTCAATCCTTTTGTTTCCGGATCAACCTGAAAAATTGAATTATCCCAAAACCGCCATAGGCCGCCTTTTCTGTCTTTTACAAACTCACAGTAAATATTTGATTCCTTATTGGTGAGATGCGTATAGGCTGTTATGCCTTTATTTGTTCTTTCGTAATGAATACTGTCCCTGAAATGATAAACTCCGTCATAAGTGACCACCCAGGGGAGCTGGTTTGAGTCAAGGAATATAATGGGGCGATGCTGGTCCCTGAAAGTATTTGTGTCGTTGGGCACGGTTCCGTAAACTATTGCACTCCGGTCTTTTGTATCAAAATAAAAAATTCCTTCGGGCGTGGAGATCCATAAATTATTCTTCAGGTCCGGAACGATCTGTGATATGAATCCATTCGGTATTGTCTGATGAATACGCGGCCCCGGGTTGAAAATTTTAAATCCATAGCCGTCAAACCTGTTCAGGCCATTTTCAGTGCCAATCCAAATAATTCCGTCCTGACTCGCGGCGATAGACATTACATTGTTATTTGATAACCCGTCTTTATCTGTAAGATGCGAGAATTTAAGGTTCTTAAAAATCTGAGATGTGGCCGTTTCAACAAAAAATAAAAAAATAATATTGATCCACACTACTTTCAAAGGCCGCGGGGTTTCTATAAAATTAAATATTGTACAGCAATGTTTTTTCAGATTTCTATATCCCGGACTACTGTATTGAAATTTTATAAATTACCGAAGACACTGCATCCGCTATATATAATATACTTCCGTCAGGAGTCACCGCCAATCCCAGGGGATACGAAAGCTGATACTGCAAAGGCAACGTGGTAACAAGACCTGCCTGGTTAATCAGACGAATACGCTGATTATATGAATCTGCCACATAGATGGTATTAAAACCATCTATTGTGATTCCCTGTGGGCCATAAAAACTTGCAGACAATCCCTGTCCGTCGGAATTGCCTTTACTTCCGCTTCCTGCCAGTACAGTCACATCACCGGAACCTGTCATTTTGAGTATATTATCTGCTCCTGCATTGGTTATATACAGATTCTGAAATGCATCCAGCGCTAATCCACAGGGTTGGTTAAAAAGGTTTTGGTTTTTCCCATTGTTAATTACGGAAAATGTTTGTTTACCATTCTTAATGATCTGGATATTATTGGTGTTAACGTCTGATATATACACCTGGCCGTTGGCAGCCACCACGCCCGATGGCAACTGAAAAGGTGTAATGTTTGTTGTATCACTTTGAAGTGAATCAAGAAGCGCAATAACATTAACGCTTCCGGTGGAATTGAAAAAAGAAACTGAATTGTCACCCGGATTGGCAACCCATAAACGGCCTGTTGAATTATCCAGCGCAATACCCATAATTTGTTCAACATTAATACCCATTGAACCACGGTTGAGATTTACAGGAGGAATAAAAGCTGTCGGAAGAGTTTGTACAAGTCCGCCAGGTGTAATCGTGCGAATCGTTCCGCTTGCCGCCTGAGAAACATATAGATTACCACTCGCGTCTATGGTTAATACTTCGGGGTAGAAGAAGCTGGCAGCTTTCCCCTGACCATCGATTCCATTGATATCATTATTTCCGGCAAAAATGATCTGGGTAGTCGAGTAGATATATGTAAATAAAGGACCGGTTACTGTATCTGAATTTTGTTTGAGAAATATATTTCCTGTTCCTGCACGAACAGGAACCTGCAAAGTAATAGTCGTATCACTTGAGCTTTGAATGGGAGCATAGTGGCCGTTGAAAAAAATACTATCCTGTGTGGTGATCGACTGAAAGCCTGTGCCTGAAATAGTGACCTGTGTTAGACCGGGACCAGTATCTGGTGAAATGGATTGAATGATTATCGTAGAAGATGGGGGAGTTCCGGATCCGGGAGTACTGGTTTTTTTACAGGATGAAAAAAAACTGACCGCAACAACATAAAGAATAATTCCTGAATAAATATATCGGCTATTGATCATGGCAGTTTTAGTTTAATAGGTGTAAGTAATTTCTTCTGTTGCTATGGCGTTCGGGTCAGTAGGAGCGGGAGTTAAGGTGACTGAAGAAGTAACCGGCTGATTTGCTGAATTATAAGTTGAAGTGTATGACGATGTCAGGGTTTGTGGATTGGTACCCGTAGTGGTCTGATTAATATTAATTATGTCATTCACATTGTCGATCGGTATCCCGGGGCCTGCATAGTATGGAGCGGCGCTGATATCACTATTAAACTGATAAACTGAAGTAACCGTGTTAACAGGTACGCCTGCAACTGATTCCACATCTACCAATTGAGTCATATTGCCATTATTGTATGTAAAATTCTGTTGAGAGATCAATTGATATCCTGCCTCGCCACTACCCATTTGATATAGTGTTAAACCTGAAATATTTCCGCTCCCGTCATATTGTATAAGAGCACTGTCGTTGCCGGTTTCTGGAGTAACAGGAAAGGGTCCTGAGCCGGTTGTACTGGCAGTCTGAACATAGGATGTAATTTGACTGCCGCTCGAAACAAAAACTGCGTTGACCTGAGTGCTCGAATTATAATTTTGCGCTCCGCTCTGGAGGGACTGATTAACAGTACCTGCCATGGAAGAAAGCAGGTTTGCAGAATAAGTAAAATTATAAGTCAGCATGCTCGACTCGATGACTCCGGAAATCTGTACGTTGGTCGTTTGTTGTACCTGAGTAACATATTTGTTAGTGTTATACTGGTATTGTATTACCACACTATCTACCACCGCACCTGATGTATTCTTACTGACAATCACTTCTTTTGATAATAAGGGGTTGGAGCTTGTGCCTCCCGGTCCTGTACTGCTGGAACTCGGGCTGGCACTTTTTGAACAATTGGATGCAGAGAAAATAATAATTGCTGCGAGGGCACATTTTACAATGGTAAGGATACGAATACCACGACCCCCAGGTGAATTCATCTGGTTCATTATTTTTTCAGTTTAGGAAAGGTTTAAATAAAATTCCTGCAGTTATACTTTTATACTTTGCATAACCTGGAGATGTAAAAGTATTCAGGCCGGGTTTTAATATTCAGGCAGACTAATAACCGGCGGGGTTGCCTATGTAGTCGGTAAATAGTGAAAGAATCCGGTTATTCTAATACTCCTTTTTAGCTTTTACAATGACGGTATCATTGGGAAGCAGTGGCACCTGGTAACCTCCTGAATCTATCTGTGTTTTTGGGAAAGCTTCCTGTAATAGTTTCCAATCCTCTCTCCGGACATTTGTCTGATATAGATATAAGTTTTTCAGTGATTTCAATTCCTTCAGTTGCAAAATACCTTGTGCAGTACTCTTTGTTCCGACAAGATTCAGATAATTCAGATTTTTCAGTGATTGAATTTCATGCAATCCTTTATCTGTAATGTGCGTATGTTCCAGGTTTAAGAACATAAGATTTGTTAGTTGTGCGATCACTGCCATATCCGAATCACTCATATTTGTATCTCCTAACTTGAGCCATATCAGTTGTTTTTTTATTCCTAGCAGCGATTGAAGGTCATCAGCATTTATCAGAGTATCTGTTATAAAATTAGCTTTAAGCCAGTTACTGTTTTGAGCAACTGGTAAAACAACAACTCCGTGGTCTTTTAATTTTGCAATTACTGAACCGTTCGCTTCTCCAACACTCCCTTCAGGTATATCGAATGATCTCTTTTCCGTAACACTTGTTTTTTGGAGCGCAAATAATAACTGGCTTATTTTATCCGGTTGGTTTATCTCTTTTACCTTTTTTCCAAAATTTGCTCCCCGGCTTATCCACCATTCCAATAAATCAATCTGACTTTCCGTTGGCTGAGGTTTTTCTTTTGGAGGCATATGGTCCTCATTATCCACGGGCAATAATAATCTCTTTATCATCGCACTACCCTTTGCATCACCAGGATCTATTACTTTACCATCCTTTCCGCCCCTCATCAGCATTAATGAATCATCCATTCGAAGCTTGCCTTTTTGTTTATTTACACCATGGCATGAATAACATTTGGTTTGAAATATGGGTTTTATAACATCATTGTAAACATAAGCTTCCTGAACATTGGGAATGGGTTTGATGATTGTATTTGGAACACTGTCTTTTCCAAAAACACCGGCCAGAGGTTTTGTGAGATAATCTGAACCATGAGTTAAAGATCCGCCGAGATGACCTGTAATGAAAATGAGTAATAATAATATTACCGAAAGCATTTTATTATTAACTGCCAGCCGCGGATTCTTTATTTTAAAATACAATAAAACTGATGTCAGTGCAACTGTTATACCCATCCATTGATGCCAGTTCACCAGGGTTTTATCATAATCGTCATTGGTGGATAAGATGTATCCTGTAATGCAGGATAATATTGCAGCTAACATTCCGCAGAAAAACACAACCGGTACTGCCTCACGAATTCCTTTATATTTTTCCCTGAGTGATAACCATTGAAGAAAAATACCAATTAGTAATATACCAATCGGTAAATGCACAAGTAAAGGATGAAAATGACCTATGAATTCCGATAAGGATAAAAGCACGAATAAATATTTTACACCAGATAACGACTTCTCAATAACTGCATCATATAAACGTTAACGGCCCATTGATCTGCCAATGGCTGGCGTGTATAAGGCAGTGTGGGCATATAGTCTGGAGGTCCGAATTCAGTTAATACCGTAAGTGTATCACCTTTTTGTTTTTTATATTCAACCACTTTATCCCACCATGCTATATGTGCTTTCACCGCATGTTCCCATTCAGGTGCACGGGGGTCATTCACCTGCGGACCTTCCGGATGACCGATACGTGCATGAATATGATCCACCCTTTGTAAAGTCATATCCACCGTTTCCATCTGGTTCTCTAAAAGACTTTCATGCACATTGCACCAGTGTGATACATCGAAAGTGACTCTTAAGTCCGGAATCGTTTCCATATAATGTTTTGCTACCGGAGCCGAGTATAGTAATCTGGAACGGTGCGTTTCGTGACAAATTTTAATCCCTGTAGATTTTGCCAGAGCAATTGTATGATCTATAAATGTTTTGCCCTGTTCAAATGTAAAATAATCCCTGCCCGAATGGCAATTAATATATAATGGCCTCTGAACAGATTCTTTTGCCGCAGCATCAATCATTTGTACAAACTGGTCAAAATGTTTTTGATAAATGTTGTCAGAACCGGCACATAAAAAGCCCACCTCCAATTCATGCTTTTTTAAGCAGGTAAATAATTCATCCTGATCTTTCTTTTCCAAAGGCCACCAGATTTCTATTCCATCATAACCTTCCTTTTTAACTTTCGCGCAATATTCTTCCAATGACCCGGGGAAACCCCAGTTCGTGGCGAGCAGTTTCAATTTGAATGTATCGTTCATAGTTAAGTTTGGCGATTGTGAAGATGCGATTCCTTCTAATGATGCAAGCAGCATGGCCGTGGTAGCAGAGCCGGACGTTTGCAAAAAATTTCTGCGATTCAAATTAGATATAGTTTATCTTGAATTTATTTAGTCACAAAAACCATCAGGCAAGAATATCTTCAATAACCTTTCCTCTTGTATCTGTTAACCTGAATGGCCTGCCCTGGAACTGATAAGTAAATTTTTCATGATCAAACCCAAGCTGATTTAGAATCGTTGCCTGGATATCGAAAGGTTCTACTTTGCCGCTGATAGCACTGTAACCAATTTCATCTGTTTCACCGTAACAGAAACCTTTCTTAATACCTGCACCCGCCATCCAGATAGTAAAAGCTTCAGTATGATGATCCCTGCCTTTAAAAGGCATTTTTTTGCCTTCCCTGTTTTCCATCATTGGCGTGCGGCCAAATTCACCTCCCCATACTACCAATGTCTCTTCCAGTAAACCCCGCTGTTTAAGATCCAGTATAAGAGCAGTGATACATTTGTCAACTTCTCTGCATTTGTTAATGAATCCTATATCAATTGCGAGACTCGCATCTGACCCATGGCTATCCCATCCCCAGTCAAATAGTTGTACAAAGCGAACACCCTTCTCAACTAATTTTCTGGCGAGTAAAACATTGTTTGCAAAACATGCATGCCCGGGTTTCGTCCCATACATTTCATGAATATATGCAGGCTCATTATTTATATTCATCACTTCAGGCGCGGAAATCTGCATCTTATAAGCCATCTCATATTGAGAAATCCTGGATAAAATTTCAGGGTCCTTATATTCTGCGTATTCCTGCTGATTTACTTCGTTGATTGCATCTATGGATTCTTTGCGTAGATCCCTGTTCATACCATCAGGATCATTCATAAACAACACCGGACTTCCTTCGCTCCTGCATTGAACACCCTGATATACGCTCGGCAGAAATCCGCTTCCCCACACGCTCTTACCTGCATCAGGAGTCTTTCCTCCACTCGTTAATACTACGAAACCGGGTAAGTTTTGATTTTCAGTTCCCAATCCATACGTTACCCAGGATCCCAAACTCGGGCGACCCATTCTGGGAGAACCGGTATGCACCAACAGTTGTGCAGGTGCATGATTAAATTGATCCGTAGTCACAGCTTTTAAAAAGCTTAATTCATCCACGATCGTTGACAGATGTGGCATACGCTCACTGACCCAGGCACCAGAATGACCATATTGTGCAAATGTTGCCTGAGGTCCCATCATTTTTGGAACTCCTCTGATAAATGCAAACCTTTTTCCCTCCAATAAAGATTTAGGACAATCCTGCCCGTCCATTTTCATCAGCTCCGGTTTATAATCAAACAATTCCAATTGGGAAGGAGCGCCGGCCATGTGTAAATAAATTACACTTTTAGCATTTCCCGGAAAAGGCGGCAGCTTTGGCATGAGCGGATGAGCGGGATCAAACACCACATTGTTACCGGGTGCGGAATTCCCGCAGCTTCCGAGAAATGAACCTAATGCCAGCGCGCCCAAACCCATCGCGCTTTCCTTTAAGAAATGCCGGCGCGTGTGCATACGCATTACTGTACGTTCTGCCTCCCGAAATAATCGCTGATTATGTAATTCTTTTTGTGTCATGGGATTTTCCGTCTCACCCTGAATTAGTTTTTAGTTAATACTTCATCCAGATTCAGAATAGCATTTGCCACAACTGTCAGTGCGGCTGTTTCTGGTTTGGTATCGCTACTCATTCCTCCTAATATTTCACAGGTTTTATCTTTATCATTTTTGAATTCGCCAAGCGCAGCATTGTATAATTTCAAAAGTGCCAGTAAACTTTTTTCATCAATAGCGTGGAAGGTTGCCCATTGGTAACCTTCTTTAATCTGCTCCTGTAAATCGCCGCCCGATACTGATTGCATGCGATGAGCAAAATGCCTTGCCATATCAATATAAGCAGAATCATTCAATGTTGCGAGCGCCTGCAGGGGAGTATTGGTGCGAATCCTCCTTGCGGTGCATACTTCACGGGATATTCCATCAAATGTGATCATAGAAGGATAAGCTGCCGAACGTTTCCAATATGTATATAATGCACGCCGGTATTGCTGGTCACCCTTACTCTGCTCCCAATCCTTTCCATTCCATGGGGAAAGCCAGATTCCTTTTGGTTGCCAGGGATATACACTCGGACCATACATTGAATCACAAAGTTCACCGCTGATGCAAAGTGCCTGGTCTCGAACCTGTTCCGCCGATAAACGAACCCTTGATCCGCGGGCATAATATTTATTGAAAGGATCTTTCTGAAGTAATGATGCCGTTATTTTAGAATCCTGCTGGTAAGTAGCACTCATCATAATTCTCCGAATTAGTTTTTTCACACTCCAGTTATCTTCATACATAAATTGATAACTTAACCAGTCCAGTAATTCAGGATGTGTGGGAAGAGTTCCCTGCGAACCCAGATCTTCCAAAGTTTCTGCAAGTCCTGTCCCAAAGAGTTGTTCCCATATACGATTCACCATGGTTCTTGCAGTCAGCGGATTTTGCTTTGATACAATCCACATAGCAAGTCCCATGCGGTTGTGAGGTGCATCGGATGGGAAAGGATTTAAAGATTCAGGAACATCCGGCGTTACTTTGTCACCCTTTACGAGCCAGTTGCCACGTTCAAATACATTAGAGACCCTGTGCATATCCGGCGGATTGTCCATCATTACAGGTGTTGTAGGTTCGATTGATGAATAAAGGTCTTCATATTTCTTTTTGATCTCACCATAGCCTGGTTTGTCCTTCCCCGGGAATTCTTCTGTAAAATAAAACCAGTCGAAAATGACCCCATTATCTTCAGGCTTTTTCAGATTAGGATTACTATAAGTAAAATACAGATCATGGATGCCATTTCTTCGTTTCAATCTTTGTCTGTGTGATTACCCAATCATCCTTAATTTTCGGAAGTGCAATGGTTGCGATCACATTCCCATTCGTTGAATCTGTATGAATTTTCCAGATGCCACCGGGTACATATGCCTGATAGCGGAATATGAGTTGATTTTTATTTTGTAAATCCACATTTTTTAAACGGCACTGGGCGTGATCGCGCAGGGCGAGCCATTTGGTATCTGAAAGTTCACTGTTAGTAAAACTGTCACAGGTAAGCGAATTATAAGAAGGTTGCCAGGTTTTTAAAAATGTATTTACCTCCTTTGCTTTTTCTGCTGATACATTTTGTTTTAACCAGCTGACTACAACCGATACCTGATGTTCCATCGAATCATTATAGCTGCGAAGAAGCGGATAATCGGCTTCTGTATCTTCATCTCTTGTATCATTGAAGAAGGCCATGAATTTGTAATAATCGTCATGTTTAAAAGGATCATAAGGATGACTGTGGCACTGCACACATGCGAATGTAGTACCTAATATCGCCTGCCATGTTGTATTCACTCTGTCAAGTACTGCCGCGGTCCTGAATTCTTCATTATCTGTGCCGCCCTCATCATTCGTCATGGTATTGCGGTGAAATGCAGTGGCGATGTATTGCTCATCAGTGGCATCCGGAATTAAATCACCTGCAATTTGTTCAGTTAAAAACTGATCGTAGGGTTTATCATCATTAAATGATCTGATGAGCCAGTCCCGGTATTTCCAGATAGATCGGCTGTCATCACGCTCATAGCCTTTCGTATCGGCATAACGCGCAAGATCGAGCCACATGGATGTCCATTTTTCACCATAATGAGGAGACGCGAGCAGGGAATCAACCAGGTCTGCGTAAGCATGTTCGCCATTGTCTTCCAGAAATTTTTTAGAAAGACTTTCACCAGGAGTCAATCCTGTAATATCCAGACTCACCCTTCGGAGCAGCGTTTCCTTATCGGCGCGGGGAGAAGGTCTTAATTTTTGTTCCCCGAATTTTTGCTCTATAAAATTATCTACTTCATTTTTAGCCCAGTCGCTTTTTTTACTGATCAGGCCAAAGAAAGCTGTAAGCTGCGGTACGGGAACTTCTTTCACCGGAACATAAGCCCAGTGTTCTCCCCATGGCGCACCTTCTTTTATCCATTTTGTAAGGATTTCAATTTCTTCCTTACTTAAAGGGCTATGTTTATATGGCATCCGATCTTCCGGATCCTTCAGTGTGATACGCCTTATCATTTCACTATGATCAGGATCCCCTGGGATGATGGCAAGTTTGCCAGATTTCGTTTTGGCAAGAGCTTCTTCACGAAATAATAAACTGAATCCCCCCTTTTGCCTCACACCTCCATGACATGTAATGCAGTTTCTATTGATGATCGGTTTAACCTGGGTTGTAAAATCAATGGGTTTTTGTCTTGTGCTGATGATAAAAATCAGCACAGCTATGATCAGAATGGAAGATACAAGCAATGTTTTTTTCATGTACAGCCACATAGTAATTTCCAACTAAGCCAACCTTACATTTGCTGCCTATAAATTTAGCTCAAAATTTCTGAAAATCAGAGGCCATGATTATTGAGCCACGCAAGCGAATATTCAGCTACTTCTCTCCATCCATGATCTACAATTAGTGAATGACCACGGCCTTCAAACAATTTGAAATCTGAAATCACAGAAGAATTATATTTTTTTATGGATGCTTTCCCAAGAATTGGCGGGGCAATATGATCTTTTTCACCACCAGTGATAAGCAATGGCCCTCTTGTTGTATTCAACGTATTTACTTTGGTTTCCGAACCTGCGAAAGTAGCCGTTGCAGCCTGAAATAGCGGACGTGCAGGAGCGGGAATTGTCCAGCGTTCGTATAGATCTTTTGCTTCCGTTTCGGGAACTGCATTAGCAAATCCATACCTGAATTGTTCAAAACTGAGTGAGATGGCTTTTTTTAAATTGAAAGGATTGCCGAGTACAGGAAAGGAAGCCTTAAGAGCCGAAAGTGGTAACTGCCATACTCCTTTCATCGGAGCCGGATCTATGGCAATACCTGCAGCGGCAATACCACGGCCTAATATTATTTGTGTAATGAGACCGCCAAAAGAATGTCCTATAACAATCGGCGGTTCGGAAACGGACGCAATGATCTCAGCATAATTATCTGAGATTTCTGTAACTCCTCTGTTGGCGATTGCCTGCACGTTATTTCTGCATTCAGCAACTGTAGAAGAATCACCGGGCCAACCCGGATTCATTGTTTCATATCCATGATGTTCAAAGAAATCTTTCCAGGGTTTCCATGAACTGCTATGTATCCATAAACCATGTATAAATAGAATCGTTCTTTTTGCCATAGTCAGGTTGATTTAAGAATGACAGATCCCTTTTGACAAGATAATCATTAGTCGAGTATAAGAATTAATTCTTTCAAAAAAAATAACATGAGTACATTTGAATCTGAATAAAGATGTCTGAAACAAAACCATTTATTTTTGAATTATAAATTCCGTTAAAATGGATTCGGTTGAATTAAAAAACTTACAAGCTCCGCTTAAAGATAAATACAAAACAGAGCCCGGATCTGCAATGATCACCTTAAAAGCTGAAGGTAAAATTGGAGAAGGGATATCCTGTAATGTTGATACCGGCCGTGCACTCGTTGAGGCCGGGCTGCACCCCGCTACCGGTGGAACCGGACTCCTCGCCTGTTCAGGTGATTTATTGCTGCAGGCCCTGGTAGCCTGCGCAGGTGTTACTTTAAGCGCTGTGTCTACTGCCATTGGTATTGAAATAAATGATGGAACCATTAAAGCAGAAGGGGATTTGGATTTCAGAGGAACCCTGGGAGTTTCAAAGGAAGTTCCGGTTGGATTTAAATCAATCCGCCTGAAATTTAATCTTGACACGAATGCCACCGCCGAACAAATGGCCAGTCTTTCGAAATTAACAGAAAGATATTGCGTCGTCTATCAGACACTGGTAAATGGAGTTTCTGTTGAAACGCAGTACAATTTATCAGATTGAATTCACGCCATAAGGATGACTATAAACTGGAATAGGGTAAACCATCGTTTACCCCATTCGAAAAACAAAACAGTTCATTAAAGTACGACGATTCAGATATTCTGATTATCAGTTTAATTTGCAGTTGCGGGACTAATAACAGTTGAAACTTCGTAAATAGCATTGGCCGGGAAACCACCTCTTTTGGCATGTTCCTTTACCAGTTCAATATTTTCTGCTTTGTAAACGCAAAATATCTTATCAGCAGTCACGTAGCTATGCATCCATTGAATCTTTGGACCCATTTCTTTCAGAACCGTGCAGGATGTTTGTGAAATAGCCTTTAGCTTTTCAGGAGAGAATTGTCCCGCTCCGGGTATATCTCTTTCAATTACATAAGTCTTCAATTGTGCATTTTTTTCGCTGACCTGTACAACAGGTGTCTGAGCCATACTTGCGAAACCGGTAAATAGAATCATTGCAATTAGCAAATGGAAATGCTTAGTCATCTTTTTCATAATAATTAATTTTTTGTTTTAGGAATAAGTAAATATAGATTACCTATTTACGCACAGCTATAACAAATCATTCAAAGAATGGTAAAATTGAACCAGGGAGGAAAAATGATTTATTGCAACGAATTAAGATAGCCCACAGGGAGAAGGCCGAACTTCTTTTTAAAACATTTTGAAAAATAGGAGGGGCTGCTAAAGCCTGCCTGGAAAGCGATTTCAGAAACATTACCGGCTTTTTTACCTAATAATTTCAGAGCCGCATTCAGCCTGTATTCCTGAATGAAAGTATTGGGTGATTTTCCTGTTAGAGAGATCATTTTACGGTAGAATTGAGATTTACTCAAGCCCAGGGGTTTGCCGAAATTATCTACTTTTAGATCCGAATCACTCCGGGCTGCATCCGTGTAATCCATTAAAAGCGTTATAAATTTCTCGTCAGTCTGCGAAATGGTACAAATCCCTTTTCCTTTGATGAATGTATTTGCATTTTCGCTTTTGTATAATTCTTTTACTTCATGCGAAACAACAATTTCTCCATTAACTATATCGCACATTCTTTCAGCCAGTTTTATTGTATCTTCAAAGAGAAGCTGTTTTTGAGTTACCGGTACCCCGGCACTCATTCCTATTTTTACATTTAATTTCCCCTTTGCATTGTGTTTATTAAATACTTTATTTAGTTCCTGAATATCGGAAGAGGCATGAGCTGCCTTCGTAACCGACTTAAAAGAAACGAGATAATAGTAATCAGTTTGCTTAACAAGATTCCCTTCACCCTTTTTTAATATTTTCCGGATATCGCTGGTAAATTTTGCAAATGAAGTTTTATATGAAGGAGATTCTTTTAATGACAATGAATGGCGATTCAGTGAAATAACCATGATGGTTCTGAAAGCCGGGTCATTTATAATATTAAGCCCCGTGTCCCTGGCTCTTTTGGGATCTTCAATTCTGCCTAAAAAAGATTCAACGATGCTGGCTTCCACTTCAATGATACTATGTGGTACATCTCCATGTGCCTTATTGTGCATATCAACAATGGCATTCTTATCAGGTGCTTCAATTAAACAGAATGCAGTTTTTCTCTTATCATCAAACCAATACGTTAACCCTCTGCAATCAAACAGACGCTGTACTTTTAAATCCTCCTGATGTAGTTCGGCTATTTTCTCAGCTGTGACGCTTTCAGAAACATCATGCCGGTCCATAAAAATTGGCATATCCCAAATTTAAGTGACTTAGTTGATTAACCTCTCTTCCTAATGGTCCAACTGGTCATTTTTATATTTTATCCTGTTAAGGTTGATTTTCGTAACCGGTGCCACTACAAGCGGGACTTTTTCAATAACGGCCTGGTCGCTGTCTATACCGTATGCTTCACTGTCGGACTGGGCAAGTTTAATAATGCTGAAATATGTGTTCAAAATAAAACCATCCCTAAACGCAAATTCATTGTCATAAGAGAGAAATCGTTCCAGAATTACGAACCTGAAATCATGGGTACCGTTGGTATTCATAAGAGGAAAGCGATTATCCAGAAATATTTCTTTATTATGAATCATCTCTTCAACCACTTTGCGGAACATGACTCCTATTTTGGGTTGTATCCTGAATCCCAGCCTGAAATCTATTCTCATAATTTTATTGTTCAGGAGCGGTTCCACACTATAATCCATAGTATATGGGGCATCTGCCCTTCCTATATTAAGAAGCCAATAGATATCGGCTCTTTTTGTCGTGTGACTGAAAATAGATTCAATGATCCGTTTTTCTATTAGTTTATGACTACCGGCTTTTGTCAGGTAAATGACGTGGGTGGCGAATTTTGGGATGCTTGTGTCTTTACTTAGCCGCTCAATCAAATCAAAATAATCTTTTATATAAACAAAAGGCAAAAGCTTTAATGTAATCTTTCTGGCATTATACCACACATACATGGTCGTGATCAGCCCTATTTCAAACACAAGGAAAAATAGTCTTTTCAATAACTTAACTGCATTGGCTACAAAAAAGCTCGATTCCACACACACAAAAATGGTAATAATCGCTCCGACAATCCAGAATGGATAATGCTTTATATATCTTAGAAAATAAAACATCAGTAAGGTTGTCATAAGCATGGCAACGGTGATGGAAAACCCATAAGCGGCGGTCATGGCTTCGCTGGTTCTAAAATAAAATACAACCAACAGGCAGCCTGTAAATAAAATCCAGTTGATGCTTGGTATGTAAATCTGCCCTCTTACGTCGGTCGGGTATTTTAATTTTACCCTCGGCCAGAAACCTAAGCTGATTGCTTCGCTGATAAGTGTGAAAGATCCGCTGATCAAAGCCTGACTTGCTATAATAGATGCCGCCGTGGCAATCATAATACTGGGCAGCAGAAACCAGCCGGGGACAATTGCAAAAAAAGGATTGATTCCATCAAGGGTTTGCTTATGCTGTAACAGAGACCAGGCGCCCTGGCCCAGATAGTTCAATACCAATGTACTCTTCACAAAAATCCAGCTGACCTGGATATTTTTTCTTCCGCAGTGGCCCATGTCCGAATAAAGCGCTTCGGCTCCGGTAGTACACAAAAAAACCGCACCTAACAGCCAGAATCCCTTCGGATGTTGCACCAACAATTCAATACCATAGACCGGATTTAATGCAATAAAAATCTGAGGATAATGAATGATTTGACTGATCCCTAATATTCCCAGCATAGCAAACCATAAAAACATAAAGGGGCCAAATGATCCGCCTACAATTTTGGTCCCAAATCTCTGGAAAATAAACAGCAGCAGGAGAATCAGCACTACGATTTCAATCACAAGGTTGTTGCCGGGTATAATTTGCTTGTCGAGTCCCTTCACCATGCTCAATCCTTCAATGGCAGAAGTAACCGTAATTGGAGGGGTAATAATACCATCCGCAAGTAATGTGCCTGCACCTATAATTGCCGGGTAAACGAGGTTCTTGCCAAATCTTCTTACCAGTGAATACAGGGAGAATACGCCCCCTTCTCCATGGTTATCGGCCTGCAGGGTTATAAATATATATTTGAATGTCGTTTGCAGTGTTAATGTCCAGAAGATACATGAAATGGAACCATATACGAGTCCTTCATCCACCCGGCCGCCTTCAGTAAGAATAGTTTGTAAAGTATAAAGTGGAGATGTCCCAATGTCACCATAAATAATACCGAGCGCAATCAATAACCCCGCAACAGACACCCGATTATTAAGGGAATTCATAAAACTGAGATCTATATAATAAAGGTATTAATTGATTCCATATATGGTTGTGCATTTCCCTTAAGTTTGCGATAGCCATTTAAGCATTGCTATGAATATTCTGCGTGAAGGATCTGTCACATATTCTCCCTTGAAAAATTGGCTGGATAAATGGTTTTACTGGTTGCTCGCGGCTGGTATTTTGGTAAATGCCAGTGGACTATTGCTGTCGGTTCTTGAGCCCGATGGCGCTTTATACGCGACCATTTCCAAAAACATGGTGTTATCGGGAGATTACATCAATATGAAAGTTCAGGGATATGACTGGCTTGATAAACCGCATTTTCCTTTCTGGATTACTGCTCTCAGTTTTAATTTATTCGGTATAAACAGTTTTGCATATAAATTCCCAGGACTCTTATTCTGGCTGGGCGGTGCTTACTATACTTATGAATTTGCGAAAAAACTTTACGGCCAGCAAACAGCACGTTTATCAGTCCTGATTTATCTTTCAGTAGAACATCTGATAATTTCAAATAATGACGTACGTGCTGAACCCTATCTCACCGGCCTCATCATTGCAGCCACTTATTTTTATTACAGGTCTTACAGGGAAAATAAATGGATTTACATTTTGCCAGGCTCATTGTTTCTCGGGATGGCAACGATGACAAAAGGGATTTTCATTCCTGCTATGGTCTTCAGTGGATTTATCATTGAATGGGTGGTTAAAAAAAAATGGACAGAGTTTATAAATCCCCGCTGGTGGCTGGCCATTCTTTTGTTATTTATTTTTATAACCCCCGAATTATATTGCCTGTATATTCAATTCGATCAGCATCCGGAAAAGATAATATTTGGTAAAACACATGTTTCCGGTATAAGGTTTTTTTTCTGGGATAGTCAGTTTGGTCGTTTTTTCAATACAGGTCCCATAAAAGGAAAAGGCGACCTTCTTTTTTATGTGCATACAATTTTATGGGCTTTCCTTCCCTGGTCTGTTTTTGTAATTCTGTTAGTTTTTTCAAAATTCAAAAAAATAAATCATCCAATACGAACGACAGCTGATTATATATGTTCGGGCATATTCGTTACCGGCTTTATCGTATTTTCCCTTTCACGTTTTCAATTGCCTCATTATATTAATATCCTGTACCCTTTTCTGTCTGTCATGGTGGCTCAATACATAATGAGTCTGAAAAATCAGGTTCAACGGAAAATCATTCTCTACGCACAAAATATATTATACCTGCTTTTTTTTCTGTCATGCATTATATTAATCATCATTTTTGGACTCCCGCACGTAGCAATGGTATCAATAATTCTCCTGGTAATAGCTATAATATTATATCGTCTTTTTCCCGGTAATAACTTTGAAAGCATTATAGGAAGATCTTTTTCAGCCGTACTGGTGGTTAATATATTATTGAATTGCCTGGTTTATCCGGAGTTGTTTAAGTATCAGTCCGGAAACGCAGCTGCAGCATTCCTCAAAAAAAATAATCATCCTGGTATTATTTATACAATCAGTGAAATATCATCTGAATATGCGTTTGAATTGTATGCTGCACAACCGGTATATCAGCTGAAAAGATCCGAACTGAATTCGCTAAAAGACAGCATACTTGTATTCACTCCAAAGATTGAATTAGATTCATTGAGGAAAGACGGCTTTACTATAAATGAAATTCGGAGTTTTCCTCATTTTCATATCAGCCAGCTTACAGGTACTTTTATTAACCATCATACAAGGGACAGGGTGGTAGACTCTGTAACCCTGGCAAGGATTTACCCAAAAAATAATCCTTAAAAATATTCGCTCTATGGAGTAGCGCCAGACGACTTTCCTGCTTTCTTATCATCATTATTGATGCCTACCTGGTTTCTTTTTATGTCGCTGTTCAACTTACCGAATTTGAAATTGAATCGCAACGCAAAAGAACGATAGAAGATCTGATTATAGTTGGACTGATAAAAATCAGGGGTGGTTGTAGTGGACGTGAATTTAAAGAACTGGCTGTAAGGATTATTCATCACGGCTGATAAAGTCAATTTCTTATTGAAAAAAGTTTTTGAAAATACATAGGAATTAAAAATATAAGCGCTTGTCTTACCCTGAAGATTTATATCCCCGCTGAAATATCCCGCATCAAATCCTATGCGGTACCCACTACCGAATTTAAATCCCATATTTAAGAAAGCATTCCCTGTATAACCATCATTCGTATAAAACTGACTATTATAGGTCCCTTTCAGCCATACATGGGCAATTTGGGAGTTTAAACTGATACTCAGGTTCTTTACACTTGTAAAATTAATATTCAAATTCAAACCAAGGGTCTTGTTACTTCCCAGATTTTCATATGTAGTTACCGTAGTGGTATCTATTAAACTTCCATTGTTGATAGCCTGAAGGTGCGTTACTGTCTGGATAGAGTTATTTGAAAAGGCATAACTGATGCCGGCTGTTACGGAATTTTTTGAAAAAGTACTGTAGTTAAGTTCAAAAGTATGATTGGTTTCAGGCTGTAGGTTTGGATTACCTGTAGTAACAAAATTCGGATTGGATTCATCTACAAAAGGATTGAGCTGGTAAATACCCGGACGGCTGATTCTGTCAGTATACCCCAGAGAAATATTGCTGGTTTTTAAATTCCGCTGAACAGATAAAGATGGTATAAGATTATTGTAGTCCTGTTCAACTGTACTCGATGAAGATACAAAATCCGCATTCACAGTTGTATGCTCCAGCCTTAACCCGGCTTTTGCATTCCACTTGTCCCACTTTGCCGAATAGGAATTATAAATACTGTAAATATCCTGATCATAACTAAAATCATTCGTCTGGGACGGATTCACTTCATATTCCTTGGTAACATCATTGTAATTACTGGATTCATAGTTACTGAAATTATTCCTGAGAATTGTTTTTGCACCTGCTTCCAGATTCACAATTTTAAATGGATGTACATAATCCAACTGAATGGTGTGTTCACTGTTCCCTGCATGATTGTTTTGCTTATAATCCGGCAGATAAAAATTAAACGTATCAGAAACGGCATTGTTGACATTCTGGGTATTCGGAGAATAACTGTATTTATAAGACAAAGTCAGTAGCTGATTTTTATTCTTCCTGAAGCCTTTCTGATAATTAAGGGAAGCATCCATCCCTCCGAATCCGTTACTTGCATCCGACATAATTCTATAAGCCTGAGTAATTGTTTTGTTACTGTCGTAAAAATTGGAAAGTTGATTTCCATCCTGGCTGTAGTTACCGGAATAAAATTCAAAAGAACCCGTCAGTAAGTTAAGACTGTCAAATTCATAACTTAATTCCGCGTCCCCATAGGCATGATGTGCTGCTACTGTATTGGTTCCCTGCTGAACAAGACTGGAATTATCGGCGAAAAAGTCCTGCTCTCCGCCAATTCCATTGGTTTGCGAATGACGTATATTGTATCCCATATAGCCAGAAAAACCGAATTTTCCCTGCTTAAAAGTGCCATTCAGGTTAACACCTGGTCCCCAGACAGTATTCAAACGGCCATTCACACCTATATTATATCCTTCGTCTATCTTCTTTTTGGTGATGATATTAATAATTCCGGCCAGTCCTTCGGCATCATATTTTGCCGGTGGTGTTGTAATGACTTCTATCCTTTCAATATTTGTAGCCGGCATTGAGCGAAGCACGTCAGAAGGATTCTTGGCCATAAGCGCCGATTCCTTTCCGTTGATAAGTATTTTATAATTGCTTTTGCCTTTTAATTTGATATTATCGGAAGCATCTACAGACAACAGGGGTACTTTACGCATCATATCAAGTGCATCCAATACCGGTGTTTCAGGATCTGCACTGACATCATATGTTATTCCGTCAAGATCTCTTTTTATTACAGGCCTTACGGCAACAACAGTCACTTCTTGCATCTGTTTACCCGAAGCCTTTAAAGAAATCTGACCCAGATCCTCAGATTTACCCTTGATGATTTGAATTGTTTTGTTGTCATAACCTGTAAATGCAATAACCATCAGCAAATCCAGACTGTCGGTTACAGTAAATTCAAAACTTCCATCATCTTTCGAAATGAAATTTTTTACAGGAGCCTTTGTTTTGGCATTTTGCAGAACGAGTGTTGCAAACGCGAGAGGTTTTCCCGAAGCAGAATCAACAATGACCCCTTTCAGATTTATTAAAGAATGATTTGTTTGTGCCCATGCCTGACAAAATAACCAGGACAATAGCGCAGTTAGTGAAAGTGCTTTCATGAACAGGTTTTGGAAAAGGTTTAATGGAAAATGGTATTCCTTCTTCACAAATCAATGCTCAATTTATACCGTAGTTCCTAATTAAGAAATCTTTCGTAGTTTAAATATTCTATAAATATGATAACCGGCGGAATCCGGTAGAGGAAAGGTGAGAATTTAACTTGCAGATTTATCGTATAAGCGTCATAGTTCCTTTCTTATAAATTTTTATCCCTGTATAAGTTGTACCCTGCACTACCCATACATAACTATCCATTGCCTGTGGTCTGCCTCCTATTGTACCATCCCATCCTTCTCCTATTCGTGAAGTGCTGAATACTAATTGTCCCCAGCGATTATAAATTCGGAAATATTGTAACGAGGAAATTCCTACGGGGATAGGTTTGAAAATGCTGTTGACAGCTTTCCCCGGCGTAAAAGCATTCGGTACAAAAATATCCGGATTTGTCTTGAAAACTTTTACAGCTATAGAAGCATTGGCAAAACAACCTGTAGTATCTGTAACCAGAACGTTATACCGGATAGAATCTGTGGAAGAATATAAAATGGCAATGGGATTTGGAATGGCAGGATCATTAAGTCCCGTTGTTGGCGACCATAAGAATGTATCATAGTCTGCATCGCTCGAACGGGCAGTTAACTGCAAAGGCTGATTAACAACTACTGAAGTATCATTTCCTGCACTTACAACAGGTGGTGCATATACTGTAATGTTTTGATAGGCTGAATCCATACATCCATTAGTAGAAATATACTGGTAGAATAGTTTAAAAGTCCCTGCACCTGCTTTTTGAGGGTCAAATAATCCTTCTGCAGAAACTCCTGTTCCGGTAAATGTAAAGTTGCCAGGCAAACCGGTGAGCTCCGAGGCCTGTGAAATCACGATCGGAGAATCATAGACACATAGTGATGGTATTGGATTGAATTGAGCGTGGGGACTGGGCTGAATAGTAATCTGCTGATCATTCTCATCTTCACAGGTAATACCTGAAGAAGAGATCATCCGGATTGTATAATTAACCGGCGTATTTGAAACAGGGTTGGGATAATTATGCGAATACATTTTGCCGGGATAAGGCTGACTGTCCGTATAAGAAATCAGGGACGAGTCCCCCCAATAAATCTTTACCCTGGTGATCGATCCAAAATCTACAGAACTCATATTCTGGATACTCACGGATTGATTTGTACATAATACAGGCACACTATTCACGCTAAAGGCAGCTTTAGGCACAGCACCATTCACCGTGAATATTTTTGATAAACTGTCTTCACATCCTTGGCTATTCGTAGCCGCAAGGGTCAGCAGATAATGACTCGCAGCAGAATAATGATGTGTAGGATTTTTCAATGTTGAACTGTTTGGATTGCCGGCATTTGCATTCGGATCCCCAAAATTCCATTGGTAAGTAAAAGGCAATGTCGTACTATCACCGGTATAAGTGCTGTCGTAAAATTGTGCTATGGCATCTGTGAGGCAAATTTCAGGCGTGATGAAATGAACTTTGGGATCGGGATAGACTTTCAAGATTACACTATCCGTCGATGCGCATCCCGGATTGCTGCTGAATGAGGTCCTTACATAATATTTATAATAGATTGAATTGCTTGAATCATTCGGAAGATGTAAATATGGAGCTGAAACTGTTGTATCAAGCATACCAAAAGACGGATGCCAGGAATAAATGTAATCAGGAGTGGCAGGTCCTCCTATTTGTATGGTATCATAAGGACAAAAGCTCTGGCTGTTTCCGGCAAATGAAGGAGGCATCTGCGTATAAATGATAACATTTTTAATTGTATGCATATCAGTATACCCTCCGGTGCTGGCAGTAAAACCAAGATAACCGTTGAAATCAAATGTATGGTAACCTGTCAAATACAAAGTATCATTCACATATACACTTATATTTCCACTGTCATAAGTAACTTTAGCATGATTATAGTTTGGTGAACGTATATAGGAAATCATTCCATCAGAATTATCTCTGGTCGGACCTTGACCGTTTACACATTCCCCATATACCGGGTTATTCGGGTCTGAATCATTATCATATCCAATTCCCCATCTGATCTCAATCTTTGGCATATCCTGATGAACAGTGGTTGGATCAAAAGGAATGCAGTTATTCCAGGTATCAAAACAGACCTTCAATCCATTAGCAGTATTGGGTATACCGAGACCACCACCATTCACAAAACCGTTTGGAGGAACATCCAAAAAACAAAATGCAAGCCCGTCAGCACCCGTCCCGTCATACATGCGAAAATCAAATTCCGCAATCCATTTATTACACATGGAAAGATTTATAGGCTGATTAAAAAATAAAGCCCCGCTGGAACTGGGTACAGCAGGGCAAAGCAGCAATTCAGCGCCGGTTGAGCCCACAAAATTGTTCGGACGCGCATCTCCCTGGAATGTCCATCCTGTCGTATTTACGGGTACACCACTGAGTTGGGCAAAAACAAAATTTTGGCAGAAAGTCTCATTATTAATAGAGAAAATAAAAAGAAGGGAAATTGAAAATGTGAATAATTGCTTGTAGGATGACATCACCAGGAGTGTTTCATATGGGGAAAAGTGCAAATATTCACCATGTAATATACATATTAACAATGACCCTGTCAATGGTCGGTGCTGATACCACAGGACTCCATTTTGAGTCATTTAGCTGCCGTAAATCTTAAATATTTACGATGCCGGTAAGATTCATGCTTAAAAAATGCTGTATTTTTAATGGCTCCATTCAATTATTAAATATGCTATATGAAAAATGTGATTGACCTCCCGGTCAGTGGGTCAGAAATGCAAAATGCATTGTCCCCCGAAGTGTCTGAAAAAAATTCTTCCATAAATCGCAGGAAATTTGTTGAGACGATGGCTGTTTCTGCAATTGGCTTTTACAATTCTCCCCAGGCATGTATTGGGTGGAAAAAATTTCGTCGCTCCCAGCGATAAAATTACCCTGGCCTATATAGGAGTAGGCACCCAGGGTATAAGGGAATTGCTTCCCCTTTTGGCTAATACACAATTTCAGGTAGTGGCCGTATGCGACCCCAATAAGGAAGCCATCGGTTACAAGGATTGGGCGAAGGACTGGCTGAAGAATGAAATACGTAAAACCATTCAAAAACCTGATTGGGAGCCAGGCGGCGACAATTTAATTCCTGGTGGAAGAGATAACGGAAAATCCATTGTTGATAATTTTTATGCCAATGTTCACCCTGAACTAAAATATAATGGCTGCACTGCTTATGCAGATTTTCGTGAACTTCTTGAAAAGGAAAAAGATCTGGATGCCGTTAAGATCATGACACCGGATCATCTTCATGGAGTCATTTCAATGGCGGCTATGAAAAAAGGCAAGCATGTTTTCGTGCATAAACCTCTCTCTAACCGGCTGCTCGAAGGAAAAAGAGTAATTGCAATGGCCCGTGCCAGTAAGGTTATAACACATTTAATTCCCTGGGATTCTAATGGTTCCATGGAAACTGTGATGGCCTGGATAAATGGTGGTGCCATCGGGACATTAACAGAAGTCCATAACTGGACAAACCGTCCCGTCTGGCCACAGTACCCAACGCTTCCGGTTGATACTCCTCCTGTACCAAATGGCTTTGACTGGAATCTGTGGTTAGGTCCCGAAGCGGATCGCCCCTACTCACCTAATTATACTAATATGGTTTTCAGGGGTTGGTATGATTTCGGCGGAGGTTCAATGGCAGATATGGGACATTACAGTTTGTGGACGGTGTTTAATGCATTACAGCTGCAGGGACCGACTGTAATTGAACCTAATTTAAGTCATGTTTGCGGTATGCATGATCCTGTTCCATATCAGATCAAAAATGATTTTTCATTTCCAATGGCTAGTTCCGTGCGATTCAAATATCCGGCAAATGGCTCAAGGCCTTCTGTAGATCTTTGCTGGTATGATGGCGGCATGAGACCACCTATTCCGGCAGAATTGCTGGAAGATAATAAGGAATTGCCTGCCGAAGGCATGATGTTCGTTGGTGACAAGGGCAAAATACTGGCAGGATTTAATGTTCAAAATCCTCAAATCATATCTGGCAAAAAAATGGATGCTCCCGGTAAAGTGACTACAGATAAACGAAGTCAGGTAGAACAAACCACGGCGGCTTTGTCATTATTTATTGATGCCTGCAAAACCGGAAAGCAATACCAGGGCAATTTCAGAGAGGCAGAATTTATTACAGAAGCCATTAATTTATACGCATTGGCATTGAGAACGGGTCATTTATTAAAATATGATCCTGTCAATTTCAAGATCACAAATTTGGCCGATGCAAACAAATGGCTTGACAGGGAATACAGGACAGGCTGGGATCCGGCAACTATATAATTGTTCTTTTAAAAGTCACATCATGAAAAAAATAGACAGAAGAAAATTCATTGGCAAAAGTACAATAGGATTAGGCGCGGCCTTCGCATTATCACAATTGCCCAAGTCATTAATGGCTGCGACAAAATCAGAGTATATTAATATTCCCATCGGATTCCAGTCATTTCCAATCAGGGATATGCTGGCAAAGGATTTTCCCGGAACACTAAAAATGATGGCTGGCTATGGTTTCCAGATGGTGGAAATGTGTTCCCCGCAGGGCTATGCCGCCATTGGATTTGGTCCGCTGACCAAATTGAAACCTTCAGAAATCAAAACCATCATTAATGATTCAGGGCTAAATTGTGCCAGCTGTCATTTCGGATTTCCTGAACTTACTGATAAGCTGGACGACCGGATTGAGTTTGCTGCACAGCTGGGCTTAACCCAAATGATTTGTTCTACTTTCTGGCTTCCAAAAACTGCTACACTAAATGATTATTATGCGTCTGCTGATAAATTAAACAAAGCAGCTGAAACCATAAAAAAAGCAGGCATGCAAACAGGTTTTCATAACCATGAATTTGAATTTGCGATGCTCGATAATCAGCTGATCTATGATGCACTGATGAGCCGCTTTGATCCTACCCTGGTTAAAATGCAATTCCAGACAGAAGTAATCAACCTGGGTTATAAGGCTTCCACTTATTTCAATAAATACCCCGGAAGATTTATTTCATCTCATTTGTCAGACTGGACTGCTGATAAAAAAGAAGTTCCTATTGGCAAGGGAATCATTGACTGGAAGGAATTCTTTATCGCATCTAAAACGGGCGGGGTGAAAAATTTCTTTGTAGAAATGAGTTTGGAAAATATGAAAGACAGTACCGGATATATTCGTCAGCTTAGTCTCTGATGCCATACATTTTTCTTGTCGTATCTCCCATGATATTGATTGACCTTTTTAAAGAAAAAATCTGATTCATCAGGAAGCTGGCTATTTTGTTGGATCTTCCACTGATAAAAGATGGGGACTTCCCAATTCTTAACAGGCATTCATTTACAACTTCTTCTGGCAATTGTGGTTTAGGTGCAAATCTGCTAATCTTTTTAGGCTTCGACAGGATATAATTAGGTGTAAGTGTAGCACCTGCACAACACCCGATCACATCCACCCCCCTGGCCTTCCATTCATACCAAAGGCTTTCTGCAAGAATGCGGTTGAAAGCTTTTGTAGCAGCGTAAGTTGCCAGGAAGCCCGATCCCTGATTTCCTGCAAGTGACGACATCAGCACAATGCCACCTCTTTTTTCATCCATCATCCGGCTTCCAAAATGATGCAGCATTTTCAAAGGTGTCAGCATATTTACTTCGGCAATACGAATATGTTCTGATACGGGATTATCGAGGTATGGACCAATATAAGAAAGCGCTGCATTGTAGACGAGGAAATTAATTTTCATGTCGCCAATAACATCTCTTATTTGACCTGTTGCATCAGGCGCTGTCAGGTCACAATATACAGGCCAGACCTCGACAGAATGATGATTTGATATTTCCGTGGCCAAATTCTGAAGGTTTTTTTTTCTTCTTGCAACGATTACAAGATTTAACCCCTCTCGGGCAAGTGCATGAGCGAAAGCCGCACCCAGTCCCTCCGATGCTCCGGCAACCAGTGCCACAGGTCCATATCTCTCTTTTAAATTCATAAAGTCAATTCACTTGATTTTCCGTCCTGATCTCAAAAGGATATACGGATTGCCACATCCGATACAAAACGATCATAGGAAAAATAACCCAGGCTGCATTTGAAAGAAATACGCGCATCAAATGTGGTGATGCATGTTCACCATTAACCTCTTCAAATAATATAATAGTAACATTGGTAAGCATTACAGAGGCCCATATGATACTTCCAAAGCGTATCCAATTCCGACCTTTGACATATGCATATATGGCGAAAACATAGAATGGACCAAAAAATAAAGAGTCAATCCAGATGGTAGCACGCCACCATGCTGGTCTTGCCATCAGTACAGGATCAAAATTCCGGCCATACCAGTGTACGAGGTCAACAAATTTTGATGGTGGCCACGCCGGATAGTTAAAATGATTTGGGTCAGCTATCACCAGTTGTTCAAGGTCAACAATATACGTTATAAATAAAAGGTTGATAAAAAAGAAAATAACAATTGCAATGTCAACAGGACGTTTTGAAATGGGCGATGAATTTACCTGCATGAGAATGAATGTTGGTTTTAATTCTGATATATAATATTCCCTTTTATCATAGTAGTACAGATAGAAATATTTTCATCGAAAATCACGATATCCGCGTCTTTACCGACAACCAGGGAACCCTTCCGGTCCGAGATATTCATAATGGCAGCAGGAGTCTCCGTAATCATCCTTATCGCATCAGGTAAGGAAACATCAGCCATATTGATCATGGTTCTTACCAATCGGTCAGCTGTTGCGACGCTTCCGGCAAATGAACTCCTGTCAGGAAGTTTCGAAACTCCGTCTTCCACGATTACTTTGAGTCCTGAATGAATATTACCAATGATACTTTCTCCGGGAGGCATACCTGCAGCGCGCATTGCATCTGTAATGAGTGCAATTTTATCCGGCCCTTTTATCTTGAAGACCAGCTTCAATAAAGGAGCAGGTAAATGCACGCCGTCCGCAATGATCTCCACATTCATTTCGTCAATGATGAAAGCGCTTTCAATTACTCCTGCATATCGAAAAGCATTTCTGCGGGTAACACCTGACATACCTGAATATAAATGTGTAGCGAGGGTATAGCCGTTCTTAAAGGCTTCCACCACTTCTTCATAAACAGCATCGGTGTGCGCAAGGGAAACAAGGATCCCTTTGGATTTTAAATATCTGGCAAAAGGAATAGCTCCTTTTAATTCGGGAGCAGCACTCCATCTTTTTATAGAATTGGAACGGGATACGATATATTCATATTCTTCAGGATCCGGATCACGAATCCATTTTGGATCCTGCGCACCGCGCTGGCTCATTGCGAAATAAGGTCCTTCCAGATGAACGCCCATGAGTTGTGCACCATCTTTATTTAAAGGGACTGCCTTATCATATATTTCAAGCGTTTTTACGATATCTTCTGTCGGCCCGGTCAGCGTAGTCGGAAACATAGTAGTTGTACCGAACCTCGCATGTAATTTAGCAATCTCAAGAAAGGCTTCTACTGTATTATCCATGAAATCGTAACCACCACCTCCGTGAACGTGAATATCGATAAAGCCGGGAGAAATATATCGCCCACCAGCTTCAATGGTAAATACACCAGGCATTTCGATATCATGATCCGCAACGCCAGTAATAATGCCGTTTTCAATTAATATTGAACCATTTGGAATAATCCGCGCAGGTGTAACCAGATGTCCATTCCTTATTTTAATCAGTGATTTTTTTGTATCCACCTGGTTATGATTAGACTGAATCCAAATAATTCTCCGGATTTCTGAGTAAAGCCGAAGATGATTTATCAAGAAAACAATAGCAATTATTATGCGTCTGCAATATACTGGCTGGAAACAAATTGGAAACAGGATTATCAAAACTCTCTTTTACTGCTACCGCTTTTCTGTTATCGGGTACTGAACAAATTATCTGGCTGGATTTCATAATTTGTTTTATCGACATGGTTATAGCAGTACGGGGCACATCGTTGATGGATTTGAACCAGCCTTCGCCAAATTGCTGCTGGCGGCATTTTTCATCCAGTTCCACCACTATAAACGGCTCTTCTGTTTCAAAATCAGCAGGAGGGTCATTAAACCCGAGATGTCCATTCTCCCCAATTCCCACTAGCGCCAGGTCGATGGTAATTTTTCCAATTATCCCCTTTAACCGCATACATTCTTTAAGAGGTTCCCCTTCCCCGTTTAAAAAATGAATTTCTTTCAACGGAGCTACTTTTTGAATGAACCTCTCTTTCAGATATCTTCTGAAACTCGCCGGTGAAGATTCAGATAATCCAATAAATTCGTCCAAATGAAACATGACCACCCTGCTCCAGTCTATTTCTTCCTTTGTAAGCTGATTTAAAGTTTCAAACTGACTGGTTCCCGTTGCAAGAATCAAATTTGCTTCCCCCCTTTTTTCGATTGAATGTCTTATCGTTTGCGCAGCCATTCGGCCGGCCTCTCTTCCCAATTCCGACGGATCTTGCATTACAATAATTCTCATCTTTATTTTAGTATAAAATGAAAGGGGTATTCCCCCGGAACCATACTTAATTCTTTCAGATAGGCTTCAGGGTGAAACTATTTTCCAGCAATAATTGGAAATCATCTGGATCGTTTATAATAACATTGTGTTCCCTCGGACTATGAACAAAAAGTATCCTGTTATTTTTTATTATTTTTTTTGATATCACTCCTTCTTCTGCAAGTACAAAATTGCTGTGCTGTTCTTTTAATTGCAGCATCATGATTTCGCTCATTTCATCTGTGCCTCCGCCATGATTGGTATACCAATGAACAAAATGGTGTGACGGATTCTCATTTAACCAGGATAAAAATTTGTCGGTCTGACCGTATAATGCATCAAATAAAAATACCTCCTGAACCGGCACTTGTCCATTTTGAAGTATATATGCAATAACCCTGAATGCACCACTATGTCCTGCGATTAATATGTTTGAAGGTTCTGGCTTGGAATCAACCCCATTCTTCTTTAATTCATTCATAATATCGAGTACAAGGGCTTTGAACATTCCAGGTTGTTCCAGTTTTCCTCCATAACTGTCAGGAGCATTCCTGGCTGTTTCAGCCAAAACAAGTACGGCATTACGTCCCGATTCAATAAACTGTTTAGTTAATTTATAAAACTCAGCCGCGGTATCAATATTATTTCGCCAGCCATGGAACCAAAATATGAGATCAATTTTTTCTGTATGATCCAATCGCCGCGGAACAACAAGTAGAACTGTACTATCGGTATAGTGTTCCGTACTGCTATAGAGCACACTGTCGTACATAATGCCGAAAGCCCTCCCGGTGTCAGGAAATGAAGTATGGGATGAGGTAAAATGTATCAACCTGAATGCGCTGGTATCCTGTGCTTTGGTGTAATTGGCAAATAAAATGAGAAATAAGATTATTGTCTGTCCGGTAAAGCGCATCGATTAGGTAATAAAATATTTCTTTGAAGAAGCTGTTCCGCTTTTCAACGAGGAATTAATATAGTTCCAGGAACAAAAAATAGTTCAGCGTGAACTATTTGCTTACTTTTTCAATATCTATGGCATCTCCGGTAATAGTCCCGGTTATTGTTACTTTATCACCAATATAGCTGGCTACTTTTTTTGGATCAGAGATTGTGTAGACCTTATCACCAACTACGAATACGGGTGCATAACCTTCTTTCACACATTTTTTAGCACAGGCAGCATGTCCGTCATTATTTCCTTTTGCACCGCAATGGGCATCACTTATATATCCGGTCCAGGTGCCTTTATCAGCGGCAAAGACTGAGAGCGTTAGAAACAATCCCAGCAATAATAAATATTTTTTCATAATAACAAGTTTAATCGATGAATATTCAGTAAATCCAAGTTACGAATAAAACCATAAATTATTTGATATACATGAAAATGAATGTATCCAAATAGAAAAAATGAGCTACTTGTAATGAAAACGGAGATTTATTTCCAGTGAAGAGCTGATTTACGCGATTTGTAGAAAGGCTCGCGCGGATTCCTGCGCATTCTTTCATCGATTTGTTCCGCAAGCCATTGAAAATATTCTCCCAGAAAAGGATCCGGTTGCTTCTCACGAATATCCAAAAACATGTCTTTGTATTTCTCCCAGGAAGTAATGACAAATGAACCAAGCGTTTTATCTACCAGGTCAATATTTATCAGACGCTCTGCAACAAGAATTCCCAGGGACTCCATTTCCTGCCCGAACTGTATAACTAATGTTCTTTCATCAGGAGGAAGCGCCATCATTCCTTCACGGTTGGAAGGAAGATCATGGAACGAAATATAATGAAGGAGTTCAACAAATTCGCGTGTTTGAAATTCACGAAGCGTTTCAAGCGTAAGTCGTTCGCGACGGTCACGCGCTGCTGCCCGTACCTGTACGATACCAAAAATAAGACCGACTATAAATGATAGCGCCAGTGCAAGATTGGCAATAACTGAAATAACATCACTCGTCATATAGCTTTCCGATTTTGTATTATTACCGGTTACCTAAAGATATATAAAGGCATGAAAATATATTACCTTCAGGTATCTATAAGATTTAAACCTTAAAATTTAATTTTTGAATCTCAAAAGAAGAAATTTCATTCAGCTTTCCACGCTGGTTGCCGGATCAGCTGTAACATCAGGGTTTACATCAGCCAGAAATTCAGGAGAAACTTCAGTTGAAAGACGAGAAATATTGCATTCCATGATGCAGGATGTTGTTCCCATCTCCATTGAAGAAAGAAAGGAAAGGCTTGCAAGGGCCCAGCGATTAATGATTCAAAATAGAATCAGAGCGCTTATTATAGAAGCAGGGACATCACTGGAATATTTCACTGGAATTTCCTGGTGGCCCAGCGAACGGACGATGGTGGCTGTGATTCCTGCAAGCGGAGAAATTGCATATATATGTCCGGGATTTGAGGAAGCACGATTTCGGGAGTTAATAACTATCGGTAAGAAAGTATATATCTGGCAGGAAGATGAAAGTCCTTACGAACAAATCATTCGCGCTCTGATCGATTCTGATATAAGTTCCGGAAGGATCGGAATCGAAGAGCAGCTTCGCTTTTTTATTTTTGACGGAATCAGAAAAGCAGGGCCTACCATGGAATATGTGAGTGGTGACCCGGTTACTGTTCCATGCAGGATGATCAAATCTGCTGCAGAACTGGCGCTGATGCAAAAAGCAACAGATATAACGGTAGCTGCTATAAAATTAGGAATCAGTAGTCTGAAAGAAGGAATTTCTCCGGGTGAAATTTCTTCAATCATAAATAAAGCCCATGCTCAAATGGGGGCCAGACCGGATTTCGCCCTGATTCTATTCGGTGTTTCTTCTGCCCTGCCGCACGGAAGTATTAAACCACAATCATTGAAAAAGGGCGATATCGTACTGATGGATTGCGGTTGCAGGGTAGAGGGATATTGTTCAGACATTACAAGAACCATCGTATTTGGAGCAGAGCCCACTACCCGGCAACTTGAAATCTGGAACCTGGAACAGAAGTCACAGGCAGCTGGTTTTGCTGCCGCCAGGATCGGAATTCCCTGTGAACAGGTTGATGCGGCTGCCCGCAAGATAATTACAGACGCAGGTTTTGGTCCGGGATATAAACTCCCGGGATTGCCTCACCGCACAGGTCATGGAATTGGTATGGACGGGCATGAATGGGGCAATATGGTAAAGGGTAATCAACAACCATTAAAAACCGGGATGTGTTTTAGCATAGAACCTACGATTGCAATACCCGGCGAATTTGGTGTACGTCTTGAAGATTGTGTATACATGACCGAAGAAGGACCAAAATGGTTTTCCCAGCCAGCCATTTCAATCGATAAACCGTTTGCATAGGCTAACTTTTGTCGGCATAAAATCTATTTTATTTATCATCAGGATTGCAGATTCTGAAAATAAGGGCAGCTATGGATGCACCACCAAAACATCCAACAAGAAATACCCATATAGTGGCCCATGAAGCCAGTTTCAGCATACAAATTCCAACTGCAACAGCTGGATTAAACGCACCGCCTGAAACGCCGCCAAATGCAAGCGCCATCGTTAAAACTGTAAATCCTATGGCCAGTCCGTAAAAGCTGTTACCACTCGTCTCTTTAGAAGTAGCAACATTGAGAACAACATAAGCCAGGGCAAACGTACCCAGGAATTCCGCGAGAAGCCCTTTACTTGTATTGGTCATTTCAACTGCCATTTCCGGTACTTTATCGTTCAATAAATAAGATACAACTACTGAGGCTATGACAGCACCTGATATCTGTACTATCATATATAAAATTGCATCGATCATCGATATTTTACCACGCAGCAAAACTGCCAGAGTAACTGCAGGATTATAATGTCCGCCGGAAATATGTCCGCCTGCAAAAATCATTACCATCAGTGATGAACCAATTGCTAATGGTGCAAAATCACCCTTTCCTCCAATCACAACCATTCCTATGGTTAATACCAGGAAAAATGTTCCAATAAATTCGGTGATGTACTTTCTCATAAAAAATATTTTAGATTGATCTGATAAATATATCGAGTTTATTCAACTCTTTCAATTAGAAAAATTTTCATTTATCTTCAGCCACTCATTTAATATAATCCTGATGCCTTACTATATCCCGCTGATATTTTTAATGTTTATTTTTTCTCCGGTAGTAGCCCAGCAAAACAATGCCCCTTCATTTCCTGCAAAAGATCTGAGCATTCAATGGGAAGCAGTTCAGAATGATTATCAGAACAAACCGTTGTCACTGAATACAGTTACCATAACAAATAACAGTTCCATTGAATTCCCTGGGAAAGGCTGGAAAATGTATTTCAATTCAGCAAGACTGATTACTCCGGCTGCCGTGACCGGCAATGCCAGAATCGATCTGATGAACGGCGATTTATTCAGTCTTACACCTTCAGAAGGTTTTCCTGCCTTGAAACCCGGTGCTTCAGTTCGCATCGAATTTATAGCTGAAGAACCGGTGGTTAATATCACTGACGGACCGGAAGGATTTTATCTGGTCTGGGATACAATGCCTGGTAAAGGATTTTCAACTGGTCCCGTTATCATTCATCCGTTTAAACCAAACTATAAAGGTTTGATCACACCGGCAATCATTTATGATCAAAATAAAATTATCAGAAATATTCCTGCAGAACAACTGACCAAAATATTTCCTACTCCCGTTTCTTACAAGGAGTCTGCTGGTTATTTTAATTTGAAAAATAATGTCCGCCTCGTTTCGGATGAAAGATTCAAAAAAGAAAAAGAAGGATTGACGACTACTTTGGAATCTCTTCTTGGAAAAAATATTATTGCAGAAACGTCAGACAACACCATCAGTATGGAATTCAAAGACGGGTTGCCTTCTGAAGCATATGATCTGGAGGTGAAATCAAATTTAATTACTATTAGTGCCTCTGGTTCCGCAGGTATATTTTATGGTATTCAATCTTTGAAAACATTAATTCCTCCGGATGCCTGGGCCGAGACCGCAGAAATCAATTCATATTCCTGCTGTAATTGTAAAAGACGAACCACGATTTGGTTACAGGGCATTTATGCTGGATGTGGGCAGGAATTTTCAACCTAAAAAAGAAATCCTGAAATTACTGGATGTAATGGCCTTGTATAAATTGAATGTCTTCCATTTTCATTTAACAGAAGATGAAGGCTGGAGGCTTGAATTACCTTCCCTTCCTGAATTAACTGAAGTGGGTTCTAACCGCGGACATACACTCGACAGTAAATCTTTCTTACCGCCTTCTCATGGATCAGGTCCGGATATCACTAAAGTTCCCGGATCTGGTTTTTACAACAGGGCAGATTTTATTGAGATCCTGCGTTATGCAAATGATCGTCATATTTTGGTATTGCCGGAAATTGAAACACCGGGACATGCAAGAGCTGCGATCAAATCTATGAACGCCCGTTATGAAAGATTATTGAAAGAGGGCAAAAAAGAGGATGCAGAACGATATCTCCTTTATGATCCGGCTGATCAGTCAAAGTATAGTTCAAATCAATATTGGAATGATAATATCATAGATCCTTCCCTGCCTTCAACTTATAATTTTATCGAAACAGTGATCAATGACATTGTGGATATTTATAAAGAAGCAGGTGTTCCTTTAAAAAGTATTCATTTTGGTGGTGATGAAGTCCCCGATCATGTTTGGGAAAAATCTCCTGCGTATTTAGCCTTAAAAGCAAGCCATCCTGAAATCCAAAATACCGGTGATCTCTGGTATTATTTTTATGGCAGGGTTAATCAAATGGTTAAAGCCAAAGGGCTCTATCTTTCGGGCTGGGAAGAAATGGGACTGCGTAAAACAAGTCTGGATGGGAATTCTATGTATTTACCAAATCCTGATTTTGAACCCGAGCATTTGCAAACAGAGGTTTGGAATAATACGCTGGGAGGAGGAAATGAAGATCTCGCATACAAACTCGCCAATGGTGGTTATAAAGTTGTACTGACCTGCGTAACAAATCTTTATTTTGACATGGCTTATTATAAATCATTTGATGAGCCGGGATATTATTGGGGCGCATTCACAGATATTGATAAACCATTTTCTTTTATCCCCTTCGATTATTTTAAAAATTCAACGGTAGATAAAGACGGCCTGCCACTGAACAGAAATATTTTTATAGGTAAACAAAGGCTCACTGATTATGGCAAAACCAATATTGTAGGTTTACAAAGCGCCGTTTGGGGTGAAAATATCAAAACAGAAGAAAGGTTTGAATATATGCTGCTTCCACGTCTCCTTGGCTTTGCCGAAAGAGCCTGGGCTAAGGATCCTGATTGGGCAACCACACGCGACACCAGCCTAAGTATGTTACTTTATCAACAAGCCTGGTCCTCCTTTTTAAATGTCGTAGGAAAGAGAGAACTACCCATGCTGGATTATTTTCTGGGTGGATATGGATATAGAATTCCAAAGCCCGGACTTATTTTTGAAAACGGGCTATATGCTGCGAACATTCAATTCCCGGGGTTAGTCATACGCTATACTTTGGATGGAAAAGATCCCGATGCACAGAGTAATATTTATAAGGATCCTGTAAAAGATAATGGAAAAGGAATTAAATTCAGGGCATTTGATACCAGGAGAAGAAGCGGAGCCATTTCAAATTCATTGCCATGAAAATAAAATCATTAGTTGAGTTTAAAAATTCGCTGTCACTTGAAGAACCTCCGGAAGATTTATCGGTTTATGAAAAGGCGTTATGGTATTCCGGTAAGGATGAATGGGAAAAAGCCCACAATATTGTCCAGGATTTGAACGATAAGTCAGCAGCGCTTGTACACGCGTTCCTGCACCGGCAGGAAGGTGATCCATCCAATGCAAAATATTGGTATGACAGAGCAGGTTTCCGGATGCCTTCAATTAGTCTCGATGAAGAATGGGAAGAGCTTGTAGGAAAATTTTTAGCAGGCTAAGGCACATTTTAAATATTATTTGGTCCGCTGCTGCTTATATTTTTAAAATAAAAGAAAAAGGCAGCCTCGGGAAAAAGAAAAAAACAGTCAAATGCTGACCGCTGTTCAATCTTCCCAAAATAGCTTCCTATTTCCTGCAGATAAAGAAAACGTAGTAGATTTGGGAATGAAGCCGATTCATTTTCTGCCTGCACTGTCGTTGTTATTTTCAGCAATATCAGGATTCACACAAACAACACTTCCCATTCCTTTAAACATTGAACAGGCGATCCTTAAGGGAAGCAGAACGACCAATGGGCTGCCAGGTGAAAAGTATTGGCAGAATAAAGCCGACTACGCTATCCAGGTAAGTTTTGATCCTGCCACCCGTCTTGTAAATGGTACGGAACAGATTACCTATTATAATAACAGTCCGGATACTCTCAGCCAGATTGTTTTTAAACTTTACCCTAATATTTATCAAAAAGGGGCTACCCGCGATATGAAGGTAAAATCAGAGGATTTAATTGATGGAGTATCACTCAAAAACCTGATGATAGATCAGGCAAGTAAAACCGTCAAAACCATTCCGGATGGCACGAATCTAAGAATTCCTATTTCAAAGTTATTCCCGGGACAGACCCTGCAGGTTTCCCTGGGTTTCTCATATACTTTGAATAAGGGCTCACATATCCGCACCGGCGCTATAGACAGCACTGCTTTTTTTATAGCGTATTTCTTTCCCAGAATCGCAGTATATGATGATATCGATGGTTGGAACATTTATCCCTATTTAGGTTCCCAGGAATTCTATAATGATTTCTGTCATTTTGCAGTTGACATTACAGTTCCTGATAATTATGTGGTTTGGGCTACAGGAGATTTGAAAAACAAACAGAATGTATTGGGTCAGAAATATATCAATCGAATTGCGGATGCAGAAACTAAAAATGAAAAAGTCGCGATCATTGATACGAGCGATCTGGCTGCCGGAAATATTACACTCCACAACCCTGCCAATACATGGAAATTTGAAGCGGGAAATGTGACAGATTTTGTTTTTGCCACAAGTAATCATTATTTGTGGAATTCTTCCAGCATTGAAGTTGATCCTAAAAATAAAAGGCGAACCCGCGTAGACGCAGTATTCAATCCCCTGCACAAAGATTATCGGGAGGTCATTGATTTTGCGCGCAATACAGTTGATCTCATGAGCTATCGTTTCCCGAATTGGCCTTATCCCTATCCCCACGAAACAGTATTCGACGGATTGGATCAGATGGAGTACCCGATGATGGTAAATGATAACCCCCTTGAAAACCGGGAGGAATCGATTTTATTAACAGAGCATGAGATATTTCATACGATGTTCCCTTTTTATATGGGAACAAATGAAACCAAATACGGGTGGATGGATGAAGGTTGGGCTACAATTGGCGAATGGTTGTTATCGGGGATGATGGATTCTTCAATAAAAGACAATTATGGAATGGAAAATTATAACAAATTTGCCGGCAGGGAGGTAGACCTTCCTATAATAACCCTGACTACCCAACTCAGTGGAGTCGCATCCTTTTTGAATTCATATCCTAAACCGGCACTTGGCTATTTATATGTAAAAGATATGCTGGGAGATTCTGCGTTTTTTAAAGGTTTACATTATTATATCAGTCATTGGAACGGCAGACATCCCATTCCTCTCGACTTTTTTTATTCCATGAATACTGGTTCCGGGAAAAACCTGGACTGGTTTTGGAAGCGTTGGTTTTATGATGAAGGATATCCTGATCTGGCATTCGGAAACGTAGAAAAAACGGGAAATGAATACCAGGTGACGGTAGAAAGTGTGGGAACAAAACCAGTACCTGTTGACCTTACCATTTTATTTCAGGACAACTCTATCCAAAAGATTCATCGTGATATTTCATGCTGGGAAAAAGGAAATCGTCTCATCCGGTTAAGCTTTTCCTCCCCTAAAAAAGTACTGAAGATCAACCTTGGAAGCTTATATGTACCGGATATTAACAAGAAAGATAATGAGTATATATGGAAGTGAAGCAACCGTTCTAAACTGAAAACAGTATCTTCATAAAGGCCATCAGGCACTATAAAAAATACAAATAAAAATATGAAAAATAGTCTACTGGGGTTATTCATGCTCTTTTCGGCACCCATCTTCGCACAATTAACAGTTACCGAACAATTTCAAAAAATAATGACCGTACAGCAGGCGCAACAATACATTGATGCCAATGCGCCGCTGAAACCCGTAATACTTCATCTGGCTTCCGGAAAAGACTCAACCCTTATTGATAAAAGATTATTACGCCAAAATAAAGGCGATATCTTTTCTGTCGGTTATGTTACTTATAAGGTCCTCGAATATTCTGATACCGTTGACTACAGGGCAAGTTATATCTTCCTCGACGGATCAACACTGTCACCAACCGAGGTGGACAGTCTCAGGAAAATTATTGTGCAAAAGGCATCTGCAGGAACATCATTTGAACAGCTTTCAGATCAATACACCATGGATGGAAATACGACCCATGGTGATACAGGATGGTTTTTCGGAATAGAAATGATGCCTAAGGAATTCCAGGACGCTGTGGCAAAACATAAAACCGGTGAAATATTTTTTGTAGATGTTTCCGAAAAACAATGGCATTATATTGTTAAAAAGACATATGACGACAGGGAAAAGAAAGAAATAACTGTTCTTCGTTCAAACGGCAGGTAGACCCCTTTAATATTTCTATTTTACTTTAACTCGTTTGCAAAGACCGATCATATAATGGCTTGGTCCGGTATTATATTTCTGAATAATACAATTATTAAAATCACAACAGGCACTTTTTAGCTGACCCGTCTTAAAATAGGCCATCCCGCGGTCATATATTATATCACGGGTCGGAATATCAATTTCATCTGATTCACTTTCAAATTTATCCTTGTTCAGGTTAAGCACAGCCTGAATACTGGTCGTATCCGAGGAATTAAACCCTCCCTTCGTATTGATAGCCTTATCAAAAAACGCTATTGCCTCTTTATATTTTTCCTGGCTGTATTTACAGACGCCTGAGTAATAATACGCAGCTGTATTATCCGGATATAGCTGCAGTAGTTTCATATAGACATTTATTGCAGAATCCTGCTGGTTCAGGTTTTCAAGACATTGTCCCAATTGAATGTAAGCATCTTTCAAAAAAGGATTTTTCTGTATCGCTTTTTCAAAGAAAATGACAGCTGCTTTAGAATTTCCTTCAGAACTGAGATCCAATCCTTTCGATAAATAATCTTCACCAGATTTGCAACCTGATAACATACATAAACCAAGAAGGAAAAACATGAATCGTATAATCATCACAAAGAGTTCTCTCCGGTCGAAGAGCAAAACTCATGCCTGCATTGATTAATTGATGCCCGTTAGTTGTGATTTCTTTCATTAAGGTGCAAAGATCACGGGGAAAAACTGCCCCTCCATTTTATTACCTTTCTTTATTGGAGGCACACCTGTCAACAATACATCATCTGTATTGGATTCAGTACCATCAGTAAATACATTCAAAACGAATGCTCGTCTTGATTTTGGAGACTTGTTTGCATAGGATCCATGTACCATCAGGGGGTGATGAAATGTTCCATATCCTTTTTTCAATTCAATTGGAACAGGTTTGAATTCAGCTTTTTGTTTGTCATTGAGATATTTAACCAACCCTTCCATATCGCCGGCCAGATCAGGTTTTTCCAACAGACCCCAGCGGTGGCTTTTAGGAACATAATACAAACATCCATTATCGGTAGTTGCATCATCTAAAGCTACCCAGCAGGTAAGGTGTTGCAGTGGAACTGTCCTTGTCCAATAAGAATAGTCCTGGTGCCAGGCTACCACGCCTCCGTGTGAGGCGGGTTTACAAAATAACTGATCATGCCAAAACCGTATTGCTTTATTACCCAGAATCTGGCTGGCAGCCATGGTAAATGCAGGATTCCATATAGTATCATGAAAACTTTGTGAAATACGCCACGCGCCAAGTGCGTGAAATAAAACAGCATCCGGGTCGGATGATTCGTTACTGTGAAATTCATAAAACAATTCATGTGCAGGATGTGCAGGGTCTGCAATCTCAGCCAATTCATTATTAAGCTTTTCCACCTGCCAGTCTTCCAGCAATTTTAAATCGCTGATATAACCATATTCTTCAAAGAAATCCAGTTGTTCTTTTGATAATTTATATTGCTCCCAGCCCGATTTTGTTTCCGGTAATGTAAACAGGTTAGATATGAGCTGGTGTTTTTTTGAAAGATCATTCAGCAAATTGTTCATATTGATGAAATTTAATGCATTTTATTATTCTTATCAGATACCAAATCCAGAACGAGTGTGAGGATATGTCCATATAACCCGTCTGTACGTTTATAATAACTATACCTAAGCCAGATCGTGTCAAAATATATCTTCGCTTTTTGTTTTGCCGGAACGGCTAACCTTGCGTCAATACCGGTTTCATAACTGTTGAATGATGATAATGCATAATTGGATGTATAAAAAGGCTGATCAGGATTCAGCTCAAAATATGGTTTAAAATAAGGGCTTCCTTTCTGCGTATAAAATCGAAATGTAGGCGTCAGGGAAAACCTGCTTGTAATTTTCGCAGTAAGATCTGCCTCGATAGTATGTGCAGTAATTCCAAAATTATCATGATAAAAACGGTAATATAAACTTAGAATATAACGGTCAGAAATAAATGTATTCAGCTGAATTCCCAATGGTATCAGCCATCTTTTATCTGGTAATTTCTCCACTCTCTCGGTGCTGTCGGTGAAATAAACCCTGTGATATGGAGTTGACAGGAGTCCCTGCTGATAAGAAATACCAGGGAAAAATGCGAGAATCATTTTCTCATTTATCGTTTGAGTAAAACTCAGGTTTAGATTATAAGAATTGCGTTTGTAATTCGAAAACCATTCCTTATACCTGAGTTCATAAGGATATACGAGTCGCAATGGCCTTTCACCATTAAGAAGGCCCCAGCGCAGATCATCAAAAAAAGCCTGGAACTCAGCAGACAATTCGCTCGATTTATCCTTACTGACATAATCAATCGATAATGCACCTCCAAGGGATCGGTAGGCTGATTCAATGGAAAAATAACCATTCCCTCCTACTATGATATTTCGGTTCTTTTTCAATTTTGTATTATAGCCAGGCATAATATATCCCCTTTTACTTACACGCGATGCGGAAGAGACAACAAAATCAATATTGTCCATAGACGCAGAAGTAATTACATCGATACCGGCATCCACCCAGTATGATCTCAGGGAATCTATCGGACGATTTATTATCATCTCCGGTTCATAAACAATCAGTTTTTCTGTTCCTATACCGCCCGTTATCGCTGAGTGATCACCATCCCCGATGTATTGTGAATAAACAAGTTCAATATTCGATTTCGATATCCTTTTTATCCCATAAGGATTCAGCGTAACCTGGGAAACGCCAAACAGAAAGGACGTCGTAAAAAGACTAAAGCAGATATACTTCTTTTTCATTTTACGACTTAATTACATCCGCAGCCGCCACTGCTTTTACCACGGCCTCCGCCAGATGCACCTTCTTTATAAGAATGCATATCAGATGAGAGTTTGTCAACATTTTTTTTATTGATTTGCATTGCGTTATCATTCAGGTATGCGCGCTGGTAAGGTTTTACTGTTCTGCATGATCCAATAGACATGAACATGACAGCAAACAGATTTCTGCTATTAAGTTTCATCAGGCGGTTTTTTTAAGGAATCTCATCCTTTCAATATTGTTTGAAAAATGAATCTGGTTCAGATCATCAATAATTATGCAATGTGTATGCGGTAATTGGTTGATCAAACGAAGTCCCTGAGAGAGGCCCATAACTGTGACGGCTGTTGCAAGTGCATCACTTAATTCTGCATGAGGGCTTATCACAGAAACGCTCTTGATGCCTGTTACCGGACGGCCGTTAACGGGATTTATGTTGTGAGCGTAACGCACACCATTTAATTCAAAATATTGTTCATAATTCCCGGATGTCGCTATGGACAGTCCGTTTAATTGAAGCCAGAGTAAAATCTCATCAGGGCAATCAGGATTTGCAATTCCTGCGTTCCAATGACTGCCATCATGTTTGGTTCCCCACACACAAAGATCCCCGCTCGCATTGATTACACCCCCCGGTACTTCTTTCTGCTGCATCAGTTTCATTGCTTTATGTGCTGCGTATCCTTTCCCGATAGCTCCGAAACCAATACGCATTCCCTTGCGTTCCAGATATACTCTGTTATTAGTTAGTAATTTAATTTTTCTGTGTCCTGTTAACTGAAGACAATCCTGAATTTTACTTTCTGAAGGGAATTCAAATGATACATTTCTGAAATTGTATAACTTCTTCAAGATGCCTGTAGTGATGTCAAAAAACCCATCAGTAAGTTTTGATATTTGAATACAACGTTGTATTAGCAGGTACGTTTCTGTGCTTACCTGTACCGGATGAATTCCTGCATGTTTATTTATCAATGATGTTTCTGAATGATCGTCGAATTCAGTGAGCAGTTTTTCTATGCGTCTTACTTCTTCAATGCAATCCTGTATCAATCCATGACCTGCTTCTTTGGTTTCTGCGTTCACAATAAATTGAAAGGCAGATCCCATCAGTCTGATATCTGTATTATATTCAGTCATTTTCCCGATGATGTTAAGGCATTTTTTATTTCTTCGATAAAATGCACAGTATCATAATGAACATAATCCAGCGAGGAAATAATTGACTTGTCTGCTTTCAATAAAAGAAGATATGGAAATATACCGTCTGGATTGAATTCTTCCGCCAGCCTTTCATTCCACAAAATCTGTTCTTTGGAAAGTTTTATCTTTTGAGGGAAATCTGCTTCTATTAAAACCAGGTTTAGAGTAGCAAAATTTTTGAAAGCTGAATCTGAAATAATTTCCCTGTTAAGTTTTTCGCATGGCAGGCACCAGTCAGATCCTGAAAAAATCAAAAGCACAGGCTTTTTACTTTGCAGGGCGACTAAAAAAGCCTGGTCAGGGTTATTGTACTCCTGACTGAGGCTAGTCCGGGGAGATATTATAAAGAATATTCCAAATATGACATACCTGAAAAACTTCACAGGTAGAATTATTAGTATTCCTTAAGTTAGTTATTCTTTATGCTATTTAACTCAAACAGTCAATAATTCAATTCCCGAATTATTGGAATGTTCCTGATAGAAATAAAAATCAAGCTAAATTCATACCGAAACTATGGATTTACAGAAGAAACAAGGAAACATCAGAAGAGTTCAGATAATTCATTAATTTACTTTTTTGAATTCATATGAGAAAAATATTCAACACGCTGTTCCTTTTTGCCGCCATGCTTCGTTCAAATGCACAGAATCATGATTCTTTAACTGCAAATGACTATGCACGAGCAGAACATTTCCTTAGATATTATACGCAACCGTATATCGACAATGGGGAAGTTAATCCGTTTTGGTTGCCCGGTGATAAATTCTGGTATAGAAACCTCAACCCGAAAGGAAGTGAAATTATTGTTGTTGATGCTATTCAGGGAACTTCTACACCAACAGCAGGAGAGCAAAAGGGCGGCGATGCTCCGTTAAACCGCAGAGAGTTCAATAAAAAGGCATTGATTTCGCCTGACAGCAGCAAAGAAGCTTTTATTAAGGATTATAATCTATGGGTGAAAGACCTGAAATCCGGCAAACTTATTCAGCTCACCACCGACGGGATTAAAAATTTTGGATATGCAACTGACAATGCCGGCTGGAAAAAAAGCGACAATCCTATTTTAAAATGGTCGCCCGACTCAAAAAAGATAGCCACTTTTAAACAGGACGAACGCGCTGCCGGCGATATGTACCTGATAACAACGAATGTGGGTCATCCAAAATTGGAATCATGGAAATATCCTCTGCCGGGTGATACAAATATCATTACCATTCAACGCGTGATTATCAATGTGGATGAACCAAGGGTGATATTTATTAAAACTGATCCGGATCCGCACAGAGCCAGTTTAAGTGATGACATTTCAAGTAGCGGAACCTTTGATGATGTTGCATGGAGCCCTGATGCTTCTCAACTTGCTTTTGTTTCCACATCAAGAAATCATCAGCAGGAAAAATTCAGGATAGCTGATGCAAGAACCGGGATTGTTCGTGAAGTTTTTGATGAAACGGTCAATACCCAGTATGAATCCGGACAGGGAACCATTAACTGGCGTTATCTGCCTTCATCGAAAGAAATAATATGGTATTCAGAAAGAGATAACTGGGGACATCTTTATTTATATGATGCCCTGACCGGAAAACTAAAAAGTCAAATTACCAAAGGAAACTGGGTTGTTACCCAGTTAATCAAGATTGATGAAAAGAAACGTATGCTGTATTTTCTCGCGGATGGCAGGGAACCTGGGAATCCTTATTTTACTTATTTCTATAAAATAGGCTTTGACGGGAAAAACCTCAGTTTACTGACGCCGGACATAGGCAATCACACCATAAAAATGTCACCGGATGAAAACTATTTCATCGATTATTATTCACAGCCTGACGTCCCCGGCATCAGTTTACTCCGGAGTATAGATGGAAAACTTATTCTGACTCTTGAAAAAACAGATATATCCCGCCTTAGAGCTACAGGCTGGAAGCCACCGGTTCCTGTTACAGTAAAGGCACATGATGGTGTAACAGACTTATTCGGTTTGATGTATACACCGGTTCAATTTGATCCTTCAAAAAAATATCCTATTATTGATTATATATATCCGGGCCCGCAGGGCGGAAGTATCGGCAGTTGGTCATTCATAGCTTCCAGGGGAGATAATCAGTCATTGGCAGAACTGGGTTTTATTGTCGTTCAGATAGAAGGGACAAGTAACCCGCTTCGCTCGAAAAGTTATCATGACATGAACTATGGAGATATGGCAGAAAATACCTTGTCCGACCAGGTCGCAGCTATTCGTGCACTGGCTCTTCGATTTAATTATATGGACACGAACAGAATAGGAATCTGGGGTCACTCAGGCGGAGGATTTGCTACCGCATGTGCAATGTTTACATACCCTGATTTCTTTAAGGTTGGCATTTCAGAATCCGGAAATCATGATAACAGAAATTATGAAGATGACTGGGGAGAACGTTACGATGGTCTTTTGTCCAAAGATGGGAGCGGCTCATCAAATTACGCTTTGCAGGCAAATCAATTATATGCAAAAAACCTGAAGGGTAAATTATTGCTGGCACACGGATTCATGGATAACAATGTACCCCCATCCAATACCCTGCTGGTAGTTGAAGCATTGGAAAAAGCTAATAAGGATTATGATCTGATAATATTCCCGAACAGCGGCCACGGTTATGGTGCTTATGCTCCGTATATGATGAGACGCCGGTGGGATTATTTTGTAAAAAATCTTCTCGGAAAAATTCCTCCGAAAGAATATAAATTAGAAAACAAACAGGATCCGAGAAATCCTGGATCTATGCAATAGAGAAATAATGTTATTTTTAAAAAGAATAAAGGAATCAATTAAAACCATTATCTCAAAAGATATGATTTTAGAGATTCCGATGGACAGAATATTTGAAATTGCAGGTGAATCAAATATTAAAACCTTTGTGCAGATTGGTTCCAATGACGGAATAAAAAATGATCCCCTGCACAGATATATCAGAAAAAATAACTGGAAGGGAATTCTGGTAGAGCCCGACAAGGCGAATTTTATTAGACTCAGGGACAATTACACCCGGCTGAATGGCCTCGTTTTTGAAAATGTCGGCATTGGTCCGGAAAGAGGGGAAATGTTATTCTACAGGTTAAAAGATATTGCAGAAAGCGAACCGGGCTGGTATGATCAGGTTGGTTCCTTCGATAAAGAAACATTTCTAAAAAATATTGAACACGGTAAAGATTTGGATAAAAGGATTGTTGCCGAATCTTTACCAGTGATTACGTTTTACGACCTGCTTCAAAAAAATAAATTCGATGATGTCGATCTGTTACATCTGGATACAGAAGGATTCGATTATAAAATCCTCAGGTCAATCGATTTTTCAAAATATAATATCAGCGTTGTGGTTTTTGAAGGGGAATGGATGACCCGTGTGGAATTGAAAGAAATCATTGAATATCTGAGAAAATATGATTATCACATTTATCGCTGTGGAATTGATTATGCCGGTGTAAAACGAAAGCTCAGAAGCCGCGGCGAATAGCAGAGAGTAAGTGCCGCAAGCGATCCCCACTTAAAAAAGCCTTCCACAATCTCATGACTGCCTCAGAATATTTTTTCTGCCTGATTCTCTTTACAGCATCTTCCGTAAGTTCTCCAGCCATTCGGCGGCGGGCGATTTTTGCAAGCTCTTTATCAGTATTTGTTTGAAGGAAACGCCTGTATACTGCCGCTGTCCTTTCATTGCCATATTCAAATGCATTCGTCGACCGGCCAGTATGTTCCCTGACACGGAGTAACAGATCAGGAATTGCCAGAGACTCTTCTCTCAAAGCCAACCTGATTACCAGTTCGTAATCTTCACGGTATAAAATTTCTGCATCTTCGTCAAATCCCCCGACTTCTTCAAAAAGTGACCGCTTTAGCATCAGGGTTCCAATGTTTACCGATGCCTCGGTAGTGAGTACTTCTTTGGCGATCCATCCTGAAACCGGACGATATATTCCTGCTTTATTTGGGATCGGTTGCATTTCCCTATTCATCAGTTCAAATCCTCCGTATCCCCACCGCTTGCCTTCACCCAATAAATAATTCAATTGAATTTCCAGTTTCCTTGGAAACCATAAATCGTCGGAATCCAGGAATGCAATCCATTCTCCCGAGCCCGCTTTTGCACCTGTATTACGCAGGTATGCGATATTTCCGGAATGCTTCAACTGCAAAACTTTTATATGGCCGGCATTCATTGAATGGATTGCAGCAGCAGTTCCATCATCTGATCCATCATCCACGATAATTAATTCCCAATGAATATACGTTTGTGCAATTACAGATGCGATGGCAAGTTGAACAAATTCAATACGATTATAAGTAGGAATCACTACAGTAACAAGTGGTTGATTTATCAATGCCCCCAGGATTTTTTACCAAATGAATAGGTTATTCCAAGTGCAGGGCCGTTATAACCCCACTTAAAATTGGCTTCGATATTCTGTTTTACATCGTCAACTTTAAAATTTAAACCTGAATAACCTCCGGAAAGTTCCAGTTTCTCCGTCAATTTATAAATGAAAACGATATTGTATGCAAAAATGCTTCCTGTAATACTTCCGACAGTTAACGATAAATAATCCACGTCCAGATTCGCAGCCATCCGTTTATTAAAAGCATAACCTCCCCAAATGCCTAAATCGGGTAACGGCGCTGTGAATCCAAAATTACTATTCTCAGAAGCTCCCACATTGGCGCCATTTACTGATATTCCTGCCTTACCCCCTACAATATGCGCACCGACCATTACTCCCAATTCGTAATTGGGTTTGGATAAAATGGCATATCCATAAGATACCTGGTAGATTGCTGTATTGAAAAAGCTGTTTACAGTTGCATTTACATGATAGGTACTGTCCTTAAAAGTTATGTCCTTCGTCAGTGTATGTGTTGAACTCCGTGGAATATTATAATAGTTCAGGTTTATCCGGGAACGGCGGGAAATACGCCATTGGAAATTGGCTAAAAATGTTAACTGACCTTATCAAAACCCAGATCTTTTTCCAGATTGATCGGGTGTACCTGCCTTCCCCCCTTTACTCCTACTTGTAAATTGGTATTAGTGATCGGTACAAAAAAACCTGCTGTACAATCTGAATCTTTCCACGTACCAGGGTGCCAGTTTTTTTTCCTTATGTGTGCTGTCTGAATTCTGGGAGAAACCGTTTATGAAAAACAGCAGAAATAAAAAAACAGATGCAATGACTTTCATAAAAGAAATTTAGCTTTTGAATCAAATACATTACTCACCATTTATCTGCTTTTTCAAAAGCTAATTCATGAGCGCTCTTGGCTCCTGCTGGACAGGCTGGTAGTAAGTTTCACCCAATTTAACATTTTTATGCATAATTTCCCATCCACCCGACCGTAAACCTCCCGGAAACAAGCACAATTGCGATCAATATCATTTGGACAGAACAAGCCAAAAACTTACATTGTTAAGGATATACGTTTCATCAAGTATACTATATGGGACCATCGTCGTTAATCATCCTTTTTTTATCCGCCATAGCATTTGCAGCAGGCGGAATATTCATCTCAAAAATACTGGTAAAGGGGTCCACGAATCCACAAAAAGGGCAGGCTTATGAATGTGGTATACCGGTTACAGGTTCTCCATGGAATCAATTCAATGTAGGTTATTATTTATTTGCACTGATCTTTCTGATTTTCGATGTAGAACTGGTTTTCATGTACCCCTGGGCAGTAGTAGTAAAAAAATTAGGCCTCCCGGCATTGGTCGAAATACTTGTATTCCTGTTTATTCTGTTTATGGGTTTTTTATACGCGCATAAAAAAGGTGCCCTGAAATGGATGTAGATAAAAAAGACAATAAGCAAAACGATTTCCCCGGTAAAATTCATGAAACACCCGGAGGTGGTGTTGTTTTAAGCAAGCTGGATGATGTGATCAACTGGGCACGCTCAAATTCACTTTGGCCACTAACCTTTGCCACCAGTTGCTGCGGCATAGAAATGATGTCTGTGGCTTCTGCAAAATACGATTTCTCAAGATTCGGATTTGAAGTTGCAAGAGCTACTCCCCGCCAGGCAGACGTTATTATAATTGCCGGTACCATCGTAAATAAAATGGCTCCCGTTTTAAAGAGATTATACGATCAAATGGCAGATCCGAAATATGTTATTGCCATGGGTGCATGTGCCATCAGCGGAGGTCCCTTCTTTTATAATACTTATTCCGTGGTTAAGGGTGCTGATCATGTTATTCCGGTTGATGTGTACATACCCGGCTGCCCACCCAGGCCCGAAGCTTTATTACACGCCCTCATCACATTACAGGGAAAAATTAAAGCAGGTTTAACAAGAGAACAAATCAAAGAAAACTCCAGTTTAAATCCATAAAATATTCCGAAGAACAGATATGTTGAATGAGGATTTAAAATTGAAGCTTACTGAAATACTTCCAGCAATCATTTTTGAAGAAGGAGGCGAATGGCTTAATGCTTTTATTCCACAGGAAGAGTTGGTTTCATTTGTTGAACAACTCCGGTATACCGGGGGGCTGGATTTTGACTATCTGTTTTGTCTGACCTGCATAGACTGGAAAACGCATTTTATGATGGTCTATCATTTTTCGTCCACCATACACAGGCACAATATGGTTGTAAAAGCCAAATTAGACAGGAACAGTCCGGAAATCGAAACCGTATCAGATATATGGCGCACGGCTGAAATGCTGGAAAGAGAAGTGTATGATCTCTTTGGAGTGAAATTTCTGCATCATCCAGATTTGAGAAGACTCATCATGCCGGATGACTGGGAAGGATGGCCATTAAGAAAAGATTTTGAAGATCCGGTAAATATGATAAAGTTGTAAAAACCTGATTACAGAAAGTCGTATAAAAAATGATCGAGGAAATTGGGAGAACTTCGGAAGGTGATTTGATAATAAATGTTGGCCCACAGCATCCTGCAACTCATGGCGTACTGCACCTGGTTATTACTCTAAATGGCGAAACGATTAAAAAAGTCGAGCCGCATTTAGGATATATACACCGTTCTATCGAAAAAATGTGTGAAAGCCTATCTTACCGCCAGTTTATCTATGTAACCAGCCGGATGGATTATTTATCGTCCCATATTAATAATCACTGTTGTGCACTTTGCGTTGAAAAAGGCCTCCAAATTGAAGTTCCCCAACGCGCTCAATATATCCGTGTAATCATGGATGAACTTACGCGTATTGCATCGCATGAACTTTGGTGGGGTGCCATGGCAATGGATCTGGGTGCATTCACTCCTTTTTTTCATGCTTTCAGAGAACGTGAAACCATTACAGATATAATGGAAAAGACTTGCGGTGCCAGGCTGACAATGAACTATATGGTCCCCGGTGGTGTAATGGCCGAACTCCATCCCGATTTCCAAAAAGATGTGAAACATTTCATTCAATTATACAAATCAAAATTCGAAGAGTATAATGAACTGGTTACCGGCAATGTGATCTTTCAAAATAGAATGAAATCAGTTGGTGTCATATCCAGGGAAGATGCCATTTCTTACGGATGCAGTGGCCCGGTGGCAAGAGCCAGCGGCGTGATCTGCGATATCAGAAAGCTTTACCCCTATGATATTTATAACAAAGTGGAGTTCGAAGAAATAACTGAAAAAGAAGGGGATTCTTTTGCACGCTATGTAGTCAGATTGAAAGAAATGCAGCAAAGTATCCGTATCATTGAACAATTACTTGACAATATTCCCGAAGGGGACTTTCAGGCGAAAACAAAAGCAGTATTGAAATTACCAAAAGGAGAATTTTATCAGAGAGTAGAAACAGCCAGAGGTGAACTGGGCGTATATATCGTTAGTGAAGGCGGCACAACACCTTACAGGATTAAATTCCGTTCACCCGGATTCTCCAATCTTTCTGCCCTGGAACATATGGTGAAAGGATTGAAAATCGGGGATCTCGTTGCCGCCATGGGATCACTGGATTTGGTAATACCGGATATCGACAGATAAATAAAATGGCATGTTTAGTTTAGAAAACATTACACTGATAATTCATGAATGGCTGAACAGTCATTTCAATCCAACCCTGGCATTGCTCTCTGAATTTATTCTGGTAGGTCTCGCTTCCATAACATTATTTGCCGTCCTGGGATTGAGCTTAGTATTTATGGAACGAAAAGTAGCCGCCGTTATGCAAATCCGTTTAGGACCTAACAGGGTCGGACCTAAAGGAATTTTTCAAACTACTGCCGACACATTAAAGCTGCTTATGAAAGAAGGCTTAGTTCCGGACGGCGCTGATAAATTTTTATTTACACTGGCGCCATTCGTCGTAATGATCGTTGCCATGCTCATCCTTGCTCCGATAGCCTTCGCAAAAAACTTCCAGATATGGGATATTAACATAGGCGTGTTGTATCTTTCAGCTGTTTCCTCCCTTTCTGTAATTGGCATTCTGATGGCCGGATGGGCAAGCAATAATAAATATTCCCTGCTGGGTGCCATGAGGAGCGGTGCACAGATTGTAAGTTATGAATTGTCGGCGGGTCTTTCTGTTCTTTCCATCGTTGTCATGACAGGAAGTTTAAGTATTAAGGATATTATTCTTTCACAGGAAAATGGCTGGTGGATTTTCAAAGCTCATATTCCGGCCCTCATCTCATTTGTCATTTTCATCATCGCAGTTACTGCTGAAACAAACCGTGCGCCATTTGATATGGCAGAAGCAGAAAGCGAATTAACAGCGGGCTTTCATACAGAATATTCAGGAATGCGGTTCGCCCTTTTCTTCCTGGCGGAATACATCAACATCTTTATCGTATGTGCAATCGGAGCAACTTTATTCTTTGGCGGATGGATGCCCCTTCATATAGGGCACTTGCAGGGATTCAATCATATCATGGATTATATTCCATCTTCTATCTGGTTCCTGGGCAAAACGATTGGGTTGATATTTTTAATCATGTGGTTCAGATGGACATTCCCCAGGCTGAGGATCGATCAGTTGCTGAATCTGGAATGGAAATATCTTCTGCCAATCAGTATGTTTAATTTATTGCTGATGACACTGGTCGCCATCATGGGTTGGCATTTTTAATATTCAATATGTTCTTAAAAGATTATATAAAAGATGTATTCGGAGCGGTCAGATCAATGCTGAAAGGCATGCGCATGACGGGTTATTACTTTACACATCGAAAGGAAATTATTACAGAACAGTATCCCGATAACCGCGAAACTTTGAATCTGGCTGAACGTTTCCGCGGAGAAGTAGTTCTGATACACGATGAAAAGAATGAACATGCCTGCACAGGATGTTCTGCCTGCGAAATTGCCTGCCCCAACGGAACTATCAAGATTATCAATAAATTCGATATTACTCCGGAAGGAAAAAAGAAAAAAGCAATCGACACATTTGTCTACCACCTGGAATTATGCACGATGTGTAATTTATGTATTGAAGCCTGTCCAACTGACGCCATCAAAATGGCACAGAACTTCGAACATAGTGTTTTCGACAGGAGTAAACTCACAAAAAAATTAAATAACGAGGGATCTAAACTAAGAGAGGGTATAGAATAATGAGTGCATCTGTAATTATATTTTATATCATCTCTGCCTTTATCCTGGTGGCTGCCCTGCTTGCAGTTACAACAAGAAGAATTTTCCGTTCTGCTATTTTTCTTTTATTCACTTTAATCGGGACGGCTGCCTTGTTTTTCTGGATGGGCGTTGAATTTATAGCTGCAGTACAAGTTATTATATATGTCGGAGGTATTGTTGTACTCATCATTTTTTCCATTTTTCTTACACAGAAATCCGGAGATGAAATGCCAAAACCATTAAGAAACCGTTCTATATTTTCCTCTCTGGCATTGGTATTCGGTTTTGCTTTTACTTATCACCTGATATATGGATATGGATTTGGCCCGACAATCCATGAACCATTCAATGTTAAAGTATCGGAAATAGGCATGCAGATGTTGAGCACTAAAGAACATGGATTTGTATTGCCATTCGAAGTAGTGAGTATTCTTTTACTCGCTTCCATGGTTGGATGTATTGTAATTGCCATGAAAATAAAACCAATAGAAGAAAGAGAGAATAAATAATAATGTAATTCAGGAAGAACCAAAGCTGCACATACCAAAATGACTGAAATAACAATAACGCATATACTTTTTGTAAGCACCGCCCTTTTTTTCATCGGCATGTACGGATTATTCACCCGTCGAAACATGATTACGATGCTTATGGCTATTGAATTGATTCTGAATAGTGTGAATATCAATTTCGTCGCTTTTAACAGATATCTGTACCCGGGAAAATTAGATGGGGTATTTTTTGCCATTTTTATAATAACCATTGCTGCAGCAGAAGCTGCATTAGCCATAGCCATAATAATCAATTTATACAGGAGTCATCATTCCATCGATGTGGAAGATGCAAGTGAATTGAAATACTAAACGATGCCCCAATATTCATACATAGCATTTATTCCGCTCCTGCCCCTGTTCTGCTTTTTAATACTCGGGTTATTCGGAAGAAAATATTTTAAATCATTTTCCGGAACTATTGGGACATTTTCAATTTTTATATCTGCCATACTTTCACTTTATGCCACCTGGCAATATTTTTTTATTGGAGGAAAAATAAATGGTTCATATTATAATATTGTCGCCCTGAAATACACCTGGCTTCAGTTCTCTCCCAATGTTTCTATTGATATGGGTATCCTCCTCGATCCAATCTCTGTCATGATGATTGTAATAGTAAGTTTTATTTCTTTGATGGTTCATATTTTCAGTCTCGGTTATATGAAAGGTGAAGAACGGTTTGCCACTTACTATGCTTTTTTATCCCTATTTAGTTTTTCCATGCTGGGACTGGTTCTCTCCTCCAATATTTTTCAGATCTACATGTTCTGGGAACTGGTTGGCGTTTCTTCCTTCTTATTGATCGGATATTATTTTGAAAAACCTTCTGCTGTTGCCGCATCAAAGAAAGCATTTATCGTTACCCGGTTTGCCGATCTTGGTTTTCTGGTGGGTATCCTTATTCTGGCTTTTTACAGTGGCACCCTGGATTTCGGTACACTGATACAAAAACTTACTTCAACACAATCTTCAGCATTCATTGAAATCACTACCGCGACATTCCTCGGGGCATCTATGCTTACATGGGGATTGGTACTAGTATTTATTGGAGGAGCAGGAAAATCGGCCATGTTCCCTTTGCATATCTGGTTGCCCGATGCGATGGAAGGGCCCACACCGGTATCTGCTTTGATTCACGCTGCTACGATGGTTGTTGCAGGAGTATTTTTAGTTGCCAGGTTGTTCCCTGTTTTTTCAATTGATTTTACGGCTATGCAAATCATAACCTGGGTAGGTGCCTTTTCTGCTTTATTTGCGGCTGTCATTGCATGTACGCAAACTGATATTAAAAGAGTGCTGGCATTTTCTACTATGTCGCAGATCGGCTTCATGATGTTTTCACTGGGCGTATCAAAATATGGTGGAGAGAATGGATTAGGATTTACAGGATCCATGTTTCATTTGTTTACACACGCATTCTTCAAATCATTATTATTCCTGGGTGCAGGAGCCGTGATACATCTTGCCCATAGTAACGATATAAAAGATCTGGGAGGTTTGAGAAAAATAATGCCGGTAACGCATATTTCATTTCTAATAGCCTGCCTGGCGATCGCAGGTATCCCTCCATTTTCAGGATTCTTCAGTAAAGAAGATATCTTAATGGCGGCATATCATTCAAACAAACTGATATATGGAATTGCGGTATTTACTTCTGCACTGACGGCGTTTTATATGTTCCGTTTATACTATTCTATTTTCTGGGGAAAAGAATTTCATAATCATGGAAACGCACACGGCGAAGGAACACTATCCATGAAAATATCATTGATAATTCTAAGCGTCTGTACAATATTCGCTGGATTTGTTCCTGTTTCTTCCTTCATTACTTCAGATGGTGTGCCACTGGAATCACATGTTGATCCGGGCTTCTCTGCTTTCCCGGTTTTGATGGCAGCCGCTGGAATATTATTAGCTGCTTATTTGTACAAAACGCAGAATAACAGACCCCGGATTATAGCATCTTCCTTAGGAAATATTTACAATACCATATACAGGAAATTTTATATTGATGAAGTATATCTTTTTATAACGAAGAAAATTATCTTCAATGGGATTGGGAGACTGGCTGCGTGGATAGATAAAAATATCGTTGATGGTTTTATGAATTCCCTGGCAACGACCACCGCAAATATCTCCGCTTTTATCAAAGGACTTCAATCTGGCAAAGTTCAGAACTACGCGTTGTATTTCTTTGGTGGGATAATTGGATTAGCTGCGTTGTTTATTTACTTGTTGAAATGAAAACCCATAACCCATATCTCATAACCCATAACCTATAACCACCTTAAATGAACCTTTCCCTCCTGATCATCCTTCCCCTGATTACTGCATTAGCAGTTCTTTTCTGCAAAGGATTAAAACAGGTGAGGACTGTTTCCTTGATTGGCACTACCGCACAACTATTATTTTCTTTTATATTATTGTTTGCATACTGGAAAGAACGTGCAACAGGAAACAATGCGCAATTTTTATTTGAATCGGACTATTCCTGGTTTGAGCCATTACATATTCATTATCATATCGGAATTGATGGAATTTCCCTCGCAATGATCCTGCTGACAGCATTTGTGGTAATTGCGGGCGTATTGGTATCCTGGACGCAGGAAGTTTTGAATAAAGAATTCTTTTTCCTGCTTTTATTTTTAAGCGCCGGCGCTTATGGATATTTTATCTCCCTGGATCTTTTTACCCTGTTTTTCTTCCTGGAACTGGCAGTCATACCCAAATTCATGTTAATAGGAATTTGGGGCAGCGGAAAAAAAGAATACAGCGCCATGAAACTTGCGCTGATGTTAATGGCAGGATCTGCCCTGGTATTTGTGGGACTACTGGGATTATTTTTCAACACAAACCTGAATGGTGCACATAGTTTCGACCTTATCCGGATTTCCCAAATGCATATTGATGTCGGTATACAAAATATGTTCTTCCCTTTTGCATTCATTGGCTTTGGAATTTTTTCTGCACTGTTCCCTTTTCATACCTGGGTGCCTGATGGTCATTCATCTGCACCCACCGCAGCCTCTATGTTTTTAGCAGGTATATCCATGAAACTCGGCGGATATGGATGTTTACGGGTCGCAACCTATTTAATGCCGGACGCAGCCCATCATTATTCCCCCGTCATTGTCTTACTGTCAACCATAGCAATTATCTATGGAGCATTTGTTACGATGATGCAGAAGGATCTTAAATATATCAATGCCTATTCATCCGTCAGTCATTGTGGTTTTGTCTTACTTGGTATTGGCATGCTGACGCAAACTTCTATAAATGGAGCAGTGTTACAAATGGTTTCCCATGGTTTAATGACGGCTCTTTTCTTTGCTGCCATCGGCATGATTTACAGCAGAACCCATACACGGTTAACTAAACAATTAGGAGGCTTATTAAAAGTCCTTCCCTTTATCTCGACAGTCTTTGTTATTGCAGGGTTATGTTCTCTCGGGCTTCCTGGTTTTAGCGGGTTCGTTGCTGAAGTAACTGTTTTTATGGGTAGTTGGGAAAACCCTGATCTATGGTACCGGCTTGCGACTATCCTGGCATGTGCATCAATTGTCGTTACTGCTGTATATATTTTGCGCGCTGCAGGAACGGCAGTCATGGGACCCATCACCAACAATCATTACAACCATATTACAGATGCCTCGTGGAATGAAAGACTGGCTGCAGGAATTCTGATTACGGGAATTGCAGTGATCGGAGTGGCGCCTTTCTGGTTGTTCCACCTGATCAATCCCGGTACGGAATACATCATTCAACATCTTGGAAAGGCACTTGCCCTAAAATAAAAAATGAACATGGGAATTGACTTTTTAATATTGATGAAACAGGAATGTGCAATCATCATTATTTTATTTATCCTGTTATTCATTAAAGTGGGCAGCAAAGAAAGGACGAACGAAAACATTCTGAAACTTATAAATACATTACTGTTTCTAAATGTTATCGCGGGGTTTTTTGGCTATAAAGATGGAATACTGTTCAATGAGATGTTCAAAACAAATCATCTGATCGTTACAGAGAAAAATATTCTCTCTTTCGGTACGTTTATCATAGCATTACAATCTTATCCATGGCTGAAAAATAATAAACACGTCCTCGAATTTTATATACTCCTGCTTGCAACTTTACTTGGAATGTTCTTTATGATCTCTGCGGGTAATTTATTGATGTTCTTTTTGGGCTTGGAATTGTCAAGCATTCCATTGGCTGCTCTTGCCAACTTCGATCTCGAAAAAAGAAAATCAAGTGAAGCTGCATTCAAATTCATCATCTCATCTGCTTTTTCATCCGGATTATTATTACTGGGTATTTCCCTGGTTTATGGAACCACAGGAACATTGACTTTATCAGCACTTTCAGATCATTTATATGGTAGTCCTTTACAAATTTTTGCTTTCATATTATTAATCTCCGGATTTGGATTTAAGATCTCAGCGGTGCCATTCCATTTGTGGACGGCCGACGTGTATGAGGGCTCCCCCGTAACCGTCACTTCTTATTTGTCTGTCGTCTCTAAAGCATCTGTGATTTTCGTATTTATGACAGTATTGTACACTGCGTTCAAATCCTATATCATAACCTGGTATAATATTTTATTTGTGCTTTCCGTACTGACGATGGTTATAGGAAACCTCTTTGCCATCCGTCAGAATAACATAAAACGCTTTCTTGCTTTTTCTTCAATTGCACAGGTGGGATTTATTTTAATTGGTATAACCGGATCTTCACAGGCTGGTAGCGCATCAGTCGTTTACTTTGTATTGATTTATACTTTCTCCAACCTGGGTGCATTTGGTGTGGTCGGCCTGGTAAGTGCTTTAGCAGGGAGGGAAAATATAGAAGATTATAAAGCATTTTATAAAACCAATCCCATGTTATCATGGGTATTGGCCATTTCATTATTTTCTTTGGCTGGTATTCCTCCTACTGCCGGGTTCTTTGGAAAATTCTTCCTCCTGATGGCTGGTGCAGGACAGGGGAACTATATACTTATCACAATTGCTGCATTGAATATGGTTGTCTCCCTTTATTATTACCTCAGGGTGGTGAAAGCCATTTTTATGGATTCTAATGAAAATCCTGTTAAAAAATTAACGATAACCCCTTCTCCCAAATTAGCTTTATTAATATGTGTGACCGGAATCGTTCTAACAGGAGTAATAAGTTATGTTTATGAATATATTTTTTCAATGAGCATCGGAATTTAAAATTCTTTTTATGCCCATCAATCAAAATCATTTGTCAGAAGAACTGAATGGCGTTAAATGCGCTATTGTTGAAAAAAACGTGTCGCCTGAAAGGGCTTCCTTTCTACAACAACTCCTGCAGTTTAATAAATACACCGTTGAAATAGCTGCTTCTCCACCTCCTAAAGTTGCGGCTCCAAATTTAGTGGCTGAAGGAACCGAATCTTCTTCGCCTCCGCCGCCACCTGCAACATTTACTGTTGGAGTGACCGATATGATGTTTAATCCCATCAATGCGATCTTCGGAAGATTGCTTTACACACCCGACGGGCATGTAGTCACTTTAGCTTACTGGAATCAAAAAGATAAATCATCCCACGACGAAATACCTTACTACGAAAAAAAATGAAGCCGGTCTTTATGAAGTTCATTCATCATACATAATTACAGGATGAATTAAGTTTCGTTTTGAATTTGAATGATACGTGCGGGTCGAATGCAAACCATAATGCAATCAGGACGCCATAACTTCCACCCCGCTCTATCCATTCGAAGAGTTCATAGTGCGGATAAAAAAGTTCACTCGATATTTTCCAGATTAAAATTGCCAGTATCAGTGGCCGGATTGGACGGATAAGCAAGGTCAGGGCAGCCATGATTTCAAATATCCCGATCACCAGAGCCGTTCTTCCTGCGTCGTGAAAACCCAGCGATGTATATTGATATAACAGACTTTTTTTCCCTGTCATATTCAGCCATCCGTGACCGGCCAGTAAAAGAAATATGATAATTCTAAGGCAAACCATAACCCTTCCCCATGTTTGAGCATCCATCTTAACTTGAGGTGTAACGGGTGTAAACAGTTTTTTGAAGTTTTTCCCCACGCCACCATTCAGTATCAAAAGAACGAGCGGTGCACCAAAGTTTCCAGCCCGTTCAATGAGTTCAGCAAAGGGTTCTCCTGAGAGTGGACGAAGCGATGCCGTTAACAGACCCCATATGACAAGCCAGATTGGAATGAGCCGGATGGGATATATAATCATGGCGATTCCCATTCCTATATCAAAGCAGCCAACGATGGGCATCAGCCGGTAAGCCAGATCATGACCTATCCCCATTACAGCAAAGTAGTTGCACCAGACAGGTTTTGTAATGATCCCGAATGCACCGTGACCAATAAAGCACATCGCTACTGCAATTCGCAGGGTGTAATGGATTTTTTGTTGCATGGTGAAATAGAAAATGAAGTTATCCGGAAACAGTTTCTTTCCGGATAACTTATTTAATCAGAAGATTATTTCCCGTCATAAGAATTCTGTTCGAGAATTCTTATGATATTGTCACCAACAGTCCGTCCCTGAATCAGGCCGGAATTTAAAGTATGCTGGTAATGGATTCCTCCATAGAACCTGGAATTGGCTGCATCGATTGCTATATCCCGGAACGTTTTGAAAGTGCGGGAAGGGTAACCCAGATAATCATAAGTATGATCTGTAAAAGCCCCGATATTCCCGAATATAGCCGTCATTGCTTCAGAAGCCGAAGAAGAAACAACAGCATGTGCTGATGAATATTCCGGATGTGCCGGCGTGGCGATGAGTGGAAGCCAGGTCGCATCTCCGATAACTGCGCGGATATAACTGACCGGCCTGATCAGGTTGTATTTGTATTTAATATCCCAGGCGCTGAGTACAGCATCGTTCAAACTTATTCCGACCAGTGCATAAGACAGAGCTGCTTTGTCCAGCCGGCTATGCGTTTGCCTGATCACCTGCTGGACAATACTCATCCAGTGACCAGGTGTTGTTATGCCCGGACTAACATCTCTCCAGTACAAAGCCTGATTCGTTTGGTCGGTAGTGAGCACTTTGGAAGCCTGGTAAATATCATTGGCTTGTTTATAAAAAGCAGATGTTGGGTCTTCAGAATAGGGAGTAGGTGGCCCGGGTTCTGCGTTATCTCCGCTGCCGGCAATAATGAGGCGGTCATTGGGCCAGAAAGGACCACTGGGCTTTGAATTGGAAGGAGGTGTCGGTATCCACAGCCCAGGACCCACCGGCCATGTATAAGGAAGAACATTATTTTGATTGTACCCATCCGTCTGGGACCAGAGAAAAACGGCGTCTGCAATGGATTTTCCAAATCCTACGGAGCGGTTAAGCACGTCAGTTCCATCATTACTAAAACCAGCATAGATAGCATTTTCCAGTGAATCGATGGCAGCCAGATCAGTAGCATTTAAATTGGTCGAGTTAAAAAAACTTCTATTAAATTCAGCCAGGGATGAATTTACGCAGGCAGACCAGTCATATCTTTTATTCCTTTCTGTTTCCGGTAAACCTGAAAGTCCATTGTATTTATTCTTCCATGATGCCAATCCCGGATCAATCGACTCATAGGCACTGATGCCCGAATAAGCAAAGGGACGCGCAAAGGCACCATTGCCAATGCCTGTCGCATCTGTGTAAATTCTGATTTCCAGCGTCATCCATTTATCCATCACATCGGATGAATAAAAGGATGGATCGTTATTTCCTTTAAATGGATCCCCGCTCTTTTGGCAGGAAGTGAAGCCTGCGCTTATCAGAAAGAAAAAAACAATGAAACTCAATAAATGTTGATTGTTCAACTTGGTTAAAAAATTTTTCATACTTAAAGTTTATTAATGAATGAATAATTAATTGATCCATTCTGAATTATAGGAATTCAATTAGTTCCAGGCCGATTTAATTGACCAACAGGGCTAAATTATTCTCATCTATTTATAAATGGTAGAGCGATTGAGTGTTTTGCCGGATAATCAGGGCGCTTTGCAGGAACGGGATGGTATTTTGAAATATGATTAATTTCTTATTTTTTAAGTGGTGATTACCTCATCCGTCAAACTACCTGGTAATAACCGCAAGCTGCCCATTGAAGATGCCAAATGCTCATTCTTCCATTTATCCTTTGTCAGATTTCAATACATTATCTAATATTTAGACTACATGATTCAACCATTAATTAAGACTAATTTTATCTGGGAATGTCCGACATGAACACTTACTATCATAAGACCAAATTGTTTTTGAGCGTAAGGAAAACTTCTTTCCTTAAATTCATTTGTCTGTTTCTTTTCATTCAGGGTTCATTTATTTACACTTCTTCTTACGCGCAGCATCCTGATATAAAAAGGATAAAAAAACTAAATGAAGAATTACCATATTTGAAGGGGAATAGCAGAGTGGATTGCCTTAACTCCTTAAGCGAAGAATATTGGTGGTCCCCACGCCCTAACGCTGATTCGATCTATTCTTATGCATCATTGGCATATAAAGAATCGATACAAAATGGCTATTCCGCTGGTCTGGCGCGATCCACATTGAATTTAGGAGTAAGTAAAAATTATAAAAGAAATTATTACGAAGCTGAAAGCTATTTACGCCGTGGCATAGTATTGTCGGAAAATAATCATGATGATAAATTAAAGGCCTGGGGCTATTTATATCTTGGTTGGGTACTTTTCCTGAAAAATGAATACGCGAATGCAGAGGATTCATATTTGAAAGCAACCAGATTTTTTGAAAAGAAAGGAGAAGATGAGGGAAGAAGTAAATTATTTGCTTATAAAAGTATCCTGTTTACGGCTATGGGAGATTATGAGAAAGGCTTTGAATATTGCCGCATGAGTTTGCAGATCAGGGAATTGATGAATGACCATAATTGCATAATTCTTTCATACAACACGCTTGGAAACCTGTATAAAGCAGCGGGTGATTTTGAAACAGCGCTGGATTATTACCGTCAGAGTCTGCGATATGCAAAAGCACACAACATTTCCTGGGATGAGAATGAACCAATGGGGTCTGTATATTGTAGTCTGAATAAGTTCGATTCTTCCTTCTATTATTTGAAACAATCTTTGCATACTTATCCCAACGATCCGAATATTTGGAAGAGTCTTAGTGAAACCTATTTGGCACATAAAGAATTTGATTCAGCCCTTAAAATATCTCTGACACTTATAAACGGATTCAGAAAGAGTGATGATAAATTTCACCTGACGAGTAGCTTATTAAATGCCGGGAAAGCTTATTCCGAAATGAATAATGATGTCGTCGCTTTAAAATTCACTTCAGAAGGTGTATCACTAGCACAACAGGCAGGCGCCAGGCAATCCATGTTAGATGGATATCAATTACTTTCAAAAATATTTAACCACCTGGGTAAAATAGATAGCGCTTACGTTTATCTTTCAAAATATTCAGCCCTAAAGGATTCGGTTCTGACAAAAAAATTCTTTTCAAGATTAAACGATTATAAAAGCTCAGCGGAAAACGATGGAAGACTTGCCCGGATGGAGTTATTGGATAAAGACAATAAGATTAAAGGGCAACAGATTGAGCAAAAATCCCTTCTGAATAAAATTCTAACAGGAAGCATTCTAATTTTTACGATATTAAGCCTTATCATATTTAGAAATATATATTATAAACGAAAGAATGAAAAACTTCAAAATAAGAATGCACAGACAGAACTGCAACAGCAGGTATTACGCGCACAAATGAATCCACATTTTATTTTCAACTCTCTCAATTCCATTAACCGGTTTATTCTACAAAACAATAAATCAAAGGCTTCAGAATATCTTACCAAATTTTCCAGACTTATAAGGCTGATATTACAAAACTCTCAAGCTCCATTAATACCATTAGAAAATGAAATCGAATCATTAAATCTTTACCTGGAGCTTGAGGCACTTAGATTTGACTACCACTTTGAATACAGCATTAGTATTGACGATAATCTTCAAACAGGAAACCTTCAGGTACCACCGCTCTTCATTCAGCCTTTTGTAGAGAACGCAATCTGGCATGGATTGATGCATAAAGAAGAAAAAGGTCATTTAAAAATTGAATTTATACAAAGAGATGACATGCTATGTTGCAGGGTAACCGATGATGGCATTGGCAGGAAGAAAGCGTTTGATATTAAAGACAGATCCATCCCTAAATATAAATCAATGGGTATGCGTATTACGGAGGAACGCATTGCCGTGCTACAACAAAAAAATAAATCGGAAACATATGTTCAGGTAACTGATCTTATTTTACCTGATGGCAATACAGGCGGTACTGAAGTATTTTTAAAAATTCCCATCATACAGAATTAAATGAACAGCAATTGCTTTAATTTAAATTACTGTTAATATGATTAATTCAATTCTTGTTGACGATGAAGTTCATTGCCTGGACACTCTAAATATTCTTTTAAATGATTACTGTCCGAAAATACAGGTAACAGCCAAATGCATGTCCGGGAAAAAAGCATTAGAAGCTATTGAAAGAATAAAACCCGAACTCGTATTCCTCGATATAGAAATGCCATCTATGAACGGATTTGAATTACTTGAGAAATTTGACAGGATACCATTTTCTGTAATATTCACTACCAGCTACGACCAGTACGCAATCAAAGCCATCAGATTCAGTGCGCTCGACTATTTATTAAAGCCCATTGATCCAAAGGAGCTGGTTGCAGCTGTAACAAAAGTAGAACATCAAAAAGTGCAGCCCTCTGTTGAACAATACCGTATGCTGATAGATCAGATTATTCATAAGGATAATGGTTTTACTAAAATAGCGGTCCCAACTACTGAAGGTTTTGAATTAATTCCTGCTGATCAACTGATACGTTGTGAAGCCTTTGATAATTATACGCACCTTTTCCTTAAAAATAAGACGAGGATTGTTGCCAGCAGGAGCTTAAAAGAAGTTGAAGAACAATTACAATCTTTCAGTTCCTTCGTACGGGTGCACCACTCATATCTTGTTAACCTAAATGAAGTAACAAAATATATCCGGGGAGAAGGAGGTTATCTTATTATGACAGATGGGTCAACCGTTGTCGTCTCACGAAGTCGAAAAGATGCTTTGTTAAAACTCTTTTGAGTTTCTGATTGAATATGTTCAGATTATTCTGACTTACTGCGTCATCTTCTCCATAAAGACAATGCTCAACTGGACGGACATTGCCAATATTCCAAGGAATAGAACTAACAGTGAAAACTTGTTTTGTACGGATGTCTTGCTTACCCTTAATAATATATATCCTATCAATAAATTAAAACAAGCCCAGAGTACATTAACAGTGGGGGAAGAAAGTCCTTTCCCCGGGGGATGTGAAAATGGACTGGGGAAAGAATCACCTGAAACACCATGAATAAAATGAGGAACCGTATTTGCCAAAAAAGCTCCTGAAAAAAAAGCCGCCAAATAATGATACCATTTCATAAGTCTGTATTTTATTTTTTCATTAATAGCCTAAAATTTTTTCCGCGTTATCAGTATACAATTTTTTAAGCATCCCATCTGATAATGCGAGCCCGTATAATGGCCAGTGATAGTTGAAAAGTGTTCGTTCATAAAAATGTTCATCTTCCGTTTCAAGAATCCGGAAAGTGCTGCGATACATTTCCTGCGAAGTGCCCATATCCGTTCCATATACCAGACGGTCAGCATATTTTTCCATAAACGCTTTAGTATACCTTGGTACAGGAGCAATTTCGCCATATCGAGCAGCAATATCAGCCCACAGATTCGGATAGGTATCAAACAACCTCGCCAACACACTGAGATCTGAACAACAATTAGCAAAATGACAGGCGATAAAAATCGTTTTTGGATTATCCTTTACAGCATGCTCCAATGTCGCAATCAACTGGTCGTGGTCCAAAATTCCTTTTTTCGATAAATCAACCTTCCATGTCGCTGCATTCATTAACCCATCATTTGTAGAATCAGCAGCAAGGTACATCCAGGCATCCTCCGCGACATGTATGCTGACGGGCATATGCAATTCTGCGCATTTTTCAAGCAAAGGTTTCATGCGTGGATCATCAATATGCAAACCATAACCCTTCACCGGTCTGGAATACAATTCTCCTAATCCTTTATCTCCTAATTCACCAACACCTACAGCTCCCATTTTATGACATCTCTCAAGTTCTGCAATGGCATGTTCTTGCCATCCGGGTTTATCATAACCTGTATAATCAAAGCCACACCAAATAGAAAACCTTTCCTTGTATCTTTTATATTTAACGACAACTGAATCAAATCCTGCACCGGTAGAATAGGAAAGAATCATAGTTTTTGAAATGCCTGTTTCATTCATAGTTCTCACCCACTCATCCACACCGGCGTCAGATGTTGGGTAATCATGGGAGTGAAAATCTATAACCGGATATCTTGCCTTATTAATTTTTACCTGTGTTGTATTATAAATTGAAACAGGATGATAATCCTTTAGTTTCAAATTATTTACATCCTGGCAAAAACCTGTTTCACCAATTGAAATGATTCCTATTAACAGGCAGAGTCGAAATTTGTAATATCTCAAAGGCGGGTAATAGAATATAAAAATAAGTATAGTTCTCTGAACTCAAACATTTAGATGCGTTACGCGTTCAGCGTTAAGCGTTAAGCGTTTTGCGTTTCAGTCGATATTTTCCAAAATCACATTGGAAAATATTGCAGTATCAGTCTTGGCAGGAAGATGTGAGCAGAAGCCTATGCCTACATAAAATGGTTTATCAAGATGCAACTGAATGGGCTCTCCTACCTGGTGCATGGGTTCGCCATTCATACTTACATAAAGTGCAAAGGAATCACCGCGCTTTTTTATGCCGATACGTTTTGCATATCCGGTTACAAGGTCTGGAAGGCCTTCACGATTGTTGGCGCGCATTTCCTTCATCATTTTTCCTTTTTCAGGTCGCCAGGCCAGGTGCAGCAAACCACTGCCATGAAGCGCAACTACGGCTTCTTTGGAATCATCACTCAGACTCTGACGAATAACTACAAAAGCTTTACGATCATCATATCCAGCCGTGTCCGGGAAAAAGATATCGGCGGCAAGGAATACATCATCAGACTTTTTAATCCAGAGATAACGGAATTCATCCCGTTGGTACCATACATTATATCCGGCGGAAACAATAGTATACTGTTTAGTAGCAACATTGTAACTGGAAGACCCAGGCACCAATGCTGCGCCTACATCGCTCTGTCCCTCGAATATGCCTATTCGGGTATTATTTGTCCTCGTAACCCGATGAAAATCTGCAGGGGGTGGAACCTGAGTATGTGTTGCAGATCCTGGCAGTGCCCAATCGGGTACTTCCACATTCGATGGTACTGATTGTGCGTAAGTCTTAGACGATGCAACGCACAATAACATGATAGAAAGTAAAAGGGAGAATATATTGTTAATAAATTTCTGTGAATACATAATATTTATTTTAGTATTTACGCTAATACGACAAAAAGTTACTAATAAAATGTATTCAAATTCAGGAGGACTCGGTCATTGAGAGACATGTTGTAGTACTGATGTAGTGGGAATCACTATTTGATATCTATGATGTAGATCTGAAGTAGTGTTTTGAGCATTCATTCTAAGAAAAGATGTTTAATGTTTCTGCGGAAACACCATTTTACCAGACCCGGGGAACTAAACGGAAACGTGTTTTTTGACAATAGGCTTCATATCCGGGCAGATTTTTCGATAAAAACTTCTCTTCATCAAGAAGCCGGTATATAATAATTATTATCATTAAAATCACAAAGGGAAAAGACCAAAACGAACCCAGGGCAAGTGGTGTAAAAATAAGCAATAACAATGCACCTGAATACATGGGGTGCCGGACGAATTTATAGGGGCCTGTTGAAATAACTTTTTGGTCCTCCGCTATTTCAATGATTGCCGAAGTAAAACTATTCTCTTTAAAAACCAGGAATACAATAAAAAATCCAAGAATTACAAAAACATCACCTGCAATCACAAGATTAACCGGAACATAGGACCAGGCAAAACGATGATCAAACCCTGGAATAATCATGATTCCAATAAAGATCATTTGTGCAAAAGCCTGTATTATCTTTTGACTCCTTTCATTCTCAGCGGCTGCACCGGCATTTATCCTTCGCTTCAATAATTCCATATCTTTCTTCATTAGAAATAAAGTGATCAGGAGCGAAGACGTTCCGAAAATAATCAGGTAAACCCAGGCCTGCCAGTAGTTGAACGTCCCGGCTGGTATAAAAAACAAAAAGGCCATTATGATGATAAGCCATACGAAGCCGAAGTAAGCCTTCTTTTTAACTTTTTGATCAACTTTATTCATACCTTATTTATCGAAGTGTACTTAACCGGTGTATTTAACCAATAATAATAGTTTAATCCATTTTTAAATCAACCAGCTTATGGTATTGGTACGCTATTGGATTTCCATTCTTTTATTACTATGCAAGACGGGTGTTTAAAAACTATAACCGAACCACTTCAGATGCTGAAAATATCCAGAAAGAATTGGAAAGCTAAACTGAAAGCCGTTTCGAATAAGGAACCAGTTCTCCATATTCAATAAATCTCTTTAAAATTCTCAGATACATGGCCCAGCAATAATTGGAGGTTCTGAAATGCTCGTTATTCTCCGGCCAACCGGTATGATAAAAACTAACCTCGGTGAAATTATTTTTATGGTTTAATGAAAATCCAACCCTGGTGCCGAGCCAGTCGGCATCTGCTTCGGTCATTTGCAGCTCAAAAGATTTATTGAATTGAAATTTAATCAAACCGGCCTTCCAAATATAACCTGGGCCGAAATCAAGTGAGTAAGTAGCACCTGATTCCTGCCTTCCCTCCGAATGTTTAGTCCACCAGTTATCAAGTCCGCCTGAAGTACTGATTCCCTCAAAAACCTTATCGGGAAAAACATTTATTGGGAAAGAATGAAATATGTCCGGCATAAAATCAGGTTTTATTAATGAAGGATTCAAAATTATAGCTTTCATTCATCAGAGCAAAAATGCTAACTTCCGGCAGATTAAAATGATCCGGAATCAGGTTTTTCGTCAGAAGCATTTGATATAATGGCAACTGACTTTAAAAAATGTACAGTATGTAGTCCGGAGTTGAATTATATACCTTTTCTCAAACTTTCTGCATAATCGTTTGGAAGAGGACTACCTTCGACCGCCCTAGCAGCCTTTTCAATGTCATAATCAAACCTGATCAATTCAGATTTTACAGAGTTTGCATTTAACACGCTGCTATGATCATTGATAGTAAGTATCACATAGCCACCTTGTGGATTCCCATCCTTGGGTTTACCCACAGAGCCAATATTTATCGCATGCCTGAAATGATCTTTTTCTCCTGCATCATTTAACACACGGTGATAAGGCTTATGCGTATGACCAAAACACATGATGTCAGCATCTGCCTGTTCCATTATTCGATGTAAACTTTTTTCATCACGGTCTTCAAACAAATATTCATTAATTCTTCTTGGACTTCCATGAACTAACAGAAGATTCAGCTTATCCTGATTTAGCTGAAATTCAACCTTTATATGAGCGGGTAATGTGCGCAGATAGTCTCTTTCCTTTTGTCTTACGATCTGATTAGTAAATGAAATAGAGATAGCTCCATTGGCCTTCTCCAAATCGGTCTTATATGCGCATCCACAATCATCACTTGTTCTTCCAATGCCAAAATCATAATTGCCTGCAATGGCAGGAATGTTTCTCTTGCGAATTTCCTGAATCACTTCGTTCGGCCAGATATTATATCCTACCAGGTCGCCCAGGCAATATAATTGATCCACTTTTCTGGCTTCTGCATCTTTGAAAAAAGCTTCCAATGCCGGAAGATTTGCATGTATATCACTGAATAGTGCAATTCTCATTATTTAATATTTGTGCAGTTAAAAATATTCAGGTCACAGGTCTTTTTTTAAAAATATAATCTTCATTTATGATGGCAAATACAAAAGATCCCACGAGTGCACCCAGTACCGGGCCAATTATATAAACCCATATAGAGTGATAATGACCACCAATTATAGCAGGGCTAAGAGAACGGGCAGGATTCATAGAAGCTCCGCAAATTGGTCCTGCAAAAAGCGCTTCAAGTCCTACCGTGCCTCCAATTGCAATAGCCGGGCCAATTAAAGAATGATCTTTCTTCCGGGTGCTTGTTAAAATAACGATCATTAGTAAAAAAGTAAGAATGAACTCTAAAACATACGATTGTATTTCAGAGCCTCTTGGAATAGTTGCTCCTAATAATTCATTTGCTGGAAAAAGATAGTGCAGGATAGAGCTGGCCAGCAGAGCACCTCCCATTTGGGCAAAAATGTAGGGAGTAATATGCTGCCACTTAAATCGCCTTGAAACACACAATGCAATGGTGACAGCAGGATTTATATGCGCACCTGAGATATGACCGAATGAAAGAATCATTGCCATAACGATTAAGCCAAAAACAATTGCAATTCCAAGATGGGTTATAACGCCACCCGATTCCTGGTTTATAACAATCGCACCCGTGCCACAAAAAACCAAGCCAAATGTTCCCAAAAATTCCCCTATCAGCCTATTGAGCATGGTATTAATTTGAGCAGCATCCAGGTTCGCAACAAGCTTCCATTGACTTTTCTGCGTATACAGTAACACTGAAAATACCTGTTCCGGAAGCTCTAAACTGTTCAATTTCAGTTTGAGATAAATAGTTTCTTAAAATATCGTCGGGAATGGTGATGACTTTTTCTTTTTGTATGGTAATATTTTTAAACCCGTTGATTTCTATTAGTTCCAAATATGCCAGCTTTTGTATGGCCCCCGCAACACAACCTGCATACATTTCAGCAGCCTCCCGAATTTTTATAGGTAACGCTCCGACTAAAACGATATCAGAAATACTAAAATGGCCGCCTGGTTTCAATACCCTGTTTATTTCTTTAAATACTTCATCTTTATTCGGTACAAGGTTTAAAACGCAATTACTCACAATCACATCCACAACATTTGAAGTAACCGGCATTTTTTCAATATCTCCTTTTCTAAACTCAACATTGTGAAACCCAAGTTTTTCAGCATTGGTTCTCGCTTTATCAATCATGGCATCCGTAAAATCGATACCAATCACTTTGCCGGTTTCTCCTGTTTCAGCTCTGGCAATAAAACAATCATTTCCTGCACCTGAACCAAGATCAATGACCACATCTCCCTTTTTTATCTTTGCAAACATGTGTTGGCAATCCACATCCAAGACCAAGGTCGGCATCCGGATTATATCCTTTCAGGTTTATGTAATCTTCCGTCATGATATTATATACTTCAGTCGAACAACAACCCGAACCGCAACAGGACGATTCATTGCTTTCTTTTTCCTGCAAAGCGATTTCACTATATTTCTGGCGTACCATTTCTTTAATTTGTTCCTGTGTTTCCATGATTTATATATTTTTAATTTGAATAGCGGGGTATTATTTAAATCCAATATCTGGCAATACTGGATTCCCTGATAAAATCCTGAACAGCAACTTCTATTTCGTCACGTACCGCACGCGTGTGTTCTAAGATTTCTTCCTCGGTTCCCTTGAAAGTTGACGGATCTTCGAATGACCAGGCAATCCGTTTAACTCTACCCGGGAAAATAGGGCACTGTTCTGCGCTGGCCTCATCGCAAACTGTTATCACAGCATTATATAAAGTTCCCTTTCGGAATAGATCAAATACTCCCTGTGTTCCTTTTTTACTCAGATCAATTCCCACCTCCTGCATAACCTTCACAACATTTGGATTCATCTTACCCGGTTCCAATCCGGCGCTTTCGGCCTTATATTTTCCTTCTCCGTATTTATTCAGAAAGGCTTCTGCCATTTGGCTTCGAGCTGAGTTGTGAATACACACAAATAAGACTTTGTGATAAGAGTCAGACATACTAATTGATTGATCGGTTTAATGCAATATGGCTATATATAAAATCAAAAAAATAATTAACAACATTTATCCTTAGCATCATAACTTACAAAAAAAGAGTCCAAAGTGGTCTTAAGCTGTTTCCAGACCTTGGGTTCAATGCAGTAACAAACGCTGGTTCCTTCAATAGTCCCCTGAATAATGCCTGCATTTTTTAACTCCTTCAGATGTTGGGAAATGGTTGGCTGAGCTAAGCCCAGTTCCTCCACCATGTCACCGCAAATGCAGGAGTCAGCTTTAATAATATGCTGGATAATCGCTATCCGCGCCGGATGAGCCAATGCTTTCAACATAATTGCCAGCTTATTCTGCTTATCCGTAAAAATCTCCGTTTTAGTAAGTCCCATATATTTATATAACGCAATATTACGATGAATCATTATTTCAAACAAATTATTTATTTGAAATAAAAAAACCCACCACCGAAGTGGTGGGCCTTTTTTAAACCGGCCTATCTACAAATGCATCCAGGCACAGGACAATCTGCATTTTTTGGGCAGTCCTTCCTTGGACAGTTTGTTGGGCAAGTTGTTTTATGATGTTCCTTTCTGGTTGTTTTTACTCCACCTGCAAAGGCAGTCGTGGTCAGCAATGACATGGCCAGAAGAGAAAAAAATAAATTTTTCATCTTACTAATTTAATAATTGAAATAATAATTTTTGTCGGAAAAAAATTATAACTGTGGCGGATGCCAGCATTCTGATTGGACAGATGAGAGGCGATTATCGTTAAAAGAATAAGTTTTTTGTTTCTTCAATGGTATGTTGTCAAAAACGATTCTGTTGTTTGACAAAAATAAAAAATTGCCATATGCACATGCGATGAAAGGGTTACATGGTCTATTCCGGCAATCGTTGTCCTTCTTTGGCTCATTATCCTTTTTTGAACATGCCTCCTTTTTACAACATGTGTCGACTTGTTTTGATTTTTGCGTAGCCAGTAAAGGTTGCACAGTCAAAAAACCAATGAGAATAAGATATAACAGGGCTGCTGTTTTCACGATTGCTAAAATACAATATTATTGAATAAATGAATTCCCTCTTATCAAATAATTAAAACACCAACCATTTGTAACTAAAAGGCAATACCTATTTTTGTCAACTACATGAATAACACCAACACCGGCAGTCAGCGGGCGCTGCTCCAAAGAATTGCCCGCAGCGCCATGCAGGATAAGGGATTTCTGATTGATTTCCCATCTTCAGTTACGACGACACTTAATGGTTTGCAAGAGACAACACCCAAAATTTCAGGTCCGGTGCGCGACCTCCGTAACCTGTTATGGTGCTCGATAGACAATGACGACTCTGAAGATCTGGATCAGCTTTCTGTGGCCATTCCCATGCCGTCAAGTGAAGTAAAAATCCTGGTAGCCGTTGCAGATGTGGATTCTATCGTAAATAAGACTTCTGTTTTTGAAGATCATGCAAAACATAATACGACTTCGGTCTATACCAGCGCGCTGATATTTCCGATGCTGCCAGAAAAGCTTTCTACTGATCTGACTTCTCTCAAATTTAATGCAGACCGTTCCTCCATTGTTGTTGAATACGTTGTTGCGGTGGATGGAACTATTAAAAACCCCGATATCTATCCGGCCATCGTTCATAATAAAGCAAAACTTGCCTATAATAGTACGAGTGCGTGGATTGAAGTAAACGGAAAAATGCCGGATGCTATTGCTGCAGTTCCCGGACTGGATCAGAATATCAAACTCCAGAATGAAGCTGCAAAAAAATTAAAAACCTTACGATACAGTAATGGCGCGCTCAACCTGGAAACAATAGAAGCGCGGCCGGTATTCAAAGGAGATAATGTGAGCGCTCTTGAAGAAGAAAAGATGAATGAAGCAAAGGATATTATCCAGGAATTCATGATCTGTGCAAACAGTGTCACCGCCCGCTTCCTTACTTCTGGAAATTTTCCATCCATCAGAAGAGTAGTGCGTGTTCCCAAGCGCTGGGACAGGATCGTACAACTCGCATCAGAATGGAAATTCCAACTTCCTGCCCAACCGGACTCTACGGCACTTGATAAGTTTCTCCTCTCAGTACAATCCTCCGATCCTGATCAGTTTCCCGATATTTCACTCAGTGTAATTAAACTGCTTGGATCCGGAGAATATGTTGTTGAATATCCGGGTGAAAAAAGTGTTGGCCATTTCGGATTGGCAATTAAAGATTATACGCATTCCACGGCTCCTAACCGGCGCTATCCTGATCTGATTACGCAAAGATTATTGAAAGCAGCGCTATATAAAAATCCGATTCCTTATACAAACATTGAACTGGAGGAACTGGCGGGCCATTGCACAGATATGGAAGATGGAGCGAGAAAGGTTGAACGCCAGGTTGAAAAATCGACTGCTGCACTTTTATTGGGCGGAAGTATCGGCAAACAATACGATGGTATTATAACCGGAGTATCCGACAAAGGAACCTGGGTTCGTGTTTTTAATCCCCCGGTTGAAGGCAAAGTAGTAAGCGGTTTCAACGGACTGGATGTTGGAGACCGCGTCCGCGTGCAGTTGATGCATACGGATGTCAACCGTGGGTTTATTGATTTCAAAAAATTGTAATGAACAGAAATTAAGGCCTGTCATCTGCAATCAATTTCCTTAAAGCAAACACAAGCTGCCTGTCTTTTTCTCTAAGCTTCCCGCTCCTGTCAGGCGGAAGATCCAGAATCAGGATATTGTCCTGTGCCGTTGCTTTTTTATAAATGTCCAAAAGTTCTTCAGGTGTTTTATAAATATTATCTCTTGTATTATAAAACCATTTCTGACTAATACATACCGTTGTCTCCCAGGGCATATAATAGAGTTTGCCATCGTGAGAAAACAATTTGGGGTCAGGATTTGCAGGCAGGTAGGGATCACCCATCCTGAAATCGCTTGGGAAATAACGGATCGGGTAACCTTCTTTTTGCATGGTTGGCAATAAGAAGGAAGAATCAGGATCAGGATTATCAGGTCTCCCGATGGACCAGTTCACGCCTACCTGGCACTGGGGTGAGAATTCTTTTACTGTTTTATATATTTCTGCAATCGGCCATCGTTCACGCTTTTTTTCCCAGCCGGCATCCAGCCAGAGTTCAACAATATTTGTAAACCTGCTTGTAATACCAATCAATTCCCTGATCTGATTTATCATGTATTCATTATATGATTTATCCAATGAAAGGTCATTCACGTTGGCATTCTCGTGCCTGTCCCAAAGCGAATAATAAATACCCATCCGGATACCATATTTTTTGCAAGCCATAGCCACTTCTTTTACTACATCCGTTTTATTGCCCGAACTGCCAACATCATAGTCGGTGTATTTGCTATCCCAGAGACAAAAGCCGTCCACATGTTTGGTTACCAAAATGACATATTTCATGCCGGCCATTTTAGCCGTACCGACCCATTGGTCCGCATCTATTTTGTCAGGCTTGTAAGATGAAGCAGGTTTAGTTCCATCGGTCCATTCCTCATCATAAAAGGTATTAATCCCGAAATGGATAAACATTCCGTATTTCCTGTCAATTTGGGCTAATTGATAAAGGCTGGGGATGGAGGAAGGGACGGGTTCTTTAATTGCCTGGGAAGAAGCAAAGGAAAAACCAGTCATCAGGTTAAGAAGAGAAATTAAAATTCTTCTGTCCATATACCTAAAATTAGATTTTAGTTCCAAATACCCTCGTAAGATTTCAACTTTTAAGCCAGCGGTCAAACCATGTGAAAGCTTCTGCCTGCATAGAGGAATCAAATTTATGCGGCCCTGGATAGTAGGAACATTTATAACGGTCATCTGCACCCGCTTTATGATAGAGTTCGGCCAGGATCCTGTCAGCCTCTTTCATTTCATCAGGTGTATATAATTCATCTTCTTTGTCGTTTAAAATAAGCGTTGGCAAAGGTGTGCGCAATCCGAATATTTCGGGAAAGTTCAACTCCATCGGGAGCAGAGGAACATAGACCATCCATGTATGCGTGATGGATTTGTATAATAAAAAATCTTTCCAGGTAGTCATGAATCCTACACTTATAGCGCAGTAGACCCTGGGATCGAGGCCGCCTATGAAGACCGTCCGTAAACCACCTCCGGAAAGTCCGGCGCATCCAACATGTTTAGTATCGACATCTTTCAATGAACAGAGTATATCCAATGCTTTCTGATCTTCAGCAAAAAACACAGCTGGCCATGAAGTGCCCGCACTGAATAATGATTTAGCCATGATATGTTCATGATCTGACGCCCAATTATTATATGCGGCAATATTTTCAGGATTCTCGGGGTCGTCATCCGTCAATCCTTTTCTCATGAATTTTGGAACATCCTGCAGCATCACGCGCCGGCTTCCAAATGCAAAAGCATCTGGCACCAATACAACATAACCCTTTTTGGCCAGTTCATTAGCCCAGGCAAGTCCTGAATAATATTCCTTCTGATGGGCTACTATCAATGGATGTTGCGTGTTATCTGTCTTCGTAATTTTACTTTTACCGAAATATTTATTGCCTCCATGGTCATGAAAGGCGAGTATGCCGGGAAGAGGTTTTTTTTCATTTAATGGTTTCAGAAGAGTTGCTTCTGTAGGGCGACCATAGGGAAGTTGCCATTGCAATTCCTGAATCAATAAACTGTCGAATTCAAATTCTTTCATCACCCGGACTTCGGGCGTTCCGCCAATATCAGGAATAGACATCCTGTCTTTAACCCTTTGACTAGCGATAGGACGCCATGATTCTATTTCTGTCCATTGAGGATTTCTAAATGAAAAAGAGGGTAATTTATTTGCTGTCAGAGATGCGGCCCAGGGACCATATAAGCCGATCATGGTAAGCTCTTCATCTTTAAAATCGTTCGGATTTTTATTGCTCATCGTTTTAGGATAATTATTGAGGGATAAATCAGCCGCAAAACCTTTCATTATAACTCCGGCCATACCCAGTCCGGCAAGACCGGAAAACTTCAGGAACTCCCTTCGTTTATTTTTCATTCGTCAGGGTTACTTTCGGTAATTATATTGAATCAATGTAAGATATTTTAAAGATTGTGTTTCACTTCAGGTGATCTTCAAACTGATCAGCCTTCTCTTTCCGGGAGGTTTTAGGCTGATTTCAGGATAATAAGTCAGAAAGCCATTAATAAAGGGTCTTATTCAATAATAACGGCTCTGATTAAGCTATTTAAACTACATATAAGCCATAGATAAGCCACTCTTAAGCCATAGATAAGCCATATCTTATAAGGAGTAGCTTATCTATGGTTTATAACCGTCTTAAATATAGCTTATTACCTGCTTAATTAAGAGAGCAAGAGCTTACCATATACTAAATTATATGCATTGGAGAATCAGTAAACGGTGATTAATTACCTAATTGTTTACATCTTTTATTTATGCTGCCTGAATAACCATTCCATCATCAATGGGTCACTGTAAGCTCCGAGCCACGAAAAATGTCCAACTTCCGGGTATTGGGTAAATCCGGGATGCGCTCCCGCTTTAGTTAAAGCATCCAGCATATCAAGGGCATAGGAAGGATTCACCGCCGGATCCTCTGCCCCCTGGAAAATCCAGACGGGTAAATGAGTAATAGTTGAAACTTTTGAAACATCACCTCCCCCGCAAACAGGAACTGCAGCGGCAAATAAACCAGGATATCGCTCAATGGCATCATAGGTTCCAAAACCACCCATTGAAAGTCCGGTTATATAAATCCGGTTGGTATCTACCGGCATCGTTTTCATTATCTGATGAATAAGTCCGATCAGGAGTTCCATGGGTTTGCTCGGATCTGGCAGAAGCCGCATATCCGAACTGGTTTTGCCACGCGAGAAATTAGACCAGCCCATTTTCTCCGGGCATTGAGGTGCAATCACAATGGCGGGATGCAGCATCATATTCTGATCTGTTGCAAAGTTCATCACGCCCCATTTTAATTGAGCTTCATTGTCACTGCCACGTTCTCCGGAGCCATGTAAAAAAATTACGAGAGGGTATTTGCGTAATGTATCCGCATCAGGAAAAAGCATCCGGTATTTCAACGTATCACCTTTATCATTACCATATTTATTCGAGCTGAATCTTGAGGACTGCGAATAAACAAATTGAAGATTCGCAATTGAAAGTAATATCAAAAGAAAACTAATGGATTGTATACGTTTCATTTCCTGAATTTTTTCATAGTCTGAATATAGTCAATTTCTACATCTGAATCTTTGGGCCCTTAATAAGCAGCCAAAATAATAATACCAATTCTCCAAAGTATGTAATAGTGATAAATTCCAGATTTACATGGGGAAATACAACTGGTTGCATGGTAGATATGATCCAGCCCAAACCATCAGCGATTATTAAGATTCCGATTATCCTGGGCATATAGGTCGACTTGAAAATTAAATATCCCAGTAGTACCAGATGGATTCCAAAAAAATAATAGGCAAATGACCAACCATCTCTGAATGAATGGAGAGAAAGCATGACCTGGTAGTGCAATTGATCCGCATCAAAAATTGTTAAATATTCAGAACTGTTCACAAGTCTTAAAACTGTAAGAAGATTTAGAAGCGCTGCTAAACTTATAATAGTATACACCAATCTTAGCCAGGCTGCAAGCAGGGAGAGCATTTCATTTACAGGTTTTAATAAACCGTAAAAAGCCCACGCAGCAACCACATCTGCAATGAAGTTTATCAGATAACCAAATATTCCTGAAATGAAGAGGTTCTTATTCGCTAAAATATTTTTGACTGTTACTTCAGCACTGCCCGAAACGACAAGTTTATGATAAACAAAAAATTCGGCATAGGGAGTTGTTCCCATGAAAACCATCGCAATCCCGGCGATTAATGCAAATCTTCGGGTAGAAATTTTGGTTGAATGGTTCATCATTTTACTGAATTTTCGGTCTTACAAATGTATTTTTCTCATTCAGGATCATAAGAAATATTTTCAACAGCCAGGGGTATTGGAACTGGAACGTGTTTGTGGACCAGATGTTCTTTTACCCAATGTTCTAATTTGTGATTCATAGGCTCCAGCAAAGATGCAATTACTACGAGAATCAGCATTTCCCAGACCGGCCTGTCATTTGTCAAATCACTGATATATGGATAGATCAGGTCCGTTATAAATTCAAAGAAAAGAAGTAGGCTTAAAATACCAAGAAATTCTATTACACGGGGCTTAACTTTTGTCCGGCTCAGAAATAAAACTATTATAAAAAAAATAGGAATAAAAACACCAATAGCAAGCAACTGCAGGTTTCGGACATGGTTCTCGTCTGCTATTTTTTTCTGTCTTTCGATTTCCGACTGCCTTAGATTTTCGTCAAATGTCAGTCTTTGAAAAGTCTGCTGTTTCTCCTGATTAAAAATACTATCTTTAAGTGCAATCGTAAGTTTCAGGTACTTAAATGCACTGTCAGGCTTTCCTGTTGATTCGAAAAATGAAGCAAGAAAATTGCTTGCATTGAGTTGTAGTGAAGTAAAGAAGAATTCTCTGGTCAAATCCAAAGACTTTCGAGCAAAATAAACCGCTGAATCCGGCTTGTTCATTCTTTGAAAAATTCCCGCCATATTAATCATGGTTTCGCAAAGCGCCTGACTGATTTTATTCCCAGTTATATATGGCAATGCGAGGCGGAAATTCTCCAGCGCAATCTTATCCATTTTCATTTTAATATAAGTTTCTGCAAGATTGATTTGCGAAAGGCGAATATCCATTGTATCATTTAATCTGATATAAGATTTGTAAGAACTGTTCAGATATATAAGAGCTGAATCTAATTTACCCATTTCAGAATAAGCAATACCAATATTTTGAAATGCATTAATTATACCCAATTCATCATTCTTCTGCCTGGCCAGGTCCAGCACTTTGAAGCTATATTCAACTGCTTTTTTGAAATCTTTTTCTTGCGTATAAAGAATTGCAAGATCATAAAAGGTAAATTTAATATAGTATTCATCCTTCACCTTCTCCGCCAATTTTAAACCATTTAATAGAACGGTCAATGCAGAAGCAAAATCGCCCATGTTTATAAGTCCATCGCCCATCATGACCAGGCCTCCAGCTTCTCCTTTTACAAAGTGTATATCTTTTGCCATCAGCAAACCGCGATATCCATAATAATATGCTGAGTCAGGGTGAGTATAGATATATTCATAGGCGATTTTATTGAGTGTATTAACTGCGTTCGTATCGTTCTTGCTTAGGGCTAACAAATTTTTCAGGCTGTCAATTTTTGATGGCTGTGCATAAATGGACAGTGTAAACTGTCCAAAGAGAACTAACAAAGAAAGTTTTCTCATGATGTATAAATTGGTCAATAAATTTAACTTTAACCTCTGTTATTATTCTATAAAATAAAATGGACAACCTATCTGAAATGAACGCGGATTTGGCGGGCGGGCGTCCAACCTACTGGCTCACACGTTTTGTCATTCTTCGTTTATTGGGAGCGATCTATGCCGTAGCTTTTCTGGTAGCGATCAATCAGATCATTCCCCTCATTGGGGCAAACGGACTTCTACCATTAAATACATTCATTCAGCGGGTGATCAATGTACTGGGATCAACTGGTGCGGGTTTCGCAAGACTCCCTTCCATTTTTTGGTTTGCCCATTCAGATGCAAGTCTACTCACAGCAGCATGGATTGGATTCCTGCTTTCCTGCCTGGTGATGGCAGGCTATGCAAATGCAATCATACTCGCGGTGCTTTGGATTCTTTATATGTCCTTCGTTCATGTCGGGCAGGACTGGTATGGATATGGATGGGAGATCCAGTTGCTTGAAACCGGATTTCTTGCCATTTTCCTTTGTCCTTTGCTTGACATGCGTCCCTTTCCAAAGCGCGCAGCTCCAATACAAATCATTGTACTGTTTCGTTGGCTGATTTTCCGAATTATGTTTGGATCCGGAATGATCAAGATTCGCGGAGATGAAGTGTGGCGGAATGGAACTGCTCTCTATTATCATTTTGAAACCCAACCACTGGCTGGTCCTCTTAGCCGATGGTTTCATTTTCTTCCCCGGGCTGTTTTGAAAATGGGTGTATGGTATAATTTCCTTGCGGAGCTCATCGCACCTCTTTTTGTTTTCGGGCCGCGCATTGCACGTCATATCGCAGGAATAGTCATTGTACTTTTGCAGATCATTCTTGTGCTCAGCGGGAATCTTTCCTTTCTAAACTGGCTGACCATCCTTCCCGCACTGGCATGTTTTGACGACGGATTCTGGTCAAAGCTCCTTCCCCGCATGATCGTCCGCAAGGCAGAGGAAGCAATTGCCAATGCTGAGCCATCCCGTCCTATGAATATCACTGCATGGATAATTACGGTCCTTATCGCCGTCTTAAGTATTCAACCTGTATTCAATATTTTATCACCGAGACAGATCATGAACACTTCGTTCGATCCTTATGATCTCGTAAATACCTATGGCGCATTTGGATCTGTGGGCCGTGAACGATTTAATGTGGTATTCGAAGGAACAATGGATGAGATGCCCGACAGCAACGCAGCATTGGAAAGCTTATCCCTATAAAGGTCTGCCGGTTGCACTCAACAAAAGACCTCCACAAATCGCTCCTTACCATCTTCGATTGGACTGGCAAATGTGGTTCGCTGCCATGTCGACGCCGGATGAATATCCCTGGACAGTCAACCTTATTTCAAAGCTTCTTCACAACGATCATGGCGCAGTGAGTTTATTTGCCGATAATCCTTTTCCTGATAAACCACCTCGTTATATCAGGGCTGAATTGTATCGCTATTCATTTGCAAAACCGGGCAATGCTGAAGGAAATCTGGTGGAATCGTGATCGTCTTGGTGACTGGCTTCCTCCTCTGTCTGTCAATGACCCAAAACTTATTGAATCCCTAAAGACTGGCGAATGGATTCCCTGATTCACGCCAATGTGTTAACCGGAGCGGGCAATATTATTGTTTACTTTTGAATTGTTACTGGGGCTATCGGATGGCTGCTTATTACATATTAATTATCTCCATTGGAATGAAGTTTAAAAAAGCAATCAAAAATTGGCTGGGCTTTTTCGTAATCACTTTATATATTGCCTGCAATAGTCATAGTAATTCAAGCGTACCCGTGATCGGTTTTGCAGATGCGTTTCAGGATAATACCATTGAACAGGCTAAAACAGGATTTTATGGATGCGCTTAGCAATGAAGGGTTTGATGAAAAAAAAGGCACACTGAAAATAATTTATCGCAATGCCCAGGGTAATATTCCTACACTTACACAAATAATAAAATATTTTATTTCACAACAGGTTACACTGATTGGAACAAATCCTTCCTTGTCGACTATTACGGCAGTGCAAAACACAAAAGATATTCCCATATTCATGATGGTATCGCCAACACCTACGCTAATGAAAGTAAATGATGCACAAAATAATCCCCCCTCCAATTTATTTGGTGTCGGCGAAACACTCGATTATATCGATACCTCCTTTTTACTTATTCCTAAAGTTATTAAACCAAAATCGGGCAGATTAAGAGTAGGCATGATCTTTAATCAATCAGAACCCCAGTCGGTTGAATCCATGGAGCGGATCCGAAAATTAGCGGACGGAAATAATATTGATCTTATTGTTCAGCCGGTTAATTCAACAGCTGATGTGCAACTTGTTACTGCTTCCCTGCTTTCCAAAAATCCAGATGTATTTTTTGCCAACCCTGATAATATTGTCTTCGAATCATTTGAAACTATAATCCAGTCATGCAATCAAAAAAATATTCCCATTTTTACGAGTGAAGCTGGGTTGGTTGAAAGAGGTGCACTGGCCGCATATGGTGCAGATATCTATCAATGGGGCTACCAGGCTGGGCGTGAGGCGGCTCAATATTTGAAAACGAAAAGTACAGCAGGCCTCCACTGGGAAATGGTTATTGTTCGAAAAAAAGTCTTTAACCCAGCAGCTGCTAAAAAATTCGGTATCATTATACCTTCAAATTTCCAACCAGTTCAATGAGCCAGTTCTACTTAACGGCCCTTCAACTATCCATTTGCCTTGGCCCGATGGCCATGGGTATTTTCATCACGATGAAAATATTCAACATCCCGGATATAACTACTGATGGAAGCTATACGTTGGGCGCAGTAGTTACGGCAGTATTATTATCCAATCACTGGCCCGTCATGGCTGTATTGCCTTTATGCATGATAGCTGGTTCGATTGCCGGAATCTGTACTGCACTCATACATACAAAACTAAAAATTGATGCACTGCTGGCAGGAATTCTAGTTATGACAGGATTGTATTCCGTTAACCTGATTATTCTTGGAAGATCCAATGTGCCGCTGATTAATATTCATTCCATATTTAATTCCCTTTCCATTTTCAGTAATGATATATATAACCAGCTTTTCGTCGCTTTACTCATTATCATCACATTGATTTTTATTGCTGCGCTATTTATTGTTAACTGATTTTGGAATAGCTATGCGTGCTACCGGTAATAACCCCATCATGACTAAATCGATGGGAATAAATAACGATATCATTAAAATTATTGGGCTCGCTATTGCCAATGCATTAACTGCACTCAGCGGGTTTCTCGTTGCCCAATACCAGAGTTTTGCTGATATCAACATGGGAATCGGTATTGTAATTACCGGCTTAGGATCTGTATTGATTGCAGATGCACTTCGCATCTGGATGAACGTTTCAAATATCGGCCTGCAGATTTTATTTGTTTTAGCAGGAAGTTTTATTTTTCAATTGGTGCTGGCATTCAGTCTGGCCATGGGAATCGATCCCAATTTCTTAAAATTAGTAACGGCCCTATTTGTTTTGTTAATCGTAGCGCTCCCCAGGGTAAGTAGTCAGTTGAAAAGAGCGAACTGATATAAATTATAATAAGGATGATTTCACTTCAGAAAATAAATAAATTTTTCAACAAGGGGAAAACGAACGAAGTCACCGCTCTGAACGACATTTCATTGCAAATAAATGAAGGCGAATTTTTGGTCGTAGTGGGTTCAAACGGAAGTGGAAAAACAACTTTGCTTAATATTATTGCGGGAGTTGAATTACCTTCTTCTGGCAAGATTGAAATAAATGGAAATGATGTGACTCCCTTGCCTGAGTATAAAAGAAGCAGGTGGGTTGCACGTGTTTTTCAGAACCCTAATAATGGCACAGCTCCTGATTTGACCATCCTGGATAATTTCAGACTTGCGGCATTGCGAACACAGAGAAAGAATATGACCATTGGGATTAATGCTGCTTTTAAGAAAAAAGTAAAGGAGAAGATTGCGGATTTGGGAATGGGACTGGAGAATAAAATTAATCAGCCCATGGGGAATTTGTCGGGCGGACAAAGACAGGCGTTGACTTTGCTGATGAGTGTAATGGATGATACGAATATTTTACTGCTCGACGAACCGACAGCAGCCCTTGATCCGAAATCCGCATTGGTGGTTTTAAAACTTGCGGACAAACTGAATAAAGATCTTGGCATAACTACTATACTGATCACACACAATATAAAAGATGCTCATCTATACGGGAATCGTCTGATTCAATTGAACGAAGGTAAAATCCTGCGTGATATGAATGCTGAAATGAAATCCCGGCTGTCGCTTCCGGATATTTTCGAATGGTTTGGTTAATATATCGCTAACTTTAATACTTCAATTCCCTTCCATTCATATTTGCCCCTTATTATTTTGGCGATAATTGCCCAATCTTCAAGTATGTAAGCTGAAAGTAGAATTAAAGAAAGGATCCCCCATTACAACTCAAAAGAAATGAGTGAAGAAGAGAAAATAGATGAGGAGCCAAAGAGCAATGAGATTCCTGAGATGACGCCCGAACCTGTTTCAACGGATCAGTCTCCTGTACAAAATAAAGAAAATATGGAAGTTTACCATCATCCCGACCTGCACCACAAGAAAAAAAAATGGCATGAATATTTTCTTGAATTTCTAATGATATTCCTGGCAGTAACATTGGGATTTTTTGCAGAGAATCTCAGGGAATTCATTTCGGATAAAGGACATGTTCGTCAACTTAGCGCACAATTGATACACGATCTTAAAACCGATACTTCAGAGATTGAATATAATATTGAACAAGACTTATTGCTGATAAAAAAGACTGACAGCCTGTTTTTTTTATTACAGGAACCTTTATCAAAACTAGATACTAAAAAACTGCAGGATTTTATCCTGGCAATTTATAATATACACCTTTTCCAGGCTTCTTCCGGAGCCATGCTGGCTGTTAAAAATGAATTACACTTAAAACAATTTGCCAATTCCGATATTACATTATTTATATCCAAATATGAAACTGACGTATCTCTTTTGAAAACAGTGGAAGAATTTCAAATGGCCAATCTTAAAGAATATATACAGGATTTTATGACGGCGCATTTCACTCCTGTCAATGCTTACTCTGCATTAAGCGATGGAATTATTACAAACGGGGACTTGCGCAACATAACACAAAATGATTTAACCCAATTGAGCATAAACGTAACATTCGTTAAAAATTATAATTCTACACTTGTAGATAAATCCAGGCAACTTAAGGACAGGGCATCTGAATTTATCCAATATATTCAAAAAGAATTTGAGTAAAAATTGATTGAAATCAAGCCTTCCCAAATACCGGTTTTCATTCCCCCCGGGGGAACAATTATCTCTTTTTTTCTTATATAAATAGCTGGTATTCATATTCTTACAAAACGGCACCCGGATTGATTCTTAGGGCTGTATGCCAAAAACAACGTCCATAAAGAATACTATTATCACCTGCACACTATTGTTTTTTGTAATCCCGGCAGTGGATGGTGGAACTACAGAAAATTATTTTGCGAGGTTAGATAAAGCACCTTTAAACAAGCATGTAAAGCAGTTTGTAAAAACTTATATACAGGCAAACAGGAATAATCTTTACAGTATAAAAAAGAGAAGCAGTTCTCCTTTTATCATGATTGATTCTGTGTTTAATCATTACGGTCTTCCTGTACAGTTAAAATATCTCGCTGTTGTAGAATCTGAGTTGAAAACTAAAGCCATTTCCAAAGTGGGTGCCGCAGGTCCCTGGCAGTTAATGCCTAAAACTGCCCGTATCCTTGGCCTGAAGGTCAATAAGCGTCACGATGAGCGAAAAGATTATTACAAGAGTACTATGGCTGCCGCAAGATACCTGAAGGATTTGCATGAAGAATTTGGTGACTGGTTCCTGGTATTCGCTGCTTACAACGGCGGTGAAGGTCCTGTTTACGCTGCTATTAAAAAATCAGGAAGTAAAAATTACTGGACGCTCCAGAATTATCTTCCGGAAGAAACAAGAGAATATGTAAAAAAATATATTGCCACCTGTTATTATTTTGAAGGCATTTATAACCCGGTTCTTCTATCAAAAACCTTGGGTGCACCATACTCAAATTCATCCAAAACATTAGCGGATTTCCAATCAATAAAAATTACTGCAAAGGAAATACCCCAGGTAAAGGATGAGACTTCTGAAGAAAAATTCAACAGAATATTAAAAGAGTCTGAAGAATCCCTGCAAAAATCCAATCAGATACTTCAAAAAAATAAATAACGAATCAGTCTCCGGACAAGTGATATTGTTTGGTTACATACTGTAACATATCTACGGCATCCTGCTTTAATTCCTTATCGTCTCTTATCAGCTCCTCATTGTTTATCCTTATCAATACCATCTCGGCGCCTAGTTGCGTAAGATCTTCCTGGGTCAGGTTTCGCATCTTTTCATTGGGTTCAGTTTTAAGGACGAAAACTGCCTCAAGATTAGCGGGCGTAAAATGCCTGCTTAAAAACGGATCAAGAAAATTTCTCTGATACTGAAGCGTAATATCCTGCACGGTATGTAATAGTTCAATATTGCCTTCATATAGCGCGATATAGCTGATTATTTTGGAATTGGAAAACTGTTTCAGATGTAATTCATTTTTAATCGCAACAATGGCACCCAGTGATGGATGAAATGGCCACAGACCATGTGCATTTATAGCAACCTTCTGCAAATTTTTGGTATCCAATTTTTCCAGAGGCTGCTGCAATAGATTAAATAATGTGTCGTTGCTTCTCAATATTTTTTTTTCATTTACTATTATATCATCTAATCTTGCGGTATCTGCCTTGAGGTCCTGCACCATTTGTGAGGTCAGTTGTCTCACATGTTCGTTGTTGGTAATATCCTCCCTGATATTTTCAGCGAAAAAGCCCAGCATGACGGCTATAAATATCATAAGGCCTTCGAGCAGGTATTCCTTCCAGGGCTTGGGTTTGTGATCCAGTTGGGGATGATGGTGTACTTCCATTTCAGTTTCAGGTGATGGTTTGGAAATTTGTATTGCAATATTCGGGTTTGGATCCCCAGGATCTTCCGGCCAGGGTTCTTTCTCTGATTTATCTATGTCCTTCTGATCGTCAGTGTTCATAAATTTCCAAAGCTAATATTTTATGGGAAACCTGTTACTTCCTCAGTAAACAGTAATTATTTGTGACTGGGTGGTTTGGGCAGAAAAATAACCCAGTGCGCCTCCCGTAATATTGGAAGTAGGATTGGCGGGAGAAGCAGTTGAATTAAAAGCACCGGTTCCGGATGACTGGCGAAGCTGAAGAAAGTAATTATATACATTCTGGTCAATTGAATACATATTTACCTTAAGCTGATCTCCCATACTAAGATATGAACTGTCGTTTCGCAGCGTGGCGCTTATATATTTCCCGTCTGAGAGACGATCATCAAAAATGAAAATATTTTTATTGAGGAGCTCACCGTTAATGTATTCCTGGAACTGATAATAATTCGCAATACCCGGAGGGTCCTGAAAATTGACGATTGCATTTATTTGTTGGCGTCCGAATCCGCTGATAAGTTCAAATGTTACAGAATCCAATTTGACCGGCATCGGCATGGTTGATACTGCTGAATAATTTGTGTTTTGTGCCAACACAGATAAAGTATACGTATGTCCCGGCTTTCCCTGTAATCCATTCGTTGAATAAATTCCGGGAGTGAACTCAATCAGCGTATCAGTAAATCCTTCATCATCGCTGATTTTAACTAAAGCGCCTGATACGGGTGGAAAAACATTATCTGCGTAAAAATCAACCGTCTGATTGATTGTAACGGAATAGGGACCTGCAGAATCCGTGACTATTCCCTGTATCACAATCTGCGGTGGTATCGTGTTGAGTTTAAGAGTCACCACCTTCTGGCAGGAATAAAAAAGAAATATTAAAATAAAAGTTATCGGAGTTAATACTTTCATTTTATAAAAATTTAAAATTGTAGGTAACGGAAGGGACCCATCTGAACAGAGACCATTGCACAGCCTGGGTTTTGGACGGATCTCCCGGATCCTGCTGAAAACTGATGCTGTAAGGATTTTCTCTTCCATAAGCATTATAAAGAGAGAAGTTCCAGCTGCTTTCGAATTTTTTTGTCTTCTTACCCTGTAATGTCGCGCCTATATCCAGCCTGTTGTACGGAGGCATCCGGCTAGCCGTTTCTTTCCACATAAACAAACGCCGCCTGACCATTTACTTCGTATTTGCCACTTGGCCAGCTGACTGCATTTCCGGTGTAGTAAACAAAATCAGCAGACAGGGTCCATTTCTTGTTTAGTTTATAAATACCCACTACCGATAAATTATTTGTCCTGTCCTGATTAGCCGGATACCAGCTGTCATTATTAACCTGTGTAAACTGGCGTTCTGTCCTGGATAGAGTATAACTTACCCAACCACTCAGTTGTCCGTATTTTTTTTTGATGAAAAGTTCCAGGCCATATGATCTGCCCTTACCGAATATCAGCTGGGATTCAACATTTACATTTGCAATCAACTGTGCACCATTCTTATAGTCGATCTGGTTTTGCATATTCCGGTAATAGATTTCTGTTGAAAATTCATATTGGTTATCCTTGAAATTTCTGAACCAGCCTGCAGATACCTGATCTGCTATTTCTGGTTTTACATTATTACTACTGGGAATCCAAACATCGGTTGGATTTGAAGAAGTACTATTCGAAAGAAGATGAAGATTTTGCGTTGTACGCGCATATGCAAACTTAACTGAACTGTTTTCGGTTAGCTGGTAGCTCATGGAAAAACGGGGTTCCAGATTAAAATAATTTTTCACTATCTGGCCCGATCCATAGTTTGCCGTATCCACAGCATTGCCGGCAGAATCATATGTATAGAATGCACCCGGACCCAGAACGGTAAAGAGTCCTGCACGAAGTCCGTAGTTAATATTAAGTTTTTCAGATAATGCGATTTCCTGTGAAAAATACAATGCACTTTCAATCGCATGCTTATCCGGTACGGATATTGAATTAAAATTATCACTCTGCGGAGCAGCTGTAATGACACCGGGAGAAGTCGTGGTACCAATAACATCGAGTCCGAAATTTATTTTGTTTCCGGAGCCTACAAAATATTGCATATCCTCTTTGAAATGATAATCCCTGATAAAGGAATTGATAGCAACATCATTGTTCCCGGAAGTCACGTCAATATCATAATCGTATTTGCTATAGATCAGTGATGTGTTGGAAAACAACCGGCTATTGAAAATATGATTCCATCTGAATGTAGCGGTTGAATTCCCATAGTCAATTCCAAAACTATTACCAAGTCCGAGGAAATCCTTTCCAAAATAACCTGACAAATAGATATGATCTTTGTCGCCGAGTTTGTAATTCGCCTTGGCGTTGATATCATAAAAATACAGACTGCTGTTTTTTGTGTTTGTATCTTTCGATAACTTGAGGAAGAGGTCCGCATAGGTTCTTCTGGCACTCACAATGAATGAACCATTATCTTTTTCGATGGGTCCTTCCACATTCAGCCGGGATGAGATCAGTCCGAGGCCACCGCTTACCTGATATTCTTTTGAATTTCCATCATTCATCCTCACGTCCAGCACGGAAGCCAGTCTCCCTCCATATTCTGCAGGAATAGCACCTTTATATAAAGTCACGTCTTTTATGGCGTCTGAATTGAACGTGGAAAAAAAGCCCAGTAGATGGGATGGATTGTATACTGTTGCTTCGTCAAGTAAAATAAGATTCTGATCCGTGGTACCACCTCTTACATAAAATCCACTGCCTCCATCACCTGCTGATTGTACTCCGGGAAGTAACTGAAGAGATTTCAAAATATCTTTTTCTCCAAAAATGACGGGCATGTCCTGAATTTCCTTTACTGAAAGCTTCAGAACTCCCATAAGGGGTTTCCTTATGTTATCGGTTTGTCTGACTGAACTGACAACAACCTCCTGCAGTTCAGTGTTACGCTGAACCATTTCTATTGTCTGGGTAAGATCTTTATCCAAGTCAATACCGACCGAATCAGAAATATATCCCGAAAAACTTATGACGAGTGTATAGTGACCTTTCGGAGCAGTGATGGAAAAGAAACCATAGGAATTACTTAATGATGCTGATTTCGGCAGTTCTATCAGGTAAACAGTAGCCCCGATTAAAGATTCGCCTGTTTTGCTTTCTTTGATTGTACCACTGATGGTATGCCTGTTTTGACCGTAGGATACTAATTCAGACAAAAGGATTATTGAAATAAAAAACCATTTACTCATCAAGCAGGTATTAATTATCCGGAATGTAAATGTATCTCAACCAAAAAAATAGAAATGTTAATGTTTCTAAAATATAAAGTAAGTCCGGCAATCAAAGATTATTCCTCTTTTAATTGTTTTCTATAAAAAATACCAACGATCGTGACAATAGGGAGTTTTGTTTAAGTTATCTCAGGTTGTAAATTTTTTTCTTCAATTACTTAATGACCCGCTTTGAGCAGCTTGAAATGATCCACCTGATCGTTATATGCAATCCGAAGATAATAAATCCCTGAAGGCAACCAATTCATTCCATCATAACTGACCTGGTTATTGCCTTCGATGAGTGGCATGGTTCTCTGTGAAAGCAGTTTTCCCATGGCATCATATATTGAAATTGTCGCAGTGGCGGTGGAAGTTGTTTCAATAGAAATATTGAAGGAGTTAATAAATGGATTCGGGCCTACACTTACTTTATCTGAAATATTTTCGCAATTTATATTCAGCACAGATGAATAGGATATTGAACCATCCAGGTCAGTCATTTTTAACTGATAATAGTTATTCCCCGGTGAGGATATATCATTTGAATAAGTATATACGCTATTACTTCCCTTTGGCGTGATGTCTGACAAACGGCTAAATTTGTTTCCATCTTCAGAATACGTGAGTTCTATGGATCTCATATTTGTTTCTTCTCCGGTAGCCCAGGATATATTTTGCTCTGTACCGGCACAACTTCCATTGAAATATAACAACACGAGTGGAAGTGGAACGCTGAACTGGTTAGCACCTATATCATCGGCGCTTCCTCCCGGAAGGATGGTTCCCCAAAAATCTGTATTGCCCGGATTAATAGAAAAGAGTGAAAAGAGATCTAATGCTGCATTATTAGCCGGAGATGTGCTGCTATTAATTTTATAGGCATTCAACGTAGTGAGGCTGTTACCGAATCCAATGGTGCCTCCGGAGCCCGGATTGGTTAATAGCGGATCGCTGTTAAGCCCTGTTTTATTCCCACTTACCATTTCATTACCTGTTGCAGTACGCCAGGAGTCCAATGATGAATAATTGTTACCCTGATAAACGATAGAAAAGGGGCTTCCTGAAGACCAGTATATATTGCCTGCAAAAAAAGCAGAATAGCCAACAGGAATACTGATAAATGGTACGCCACCCGTACAGTAAAAAATATTATTGTAAAAAGCAACATTGTTGACACCTGTGACCCAGTTTGTAATATAAGCGGCGCTTTCACCAATGTTGGCGGCCTGAGGTGAAACATAAACCACGTTATTATAAATATTTGCGCCACTCATGGTAGTGCCTGGTCCTTTGAATAAACCAATGCCGCCCTCATTCTTTACACCATCATTCTGACTTATATTGTATCTCATCGAATTGTTAGACCACGATCTTGCATTCTTATATTGTCCCATAAGATACCCGGCACCATCATTTTCATGAGAATAATTGTATTGCATCATTGAATTGGTCACACCTCCGTCAAGATCAAAGCCTGCACCGTCGCATCCTGTGCCGCTGTGATTTCTGTAGCTTTCACAAAATTGTATTATAACATTATTGCTTTCAAGGGTCCATATGCCAGCGGGGCCACCGCAAAAGGTATTATTTTGTCCGTTGTCATGCGCTACACAATTCTGAATAACCCCGCCATCCACACCGGCGATCACTATTCCATTGCCTTCATTTGCTACAGGAATGTGAGAGCCCGGAACATTATATACTTCAGAATTTGAAATAGAAACATTTTTATGCTGCCACCCTACGAGTGACTGAGTTATAGTTCCGAAAATCATGATTCCGTTATTCGTTACATCATGTACGCTCAGATTACTGAGTGTAAGATTTTGAAATCCGGTGAGACCAACGGTAGTGTAAATTTTAACTCCCTCTTCCCCGAAATTTTTAATTTCAACATTGCTGACAGAAATATTACTGAGCTTAGTATTACCGGAAAGATCAGAAAATATGATCAGGCCCACACTATCATTGGTGCTCACATTATTGCCATCAAATATCAGATTGGAAACAGAAAAACCCTGGGTATTGTACGCATAAAAACCATATGATGTGCCTGCATTAATCGTTGCACTTCCTGTACCGTAAGATGAAATAACAAAAATATTATTGGGGTCATTCGCATCCGTCGCGGGCAAATAGATATTACCATTGAAAGTTTGTCCGCCTTCAAAATACAGTGTATCACCTGGAAGAAATACGCTACTGTTAACTTTTCCAATAGTAGCCCATGGAGCAGCAATCGAATTGCCAGGATTGGTATCATCGCCTGTATTACTCACATAATAAGTAATAGCGACAACCCTGTTAGAAAATACCAGAAGAAAGAGTATAAATAATGTATGAAAATTGTTTGCTTTCCTCCATATACTCCGCAAGATCAGGGTCTTCATGATAGCATTTCATTAGGGTTAGGCCTCAGTGACTTGAATTCATGATTGGAAGAAATTATTTACCTAGTAACGCTCAATGCAACAATAATATGATAGCAGGCAGTTATTTAAAATTTCCGGGAGATTTAGAGAGAAGGGATCGATCCGAATAAAACATCCCGCTGATTTATTTCCTGTACTGAACTGAAAAATCAGGCGGCAGTGTAACCTTTTGTTTTAATAGGGTAAGGGTTTATACTTAGATTTTAATGCATCTATCGCTTTCGATTTTAAAGCTAAACTATTTCGTAACATCAGAATTCGCTATTTACCCCCTGACCAGATTCGAAGAATTCGTACCTGCGAGCCAGAGACCGGATATGATTAAAAACAGGCTTAGTGAAGCATTGGCTGTATTCTGCAGGTGCATGAAGAAACCACAATATCCTACCCAATATGTTATCGAACCCAAAGCGATCAATGAAATTCTGTTGATTGGTTTGTACATCTGCTTTTATTTATAGATTCTTTAAACAGGCGTCCGTTGCATATGGATGATTGTAAATATACAAAAAAATGGATTCCACTCGCCAATTATAGAAAATTGGCTAAAATATCTCATTTATTTTGGTCAGAATAGGCCTAAATCTCATTTTATTCTTAAAAAATATTATATATCATTTTATAATTATATACGACCACGTTATGACTGCTATAATATAAATCTAAAACCGACCGACCCTATTGGGTTAAAGGCAGTAAATGGCAGGTAGAAAGTACTATTGAAGTTTGCCAATGGTTTCATACATCACCCTGAAACAATTCCAGGGTGTATTCTCGTTGGGAGCAGTATCGGATGTATGGTCTGTATAATAATTATTCAAAAAAATGTCGGTGCGTACCCATATGGTTTCCATGACTCCGAGAAATCGGTCATTCATTTCAGGGGTTGATTCCTTTTTGAAGTTTAGAATGTCATTTATCTGAATGACGGCCGTTGATGGTTGCCTCCATGGACAGGTCATTACCCTGAAACCTTTCATCGCAAAATAAATGGCGGTCTTATCTGCCCTATCATAATGCCAGTCGCATATAACCACATCTTTCGGAATCATGTCAATGGCGCTGTATGTATTGTTGAAACTGGCCTCCCATTCACCCAGGCCGGTCGTTTTACCATCCAGCAGCCGGTCGCCCCAGATCCACATTTCCCTTCCTTTCGATTGCAGGTGATCATGAATTGTTCTCACTTCTCCGGCAAATAATTCTGCTTTATCTCTTCCACCGCAGCGCGGACATTTGTCATCACCAATATAAAATACCTCATCCATCCCCGCATGAAATGCATTGCTTTCAAAAACATCACAAAGTTCATCAATTACTGCAAACAGTATGGGATGCAAATCAGGATGCAAAGGGCAATAACTTCTGCAATAAAGATTATCCGCATTTGGCCATACATATATGACCGGCATTTTTATAGCGGGCGTCTCATCAAAATCAGGATAAGTCCTTAATAGTTTACCGGTATGATTTGCCCAGGACTGATGACCGAGCAGGTCGATTTGCGGAATGACCCGGATATTATTTTTCCTGCAGACAGCAACAATTTTTTTAATGTCTGCTTTTGAAAGTGCAAAACTATCGATTAGCTCCGGATGAGATTTGAACTGATAGTGATATTCAATCTGAACGATCAGCGTATTTACTTTTCGCGGAGCCAATTCATTATCTATGAAATGAATAAAAGAATCCAGACCTGCCGGTCTTGGTGCATCAATACAAAATCCACGTACCGGCAGCAGGCTGTCAAGTTTGGTTTGGGCTGATAAAGAAATGCTGACCAGCATTCCAATTACTACGCATATCAAAATTCCAGGGAATCTATATTTCATAATGGAAGATTAAAGGTAAAAATATGCAGTTCATCCGGCAAATCCTACTCTCTGCAGTCAGTTCATTTTTACATAACCCAATGTATTATTTTTGATTTACAATGAAATCTGCGTTGCTCAATATTTTTCAGGATAAACAACAATCTCTTCCTCAACAGTCAATTGAAACAAATGCCCGGCTATCTGTTTTTTTTACAAACAAATGGATTTATCATTCTTTGTTTTGGATACTATATTATCTATTCGTTTGCGCTGCATTTTACACCGCCTATGATTTTCACGATTTAAGTTTTTATATCCAGATAAGCGCATTTATGCCGGTTTCAGCAGCACTTGTGTATATTAATATTTATATCCTGATACCTGCTTACCTGTACAAAAGAAAATATTTCTATTATGCTTTGACGCTAATTCTTGCATTGTTCCTAATGGCCTATGCGGATCAGCAGATTAAAAATTTATACATTCATTTAGGCTATAAGATTTATACCTACACATCGGGTCTTGGTTTTAAAAGCCTGTTCTCGGAAGCAGTAGAGCTCTTTTATCTTACCGGTTTAACTACCGGAATTAAACTTTCGAAGGACTGGATCCAAAATCAGCAGCTGATGAAAGAGAAGGAAAAACAATACCTGGAAACAGAATTGAATTTCCTGAAAACACAGATCCACCCGCATTTTTTCTTTAACACTCTGAATAATTTATACTCCCTCACACTCAAAAAATCTGACCAGGCACCTGAAGTCGTTCTTAAATTATCCGGGCTAATGAGCTATATGCTGTATGAATCAAACGCAGCCAAGGTATCACTGAATAAAGAGATTACCTATTTGCAGAATTACCTGGATCTTGAAAAGCTCCGGTTTGGCCAAAGACTGTCTGTTTCTTTTGAAATAGAGGGAGAAATTGATGAAGTAAGCATTCCACCCATGATACTGATCCTTTTCGTTGAAAACAGTTTCAAGCATGGTGTGAAAAACAATATCAATAAAATCATTATAGAGATTTTTTTAAAGGTTGAAGGAGCATACTTATTCTTCAGTATTAAAAATCCTGTCGGGGAAAATGCTCCAAAAGAAAATACGGGCATCGGATTAAAAAATGCAAGACGAAGGCTGGAACTGCTTTATGGCAAAAATTATCAACTCGACATTTCAGAAAAAGACAATGAATTCAATGTTTCACTAAAAATGCCAGCCAGATGAAACCATTCAAATGCCTGATTGTTGATGATGAACCGTTGGCCATAGATATTATTGAAAATTATTTGCAACGATTTGAAAACGTGGAAACCAGGCGTTGCGAGAATGCCCTGGATGCTTTTCGTTTTTTAAAAGAAGAAAAATATGATTTGATTTTTCTTGATATTGAAATGCCCATGTTAACCGGACTTGATTTCCTGGGGACCCTGAAAGACCCTCCCCCTGTAATTATTACTACAGCTTACCGGGATTATGCGGTGGAAAGTTTCGAATTTGAAGCCCTGGATTACCTCGTAAAACCCATATCGTTTCCACGATTCGTAAAAGCTTTTGAGAGAGCACAGAAGTCTGTTGCAAGTGCTGAAAACTTATCAGAAAATAATCCGCCTGATGAAACCGAATACCTGTTCTTAAAAGTGGACCGGAAATTTGTAAAAATAATGATGAGTGATATTCTCTACATAGAAAGTTTGAAAGATTATATCAGGGTAACGACTAAATCTTCTTCTTTAATTTCTTACCAGTCTCTTACATCTATTACAGAAAAATTACCTCCTGAAAAGTTTATACGTATTCATCGCTCATATACCATTGGTATAGATAAAGTCAATTCAATAGAAGGAAACTGTGTTGCAATCGATGGCAAACTCCTTCCAATATCAAGGGAACACAGGCAGGATGTACTGAAAAAAATTCATAAATAATACCGAAGAGAATTCCGGATGCCGCTCATCGTGCATTTCATACAGTTCAGCGAATTAATATCCTTTCGTCTAATTTTACTTCGGCGTCCTCAGGAGAATATTATTTTTATACCCGGCAAGAACAATTTCAAAATATGCACCCAGTCAGGTCTTCTTTCCCGTTCATTTTGACGACTACGTTTTTTTTAGCTGCAACTTTTATTCAGGCTAAAAAAATATCAAATCCTGCAGTTTTATCTCTGACTAACAGGAACGGGCAAACGGGCGATACTGCAAGTGCACTGGGCAGGAAGGTTTTTTATTCGACCTGTTATACCTGTCACAAGGATACGGCAGGCTACCTGGCACCTGGCGTTTCAGTATTATCACTTATGACGCCCAGGGCTGTTCTTGCAGCATTGAACAATGGCAAGATGCGTCAGCAGGCTGCTTCTCTTTCTGAAAACGAAAGGAACGCGGTTGCAGAATGGTTGACTGGCGGTAAATTAAAATCTACAGTTATACCAGACAGCGCTTATACAGCATTTTCGCTTCCGAAACATGGTAGTTCTATATACGATTATTCTGGATGGGGCGGAAATATGGCGGGCACAGGACATCGCAATTCACAACAGGCGGGTATAAATTCTTCCAATATCAGTTCATTAAAATTGAAATGGGTTTTTGCTTTCCCGGATGCTACCATCGTACGCAGTAAACCTGCAGTCGTGGGCGATTGGCTGATCGTTGGCAGTCAGTTTGGAGACCTCTATGCCATCAACAGGAGAACAGGAAAACCCGGATGGCATTTCGCTGCGAATGCTGCCATTCGCGGAGCAATCGTTGTACAAAAACGAGGTGACTCAGCAATCGCATATTTTGCAGATTTCAGTACAAATGTTTACGCAATAAATTTAAATACCGGTAAACAGATTTGGAATAAAAGGGCCGGGATTGACCCTCAGTCAGGAGTTACGGGATCTGTGGCAGTTTACGCCGGGAAAGTATTTGTCCCAATTACTTCAATCGAAGTAGGCGTGGCGGCCGATGGGCAATATAATTGTTGCTTTTCATCCGGTGGCTTAGTTGCATTGGATGAGAAAACAGGAAATGAAATCTGGCGGTATCGCGTAATAGCTGAAGCAGCAGGAGAAAGAGGAAAAAAGAAAAATGGCAAACCCTTCTTCGGGCCATCAGGAGCGCCAGTCTGGTGCAGTCCGACAATAGATGCAAAAAGAGGATTGCTATACATCGGCACCGGTGAAAATTATTCACGTCCAACAACCAATTCCAGCGATGCGATACAGGCTATTGATCTGAATACGGGGAAATTAATCTGGAATTTTCAGGCGACCAGTGGCGATGCTTACAATGTAGCATGTCCTGTTTTTATTAATTGTCCCGAGAAATCAGGCCCTGATCTGGATTTTGGAATGGCGCCCATGCTTGTAAAGAGAGAGGACGGTAAAGAAATTTTAGTCGCGGGTCAGAAGTCAGGCGTAGTATATGCTTTATCAACCGGGGGAAAGCTTATCTGGCAGACAAGGATAGGAAAAGGTGGCATGCTGGGAGGTATTCATTGGGGAATGGCAACAGATGGAAAGTATGTCTATGCAGCAAACGCTGATAACAAAGCCGGATTAGATCAAAGGGATTCATCGGTCCTGGCTTCTCCGGGAATATATGCGCTTGATCTTTTTACTGGAAAAATAATTTGGAAAGCTCCTTCGCCAGAGTGCCCTGATAAAAAAGGCTGCCTCTTTTTTAATTCTGCGGCGCCGGCTGTCATTCCCGGTATTGTATTTGCCGGTTCACTGGACGGACATATGCGGGGCTATTCATCGAAGGATGGAAAAATATTATGGGATTATAATACAGCCAGAGATTATGAAACGGTCAACGGAATAAAAGCTAAAGGAGGATCCATAGATGGGCCGGCACCTGTAATTGCTGATGGAATGTTATATGTAAACTCCGGATATGGGATGTTTGGAGAAATGGGAGGGAACGTTTTGCTTGGTTTTGAAGTGGAACAGAAAAATAAAAAGTAAAAATTCAAAAATAAAAAGTATGAAAAATGTATTGCTTCTTTTCATTTCGTTCCTGGGGTTTTTATATTCAAAAGCACAAACCGCTGATGATATCATTAAGAAATGGACGAATGCCATGGGTGGCCCGGATAAACTGGCCAGCATAAAATCTGTTTACACGGAAAATGAAATTAATGTCATGAACAATCCTGCTTCAGGAAAAACTTATATATTGAATGGTAAAGGTTTTAAAAGCGAGATCGATTTAAGCGGACAATTAATTATCGACTGTTATACGGTGAATGGAGGTTGGAGTATTAATCCTTTAGCTGGACAACCCACGGCTGTAAATATGCCTGATGGCCAGATTAAAATGGGTCAGTTGTCGTTCGACGCATCCGGCCCTTTGTATAATTATGGAGCAAAAGGAAGCAAAGTGGAATTGCAGGGTAAAGAAGATCTGAAAGGAAGTTCCGCTTATAAAATAAAACTTACGACAGCAGCAGGAACAGAAGTCGTTTACTATATCAGTGATTCATCCTATTATATTATACAAACCGTGTCAAAAATGAATGCAAACGGTCAGGACATAGAAATAACCACGGCATTATCAGATTATAGAAAAACAGCAGACGGATATATCATGGCTTATGCCAGTCAATTAGACTTCCCTGGATTATCGATCGGTTTTACCAATAAGAAGATTGAAGTAAATAAAGAAATTGATCCGGCAATATTTGTTATGCCGAAGAATTAATAGTGAAACTTCTTTTGCCATTGTTAATTAATACTGATTTAGCTTTGCATACAATAAGAATCAGTATTTTTATATCATGATCCGGTGGAAAAGAATAATTCTTGTGATGCTTGTCTCGATTGCCTTTCATTCAACAAAGGCGCAGGGCTACCTGCCAGTCAGCAGCATGAATTTTACTCCATGGCAGCCTTTCTCCGGTTACCATCCATATAGTGACAGTAATCATTTAAATCAGAGCTGGTATCTGACAAAATATCTTGGAATTTCTGCTGGCTTTGGATTTTTTGGGGGAGCAGGAGGCAGTTTCATATCAACACCTGCGGGATTGCAACTTAATCATCCGTTGAATAATAATTTAATTGCATTTGCAGGAGTTTCTGTAGCTCCTACATTTTTTAACTTCAGCAGTTCATTCACAAACCCTTCTTATCCGGGCAATATCCCAAACGCTTATGGGTTGGGTTTGAATTCGCAGGTAAATCTGGGACTGATGTATATTAATGATGCAAAAACATTTTCCATCTCAGGCAGTATTGGTGTAGACAGATACAGTTATCCGGTTTTTCCTACTCAGAGATCGAGTATTCAGAAAAACAACCGTTGACGGTTGACGGTTGACGGTAGTGTTTATATTACATTTTTCTGATGATCTAGTATAAACTGAATAATTTCTTCTAGGCTCTGGTCGATGCGCCCGATCGCATCTGAAATATCTTCCCTGTTCACCTGCGCAGCAAATGATAAAGTTTTCAGTTTTTTAAGAACAGATTTTACATCCATTCCTTCATAGGCTGTTGGTCTGATCAATGAGGATGCATGGATAAATCCGGATAATTCATCAAATACATAAATCATCTTATCCATTTTCGTTTCTGGTTCGACACCAAAATATTTTGGACCATGGGATGCAATACAGTGTATAACAACGGGATCAATATTCCGCCGTTCCAATTCTTCAATGATCATTTTACAATGACTTTCCGGATATTTTTCCCAGTCAGCATCATGAAGCAATCCTGCCAGTTCCCATGCATGGCTTGTTATGGAATCAGCACCTTCTTTTTCAATCGCCCATGCTTTCATGAGTGCCGCGACTTGTTTCATATGCAGTTGCAATTTTTCATTAGGAACCCATTCTTTAAGCAAAATATTTGCTTCTTCCATGCTCATGAGTCTGCCTGTATTGGCGGGATCTCCAAATTTTGTTCTGCCCAGATTTAAATTATGCTGTGACATGTGATTTGTTTCGATTTGTCCATAATATTCCTCAAAATCCGAATAATCTTTTATATCAAAAACTATGGCGGAAAATTAAATACTCATTCGACAAATTAATTTTGTTTTAAGTGCAGGTAATGAAAGCTCAGCTTCTTAAATTTATAATACAAAACCTACATCTGACTCTCTTTACAATTAAATTTTATTCCATGAAAATTTTTAAACCACTGTGTGCGATTCAATTTATTACTGGCCTGTTTTTTTTAGTTTGCTGCGTTCAAAATAATTATGCGCAGGTAAAAAAGCCAAATATCCTGGTCATCTTTGGGGACGATGTAGGACAAACGAATATCAGTGCCTATGGTTTCGGTGTCGTCGGATATAAAACACCGAACCTTGATAAGCTGGCCCACGAAGGTCTGATGTTTACTGATTATTATGCAGAAAATAGTTGTACCGCAGGAAGGTCAACCTTTATTACCGGCCAATGCGCCAAACGTACAGGCCTTTCGAAAGTAGGCATACCTGGTGCACCCGTTGGTTTGCTGGCACACGATATTACAATTGCTCAGGCCCTGAAACCGCTTGGATATGCAACCGGACAGTTCGGAAAAAATCACCTGGGCGATCTGAATGAATACCTGCCTACCAATCATGGCTTTGATGAATTCTTTGGCAATCTCTATCACCTGAATGCCGAAGAGGAACCAGAGCATCCCAATTTTCCGAAAGATGATCCCGAGTTCCAAAAGAGTTATGCACCCCGGGGTGTTATTCATTCTTTTGCTAATGGCAAAATTGAAGATACCGGTCCACTAACAATAAAAAGAATGGAGACGATCGACGATGAAACCACAACAGCATGTATTGATTTTATTAAAAGACAGGTACAGGCAGGCAAGCCTTTTTTCACATGGATGAATTTTACCCGTATGCATTTATTCACGCATGTTCGTCCGTCCATGAGAGGTCAGAGCGGGATGCCGGATAATGAATATGCGGATGGCATGATAGAAATGGATGGTGATGTAGGAAAACTTATGAAGGCCCTGGAAGATCTTAGAATTACAGACAATACGATTGTTGTTTTTACAACCGATAATGGTCCCAATCAGTTCAGCTGGCCCGATGCTGCCACCACACCTTTCCGAAGTGAAAAAAATACAAACTGGGAAGGAGCTTACAGGGTTCCTGCTTTTGTGCGCTGGCCCGGTCATATTAAAGCAAATGCCATTTCAAATGAAATATTTGCAGGGCTCGACTGGTTTCCAACATTCCTTGCTGCCGCCGGAGATCCTGGTATTAAAGACAGGCTGCTAAAAGGGACAACTGTCGGAGGCAAGCAATATAAAATTCATTTGGATGGTTACAATCAACTTGATTTTCTGACTGGAAAATCAGACACCAGTGCGCGAAAAGAATTTGCTTATTTCAACGATGACGCCCAGCTGGTAGCTTACCGATATAAGGACTGGAAAGCCGTCATTCGTGAACAATCTGCTGCGGGAGGTTTTAAAGTCTGGTCTGACCCATTTATTACCTACCGCATAGCCAAACTGTTTAATCTAAGAATGGACCCTTATGAAAGGGCTGATCTGGTTTCTGATCAATACTATGACTGGCTTGTGAAAAACGATTTCATCGTTGCCCAGGTCGTTTTTCATAGCATCGAATTCTTGCAAACATTTATTGCATATCCTCCTTCACAACTGCCGGCGACATTCTCGCCTGACGGTGTTGAAGATCAAATTGATCAAATAAATAGTCAGAAATTAAAACCTCCGGCACCCACGAGAGAGTAAAAGAAGATTTGAAAAGATATGAGGAATATTAATTAAGGTATCCCACTCAAAAAATGAGTGGGATATTATTTATTATTTTTTCGTAACCAGTTTATCCACTATTTCGCGATAAGTATCCCCGACAGGAAGTTCCTTATCCTTTATAAACACACTGTTTTTCCGGATGGCAATGATGCTATCAATAGAAATTAAATAGGATTTATGTATGCGTATGAATTTATTCGAGGGAACCTGTTCTTCCATGGATTTCAAACTGCTTCTTATTACTAATGGCTTATTGCTGCTCTTCAAATATATTTTAACATAATCACGCAATCCCTCCATCCAGGTAATTTCTTCAAATACTACTTTTATCTGACTGTAATCCGAATTTACAAAAAAGAACTGCTGCGAAGGCTGCAAAGTTGAGACATTCTTCAATGATTTCAAGTCATGCAATTCCTTTGCCCTGTTACAGGCCATGACAAATCTTTCAAGGGAAACGGGCTTAACGAGGTAATCCACTACAGACAGGTCATAACTTTCAAGTGCATATTGTTTATATGCGGTAATAAATATGACAAGGGGTTTGTTTTCTAACGTTGAGATATACTGAAGACCTGTTAATCCAGGCATTTGAATATCGATAAAAATAAGATCTGTTTGATTTTCCTGTAACGCCTTCATGGCTTCAAATGCATTACTGCAGGAAGCCACCAGGTTCAGAAAACCAACTTTTCCGATATTATCGGCCAGCAGCTTTAACGCCAAAGGTTCATCGTCAACAGCAATACAATTCATTGTCATTTTAAAGATAGTTTTAAATCCACATTATACCAGCCATTCATAACATCAATAATCAACTGATGCGAATGGGGATATAATAAATCCAGCCGTCTCTTAACATTTACCAGACCTATACCGGAGGTTTTGTCCTTGGCCTTATCGTTGCTGATAAATTTATTTCTGACTTTAAATTCCAGCTCGCTATTCTCCACTTTCAATACAATAATGATCCCAGGGCTACCTGATACACTATTTCCGTGTTTAAATGCATTTTCAACAAAAGGAATCAGCAGCATCGGCTCAATAGAATGCCATTCATCTTTTACGTTAAAATGAATCTGCAGATCCAAATTAGAATTAAACCGCAATTTCTGAAGATCAATATAATCCATAAGGGATTCCACTTCATTCTTCAACAACACTTTTTCATCATCACTTTCATAGAGCATATATTGTAATAATGATGATAATCTTATAACGGTAGGCTCCAGTTCTTCACTCTTCAATCTTACCATTGCCACAATATTATTGAGTACGTTAAATAAAAAATGAGGGCTGACTTGTGAACGAAGGAATGCCAGTTCTGTCTTTAAATTTTCCTGGCGCAAAACAAGGGCGTCCGCGTCAGACTTAAATTTATCATATATTATCTTGTATGTCGTACTCACCATGACTGTAAATAGAAATGGGATACTGTTATGCCTGGCAGAAATTAAAAAATTAAAATGATGGCGATGTATAAATGGTATAAATAATGCACCATGCAACAACATGATAATGCAATAAGATAGTATCAGGGAACTGAAATAAATAAAAAATTTCTTAGCGTAGAAAAACCGGGGTATGAGAACCAGAGCGTTTAGATAAAAGAACCCCATCCATAATATATTCGTCGCTGCATTCAAATTTCTGAAATCCAGGTCATCCGGATTTCTGATAGTCTCATTTTCAGCCTTGAAAATAAACGGCAGCATGAAAATAGAAACCCAGATAATAATATGAATGCCCCAAACTAATCTGTTATTACGCTGTCCGTTTATCTTCATAACTCTTAATCGTGCCATCTTTGTTCTTTGAAGATTAAACTGTCGGGCGGATATTTCGCTTTTAATGTGTCAATGATACTTGCACACCAGGTATTTAGCGCTTGTTTATCAACATCGTTAAGGATGGCATCTTTATGGATCCAGGTATAGGAATCGAGTGGCATTTCATTATTTTTTATCTCCTCCATGCATTCTTCCATTTTTTTCTTCTGAACAGCAGCCTTAAGGGAAGTAAAATTGTTCAGATTAAAATGTCTTTTCCCATCCACTATATGATCATTCAGCCACCACTCCACTGGTTGAACTTCGGCATACCAGGGATAGATGGTTTTATTGGAATGGCAATCATTACAGGCTCTTTGTAGAATTAATTTGACATCATCAGGTACAATATACAGTGTACTTATATCCTTACTGGAATCTGCAGATAAATTTTTTGATGGACGAAAGAATTGAATAATGATAAATAGTATCGCAAGGCCAATTAAAATTTTCTTTATCATGGTCGTTTTTATTTAGCAGGTTTAAAGCTACCATCTTGTAAATAGGTGATTCCAATAAAGATGCAAACTCCCAAAATTTTGCTGTTAACCTTAAAAAATATAAGGACCTCATAAAATCAATAATGTATAACCCAGGACGGCACTTTAATTCGTGGCACCGATCATATCCATGAAATGCCGGTGATCCATCCACTTTCGTTTGTCCACAACTCCAGTTTGCATCATGGCAATATGGGCGGCTGGAGCTCCGAATGCTGTTAATCCCAGCCTGGTGAATAAGACGGGTAATTCTTTCAGTCTGGTCTTTTCATTTTGCATACCTAATCATAAAAGAAATTACTTGAGAAAAAAGAAAATTATCTGAGTGTTTTTATGAAAATAATTTCAGGAATTCTTATTTATTATTCGCATTTAATAATTTACCATTTTTAATTACCAGCACCACTTTATCCAGATTATCAATTTCCCGGGCAGGGTCGCCAGAAAGTAAAACAAGATTGGCAATTTTTCCCGCCTGAATAGTGCCCGTAGTTTTTTCTATGCCAATAGCCCGGGCGCCAATCGCCGTTGCACTTATCAATGCATCCATCGGGGTAAAGCCGCATTCCTTTACCAGCAATTTTATTTCGCGTTGCACAAATTTCTTTTCATCCAGATCGGTACCTGCACATATAGGAATACCATGTTCATGAGCAAGAATAGTAAATCGTCTGCCAATTTCATACATAGCAAACCACGCCAGCCTTCGCTTCTCGGGTAATGAAGCATCTGACCCCGCTTCCTTAAAAGTCAATACGGTAGCATCCAGAATTGTTTTATTCTTCTGCATCGCCTTTATCAATTCTGTTACGGGCAGTGACCTCAAAAGACTATCCCAAAACGAATCAGGGAGTCCGGCTTTTAAACACGTAACTGGAACATTTCTTGAGTTCCAGTTGGAAATCATGGCAGCATGTGATATGGTATTGACACCCGCATTGATCACTTCCAGTGGCGTTGCGTAATCAAGATTGCCATGACTCCATACAAGCATGTTCTGTCTGTGTGCCTCCTCAGTAATTCTTTTTGCCAGGCCGCCAGACAATTCAGCATATAATTTTATACCGGTCGCCCCAGAACCCTTTGCCTCAGCCACAGCAATTTTCAAATCTGTTGAATCGTTAACGGCTTTCATATAAGGCATTCCACCCGCTACCCCACCCTGGGTGGTTTGATGCGTTCTTGGATCTTTGAAAAAAGCAGGACCAGCCATCAATGCCGCATAATAAATATCCGGCGAAATAATTTCATCAAGGGCTGCATTTCTCTTAAGACTCGCCAGCGCTCTCGCATCGCCTGCCATATCTCTCACCGTTGTAATTCCGGACAAAAGCATGTCCTTCAAATCTTTTTCAGCACGAATTCTGTTATCATCATTCGATGGATCTGTTGCAAGGTGTACATGGGAATCAATCAGACCCGGCATCACGTATTTTCCAGAATAATTAAATATTATGACAGAATCGGGAATAGTAATTTCTTTAACCGGCCCAATAGCTTCAATATATTTGTTGTGAATTATAATTGTATAATGATCAAGTACATTTTTTGAAATGCCATCAATAACGGAAACATCCTTAAAGGCATAGTATCCAGGAGAAAACTGGCAGAATGAAGCGGCGGTAAGGAATGTCGAAAAAAGGATTAAAAATATTCTTTTATTCATATCTGTTCGTGGATTTATTCCATTCCAAAACTATTACTCTTATAAGATATTAAGCAACTATTTATTTTATAAAACCTGAATATTTACTTTTAGAAATGATTATAAACAATCGGGATTTAATAGTATTTTACTATTGACATACCTATTATAGTCATGAAAAAACCTATTTTAATTGTAATCATCATATATTCTTTTTTGGATAGCGGCTGTAAAAAGACCGGTTCGCAGACAACAAGTTTTACCCCGGGATATAATGTATATATATCAGGGACCGCTGATGATAAAGCTGTTTATTGGAAAAATGGAAATCAGTTTGATCTGGATTCGAATGCCAATACCACAGCCATATCAGTTACAGGAACAGACGTGTATGTTAGCGGGACATTAACTGTTGGCTACAATAATTTTCAGGCCGTTTATTGGAAAAACGGACAAGAGGCACAACTTAGTGGCTTTAATTCACTCGCCTTAGGAATCGCTCAGTCTGGTTCTGATTTATATTGTGTAGGGTACAAGTTTGGAACAAATAGCGACACTGCAGTTTACTGGAAAAATGGTTTGCTAAATTATCTCGCCCCATACAGTTCCGCCGAAGCACTTAGCATTGCTTTTTCAGGTTCAGATATGTACATAACTGGTATTGCTTATGGTCAGGTAAATGATACTTCCATTTGCTGGAAAAATGGAGTACCGATCATTTCTACGACTTCAGGAGGAATGTTTTATAATGTTGCTGTTTATGATAACGATGTATACATAGTAGGATATTTAAGTAATGGCATAGCTGGTTACTACAAAAATTTAGTTCCTACAACATTTCCTCAAGGCACAGCTTTAGGATCCATTGCTTTTTCCGGAACAGACGTTTTTACTGGTGGGTTTACTGGCCCCACCGGACAAACTAAAGCTGCTTATTGGAAGAACGGCGTTCAAACAATACTTAGTAATGACTATTTATTTTCAGGAGTTACTGGTATTGCAGTCGCTGGAAATGACATATATGCCATTGGTTTCGTTTATGACGGGTCTGCCGACATTCCGGTTTATTGGAAAAACGGCGCAATGACAAATCTTGCCAATGGTGGTAATACAACTGCCATATGTGTAGTAAAAGAATAGTAGCTCGAAGATTAAGTTTATCAGCAGGGGGTCCTGCTAAAGTTTTCCGATTGAATGGTAGACAATTTTACCCCCTTTAATTGTCATTTCACATTCGATCTTTTTATTACCATTTATTTTATAGCCGGTATAGTCATAAAATTGAAAATGATCTTTTCGGATGTGGAGGATAGTTATATCGGCAATGGCTCCCTTTGATATATTTCCTAATTCTTTGTGATTAATCTCTCTGGCGGGATTCCAGGTAACTCTTTCTATTACTTCGCGGATATTCATTCCGAGTGCGATAAATTCCGACATGATCTCAGGCATATCTTTCATTTTATTTCTTTTTGCAGCATGCATGTCCGTACTTATGGAGTTGGGATAAAAATCCGATTCAATTGCTGGTATGGCCTGGGAAAATGAAAAGCTTATTTCTCCATAACCCACATCGAAAAAAATTCCTTTTTTTTCAGCTTCCCATACATAGGTTTTTATTTTTTTACTCCCGGCATCAACGATATATTCACGTCCCTTCAATTTGGCAAAACAATGTGTGAAAATATCTCCGGGCCGCATATGCTTTAAAAATAATTCTTCGAGTGATAAAGGAGATTTGTTATCACCAAAATCAATCATCAGGGGAATTTTTGCTATGTTGCCGGCTTTTATCGCTTCGTCAACAGGTTTCCATTCGGCTCCTTTATAATGAGCAAGCTTGATACCCACGATATATTCATGGTATTGCTGTGCCATCATGGCCGTCTTTTTTCCATCCATATCATCAGTATCCTGTTCAAATCTTCCACCTCGCATGCCTGCTCCAACTATATTCAGGAATGCAAGCACCCTTGTTTTTGAACTATCTATTATCTTCTTTTTGAAATCAGGAAAATCCTTCCAGCCTGAAGAACCGGCGTCAACTACTGTCGTTATACCAGAACGAAACGCAAATGAATCTGGTAAAAGTGATTCTGAGCCGTTGCAAAAATGTCTTTCGGGTTCAGGTCCATAAAAATCATGTGTATGTATATCGATAAGACCGGGAACAATATACATTCCTTTTGCATCAACAACATATAGAGCATTGTGCGTGTCAATACCCTTTGCAATTTTCAATATTCTTCCATTGCTGACGGCAATATCTAAAATATCGTCGATATTGTTTTTTGGATCGATAACATGACCGCCTTTAATCAATATTTCAATATTCTGTGCAAATACCAATTGCAGCTGAAAAAATAATAAAATCAGGACAACTGATTTTTTCATGACCGTTTTTTATCTATTTCCCGATTTCCTTTATCCATTCGTCGGGTGAAAATCTAAAGGCCTCCGTAGATCCTGCAATAGTTTTTGCCAATGTAGTTTTTCCCGATCCGGGCAAACCGCATATTAAATGGAGTAAGGGGCTTTTAGCATTTTGAGCAAAACTAATGACTTTCATAATGATTCTTTATTATTGCAACTGCCTAAAGTATATATCGATAACAATAAAAGTTAATTAATTTAAATATATGCCTAACCAAAATTCAGACGAAGTAAAGGTTTCCGGAAAAATTGCATTGGTGACTGGTGCAGCCCGGGGAATCGGCAGGGCCTGTGCATTAGCACTTGCAGAAGCGGGTGCAGATATCGCGCTTGGACTTAAAAACATACATTCAGACGGGGGATTGGTAAAGGAAATTGAAGCGTTGGGCAGAAAGGCATTGCCACTTCAGATGGATGTCAGCAGGATGGATGAAATAAAATCTGCCGTTTCGAAAGCGGCCGAATATTTTGGAAGGATTGATATATTAATTAACAATGCCGGTATCGCTCCGGAGAATAATATTGAAAATGTTACTGAAGCGGATTTTGATTATACACTGGATGTAAACCTAAAAGGAACTTTTTTCACCAGCCAGGAAGCAGGACGCCTGATGATCAGACAACAATTCGGCAGAATCGTCAATATGAGTTCCCAGGCGGGATTTATCGCGCTTCCTACAGAATCCGTTTATTGCATGACCAAAGCGGGGATCTCACATCTGACCAAGTGTTTTGCCGTGGAATGGGCCAAATATAATATCACTGTTAACGCAGTCGCTCCTACTTTTATCTACACACCGGGCACTGAAGATTATCTCGCCAATGAAGAAACTAAAAAAATGGTGCTTTCCAAAATTGCATTAGGCAGAATTGGTGACCCCAAGGATGTTGCCAATGCTGTTTTGTTTCTTGCTTCACCTGCCGCATCATTGATCACCGGCACCACACTAATGATCGACGGGGGATGGACGGCGTCATAGATGAAGTAATACTTTTCGCAAATGTAGTTTTTCCCGATCCGGGCAAACCGCATATTAAATGAAGTAAGGGGCTTTTGGCATTTTGAGACACGTTAAATTCATTTGTGCCTGAGATAGTGATATAAAAACGCCACGGTAAACCCGACAATCATATAAATCAGCAATCTGGTGATGCGAGGTTTCATTTTACACTGGTCTGTTAAAGCTTTGTCCCTTTTATGAGTAAGACTGTCTTTACCGATTGTTCTTTTAAATGAAGAAATTTCCTGCGTTCTTCATCCTGGTTGAAATTCTGAAAATCCTGTTCAGAATCAAATTCAACTAAATGAATTTCGTATGGCTTCTCAATATTATTTTCAATGATTGAATGGTCGTCAGGCCGTACTCTGATTAAAAGCCGCCCGTTATATTTTGAAATAGCAGGAATAGCTATATTTTCAAACTGATGAAATACATCTTCCTCTCCTTTCTTAATGTAAATTAATTGCGTTAAGAATATCATTTGCAAATCTCCGGATTCTAGTATGTTACTAAGTTAGTAACAATACACTTCTATTTCATCAATTTAATAATTGCCATCATAGTTCCTGTCATAGCGATAAACTGCAAGATTCCAGATAAATAGATTGCCCTGAACAGATTGTCTTTGGTATCCTGTATATCTTTTTTCAATTCAGCCCTGAGTGAATGAATATCTTCTTTTGTTGCCAGCATATCCTTTTTCGAAGTAAATGCTGATTCGGTCATTTCCTGAACTGCATATACTGCTTCTGCTGCTTTATCATCGGACAAATGCATTTCCCTTCTGAAAAGGTCATATAGCCGGATTTGATTCATACTCATTTCCACAAATTTAAAATTTCCTGTAAAATATATCAAGATTTCATTTTATAAAGGGTTAAAAAACGGTATTGATACTGTATTATAACAGCGGGTGGCATGCTTTTAGCAATCATTCTAAAAATACTAAATGAGACGGCTATATTATATTTTGGTGATTGTGTTTCTTACAAAAACAACCAATGGACAAAATAAAGATTTCTATTTCACAACCTCCGATAGTGTAAAACTTTATGTGCACATTGCAGGAAAAGGAAAACCCTGCCTCTTTATACACGGTGGTCCTGGTTTAACAAGTTATATTTTCAAAGTAACGCCTGCCGCAAAACTAATTGAGCAGAAATTACATATGATTTATTTTGATCAGCGCGGCAGTGGCCGCTCATCTTCTGCATTAAACGCCGACTATAGCATGCATAGAATGGAAAAAGACATAGAAGAATTAAGAACGTTTCTAAAGATAAATAAATGGAGGCTGTCTCAAAAGTAATTTTGAGCGGCCTCTTTTTTATTTCAGTTTTCAGGGAGGGTTTATGCACAGAGGCACTGTATAATAAGTGTTGTTTAAAAGTGGTTTGAGTATTGTTTTTGTGGAGATTTAGTTATGGGAAATCCAACAACACTCAAGGTTGTTTTCAAGAGCAACCATCAAAATCAGGGGATGCTGTTGCCTCCTGACCTGAACGATTTGATCGCGGCAAACCATCCGGTGCGGGTGGTCAATGACATTCTGGATAAAATAGATATTACGGAGCTGGTAGGACAGTACAAGCCCGGTGGGGCAAGCAGTTATCATCCACGGATGTTGCTCAAAATCCTGGTGTATGGTTACATCAACAATGTCTACAGCAGTCGGAAAATAGAAGAAGCCGTCGGTCAGACGATACCTTATATGTGGCTGGCCGGGATGCAAAAACCCGATCACAATACAATTAACCGTTTCCGCGGTCAGCGGTTGCAGAAGACCTTGCAACCGATCTTCACGCAGGTAGTAATGTTGCTCTGCGAAGAAGGGCTTTTAAATATCCGGGAACTCTATACAGATGGGACGAAGATAGAGGCCAACGCTAATCGGTATACGTTCGTGTGGGGCAGAGCGATGAAGACCAGTCGTGAACGGATAAAAGAACAGTTGAACGATCTGTGGCAATACGCCCGTTCGGTAGCCGCCTCAGAAATGGATGATACAGACCCTTCTGGCTTTGAGAAGATAGATAGTGAAAAAGTCAATCAAACGATCTCTGCCATCAATGAGGCGTTGAAAGACAAACCTGCAAGCAAAGAGGTTCGCCAGAAGTTGAACTACGGCGCCAAACACTGGCCAGCGGCACTGGATAAATATGAAGCGCAGGAAGAGATCCTGGGATCCAACAGAAACAGTTATAGCAAGACAGATCCCGATGCTACGTTCATGCGCATGAAGGAAGATCACATGATGAACGGGCAGTTGAAACCAGCGTACAATATACAGATCAGCACGAACAATCAGTTTATCGCTTCTTACAGCCTTCATCAAAATCCTACTGACACCGCTACACTGATCAGTCACCTGAGAACACATACTAAAAACTTCAAACAAAAACCCAGTTCGGTTACTGCGGATGCTGGATATGGAAGCGAACAAAACTATCAATGGCTGGAGGACATGCGCATTACCGGTTATGTAAAACACAATCAGTTCGATAAAAACCAGCGCCATACATCCCGGCCAAAGAAGGATCTCTATGCCAAGGAAAATCTGGTTTACGATCAGGCAAATGACCAATATCGTTGCCCGATAGGTAAACCGATGAAAAATACCGGTGTGGTAATCACTAATACGACAGAACGTGGGTTCAGTCAAACTTTGAACCAATATAAAGTTGCCAGTTGCAAAGGCTGCCCGTTGCGAAGCGAATGTCATGATCAGAAAGGCAGTCGCAAGATCTACGTTAATCGCAATCTTATCCGGCTAAAAGCACAGGTCGACAAAAGACTGAAAAGTAAACGAGGGATTGAAAAAAGAAAAAAGCGATGCTGGGATACCGAACCTGTGTTCGGAAATATCAAACATAATCACCACTTCAAGCGATTTATGCTTCGGGGAATGGAGAAGGTAACTGTCGAAACCGGTTTACTGGCCTTGGCACACAATCTTAGAAAGAAAACAGCCTGAAAAAGGCGTGCTTTACACACCAACTCAATTATCAATCAAAAAAAACTTAAACCAAAGTCTTAAAAAATAAAAGAGGCCATCTCGACTAACGAGACAGCCTCATTCATTCGGTGGATTGATCGAGACTGCCTATGCTAAAGATTACCCTGAATATATCCGTTCCCTGATTTACGTGCATTGCACTCTTGATATGAATTCAGGTTTAAAAAGTCATTTGGACAATGGAACCATGCTCCTGAAGGAAGCGGGCGTTAACTTTCAGGTGGATACAACATTAAGTCCATTTAAACAGTTGATGCAGGTACACGAAGAGTTGGCAAAGAATGGTATCGAATATAAAATAATGTTTCGATCGCAGCATGAGAAGAATATCGAAGATTCACTGATTAAGGCTTCCACGAATCATTTTAACCAGGATTTTCAGCATTATGTCTGGTCTAATAAGGAATACTGGTTCGATTATTCAATTTATACAAAAGATATTCTTTGCCCTGTTTTGATAATTACAGGAACCAGAGATTATGCAGTCGGACCGAATAGCTACAAATCCTGGCATTTCAAAAACAGTAAAGTCGTTATATATGATGGCGGACATACTTCTTACCAGGAAGAACCGGTGTGGTTCGCAGAAACAATATTAAATTTTCTCAAATATTAATGCCTACTTCAATTTTTCATTGAAAAAATCAATGGTACGTTTCCAGGCAAGTTCTGCAGCAGTTTTATCGTATCGTGGCGTCGTGTCATTGTGAAAGCCATGATTTACATTAGGATATATGTAGGCGATATATTCTTTCTTTTGATCTTTTAACGCAAGCTCATAGGCAGGCCATCCTTCATCTACATGTGTATCCAGACCTGCATAATGCAGCATTAAGGGAGCCTTTATTTTTGGAACATCTTCAGTTGCGGGTTGAGTACCATAAAATGGAACAGCTGCAGACAAATCGGAAATACGAACTGCCATCATATTGGCTACCCATCCACCAAAACAGAAACCAACCACACCCACTTTTCCGTTACAATCCGGAAGCGCTTTTAAATATTCATAGGCAGCAATAAAATCTTCCAGTATTTTATTTTTATCGAGCTTACTCTGCATTTCGCGGCCCTGATCATCATTCCCCGGATAACCACCCAATGGAGTCAGTGCATCAGGTGCCAGCGAAATGAATCCTGCCAGCGCAGCTCTCCTGGCCACATCTTCAATATATGGATTCAATCCCCTGTTTTCATGCACCACAATGATGCCTCCCAGTCTCTGTTTTGTATCGATGGGTAGGGACAGTAATGCTTTCATCTTGCCATCGCCCTGTGGAGAATCATAATATACATACTCTGATTTTAGACGCGGATCATCCGGCATCACCTGAATATTGCTTGCATAAGCGGGCATCAGAAAACTGGTAAGAGCTGTTACAGTAACACCACCTACAGCATAGGCAGACAGTTTTTGTATAAAATCGCGTCTTTCAATTCGATTATGGGCGTAATCGTCATACAGGTCAAAAACTTCCTGTTTGATGTCTTCTTTTCTTATTTCCATTTTGATCCTTTTAAATTAAAGTTCTTTAAGTTAGGTCAATTGTATTTTACATAGCAATTTGCATACCCTTGTTAAAGGATGACTTATGACCCGCCTTCTCCCGCGAAACGCAGGATTCGACGGGCAATGCCGTTGACTGTTGACCGGATGACGACTAAATGCCTGAGTATCATTAATAAACTCTACCAACAGTTCTATTGGTGAATTTAGCGCAAGGAGGATTGAATTTAGGTAATTGGACCGGTCCTTTTTTGTGTATCTTCCTTACAGAAATGTTACTGAATGTCAGACACGCTTAAATACCTGATTGTTGATGATGCGGAGATTGACAGGCTGGCAATAGAAGCACTTGCATCAAAGTATTCTTTTTTGCAGAAGGTCGCGACCTGCAGTCATGCACTGGAGGCCATTGAATTGATTCCTATTTTAAAACCTGAAATCATATTTGCAGATATTGAAATGCCTGGAATAAGCGGATTGGATCTGGTGCGAAAACTGGCAGGAATAGTTCCTACTCCCGTATTTATTACTTCGCATCCGGAATTCGCATTGGAGGGTTTTGAGATTGAGGTTTTTGATTATCTCATAAAACCACTGAATCAGGAACGTTTTGCAAGGTGCGTAAGCCGCCTTCGGGAATTTTATGATTTGCGTCACAAATCTTTTGCATTTGACAAAGAATATGATACCAGTCATATTACCATAAAACAGGGATATGATAAATATAAAATTCAGATTCATGATATTTTATATCTCGAAGCAATGAAGGATTATACAAAAATTGTTACTTCAACATTGAATTACCTGGTATTGGGAACATTTTCCCATATGCTTGATCAGTTGCCACCAGACAAATTTATACGCATTCACAGGAGTTATATTGTAAACCGGAATAAAATTGAATCTGCAGTTGGAAATAAATTATTTATTTCTAAACACCAGTTGCCCGTCGGCAAATCTTTTAAATATATTCTTGAAGAGATATTCTAATAATTTTCGCTGATGAAAAGAAGCCTGCATTATTTGATTTCATTCTGTCTTCTTTTTATTACGGCCTTACCATTATCTTATGCGCAGGAACCGGACATCTCAAAGTTGAATGGTAAAGAAAAGATCAATGCACTGCTTGGCTATTGTGAATCCCTGCGACTCAATGCGGGTGGCAAACCCAATAATTTCTACATTCTTCAACAAGTTGCCCTTAAAGGAATATCAATAACACCTGAAACAGATCCGGCAGACCGGTCAAGATTTGCATTTTATTGTGCTTTTGGGTGCTATTATCAGGTGAAATTCGACAGTGCCCAATATTATTTTTATCAAAGTCTTGCGGAAGCTCAAAAGGCTAACTCCGCGGAATTTATCTCCAACGCGTGCGAAGCGCTGATTCCTGTAAACTTCCAGTTAAGACAACAGGCGAAAGTTGACAGCTGCAAGGATATCCTTCAATCCATTTTAGATACAACCCACAATAAAAAAATACTGGAGGATGGATATTCAGCAATGGGAAGTTATTTCCAGCAAAAGGCATATTACAACACGGCTCAGGATTATATAATCAAAAGTATTGAACTCAGAAAAGAAAAAATAGATACAACATCTGACGTAAAGCTTAAATCCGACTATGCCATTCAATGTTACCTCCTTTCAAAAGAATACCAGAATACAGACCTGCCGGAAAAAGGTCTGGACATATTACATGAAGGGCAGCCATTTGCGAGCTTCTCCCCTGTTGTGAATTTGAGGTACATGAGTTCCTTTACTGAGATATACGCGCAGCTCGGGAATATTGATTCCGCCCTGCACTATCAAAGAATGCTGGAGCTGCATACAAAAAACAGTCCGGTCGTGCCATCGGAACTTGTATCCGCCAACCTGAATATCGCTAAATATTATATTGAGCACAATCAAACGAATAATGCCCTTCCTTACATCGTAAGAGCCGACACATTGGCGAACAAAAGTAAATCCCCTATTTTATTGTATCAGGCTGCCCTCTGGAAAGGAAGATACCTGGAAGAAACCGGGAAGTTCGCGGAGGCTATCGTTTCTTTATCCCAATCCCTTCCCCTTGCAAAACAATACAGTAAAGAACAGTATACTGAAGGACTTAAATACATGGCCATTGCTCAAAAGGGAAAAGGTAATCTAAAGGATGCCATACGTTATTTCGAACTCTATTCAGATCAGTCAGACAGTCTGACGAAAGAAAAAATATCGCAAAATCTAGCTGACCAGGAAACAAGATATGAGACAAATAAAAAGGAACAGCATATCGCATCCTTGAGCAAAGAAAATAAATTAAATTTTCTTGAATTACAAAGTGCATCCAGAACAAGATTGTTCTTAATACTCGCACTTGTTGCACTTGGTATTATTGCATTGTTATTGTATTTCATTTACCGGAATAAAGAAAGTACCAATCAAATTCTGAACGTGAGAAACAATCAGCTGGATCAGTTGAATCAAAAACTGGAAGTCGCTAATACGACAAAAGCAAAACTATTTGGAATCATAGGGCATGATTTACGATCCCCCATAAGCCAGGTTGTACAATTGCTGCATATAAGAAAGGAAGTAGGCAGCCAGATGTCAGAAAAAGCCAGGGCAGACCACGAAAACAGGATACAGGAAGCATCGGAAAATGTACTTGATACAATGGAAGACCTTCTGCTCTGGAGTAAAAGCCAGATGCAACAATTTACACCGCAACTTGAAAATGTTAATATATCTGCTATTGTGGAAAAGGAAATATCGCTTTTAAGCCAGCTTGCAGAACAAAAATCCATCCTCATCGGTATGCGTGTTCAACCCCGGTATTTTCAGAAAACAGATGAAAATTTCATTACAGTCGTAATCAGGAACCTGATTCAGAATGCTGTAAAATATAGCGACAGTAATTCAACAGTTGATATCAGCAACGATTCGGAAAATCTTTTTATAAGCAACCAGAGTTCAGAAATCACGGCTGATAAACTAAATGAAATGCTGAAAAATAAGGAAGTGAACAGTAAGAGCTCTGGTCTGGGATTACAAATTATAAAAGATCTTACCTCCGTTATCCATCTTAAAATAGAATTCCGCCAACAGGATAAGGGTAGAATTCTTTCCATTATAAACTGGACAGCTTAACCTGATTCATCCCTCCACTCACCTTCCGACGATCCATAATATAATTTCGTCGATTAAAAGCCTCATTAAGATTGAACTGATTCACTTTTGGCACTATCACTGAGTTTCCTGGCAAAACAAAATATATGGAACCAATGAATTTTAAATTCATCAAAGGCATATTTCTTATTCTATCTATCATTCTTTTCTTACTTGCCATTATTTTACTGGTAAGTTTTTTATCCGGTTTAAAATGACTTATTGGTCAATCTTAATTGTTCGTCGATTTTCACCTGATGTTCGTCGTTTATAATTTAGTCCTTTCTGTTATTCACTCATTTTTACCAAGTATTAGTTCATCGGTACCGTCAACCATTAAACCTTCCTAATTCTGTTTTATGAGATACAATATTGCATTGTGCATCCTTACAGCTTTATCCATCTTTTCTTATACTGCCACTTCAAATTCATTCAGGTCCGGTTCGGAAACTCTGATTCCGGTCGACAGTTCATATTCCGGCGACGGGCAGCTTTCTTATATAGTAGAGGGCAGAAAGGTAAATATCAAAAGCTACCTATCTGCAAATGGCAGGACTTCCATTGCGCTTTATATCAATGAAGTGTCTAAAAAAGATGGGGGCATGGTGAGGGTAAATCTCACGAACTACCTGACGCAGGAAGTAGTCAATTTTTTAATTGCTGATAAAGGAACGACTCCAGTTCTCCACTATAAGCCCTCCTTTACAAACAGGACAACCGCACAAGGCGAATTTATGCTTAAATATGATAATTATTACGCAGATGATGCAACGGTTCAGATTACGGCAATTGACAGTAAACACGTTGCCGGTACATTCTCAGGTAAATTTATTTCGGACGACAAAAAAACAATTCAGATAACAAATGGCAGTTTTGATGTGCCGTTTAAGGATCGTAAAAATAATTAGTCCGGTTTAACCATTATAGCAATTTTAAATTGATGATCATTGAAAATTGTCTTATTTTAATGTTTTCATAGGATAAGGTTTAATGGTTAACGGTATTTGACTAGTGCAGCCTCCCCTAAAAAAGGAGGCTTTTTAAAGAATAACTACCCCGATTTTACATTAAATTAAAAATAGTAGAAATAACCGTGAGGCGATTGCGACCCACCACCGGCAAGTATAACTTACCGGCGGATGGGTCACTTGATACCTTATCAGGATAAGGTTAAATGGTTATGGTATGTTAGTGCAACCTATCCCTGAGCTCCGGATCATTAAAACCCTGAACCGGAATATTTTTAGATAAGGCTCCGCCTTCGCCTGGCCTGCTAAACGACCGCCATAAACATCATTAATATTGCTATGTAATTCCAGCATTTTTGTATGGTTTTATAGCACGATTGTACTAAATTATTGTTTGAACCTCGACCAATAACTATTTTTAATATTCAATTGGAATTAATTGGGAAGAAGGAATTTGATTAACAGGATAGAGCTGACCCCGCCAAAACAACTGCAGACTTTAATTGAAAATCGTCGTGTTTTCAATCTCAATAACTGCGAGCTCAATATATATGAGAGCTATCAAAAGGCATTTGGGGTGCCACTTGCGTTCAGTGATCTGGTGATAACCAGTATGGTAACCGGCAAAAAAGTGATGCATCTGGCCAATCAGCCGGACTTCGCATATCTGCCCGGCGAAACGGTGATATTACCCGCAAATCAGCCCATGGTTATTGATTTCCCTGAATCTACCCATAGCAACCCTACCCAGTGTATCGCGCTTATGGTGAACACGGCGTATGTGCAGGCTACAATGGAATATCTCAATTCCAGTTACAATAGCGGAAGCGACGACAATCATGAATGGAATATTGATTTCAGTCAGTATCATTTTTCGAACGATGCGGAAATCGCAGAAACCATTAATAAAATCATTCGCAATTGCAGCAGCGGAGACAAGGCAAAAAATATTTATGCTGATCTGAGCCTGAAGGAACTCCTTATCCGTCTTGTCCAGAGCCAATATCTGAAACGGGTGGAAATGGATAAAAATGATAAGAAAAATTTCAGCCGACAGCATTTTCTGCTTGATTATATCCATGAGCATCTGACGGAGAAATTAGGTGTGGACTCTCTTTCACGCAAAGCTTATATGAGTCGCAACGAATTTTTCAAATGGTTCAGGCAGCAATTCGGGATCTCCCCTCTGGAATATATTAATCGCGAACGTATCAAACTCGCCAAACAACTTCTGGGCAGCCAAAATGTAACGGTCACGGAGACTGCCTATCAATGTGGATTTGCCGATGTCAATTATTTTGTACGTCTCTTCAAGAAATCAGAAGGAATTACCCCCGGTACATTTAAAGAGTTCGTTTTGAGGGATTCACTGGTCTTTAGTCCGTCTGTGCCGAAAGGGATTTTCTAAGCTGTACGGTTTACGAAAACTTGAAGGTTAAATGCGGACAACGATCGTTCACAAGCGGACAGTTGCTTCCTTAAGCTTCTATTTAAAAAATTGATTTACAGCGGGCTAACTTGTTGGCATTTTATTGGTACCTCACTTTACTGAAGGTCATCAGTCAACCGTCAACCGTCAACCAAAAACGTATGATTAAGAACTACTTTAAGATTGCATGGCGCAATATGATCAGGGACAGGCAGTTTACTTTTCTTAATGTTTTTGGACTTACCGCGGGACTGGCCTGTACATTACTGATCTGGTTCTGGGTGAATGATGAGCTGAGTGTCGATAAATCATTTGAAAAAGACAGTCAGATATATCAGCTGCTTGAACATCGCAAAACGCCGGGACAGAGTCCCGCTTCTGATGAGTCCTCTGGCATGCTGGCCGAAGTGGTTGCTCAACGAATGCCAGAAGTGGAATATGCCGCAGCACTGGCTCCGCATGAATGGTTTCAGAAATTTACTTTGTCAGCCGGCGAAAAAAACATCAAAGCCTATGGACAGTATGCCGGTAAAGATTATTTCAATATTTTTTCTTTCCGCCTCATTGACGGAAAAAAGGATCAGATACTCGCAGCCAAAAACTCAATCGCTATATCCGATGAACTGGCTTTAAAACTTTTTGGAACAACCGAAAACCTGATTGGCAAAGCCATACGATTTCAGCATGAACGAGATTTTTTTGTTTCCGGCGTATTTGAAAAACCGGGTCCGCACTCTTCACAGCAATTCGATTTTGTTCTTTCTTTCGAATATATGAAAGATGCATACCCCTGGGTTACATCGTGGAATAATACTGGTCCCCATAATTTTGTTCTCCTGAAAAAAGGCACTGACATCGATGCCTTTAATAAAAGAATTGCCGGTATCGTAGCAGAAAATAGCAATGACACAACAAGATCGGCTTTTGCCGCTCCTTTTGCTGACAATTACCTGCTCTACACATTCAGTCATGGTTCACAGACAGGCAGTAAAATGGGATATATAAAATTATTTTCGCTGATTGCGATTTTTATTCTTGCCATTGCCTGCATCAATTTTATGAACCTGTCAACCGCCAAAGCTTCAAGGCGAATGAAAGAAGTAGGAATCAAAAAAGTGATGGGGGCTGAAAGATGGCAGTTGATATTTCAGTTTCTTTCCGAATCCATTATTTTTTCTTCCATCGCCATGATCCTTGCGCTTATTATGGTCTGGCTCCTTCTGCGATCATTCAATAATCTTACGGGGAAGGAAATCATTTTGAGTTTTAATCTAAAAATCATTCTTACATTAATAGGTATTACCATCGTCACAGGCTTGCTTTCGGGCAGCTATCCGGCATTATATCTTTCGGGTTTTAATCCAATCTCTATTTTGAAAGGAAGCCTGCAAACTTCCCTCGCTGAATTATTATCCCGCAGGGGCCTTGTTGTATTTCAATTTACATTGTCAGCCCTGCTGATCGTTTCTGTTCTTGTCGTTTACCGGCAGGTGCGGTTTGTACAAAATACAAATCCCGGTTATAATAAGGAAAATATTATTCGCTTCAATTCTGAAGGAAATGTATTAAAAAGCGAAGACGTTTTTATGGATCAGATTAAAAAAATTCCCGGAGTGGTGAATGCCTGTTATACATGGCATGAAATGATCGGAAGGAATTATGGTGATTACAACCTGAGCTGGGATGGAAAGAATCCCAACGAAGCAGTTTATCTGGAAGGTTTTGGAGGAGGTTATGGTTTTATAGAAACGATGGGAATGCATATGGCTGCCGGCAGGGCTTATTCAAAAGCTTATGGAGACGAAACTTCTAAAATAATACTGAATGAAGCCGCCATTAAGATGATGCATATTACAGACCCTATTGGAAAAACAGTACGTTATGGAAATAATCCCAGGCAAATTATCGGCGTTGTAAAGGATTTTCATTATGAATCATTACATGAATTGGTAAAGCCCTGTTTTATCACACTCGACGCACCAGGCAATATATGGCACAAAATGATGGTGAGGATTAAGGGCGGGGACCAGGAGGCAACCATCAATGCCATCAGACATCTCTACGAATCCTATAATCCGGGATTCCCTTTCGATTATAATTTTCTTGATGAAGCTTATCAGAAACAATACCTCACAGAAACCAGAGTGGGTATACTCTCAAGGTATTTTGCAGGACTGGCCATTTTAATTTCCTGTCTTGGTTTATTTGGCCTGGCAACATTTACTGCACAAAAAAGGCGTAAGGAAATTGGCATTCGAAAGGTAGTGGGCGCTTCAGTGAATAGTATTGTGGTTATGTTATCGAAGGATTTCCTGAAACTGATATTGGTTTCTGTTATCATTGCATTCCCGATGGCATGGTGGTTCATGCATCAATGGCTGCAGTCCTTTGCATACCGGGTGGATATAGGACCAGAAGTTTTTTTGATTACAGGCATATGTGTAGTTTTCATTACGTTGCTAACGATCAGTATTCAGTCACTTAAAGCGGCTCTTGTAAATCCGGTAAGCAGCCTTCGATCGGAGTAAGATCAAATCAAGTGTGAGAGTGTGAGAGTGTGAGAGTGTGAGAATATTTGTACATTTATAACCATGAAAAAATACTTGGGTGTATTGAAATTTTTCTTTCCAATAACTCAATGTCAATTATCAAATCTGAATTTTCACCTCAACTTTATGCACGTGCAGGTGGCACAGCATATCTGATTCTTATAGTGGCAGGGCTTATTGGTGAAATGTTCATCCGTAACAGGTTGATTATCTCTGGAGATCCCTCAGGAACTGCGCAGAATATCCACATGCATCCGCTGCAATGGCGCATTAGCATTGCAAGTGACCTGATAATGCATATCTGCGATGCCGTTGTTGCGATGGTTTATTATGTATTGCTGAAACCCGTTAACAAAAACCTGGCCCTGGTGGCTTTATTTTTAGGATTGGTACAAACGGCAGTATTGGTTGCAAACAAAATGAACTTAGTGATGCCGTTGTTACTGTTAAGCAATAGTGCTTACCTCAACTCATTAGATCCCCACACGTTGCAGACGCTCGCTTACTTGTCTGTCGCCGCACACGACTATGGATTTGGAATTGGTCTAATATTCTTCGGTTGCGAATGCCTGATAGCAGGATACCTCATTTTTAAATCAGGGTATTTCCCGCGTATTCTCGGTATAATGATACAAATCGCAGGTATTTGTTATCTGGTGAATAGTTTCGCGCTGATCCTTTCGCCCGCCTTGGCACATGCAATGTTCCCCGCCATCCTGCTACCATCTTTTATAGGCGAATTATCCATGTGCCTATGGCTGTTGTTCAAAGGTGTCAACCTAGACAAGTGGAAAGAACGTGCAATAGCGATCGCTTGACTTATTCAATTATCCCTGCCAGCTCGCAAAAGCGAGAATCATCACGCCTGTCAAAAGAACTGCTGCAATTAAATAGACAATGATTGATTCGCTAACCGGTAATGATGACTCGTTTTTCATAGATTCGGACTTTGTCATAGAATATCATTTTTATGTTCCCTATATAAAAACAACTATGGTGCCAGAAATTGACAATCCAAGTTACTCATTATGAGCAGGTTATAAAGATAAAAATTGCCTGAATCATGGTCCGAAATCAATTTCAGATTTAACCCTTCAAGTTTAAATCCTCAGCCCATTTTTTTGCAGAAATAAAAAAAAGTGTGGTGGACGCAACACTCACCAATATTATAATTGACATCGCCCATCGCAAAGATTCGGCGCCCATGGAAGGTGCAAGAAAATCACTGATCATACCCACTACCAGGGGGCCAAAACCAAGACCAATGAGGTTCAGCACGAGGAATAAAATAGCAGAAGAAAGCGCACGCATCGAAGCGGGAACAAGACTATGGACCACGGCTATGGATGGTCCCAGATACATACTGTGCAGAGAAGCACACAAACCTAAACAGACAACAGAAAAAAAAGTATTCTGCAGGAAAAGTGCTCCCGCCGCGAAGAAAATAGATGCGATGATTGCATAAGCCGGAATTTTCAGATACCATCGTTTATCTTTTTTTCCAAAATAATCTGTCAGCCATCCACCCGCAAACGTACCCATGCCTCCACCGATCCCAAAGATCAGTCCGAGTAAAACACCGATTTGGGAATTCTTCATCCCGTGTAGTCTCGACAGGAAAGAAGGTGCCCAATTTACAAGACCGTAAATACAAAAGACGTGCAGGCCTGTTGCCAATGCCAGGTAAACAAATGTTCTGGTCGAATACAAAAACTTTATTACCTCACCCAGTGAATGAGCCTCGTTAACCAGTGCATCACTTGCATCCGTTGCACCTCTGCGTGGTTCTTTTACCGTAGTATAAAACAACAAGGAGAAAATAATTCCCGGAATACCCAAAGCAAAAAATGCTGTTCTCCATCCGAGATGCTGGTTTAAATAACCACCCATTAAAAATCCCACCAATATTCCAATATATATTCCTGTTGAATATATTGAAAGAGCAGTTGCCCTTTTTTCAGGCTTGAAATAATCGGAAATCATAGCGTGGGCCGGCGGACTTCCCCCCGCTTCGCCAACTCCGACACCAATACGGGCAAATAATAATTGGATAAAATTCCGCGCCAAGCCAGAGAAAGCCGTCATTACGCTCCACAATCCTAAAGACATGGCTACGATATTTCTGCGGTTTCTTTTATCTGCAAGGCTGGCAATAGGAATGCCCAGGGTAACGTAGAATATTGCAAACGTAAATCCAGACAGCAAACCAAGCTGTGTATCGGAAAGGTGTAATTCTTTTTTTATGGCTTCCTGAAGGATCACAAGAAGTTGCCGGTCCACAAAATTGAAGACATAGACCAATGTCAGCATCACCAGAACATAGTTCCGATACAGGTTACTTCTTTCCTCAGAATTTATGGGTTCCTTATCTTGCATAAAGACATTTACCTAGTCATTAATCGCCTGATAAACCAACGGTTTGAAAGCTTTATCAGTATCAACAACATGCGGTCCCCACATTTGCCGGTATATTATAACAAACATATCCTCTTTCGGATCCACCCAATAAGAAGTTGAAAATACGCCACCCCAGGAATAAGTACCTGCCTGACTAGGCCCAAGCCTGCTTCCATTTTCACTTATAATTGAAAAATTGAAACCAAATTTATTTTCAGAAGTAATACCATTGAGATTTACAAACAGGTCGCCAATTTGATTCACGGTCATCATACGTACCGTATTGTGCGCCAATAAACGAACCCCATTATACGTTCCGCCATTTAATAACATTTGCAGGAGTATCGCATAGTCGTAAACGGTAGACACCAAACCACCGCCTCCTGAAAAATAATCCGTTTTTTGAAGGGGATAATTCATATCGAGATATCCCCCGAAAGTTTTTCCCTGCTTTTTTATTGTTCCCGTGGAATCCTGATCAAAGAAATTCACCAGCCTCGAACCTTTTTCTGCTGGTAAATTAAAATAGGTATCGGTCATCCCAAGAGGTTTAAAAACTCGTTTCGCAAAAAAGTCTTCCAGCGACATGCCTGACCATATTTCAATCAAATATCCCAGCACATCCGCATTCAGTCCGTACATCCATTTTTCTCCCGGTTGAAAAAAGAGCGGCAGTGTGCCCAGTCGGTTCATCACAACGGAAAGTTTTTGATTTCTTACACCAACACCACCCGTAATAGCATATTTAGCATAAATGGCATTTTCTCTTGGCGTGCCGATGGCCGGATATCCGAGACCCGACACATGCGTGAGCAAATCGCGAATAGTGACTGGCCGCTTCGCCGGAATGGTAGTGTAAGTCGTGTCTTTGAAGTCGAAAGTATTTAACACCTGTTGATTCGCGAAGGATGGGATAAATTTTGAAACCGGATCATCCAGCGAATATTTTCCTTCTTCCCATAATATCATGGCTGCTACTGTTGTGACGGCTTTTGTTTGGGAGGCAATACGAAAGATCCCGGTTTTGTCGAGCGGAGCTTTCGTATCCGGATCATTGTAGCCATATGCCTTATAGAAAACAATTTTGCCTTTGCGCGCTATTAAAGCAACAGAACCATTTACCCATTTCTTTTTCACCCAATCGCTCATGTTTGAATCCAGTCGGGCAAGTCGGGTTGAGGAAAATCCACCTGCCGCAGGATCGGCCTGAGTCAGGATTTTTGATTGTGTTTGAGCAGGGGCGTTAAACGCAAACAGCATAAGCAGTGTGAACATGTGACGATGCATAGCTTTTTAGTTAGTGATCAAAAATAGACAATTAATAAATCCGGCCGTACTTATGTAAATTCATTGCGCGAATAAATCATCTGTTTCGTTGGCCTTCCCTCAATCAAACTGCGAATCAGAAACAGCATTTAAAATCTAAGAGAATGAGACTTAAAGAAAAAATTGCCCTCATCACAGGGGGAGCCAATGGAATAGGCCTCGCCACCGCAGAGCGGTTCGCCAGAGAAGGCGCAAAAATTATTTTGTGGGATATATCAGATCAGGGCAATGATGTGGTAAACCGGTTAATCAAAGAAGGACATAAGGCCATCTTTAAAAAAATATCGGTTACAAACATGGACGAAGTGGAAAAAGCGGTTGCGGAAGCCCGTGAACATTTTGGCCGAATAGATATTCTAATCAACAATGCCGGTATCACGCGGGACAGGACCCTGCTTAAAATGTCGAAACAGGAATGGGATGATGTCATTGCCGTAAACCTTACAGGTGTTTTCAATTGCACGCAGGCGGTCGCTCCCATTATGAAAGCGCAAAATTATGGACGTATTGTATCGGCCTCTTCCAATGTTGCCATCCGTGGTAACTATGGACAAACTAACTATGTTGCAACCAAATCGGCCATCATTGGTATGACGAAGGTCTGGGCGATGGAACTCGGTCGCTTTGGTATCACCGCCAACTGCATCGCACCGGGGTTTATTCAAACTGCCATGACAGAAGCCATGCCAGAAGAAGTGCGTAACCAGAGTATCCCCCAGATACCGCTTGGTAAATGGGGAGTTCCCGATGATATTGCAAATGGTTATCTCTACCTGGCTTCCGACGAAGCATCTTTCGTCAGCGGAATTTGTCTGACGATTGATGGGGGGGCGGCAAGGTAAGTTGAAGTTTAAAATATTTATGATTCCTGGTTCAGCCATCTTCCTGTAAATCCAGCTTTGCGGAGGCCATTTCTAATATAGATGGATTGCCTGATAATATTCCAAACTAATTGAGTCCTGAAATTTTCAATCATAATTACCATCGGACCTTCATTCAATCCAAACTTCCATGGAGAAACCCAGCCATATTCCTCCTTGCCGGGGATTTTGTATACCGGATTAAAACTCGAGTCAAAACCTTCAATGATAACATTCTTCTCTTTTAATCTTTTTATCGCGTGACGAACAGTATTAAGTACGATGTCGGGAGCAAAAGGCAAAGATGCCACAACCGCCCAAGGTGAAATCGTGCCGTCATCCGGGCCATAAGGCACTCCGCGGGCGACATAATCATAAAAGATTTTTTCCACTCCGTCAATCTTTAAAGTAGCAGGCCCGGGACCGTCACTTGCCGTAAAGCCCCAATTATTTTTCCCATAATGCTTAAAATTGAGTGGATTCTTTATGGCATATTGTTGCTGGATGTGTGTTGCACGACGACTATTTTCAAAATAATCAATATTATATTTCCTGTTCAACTCGTCCTGGATACCCTGAAAATCCAACCACAGGTGCGACATCTGATGGATAAAAAGTGGTCCGGCATGTATGTAGCTGAAACCGAGTATGTCTACCCATTTAAAAGTGGATGTCCAGCTTAGATAACCTTTCGGATCAATCGGGAAAGTTGGCGAACCCAAGGCAAGTACATACAAAATCATTGCTTCACAATAACCGTCGCCCCAATAATTGTTAAGAAAACCAGACTCAGGTTTCCAACCGTGACAAATTATTGTTCCTCCGTTTAAAGCCCATTGCCAGTCGACGCGTTTGTAAAGGCTCTCCGCAAGAGTTCTTATTTCCTTTTCTAATTTATTTTCACCTTTAAAATAAACAGCGGCAGTTAATACTCCCGCAATAAAAATCGCCGTATCAATAGTAGATAACTCGCATTCCCAGGCCCGCTTACCTGTATCCATAAGGAGGAAATGATAATAAAACCCTTTATAACCCATTGCATCCACTTCCGGACCCTGATGACCGGCGAGAAAAAAATTCAGGACGGTAAGAATTTTATCAATACCCTCTTCCCTTGAAATTAAATTTCTTTCAATACCCACCACATAACAACTGATTCCCAAACCAACAGCTGCTATGCTGGAATGTGAATCGGGGCTGGATTTATCAGCGATCAGGCCGTTTGCCGGATTTAAATATTTAAGAAAATAATTAAAAGTTTGCGCCTGCAGGGTCTCCAGCATTTCAATATCTGTATCTAAATAATCTGCCATTTGAAGTTAATTTATGCATTTTCACGCTATATTCAATGATGAAAAGCTAGTTTTCCATTCTTACTATTTTTGCAATACAATAATGCAAAAACTTTATGAAAAAATATATGCTCACATTTTTCGGAGAGAATATGGCGCTCCGGTATAACAACGAGGTTATCACCCATCATAAAAAATGGTGGATACATTCTTGCGTGTCCTTGTGGGGAATTGAGTTAGGAAAACCGGCCTGCTTAGTGAATTATGATCAGCGAAAAGTTTTACTCATTAATTTTCCAGTGGCTACGAACAAAAGTGAGAGCAACAAAAATGCAAGAATCAATCCGGCATCATTAAGAAATACCTTAGAATACCCAAGATCATCTACATCGATAAACGGATATGGATAAAATCCGGATAACGCACCCCTGGTTAATACGTATAGTAAATAAATTAATGGATATATCATCCAGGGTAAAATACTTTTCCACTGTAATTCAGATTTAGGCACAAATATCAACCAATATAAAATAGTTAATAATGGAATAAAAGAATGAAGCAATTCATCAACAATAAGCTGGAGTCCTGTAGGATTCCATAAGTGTCGTAAAAGTACATTATATGCTATCCAAACAAAAGTAATATAGGCTGTGACAGCGGTTGACACCCTGGGCTGCGAGAAGAATTCTCCCAGTCTGGATTTAGGTCTTAGCAAAATAATAGTAAAACTCAAAGCAACAAGAATATTCGTAAGAATAGTAAAATAACTAAAAAACCGAATGGTTATTTCAGCTATAGGAATTGAGCTGTTGATAATATTGAGATAAAACTGGGATATAACGGAGAACCACCCGATGAAGGCACTTACACTTAAATATATTTGTTTTGCCTTTAATAGTTTTCCCATTTTCTAAGATCGTTTTTTTGAATAACCGTCGAATTATAATCGACTAGAAGCAAATACTGATTCCTGAGCTAAAGACCCAACCAAATTCTTCTTCAGTACTCACATCCGTTGGCTTTCTCAGGTTTTTGAACGAATTGTCATTATGAGGATCATATCCGACACGCCAACGGCTATTAAAATCCAGATCGTAGTAAATTCCGGTATAAAGGCCCAACTGAAATTTTTTTGTTATCAACGGATACCAGAATACTTTTATCGCAGGTTCTGTAATAAACCCATTCCTGCGAAGTGACAAGGTAGTATTATATTTTTTTGCCAAACTATCGAGTAAAGGCGGCATGTTCCCGGTTAGTACGATTCGGTCAAAATGTTCTCCCAGAGCAACGCCTGCGAGAATCCATAATTTTTTAGTTTCGAAAAAACGGCGATATACACCTAATAGTAAATCGGCGGTACTGATGTCTTGCTTCGATATAATAGTTCCTGCGTTTAAACTGTATATCATTTTACCTCCAAAAGGCATACCTGCCATTTCAATCCTCAGTCCCATGGGAATATTCTGTGGAGCTGTATAACCGTATTTATTTAGAAAATTATTTATTCCGGGATCTTTGGTAGTATAAAAAGTAGTACCCGCATTGAACATGAATACAAAAGCATGATTGGCTAGATCATCATGTTTATTCAATTGTACCCCATTCCTGGTTTCATGATTCGAAACAGTATCTACCTTATTCTGAGAAAAAAGTATAGCGGGTAATAAAACAATAACCAGGATGAATAATCCCTTATTCATAATGCAAAAGTACACAACAAATTGCTTATAAGGCAGCGTCACTTAAAAACACAAAAAAGCAGCCTGCCTTTACTTTGTATAAGGCGTGTATTTAAATTTCTGACCGCCCACGGACGCTTCATACATTAATCCCCCCTTTTGTTGAGTGAAAATTAATATGCCGTCTGTATATTTTGCATTACCAGACGCGCCTGACTTGGCGGCCACGGCTGAAACCTGTGCGGAAAATTCAATATTGTTTTCCTTAAAACGATCAAGGGTTGCCTTATCTTCAAAAAATACGACCTCTCTATAAGCCTGACCGCCAAATTGAAAACCGATGGTAACCTGTGTCAGTTGGGCTTTACCGACAACAACAGATTTTTCGAATACAGTCCCTCCGCCCGAAGCTCCCCCGACACCAATGGCCCCCTTTCCAACGTTTGGGAATATTACATAACCGTAAGAACTGCTAAAGAGCCGTTTCATGAGCGAGTCCGTATGAACAAAATCCTTGATGCCGTCCTTACTGTCTGAAACCAGCTGCTTGTCTTTTTTACTTGTTTGACCCGACGTTGAAGTACAAATAGATATGAAGACGAATGCCAAAACAGTTTTAAAAACAACATGTACCAGATAATTTTTCATAACAATAGTTTTTTTATTTAATTTTTGTGTCATGCAAAACCAGCAGTGGCAAATGAGTATGCGAAGCCATTTCTCTTGTGTAATGTTTTTGAATAAGGTGGCCTGAATCCCGGGCAATCATCGCCAGCAGGCCGGTGTCTGTGTTTCTTTCACTAAGGTAAAAATTAATTCCGCCTAGTACGCTATTACTGAAGATCGTAACACGTTCACTTTCAATCTCGGGATTAAAAAAAGAAAGAAGAAAATCACGCTCCGTTCTTTTCGAACCGGAAAGCCTGGCATTTTTCGGCCTTACACTTAACACTCTAACTTTCGGTTCGATAATTAATAAAGAAATTTCCTTAAGAATATCAAGAGCTTTCTCATTATCTAATGAATCAAGATCAGTTGCCAAAACAATTCTGTTCTTTCCTTTGCTGAAAAAATCCTTAAACCGCGCCACTTCCGGAATGACAAGTACCGGCACTTTGGTTTTCGATATCAGGTTCACCGTATTGCTCCCGATTAATAATTTCTTCAAGCCACTTGCTCCTTTCGTACCCATTATAATCAGATCGGGATCCTGAACTTCTATTATTTTCTGTAGGGTATCAGTAAGATTCCCGTGTGCAAGAACCGATTCGAAAATTAAATCCAAACCGAATGATTTTTTCAGTTCCGCTTCCAAAAATATCAACTTATTCTTTACTTCATCCTCGTCTTCCCTTTTCTGAAATATATGCACTATAACAAGACGGGCAGCGGATCGCTTTGAAATTTCTGTTGCAAATGATACAGCGTTCGTCGATGCGTTGGAGAAATCAACAGGCGCGAGAATTGTTTTCATACTATTTATATATTAAAATTTATGAACTCAATAATTTGGATCCTTAAAATCCTATTGTAGAACTCCTTCTCATTCATCATCTCCCGAATGCTTCACCGATGCGAAAAGTAATACTGTAGTCACCTTTTCCAACGCCTGCATCAACACCTATATTTACTTTTTCAGAGGGAAGCATTCTGAAACGCAGGCCTGCACCTATACCAGGCAGTAGCTGATTTTCAGAAATATCAGAAAATTTTGCAACTGCAGTAGCAAGACCTGCAAAGACAACCAAGCCCCATTTCCTATAAAAATTCAAACGGTACTCTGTCTGCAAGGTATATACCTGGTCATTTCTGTATTTTCCTTCCGAATATCCACGAATATCATCGCCGCCCACAACTGTTTGTCCTTCAAAAGGAACATTACCGGTAGCAATGTTGAAAGTAGCGCGTGCTACTAAAATTTCCTTATTATCCGTTTTCCCAAGCTTAAAGAACTGATTATAGGTTACGATATATCGTACAAAATCATAGTCGCTGCCAATCCAGCTTCCGTAAAACTGGTTTTTAAAATTCAGGAACATCCCCTTTGTCGGATACTGAACATGGTCACGTGTATCGTTGCTGAAAATATAACCTATGCTGTTCAGGTTGTTTTTTTGAACCGAATCCTGGCCATTTGCTCCCGGAAAACTAAAGGTTACGGACGATTTGATAAATGAAGCTGTGGGACCAAAGTAAATTCGCTTGAAAATATTACGTTGTACCTGCAGTACTAAAAGATTAGCTTTTGTTGAATAGTTGGAAAAATTCCCGGTCGATGTTACCGGATCTTCTAAATAGAACTGAAAGTTTATATCCAGACTTCCTGCTGCTACCCGAATGCGCCAGCGGTCTTCGGCAAGAAAGAGTTGTGAATAAAGAAAAAGTGCATAGCTTTTCTGTTCAGTATAAATGCCGGCAATGCCCGAATTGGATGACGGAGAAATGGTATCTTTTTTATTTATTTTATAGTAATTAGATACGATCGCTCCCAAAATAATTCCCTGTGTACGGTTGTAATTAATCATGGGAATGGCCGCAATACCGTTCATTTTTTTTCTGGATGAAGTTGAATCCTGACCATGAACAAAAACAAATGCAAAGAGTAATAAGAAAAGGAGTTTTGTAATTTTTTGCATCATAAACATCCGTTTAACTCCTAAATACTTTGCTCCTGTATTTTTTTGTTTATCAGGTGATGATAGAAATCTTTGAGTGAAAAAAACGGCATGCCCTCCTTTTAAGTAAGGAAGGCCGCCATGAAAATATGAATCAAAGAAGTTTGCCGGTTCGCTTTCAAATTAAACCGTTCTAATGGTCAATTTTATATGTAACCGGAACGGTAACTTTTGATTTAACCATTTGACCATTTTCTTTAGCCGGATGCCATCTAGGGGATCCCATTAGAATTGTTCTTGTTTCTTCTTCCAGGCCGCCTCCAAGATGTGTTCCTGGTATTTCGACATTTGTTACATTGCCTAAGCTGTCCAGATAGACTTCAGCAAACACTGTACCCTCGATATTATATCTCAGCGCATCATCTGGGTAAACTATATTTTTATTTATATACGCTGACAATGCCTGATCGCCGCCGGGGAAACTAGGCTTTTGAGCAGGTGTAAAATATACATACTCCTTTGTATGTATCATCACAGCTGGTGTATTCTTTGCTGCCGGCTTCTGTTCTAAAGCTTCATGCGTTGGCATCGGTGATTCGCTGTACATTTCCACTTTGTTTGTGCCTTGTTTTTTTGGCTTGACGGCGGGCATTTTTGCTTTTCTTCGCGCTGCAAGGTATTCACGGGTAATAGCAGCGCTGTCAACAGGAGGTGGTGCCTGTGCTACGGTGGCTGTGTCTTTTGACACCGCGGCTGTCGTATCCGTTGTAGTTTTTGCTGAATCGTTTGCTGATGCACCAGATCCGGTACCGTTATTACAGGCAGAAGCCATTACAAGCATCCCGCAGGACATCATTAAAGTTTTTACTTTCATGTCTTTGGATTTAATTGTGATTTTAATTTGGTATTTAATTGTACATATTTCAATTGGGGCTGTGAAAAGAGGACAGGAAAAACATAATCATGCAAATAATTGTACTTTATGCCCCATTACTTCATAATAGCATTTCCAGGTATAAAAATTTACCTGATTTAAACGAGAGTGCAGATATACTTTTTCTTAGCTTTCTGTGCGGATCAATTAGAAGGATGAATAAAGACCCTATTTACTATATCGCGGAACTAGCCCCTAAATTTAAAATAATAAATTATTATAAAAAAAATTGAATATCGGACCAGGGGTCCCGGAGTTACAATTGCAATTCACTTTATAAATTCATTTTTAAGCGTAGAATTATCTGAAAATTAATTTAATTTTCAGAGATGAATTTCTTCCTTTATTGACTCATTATTCACTAAAATATAAAAACATGAAAAAAAGTATTGAGATTTTGCTGTTGCAGGGCTTTAAAGCGACAACAGCTGCTTTACTGATCAGCTTATTCAGCATAGTTAATACGCAGGCGCAAGAGGTAAAAGGACAAACAGTAGTCTCTTCCCAGACGGTGACAGCAACAGTAGTCAGTGTAAACCAAAAAACAAGGGAAGTTACCATCAAAACAAAGGATGGTCAACATCATAGCTTCATTGCAGGTGATAACGTGAAGAACCTTGCACAGGTAAAGAAAGGCGACATGATTACGGCAGTTTATACCGAAGCGATCGCCTATGAGGTCAGGGAACACGGTTCAACTGGAGTGACAACTTCCACAGCTTCTGCATCTGCCGCTCCTGGTTCAAAACCTGCCGGCGCGGTAGCACAACAAACTACCGTAACTGTTATGATAACTGCTATCGACCCGAAAACACCCACGGTTACTTTTATGGGACCAAGAGGGAACAAGGAAACGATTAAAGTGAGAGACCCAAAGAATCTGGTTGGCGTGAAAGTCGGTGACAAGGTAGATATTACCTATACGGAAGCGCTCGCAATTAAGGTGGATGAAGCGCCGGCTAAATAAACGAAACGTAAGTCAGGGTTCCGTTAACTTTCGCCGTGCATCGAAGAATAAAATTCATGAAGTCTTTCTCAAAGGGCTTAATTCAATTTTTGACTGTCATTTTGATCAGCGGAAATTGTCTTGCCCAGGCAAAATTAAAATCTGCTGAAATTTCATTCACTACACCGGCGAATACGGATGACAAGGATTGGAATACTCAGATAAAAGTATCGATATTTTTAATGGATGGGACGCTCGTAGGCGTTGCCGGTTACAATTCCTGCGACGCGTCCACCCCCAGTGCCGATATGCTGGGCTGCTTTTGTTGCATCAACCCGGTTACGAAGTTTAAAGACAATGGAGAACTTAGAGGACCTTTCCCCATTAAAATACTCAATAAGGTCTTACAGCAAAATATCCAACCAGGATATTTCACCGTTACCATGTATCCAAGTGGCAACGACCGATGGGTCTTTATCCCAAAACTTACAATGAACTTTGACGACGGTACATCGGTAGTTCTTGCAAGCTATTCGAATACGGTTATTGAACAGGATGCTCCTACGGCGACTTTTCTAATTCATTAAAATATCCTAAAGCCGACATACACTTGAACAGTTCTTGTCTCCCAGGATCCGGAACCTGTATTGTTGATGTCGGTAAACCCATAAACATACCGGACGCCTCCTTTAAATTTTAGAAGATTCAACTGGGCGCCTGCGACCATGCAGAAATTACCGGATGTAAATGCATTTTTTCCATCCGTTGCGAGATTGTCATTTTTATTCAATAGTGTACCAAACTGCGGACCAAGCTGAAGACTCAGGATGGGGATGGGAAGTTTTATGGTCAGCAGGATGGGAATGTTCAAATATTGAAGTTTGGCGTTTTGGTTATTTGCACCTTGTGTATTGATCTGACTATATAATGCTTCCACCTGGGCGCCTAAAAGGATTAGATTGACTTCAGCAAAAGCTCCTGCCATGAAACCCCCCTTGAGTCCGCTCTGCACGGAGTAACCGGAGACTTCGCTCAGGTCTGTGCCAGCCTTGATTCCCAGGTGTAATCCCTGAGCCCCGGCAGACGAATAATTCATTAAAACGATGACAATTAAAAGAAGAAAACCGTTTTTCATGGCTGACATATAGCATGTGTTTGCCATGATACATTAAAATATCATACCAAAGATTCCGCCTAATGATGATGATCGTCGGTGTCTGTGTCCACCTTGAGATATGGTTTGTATTCTGCCAGTCTTCTTAATAGATCCTTGTTCTCTTCTATAATTTTGGCCTTTTCCATGTCTCCGGCAGGAAGTATGATAAAATTAAAAATGGAATATTCCTTGTCCAAAATTTTCCCGCTGCTTATAGCGTAAGGACTGTGCGCATCCCATTCCCCGCCAATGTCTTTATTATCCACTCTTGGGGCGTAGAACATATAATGAGGCATCACCATATTTACAATTCCGGGTTCATCCGGTCCCGGATGTGTGCGCAAAAGCGGAGATAACATGTAAGATACACCTGTGCGCGAAGGAGCTTTATATGTCCCGTCCTTAATTCTCTTTATGATAATATCCCTTATCTGCGTTGGACTATATTTCCCGGAAGCTCTCATTTCAGCCACATCCAGGTATACAGGCATATGTGTTTTTACTCCTTCTTCGTCGAAACTGATAGCAGCATAATTATCCTGAATAAATTCGCCCCGCTCCCAGTCTGTACGGTCCACAAATGCGCAAAACCCGTTCGTCCCTTTCCGCGAAATGTAATAACCTTTCTCCGGATCCAGGAGATATACCGTGGCAGCATTGCGCAGGTGCGGGGGAAGCGCACTTAAAGCGAAGTCAGTTTCCAGATCAGCCGGCATTCTTTCCAGTTTCCAATCTCCGGAGTTCTGGCCGAAACCATGAAGAGAAACAAATACAATGGCGACAAATGAGAAAGTCCGCCGGCAACCTTTTTCCAGGGAACGCAGGATTTTTAATTGGTTCATTATACAAAGACAAGTGAGTTGACGAAATCCGGACATGAAATCATATAATAATAAAAAATTTGAGGAACGGTACGGAACAGGAAAGTAAACCAGTCTCTATTGACAGGATATCTATTAACAACAGTTTAAAAACTAACTAACTTTATTTTATGGAAAAGTTTTTATTATTGGTAAGGGAAGACATAAACATGCTTAAGCAAATCGGTGATGAAGGGCGCTATAAGAATATGCGTCTGATGATGAAATGGGTAGAGTCTTTAGCTGAATCCGGAAACTATACCATTGGTGAACCTTTGGTGCTGGCGGGAAAATATGTGAGCCGCGACGATGTTCTTTCTGATGGCCCGTTTATCGAAGCCAAAGAAGGTATTAGCGGGTATATATTCCTGCAGGCCGAAAACATCGAACAGGCAGCTTCCATTGCCCAGACATGCCCATTGGTATTACAGGATAAAATGGTCATTGAAATAAGACCCGTAATGACAATAAACAATACACTCCTCGATGGATGAGGTCCGGCTTGCAGCAGATCAATTGTACAAGAGCCACTTTGGAAAAATGGTTTCTTCTCTCCTTCATTTCTCTGATGCTCTCGATCTCGAATCTGCGGAGGACCTCGTACAGGATTCCTTTACAGCCGCTATAATTTCCTGGGGAAAAGATGGCTTACCCGTCCATCCTGCAGCGTGGCTTTTTCGGGTCTGCAAAAACAAGGCACTCAATAAAATAAAAGACAGCAAAAGATTCAGTGATCTATTCACAGAAGAAGTCATTCATCCGGACGATCCCATCTTATCAAAACTTCCTTTAGATGATCAGCAGTTGATTTTATTGTTTGCGTGCGCGCATCCTGATCTTTCTCCTAAGGTTCAGGTAGTGATTACCCTGAAGTATGTCGTTAACCTGAAAGTTGAGGCGATCGCAAAAATTCTTGGAATGACGGTTGACGGCATTGATAAATTATTAGTTAGGGTAAGGCAGAAAATAAAGGATGAAAAAATTCTATTCTTTGAACCAGCTGCGGAAGAATTGGAATCGAGATTACATATCGTTCATAAAATACTTTACCTCATTTTTAACGAAGGTTATAAATCTTCCTGGGGAAAGGAACTGATCAGGGAAGAATTATGTGAAGAAGGGTTAATGATGACGCGTGCACTGTCCAAAAGCACGATTGGAAATAAAGAAACATCCGCATTATATGCACTGATGCTTTTCAATGCCTCACGATTCAAAGCGAGATTTGGAGCCCATGATGAATTGCTTGACCTGGAAGAACAGGACAGGACTTTATGGAACAGGGAACTTATACAATTAGCATTTTTCCATTTAGAATTATCACGGGGAGAAATGATATCAGCATACCGGTATGAAGCCTCCATCGCGGGAATGCATTGCTGCGCGGAAAGTTTTGCAACGACGGACTGGAAGACCATCACGATTCTGTATGAACTTCTGCTAAAAATCAATCCGAATCAATTTGTTGAATTGAATTATGCCATTGCATTATATTATGCAGGACTCAAAAATGAAGCCCTTGCTATACTTCACAAACTGGAGGCTGCGCCATTTTTCAACCAGTATTATCTTCTCCATGCCAGTCTCGGGAGAATTTATTTTAATGAAGGGAAATCTGCTTTGGCCAAAAAATATTTTACTGAAACGCTCAGGCTGACAAGTTCTCCTGCGGAAAAAAGTTTTATTCAGAGATTAATGGAGAAAGTATAACCAGCTTTTTCAAACCCCCTGCTCTTCAATATCGGGTAGATTCTCATCAACCCAATTCTCAGCGTATGACGAATTCCAACTGTGTTTCCATCTCCGATGGCTCCACAACCACATTTCAGGGTTCAGACGTATTACTTTTTCAATGTATCGGGCATATCGTAAAGTCAGTTCTCCTTCCTTCAATGTACGGGGGTCTTCACACGCAATTTCAAAATGGCCATGATAGTATCCTCTTTTAGGTTTTACAATAGAGGTAAATAACACGGGTAAATCACCTGCTCTTGCTCCCTTTTCCGGACCCGATATAAACCCGGTAGGCCTGCCAAAAAAATTCATCCAGTATGCATTCTTGAGATTACCCGGGCTCTGGTCGGCAACAAGGCCAAGAAGGTATTGAGTGTTTTTAAATGCTTCCATAGATTTACTCATATTGCCTGCAGCAATAAATTTATTTCCATATCGAACGCGTAAATGATACATTAATTTCTCAAGCACGGCATTACTCAAAGGCATATATACGACAAGCACCTGGTATTTTGTGTGGCTGCCCAATACATGATGGCCCCATTCCCAGTTAAATGTATGTCCAAGGTGAAGCTGGCAACTTTTACCAGTTTGATATAAAGGTTCAAGAACTTCCCAGTTAGCAGTTATCCTTTTTTCCAGAAAATCCCTGGAAGCGCTTGCTAATTTAATAGTTTCTATAAAGGAATCAAGAAAGTTATGATAAAACGCTTTAGCTATTTTAACCCGCTCTGCATTTGATTTTTCCGGGAAAGCTATTTCGAGATTTTTCATTACTTCTTTCTTCCGGTAACCAACTATATAATAAACAACCAGGTATATTCCATCAGAAATGATATACAATATGCGCATCGGCAGGAGGGAGAGCAAATAAAAAAAACCGAACAGAATATACATAGGATTCGAATTTACCAAATTACCACCTCTGATTCCAATACCTGTGCCCGGGAAATCATCATTGACCGTATTTTATGCAACCGTATTTTCTGCAGGGATTTTTTGCCGCTAATTTATTAATCGTGATTATTTTTCCACATAAAATTATCGTAATTGAATCTATCCGGGCTTACAGGTTATCGCATGTTTTTTGCAACAAGAATGCAGATCCCCCGTAATGCCAGACTTCAGCATCTTCGACCTGTCGGAATTGTACGACCTTCTATCTGTATATACAAAAATATATACGAGGATGCTTGCATTGAATATACCGCCATCAGAACAGTTTTTATATACAAAAGGAATTGTAGAACAACTTCAGGGTGAGGTTCAATCACGATTAAAAAAGATGGAACCGGAATCAGATGGATCTGTTGACGGCCTGATTCCTGCAATTGCATGAAGTCCCTGTCCAATGGCAGGACAATTGCATATTATAAGTTCAAGTTTTCAAATCAGCAGTTTAGTGTCAAGTTTTAAAGTTCGCCCTTCATTTTTATGAGGGGCTTTTATTTATTCCCTGACGACCTCCAAAGGCAATTACAAAAGCAATTCCGCTAAATCCAAATGATTGAATTACGCTTGTCATTTCATTTCCCCTGCTACCATAAGGGTCTGCAATTCCACGGGGAATATGAAGAAAAATAAACCAAAGAAAGATCATGGTTCCCAGCAGACTTGCTACTATTTTCAATTTGATCTTTGCAATGATCGCAACACCCGAACCAATAAGTGCTACACCGGCAAAATACGTCCAAAATATGGGATCAGGGATCCAGGCAGGTACTAAGCCTGCTACAAACTCAGTGTATAAGAAGTGATCAATGCCAAAGGCGATCATAGTGATAGAAAAGAAAACGCGGCCAAAAGGGACAAGTTTTTCCAACAGTTTAATCACCTTTGATTCAGGACGAATAGTGGTCGCGGGAGAGTAAGATCCAGAAACAACAAAAGCTGATCCCGAGAATGCAAGTTCTTTCAGAGCATGCGTCCAGGAGCCCAACGATTTCCCATTCGGATCGACAAACAGAAGATGTGGTACCTGGCAAAATAAAAATAATAAAAGGAATATTCCTCCCAAAATGAGCGATACTTCTTTGGGCTTTTTTTCAAAAATAATGGCGAAGCCTGATAATATGAGAATGAGACACCATATATATTCCAATGGTTTATGAAATGGAAGCCATGAGGATGCATCTGGTAAAAATACCGGGTCAAAATCACTGTAAAACATTCCCTGAATACCCAGGCCAACGAGGCAAACTCCAAAAGCTATGCGTCCGGCCCTGACGAGTATTTCCATTTTCTAAAGTTATATAAAACGAAGTCGTATTATGGGGTGAATTGCCAGAGATCTCTAATTGCAATCTGGCTTATGTCGGAGCCGCTGCCAAAGTAACCAGTACTTGCAATAACAAAGCTTGTTCAGGTTAAAGTCATTTATCTCCGAAGGTAGTTTAGTAAACAGCCGGGATTTCATCCTTGCAGTTTTAAGACTATCAAATTACAAAAAAATGTATCAGAATCGCACACGTTCCGTATCGAAAATGATCTATACTAAATGTACCCCTTCTCTAACCAGGTGTAAGTCAAGGCATTTAACATTGGCATTCCTGTTGAGATAGTAATTGCCATCCACATGAAATAATCCAATTATGCTCAAAAGTTATTTTAAATCAGCCTGGCGAAGCCTCTGGAAAAACAAGGCGACCAGCGGGATAAATATCATAGGCTTATCGGTCGGAATGACTGCAGCAGTCCTGATTTTGCTTTGGGTTCGGAATGAATTGAGTTTTGACGGATTCCAGCCGGATGCAGATAAAATATACCGGCTCACAGAGAGTGCAAACAATAATCAATGGATATGGCAAGGCACGCCTTTGCCACTGGCAGATGCTGCAAAAAAAGCAATTCCTGAAATTGATAAAATAGCGAGAATAAATACGGGTAACTGGCCGGTGTTCAATTTGAATAATAATCCTGTATATGAAAAAAACTGCGCTTATGTGGATGATGACTGGTTCAGCATATTTCACTATGATTTTAAAGAAGGCAGTGCGGCCAATTTTGGTTCAGGTCTGTTTAGTGTAATCCTGACGGAATCTGAGGCAAGGAAATATTTTGGTAACCACGAAGCACTGGGAGCAACCATCCGCATTGACAGTTTGAATTACGAGGTTAAAGCAATTGTCGGAGATCCGCCCACAAATTCCAGTTTTCAATTCAAGGCTTTTATTCCACTCAAAGTATTGCTGCTGGATAAAGACCGTCGTGAAAATGACGAGTCCTGGGATAACAACAACTATATAACTTTTGTAAAATTAAAAAAGGCGGTAAACCCCATATTGATCAATAAAAAACTTACAAGTCTCGTTCCTGGCAACCAGGATCAGATCAGTAGTATTCCTTTAAAAGAAATGCATTTCGAAACGGATCTGCAAGGCTCCAGTTTTATCCAGGGCAATCGGAATACGGTATATTTATTCATGGCACTTGGCTTTTTACTCCTGTTGATTGCCTGCATCAATTACGTTAACCTCACTACTGCTAAAGCATCCCTGCGAGCAAAGGAAGTGAGTATAAGAAAGATGATAGGAGCCCAACGTTTCCATCTGTTTAACCAGTTTATTACGGAATCGTTATTAATCAGCTTTGTGGCGCTGCTCACCACGATGATCCTGATTCAGATTTGTTTACCATTTTTTAATCTGATCACTTCCGAAACTTTTGTACTTCCTTTGACTTCGCCGGACTTATGGAAAGTTACAGGCACCACGCTCGCCATTTCTTTTGTGCTTAATAGTATTTATCCCGCATTATTATTATCCTCCTTCAAGCCGCTAAATGTCTTCAGGGGGCTGACGGTGTTAAAAGTGAAGGATGCAAGTTTCAGAAAAGGCCTTGTGATTTTGCAATTCACTATTTCTGTTATTCTGATTGCGGCAAGTATTATCATATACCAGCAAATGCAGTATATACAAAAGTCAAACCCGGGATACAACCGTGCCCAGGTTTTGTCGTTTCGTCTGACTCCAACACCATCACTGAACCAGGATAAGAAAGTGAATTTAATGCAGAATATTAAACTGGAATTGGTTAAGCAAAGTGGTATTGAAAATGTATCGCTGGCCAATCAATCCATCGAGAATATTGGTAGTATGTCTGCCGGAAATGCCGACTGGGATGGACGTGAATCCAATTTTGATCCCAAAATAAGGCAGCTTTCGACAGATGCCGATTATCAAAAAACAATGGGTCTTAAAATGAAGGAAGGGAGATGGTTTCAGCCCGATAATGAAATGGATAAAAACAATGTTGTGCTTAATGAAACTGCCGTAAGAGAACTAAACATTCATCTGCCCGCAATTGGTCGGCGCTTTACGTTCCAGGGAAGAAGGGGGCAGATTATTGGTGTGGTAAGGGATTTCAACTACCAGAGTATGCATAATAAAACGGGTCCGCTGGTCGCTTATGTTTCACCAACCTGGTATCAACTTTTCATGGTACGTGTTGCTCCGGGAAATGAGTCGGCCGTTTTACAAAACATTCAAAAAGTCTGGAGGGCTTTTTTACCTGGCGAACCTTTCGAATATAATTTCCTGGATGATAGCTTTAATCAGTTGTACAAAGGAGACCAGCAAACCTCATCATTGATTTTTGCGTTTGCTCTCATAGCTGTTTTTGTTTCGTCACTCGGATTATTCGGGTTAGCTGCATTTACGGCAGAACAAAGAGTAAAGGAAATTGGAATTCGAAAAACCCTGGGTGCAACGGTAAGCGGAATTACCACCTTGTTGTCGAAGGATTTTGTGAAGCTGGTTTTTGTTGCTATAATTATTGGTGTGCCCATTGCGTGGTGGGCAATGAATAAATGGATAGAAAATTTTGCAAACAGGACTCATATAAGTTGGTGGATGTTTGTATTGGCAGGATTAATTGCCATATTTATCGCGCTGGTGAGTGTAAGTTTTCAGGCAATTAAAGCCGCAATAGCTAACCCGGTAAAAAGTCTGCGAACGGAATGATTTTCCGGTTATTCGTTTTGTACCACATAATATCGCATTTAATCATTTACATCGCTGATCATTTTATTTACGATCAACCACTTTCCATTAAGTTTATGAAATGAGAGGAACTCTTGATAAATAAAATCATACATCTTTACCCGCAACTCCGCAACAGCGATTGAATTAACCATCTTAATATTCAGGATTTCTCCTTTGAATGGCTTACCTGAATCTTTCGGGCTTTGGCGATTCTTTACTCCATCCAGGTACTGATCAAGAGTCTTCGCATAAGGCTCTCCTTTCACATCGCCAAAAAGGAGGGTGCCTGTGTTAAATATCTGGCTCAACGCATCCACATCGCCTTCATAAATTCCCTTGAAATAGAAATTTTCCAAAGAATTAGAAATGGCTAATGAGTCCTTTTGCAGTGTTTCCATTTTGAATTGATTTGTCCTTTAACGGCATCCCATTAGAAGGATTGCAAGGGTGGTTAACAGATGGATTTTACATATCCTCCATCAAAAGTCAGTATTTTTTTTGCAAATTTTAAAGTAAATTAGTTGCCATTTGCCGGCAATCAATTAAACTTTATTTTTTGCAATTATGAAATTTTTATTTGTTTGTTTTATTATCTATTCGGTTAATACATATTCGAATCCAATAGATACTGCAGAAAGCATTAATAAATTGGTAACCGACTTGTATTTAAGAGGACAATTTAATGGAAGTATATTGGTTGCAGTAAATGACAGGGTTATTTACAGAAATGGTTTTGGAGAATCAAACTTTGATACTCATGATAAATTCGAACCTGCAACTATTTCCTGCCTGGCTTCTGTTTCAAAGCAGTTTACAGCCATGGCCATTATGATGCTTGCTGATGAAAATAAAATTAAATTCGATGATCCTGTATCGAAATTCATACCTGAAATATCAAAATTTGCAAATGATATTTCTATAAGGCATTTGTTGAACCATACTTCGGGTATCCCGGATGTAGGTGATTTAGGAATTGACCACCCGGGCCTTACTAATAACGAAGTATTAAAAACATTGTCAGACCGGGTTACGCTGATATTTAAACCTGGAACCAAATACCAATATAGTAATACGGGATATATTTTATTATCAATCGTAGTAGAAAGAATTACAGGTAAACCTTATAAAAAATTTTTGACTGATAGAATCCTGTTTCCGCTTAATATGAAGAATACTTTTTTGTATGATGGTTCAAATGATAAATCAAAGAATGTAGCTATCGGGTATAGCCAGTTCGGAAAGATTGACGGTTTCAATTCATTCACTACAGGAGATGGCGGCATGTATTCAAATGTTGATGACCTGTTGAAATGGGATGAGGCTCTATATACTGAAAAATTAGTAAAAGTATCAACTTTGGATTCGTCTTTTATGCCAGCCAAAGTTGTTGAAGGCAGAACTACGTACGGATTTGGATGGAATATTACAGGAACCGGTGATGATAAAATTTTATGGCACACTGGAAGTACAGGAGGTTTCAGGGCATTTATTGAAAGAAGGTTAAAAGAAAGAATTGCAGTTATTATCCTTACCAATAAAGGGAACAGCAAACGCATGGAAATAAATGACGCTATAGTTGATATTTTTAAAGGCGAACCCTATAAATTACCCAAGTTGCCAATAAGTGAACTGATGTACCAGAGTATCAATGATCGTGGGATCCATTTTGCATTGAATTCGTATGATTCATTGAAAGAAGCCAAAGACACGACCTACGATTTTTCAGAATCGGAATTGAATTCATTGGGTTACGAGTTATTGGGTGAAAACAAAAAATCTGATGCTGTTCAGATTTTTAGATTGAATACATTTAGCTACCCAAATTCTTCCAATGCTTTCGACGGCTTGGGTGATGCGTTTGTAGAAGCAGGGAAAAGGGATTCTGCAATAAAAAGTTACCAAAAAGCGGTTGACCTGGATAAAAATAATATTCAATCGTTTGATAAACTGAATAAATTAAAGAGAATGCTATTGTTGAAATATACAATGCTTGTATTGGGATTGATCATAGTTGCCTTTCTTCTGTTTAGGATAGCGAATTCTCTAAAACTTCATCGACGGGCTTAACCTCAGGTGGATTTGGCCGCTATCAAAATTTAATGTGGAGATTTTGCGTGGTATGCGCATCTCCGGGTTTCACCTCAAAGTTATAGGTCTTGGTTTTGGATCCATCGATCACGCTCGTTGCAACGATCGAATATTTTCCCGGTTTTAAATAAATGACGCCATTGTCATTTTGGGATAAGTCCCAATTGATCACTTCATCCAAATCTATATTCGTGATTTTGAGATTGCACGAATCATCAGTTGAGAACTTCAACAACAGCTGCCCGGCTCGTTTTTTTTCAGCAATCGGTGTTTGATTCGTCTGATCGGGATTTTCTTCAGTCTGACTGGCATCTGAATTTTCAGAATCGGTCACCGCAGGAATTGGCTTCCGGGGCGCTGACTTAACAATCGCACTATCCTTGCGCAGAATATCCGCCGGTTTATACCGGGACGCCGACATTACAATTGCTCTGGGAACACTATCATCGCTTAGAACATCCACAGGTTTTGATGTTTGAGTTTTATCTACAAGTACGGGAGCAGGTGGTCTTGCATTCCGGAAATAAATAAACAAAATGAACATCCCGACGATCGTCATCGCAAGGATCAGGAGTGGCGTCATATTTCCATTTGTTTTTCCCCTGATTGTGATAACCTGTTCTCTGATTGCGATGGCTTGTTCCCTGATTGCAGCTATTTTTTTCCTGATTGCGATGTTTTGTTTCCCGATTGCAGCGATTCCACCCTTTCTAATCTCTATCTGTGCAGCCACATTTACTCTTATCAGATACATGGAATAATTGCCCGGTGTTCTTTCAAATGCCAATTGCTTAATGGATCCTGCCAGGTCGATATTTTCTTTATAGTTGTGGTTGATCAATAATTTAATATCATCGTCCGTTACTTTTTCTATCAGGCCTTTACTGCAAATCAAAAAATAATCACCGGCCTGCACATCCTCAATCCATTTTGTTTCTGCATGAATGGGAGAACCATCTGCTTTTATGCCTCGTACATTAGCGGTACGCTGTTTTGGTTCACTAACGGGTAAATTGTCTTCCGTTCTTAAAAGAATTTCATTTCCCCGCAAATGAAATATCGGGCTATCTCCAAACCAGGATATGAATGCCTTTTGATCATATAGGATGAGCATCGAAAAATTGGTGGCGAGATCGGTGTCCAACCTGTGTTTCCTGGCATACGCAATCAATTCATCCTGCGCTTCTACCAATAATCTATCAATCAATTCTGAGGACATCATTTGTTCGCGATATTTCAAAACGTTGGCTGCCATAAACTGACAGATCAGTTTACTCGCGATTTCGCCGTTTTCATAGCTTCCCGCCCCATCGCAAACAATGAAAACCCTGTCACTCACGGTTGCCTTACCCGGAATGGGCCATATATAATCTTCCTGTTTGATCTTATGACCCAGCTCAAATAAATAATATATGCTTTCAGGATTTATCATCGTATCGTCTCCAAATTAAATATATCTCATCCCGCCCGTGCGGGATCTCATAACCCATTTATTGTCTGTTCATGCGCCTGCTCAGATCTGCCCTGCATCGGATAGTCTCCACATTATCATGGTCATATTCATAGGATTTAACGTAATCCTGCAATGCTTCATTGTAATACTCGACCTGCTCGTTATAAGATTTTGTCAACTGCCCCATTTTATCAAAGCATTTTGCCCTACCTAAATAATAATCTGAATTGGAATAACCAGAATTCAAACCGGGCTTTTTGAGTAGCTCTGTATATCCTTTAATGGCGTCCTTGTAATTCCCTGCGTTGTATTTCTGCTCGAGATCAGTTAGTATCCGGAAAGAAGCAGTTAGTTCTTTAATCCGGGGTTCATAAAAATCTCTTTTATCCGGTGCCAGGCCAATTGCTTTGGTGTACAAATCGATGGCTGCCTGGTAATTTCTTTTATTCTCCTCTATACGAGCCTGATCAATATATAAATTGAATTTTTCTGCCGAATCCAATGTTTCATCGAATCTATCGGAGAATTCGGATGGATTTTTTGCTTCAGCTATAGGGATATCGTCTGAATAATCATTTACAGTATCGGACGGATTGAAAAAGCCAATTCTTGAAATATATAAAAGCCATTTGTTGTTATTGCCCCTTCTTATAAAAATCTCTGCCACCCGTTTTGCAGGCTTGTACGGAGTAGATGGATGTGACAAACATATATTTTCGAAAAAGGAAGTGAAATAAACATTTATAAAAATATTTTTTATTCCCTTCTTAACATGAGAGGACCTGACATCACTTATATACACAGAATTTGAATCACTTTTTCCATAAAAGGTATTAAAAGCATTCAAATATTGGTCAACAGTTACGTCGGGGGCATTCGAGGAATTTGAGTAATCGGGATCGCTGATATCATCCGTAATGGCAACCTGGTTATTGAGAAATAATTGTTTGGCGCTATCTTTAAAACTCTGGTTGATCATCTCCTTAATATCGGTGCTTTCAGCGCCTGTATAAGAAATAGTATTCAGCAGGCTGTTAAAGTATCTCCCTATAATAATTTCTGATTTTGCTTTGATAACTTTCACATCGTTTGTATTGATAGAATCCTGGGCACAGCACATATGAGCCAGGCAATTGAATCCAACGAAAAAAAGAATAACCCTGTACATCCTAATTACCACTTAATAATTTGCTCCTGTAGTTATCCATCTCCACCGAAGAAACTTTCTCCAAATGATTGATAAGCCAACCTGAGTTTAGTTCCTCCCGTATGAAGTCCTCTACCGTAAATATCCACCCGCCAGCCATTAAAAAATGATATTTTAATTTGATTACGTCCAGAAAATCAATGTCACGATTCAAAATAGCGTTATAAAATTCCAACATGTTCGGCCTTTTCATATAAGTGCTTTCAAAATAATCGGATAAATTCTCTTTGTCGTCAAAAGCTCTTTTTAAAGACACAAAATTGGTACCGTTGCTGGTCGGACTGATAATATTGGTTTTAACTTTGCTTTGAGTCATTTCAGTTACAATAATCTTTGATTTTAAGTCGCTGGGTTCAACGGCTACAATCATCCATTTTGATCCTTTGTTTTGGGTCATTTCAATTTTCATGACGACAGGAATTTCAATGGTAGCATCATTGTATTTGAATTTACATGTCAGTTCGGCGTACCAGTCGTCTCCGTAATAATCGAGGTAAATTGGCTTTTTTTTCTTTGTAATGTCTGAAACAAATTGATTGATCATGACGCTGTCCTTCGACATGATTTCATAGTTGAACAAACTCCTGATCAGGCGTTCCCTGGGAATATCGAATTTGACATGATGGGCTTTGTAAACGCCCCTTATGAATGAACCCTTCTCGTCATTAAACCGCTCAAAAAATTCATCTATTTCTTTAACCTCGTAAACAAAATGTTTCTCTTTAGCATTGTTATTATTTGAAATCACCTGGCTGAAGAGACGATGGTGGCAAATAGAAAAGGATATAAAAATCAATAATTTTAGAAAATGTGTCCTTGCCATATTAAAATGCGATTACACTTTTGGCCTTTTCGTGCCGAGTATCTCAACATCTGATAACATCACATCCCACTGCTGGATGGCATTGCCCCGGAGATTTCTTTCGTAAACAACCAGTTGAACCTCGGTCGTTTTTTTTGTTTCATCCTCATACACCAAACGACCGTCATTATAGCCACGGAAAGTTTGTTCAAAGCTGACAAGCCCATAATACTTGCCGTCGGATCCCTTGCGAATTTTGCTAACGTAATCCACGTGAGAGAAAGTGATAGTAACCCGTTCGTAATGAAGGTTTCTGAATTTCTCCAGAAAATCCCGAACTTTTAAATGTTTCTTTTCATCGCTGTGTAAAGATGAAACTTCTATAATGGCACCTTGAATAAATAAACTGGTGGCCTGATCCACTGCGTTATCCAGTGCAGCATTTCCCGACGTTATATCACATAGAATAAACAGGCAACCCTGAAACTCTTTTATTTTAGCAAGCGCCTTTTTCTTGAATTCATCATTTGTAACATTGCCCGGCAATCCTCCGGATGCAGGCCTTAAAGTATCGGTTTTTGCATAACCAGTAACAACATCGCCCCCATAAACCTGTCTGGAATGGGCCTGCACTTTATCGGCAGAGCTTAAAAGCAGCGAAATAAATAAAAAAATCATGAGATATTTTTTTTTGTTAATTCTCTTCCTGTGTTTTCAATAAATTTATTTCGAATTAGACTTGTTTTTATTTTTTCTCCATAAGAATCCAATCACTATTTCATGTGTTCCACTGCTGACCGTATTCAATTGGGTTGTGGTGTAATCATAAGAATAACCGAGATTAACCGTGCTGCTGATATTGACTCCCAACATCGCTGCAAACCCCTCCTGATATCGATAGGAAAATCCCAGCCAGAGCAAATCCTGGTATTGAATTTTAGCATTCACATCGAAACCAAGGGGCAGCGGTTCTACATACCGGAACATGACGGAAGGCAGCAGACTCACGTCATCACTAATTAATATCTTATATCCCGCCGTCAAAAATGTATGTGGAATCAGTTTCCCCGTCAGCAATTCAACTCCGCCCGACGTGGTTCCATTGGTGGAATTAATTGGAACTGGAATAATTTGTTGAGCAGACAAACCCACAAAAAAGCTTTTATTCGACAACCAAAGTCCGGCATTGACATCCGGTTCCAGCTTATTCAGATAACCGCTTCCCGCAACCGCCGGATCGACGGGATTAGCCTGTCCGAAATCTACCTCGCTTTGGTCAACAGTTACTTCCTGTACACCAAGGGACACGCCAAAACTCAAACTGGTTTTGAGGCCCACCGGAACGTGGTATGCATAAGAGCCATACGCCGCAATCCGGCTAAGGGGACCTGTTTTATCATTCAGGATCGTAAAGCCGATACCGGAATGGGCCGGTGGCGCAGTATATTCCATCTGGAATTGTTTTCCACCCAGGTTCTTCGCCTGAAGATCCGGGACCGTGGTTGGCGTTTCATAATCATAGGGCGTTTTCCCAAGCGGTGTGTTGATAGTAAGATACAGCGTTGTCGGCGCTCCGTTTAAACCAACCCACTGATTGCGGTAACTGACCTTAGTGTCCCAGTAATTTTCTATCCCCGCAAGTGCGGGGTTCAGAATGAAATTGTTCATCATATATTGAGTGTAATAAGGTTGTTGCTGGGCTGACACGCAACCCACCACTAAAAAACATGCGCCACTGATTACAAATTTCTTTCCCGACATCACAATAGTAAAATTATGAGTTACCTAAATATAGTGACAGAACCTGCCATCTTCTTTTCGTTGTTTTTCAAATCGATGATATAATAATAAGTTCCCACGGGAAGTGGCTTACCGTTATAAGTTCCATCCCATGCTTTGCTAGAATTTTCTGAATGAAATACAGGCTGACCATACCGGTTGAACACATCTACTGTTGCCCCTGGGTAAACTGAAAGATTGGTGATGACCCATGTATCGTTGATGCCGTCACCATTTGGCGAAAAAGCATTGGGCACTGAAATATTCGATCGTCCAGACACGGTAATCTTAATGCTGCCGCTGGCTTCACAGTTATTGTCATCTATAACAAGCAGTGTATAAGTCGTTGTAGATGATGGACTCGCAACAGGATCTTCAATGGTAGCATTATTCAACCCGGCGGATGGCTTCCATTGATAAGAAACAATATTTCCCGTCACCGAAACATTCAGCGTTGTACTTGCTCCGTCGGCAATGGTAAGATCCGGTCCCATGTTCAACACTGGAGGTGGGTTGATCATGATAGTGATTTGCGCAGACACTCCACATTGCCCCCCGGTCGGCGTAAATGTATATTCGGTACTGCCTGCATTTGCCGTATTGATCGAAGATGGATTCCAGGTTCCGTTGATTCCTTCCTTCGACGTTGACGGCAGCGCCGGTGCTAAATCGTTCAGACAGTATGAATTCGCTATGGTCGGAAAAGTCGGTGATATGGTGTTAACGATTGTAATGCTTATAGAAGCCGGAGTTGCGCAATTCCCGGAAGATGATGGTGTAAACTGGTAAGTCGCCGTTCCGAGGGCAGATGTACTGATACTTGCCGGACTCCAGGTTCCGGCAATTCCTTCCTTCGATACCAGTGGCAATGCCGGAGGCGTCGAATTATGGCAAAGCGGACCAATGGCATCAAATGTTGGAGTGAGGGTACTTACGATGGTAATGTTTAAAGAAGCCTGATTAGCGCAACTGCCCGCAGATGGTGTAAATGTATAAGTCGCCGTTCCAAGAACAGATGTATTGATGCTGGCCGGACTCCATGTTCCTGAAATTCCTTCCTTCGATGTTGGAGGTAATGCCGGCGCTGTGGAATTTTGGCAGTATGAATTTGCTAAGGTTGGAAAAGTTGGCGAGACCATGCCAACGATTGTAATATTTAAAGTAGCCGGAGTTGAGCAACCGCCCGCGGATGGTGTAAATGTGTATGTCACCGTTCCAAGGGCAGTTGTATTGATGCTGGCCGGATTCCATGTTCCGGGAATTCCTTCCTTTGATGTCGGTGGCAGTACAGGAGGTGTCGAATTCTGACAAAGCGGTCCGATAGCATCAAATATTGGAGTGAAGCTACTGACGATTGAAATGTTTAAAGAAACCGGAGTCGCGCAACTGCCCGCAGACGGAGTAAATGTATAAGTCACGGTTCCAAGAACAGATGTATTAATACTTGCCGGACTCCATGTTCCGGGAATTCCTTCCGTCGATGTCAGTGGCAGCACCGGAGCTGAGGCATTCTGACAATATGAATTTGCAATGGTTGGAAAAGTTGGTGAGACTATGCCAACGATTGTAATGTTTAAAGAAACTGGAGGCGAGCAACTTCCCGCCGATGGGGTAAATGTATATGTCGCAGTTCCGGGGACAGATGTATTGATGCTGGCCGGACTCCATGTTCCGGTAATTCCTTCCTTTGAAGTCGGAGGGAGCACCGGCGCTGCGGCATTCTGGCAATATGAATTTCCTATGGTTGGAAAAGTTGGCGATACAACGGCAATGATTGTAATGTTCAAAGAAGCCGGTGTTGCGCAATTGCCCGCGGCTGGTGTAAATGTGTAAGTCAACGTTCCGAGAGCAGATGTGTTGATGATGGCTGGACTCCATGTTCCAGGAATTCCTTCCTTTGAAGTTAATGGCAATATGGGAGGCGTCGAATTTTGACAAAGAGGACCGATGGCATTGAAAGTAGGAGTGAGGGTAGCAACGATTGAAATATTTAAAGAAGCCGGAGTCGCGCAACTGCCCACGGCTGGCGTAAATGCGTAGGTCACCGTTCCAAGGGGTGTTGTGTTGATGATGGCCGGATTCCATGTTCCGACAATTCCTTCCTTCGATGTTAATGGCAAAACCGGCGGTATCGAATTCTGACAAAGCGGCCCGATTGCATTAAATGTTGGTATAACAGGTGCGGTCACATGCAATATAATAATATTCGACACATCGAAGCCACCCGCGCAGGGCCCGTTGGCAGATACGATACAGCTTATGGCGTCGTTGTTGGCAAAACTGCTGCCGCTATATGTCGGACTGTTCGTGCCTACTTTCTGACTATTTAACAGCCATTGGAAAGTGGGTGAACTCCCACCGTTGATGACTGTTGCATTAAAGGTGACCAGGGTGCCTGCACAAATATTTGTCGCCGAAGAAGTGATCGTTGCTGTCGGTGAAAGAGTGGGACTGATAACAACTGTTGTGGTGGCCGTGTCAGAAGTACAACCATTCGAATCGGTGGCAACGGCGATCCAGGTTCCACCATACGCCGCAGTCACATTATTAAAAACAGCCACACTGGAATACTGTCCACCTCCCAGGCCTGCACCTGGATTGGCTATATAATATGTTGTACCCGCTACAGGTGTTACGGATAAAACAAGTTGACCTCCTGTACATACTGGACTATTCGACGTCAATACCGGCTTTGGCGGTTTTGGAAGCAAATTCACGTTTATTGATTCCATTATTTGCCCGCCCGCACCCGGACATGGATCGCTAACTTGAACGCTATAAGTAGTATTCGTCGTTGGATTAACCGTGATTACTGAATCACCGTTGAATTGCGGTAGTCCCTGCCAAACGAAGTTGTAAGGAGGTATGCCATAGTACCCTCTTGCTGTCAGAGTCACCGGAGATCCTGCACAACTATTTAGCGGCGATGCAGTAAGTGAAGCCGAGTCAAATGTTCGTCCCACCAGGGTTATCTGTAAATCCTGGGAGGCCATAATGCATGAACCATCACAACCTTCAGGTCCATGGCAATTTCTATAAAAATAAAAACTAAAAGGAATATTTTGGGCGGGGCCGGGTCCACAAACCGGGCTTGGGAAACAGCCAGCCAGACTGGCTCCATTTTTCAATAATATGTTTTGATTTTGAAATTGCTGCGGTCCGGTAGCAGTACCGGTGCCCGTATACATCTGAGAGGCACACCCACCATTTATTGCAAATGAAAAAGCTCCGTCCTGGCCAACACAGGGAGCGTTTGCAGTAAATTCAAACGAAAACATCGCAGCAGTTAGAATTGCTCCTTGTGGCGCGGGCACCATAAAATCGTATTCGCAGGCCGTATCCAGGCTGCAATCCTGATTGGAGTGCGATCCTGTTATCATGTTCTTATTCAGATTGCCCATGGACTGCACCAGGGGATCTATTATTACATCGCCGGTCTTAAACTGAGCATTCAGAAAATCACTGCTGATGGCCAGTGTCAATTTATTATGATCAAGATAATAAGGAATGAATTGATGAAATAAAGATGGATTATTCTTCTGGTACATGACACCTTCTTTGATGTGAAAAACAGTGGCCGAACTCACGCGAAAATCAGCAGCAGAGACTACACCATTCCCCAGGCTTTCATTGGAGAAACTGAAATGACCACCATGGCTGTTCAGAAAAGAATCCCTGAACAGCAGTGTTTTATAGGAGGAAAATTTATTGGCATGTACTATAAAATTGGTTTTAATGGAACCTCTCGACACTTTCATTTCTGCATCGATTCCGGGAAAGATATTTTTAATAGCGATTCCATCATCCCCGGCTGTATAATGTGTCCAGTCAGCGCTTGCTAACAGGGTTTCAACGCCTGCGTTTTTTCCATACAATTTCCAATCGTTGAAATATGTTTTGCCATCACCGGTAATGATATAGGATGATTTTCTTTTGATTTCAAACCCGAGCGGATCTTCCTGGTTCGACGCTTCAAACACGAATGGGCCTTTGGGTTGAAGCCTTTTGTCAATGGTAATCCATTGCCCGTTTTTTTGGATATGCATGGGGCCGGATGACCGTTGAGAATAAACAATCGACGGATTGTCCTTATTGATATAGAATTTGGTATCAACTGTTCTTTTCCCAAAGATTTCAACCGCATTCTTATTGGGACTGTACTGATCAGCAAAATTGGCGTCGGGATGGCTTAAGTATGCCCTGTTTCTTAACATCCAAATTGGTCCCCGGTTTGTATATTTCCTGGTGAAGCTGGTAAAGTTGTTTTTTACATTCGGTATTTGGGGATGGCTGATAACCGGTACCTGTGGACGGGTTTGCTGGGCGCGCAAAGGCAAACCATGTAAAATGGCAATAAATTCCACCCATAGAAATACAGTGATGAAAGAGCCTTTCATTTTAAAAAATAATTCGTCAAAAAGAATTGGATTTCTGATTCAATTCAGAAAGAATAAGGAGAAGAAGGATTTGGATCTTTATTCCCGCCAGATGTTATAAATCCTGTCGGGGTAAAGATAAGAAATTCAAATAAATGCTGCTGATTCAGCCCTTTGGAGCAGGTAGAGCAAATATCAGGCCTTGGGGATTGGGGGCTTGGGGTTACACCTGATACTGAAATTTTAATTCTGCTCTGCCGGATCATATTCATAAGGAACCAGATCAGCTATTTTTTCCCATCCCATATAACCCTCAAAGTATAGATCGGAAGTCGGTTTATAAAAACCATTTTCGTCAATAGATACCGGACCAAAAAGGTTAATAATTGAAACCTGACCCTGAGGCAGCCACCTGTCTGTATATACTCCGTCCAGGCTGTATCCTTTATTCTGATATTCGACCTGCTCCTTCCCCTTTGTATAAATTACATAAAGAGCATCACTGAAATTCAGGGTTTTGAATTGTTCATCTTTAACAGTCAATAATGAATCGAAGGAAACCTGTCTGTAATCAATTCTGATCAAATTTTTGATTGAACCGGACAAATCAAATGGCGACCTGTTTTTGATCTTATAAACTATAAATCCGCTGGCCTTGCAATTTTCATCATAAACCGAACGAATAAATTGGTGTATTGATCCAAGAAAAGCTATCCGGCGATTCGTTTTCCATTGAGCTTCCTCTTCTTGTGTGCCCCTGAGTTCTTCAAAAGAAGGATACCCTTCATAAGTAACGGCGTTTTTGCTATCATAATATCTGAAATTGAGAAGGAGGAATTTTATCTGATAGCCTAATGCCTGGTTTTTAATTGTCAGTATATCATCTGCACTGGCAATAAGTTTCCCGATTCTTTTGTCATAGTTAAAGGTCAAAATTTCTGAATTGATAATTTTGCATTGCGAAGCATTTTTTGATTCACCTAAAAACTGCTTCTTAAAAATTTCCAGATATTCCAGTCTCGATTTATCAGGTATCACTGTCACTGCATTCAAATTTGTTGCCTGTTGTTCAAGCTGCAATGAAAGCTTTATATCCCGATCTTTAATAGTAGTATCCTTTATGACCGGTTTGTATCCAATCATTGTAATTACAATACTATAATTTCCGGCTTTCAGGTTGTCTAAACTAAAATTACCGTTTGCGTTACTTACTGTACTATTCATCCTGCCGGTTAGAAAAATACTTGCTCCACGAACTGGCAGATTAGTTTCGTCTGATATATTTCCTGAAATAGAATGAAGGGTTTGAGCTCCGGAACTTATGCAGAGCAGAAAAAATAGTATGAAAAAAATATTACTTCTCATTGTACCCGGTATCTGTAAACCTGCCTGCCGATATTGCCATTTTCATCGATGCCTTCTATCACAACTTTGTAGTTACCTTTTATGTCACCATTATAAAAATTAAAGGAAGCATTGCCGTCTTTGTCAGTAATAACATCAGGTTTCCAGAAAACAGTGGTGCGCAGGTCCTGGCTTGAATTGGAGGTATCGATTTACTTCCATGCTGAATATATAATTTGCAGGCAATATTAACTTAAACCTTTATCATTAATAATATTTCCATCCCCGGGATTACAAAAGTTGTTTGGGCTGATATGCCCTTCCGATTTTTATCACTGTTCTAATTCGGCGTATATCATCAGTGATAGTTTGTAGAAGCTAAAATAATAAACCTGGTGAAGTAACTGAAAAATAAAGCAACTCATCAAACAGCAGGAATAAAATAGAGCATCATGCCCATGATCAGGTATACAATAATCAATTGAACACCTTTATACCAGTTGGAACGTCCATCGCCGGCAATCATGGCTCCCAGGATGACTGTCAGGAACAGGACTACAATTAATGAACGGGGAAAAGTAAGGTTCAATTGACCCGGACCGATGAAAGTACTCAGGATCACCAGTAAGGGTGCAACAAAAAGAGCAATTTGTATTGAACTGCCTAACAAAATACCAATGCTGAGATCCATTTTGTTCTTAGCTGCCATGGTTACCGCAGAAATACTCTCTGCTGCCCCACCAACGATCGCCAAAAATATTACTCCCACAAACACTTCCGACATCCCAAGCACTTTCCCCGTTTCTTCAGCGGCACCCACCAGCACTTCACTCATGAAGGCAGCCAAAACGGATGCTACCACCAAAGTAACCAGGGCGCGGGCGAGCGACCATCCTTTTTCATGTTCATCTTCGTGTTCCCCGCTACCCTGACTTTTAAAAAAATCCGGATGTGTTTTGATCATAAAAAAGAGGTACAACACATATCCGATCAATAAAACAACTGCCAGATTCAGGTTAAGTAAATTCTCTTTGCCCGTATGAGCTTTATCGGCCATAAAAATGTGAAAACCACTGGGTATAGTCAGACTGATAACAGCAATCATCATCATCGAACTATAAACACGGATACCAGCGGGGTTGTAATCCTGATTATGAAATTTCATTCCCCCTACCAAAAAAGACATTCCCATGGCCAGCAGCAAATTGGCCAGAATCGCTCCTGCCAGCGAGGCCAGCACCATCTCATGCAGTCCGGCTTTAAGCGCAATGACGGCAATGATCAGTTCCGGTAAATTTCCAAAGGTTGCGTTGAGCAGACCGCCGACTGCATCACCAGTATAGGAGGCAAGCTGTTCGGTTGAGTTTCCAATCAGTCGTGCAATGGGTATGATAGAAAGCGCTGCAGAGAAAAAAATCAGTGGTGCCGAAGCGTGGCCATGATCCAGGAAAATAGCTATGGGAATAAAAACAAACAGCCAATAAATATTCGGTTTAAGGAAATTTTTCATTGATCGGCTGATTATGCAAGTAAAAGTTAGAAGAAAAATCTACTCTTCAAATCAAAAAATCTGAAGTACCTCCAACACCATATTAAGGTAATACTTTTGACGACTATTTAAGAATATATTATTCCATTCTCAAAGTTTCTTTAATAGCTATTGCTCATTCAGAGTGCAGGCTCACTTCGCCAGACCCGCACGTGCGGGATCATTCCGAGCGTAGGCTGGTAACAGGGTTTGCGATGGCTGCTTTTATCGCCTGATAGCCAACAGTAAGCCACGCGATCATTTCGGAAATAAGAATGGTTAATAAAAATATTCCGACACCAATGTCTATTCTGTAAGCAAAATGTTGCAGCCACTTATGCATGAAAAAATATGCTAACGGAGTTGCGATTAAAAATGAAATGCCAATAAGCAGTGTAAATTCCTTTGAGAATAAATAAACGATGCCGCTCACTGATGCACCTAATACTTTTCTAATGCCTACTTCTTTGGTACGTTGCTCAGCCATGAATGAAACAAAGCCATGCAAACCGAGACAAGAAATAAATATGGCAATGCTTGCAAATATTTTAAACAATTCTGAGAGCTGGTTCTCCTGTTTGTAAAAGCTGGCAATCTTCTCATCGAGAAACTGGTATTCATAAACAAAATCGGGATACGTTTTGTTCCAAAGCTTTTCTATAGCTGCCAAAGTCTGCTTCGCCTGTTGCGGTTCTATTTTTATATTGAATACCCGGTATACCAATTTCCATGAACCAAGCGCTACAGGCTTCATTCCTTTTTTCAGCGAACTGCCGTTAAAATCTTTTACTACTCCTACTACAGGGGCGACTATAGTTCCGTCAAAAATATTAATCCTTTTGCCCAGGATATCTTCAGGATTTTTAAAGCCCAGTTTTTTCACCATCAGTTCATTAACCACAAATCCGTTTACACTGTCTGCCGGGTAATAAGGTCTGCCTGCGATGAACTGAATATTATACGTTTTAAAATAATCAGCGTCTGCCCATTTAAAATCGGGGTTGAAGTCTGATTTTTTTGTGGCATTATCGAATTTAAAATCACCGTCCCAGCCCGCGTTGTCCATCGGGCTAAACGTACTGAGACTCACATTTTTTATCCCGGCCTGTTGCAGCAATTGCGTTTTTAATACCTCCATCTTGGACAGGCGTGCACTGTCGTTCGCCATGGGCACCAAAACGATCGCCTCTTTATCAAAACCCATAGATGCATTTTGAAAAAAATCCATCTGCCTTACAACAATTAATGTTCCTATGATCAAAGTCTGTGCAACGGTAAATTGAAAAACAACCAACGCTCTTCTCATAGAAAGTCCACCCGCAGATTTGTTGGTAAATTTACTTTTCAGCACTTTGATGGGATTAAATCCCGATAAAACGATGGCAGGATAGAATCCTGATAAAAATGTAACAATAATAATTATGCTAAATAAAAATGCAATCAAAGGCAGACTGACTTGTATTCCGAGTGATATTTGCAGGAGATTGTTGAGCACCGGCAATGCAATGATTGCAAACACGATTGCTATAACAACTGAGGCTAATGTAATAAGAAAGGTTTCACTCAAAAATTGAATAATTAATTGCTTTTTACTACTGCCCAAAACCTTTCTGATGCCAACTTCCTTTGAGCGGTTTACTGCCTGTGCAGTAGCAAGATTAATAAAGTTAATGCAGGCAATTATTAAAAGAAACAAGCCTATTGAGCTTAATGCAGTAATTAATACTTTGCTGAATGTGGTTCCCCTGTAAGTTCCGAACTCGCCCTGATAATGAATATTGATTAACGGTTGTAATATATAACCATGGTTCGCATATTCAGTGGGTGTGTATTTTTTTACAAATGATTTAAGGTTGTTATCGAATTGCCGGTAAGGCATATTTTTTGGAAGTACTAGAAAGGTGTTCAACGATCCGTCCTGGTTTGACCAATCCGTTGAGCCGTCCTCGCCCGCGGTATTTTTGAATGAAAGCACAACCTTCAGTGGAAAGTCGGTATTGGCAGGAATATTTTTCAGAACGCCTGTTACCTTACAAACTTCATCATTGTTATACTTAATGAATTTACCGATGGCTTCATGCCAGTCCCCAAAATATTTTTCTGCTGTTTCCTGGGTAATCACTGCGGTATTTATTTCTGATAATGCGGTTTTTGAATCGCCTGAGAGGAGGGGAAAATTGAATATGTCGAAAAATTCAGGCTCGGCAAAAAATACATTTTCCTTAAATTTCTTTTGTGGCGCATTCGCTTTATCATTCAGTAAGGTTATCTGCTGATTATCCCGTCCATATATGCGTGCCACATGTTCCAGCTGCGGATAGTCTATTCGCAGAGCCTCCGCGACGGGAAAGGCGCTGCCTTGCGAATAATGCATTCCATTCCTGGTTTTTGTTGCAGCTACCACCCTGTAAATACGTTCTTTATTATTATGAAAATTATCAAAGCTTGTTTCATATTGAATTAATAAGAAAATAAGAAGGCAGGCCGCAATGCCAACTGCTAGGCCAATAGTATTCATTGCGACATAGGATTTATGGCTGCGTAAGTTTTGCCATGCAGTTTTTAAATAATTTTTTAACATTATGGAATAGTATTAAGATTTGAGAAAGAGTAATACACTAAAAGCGCCAAGAAAAATGCCATTTACTTATTGATCTGAAGAGCAATAAGATGTGAACTTACAGAAAAAAAATAATGTACGATTTTGATACAGTAACCGTTCACTCGTAAGATAAATTCCATATCAGCTATTTTTCAACCGTTTAGTAACGGAGACAAAAGATTTACAAATTTATAGTGGATGACCTAAAGCATACCAAATGCCATAAACTAAAAACGTCAGACAAAGATCAACGATGTATGGTTTGTAATTCATTCCTCTTTTTTTGTCCAAAATGATCAATAAAAATAGAATCAGACAACTCAATAATATTGAAGCATTATAAGTATAAAATTGTTTTATGCCCAGCCAATAACCTAAAGTTCTTCCAAAGGTGGGTGGAATAAATTCCAAAAAAACACAAATCATATATCGCATGTGCAAAGCAACATTTCCTCTTAAAATATTAATTATCGCCATTGAGTAATAAAATAAAAACACAAATATTCCGGCAATATTTGTAAACTGGGTTTTAAAACTTTGAGCAGGAGTCATCTTTTCCGCAATACCTTCAAAATATCCTTGTCTGATGACACCGATTATTGAAAAAATCACCAGTGGAAGTAAAAAATAAGTGAATTTCCCTATAAGCCTATGTGCCTTATATTTATGGTAACGAATGAGAAAGGGCTGAACAATTAAAATAGCAAGCCAAAGCATTAATGAGATGGCATGGATATGAACTATAACGGTTATTGATTTAAAATCGGGAAATAATGAGAAATATGGATAATAAAATCCAAGAAATGTGAAAACAACGAGAATCAAGAAAAAATATCCTGTATTCTTATATTGCTTTTCCATTTACGTTGTTTTCAAGCCCAAATACTATTGGCTATTCATCTGAGGATTTGATACCGGGTATTTTTAAAAATTATTTACTCAGATTTTGCTTCTTCAACCATTCTGCCGACAGATCAAAAAATTGCGCACCAATTGATTTTTTCATGTTTGTCAGATTATATTCTAATGTACCGTAAAAAGCTATTGCATCATTTTGAGCCATGTATTCATAGTTTCCGGCGCAAGTCCTTTTAATAATGTAACGCCATCAAGGTTTTTACCATTTAGTGCATAATTTTGAAGAACCAGTCTTATCAATTCGACTTTAAATTCGGGATATAATTTAAAACCCAGTTTGGCAAATTTTACCTGATACCAGCCATAATTTCTTGGACCAACTCCTCCGTAAAATTTTTGAAAATCCTCGAGTGTTCTATGCGTTACCGGATAGTCCGCTTTCATTTCTTCTTCAAGGTTAGGTTCAAGGTTTTTGCTTTTTAGATAACATATTAAAAAATAAGTAGCTAGAAATTCATTTAGCCATTTTTCTTTATTCACCTTATTTAATGTGAAGAAAAAATAATGCCCTAATTCGTGTAAAGGCTGGTAATCTAAAGACGATAAAATACTGTCCGATTTTTCGGGGTCATCCGGAAGGCCAGATAGTCGCCTCAAGGCGTTCTTTTCGGCAGCTATAACCATAATTTCATTCCGGTCGGAATAAAACGGCATTCCGTACGGAGACTCAAAAGGCGCTCTTCCCCAATCAGACTTATTTAAGATATAAACGCGTACGTCAAATTTATTCCCTGGGAATAATGGTTCATAGAAATCAATGCAGTTATGAATAAGTCCCTGAAGCACTTTTGAACGCACAACGGCATCCAAACTGCAGAAAGTTTTGGGCTTACCATCGAGCAGAATCAGTTGTTCGCTTGCGAGGATTGAATCAATAACATTTTTAGTATTCTTAATGCTGTCAATATGCTGAGCCTTCAGCGTCGTAAAAATAGAAGTCAGGACAATTGCAATTTGTATTGATTTTCTCATTTTGATGTAATGCTATTCGTTAGAGGATTTTATGCCTGGGACCCTGGTTTTGATAAGGGCTATTTGTCCCTGATGATGTGATTCATGTTCGCAAACATGAAACCACTTACAAAAGTTATTAGTCGGACCCCAAGCCCATGATTTATCAACGATCATTAACCATTGATCATCTCTTTTTTTAAATTCTGTAAGCGTCGTTTCTCTGGTTTCCTGTAAAAGGTTCAGGTAGAATTCCAGGCTATTACCTTTTATAGCTTTACGTGCAGGGTCACCCAAATTCATAGCAGTTTCATATTTTTTAGCAAAGCTGTCGTCCCATTTCCCCCATTCAACACCTTTAAAAGTTATCTCATTGAAAATTGCATCAAGTGCTGCAAGATGATATAGCAACGCTCCTATTGAATTTGCCTTGTTATCCAGAAGAAAATCTAATTGTTCAGTACTTAGTCCCTTTACAGAACGTACAACAGCGGACCTGCAAAAAGCCATCATTGAAACAAGTGTTCCCATCTGTGGTGTATAACCTTCCCGTGGACCAATGATTGTCAGACTGTCATCCGAGTCTGTAGGATTTGAAAATCCGGTCTTTGGGAAGAGCAACATTCCTGTAAGTCCCACCGAAACGGTTAGCGAAGTTTTTAAAAACCTTCTTCGTTCAAGAAATCGTATTGTCGTATCCATAGTTAAAAGTTTAATTATTGCAGGAGAGTTATTTTTTTGCTTCTGGTTTAATTTCGACTCTAAAAACATCAATTTTTACATTGCTTAGGTTTTTAATCCGGTGAGGTCCCTCAGGCCGATGGAATCGCCCCGTATTTGGTTCATCAGGTTTACCACCATTGTTGTGTTGTATGTTACTATCTTTTACATAATAGGTATGATTTATTGAATCATAAGCGTAACGATAATATATAATATCGAAAGGAGGTATAGTATTAATGATTTTTGCAGATCCGGATGTAATACTTGCATTTACAGCACCAAACATAACACTCGGAAACCTATGGACATGAAGTTGTTCATATTCATAAGGGTTTAATATTACTTCAAGTATTCTTATTTTATCATTTTCAAATATTACATGATGATTTTGAGGTGCAGCCTTTACTGCGTCAAGACTGTCTGGCCATATCCATACTGTGCTGTCTTTATTATTAATTACTCCCTTGGTAACTACAGGCAGACTGGCAACTGCCTTAGATTCTGAATAAAAAAACTTTGCAAGGCTAAACCCAATGATCGCACCGATAATAAGTCCTGCGATAATTGATTGTTTTTTCATCATTATGAATTTAAATAGATAGTGGTTTCCAGAAGACTGTAGAGCATGAACCGCACATTTATGTCCGTTTCAATAAGAGCCCTGGGATTTGACTTTATCCGGCAGCGCTTCAAGTAATGCCAGATCTGCCCAATTGGTGGCGGCTGCAGAGATGAACTGGCTTTCGTCATTCGGTGGAAAATCGCTCGAGAAAAATGGTTGTATACCGTAAGACCGGGTCTGCACATACCAGGTGCCGGAAGACTCCTGCGTTTTTAATAAATAGCTTATGCCTCTTTGATAAATTTCATCCGTTGGTTTCACCATCCCGCTTTCACAAAGTGCATACAATGCCTGACCCGTTGCATAGGCATCTGATCCGAGTGAAGTCAATTGTGACCATCCGCCATCTGCATGCTGCATAGTAATCAATTTCTGCGCTACGGAAAGTTTCAGATCCTGTCTGCTTCCACACCATTGCATACCCAGCAATTGAAATACGATTTCCTGCTGCTGATCTGGATTTTGTGTTTCAAGCCAGTGACGGGTGCTCTTTACTAATGCCTCCACCCGATTTTTTTTTGCGGCTGAAGCATAGAGTTGTATGGCGCGTATAGCGAAAGCAGCACAATGGATATCCCCCGTTTCCAAAGGTACCCTTCCTGATTCTGTCAGAAAACTGCCATCGGGCTTTGCCTGGCTTATCATATAATCTACGGAGATATCTGTGATGATTCCCGGAGGATAATTTTCCGCATATAGTCCGAGCAATGTATAGGGTGCATTGAAATTGACCGTCAGGAACTGGTTGATCAGGTTCGGGTTGCTGACAAATTTTAAATTACGGATCATTGCCTCCAATCTTTTATTCGAAAATGAATCGATCACCGGCATTCCCTTTTCCCTTGCTAACGCAGCGACCATTGAGGTTAATGTTGTGTGGTGGCAACCTGCACATTTTTGTCGACTACGCTCCGTAAACAGGTATCCACTTTTTTCCAGTATCTGAAAACTTTTGTTTACCGACTGACGGATATCCGAATCGCTTGCGCCGACAGGTATATTCTTCCAGCTTACAAACAGGTTCATTAAAATCATGAATACTGCCAGTATCGAGATAGTGAGAAGTGAATGCTTTTTCATTTCTGCTGATATTTTTGTAGTAAGGCTACTGTGGGGGTATTTCCTTTTTGTTTTGCAAAATATAAGGCGTCGGATCCGTCCGGTTGCTTGTCTCCCACCCTTGCTCCGTGCTTGATCAGCGCCTCTGTCATTTCCGGATCATCGGAATCGGACTGTTGCAATAATATCAATGCGGTAACTCCGTTTTTGCTCCGCATATTTGGATCGGCGCCATGATCCAGCAGAAAAAGAAACGACTCCCTGTCATCCGCGATAGCAGCATTCATGAGCGGTGTAAATCCGATTAGTGCAGGCAGGTTTGGCTCGTGCAGGTTCTGGTAATTGACATCTGCACCATGATCCACCAGCATCTTTAATGTTGCTGGTGTTCGATACGACAATGCTCCATTAATGGGTGTTTCGCCGAAACTGGTCGTATCATTTACCTTCAAACCCAAGCGCAGGAGGAGTCCTAATAAAGAAGTGTCCCCCGTTGCTGCAGCATTATATAATAAAAGATTATCGGGACAGCTGTGAAGTGGATCGGCCCCCCTTTCCACCAGAAATTGAAAAATCTGTGTTGTACCTGGTATCATACAAAGTTTAACCAGAATGCCATATCCTTCAATTTTATGATGGATGTCAGCACCATGTTCAAGCAAAAGTTTCATCTTATCTATGTCGGGCACGGAGAGCCATAAAGCCGTGATACTATCCTTGTTCAGATAATTTACGTTGGCACCGTGACTGATCAGTATTGACATTTGATCTGCTGTTCCATCCAGTGCGGCGAACATCAATGCTGAATAGCCCGTCAGCGAATCATTGGCATTTGCCCCATTCGTCAATGCTTTATTTAATTCTTCTGAACTGCCGGACTGGATCGCATCGAAAAGCTCCGTCGTTTTTGAATTCTTAAGCTCTGGAGATTGTTGTGCCAAACTCTTATTAAAAAGAATCTGGCAAAGCATCAACAATCCGACTATTAATAATTTTTTCATTTTAATACTGCTGTCCTTCAAATTTCCCCCTTTAATTCACTAACCCGGGAATTAATCGTCAAACATCCTTATAAAATCGACTAAAAATAAACAAGGGAAGACCCATAAACCGGATACCTATGGCTGGATGAGAAGCAAACATTTATCCGTAAATTTAAAAAAGCTGACCCCCGATTTCTATAATACAAGCCATATGAACAAAAGCATGCTCTTGCTGCTCATCCTATTCTTTAGCGCTTATTATACCAGCGCACAAAAAATTACATTAACCGCAGATCAGATCAGAGCGCTGACACCGGAATGGAACGGAGAACGTTTCGCCGACGGGAGACCGAAAGTGAGTGACCAGCTCCTGGAGCGACTGAAAAATGTTTCTATGGAAGAAGCCTGGGGCTACCTTAGAAACAAAGGTTATCAAAACCAGTTTGAAGGAGACTGGATGGTTATCCGGCCCGATTCGGTGATGACCGGACGCGCGGTGACTGTACAGTACCTGCCCCTGCGTCCCGATTATGATAAAATAATAAAGGACCTGGGAAAGACAGAGAACAGGATCGGAGCAACAAACTCATGGCCGATCGATATTTTAAAGGATGGAGATATTTATGTAGCTGACAGCTATGGTAAAGTAGTGGATGGCACTTTGATCGGAGACAATCTGGGCAATGCTATTTACGCGCATTCACACCGGGGCGTAGTATTTTATGGATCAGTGAGGGATATTGAAGGTCTTGAAGAGATCAATGGATTCAATGGCTGGATAAAAGGTTATGATCCTTCGTATATACAGCAAATGATGCTGGGCAGCATCAATATGCCTGTCAGGATTGGACGAGCAACGGTTCTGCCTGGTGATGTGGTGCTGGCAAAAAAAGGCGGAGTTGTTTTTATTCCACCACAATTCCTGCAGGATCTAGTTCAGAATTCAGAATTCGTGCAGCTGCGAGATGATTTCGGACATCAGCGATTGCGTGAACAAAAATATACGCCGGGACAGATCGACCAGCAATGGTCGGACGAGATCAAAAAGGATTTTTTGCAATGGCTGGACACTAAGAAAAATCTCCCGATGTCGAGAAAAGAATTGGACGATTATATGAAGGAACGAAATTGGTGACAAACGCCTAACGCCTAACGCCTAACGCTTAACGCTTAACGCAAATTCAAATCATTATTTCCATGACACCTTCTCAAAAATTTTTACAAAAAATCGGACTAAAAGATCCGGAAGTGATGGCAAAACCGAAAGCTGAAAATCATTCAACAAAAGAAAACAGCCGTCGTGGTTTTTTAAAAAAATCTGCCTTCGGAGGAATTACCCTGGGCGGGGCTTTTCTTTTTTCACCCATTGAAGAGTTGATTGCACAAAGCACACAAAATGTAAAACGATACTCCGGTCCCTCTGATCTGCAGATCACCGATATGCGTTATTGCATTATTCAAAATGTAGGTCGTACGCCCATCATCCGCATCGATACCAACCAGGGTATTTATGGTTTAGGTGAAGTGAGGGACGGTGCCGATGAACGATATGCACTAATGCTGAAGAGCCGTCTACTCGGACAAAATCCCTGTAATGTGGAAATGCTTTTTAAAACGATCAAACAATTTGGCGGTCCTGCCCGCCAGGGTGGTGGTGTAAGCGGTGTGGATATGGCACTCTGGGATCTTTGCGGAAAAACTTATAATGTTCCGTGCTGGCAATTATTGGGCGGCCGCTATCGTGATAAAGTCAGGTTGTATGCCGACACACCCGAAGCCCCGACACTGGATGAATTTAAATTAAAAATAAAACACCGGCTGGAAGTTCAGGGCATGACATGGCTGAAAATGGATATTTCAATCGGTGAAGTAAAAAACATTCCAGGTGCTTTGAATAACAGTAAATTCTGGGGCGAGACCCTGGCACAGTGGCAGGGTGGTTATATGGATTATGCAAATACAGAACATCCGTTCACTGCCATTCAGATCAACGACAAAGGCCTGGATGCCATGGCCGGTATCATCAGTGAAGTGCGTTCTGTGGTAGGGTATGAGATTCCGCTTTCTTCGGATCATTACGGTCATTTTGATCTGAACAATGCCATACGGTTTGGGAAAAAAGTGGAACCCTACCGCCTGGCCTGGCTCGAGGATATGGTTCCCTGGCAATTCCCGGAACAACTCAAAACGATATCTGACGCGTTGGAAACACCCATACTTACAGGAGAAGATATTTATTTGCTGGGCGGATTTAAGCCGCTCATCGATATCCACGCGGTAGATATCATCCATCCGGATCTGGCAACCGCCGGTGGTCTGATGGAAACAAAAAAAATCGGTGACTATGCCGAAGAACATGGCGTCGCAATGGCCATGCATTTTGCCGGAACGCCTGTTTCCTTTATGGCCAGTGTGCATTGTGCGGCAGCTACCCAAAACTTTTTGGCGCTGGAACATCATTCTCTCGACAGCGAATGGTGGGATACTCTGGTGAAAACCACCGATGGCCGGAAATTATTTGAAAAAGGATTCGCAAATGTTCCCCTTACTGCCCCCGGCCTCGGAATAGAACTGGTGGATGACGCTTGTAAACAACACCTGATACCAACAGATAAATCTTATTTCGCCCCGACGCCTGACTGGAATGATAAACGTTCGCATGACAGACCATGGAGTTGAGTACCATGAACAGCAAGCAGATAATAATATTACTATTCGCACTCATCGGGTGCAAAGTCAACTTTGCACAGTCTGTTTCAAAAAAAGAAGGAGCCATTACTGAGCGAAGAAAGATTGCCATGGCCATGGAACAATCCCTCAAACATGATTTGCTCGATATCTATTATCCGCGCTCACTGGATATTGTATATGGCGGTTTTCTTTCCACCTTCACTTTTGATTTTACACCCACGGGCAGCCAGGAGAAAATGATTGTTACACAGAGTCGTCACACCTGGACAAATTCAAAAGCCGCATTACGATATCCTAAAAAATTATATTATCGCAGGGATGCAACTGCCGGATTTCATTTTCTTGCAGACGTGATGTGGGATAAACAATATGGCGGGTTCTATACCCTCGTAACCCGAAATGGAGAAATCCTGCCGGGCGATCCGGCCGATAAAAATGCTTATGGAAATGCTTTTGCTATTTATGCTCTTGCTGCCTATTACCAGTTAACCCGTAATGACTCTGCACTCACCCTTGCCAAAAAAACTTTCTATTGGCTGGAAGCACATAGTCACGATCCACTGCACAAAGGATATTTCCAGCACATGAAGCGGGATGGCGAACCCATCAGAAGAACAATGAATACACTCGCTACAGCTGAAACAGGTTATAAGGATCAGAACAGCTCTATCCACCTGCTGGAAGCGCTGACCGAATTGTATGAAGTTTGGAAGGATCCGCTGGTGAGGGAGCGTCTGCAGGAAATGCTTTTCCTGATTCGCGATACGATCATCACGCAAAGAGGAAACCTGGGACTTTTTTTTACGTGGGACTGGAAGCCTGTTTCTGTAAAAGATTCCAGTCACGATTTTATTCTGCATCATCATAACCTGGATTATATTTCATTCGGGCACGATGTAGAAACGGCTTATCTCATGATGGAGGCTTCAGAGGCACTTGGATTTAAGAATGATACAGTCACTTTGATGATTGGGAAAAAGCTGGTCGATCATGCACTAAAAAATGGATGGGATAATCAGGTTGGTGGATTTTATGATGAAGGATTTTATTTCAATGGCGATACGGCGATTACTATTCTGAAAGAAACCAAAAACTGGTGGGCGCAGGCCGAAGGACTGAACAGCCTGCTGATGATGTCGGATTATTTTCCACATGACCCGAATCAGTATTTTGAGAAATTTAAAACCCTCTGGACCTATACACAGACTTATCTGATCGACCATAAGTGGGGTGATTGGTACGACGAAGGTCTTGACAAATCTCCCGAACGCAGGACTGCATTAAAAAGTCAGATCTGGAAAGCAACCTATCACAATTACCGATCGCTTAGCAATTGTGTGGACCGGCTTAACAATAAGCCTTAACTACTTTTGGGCTTTTTTCAATAAAATTATATTAAAAACAAATCCAAAAATGGCAGCCCCGACAATTATATAATTAAAAATAAGGATTTCATCCTGCGCAAACTTTTTAAGATTCATAAACATATTTATCAAACTGTAAACACCTCCTCCAATCCAAAAACCTATCCCATATTTTTGTCTATCGCTTTTCATTTTTATCCCGCCACCGTTTAAGTTCAAATTTTTACTGGTAATATATCTTATATAAAGACCGAAAATTAAAGCCAACAATACAACAATGAATATGGTTAATCCTGGCTGTGATTGGGGATGTGCCACCATATTAAGATATATAGCCAATCCTTCTATTATAATAATAAGGACAACTGTTAATGCAAGATTAGGTTTCTTTTTCATATTTTTTTTTTGAAAATTTGTGCTACAATAACCGGTGATGTAGACGTTGTCTACCTTTTCGAAAAATAAGGATAAAAATGGCTGTGGTCAAAACCCAAATGCCCCGACTCATCTGTACTATTTCAAAAGTTGTTGTTACTGCACTGGCACGTGGATAGAAAATGCTTAGTAATCCGGCAATGAAAAACATTACGCCGACTGCAATCGCTGCATATCCAAAAAACCGTGGAACAATATCAGATCTGAGCAAAACAATTCCAATCGAAGTAATGAGCATAGGCGCAGGACCAAAAATAAATGTATAGTCAAATGCTTCTCCCTGACCGGCAACAAAGTCAAAAGCAATCCTTGTTGTATCTGCGTGTCCCAGGATGGCAGCATTGGCAGCCGCCACCATGAAAGTGACATCCACAAGAGCTACAGCCAGCACAGCCGCTGATGCAATTATCGTTAACAAACCTGAAAAGCGAACAATGGCCCCGCTTATATAAACAAGACCGATGTAAAAGATAACGGACAGAAAAGAACCGATCCCCATCAGCCACGCGTCCAGAAGAATTGCGGACTGATGCCTTGTTACAAGATCTCTTAGCTGTGTAACAGAATTAAGTACTATAATAAGTTCCTTTGGCACTAATATACCAGAAAAGTATATGCTTAAAAAGCATTGACCTGATATTCCGGCAATTGCAATTGGAATTAGAAAGGATCTGTTTGAAATGTGAGTGTTTGGCATGGTCAGATTCATTATGAACATTCTTATTCTTAACAATGTTCATTGAAAAATATATATACTTTCCGGGGGGTAGAAGGGATTTTATCTCATTTTGATTTTACATAAAAGGGTATGTTAGCTGTAGCTACCTTGTTGTGCCCATCGCTTATATATAAGAATAAACGGTAAGCACCTTCCATTTTAGGTGTTTTCAAAACTGCTTCGTTTATATTTTTTACGACTATTGATGCAGGGATGACTTCCGGACGGGACTCACGGTCACCACCATTTTTAAGGTCGGTACTTTCAGGAAGCAGCTCCCAGCGTGCGGTCATTTTATATTGATTTGGGTCATATGCAAATACGTTTATCATATAGTCTTTATCCGGTTGCAGATAAATGATATCGCTTGCTTTTTTATTGTTTAACGACAGTGAATCTATATGAGGCGCCCTGTTATTGGGCCAACTACCGTTCCATAAATATTGCATCACATCTATAACTTCCGACTCTTCTCCCTGTTCAGTAAAAAGGCCATACCATGTAGGTGTTCTTTCCTGTTTTTGTCCCCACAAAAACACGTAAGAACCAACACAATGTTTATCCTGTTTTATGGATGCTTCATACCGGCTTTTATACACCACTGCTTTTTGGCTGCTGGTTTCTTCTATTGCGGCCTTCCACGGAGTTTGCATACTTTCCCAATGGCCTGTGGGTCCCCACTCGGTAACCATGTAGGGTCCATCCCAACCGGCAGCACGTAATGCTTGTGGTACTTTGGCCAATCCTCCATATACTTGCACCGAAAGCAAATCAAGATCAGGGCAACGGACTTTTATAAATTCAATCTCTCTTTTGTTTACTCCGGCCAGCATCGTAGTAGCCAGATGGTTGGGGTCTTCCTGATGAATCATTTTAGCAATATCATTTACTGCATCCCAAACTTTGGGGTTTTTATATTCCAGGTTAAGTTCATTCCCTATACCCCATATTAATAAGGCCGGATAGTTTTTGTATTTATGTACTTCCTGACGCAGAATTTCCAGTTGTTGCTTCACGGCAACCGTATCATCGTAATTAAAGCCATGGCGTTCACGCGCTACATTTAAACCCATGGTTACTGTTAATCCTAAACTATCCGCTTTACTTAATACTACTTCGCCATTTTTAGTATCCCAGGTACGAATAGAGTTTCCTCCATATTTTGCCAGGCGGTCCATATAATTGGTACCCCCTGCCCCTTTAATAAAATAAGGTTTTCCGGCCCTCTGCAAAATAAAACCAGTGTCTTCGGCAACAATGGTTGTTTTTACAGGATTATAAATTTCTTGTGAATAAACATCATGTATACCAAACAGAAATAAAATGATTAGAATAATCTTACTATAACTAATCATACAGTATAATTTTTGGAAAAGTTAAATAAATTCCAACATTCATTTGATCTTTCGAAAAACAATTTGCTCGTCTTCTTTTTTCAATACATTATTGAAAAACTCGCGCAGGTTGGCATATTCATCTCTTGTAAAAAAAGTCTTGTTGAGTTTCATTCGCACTTGTAACTGAATATTATCAGCATTCTTTTCAATAATATAATCAAAAGAACCTTCTGCCGAATTTAATAAAATGCGTGATGATTTAGGCAGTTCTTCCACCATGTACCCTTTTGGAATATCTATGGATACTGAATAAATATTATCCGTTTTATACGGCATTTCAATCAAATATTTCCGTTCAGTAGCGTTGAATACGTTATTTTTAAAAAAAGAAAACACGACCGGGTTTAAATAAAAGATGTCTGAACTAATTGTATCTCTAAAATCCAGGTCGCAATGAATTGTCAACGGCTTGTCCGGATTATCCAGTTCATCTGCCTCTCCGTTTAACAAATCCCTGATCTGCGGTTTTATAAATATCGTATTGAAATATTTTTTCAACGATGTATTTTTTACTTCCTTACGAATTTCAAAAGATTTCTGCACCCCGCAATTGATTGTAAGGCCTCCGGATAAGATCCCTTTTTCATCGCTTGTAATGATCACATTTGTCCGGTTGGATTCATAAAGTGAATCCGGACTGAGTTTAATTAGTTTTGCTTGCCGGGTATTCAAAACCACTGCACCCCCATTATAACAATAAGGCGGTAATTTCCCGTATGGATTCAGATTTTGACTTGCATCCAATAATACTTCCTTTCCGTCGATATTTGCTGAACAGATCAGGTAATTATAATCTCCGGGAATTGGGTAACTGAGATTTCCATAGCCGTTTTCGACCGTACTCAGAACAGCGGGATCGGCCTCAATTCCAACATGGGCCAGCATAGCTGTCAGTAAAAGATTAATATCGGCTACGTTTCCGTTTTTGTTCAGGAAAGTTTCTTTCATCGGCTGACTTGCGAAATAAGAATACCGGTCACATGAAAAATGATCCCTGATATATCTATAGATCGCAACTGCGATTTCATTTTTCGTTTGAAGTCCTTCAGTAATTTGCTTCGCTTCCTTTTTCACCCAGTTATTCTCATCGTCCGGGAAATATTTCATTCCGTTAAAAATGAAGTATATATTACTGAAACTTTCCCAGGAATCAGTGGTATAGGTATAGTGCCTGTAATGAGCGTCTGTTTCTCCAAACGACCATCTGCGAAGTAGGCTTACCCTGTCTACATAATTTTTCCACGATCCTACAAAAGGTTCAGAAGCAATTGGTGGCTCATTTGTCTTTACCCACCTGAAATGACTAAATAATGTCCTTTCCTGATATGTGTGGTCATCAGAAACATGTACGACTGTATCAACCTGGTTGATATAAAAACTTGAATCTCCCTGGTATTTTATGGTATACAGACCTGCATCCGGCATCGTTAAATCGTACTCACTCCAAAGACTGGGATATGCATTTTGAAAATTCCAGTTAAAATCCTGAAAAATTGTAAAATTGTAAAAATTCTTGATGTCAAAAGATGAGCGGATGGCATATTCAATTTCAAAAACGGACCCTTCTTTAAGTGCAGGCAAAGCGAATTTTACAATCATCCAATTTTCCCAACCTTTCTCGCTCATTACGGATGCAGGATCCAGTTTCACTTCATTCATAATACCCTTTTCAATGTTAAATGTAGAGGCTTTCAACTCAATTAAACCTGGTTTTGGAAGCTTCAAAAAGATATGATTGTAAGGAACGTACATGTTCAGATAAAGAGTAAATTCTCCTGCATGAAGACCATCTTTATTGAGGATTTTAACCCGAGAAAATCTTTTCGAAATGATATCGTAATTGTTAGCATCATTTTTTTCGAAACTGACTGTTCCAATATCAGCCAGATAAATTGCACTGGCACTGGAATCGAACTTGTTAGTCGTTAAATTAAAATCAGCGGGGGTGATTTTTCCAAATTGAAAATCTGAATGCTCCTGGGCGTAAATAAGATGAAAAGATAAAAAGCAACAAAATCCGAGTAAGAATACATGTTTATTTCTCATAGCTGGTGCAAATACTTCACATTAAATATATATCCCGATATTTAGATTTCCTATTAAGGCGCTCTCACAGCAAGGATATTGACATAATACAATTTAACCCGGGGCTTACCAGGTATAATACCTTGGGTAGCAAATGACCAAATGACTTGCTTCCTGCTATTCGAACATTTATAATTGGAGACTAATATCTTTTCAATGTGGTTACTACGCTTCCCGACAATCCCACAAGACCGGAATCAGTTTGTGAATCCTGAAAATAAATATCGGAGGTTAAAGTCAATATATCTCCGGCGAGGGAAATTTTAGCCCCTGTTGTAAGTGAAGTTCCAGAACCATTTGAGCCTGTCAAAGTGCCATAAATATAATGAATAGAGTCTTTACCAATAAACTCAAACTTTATTAAAGAGTTCGCTGCTGTGTCTACTAAAGGAATAACGAGCGAATCAGCAAATGAAAATACATTGTCGGTATATTCGGTTACTCGTTGAAACATATTATACTGGTATCCAAGACCTGTACCTACGATGGAATCACCCGAAATAGTCACTGTTCCCATAGTTGGGCCGGAAGTATAAGAACTAAAAATAACATCTGTAATATTGTGGCCATTCTCCAAATATTCTGAAGTTGATGTCGTATTGTTCTCCAATTCCGTAAATACCCATTTACCTGAAAGGTCTGGTGATTCCGGGACTCCCATACCCTCATTGTTTTTTTTGCAGGATATAAAAACAATCATATATCCCAGGGCAAAAATCAATTTTGAAATCTTCATAAATCTATTTACAAGCTGAGAAGAACAATGTTAAGATACAGAAATTAACGCAACAGTACCATTGACACAAATGATCCATTGAAGGTTATCATCCCGCCCACACCACCCCGCATGGCAGTTTCTTTATATCATTCAGCAATTTGATTTCTTCGTTTTTACTCACCATGTACTGAACGGACATAACCAGAATTACAAGGTCTCCGGGTTTCGGAGAAGCTGGTATGGATGCAACAGGCGGGTAAAAAGTTTTGTTTGAATAAGGTATCATTAATTCCGCTTTCCCCAGCGTGTAGGCTTCTGCTTTTTCCAGGCTCATTCCAATCAGAATCATTTTTAGAAATATGCTGTTTGTTTTAGTAGTTGCGTGCAGGGACTGACCAGGAATAAATGGAAGTAAACTTATTTTGGTAAGTCCCGGTTCTGTCAGTTGAATGGTTGATTGAATAGCAGTAATGCTGCTCAGATCCGCACGATCATTGAACTGGAATCCATAAATAAATGGCAGTTTCTTAGGCATTTTTATAAATGCCGCGTCCTTCTTTTCTTTCCAGCTAATGAATTTATTTATTGCACCATTCAGACGATAAGCCTGAATATTTGATTTTGATGGATTTATTTCTTCGATCAGGATTCGGATCTGCTTGCTGATCTTGCTTGCCTTCCCAAAATTAAGTCCACTACTTATGGAAGCCCTTGTTCTTTTTACACTAACAGGTTTTGCCCGCATACAGTATTTTCCCATCCGGTTATAGAAAATGACGTTTCCGATAGTACCCACCAATTTTGAATCGTGCTGTCTTGCCATAATAAATTAAATTATTAAATAATGGTTTTCATTTCATATTCACAGTCCTGTCGAATCCCTACCAATAAGGGATCAAGTCCAGATCAAGTCCAATATAGACTGGACTTGATCTGGACTTAATAGCCTACAGGTAGCCGTTTGACAAGGCTCTGATATTGTTCTGAAGGCGAACCAATAAATCCTGGTGAACAACCGAAACGAAGAGAAAAAAAAATTATTGTACGTTAAAACGCAACCTTACCCGAAATAGTTCTCAGAAGATGAAACCAGCGATAGCAGATCCAGTTTAGGTTCAGCTTCCAAATTACTGGCTAATAATCCATTCGAAAATTTTTTGAAGGATTCCAGCTGCGTCAATACGGTGTGGGCTTCTTCATTTTCAAAGTGATCAAAGTGCAAAAACGTTTTCCCATCTGGCAAAATATAGGTACTGTATTTAATCCCCGGGTGATTTATTTTTTTTAGTTCATTAACCACTTGCCTGATATTCTCCTTATTCCGGTTGGCATATTCCGCGGTTGTGGTGTATTGTACCCTGACTATTTTCATGATGATAAAGTTTTGTATTTATTGCCACGCAATTTGCATTCGTTCCATTCAGTAGTGTGGTTAGTTTATACAATATTTTTATTCTGTCCTTAGCGTGTTTACCGGGTTGATTAGGGCAGTTTTTATGATTTCCCTGCTGATCACAACAAGTGTAATGAAAAAAACTATTAAAGCAGGTATGAAAAACATCCACCAGCTTAACCGGATATGGTAAGCATACGAAGATAACCAGTTACTCATAATAATTCCTGCAATGGGTAGTGCAATGATCAGTGCCCAAAATATCAGTTTCATAAAATCCTTTGTAAATAAATAAAACAACTGATTTAAAGAAGCCCCCAATACTTTTCGGACTCCAATTTCTTTTGTCCGCTGAACAGCAATCAGCGCTACCAGGCCATACAATCCAAGGCAGGAAACTAAAATGGCCAGTATAGTAAAAGTATTGAACAGAGACATCGTTATCCTGTCCTTCAGATATTGTTTGCCTACTATTTCATCGAAAAATGAATAATCAAAAGGGATCTCCGGTAAATCCTTTTTAAATAAAGTTTTTACAACCGGTAAATCCCTCGGTTTAATTTTGACAGTAGTCGTATTTATAGGAAAAGTATTATAAACCATTGCTAACGGTTCAATCACATCATGAAGAGATTTAAAATAGAAGTTTTTCAAAACACCGACAATTTTTCCTTTATGATCCATACCTTCTATAGATTGACCAACACCTGATTGCCAACCCATCATCTTTACGAAAGCTTCGTTCACCAGAAAGGCTTCTTTCCTGTCGGTAATTAAGCTGTCTGATATATTCCTTCCCTCTACCAAAGGAATTTGAAAGACGGATAAAAATTTTGGATCAATAGGATAATATATACACATGAATTCCCTTCTTTTACCATTGGAAGAAGTTATCGTGGAACTCATCGTTGCAGATGTCATACCTGCGCCCACCGTGATGCCCTGAATTTCAGGACGACTCCGTAAATCATTCTGGAATGCTTTGGCAGAACTCATATTGGCTGAGTCAACAGGTAGAAATATATTGAGTAACTCATCCTTATTGAATCCAAGATCCTTTTGTGCAATGAACTTCATTTGGTTGTATATAACTGTTGTTCCCATGATCAGTACGGCGGCAATAGCAAACTGCGTGATGGTAACTGTTTTGCGGAGTACAATTCCCTTTACACTGTACTTCCAGTTTCCTTTCAGGACCTTAGCGGGCAGAAAAGAAGACATCACAAATGCAGGATATAAACCAGCCATCAACAAAGTGACCAGGAATATTATTCCCATGAACAGCAAGTCATCCGACCAGTTGATGGAAAGTTTTGTCTGCAATAATTTATTAAAGAAAGGAATGCCGATTTCTACCAGGGCGATTGAGAGCAGACAGGCAAAAGTTAAAAGAAAAAAAGATTCAAATAAAAACTGACGCATTAACTGAAATTTCGTTGCACCACTCACTTTCCGGATCCCGACTTCCTTTGCCCTCTCCGTTGATTTAGTCGTCGAAAGATTGATATAGTTGAGCAGAGCAATGATCAAAATGAAAACAGCCAATAAGGAAAAAACATAGTTGAATTGCTTATTTCCTTTAGGCATGTCTGCTAATTTTCCGGCACTAAAGTGAACAGCACTCAAGGATTCAAGTTCAAATTCAAGCTTATATCTGCCGGCTCCTCCCGGACCTCCTCCGGCATCCAGTTCAGGTTGAATATATTTCCTGCTTAATTCAATCAGTTTATGCTGGAATTGTTTAAGATTTGGTTTTTGATAAAATAAAATAAAAGTGAAGTTGTCAAAATCATCTATCCAGTTTGTAGTTTTTGAAAAATCAGCTGACAACAAGGCATCAATTTTCATGTCTGAATTTGCCGGCCTGTCTTTTATGATGCCTGTAACAATTAGATTTTCTCCATTACAGGTCATTTTTCCTCCCAGGGCGTTCGTTTTCCCAAAATATTTCTTTGCAATTGTTTCTGTAATTACTATTGAATTGGGATTCTGTAACGCATTCGATATTGAACCCTGGAGAAAATTAAAACTAAAAACAGAGAATATATTCTGATCCGTTTTATAAAATGATTCTTCAGAAAATATATCATTATCGGATTTGACCTTCGCAGATGCGTTTTGCAATCTTGCGACTGATTCCACTTCCGGATAGTCACGTTTCAAAGTGCCTGCTAACATGAGAGGGCTGGTTGCAATAACCAGATCTGATTCGGGTGTATGCATTCTGCTTGTGATTCTGGCAATCCGATCAGATTTTATGTTATATAAATCGAATGTCAGTTCGTCGTGCACATAAATAAAAATGATCAGGCATGCAGCTATGCCTATAGCCAGTCCAATGATGTTAATGAATGAAAAACCTTTATGTTTAAGAAGGTTTCGCCACGCGATCTTCAGGTAATTTTGAATCATATAAGTATTTGACTTGAAGAAAGGAACTATGGGAGCGGAAATGCAATCTTCACAATTTAAAATAGAAAGCAATCCCAGGAAGAGAATTTTAAGAAAGCTATAACAGGATTAAATATCATTTCAACAACCCTCATCCTTTTTCAACATAATTGATGTCTTTTTTAAAAGTTTCCTGCAGGAAAATAAGCGCAACGATTGCAACGGTGAAACTCACCACGCCAACCACTAAAGCGCCTTGAATAATTCCAACATATTTTTTCACCATGGCAAATAGCATGGTTAACGGAATTACGGAGCCTCTGACAAAGTTGGGAACAGTTGTGGCAACGGTTGCCCGGAGATCGGAGCCAAAAAGTTCAGCTGCAACGGTAATGAAAAGGGTCCAATAGCCGCTGCAAAATCCAAGGCACGTGCATAATAAGTAAAATAATGTTGTGCTATGGAGTGGTACCAGTAAATAGACAAGAACCAGTAAGAAGGATGTTAATATAAATAATAAAATTACTTTTTTCCTGCTTTGCAAATATTGACTGAGAACACCACTTGTTAAGTTCCCCAAAACCTGGGCGGTAAAGGCAAGCGTTACTGCCTTACCTGCATCAATGGGTTGGTCAAGACCCATTGCCTGGCCAAATTCGGGAGAAAAAGTGAGCAAAATTCCAATCACAAACCATATCGGTATTCCGATCAGGATGCTGTTTACGTATTTTAACAGCCGGGTTTTATTATTGAATAATTTCAGCACATCACCACGTTTAATATTCTCTTCTTTAAGTTTCATAAACGTGCCCGATTCAAAAACTCTTACCCGCAAAAGCATGAGTATTAATCCCAAACCACCCCCAATAAAATAGGCCGTTCGCCAGTCAAAAAGATGGGAAACAAGGTATGCAAGCAAAGCACCCATAATGCCCACGGTAGCTACCAGGGTTGTACCATAACCACGCCTCTCTTTCGGTAAAATTTCAGTTACCAGTGTAATACCGGCTCCGAGTTCACCTGCGAGTCCAAATCCCGCAATAAATCTAAGTACAGCATATTGATTGACAGTAGTTACAAATCCATTCCCAATGTTTGCGATAGAATAAATCAAAATAGAACCAAACAATACGGATAGTCTTCCCTTTTTATCTCCCATGATTCCCCAGAAAATGCCACCGATCAGCATACCTGCCATTTGCAGATTCAACAGCATAATACCATCTTCCAGCAATTTTTCTCCTGGAAGATGCAAAGATTTTAAACTGGAAACCCGGTTAATGCTGAAAAGAAACAAGTCATACATGTCCACCATGTATCCCAGCGCCGCAACTAAAACGGGAACGCGTAAAAGTTCCCGGGCAATGTTTTTGGAAGATGTACTGGTCATTAAAATTTTATAATCGCGGAATGGTTAAGCCACCATCTACCATGATCACCTGTCCTGTCGAATACATGAAATCGCCCTTTGCGAGCGATGCAACTACTTTTCCAACATCCTGTGGTTCTCCCCAGCGCTTTTGTACACAGAGCCCTTCCGCAATTAATTCATCGTACTTTTCTCTGACTCCCGCTGTCATATCTGTGTTTATAATTCCAGGCCTTATTTCAAAAACAGGAATATCGTACTCGCCAAGCCGCACAGCAAACAATTGTGTAGCCATGCCCATACCCGCTTTCGAAATGCAATATTCTCCACGGTTCAGAGATACCACCGTTGCGGACATCGACGAAATATTAATAATGCATCCTTTAAATTCAGCACTCATTTTCTTTTGCTCAATCATCCAGTTTGCAGTCTTTTGTGTAAGAAAATATGAGCCCTTAAGATTTACACCCATCACATAGTCAAAACTTTCTTCCGTAGCATCAAGAATGTCTCTTCGTTCTTTAGGGGCTACACCGGCATTGTTGACCAGCACATGAAGTTTGCCATAATAGTCTTTTACCTGGCGCAGCATTTCCATTCGATCGCTGGAAGAAGCGATGTCACCCGGACAATAAATTACTTCAATGCCGAATTCCCTCAATTCTTTTAATGCATTTTCTACCAGACCTGCAGAACGTGTTCCATTAATGACTAAGTCAAAATTATTTTGTGCAAGTTCTCTCGCAATACCAAAACCAATACCACGGCTTCCCCCTGTGATTAAGGCTACTCTTCTCATATTTTTATTGACCGGTTAAAGTTCAGGAATATCTACCCAGCACTTTTTGCTCCAGCTTTCCAATCCTTTTTCTGCCAGTTGTACTCCCTTCACACCTTCGCGCATATCCCAGGGAAAGGGATCACCTTTCACAACATGTTTTAGAAATAGCTCCCATTGCACCTTGAAAGCATTATCATAGTTTTCCTGCTCAGGTACTTTTGCCCAACCTTCAAAGAAATTAATTGGTTGCGGAATATCCGGATTCCAAACCGGTTTAGGTGTATTACCATAATGCTGAATATAACATTCACGCAATCCTGCTACAGCAGATCCTTTGGTTCCGTCAACCTGCAGCGTTAATAAATCATCACGTCTTACTCTCACGGTCCAGGAAGAATTAAATTGAGCAATGATGCCACCTTCCAGTTCGAATGTTGCATAGGCCGAATCGTCTGCGGTACTTTTATATCGCTTCCCTTCCTCATCCACTCTTTCCGGGATATGTGTTGCCCCAAGACATGAAACCGCTTTTACTTTACCAAACACATTGTCGAGCAGGTAACGCCAATGGCAGAGCATATCTGTTATAATTCCTCCATCATCTTCTTTTCGATAGTTCCATGATGGTCTTTGAGCGGGAATAGAATCGCCTTCAAATACCCAATATCCAAACTCCCCTCGCACAGACAGGATTCTGCCGAAAAATCCCTGTTGAATAAGACGCTTTATTTTTATAATGCCGGGAAGCCATAGTTTATCCTGCACGACTCCGTTTTTTACATTATGTTCTTTACATAGCCGGTACAATTCCATAGCCTGCTTCGTATCTGTTGCTATGGGTTTTTCGCAATATATATGCTTTCCTGCTTTTACTGCTTTCCGAATTGCATCCGCCCGTCTGCCTGTAATTTGTGCGTCGAAGTAAATTACATTATGAGGATCAGCCAGTGCCTGATCCAGATCGGTGCTCATTTTTTTTACACCGGACATCTGGCAAAGTTTCTTTAATTTATTTTCATCACGACCGATCAATACAGGATCAGGCATGATTGTTTCACCAGGATTTATTCTTACACCACCTTGTATTATTATTTCTGCAATAGATCGCATTAAATGCTGATTAGTTCCCATGCGCCCTGTAACGCCATTCATTATGACACCTATTTTATGCTCTGTCATAGTTTAACTATTATCAGCTCTGTTTTAAGAATTTTCTTTATATGCTTTAATAATCTTCCGAAGATACTCAGATTGGTTTTCTTTCCAGTGAGTTGTAGAAAAGATTTCAACCTCATTATAACCGGTAAACCCTGCGGCCTCCACCCACGATCTGATTTGCTTTACAGGAATGCAACCTTCACCCATCAAACCACGATCCAGCAACATATCTGCAGTTGGCACTTTCCAATCACAGATATGGAATGCCATAAGATGTCCGTTTTCTCCGCAACGCCTTATTTCTTTCTCAAGGAACGGATCCCACCAAACATGATACACATCAACAGCTACACCAACCCAAGGTGAATTTAATTCTTCAGCCATATCATTGGCTTGTTTCATCGTATTGATTGCCGAACGTGTGTCAGCATACATAGGATGCAGTGGCTCAATAGCCAACTTTATTCCGGATGTTGATGCATGCGCAATCAGCTCGCCGATACCATCCTGAATCTGTTTCCTGGAATCTTCTAACCGTTGAGATGGATCGGCACCACATACCAGCACCAGCAACGGAGCTCCCAATTGGGCGGCTTCGTCAATGGCCCTTCGGTTATCATCAATGGCCGATTTTCTTTTATTTAAATCCTTAGCCGGGAAAAAGCCTCCCCTGCAGAGCGACACAATCGTTAAGTCATGATCGAGAAGTATTTCACCAGTTTGTTTGATATTTTTTCCTTCGAGTGCATCACGCCAGACTGTAATTGCCTTTACACCGGCCTCCGAAAAATGCTGAGCAGCTTCTTCAATTTCCCAGGGTTTGGTCGTTATGGTGTGAATACATAATCTGGAAATATCTTTATCGTCTGTAGAATTCATAAGATGTTGAAAAAGCTATGATATGTTTCATTATTGATCACTCGTTGAATATAGAGAGCTACTTCACGAGCGTGATAATCCCCCCACATACTCGATTCACCATTCGGGATTTTACTCTCCGGAGCTATGTAATCCCATCCATTTGGCCGATGATAAACGGAATGCAGCAACAATCCCTGATGCATTTTACCGGTGCTGAGATAGGGCTCATCGAAAATGGTATTTAATATAGTAAGTCCTGCCAGCCAGTAACGATCGCCGGACTCTTTCTCAGCATTTTGTTGAAGATATCTGCCGAGTCTCAACAATCCCTGTGCTGCAATAGGTGCAGCAGAACTGTCGACCGGTTCAAAATCATTAAACGGATCAGCGGGTTTATTCAAAAAATCTCCCAACTTATATAGACTGGGAGCCCCGGTATCCCAATAGGGCACACCATCCACCGGGCAGTTGTCAATGTAAAAATCGCAGACAGCCCGGGCCGCTTTTATCATAAAGGGCAAAATATCTTTCTTAATATTAATGCCGTTGATATCTGCATCTTTAACAGAATCAAACCATTCAATTTCTTCAGCGAATCCGCACATGGCCCATGCCAGGCCTCTTGTCCAGGTACTAAACCCTGAATATCCCTGTTGTGAATTCGGACAACGAAAATTTCCATCATTTATATTGAAAATACTTTCGTGTGCTGTTCGCCCCAAAACGTCATATATATCACGACCCTCACCATAAAATAATGAATATTTTGCTGTCGCTTTCATATGTTCAACAGCACGTTCCAATAAACTGATCTGCTGATCGCCTTCCGACTGCAGGACATGCCCTAAGCAATGGCTGAGAATAAGGGAACGGCAGGAACGGAGCGTGTCAACAAAAAGTGAGTGAGGCCCATTGAATGAATAAATAAAACCACCGCCTTTAATGATTGTCCACCGCCTGGCTTGTATAGCTCCCGATATTTTCAATGCCAGTGAATAAAAATCTTTTTCCCATTCATTGAATGCTATTTTACCTTCTTTCATTAAACGCAGCAGATTGCCATAAGTGCTCACATTGTTAAATCCATGATCATGCACACCTGTATGGCTGACATGCGGCGCCATTAATTCTACGGTTTTCCTGCGCCCCTTCTCAAGAAATGATTTTTCACCCGTTGCATCATATTGAAGAATCATTGATCCATATAAAAATCCCTGTGTCCATTCTGTCCATCCCCTGGTAATGTATTTACCGTTACTTGTAAAAACCGGTGAACCTTTTGAATCATTATAATTATTTTCAATCAGGTTAATTTTTTCTTCCGATAGCTGCCAGAACTTTTTGAGTTTGAGGATCAGATCAGATGGTTTTAAGGTTAAATTTATTTTAATCATTGATAATTTTTTGTACTCTGCACTTCAACGGGATATCAATTTAAATTTTTGAACCCGGTTTCCAAGAATATCGCCGACATAAATATTTCCCTCATTGTCGACACATATATCATGGTATCGGCAAAGAGGTCCGTTGTATGAACCTGACCGCCCAAACAGACCAATTAAATTTCCCTCTGCATTAAACTCTAAGATATTGGATCCTTTAATTATTGTATCCATGATGATGAGATAATCCACTGCCAAAACATGCTGATTTATTTTATTGATCGTTACGGAATATAAATTCGCAAATGACCGGTTTTTCCATTCCTTCAAAAACTTCCCATTGGCATCAAATTCCTGAATACGATTATTCTGACGGTCGGCAACATAAACATTTCCTTTGGCGTCCAAATCAATTGCATGTGGTATATTAAATTCACCTGGTTTGCTTCCCTTCTTACCCCATTCAAAAAGATATTTTCCGGAACCTGAGAATTTAACTACCCTGCTATTTCGATAGCCATCACTCACATAGAAAGAACCATCCGCCGCAACAGCAACATCGGTAGGTCTGTTGAAATGCAAAGAATCATTACCGGGAATTTTTGCTTCACCCAATTTCATCAACAATTTACCTTCGTGACTGAATTTAAAGACCTGGTGCAATCCTACATCTGTAACCCAAACATTATTGTCCTTGTCCACCGTTAATCCATGTGGCATAATAAAGAGATTGGCACCCCAACTATTTAAGATTTTTCCGGTTTGCCTGTCCAGCATGAGTATGGTATTGGCAGAAATTAAGGAGTCTGGGAAATTTTCATCCAATAATTTCCAACGCCTGCCAGGTCTGTGAAAAACAAAAACATTCTGGCTTGTATCAATGCCAATACCTCCTGGCTGACTTAATGCATAACCCTCCGGCAATTGAGGCCAGTCATTTACCAATTCATATTTCGGCGGATTCTCTACAGTTTTCAGATCCTGGGAGATAGCTGCACTACAACAGCAACTAATAAAGAATGACACAAATATTAATCTCTGGTGTTTATTTAGCATAATGATTGGTCTTATTCCACAATGTTGATTCCGGCAACGACGTATTTGTAATATGCCCGGGCAATAGTAACCGTTTTACCATTCATGATCAAATGATCTTTGGCAATATTGTCAATATGAAAAACGGAAACGACATCCGCGCGATTAATTTTGACAAACATATCAGGCGGGAAATTTTTCAATGCATTGACCAGGGATGTCCGAACAGAGTAAAACTTGTCCTCGCCCAAAAAAATTCTGGTTTCATTTTTTTTTGTAGTTAAACGTGTGACCCGCATGGGATTGACTTTCTTCAATACTCTCTCTTTTTTGACTTCTGTCCTGATAAAAAAGGGCGTTAACATATGGAATAAATTTTGGGGGTTAAAATGATTCCAATATAAAAAATGTTTTCTATCAGAGATCCAATGAGAGATATCTTTCGAAATGACAATGGGATTCCTTCGCTTTGGCTACCCGGATTTCGGATAGGCAACCCGAACCCATCCCGAAGGCAATCCGAACGATTTAAATACTGACTTACCTAAAAAACTTTACAACTTGTGATATAGCCTCATAATTTCGTCCCGACTTTGTTCTACCCCCGTCCCGCATTTTGGTTTACCCCTTCACAGGCTTGGATATCCGCCATCCACATTTTTTAAAAAAAGGCGTTTTGGCGTACTATTTTTGATTTGTTGTTCATTGATAGAGGAGCTTTTCACTCAGGACTACCGGGAGGAGTGAACCCGGGAATACTCTCCTTTGTCAGTGACCAACATAGAAAACCATTTTTTTTCATTTTTAAATTCAAATCCTTATGGCAAATAGTAATAATAGCGTCATAACTGGAAAACTAAGAGGTACCCTCGGAAAAGAGCTCGTATTTCGCGATTGGGAAGGTAAAACAGTCGTAGCAAAAGCCCCCAAAGCGAGAACGAGTCCAGGCACCAATGCGCAATTGAAAATACAGGAAAACTTCACGCTGGCTGCAAAATATGCCAGGTCTGTGATAGAGGGAACCGATCAGGGTATAAGAGATGCTTATACCGCCAGATTGAAACCCAGGCAAAACCTGTTTAGCAGGGCAGTTGCTGATTTCATGTCTCCGCCGGTTGTAAAAGACATCGACACCAGTGCGTATGCTGGTGTGGTTGGAAACACAATCAGGATTCGCGCGGTTGATGATTTCCGGGTAACCAGCGTAATGGTGGAAATCTTCGCTGCCAGTGGCACGCTGCTGGAAAAAGGCAATGCCGTACAACAGACCAATGGAATTGATTGGATCTACACGACCACGCAGGCAGATGCCGTACTGGCCGGTAGTAAGATCAATGCTATTGCAACCGATGTTCCAGGAAATACCGGAACGTTGGCTGTAACGTTGTAGTATTTCTTTTGCAGGAGGCTGTATCCATGAGTGGGTACAGCTTCCTTTTTAATATTACAGTTTGCACATCACTGGTCATAACACTTAATTCGTTACTCCATTGTTTTATGTCCGCAATAGGGGCAAAAAGCAAAAAGTTTCTCAAGTTGACTGAAACACCTAGAGCAGGTAATTACTTTTTCAACAACTGACTTCATAGGAACGCTTGTCTTAACAGTAAAAATATCTGGAATTTCTTTTAGAAAACTAGACTCATTACCCTTCTCTGTTATTAGAAAAAGTTTGTCCTTAGCTCTTGTGATTGCAACGTAAAATAGTCGCCTCTCTTCTTCCATTAGCAAATCATGATTTGCTTTTTTGATAATCTGAAAGATTCTGTCCCCTAACCAAATATCCGGGAAGCCTCGGGTGCCTTCTGTCAAACCGATAATAAAAACAACTCTTGCTTCGAGTCCTTTTGCAGCATGAATTGTTTTTGATTGAACTTTTAGGTTATTGTTTTTAAATCGAAAGGAATACGGTGTATACATTTTGCTTCTTCGGTAGAGAAATAAAATATCATCATTAGTCAAACCACCCTCTAATATTTCCTGAACTTTGTCAAAACAAAATTGAATGTTTTCCTCTTCGCTATTACCGGCATACACAACTATTTTATGTTCTGATTGCTTTGAAGAATAAATTTCCTTTTCAACTTTGAATTTGTTGTTTTTAATTACTTCATTGCTTGCTCCAACGATGTTTTGTGTGCTACGATAATTTAAATTTAGTTTTACGACTTTTGAATTTGGAAAGTGACTCTCAAAGTCAACAATGTAACTCACATTTGAACCCCTGAACCCATAAATACTCTGCCAGTCATCGCCAACACAAAACAACTGTGTCTGGTTGGTAAGTAAAAGTTTTATTAACTCAACTTGTAAATTATTTACGTCCTGAAACTCGTCAACTAAAATGTATTGGTATTTGCTTCTGTATTTGTTTGCTATGTCATCGTTATTTTGGAAAAGGGATGTACTTCGTGAAATCAGGTCGTTAAAGTCGAGAAAAGATTTGTTGGTGCAGTACTTAAAATATTTTTCAACAATTGGAATTGCCAATTTATAAAAATTCCTAACCCTTTCATGCTGGTCTTTCGCTGCATTCTCTAGAACCACTTCCAATTCAATATTCTCGACTTTAATCATGTCCGTGATACGCATGATTTGAGTAACAAAGTCTTTGACATTTTCGTGATAACCGTTAAATTCTTCTTTGTAAGTAAGAGAAATTGTTTTGTGATAATTTGCGGGCAACCGATTTTTTATGACTTTGTCCAAAGTATGATTAAATAATGCAGAGTCCTTCGTCATGCTTTCATATGTCTTTACCAAAAGTAAATTCCCCTTTTGAAATTGTTCTTCTTTATCCCTGGTTGAATAACTTTTATCGCTTACATGCTCAATGTAAAGATTTGCATCAGGAATAAAGAAGTCGGGATGAAAAGCAAAATCTTTAACGTTGAGTAAGGGCTCATACTCGTATTTTATACTGTGTCTGTAAAACCAATCGGCGATAAACTGTTCGGATTTGGAACGAACTTTTGTTCCGTCGAGTGTTGTAAAGTATTTACCGTCTTTGGGCAAATACTTGATATCATTCTTCTTTAAATGAATTTGGTCAACAATGTAATCTAAAATATACCGTTTGAGTTGCAGTAGAAATTCAGAGTCCTCACATTGTTCAATCAAAAGTTTGTGGACTACCTCAAAAACTGTTTCTGGAGCAACATGTTTTGAAAGTTCATCTTCTTCATCTCGTTTTTCATCACCGATAATCCTGAACTTGTTGTCGAACTCATTCACTCCATAGCTTCGTAAAATGCTATAACAAAAGCTGTGAAAAGTTCTGATCGTAAGACAATCAATCCACTTGTACTTTTTTTGATTGCTAAATCTTTCCCTATCCTTATCGGCTTTGTTCTTGCGCTTGTCAAACAACATGCTTTCATATTGTCCTGTCGTGTCAGCTGAAATGATTAAGCGGTCAATCATTTCATTTGTTGCGTTCTTTGTAAATGTGATTGCAAGAATACTTGATGGACTTACTCCTTTTTCTTCAATCAGGTAAATGAGTTTCTGTAAAAGTGTCTTTGTCTTGCCTGAGCCAGCACCAGCTAAAACTAAAATCTTTTTGTTTTCACTGACAACGGCTTCCCTTTGCTTATCATTTAAGTTGTTTAAATCCGTTTTGGTTTGACTCACCATATGAAATTAATTCTATGAACGATATATCTGGAAATCCCAAGCGGTGTGACTACTAAATTCCGGGAGACTGACCAATATAAAAAATGATATTCAATTAATATTTGCGTTTACTGGGATCCTGCTTCACATTCCAAAAACTAAGCAACACGATTTTACTATTGGACTTACTGTACGAGTAGAATACCGCGATATATTTATTAAGTCTTGCTTTCCGATATTTTTTATTTTTATACCCCGGTGGAAATGATTGAGGGTAGTTCTTAAGCCGGATGATAATATTCTCCGTTTGCTGAATAAACCGGACTACTTCTTTGTCCGACCAGTTTTCTTGCAAATAATCAATATTCTCCTGAAAAGTTTTTATAGCTTCATAAGACCAACTTACTTCGATAGCCATTTCTTGTACCTTTTCATGACATCTTTATGTGGAGTTACCTTGCCCTGGTCTGCTTCTTTTAATGCTTTTGTAATGGATTCCTGAGCCGCGTCTTCCACTTCATTCCACCAGTTTTCCTCTTCCTGCGCAAATCCCTTTACCACACTAAGAACAACTTTCTTCTGACTGGCGTTGAGATTTGCTAGTCGATCTGTTATCTGCTGGTCTAATGCTTTTGTAGCACCCATATTATTGGTTTCAACAAATTTACTCTAAAAATCAGAAGTTTGCCAGCGAAGTCAAATTACTGTCTACAGGTTTGGTACTATTAAATCATGAAAATGAAATGGATTAATTATCAATATAATAAATAGGATACGTTTATCTAATATGCTGAATATTACGGAGTTAACATCCAAGTCTATATTAAAAAGTGCCTCAGGCCCATTGTATTGGGTTTCAGGGAATTCGTGACAGATTAGTAACTATAAATTTATCAGGTTTCTTCAATGCGTAATGTTCCTGCAGTTGAAGAACAGGATTTGATAACAGATTAGGAGTCCCTTAAGTAGGTGGGGCTATTATCTTTTTTGGAGCGAATTAATAATCGAGTCTTCCATCTGCGTTTTTAATTTAAGTGCCTCGTTTATCTGATTGTTTGGCATGGTCATCGACAAAACATATTGTTGAATTTTCCATTCATTTCCTTTTTTCACAACCACACCTGAACCACGGCAAATCTTCATTTGTGTGCTTAGCAATTCATCGAACCAGGCAATGTTTTTATTTTCATCAATGTATATATGCCTGTCGATCGATTTGAAATTCCAGGCTCTTCCCCTGTCAAAATAAGGTTTGGCCCAAACCATAAATTGTTCCTTATCCCAGCGTTCAGTCGCATCCGTTCCAATGAAAATGGCATCGTTTGTATAGTTATTAAAATATGCGGAATAATCGGCCCTGGCTGCTTCCAGATTAAATGAATCAAGCATTGCTGCAATTTGTTTTTTGTCGTCTTCCATACTGACTGAATTATTTCTGCAAGAGGCAATAATTATGCTTATTGCAAAAAGAAAGAAAATGCGGCGAGAGACTGGGAATGGAGTGTTCATCAATGATACCTGTTTGTAGAACTATGAAAGTTTGCTTTGCTCAATCCCATAATGTATTGCTTCTTCAAGTACATCAAGATTTATATCTTTTGGCGTTTTGAACTTAATACAATACCCGGTCACACTTGCTTTGCCTAGTTTTTTCCCAAACGTTTTGGCTAAGTATGTCTTATCTTTTAAACCCATGATATAGACAGAGATTCCGGTTGTGTTTGCGCTCAAACCAATTTGATAAAACTCTTTCGTTGTTCCATCAGCATATTTTATTGTGTAAAATCCATATCCTATATTAGGATTGCTAACAATTTTACCTTCGCTGTTTTTACCATCGAGGAACCATAATTTAGATCCTGGCAATACCTGAAGTATGAACTTGTGCAATGTTTGCATGTCACTGCGTTTTGCTTCAGGCTGGCTGGCAATATATTTTTTGATTTCTTCCTGTACATTCATATAGATAAAATGAGTTGTTTTAAAGTTCGCACTGCTACCATAGGGTCGCCGTCAATATGCTAATTTATGATATAAGACGATTCCGTTTTTCGTCCCGGTCAACCTTTTTTCTAAGGATCATCATTGTGTCAGTCTGCTCGTCATTACCTAATACTTCCTTGCGTTGCAAGGATTCTTTACAACAACTTCATCCTTTCTTCTTCAAGATCGATCAGGTAAAGCTGATGACGAATAATTTCTTCATTCAGCATAGGATCCTGGTTTGCCTGAATTAGAAATGCCCGCTGACTATTGAGCATTTCGAAATACATTTTTTTAGTCTCTTCATTTCGCCAATCATCATCGGGCAGTTTTAGTTTCTCTTCCCAATGTTGCAAAAGTTTTTGCACCTGGAGATTTCCATTCCATTCACCGTCGTATTTGGTTCTGAGGAAATGGTACGTGTGTTCTTTCAATCCCTTTCTAATATTATCGGCAGCGATGTCCTCCGGTAGCATGTTGAAGGAAGCCATTTCAAACAATTTAGACCGGTTGATGAGAAAGGGTAGCGTGAGGCCCTGCACCAGTAGGGTGAGCAGGATCACGATAAAGGTGATAAACAATATGAGATTGCGGTGCGGGAAATTTTGCCCGTTGCCCAATGTCACAGGAATAGCAAGCGCGGCAGCCAGCGACACAACACCCCGCATGCCCGTCCAACCCAAGAGTAGTGGAAGTAATAATTGTCTTTTTCTGGATCCGGTGCGCGGCATCACACTGCGACGGAAAATTAAGGTTGCCAGCATGGCCGTGTAAGCGCTGATCATTCTGGCGAGGACTAACACACCGGTTACCAGTACACCATATCCGATGGCCGTTCTTAAATGAATTCCTTCCGACCGCATGCCTTCCACAATTTCGGGAAGGTCGAGGCCGATGATCAGAAACACGATCCCGTTCAAAATAAAAATAAAAGCCTCCCAGACATTGTAGCCCATGATGCGGCTGCCGCTGTTCAGAAAAATCAAATTCCGGTTCGACATATACAGCCCACCCGCCACGACGGCCAATACACCCGAGCTGTGTATTTCTTCACCCACCCAATACATAAAATAGGGTTCTATGATGGTAAAGGCGATATCGGAAGAAGCATCTGTGGGCAGGATCCGGTGCAATTTTACAAAAAACCAACCCAGCAGAAGACCCGTGCCCGGGCCGCCTATGATCATCCAAACAAAACTCAGGGCCGCCTCATGCCAGATAAATTGTCCGGTTCCGATGGCGACCAGCGCAAACCTGAATATGATCAGTGATGAGGCGTCGTTCAGCAGGCTTTCTCCCTCGAGGATCGTAGAAGTCGACTTGGGGATCCTTACAAATTTAGTAATAGCTGAAGTGCTCACGGCATCCGGAGGGGATACAATACCGCCCAACAGAAAGCCGAGTGCAATGGAGAAACCGGGAATATATTGATTGGCCACCACTGCTACCGCAAGTGCAGTAAATAATACCACCAGGAAGGCGAAGCTGCCAATGATCCGGTACCATTTCTTCATTTCTTTAAAAGAAATATTCCAGGCCGCTTCAAACAACAGCGGCGGAAGAACAATGAAAAAAATCAGTTCGGGGTTTACCTTGATCCCAGGAAGACCAGGAATAAAACTGATCAGCAGTCCAGCCACCACCAGTACAATCGGGTATGCCACCCGGAGTTTGGTCGCCAGCATTTCCAGCAATACAATGGCTGCTATCATCGCCAGTAAGAATGGTAAAATGCCGTGCATAGGCTTTTTTTATAAAGATCTTATTTCAGGATGAATTATTACTGAACCGGATATGGCAAACAATCTAATAAAATAACATAATGTTGACTTTCAAATCAGGTGCATGCAACATTATTGTGTTTTATACGACATTAGAAAGGATCCCACTGCAATTACCGGTAAAACATATATCGATGTTTAAAAACTACTTCAAGACTGCCTGGAGAAATATCCGGCGGCATAAGGCCTATTCATTCATCAATATTTTAGGATTGGCTATTGGGATCGCAGGATGTATGCTGATCCTTCAGTACGTTTCGTTTGAATTAAGCTTCGAAGATTTTCAACAGCATAAAGACCGAATCTACAGGGTACAGCAGGACCGCTATGACAACGGTAAAATCAGCACCCAATGGGCGGCTGGCGCTTTCGGGGTGGGCAACGCATTTAAGGCGGCGATACCTGAAATAGAAGACTATGTGAAGGTGATTCAGAACAGCCGGGTGACCGCCGAAGTCAGGAATCAGCCTGTAAAAATTGAAAAGGTTTATTTCACCAACGCTTCATTCTTCAACATATTTACATATCCACTGATAGCCGGTGACAAGTCTACGGCATTGAAGGATCCATTTACTGCGGCGCTATCAGCTTCCACTGCGATGAAATTATTCGGCACGACTAATGTTGTAGGAAAACCCCTCGAACTGAATCGCAAAGACAACTACCGTATCACCGCAGTATACCCGGATGCACCCGTCAACACACAGATAAAGCCCGACATCCTGCTATCCTATGCCACTTTCCAAAAATGGACAACCGACTCCGCAGGTAATGGTCCGGAAACCGCTTGGGAATGGGATGGATGTCTGACTTATTTGCTGTTGAATAAAGGCACGATCCCTGCCGTGGTGGAAAAGAAAATGATTCCGGTTGTAACAAAGTTTACAAAGGATGACATGAAAAAATACAATGCAGGGGTCATTTATCATTTACAGCCCTTGAATGATATCCATCTGTATTCTCATTATATGATGGAGCCGGGTGAAAATGGCGATGGAAAGACGGTCTATCTTTTATTAGGGATTGCTTTTTTCATTGTTGTCATTGCGTGGGTAAATTATATTAATCTGGCAACGGCCCGTGCCATCACGAGAGCTAAGGAAGTAGGTGTGCGAAAAGCGGTGGGTTCGAATCGCGGTCAGCTCATCATACAGTTTTTGTCTGAGTCTGCCGTTCTAAATGCTATTGCTTTGGTACTGGCGCTCATTATCGTTGTCCTTGCCATTCCCGGTTTCAACGCAGTTTCAGGGCAACATTTGAGTTTTTCATTGTTTGCAAAACCCGGATTCTGGTTGGGACTGGGCTCATTGTTTCTGATCGGCGTTTTCTTTTCCGGATTGTATCCCGCTTTTGTTTTGTCTGGTTTTAATCCGGTAGATGTACTAAAGGGAAAATCTGCCAATTCGGGTCAGGGAGGTCTTCTGAGAAAATCACTCGTCGTTTTTCAATTTGTGGCATCTTTATTTTTACTGATCGGTACCGTGGTCGTTTACCAGCAGATTCAGTTCATGCGCCGGCAATCCCTGGGAATCAATATCGACCAGACGCTGGTGATTCCACGACCGCAAGTGGGCATTGATTCCACCTTTTTACAAAGAATCACAGCGTTCAAGCAGGAATTGCAACAAATGCCTTCCATTCAGCACATCACCGTTTCATCGAGTATTGCGGGCGAACCTGTAGATTGGAATGCCGGAGGGATAAAACTGGTGGGACAGGATGAATCCAAACAGAAGCAATACCGCGTGATTGGTGTGGACTACGATTACCTTAAAACCTATGAATTAAAAATCATTGCCGGGCATCCATTCGACCGGTCTTTGGGGTCGGACAAGCATTCCGTTATTTTCAACCGGATGGGCATCGAGCATCTCGGATTTAATAATCCGCGGGAAGCGATTGGAAGGAAAATCGATTTTTGGGGTGACCAGTATACAATAGAAGGAGTCACTGAAAACTTTCATCAGCAATCCCTCCGGGAAGCTTATGAACCATTGATCTTACGACTTATTCCTGATGTAAATGGCTCCATCTCACTGAAAATATCTGCATCGAATGTTTCCCAAACGATCAGCAGTGTCAAAAAAGAATGGGATAAAATGTTTCCCGGAAATACCTTCGAATATTTTTTCCTGGATGATCATTTCAACGATCAGTACAAAGCAGATCAGCAGTTTGGAAAAGTATTCGGGATTTTCACCAGTCTCGCCATCCTCGTCGCCTGTCTGGGTCTGTTCGGACTCGCCTCATTCACCACCCTGCAAAAAACAAAAGAAATTGGCATCCGAAAAGTGTTGGGTGCATCTGTTTTTAATATCCTCAACTTATTATACCGGGAATTTGCGGGGTTGCTGACCATTGCTTTTTTTATCACCGTGCCGCTTGCATGGTTAAGCTCGAACAGCTGGCTGCAAAACTACAACTTCAGGATTGGCATGCATTGGTTGTATTTTCTCCTGCCGTTTTTGCTGATCGTGTTGATTGCTTTGCTTACAGTTAGCTTTCAGTCAATCAAAGCCGCGTTGGCTAATCCGGTAACCAGCCTGAGGTCGGAATGAAGTATGGTTGATCCCGCACGTGCGGGAACGGTTGACGGTTGACGGATGATCCCGCATGAGCGGGACTATCCCGCACGGTCAATTTGTTTTCAATTTTTCATAATGAAGTGCAATAACGCCACTTGCAAAAGTTTTAGACTCTACAAATTTCAATTTAGTCGTCCCGGTAATATCTTTAAATAGCGGCATGCCTTGTCCTAATATAATTGGATTAACAAAGAGCCAAAACTCGTCTATTAGTCCTTGGTTTAATAACGATTGTGAAGCCCGGGGACTTCCAAATATTAAAATATTTTTTCTCTCACCATTGGGGGATTGCTTTAATTTATTAATGTTGTCCGAAAGATTGTCGCTAATAACTTTGGTATTATGAAGTCCGGCTTCCTGAAGTGTTTTAGATAATACAACTTTTGAAACTTTGTTATACCAAGCCGAATGTTCTTTGTCGTGCTTGGATGCATTTGGTTGTTCACCTGCCTTTGGCCAATAGCTTTGCATCATTTCAAATGTTACCCGCCCATAGAGCGCGGTGTCAGCCTGGTCTGTCATTGTTGCAACAAAGTCAAACAATGCTTCATCCACATTTATCCAATTCATTTCTCCGTTAAGTCCTGCTACAAATCCATCCAGCGTAGTGTGCATAAAGAATATTAATTTTCTCATCTTAAACATTTTTTAATTGGTAATCTTTTGTTCGTTAAAGTTAGGGTGTCCGGTCGTTTTCCCATAGGAGACCTGGATTTCTGCACAAATATCCGAACCGGATCGTCTTTTAAGTAAAATTACGAGCCTGGGACCAGCACATTTACGGATTGCAAATAGGTCTATTATTTTCTATATTGGAGAACCCTGAATCCACTCTATTTACCGTACTGCTTAAAAACTGTACAATGGAAAAAAGTAAACAGATGGAGCTCGAAGTCCTGGTTGCGATCAGAAATAATCCAAAAGTCCCCGCGGATGAATTCTATACCATTTTCGAATGCTGCTGGCCGGAATACCGGGCAGTCATGAGCGACCTGTATAATAACGGACTCTTTATCGTTTCCCGTCATGAGATTATTCCAGGATTAAACAGGCTGGAACTAACAGGGTCGGGTAAGCGCAGGGAAACAGAACTACTCCTCGAGCGTTCCAACGGGCTTTCTAATATAATTTCCGAACCAAAAAAGACAAGAAAGTTGCGGTCATTGCCAGTCAGTATTTCCCAGATGAGAATAAATATTTGATGTATGTTCTAAATACAATGGCTGAATTAAATTCATTATTGATTTAATCCAGCCATTTAAGGAAGCAGCAAGATCATCGGGGTGGATGCTCTGCTAAAGCTATAAATAATTAATCCACATTATTTTTCTTAATAGTACCATGGGATTTTGCACAGGTGACATCAAATTGCCAGACCTCTCCCTGTCCGGGAACTCCGTTAAAGCCCCATATTGAAACGTATAATTTATTATCAGGACCGAATGTCATTGCAGTCGGATAATTGAGCCCTGAAGCAATGGTCAACTTTTCTCCGGAAGGATCTATCCTTATAATATCACCGGTTCCGGCAGTAGGGACAGGATTCCCTGTTGTATTTTCAAGGACATACATTCCCCCGACTTCATCAAAAAGAACGCCCAATACGGCAGAAAATCCTGTGGCGACAATACTGATTTGTCCTTGCGGAGTAATCTTATAAATATCTGATTTGTCAGAAAGCGGATAGGTATCCAGGTTACCTACATAAAAATTACCATCATGAAATACCTGACAGGTTGGAACGATATGTCCCTGGGTGGCAGAAATATCAATTACCCGGCTGATATTTCCCTGTGGTGTTACTCTGTCCAATTCTCCATGATTTGGTTCTATTACATATAAATCCCCATTTACTGCATTCATACTATAAGGTGTTCCATCGGGTTCAAAATCCGGGGGATTTTCATTTGCTGTCGGGTTATTCATCCAGAATTCGCTCAGGTTGTTAATCAATTCCCAGGATCTGTTTTGCTTTACTTTAAAAACCCCATTGGGTATTCCTACTACCCCATGAGAACAACCCGCGCCAGAAAGCAGTCCATACAGGGTATTGCCGATAAACGCAACATCCCCGACTCCCTGAACATCAGATCCGGTTTCCGCCGATGTTTGGCTGGATGGAAGATTATTTACAAATACTTCACGAATACCATCCTGACCTATTCTCGAAATGCAGGATCCGGTCTGACTGCCTAAATAAGGTCCAACAGGTGGAATGACCTGCGTACAGGTCGTCATATTCGATCCGCCGATGCCCGCTTCTGCAACATACAGGTATCCATCCGGACCGAATTTCAATCCTCTCGGACTGTTGAAACCCGAAGAAAATTTGGATGCATTAATAACCAGGTTATCCGGACTACAATTGCATATTCCCGGCTCGCTTTTTTTGCACGAAGTAAATAATCCAAAAATGGCAATTACTACTGTAAGACGTAAGTAAAGTTCTCTTTTCATAAAACTGGTTTACATGGTGATGGTAAAAAAGATTAAATTTATTTACATGAAGATGTCACTTCGAAAGTCAAAGCCTGTTCGCTGATTTCATAAAATAGTAGGAATTTCCTGTAACTATGCCAAGCTATACAAGTTAAAAAGGGTGGATACTATCTGTTGAATGACACACGATTTATAGTACATGCACGAGTGCGAATCATTCTGATTTAAAAGTAAACTTGATTTTGTTTCAAAAAAATACCTATTTATAGGTAGATTATGTATACCTGTTTCCAGGTAGACTGTGAGAAGCTAAACAACCAGTATATGAAACCGGACTCGTTCAATAATGAATTTACTAAAATGTTTAAGCCGTATACGAACGAATCTGTGCCAAGCCGGCTGCGATTTGACAGGGAGAGTTATAATAAGTTTTTGAATTTTTTTCTTTTGGGGAACTCTTTTTATTTCATTATTAATCACCATACAGTTAATACGGACTTTGTAAGTGAGGAAATAGAAGAGGTTTTGGGCTATCATCACTCAGAATTTGATATTGCCTTTCTAAGTACCATAATACATCCTGAAGAGCGGTCCTGGTTTTTGGGTATCGGAAACAGAACCATTGAATTCTTTTCAAAATTACCGGTAGGGAAACTGATGAAATATAAAGTGCGTTATGATATTCGTATGAAGAAGAAAGATGGCGAATATGCGCGGATGCTTTATCAGGGAATCTTACTGGAACATGATCATAAAGGCAGATTTTTAAGAACCCTGAATATGCTTTCTGATATCACCTATCTGAAACAGGAGGGTAAACCGGTATTATCTTTTATAGGGATGAATGGAGAAGTATCCTACCTGGATGTTGAATCAAAAAATATTTTTGTTGAAAACAAAGACGATCTGACCAAAAGGGAAAAAGAAGTGTTGATGCTTTTAATGGAGGGAAGACTTAGCAAAGAGATCAGCCAGATCTTAAAAATCAGCAAACAAACCGTGGACACCCACCGTAAAAATATGCTTTGTAAGAAAAAGCTAAACAATACGAGTGAACTGGTAGGTAAAGCTATCCGGCATGGCTGGATTTAAATCGGTAATTTTATTGACATTCCAATTTTAAATACGTGTACCATATAAAAAACGAAACCAGGCTAAAAGAAACAACGCGAATTGAATCATTCAGCGATGCTGTTTTTGCAATCGCTATTACAGTTTTAGTATTGGAATTGATACAAATTTTACATACTCAACCGGGTGGTGGGTTGTTAAAGACATGTCTTGACCATTGGCAATCTTTTTTTGCATTTTTGATTGGATTTGTAACCATACTGGTCTGCTGGATAAATCATAATGTTGCGTTTGAATACATTAAGAAAGTTGACACCAAATTTATGTGGGTAAATGGTTTTTTATTATTCGTCGTAACGCTAACCCCATTTCCCACAGCTATTTTAGCAGAATACCTTGAAAAAGAAAGCGGTGCGGCATTGGCGGTTTTCGGCTTCAATTATGTTATGATAGCAATTGCCGCCGATGGTATCTGCACTTATGCCTATAATCATCATCTTATAGAAGAAGAACAACGGAAATCTTTTTATTACTTCAAACTGATCTATCGTTATGGTATATTTTATACATTGATTGCGTTTTTCCTTTGTTTTGTGTCTATTGTTGTTCCCATATTTTTATATATAATATTGTTTGCAATATTTTCCTCACCCAGAGAATTAGCATCAAGACTTTACAACATTAGAATGAGGAAAAAAAAGTAAAATGACTGCAAATATTGTAAATATACCGGGGTGCTTACACGTATTGTTTACAAAAAAAGCTGCTTCTCATTTGCTGCGGTTTGTTGCTGCGCCTCTGATGCATATGCAAACATTTTTTCTTCATAATTGTCAATAGCAGTTTGTATGTTCTCAAATTTCCCGTTGGTTAAATTTTCTGCCAAATACAACGCATCCAGTAAGCCCGTATTCACACCTACTCCTGCATAAGGTGGCATTCCGTGTGCAGCATCTCCAATTAAAGTAATGTTTTTGTGCGGTTGCCAATTTTCAATAGGGACCTGGTACAATGGCAGGAATGTAAATTCGCTCGTGGCTTTAAAAAGCTCTTTGTAAGCGCTATTCCAATCATGACATAAATCATTCAAAAAGTTGCTTATTTGTTTATTGTTATTGAAATTTAAGTCGTTATCCTTAACCCAATTTTCAGATTGCCGAAAACAGACATAATAATATAACTCACCGTTTGTTTTGGGTTGAGAAAGAAAAAAGATGCGTCCATCCTTTGCAATTATTTTATCATCTGAACATATTTTTCTAAAATTTGGACAACTGGTTTCATAGTCAGCTATTTCTCCCGTAACTGCAACGGTTCCGGTATATCGGGCGGGTACAGCGGTTATCATTTTTCTCAGGGTGCTCATGATACCATTTGCACCAACTACTAAATCTGCGGTTTCTACACTGCTATTTTCAAAATGTAACAGGAATGTCCCGTTTTGCTCTTTTAGAGAAACAAATTTTCTATTCCAAACAACTGACTCAGGTTGCAAACTTTTCAAGAGTACTCTTCTCAAATCGTTTCGGTCAATTTCAGGATTGTCTGAACTCGGAAGTGTTTGAATTATATTGCCGTGAATATCAGCAATTCTTCGTGCAGTTGGTCTTGCATTGTCAAAGTATGCAGATAATAACCCTGCTTTTTCAAAAACAATTTGCCCCATATCTTTTAGCAAGTCAAGCGTTCCCCCTTTAATGCGGCAATACTCATTTACATCCCGTTCATACACTTTCACATTCGCTCCCTCCTGCTGCAATAGTCTGGCAAACGCCAAACCAACAGGGCCTGCACCGATAATGGCTACTTTTTTATTTTGTAGTAACATTTTTTAAGTTTATAAGGCACTTCGTTTGTAAAGATATTTACCCTGATAGACTGTATCAAGTTTCCTCAGCGAATTATATTCCGGAATATTTTCAGATTTCATTTGAAAACATCACTATAAAATCAATTTAATAACTTAGTATATCCATTATCCTTTCCTCTTCTGATAACATTAAAAAACTGGTTATGCGATTACAAAAAGGAAGTAAATACTATACATTATTATTAGCTGTTCTTTTTTTCTCAAACGGTCATTTATCTGCTCAAAAAAAACCCAATATCCTGGTGATTTTTGGCGACGATATCGGTCAGTCCGATATCAGTGCTTATACACACGGACTAATGGGATTTGAAACGCCTAATATCGACCGCCTGGCGAAAGAAGGAATTATGTTTAACGATTATTATGCGGAAAACAGTTGTACAGCCGGACGAGCTACATTTATTACCGGACAGAGTTGTTATCGCACCGGACTTTCTAAAGTGGGTATGCCCGGCGCCAACATCGGCCTGCAGGCCCGTGATATTACCATTGCACAGGCACTTAAACCTCTGGGATACGCTACAGGACAATTTGGGAAGAACCACTTAGGAGATTTGAATAAATACCTGCCAACCGTTCATGGCTTCGATGAATTCTTCGGAAACCTTTATCACCTCAATGCAGAAGAAGAACCGGAAGATCCCAGTTATCCTTACCAGGACACTCCATTTGTAAAATCGTATATGGTAAGGGGTGTCATGAAATGTAAAGCGACTAACGTAGATGATCCGACAGTCGACCCGCGTTTTGGGAGAGTGGGCAAACAAATCATTGAAGACTCAGGACCTCTCACCAAGAAGCGGATGGAAACAATCGACGATGAGACTTTTGGAGCAGCGATCGATTTTATTAAAAGAGCAAACGCTGACGGAAAACCATTCTTTTGCTGGATGAACGCCACCCGCATGCACGCCTTTACACATGTTCGTGCATCGATGCGTGGGAGGAGCGGTATGCCCGACGACGAGTATGCCGATGGTATGCTGGAGCATGACGAAGACGTTGGCCTTTTATTGAAATTGCTGGATAATCTGGGTATCACAGAAAATACAATTGTTATCTACACAACCGATAACGGGCCTAATATGTTTAGCTGGCCGGATGCAGCCATGTCTCCATTCAGAAGTGAAAAAAATTCTAATTGGGAAGGCGCTTATCGCGTGCCTGCTTTTATTCGTTGGCCGGGTCATATTCCTGCTGGAAAAATATCTAATGGAATGATATCCGGTCTGGATTGGTTCCCAACATTACTGGCTGCCGCAGGAGATCCTGCGATAAAAGAAAAATTATTGACCGGTTATCCATCAATGGGTACCAATTTCAAAGTGCATCTGGACGGTTTCAATCAGTTGCCATACCTGACAGGACAGCAACCAAAATCGGCGAGAACTGAATTCTATTATTTTAATGATGATGCAGATCTTGTAGCGATGCGAATGAACGAATGGAAAATCGTTTTTCAGGAACAGAGAACTCCGGGTGGATTTGGCATCTGGGCAAATCCATTCACTCCGCTTCGGGTTCCTAAATTATTTAATCTAATTCAGGATCCCTATGAGAGAGCTGACATTACTTCTTTTGTATATGAAAAATGGTGGGCGACCAAAATGTTTATTGTAGCTGAGGGTATTCAGAGAGGAGCCGTATTTTTGGAATCATTCGTTACTTATCTGCCAAGCCAGGATCCTGCAAGTTTCTCGATTGATGATATAAGCGCGAGAGTAAAAGACCAAATTAAAATGCTTCGTGCGCAACAAAATGCAATAAGAAAATAACCTTCCCGTTTTTAACCCGATCAACTAAGCCATGCTATGTTAAAAGGAATATTAGCATCCATTTTATTTTTGTCAGTCATACGCGGGGAAGCGCAATTGGGAGTTATGAAGATGGTTGGAAATAATACAAACAATTATTCTTTTGGAATCGGCGCATATGTTAAAGGAATATTTTCTGTTTCCCAGGCAAGTGATGTAACATTAGAGTTGGGAGCAAATATTTTCTTTTTAAATGATGGGGGCAGTGGGGACGGTACCGCTGTCGTACCTATAAAAGCCGGCTATCGTTATTCGCTGAATGGAACAGGGCTGGGGTTTTATGTTGAGCCTCAGATTGGTTATAATATTTATGGAGTAACCTCTGCTAATGTAGACGGGACTACAGAAAACTTTACATTTCACGGAGTGGTATTAGCAGCGGGCACAGGCTATTTGTTTTTGATAGGGAATACTCCGCTTGATTTAAACCTGCATTATGAAACCATTATAGATCATGGAGGTTCTGATAATTACATTAGTTTAGGTTTATCATTCTACTTACATTTTGGAAAGAGAGACAGCGAGCAATAAATATTAATTATGAGACGACTGTTAATAGTTTTTTTGGTGATCATATCTCAATCGTCCTGTTTAAAACAATCGATTTCAGATGCAATGATTGCCAGTCAAAATTCCGGAACGCAGGGCGGAAGTTCTCCAGGTGTTGCAACTATGACTTATGCAGTTAATGGGAATTCAGTAACAAACACGGTTAATAACCCGGACAGCCAATCGCCTACAAGTTATCTGCTGGGATGCAGCAAAACAGTTTATCCGGGCACTAATAGTATGGTTTACAGCCTTGACTGTTTGAGCACATCGGGAGAAATGACGAATACGTTTTTTACCGATAGTCTGGCTGTTGGGAATTATACTTATACCGGCATCTATGGAGATATGTTTGTTTTGAGTTACAATGGCACGGACGAATTTGTACATAATCCGGCCGACAGCATCAGCTTTAATGTAACATCATACAGTAATGGACATATCAGCGGAAACTTTTCAGGAAGACTTACTCCCATGATAATGGCCGGTAATCCAAACAATACCTATGGCACTCCGGGATCTGTTTTGATCACAAAAGGTTCTTTCATAGATGTTCCTGTGTTTTACTAAGTATCACCAGCAGGAAGGACTTCACTACAGATTTATACCAACCAATGAACCCGCACTGGTTATATACAATATCTTATCATCACTGCTGATAACAATTGATGTCGGTCGTTCAGGTGTTTTAATTTCCTTTATAAATTTTCCCTGCGCATCATATACATAAATTTCACCATCGGCGATGTATACATTTCCTTTGCTGTCCTCAGCTGTCCCAAACTCACCCTTTTCAGCAAAATATTTTAGATTGTTAACATAACCTCCTGTATCTACATCCAACTTTACAGTACGTTTATCATATTCGTCGGTAACATAAGCAGGCTTGTTTGGAAATGCCTCCGACAAACAAGTTGCCCGTGCGAGGTCATATACTTTTGGTATGATGGTAACACCATCCGGTGCAACAAAACATTGTTCCGCTTTGGCAATAGTGATGGAATTAAAGTCATGATGATCTCTCCAGCGGTGACCCGGATATAAAGCTTTGTAAACATGTTGAATGCTGCCCATTTTTACAGTATCAAGCAAATGAATTGTTTCATCTGGATTGGAAGCATCAACCGAATAAACCCTTTTTGCAAAACCTGAATTGCCCCAACCACTGAATGATGTACCGGATGCATCTGGCGGATTGGTGAATACTTCCTGCTTTCCATTCACCATAAAACCTTTTTGCGGATTATACTTAAACACCACAAGCAAATTATCATTCTTATCACAAGCCAGCGAAAGGGGCTCCCACGGGTAATCTGCGAACAATATTGTTTGCTTTACCGTTGCGTCATATTTATAAATTCTCCTCATTCTTGAATCGCAGAGATAAATATTGTTTTTGCTGTCGCGACAAATACCTTCTGCAAATTCAAATCCTGTCGCGAGTTGATTCAACGCATCATCATTTATAGGTGCAACTGAAGTTGCATTATTAATGTATAATCTATTAAACTCCCACGGTCGTACTGTTGTATTTGTGTTCACATCATACAATGTATTGCTGGTTGTGTATTTTATCTGGCTGTAGTTATGCACATTTAAAAATTCAATGTTTGCAGAACCCCAATTGCGGATGGAATAAGGATACGGTACATTGACTCTTATCACACGAAACATATACAAGTTTGCAAACACAATGTTCTTACAATTCTCCAACTCCATAGGCTGACATCCTGAACTCTCACGGCTTTCTTCCTCCAGCTGCAATGCATACACTTTAAAATTGGAAACATTGTTGAAACGAATTTCATTACGAACATGATGTTCAACACTCATTGCATAAATGTGCCCTGGTGTTGAGGTGTTGGATACATACGCGCCGCTGTTTGCCCACGTGTTTGCCGTCCATATATCTTTAAATGTTCCGCCGCCACCATCTGTAATCCATAAGCTCCAGTATTGCGTTGCCCATAAAGGATCAAAACCATTTACCAGATTATCGCCATAAATATTTTTCGTTTCACTTTTATGTTTCCATATCCACTGCATCGTTCCATGTCCGCCAATAAACTTCACATCATTCATATAAGAATGTTCACCAGCCATCCATTTGCATGCAACTGCACGATAATTTGCAAAGCCTGTCGTAAGCCCGATCCCTGTAACTATGTTGTTGCCGCCCTTTGAAGTTTCGAACAAGGCCTTAGGTGCACCAAACCCACTGAATGCCGGCGTGTTATCAGCCAGCATAAATTGGGTGCCGACAGGTGTTAAACCAATTAAAACAGTATTGGATTTTAGTTTGATTGTTTCGCTTACACGATACCAGCCTTGCGGAACATAAATGGTTTCGTATTTATCAATCGCATCCTGGATTGCTTTTGTATCATCTGTTGTTCCATCACCCAATGCACCTAATGATTTTAAATTAACCCATGTGTCAATGGAAGCAAAATCAGGAATATCTTTTTGAACAGGCGCCGGCAAGGTTTTTAATGCTTCAATATCGGAAATCGTTTTTATAACCGGGTCTGCATTCAGGCTATCCATTTGCAAGCCCTGCATGAATGCTTTCACTTTGTATGTGGTTCCTTTCCCTTCAACTTTATTTGAGCTGTTGCGATAATTTATAAGTACGGGCACATGAATGCAATCAATATTAATTAAACTGATTTGATTGCCCGCATTATCAGGAAGACTAACAAGAACAGCCTGTTCCTGTACATCTTCAAAACGGCAATCTTCCATGAATAACTTCTCAATATAATTTGGATTGATTTCAATTACCGATGGAACATGTTTCGCCTGCAATCGAACAATAGTTAAACCTGCTTCCTGAGCTTTGATAGCCGCATTTCGCTGACCTTCAAAATAGGTATCAGTCATCATGAATTGCCAACCTGGCGAAGGCTTTGTCGTATAGATACCGTAGCAGCCGCCAAAGAATTTTACATCTTCCATTTCATTGCCAACATCAAACATGCCAGCCAACCCATTGTTGATATGAATATCAACATGTGCAATAAAACTATGTTGCGCATAATGTGCTCTCAAAGCAACTGCATATGGATTGCCATCATCAATTTCCAAATCAATATTGCTCATAGCGCTGTAAAATGTACCTGCACCAGCATCGCCGACCTGTTCACCAGGTTTAGGCACATTGTGAATAAACCAAAACATATATTTCGCTTTGCCTTTATCAGAAGAATCCGATTGTTGAAAGCCGGGAGAATTTTTCTTCAATACAATCAACGGACGATTTGTTCCATAACCAATAATGCGAATGCCCTGAGGCACGTAAATGGTTTTACTGATAAGATATTTCCCTTCAGGCAAAAAAAGTATTCCGAAGTTGTGCGTTGTTTTTAAATCGTATATAGCGAGTTGCAATACATCAGACACATCCGTTGAACCATCCGCATTAAAGTTGAAATTTCCCGGCGTGAAATATACCGCATCAGAATCCATCAATTGTTTTGTATAAAACGATTTGCTTTTTGTATAAGATGTGGAAGAAGGCTTTTGTCCATAATTATCAGTATAAATAAGAATGATTGATAAAAAAGTAGCGACAATTGTTTTCATGATGGCTTTTTGGTGTTGCCAACAAACTTAACTTATAAAAATAAACATTTTAAAACATCACTTTGAATTCTGAGAATGACAAATGATGAGTGAAATGGGTATAAGCAACTGATAAATTGTTAAAGCAAATGGGTTTTTGCGTAATTATCCATCGATATTCTCCCGCCTCCGGCGAGTGCAAATAATGCAGACAGTATCAAGACAAAAACGGACAGTAGTAACTCCGAAAAACCTTGCGATAAACCGCCGTTTAAATTAATAAATAATATGGCTCCGATAAGAATGGGAATTTGTGCCCAGGCAGATATTCTGGTAAGCAAGCCTAATATGATAAAAGTTCCACCCAATAAATGAACCCAGCTGATGACCAATGCCAATGTCATATTCATATTTAGCTCGTTCAGGCTGCTGCTTTTAATTAAATGAAATAAAGGCTGGATAGAAGTCAGAAAAAAAATACCCCGGATAGCAAGTATCAGGCCGAGCATGACTCTGAGAATGACAAACAAAAAAGGGTATTTATCATCCCATGCAGAAATTTTACCTCGCATATTCATAAAAATAATTTTATGTACTACACCAGGATTTAAATGGATACTTTGGAGTGCTAGGAATAAATTGTCTTCACAGGGGGATTATAAAGGTCAAATTTTTACCAAATATTACCTAAAAAACCCCAAGAAAGGTCACATAGAAATAGCTACTAAGTACTGTATCTTAATCAACATGGAATTAAAGTAAAACATTCGATTCGCCCCACCCAGCCACTTAAAGTACTGCCCGGGCGATGAGAAATATCCCTACTCCGGCGACCAGAGTACCGGTGGTTTGGGCAACGGGTATCCGGGCAGGTGCGAGACGTTCGGCGGTGATGGCAGCGGCCACGACGGCCATCATGCGGAGATCCATGACACCAATTACAAGGAGAATAATTATTAACCCGAAACAGCATTGGCTGCAGTGAAGACCAAAACGCAACCCCTGTAGCAAAGCCGCACCCAAGCTGACCGGTATTGAACTGCTACAACCGGCTGCCTGCCGGCAACAGTCCAGTTGTTTCCCTTTCCACCCGGTGAACTGGAGCATGCCGGCAATAAGAACGACCACACCGATGGCGAGAGGAACAGAGCGCGACAAAGCGGGTAAATGCATAGCTGCCGTCGCCAGTGCGACACCCAGCGGAAAAACAGCTATTCCGAAAACTGTCCACACAAAGAAATATCCTGCTCCCACCAGCAGGGTGAGTAAGTCCACATGAAGTTCCGTTCCGATGGCCTCGCGGTAACTCAGCAGCATGGGAACCAGGGATGGCATCATCATTGCGATCATCATCACGATCCACATCACGAGAAACGATAACGCCGCGCCAAACCAGTCCTGCCCGGGCATCCAGGTCATGGACATTATCCATCCGCCGGGCATCGGCATGCCACCCATAGTTGACATGGATGCACTCCAGACTACCGTTACGGCCGCGCTGGCGGCAAAGAGCAGCGCCGATACTGCAAAGAAGGTTTGGCGGGAAGTTCCTTCAAAAGCCATATGTTTAATATCTTATTTCAGCCCTTTTTATACTCGTCATTGCGCCGAAACCAGGTACCAGTCTTTTCATTTCGCCCGAGCGGTGCCCGGTCCAGCCATTGATATACACTCCAAAGGACATCCAATCCGCGCGCAAAGGCAGAATAGGTGTGGTATACGACGCCGTCCTCCATCGCAAACGCGCTCATACCCGGCCGCTCCCTTGTGAATGTCGCCACATCGGTTCCGGTTGTAGCAGCAATTTGGGCCACCGGATCTTCACCATGCTTTGTCATTGCTTCACCGATGCCCTGCACATTCCATGCAGGCTCACGCTGATAATTATACTCGATGCCCCCGTCCCGCTGTTGTTCCTCGCTGAACGAGACGTTAAGATCGGAGTTAAAGTCACCGCCGAGCGAAGAAGCCCAGGGAAAGGTCCACCCCAACCGTCGTTTGTACGCCTGTAATTTCTCCAGTGGGGCCCGCGATATGGCGTAAAACGAGACATCGTGGTTCTCCAGGTGGACGGCATTCCCATTGAACCCGTCTGCGATGGACGAACAGTTGGGGCACCCGGCCTTATAATCTGCGCCGAACATGAAGTGGTAGACCAGGAGCTGTGAGCGCCCTTTGAATAGATTCGCCAGCGAAGCGCTTCCTTCATCCGTCTCAAACCGGTAAGACTTCTCAATCCGTACCCAGGGCAACTGCTGACGCTGCATCGCCAATTCATCACTGCGACGCGTTAACTCCTTCTCTTTCTTGAGAAGTTCGAGACGCGCAGCCAGCCACTCTTCACGTGTGCCGGTAATATGTTTCCCAACATTTTTGCCTTTCAGGCCGGTTGTTGCTGATGTATTATCACTCATAATCTTAAAATTTAATGCTTTGTTTTATAAGAGTCAATTATGACTTTAAGTTGCGAATGAATAATTGTAAATTCCTTAATTAAAGGTAATGCGTAATATAACCGATCAGTTGCTTTCCGAAACAAAAAGTACTGTACTGCTTTTCCAGTGGATTTCGACGTTTTGCAGTTCGTTTCATAAATAATCATTTTTGGCAGTTATGAAATTGTATCGACTCATAAGAAATTATAGAGATTTTGCTATTCGGAATTTCAAGTGAGACGCCATAAAAAATCTGATATAAGCAGTTCTTTTTTGAATTCATTTTACAGCTATCTAATCTTAACAATTCCTTCCGCTACTTTAGGGAATTTGGAAAATACAAGAGGATCATGTCCTGGAATAATCAATGAAATATTGGGTTGAAGGACCCTCATTCTTTTCAATTGTTTCACGTAAGCTTCCGGATCAAATAGGTAATGGGTTATAGGCAGTAAATGTTCAACATTGTAATAAAACCAACAATCATCTGAAGCAAGAATTACTTTATCTGTTTTAGTATTAACGAGGAGATGTTGTGATTCCCAGGTATGTTTCGATCCAATGAATGCCCTGATACCCGGAAAAATTTCAATACTATCACCTTTGATCAGGGTTAATTTTCCTTCAAGGTTCTTAGCAACAATATTTTTTACATCTTCTTTATTAAGACCTTCATTAAACCCATTCTTCTGCCACGCAGCACCTACAAAGTAGTCATAATCGTCTTTTTGCATCCATACCTGAGCAGATGGGAATAATACAATCCCTCCTATATGGTCATAATGTGGATGAGTAATGATGATGTCAGTAATTTCTGTTGTTTTAATACCCATTCTCAGCAATGCGCTATCGGGTCTTACATAACTTTTCCAGAGACCACTGTCGTTGCTATTGTATCGCATGTGGCCGGCATCTACTAAAATATGCTTACCGTTTCCTATCAGCAGCCAAAACATCATGCAAAACTGAACACTGTCCTTGTCAGAAGCGCCTGCTGCCGCAATCGAAAGCGGCTGACGCGACCCCTCTGTCCCAAACCGGATTGCATATACTTCATATTCATTAGAATTTTGAGCAAAAGAACTTATTTGGATACAAAGAAGAACGAAAAGAATGTGTAGATTTTTCATAATTGTTAAGTTATATGTTTGTATTTCCGGGTTTGAATTGTACCGACTCTTTTTAAACTGGATCTGGAAGAGTTTGCAGAAGCTATCTTGAAAAAAGCTACTCAGATAAAAGAAGAATTAGCACTATCGCCATTGGCTGCCCCATGACTCTAAATTATGATATAATTTAGTTGCGATTCTTATCTTCATCTTTTATAATTTTTTCGGCATTGATTCCGGGCTGGCGTTTGTCAAATTCCACCAAAAACGCCAATGAGGAATATTTTAGGCGCCCAAACTAACGATATGTACAACTCATCGCTTTTAAGTCAGTTAATTCAAGTTTTTAAATTTTCTGACAAAGATTGCGCCCCGCTAATTCCATTATTTGAGACGGTTGAGGTTAAAAAAAACGAACACCTTTTTCAGGAAGGAGATATCGCCAAATACGTATATTTTATAGAAAAAGGATGTTTGAGACAATACTATATTAATAACAATGGAGAGGAGCGTACTATTTATTTCAAAGTGGAAAATGGATGGGCCAGTGAGCTTGTAAGTTTTCTGGATAATACTCCTACAGAATTAAATTTACAGGCACTTGAAGACAGTAAGCTTCAAATGATAAATCAGAAAAATTGGATATTTGCAGTAACTCAGATCAGTTCTTTTACGATGGGTTTTATCAGATCACAGCAGGATACCAATTATATGCTAAAAAAGCGGCTTGCAGAAGCTACAGTTGAAACTCCTGAAGAGAAATATTTACGTTTTATAAAGGAAGAACCTTACTTACTTCAACGAATACCATTATACCACATTGCATCTTATTTAGCCATGAAACCGGAAACATTAAGCCGCATTAGAAAGAAAATTACTCAAAAATAAATTCTTGATTTGAATCAAGGGCTTTCTTATTTCCTGCCAATAAGTTTGTACTGCAAAAAAATATTTATCATGAAAAAAGAAACCATTCAGGCCGGGCAAATTTTAATTGACTTCATAATGGAAGCGCCTGATACCAATGGTTCTGCAGCGATGTTTGAATTTACAGTTCCGGCAGGAGCCAAAGTACCCATACCTCACTACCATGACCATTTTGATGAAACTATCTATGGATTGGAAGGGATTATGACTTATACAATTGATGGAAAAACTATGACAATAGCTCCTGGTGAAACTTGTTTTGTTCCCCGTGGCGCTGTTCATGGTTTTGATAATCTGGGACAAGAGGATGCCAAAGCTTTGGCAATAATTACTCCTGCCTTACTTGGTTCTATTTTCTTTAAAGAGGTTGCAGAAATTGCAAATGCAGGTGGTCCTCCTGACCTTGAAAAATTAAAATTGATAATGGCCAATCATGGACTCATAACCTGAAGGAAGTCATTTGCCCATATCCGGTCCCTGCAGAAGTAGTTACGAAAACACGACAATAGTATGTAATTCCACTTTGTAAATCTGTCATTGGACTGTGAAATCGAAGGTCACTTATATTGGGGTAAGTTTGTCCTCTTCCCCTACTTGGCTGGGGAACATATTTGTATTGTTTAATATCGGTACCAAATGAGTGATTGTCCGTAATGGATGGGTTAGGCGATACACTCCAACAAACTCCATATGATAAAACAGAGGGCAACAGAGTCACTGGTAACAAAATGCCAATGGCCATGACGGTGTCAGCATTTGGAATTATGGAACCAATTTGTGTTACTAAATCTAAAGTTATCCCTGATATTGAAGTGGTAAAAGTTAGTTCATCGCCATACGCCGTTCCCTGAGAATTGGTTGCATAGGGCCTTATATTATAAATGGTATTTTCAGTTAAGCCATTCAATGAATCTGCAAATCCTCCCATACCAGATAATCCATGTTTGGTCCTGCTTTCGGAAGTAGTAGGGTTTGGGTTCGTACTCCAGCATATTCCACGTGATAAAATAACCGCACCTCCGTCGGAAGAAACAGTATAATTTGCCTGTGCGGTAGTTTGAGTAACCGAATTAACACTAACCAGACTGACCGAAGGAAGTGCTACTTGCAATGAATTAAATGAGAATTCATTGCCGTATACAGTCCCGTCAGCAATCGTAGCATACGCTCTAACATAATAGGTAGTACCTGGTATTAAACCAGTCAATAAACTGCTAAAGCGAGCCGGGGTCAGACTGTCGACGGTTTTATTATCAGCAATAGTGGGTTCTGACGTTTTGCTCCAACAAACGCCATATGCGGTAATGGGTGTAACTGCACCGGTAAAAGAAATTGTACCACCACTTGTGGTAACTCTTTGCTCTATATCAGTCGGGTCCAACGTGATTACCTGAATGATTTTTGAGGGATCAGGCGTATTTGTTTTAATGCATCCGGATAAACATAATGTCACCATTGAGATGAATGCAAAATGCCAGGTTTTCGTTGTCATATGCCAGGTGTTTGTCATTAAAAAATGTTTTGTTACAAAGTCGCGTCTTTCACTCCTTTGACCTGTCCTTTAATAGATCCCCAGGAATTAGACGAAATAGTTTGTTGAAGGGAAACAATCCGTTTCCCTGTAATTACTAAAAACTGGAAAACTCTAATAATGAATGGCCCGGAAAGAAGGGGAGCCTTCACATAATCTGGCTACCTAAAATAGAGAAATCTGAGAAAGAAGATTTAGTAATAGATCAGGAGTCCCGCCTTTGGCAGGATAAGCTTAAAAAAGGAATCAAAAACATTCTCTTCTTTATTTTATTGTATTTCTTAAAACCATGAAAGACGGTGACGGAGTTTTGCGGGCGGCATTTATAAAAATGTGACTGCCTGAATTAAAGTTACCCAATACGATATCAGGTCTCCCCAACCTGTAAAAATCACCCACATCCATAGTTAACCACCTTCCTACGGTAGTTTCTTTCAATGTATACGGTTGAAATTGAAATTTTCCAATATTCTCCAGATAAAAAAAACCTTCTTCCGGGTGATGCGAATTATCGGCAAAGAATGAAATAGCGGCAATGTCCAGGTCTCCATCTCCATCAAAATCCCGTGCCATGGCTTTCATACATCCATACATTGGAAAAAAATAACTTTGATTGAAATGATTTGTTCCATCATTCATAAAAATATATATCCCATGATATGGTTTTAATACAGGGGAATAATCTGCATTATCCCCGCAGGTATATAAAATATCAGGAAACCCATCTTTGTTAAAATCATCGAGTTCAAAATAAGTTGAACCGTAAATTGCGGGAAACTGTAATATTTTTTTTCCTTCAAAATTTCCATTGCCTTTATTTGTGAACAACATGATGCATTCATCTCCCTGGGCGAATAATGCCCAGATATCGGGCAATCCATCATGATTATAGTCCCCTATGTATACTTTTATTGCGCCTGGCGTAGATCGTAAAATATGTTGCGTGAACTTTCCGTTTCCTTTATTTTCGAACCAGGACAACGAGCCCAGAAGATTTCCAAACCCACAGACGAGATAATCCATTTTCTTATCCTGGTTAAGATCAGATGCTACGACCTGAACCGGTCTGGCCAGTTTATCAAATAAGAGAACTTCTCCGCGCCTTCTTTTATTAAAGTCGGAAAAATTAAATTTTTCTATGCTGCCAAGTTTCGCGTCATTCGGATAAAGATTTCCGATATTACAAACGATCATAGTTCCCCTCACCAACTGTACATCCACAATCGGCCCTTTGGTGACAAGAGAATCCATTAATTGTAACCCCGGATTATATCTGTAAATGCCCGGAGGTTTTGACTTACCCAACAGAATCATTTTTTGTTTGTCAGACGTATCGAAACGTACCATACAACTGGTTGAGGCGCTAAATTTTAATGGCGGTGTTTGCACACTGAACAGAGTCGAACCTGATTTAATCGTGTTCTTACGATTAATGGAAGCCAGAGAATCAGGTGCCGAATACCAATAATAGTTGATAATATCCTACCATTGTTTATTAGTTACCAAGGGAGCAGAAGGATAAAATTTTCTCCCAATATTAATATCGTTAATACTAGACGGATAAAAATGGCCTTTAAATACAAAAACGCCCAGCCTGGGGCCCATTTCGGGTAATACTCCTTTTAACCATAGGTTCTTATCAAGAAGCGCAGGATCGGGCAATTGATGACAGGTTTGACAATAGCTTGAAGCCAGTAATTTTCCCCTACGCACACTTGAATCCATAATTGCTTTCTGCGTATTATTATCAGGAGAATAGTTACAAGACGTATAGTTTTGGATAAAGATTAAAAAGAAGATAAAACCAAATTTATATTTCCTTTTCATGATGATCATTGACCCATAGTAAAATTGATCAAAAAATCTCAATACCGCTTCCCCGGATAAATAAATCTTTGCAATAAGTCCCACATTAGCCGCAATTTTTACGGTAGGAAGTCATAATACTGCCGTGGGTACTAATGCTGTATAGTAGATTTGTAGTAGCGTCTGAAGTTGCTGGGATGGATTGGTCGCTGAGTAAATCCAAAAAACTGAATTTTGTAACAGTATAGTAGTCCCGCCCGTCAACCAGTGGTCACTTCCCGATACAGAAACGGCCCTCGCGCAGGATTAGCGGGTTCATACAGAATTCGTACCGGTTTTCGTGCCTTATTCTTCTTTGTCAATTAGACCGTCAACAGTATCAAAAATCATTGTATTAATGGAAATTTCAAACCATTCACTAAATAACGGTTAGTTCACAGTTCGCTGAGGAATATATTCTCGTAATTGGGAATGATCAAACAGGGGGTCCGTTGCAGACACTCCTCGGGTAAGGCATATGTATTTCATAATTTATTTACTCAGCAACCGCCTTTGCGAGGGGCACGTTCATAAATTATTTTACTATCTCGTTCTACATAGTCGCCCGATACTATTGGATATGAATACTTCGGCGCATACGATTCAAAATGGCTTCTTATAACTATTTTGTCGTCAACTTTCAGACTATGCAATTGCTGAAATTCATTAGACTTTTCCAGCCCAAAACTAAGAATATAATCGTCACCATTAATCCTGACCATCAGTCCGAAACCTAATCGTGAGCCTGGCGGAAGAGAAAGAGAGGTTACAACAGCATCCATATTGGCAGAAGCACTTATATGGTTACTTATTTTAGCAGCACCGGCAAGCACTTTTTTACCTTCAGGAGACGCTTCCCATTTTTTGAACTTTATACCATCAGGGGTAGCCTCCCATTTTTTCAATTCGGCTTTCATTTCAGCAGCAGAGGGGGGAAGTGGGATTGGTCTTTTAGAAGTTTCATTTTTAATTTCGCGATTGGCAAATACTAGTCCGCTTACCACAACCAACGATAAGATCAGCACATAAATAACTTTTTTCATATTTTTTGTAGGTTTAATTAACATAGATTTTCATATCCTATTAAAGCAGGTGCAACAAAAATACTTTGATATGTTTCAGCCTGAGGAACCTGCATTGTAAATAAAAATGTAACCTTTGTAAATAAATCGTAAATACTATGTTTGGTAGCCGAAATCTCCTCTCCGGGAAACGCAAGTACCTGTGCGGATTGTTATTACTCTCGTTTATCTCTGTGATCTACGCGGCATTCAGTATGACCGGCAGTGACGACTTTGATATCGCCAGGAGGGAAGTTTTGCTTCGGAAGATAGGAGATGAACTACTCACACAGTCGGGCGACAACAAATCAAGGGTACTTCCGATAAAAAAGATCACCGAAAATGAATACCAGATCAGGTTTGAGAATGAGTTTACTTTTCAACCGGACTCGCTCGTGAATATTACCCGGCGTTTGTTGGCCAAAGGCCCGCTCGCACGTGATTATGTAGTCAACGTTCTGAACTGTGGTAACTCCAATGTAGCCTATGGATACGCTATATCCAACAATAAAAAAGATGATATTGTAGCTTGTAGAGGAAGAGTGCAACCCAAAGGATGTTACATAATCAATATTAAATTTAAACCGACAGCAATAAATACAGCAAAGAATGGATATGTTCTGGGCAGCCTGACAATTTTAACATTTGTTGGATTTATTTTTTTAAGAACTGTTAAGCCGCGGCGGGCCTTAGCTGACAGTCAGCATACTGGTATATTCACTTTAGGGTCAATGTCGTTTGACGCTGAGACTCGTAAGTTACTGATAAATGGAAGGACCATAGAACTGACCAAAACTGAAACCCGTGTACTACGCATTTTTGCGTTGTCTCCTAACGAGGCTATAGAGCGAAGCCGACTACAAAAAGAGATATGGGAAGACGAAGGTGTTATAGTAGGCCGTAGTCTCGATATGTTCATATCAAAACTTAGAAAAAAAATGGAATTTGATCCGAACATCAAGATTGTTGTTATACGCGGAAAAGGATATAAGCTTGAAATTAGCACTTAAAAAAATCTTCCAGTTTCGAACTGATGTTATTAGAATCGGTCTGGCATTTGTAAAACTCTATTCCGGTGAGCTCACCTGCTTTTGGTGGTTTCGCCTGTAAGCTCTCTCATTGTTTTTCAAGATTTTGCGAATTCCCGGTATTTCCAATTCACGGCGATACAAAAAGTGCTGTCCCGCGATTCCAGGGGGTTTGCGGGGAATTAGCGACAGATTAGTGACGAATTTTTAGATGGCATTTATAGTGTCCCAGCAGACGCACTACTATTTTATAAACCGGTGAATTGCTCGATCAGCGTTATCTTGAAATGAATTATTTTTCAAATCAGTATAAAAAGTGCTCTGGTCAACCATATCCCCTGATAACTTACCCTCTTTACTTGCATAAAAAACGCCACTTTTATATCGCTCATCCGAAATGCCATCTACAAAACGTTTTGCACCTACTTCCAACTTATGCACCATTCCCCCTATCAATGGGAATACAACAGGCATCATAAAATACTTCAACATAAATTTCATTGCCGGGGGAAGATTATTTGGTGCCTGAGTTCCTTTTGTGTTCCCGGGACTCACAACAACAAATTTGAGGTCAGGATATTTTCTTGCCATTGATAAGGTCCACATGGTTGCTGCATATTTGACATATCCGTATGCTTGAGTTACATCAAATTTATTACCAAAATATGAACCGTCAAGCACAGCAGCAAACTCATCTACAGAAGAAGTTTTCATTGCCACCGGTTTCATTCCGAGCATCTTTACTCCTGGTACAGCTTCCGCACTGACTGATAGTACTGCTTTTTTCAACTTATCATGTTTTATTAATTCTTCCACTAAAATTACATGGCCTAAAATATTTGTGGCAGCTAAGTCATTCATTCCGGAAGGCGTAAGTTTCGCAGCCGTTTTCCCCACCATTCCACCTGCATTTAAAATTACTGCATCAATAGGTTCCTTTATTTTTTCTACCGCTTTTCTTACAGAATCTGCATCAGAAACATCTCCAATAATAATTTCAAAAATCTTTCTTTCCGTTTTCTCCTCAAGCTCTTTTTTTGCCTCCTCGGCTTTCACTTGATTTCTGCAGAAAAGAATTACCTTTTTTGTTTCTTTTTTCAAGGCTAACTGTCGGGCAGTCTCTTTCCCAAGCCCAATATTTGCTCCGGTTATTAATATGCTTTCGTTCATTTTTTTATCCTTTAATTAAAGTAGTTATATAAGTTATGTGTTTAAGAATTTGATGAGTTAATTGTTCAATGCAGAAGGCGTGCTTTAACGCATTTTAATTCGATAATGCAATATTACGACTTTCGTAATTAATAGCTAAAATTTTTTTGCCCTTTATTTTTAAGCCACTATTGCGTCAGCAAGTTTACTGATGTAGTTGATCAATGTATTATGCTCTTTCTCGTTAAAGCGGGAAAGGATTTTTTTTGTCCTTGCTTTCCTTCGTGTTAAAAACGTTTCGTAAGATTCCAGACCTTTTTCACCAAGACCGACCTTCACCACGCGCCTGTCTTCATCAGAGTTATGACGCACCAGGAACTTATTTGCAACAAGTTTATCTGCAATACTTGTTAGCGTGCTTAACGGCGCTTTTAGATTATCTGCTATCTCGCTCATTTTGACACTTTTATTCTGTCCTACAAAGACGATTATCATTAGTTCCTTTTCATTGACATCTCCGCATAACTGACAACAATTCTCCGACTCGCTTTTTATTGCACTGGTCAGGCTCAACATGGCAGAAACAAACTGGTTCATCTTATCATCCTTCGCTGACATGGTAAATTATTTTATCTGTGTTATTAAATGCTGCAAAGCTACGAAGTTCGAAATAAAATAACCAGTCTACTCCTCACGACGATCGGCCGTAAACATGACGAGGAAAATCAGGTAATGCGCGCCGGACCGACTGACAGCTCATAAGTTCCATTCTTGTAGAAGATAAGCTTAGTCGAGTCTTTAGGTAAGTCACATTTAATTTTTTCAACTTGCAGTGAATAGTTTAATTTCCAAGTCCCAATTAATTGACTATTTGTCTGAGATAGCGATGGTTTGACGGAAAGAGAAACGATTATTATTAAAAATATTTTTTTCATGTTTTATTGTAATAGTCACCAACAATCTAATCTATGATATAAGGCAGTTCGTCCGTAAAGATATCTACCTTAATACACTGTATCAAGTTTCCTCAACACGTAATATTCCTGCAGTTCTCATACATGGTTTCCTTTAGAAGCCCTGGATTTTAACAGTATCATACGGTATCATACCGTAACATTGGGTAACATACAGTTTTATTGTGTCCCATAATCTGGCCACTAAATAAAACCCTTGGAAGAATCTTGATTTGGTAACAGATTAGGTGCGAATAAAAGGCTACTAAAGGCGAAGAAAGGCAACAAAAAGCAAAAGGAATTCAAATAGGACATGCGTCAATCGTGGGAAACGCGCATTCATCGTGGCTTGGTTACTTCCCGATACAAAAGTATTGTCCCGCGATTTTAGTGGGTTTGCGGGGAATTGGTGACGGATTCGTAACCAATCAATTATCGAAATAACTACAAGTAATGATGTTTAATAACTTCTTTAGGTTCATAATGTCCGTCTGATGCTATATTATTTTCAACGCAAAAGAGCCGATTTTAAAGAATATAACTAAATATATAGCAGGGGAATTATCTTGCCAGATTAACGGGCAGCCTTTTTTCGCGGTCATTAATTTTTAAACTTCTAACTTTAATGCTGCAATTTCGACCGCATGTCCGGTAATAAAATAAAGCTTTACGTTGAAAAAGGAAATTTTAGGTATCGGAGCTCTACTTATATTGCTGGCCACCGGGTGCAAAAAAAGCAATAACGGAAATACGAACGCCCAGGAGCAATTTCCCAATACAATCGGCGACACTTGGCATTACATAGTGAAAGACACGACCATTCAGGGAAATCTGGTTAGTGGTTCCACACAATATAATGTGGATGTCCTTATCGTTGACACTGTAAAATGGCCCAATGGAATAACCGCGACCATCTTGCAACTCAACTTTCCGGACCATGTCGATAGTAACTTTGTATATCAATCCGGAGATACCATAAAGTTTTTTGATATTAACACTTTCCTGATTGGTCAATATATTTTTCCCTTTACATCAGGTTCATCTTGGCAATATTTGCCAACAATTACACCATTTCCGGAGTCTGTGATTGTCACCGGTCCTGGTGATATAACTTTCGGCAACAATGACTTTTCAGGGGCTTGGAGGATTTACGGATTTACAGGTCCTCCCGATGGGATGTTTACCATTGACCAGTGGTTTAAAGATCATGTTGGGTTTGTAAAAAAATACCTTAATACCGGGGGCGAATATACATTATACACCAGGCATAACCTGGATTGGTATTTGGAAAGCTACGAGCTCAAATAGTTATGATTGAGTGAGAACGGGCGACTTCTACCGATATCAACTATGCGCCTGCACATCATAAACAGGACGGTTTTTGATAGTTGATTGAGCGCAATCTGGAAATTGTGAAGTTTTATCCAAGAACCTCCGGTGAGCTTACCGGCTTTCAGTGATTTCGCCTGTTTTCTCCCTCGTTGATGTTCAATTCATTGCGCAAATAATCATTTTGAGCACTTCCCGATACAAAAAGTACTGTAGGCCGATTCCAGTGGGTTTGCTGGGAATTGGTGACGGATTGGTAAATGAAATTTAGGTCCTTACTTATTGGTGCGAGACTCTTATAAGTTTAAAAATGGATTTTATAACATATAAACTTATTTATTTGTTGGGAAATCAATTCGCTCGATTCGAATCAAAGTTACTTTATCAATTTTATTATTATTAACCCGGTAAATGGCAAGCCCTTTGGATATATGATGTTTAAGGAGTGTACCCGAAATGGCCTCAGTACTTTCAAGATCCGTTACAGTATTCCCAAAGGTCATTCGATTCAGCAGCTGGCTATGTAAAAAAGTTTCGGTTGTAAAAAGGCTTTGATACAATTTTCGCATCTGCTGCTTTCCCCTAACGATTACCGTGTCGCCGTTTGATATAACAACACTGTCGCTATACAGGTTGAAAAATTCATCGAAATCATGGGCATTATAGGCGTTGAACTGTTGTTGCACAATACTCGCAGGAGTCTGCTTTATTAAGGTATCCGTATTAATCAACATTCCACGGTGAACCATTAAATATATGGTATCCAGATTTTGAAGATTTTCAAATGGATTATTGTTAAGTATGAGTAAATCTGCAAGCATATCTTTTTCAATACTACCCAGCCTGTTTTCAATACCGAATCCTTTGGCGGCATTAATGGTAGCCGCTTTAAGCACCTGTGCATTGCTTAATCCAGCTTTTTTCATGGCTATTAATTCATCCAGATAAGAGGCGGCATGCTCATCACCCAGGTTGCCTGCATCGGTACCGGCAACAATATTAATTCCCGCATCATAGAGTAATTTACAATTGACAAGCATATTACTGTCTTGTTTAGAAGGAACTTGTCTTTTACTACGCAAATCCATGTAATCAAAACCCACTTCTTTCGCCGAAATATGTTGCAGATCAAACAGAGTACCAAGCATAAAAGGATTGGCCCGTCGTAAATCATGAGAGGTAAAATACATTCGCTGCGTATTTACTTCACCATTCATTAAACGAACATTAAGTGTCGTGATCAACGTAGTATTTTTAGCCTTCAATAATTGTATAAAAGACAGATCGACAAGACTATCCGATACGGTATGCACCAAAATATCACACCCGGCTTCTACAGAAAGTCTTGCCGTATGCAACTGAGTCGCGTGAACCAGCACTTTCAAATTATTTTTGTGACTTTCCTCTATAATAGCGCGGATGATGGGAAGCGATTTTTCTGCAGGCAGATTAGCAGAAACGATGAACCATATTTTAATATAATCAGGATGAAATGGCATCTGCCTGCGAACCGCCGCAATAGCCTCTTCCTCATTATTGACTTTAATAATAGGGGGGTCATTTTTATCAAAATTTGGTGCGGCGTAAGTAGAAATTAAGGGACCTGTCACCAGGGCGTTTGGCGACACAGGTGATTGGTTACAATATTTTCTAACCTCAAAATTGCTCATTGGACCGCCCATATCCATGACAGTAGTGATGCCACAAGCAAGATAACGGCGCATTAAATCCTCCCTGTTGTCCGAAATCCATTGCTGGTCTTTTACATAGCTATATATGTTGGGAACATTTATGTGGTCTGGTCTGGTATATAAACCACCGGATTGATAAAAGTGGATATGAGCATCAATCATACCAGGCATAATGTATTTTCCATTCAGATTGATCACAGTTGCTGTTGCTGGTATCTTTAGTTTAGGATTGCTTTTCTCAATTTTCCTGATAACAGAATCTTCAATGACAATGGTCATATTTTTATACACTTTCCCATCTTTCACATTGACAATATTTCCGTCAACTAAATAAATTTGTTGCGCCTTTGAGCCAAATTGGCTGAAAGCCAAAATGAGAAAGAATAACGTCCATTTACGATTCCACATGAAGATATATTTTGGTGTAATGAAAATGTCAAATTAAGCGCCGTATCGTATCAGGTTTTTCTTTTCTTAATGCTCGAATATCCAACATTCCCGATAATCAAATCTATTTAAGATTTTTCATGAACCTACTCTTGCAGTTCAAATGGCCAAGGTTTCGTTTGATTGCCGTTTAACAAAGACTCAATTCGTCCTGGGGAAGCTTACAACCCCAAATCGACTGTATCATAACGCATCATTAGGTATCATCAGGTATCATACCGCTGTCAGCCGATGTCGTTGGTTGGCTAAAATAGTCGCTCGTAGATATTTTTTGATCAAGCAACAAGATGAAGGTAGATTACTGCAATAACCTTTTCTATGTCTAAAATTCCACCGCAAGACAAATGTTTTTTAAATAGCTTTTTTTCATCACCTTATTAACCAGTTTTATGAAAAGAAAAAACTACTTACGTTTCGCATCAGCTATTATCATTTTTGGACTATTCTCTTCCTGCAAAAAAAATGGTCCTGAATTGTGCAATTGCAGTCCGGATAATCTTGTTATTAACGCATCCAGATTCTCTTCGGGTTTCAATAGTCCGAGAGGATTGAAATTTGGTCCGGATGGATACCTATATGTTGCAGAAGCGGGCATCGGCGGATCAAATATGACAACTTGCACGCAGGTCATTCCACCTGTTGGACCTTATTTAGGCAGTCAGACCGGATCCTGCATTTCTAGAATAGGTCAGGACGGTGTTCGTAAAATATTTGTAAATAATCTGCCTTCCAGTCAAACATCGGCGGCTACAGGATCTGACACTCAGGGAGTCGGAGACGTTGGATTTATTGGCAATACCCTGTATGGATTGCTTTCTGGTGCGGGTTGTTCTCATGGGGTAACAGGAATACCAAATGGAGTTTTTAAAGTAAAGCAGGACAGATCCTGGGAGTTGATTGCCAACCTGAGTGAATTCTATATGAATAACCCGACGGCACATGAAAACCCCCCGGATTTTGAACCGGATGGAACACCCTATAGTATGAGTGCAGAAAATGGGGACTTATTTGTGATAGAACCCAATCATGGAGAGTTGGACAGGATAACACCACAGGGAAATATCAGCCGTGTAATTGATATTTCTGCAACTCAGGGGCATATAGTTCCGACCTGTCAGATATTTCATGATGGTAATTTCTATGTAAGTAACCTCGGTACATATCCACTCAGCGATCTATCTTCTATATTTAAAATTACTCCTGGTGGCCAAATCAGTGTGATAGCAACTGGCTTTACTGCTGTATTGGGAATACTATTTGATGAAGTGGGGGGAATGTATGTACTTGAAAACACAACCAATAATCCTTTCCCTATCGCCGGAACAGGTGATATTATAAGAATCGATCCATCCGGAGAAAAGTTAACTATAGCTTCAGGACTCAATTTTCCGACAGCGATGACATTCGGTCCGGATAATAAATTATACGTTTCAATTTGGGGCTATAACGGCGTTCCGGGACAGGGAGAAATCTGGCAATTTGATGTGACCTGTGCGAAACAACATTATTTTATTAAAAAATAAAGCGGTGAGGTTACCGCGATTTTTAAATCATCTGTGCCCAATTTTTATTTATCGGCGAAGAGTTTGAGTATGGCAATAAGAGAGGCCTTTCCAGGCCTTTTTTATGGAGATCATATGAACCTTCTTAAAAGCTTTGCCAAAACAAGAATTTATTTCTCGAAATATCAAAACAATCAGTTTATCAACTGAACAAACAATCATGAAAGGATTGCTGGGATTAGCACTTTTCATTTAGCCTGCATTTTATAGTTGTAAGAAAAGCAATGCAGATTCTACTAAACCGCCCGCAACCACATGGACTTTAAAAGGCATTTCCTATACAGGAGATTCCTCCTATTCTTCTACCGGAGATGCGGGGACATGTTATCCAGGTAAAGGAGATGTGGGATCACTTGATTCGGGTGAAGTTGATCAAATCGATCTTTTCTTTGCCAATACGCATCCTGCAAGGGAACATATGCAGTAATAATAGCAGATGGATTAACACCTCTAAGCAGTACAGATGTAAGCATAGTTGTAACAACTGTACATGGTAATGCACAAAGACCTGGCGGCAGTTATTTCTATTCTACAGGCGCAACAGACGATACAGTAAACATAAGTGTTTCGGGAAACACTTTAACAGCATCCTTCGCTAATATTTCACTTATGGAAAATGATCAACCAATAGTGAAGCTTTCCGGAACAATAGTGGCTAAGGCACAATAATCATTACATGCATCTATTCCCTTGGTTGCTCAAAGAATTCATCTTCAACATCAACACCACCACCACCAACCTGCACTAATCCTTAGGCTTGTATTCAAAACACATGGTATCTGAAGGAGGAGTTGGCAAACTATAACGGAAGCATCGACACGATTTTTGTAAAAGGAGGTAATCAAGCTCTTACTGATAATATAGATAGTGAATATTGGGTATTTGCAGGTAACACATGGACTGTATATTCTTCCCCTAACAATGAGTTTAGTGCAGGAACCTGGAAAATATTACCCGATTCGACTTTGGAAACTATAGAAAACGACTCACTCTCTCCCGGTACATCTAAAATTATAAGGATTACGCCAGATACTTTAATCACTGATATTCCTTACGATCATAATGATCCAGGCTATCCTTCCGTTCAAACAGTCATTGTAGCCGGATTGGATACAGCTAAATTAAGTGCGTATATTTTGATCTTCACCACAACGCCATAAATAATTAATTATTAAAACCGAGCGGGTTTTTTATTAATATTTAAAACGCCATCTACTTCATTTCTGTATAATCTTCCAATAGGAATTTTGTGATCACAAATTGTTATATACGCAGAATTAAATGACGACACCTTTTCAATTGTTGCAATGTATGAGCGATGTACCCGAATAAACCGGTGCGGCGAAAGTAATTTTTCAAGTGAGCTGATACTTTGTTTTACCAACAATGATTTTTCATTTTCAAGAAATAATTTCACGTATTCTTTGCTACTTTTAATATATAATATTTCGCTTAATATTATTTTTACCATTTCTCTGTCTATCTTAAAATATAAAAAAGAATCTTTATTATTATTGTACTCTGTTTTTATTGCAGCATAATTTTCTTCAGTTGATATAAGTTTTGTCGCTTTTGCCACGGCTTTCATAAACCTTGTAAAAGAAACCGGTTTTAAAAGATAATCAACAATATCAAGTTCATAACCATCAAATGCATAATCACGATATGCAGTAATAAAAATAACTTTTGGCGGATTTGAAAGGCCGCGCAAAAAATCTGTGCCAATCAATTTCGGCATTTTAATATCTAAAAAGATCAGATCAATTTTCTGTTCGCGTAAAACTTTAAATGCATCAATCGCATTATTGCAGGATGCAGCATTTTCAAGGCCCGGTATTTTCTGAATGTAAGAACCCACAAGCCTTACGGCAAGTGGTTCATCATCTATTATTAAGCAACGGATATTCATTTAATCTGATTTATTACCGGATATAATTTCTGGTAAATTTTACACGGGTGCCAGATTGTGCAATTCAATAGCCATCGATACTATATAAACATCCTGTTCCACACCATTGCGAAGTTCAAATTTCCCCGGATAAAGCAACTCAAGCCTTTTTTTTAAATTAATAATTCCAATCCCTTCCCGGTCGGTTTGATTATTATTATCACAGCTATTAATAATTTTAAAATACAACTGGTTATTTTTCACGGACAAATCAATGCTCATCCAAACTTTTCCTAATTGTTCTGATGTGCCATGCTTAAAAGAATTTTCTATAAATGGTTGAAAAAGCATTGGCACAATCATTCTATCAACTATATCACCTGAAAAATTTAATGAAACATCAAGCCTTTCTCCATATCTCTCTTTTTCAAGTGCTACGTAATCTTTAATAACGTTAATTTCTTTTGATAATAAAACTTCGTCTGCTTTACACTCATACAATACGTAACTCAGCAATTCTGATAACCTCAAAAGCATCTTCGGCGCTTTATCCGATTTTTCACATACAAGCATATACAAATTATTAAGGGTATTAAACAAAAAATGAGGATGCAGCTGTGCCTTTAGCAATTTAAGCTCTGCGCTTATGTTTTCTTTTTCAAGCCGCGATGCCATTTCCTGTTTAATAATCCATTGCTTACATACTTTAATTGTCAAAGCAAAAAGCGCCAACATATTCATTGCTAAAAAACCGGCCATGCGGAATATCTGGGAATTGTCTGACCTGACCTTTGCTAACATTTGTGGCGGAACACGCAACGGAAAAAGTATAAAATATCTAATGCCGAAATTTAAAAACATTGTGATGATAAGCCAGATAAAATATGCCATCAGAAATGAAACATATTTTTCCCTGATTAAAAACCATGGCACGAAACAATAAATAACAACATATGTTATTAGGAAATTGAACGGCATGTAAATCATCGCTGTTTTGAAACTCTCTTTTAAAATGCCGTCTTGTGAAGCGATCGCCAGTAGAAAAACATTACCCACCGACCAGAATACAATGTGTCTCGCCAGCCAATATTTTTTTTCAAAAATAAATTGTTTAATAAAATTTCTGTCCCCGTTCACATATGGAAGTTACTTTTTTTAAAGAATATATGAACGTCATTATAATAATTCGATAAAAATCATTCTTTTAGATACCAACTGCATTTTTTAACGCCAAACGACATTAATAGACGCACGCTGGTTGTATGTTTGCTGATTCTGCTGTTTGGCCAGCAATATTTTCGCGACCGGCATTGAATTTTAAGATACCAGTCTATCTCATACAGGGAGAAAAAGACATTCTTACTTCAAAAGATTATACAAAACCATATTGTGAACTCATTAATGCATCATGGCGTTAAAAAATAATGCAGATTAATCAATTGTTACTTTGATAAGTCACCTGCTTCAATGATTTTGTCGAGTTTTCAATTGCTGGCTGTACTGCCGAAATGCAAACATTCATTCAGAAGATGCTTATAAAAATAAAATAGCCCTCCAAGATATTCCAGGAAATAATCATGTGAAACAGGCAGAAGTTTTTACCCAATTCTTCAGCGAAGTGGTGTCGGGCATAGTATCCTTAATCACGACTGTTGAAGGATTCATCAACCAATTACTTTCTGAAAGTATTACTTATAAAATAAATGAGCAGGAAAAATCTAAAAAAGATATTGAATGGATGGATTTCAATACTAAGATCAGAGAAGTTATTCCTGTACTCAGCGGTATAAACTATGTTGCCGCGCACCCGGCTGTATACTCAAATCTTTCCAATGCCAATTCTCTAAGAGATAACCTGATCAATTTAATATAATTGGAAGCTCAAAATGTAACGTATCACCAGACGCTATTTAAAACACTGTTAGACTTTGACCTTGTGAATGCTTCAGATGCAGTGTTTCAATTCGCGAATACAATACAGCCAGGGTACTTTGAAGAGGAAACCTTGGCGCCTGTGTAACCACTGCAGGTACAAATTCCTTCTTCACTCATATATTTGTAAATACCGTATCATACGGTATCATCAGGTATCATACCGTATCATTGTGACCTATAATCTGGCCACCAAAATAACGTAAATCGCAAGAACCGGATTTAGTAACAGATTAGGAATCCCGCCTTCAGCGGGATAAACTTCAAAAGGCTACTGAAGAAAATAAAAATAGTTTGATTAAATCCAGCCACCGCCAACCGCCAACCGCTAACCAATCATCACTTCCCGATACAAAAATTACTGTGCCCCGATTACAACGGGTTTGCGGGGAATTGGTAACGATTTAGTAACCGGGGTTTAAGTATTAAATCATTCCTCCTTAAATACAATTTTACCATCAACCATTGTTAAAACACTTCTTGTATTAAGCAACTGTTGAACCGGAACGGTAAATATATCCTGTGATAAAACTGTCAGGTCAGCCAGTTTACCGGGAACCAAAGAGCCCTTTTTTTCCTCTGCAAATTCTGCATACGCTGAAGTAAGCGTATATGCAATAACAGCCTGTTCGCGCAACATCGCCTCATCCGGAAAAGCAGGATCCGTTACAGCAAGCATAATATTCAGAAAAGGATTAAACGGGCCATCTGATCCAATGGCAACAGGAATTCCTGCTTTTAACAATGAAAGAAACCTGAAACCTGTCTCAGACATTTTTCCTCTCAATAAGGAAATAATATTCTTATCGAAATGGGTGGGATTTTGAACCACTATAATTCCCAGCTCCCTGGCATTTTCAAATTGAGCCGGCAGGAGACCGTCCCCATGTTCAATCCTAACACGTTTGGACTTCCAGTCAACATTCATTTTCTCCATTACATCTATGACGACATTCAGAGTACTGTCACCAACAGCATGAAAACAGAGCTGATCATTTCTTTTTAAGGCTTCCTCAAAAAAAGATTTAATATTCTCTCTGGAATAATTTAAATAACCAAAGTGTTTTGGATTATAGACATATCCCTCTGTTATTGCTGCACCACCTTCGATCGGAGTGCCATCGAGTAACCATTTCGTTCCAAATACCGAGAGCAATGGTAAATCGTCATTGTTGCGTGGTAAGTCTTCACCAGGCACTAAAATTTCTCCTGCAGGAGAAAGATCTCCCCAACGGATCAACCTTAGCCGAAAAGGTAATCCAGCAATTTTCCAATATTTAATATAGTCAGAGGCAGTTGCTCCGGTGCACATATTTTGTACACTCGTTATACCCAAGTGCAAAAATGCCTGAGATATTCCTTTTAGATAACCTACAAACACATCATCATCCCTGAAGGAAGTCTTTTTATTATAGCTGCTTTCAGGAATGATGGCATTTTTCTCAAAACATTTCCCGGTAAGAGTTATACCATCCTGCGTTCTTTCATATCGCCCTCCTTTTGGTTCAATCTGGGTTTCTGATATACCCATTGATTTTAACCCATGTGTATTATAAATTCCAACATGTGCCCAGAATGAAAGTAGAAATACAGGATGGCCGGTTGTAATACTGTCCAGGGCAAAGCGGTTTGCCGCTGGTGAATTGGCAATGGAAGGTCCGATCATTGCATCGATCCATTCACCATTTTTCAATTCATCGGAAATGATTCTTAGAGAATCCAATAAAGATTCCCAGGACGGATCCATAGTTGTAAACTGAATGTTTCTCGCTTTATAACCACCTTCCAGATGGAAGTGTGCGTCGTTGAAACCGGGTGTGACTGTTTTACGATGGAGGTCGATCCGTTTCGTATTTGTCCCTCCATATTTTTCAATGGATTCATTATTGCCGGTGGCTAATATACTGTTGCCTTTAATGGCAAGTGCAGTTACATAAAGATTTTTTTTATCGGAAGTAAATATTTTCCCATTGAACAAAATGATGTCTGCTGTTTGTGCATAACTATATGTTATACTGAAAATCAAAACCAGCAGTCCGGTAATATTTTTGATCATTTTTGATCATAAAGCTATTTGGATATTTAAGGCAGAAATAGTACAAAGGCGACATTTCAGATGATGAGGTTGGTTTGTAGCTTATAGACCGATGCCTCCATTTCACGATCCATTTTTGATGGAGTTACCCCTGTAAATTCTTTAAAATCACGGATCATATGCATCTGGTCATAGTAGCCGCAGAAGTGAGCAAGACCAGTCCAACTGAGGTTTGGATTCATTTCCTTCATCCGATAGGCTTTGGAGAAGCGTATTATCCTGGCATATAGTTTTGGAGGAATTCCGATTTTTTCCAAGCACTTTCTTTCAAATTGACGAAAACCGAGGCATGACATATTCGCCACTTCATCCATTGCCAGATTTCCATTCCGTTTTATAAGTTCCTGCATAGCTAAGTCAAATGAGTCTGCACGTTTTAGTTTTTTCAACTTTAACATTAAAAAATTTTCAACAATATTCACCAATTCATTCGGATTTGAAGCTTCATTCAGTTGCTCCATGATTTCGGAAATTTCACTTCCATACAGGTCAGCGCCGTTAAAATCGTCATTAATAAATTTATTCATAGGTATTCCCAACAAACGATACATTCCTCCCGGTTTAAAGCCGACATATACCATCAGGTGATCCTTACCCATTTTAGTATTGATTCTTTCGGTAAGCTGGCCGGTAAAAATGCAGGGAGGAAGTTTTACCAATTTGCCGGCATCTGGTCTTTCAATTTCTGCACCATCACGTACATAAAAAATTATACTGTTTTGAGGACTCGGCGGAAAGGGTCTGTAAACACTGACTTCTTCCTTGCCCATCAAATTTTCAGCAGTAAAAATGCAGGCAACGAACTCCCGTAAAGCATAATGTGGTATGAAATTTTTTGCTCCCAAAGTTTCCGATAAGTGTGCAGAAATGTAAGGCTAATGTATCAGCTTTATATAAACCGGATAGTTTTCAAATGTTAAATTAACACAATCCCGAAATAATGAAGTTTTATCCAGGAACTTCCGGTAAGCTCACCGGCTCTCCATAATTTCGCCGGTCTCCTCCCATATTGACTCTCAAAATATTGTGTAGATGGGCACTTTTTGTTCCGTGCCGATACAAAAAGTTCTGTCCTCCGATTCCAGTGGGTTTAGAGGAATTAGTCTAAGATTAGTGACAAGTATTTAAGTGATATTTCAAGTGATCCAGGCATGTTCTCGTGTGTTCACCACTCAAGAGCAGTGCCGGCTCATATTTAGATAGTGTTTTTACTCTTTGCCTTCCGGTTAATTTTGATAATCGCTCTCACTATGCACTTTCTTCACATCATTTCTCAAATCGTTGATTCTTGAAGAAGCCTCAGGGGTTAAAAGAGCCTGAACAAACTAACATTTTTTTACCGCCAGAAAATCAGTCGACTGAAATAAAATGTCGATGTTTCAGTCTATATCGGATATCCGGACATTCTATTTTAGAAAGATCGTGGAGGTTGCGTGGGAAGTTCCGCTGTGTTGAAGGAAGAAATCGTTGCTTTATCTTGCCGCTACCTTATTTTCAAATGAGCGTCTTTGCTTTCTCGATGAATATTTAGGGTGTGAAAATTCATTTTTTAAAGATTATCCCATTTTTTATTACAAGAAAAACTGATTCGATATTTTCTATTTTTTGTGAGGGGTTTTTATTAAGCACAACGAGATTTGCAATTTTGCCTACTGCAATTGTTCCACGAGTATTATTTATATGTAATGCATAGGCGCCATTTAATGTGGCGGCTACCAGAGCATCGAAATTACTGAGGCCGGCATCATTTACCAGTACTTCCATTTCTTTTTGTACAAATGCTCCCTGGTCATCATCAGTGCCTGCATCTATCATCACGCCTGCTTTGTAGGCCTGAGTGGTTATGCGTTTTGTGATTTCATAATCGTACCGCATGGATGTATCCTGCTCTCCCCAATGTTTATATGTGATCATAGTCGCATCAAGTATTGTATTGTGTGCCTTCATTAATTGAAATAACGTTGAAAAGTCGGGTATAGAACTTTTCCAGAATTTATCATCATGCCGTTGATTTTTCCACAGTAAAGGAATTGTATCAATTTTATCGTGAATGAGTAAAGCTGAATGCGAAATGGGATTTACACCCGCTTTTACCAGGTCGGAGGGTTTTGCATTCTGAAGCCATGCATGTCCCCAAACAATCATGCCTTGCTTATTTGCTTCGTCAATGATTTTAGCAACTAGCTGCGCAGACAAATTGGCGAATAATTTAATACCAGTTGCGCCGCTTCCTTTTGCTTCTGCCGATAGGGCATTTTTCCTGCGACACCACCCCTTGCTGCCGACTCTGCCCTGGGATCATTAAAGAAAACCGGTCCCGCCATTAATGCGGAATAATATATATCGGGCGAGATGATATCATCATTTAAAGCGTCCCGGGATAAGCTTGCCAGTGTTCGTGCATCACCGGCCATATCTCTTACTGAGGTAATTCCACTAAACAACATTCGCCGCAAAACATCTAAAGTATGTACCCGGTTATCTGCAAACGATGGGTCCGTAGCCATGTGCACATGTGCATCTATCAAACCGGGCAATAGATATTTCCCCTCCATGCGAATAATATTGAAAGAATCAGGGATGGGTTGGTTTCCATTTCCAAATATATTACTTATGACATTTTTCGTAATCAGTACAGTTTGATTTGACAGCGGTGTTCGATGATTCGCATCAATTATGGTAAGGCCTGTTAAGGCGTAATTGTCGAATGCGATCTGTGCATGTAAAGTATTACATAGTAAAAATGCACAGCATACCATTATGATTTTAAGGATTTTACTTTTCACGGCAATATTTAAAGTTTTGACTTAAAATCGATTATTGAAAACAGTAAAGCCAAAGGTTATTTTGGTATTCATTACTTACTGCGTTCTGTACCGACTTCCAATAAACCAGACGGTTTTCTAAAGGTAGATAAGTAGCTCGTTATTTTTAAAAGGGATCGGATCATAATTTTGCCATATCAATATTTGGCTACCCAGAAAATTAATTCAATGACACCGTGAAATATCTTGTTCATTTTTGGTTTCAGCTATTGAAGCTCACTGACAGTTATTTTTCCATCCCACATGGTGATCACTAACTAATCACCGTGAGGTTCGAGAGAAGGCCATTTCTTGCCATCACGAAGATAGTCGTCGAAAAATATTTTTGTCTGTCGGCCGACTTCATCCCAAAACTCTGTAACACCGTGTTCTGCGCCTTCAAAAACTGCCAATCGAAAAGGTTGTTTTACATCATAAAATTTTTTAGATAAAACAAATACCTGGGGAATAGGGACGCGCCAGTCGGAAGTGCCCTGAATAATAAAAATTGGAGTGGTTTTGCAGATCTTGTCAGCTAATTCAATTGCAGATCTTTCTTTAATAAAATTTTTTTTGTCATTACGATAGCCAGGTAACCAACTGTACCAAAATGAATCCATGTCCTTTCTCGTCTCTAACAACATTCCCATATCAACTATGCCAGATAATACAACTGCCGCTTTAATCTGATTTGTCATTGTCAATGCTATATAAGTCATCATTCCACCTCTGCTAACTCCCCACATTCCTATCCTGGAAGTATCAGCTTTGTCGACATACTTCATCAGAGGAATCATATTTATCACATCATCTACATCCTTGCCGCCAAATTCTTCTACTCCGTCGCCACCGTCATTACCTCTATATTGTGAAGCTACTACACAATAGCCCCAACTTGCCATCTGGGCCATATCAATCAGATAATCTCCGTAATCTAATTTCCCAAACTCCCGACTTCCTCCTCTATTATATATAATGCATGGATACTTTCCTTCCTTCTTGGGTAAAACCATGTATCCCTTCACTTTTAAACTGTCGGATAGGTATGTGATTCTGTAAACATCATCAACTTCGTAATATTTTTTGGCAATCGCATTCCAACGTCTGGAAGGATTTAGTACGGAATCAATATTTGTGCGGATTATTGATTGCTCAATAATTTTCCCATTCTGCGCCCGAACAGAGAATGACAAAATAATCCCTAAAAAAAGCAGGTAAGTTCGTTTCAGGTTCTGTTAGATTAGATGTGATTAACAAAACTATGTTTTCTGTGCTTACACACAAAGATACTCAAGTAGGAAAAAAAAATGCCCTGTCTTCTTACCACGTTATATTCCGATTTTTAGCACCTTAGTTTCCTTTGCGGTACATGATGCGATTAGGAGCGAAGAAAAAACTACCAAAGGCGAAGAAAAATAGTGGTTATTCTGAGAGTTATTTTTTCGATTCTTGTTTAATTTCAACTCTAAAAACGTCAATTTTTACATTTCTAAGATTTTTGATACCGTGAGGTAATGAGGTAATCTTGATCCAACTCACTAATTTCGTATCATTCCGCATCATACACTATCATTAGGTATCATACCGTATCATTAGTGCCCATAATTTGGCCATTCAAAATGAGTAAATCCAAAATCCAGGATTTAGTAACAGATTCGTAGCGGATAAAAGGCTACTAAAGGCGAAGAAAAGCAACTAAAAGCAAATGAATTACGGCGAGAATGAAAGTACTCCGCAGGGAATGCGCATCTAATGTGGAGAGGTCACTTCCCGATACAAAAAGTACTGTAGGCCGATTCCAGTGGGTTTGCGGAGATTTTGCGACAGATTAGGAACGAGTTTTTAGGCGCTATTTGTAGTGATCCAGGCATATCCCAATGAATTCATCGTTTGTGGTCATTCCCACCTCATATTGGGATACCTTTATTAACTGTTAGCTTCCGGTTATTTCCGCCGATCGATTTCATTGTATATTCTTTCCAATATATATCCGATCGTCGAAGCTAGAAGAAACCCTAAGGGTTTAGATTCCTGGAAGAAGATTGGGGTGATGTTGTCCTTCCATTTATAGTATACAGTCTATATTTTTTAGTCTTTAGTTTTTATTTATTTCTCCGATTGCTTATTTACCATGTTTAGTAAGTTTTGATTAGTAATATGTAACATGCGTATTCGCCGTAAGTCGGATTGCGCCTGAACAATAAATGCTTCGTAAAATGCAACAAGAGAATTACGTTGTTCAGCAGATAAAGAAGCAAAAGGTTTGATCACAGGAATATGTGGAACGACATCATAAGACTGACTTGTATCGGTAGTGATCATATCATGGTAATCCATGAGTTTGACAATTTCAGCTTGTTGGCCCAAAATTGCAGAAAGAACACGTGTGTTATAATTTTTCACTGTTTCAATCTGACCTTTATAGTAAGCCATACTATCCCGAAGTGCAATATTATTGATATAGCGCAATGCCCCTGCATTTACCATTTGATCATAAGAAGATGTACTGAATGGAATTTCAACTAGTGTAATTGCAAAAATATTCAGTCGTTCCAGCACATTAAGTTTTGTATTTTCTTCTCCATTAAAAAAAATATTTTTTACGCTATCGCAAACAACTATTTTTCTTTGGTATATTTTTTTGTATTGTTTTAATAATGCTTGTTGCTGTATCAGTTCATCGCGATAAGTTTCCAGGTATTCTTTGGTATTGTTCTTATCAGTAAAATGTTCCCTGATATTCTCTGCAAAAAAACCCATTGTCACAGCAAGAAATATCATTAAGAACTCCAAAAAATATTCTTTGAATTTCTTTTTCTTATGATGCAGATCCGGGTGATGATGTACTTCCATGTCTGGTGTTTTGGTTTCTGATGGGGAAATAGTTGAATCCTGCACAATTGAATTTGCAGTGAGCTCTTCGTTGAAGGGTTGATTCGGCGTGTTCTGTTCTTCCGGCATACAAAATAAAGATAAGAGTATTACCGGCTCATATTTTATTAGCGCTATTACCTTCTGGCTTCCGGTTATTTTCGTCGATCGTTTTCAGCCGAGGATTCATTCAACTTATAAAAGATCGTCAATTCTGTACAAAGTCCATATAGCCCGGGATATGCAGTATTGCCTTAATTAATAGTTTCTAAAAAACCGGACTTAATTTTATTATTGTATTTCTTATAAATATGGATGGATTGATCAATGCTGTTTCCTACCGGTTCAACCGGATAATCCGATCTCTTATTCACCCATTGCCATTCCCAGTTACTGATATATTTCCCGAAAGCAACGGGATCGAATTCTTTTTCGGATTCCAATGAATTGGTGGTCATTTCAAAAAATTTCTGCCAACGTCTTTTATAGAAATCATTGAGTAAACCACTCCACTGCCGGCAGGAATATTCATGCAAAGGGCTGTTGGCATCTCCCCAAAGCGTAATCAGATCCCGGGCGTTGAGTTCATACAAGGCTTTTTCATCCGAACTATTTCCAAAACTCCTGGCATCTGAAATCCATGGGCCCAGCAAAAAATCTTTTCTTGTTCCGAGCAAGGAATCCAGATCGGTAATAATTTGTAAAAATTCATCGCAGTATTTTTTATAAGCAGCAGGATCTTTATCCCGGTAGGCTCTGACCAATTTTTCATGTATGAAATCTGCATAATTAGCCAGAACCTGCCTGGTAATATCTACCAGGTCATATTGAAATCCATCGCTGTTTTTGAATTTACCCGCAGCAGTAATAAAATAATCCCAGGCCGGAAGAAAGTCTTTGGGCCTGTAATTCAGTTTTGTCCTTGTCCATACGGTGGAAGAATCAAAAGTTGGCCTGCCGGTAATGATAGATTCAGCACCATCCCTTATTACTTTTCCATTGTAGGCGGTTGCCCTCAATACCTCCCATGCCTTGATAAGATTGGTATCCAATTGACCATATCGGTTGGTAGTATAAAATTCCAGCCATTTACTTAAGTCGACCGATTTATTTTGCCAAACCTGCTCTGTAAGCAATTCATACATAACCGGGTTTTGTTCAATGCCCTCCATAGTCAATCCAATTCCTATCAGATGACCGGAGGCCGGGTCTTGTAATGCTTCCGCCGGTCCTGCAGCCACTCCGTCCATTCTTCCAAACATACTTATATTACCCCCAAAGTTGTGGAGCATATTCCAGATCCAGGGTTTACCATAAAAAGCATTCGTCCTTTTCCAGACAGGTTCTATTTCTGCTGCGAGATCAAGAATGATCATATGTTCATCAGGAACAGCATTGAGCAGGGATTGTATTTGCGGAGCTCTCCAGAATTTACGGTCGCTGTAAAAAAGCCAACCCTGCATTACCCACACCGATTCAGGATCTGCTTCTTTCATACTTTCATATAATCGCTCACTGAGTTTTGCCAGATAATTCGTGTCATCAGAAGGTGGCTCATTTTCATTAAACGTATCCGCAGAATACAAATGATCTGTACCAAATAACCTTGTCTGAGTTTGCAGGAATATTTTACCAACAGCCGCAAATAAGGAATCCTCCGGATTAAGGATATACGTATCCTCAAAACCATTCTTCCAATTCGTTGCTTTCAACTTTGCATTTGGAAATTTCCTTTTGAATGCAGCGGGCACATGTCCTGTGAAAGCAGGTAATACAGGTTTCATACCCAGCTCACGTTCACGTTCTAAAATCTTTTGTTGTAATATCATATGACTTTTCATCCAGCTTAACGGTAATGGCCCTCCCCATCCATCCAGGTTGCCCATCCAAAACCATGAAAAGTAAGCCGGACCGCTAAAAAAGGATTGCAAATCCTTATCTGAAAAACCCATTTCTTTATAAACTGTATACCAGGTATATTCTTCGCCGGTAATAGCCAAAGGCATATTGATGCCATGAAGGGCCATCCAGTCTATTTCCTTTTCCCACCGCTTCCAGTCCCACCAACTCATACTGTAGTTGAATGTGCAATAGTTAAGATAGTAACGATACCTGTAGGGTGATGTCCGGTGTATTTTTTTTGATATCCGGGGCAGTCGTTTTGGAATATGCATATTCGTTCCATTCCAGGTAATCTGGCATTTGCAAAAATGAGTAAGGTAGAAATACAATGCTGATGCCACTGCAACGCCGTTATTCCCACGCAGAACTATCTTATTGTTCCTGCTTTCAATTTCAAAAACATCAGCCATTTCTCTTGTATGCAAATTTTCCAGTACAAAACTGGAAGCCTGATCAGGGATAATCCGTTTGATAAGGGCCAAAGAAGATTTTGCATTGAATTGGGAGAATCCGAAAGAGTGGCACAAAATTGTCAGTGCCATTACGATAGAATATCTACGATTTCCAGTTCGCATGGTATAAAGCTAACTTAACTAAATTTGGATTCCATACAATTTGTGCTGTGGAAATTTCGAAGACACGGATCAATCTATTCCGTTTTAAATTGATCATCGATATAATTGGATATCAACTTTTTTAGTGGTCATTTTCATCCGGAATGTAGTGGTCTGTCAGTTCGGAATTTCCAAGTATCCCCGCAGAAGCGGGACAGGCATTGTGACCTATGATTTGGCCATCTAATAACAGAAAATCAGAAGAACAAGATTAGTTAACAGATTAGGAGTCCTGCCGAAGGCAGAATAAACTTCAAAAATGCTACTAGAGAAAAAAGAAAGTCTTGAGAGAATGAATCATCCGGCAACGGCCAACCGTCACCCGTCATCCTATAGTTACTTCCCAATACAAAAAGTACTGTCCCGCGATTCCAGTGGGTTTGCGGGGAATTGGTGTCGGTTTGGTAATGGAGATTTAGGTCGTTTTTTTACCTGATCAATACAACTGTTCCCTGCTTAGTTACATTTCTCCCTGAGTACAAGTCCAGGTATTGAATCATCCATACATAAGTTCCTGACGGTTGGATCTGATTTTGAAAATATCCGTTCCAGCCCTGATCCGTATTACGTGATTCGAAAATCAACTGACCCCAGCGGTTGAATATTTTACAGGAGTAGTTATTTAATGAACAGATAAATCTTGGCTTGAAAATATCGTTTAACCCGTCGTTGTTCGGCGTGAATGCATTCGGAACACTTATCTGACAAGCACAGTTTTCAAATTTTACAACGACGGACTGATCAGTAGTTCCGCATATATTGGAAACTGCAACTGAATACTGTCCTGCGGCTGACACCTGGAATTGTGATCCGGTAGAACCATCCTGCCACTGGTATGTCGAACCGGGATTTGTAGCATCAAGTAATAATTTTTGTGTATCGCAAACAGTCGTATCGTCACCTATGTTGACTGTCGGTTTACTATCGTAGTCTATGGTTATAGTTCCACTCGTATCACAACCGTTGATATCTACTTTCACAGTATATCTACCTGCATCCGTTACATTAAATTCAGGCTGCGTCGAACCATCCTGCCAGAGATAGCTTGCATTATTATTCACTGCGTTTAAGAGCAGGGTTAGTCCCGTACAGAGCGTCGTATCATCCCCCAGATTTATAGCAGGACTCGGTTTTGTACTTACAAAAATACTATCCCTCTTTGTGCATCCCGCTTCATCAACCTCCAGCCAGTATAAACCCGCAGTCTGAATATTTATCGAAGAAGAAGTGCTGCCGGTATTCCACAAATATGTTGAACCTGGGACAGCTTCTTTTATGTTTAATACTTTATTGTTACATATGACTGTGTCGTTTCCGAGAGAAAATTGCGGAACAGGTTTGTATGTCACATTGATTGTATCGCTCGCTGAACAATTAAACTGGTTCGTCAGTTTCACCCAGTACTGTCCGCTAGCAGTCACAATAAAATTATCGGTTGTACTGTTGTCCTGCCACAGATATTGAACCTGTGGGGTTTGGCCAGCCAGTAAAGTCAAACTGATTCCCGCGCAAAGTGTTGTATCATTCCCCAGAAAAATAGTCGGCGTAGGAAGTGCTTTCACTGTTTCCATCGTATCGGTAATACATCCGTTAGAATCCTTAACCTGGAGCGGATATTCGCCTGAATCCAGATTTAAAAATGTATTACTTGTTTGAAAATGATTTCCATCGTCCATACTATACAAAAATGGTGCAGTCCCACCAATCGTTGTAATACTTATTGAAGCGCTTGTATTCTGACAGGAAGCCGTTGTGGATGTTGCATTTATAAATGGAGAGGGGAAAGCTGCAATATTTGCAGCGGATGAACTGGTAAGTCCTGAAGCATCTTTTATAGTGATGGTATAAGATCCAGATGCTAATCCTGCAAACAAACTATCTGTCAAAAAATTTACTCCGTCTATTGAATATTGGTATGGTGCAAGACCGTTAGACGCTATGGCTACCGCACTTCCGTTTGGCTTTCCGCAAGTACTTGCAACTGTGGACACCGCAATCTGAATGCAGTCATTATAAATGTAAGCATATGTCGAATCCTTAAATCCATTTGCATCCATAATAGTTATATTATATGCTCCTGCAGTAAGTCCGCTAAATATATTGCCGGACTGAAAATTGATGTCATTTATTGAAAATTGATAGGGCGTTGTTCCCTTAAAACCCGTTGCAGTTATAGTTCCATTGTTCTGGCCACAGATTTCATTTGTCTCGGTTGCAGAGACGGTGGGGCATTTATTGTAAACCCAGGCTGGTGCAGAACCTATTTCACCCGACGCGTCTTTGGCTGATACCGAATATCCCCCTGTTGCAAGTCCGGTGAATACATTACTGGCCTGGTAATTTATTCCGTCAATGGTATAAGTATAAGGAGGTGTCCCATAATTAGCTGTTGCAGCGAGGCTGCCGTCGTTTTGTCCGCAAGATGCATCCACTCCGACAAATGTGATCTGCGTATAACAATCCTGCGCAATTGTATAAACTGTTGCTACTATCAGGCCAGTTGAATCTTTTGCATAAATGGTATAAAATCCCGGATTAAGATTTGTAATAGTAAAATGATCACCGTTATTGGGTGGTTGAAAATTAATCCCGTCCTGCGAATACTGAAAAGGAGGAGTCCCTCCTGTGAGAACCCATGCGGATAGTGTTCCGTCATTTGAGCATGCTGTTGATTCTCCTCCGTTCATTTGCATCTGGCATTGAGAACAAAAGAAATAATCGGAATAAGGCGAATATCCGCTAGTAATGGCACCCGCCAGACAACCATTGGCATCTTTACAATAAAAAATATAAAAACCCTCCTGAAGATTGGTTATTGTAGGGCTTATTGCCTGATAGGTCTTTCCTCCATCCAAACTATATGTATAAGGAGGAGTTCCCCCACTGGGATCAAGTGTTAAAATACCGTCGGCCGATGTACAAGTAGTAGGAACTTGCAATATGGTTTCCAGAAGAATAGGTTGTGGATCTGTATCTGTTAAAATGACGACAAGCGTTTTTGTTTGTCCCAGCGCATCCATAACTATTATAGAATATGTTCCGGCACTTAATCCCGGGAAATAACCATTGGTTTGCTGGGCAGAATTACTTTCTAAAAGGTAACTATAAGGTGGAGTTCCTCCGGAAGCAGAAGCGATGATGACACCATTTCCAGTAGTTCCACCTGCGGCAGCGAGGTGATTAAAACAGGTGGGTTGAGTTATGTTTGCTGTAATAATAATTTGGGCTTCGGCACTGGAAAATATTAAAAGCAGAATCCAGGTCAGACCAATTTCCCAAAAAGAGATATTAACGTTTCCGCGCTTCACCATTTAGGGCATACATTAGATCCTAACATAACTATTTTTTAAACAGTTATCAAGGGATGTCGACACTATCCGGTGAAAAGCTGGTTAAAGTTGCTCATAATTAAGAAAAATAAGCTTCATGCCAAATTGAACTAAGTGTAAACCCTTAGTGAAAACGAATTTCAAATGCAATTCAGCATAATTTATTTTGCTGTTTGAAAAACCAACCACTAATAAACTTATCTAACATACAAATCTATTCGCAGGATATTGCAGAAAAGCTATATGTATATTATCCTTCACCTTTGATTGTATATTGTAATCAATTGTTCTGCCTTTTCTTATTCAGTAGTATATTTTCTTGTTCTAAAATATAATCTACTAATAAGCGATCATTTTTTAAACCTTCTTTTGATAAATTAGGATCAACACCATAGCGTTTCTTAATAAATTTTCTCAGTGTTGTACTTGTTGAATGAAACGGATAATTAATTTCTATATTTTCATTTCCGTTAATTAAAGTCATGGGGCATACATATCCACCATCAGTCGTATCTTTTTTAGAGCTATCATAAATTAGGATATTGTTTTTCTCTGCAATTAACCGTCCAAAACGGCCAAAACGAAAATGTTCCTCTACTGAGAGTATTATCCATCTCGTTAATGCGGTATGCGGATAATATTTCTCATATGATGTACCGACGATGGAATTTATATAAGAACTTGGAATAGAAACAACACTTGATCTTGATAGTTGAATATCTATATTCTTGCCTAAAACATATAATTTAATACGACCGTATAACGTGTCACTATTCAATAATGTATCTAAAGAAGAACTTGTAAAATTAGTTTTATAAATAAGTCCGTTTAGGTTTTTGCTATTAACAATCAGAAATCCTTTTATTACCGGAGCAGTAGCATAGCCAGCCCCATCGCCCCCATAAACGCTCACTGGCCATTTTTCATTTTGCGCCTCCACTATTGAATTTATAAGAAGTTGAAGGACTAACAAAAAGAAACAAATTTTTTTAATTTGTCCCAATAAATGCAATATCAGCGTTTTCATATTACAGGATTATATTTATACAATCAATATTAAAGCGGAAATAGTGTATCCATTGTCCATCCTTGAGTTGTATTCCAAAATGAATTGTTTAAAATATTAGTAATATCAAGAGGATAAACATTATCAATGTACCAGCCCCCTAAATGGCTGGACTAAATTAGTAAATCAATTTAGTCACTTAAATTTAGGTTATGGCAAAGACACGCGGAAGCTTTTCTGTGGAACAGAAGCTTCAAATAATCCAGGAAGCGGAACAAAATGGGGTTACTCAAACCCTTCGTAAACACAATTTAGCCCACAGTCTTTTTCTCAGGTGGAGAAGTCAGTTCAATCAGGGCGGTGCAAAATTACTTCAGCCGCAATATCACAAAGTTGATCCGGAGCTCAAGGCATTGCAGGAAGAAAACGCAAGATTGAAAAAGATTATCGGTAACCAGGCACTCGAGCTTGAGTTTAAGACGGAGCTTTTAAAAAAAAACGAGGCTTACGAGCGGAGGCTGAAGGGCTCGTAAGAGTGTATAAACTTCGGGGCATTTGTGTACGGCGTTTACTCTTGTGGTCGGGTCTTCACGCAAGCAGCTTTTATTACAAACGATCACTGTCACCCAAAGGAATAAAACCGAGCACGCACAGTGTGAACTCTGACGGTGAACTCGTTGAAAACGCCGTAGTAGTAAAGGATATCGAACAGACACTATCGCAGGAGTTTTGTTGTTACGGATACAGGCATATGACAGGTGAGTTAAAAGAGAAGGGTTGGATCATCAATCACAAAAAGGTCTATAGGCTGATGAAGGAATCAAAACTGCTTTACGGAGCAAGAATAAGAGTTGCACCTTTCAAACGGAATTTTATCCGCTTCAGAAGTCTCAGGCCAGAGCGTCCTTTGCAATACCTGTCGATGGATATTAAATATGTTCACGTGCATGGCACGGGCAGAAATGCTCTGCTTCTAACAGTAATGGATATCTATTCACGGAAAGTGTTGATCCATATGCTTCGTCAAAGTATCAAAAAAGGCGATGTGCTTTTAATGCTGTCGCTGATGTTGCTGGAATATAAAGCTGAAGGGATGTCGCTCAGAAATGATAACGGTTCCCAGTTTATAGCAACTGCTGTCCGGGAATACCTGAAAGAAAAAGGCATTTACCAGGAGTTCTCTCACGTTGCCACACCACAGGACAACGCCTACATCGAAGCCCTGCACTCGAATCTGCAAAGAGAAGTGATAGATCGTTTTGAGTTCGAATCTATCTTCCATGCACAGATGGTTATCGACCGTTATTACAAATGGTACAATGAAAAAAGGAAACACTGGTCACTGAAAAGACAGACTCCTGACACCGTATGGAAAAATTATAATCCGATCCCTTTTGAAAATGAAAAACTACTAAACTACCTTTAGAAATCTGTCCAGTTTATTGGGGGCCGGTACAATTACACTTAGCAGATTAATTTTATCCTTAATAAAAATTATTATAATTCCCAAATACTTAAATCCCTGCAATTTGTTGTTGGATAAAGATTTCACGAGAATTATTATTCAATAAGAAAAAAAATTATTGATTTTTAAAATCTCTAATTTTTTTCTTAGGCGTTAATCTATCGTTAACGTTACTTTCTCAGTAATTTCCAATCACTTTTCAATTACTTTCTCGGTACTTTCATTGACATGTGAAAAAAATTCGGCTGATACTTACGGAGTTAGTCTGAATTAGTATCAGTTTGGGAACTGAATCTAACTTTAAATTCTTGGTTGAAACGATTTTTGACGTTTAAGTGAATCCGGAAACAAATAGTCTTTTTTCTATATGAAGCAGCTAAAATTCCATAAATCGGTCGAATAGTTTGTTTAACCGCATTGAAAAGGATATACCAATATTTAGTAACAGATTAGTAGCCAAGAAAAGCAGATAAAGGCAAATCAAATACCGTGAGAATGAAAGTACTCTGCAGGGAACGCGCATCTATCTTGAAAAGGTTACTTCCCGATACAAAAAGTACTGTGCCGCGATTCCAGTGGGTTTGCGGGGATTTAGTGACGGATTAGTTACCGGAATTTTGCGACAATTGAACCGATTATTTTGAAAAAATGAAGATTCAAGATCTTTATTGATTATTGCCTATAGAAAACCTTCCATGTCACAGACAGACGATAAAATGACGTATTCCATTTTATTCAATTCCATAAACCCACACTAGTAAAAAGCCCGTTTTTCTTTAAATCTTTTCACTTAAGTATTTTCAGTTTTTAGGATCTTACTTCTTTATTTCCGAATTAAACTGCTGTCGGAATAGTTATCGCAAAAATTCAGATTTTGCACATTAATGTCTCCTTCTACAATGGCCATAAAATAATTCCAATCGAACAATTTTTTTGCTATATATGCAACCTTGTCGTTTTTAATATCCGGATTCAATCTTGCATAGTTATATTTATCAGACACATGAAAATACTTGTGCAATAAATATTCTTTCCCTTTTGCAGCCGCAGCAGCTACACCCGTATCCAGCTCAACTATTGCCGCCTTGATTCTGACGAATTCGCTCTTATTTATTTCTATTGGCTCGTTTTGCTGAATTTTATTCTTCATGAAGTTTACATAATGATTTAAATCGTTAAAGGAGCTATCACGCGATTTCATTAAGTTATGTAAATAGTAATTAATGACAACTATTTCTTGTTCATTGTTATCGATTTTCGCTCTCACCACAATAAAATACCGGGCCAGATCATTGCTTTTTAAAACTTCATTAAGATAAGCTTCTCTGCAATTATAGTTATTAAGGTACAATAATGAGACCATCAAAAGTTTAATCATGATTATATCCCGATTAGTATTTAGCGTTTTTATTCCATTTAATAATTTCGGTCGGTATTAATGGATATGCAACTTTTTGATTTATTGGATTTCTGTCGGTTGAATATGTTTGTGTAACCATATTCGTTCTGCCCGATCCTATTGCAACTCTATTGCTTATTACCTGCGCATCATTTTCCTGCCTCGGGAAATAACCATATCCATCAACATAAACGTTGGTAGTTTTCCCTGGCGCCTGAAGTTGTCGGATCATCGCCTGAAACCCATGGCCCAATAATTCATGAGCCAGTAATAAATCAGGATCCGCTCCATCTTTATTCTTAACTCCATCACCAGAATTCGTAGTTGTTTCATTCCAATTCACTACCACCCCTACTATTTTAGGGTTATTTATATCAAAATTCGGGTCATTTACACTTTGGTACGAACCATCATCTAACATAACTTTCTCAACCTGATTTTGTCCAGCTTCAATTTTTATTATAAATTTACTTGACATTTCGGCATTCAGTCTGTCTTTTACTTCGTTGTCTTTTGAATTAGCAAAACCGGTCAACGCCGCTGAAACCGCATTTGCAAATTTGTCATCTCCATTATATTTTTTTCCATCACTTCCATAAAAACCGTAGCCACCCTCTTCCGTGTTACCAAAATAATAGTTTTGTCCGCCAATCGTTATCCAAATAGTATCTCCATTAACATCGAGACTATTTACAGGATTATTAGCAGTGTATTGATATGGTGACAATCCGTAATACTTCTCCGCAAATTTATCGATGGTAAAAAACCTCCCGATCTGTGGATCATACATCCTCGCACCAAAATCATAATCTTCTAAACCTGACCCATCACTAAACTCCTGATTCTGTAATTCCTTTCCACTAAATCTATTTTTATTTTCAGCATAGCTTGTCTTGACTGCTTTATCGGAGATTCCAGCAATGGAAAGTCCAAACGGATAATAATGATTTTCTTCGATTAAGGGTCCCCTGGTTTGAATAACCTGGAAATTATCAAAGAACACATCAACCGGGCTCTCATTACTACAATATACATAAACATAACCACTTTTGGGAACGATTATATTGTGGAGAGAACTCACATTAAAATAGTCCTGCAATACTCCCGCTGTTCCAACAGGATAAAATCCTCCCCCTGCATAGTTGAACTGGTTGTCAAAAAATATCCAATTAACATATGCTCTGGGCTTGGAGGAAGTTGTGGCCGTTCTCGTGTTGCCATTTGCGCTATTGGACAGATAAGATGAAACATTGTTTGTGAGACTTGTAATACCACTTAATTGCGTTGCAGTTACACCCGCATGGGCAGAAGTTTCTAATGCTGAGACATTTGGTGCTCCCAAAAAGCCGGAAAGAAGTGTAAGAATGGGCAGATTATAGCTGGTATTATCGTTTGAATTGTTTGTAAAATAATAACTCTTACCATAAATATCCAGCTTGTCTCCTGCCATCACTTTCAGAGTAATTCCAAGACCTAATTTGTTCAGGTTCCCATTGATGCGATACAGATTCTGGCTATTGCTCGTGGCATTCGTATTTCCACTATTACCGGAGGGATATAAATTCGTACCGATATTATTATTGTTATTCGTATAAGCGGGAATACCTGTGGCAGTTGTGGCCGGAACAATATATGCAGCATTAATGCTATAAAAGTTCTGCTCATATCCAACTGCAGTGCTTGTATTGGTCGTACTCCCCTCAAGTGTTGTGGGTGGATAAATATCCTGTTCAGCTTCATCAGTCAGAATCACCCGGGTGTTACCCAGATGATCTTTTTCAAAATAGTCAAATGCATATCCGTTTATAGTGTTGGGGGACGCAACATTTGTGTAAAGTGCACGTACGCGACCTTCTTCGTGTTCGAGGGACTGCAGATTATCTGTAAACTGTTGTGCCAACACAGCCGCGGGTAAGGTCGTGCTACCATAAGAAAGAGTCTTATAATCAAATCCGTTAATATAAGTTGTGGTTGTTGTAATAGCTGTCGGATAGTTGGTTCCTAAATAAGTCACATTACCATTTGTTTCATAAGCTATTTTACGAAGTTTATTGCCTGTTGCATCATAAATATATTGGATAGTTCCTTTTGCTAATGTTATCTGCTGAGGTAGATTAAAAAAGTTGTAAGTGATGGCGGTTATGTCCTTATTCTTATCTGTAATCAAATTCCCGTTCACATCATAGGTATAATCGAGTGCAGTTGCTGGTTTAGGACCTCCCAGGGCACTTGTATACGCAGCTGAATACCTGAAGTCTCCTAACGTAGTTGTTGCATTGCTGTTCGGGTTGATTACATTTTGCAGTTTATTGGTATTAGCAGTGTAATTATAGGTAAGCTGATCAATCGTTGAACTGCCCTTTCCTATCTGCCAGCCAGATTCGTTCATACTAAGTATGTTCCCGTCGACATCGTAATTTAAATTGCTGACACTAAAATCCAATCCGGCACTTACATCGAAACTACCGCCGCCATTATCCTGTTTATATACAGCGGTTGTAAGACGATTGACGTTATCGTAAGTAAAATCGTATTTGCGACCTATCCCATCACCTACCGTTTTCCAGACAGTCCCGGCAACATTTCCACTGTATTGGGCAGCAACGTAGGAATTATCAACGGCTTGCGATGTTGTTTTATCATATGCCAGCTCAAATCCAAAATAATTGCTTGGTGAAGGAGCAATATTCGCCGGGTTGGTTACAGTTCCCAGATAAGCACGGTTTATACCTAAAAGCCATCCGCGGATATTATAATCGTAAGTCAGGTTATCAAGGGCGCCAAGGGCTTTGGTCTTTAATCGGCCAAGCTCATCGTATGTATTGTTAACAATGATTTGCTGATCTGCCGGCAACGTCCCATTGTTTACATTTTTTGTGATGGATTGCAACCTTCCACAGGCATCATAGTTAATTATAGAAAGAACAGTATATGACTGAGGGTTCGAAGTGCCGGTTTTCTGGTGTTGCAAAAGTGTCCTAAGTGCTTTGCCATTCCAGTCAAATTGCCTGGTAGCAATATCCAATCCTCCTGTAAGATTGATACTTTGTGTCTGTATTATACGACTCTTAGTATCAAAAAAACTGGCTGTATATAAATATTGGGTTGTGGTTATTCCCAATACTTTCCCAACAGTTCCGGTAACTAAACTTTTTGTTTGGGGAGACTGGGTTAGTGCCTGAGGATATGGAAACGAAGATGAAGCTGCCAAGAAATTACTGCTTCCACTGGAGTTGAACGTTGCAGCAATAGTTGACCCCGATGATGCAACCCAGCTATAATCATCATAATATGTACTGGTCAAAATATTAGCCGCTGTAGTGGATGGAAAACTATTTGTCAAGGTATATTCAGGGAAAGCCCCCGGTGTTGGGGATTTGGAATAGCAAATGTAGAAGCAACACCGTCATTCTTTTTAAGTGGAACACCCAATTGCGAAAGAAGATTATTTTTAGAAAGTATTTTTTGCTTTCGTTGTCGCAACGTAACTAGTATTTGATCGTTTAGAGAAGAATTAAAATTTTCTATATCGTTTTTTAAAGTATAGTAGTTGCTGTGGATTCCTCCAACTTCGCTATCGTATTTGCCCTTTATTTCTTCAGGATTATTATAGAAATTAATTACTTCTGTAACTAAAGTATTGCCATCTATTTCAAAGTTTCCTCCTCCTCCCAATGTTATCATCGACGCAGGGCTATAGTTGAGCAATCTTACGTCACCAGCGCATGGTATGCAATATTGGATAATTTCTCTTTTATATTTTTTCCCAGAATGAACATCAAAACTTACAGGAAAGTATTCTGCGGGAATTTCTCCTTCATAGCTATTATGATGTTCCCCAAAAATAGGACAGGTATTTAAGAATGATTTTTTCATCTTAAATTACCATATATGGCAAAGAAAACCAGGCGTAAATTCAGCGCAGAATTCAAAGCGAAAGTTGTACTGGAAGCATTAAGGGAACGCTCCACGATTGAGGAGCTGGCCCGCAAGCATGAGTTGCATCCCAATCAAATAAATATTTGGAAGAAGGAAGCGATAGCCAATATGTCTTCGGTATTTGGAGCAGACAAAGCAGATGATGCTGCAGATCATGAAAAACAAACCGAGAAGTTGTATGCCCAGATCGGGCAACTAAAAGTGGAAAACGACTTTTTAAAAAAAAATTTATAGCAAAGCCGGTTTGCGAACATCGTTCCATGATTGATCATAAACATAGTTCTTTGAGTATTGTAAGGCAATGCAGACTACTGGGTCTTCATCGCAGCGGGTTGTATTACACCCCCTGCAGGGAGAGTGAAGAGAATCTGACCATCCTGCGTCTGCTGGATGAACAGTATTATAAAACGCCGTTTTACGGATCCAGAAAGCTTACGGTCTGGTTGAAGAAACAGGATTTTAAAATTAACCGCAAGCGGACCAAACGCCTGATGGAAGTGATGGGATGGCAGACGTTGTACCGGTATAAAAATACCAGTGAACCCGATAAGCAAAACAGGCTCTATCCCTATATGCTCAAAGGTCTACGGATAGAAAGACCCAACCAGGTCTGGGCTATGGATATTACGTATGTTCCGATGCGCCGGGGGTTTATGTATCTATGCGCTGTGATTGATTTGCATACGCGCTTTGTAGTGAACTGGGGTCTGAGTAATACGATGACAGCGGAATGGTGCGGCGGGGTTGTCGAAGAAGCTTTTGAAATGCACGGATGTCCGGAAATATTTAATACCGATCAGGGCTCGCAATTTACCAGTGATGTTTTTACCGGCCTGCTGTTGGGAAGACAAATACAGATCAGCATGGATGGTAAAGGCAGGGCGATCGACAATATTTTTATCGAGCGGCTCTGGAGATCGGTGAAGTATGAACACATTTACCTGCATGTGGCCCAGGACGGCGTTCTACTTTATGAAGGCTTACAGAAATATTTTTCTTTTTATAATCACGAGCGCTCACACCAGTCGCTCGAATATAAAACGCCTGCAGAATGTTATCTGCAAAAAAAAGTAGCCTGATGCCGAAGTTAAAAGAAGTGTCGCCTTGCTCTTTGAATGGAGCCGCCGCCACTTCTTTTAACCGAATAACAAAGTTCTTTTCTATCTTAGTTTAACACAATATCTGTCCTGTAAACAGGGCCCATCATACTATCTGCATAAACTTGGTCAAAATGAATTTCGGGTACCAAAAATTTATACTTATTTGCTAAATGCGCCGAATATTCCAATTCGTTTACATTAAGAATATAGTCTTCGGTCTCGCCTTCGATATCGTTTTTAATCCTCATAAGAGTGCTAACGAAAAGTGCTGAAACATTTCCTTTCTTAAATACTATTGGGTTGCCTCGCTTAAACATAAAGTACCTTCTTCAAATCTTAGATTCCTGTTAACCGCCTTGTTTTTTGAATGGCTTTTGGTTTTCTGAAAGTTTCGACAAACGCTTTATCCCCTTTTCTATATAATTCAATAAGTGTTTGGCCGATTGGTCGAATGATTTTTTCTTATCTGCCTCATTGATAACCGAAAAAGCCACGGTTTGGATAGATTGATCTTCTTTTGAAATGTTACCAGTAAACACTTTTATCTCCACTCCACCCTTTTTATTGAGGCTTGTACTAACTGAAACTTCAAAATCGATGGTTTCTTCAATGACGTACCCCGCAGGCAGACCTGCATTTATTTCTTCCAAGGTTTTCCTTATATAATCTTTCAAAGTAATTTCCATATTTTTCTTTACTTAATAGAATTTGAAAGTCTTTCCACCTTTTCTTTCGAAATGGATTTTAGGTTGCTCTTTAAATTAAAACTCCAGACAACAAGTATGTTCCCTTTAGCAAAGTACTCATCAGGTTCTGATTTACTTGGCTTACCATCCGATCCCCATAGTAGGCCGTCTAAAAACCCTTGACCTGTAAAATCTTTCTGAAATTGAAAGTATAAAATACTGCCTGAATCTCCCTTTTTCTCAAAGGATTGGAAATCTTTATGTTCTAATTTACCTAAAAATGATTCAAACATGTCCATCTGTTGGTATATTGACAAAGCATGAGGCGTTTTACAAAGCAGTTCATTACTCTTCGCATAACCAATGGGTATTTCACTATCATTCAATCTAAGGCTGTCAATACTTTGGCCTTTTGAAGAAATAATCGTAATTAATAAGTAGAGTGAGAGATAAATCGCTTTAAACATAAGTGGAAACTTTGTTTTGAAATAAGAGTTTGTGTTAATACGTGCGGGTTTCAATATTAAATATATCGAGTTTAATCAACTCTTGCAATACGCAAGATCTTCTACATGTTTACCCTTAGGAGCATGTGAATTCCACCGTATCATACGATATCATACCGTATCATACCGTATCATACCGTATTATTGTGACCCATATTCTGGCCACCAAAAAACAGTCAAATCTCAAAACCAGAATTTATGTTGTGCTCTGGTACCCGGTTTTAGTTTTTGCCGGTGGATTCCTGCCCAGGCTAAAACATCGTGAGAAGCGAATCCGGGCCTATGCCGGAACCCGGGAGCTGTTCACCATGAGCCCGAAGGAAACATTAATCAGATCGTGGACGGCGACCAAAGAAAAAGAGAGACTGAACTCACGGCTTTGGTCTTATTGCATTTTTTTAAAAAGAGTTTGTACGGCACCCTGTTTGTATCCTGGCGGCACATATACATAATAGCCATAGTAACCATTATATAGATAAACGCCAAAGTAGCGATCAAATGAAGCATCAAACCTAATAGAATTTTCGGCAGTGCCGGGATCAACCGGGTCGCCAAGCGAAACCTGGTATCCTGTAAACATCTTTTGAACGAATAGGTGACGATCAATAACCGTGTCCCCCGGAGAATAGAATCCATTTTGTACAGATCTGATTTGCAGCCTGACGGAGTCTTCGCCAATGGCATCAATTTGCATGGTTATCGTTCTGCCATTAACCGGGTAGCTGGTTACCGAGTCAAAGCGGTGGTGTTTGTAAGCGGTGTAACTGCCTTCTATTGCTTGTGCGGGTGTAAGTGTAGTACCGTTCTTATTACAAGCTGCGAGAAAGATAGCGCAGGAGATTGCACTGACAATTACTGATTTCATGCCGATAAGGTTTGGGCGATGAGACAGAATAAAATGCTCATTCAAAAATAGTTAAATTTATTAAAAGGAATTGTTAATGAGTCTGACCATTTCTCATTTGCTTCAGATTTCATGCTTCATCTATTTCCATTATATACTTAAACCCACAATAAATAAATCAAGTTTCCTCAACGCGTAATATTCCGGCAGCTCTCATACATGGTTTCCCTTAGGAGCTCTGGATTTTCACCGTATCATACGATATCATACCGTATCATACCGTATCATACAGTATCATTAGTGCCCATAATCTGGCCATCATTTCATGGCAATTCACAAGAACAGAATTTAGTAACAGATTAGGAGCGAAAGAATGGCGACTAAAGGCGAAGAAAAGCAACCAAAGGCAGATAGAGCCTCCCCCAAGAAATGAAGTTTTGAATTGGCCTTTTCAGAAGGTGGGAAACCTATAAATAACATCGTCCGCTAATTTTTGTTACCGGCAAGTTTAATAGCTTCTTTGAACGAGGCTATTGGTGTCTCGTTATATCCATCAACAATCATCGAAGCCTGATACCAGATATAAACGGGTATTGGTAGCTTACCATAATTGTCATTTAGATACTTTTGCTTATCCTGCCCTTCAGGAACGGGATTAGGCATCAACTTAAGATAATTTTCATGTCGCCGTCTGGAAAAACTGCTGTACGCAGTATCTGTTTCCCGCCAATAAGCGATATCGATCCTATTAGCTGCCATTTCACTCGAATAAGGATCAGTCACCTGTTGCTGGCAGGCTCGCCACCAATGTCCGAGTTCGTGGATGAAAATCCAACGATGTGCACTGGACTCAAAATAATCTTCTCCGGAATATCCATATCTCTTGCCGGCTCTGTTAAACAGTTCTTTGTCTGCTGCAGATAATGTGTTCCAATTGCTGGTACGAATGGTATTGCTCGAATCATTGTAGTTTCCAAAAGAAGGCGGGTTATCCATTATAATTTCAGGTGAATTAAGCCGTGGATGATACCCCATGGCCTCAATTTTGCTAACGAAATCATTTCGAAGTGCAACAAGTTTATTTTTCACGGTTAATGAATCACTGTTTGTCTGCCCACTGACGTTCATACAGGTGAAGGCAATCACAAACAAGATTAATAAAGACTTAAAAAAGGCGGGGATATTCATTACACATGGCTATTAAATAGTAAGTTAAGAAATTTCAGTAAAACCGGGTGGTCAAAATTTGATCTATAATATCTTCCATATATTATTCATAATTAAAAATTACATAGACCATTGGTAAAATTTTGTATCGTTGACTGTTGCCAATTTTCATTAATGCAAAAATAGCATTCATTATGTCATCGTTCAATGCTTATCCTTTTATTCCAATACCTAATTTTCGAAGAATTAACACATCATCGAACTACTATTATATTGTATCATTCCGTGTCATAAGGTATCATACTGTATCATTACGTATCATAAGGTATCATACCGTATCATTGTGACCTATAATCTGGCCACCAAAATCAAGCACTTTACGAGAACAGGATTTAGTAACAGATTAGTACCGAAAGAAAGGCTACTAAAGGCGAAGAAAAGCAACAAAAGGCAAATGAATTACCGTGAGACTGAATGTACTTCGCAGGGAACGTGCATCTATCGTGGAGAGGTTACTTCCCGATACAAAACTTCCCAAAAATCCAACTCAGTTGTTCTTCGTTGGTGATCTCGCCCGTGATCTCACCGAGGTAATGAAGAGCGCGGCGGATATCAGATGAGAGGAGATCGCCGGATACTTTGTTGTCGAGACCGGTGCGGATATCCTGCAGTGCGATGGCGACTTTTGTCAGCGCTTCGTGGTGACGCGCATTGGTAACAACGGTTCCTTCGCGGGGTTTTTTTCCATTGAGCACACGCTTCACTAAGGCGCGTTTTAATTTGTCCACGCCGAAGGAAGTTTTTGCCGAAATAAAAATCAAATCGTGATTCAGATAATTTACTCCGGGCATCCCATCAGAAAACAAATCTGTTTTATTTAATACACGTAAGAGTTTTTCTTTTTCTACCTGGAGATTTTCGTGATAGGGTTCTGAAGCATCCAGTATCTCCATCACAATATCTGCCTGTTCTATTTTCTCTTTTGTCTTGTCCATGCCCATCTGTTCGATCCTGTCTGATGTATGCGCGCGGATACCCGCTGTATCGATCAGCCTGAATTCTATTCCTTCAATAATAATTATTTCTTCAATGGTATCTCTCGTGGTACCGGCAATCTCACTTACAATGGCGCGATCCTCATTCAGTAAACTATTCAGCAGTGTCGATTTACCAGCATTGGGTTTCCCTACAATCGCTACCTGCACTCCCTGACGAATCGCATTGCCGTATGCGAAAGATTCGATGAGTTCTGATGTTACACGCTGTGCTTCTTCAATCAGTGTATAGAATTTTTTCCTGTCCGCAAATTCCACATCCTCCTGGGAGAAGTCGAGTTCCAGTTCCATCAGCGCCGAAAATCCCAGCAACTGCTCCCGCAATATTTTCAGGTCATTTGCAAATCCACCACGCATTGTATGCAGTGCGGAAACACGTGAAGCTTCCGAATGCGATGCGATCAGATCCGCCACAGCTTCTGCCTGTGTGAGATCCATCTTTCCTTTCAGAAAAGCTCTTTGTGTAAATTCGCCAGCGCGTGCAAGCCTTGCTCCATGATGAATACATGCTGCGAGAATTTTATCTTCGATATGCACGGAACCGTGACAACTTATCTCCACCACATCTTCACCTGTATAAGATTTCGGTGCGCGATAAATCGAAATGACAACTTCATCCAATACCTCCTCCCCGTTTTTCAACATGCCCACATGCAGTGTATGCGATTCCTGCTTCGATAAATCTTTGGAAGGAAATAATCCTTTTACAATCTTGATACTATCAGGCCCGCTCAGCCTGATCACCGCCAGTGCACCGATGCCCGGGGCTGTAGCAAGTGCCACGATGGTGTCGTCCCAACCGGTTAACTTTCCCAGCATTTGATAAAGATAAGTCGTATATCGTGGATCGTAGATCGTTGATCGTTGATCGATAAACGATACACGATGAACGATAAACGAAAAAGCCCGAAAGCGTGATACTTTCCGGGCTGCAAATAAAACAATGAAAAATGATTACTGTGCTTCGAGCTTAAAGTTGACGGGCTGGCTCTTGTATGATTTTACTTTTCTTCCGTTCTGAACGGCGGCAATCCAGTTACCACTTTTCTTGATAACACGAACCGCTGCATCACGGAGTTCGGGAGGACCACTCACGGCTTCCACTTCACTGACCACTCCTTCCTTGTCAACAATAAAACGAACGATCACCTGTCCCTGAATTTCAGCACTCACGGCTTCATCAGGATACACGAGGTTCTTCTGGAGATAACGATACCAGGCCGCAATACCTCCGGGATATTCTGATTCGATTTCTACTTTGGTAAATGTCTTATCGTAATCTGTATTATCCTTGGGGGCTTCCACCACGCCTTTATTATCTGCTGGCGGTGCGGTAATATTATCATCCTTGATACCTTCCTGGTTGGCATTACCAATCTTGGTGTCTTCCAGCTTTTCAACTTCAGGCGGTTTTTCTTCGGCTTTCACTTCCTCATCCTTTACAATCTTCGGAGGGGTGAATTTCGCCATTTCCACCTGTGGTGGTGGCTTTGGAGGAGGAGGGGGCGGTGGTGGTTCGTTCTTTTTTTCTTCCTTAACATCTTCCAGCTGAACGTCCTGCACTACCTGTTGTGCTACCTTGCCCTTTCCCTGATAGTTGCTGATCAAATATCCAACAATCAGGGCGACCACGGCACCCAGCATTACCAGCATCGCAGTTCGCAGACGTTTGTTGTAAGTCTTACGCAGATCGTAAGCACCGTACTGCTTGTTTCTTCCATCGAAGATGATATCAAGCACATCCGCGGTTAGTATTTTATTTATTTCCATGATGGGCTATTTCTTATAATGACTCAATTTAATAAAATTTCCACAAAAATCCCGCCGCTAATTTATCCCGTTGGCTTTCTCCGTCGCTTTAATATAATTATACTCGACCGGTGATATATCCACCATCGCATACCGTTTCACGCCATCGATGGTCATTTCGTCCAGGATATTGATCGTATTCTTATACGTTGCATCTGACTGTTGGCTTGATAATCACCACAAAATCCTTAGCATCGGTCCTTCTCTTTTTGTCGACTACAATATCACGTACGTTTTTGAAGTCCGTGGCTTTCAAACCGGCTGCACTGTCTCCTTCGTAATAATAGATCTGGTCATTCTTGCCAAGCATCAGGGTAATAACCGCTGAGTTCTTCACCTTATTCTGCTCATCAGGATTTTTTACATCCTTGGGCAAAAACAAACGCATGGCCGTAGGCTGGCTCATGGTTGTTGTAAAGATGAAAAAGGTGATCAGCAGGAAACCCAGATCCACCATCGGAGTCAGATCCACCCGGGTAGAGAGCTTCTTTCCTTTTTTGACGCCGGGGCCCTTTTTATGGCCACCGCCGCCCGAGGTATCCATTTCTGCCATGTCTCTGTTTTTTTTAATGTTAATTAATCTAACTGCTTTCGTTCCCGTTGCCTGTTGTGCTTTGTAAAGTTCTGAACCCAATGGTGCCGGAACCGGACTCGTAACAACCTGGAACTTCATGAGGTCGTTCTTTTTCAATGCAATGATCACCCCCTGTAAAGAAGGATATTTCGATGCATCATCCCCTTTGACCAGAATATTCATTTTCTTTCCCTGAAATGCATCCTGAGCGGCTCTGAACCAGTCAATCATTTCATTGTTCGTACTGTCCACTGCCGGAATACCGGGTTTAATTACATTCCTCAGCTGTTCCGGATTCTTATCCAGGTAAGATTTCAACTGGCTGAATGGAGCACCGATATATGCATTTGGAATATTGACGAAATTGGCTTTTTCCGCATCTGATAAACCAATATTTTTTGATGTATTGATTGCATCAATCATGGTCCTTTTTCTCGGCCACATTGGCGTCGGAAACGGACAGATATACTTTCCCGTCTTTATCGATAGTTACAAGCACAACATTTTTTTCCGGAGCCGTTTTGGTCGACACCGAACTCGGTGTGATTACAGACAATGCTTCCGGTGGTTTGAACTTGGTAGCCAGGATGAAGAAAGAAAGCAATAGGAAGGCCACGTCGCACATCGCAGTCATGTCGATGTTCGTGCTCTTCCTGGGTAACTTTGCTCTTCCCATATTTTTTCTATTTAAATGCTTTTTGTTTAGATGCTAAATTCATCAGATTCCATAAATTCGTTTATCGTGGATCGTGGATCGTAGATCGATATACGATAAACGATATACGATTCACGACTATTTGTACAGTGACGCAAAACTTTGAGTCAAAGTAAATCCGCTTTCATCAATACCATACGTGATACCATCGATCTTGGTGGTGAATACGTTATACATTATGATGGATATAGCTGATGTTCCAATCCCGAGTGCCGTATTATACAGGGCTTCAGAAATACCCTGGCTCAGTTTCGATGCGGCTTCTCCACCGCCACTGTCACCCAGGGCGGCAAATGAACGGATCATTCCCATTACCGTTCCAAGCAATCCCAACAGGGTTGCAACGGAAGCGATGGTGGAAAGGAATACCAGGTTTTTTTCAAGCATGGGCAATTCAAGCGCTGTGGCTTCTTCCACTTCTTTCTGAATGGCCAGCACTTTCTGTTCTGTATCCAGTTCGCTGTTGGTGATCATTTCTTTGTACCTGCGCAGACCGGCTTTCATTACATTGCCAACACTGCCTTTCTGACGATCGCATTCTGCAATGGCACTGTCAACATTTTTATTGGCCAGATGGTATTGCACTTTGCGGATGAATTCATTGATATTACCACTTCCTGTGGCTTTGATAATTGTTAAGAACCTTTCAACTACGAAAGTAAGTACGGTAAGCAGGCAACCTATTAAAATCGGTACAATGATCCCTCCCAGATACATACGTGCAAGAGCAGTTTTCGCTCCTTCATGGCTGGGCCAGAAACCTCCATTGAGATCGGGTTTTGTAAAATTATCCGGGTCACCAATTAAAAATCTCCAGATTAAAAATCCAATAATTACACAGGCCAAAGGGGCCATCCAGGAAATAGAATTGCCACTCTTCGCAGGTTGTACACTTGATGCAGGTTTCGCTGCAGCCGTTGCAGTCGGTCTTGTTTCAGCCATGATCGTTTGTTTTTAGTGTTTAAGAAAAATTTAAAGAATATGGTAATTGAATAAAGCGAACGGGATGCTTTTAAAACCTTTTCAATAGGAAATCCGGTGTACCTGGTTTATTCGTAGGGAACACAATATAGTAAATTTCCTGAATGCCAAATGGAAAATAGTTATTCTTTCAATTTAATTCATTTGTAAGCAAACCCTTGCCTGTATTCATTCTGAATGAAATTTTATAAATTATTCATAACGTAAAGCCTGAATGGGATTTAACCGGGAAGCTTTTAATGAAGGATATATTCCGGCCAGTATTCCGACCCCGGTACAAATAGCCATTCCAAGGAAAAGCCAGATCCATGGAAATACAAATCCGGTATTGAGTACAAGAGAAAAGACATTTCCGATCAGGATGCCTAAGAAGCTTCCAAAAACAGCGCCCAGTAAACTGATCATGATGGATTCATATAAAAATTGCTGGCGAATACTACCCTTCCTTCCACCGATGGCTTTGACCAAACCAATTTCCTTTGTTCTCTCTGTGACAGAAACCAGCATGATATTCATCAAACCCACTGCAGCTCCCAGCAGTGTAATTGCCCCGATCGCAATCGCGCAATAAGTTATTAAAGAAAGGTTGGACAGAAGTTGTTCCACAAACCGGTCGCTTTTATCTATTACAAAATTGCTGGCATCTGTTGTGTTTATTCTCCTGATAGGCCGAAATACACCTTCAGCTTCGCCGATCGCCAGGCTCACCTGGTTTACGTCGGGTACTTTTACCTGTATATTGAAAGATGGTGCGGGATTGAACATGTTGACAGATCCGCTTACGAAAAACCTCCTTACATTATTATAGGAAGTGATGATCACATTATCAAAGCTCCTGCCGATGCTGGATCCTTTGGATTCCATGGTTCCGATAACGCGGAAGGGAAGTCCGTTGATTTTTATGATTTTTTCTATGGCACGTTCCGGATTTCCCCCGAAAAATTTCGTAACCAGGTCGCTTCCTATAATACAAACATTTCTTCCGGATTCTACATCCAGTTCATTTAGCGAGCGGCCCGCATTCAGTGTATAGCCGTTGAGTTCGGCATAGTCTTCATCGCCTCCTGTCACTTGCACCGTCGGATTGGTTTTTGAACTTCCCAGTGAAACGATATTGCTGTTGCCTCCACGCAGACTGAGGGATACTTTGGAAGGGAAGTGATAGTTTTGTTTGAAGAGTTCCGCCTGATCCTTGGTAATGGGTATTTTATTATTGGAGACTTTATCTTTTTTGGCTCCTTTTTTTCTTTTGTTACCTGATTGTTATTACCGAAAAACTGGTAATCCTTATAATGGATTGTAAAACCATTGGATCCCATCGAAGCAAAACTCTCTGTGAATTTCTGTTTCATGGCATCAATGGCGGTATTGATACCTACCAGGGCCATGATACCGAATGCGATGATGGCTACCGTAATGCCCGTCCGGAGTTTATTGCTCCTGATGGTACGAAAAGAAAGTGAAAGAATATCAAGTATCCTCATATGTCTCTTAATGCAGGGCTAATTTAAAGATTCTTTACTGACTTAACACCGTCAATCCCGGAATCAGATATAAATAATGTATAAACGGTCGATCAGCAGCTGGGGGAATATACCAAGGAGAATGATTACCAGTGAAAGTAAAATCAGCATCAGCTGAAATCCGGGTCCGATTTCCAGTTCCTGCGCCACCCCGTCTTTGAAGTACATGGCCTGGATGACCCGGAAATAATAGTACACGCTCACGGTAGCGCAAAGCAGGGCGAATATCACCAGCCAGAGATAAGAACCTGTTACCATTACGGAAGCAATCATATAATATTTCGCCATAAATCCACCTGTAAGAGGAATGCCTGCAAGCGATAACAAAAAGATGGTTGCAGCAAACGCCACTACCGGATACCTTTTTGCCATTCCGTTAAAACCATCAAAACTAAAGTCCTTCATTTTCACCAGGATTGCGAATAAGCCAATGGTTGCCACACTATAAACCGCAACATACAGGAGGATACCTTCCTTGGCCAGCGTGTTCAGTGTTAGAATGGATAAGAGCATGAATCCCACCTGGGCGATACTCGAATAGGCCAGCATTCGTTTGACGCTTTGCTGGAATACTGCCGTAATATTCCCGATGAAGAGTGTGGTAGCAGCTATAATGGCAATGTAGATCTGCCACTGCGACTTTAATATCAGAAAAAGCATTCCCAAATAAACGGATGAATGCAATAAAAGTTCCCGCTTTCACCACGGTAGCCATGAATGAAGTGATAACCGTAGGCGCTCCGTCGTATACGTCCGGTGTCCAGAAATGAAATGGGGCCGCAGATACTTTAAAGGCCATGGAAATCATCAGAAGTATCAGTCCCGTCATCATCATCGGCGATGCAGTGGCTGATTTTACCGGTGCGAGATCGTCCAGAAAAAAACTTCCCTTTGCGCTTGAGCCATATAAAAAGGCGATTCCCAGCAGCATGATACCCGTACTGAAAGCACCCATCAGGAAATATTTCAGGGAGGCTTCATTACTTTTTAAATTTCGTTTATCGCTGCCTGTTAGTATGTAGAGCGGAATGGAAATAATTTCTATCCCGATAAATAACATGAGCAGGCTGTTAAAAGATGTAGCGATGGAAATTCCGCAAAGCACAAAAAAGATCAGTGCAAAATATTCACCGGGATTATTTCCGATGGAAGCGATATCCCGGGCATTCAACAGAAAATAAGCCAGTGTGCAGGCGAAGGCAATACAATTAATCAGGTGGCCGAATGCTTCAAATTCAAGCATGTTATGTGTATCCACCGGAAAAAAATGATACCCGCTCATATCCAGTATGCTCATGATCAGAAGTACCAGGATGCAGAGTATGGCCAAAGCCGAATGGAAGAATTCTTCTTCAGAAAAATTCCACTGAACATCATGATCACTCCCAAAATTGCCGACGTTATGATCGCATTCATAGCTTACTGGTTCTTCATTTAGGGTTTTACGAACATTTTTGAAAGCAGCGCATTTACCGAATCCTGTGTAAGCCTGAATAAGGGTTCAGGGTAAATGCCCACAACAACAATCAATACAACAATGATCCCGAGAACTAATTTTTCATTCATACGGATATCCACAGCTTTATCCGTCAGCGTATTCGTTGGTCCATAAAATACGCGCTGCACCATATTCAACATATATACGGCCGACAAAATAATCGTAAGGGAGGCTGTTACTGTAAACACCACATTATATACCGTTGCTTTGGAAGAATATATTCCGGTGAACATCAGGAATTCCCCGATAAATCCATTCGTGAGGGGAAGTGCGATATTAGCCAGCGTGATAATTACCAGCATAGCGGTGAGTACCGGCGCTTTGCTAGCCAGTCCCCCAAGTTCACTGATCTTGCGGGTCTTGAATTGTTTTTCGATAATATACACGACGATCCACAAACCAATGATATTGATTCCGTGATTGAACATCTGGATCATCACACCCTGAATGGCTATTTCCGTTGTAGCAAAAACAGCCAGGCACATCAGCCCGATATGTGCAATGGAAGAATAGGCAATCATTCTTTTCAAATCATCCTGCCGCATGGCGATCAGCGATGCATAGATCATTCCGATGATACACAGCATTGATATCGTATCGCCCCATATATATGTGCCCATAGGAAGTACCGGCGCCAGCCAGCGAAGCAAGCCAAAAACACCCATTTTTACCATGAGCCCGCTGAGCACCATTGTTACCGCTGTGGGGGATTGTTCATAGGTATCCGGCTGCCAGGTGTGAAAAGGAAAGATGGGCATCTTCACGGCAAACGCAACAAACATGAACCAGAACAACCAGCCCTGTGCCTCCTGCGATATGATCAGGTGCGCCTGATAAAAAGCCGAGAGCGAAAATGAGCGATCTTTTGTATGAAAATAAATATAGATGATGGCGATGAGCATCATCAGCGATCCAAGGAAAGTATATATGAAGAATTTAAACGTAGCCGCGATTCTCTTTTCACCACCCCATTGAGAGGCGAGAAAATAAACAGGTATCAGGGCCAGTTCCCAGAAAAAATAAAACAGGAGTGCGTCACCGGCCAGGAATACTCCGAGAAGACCAGCCTGTGACAATAACATCAGTCCGAAAAAATTATGCGCTTTCTTATATTCTTCTTTCCATGTTGAAATAAAAATGAGTGGAAAAGCAACGGCTGTGAGCAGACATAGTATCTGTCCGGTCCCATCCAGACTGATGGCGAAATGACTGTTCAGTGAACCCATCCAGGGTTCATTAAAAATGAGTTGCCTGCTATCTTTCGGCAGACTAATTCCAAAGAGGGACACGCCCAGCGTGAGTAATGAGGCAAACAAAGCCCAGGTTTTGGCAGCAGCATCCTTCAGCGAGAATCCGATCAGACCCGCGAGCAGCGGAATCCCGATGAGTAAAACAGGAACCATAAGATTTATTTTCGCAAAAACAATTGCACAACAAATAAGAGTACCGTACCAATGACCATCAATAACACATATCCACCCACCTGTCCGCTTTGAAGATACCGCAGCTGACGGCTGCTGTATTGCACCAGTCGTCCTGTTCCATTCACCAAACCGTCGATCAGTTTCTTTTCGATTACCTGGTTAAAGAAATCAGCCAGTGCATTCAGAGGTTTCACGATCAGCGCATCATATATTTCATCCACATAAAATTTATCCGCCATCCATTTCCCGAATCCTACGGGCTCGCCCAGCTCAGGTTTTTTACTGAATCTTGATAAAGCATAAAGCACCATGGAGATCGCGAGTATTGTTGATATGCCCATCAGCATCCATTCTGTTGAAGCCGGAATTTCCATAGCGTTTCCTTCTCCACCCAATACGGGATTAAGAAAATGAGCCAGGAGGTTTGAATTTTTTGCAAACAATTCGGGCACTCCTAAAAACCCTCCGACCACTGCAAGAATTGCCAGCACTACAAGTGGAATCGTCATCGTGGAAGGACTTTCATGCAGGTGATGCTGTTGTTTTTCTGATCCGCGAAAATTTCCAAGAAAGGTAGTTGCATACAAACGAAACATATAAAAGGCTGTGATCATCGCACCTGCAACGCCGACAATAAAATAAACAGGATTCTTTCCATAAGCAGCCGTCAGGATTTCATCTTTGGAAAAGAAACCTGAAAAAGGCGGAATGCCGGAAATGGCCAGACAGCCCATCAGAAATGTGAAATGGGTGATGGGCAAATATTTTTTCAATCCGCCCATGCTGCGGATATCCTGTTCGCCGCTCATAGCGTGAATAACCGATCCCGCGCAGAGGAATAATAATGCTTTGAAGAAGGCATGTGTCAGCACATGAAATACTGCTTCATTATATGCGCCTACACCGAGACCGAGAAACATATAACCCAGCTGGCTGACGGTGGAATAAGCCAGTACTTTTTTAATATCATTTTGTTTTACTGCAATCAATGCCGCCAGGATAATAGTGGCGAGCCCTGTAATAGCTACGACAGTCTGACTGACGGGTGCGAGATTATACAAAACATGACTGCGTGCAATCATATATATACCTGCTGTTACCATGGTAGCTGCATGTATCAGTGCAGATACCGGCGTGGGCCCGGCCATCGCATCGGGTAACCATGTATAAAGAGGTATCTGTGCAGATTTTCCTGTGGCTCCCAGGAATAATAATAAAGTGACTGCGGTAAGGAATCCTGTAGTAGCTGTGGGTGCCGCATGAAATATGGTATCGAAAGAAACAGAATTAAATTTAAAAACGAGGGCAAAGATGGCGATCAGGAAACCGACATCTCCAATGCGGTTCATGATGAATGCTTTTTTTGCAGCGTTATCGTAGTCGATATTTTTAAACCAATAACCGATGAGCAGGTAAGAACACAGACCGACGCCTTCCCATCCTATAAAGAGGATCACGTAATTCGATCCCAGAACCAGGAGGAGCATGAAAAAAACAAAGAGATTCAGGTAGCAGAAATATTTTGCATAATCCGGTGCATTCTCCTCCTTCATATATCCGACGGAATATAAGTGGATCAGAAAACCGACGCCGGTAATGATGAGCAGGAATAAAGTGGAAAGCGGATCTACGAGAAAAGAGAACGGAATGGTGAGTTTGTCCGCATGAATAAACTGAAAGAGAGTGACGATCACGGGTTGAAATCCTTCCTGTTTCACCTGAAAGAAAATCCCGGCGCTCACAATGAAAGATGCCAGGATCGTGGCGGAACCAATTAAACCGGAAAGCGATTTAGGAATCGATTTCCTGAATAGTCCGTTGATCAAAAAACCGATCAGGGGAAATAAGGGGACCAGGTAGATGTAATATGACATTTTTAATTAGCCTAAAGCCCAAAGCCTAAAGCCTAAAACTTTTTTAAGCAGAAAGCCAAAAGCCCGGAACTATTTTTATTATTGATTATTAATTCTAGTACTAACTTGAAAACCCTCTCTCACACTCTCACACTCTCACACTCTCACACTTGTTTTAGTTTTCGGCTTTAAGCTTTCGGCTTTAAGCTTTCGGCTTTAGGCTTTAATGTTTTAAACGATTTAAAAAATTGACATCCACCGAATGCGTATTCCTATACATCATGGCGATGATGGCCAGTCCCACACTCACTTCCGCGGCAGCGACCACCATGATGAAAAAAACAAATATTTGTCCGTTGATACCTGCATTCGGGTCTGTCACAGCAGCTGTTGCGTGATGCATTTTAGAAAAAGCAATCAGCAGTAAATTCACCGCGTTCAGCATCAGTTCGATGCACATGAAAATAATGATAGCATTCCTGCGCGTCAGGACACCCGCTACGCCGATGCAGAACAATGCTACCGCGAGAAATATATAGTAGTTAATGGGCATAATTTCTTTTAGTGTGAGAGTGTGAGAGTGTGAGAGTGTGAGAATACATTTTTCACTGTCATACTTTCATTTCTCATATCATTAATATTTTTCAATTTGCGAATGAATTTACCCTCACACTCTCACACTCTCACACCCTCACACTTAGTTCAATCTTTCTTCCCTATCACCACCGTCCCGACCATGGCACTCAGAAACAGAACACTGCTGATCTCAAAAGGAATTACATATTCTTTAAACAAAACCATTCCCAGATTATGGATCAGCCCGATTTCTCCTTTACCGGTTTCTGCGATGCGATTATGAAGGTCGGCTTCTTTCAAAGAAGCCACGAGTACGAGTAATAATGCACCACCGCCGATTACACCTGCAATCTTAAGCCATTTATTTTTTTGTGGTTCTGTCTCCGCATTCAGGTTCATCAGCATGATCACGAATAGAAAAAGTACCATGATGGCACCTGCATAAACAATAAGATTCACGATGGCCAGAAACTGTGCATTGAGCAGAACGTAGTGACCTGATATCGCAAAGAAAACAACGATCAGCCACATCACACTATATACAGGATTTTTGCTCACCACCATCATGATGGCACTGAATAAAGCCAGTATACTCAAAAACCAGAATAGAAATTGGGTTGCGCTCATCAACTATTTTTTTCAGGTCTGTTCCCCCTGGCTTTTGCATAAGCTTCGGGTTCTGTCAATGGATTGGGTATCAGCAATTCGGGCTTGCCGTATATAAATGTTTTCCTGTTGTAGTTGGATGGCACCATGGTTTCTGATAAATACACGGCATCCTTCGGACAGGCTTCTTCACACAATCCACAAAAAATACAGCGCAGCATGTTGATTTCATACTTGACCGCATATTTTTCTTCCCTGTATAAATGTTCTTCTCCGGGTAAACGTTCAGCAGCTTCCATCGTGATGGCTTCTGCGGGACAAGCTACGGCACATAATCCACAGGCCGTGCAGCGCTCACGTCCTTCCTCATCCCGGTTCAAAACCTGTACGCCACGGAATACCGGGCTGAAGGGTCTTGTCTGCTCAGGATAATTGATGGTTGGCTTTTTCTTAAAGATATGTCCGAATGTTATGGACATACCCTTGGCAATTGCCGGGATATATAATTTTTCCCAGAAAGTCATCGGCTTTCTCTCTACCTGCTTTGCTTTTGAAGTTAGTGCCTGCATAATTGTGTAAAATTATTTTTATCGAATCAACCTTCCAAATCGTTTATCGTGGATCGTGGATCGCTTATCGCCTTTCGCCTTTCGATTTACGATAGACGATTCACGATATACGATTAAAAAAGTCCATACTGACGATACAAGACCACAAATCCCGTTATAAGCATATTCAGTATCGCCAGCGGAATCAACGTTTTCCATCCCAGCCTCATCAGCTGGTCGTATCGGAACCGGGGGATCGTCCACCGGACCCATATGAAAAAGAAAATAAAGACACAAATCTTAAGAAAGAAACACAATACTTCGAGTCCCGCCAACAGATTCTGCCCGTGAAGGAGACCGAAATTGGTATCATTCAAAAAAGGGATATCATATCCGCCCCAGAAAATCGTGGCCATCACCGCGCTGCTGATGAACATGTTTACATATTCGGCAAATAAGTAAAAACCAAGTTTCATGGACGAGTATTCCTGGTGATAGCCAAAGTTCAATTCGCTTTCTGCTTCCGACAAATCAAATGGCGTCCGGTTACATTCGGCAAAAGCACAAATGAGGAATATTATAAATCCCAGTGGCTGATATGCTACATAATAGGTTTTATCCAGCTGCTGCCCGACGATCGTATGCAGACTCAGTGAACCTGTCAGCATCAGCATGGCGATCAGTGTCAGACCCATAGCCAGTTCATAGGAAATAATCTGCGATGCTCCCCGGATGGCAGCCAGCAGAGAGAATTTATTATTTGATGCCCATCCCCCAATCATCACTCCGTACACACCCATGCTTACCACGCCGAAAATATAGAGGATGCCAATATTCACATCGGCAATCTGAAGTGCAATATCGCGGCCGAAAGCATGAATATTTCCTCCCCAGGGAACGACTGCACTGGTCATCATAGCCGTCAGCATAGCAATGCCGGGACCGAGTATAAATAAAAATTTATTGGAGAGATTCGGAACGATCTCTTCTTTCATGAACAATTTCAAACCATCGGCCAGTGGTTGAAATATTCCGCCCGGACCGGCGCGGGATGGTCCTCTTCTGTCCTGAATCGCTGCCGCCACTTTTCTTTCCGCATAGGTTTCATACATGGCCACAAGTAACGAAACAGCAATAATAATGGAAATAAGAATCGCCTTTTCAATGATCAGAAACCAGTCTACAGTTAGTAATACATGCATTTGAACTAATAAAATTTCTTATACATTATAAAATGTCTCAGATGATTCGCAAATGAAATAACAAATACGGCTGCAATAAATCCTGTCAGTAAATCATTCCACTTCCCCGGTTTAACAAAAATCAAACTTATAACAGCGATCACCAGGACCATATCGATCCTGAAAAGCTTATTATAGAAAATCATGTATTCCCGTTTTTATTAAAATTATAATGATCGTTTTTAAAGTCGATGGAATGAGCCGGGCCCTGTATTTCTGAAAGATCTATTTCAGGCCTGTTCACTTCGCTTACACTGTGGATATCCATTAATAATTTTGGCTTTCTTCCATCCATAACTTCCGGCATTACTTCCTGCGGTTTTACTGTCCCCACGTAATGACCGGCAGAGATAACTGAATGTCGGCTGATCAGTGTCGGTCCTTCAATGACCCAGTCGCTCGTTTTCTTTTTTTCGAAACGGCATTCATTACAAATAAAATCTTTCACTTCACCCCACTGATCCTTGCGGGCTGTAACACGGTACACTTCTTCGCCGCGGTTCCATATAGTAACTTTCCCAGAGCACTTGGGACAATCGCGGTGCGCGTCCTGTGGTTTTAGAAACCATACACGATTCTTGAACCGGAAAGTTTTATCAGTCAGTGCGCCTACAGGACAAACGTCAACTATATTTCCGATGAAATCGCTTTCCAGGGCTTTATGGATATAAGTCGCAATTTCTGAATGATCACCGCGGTCAAGAATACCGTGTTCACGTTTTTTGGTGAGCTGGTCAGCTACATATACGCAACGAAAGCATAGAATGCATCGCGTCATGTGCAATTGAATATAGGGACCGATATCGTGTTTTTCGAAAGTGCGCCTGTTGAATTCATAACGTGTGGCTTCAGCACCATGCTGGTAGCTCAGGTCCTGCAATGAACATTCTCCTGCCTGGTCGCAGATCGGGCAATCGAGGGGATGGTTGATGAGTAAAAATTCCACCACACCTTTGCGTGCGTCCAATACTTTTTCGCTTGTAATATTTTTCACCACCATACCATCCATCACGTTCGTGCGGCAGCTTGCCACGAGTTTGGGCATTGGCCGCGGATCGGCTGTAGATCCTGCAGCGACTTCCACCAGGCATGTTCTGCATTTACCGCCGCTGCCTTTTAATGTAGTATAATAGCACATAGCAGGCGGGGCCACGTCTCCTCCTATTTTGCGTGCTGCATTGAGGATAGATGTGCCGGGTTCCACCTCGATATTAATATTATCGATGGTGACTTTAAACATTTTCTTTTCTTCGCCCATTTTTTTTCGTTTAACGTATATCGTTCATCGTTTATCGTGTCGAAATTACTAAGTCGATGAACGATCTTCGATTAACGATATTCGATATCTTTATATAGCTGCCCCCACTGCTTCCAGCGGATCTGCATAGTGGGCGAGCCCAAAATTTCTTATCTGACTTTCTTCCGGATACTGTATATGCCACTCAAATTCATCACGGAAATGGCGGATCGCAGCGGCCACAGGCCAAGCAGCGGCATCACCAAGCGGGCAAATCGTATTGCCTTCAATCTTACGCTGAATATCCCAAAGCAGGTCAATATCACTCTTCTTCCCTTTTCCCTTTTCAATATTCATCAGGATTTTTTCCATCCAGCCGGTTCCTTCGCGACAGGGAGAACATTGTCCGCAGCTCTCATGACGATAGAATCTTGCGAGCGTGAGTGTATGTTTAACTATGCATTGATCTTCATCAAAAACAATAAATCCTCCGGATCCGAGCATGGAGCCCTTGGGGAATCCACCATCGGATAAACTTTCGTAATTCATCAGTCTTTTTTCTCCCTTCACCGTTTTGAGCAAAAGATTGGCGGGTAGAATTGGAACAGAGGAACCGCCGGGTATGCAGGCTTTTAATCTTTTTCCCTTTGCAATACCACCGCAATATTCATCACTATAAATAAAATCTTCAACAGAAATCGTCATGTCGATTTCATACACGCCCGGCTTGTTGATATTGCCGCATGCAGAAATCAATTTTGTGCCGGTAGATTTTCCAATTCCGATTTTCGCATATTCTTCACCACCCAGATTAATGATGGGTACCACAGCTGCGAGGGTTTCAACATTATTAACTACGGTAGGGCGGTCCCAGGCTCCTTTCACAGCAGGGAATGGAGGTTTGATGCGCGGATTGCCGCGTTTACCTTCCAGACTTTCGAGTAAGGCAGTTTCTTCACCACATATATAAGCGCCGGCACCTCGATGTACATAGATCTCCAGGTCGAAACCGGAATCAAGAATATTCTTGCCAAGAAATCCATTCGCCTTTGCTTCGCTGATGGCTGTTTCAAGAATATCAATGATCCATGCATATTCACCGCGTATATATATGTACGTTACGTGACTCCCTAGTGCGAAAGATGAAACGATTAATCCTTCGATGAGAAGATGGGGAAGAAATTCCATCAGGTAGCGATCCTTGAATGTTCCTGGTTCACTTTCATCTGCATTACAAACCAGATGACGTGGTACGCCTTCAGGTTTTGCGATAAAACTCCATTTCATACCCGTCGGAAATCCTGCACCGCCGCGACCGCGCAGTCCGCTTTTCTTTACTTCATCCGTCACCATATCCGGTGACATATGTTTCAGCGCTTTTTCCACGGACTTATACCCACCTTCGCGGCGGTACACTTCATATCCGAGGATACCCGGCACCCCAATTTTTTCCAATAATAATTTTCTGCTCATTCAGATCCGGTTCTAAATATTTTGAAATAATCCACACTTGCACACTACCACACTACCACACTACCACACTTTCTTAGTTCCCTCAGTTATTCGTCGCTGCCGTTTTCCGGCACTCTGCTATGATCGAATCTACTTTTTCCTTAGTCAGATGTTCACGATAAGATTTACCCATTTGCATCATCGGAGCATAACCACAGGCACCAAGGCATTCGACCGTTTTCAAAGTAAACATGCCATCGCTGGTTGTTTCACCGACATTAATGGCCAAAGTTGTTTTTATATATTGAATGATCTCGTCACTGCCATTGATCATACATGGACCGGTCTGGCAGACTTCAAAAATATATTTACCAACGGGTTTCAGGTTGTACATGGAATAGAAAGTTGCCACTTCATATACTTCCACGGGAAGGATATTCAGCAATTCCGCTACATAATCCATTGCTTCGGGGCTGAGCCAACCACCGAAATGTTCCTGTGCCATATGCAGGATGGGCAGGATGGCAGATTTTTGTTTGCCTTCCGGATATCTTGCGATCAGTTCTTTAACCTTTGCCATTTTTTCCGGAGGAAAGGATAATTCACTTAAAGACTTTTCCAATTATTAATTATTAATTATCAATTGTTAATTTATGCTTTCGGCTTTAAGCTTTTGGCTTTAGGCTTATCATGCATCCATCTCTCCTGCAATCAGGTTCAGGCTGCTCATAGTCAGCACAGCGTCGCTGAGCATAGATCCTTTTGTAAGCTCTGAATAAGCCTGGTAATAAATAAAACAAGGTCTCCGGAAATGCAGGCGATATGGTGCACGGCCGCCATCACTGATCAGATAAAATCCGAGTTCACCATTTCCGCCTTCCACGCTGTTATACACTTCTCCCGGTGGAATTTCTGTTTCTCCCATCACAATTTTAAAATGCCAGATAAGTGCTTCCATCTTTGTGTATACATCAGATTTCTCCGGAAGAAAATATTCAGGAACATCTGCATGATATACTTCCGCATCGGCATCCTTTGAATTCCTGAACTTTCTGGTAAGCCTGTTCAATAATTTTCAATGACTCCCACATTTCCTGGTTGCGAACAAGAAAGCGATCGTAATTATCGCCGGATTTTCCGACAGGGATTACGAAATCAAAATCTTCATAACTGGAATAAGGAGTATGCACGCGAACATCGTAATCCACGCCTGTTGCGCGGAGATTGGGTCCTGTAAATCCATAATTCAATGCCCTTTCAGCACTGATGCCACCGGTGCCGATGACGCGGTCCATAAATATGCGGTTTCGTGTAAACAGCTTTTCGAACTCCCGCAGTACGTCGGGATATTCTTTCAGGAATCTTTCCAGTTTTTCAAAAACGACCGTATTAAAATTTCTTTCAAAGCCGCCGATACGGCCCATATTAGTAGTGAGGCGGGAGCCGCAGATCTCCTCATATATCTCATAGATCAGTTCGCGGTATTGCATCACATACAGAAATCCTGTAAATGCTCCGGAATCCACCCCGACAACTGAATTGCAAATCAGGTGATCGGATATACGTGCGAGTTCCATTATAATAACACGCATATAGTCGACGCGTTTCGGTGTTTTGATTCGAAGTAATTTTTCGCACACGAGATGCCATCCCATATTATTAATAGGGGAAGAACAATAATTTAATCTGTCGGTAAGCGGTGTGATCTGGTACAGAGGCCTTCTTTCGGCAATCTTTTCAAATGCCCTGTGAATATATCCGACAGTCTGTTCGGCAGAAACAATTCTTTCCCCATCAAGTTCCAGAATATTCTGGAATACGCCATGTGTCGCCGGGTGCGTGGGTCCCAGGTTCAGCGTAGTTGTCGTTTTCTCCATGCTTCCTTCGGGAAGCTTGATGTGATGCTCACTCATGGTCCAAGTGTGAGAGTGTGAGAGTGTGAGAGTGTGAGAGTATCGAAATAAAATACTCTCTTCTAAATCCCAGACAAACCATTCTCATTTTATTGTATTTAGTTAATTAATTTCAAGATCTGAATTATTCTCACAGTCTCACACTCTCACACTCTCACACTCTCACACACTCAAAGTTATCTTCCAAACATCGCATCATCCTTATCAATTCTCGTCTGATCTTCCAGCGGAAATTCCTTTCGCATGGGGAAATAATTCATCTCGTCCACATTCAGGATTCGCTTGAGGTTTGGGTGGCCAATAAAATTGACACCATAAAAATCATAGGTTTCCCTTTCCATCCAGTTGGCAGATTCAAATAATTTGGTGGCAGTAAATACATCCGGCTTTTCAATATTAGTAAATACTTTATATCTGATACGAATATTATCGACCAGATTATGCAGGTGATATACTACGGCAAGCTCCCTGCCGGTCAGATTCGGATAATGAACGGCAGTCAGATCTGTTAAAAACTGAAATTTCAATTCAGGATCATCATACAGGAACTGAAGTATCTTCAGGTTCATGTCTTTTGGTGATTCGAAAGTCAGCATACCATAAGGTTCTTCGAATCCGCTGACCGATTCGCCGAATTGTTCCTGCAGTTTTTGTTTTATGAATGAATTTCGCATCAGCGGAGTGTGGAAGTGTGGTAGTTTGGAAGAGTAGTAGTGATAGAATCAATCCCAGCCGTCAAACAAACCATTTCCATTTTAATTTTATAAATAAGATTTAACTATTTTTTTCATTAACACCACCACTCTTCCAAACTACCACACTTCCACACTCTACTTAATCCCATAACTCTGCATCAGCTCCTTATATTGCTCACCATTTCTTCTCCTGAATGATTCTTCACCCACCAGGTCCTGGATACGCATAAAACCATCCAGAATACCTTCGGGACGGGGCGGACAACCGGGCACATAAACATCTACGGGAATGATCTGATCGATTCCCTGCAATACAGAATAAGAATCAAAAATACCTCCCGAAGAAGCGCAGGCACCAACAGCCATCACCCACCGGGGTTCTGCCATCTGGAGATAAACTTCTTTTAAAATAGGTCCCATTTTCTTGGCGATGGTACCCATCACCATGAGCAGATCACACTGCCTGGGAGAAAATCCAAGACGCTCGGCTCCAAAACGACCCAGGTCGTAGTGGGAAGCCATGACGGCCATGAATTCTATTCCACAACAGGAAGTAGCAAATGGAAGTGGCCACATGGAATTTTTCCGGGCAAGTCCAACCACATCACTGAGTTTGGTGGCAAAAAACCCATCTCCTGTTTGTCCGGGTGGCATGTCCACCATGCTGATACTGTTTTTAGTATCTGCAGGCACCGTATTCACATTAAATCTTACTGGTCTTGACATGTTATAAATTTTAAAACATCCGGCTTGCAGGCGCCTGCCTTTCGGCAGGTGGGAATGACTATTCATAACAATCGCAGAAGGGCCGCGGTTCGTTCAACATCAGTCTTCCCATTGTAAAGCGCCTTTCTTCACTATATATACAAACCCTACCAGGAAAAAAAATACAAACAATAACACTTCAGCAAATCCATACCATCCGAGTGCTTTGAAATTCACAGCATAAGGATAGAAGAAAATTACTTCAACATCAAAAAGCACAAAAAGTATGGCAATCAGGAAATATTTAATGGCCATTGGCTGCCTCGCATTACCAACGGATTCAATACCACTTTCAAAATTTTTTAACTTCTCATCTGTTTTTCTTTTGGGTCCGAGAAAATGGGTGACCCCTATCACTAAAAAAACAAAGGCACCGGCGAAGAGCAACTGAATTGCAATGGGCAAATAATCACTTACACTATTTGAATCAGAAACCAGGTTCGTTGACTGCAGGAAAAAAGGAGTCATAAAAAAGATTCCATTACCCGACAAAAGTAATACAGGAGGGTCAGATTTCATTGGATTGTTTTGATCAGCTGTATATAATAAAAAAGCCCCCGATGATAGAAGTCAGGGGCTCAGTCTTGATACATAAATCTATTATTTGCTGGAAGCTTTTAGGTTTTTGTTTAGGTGGCGGCGCGGTTAACATTTTAATTACATTCTGTGCAGATGTATTGGTAGGATCCACTTCAAGTACTTTCTGCATATATTCCACGGCTTTCGGTTTATCTTTTTTTATATCATTGTAATAGCTTGCCAGATAAAAATAAGCACTAACAATTTGAGATTTATATTTAGCTGAATCAGCAGACGCCCTGGCAAACTGCGCCAGTTTCAAATAAGCATCTACCGCCAGTCCCTGCGAATTAGTACTGTCATCCTGCGCCTGTTTACTTCTGGCACACCACAGATATCCATAAATTTCATTGGGATATCTCGATTCATATACGCCACAGAAAATGCTGTCCGCAGTTTTATAGTTTCCTGCCGAATAATTCGCCGTACCATATTTAAACAGATCGGAATTTGAAGGATTCTTTAAAGAATTATACACTGCACCGGAAATAAGAGCAGCAGCCTGTTTATCATGCATTTGTTTTGCAAGATCCAATGCTTCAGCCTGCAAATTTCATTTTGTCTCCATCCAGGGTATCCATCATAATTGCCTTCGCATAATATTGATAAGCCATGCTGCGCGTGACTGAGTCAGATAATTTTCCATATATCTTGCCAAATTCTTCATAATCAGTTGGCAGAATAATGGAAGAATCTGCCTTTGCAAGGAAATTTGCCATCGCTTCCCTCGCGGCCGTATAATCTCCCAATGAATCGGAAGCAAAAGCCACCAGTTTATACATCCGTGGATTTACATTTGCTCCATACTGCCCGATGAGTTGCTGCGCCCTGGTACGTGATTCTGCAACTTTTCCTGATACATACAACATACCTGCTTTCATATATTCCAGATCAGCGCCCTGATCTGAATTCGCAGCGTATTTATCCAGGTATATGAGCTGCTTTATTTACATCCCTGAGATACCAGTAAAGGAATAGTTGTTCATAAGCGGGTGCATAAGCAGGATCCATCGTAACAGCTGATTCGAAATCCGGGAGAAAATATTCCCGGTTGTTTTGTGTAAGGTAGATGATACCTTCCTTCATTTCTGCTTCGGCTAATTTCGGATTCAGATTCAGTGCTTTCTGATAACTTTCAATAGCATTGCCTCCATCGAGTAATCTGCGATAAGCATCTCCCATTAACACGTATGTTTCAGGGTCGTTAAATCTTTTAATCTGCGTGGCAGTTGTCAGCTTTTGAATGGCATAATTCGGATCACCAGCTTTTGCATCAATATTGGCATAAGCCACGGCATTTAATACATTGATGTCTTTTTCTTTTGTCAGACTGATCGCAGTTTCAAACCGCTGACGGGAATCTGTTTTGTTTCCGTACAACAATTCGATATGACCCATTCCCACTAAAAGCAGGGGTGCGTTACCGTTAGTTGCCAGCATTTTCTGGTAAAGCGCTTTTGCACCTGCTGTATCCCGGGTGTCCCTGCGATGAATCATGGTTTGCCCAAGCCAGTATACCGCATCAATATTATTTGGATTGGCATTCAGGGCTTTTTCAAATGCGGACTGGGCACTTGCAAACCTTTCATAATACAGAAACCGTTTACCTTCTTCTAAAGTCTGAGCCTTAACTGTACCTACCTGCGAAGGTAAAAGCCAGTAACAGGCTGATGCTAAGTTTTCTCATTCTGAATCTCTGTTTATTTTTGTATAAATATATCTAAAAAATGATTATTGCGGCTCCATATCCACATTACGAACATCAAAATTCATACGTGCAGGTACGAGGTAGGCTCTCTTAAAAATAAGCTGACCTCTTTCATTAATTAAAAAATTAACAAAATTATTCCCTACACCGCTGAAATTCTCTTTCAGGATATAATATAATCCTCTGACCATTGGATATTTTTTAAACACAATATTAGCCTGAAATGGATACACATAAGGGTTGGTCTGTACAACGATCGCACCGGATAGCTACTACCTTCACTTTTTTCAGAAATGCCAGATCCATGGAATCTTCCTGGTCTCCAATCCAGCTTACCCCGATAAAACCGACGGCATTTTCATGATCGGCAACATAGGAAATCACCTGGGGACTTGACCTGGCAGCTATTACATTTTTCCCTAATGTTTTACCTGCCAGGATGGAATCCAGCACATAACGGACGGTACTCGTTGCAGAAACTCCGTCCATTACCGCTTCACGCTTCTTTTTATCATTTCCTTCCAGCAGAGCCCTGACTTCATCCATACTCATCAAAGTATCCTTAGAATTATTATTCATAACGAGTGCCACGGCATCGTAGGCCAGAATTCCTGAAACGGCCGGCGTCTTCACGGTATCATTAAAATAATGCTCTTCAGAAAGGGTTAACCCACGGGTTATGATAATCATACGGGTGCTGTCGTTATAAATATCTCTCAAACAGGCCGCCTCGGGTTTATAATCCACCAGGATTTTGGCGTCGGGAAAAGAGCTTTCAAATACTTTGAGTTGGGAATCGATTACAGGTTTAAAAGATTCATCCACACTGATATGTATTGTACCCGAGGTAGGCGTTTCCACAGGTATCCTGGGGCCCGAATGACATCCGGTAAATGACAGCGCTGCGACCGCATATACGATGAATGGTAAACAATTCTTCATCCAGTTTTACCCCTTTAAGGATTAGCTAAAATAATTTTTTTTGTACCCTCTGTAAATACGGAATAGTCCATAAAGAATACACAGACCTGCAAAAAAATACCGGAACTTATCATCTACATTAAATGCAACACCGAGTCTGGGTGCAAGGAGGAAAAATATGCCCAGACAGAATATGACCACTCCCATGCCATAGTCCATAATGGACCTCCTCATTCTGTAACCTTTGGCACGACTATCCAGATCTTTTTCTTCCGGCATGAGCATTCGTTTATTAGCGATTGGCAATATACTACGGAAAGCCTGAAGCTTAAAGCCGAAAGCCTAAAACTTTTTGTAGATCGTAAATCGTTGGTCGTAAATCGATTCACTGTAAACAACCTACGACAAACGGTCATCGGTTCCCGCACGTGAGGATCATCGGTCAACTGTAATTCCTATTCAGCGTTCACAAAATTCACCGGCAGATTAAAGTATACGGCAACATTCCGGTGATTCTGAGATCCGGGCCTCCAATCAGGCATTTTCGAAATTACACGCTTCACTTCGACATTGAAAACGGCATCTGCCTCTTTAATAATTTCGATATCGCGGACTTTCCCATCTTCTCCTACAACAAAACGGGCAATTACATGGACAGTTGTTCCTGGCTCCATGCTGCTTTCAGGCATGCGAAGGTTTCTTACCAGGTACCTTTTCAATGCTTCAATACCACCAGGAAATTCCGGCATGACCTCGGCAATTTCCAATACTTCATGTTTAGTTTCAACTGGTGCAGTTATTTGCACATCATTTCCGGGAGAACTCCCACTATTTTTTATTCCTCCATTCTCCGGCCCTCCTGCCAATGTCTTCACACCGATATCTGCATTTTTAAGATCCTCAATAGTCGCTATAGGTGGTATGGGCATCTTGTCGCGTATAATAACAGGCGTGGTTTCTGTTATCATTGCAGAGGGCAGCCTGGAAATTGTTGGTTTGATTGCGGGTAGTATTGGTTTTTGGGGCGGAGTTAAATCAACGGGATCTAAATAGGTATCAGGTATGGGATTGAATTGTTTAATTATGGGATTGCTATGAAAATACAGGGAAAGAAATGTACCCATAATAACAGCAGATATAGTTACTCCCAAGGAAATATAAAGCCTCTGTGCATAATATTTCCTTAAAGGGTAAGCCCCGTAAGATTTATTTCTGTTATCAAAAAGTATATCCAGGGGATCGGCGTGTAGCATGTCGATTGGTTCCATATAATCTGTTTTATCAGATGAATGAATCAGAATTAGAACCTGCGCAGTGAAATTGAGATGCTGATTAAAGGAGATTCCATAAATGGAAGATCCCGCATGTGCGGGAATCGTTGGTGGTTGGCCGTTGGCAGTTGTCGGATGTCGGATGACCGTTTCTCGTAGATTGTTTATCGTGAATCGATTTACGACCAACGATTTACGATCTACAAAAAGTTTTAGGCTTTCGGCTTTAAGCTTTAGGCTTTAAGCTTTTGTATTACTTTTGCTGGCATGAAAATTTTAATGGTTTGTCTGGGTAATATTTGCAGGAGTCCACTCGCCGAAGGAATCCTTGAGTCCAAGGCAAAAAAATTAGGGCTTCATTGGGAAATAGACAGCGCCGGAACAAATAACAGTTATCATATCGGAGAAGCTCCCCATCCGCTCTCACAGAAAGTTGCGCAGTTACATGCTGTGGATATCAGCCAACAATCAGCCCGTGCTTTTGTGGCGGACGATTTTGACCGTTTCGATAAGATTTATGCTATGTCGTCCGACATACTGGTACATATAAAAAAAATTGCCCGTAAAAAATTCAAAGCGGAGAAGACCGACCTTCTATTGAATGAAATTTACCCTGGCGAAAATCTCGATATTCCTGATCCATGGTTCGGCGAAGAGCCAGGATATCATGAAGTGTATAATATGATAGATAAGGCCTGCGAGAAGATTATTGAAAAATACGGATACCTCAAAACCGCCTGATCATGAGCAAACCGGGATTACCTCAGGGTACGCGGGATTTCGGACCGGAAACGGTACATAAACGTAATTTCATTTTTGAAACCATCCGTTCAGTATTTGAATGTTACGGGTATGAGCCTATCGAAACGCCCGCGATGGAAAACCTGGATACCCTGTTGGGAAAATATGGTGAAGAGGGGGATAAGCTCATATTTAAAATCCTCAACAACGGCCTTGACCATATTTCAAAAAAAGAAACCGCGCGGGCAGCTTTTGAAAATATTCTCAACGGAAAAAATGATAAAGTAATTACCGAACGAGCGCTCCGATACGACCTCACAATTCCTTTCGCACGTTTCGTAGTAATGCATCAGAATGAAATCAGTTTCCCTTTCAGAAGATACCAGATGCAACCGGTATGGCGTGCTGACCGCCCGCAAAAAGGAAGGTACCGAGAGTTTTATCAGTGTGATGCAGACGTGGTTGGAAGTAAATCTCTCCTAAATGAAGTTGAACTCGCACAAATCTATCTGACCGTTTTTGAAAGACTTGGTATTGATATAGAGATGCGACTGAATCACCGGAAGATTCTTGCGGGACTTGCAGAGTCCTGTGGAGGCGAATCGCAAACAACAAACATTACTACGGCTATTGATAAACTGGATAAAATCGGTATTTATAAAGTGAAGGAAGAGCTCATTGAAAAAAATTTAACCACAGATCAGATTGGGGTGATTGATAAATACCTGCATATTGATGGAAACAATAAAGAAAAAATTCAACAGCTTACCGCACTTCTTCCAAATAAATACACAAAGGCGGGTATTGATGATTTACAATTTATCCTGAAATTTTTTACGGAAGTGAATAAGAAAAACACCTCTGAAGGGAAATTAAAATCTTTATATGACTCCGGAAAAATTGTGCTGGATTTTTCTCTTGCCCGCGGTTTAAATTATTATACAGGAGTCATCTTCGAAGTGCGCGCTAAGGATGTGAGCATTGGTAGCATCGGAGGCGGTGGCAGATACGACGACCTAACAGGACTTTTCGGAGTTCCGGGAATACCGGGTGTAGGTATCTCGTTCGGAGTGGACAGAATTTATGACGTGATGGAGGAATTAAAACTTTTCCCTCCTGCCGTTCAAAGATCTACACAGGTGCTTTTTTTTAACCTGGGGGAAGAGGCTGCTATGAAAAGTTTCGAACTCATGCAGGGACTGAGACGGGAGGGCATTCGATCCGAACTTTATCACGAGCAGGCGAAATTTGATAAACAATTTAAATACGCCGAAAAAAAACGGATACCATTTGTTGTAATCATTGGATCCGATGAACTCCTTACCGGCGTTGCGAAAGTCAAGGATCTAAAATCGGGGGTGCAGACGGGGATTGGGTTTGGGGAGATTATTTCAATTATAAATTATGGGTTATGAGTTATGGGTTATTAATCCAGGTGTTCAAATAAGAACGTGACCTGTAATGAAATCGACCAGACATATTCTTCTATATTTTCTCTATTTAACTGAAAATCACATTTTCGCAATCTGGCATTGCTGTTGTTGCCGGCATGGTATCATAAAAAGATTCTTATGCTAAAGCACTATTTCAGGATCGCATTGAGAAATCTGCTGAAAAACAGAACCTCTTCATTTATTAATATCGCCGGGCTTTCCGTTGGCATGTCCATCGTTATCCTGATAAGTCTTTATATATGGGATGAAGTTGCATTCGATCATTACCATCAAAACCACGAGACGCTGGCGCAAATAATGACCAACCAGCGATACAATGGTGAGACATCTACAATGCCGATAGTGGCTGTCCCCAGTGCAGATGCCATAAGAACCAGGTATGCCTCCACCTTTAACCATGTATCCCTTGTCTCCCGCAACAAAGCTGATCATGTAGTGGTCTTTAATGACAAAAAGCTGTCGCAATCCGGCTTTTTGGTGGAGCCGGATTTCCCGGAAATGTTCACCCTGAATATGATCGAAGGACAGCGAAATGCATTGCGTGATCCTTCCTCAATACTGTTGAACAAATCGGCAGCAGCTGCTCTGTTTGGCAATATGGAGCCAATGAATAAAATCGTCCGTGTGGATAATAAATTGGATTTTCGGGTTGCGGGTGTATTTGCCGATCTTCCGGAGAATACTACTTTTTACGGGACACAGATTTTAATTCCCTGGCAGAATAAGGGTAACGAGGCGCGTACCAACAAAGATTGGGAGAACCACAAGGCTTTATTATTTGTACAAACCAAATCCGTGCAGGATGAAAAGAAATTAAATGATCTCATCAGGCGCGTGCCCACAGAATATATTAAAGGGATGGAAGAAGAATTTCTTTTTCAGCCCCTTGATAAACTGCATTTGTATTCGCAGTTTGAAAATGGGCAGGCGACTGGGGGACTGATCGGATATGTGCGGTTGTTCGGGATGATTGGTATATTCGTATTACTGCTGGCCTGTATCAATTTCATGAATCTTTCTACTGCCAGAAGTGAGAAACGGGCCAAAGAAGTGGCGATACGTAAGACATTGGGATCGGTTCGTTTGAAATTGGTAGTTCAATTCCTTGTTGAGTCTGTTGTTGTAACTCTATTTGCCTTTGTGCTCGCTCTCCTGTTATCATGGTTTTTACTCCCTTTTTTCAACAGTCTTTCCCAGAAACAGCTATTGATGCCCTGGAACACCACCTGGTTCTGGTTGATTACTGCCGGGTTCACTTTTATGACGGGCCTTGTTGCCGGTAGTTATCCTGCATTATATCTTTCAGGCTTCAAACCTGTGAAAATACTTAAAGGCAGTTTCAAAGCGGGTAATTTCCCTTTCCTGTTTCGTCGCATGCTCGTTATACTTCAATTTACTGTTTCCATCACTTTGAGTATTGGGACAATCGTCGTTTACAGGCAAATACAATATGCGAAAGACAGGCCCGCAGGGTATTCGGCCAGGGGTCTGCTGACGGTGTCGATAAACACCCCTGAACTTTCGAATCACTTTGGAGTCATTCGAAATGAACTGATATCTACGGGTGCAGTAATGAATATGGCCGAATCCTCCTATCCTACAACTCATTTCGACTCGGACAACGGAATAGACTGGGAGGGCAGGGATCCCAACCAGGTACAGGGATTCAGGAATGTGAATGTATCACGGGATTTTGGCAACACTATTGGGTGGAGCATTGTTAGAGGCCGGGATTTTTCGAAGGACTATGGTACGGATTCAGCCGCCGCAATTCTGAATGAAGCAGCAGCAAAAGTTATGGGTTTTAAAGATCCTGTTGGACGACGCATAAGATTTGACGGGACATCTTATACCATCGTAGGCGTTGTAAAGAATATGCTAACGCAATCGCCTTATGAACCAGCCTATCCGTCAGTATTCTTTAGTGGCGGCTATCTGGGAACTATTACAATCCGCGTGAACCCCGAACTCCCGTTGAATACTTCGCTGGCTAAGATGGCTGAAGTTTTTAGGAAGTTTAATCCTTCCAGCCCCTTTGTATTCAGTTTCAACGATGAGGATTATGGCAAGAAATTCCTGAACGAAGAACGGATTGGAAAGCTAACCACTTCGTTCTCGCTGATCGCTATTCTTATTTCCTGTCTGGGGTTATTTGGTCTTGCTTCCTTCCTTACGGAACAGCGCGGCAGGGAGATCGGATTACGCAAAGTGCTGGGGGCTTCTGTTCCTGGTATTTTCCATCTGGTATCGAAAGAATTTCTCCTGCTGGTTACGTATTCATGTCTGATCGCCACCGCTTTATCCTGGTATTTGCTTCACAGGTGGCTGGCCCAATATGATTACCATACCGGCATTGCATGGTGGATTTTTTTAACAGCTGCCCTGGGAGCCTTGTTTATAACGTTGCTTACGGTAGGATATCAATCCATCAGGTTGGCGATGATGTCTCCAATAAAGAGTTTAAAAACTGAGTAAATTTTTCTGTTAAACTCCTTCATAAACGACTGCAGCACCCTGTCCGACTCCGACGCACATCGTAGCGAGACCATATTTTGTGCCGCGTCTTTTCATTTCGTGTAGTAAAGTAGTGGAAATGCGGACACCGCTGCAACCAAGGGGATGACCGAGGGCAATAGATCCGCCGTTCACATTAATTTTTTGCAGATCAAGTCCCAGGTCATGAATGCAGGCGATGGCCTGTGAAGCAAATGCTTCATTGAGTTCAATAAGACCCATATCATCCAAAGTCAAACCTGCCCGGTAAATAGCTTTTTGAGTAGCGGGGACAGGACCAAGCCCCATGATGGCAGGATCCACCCCGGCAACTCCCATTGAAACAACGGTGGCGATTGGCTGAAGATTATAATTTTTTACTGCTTCTTCGCTGGCTAGTAACATGGCGGCAGCGCCGTCATTGATTCCCGCTGAATTTCCCGCTGTCACTGTACCATCTTTTATAAATGCCGGTTTAAGTCTGGAAAGCTTTTCCATAGATGTCTCTCTGGGATGCTCATCTTTTGTTACCCAGCTTACAAGCTGATCCTGCATGAGTTCCACTGCAACAATTTCGTCGTTCCATTTTTCTGCAGCCAGTGCTGTAAAATATTTTGCCTGAGATTCCAGGGCGAATTCATCCTGCGCCATACGCGAAATTTTCCATCGCTGCGCAACATTTTCTGCGGTTTCACCCATTGAAAAAGGATAGTATTGATCTGTAAGTTTTTTATTTGGAAAACGCCACCCAATGGTAGTATCCACCATTTCCAGTTTACGGCTATAGGCAGAAGCAGGTTTGGCCATTACAAATGGAGCGCGTGACATGCTCTCCACACCTGCAGCGATATATAAATCTCCTTCACTACACATGATTGCCCGAGAAGCATCCATTATGGCCTGAAGACCAGAAGCACAGAGCCGGTTTACTGTAGTCCCTGCTAATGAAACAGGTAAACCTGCCAGCAAGGCCGCCATTCGTGCCACATTACGATTATCCTCCCCGGCCTGATTTGCGTCTCCGGCAACCAGGTCTTCAATAGCTTCAGGATCGATGGATTCATTGCGTACAAGGAGAGCACGAACCACATATGCGAGGAGATCATCGGGACGAACTGCCGCCAGCGCGCCTCCGTATTTACCGATCGGAGTCCTGACGGCATCGATTACATAGACTTTTTTCATTTTTTCAGATAAGGTTTCAAAGGTAAGTGTAAGGCGTAAAGCTTAAGGCTCAAGGCTATTTTAATTATGGGTTATGGGATATGAGTTATGAGATCAATTCGCATACTCTTATACTTCCCTGCCATACTCTCACACTCTCACACTCTCACACTTGTTTTCGCCTTACCTTTGCCAGTTCATGAAAACAGACAAAACAAATATCCGGACGCTTTCGCGGTCGGAGATTGCAGAATATTTTGAAGATCTGGGTGAACCTAAATTCAGGGCTGGGCAGGTTTATGAGTGGATCTGGCAAAAGCATGCTTTTAAGTTCGAGGATATGACCAACCTCAGCAAAGAACTGCGAGCCAAACTCGCTAAAGATTTTTCCTTTCCGGCCCTCAGGATAGATACCACACAATATAGTGCGGATGGAACGGTGAAAACAAGGTTCAAAACCTTCGACAATCACTTTGTAGAGGGTGTACTTATTCCGACTGATGAACGCAGAACTGCCTGCGTTTCTTCACAGATCGGTTGTTCACTGAGTTGCAAGTTTTGCGCGACGGGTTATATGGAAAGGGAAAGGAATCTCGATTTCGATGAGATTTATGACCAGGTTGTCATGATCAATCAGCAGGCTGAAAAGACCTATGATAAAAGACTCAGTAATATTGTGTTCATGGGTATGGGTGAACCCCTGCTCAATTATAAAAATGTGCTGAAAGCAATTGACAGGATCAGCTCCGCAGAAGGTCTGGGCATGAGCCCCCGGAGAATCACTGTTTCCACCGCCGGCGTTGCAAAAATGATCCGCCAGATGGGAGATGATAAAGTAAAATTTAAACTGGCACTTTCTCTGCATGCGGCCAACGATGCTAAACGCCATGAGATAATGCCCATCAACGACACGAATAATATTCGTTCTCTGATCGATGCACTCAACTATTTCTATAAAGAAACAGGCAACGAAATTACTTTTGAGTACATCCTGTTTCAGGATTTCAATGACAGCCTGAAGGATGCTGATGAACTGATAAAAATCTATCGGCAGGTGCCAGCCGACCTCGTCAACATCATTGAATATAATCCGATTGAAAATGCGATCTTCTCCAAACCAGAAGAATCCGTAGTGAATATCTTCATGAAACACCTGGAAAAAAATAAGGTCAATGCAAGACTTCGCAGAAGCCGCGGCAAAGATATTGATGCAGCCTGCGGGCAACTGGCTAATAAAAATGCTTCACCTCAAATGCCATGAAACGCAAAACAGATAATTTCAGTAAATTCTTCAACCGCAAACGGACAAGTGCTGTAAAAGAAGAAATACGTCAGGAAAAAAAACTTGTAAAAAAAGAAAGGAGAGAAGCAGTTGACCGGCATTTTGAAGAGAAAAGAAATAAGCGTGCTGTTTCAACATCTTTACCTACTGAACCGGGAAAGGAACAAAAAGCCGGTGGATCGGGTTCAAAAATTCCTGTCAATAAAACTACTGTTCTTCCACATAATAAAAAATCTGCACAGTTCCAAACGATAAAAGATCTGGCTGCATCACAAAATGATATTGCTGCTAATAATAACAGGGCTTCGATTCCTCAAAACAATGCAATCACACTTCCCTTGAATAAGTATGTTGCGCATGCCGGCGTAAGTTCAAGACGGGCTTCAGCTATCCTGGTTAAAGAAGGTAAAGTAACAGTAAATGGAATTGTTGTTACAGATCCGGGAACAAAGGTTTTGTATACTGATACTGTTAAAGTGAATGGGAAAAAAGTAACAGTTTCGAGTCATTTCGTATATATCCTGTTGAATAAGCCAAAAGATTTTCTTACAACGACAACGGATCCGCAGGGAAGAAAAACTGTTCAGCAATTGATCAGCAAAGCCACAGAAGAGAGAGTCTATCCGATCGGACGACTGGACAGAAACACATCGGGTGTTTTATTATTTACCAATGACGGGGATCTTGCCCAGAAATTATCTCATCCGAAAAATGAGATGAAGAAAGTCTATCATGCAGGATTGGATAAGCCGCTTACCAGGCAACATTTTGAAAAAATTATGGGAGGAATAGAATTAGAAGATGGTCTGGCAAAAGTTGATGAAATGGCTTATGCAGATCCTAAAGATAAAACACAGATCGGTCTGGAAATTCATAGTGGTAAAAACCGAATCGTTCGCCGCATTTTTGCTGCACTGGGATATGATGTTAAAACGCTGGACCGGGTTATGTACGCCGGCCTTACAAAAAAAAATGTACAGAGAGGCAACTGGCGTTTTCTTACTGAAAAAGAAATACGCGCATTGAAATACCTGAAGTCTTAAGCCTTCGGCTTAAAGCCTAAAGCCTAAAGCCTAAAGCTTAACGCATTTCTTAATTTGCATTCCGAAAATTTATTGAACGTCAACCGTCAACCGTCAACCGTCAACCGTCAACCGTCAACCGTCAACCGTCAACCGTCAACCGTCTACCGTCAACCGTCAACCAAATGAAATTACCTGAAATACTTATTGAAAACGATGAATTCATAGCTCTTAATAAACCTGCCGGTTTGTTGAGTGTGCCTGACCGAACACAGTCAGCTCCTTCCCTCAAAGATTTACTTGCAGAAAAATACCAGCAAATTTTTACTGTTCATCGTCTTGACCGCGAAACCAGCGGAGCGATCGTATTTGCTAAAACTGCCGAAGCACATCAGTACCTCTCAGTTATTTTTCAGGAACGGCAGGTGGAAAAAACATATTTCGGAATCGTATGGGGGGTTCCGGCAAATTCTTCCGGTATCATTGAATTACCGATTCAGGAGCATCCGGCAAAAAACGGCTCGATGATCGTACATCGTAAAGGCAAAGCGGCCACCACAGGTTATGAAGTAGTAGAAAATTTTGGCAAATATGCATTTCTAAAATTTGATCTTTTCACTGGTCGTACTCACCAGATAAGGGTTCATATGAAAGAAACAGGCCACCCTATTTTGTGTGACCCAATATACGGTGACGGTAAACCTGTATTTGTATCTGCTCTTAAAAGAAAATATAAACATTCAGGCTTAGATGAAGAGAAGCCCATTCTGGGTCGGCTTGCACTGCATTCGGCTAAACTTTCCTTTACAGATTTGAAGGGGAAAAAAGTTACTATTGAAGCTGAAATGCCAAAAGATTTACGTGCATTGCTAAGTCAAATGCAAAAAAGCCTAAAGCTTAAAGCTTAAAGCAAGTATGGGAGGAAATATAAGAGTATGAGAGTTCATAACTCATAATTCATAACTAAAAAGCCCTAAGCTGAAGCTTAAGGCCTTCTTCAATAGTTAAGTAAAGAGATTACTTTTTACTTTATTAAATATTCGGTTGCGGGGTATATCTTAAATATGGTTTAACAACTTTAACACCTTTTGGAAATTTTTTGATCGCATCTTCAGTTGTGATAGCCGGAACAACAATCACATCTTCCCCTTCCTTCCAGTCAACCGGCGTTGCCACACTGTAATTCGCAGTTAACTGCAGGGAATCCACTACGCGTAAAACTTCTACAAAATTTCTCCCGGTTGATGCAGGATAAGTAATGATCAGTTTTACGGTTTTATCAGGACCGATAACTACAAGCGAACGAACAGTTGCAGTTGCTGAAGCATTCGGATGAATAAAATCATACAGCGTGCTTACCTTTCTGTCATCATCAGAAATGATGGGGAAGTCAACATTTACATGTTGAGTTTCGTTGATATCATTGATCCATCCATGATGACGGTCCAACGTATCCACACTCAGTGCAAGCACTTTTACATTTCGTTTGGCAAATTCATCTTTCAGGGCTGCGGTTTTTCCAAGTTCTGTTGTACAGACAGGTGTATAATCGGCAGGGTGTGAGAATAAAATACCCCATGAATTACCTAGAAAATCATAAAAGTCAATTTCGCCAATTGATGTTTTGGCTTTGAAGTTGGGAGCAGTATCCCCTAAACGTAAACTCATTGTTATACATTTTAAATTAGAAAAATCAATAAGAAGGATTACAAATATATTCATTCTCTATTAACTAAGTAGACTTTAAATAAATTTTTCACAGTTTCTACCTTAAGATGCTGATTTACAATAGCAAATTTTAATTCACCGAAAGATTTTCAGCCCAATAAAAAGACGCTGCTGAAACCTTTTATTTTAAGACGGGTTGGAGGGTAATTTTTATATTTATCCGATGGAATGGTTTAACAGCAGTATAGCACCACTAAAAGATCTGCTCGCTTTTTTATATAAAAAATCGAAGACTAACGACGTAAATAAAAAACAGGTTATCATTGAATTGCGTGATAACCTGAATGTGTTTAAAAATGGTTTCATCAACCAGTCACCTTACGATATGATGATCGATCTCTTATCCCGTGATGCTATTCAGTCGGCCATCAAAGAAAATTTCTCCTTTAAAAAACTTCGGGCAGGAATAATCCAGGCTTCGATTATTTATGATGAGAGAAATAAAAAATATGCAGGATGGACTGCAGAAAAGCTGGTAGATAAAATAGATGAGAAGATTGTAGAACTGAAGAATATCAAAAAAATGAACCACGACTCTGTGAAAGAAGTACGAAATAATATCTCTCTCATGATGAGCAATCTTTATTTCCGTATGAAGCTGCTCGCTGATTTTATACAGTCGGAGTAAAAAGAGTATTGATTTTTTTGAAATTCATTTAAACATGGAAGTCTTTTTCATTTTAATTCACACAGGAATAATTTAGTTCCCGGTTTTTGAGTCGTTTCACTTCAGCAACTTAAAAGCATGGTTCCATTGATTCCTCAGGAATCCTGGGATACACCAGAAGACGGATAGAGGTTCTATGGCGCGGGCTGATTCAACAAAGCCCATATCTTCCGTTTCCCATCCGAAGAGATCTAATATTTTGGTTACCTCCTTCTTCGCCGACGCATCATTACCGCAGATAAACATGGTTGGTTTTCCTTCTTTGAATACCGGTTTATAAAGGCAGGAAAATATCTTTAACCTTGCCCATCAGGCCATTTTCCATTCTTTTTTCCAGCCTGAGTGTAATGACTGTATTAATATTTGAAAGGCTGTCGAACAGGGTACTCGAAACAATATGTTCCTTTTCATTCGTATCGTCAACGGCTTTTACAAAGGGTTTGTCAAATTTGAAAATAACCCACACAGTGAGAATGCCGAGGGCCACGCCGATACCGCCGAATAATGGCGAGAAAATCAGCATGGCAATAAAAGATGAGAAGAACTTTGTTAGTGCATAGAGGTACATAAAACCGTTCTGAAAAAATTCTTTCAGCGCTTCATAGGCTTTACGGATTCGGTTGATGGTAGAACCGCTGTGATGATCCTGATGCCATTTTACCGGAAGATGGAGTGTCTGGTGATACAATTCATGTAAAAAATTCCTGCTTAAGTTAAATGCAAGCCGACGTTCCATCACGCGTGCCGGTCCATGAAATCCCCATTCCATAAATTTCAATGTCATATAGGCCAGTGCATATATCCACGCAAAATGAAGAAGGCCTTCACCCTTTTTCTGCAATGCGTTAATAAACCAACCATATAATAAAGGGTATAAAGCGAATACGCCCCCGGCCAGTATGAAAAGTGTGTATACAATTACATATTGTTTCTTTTCATGCCGTGCATATTGCCAGGCCGTTTTCATCAGTGAAATGTAGGGATTCGTCATAATCAGATAGGAATAAGGACCACATACATGATTCTAAAACAAAATGTACTCGTACTGGTTGCCAAACTTAAGAAAAAGCTTTAGGCTTTAAGCTTTATGCTTTAGGCTTTTATGTTACTTTTACTTAATGGTAAATCCCAATCTGAATGCAGATAAAAATCTGACCGGAACGCCGGATAAAGAATTTGAAAACAGCATTCGTCCTGCGGTTATAGGAGACTTTTCCGGGCAGCCACAACTCATCGAAAACCTCCTGATCTTCATCCAGGCTGCTAAACAAAGAGGTGAGGCCCTGGATCATATTTTATTTCACGGTCCGCCAGGTCTTGGTAAGACAACCCTCAGCAGGATAGTCGCCAATGAGCTCGGCGTACAGATAAAAGAAACCTCGGGACCCGTTATTGAAAAACCTGGTGATCTTGCAGGTCTGCTTACCAACCTGGAACCTAACGATGTTTTGTTCATCGATGAAATTCACCGCCTCAGTACGGTGGTGGAAGAATATCTCTATTCAGCGATGGAAGATTACCGTCTGGATATCATGATCGATACTGGTCCCAATGCGCGCAGCATACAGCTCAGCCTCAATCCATTTACGCTGATTGGTGCTACTACCCGCAGCGGATTGCTCACAGCACCCCTGTTGTCGCGATTTGGTATCAAATCCCGTCTTGAATACTATGACCATATCACGCTTCAGAAAATTATTTCAAGGTCTGCTTCCATCCTGGAAACAAAAATTACTTCGGATGCCGCACAGGAAATTTCAAGGCGAAGCCGTGGAACTCCCCGCATCGCAAATGGTTTACTGAGAAGGGTTCGTGATTTTGCCCAGGTACTTGGCAACGGAGTAATCGATATGGCAATTACCAAACACGCGCTGCGCGCGCTGCATGTGGATGAACATGGTCTGGATGAAATGGATAACAGGATTCTTTCCACCATCATTGAAAAATTCAAAGGCGGACCGGTCGGACTTAATACCATTTCAACTGCGGTTGGAGAAGAAGCCGGGACGATTGAAGACGTATATGAGCCCTTTCTTATTCAGGAAGGTTTTCTCATGCGCACCCCGCGAGGGCGCGAAGCCACGTCAAAAGCCTATCAGCATCTGGGAAGGAAACCTGCATCTGAAGGCGGACTAACATTATTTTGAAGAGACGCAACAGCATGATTTGAAATTTTATTTATTTTATGAAAGTTCTTTCTGGTTTTTTTGAAACATTGATATTGCTTGGCTCTTTGCAGGGATTAATTATCTCAGTTGTACTTTTCTTGTCCAAAAATTCAAGACAAAGCAACCGCATCCTGGCAGTACTGATTTTTCTGATGTCGCTCGCCTGTTTCAATTTGTATATGACGGGCTCAACATGGTATGGTCATTCTCCCATTATTATTTTTCTTTCCAATTTCATTCCCATGATCATCATCATGCCCGTGGGACCTCTTATTTATTTTTACGTCCGTTCTTTCACCGATCCTGCTTTCAAATTCAATAAGAAATACCGTATTCATTTCTATCCAGTTCTGATTGACCTGGTTCCATATCTAACTGCCCTTTTTTATGTTACAGGTCTGATATTTAAATTTCTACCTAAAAATGATGCGCCGTGGGGACATTTTATAGATCAATACGACGTGTATTCTGATATACCACGCTGGTTATCTGTTAGCATTTATTTATGGGTTGCAAATAAATACCTGAAATCACATTCCCAGCCAATTCCCTGGTTAAAACAGTTTGTACGAATGTTCACCGCTTTCCAGGTAATCTGGCTTTGCTACCTGATTCCCTATGTGATTCCGAGATTTTCAAACAGGCTTGTAGATTTTTTTGACTGGTACCCCGTATACATCCCTATGACTATTTTAATTTATTGGCTGGGCATCAAGGGCTACATCGTATCACAGGCTCAAAATGAAAATCACAGGAACCGGAAATCTTCCCAATTAGACAGACAATTGAGTGAGGCCCTGGTTGAACGTCTAAAGAAAGTAATGGAAGAAGAAAAACCATGGATGGACCCTGCGCTTAACCTTTCCATGTTGTCAACTCATACAGGTATACCTGCCAAAACGATCTCCGCTGTACTTAACCAGCACCTGAATAAAAGTTTTAGTGAATTCATTAATTCTTACAGAATAGCTGCCATAAAGTCAAGACTTCTTTCTTCCACCAATAAAAACCTCACCATTGCAGGTCTTGCTTATGAGTGTGGATTTAACTCCCAACCCACTTTTCAGCGCGCTTTCAAAAACATTCAGGGCGAAAGTCCAAGTGAATTCCTTTTAAAAAACACAGATTCTGTTAAAGAGCCGGCTTAATTGTAATCAAATCCGGATTTGAATAGGCGAGGTTCTACAAAACCTCAATCTTGCGCCTATAAAAAATCCCCATGAAGAGAATATTCCTTTTTTGTGTGATCCTGTTGGGCGTTATCTCAGTTTATGCTCAGGACAATAAGTCAGACGATTTTACGGGTAGTTATCAAATCGAATTTTATCCGGCCAGGAAACTGAATATCTACCGTGAGGGAAAGAATCTCATGATTGAAATCGTTGGCCAGGGTAAAACAGGACTGACTCCTTTGAGCGCGAATACATTTTCCGTAAACGGTCTTCCGAACTCGACTATTGAATTCATTCAGGACAATCGGGGCAGAACGATAAAATTTAAATTAATTCTGAAGGTTCCGGGAGCAGAGTGGAATAAAATTTCAAAGGATAGCGCTATTCTAAACAGTTCTCTGGAAAATTTGCAAATATATGAAGGGAGATATGTACTAATAGGAAATGGTTATCAAATAATCGATATCAAGGCAAATTCAGGTCATCTTACAAGTCAAATTCCAGGCGAGACAGCCCTAGACTACTACCCTCTAAGCAAAAATAAATTCATTTTCAAAAAAGATGACTACAGTTCGGTGTATGAATTCAAAGGGGATAAGAAAGGCCATATCAACCGCATACATTCAACCGACTCAGGACCGATAGTTTGTGTGAAAGCTGCTGATAGTTCAGCTACTTCAACTTCAGCCAAGCATAATTTTACACTACGCAAAGATTTTACCGAGGCGGATACTTTAAGGGGCAAACTATCGCCATTGCGATCCTGCTATGATGTTTTGTTTTATGATTTGGATGTAAAAGTGGACCCTGATACAAAATCCATCCAGGGTAACACAATCATACGGTTCAGGTCAGTAAATGATTTTAAACTTTTTCAGATTGATCTTTTCGCGAACATGAAAATTGAAAAGATTGTTTTCCACGATACAATCCTTAGATATACACGGAAACAGGATGCAGTTTTTGTTCAATTTCCTGAACTGATAAAACAAGGCACGAAAGATGAAATTAGAATCTACTATTCAGGAATTCCACAAGTTCCTGACCTCCCTTCGTTATCCGGTGGGTTTTTCTGGACGCATGATAAAAATGGAAAACCCTGGATAGAAACGGTTGTACAGGGTTCCGGAGCGAGCCTCTGGTGGCCCTGCAAGGATCACTTGTCTGATAAGCCGGACAGCATGCACATCACCGTGACTGTTCCTTCGGGGTTAACCGTCATATCCAATGGAAGATTGCTTGGGAAAACCGATTTGCCAGGCAAACAAGTGCAGTTTAGATGGGGTGTAAGTTACCCGATGAATAATTATAGCGCTGTTCTTTACATTGGAGATTATATTCATTTTTCAGATCAGTTTGTAAGTGCCATACAAAGTTTTCCGTTGAATTACTATTGTTTGTCATACAATCTGAATTTATACAAACAGTTTGTTCAACAAGTAAAGCCTCTTCTGGCCCTTTATGAAAAAGATTTCGGTCCCTACCCATTTCCCCGCGATGGATATGCACTGGTTGAATCCCCATATGGTATGGAACACCAAAGTGCAGTAAGCGCAGGCACATTCACTAATCTATATGATGGCAAACCGGTAGATTCTATAGCGCACGTCATTGAGTTCTGGCATGAAACTGCTCATGAGTGGTGGGGCAATTCCGTCACCTGCAATGATATGGCTGATTTCTGGATACACGAATCCTTTGCCAGTTATGCAGAAGTGTTATGTTATGAAAATTTTTTGGGTCCTGCTGCTGCGGAAGAATATTTGAAAAAACAGGATCCGGGAAATAAGGAACCCATTATTGGTTTTTATGATGTAAATGATTTTCACATTGGGGATATGTATTCCAAGGGAATGCGCATGATTTCCACCCTGCGGGAGTCAATTAATAACGATTCACTTTTTTTCTCCCTGCTCAGAGGAATTCAATTAAAATATAAATACCAGTCAATTAATACAGCCGACATCATTTCCTATTTCAATAAAGCAACCGGAACCGATTTTACTTATTTGTTTGATCAGTACCTACGTTATGGTCCTATTCCGAAACTGGTGATCACTATGAAAAAGTCAGAAGAAGATCTGATACTTCAATTTAAATGGAATGCTAATGTTGACAAATTCGCATTGCCAGTAAAAATTATTCATGGTGATAAAAAAGAATTATTTATTTATCCAACTACAGAATGGAAATCAATAAAACTGCCAAATACTTCTCCGGAAGATATTCGGATTGATAATGTTTATTCTTATTTTGATATGGAGAAGACGGAATAATTATTAATTATCAATTATTGATTATTAATAATAATTTTAAAATCCCCTTTCTATACTCTTATACTCTTATACTTGCTTTAAGCTTTAGGCGTTGAGCTTTAGGCTTTAGAAGGGAAAATCAACTTTAAAGCTGATATTTCTTCCCATATTATAAATTCCGTGATAAGGCCCGGGACTATTGGGATAGGGTTCAAAATATTTTAAACGGCTCAGGTGATCCTGATAGATAACGTCGAAAATATTATTTGCAAGAATATAAATATTAAATACAATTTTATTCTGTTTATTGGTAAACCCGCCTCCGACACCTGCATTAATAAGCGTATAACCAGGTGTTGGAGTTTCCGTATTGTCAGCCAGATACACCCGGTTTTGCGTAGCGGAAAATGCTGCAGACACTTTCACAAAACCATTGACCAGGTGTAGGTTTTTATTTGTAAAATCATATTGCAGTTCTGAAATTCCGTGTATTGGCGGGATGTCCGGCAGATATTGTGTAGAGTCCGTGATCGGTTTGCCAGGAGAAGAAAGCAGGTCGCCGTATACAAGTGAAACACTATTTTCAAAATGTAGTTGCTGTATCGGATGAATGTCAATACTCAGTTCACCACCATACAAAGCTGCTTTGCCCTGGCGGTACTGATATACATCATTTCCTTCCCGCGTGGAATCTGCTCCGTCCACATTCAATATTTTCTCATTAAAAATATAATTCGATATGTTATTGTAAAATACACTGAAGTTGATGACTGCAATTTTGGAATTAAAATTCAAACCAATATCTTCCTGAATATTAAATTCAGGATTAAAATCGGGATTACCAACCTGGTAAATTCCTGTGCCGGGATGCACGCCATTTGCGGAGATTTCAGAAATATTCGGTGACCGGTAACCCCTGGAAATATTCGCTTTGGCCGACCACTGATTTGAAAATAAATATGTTAGTCCTAAACTTCCGGAATAACCTGAGAATATTTTATGAAAGTATGGGAAAGCCTGATAGGCGCCCACCGTATCGGGCCCATAAACCGGCACATCATAATCAATTCCTTTGGATACTGTATACATTTGATCATTGGTGAAGGAACGGCTGTCGAACCGGATTCCTCCGGCAATATCCAGTTTATCAAATGTTTTTTTGACCATGGCGAAGGGCCCGATATCAAACTGGTTAAACGAAGGGATTATAAATTCTGTTCCGTTCGTAGCCGTATTCTGCTGATACATTCCATTCAATCCCGTCGTTATATCCCAGCCATTGAAAGATGGGAAATAATATTTCAGATCATAAACATAAGAATTCAATTGAAGGAATAGGCCCGGAACATCCGGTTCCTGCGGGTGACTGTATTCTCTTCTCACGCTGCGTTCAAATCCGAGATTTACTGTAATTCTGCCATTACCCAGAGCAAAATTATTGGTTGAATAAACGTGATAGAGTTGTACGTGCTGATGTAATGGGGTGATCGCATAACTGTGTAGTTCTGCATTTGTAACAACCGGCCTGTAAGTATCGGAATCCGTAATCTGTTTGGTGAATTGTCTTGTTGCGGAATCGCGGCTGCCGTCGGGAATTTCCTGCAGATCGTCGAATACTGAAAAATTCAGGTGTGAGTAGCCGAAAGCGCGATGCAGTCCCAGCGAAACCGTGGCATCGTTTTCATTGAAAGCAGTATTGTAAACACGTCCGTCAGCTCTGTCGGAATAATTACTCGCCTCTTTATGAGAAACGCGCCCCATCCATTCAAAACCATTCTTAGTTCCTTCTATCATTCCTGAGCCCCCGAAGAGACCATTATTCGATTGAAATTCGGCGAGCACATCGCCCTGAATTTTTCCTTCCGGAGCGGGTGGTGTCGGAATCAGATTTACTACACCTGCCAGGGCATCTGAACCATAGGTTAAACTGGCCGGCCCCTTAATGACTTCTGCATGATCAACGCCGTACTGATCTACTTCAATGCCATGTTCATCTCCCCATTGCTGTCCTTCCTGCCTGACGCCATCATATAAAGTAAGAATTCGGTTAAAACCAAGCCCCCGGATAAAAGGTTTGGAAACATTGGGCCCCGTCGTAAGCTGCGTTACCCCCGGTAATTTGGAAATCGCATCTATAATATTCGTACTTAAATTTTCTGTTATGGCCACATGACTCATCGTCACAATCGGAACAGGGCTGCGTTTTATCTGAGTGGCTTTTGACATACCGGTGATCACGACGGGACTTTCTTCCGTATACTGAAGCCCCAGGCTGAAATCAAGAATAGTTTTCTCGGTGATAGTTATGCTTTTTATTTGTGTTGAATGACCTATTGCATGTGCTTCCACCAGGTAGGTTCCGCTGGGAAGATTTGCAAAGCGGTAATCACCATTTTCGTCGGCCGTAACACCGAGCTTCAGGTCAGCTATATATACTGAAGCGCTGGGCAGTCCTTTACCACTGGCACTATCAAGCACTTTTCCGGAGAGCGTTCCAAGATATCCGGAGAATCGGAGCTTCTGATTTGTTTGAGCCTGGGAATAAAAAAAGTAAGTACTGAAAAAAATAAATAGTAATAATGACTTCATCTCTTTGGCTGTTTCTGTTATTTACAGGTTGCCTGTAAAAAAGTAATTGAAGAAATTTAAGAACAGAAACCAGGAGGAGGTCCGCGCCCATCATTATGAGATAAATATAAATAAACGACTGAGAGCAGTGGATCTGAAAAGCTAAGAGGAGTAGAAGATAAAATTACCTGATTATTAGATTGAATTTCCGGAAGGAACGGCTCTACAACTACGAGATCATCGACATTGCAATGAAAACCGGAAGTTGAAATTCTTTGAAGTGGCAGACTGTCAGAATACTGTGCGTCTTTGTGATTCGCAAGCAGGTCGTGCAAGAATCTTTTTGGTGTAACGCAAAAAGAAAATAGCAGCAGGAAAAATGCCGCCAGTAAACGTTTTATATTAAGAGAGTCTTTCATGTGCCCAAAGCCTAAAGCCCAAAGCTTAATGCTTTTTTAAAAGTCAATAATAAATTACAGATATAAATAAATTTCGTTTATAATTAATCCCGCCTTCGGCGGGAACAATTAATTATTGATGTTCTCAATAATACCCGCAATTCCCTGTCCTCCGCCCACACAGGCAGTAACGAGTCCATATTTTTTATTCAGTCGTTTCATTTCATGCGTGATCTGAATGGTAAGTTTTGCTCCGGTACAACCTAAAGGATGCCCCAGTGCGATGGCGCCTCCGTTTATATTCACGATATCCGGATTGAAATCCAGTTTACGTATTACCGCAAGTGCCTGGCTTGCGAATGCTTCATTCAGTTCTATCAGATCTATCTGTGATAAATTCATGCCGGTTTGTTTCAATACTCTTGGTACGGCTTCAACCGGACCGATTCCCATCACTCGCGGATGTACGCCTGCACTGGCACAACCCACAAGTCTTGCAATAGGTTTCAATCCCAGTTTATTGATCATGTTTTCTCCCATTACAATTACAAAAGCCGAGCCATCGCTGGTTTGAGATGAATTACCTGCCGTTACCGAACCATTCAGAGCAAACACAGGCTTTAATTTGGCCAGCGCTTCCATCGAAGTATCTTTACGCGGACCTTCATCCGTATCTACCATAAACTCCCGCTGTTGTTTTTTGCCGTTTTTATCCAGCATTACCTCTTCCACTTTGATTGGAAGAATACCCGGTTTAAAATAACCTTTCTCAATCGCATTAATTGCCTTCACATGTGACTGGTAAGAAAACTGATCCTGGTCGCCACGGCTCACCTGGTATTCCTTTGCCACGGCTTCTGCAGTGAGGCCCATATTCAGATAATAATCCGGATCGTCGATGGCAATTGAATAAGCAGGCGCTACCTTCCAGCCTGCCGTTGGGACCATAGTCATACTTTCCGTTCCACCGGCAATTATACAGTCGGCAAGACCGCTGCGTATCTTGGCCGTAGCGATTGCAATAGTTTCCAGCCCACTCGCACAATAGCGGTTTACCGTCATGCCTGGTACGCCGATGCCAACCGCTCTTGCGGCAATGATGCGGCCGACCTGCAGTCCCTGTTCAGCTTCGGGAACAGCATTCCCTACAATCACATCATCCACCTGTTTGGGATCCAGCTGCGGTATAGAGGCAAGCAATCCCTGAATCACGGTAATGGCAAGATCATCGGGTCTGTAAAAACGAAATCCACCTCTTTTGGATTTGGCTACCGCCGTGCGATAGCCGGCAATGATATAAGCTTCCTGCATAAAATATAAGATTCGTAGGCTAGCAAAGGTAAAAATCTTCGGCCAGTATCTACGGAACCCAACTGTTAAAGTGTTTTATCTTTGCAGCGCTTATGTACAAATGGCTACGCTCTTTATTGTTCCTGCTTCCTCCGGAATCCGTCCACCATTTTTCGATGTCTATTTTGAATGGAATTTCTTTTACCCGAACCGGTCGCTATCTATTGAGAAAGATGTTTTCTGATGAAGATCCATCTCTCAATAAAAAGATTGCCGGTATTCTCTTTAAAAATCCGGTCGGGCTCGCCGCAGGATTCGATAAAAATGCACTGTATCTGCAAAGCCTGGAAACGCTGGGTTTTGGGTTTATCGAAATTGGTACAGTGACTCCTCTGGCACAGGACGGTAATCCCAAACCCCGGCTATTCAGGCTTGAAAAAGACAAGGCACTGATCAACCGTATGGGTTTCAATAATCATGGAGTGGATAAAGTAGCAGAGAGATTAAAGAAATGGACAGAAAAATCCAGGGAATCCGGAAACGGACGGTTGCGCATTGGAGGAAATATCGGAAAGAATAAAATTACGCCCAATGAAAATGCCTGGCAGGATTATGCCATATGTTTTGAAAAATTGTTTCCCTGGGTGGATTATTTCGTGGTGAATGTCAGTTCCCCGAATACTCCCGGATTAAGAGAACTCCAGGAGAAAGAATCATTGCGGATGATATTTACGAAACTACAGGACCTCAACGGAAAACAAAAGATCCAAAAACCCCTGTTCCTTAAAATCTCGCCTGATCTTACCAATTTCCAGCTGGACGATGTCATTGAGCTTTCAGAAGAAATTCATCTCGACGGATTAGTTGTAAGTAATACAACCATTTCAAGAGATGGATTAAACAGTCCGTCTGAAGAAATCGAACGTATCGGTGCCGGCGGACTCAGTGGTGATCCCCTTAAAAAAAAGTCAACAGAATTCATTCAATACATCGGGCAAAAAACAAATCATCGCATACCTATTATCGGTTCCGGTGGCATTCATTCCGCCAATGACGCAAAGGAAAAAATAGAGGCTGGCGCCGGACTGATTCAAATATGGACAGGGTTTGTCTACGAGGGACCTTGTATTGTAAAACGACTTCTTAAAGCCCAAAGCTTAAAGCCGAAAGCTTAAAGCCGAAAGCTCAAAGCCTAAAGCCTAAAGCCCAAAGCCGAAAACTAATACAGTAATTAATTGTAAAATTCTGATAGAAAGAGAACAAAATTTTTGATTCTAAAAGTAGTTTTAGGCTTTAGGCTTTAGGCTTTGAGCTTTAGGCTTTGAGCTTTAGGCTTTAGGCTTTGGACCTTATGCTTATTAATGAAGTTTCAACAAAGCAGCTGCTGCAACCGCAGCGGTTTCTGACCGCAGGCGGGTTTCTCCCAGTTCTACAGCGATAAATCCGGATTGTGAAGCGAGTTTTATTTCTTCTTTTGTAAAATCTCCTTCGGGGCCTATGAGAATCAGCACCGAACCAGTATTCTTATTCATCATTTCGTTCAGTCTTCTTTTTGTGCCGGGTTCACAATGAGCAATAAATTTCTGATCTGCCTTAACTTCTGATACAAAATCAGGAAAGTTTTTTGGTTCGCTTAATACAGGCATCCAAACCTGCTGAGACTGTATCATGGCGGATTCCAGGATACTACGAAGACGCTCCATCCGGAACTGCTGTTTTTCTGTGCGTTCACATTTCAGGGGGATGATTTTCGAAATGCCGAGTTCAGTTGCTTTCTCAAGAAACCATTCAAAACGACTTGCATTTTTCAGCAAAGAAACTCCGATTTGTATCATCTGATCTGAAGGATCGTGTATTTTTTTTTCTATAATATTTACACGACAATGTTTTTTATGCGCTTCGCGAATGACTGCTATTGCAGAAAGGCCTTTCCCATCGGTTAACCGTAGATTTTCTCCTGGTTTCATCCGTAAAACCTGAACTATATGGCGGGATGAATTTTCATTGAGAATAAATTCCTCTTCCATTGTCGCCAAATGAGCAAAATAAAAATACGGGCTTGCCATCCTGAAAGTTAATTAGAAGAGGCTGGTTAGAACGGATCTTCATCATTAAACGGAATATCGTTCATCTTACTTCCTGCCTGAATATAAAGTTTCGGACCGCCCTGTTCATCGGGAGGTACGGGTTTCCAGTTACCTCCGGGCGGCAAACCGGTGAAGTCCGATCCTTCATCATCCACAAATTTTTGAATATGGAGTAGCGCGCGCAGTTTAATGGTTTCCAGGGAACCATTTCTATGTTTAGCTATACGAACATGCGTTTCTCCTTTATTACTTTCACCATATTCATTCGCTGTGATATCGTAATATTCAGGACGATATAAAAACATAACCATATCCGCATCCTGTTCGATCGCACCGGATTCGCGCAGGTCACTCAGCTGGGGCATCTTATTACCTTCTTTTCTTTTTTCGACTTCACGGCTCAATTGAGAAAGAGCAATTATGGGTACCTGTAATTCCTTGGCCAATCCCTTGAGATCACGGGAAATCTTACTGATCTCCTGTTCACGGTTTCCATTCCGGTTATCACCTGTTCCACTCATGAGCTGCAGGTAGTCGATGATGATAAGGCCGACATTGTGTTTATTTTTCAGTCGTCTGCATTTGGCTCGTAATTCAAAAATATTCAGTGCAGCTGAATCATCAATGAATATCGGCGCCTGTGCCAGGCGCTGAATACCTTTCGCATAAAGCTGTTTCATTTCATGTTCTTCCAGTTTGCCCCGGGAAATTTTTTCTAACCAGATTTCACTTTCAGCTGAAAGGATTCGCTGAACAAGCTGACTTGCGCTCATTTCAAGGCTGAAGAACCCGATGGGCGTTGGTTTGGTGGGATGTAGTGCTGCATGTCTGGCAAGGTTCAGTGCGAAAGCCGTTTTACCAACGGAAGGACGGGCCGCCAGAATGATAAGATCCGTGGGCTGCCATCCATATGTTATACGATCAAGAGAACTGAATCCGGATGGGACCCCCGAAATATCATCATTCTTATGACGCAGATCTTCAATGCGCTGAATTGTTTTTACCAATACAGTATCTATGCTGTCAAAATTTTTACGCAAATGATTATTGGTAATTTCAAAAAGTTTTGATTCTGCATCATCCAGCAGGTCGAACACATCGGTACTGTCCTCGTAGGAATCACTGATAATTTCACCTGAAATGCGAATGAGTTCCCTTTGTATGAATTTCTGAAGAATGATACGCGCATGTGCATCGATATTGGCAGCCGAAACAACAGAATTTGTAAGACGGGTGATATAATAAGCACCTCCGGACATTTCCAGTTCTTCGCGGAAGCGGAGCTCTTCCACTACGGTCAGCATATCAATCGGCTGGCTTTTCTGAGCAAGGGATTGCATGGCGATATAAATATGCTGATGGCTCTCAACATAAAAACATTCCGGTTTCAGAATTTCAATAACCGTGTCAAAAGCCGTTTTTTCGAGCATGATGGCCCCCAATACAGCTTCTTCCAGTTCCCTGGCCTGGGGAGGAACTTTACCATACATCATGGTACTGATATCGATCGGCGATTTGCGTCTAAACTTGCGGTCTTTGTTCAAATTGGTAAGCTCCATGTATGAGTCAGAATTTGTATGGCGCTATCGCCAGCAGGCCTTAATTAAGAAATTGTTACGCTAATGATCCAAATATTACCAAACAATATCAGGAGGGCGAATATAAAGACCATTAAATCGAGTAAAATCTGTTTTCATTTTTTTATTTTATTAAGCCCTAATGCACATTCTTATTAACAGGATTCTCCGGTTTATACACCAATTGTAATGGGCTATCCACAATTTAAAAAAGTTTTTCGCTTTTCAGCGAATGAAATACACACCTTTTGTGTACAAAGATTTATCTGCAAATATTTTGTTAAGTAAAAAAGAAAACATTAACAGTTGGTAAAAAAAATCCCCACAGTATGAACTGTGGAGATTGATTTTTTTCAGCCCGTTCTTGGAATATTAATTTGTTTCTCTGGTTTTAGTTTTATCATCCGGTTTTTGATCGTGTGCAACTGGTTTTGGTACCGGTTTATTGCCTGCTGGTGTTGGTTTTTGACCCGGATGCCCGTTGTTCGGGTTATGATTTGCAGAAGGTCGCCCCGCAGTTTGCGTATGATTTACGTTAGATGATTGCGCCGTCGAATTATTTTGATTTGTATGATTGTTTGGTGTTGATTGATAGGAACGGTTTGCATTCATGTTAGATTTTGCTGGTTGATTTGTTTGCGCTGACTGTTGAGTTGTATTTGGATTTGGGTTGTCGGTTCTTGTATTATTTGCCGGATGGTTATTCGCCGGATCCTGCGTAGCATACTGATTATTTACAGGTTGATTTCCTGCAGGGGCCTGTGTTACGGGTCTGTTATTGTTTACAGGCTGATTGTTTGATGGTTGATTTACAGAAGGATTTTGAGTTACCTGGCTGTTGGTATTTGCGGGACGGGAATTATTATTTGCCTGATTATAATTTGGATACTTCGGGGAGGGATGCAGATTATTGAATGATTCGTAATGTGCCGGAGCTGGGGGAGTTGATGGTCTTCCTGATGCATCATTACGTACAGCCGGTGTAGCGTTTACTCTTGGCTGATAAATCATATACTGCGAACCCGAAACTCTTTCGCCAGGTGTATTAGCTTCCCTGAGTTGTACAGGGGTAAAATTATTACCACTTACCCTTCTTACTTCATTTGGATCCGGTCCAGGAGCATATGCGTACCTGCTTCTGTTCGTTCCGCTGTAGTTATTGATTACGGTGGTATTGTTTATTATTGTAACGTTTCTGTTCACTTCGACATTGTAATTGTGCCATCCCGGATTTCCGATATACTGGCGGGGAACAAAATTCCAATAATAAGCAGGTGGCGTATAACTATTGAGTGCCACATCAACAGAAATCCTTGGACCTATCGGGGCCCATCCATAATAATCACCACTTCCTCTCCAGCTTACCCAGGCGGGAGCCCATTCATTTCCAGGCATCCACATCCAGCCATAGCCGTCTTCATAAAACCATCGGCCATAATGGAATGGTGCCCATCCCCAGCTGTAATTCGAGGCCCAGGTCCATCCGGCATCAGTATAAATCCAGTTTCCATTAGTAGAGTAAGGTCTGAAATCAGGACCGGCATTGGGCATCCAAACATAACCGTATCCGGGATAATTGATCCAGTTTCCGTAGGGAGATAATTGGTCATAGAATGACTGATAGGATAAGTCTTCTACCGGAGCTGGTGCAGGAGCCTGCTGGTAAGAATCTGATTGTACTGCAACATGTGTAGGTCCGCAGGAAGCGATTAATAAGCTGGCAGATAATACGAGATATAAGTTTTTCATGTTTGATATTTCATTGGTTAATCATACCGGTATGAAGGGTGTAAGGGTTGAAAGTATAAGATATTTAGAACGATTAACATTTTTTTATAGTATGCTCACTAAAACCCTGCAATTTAAGCTTAACGCGTAACGCGTAATGCTTAACGCCATCTTAAACGCTTTACTTTGATGTCATATGATTGAGGTTTTAAACTTATTTTAAAAATGCAAAGTAGAAATTAGTGAGTGATAAGTGCTGAACGCTTTGCGTTAAACGTTAAGCGTTCCGCGTTGAGCGTTAAGCGTTAAGCGTAAAAAAGTATCTTTGCCATTAAAGTCTTTCTATAAATGACCATCAGTTACAACTGGCTATGCGACTATTTACCTGATAATCTGACTCAAAAACCCAATCCTGAACAGGTTTCCCGAATTCTCACATCTGTTGGTCTTGAAGTGGAGTCAGTTCATCCATATTCATCGGTGCGGGGTGGCATGGAGGGTTTAGTTATAGGGGAAGTAATTTCTGTTGATTCCCATCCCAATGCAGATAAATTAAAAATTACGCAGGTAAATATTGGTTCGAAAGATAATCTGCAAATCGTTTGCGGTGCCAGTAATGTTGCGGCGGGACAAAAAGTTGTTGTTGCTTTGGTGGGTTCCACCTTATACCCTGAATCCGGAGATTCTTTACAAATAAAAGCTGCAAAAATCCGTGGTATTGAGAGTCAGGGTATGCTTTGTGCCGAAGACGAAATCGGTCTTGGAAAAGATCATGCCGGCATTATTGTTCTGCCTGGAAAACTGCGACCAGGACTTCCGGCAGCGGATTACTTTAAACCTTATTCAGATTTTATTTATGAAATAGGCCTCACACCGAACCATATGGATGCCATGAGCCATATGGGAGTGGCGAGGGATCTTTGTGCCTTTCTTTCTCATCAGGATAAAAAAGATTATCACGTTAAACTTCCCATTGTTCCGTCCGTTGTGCCTGAAACAAAGGGTAAGGATATAAAAATAGAACTGATAAACAGAAAAGATTGCGCCCGCTATTCCGGTTTAACCATGACGGGTATCCGCATTGGGGAATCTCCACAATGGATACAGGAAAAATTAAAAGCGATCGGTATCAGGCCTATCAATAATGTGGTTGATATTACAAATTTTGTTCTACAGGAAACAGGTCAGCCACTTCATGCTTATGATGCAAATGAAATAAGAGGAAATAAAATCATTATTAAAAATCTTCCTGCCGGAACGGATTTTATTACGCTTGACGAAAAAGAAAGAAAACTGGATGCATCCGACCTGATGATCTGTGATGCTGAAGGGCCTATTTGCATCGCCGGCGTTTTTGGCGGATTAAATAGTGGAATAAAAAATACAAGTACTGATTTGTTCCTGGAATCTGCCTGGTTTAATCCCTTAGCAATCAGACGAACCTCTTTCAGGCACGGTCTGCGAACTGAAGCAGCCATGCATTTTGAAAAGGGTATGGACATTTCCGGAACTGTAAATGCGCTGAAAAGAGCAGCCAGCCTGATTCGGGAATACGCGGGTGGAAAAATTAGTTCGCCCATCCAGGATCTTTATCCAGAACCATTTCCCAAAACACAGGTTCTACTGAAATATCATTATCTCAAAAAACTCAGTGGAAAGAATTACCATTCCGTTGCAGTAAAAAATATTCTGCTGGCACTGGGTTTTGACATTCTCCGTGAAGGACTGGACGACCTTTTGATCGCTGTTCCATTTCATAAGCCGGATGTGCAATTGCCCGCAGACCTGGTAGAAGAAATTATGCGAATTGACGGGTTCGATCATATAGAAATCCCGGGAAATATCAATATTTCCCCCTCAGTTGAAACAGGAAGGGACCAGGCGGCCATGCAGGAAAAAATCGCGGGATTTCTTGTCGGCAGTGGGTTTAATGAAATCTTCACTAATTCCATTACCAATAGTGCTTATTTCGGGGAAACGGAACTGCAAACCGCAGTAAAAATGATCAACAATCTGAGTGCCGAGCTGAATATTATGCGGCCCTCTTTGCTTGAAACGGGTTTGGAAAGTATTTCCTGGAACCTGAATCGTAAAAATAACGACCTGCGTTTTTTTGAATTTGGTAAAACGTATGAAACCAGCCAGCCTGGCCAGTATAAAGAGATGAATCATTGTTGCCTGTATATAACAGGTAACCTGCAACCCGAGAACTGGAAAGGAAAACCGGCAGTCATTGATTTTTATTACCTGAAAGGAATTTGCACGGCTCTTTGCAGCTTGTCCGGGATTCATGGGGAAATCCTCCCTTTTAACCATCAAAAATTAACGGGGGCCATTGAAATCAGGCAAGATGATAAAATTATTTTAACCGCAGGTGAAGTGGATGGCACCATTTTACAGAAATTTGATATTCGCCAGCCCGTTTTTTTTGCTGATATTTATTGGGATAACCTGGTGGATCTGTCTGGCAGGAATACCATTGTGTTTTCAGAATTACCCAGGCAGGTACCTGTTAACAGAGATCTTGCGCTTATTGTTGAGAAATCGCTGCCTTTTGAAAAAATAGAAAAAGTGGTTAATGGTATTGGTTTGGAGAAATTGCGCAGCGTACAATTATTCGATATTTTTGAAAGCGAAAAACTGGGGAAGGATAAAAAATCCATGGCCGTCAGTTTTACTTTTCTTGATTATGAAAAAACATTAACAGATAAGGAAATTGACGGGATGATGAACATGATAATGAAAACAGCAGAAGAAGAGCTTGATGCTGAGATCAGGAAATAAGAAAATCAAATAATATTTAAATAAAATTTCATGACACAACCAGAAGTACAGCTTAAACGAGTGCATGAAAAAATCCTGCTATTGGTGAAACAGTACCAGGTCTTACAAAAAGAAAATGAAAGGCTTAAGGATGATCTGAAAAAAATGAATCTCAGATGTGAAAATATTTCGCTCGAAGCGGATAGATACCGGCAGCAGACAGAAGTTCAAAGGTTAACGGGCAGGGGTATGGAAGAAGCTGATAAAAAAATGCTTGAGAAAAGATTAAATAAATACGTCAGGGAGATAGATAAATGTATCGCCCTGTTGCAGGAATGACGAAATTCAGACGCGTTTTACAAGACGCATTTTCATTTCATCTGCACCCTGTGAAACTTCCAGCGTGTACACTCCGTAGGGAAGTTCATTTAGGCCTTCCCAGTCAAGAAACTGCTGGCCGAAACTGAGTTCTTTTTGTAAAACACTGCAGATAATGCCGCTATCGTCTTTTAAAACGGCCCTCAATAATGATTTTTGTGTTTGATTGATCTCTAGACTTAGCCGATCAATAAAAGTCGGTGATTTGATCTTTAGGAACATAGGTACTGGATTTGGATTGGATTAATGAAACTTTGTCCCCGGTAAAATTCTTCAAAACATCTTATCTTCGAACAAACCTTACCCGGGGGTATTTTTAAAGTTAAAACAAGAATTCGAGACATGCAAGAGCTAATCCCAATAAATATCATTATAGGGGACCGGTCCTACCGGATACGCATAAAACCTGAAGACGAGGGAGCGGTAAGGAGTACCCTAAAAACTATAAATGATAAAATAATCGAATTCAAGACCCAATTCGCCGGGAAGGATATGCAGGATTATGTTTCGATGGTAATACTCTGGTACGCCACACAGACAAATCCCCAGTCCGGGAATATAGCTTCTCCAGATTTCCCGGACATGCTTGGTAAACTCGAAGAACAGTTGGATAAAGCTCTGTCCTAGCCTAAAGGGGGCTCCCCTGCCCAAAATACCTTATCTTCGTTACCCATCCCCTCGCCTCATGGATGATAAAAATATGATTCTGAACATTCTAAACTCAAGTTTCCATGGATTCAACCATTATATCCATTATAATTGCTGTCATAGGTCTTATTGCTGGTGTTCTGGCGGGTAAGTTTATTTTTTCAAAAAATACCCGTAAACAAGTAGACGAAGCCAACCTGCAATCACAAAAAATCCTTTCGGATGCCCAATTATCCGCCGAAACCCTGAAAAAAGAAAAGCTGCTGGAAGCCAAAGAGCGCTTTGTACAGCTGAAATCAGAACACGAAAAAGAAGTACTCGAAAGAAACAGGCGACTGGCTGATTCTGAAATTCGTATAAAACAGAAAGAACAGGGTACGACCCAAAGGCTGGAACAGCTTGATAAACAGGTTAAAGGAAAACGATGCCATAAAAGAAAATCTGAACCGTCAGATCGATGTCGTGAACTTTAAACGAACTGAGCTCGAAAAACACCAGGAAGAACATATCCGCAGGCTTGAAAAAATAGCCGGCCTGACAGGCGAAGAAGCAAAGGCTCAGCTTATAGAAAGCCTGAAACAGGAAGCCCATACCCAGGCACTTGCCCTACAACAGGAAATTATCGATGACGCCAGTCAGAAAGCCAATAAAGAAGCCCGCAAAATTATTATTCAAAGTATTCAACGAACGGCCGCTGAACAGGCAATTGAAAATTCCATTACTGTTTTCAATCTTGAAAGCGATGAAATTAAAGGGCAGATCATCGGAAGGGAAGGAAGAAATATCCGGGCTCTTGAAGCTGCTACCGGCGTTGACCTGATTGTTGATGATACCCCGGAAGCCATTGTACTTTCATCATTTGATCCCCTTCGAAGGGAAATTGCCCGGCTTTCCCTGCAACGTTTAGTGGCAGATGGCCGTATTCATCCTGCCCGAATTGAAGAAGTTGTTGAAAAAACGAAAAGACAAATTGAAGAACAGGTCATAGAAATCGGGGAAAGAACAGTTATTGAACTGGGTATTCACGGTTTACATAAAGAACTTGTGCGGATCGTAGGAAAAATGCGTTTCCGTTCTTCTTATGGACAAAACCTGCTCATGCACAGTCGCGAAGTTGCCAATCTTTGTGCTATTATGGCTTCTGAGCTGGGCCTGAACCCTAAACTGGCCAAAAGGGCCGGATTGTTACACGATATTGGCAAAGTACCGGATGAAGAAACAGAACTGAGCCATGCCTTGCTGGGAATGAAAATAGCTGAAAAATATGGCGAAAATCCGGCAGTTGTCAATGCCATTGGAGCACATCATGATGAAGTTGAAATGCAATATGTAATTGCTCCCATTATTCAGGCTTGTGATGCTATCAGTGGCGCCAGACCAGGTGCCCGCCGTGAAATCATGCAGCAGTATATTCAAAGGATCAAGGACCTGGAAAACCTTGCACTTACTTATCCCGGAGTGGAAAAAGCTTATGCTATCCAGGCTGGTCGGGAATTACGCGTAATTGTTGAATCGGACCGGGTTACCGACGGGGACAGTGATAAACTGAGTTTTGAAATCGCACAGAAAATACAAACAGAAATGACATATCCCGGTCAAATTAAGGTTACTGTTATCCGGGAAAAACGTGCGGTAAATGTTGCCAGGTAGAGAAGGAACATTAGTTTTTGATTTTACCGGAAAGCTTGTTACTTTTGCATCCCAAAAATTATGTTATGAACGCGGCTATTGCATTCGTCCACGAACAGTTAAGTACCAGGAAAGATCTCCCTAAATTTAAGGCCGGAGACAATGTGACCGTGAATTACAAAATTCTGGAAGGAAATAAAGAACGTATCCAGAGTTTTAAAGGAGACGTGATCAAAAGACAGGGCACAGGTATGACAGCTACTTTTACCGTAAGAAAGATCTCTGATGCTATTGGAGTTGAAAGAACCTTTCCTGCATTTTCACCCAATATTGAATCGGTAGCCGTAAATAAGGTAGGCCGTGTTCGCCGGGCAAAACTTTACTTCCAGAGGGAGCGTAGCGGAAAGAGCGCCCGTATCAAAGAAAAAAGAATTATTTCCTGAAATAAATCAACTGTTAACAATAAAGCGGACTGATAACGGTTCGCTTTTTTTATTTGCAATAGATTATCTTTGGAGCTCAAACAACAAGTATATGTTCAGCAATTTTCTGCAATGTTTTTTCCTGCTGTCAGCGCCCGGTGGTTCAGAATGGATACTGATCATCCTGGCAGTATTGATTCTTTTTGGTGGTAAAAAAATTCCGGAATTTATGCGCGGCCTTGGTAAAGGAATGCGTGAATTCAATGATGCCAAGAATAATGTGAAGAAAGAATTTGAAGACGGCATGAATGAGCCGCCTAAATCGAATACGACTACTACTACCACAACTAACAACCCTTAGGAGTCTGCGGTTCTTGATTGCAGCTCCTGCATTATTTATTGTTTTCTTTCTCTTCCATACATGAATATCAGGAAGCCCTGAAGCAGGGTTCCTATTCCTGCCGTGATGCCGTTATGTTTTATCTCGAACGCATTCACCGGTTGAGTAATCTGAATGCGTTTGTACATCTCTATGAAAAAGAAGCTCTGCTAACGGCAGATAGATTGGATGCAGAACGCAGTGCCGGAAAAATGTCAGGAAGATTACACGGAGTAGTAATTGGTATCAAAGATGTTATATGTTTTAAGGATCATCCGGTTACCGCTGGTTCGACATATCCTGGAAGGATTTCATTCTCTTTATAATGCTACAGTTGTTGAACACCTGGTAAAGGAGGGTGCCATCATTATTGGCCACCTCAATTGTGACGAGTTTGCCATGGGTTCGAGTAATGAAAATTCTATTTATGGACGGGTTAAAAATGCCCTGGATCCGGAAAAAGTTCCCGGTGGATCTTCCGGAGGATCGGCTGTAGCCGTCCAGGCATCTTTATGCATGGTTTCCCTGGGTAGCGATACGGGGGGTTCCGTTCGCCAGCCGGCGGATTTCTGTGGCGTAATCGGCCTGAAACCCACTTATGGACGAATTTCACGTTATGGGCTGATTGCTTATGCCTCTTCTTTTGATCAGATTGGCCTATTTGGCAGAAATATTGAAGATATTGCCCTGGTACTCGAAATTATAGCCGGATTCGACCCGAAGGATGCGACTTCTTCCCGCCAGCCGGTACCGTCTTACGCTGAACGCTTAACGCTTAACGCTGAACGCTTAACGCTTAACGCTCAACGCTCAACGCCAGACGAAAGCCTAAAGCCTGATGATGAACGGTCATCGGTCATCGGTCCCGCACGTGCGGGATCATCGGATAAGCCCTATCGCATTGCCGTTTTGAAGGAAGCCCTCGACCATCCTTCTCTCGACCCTGAAATCAGGCAAAACTACGGGAGTTTATCGGGGATCTCCGATTAAAGGGTTATCAGGTAACAGAGATCTCCTTTGACCTGCTGGACTATATAGTTCCCGCCTATTATATACTTACAACTGCAGAAGCTTCTTCCAATCTATCCCGTTTTGACGGCGTAAGGTATGGTCACCGGACCAAAATCCCTGATGCAGGCTTTCCGGAATTTTACCAGGAAACGCGCTCGGAAGGCTTTGGAAAAGAAGTAAAACGCAGGATCCTCCTGGGCACTTTTGTGTTAAGCTCCGGGTATTATGAGGCATATTTCAGCAAGGCCCAAAAAGTAAGAAGAATTTTAACAGAACGTACTAAACTGATTTTCAATGAATTTGATATAATCCTCAGTCCCACGGCTCCTACCACGGCGTTTAAATCCGGTGAAAAAACCTCCGACCCGGTAGCCATGTATCTCGCTGATTTATATACTGTTTATGCAAATCTGGTTGGCATTCCGGGTATTTCCCTCCCTCTTTTTACCCATACAAACGGCATGCCTTTTGGTATCCAAGCTATGACAAACCAATTTCGTGAATTATCTTTACTGCAGTTCTCAAATGAACTCCTACAGCAATATAAGTCCTACGAAATTCCGACTTTATGAAAACCGGACGTTCTGATTCCGGTAGATTCCATCCGCAATCCATCCCTTGAAAAATTTATACTCCGGATTTCCCGGTTTATAAATCTTTAAGCATTAAGAGATGAAAAGACTTTTATTGTTGGGCATTGCTATTATTGGATTGCTGCTTCACAGCCGTGCGAGTGTCTTAAAAGTTGATAAGACCTTTGTTGCCCTGCATATGCCTATAGACACCAGTGACGTTAAAAATGGCATTAATAACCTTTTTCTTGCATCCGTTATGTGGTACCAATGGTGCCAAATTAAACCCCCGGGCTTTAATTTTGTTCAGGATTTCATCATCCAGAACAAACAGGAAATGGACGAAATGAAATCCTGGGGACGTCCTTATTTTAAACTGATTGACGGTATTCTTAACGAATATGGCCTTCCTACTGAGCTGAAATACCTGGCTGTAATTGAATCGAATCTCAAACCCACTGCTATTTCGTGGGTAGGTGCTGTAGGCCCATGGCAGCTAATGCCCGCCACGGCCCGTTTGCTTGGTTTAAAAGTGAACCGAAAGGTAGATGAAAGGAAGAATTACTATAAGAGCACAAAAGCTGCGGCCATTTACCTCCGGGACCTTTATACAGAACTCGGAGACTGGCTACTGGTCATTGCCGCATATAATGGAGGCACCGGCAATGTATACCGGGCCATCAGAAAGAGCAATAGCCAGGATTTCTGGCAGCTCCAGAATTACCTGCCTGCTGAATCCAGGAACCATGTAAAGAAATTCATTGGCACCCAGTATACTTTCGAAGGACAGGGCAGTGTCACCACACTCACAAAAGATGAAGCAACAGACCAGCTTTCGGGTTCAGCCATGTATGTTTTTAACAGGAAACTGAATAAGGAAGAACAGGCCAGTGCAAAGACTATAAATATTTCAGGCAAATATTTTTCAAGTGTTATTTCCAAGTACATTCTGATGGATGAAACTGAATTCAATCGTTATAATCCGGATTTTGATAAGGTCATGGCGAGTGCAAATAACAGTTATGACCTGAAACTGCCGGCTGATAAAATGGATCTTTTTGTTTCCAATAAATATGAAATCCTGAATGAATCTGTTCAGCGTTTGTTATTGGAAGCTGATGCAGCGAATGAAAACAAAGCCATAGTCAGTATTTCTCATAAATAATTTCAAGGGGCATTTCTGTAACCCGTCCCGCACCTAGCGGGATGGGTTTTTTATTATCCCTTCGAAAGCTTTCACTTTGAGCAGGCATTCTTCATATTCCTTTTCAGGATCACTATTGACTGTTATTCCGGAACCTGCAAAATATGACAGGTAATGATTCTGCCCTGTTATAAAATAAGCTTCGGATAACAACATTGAAATCAAAATCCTGGTTTGGTTTTACATAACCCAATGCACCGGAAAATAATCCTCTTTTTGTTTTTTCATATTGTTCAATCAATTCGAGAACACGTTTTTTTGGAGCTCCGGTCATGGAACCCATGGGAAATGTTCCGGCTATCATTTCGCTCCAGTGCAGATTTGCTCTGTGGCTTTCCAACGATGGTTGAAATCATCTGATGCACCTGCGCGAAACTGTAAATGCCAAATAATTCAGCCACCCGAACTGAATCCGTTTCACAGATTTTAGAAAGATCATTACGAACCAGATCTACCATCATTACATTTTCTGCACGATCTTTTTCACTGGCTGCCAGCTCAGTTTTTAGCAATTCATCATGCTTTTTATTTTCACGATCCCTGGCAGAAGTTCCTTTTATTGGTTGCGACATAATGCTGTCACCTTCTCTTTTTAAAAATCTTTCCGGACTTGCACATAAAAGAAATTTTTCATCCACGCAGTAAAATGCAGAAAAGGGGCTGGGAGAAATCCGGTTCAGGGCACGGTACACTTCCAAAGGATCCATGGCTGCAGCTTCCACAAAAAATTCCTGGCAGAAATTGATCTCATAGCAGTCTCCCCGTAAAATATGCTTTCCGAGTCGTTCGAATGATTTCTATATATTGGTCTTTTGAAATTCTTTTTTGAATATTGTAATTTCCCCGAATGATTTTTTTTCTGGTGAAAGAAATACTTTCAATTTCACTCAAAACATCTTTATGATGGTTACCGAATAAACCGATCCGGATTTCCAGGGGAAGTATAATAATGACAATTTCAGGAACAAAAAAGAATAGATCGGGAAATTGAATGAAATCCGGAAGAAGAGAAGGAGAACCTTCCGTTTCAGATTTCAGGTCAAACGAAAAATGACCAAAAAGCCAGTCGTCCTGTTGCTGTGAAAATTTTTTAAGCTCTTCAAATGCGTGTCCGGCTTCGGTTTTCAAACGGGCTCTTTCGCCCGCAGCCACCAGGCATTCATAAGCTATGTTTCGTTGAAGGATATTGCTGGTTATCCAAAAAAGAAAAGGTATTAAACCGGGCTGACCAGTCTAATACCTGTTGTTTTATTTTATACAGATCAGAGAAAGGAAAAGATACAAATTGGCGTTTGGCCATGCCTGTTAGCCTTATTAGAAATCCTCTTCTTCCTCTTCAAATCCGTTCTCATTGAAGAGATCCATATTTTTATACTCATCATCCAGCCCCAGTTCATCCTCATCACCCTTGGCAGCTTTTTTGCCACCCGGTGCGGCTTTTTTGGTTTTGGAGCGGGGAACATCGAATTCATCAAAATCCGGATCCCATTCCTCATCCTCTTCTACTTTATCCCATTCATCTACCTCATCTTCCCCTTCTTCTTCATCGTCGTCTTCTTCATCCGATTTTTTCTTCGTTTTGGATGCAGTTGCCTTAAGGCCTTTTTTAGCAGCAGATTTTGGAGATTCTACCTCATCATCATCTTCCTCCTCGTCGTCATCATCTTCTTCTTTGGCTTTTTTTGAAGACGGTTTTGCAGTTGGTTTCGATGAAGCAGGTCCGGATTTTTTTAAACCCTTGTTCTCCTTATCAGATTTTGGTACCATATTCCAATAAGATTAGATTGTAAAATTTCAGCGAAGTTTTTAAACCTCCAAATTTTTTTAGAAAGAATTTCTGATTCCACCGGGCAGCTTATTGTTTTTCTATCAATTGGTCGCGTCCGGGACCGTTTGAAATATATGAAACATTAACTTTCAGGTAACTATCTATAAAAGAAATATATGTTTTCATTTCTTCAGGCAGCGAATTGAAGTCTTTTTTTGTCGTAATATCCTTTTTCCAGCCCTGAAAAGAGGAAAGTACCGGCTCAATGGCCTGTTGCAACATCTGGAAAGGTATCTCTTCTGTTTCCTTTCCTGCAATCCGGTATTTTGTGCACATTTTCAGTGTTTCGAAATCATCCAGTACATCGGCCTTGGTCATGACCAGTTTTGTAACTCCATTGATCATACAGGCATAACGCAATGCAACCAGATCTATCCATCCGCAACGGCGGGGTCTTCCGGTTGTTGCACCATATTCACTGCCCGCTTTGCGCAGCCGTTCACCGGTTTCATCTGTAAGTTCAGTCGGGAAAGGGTCCGCCTCCCACACGCGTACAATATGCTTTGGTTACACCGATTACTTCGCGGATTTGCTGAGGTGCCACGCCAAGTCCGGTACAAACGCCTGCAGAAATGGTATTGGAAGAAGTAACAAAAGGAAAGGTTCCGAAATCCACATCGAGCATACTTCCCTGTGCACCTTCTGCCAGTACTTTTTTACCCTGGCTGAGTTTTTCATTGATGAAATATTCACCCTGTACAATTTTAAATTGCTTCAGGAATTCCAGCGCTTCAAAAAATTCTTCTTCCATTTCAGAAACATCTTCCTGGAAATGAAGACCGTCCAGCAGTTTCTGATGCTTCAACCGCAAGCGTGATATACTGGGTGGTAAAATTCTTATCGAGCAGGTCCCCAACACGCAATCCATTTCGTCCCGTTTTATCCATATATGCCGGGCCGATTCCTTTTAATGTTGATCCTATTTTTTCATTTCCTTTTGAAATTTCCGAAGCTTTATCCAGTGCGCGGTGTGTTGGCAGGATAAGATGCGCACGTTGGGCGATATAAAGATTTTTCCGATAATCAATTCCAAAAGATTTTACTGTTTCACATTCTCTTTTAAGTGTAACCGGATCAAGAACGACTCCGTTACCAATCAGATTGATCGTGTTCTCATGAAAAATTCCGGAAGGAATCTGATGCAGAACTACTTTCTGATCTTTTACATATAATGTATGTCCTGCATTGGGACCACCCTGAAAACGGGCAATCAGATCATAGCGGGGTGCAAAATAATCTACTATTTTACCTTTTCCTTCATCTCCCCACTGCAGCCCTAGAATAACATCAACCATTCAGTCTGATTTTTTTAGAAGGGGCAAAAGTAATTGTTAATGGTTAATTGTTAATTGTTAATTATTAACGTTAGGATTTTGTTGTATTCACCATTGACCATTAACAATTAACCATTAACAATTATTTTGCTGGTTCACTGCAATTTCCGTATCAAACCTGTCAACAGAATGAATGCCGTTCAGTTGTTTTAAACGCCTGACCAGTTCTTCCAGCTCTTCTTTGTCATGTACATAAACTTTGATACTGCCTTCAAATAATCCCTCCTTTGCTTCCACCGTAAGAGCATTGATATTGATCCGCAATTCACCCGAAATAAGGTTGGTTATTTTATTGATTACCCCTACATCGTCGAGACCAATGATGCGTACGCCGGTAAGGAATGAAATTTCTTTATTTTTTGCCCATTTAGTTTTTACTACCCGATGACCGTAATTGGATAGCAGCCTCGTTGCATTCGGACAATTTGTGCGATGAATCGTTAATCCTTTTCCTGTGGTTACAAATCCAAAAACATCATCGCCCGGAATGGGTTTGCAGCAATTGGCAAGGGTATACACGATTTTATCGCTGCTTTCGCCGAATATGATTAGCTCGGTATCCTTGCGCGGACTTGGAGTAAAATTTATTTCAGGTTTAGTTTCGATTTGTGTTTTAGCCGGCTTGGGGGGTTCTATTCTGTCGCCAAGGAGCTGAAATTCTTTCAGTTCTTTCAGATCGATATTTTTCACAGCGACCTGGTAAAAAAAATCAAGGGAAGAATTCAATTTATAAAAGTTCACCAGTGTCTCCGTATTGTGCTGATTATAAGCGGCACCGAAGTTCTCCAGTTTTTTTTGAACCATGTATTTCCCTTCGTCAGCGATTTTTCGTTTTTCTTCCCTCAGAGCATCTTTCACTTTGCTCTTGGCCTTAGCTGTCACTACATAATTGATCCAGTCTTCTGTTGGTCTTTGTTTGCTTGAAGTAATTATCTCCACCTGATCTCCGCTTCGAAGTTTATGACTTATAGGAACCAGTTTATGGTTCACTTTTGCGCCGATACATTGCTCGCCAATTTTACTATGAATAGAAAATGCAAAGTCGAGTGCTGTTGATCCGAGTGGAAGCATTTTCACATCACCTTTGGGCGTATATACATAAATTTCTTCCGCCAGAAAACTCGTTTTAAAATCCTGGAGGAAATTGATGGAATCATTATCCTCCATCGTCAGCACTTCCCGGATCTGCTGGAACCATTCATCGAAACGGCTTTCATCGCTTGCCCCTTCCTTATATTTCCAGTGTGCTGCCAAACCTTTCTCCGCTATTTCATTCATGCGTTTGGAGCGGATCTGGATTTCAACCCATTTCCCCTGTGGTCCCATCACGGTCGTATGCAGGGCTTCATAGCCGTTGGATTTAGGATTACTTAACCAGTCCCGCAGTCTTTCGGGCGAAGGAGTATATTCATCAGTAATAATGGAATAAACTTTCCAGCAATCTGCTTTTTCCGTTTCAGGCGGCGAATTGATAATGATGCGAATGGCAAAGAGGTCATAAACTTCTTCAAAGGAGACCCCTTTTTTACGCATTTTGGTCCAGATAGAATGAATGCTTTTTGGACGGCCATGAATTTCAAAATCAAACTGTGCATGTTCCATTTGCTCCCGCAATGGTTTGATGAATTCGTTGATATAACGTGAACGTTCACGTTTGGTTTCTGCCAGTTTGCGGGCTATTTCCTTATATTCCTCCGGCTCGAGGTATTTCATTGCCAGGTCCTCAAGTTCAGTTTTGATATTATACAGACCCATTCGATGCGCAAGGGGGGCGAAAACGTAGACTGTTTCTGAAGCGATTTTAAGCTGTTTTTCACGCTTCATGCTGTCGAGGGTCCTCATATTGTGCAGGCGGTCTGCCAGTTTGATCAGTATCACCCGGGGATCATCGGTAAGGGTAAGCAATATCTTCTTGAAATTTTCAGCCTGCTGCGAGGCATTTACATCAATGACGTTTGAAATTTTCGTTAGTCCGTCTACGATACGGGATATTTCACTTCCAAAATCTCGTTCAATATCTTCAAGGGTGATATCTGTATCTTCTACCACATCATGAAGGAGGGCACAAATAGTGGACCGGACGCCAAGCCCGATCTCTTCCACACAAATCCGGCTAACCGCCAGGGGATGCAGGATATAAGGTTCACCGCTTTTGCGACGCATGGTTTTATGTGCCTCAGCTGCCATTTCAAAAGCATCCCGGATGTGCTCCTTATCGCCCGCTTTCAGTTTTGGCTTCAAAGAGCGTAGAAGGGCCCGGTATTCCCTCAAAATCAACCTTTTTTCCTGGTCATCCGTTAAATTATACTTCGGAATTGCCGCTACAGTCTCCATTCTTACGAATTTACGATAAAAACTCAAGGCTTTTGGCCTTGAGTTTTAGCCAAAAGCCTAAAGCTTAAAGCCAAAGAAATTCGGGAAAATGGGAATTGGGGTTTTTGTGCACAAGGTTCTCAGCCAGTTAAAGTCCGGCTTACAAAGACAATTCTAAAAATCCTTATTTTTGCGCCTCTTAAGAAGCTTTAGGCTTTAGGCTTTAGGCTTTAGGCTTTAGGCTTTAGGCTTTAGGCTTTAGGCTTTAGGCTTTAGGCTTTAGGCTTTGGGCTTTGGGCTTTGGGCTTTAGGCTTTAGGCTTTGGGCTTTGGGCTTTGGGCTTTAGGCTTTAGGCTTTAGGCTTTAGGCTTTGGGCTTTAGGCTTTAGGCTTTAGGCTTTAGGCTTTAGGCTTTAGGCTTTAGGCTTTAGGCTTTAAGCTTTAGGCTTTAAGCTTTAGGCTTTAAGCTTTAGGCTTAAAATGCGGGTGTGGCGAAATTGGCAGACGTATCAGACTTAGGATCTGACGCCGTAAGGCATGTAGGTTCGAGTCCTATCACCCGCACGACCCCCTGTAAATCATACAGGGGGTTTTGATTTTAAAATCGGATAACTTTATTTACATGACCGGGAGAAAAATTACCTTTTCACTTTTATTTTTTTTGGTGACCACCGGAAGCATATTAGCACAGCAGGGCGAAATGCTAATATATCATCCCATCCAAACGGATAAAGAGGGTAACATTATACCCTGGTATAACGCTGATCCGGGGATAGCCTACGACCATGATATCCGTCTTGTCTGGAATTTTTGGTTCAATATGCGCAGGGATATGAATGGATTGCCCTATTACATGAATCACCAGGTCTGGAATAAGGATATAGATGATCCCCGTGGTATCGGTGGCGATCAGTTTATGATGGCGATTTCATCCTGGCGTCTTTTGTACGCATATTTAGGGGATGAAAATATCAAGGCCAATATATATTTTCTGGCAGGTTATTATTTAACCCATGGGCTATCGCCGTCCAATTGTAAATGGCCCGATATTCCATTTCCTTATAATACACTTATTTATTCCGGAATATATGACGGCGATATGCGCAACGGGAAGGATGTGGCACAGCCGGACAAAGCCGGTTCTTTCGGGCTGGAACTGGTACATGTATATAAAATAAAAAACGATCCTGTTTTTTTAAACGCTGCTGTAAAAATTGCCAATACGCTTGCAGCAAATGTAAAAACCGGGACAGGGGATCATTCCCCTCTGCCTTTTAAGATAAACGTGTTTACAGGAAAAACGGTGCTTCTTAAATTGATAGGAGGCACTGGTAAATCAATCGATACGGCTTGTTATACAAGCAATCTCACGCCCACTTTGCAATTGTTTTTTGATTTAATACAATTACATGAAGGCAACGTGGCTGCATATAAATCTGCTGCCGATAAAATACTTTCATGGCTTAAAAAATATCCCATTCAAAATAATAAATGGGGGCCGTTTTTTGAAGATGTGGGTGAATGGAGTCAGACTCAAATTAACGCCATGACATGTGCCAGGTATATGATGGAACATCCGCAATATTTCCCTGATTGGAAGAAAGAGGTAAGGAATATTATTAACTGGGTACACATAAATTTCACGAATGATAAATGGAAGAAATATGGAGTTACCGTTACCAATGAACAATCCGTATACCCGGTTCCCGGAAACAGTCATAGTGCGAGGCAGGCAGCAGACGAGCTATTATATTCCTACTTAACCGGAGATACTACTTTTTACATCAATGCTATTCACGAACTGAACTGGGCGACATATGCAGTTGATATTGACGGTAAAAATTGCTTCCCAACCGATGAACCGTGGCTTACGGATGGTTATGGTGATTATGTCAGGCATTATTTACGGGCTATGACCGTTTTTCCGATGCTCGCACCTGTGGAAGATCATATACTTTCAACCACTTCGGTTATTCAGCAGGCAGATTATAGAGATCATTTTAAAAAATATCTGAGTGTTGAATTTAGTAAACCTGATACAAGTAAAGTGAGGGTTTATTACCGGACATTTGATAATGAAGGTTTAGAGATTATAAAATTAAAAACCAGGCCTTCAGCCGTACTTCTGAATGATTTACCATTGAAAGAAGTTTCTGCCGGTGAAGGTTATTCCTGGACCACGCTTGATAAAGGTGGCGTTTTATCTGTCAGAAGAAAAAATGGAAACAGGGTAATTGTGGAATAATTACTTTAATTAATTTGATTTCTGGTGACTCCGTTAATCGTTAGGCGTTAGGCGTTAAGCGTTAGGCGTTAAGCGTTACGCGTTAAGCGTTACGCGTTAAGCTTAAAGCGTTGCCATATCAATTACAAACCTGTAATGAACATCCCCCCTGACCATTCTTTCATAAGCGGTCTGTATATATTTAATGTTAATGATCTCGATATCTGAAACGATATTATTCTCAGCACAGTAGTCCAGCATCTCCTGTGTTTCAGGCAAACCTCCGATACCTGATCCGGAAACACTTTTTCTTCCGCCCATCAATGCAAATGCAGGAATTAAATGAGGTTCGGGAGGTGCTCCAACACAGATATGAATCCCGTTGGTGGCTAATAAGGAAAGATAAAAAGACATATCGTGTTTTGCAGAAACTGTATCCAGGATAAAGTCAAATTTTCCTTTCACTGCTGAAACCTGTTTTGAATCTGTTGTAACTACGAATTTGTGGGCACCTAATGCTTTTGCATCTTTTTCTTTTGAGGGTGAAGTGCTTAAAACGGTTACTTCAGCTCCAAATGCAACGCCGAATTTTACTGCCATATGTCCCAATCCACCAAGTCCGAGTACTGCCAGTTTGTGTCCTTTGCCCACTTTCCAAAACCGAAGCGGGGAATAAGTTGTAATCCCGGCGCACAACAATGGTGCTACCGCTGAAAGAGACAATTTTTCGGAGATATGAAGTACAAAATCCTCGTGAACAACGATTTGGTTTGAATATCCTCCGTAAGTGGGACTGCCATCCTTTGCCCTGCCATTATAAGTGGCAACTGAACCATTCAGACAATATTGCTCAAGACCTTGTTTACAATTTTCACAGATTCTGCAGGAATCCACGAGGCATCCAACACCTGCCAATTCACCTTTTTTGAATTTTTTCACATCAGAACCTGTACGCACCACCCTGCCAACAATTTCATGTCCGGGAACCATGGGGAAAATTCCCGGAAACCAGTCGTTTTTAATCTGGTGAAGGTCTGAGTGACATACTCCACAGAATAATATTTCAATCTGAACATCCTTTGCCCCAACATCTCTTCTTTCAAAATTCCAGGGAGCTAAATCTGATTCAACTGTTTGTGCAGCATATCCTTTTGTTTGAAGCATAAGTATTATAAGTTTTAAATGAATATACAGCCTTCTTTAACACCTGGTCCATAAGTTTGTTCTAAAAGCCGAATAATATGGCTGGTAAAATACTTAATACCTCAAAGAATACTCAGAGGATAACGGATGATCCAGTACGTGCGGGAACCGTGACATTATTAGCTTTAGGCTTTAAGCTTTGAGCTTTAAGCTTTAGGCTTTTTTCCGTAGTTTTGCAGCCCGTTTCCAGAATGCAGATCCTCCATTCAGGAGCGGAAGTAAAAAAAATATTATGAGTACGGTTACCAGAGAGAATATCGGTTTATTAAATGATAAGATCATTGTTAAGATAGAAAAAAGCGACTACCTCCCTTCATTCGAAAAATCGCTGAAGGAATATGGGAAGAAAGCGAATATTCCGGGATTCCGCAAAGGCATGGTGCCGACCAGCCTGATAAAGAAAATGTATGGCAATTCGGTATTTACAGATGAAGTGCTGAAAACTGTTGAGAAAAAACTGACTGACTATATGAGTACTGAGCAACTTGAAATATTTGCCCAGCCACTTCCTCTTCCTGAAAATGACGCAAGTAAAATAAATATTGGCCAGCCACAGGATTATTCTTTCGCATTTGAAGTTGGATTGAAACCGTCATTCAGTTTACCTGAACTTTCATCACTTACCCCTATGCGTTATCAGATCATTATTTCCGATGAGATACTGAATGAGGAAATTGAAAGACTCCGACAGAAAAACGGAACCATGACAGATCCTGAATCTGTGGAGGGTGATGACTATGTATTGAATGTAAGTTTTCAGGAAACAGACGCGAGCGGAAACCCGGTAGAAGGAAGTCAGCCAAAAGACAATTCCCTTCTTGTTAAATATTTCTCAGAATCTTTTCGGACGCAACTCATAGGTAAGAAAGCGGGCGATGAATTCATCATACAACTTTTAACTGCTTTTGAAGAAAAAGAAAGAGCCTGGATTCTGCAGGATCTGGGGTTGAACAAAGAAAGCACTTCTGATGCAGAAAAATATTTTAAACTGGTGATCACTAAAGTGGGCCTGTTGGAAAAAGCAAATCTGGATGAAACCTTCTTTAAAAAAGTTTATCCAAATAAAACAATTGAATCTGAATCGGCATTCCGCGATACGGTTAAACAGGATATGGCAGATCAGTGGAAAGCACAAACCACCAATAATCTGCAGCATACCCTTTATCATGAATTGTTGGATAAAACATCGATTGAATTTCCGGAATCATTTTTGAAACGCTGGCTGCTTAACGGAGGAGAAAAACCAAAAACTCCGGAAGAAGTAGAAAAAGAGTTTCCAACTTTTGCCAATGCGCTGAAATGGAATCTGATTACTGATAAAATTGTTTCTGAAAATAAAATCGAAGTAAAACCGGAAGACATCAAAGAGGCAGCGCGCAAACAACTTTTCGCCTATCTCGGCGGTCTGCCACAGGGAGATGAACAACCCTGGGTGGAAGATTATGTAAATAAGATGATGCAGGACAAAAGATTTGTGGAAGAAACATATCAGAACCAGTTAACCAATAAAATGCTCCAGTGGATAGAAAGCCACGTAAACCCCGTAGATAAATCCATTACGGTGGAAGAGTTTAATAAGCTAAACGAAGAGCACAAGCATCATCATCACGAATAATTGTTGATCCCTCCGGCAAAAACGGGGGGATTTTTCTTTGTCACCTGCAACTCTGTCAGTTTTTTGGAAGTTTAAAAGTTTGGACGGAGATTTGAAAGGTAATCCGCGGTAATCCATCCTCAAGAAAAAATAATTCTATTATGCATCCTGGTTCCGAATTTGAAAAATACGCTGTTAAGCACTTAGGCCTTTCCAGCAATACATTAAATGGTTACGAAAAATACCTTGTAACCGGGCTCACGCCGAATATCATCGAGGAACGTCCCATGAATGTTGCCGTCATGGATGTTTACAGTCGATTGATGATGGACCGTATCATCTTCCTGGGTTATCCCATCAATGATGAAGTAGCCAATATCATTACTGCACAATTGCTTTTTCTGGACAGTACAGACCGCCATCGCGACATACAGATGTATATTAACAGCCCTGGCGGATCCGTCTATTCCGGACTGGGCGTGTATGACACGATGCAATATGTTACTCCTGATGTAGCCACCATCTGTATAGGTATGGCTGCTTCCATGGGTGCCACGCTGATGTGCGCAGGTACCAAGGGGAAAAGAACTGCGCTTAAACACAGTCGTGTGATGATGCATCAACCCAGCGGTAGTATTGGCGGTCAAGCGAGCGATATTGAAATTACAGTGAATGAAATCAGAAAACTGAAAAAGGAACTTTACGACATCTATGCATTTCATACGGGTAAAACCATTAAGCAGATTGAAAAAGATTCCGATCGTGACTACTGGTTAACTGCTGTTGAAGCAAAAGAATATGGACTGGTAGATGAAGTACTTGTTATCAATCCCAGAAAAGAGAAAAAAGAAAATTAATATATTTTAAAATCATACGATGAAATACGCCAAATACCCTGTTAATCCTTATCGCCTGGATGACGAGCCTTCTGAAGAAAAAGAAGACAAGCCACAAACGGATCCAGGTATGCTGATGAAAAAACTGGAAAAGTATTTTTTTGATACCCGTACCGTTCAGCTCTGGGGACCAGTAGATGACCGTTCAGCAAAAGACATTATTAATAAATTTTTCCTGCTTGATGCTGATAAACCCGGTGTGGAAATCAAGTTCCTGATCAATAGCCCGGGAGGCATGGTAACCAGTGGCATGGCGATCTACGATGTCATGAAGATGATGAAGAGCCCGGTCAGCACTGTTTGTATCGGACTTGCGGCTTCCATGGGATCAATACTATTGAGTGGAGGAACCAGGGGCAGAAGATTTATTTATCCACATGGGGAAGTTATGATCCATCAGCCAAGTCTGGGGGGATATATCCAGGGAGTGAGTGTTGATCTTGAAATACAGGCAAAACAAACCAAAAGAGTAAAAGAGATCGCAGCCAAAATACTGGCTGAAAACTGTGGCAAGAAATTCGATCAGATCATGAAGGATTTTGACCGCGATTACTGGATGGATGCTAAAGAGTCCGTTGAATATGGGATTGCCGATGCCATAAGTGCGGAATTGTAAAACAAGCCTAAAGCCCAAAGCCTAAAGCCTAAAACTTTTGATGATTTTACTGTTAAATCCAGTTTTGTATAGTTAACTCCCCCTTGAAAATTCAAAAATTTAAGATAAGTTTTAGGCTTTAAGCTTTGATCTTTAGGCTTGGTTAGACTTGGTTTTCGTGGATAAGTTGACTATTTTTACAGTTATTTGAAATTAAATGGCTAAAAATACCCTTCATTGTTCTTTCTGTGGCCGAAGCCGGGATGAGGTGAAAATTCTCATAGCCGGTCAGGAAGGACATATATGTGAAAACTGCGTGGAGCATGCCCAGGAAATCATTCAGCAGGAGCTGATTGTTCGTGACGACGCATCCCCTTCTTCCCAATTTAAACTTACGGTCAAAAAACCCATCGAGATCAAAAGATTTCTGGATGAATATGTAATCGGCCAGGATGAAGCAAAAAAAGTACTGGCAGTGGCCGTTTATAATCATTATAAAAGATTACAACAGAAAGTCACTGAGAATGATGTTGAAATTGAAAAAAGCAATATCATCATGGTGGGTGAAACCGGTACGGGAAAAACCCTTCTTGCAAAAACCATTGCAAAATTGCTCAATGTTCCATTCGCGATAGTAGATGCTACTGTATTTACAGAAGCAGGTTATGTAGGGGAAGATGTTGAAAGTATTCTCACTCGTCTGTTGCAGGTTTGCAATTATGATGTGGTAAGCGCTGAAAGAGGCATTGTATATATTGATGAAATTGATAAGATCGCACGTAAAGGTGACAACCCTTCTATCACACGTGATGTAAGCGGCGAAGGTGTTCAGCAGGGACTACTCAAACTGCTTGAAGGAACCGATGTGCTTGTGCCACCGCAGGGAGGCCGCAAACATCCTGAACAAAAACTCATAAAGATCAACACACAAAATATTTTATTCGTTTGCGGCGGTGCATTCGATGGTGTGGATAAAATCATCGCCCGCAGAATTAATACCAACGCGATCGGATTCAATGTAAATAAGGAGCAACAGGAATTCACACGTAAGAATTTATTGCAATATGTGAATGCACCTGACCTGAAATCTTTCGGACTTATCCCTGAACTACTGGGTCGTTTGCCCATTGTGACTCATTTGAATCCACTGGACAGCATATCACTCCGGTCGATACTAACGGAACCTAAGAATTCGCTGATCAGACAATATAAAAGATTATTTGAACTGGAAGGTATCCAGCTGAGCATCGATGATGATGTGCTTGATTTCATGGTGACCAAAGCCGTTGAATACAAACTCGGCGCGCGCGGACTGCGCAGTATCTGTGAAAGTATTCTTACTGATGCTATGTTCGAACTTCCGTCTTCGAAAGAAAATAAATTTCATCTGGACCTGGAATATGCGCGGAAAAAATTTGATACCAGCAAGATGAGTTTACTTAAAGTAGCTTAAGCCTAACGCTGAAAGCTTAAAACTAGATCCTGTAAAAGTTAATCCATCAGAATATGAAAGAATTGCTTGATAAATTAAAAGCCGAAGGATTGACGGAAGCGCAGGCTATAAAAGCAGTTGAGATTATGAAAAACTTCGCCAAATCCAAATTCCCTTTATTTGGCGGAGCGATCGATAAAATTTTTGATAAATACAGTAAGCAGGCGGAGGAAGATTTTATGCCTTAAAAAGCTGAGGCATTTAAATCAACGAATCTATCCAGTTTCAAATTATAGAAAGCCTGTCAGCCTTAAGCTTATGAAAGACTTCCCGGGCGATAACAATTTTCTGAATTTCTGAAGTGCCTTCACCGATTGTGCAGAGTTTGCTGTCGCGATAATATTTTTCAACAGGAAAATCTTTGGTATATCCGTAACCTCCAAAAATCTGCACGGCTTCCGTAGCTGTTTTCACCGCAATTTCACTTGAGTAATATTTAGCCATGGCAGATTCCTTTGTCATGGGTAATCCTTTATTTTTCCGATATCCTGCCTGCAGTGTCAGCAAATCGGCAGCCATAATTTCCGTCGCCATATCGGCCAGTTTAAAGGAAATAGCCTGGAAGGAAGAAATCGGTTTATCAAACTGATGTCTTTCCTTTGAATACTTTACTGCAGCTTCATAAGCGCCTTTTGCGATCCCGACTCCAAGTGCAGCTATGGAGATCCTGCCACCATCCAGCACTTTAAGAGACTGCTTAAAACCATCTCCAACATTACCCAGACGATAGCTGTCCGGAATGCGGCAATTGTCAAATATCATTTCTGCGGTTTCGCTGGCGCGCATTCCCAGTTTATTTTCTTTTTTACCACCAGTAAATCCAGGCGTTCCCCTGGGCACAACAAAAGCTGTAGCATTATTTTTTTCTCTTGGAGCACCTGTTCTTGCGACTACAACGGTTATATTACTGCTGATGCCATGCGTAATCCAGTTTTTGGTGCCATTAATAATCCAATCATCCCCCTTTTTTATTGCTGTGCATTGCATATTGGCAGCATCACTGCCAGTATTGGCTTCGGTAAGTCCCCAGGATCCGATCCATTCCCCGGAAGCGAGTTTAGGCAGATAGGCTTTTTTCTGTTCTTCGTTTCCAAATGCAAGTATATGTCCGGTACACAAAGAATTATGTGCCGCGAGACTTAGACCGATCGAGCCACAAACTTTTGCGATCTCTTCTATTACCAGAATATATTCAATATAACTCATCCCCGCACCACCATATTCTTCGGGAACGACCACACCCATTAGGCCTAGTTTTCCCATTGCCCGCATAACATCAATGGGGAAATGCTGGACTTCATCCCATTCCATTACGTAGGGTTTAATATGCTGCTGTGCAAAATCCTTTGCCATAGAGGCAACGTGGCGGGAAACTTCGTCTAATTCAAAATCCATATGATAGGGTCTGTTAAATAAAAAGGGCAACAACCAGGGGTCGCTGCCCTAACAGCAAACAATCGTTCGAATTGCAAAACCAAGGCTCGTTAAACCATAAGCAAGTTACATAATTTTTGGAAAAAATACTAACGAACGTTAGTTTTTTTTCAAGGCAACTATATACGTGTTGGGACAGGCGGGAAATTTATAACTGATCTTGCCAAATATTACAATCCTTAAAATGATAGTCGTATATAATATCTATAATTTGAGATAGAAACCCCGGGTAATCATCCTCAAGATCATGATCAACTATACTAAGTTTAGTTTTTTTGATTTTTTCTAAATGTCTTTTTATATATGCAGCTAGCTGGTTTGTAGTTTTAATCGGAAATGATTTATAATCATGTGTTACCACTATTTTCCCATCTTTAATATCAATAATGTAAAACTTTGCTGAATCAGCAGTTGTATAATTTAGCTCCTTTACAGTATCGGTAAGTTAGTTACTTGCCTCTGGACAATAAAAACGAATTCCATCCTGCAATAAATAACCCAACAACAATAAGGATTAAACAACCGGCAGTAAAAAAATCCCCTTCCTGCTTTGTGAAAAATCCATAATATCCCAACCAATATATTGATGAACCCAGCAGGATCAATAAAATTCTGATGATGGATTTCTTTAACCTGCTGTTCGTCTTATTCATTATATCTTTTTAATTAGTCCCGGAGAATTCGGATTTGTGCAGGCCTCCGGGAAATAACTGCCACATCTAAAAAGTCAAAAAATTTACATGAAATAACCGGGAGGAAATTTTACTGTGCCTGTATGCGAGTCAATTACTTCAACACCATCCATGTCGACGATAGCTCCGACAATCAGATGCCGGGAAACATTTGGCAATAATTCATCAAGACCCTCGATGGTGATAGTATGTCCTTCCTCTGAATACTCATATCCAACAGAACTTTTTATAGCCTGTATAATTTGTTCAGATACTTCCACCTTGTTTATTTTATATGTCAGGAGATTTCAAGTCTCTGATTCTGCATTGAAACAAATTTAATGCTTTTCATGTATTTGAATAGGGAATTCAGTGGGCTTTAAGGTAAGGACTATTGTACGCGTACTACGAAATAAGGTTTTAATTTTTCAAATTTTGCCGAGTCAATCGTAGCAATTTGCAACAAATCATCGATGGAACGAAAGCCTCCATGTTGTATCCGATATTCTAATATCGCTTTCGCAAATTGCCAGCGTATATATGGATGAGACTGTAATATTTCTTTAGTGGCTGTATTCAAATCAATTTGATTCAGCGCATGAGTGTTTAATCGCAGGTAGGGTTTTATTTTCTGAAAACCTGAATCAGGTAATCCAAAAGTTTCACCTACCTGGTCCACTTTATAAAAGCCACCCAGCTTTTCCCTGAAATGTACTATTCTGGATGCCAGTTTTTCTCCAATGCCTGGCAATCGTGACCAGTCTGCAGAATCTGCGAGATTGATATCAGTAATTATGAATTTTTTAGCAAATGAAGTCTCAGAAGTTTTTTCGGAAGGAGGCCGGAAATTTTTCGTAGTGTCAATAATGCGAACATATGGCAACAGGCGCTGATATTCTGAATTTTGGAGACCGTATAATTTTTTCAGGTCCCCTGCTTTCCGGAAACGGCCTCCCTTTTCGATATAATGCAGAATGGTTTGGATGAGACGTTCAGGCAATCCCAGCCGACGCCATTCATTTAGATTTAAATTGTTCGGATCAAAATAAAACAATTCTGAATGCAGAGGGCTCATCTGCTTCCTTTCATTTCCGGTAGTCACAGCATTTTTTTGACCGGGATAACGGTCATCCATATTCGTTTTTTCTGAAGAATCCAAATTCCCGGATTCAAACTTCAGTATCCCTTTTTTCATTTTATCATAAGCAGCCTGATCGGGCTGGCCCACTGAAGGACGAAAAAAATATGGCAGCACTAATAATATGAATATCACTAAAAGCAGAAAAAGAACGCCAAAGCGTTCTTTCCTGGTAAAGGTCAAATACCCACGGATCGTTTCCCACATACCTTTTTCTAATAAAGATAAAACCCGGAAAAGGCGAAGAATATACCCTTAAAGTAGTAAACCTGCTATCACATCACCGTCCAAATTCATTTATGAAGTTTTAGTAGTAATAATATTTACGAGGAGGTGGTGGTGGTGGATTATAGTAATGTCTTTGTGGTCTTTGATAAGTCGGTAATTTTTTCCCAAGACCGATTATAAGTCCGGCATTAAATCCAAACTGGAGAAGTCCGGGTCCAGTATAATAATAACCCTGAGGATAACCCCAGTTACCAAAATAATATCCGGAGCTGGGTGTCACTGCACCCAGCAGGCGGGCACTAAGACGGAGACCGAAATGAGAACCCATATAAATATTCGATCCAAACTGAAATCCATAGGCAAAACTGGCATTACTTGAAAAAGTGTTTGGATGAGGGGTAAAAATAGCAGCTCCCAGGTCAGCTCCAAAAAATAACGACGAACGGGAATCAGGAAGCGGAAAGCTGGAAACCGGACCAGCCATGATATAATTTATACCTGCGGTAGTCTGGTATTTGGGCGTAGCACCGGGCAGGTCACCATAATTATATAATTTTGCCGGCACCTGCATTCCGTTGTACATAAATTCGAATCCGAAACGACGGTTAAAATTGAACTGGAATGAACCACCAAAGTTATAATCTGCGTCAACCCGGCCGAATGTGTTACCGAAATTTAGCTGATCGGCGAAAGTATATCCGAACTGGGGAATGAATTCAATGGTTGATTGCGCCATTCCGGCACCAATCATACCACACAGTAAACAAGATAACAATACCAGTTTTTTCATACAGTATAGTTTTACTTATTGTTATAGACGTACGTTCAATGAATAGGTTTAATAGTTTTTTGGAGATTGATGTTAAATACTTGCTAATAAACGCCAACTGCTTAAGGCTTAAGGCCTAAAGCTCAATGATTAAACGCTAAAACTTTGATTTATGGTATATGGTAGATGGTATACAGGATAACCATAAACCAACTACCATAAACCGTTTATTTAGGTCTAGTGCTGGTCCATGGTAATAGTCAGACCATCATATGCAAGATGTATGCCCTCTGGAAGTTCCGGTTCAACATCTGCATGTTTGCCCAGCTGGTGGCTGATATGGGTAAAATAGGCTGCAGGAACGCCCAATTCATTGGCCATATTTATAGCTTCATCAAGATTGAAATGAGAAATATGTTTTTCTCTGCGCAGGGCATTTAATACTATAATTTCTGAACCTCTGATTTTTTGTTTTTCTACTTCATCGATCCGGTTCGCATCCGTGATATATGTAAAAGCCCCAAACCGGAAACCAAGAACCGGCATTTTGAGATGCCAAACCTGAATTGGTTCTACCCTGATATCTCCAATCATAAACGGATCGGTGGCAATAGTGTTTAATTGAATTTCCGGAACACCGGGGTAATGGAAATCTGTGAAAGCATAAGGGAATTCACGAATAATTACTTCCTGCGTCATCTCATTGGCAAAAACAGGCATGGGTTTTCCGGAGAAAAAATTGAAGGCACGTATATCATCCAGACCAGCGATATGATCTTTATGTGGGTGCGTAAAAAGTACTGCATCGAGTTTCGTAACATTTGCCCTCAGCATCTGGTAACGGAAATCAGGCGTAGTGTCAACTACGATGCGAGTTGTGGAAGATTCAACAAGAATGCTCGATCGAAGGCGTTTGTCTTTTTTATCGGCAGAATGACAAACCGGGCAGGGACAGGCAATCATAGGTACACCACTGCTGGTACCTGATCCAAGAAAACTGATTTTTATTGAAGGAAATTGCACATTCAAAAATAAATGAAATCAATCAGCTCTGGGGTTTGAGCAGGTTTTCAAGAACCTTACGGCTTTCCGGTGTCAGCATTTCAGCATCAAAACTTAGTTGGGGAAGAATATCTATCAATGTATTGATGCGGCCTTCGAGAGCAAGAAATTTGTTCAATACCAGCACTTTTTTTTCTTCCAGAATACAATACCCGCTTTGAAAATTCCCCCGTTCATAACGAATTACATAACCCGTCTCATGCAGGATCTTTTCTATTTTATCGAGGGTAGTAACAGTATATTTCATATCTCAAAGTTGCTTAAAGACAGGGAAATTGAACCATTCATTTATCCACAATATGGATGACCCATGATCCCGCACGTGCGGGAACCGATGACTGTAATTAACCACACTCTCACACTCTCACACTCTCACACTCCCATACTTGTTCTAAGCTTTCCCGACCATTTTTATGACAGGCACGATCATTTCTTCCATGCTTACACCGCCATGCTGAAAACTATTCCGGTAGTAATTCGCGAAATAATTGTAGTTATTCGGATAACAGAGAAATCCGTCTCCGCGCGCGAAAATAAAGGATGAATTGATGGTGGGTACCGGAAGTCCGGCTTCCTTGGGATCCCTGAATGCCAGCACTTCCTTAGGTTCATAATTCAGATTGCGTCCATGTTTATAGCGAAGATTAGCAGTCGTCTGTTTGTCACCAATTACTTTATAAGGTGATTTAACTCTTACACTGCCATGATCAGTGGCGAGTACGATCGTAATTTTCTTGTCGGAAATTTTTTTCAATGCCTGGTGCAGGGGAGAATGCTCAAACCAGCTCGTTGTAATACTTCTGTAACTGGCTTCATCACTGGCCAGTTCCTTAAGCACTTCCATTTCAGTTCGTGCGTGGCTGAGCATATCTACAAAATTATATACGATTATATTCAGATCATTGTTCATGAGATTCAGGATATTGTTCACAAGATCCTGGCCGGCCTGGTGATTCAGCACTTTGGTATAAGATGTTTTTAGATGATCCATCTTCAGCCTTTTCAATTGTGCGCGGAAGAATTCTTCTTCAGCCAGGTTCTTTCCTCCATCTTCATCATCATTTTTCCATTGATTGGGAAATTGTGTTTGAATATCAACCGGCATAAGTCCTGCAAAGATTGCATTTCGGCAATACTGTGTTGCCGTAGGAAGGATACTGTAAAATGTCTCTTCCGCCTGGATCCGGAAGCTTTGAGCAAAAACAGGCTGTATGGCCTTCCACTGATCGAAGCGAAGATTATCAATCAATACAAAAAAAAGAGGAACTCCTTTTTCAAGACTTGGAAATACTTTATTTCGAAGCAGGGTGTGGCTCATGACCGGGGCATCCGTTGTCTTCTGTGAAACCCACTTTGAATAATTTTTTGAAATAAACTTGAAAAATTCTGTATTTGCTTCCTGCTTCTGCGTTTGAAACACTTCCTGCATTTCAGGACTATTGCTTTTCTCCATTTCCAGTTCCCAGTACACAAGTTTTTTATACAGATCCATCCATTCAGTATAATCCGGATTGCTGTTGAGAGTTGTAAACAACTCACGGAATTGTTGCTGGTAGGCGGTTGTAGTTGTTTCGGCAACAAGTCTTCTGTTGTCAATAATTTTCTTGAGACTTAGCAGTACCTGATTTGGATTCACGGGTTTTATGAGGTAATCAGTAATCTGTCGCCCGATAGCTTCATCCATGAGGTTTTCCGTTTCATTTTTTGTTATTAACACCACAGGAATTTGCTGATTCGCTTCTTTAATTTTTGCCAGTGTTTCCAGTCCGCTGATGCCTGGCATGGTTTCATCAAGCAACACTACATCCACCTGATTTTCCTTCACAAAATCTATCGCGTCCAGTCCGTTGGTCATTGCATTTACTTCATATCCCTTGTTCTGCAAAAAAAGAATATGGGAATGGAGGCTGTCAATTTCATCGTCTACCCAAAGTATCTTTCCTAATGACATAATTTATTATTTCGAATTTCTAAAGATAGTTTATCAATCAGTCATTCCTAAATTTGGATCCTGGATTGAATTTTTTTAACAAATCAAAATGGGTACAGGTTCTCAGAAAATCATCAATGACCCGGTTTATGGATTTATTACCATTGATCATCCATTGATTCTCGAAGTTATCCGTAATCCGTATTATCAGCGTCTTCGGCGGATACAGCAAATGGGATTTGCCAACCTGGTTTATCCCGGTGCTGTGCATACACGTCTTCATCATTCCCTCGGTGCTTATCACCTCATGGGTAATGCACTGGCTGCATTAAGAGGAAAGGGTATTCTTATTTCTTCAGAAGAAATGCTGGGAGCAAAACTGGCCATTCTGTTGCATGATGCAGGACATGGTCCATTCTCACATGCGCTCGAAAAAAATCTGATAGAAAAGCACGATCATGAATCGGTATCGCTGCTGATCATGCAACTGCTGAACAGGGAGATGAATGGGCAACTGGGTGAGGCAATTGAAATTTTTACAAACAGGCACCCGAAAAAATTCCTGCATCAGTTAGTTTCAGGCCAACTGGATGTGGACCGAATGGATTATCTCAACCGGGATAGTTTTTTTACCGGCGTTTCAGAAGGAGTAATCGGTTATGACCGGATCATTCATATGCTAACAGTGCATGACGGCGAACTCATGGTAGAAGAAAAGGGAATTTATTCGATTGAAAAATTTCTGGTAGCCCGGCGTCTTATGTACTGGCAGGTTTACCTGCATAAAACTGTAGTGAGTGCAGAAAGTATGCTGGTGAAAATCATTCAGCGTGCAAAGGAGAAGATTAAATACGGAGAAAGATTATTTTCAGGTTCTGAATCACTTGATTTTTTTCTGACGCATAACCCGGAGGATCCTTCAGAATGGCTAGGTGCTTTTAGTCTTTTGGATGATAATGATATCCTGAGCGCTCTGAAGATCTGGAAGAAAAACAGCGATCCTGTGTTATCCAATCTGAGCGCTATGCTAATTGACCGTCGTTTACTAAAAGCCAAACTGCAGGCTGAACCTTTTAAACCAGCACTTGTAGAAAAATACTTGCAGGATGCTACCCGTATTTTAAATATTTCAAGGGAGGATGCTGCATACTTTGTTTTTACGGGAGAACATACCAACACAACTTATAATCCCATAGATGAACAAATTAATATTCTATTCAAAGACGGGTCTGTGAGAGATATATCCCAGGTCGACAATGCCCTGATACACAGGAGTCTCTCAACGGCAGTTAAAAAATTCTATATTTGTTATCTGACGGGAGAATAAATTAAACGACTTCATTCCAAATTAATTCTATGCAATTTTCTGCCGCCCAGATCGCTGCGTTGATAAATGGTAAACTGGAAGGTGATCCGGAAGTGATGGTAAACAATTTCGGAAAAATTGAAGAAGCACAAGCCGGACAGCTGGCTTTTCTTGCAAATCCGAAATATGAAGAGTTTTTATACAGTACAAAAGCTTCCATTATTATTTTAAATGACAGCCATGTTCTGAAAGAAAAAATCAAGGCCGCCCTGATCTTTGTTCCGGATGCGTATCTCGCATTCGCTTCCCTGCTCTCCAGATACCAGGAGATGATGAATCAGCAGCTCACCGGTATACAGGAACCTGTATATATCTCCAAATCCGCCACCCTGGATGAAAATGTTTATGTAGGCAGCTTCGCTTATATTGGTAATAATGTTCGCATCGGTAAAAATGTAAAAATTTATCCGCAGGTATATATTGGTGACGATGTTACCATCGGTGATTCTTCAGTCATTTATCCCGGTGTTAAAATTTATCATCGCTGTGAAATCGGGAAAGAGGTAACCATTCATGGAGGAGCCGTAATCGGTGCTGACGGTTTTGGGTTTGCCCCACAAGCTGACGGCAGTTTTAAAAAGATTCCGCAAATGGGAAATGTAGTTATTGAGGATTTTGTTGAAGTAGGTTCGAATGCTACCATTGACCGGGCAACCATCGGCTCAACACTTATTAAATCCGGCGCCAAACTCGATAACCTGATACAGATTGCTCATAATGTTGAAATCGGTAATAATACTGTAATTGCCGCCCAGAGCGGTGTTTCGGGCAGTACTAAACTTGGCAGAAATGTAATGGTGGGTGGACAAGTCGGCATTGTCGGACATATCCAGATTGCCGATGGCAGTAAAATAAATGCACAAAGCGGAGTTACCAAATCGCTTAAAACACCTAATAGTGCGGTTACAGGAAGTCCAGCCTTTGAATATACGAGTGCTCTCCGTTCCCAGGCAGCCGCAAGGAAACTTCCGTCCTTTGAAAAAAGAATTATGGAACTGGAAAAACTTATTCAACAGCTTTTAGCGGAGAAGTATGAAAAACAAGTGTGAGAGTGTGAGAGTGTCAGAGTGTGAGAATTGATTTAAAGACATAACAATAATCAATTATCAATAATTAATAATTAATAATTATTTCAATTTATTCCTATTAAGTTTAAATCATTCGCATGGCTGATCAGTCTTCTTTTCTCAGCGCAATAAAAACAGGTTATACTTTCAAAACTGAATCCGTAAAAATCGGAATAGGGATGCTGGATGGAAAACCTGTGAGTGGTGCCGATATCAACCTTCCTTTAAAAACCATGAATCGTCATGGTCTGATCGCCGGTGCTACCGGAACAGGAAAAACAAAAACACTGCAGATGATCAGTGAAGCTTTGAGTAATGCAAGTATTCCGGTGCTGGTAATGGATATCAAGGGCGACCTGAGTGGTATCGGCGCTGCAGGAACTGTGAATGAAAAAATAAAGGACCGTTGTGCCAGCATAGGAATCAAATATGAACCGCAGGCCTTTCCGGTGGAATTCATGACACTGAGTAACGAGAAGGGTGTTCGGTTGCGTGCTACCGTTAGTGAATTCGGTCCCATTTTATTATCCCGTATTCTTGAGCTTAACGATACTCAGGAAGGCATGGTCGCGATGATTTTTAAATACTGTGATGACAATAAACTACCCTTGCTCGATCTGAAAGATTTTATCAAAGTGCTTCAATATATTTCCAATGAGGGAAAGGCCGAGATCCAGCAAGCGTACGGACAGATTGCTACAACTTCTACCGGAACCATTCTGCGCAAAGTGATTGGATTACAACAGCAGGGCGCTGACGTTTTTTTTGGAGAGAAAAGTTTTGAAGTTGCGGATCTCATGCGTATTTCAGAAGACGGACGAGGTATGGTCAATGTTTTGCGTGTTACAGATTTGCAGGATAAGCCCACGTTGTTTTCAACATATATGCTTCAGATGCTTGCAGAACTATATGCTTCCTGTCCCGAAGAAGGTGATATAGAGAAACCAAAGCTGATAATATTTATTGATGAAGCTCACCTGGTATTCGAAGCAGCCAGTGATGCCCTGCTGAAACAAATAGAAACCATTGTTAAGCTTATCAGATCAAAAGGCATAGGCATATTTTTTTGTACACAAAATCCAACAGATGTTCCCCCGGGAGTTCTCGCGCAATTAGGATTGAAAGTGCAACATGCCCTGCGGGCATTTACTGCGAATGACCGAAAAGCGATCAAACAGGCTGCTGAAAATTATCCCACCAGCACTTTTTATAAAACAGAAGATCTTATCACAGGACTCGGAATCGGCGAAGCACTGGTGACGATTCTGGATGAAAAAGGTGTTCCTACTCCTCTGGTTCATTGTATGATGGCTCCTCCCAGAAGTCGAATGGATATACTGACCCCTGCAGAAATTGATGCCATCGCAGCAAAATCCAAATTGATTCCTAAGTATAATCAGGTTATTGATAATATAAGCGCCTACGAAATATTGACTCAGAAACTGCAGGATGCTGCAAATAAAAACCAATCGGGCCCCACAAAGCCCGGTGCCAAACCCGAGCCTTCGACCCTGGATAAAATCCTGAACAGCGGTGCTGCCAAACAGGTTGAAAGAACGGCCGCAAGTATGATTACACGAGGTTTACTTGGTGCATTAGGTCTGGGTGGTCGCAGCAGCAGTTCGAAAAAGTCAGGTTGGTTTTAGAAGATTATCTTCTTCCCCTACCAAAACCTCCGCCGCCGCCCCATCCGCCACCACCGCCCCATCCGCCACCACCGCGGCCACCTCCTCCAAATCCACCACCTCCCCATCGACTAGCACCGGCATCGCCTCGCTGGCGATCGGAAGCAGCGCTTGACATTTCACTGGAAGGGGCTCCTCCTGCCTTAGAAAATGATCCGCTTCCCTGATTTTTAAGAGCCGAAGTCTGAGATGAATATTGTGACGAAGAAGCCGGTTTCGTATTGGATGCCTGAGACCAGCCGTCTCCTGAATTCTTATAAACGTTCCCATCCTTTGCCGCATACATATCTCCGTTAGCAGCTTTAGCTATGCCCCCGCTGCCATTGGGGCCGCTCCCGCCAATTGCTGCTGCGCCGTTTGAATTACGTGCACCGGCAACCGTCTGTCCGTAATTATTTGTAGCATGTGCCGTTTGTGTGGTAGTTCCATGACCATTATTGTAAACAGAAGTTCCTGCCTGTCCATAAGCTCCGGAACCCTGACGCGTTGCACCCGAGGCTCCCGTATAAGGATTATAAGCTTGCCCTGCACTTCTCGTTCCATAAGGTGTGGATACAGACGCCCCTCTTGCCATAGTCCCGGTATAAGGATTATATGAACGTCCGGCAGTTGCTGATCCATATGGTCCGTAAGCTGTAGCGCTACGGGCATAAGTTCCTGTGTAAGGATTATAGGATGCGTGATAACTGACACCACCATAATATCCGTATGGATGATATGCATAAGCGCCATATGTCATGGCTCCCGCATAGCAAATAGGAAATCCGACCGGGGGATAATACATATAGGGAGGATAATAATATCCTGTGCCGGACGCGATGATGACTCCAACACCAACACCAATAACAAATGCGCCCATGTAGCCAGCCGTATAACTTGCTTCAACCGTTCCGCTGCTGTTTACAGTTTGCGTTACATAAGTCACATTATAAACAGGCGAACTGGATGGTATGGTATATATCACCTGTGGTACAGAAGTGGCGAGCACCCATGGTCCCTGTGCTGCAGTTGCTACATACCATAAACCCGACACACAGGCATAATAAGAATTATTATTTACCACAATCACTTTTTCAGTTGTATTCTCGATATACGACAAGCTGGTGCCCTGGATTGCTACCAGTTTAGGATCTCCTGAATAAGTGATCGTTACCGGTGGAGCAGCTTTCGGATCTATGGAAGTTTTGGTAGGAATCTGTGCAATCATTACTTCATCTGCTGCTTCATCAGTTCCCGGAACCGCAGCAAGTACGCTCGAAGCAGGACTGGATAAAGGTATATTGGCAAAATCGCCTGGCAAATCAGGTGTGGAATAAGTCCAGGGCCCATTAAGTCCTGGTGCACTAAACCATCTCCCCGCAGCGAGATAATAGTACAGATTTGAAGTATTGGAATAAAAAATATTATTATTGGTATTTGTAGCATAAGTAAGACTGGTTCCGGCTATAGGATTAAAAGCAGGTGTTCCCTTGAATAAAATTATTTCTGCGGGACTTTCAGAATAAAATACTTTGGGCAAACTGCTGCCGGGATTGCCCGGAGCAGGAATGGATCCCTTTAACAAGTCTTTCCAATGATCATCTTTGGCTAAACTGGTTAATGAAGAAGGCAGCTTTGAGGTGAAAGACCAGGGACCCGTTAACTGAGTGGCAGTCTGCCATTCAACATCATCAAACATATAATATTTTGAGGCTTTCTTGTCAAAGAATACCGGCCAGTTCGCATTAAACACGTATTGAATACCATCTTTTACAGCATCCGTTAATGCAGGCTGGCCTTCCATTTGAAGCAGGATAGCCGGTGAATTACTTACAAAGATTGTTGGTGGATCATTTTTGACTGCGACGGTTTGACTCGCATTTTGTTTTTTTGGTGTGCAGGCTACTATTCTTTCCATCGAAACATTAAAGGTTTTTGTTACATCGATAAAACTTCTCACAATTTGTCCCATAGATGCAGCCGTAGCATCATCCATGCCGGGAAAATGCACACCTGTAATATTCAGATTATAAATGCTGACCATATGGTTGTAGGTGTCAACATTCGTCGCAGCATTAATATAAACAACTCCAACTACCTGCTTCGCCTGATAAGGAGTAAGTGAAAATGCCATTCGGAATTCAATGTTTTGGTATTGCTCCCAATTTGCAACCTGCGGTGTGTAGAGTACCAATACAGAACCATTATTTGTTAATTGTCTTGGCCATCCCGGATCCTGCGCTAAAACAACAGCCGAACATATCATGACTGAAAAGAGCAGGTAAAAATACTTCTTCATAAATTTTTTTTTATGAATTATCAAAAAGGAAATATTGATGTTATGAAATTAAACTTGATATGAAGATAGAAGTGTTCCCGGGGAATCTTAATACTTAGGATCAGTTAACGGTTAAATTACAGAAGATAAATTGGGTTAATAGTTTATGGCATATGGTTTATAGACCATTTACAATAAACCATATACCATTAACCATAAAACGGCTTAATTTTGGATCCAATAAATATTAAATATGGAGTATCGGATTGAAAAAGATACAATGGGAGAAGTAAAAGTACCTGCCGATGTTTATTACGGCGCACAGACCCAGCGCAGTATCGATAATTTCAAAATTGCGCAGGACAGGGATCGAATGCCAAAAGAAATTATTAAGGCATTTGCTTATCTGAAAAAAGCTGCAGCTCTTACGAATGTCGATGCGGGAATTCTTTCTGAAGAAAAATCAAACCTGATCGGAAAAGTTTGTGATGAAATTCTGCAAGGCAGCCTGGATGCGTATTTCCCGCTGGTAGTGTGGCAAACAGGAAGTGGTACACAAAGTAATATGAATGTTAATGAAGTGATTGCGTACCGGGGTCATGTATTACATGGAGGTGCTTTGATTGATAAAGAAAAATTTTTACATCCGAATGATGACGTTAATAAATCTCAGTCTTCCAATGATACCTTTCCTACGGCCATGCACATCGCCGCGTATAAGATATTAGTAGATATAACCATACCCGGCATTGAAAAATTACGGGATACGCTTCATGAAAAATCAAAAAAATTCATGAAGGTTGTGAAGATCGGGCGCACGCATTTTATGGATGCAACGCCTTTAACAGTTGGTCAGGAATTCAGCGGCTATGTTTCACAGTTAAATCATGGACTCAAGGCGCTTAAAAATACGCTTCCCCACCTGTCAGAACTTGCACTCGGAGGCACGGCCGTTGGTACGGGAATCAATACGCCGGATCATTATTCAGAAAATGTAGCAGCTCATATCGCCAAACTTACGGGACTTCCTTTTATAACAGCTGAAAATAAATTTGAGTCCCTGGCTGCACATGATGCAATTGTGGAAGCCCACGGCGCATTAAAAACGTTAGCCGTAAGTCTGATGAAAATTGCAAACGATATCCGCATGCTGGCCTCGGGTCCACGATGTGGTATTGGCGAACTTTTCATTCCGGATAATGAACCCGGTTCTTCCATAATGCCGGGAAAAGTTAATCCTACGCAATGTGAAGCACTGACGATGATCTGCGCACAGGTAATGGGCAATGATGTAACAATCAACATTGGCGGTTCCATGGGTCATTTTGAACTGAATGTTTTCAAACCCGTCATCATTTATAATTTTCTGCACAGCGCACGGCTCATAGGTGATGGCTGTGTCAGCTTCAATGATAAATGTGCAATCGGAATTGAACCAATTGAAGAAAATATTAAAAAGCATGTGAATAATTCACTGATGCTGGTTACTGCCCTGAATACAAAAATTGGATATTACAAATCTGCTGAAATTGCGCAAAAGGCACTCAAAGAAGGAACCACTCTCAGGGAAATGGCTGTCAGGCTGGGATATGTTACACCCGAGCAATTTGATGAATGGGTGGATCCGACGAAGATGGTGGGAAAAATCAATTAGGGGATATGGGATATGAGATATGAGATATGGGATATGAATTTAATAATCTCTCATAACCCATATCCCATATCTCATATCTCATATCTCATATCCCATAACCCATAACCCATATCCCATATCCCATAACCCATAACCCATATCCCATAACCCATAACCCATAACCCATATCTCATATCCCATATCCCATAACTATTTAAGGACTAATATTTTCAGCGTAGTCACGTTTACGCCATTTCCATCCAGCATTTTAAAAATATAAAGTCCCTGGGGAATATTACCCAGTTGAACGATAAAATGACTGCTATTATAATTTTCTGAAAGCATTATTCTTCCCGAAACATCATATAAAAAAACATGGAATGGTTCCTGCAAAAGGTCGCGGCATAACACTTCCAGATGATCTGTAGCCGGATTCGGAAAAACCAGTGTTGTATTTATTGTTTCCTTTCTTGGAATGGGTGGTGGTGTAGGGCCTTCGGAAAGTGTTTGTAAATAAACCATACGCAGAATATGGCCAGGAGTTTTAGTTGCCACCTGGCTTCCTGTAAACCCCCCTGTAGGGCCTGATGTGGAACCGCTGCTGTCAATCGCCAGAAACAATGTATCACCCGTCGGAGCAATTGCAAGGTCGCGTATCCTGTATTCGTGTAAATAAGGAATGGTATCTGTAATCTGTGCAGTGCTGGAACTGTCTACTGCGGATCCGTCTGTCTTGAGTTTAAGACGGTACATTCCAAGCTTTAATGAAGTAACCAATAATGAATTTGTCCATCCCGGAATATAAACCTGATCATAATAGTCTATACTCGAAGGAGCGATGGTGGGCCACGTATAGTTGGAAGAACTGCTTGAGGGGATACTGTTTCCACTCACATTAAAAAATGAAAAAAGTGGTTCCTTCACGTTATTGGCCTGACAAAAAGTATGTTCATTGTGGACAAGTTGGTTAGCCAGATAGTCATTATTGGGATTTGCATCTGTATCATTATAATTATCATCACACATGCCCGCAACTTTGGGCCAGCCATAATTATCTCCGGGTGTTATCACATTCACTTCATCATCCGATTTATCTCCGTGTTCGGAATTATATAAAATATATTGCGAACCGATATGTGCCCATACAAGGCCCTGCGCATTTCGGTGACCATAGGAATAAACAGCATTTACTTTTCCCGAAACTGAATTTAAAATCGGATTGTCATTTGGTATCCACTGACTGTATGCACCATCATCGATATCTCCATCAACTTCTGTATTCAGCCGTAAAACTTTTCCTTCGTAAATATCTTTGTCCTGTGCATTGTTGGTTCTGTAACCATTATTGAACTGTCCTGCGCCCTGGTCGCCGATTGTATAATACAAATGATATTGCCCGTCACTCTCCGGAACAGGACTCACTTTTAGTCTGCCTGAATTATGATCATTGCTTCCCATCAGCCCATCTATTACGATCGTTGGCGAACCTAATGTATGCGTAACGGTATTATAAGTATAACGAAGAATTTTTGTTTTATAGTAACATGGCTGATTCGTAATAGAGCCTGCGCCTGCACAACTGCTGTTATTGGGCGTACCACTCGTTCCATACATATCATATACAAGTGCGAGGTAAACATAGGGTTTACCACTGAGCAAAAGAGGATGAAGGGCAAGACCCATCAGACCACCCTGAGGTGCGGGATATCCGTTGGGCATATTGTAATAGTCAAAAGTTGCGAGGCTGCTGAGATCAAGTAAAATACGATTACCCTTATTTCCCGGATGGATTTTCCATACGCGATAACGATGTGCCTCTGTTATCCAAAGAGAATCATCAGGGCCATAAGTGATTTCCCAGGGATAACTGAGTCCTTTGTTATGAGAAGGAATATCGTATAACGGATATAGGGTGTCAATCTTAAAATACTGACCATTAAATGAGACGGTCTGACAGTATCCGATAAATGACAATACAAGGCTTGAAAGTACCAGGAGGAACTTTTTCATCGGTATCGGATTTGATAATCCAGCTTAAGATGGACTGTCTATAAACATACGAAAAAACGATCTCAGTTTAAATAGGAAAAGCACCCTGGTTTGGCTCGTAAAAACACCATTTAAAAGCCTAAAGCTCAAAGCTTAAAGCCATTCTAAGCCTAAAGCCCAAAGCTCAAAGCCTAAAGCTTAAAGCCATTCTAAGCCTAAAGCCTAAAGCCCAAAGCTTAAAGCCAAATTATCAGATATATAAAAATCAGGGATCCAAAAAGAAGTTTTAGGCTTTAAGCTTTGAGCTTTAGGCTTAGAACGGCTTTAGGCGTTCACGGTTAATCGTTCCGTTTTATCATCCGGCTGAAGTGTTTCACTTTCGGGAAGTTTTTTGACAAATCTTTTTTGAAAGATAAAAAGTGCGATTACACCAATTGAAATAGAAGCATCAGCAATATTGAAAACCGGGCTGAAGAATTCAAATTCATCCCCACCTACAAATGGAAACCAGGTCGGATAGTGTGTTTTAATAATGGGGAAATAAAGCATATCCACTACCCTTCCATGGAGGAAGCCGGCATAACCGTGAGCCGGAAAAATTCTGGCTACATGATCGAATGTGCTTTCTTCAAATATGAGCCCATAGAACATACTATCTATCAGGTTACCCAGTGCACCAGCAAAAATGAGTCCTGCGCAAATGATATATCCACTGTGATAATTTTTACGAATCAGGGTGCGAATATAGTATATGCCAAAAACGACCGCTGCAAGGCGAAATAATGTGAGTGCCATTTTCCCCAGGTTACCTCCGAATTTCCAACCCCAGGCCATACCTTCATTTTCGACAAAAAAAAGTTGAAATTTATTTCCCAGTACGTGTATCCCCTTGTCGTAAGGAGATACAGCCATTCTGTAATACGCATCCCATGTATGACTCAGGGGCATATGCGTTTTGATCCAGATTTTCAGCGCCTGGTCTGCTACAATTATCAGCAATACGATTAAAATGATCTTTCTTTCTTTCATAATGAGCCGCAAAGATAATAAGTTAAGAAAAAACGAATCCCTTTCAAATTGTGAAAGCTTTATTCAAAATATACCCGTTTTACACGCTGTGAAATACCGGCTAAAATATCATAAGAAATAGTTCCAGCCCAGGATGCCAGTTTGGTTACGGATAATTCATTTCCGAAAATAATCAGTTCATCACCTTCTTTTGCATCAGGAATTTCTGATATATCTATCATGGTCATGTCCATGCTGATACTGCCAATAGTAGGCAACAGCCGCCCTTTATATAATACTTTTCCAACACCATCGCCAAGCGAACGCGGATAGCCGTCCGCATATCCAAGCCGGAGTGTTCCTATTTTCATCGGGTGATCCGCAAGTCCCCGTCGGTTATAGCCCACAGTTTCACCTGGGGCAAGTTCTTTGATTTGTGCAATGGTTGTTTTCAGCGTACCAACTTCTTTCAAATCCAGTATTCCGGAAGAAGCGGGATCGATACCGTACAATCCAATCCCCAGACGCACCATGTCGAGCTGAAGGACCGGATTTCGAACAAGACCGGCAGAATTTGAAATATGTTGAATAAAAGTATATCCCAGAGAATTCCTCAACAGACCCGCCATGGAACGATATTTTTCGAATTGCTCCTGTGTGAAATCATCCTGCTGTGGATCTTCGCTGGCGGCGAGGTGACTGAAAACCGATTGAACCCGGAAAACCGGGTTTTTCAATTGTTCAATTAATTCAGGAATATCAGCAGCAGAAAATCCAAGACGGTTCAACCCTGTTTCTAATTCTATATGAATAGGGAAATGACTGGCGCCTTCATCCTTCAGGAGTTTATATATAGCTTTCAGTCCGCGGAAGGAAAAAATAACAGGTTCTAGCTGCCATTCAATTAATGGGGTCAGTGCATTCTCTTCAGGGTTCATAACGATAACAGGTAACCGAATGCCGGCTTTTCTCAGCGATACACCTTCGTCTGCAAATGCTACTCCCAGATAATCCACTTTATGAAATTCCAGCAGGCGTGCTATTTCGAATCCTCCCGTACCATAGGAAAAAGCCTTTACCATCGCCATGATTTTTGTTGAAGGCCTGAGAATCTGCTTGTATTCGTTCAGATTATGGGCCATGGCTTCCAGGTTGACTTCCAGCAGTGTCTCATGTACCTGTAGAGATAATATCTGGTCTATTCTTTCAAAACCAAATACACGGGCGCCTTTCAGCAGAATGGTCTCATCCCTGAATTCGAGTGATGGTAAAACATTCAGCAATGCATCGGTACTCTTAAAAAAAATCCTGTCCTTTATTCCCGAATCAGTGAAAAGAGGTTCCGCAGTTACCATTTGTTCACCAACCCCGATAAGCCTGTCAACAGGATATTTCCGCAACAACCCGGCAACCTCTTTATATAATGCCTGAGGCTTCCTGCCGGTTTCCAAAATGTCAGATAAAATTAGTGTACGTTTGGAATGTTGCTTCTGCTGCAACAAATAATCCAGTGCCATGGTCAATGAACTGATATCAGCACTATAACTGTCATTTATAACCGAAGAATAGTTGATGCCTGTTTTCAGCTCCATACGCATAGCCAGCGGATTGAGCCTGCTCACACGACTCTGTAATTCTTTCACGGGAACATTCAGGTAAAGCATTACGGCTATACAGGTCAGCGCATTCTGAATAGCAGCTTTATCCTCAAATGCTATTTCCAATTGAATGGACTGTTCCTTATAAATAAGTGTAGTCTCAGTGTGACCCTGCTTCTTCTCCGTCTTTTTAATCCGAATAACAGCATTCTCCTGCTTGCCGATAGAAATCAGTTCCAGCGCGGGGTGCAGAGTATGCCATTCGAGAATAACTCTTCTGAGTTCCTTTTGATCAGCCGGGTAGATCAGGGCAATGGAATTTTTGAATAATTCCAGTTTTTCCCTGATTTTTGTTTCTGTATTTTCAAATCCCTGGTCATGTGCTTCACCAATATTTGTAAATACACCCAGGGTTGGCATTATGATTTCTTCCAAAATCCGCATCTCATCTTTTTGCGAAATACCTGCTTCTATAAGCCCAAGACTATGCCGTTCATTCATCTGCCAGATACTCAATGGAACGCCAATTTGAGAATTAAAACTACGGGGACTTCTCACGATCTGAAACTGGTCTTCCAGTAATTGATTCAACCATTCTTTCACAATGGTTTTTCCATTGCTTCCTGTGATGCCCACTACGGGTAAATCAAATTGCTGACGATGAAAAGCCGCCAGTTTCTGAAGAGCCGGCAGGCTGTCTTTTACCAGGATAAAATTAGCTTCCGGATAATCCTTCAGATCCAGTTTTTCATAGATGATAAAATTGCGCAGACCGCGCAGATACAGATCAGGAATAAATGACTGTCCGTTTCTTCTTGCACCATACAATGCAAAAAATAGAGTGGTGTGCGGATAGAAAAGTCGACGACTGTCTGTTAGCAGTTGTTCTATCATATCATCCTGATGGAATTGCAGGAAGGATCCGGAAACGATCGATGCGATATGCCTGACAGAATATCCCAGATGAATAATTTTAAGGAAAATGATGTTTTTTATTCCAGATCGCGGAAATTAAAATGGAACCCCCGATACAAACCACTATAAATATCAACGACACCAAAGTTGGCACTTTAACATGAATTAGTTCACTTGTCATTTTTAATCCAACGAAAACGAGCACTGTAGCAATTCCTTTTTGCAGAAATCTGAATTTATCCACTGCTCCCCGCAGAAGGAAAAAAAGTGACCGCAGCCCCAAAACAGCAAAAATATTTGAAGTATAGATAATCAGCCTGTCCTGTGTTATTCCAAATACGGCGGGTATTGAATCCAGTGCAAAAATAATATCTGTAGTCGCAAGAAGTATTATCACAACAAAAATCGTGGTATAATATTTTTTTCCATTCTGCCTTATTGTGAGTTTGCCATTCCCGTCTTCCGGAACCAATGGCAAAAAACGTTTTAGAAAACGATATACCCTGTTTTTTTCAACATCATTCTCCTCTTCATCTTTGGTAAAGAACATGGTAAGGCCTGTATATATTAAGATCGCACCAAAAATATAGAGAAGCCAGGAAAAGCGGCTTACCAGCTCAATACCTGCAGTAATAAAAATGATACGGAATATTACAGCCAGCAGGATACCTATCAGCAAAACCCGTCCGAAAAATTTTTCATTGATTTTCAGAAATGAAAATATCAGTATGAACACAAAAATATTGTCAATACTCAGGCTCCATTCCATCAGATATGCACTCAGATATTCAAGTGCTTTTTGCTGACCGTCGTACATAAAAATAAAAACCCCGAAACCCAGGGCAAGCACAACCCAGAAGAAAGTCTGTACCAGGGCTTTCCTTAGTGTAACAATGGCGCCTTTTTTACTGAGCAGCCCAAGATCAAATACCAGCGCGAGGATCAGCGCAGCACCAAAAATGAGATAAGTAACCTGCCTGTGATTCAAAAGGAAATATTATTATGGAATTAAAATGTGCCGGTACTGTACTTTCTCTTTCTGACATATTGAAAAATCAGGCCGCATATAATAATTACCACCAGCGGCGAAGCTATGTTGATTAACTGCCAGAAACTCCGTTCATCGTCTGTTTTTTCCGGATCCAGCAAACGGAGTGAGTAATCTTTTGAGCGGGACTGCAATATTCCGGAAGGATTTACACAGTAGTCAAGACAGTTACTGAGAAATTCCGCATTCGCAAAAGTATAGTTGATGTCTTTACTGAATCCCAATGGCAATGGTCCGTGTTCACTCAATTCATTCAAAACGAGGTCTCCATCGGCACAAACAATTATCCTTGCATCCTTTTCTCCCGATTTTAAAAATGGCTGATTGTAAACCCGTGCAAAACTATCAGCCATGGCTGTAGAAGTCCTGTTTGCATAGAGTGATTTAAACTTTCCTTCCAATATTACTCCCACTGGTATTGCTGATTGCTGGAAGTCTTTAGGATCATTGGCAGATTTGACAATTTCAAGTGATATCAGGGCGGGAGTAGAAACCGTTCTTGCATTGGGCGAGGATTGCAGTAAAATCGTCTTCGATATGTCCGTCGCTTTTACTGTGTCTATTGAATTTGCAAATTTTGAAAGAACGGGATCCAGGTTTCTGGTGATCAGGGAGTATGGACTCCCATCGAGCAAAGGATAGTAGGGCCACGGAAGTAACTGGAATTGCGGTTTTCCTCCCTGTTCACCAATCACCATATTGATACTGGCACACTGCATATCTTCCACGAGATCCTGGTTTATACGTACGCCATAATGAAACAGAAGATCATCCAGGTTGAGACCGCGGTCGAAAGCAACCGTTTCTCTTGATGAACGAAGGCTGTCCATTTCCGCATTTAGATTATCTATCATACAAATCAGGCTGCCACCACGCATAACGTACTGATCCAGTTTGCGCTTTTCAACATCAGAAAATTTTAATGCCGGTTTCACCATGATCAATGCGTTTAAGCTTGAGGGTAATACAGGAACACTATCCAGAGACACTATCCTGAACCGGAAGTTTTCACGCAGATACTGAATCAGTCCATATTCACGAAAATCCAGGGGTTCACCATTGCCCAACAAATATCCCACGGCCGGCAACGTGTCGGTGATGAGTTTATCTATTACGCTGGCGAATTTATATTCCAGGAGGTCTTCTGCATTAACGTACAACTGTTCCGGTGACTGCCCCTCGCGGCTTCTCTGTACCCCCTTTAACAGATCTACGGGCAGCAAACGATCTTTATATCTGACAATTGCAGCAGGGATTACAATGCGCTGACTTTGCTCCTCTCCTTTTTTTGACTGGGCTACCTGGGTCATGGGCTGAATACCCATTTTAGCCAGAGAATCCAATATGCTCGCACGGCTGCTATCGTCTCCACCTGCAACAGGATCCACCAGACGGTAATTTATATTTCCATCGGCATACTCATTAAATTCCTGCAAAAGTGTTTCGGTGCTATTGCGGAGTTTCCGCAACCCCGATTTTAAATTTCCTTCCAGTAAAATATCAATATTTACAGGTTCGTGTATGCGACCCAGCATATTTTTCACCGGCTTTGTGAGTGTATACCTTTTTTCGCTTGTCATATCGTAACGGGTACTCACATGTGAAGCGATTACATTCAGTAAAATGATACAAAGCAGAAGGTAAAGCCAACTGAATCTTGAATTGAATAGTTTCTGCATACCCGCTTATCTTTTAAACAGGTTATTCCTGGTAAGGGTTAAAAAAAATATTATTACACTGATAAAGTAAACCAGGTCACGGATTGTAATCACACCCCGGCTCATATTTCGATAATGAAAGTCAATACCGATCATATCAATATAGTAGTCAGCACCGGCAGAAAATGTGGAGATTCTGCTAATGGCATGGAATCCCGTGTAAATTAAAAAGCAGGCGAAACCTGCAGTTATGAATGCCACGATCGCATTCCCGGTAAAACTGCTGCAACAGAGGGATATGGAAGCAAATACTGCCGTCAGAAAGAATAATCCAATATAAGAAGCCATAGTAGCACCCAGATCCATGCCCGATTGCGCGGCGAGTTGCTGAACTGAGAAAAAATATATCCAGGTAGGAAGAAGTGTGATCAGTATTACCAGGAGCGCGGCCAGATATTTCCCATTAACAATTTGCCAGTATGTAAGTGGCCTGGACTGAAGTATTTCAAATGTTCCGCCCCTGAATTCTTCAGAAAATGAGCGCATGCTGATAGCAGGTATTAAAAGGAGGAGTACCCATGGCGCCAGGTCGAAAAATTTTTCCAGGCTTGCATATCCGAAATCCAGGATACTGGTGTCAGGAAAAACAAATAGCAGGAGGCCGGTCAGGAGTAAAAAAACGAAGATCGCAATATAACCTGTCAAACTGCTGAAAAACTGTCGGAATTCCTTTTTGCAAACGGCCCACATAGACGCGAAAATAAAGATATAATTGTTTGCAGCGTCTATGACAGTTAAAATCATATATTCGCCACCGCTTACCAAGCCTGTTATATGGCTGGGCCTGATTTAAAAATACCACTGCTACTTGCTTAAAAATTCCCGTTGAGGCGGGAATTTTGTTTTATGCAACTTTTCATGTTGCGTTGATCGTTTATCGTAGATCGTATAACGTGTATCGTGTTTCGTAGATCGATTAACGATTTACGATAAACGATTTACGTTAAACTTCAAGGTTTTATTAATCAATTCCTTTAATCAACTGCCTTGTTATCATTTTATCACCATACAGCACCTGCAGCACATACATACCCATTTGTAATCCGGAAGGTTCATTCATTTCAATATGATTAATTCCTTTGTATGCTGTCTGTTGACTGCTCACCAGTCTTCTTCCATATGCATCAAACAAACTTAACTGAATGCTATTATCGTCCGGAACTGTCATATTAAATGAAATTGAATGATTGAATGGATTAACCAGTCCGGAAATATTCAGAGCAATTACATTCGTACTTAGCAGAATGATATTACTATAATTGTGATAATCATTATCAATGATTTCAATCCTGTAAAAGACATCCCCCGAAACAGGCACTACATCATTATAAACATAACTGTTACCCATACCCGGAGATGCGGTTCCTGAAACAGTAGCAACGGTATGAAAATGCGCTCCAGCATCATCACTTCTTTCCACGACATATACAATATTTCCCGTTTCATCCTGACTTACCCATTGTATACGCGCCAAACCACCATCCTGCAGCATACCTTTTACTGAAATCTGTGTTGGAAGTGTAACCATACAGTTTACCGTACGGACAATTTTGGGCGAAGAAGTAATAAAATTACATCCGGAATTAGAAAGATTGCCGATAGTGGATGCTACGGTAAGCCTGTAAATTACAGTTGTGTCTACATTGTTCAGGCGGAAATAACGGGTAATCGTGTATTCGTAGAGACCAGTGAGTGCATTGTAAACAGGAGTAGCTGAACCTGAAGGTTGATTTCCCAGGGTATCCAAACCGGGAGAAGTCCATGTAGCTCCATTGTCAATACTTTTCTCCAATAACCATTGGGTATAATTTGGGAAAAACGCACTTACTTTAAAACGGACGGTATCGTCAGATCCACGGCAAAGCGTATCCGGTTTATTGGGGGTAAGTGAAATAGTTGGTGTGCAGGAAGCTACAGCGATATCATCGAGCGCCCAGTCATTACCACCACCACCGGGAGCATTATTACGTACATAAATAATCATACTCGTTTGAGTCGGGCCGGTCAAATAAGTAAATCCTTTTTGTATCCACTGTCCGGTATATGGCATATCACCCGTTGTATAATAGTCGTAGCCGTTCACATTAAAGGTCAGATTAGGATGCACTCCTGATGAGTCATTGGGACCTGTTGGAATATAACCGGCATTACCGGGGCCTTTCCCATTAGAGTCACAGGCACAATACGAACATATATTTCTGAACCATGCCGAATACTGATAGTAAGTATTAGGGCATAAATTATTTATTGTATCTAAAAAAGTGATACCCGGCTTATAAGATGAATTAATTACAGCCATATAGCCACCTGTACCATTTACGGTATCCGTAGCCGGATTACCAAGCAAAGGATTCAAAGCACCCGTATGGTCACCAATAATATCCCAGACGCCAAAAACACGGTGCGAATATGTATATCCGGCGATATTCGGATCTGGTTTCGGCCAGGTATTCAGTGTGGTATAACCCGCCGCACCAGTACTGGTGTTATTTGAAATACAATAGTAGTAGTCATTGGGAGTATTTGGCCCAAAAACGTTATAAGTAAAGTTGTTTGAAATTGATGACGAAGGGCCCCTGTTTTTCGCTTTACCTGAACCAAACGTACCACCAAACTCCGAAGTAATTGTATTGTTCGAGGAATTCGGACATATCCCCAGGTTCTTGAAAATCATTACTGAGTCAACCGGGAAGGTTATGGAAGTAATAGAAGTACCAAAAGGATAATAAGAAATGGTTCCTCCACCCAGATTCACCTGAGAACCATAAGCACCGGTTACCTGAACACGATATGAGGCAACCATGATACAGGTAGCACCAAAAAAGGAAGGTTTATCGCTGTAAGTTATACGGCCTCTTCTTGTCGCTGTAGCCGTCGGAGCATTTTTAAATCCAAGGTTAATTCTAACATTGGCTCCTGTAATTCCACCGGCATCGTCGCCATTTGCATCGGTAAAAGTCTTGTAAACAAGACCTTCATTGGTCAATATGGCCAGGGATCCTGGTATATAAGAAGTATTGGCGGGAATAATATCGAAATAGGCACAGCTGTCAACATAGTCATTTGCAACACTTCCACCCACCACAAAAGTCGCCCTTACTTCAAGAATATCACCGGGTTCAATAGTACCTCCGGTGGCTCCTTTAGTCAGGTTTACATAACTCTTACCATAGTCGATTTTAAGTTGGGACTTGGCCGGAAGGGCACAAATAGCGGACAAAAAGGAGCTGATTATTATCCGCGAAAATAGCTTTCTACGTTTATAGGTTTTCATTTGGTTCGGACTTTTCTGAGTGACTGTTCACCAGAATCGGATTAGACTACTATAAAAGTAGCATACGGATCAAACCAAATCAAATAGTAAATGTACTTCGTAAAGTTAAATCGCTGATTATCAATAAATAGTATCAGAAATTCGGCTCTAAATGTTTTACCTTATAAAAATTAAAATCCTGATAACTAATCCTTTATGAAAAAGGCTTTTGAAGAAATATTTTCGATTGTTCAATCATATTTGACGATAAGAAGTCCATTCCGGATGTTTTTCTGTCATTAACCGAAATTGATCAATCGGGTTAACCGGTAGACACTACCACACTACCACACTACCACACTACCACACTTTCTTCAGTTTTATACCGCAAAACTTTCACCACAGGCGCAGGTCCTGCTGGCATTGGGGTTATTAAAATAAAAACCTTTGCCATTTAACCCTTCAGAAAATTCGAGGGTTGTATTTACCAGATATAAAAAACTTTTCAGGTCAGTAACTACTTTTATTCCATTGTCCTCAAATTCCTGATCCATTGGTTTCTTCTGGTTATCGAAATCCATTTTGTAGCTTAGACCCGAACATCCACCTCCAATAACTGATACCCGCAGGAACAAACCTGATTTGTCTGTAATGGGAGATTCTTCCATCAGTTTCTGTACTTTTTCCTTTGCTTTATCTGAAACGAAAATCATATCTTATTTTTAAATAACTACAAAGCTACCTATTTAACGCTTAACGCATAAGGCGTAAGGGTAAGGCGTAAAGCTGAGGCCATTCCAATGGATAAATTCTACCAGATTATAACGTAATTAATGGAGAATAGTTTTTAGTTTAAATTGTAAAAGTAATTCACCCATTACCTATCCTGGCCTTAAGCCTTCAGCTTTGAGCCTTAAGCTTAAAATATAAAATGCACAAACTTGAACATATCGGGATTGCAGTAAAAAGTCTTTCCCATTCCATACCCCTGTTCGAATCCCTGCTGAATACAAATTGTTATAAAAAAGAGGAAGTGGAATCAGAAGGGGTCGTTACCGCTTTTTTTTCTTTAGGCGATCAGAAAATTGAATTACTGGAAAGTACAGATCCCGATGGCATTATAGAGAAATATATAAGGAAAAGAGGTGAAGGCATTCATCATATCGCATTTACAGTAAACGATATTGAAGCTGAAATGAAAAGGCTGACTGAAGCCGGTTTTGTTTTGCTGAATGATAAGCCCAGGCCCGGGGCCGATAATAAACTGGTTTGTTTTTTACATCCGGGAAATACCAACAGTGTATTAATAGAACTATGCATGGAAAAACCGTAGAATTGAAGAGAATCCGTCTCCTGACCCTTATGCTTTTTTTTATTTTCCGGTTGCAGGCACAACTGGAGAATTCATATTTGTATGATGTTACATTAAATGGACACCTTAAGCAGCAATTAACAGCCGGCCCCATAAGTTACCTGGTAGATTCACTTCGGCCTTCCTCCCTATCCCAAATCAGGCAATCTACATTTGGTGTTCCTTTTGATCTTTTTATCAAACTTCTGAATAAAGAACCATACCGGCATACATTCTGGCTAAAATTCAAATTAGCCAATCATTCAGACAGTATAGCCCGGGCTTTTTTCTATTGTGGTGAAATAAATTTTACTGAAGTATACTTCGTTTCAGGCGAGCAGTCTGTGCAGTTCATCCAGGGCGGTAATTTGCGGAACTTCCAGCCGGAAAATTTTTTCCTTCCAAAAATTACCCATACGTTATTATTAAGATTACAGCCCCGTCAACAAGGTGAAGTATTTTTAAAGATCCAGCAAAAAACCGAGGAATTTAATTATAACGGGATTTCTTTTTATGATGAACCAGGCATATTTGAAACAATAGGTGAAGATTATTTAGCGTCCCGGCATTTTTACATTTTTCAATTATTGTTTCAGGGAATCCTGATATGCCAGCTGATTTATGTGTTGTTCCAGTGGATAATCATCCGACGAAGGGAATACCTGTATTATTTTTTTTATCTCCTCTCTATTGCCTTATATTTTTTAAGCAAATACGAGTATAACTTTCATATAAATTTATTGTTCGTCCGCTATCCCCTGTTGACGGTATATTTCAATAAAACGCTACTGATACTCCCCTACTTTTTTTATTTCCGATTTGTACGCAGTTTCCTGGAAATGCCGAAGAACTATCCGGTCATGAATAAATGGATTGTCCGAATTGAATATTTTCTGTTGGTTTACCTGCTTTTTGACATAATTTTCATCCTGGCAACTTTTAATGTCAGGCTGCAGAGGGAACTATATACTTTTATTATCATCGCTGTTTTCATTGTATCCGCTTCTTTTATATTCTACCTCTTCACACAGAAAAAAACAATTATCTTTTATATAGTTTCAGGGAGTCTCTTCGTTGGATTTGGAAATCTAATCGGGTTGGTGTTCACTTATCTGCAGAATGAAAATATGGTACAGTCCGTGCCTTACCTACTGGTGTTCAGCCAGGCAGGTATCATTCTCGAAATCTTTTGTTTTACTGCCGGTTTAAGCTATAAAAGCATGTCATCTGAAAAAGAAAAGATTAAAAGCCAGGAAAATCTCATTGAACAGTTAAAAGCAAATGAGCTGCTCCAATCAAAAATGCAGAATATCCGAAATAAGATTGCACAGGACCTGCACGATGATATCGGATCCACCTTGAGCTCGATTTCGATTTTAAGCAATCTTGCCATCAAAGAAAAAAATGCAATGCAGACAATTTCTTCCATGCAGGAAATAAAAAATAGTTCCATCACTCTCATGGAAAAAATGGATGATATCGTATGGAGCATAAATCCGAGAAATGATTCGCTCGAGAATCTTTTATTGCGCATAAAAAGTTTTGCAACTGCTCTTTTTGAAGCAAAAAATATTGATTATCTCATTTCCTTTCAGGAAAATATCAGCGAAGTAAAACTCCCCATGGAATGGCGTCAGCATATTTATATGATTTTGAAAGAAGGGATCAATAACCTTGTGAAATATTCGGAAGCCACGCAGGCATCTATCGGGGTAAACTATCGCGATGACATGCTGGAGATATATCTGCGGGATAATGGTAAGGGATTTGAAAGTTCAAAGTCTTATACAGGGAACGGCCTTTTGGGCATGAAGAGCAGGGCAGATATCATGCAGGCTGAATTGACTATCAAATCATCTGCAGGTGAGGGAAGTTTGGTATTCCTTCGGCTAAATATCGAATGAATATCCTATTGTTTCAAGACAGCTAATACTTCAATTTTGATTTAATGATAAATGTCGCTATTGCAGAAGATAATGAAGCACTGCGCAAGAGCCTGGAAAACCTTTTCAATAATACTGAAGGAATGAAGTGCGTGCTCTCCCTCAATAACCTTCTGAATGTAATTAGTGAAGTGGGCAGGGTACAGCCTGATATCATCCTGATGGATATCGGATTGCCGCATATTTCCGGTATTGAAGGGGTTTATACAGTGAAATCGGTATATCCCGGGATACAGGTATTGATGTTTACTGTTTTTGAAGACGATGATAAAATTTTCGATGCCATCCGGGCAGGGGCATCCGGATACATTTTAAAGAAAACTTCTTCCGAAGAAATCGTTGAATCCATTAAGGATCTTTATCAAGGTGGCGCTCCAATGAGCGGAAGCATTGCCAGAAAAGTCATAAAGTCATTTCAGTCACAACCTGCTACTCAGTTGCAGGAATTCAACCTGACTGCAAGGGAAACGGAGATTTTATATTCCCTGATTGATAGTCTCAGTTATAAAAAAATAGCCGAAAAGTATTTTGTGAGTATCAGCACAATACGCACTCATATCTGCAATATCTACCATAAGCTTCATGTCAACTCCAAATCAGAAGCGGTAGCCAAGGTTCTGAAACCCAGGTAATGTCTATAAATCAGATATTCATCCGATAGTTTACTCCATTCTTAATCTTTTATTTTGGTCAACATTCTTCCGGGAATTCTGACTAATCGTTCACTCCATTCAAAAAATATATATGAGCAAAAAATTACTCCTCGGGTTATTGTCGTTTTTTCTTGTTTGTTGCATCCGGGCACAGGTAAACAATCCTGGTCAGGTTGCCAACGACGCTGCTACCAACCAGGCAAATAATGATATGAACAATGCTGCTAATAACGGAATCAACAATGCAGAAAAGGGCATTGGCAATATGTTCAAGAAAAAAAATAAACAGCCTAAAACCGATAGCAGTCAAAAACAAAATTCTCCTCAAAATACGGCCAGTTCAACATCTGTCTCTTCACAAAGCCCAACCTTGCAGGCTTATGATAATTATGATTTTGTGCCGGGCGAAAAGATCATTTTAGCTGAGGACTTTAATGATGACATGAAAGGAGAATTTCCTGCACACTGGCATCTTTGTTACGGTCAGGGAGTAGTAACTGATTTTGATGGCAAAAAAGTCTTTGCCCTGACGGAAGGCGAGCATGGTGATAATGCCGTCGTCATGGAACCGAGAATGAAAAAAAAGTCAGGGTACATGCCAGCAAACTTTACAGTAGAACTCGATATCTATGTGCCCCGTTCAGCAGTTGCTGATGATGATTTCAGAAGCCACTGGGTCGGGCTAAATTTCTATGGTACAGATGAACTGATCGATTCTTATGATGATCTGGATCTGACACCCCAGCAACTGGGATTCTATACAGCAAGAATATCAGATGGATCCAAACAATTGCCGGATGCTGTCAGCAACGACAATTACACAAATAAATGGCATCATATTGCTATAGCTTATAAAAACAAACAAATGAAAATCTACCTCGACCAAAACAGGTTGTATGTAGTACCCGAGGTTAAAGATGATGGCATAAATAAGTTTGCAGTCCGCCTTAGCGGTAAATGTGTCGTAACCAATATCCGTGTTGCTGAAGGCGGTGGCATGATATTGCTCGGACAAAAATTCACCGATGCAAAAATTGTTACCCATGGAATCAACTTCGATGTCGATAAAGCAACCATCAAACCGGAAAGCATGGGCACCCTTAATATGATTGTACAGATCATGAAAGACAACCCCGATCTCAAATTTGATGTGGAAGGATATACAGATAATTCAGGTAACCCGGCACATAATCTTGCTTTATCTGATGCCCGTTCAAGTGCGGTTAAATCACAGTTAGTTTCCATGGGTATCAGTCCTTCACGACTGACCAGTAAAGGTTTCGGAAACGCCAATCCTATAAGTGATAACAATACTCCTGAAGGCAGAGCCAACAACAGGAGAGTCGAATTTGTAAAAATTGCCAACTAATCCCTCCATTAATATGAATTACTCTCCCCTATGCGATCAATAACCACTAAACCTTAAACTATGCGCTGGAAAAATGCCCGTATGCTGTTGATTTCTGTACTACTCATTTATTCAACAACCATACGGGCACAATCCTGCAGCTACTTTCCTGCTGATTGTCCCGGAAACATGCAATCGAAGGATCAAACATTTTGCAATGTCCGTTTTATCATATCCCAGGAAATAAGCATGCAGGATATGATAAGGGATTTCATGACGGATCAGATGGAAACCCTGGCAAAAGCGAAAAACTGGGATGTATATGAATTAGACGAAGATGCAGATGGCGAATGCCTGATACCGGCGGACAAAATGGGCGTTGCATATCCCGTACCCTACCCGCTGCGGGCACCTCATGGATTTACAATCAGTTTTATATTCATTGTCAATACCGATACTTTAAATGCCTGGAAAGAATGGTATTACAATGATTTTCTTCAATCTTCAACCAAAATGGTAAATGACTGGAAATCTAACCTCTCTGATCCGTCTTTCCAGGCAACCCAGCAAACATATATGGATTCAGCTCAATACTGGAGCAATTTACTGACGGATTATATGACCAAAAATTATGAAGCTTTTTCGAAAGCCGCAGTCTCCAACGACCAGGTCATAGTAAACAGGTACAATTCCACAACGAAAGAATATCAAAAGCATATTGATTATTGGACCAGCAAAGCAGCAAATCTCACCAAAGAAACCACGGCCTCTTCCGACCTGGCACGTGAAAAGTTCGACAAAGAAGCTCATATAAAAACTGATGCTTTCCGAAACAGTACCATAATCAGGGTAAAATACGAATTCAATAAAAATGTAACCTCCGTTACGCGCGACGGAGAACTTCGACTGGTGAAACAACTTCAGGTTCCTGAAGCTTTACTTGCCCAGATTTATCACAACAGTAAAACGGACGATCATGCATCATTTGACCAAAACCAATTTTATCGCTGCACCGATCTGGCCTATCTGTTGTTTGGAAAATGGAACATGGTCCCGGATAAATTCAAACAATATCATGCGCAGTTTATGTCGGATAAAAAAAATACAGACAAGATTACTGTAAAAAGCGTGCCGTGTGACAAAATACAAACGATTGCTGTGCATATTGAAGGACGTCCTGATCATATTGAAGCATTTCTGAAACAACTGAACACGGAAAAGCTGACGGAACTTATTACCAAATAATTTATGACCGTCATAAAAAGTTCGGTAATCAAAAAAATTACTATATGTCAATAGTCAAAAATTTCATCAGGATCGCTTTCTGGGTTATTTCAGTTATAACTTCTCTTACCTGTTTTGCACAGCAAAGTCTGCCTCCTGACTATCAGGAAAAAATGAAAGAAGCCCAGGCAAAATTGGATTCTTTAAAAAAGACAAATCCGAATTTAAAAAATGTACAGATTCCGGACATTGCGAAACAAATGCAGGAGACTATGGATAAGGCCAATGCAGGAATGACGAAGGCAAATGCCAGCCTGAAACAATCACAAGCTGTAGTCCATCAATCTGTCACCATGGGTTTGCCGGTAAAGAATTCAACCGGCAATACGGATAAATTAAAAAAACCAGCGGCCAGTATCATTATTGCCCTGGCAACCGCAAAATTGAAAGAAGCATCGGCCAACCTTTCTCTCGATCCATTCCTTATAAAGCAGCTGGATAAAATGAGTCTGGATACAACTATTAATCTGGCCGGAACAGGTGTATTATTACTCCTCAACGGAATGCCGAAATGGCCCGCAGAATATCTCATTTGTAAAGCTGTTCTGAAACCAAACCCTGATCAGTGGGCAATCAATGATCTGGGAATAGTGTTCAGGGATGATAACAAAAATATGGAAGCACTGGAATGTTTTTTTTATGCTGAACAAATAGATGATCAATCTATAGTTATAAAAACAAATATTGGCTGGGCATCTGCTTATTATGGTGATTTTTCCACGGCGAAAAAATATTTTAATACAGCGTTATCGATGGATGGAAGCTATTCAAGTGCACTTGAAGGTCTGGCTCTTATCGCATACCAGGAGGGAAACACAGCGGCACTATTCCAGGCTCTCGCAAAACAAATAACCGGTCTGGCCGGAGGCGGTGGTAATGGTGGTGATGGCGACGGACCTTCCCAGGCATTTGCCGGATTCTGTGGTGGTGTTCAAATGGATCAGCAGATGCAGAATGCAGGCAAACCATCACAGAACAATCCAAACGATAACCATACATACGACAGCAAAGCCCCTGATGATGATGGCGGCCAGGATCCCCCACCTACAGCTGATGCGGCTCCGCCCAATTATCCGGATGCCAAACCGATCTTCGTAACACAGTTGCAGGATTTAATTTATGTTGGCGGACAGGTTTCCAAGTTTCACAGCCTGCTGATTCAGGAAAATCAAAAATGGCCTGCTCAGTTAAAACAAAAGTTGCAATCGTTACCGAGCCTTCGTCCTACTCCCACTATTGATGATCAGGATATCGTTATTCAAAATAGCTATGCAAAATTTTATAGTCTGTTCAATGGCGTTCATTTGTTATTTGTGCAGCGGGTAAAATGGATCACGGCGAAACTGAAAGCTGAGATGGATCCCTACCTGGCCCAAATTCCTATGCGGGATATGGATTTGCTGAATGGATACACTGCCGCGTTGGGCACTTGTCACGACCCTGATCCTATACAACAAAAAAAATGTGTTGATGGGATAAATTGCGCATGGATACCCAGGTTGCGCGGCGCCAAGAATTCCGATATAGACGGAGCAGCTCGCATATGGAATAAATATTTCGACCAATTGGTAGATAATATTCACTGGTACACACAATCTTCCGATCCGTTTATCAAACGGGTGCATCAGACTGGTTGGAACGAGTATATGAATATGTTGAGGGAATGGGATGTCCGGCGGGCAGTTTTGGATTTGTACTCGGACTGGGGCGATGCGATCATGGGCGTTAATTTCAATGGGTCTATCGCAGCATATGGTTCCCAGCCTGTACCCAGTTGCCCGGTCACTATGGGATCCATGGGCGATGGCGCAGATCCCTACGCGAAAAAAATAGGGAAACTTAAAACATATGTTGAATGCAACATACCTCCGTTTTCTTATAAGATGTTTGGACAATCCTGGTCTGGTGATTGTAAATCCACCAGAATTTCATTAAAAGCAGGTCCTTTGGGCGGTTTTATACAACATGACAATAACCTGCAGCATTCAGAAAAAGATACTTACACTACCGGCATTTCTGTCTCCGTAGGTATACCAACTCCAAAAGGAAGCGTGGAACTGGGACCTGCCAAATTTTCCGCAGGAATCAATGCAAGTGCAGATGTAACAGTTTCTGCTCAGTACAACGCGAATACAGGACAAAGAATCAAAACAGATGTGGATATTGATCTTACTGCCGGTGCAAGTGCAGGTGCAAATCTGAATATCGGCAGCGGTGACAACGATCCGTTGTCAAACAGTGCGACTGGTTCTTTAAATGGTGCTGTGGGTTCTCAGGTAAGCGCTGAGATTGGTGTTCATATTCAATTGGAGGCAGTTGCCGGACCGAATGGTGAGCTTGGAGAATTTGGTTTGACCCAGGCCACAGGTCAATTCAGTAAAAAGGGATTTTAAAGTTGAAGTGCTGAAATAAGTGCAATTATTCTTCTCCCTCGATTTTATTCAGCCCAAGTTTTTCCATTGCCAGCTGTGCAGCAATCTGGCTCGCATCTTTCTTATTGTACGCCCGACCCTGGGAAATTAAATCACCATTGACTACGGCGCCAACCGTGAAAAGCCTGCGGCCTCCTTCCATGTGTTCGTCGAGCGTTTCAAACTCCAGGTTCTTGCCATTCTTATTTGCCCAACCGTATAATTTATTTTTGTGATTTATCTCCAGGTTTTCAAGATCCTCCATAAAAAGGTATGGTTGTATGATCCTCTCCATCACCCATTGTTTTGTTTTGTCGTATCCTTTATCGAGATATATAGCACCTACGACAGCTTCCAGGGTATTCCCAAATATCTGGCTCATTTTGAGTGAGCCGTCGAACTTATTGAAATAAGAAATTTTTCGAAGACCCATCTTAACTGCTATATCATTCAGCTGAACGCGATTCACCATTTTGCTTCGCATCTCCGTAAGAAAACCTTCTTCTTTATATGGATATTTTTTGAAAAGAAAATCCGCGATGATGGCACTGAGAATCGCGTCTCCGAGATACTCAAGTCTTTCATTATTCTGGTCGGAACTTTCTTTTACCGAGCGGTGAGTGAGTGCGGTTTTATATAATACTGCATTGCCGGGTACAAAGCCCAACACATTCCGCAACTGTTTGCGAAAGGAAACTATGGAAGAGTCGGTTTTAAAAATCTTGTCTAAGAATCCCACAACACTAAAATAAGGTAATTCGGGGAAACTTTGAAAGTGTGAGAGTGTGAGAGTGTGAGAGTGTGAGGGTAGATCAATTTATAATGATCTAATTGATATAAATCACAATTTCTAAATGCTTGTTAATTATAAAAAGATAAATCCTGAAACAATACGACCCTCGCACTCTCACACTCTCACACTCTCACACTCTCACACTAATCTGAATATTTCTTCACAATCACACAGGCATTATGTCCTCCGAATCCGAACGTATTACTGAGTGCGGCATTTACAATTCTCTTCTGCGGTTTGTGGAAAGTAAAATTAAGACGGGGATCGAGTTCGGGATCATCCTCGAAATGATTGATGGTGGGAGGAATAATATCATGAACCACACTCATTATACATGCAATGGCTTCAACAACGCCCGCTGCTCCCAGGCAATGACCCGTCATTGATTTAGTTGAACTGATATTTGTTCTGAAAGCGTATTCACCAAACACATCTATGATAGCTTTTACTTCAGAAACATCACCGAGCGGAGTGGAAGTTCCATGTGTATTTATATAATCAACATCGGCGCCGGTCATGCCTGCATCACGCAGGGCAGCATTCATTACATTTTTAGCGCCTCTGCCATCAGGATGCGGGGCAGTAATATGATGGGCATCTCCGGTAGCACCCGCACCTGCTATTTCACAATAAATTTTTGCACCTCTTCTTTTTGCATGTTCGAGTTCTTCCAGAATTACGGCGCCCGCTCCTTCTCCGATTACAAAACCATCACGACCTTTGTCATATGGGCGACTTGCAGTTTTGGGACTATCATTTCTTTCACTTAATGCCTTCATGGCATTGAATCCTCCAACGCCAGCTTCTGTAATCACACTCTCAGATCCGCCTGTAAGTATAATATCTGCAACTCCAAGCCGGATCAGATTATAAGATTCCATCAATGCATTGGTGGAAGAAGCACAGGCACTGACCACAGCAAAATTGGGTCCCCTGAAACCATGCCTGATTGATATATGACCCGCAGCAATATCGAGGATCATCTTTGGAATGAAAAAGGGATTATAACGCGGAACACCATCACTTTTGGCAAAATTCCCGACTTCTTCCTGGAAAGTATTGATACCACCGATACCACTGGCAAATACAACTCCAACACGGTCACTGTCAACATTGTTATTTGTAATACCTGCATCTGCAACAGCCTGATCACTTGCACCAAGTGCTGTTTGCGCGAATCTGTCCAGCTTGCGTGCTTCTTTTTTATCCAGAAAGCTGAGTGGATCGAAATTTTTCAGTTCGCAGGCGAATCGTGTTTTGAATTTTGTAGCATCAAACAGGGTTATTAAATCTGCACCGGAAACGCCGTTTAACAGGTTTTCCCAATAATCCCGGAGATTATTCCCGATGGGGGTAAGTGCCCCAATACCTGTTACAACAACTCTTTTAAGTTCCATTTTTCCAATTGCGCATAAAATAAATAATGTGATAAATCCGCTTTCTTGGCCCTGAGGCTTCCGAAAAGCGGATCAACGAAGAATAGCGCAGCACAAGAAACTTCTTATTTGGCGTGTTCTTCCAGGTATCCAATAGCCTGACCAACAGTCGTTATTGTCTCTGCCTGTTCATCGGGAATTGAAATATTGAATTCCTTTTCGAACTCCATAATCAATTCAACCGTGTCAAGTGAATCGGCGCCCAGATCGTTCGTAAAAGATGCCTCGTTTGTTACTTCAGCTTCTTCTACTCCTAACTTATCCACTATAATTTTTTTGACTCGTGTTGCGATGTCTGACATTTTTGTAATTTTTAGTTTCGGCTGCAAAAATATAATTTTTGACTTAAACACAGTCAACAAGCTATTTCAATTTTATTTTTTGATTTGGAATATATACCGGAATTTGCGATTTCCGCTGTTCATATCATAAAATCAACCCCACAGGCATGGCCCTCAAGCAGATAGACTACGGAACACCCGAGTACGATACCATGTTGCGTTTGCGTTATGATCTCCTAAGAAAGCCGCTGGGACTGAGTTTCGACCCAAAAGAACTCGAAAAAGAGAAGGATGATGTACTTATCGGTGCCTTTGAAGACGAAAAGATGCTGGGTTGCTGCCTTCTGACCCGTATGGACTCTAAAACCCTCAGGCTCCGCCAGATGGCTGTATATAATAATCTTCAGGGTAAGGGAATTGGACGTGCTTTGATGATTTTTGCTGAAAACATAGCCCGGGATATGGGATATGAAATCCTTATGATGCACGCACGTGTTACCGCAATTGGCTTCTATGAAAAATTAGGGTATGTGAAAAAAGACGGCCAGTTCATTGAAATTACTATTCCTCATGTCATCATGGAGAAGCGACTTCGCTTACGCTGAACGATGAACGATGAACGCTTAACGCTGAACGCTGAACGCTGAACGCTTAACGCTTAACACTGAACTCTTAACACTCTCACACTCTCACACTCTCACACTCTCACACTTTCCTCCACCACCGCTCCATGCATCCGCTGAATAAACTCAAGCAATTTTTTCATCGAATCCATTTCATTAATAACAAGCATAAACAATTTTCCATTCTGTCGCAGCCTCGCCTGTTTTGTCTGTTTTTGAATATAGTCAAGGATGTTCTTAAAAATCTCAGACTCGAAATATTTTGAATCAGGTTTGTTAATAAAATAAAATTTCACCTGTCCGTTTTTGAATATTAGCTTTTCAAATCCCAGTTCAACCGCCATCCTTCTGATTCTTACTGTATCAAATAAATCATTCACTTCATCCGGCACCGGACCAAATCTGTCTTCCATTTCCTTGTGAAAATCCCTGAGTTCTTCTTCAGTTTCACAATTGTCCAGGCGTGTATATAGTGATAATCTTTCTGTAATACTTTCGACATATAAATCCGGAATCAGGATTTCCAGGTCAGTGTCAATTGTGCAATCCGCAACTTCCTGTTCCTGTTTTGCAATTTCATCTTTAAATAAATCCTTAAAGGAAGTTCGTTTAAGTTCCCGGATGGCTTCATCTAAAATTTTCTGATAAGTTTCAAAACCCATTTCAACCATAAAACCACTTTGTTCTCCACCCAGCATATTTCCCGCTCCCCGGATATCAAGATCGCGCATCGCAATCTGGAACCCGCTTCCCAGATCACTGTGTTGTTCCAGCGTCTGCAATCTTTTACGTGCATCAGACGGCAAAGTAGCCAGTGACGGCGCCAGCAGATAACAAAATGCTTTTTTATTACTTCGTCCGACACGACCCCTCAGCTGATGTAAATCGCTCAGTCCAAACTGATGGGCATTCTGAACAATTATTGTATTGACATTTGGAATGTCAACACCGCTTTCAACAATATTGGTGCAAACAAGTACATCGTATTTACGGTCAATGAAATTCAGTATCCTTTCTTCCAATTCATGACCTTCCATTTGTCCGTGTGCAAATCCTATGCTGAGGTCCGGGCATAGTTCCTGTAGCAGTACAGTCATTTCTTTCAGGCCCTGTATCCTGTTGAATATATAAAATACCTGACCACCACGTTCCACTTCATAATAAATCGCGTCCCGTATAAAATCCTCATTGAATATTTGCAATTCAGTCTGGATTGGCTGCCGGTTAGGTGGTGCCGTATTCATGATACTCAGATCCCGCGCGCCCATCAGGCTGAATTGCAGGGTACGTGGAATTGGTGTGGCGGTAAGCGTAAGACAGTCGAGATTAGTCTTAATTGTTTTTATTTTTTCTTTATGGCCCACACCAAATTTTTGTTCCTCGTCGATCACCAACAATCCCAGATCCTTAAATTTTACTTCTTTACCCAATATGGAATGAGTGCCAATGATAATATCTATTTTTCCCTCCTCAAGTTTTTTGTATGTATCCTTTTTTTCTTTAGCCGATTTGAAACGGTTTATATAATCCACTGTAACCGGAAAATCCTTCAGTCTTTCTCCAAATGTTTTATAATGCTGAAATGCAAGTATGGTTGTGGGCACAAGCACAGCAGCCTGTTTACCATCAATACATGCTTTAAAGGCCGCACGGATCGCTACTTCAGTTTTACCAAATCCCACATCACCACATACCAGTCGGTCCATCGGTGAAGAAGATTCCATATCTTTTTTCACGTCAGCCGTGGCCTTGCTCTGATCAGGCGTGTCTTCATAAATGAAAGAAGCTTCCAGTTCGGTCTGCATATAAGTATCAGGAGAAAAAGCAAATCCTTCCTGCGCTTTTCGTGCAGCATATAATTTGATCAGGTCAAAGGCAATTTCTTTTACACGGGTTTTGGTTTTCTCTTTCAGTTTCTGCCATGCGTCACTCCCCAGTTTACTCATCTTCGGAATACTTCCATCCTTCCCCGTATATTTCGAAATTTTATGCAGGGAATTAATGTTAACATACAGGATATCGTTGTCCTTGTAAAATATCCTCACTGCTTCCTGGAGGTGTCCGTTCACTTCTATTTTCTGTAGACCACTGAATACACCAACACCGTGGTCTATATGCGTAACATAATCTCCCGGTTGAAGCTCACGAAGTGTGCGCAGGGTGATGGCCTTACTTTTATTATAAGCCTGTTTTATCTTATACTTATGATAACGCTGGAAGATTTCGTGGTCAGTATAACAAACTACTTTCAGATCCTCATCAATAAACCCTTCATGAATCGAAGTGGCCACGGGCGTGAATTGAATGCCGGATTTCAGATCTTCAAAAATCGAATGCAATCTTTCGAGCTGTTTGGGATTATCAGCAAAAAGATAAATATCAAATTTTTTCGATTCCCAGTTCTCAAGATCCGCAATAAGTCTTTCAAAACGCCTGTTAAAAGCCGGCTGAGGACGGGTATGAAACTCGATGGTAAAAATCCCCGGTCTTTGTACGGGGCCGAATTCAACGAGGTGCCTGCTTTTTGAAAATTCATCGATCTCATTTGCCCGGATGAAATCATCGGATGAAACATTTTTTACCCCTGAACCATCATTTGTTTCAATTTCTCCGGTGTCTCCTGATTCGAGAAACAATTCCAGATCATTTTCGAGTATGGATATTTTTTCCCGGATGAAGCGCTGATCATGCATCCAGATAACCGTGTTTTCGGGAAGAAATTCAAAGAGAGAAACTTTTTTCTCATCTGAAAAATGAGTTTCAATATTTGGTATGATATTTACCTGGAGCAGGCGCCTTTCACTGAGCTGGGATTCCGGATCGAATATGCGGATGGAATCCACTTCATTCCCAAACAATTCAATACGATAAGGTTTTTCATTTCCGAAAGAATAAATATCAAGGATGCCACCACGCAAAGCAAACTGCCCGGGTTCATAAACAAAATCAGTTCGTTCAAATCCATACCCTACCAGTGTCTCCATCATTTCGATGGGTTGGATCGTTTCACCTGCCTTCAAACGAATCATATTACCCGCCAGCGTTTCGGGCAGCACTACTTTTTCAAAGAGGGCTTCAGGATAAGTAACAATAATTTTTTTATTGCCACCACTGCTCCATCGGGTAAGAGCTTCTGTCCGGAGCATTACGTGGCTGCTGTTAAGTTCCTGCCAGGTTTTGTTGTTTTTAAAGGAAGAAGGAAAATAAAAGATATCAAGAGCTTTTGTCAGATTTTCCAGTGAATTATGGAAATAAGCAGCCGTTTCCGCATCTTCAAAAACTACTACATGATTAAGCTGACTGCTTACACGAAGATTGAAAATGGCAGCAATTACAAAAGCTGGAGAAGAACCCTGGAGGTTTTTAAGCAATAAATGCTGGGGCTGGGACATAGTGAGCCTGTCCGCCAGTTGAAAAAGGCGGGATGAATGCTCGTACTGACTCAGTAAACCCACATTAATCATTCAACTGCAAAGATAACTCAGAACACTGGAACTCTGGAACACTGGAACACTGGAAGTGTGATAGTGTGTTAGTGTGGTAGTGTGGAAGTTTAGTTTAAAGTGTATTTCACTACCACACTACCACACTGCCACACTTCCACACTCTTGTATTAGTAGGCCGCATCATAATCAACATTAACGTTAACCTTCGTAACCTTATGGGGAACAACCTTTACCGGGGCAATATGGTTATCGCCATCAAAATTATTCGCATAGTACAAAGCATCCTTTTTGGTAAAAAGTGAGTATTCTCCTGGAGGCAGGGATGCATAGAAATATCCATTTTCGTTCGATGTCACAGTCTGAACCAGCCTGGTGCGGATACTGCTGTAAAAAGCCGATTCCCCCTGTTTGGTCACCTGGCTTAAACTGGTGAGTTCATAGATGTATAAAACGGCTTTAATCCCCTTCGGAGGACTTAGTTTTGCGTCGGGAGAAGGCATCCGGTTTCCAGTAATCCTGAAAATATATCCTTCGAGACCGGTTTTTTTACCCTGACTATAAGTAGAAGTCAGCAAAATGAGCTGACTGAAAGCCAACAGCAGTATCGTTTTTTTATGAAGCATTGTCAAACCGCAACCAGGGTAAGTTATACCAAAAATGACTGTGCTTGTTAAAAATGTGTAATTTTAAAGGCTCTTTATCATTTAAGAAAATACATGATACTCAAGAAATTTGTACCCCTGTTCCTGGTAGTTTTAGCCCTTTTTTCAACAGCCCGTTCACAGGTCATAACTAACACTGCAGCCCTTCGGAATGGAGCATTAAATGCCCAGATTCAATACCAGGAAATGAGTTCCCGGCTTGCTAGCCTGGCAAAACAAAGAGGCTGGCCGCTTACAATCAACCTAAAGAGGGGAAATCTTGCCGTTTTGTATGGCCTGAGCCCCAAAGGTCTGCCGCTGTATGTTTCAACTAACGACAATATTATTTCCGCAGCAACTATCGGAACTAACCAGTTATGGCCCGGCGGAAGTACAGGTTTGAACCTTACCGGATCCACTCCGGCTATGAAAGGCAAAATTGCCTTATGGGATGGCGGACGTGTCTTGCTGACCCATCAGGAACTTAACGGAAGGGTTGTACAGGTAGATAATTCTCCCGTTCTCAACGACCATTCGACACATGTATCAGGTACCCTCATCGCTTCCGGCGTAAACCCCGTGGCTAAGGGTATGTCTAACGGAGCCCTTCAACTTGAGGCCTATGATTATAATAATCACCTCACGGAGATGTACGCTGCCTCACCAAACCTGCTGATTTCCAACCACTCTTATGGTACTCTTGCCGGATGGAATTTAGATACGGATAATAATGAATGGCAGTGGCTGGGAAATCCTGGAGATACAGTGGATTATAAATTCGGTTATTATGATGATGTGACCCAGGTATGGGATTCCATCGCCTATAATGCGCCCTATTACCTTATAGTGAAATCCGCGGGAAATAACCGTGATGAGAATGGCCCGGCTGTCGGTCAGCCTTATTACGGATATAATTCTGCGGGCAATATCATTCCTTTAGGAAACCGGCCAGCAGGTATCAGTAACAATGATGGATATAACATCATTCCCACTTATGGGGTTGCTAAAAATATAATTTGCGTTGGTGCTGTAATGCCAATACCCGGAGGTTATAATTCACCTGCAGATGTAGTTCAAACAACTTTCAGCAGTTGGGGCCCAACCGACGATGGCCGGATCAAGCCCGACCTGGTTGCCGATGGATGGAATGTCCTTTCCTGTATCAGCACTTCAAATAACGCCTACGCTATTTACAGCGGAACTTCCATGTCTTCCCCCGCCACAGCTGGTTCAGGCTTCCTGCTGCAGGAATATTATTACAGGCTTCATAATGTCTTTATGCGTTCGGCAACACTTAAGGGTATACTCATCCACACCGCTGATGAAGCTGGTCCTGCAGACGGACCTGATTATCAGTTTGGATGGGGTCTGATTGATATGCCGAAGGCAGCCTCGGTAATCACATCCAACAACACCGACCAGCTAATCCAGGAAAATATCCTTTCAGATTCAGCTGGTTCTTACTCCATTCCGGTTACAGCATCCGGGAAAGGACCCCTTACTGCAACCATCTGCTGGACGGATCCTGCCGCTACTGTTGATGAAGTAAATGTCCTCAATAACCCCACCCGCAAGCTGGTAAATGACCTGGATTTGCGTGTGACAGGTAACGGAAATACTTATATGCCATGGACCCTGAACAGACTGAGTCCCGGAAGCCCTGCTACCCCTGGAGACGATAGTTTGAATAATGTTGAAAAAATCCAAATCCCTGCTACGGTTCCGGGTAAACCCTATACTATTTCTGTTACCCATAAAGGAACACTGCGTAACGGATCGCAGGCTTATTCACTGATTGTTAGCGGTGTTGGAATTTCTTCTTATTGTAATTCCGGACCAACCAGCAGCGCAGGTACCAGGATCGATGAAGTAAACATCAGTAATCTTGATCTTGTCAATCCCCCTGGTTGCACAACCTATACAGATAACACAAACCATATAATTACTCTTCAATCCAGTCAAACCACCCCATTTACGATAAAACTCAGCAGCTGTGACGCCACGACGGCTTTCAGGGGCGTTAAAATTTATATCGACTATAATAACGATGGAACATTTACTGATCCGGGAGATGAAGTGGCGGGCAGTTCTGTTCTGACTGGTGGAAATAATATCACTTTCACCGGGAACATTACAGTTCCCAGCGGAATGACGGTTGGTAACAGTACCCGTATGAGAATTGTAGCAGAAGAAACAACCGACACCAGTACCATTCAACCTTGTGGAAGTTATGGAAATGGAGAAACGCAGGATTATACAGTAACTTTTGCAGCACTGACAAATGACGTTAGTGTTAGTACTGTTGTAGATCCATTACAGGGATCCTGTCAGACAGACACACAAAGAGTTTCAGTAAGAATTAAAAATTCCGGCACAGCTTCGCAGGTCAACGTTCCCATTTCTCTGAAAGTGATTTCAGGAAATACAGTAATTGCAAATGCCATAACCATTTACCCCGATACAATTCCCGCATTGAGCTCAGTAATCTATACTTTTCAGGCAGGTTACACTTCCACAGCTGGTACGACTTATGTAATTCAGGCAGGAACCTCTCTTCCAGGCGATCAGGATACGGCGAATGATACAATCTCAGATACAGTAACCATCAGTGCAGGATCAGAAAAGATTACCGGAGAGGCTGAGATATGCAGTACCACAAATCCAATGGCCGGACTAAAAGCAAATATAACCGACAGTACCGATGCTGTACTTTGGTTTGACAGTCCGACAGCAACTACTCCCATAGCATCCGGGAACCAGGCTACTACTACAGATATTCCTTCCAATAAAACATATTATCTGGGCCTGAATGAACTCAGCGGGGCTATTGGACCAAAGACTAAAAATGATTTTCCTGAAGGAGGTTATAATTATTTCCAGGGAAACTTTATCAGATTTCATAATGATGTACCGATTACAATTGCAACAACGAGGTTGTATGTGGGAGCTGGTGGTACAGTTGACTTTATGGTCGCAGATCTTGCAGACTACGATTCCTGCACCGGATCGTTTAGCTATTATCCCATTTCTGATAATACCATCAATGTTTATCCGACAACTACAACTCCGTCCAGAGTTCCATCCAGTATCAACTCACCCAATGACACGGGTGCTGTATACTTATTGAACCTGCCCGTACCTACACCGGGCGACCACATACTCATCGCAGTTGCTGGAGACAGTGCGTTTTTATACAGAAGTAATAATATTGCCACTAACCCATATCCAATAGGGATTCCGGGTGTCTTCACTATAACAGGAAACAGTGCCATCGATGTGTCGAATTGTAAAGACACGACATTCTACCAGAAATATTACTATTTCCTGTATGATACAAGAATCACCCTGACTAAATGCGCTTCACCAAGGGTACCGGTTGTTGCCAGTACACCTACGCCGGTAATTATTTCGAGGGTAGGAAATCTTCTCACAAGTAATTATGCGTCAGGAAATCAATGGTATTTTCATGATAGCCTGCTCGTGGGAGCAACAGGACAAACTGATACTCTTCATGCCCCCGGCAATTATAAAGATGTTGTAACCGATAGTGTCGGGTGCTCTCTTGTGTCTAACGAATACATATATACGCCTGGAAATGATATCGGACTGGCTGTGACTCCAAATCCGAATAATGGAGTATTCACTGTTCAATTCTATCTCACCACTATGGCCAATGCTGATTATCGCATACTGGATATAAACGGACAATTACTTTATCAGTCCAATAACCCGAATTTCCTGGGGGCATATAGCAAAACGATCAGCCTGGGTGCCGTCAGTGCTGGAATGTATGTATTCCAAATGGATGTCGGAAGTAAAAAGTATGTGCAGAAGATTATGGTGTATTAGGGTTATGGGTTATGGGATATGAGATATGGGATATGGGATATGAGATATGATGCATTTTTAATATTACATGTTGAAATAAAAACCCATAATCCATAACCCATAACCCATATCTCATAAAAAAATTCATAACCCAATAAAATGGCCCAGCCCTGGCAGTCAGGAAAAGTTATTCGCATTGAAAATGCAACAGCATTTACCCGACGTTTTTGGATTGAACTTGTTTCAGGAGAATCTTTCCATTTTGAACCAGGACAATTTGTAACGCTGGATCTTCCAATTCACGAGAAGCCTTCAAAACGCTGGCGCAGTTATTCCATTGCCTCCTGGCCTGACGGCAGCCCGGTCATAGAACTCGTAATCGTTTTACTGGAAGGAGGAGCGGGTACCAAATATCTTTTTGAAGAAGTTCAGGTAGGAAGTGAACTTATACTTCGTGGTCCACTGGGTTCATTTACTCTTCCTTCCCCCATTGAAAAAGATCTGTTCCTTGTATGTACCGGCACAGGCATTGCGCCATTCCGGGCCATGGTACATCATATATTAAATCATAATCTTCCACACCAGAATATCTATCTGATATTTGGTTGCAGGCGTCTTGGAGATGCTTTGTATCAAAAGGAAATGGAAGAACTGGAACAAAACCTGCCGGAGTTCCAATATCTGCCGGTTTTTTCACGCGAAATTCCCGAGAATCACAATCACCTGATTCGCACGGGTTATGTTCATGCAGTTTTTGAAGAAATATGTAAGAAGAAAATGAGCCTGGTTCCCGCAGGATCTGACTCTTTGGTATATCCGGCTTCTTTTTATTTATGCGGATGGAAAGTCATGATTGATGAAGCAAAAAAAAGAATAGTGGACCTTGGATATGATAGAAAAGCGATTCACTTGGAGCTTTATGGTTAGCTATGGGTTATGAGATATGAGTTATGGATTATGAGTTATGGGTTGAGTCAATGAGTTGATAGTTCATAACCCATATCTCATAACCCATAACCAGTTAAAGTCCTGACGCCGACTGCTGTTCAATGTTTTTCTTGGAAAGAAGTTGTTTGCGAAGAGAGATATCAGGGACTTTTTTAGAAATGACTTCCATTTCTTTGTTGGGAGTCTTCATGGTAATCACCGGGCTTTTGATATCCTGTATCCGCGACTCCATGTTAGAAGTTTCTCGTTCGAGTTCCAGAATATGCTCGTAATTGTTCAGGATTTCTCTTTCCAGTTCTGCAATTTTAGCCCTGCACTTCTGGACCATTTTTGTCCTGAATGCAAATCCGACTAAAACTGAAATACCAAGAATTGTTGCAAGCAGGTAAATGTTAACCGTAACCTCGTTGGTAAGCATGGTGATATTTAAATTATAAAAATCGTTCAAAGGATCTTCAGCAAGGTACTTCGCTGGAGCAGGATTGATGCTTCCCAACGGGGGTTTATCAAGCAATTGGAGGTTATGCCCAAAATTAAGGGTTCCCTTTCAAATTAAATGTCCCCTTTCAATTAAGTTTTATAAAATTTGTTTTTCCACAATTTCCCTGATGGAACTGATGGGTATTCTTTCCTGAAGCATACTGTCGCGGTGCCTGATAGTTACAGTCCGGTCATCCCGGGTCTGGTAATCGACCGTAACTGAAAATGGAGTACCGATGGCGTCCATCCGCCGGTACCTCTTGCCAATGGTGTCTTTTTCCTCATAAAAACAACGGAACTGTCCGCGGCATTCTGCGAGAATCTCTTTGGCAATCTCAGGAAGACCATCTTTTTTAACCAGCGGGAGAATAGCAAGTTTAACCGGCGCCAGTCTGGGTGGAAATTTTAAAACAACGCGACTATCTTTTTTGTCTGTTGTACTCAAATCTTCTTCCTCATAGGCTTCACTTAATATCATCAGCACAGTCCGGTCGAGACCAATAGATGTCTCTATTACGTAGGGGATATAATGCTGGTTAAGTTCAGTATCAAAATAACTTAGTTTTTTCTTACTATACTCCTGGTGATTCTTTAAATCAAAATCCGTGCGTGAATGAATACCTTCCACTTCTTTAAATCCGATCGGAAATTCGTATTCAATGTCACATGCTGCATCAGCATAATGTGCAAGTTTAACATGATCATGAAAACGAAATTTATCTGATGAAATTCCCAGGCTCAAATGCCAGTTCATCCTGGTTTCTTTCCAATGTTCATACCATTCTTTCTGTGTGCCGGGCCGGATAAAAAACTGCATCTCCATCTGTTCAAACTCCCGCATGCGAAATATAAACTGACGTGCAACGATTTCATTACGGAAGGCTTTACCCGTCTGCGCAATGCCAAATGGAATTTTAAGGCGGCCTGTTTTCTGCACGTTCAGAAAATTTACAAATATTCCCTGCGCTGTTTCCGGTCTCAGATAAATTTCACCGGCTTCATCCGAAACACTGCCCAGCTGGGTAGAGAACATGAGGTTGAACTGTCTGACATCACTCCAGTTCGAAGTACCGCCGACTGAACACCTGATTTTATTTTCTTCAATTAATTTCTTCAGTCCTTCAAAATCACTTTTTGCCAGCAGGCTGTCCATGGATGCAAGCAAAGCATCGGCCTGATCTTTTTTACCTGCATTTTCAAGTTCATCCGCAAAAGCTTCGATGAGATGATCCACCCGGTAGCGTTTCTGACTGTCTTTATTATCGATCATCGGATCGCTGAAATTGTCTACATGCCCGGATGCTTTCCAGGTTGTCGGATGCATAAAAATTGCTGCATCGATTCCCACAATATTATCCTGGAGCTGGGTCATACTCTTCCACCAGTAATCCCGGATATTCTTTTTTAATTCACTGCCGTACTGACCATAATCATATACTGCACTCAGTCCGTCATAGATTTCACTGGAGGGAAATATGAAACCATATTCCTTACAGTGAGAGATAATTGCCTGAAATTTAACATGGTCATTTGCCATAATGGCTGCAAAAGTAAGGAGAATGAATACTGAACGCAACTCCTTCGGGCTCATTGTAGTATTTTTGAGGATATGTTGGCATTGAAAAGATGCCTGCCTTATGTAAGCTTCCTCATTTTACTCTTCGTTTCCAGCGGTGTACACGCCCAGACAAAGGTTTTGAGCGGTATAATCCTGGATATACAAAGTGGAGAACGTGTGCCCTTTGCTTCTATGAGGCTGGTCAAAAATGGTCATGGCAAACTCAGTGATTCTGCGGGAGGTTTTACCTTCCGTTTCGAACAATGGCCGCGTGATACCCTGCAAATATCTTATGTAGGCTTTCAGTCATTTTCTCTGGTCCTTGGTGACTCACTTTATAATCGCAAAAAAAACGATACCATTTTTGTGGTCATCAATCTGCTGCGCGCGAATTATATTAATGAAGTGGTTGTCAGCCGTAAGGTGGATTTTGGTCTGCTGCTCTGGCGCAAGATCGTAAAACATAAAGAGTTCAACGACCGTTACCGGTTTCAAAACTTCTCCTACGAACTCTATAATAAACTGGAGCTGGACCTGAATAAGATAAACAGGGATAGGATGGAGAACGTTAAACTGCTCAAACCTTTTGGGTTCATCCTGAATAATATTGACAGCAGTGAGTCAAATCCCTTTCTCCCCATATATATTACTGAAACATTATCTGATTATTATTATGAACGAGACCCTCTCAGACGGCGTGAAGAAATCAAGGGAAGTAAAACCGTTGGACTGAATAATGAAAGCGTGAGTAAATATCTGGGAGGAATGGAACAGAATATTGATTTCTATAATAATTTCATCCCCGTTTTTGATAAACGTTTTGCAAGTCCGCTCAGTAATAACGGAGATTATTATTACCGCTATAAAATTGTTGATACCCAATATGTCAATTCCCGGCGACTGCTTCATTTAATTTTCACTCCTAAAAGAAAAGGAGAAAATACTTTTGAAGGTGACTGCTGGGTGCACGATACCAGTTTTGCAATTCAGAAGATGACGCTTCGACTGGGTCCCAGTGCAAATGTGAATTTTGTAGAGGAACTGACACTCATCCAGGAATTTACCCTTGTAAATGATACAACCTGGTTTCTTTCTAAAGATAAATTTATAGTAACCCTGAACGCATTGGGAAAAAACAGGATGGGAGTGATAGGAAGGAAAACCACCACCTATAAAAATATTATTTACAATGATTCATCCGTTACACGGGTATTGGAAAAAAACAAACTCCCCGAAGAAATTTTATTCACAGGAAATGCAAGGGAAAGATCTGATTCTTTCTGGCTCAGGTACCGACATGAAGAATTAACCAAAGATGAGAAAGCTGTGTATAAGATGATGGACACGCTGATAAAAATGCCCGCCTTTCATACTTATGCCAATGTCATCAATTTTATCGGAACAGGTTACCTGGATATCGGTAATTATGAGATCGGACCATGGTACAATTGGATTTATGAAAACGAACTGCAGGGTTTTCGTTTGCGCTTTGACCTCGGCACCAATAAAGGTTTCAATAAAAACCTTACCCTGCACGGTTATCTGGCTTATGGCTTCGGTGACCAGGTTTTGCATTGGGAAGGTGATGGCCTTTATATCTTCAAAAGAAATCCACGCATGTCATTGTACGGAATGTTCCGTCAGGATCTTGACTATGGACAGCAATATTATGATGAGATCACGTCGGACAATATTTTCGCCCTGGCAGTACGAAAACCGGGTATACCCATTAAATTCATCAACCTTACGGAACAGAAATTAGAATGGTTCAAAGAATGGATAAATGGATTTTCATTTACACTCACAGCAGATCATAAAGTTTATAATCCGGAACTGAACCTGGCCCCGCTGAGCGATTTTCAAAAAGGACCGGGCAATCCGATGAATGGATTCGAAATGGCGATCAACCTGCGTTTCGCATTCCTGGAGAAATTCTTTGAAACTACATTTTACAGAACTAGCCTGGGCAGCGAATATCCGATTATCGATGTCAAGTTCACGCATGGATTTCCTGGTGTCCTGGGCAGTACGCTTACCTACAATAAATTATTTGTGAGTATCTCCGATGTTATAAAGGTCCCGCCACTCGGAACAATTTATTATAATTTATTCGGTGGAAAGACAACGGGCGTACAGCCTTACCCCTTCCTCAATGTGGCACCCGGGAATGAAACTTATTATTATAATAAATATGCGTTCAGTCTGATGAATAAATATGAGTACCTGCAGGATCAGTTTTTGGGATTTAATTTTGAACACAATATCGGAAGTGGTATATTTCGATATACACCTCTCACCAGGAAGTTGAAGTTCCGTCAGTTTTACACTGTCAAATTATTATGGGGACATCTTTCTCCCGAAAATGAAGCGTATAATAACAATTCGGATTATACATTTAAATCTCTCAACGGACAAACATATATGGAATTAGGTACCGGTGTTGATAATATTTTCCGCTTTTTCCGTGTAGATTTCATCTGGCATATTTTGCCAACCGGCCAGGACTTATCCTATATTCAGAAATTCGGTGTGTTCGGAAGCTTCAGGTTTTCCTTTTAGTCATTATGGAAACCTGCCAATCTTTGGATTATTTACGATGGTTGTTTTCAATTCCGGCGGATCGATCAGACCCTTTTTTGAATATAGAATTTTACCCCCGGGATCAACGAGAACGGTATAAGGCAATTCACCATGCCAGGAAGGATCGGCAGCTAGGATGAATTTATTTTCGTCTTCAGCATTAATAAGATAATTCGTATTGGATGCCTGTTGCATTTGAAGGAACTCCAGGACCTTATCTTTTGCGGAAGGTTTATCCATACTAACACTGATGAATTCAAAATCACGATCCCTGTACATCCTGTTAATTGTAACGAACTCAGGAAATTCTTTTTTGGATGGATCAGAAGCAGCAGACCAGAAATTAATTAATAACAGTTTGTCCGAAGCGTTTTTCATCAGCCTGCTCAAACTATCTGCACCAATCATCTTTACATCTACTGGTTCCTTTGCCCATGCTACACGAAATTTTTCGACAAGTTCTTTTTTCTCCGCCCATTTTATTGAGCATCCAAAGACTTTGGTAGTTTTTACAGGAACATCCTGATGATTCAACAATGCATCAATTGCGTTCCGGGTATCCGTGTTCCTCGGAGTTTTAAAGGGATTTTCCATATCGTCAACCCTCCCCTCGTATCGCAATTTCCTTTCTTTGTCGAAAATAAAAACGTGTGGCGTAGCAACCGGTCCATAAGCCCGGGATGCTTTCTCTGTTTCCCCATCATATAAATAAGGAAAGTTGAATTTTTTTTGTTTTGCTCTTATTTTCATTTCATCAAATGAATCTCCCAGGTCCGAAAAATCCAGTTCATCCAAACGAAGACAGCTTGGATCGTTCGGCATGATAGCTACAACTGCTACATTTCTATTGGAATAATCGGATGTTATTTTAATGATCCGATCCTCATAAGCCTGCGCAGTAGGACAATGATTACAGGTAAAAACGACGACAAGAACTTCCGCATTTTTAAAAGAGGAAAGGCTGTAAGTATTTCCATCTACTCCCATGAGATTGAAATCGGGAGCAGGAGCACCTATCTCCAATGTCTTAGGTTCATCCCAGGGATGGATGATAAAAGCGGTAAGTAAAGTAGAAATACAAACAAACCCAGACAACAAAATATTTCTCATACAGGAAGTTCAGCAATGATTAAAACATTCCAATCAATATATATTAAGGTTTATAAAAATAACAATAGTTTCGGAGAGAATTTATTTTAGATTTTCTATTTTATTGGTTGGATCTATACAAAGCCAGACCAGGCTTCCCCCAATAAGTATTGCCGCAATTAATAATACCGATGTATTATAATTATGAACAACGTCAGCAATTTTTCCAAATACAATAGAAAGTAAAAAGGCTCCGGTCTGTCCGCAAAAATTCATAATTCCTGTCATTGTCCCGGCTTTGCTGCCGCCTATATCAACACAGGTGGAAAATGCAGTTATGGCATAGAATGAATAGAAAAATCCGCAGATTAAAAGGCAGGTAACCGCAATGAAATTACTTGCAGAAATAGCTGTAACTATTAAAAATAATCCCGCCATTCCCATACCAAACGCCCCCACGAATCTTCGTCCAAAAGTCAATCCTTTTTTCTTCACAAGCCAGTCGCTCAATATCCCCGAAAAAAATGCGCCCCCTATTGCTAAAACAAATAAAAAAGATGTAACCAGTTTCGTATTATTCTCAGTCAGACGCCTTCCCTGCTCTAAATAAACCGGCATCCACGCTACGAAAAAATACAGACCCCATTGTGAACAGAAAAACCCAATCAGCAAAGCCCAGATTCTCCAGTTACTCAACACGACACTCCATGGAAATGGTTCTTTATGTTGTTCGAATCGTCTTTTTTCTTCTATTAAAATAACTTCTTCTCTCGAAATCCCCTTCATCTGGGAAGGCTCATTACGAAACCACAACCAGCAGACAAGCACCCAAATCAAACCAATAAAACCATTTACAAAAAAAGGAGCCCGCCATCCAAAATGAATCGCAATGGGCACGACGATCAATGGAGCTACAGCCGCACCGGCATTCTGCCCGATAAATAAAGCCGACATACTCCTGCCTCTTTCAGCAGACGGGAACCAACGGCCAATGGTACTCGAACTTGTCGGATAAGCGCCAGATTCCCCGATCCCAAATAAAAACCGGATTATTAGCAAAGAAGTTAAACCCGTTACCATACCAGTCAGTGCAGTAAACAACGACCACAATAACACGATCCGTATGAAGACGGCACGCTGCCCAATCCGGTCGGTCAACATTCCGGACGGAATCTCAAATAATGCATAGGCAAGCGAAAACGCACCCACTACCCATCCGAATTGCGTATTACTTAAGTGAAATGCGGCTTTCATTCTCACGCCTACCAATGAAATAGATACCCTGTCCAGATAGGTAATTAAAATCAGAAAGAATAATAAAATGAGAACGCGTCGCCGGTAAGGGATTTTTTTAATCATAAAAATCTCTGAATTCCTTTTGGATGAATCCCCTTGCCGGAGATCCGGGCATGTCTATTTAGCCCAAGATCGAACATTTTAAGATCAGATCGGACCTGATTGTAAATTTTATATTTTAATCGAGAAAAGTTTCCATTTGCTTGTAAACCCATTGCGGCTCGTCGTACATTATAAAATGGTTTGATGAATCATTGATCGCAATGGTCAGGTTTTTTGTAAGCCTGAATTGGTCTGTATAGTTCTTAAGAACTGATTCGTGTGTTGCACCATATTTCTTGTAACTAATCCAGTCACCTAAGACTAAAACGGGACAAACTACATTCTTCATTTCAGGCCTTAGATCAATGCTGAATAATTCATACATCACTTCACCCTGGGTAAGAGGGTCAGATTTTACAGCCATCCCTGTTACCAGTGAAATCTTTGCCGAATCATGGATCATAGCAGGCAGGGTAAATTTCTGATATTGCCCTATTTGTTCTGCTGTCAGATTCTTCATACCGTTTTTAATTTGTAACCCTATTTTTCGTGTACTGTCAACCGGTATATCTGACGACATGGACAAAGCCGGTAAAAAAGGCGCACTGCTTATTATAACCAAATCACCCACCAGGCCGGGATAGGATGAAGCCAGTTTCAGTGCAACAAAACCACCCAGACTATGTCCGACTATTACGGGATTTTTCAATTTATTCAGTTTTATGAAATCAGCAAGCTGGCCTACAATTGTTTTAAGAATACTGTCTGATTTTATGGGTGGCTGGCCGGCAAAACCAGGTAAGGTTATTTCAAAACATTCATATTTGTCTTTGAAATGGGTTACTGTTTCATCCCAGACTTTTCCGGAACAAAATAATCCGGGAATAAATATCATCGGTCTTCCCTTACCTGTTCTGGTAACATTAAAAGAAGGGTTTGGAATAATTTTTTGGGCAAGAATTGATTTGCAAAACAAGAGGGATAATGTCATGCAGGTTATTAAAACAGTTATCCGATATACTGGGTTCGAAATTCTTTCTTTGTGTTTCATATATTTATTTTGAACACAAATGAAGAATAAACCGCAGGGTAATTACAATCAATTTGACGTAGTGATGAAATCTATGGACGATCAAAGAATAATAAGTTAAAACCCGTCTATTCATAAACAAACAGGCAAATCATAACAGTTGTTGATCAAATCCCCGCTTTTGCCCATCATAACAACCGGTTCATCCAATTTTCCCCAGCAATTCACTTTAAAGGATAACTTAGCCGATCAACATAAAATATGTCCTGGTCTTTAAAATATAAACTTCACCATATTTTTTTCTGGATCGTTTATTTTGTCTTCTGGACTTATTTTTCGATGCATAACTACGGTTCGCATTTATGGAAAGCAATCCTGGCTACATCCATTTATTTCATTGGCCAGGCCGGCATTGGATATTTCAGCATTTACTATCTGATACCATGGTTCTTCTTTAAAAAGAAATATACCGCATTTATAATTTCAGTTTTTTCTTGCATTCTGTTGGGAGCGTTATTCATTACTGTGGGCATGTTCTCCTTATTTCATTCCCTGTTTACTGAAGGAACATATCATATCAGCTTTAGCACTTATTTTCTATACTGCCTTTTGGCCGAATTTTCTTCAACCTTAATATTTATTTCTTACAGGGTTGTTAAAGAAAGAGTTCAGGCCCAGAAAATAAATAGTATCCTGGAAAAAGAAAAAACAGAAAATGAATTAAAGTTTCTAAAGGCACAAACTAATCCTCATTTCTTATTCAATGCTATAAATAGTATTTATATTTTAATTGAAAAAGATCCTGATCTGGCTAAAGCCACTTTAGCCAGATTTTCAGACATGCTCCGATACCAGTTGTACGAATGCAATTTCGCCGAAGTGCCGGTTGAAAAAGAAGTTGAATATCTGAACAATTATATTGAACTGGAAAAACTAAGAAAAGGAACAGCTTTGTCCATTGAATATAAAATAAGTACGTCCGTTAGTAATTTTTTAATTTCACCCTTATTGATCATTCCATTTGTCGAAAATGCTTTTAAACATGTATCGAATTTCTCAGATAAAAGAAATTTTATAGAAATTTCAATGAATTATGAAGATGGGTTTTTTAAATTAATTGTCCGGAATTCTTTTGATAAAGCTGATTCCTGGCAATCCAAAAATCCTGCGGGAGGCATTGGCCAGGATAATACAATACGAAGATTGAAATTGATTTATCCGGACCGGCACGAGCTGATTATTAAGAAGGAAGCTGAAATTTATTTTGTATCGTTAATTATAAACATCCCATGATGATTCGTTGTATAATAGTGGATGATGAACCACTTGCACGTGAAGGCATGGAAAGACTGGTCAACGATGCCGGGGTCTTTGAACTGGTAGCTATTTGCAATAATGCACTGGAAGCCAATAAAATTTTATCTAATGAAAAAATAGATCTCATGTTCCTGGATATTCAGATGCCGGGTATGCGGGGAGTTGATTTCCTTAAAACGCTTCAGATCAGGCCCCTGGTTATCATTACTACGGCTTACCCGAATTTTGCCCTGGAGGGATTTGAATTAAATGTGCTGGACTATCTCGTTAAACCAATTACCACTGAAAGGTTCATGAAGGCTGTTAACCGGGCGAAAGACATGTTGGAATATAAAGAAGATGATAGTGCCGCCGGTAAAAAAGACTTCTTTTTTATCCGGTCTTCCAGCAATTATGAAAAAGTGTTTTATAATGATATTTTCTTCGTTGAAGCTTCTCAGAATTATATGACTATTCACACTGAAAAAGGGAAGTTAATGGCGCTGTTAACCATTAAATCCCTTGAAGAACAATTACCCGGCAATAAATTCCTGCGAATTCATAAATCCTATATTATTTCACTGGAAAAAATTACTTCACTGAGAGGAAATGAAGTAATTATTGGCAGTCATACTATTCCCATCGGTAATAACTATAAAGACCAGTTATTAAAAATTGTGAATGACCGATTAATTGGTAAATAGCATTCAAACTAAGATAGCCTTACTTTTTTATTGCTGAGTATGTACACAGATAAAATAATCGATACATAACTGGTCAGTGTAAGCAGGGCCGATAAATCATAATGAGATTTCATGAAAAGCCTGCAACTGACTATGCTTGCTACTGTAATCAGCACCAGCATTGAAAGGGTAAATAGAGTTTTCATTTTAGTATTTTTTAATATTTATGATATTTCGTTTTACCAGAATACCGGATACTTTATAATAGACCGCGTTCAGTAATATTGGTTTAAAAAAACGTCCGTATATATTGTTATCGTTTTGTTAGGATCAGGTAAAGATCCATCACATTCAATAAATACAGGAACTAAAGATTCTGAAGAATAATCCGGCATATTTCTTCAATCTCAGAAGAAGTTATGATCAGTGGTGGTGCAATGCGCAGGCAATTAGAAGCAAATAAAAACCAATCGGTGAGCAAACCATCGCGGATGCAGGCATCGATTATGCGTTTATTGATTTCAAAGTTTTCAAATTCCACGGCGATCAGCAGTCCCGCTGTACGTACTGATTTTATAGAAGGGTGAACCAGCAATTTTTGAAATAATTTTTCTTTTTCTGAAACTGCCGCGATCAGATTTTCTTTCATTAATACTTTTATTGCAGCGAGTCCCGCGGCACAGCTGAGTGGATGACCTCCGAAAGTACTGATATGACCTAACACTGGTTGATATGTAAAAGAATCCATCAATGATTTTGAAGCTATGAAAGCGCCGAGCGGAAGTCCGCCTCCAAGTGCTTTGCCCAATAAAATAATATCCGGTACGATGCCATATTGTTCGAAACCCCATAGTGATCCTGTTCTTCCGAAACCCACCTGGATCTCATCCAGGATGAGCAGGGTACCCGTTGCATCACATTTTTTTCGCAGGGCATACATCCATTCGAATGAGGGTTTGATCACACCGTTTTCAGCCTGAATGGTTTCAGCTATCACGCAGGCTAGTTTTTTCCGAGATCTTATCAAGGTCATTTTTATTATTATATCTCAGATGTGATACAGCGGGTAACAGGGGTCTGAATGCATTCCGCCAGTATTCATCTCCCATCAGACTGAGTGCTCCCTGGGTGGATCCATGATAGGATTTTTCGAATCCAACGATCTCCGTCCTCCCCGTAACTCTTTTGGCAAGTTTCATGGCGCCTTCCGTTGCTTCCGTTCCTGAATTAGTAAAGAAAACGGACTGAAGATTTTCAGGCAGATGTGAAGCAAGGAAATGCGCGTATTCAACCTGGGGACTCTGGATCAGTTCTCCATAAACCAAAATATGCAGATAACGATCCGCCTGTTCACGGATAGCCCGGATAACTTCAGGGTGACGGTGACCCGTGTTGCAAACACTTATTCCGCCAATGGCGTCCAGATATTTTTTCCCTGATGCATCATTCAGGTAAAGCCCCTCCGCATGAACGATCTCCAGGGCAAGTGGAGATGGAGAAGTCTGGGCTATGTGTTTGTAGAAGAGTTCTCTTTGGTTCATTTTGGTTGACAGTAGGCAGTTGATGGTTGACAGGTAAATAACTTATTTATGCAATATAATGCCAACCAAACTGTCATCTGTCAACTGCCTGCTGTCAACTTAAACATTATGCTTTTACCTTAACTTAGTGTTCTCACAAAAAGTAAATCATGCCTGTCATTCTTCCTGTAAAAGGCATTTCGCCCGGATTTGGAAAAAATGTATATATAGCGCCCAATGCCACGATCGTCGGCGATGTGGTCATTGGGGATGATTGCAGCATCTGGTTTAATGCTGTGGTTCGCGGTGATGTAAACAGTATTCGGGTTGGAAATAAAGTAAATATTCAGGATGGATGCATTATACATTGCACTTATCAGAAGGCAAATACAGTTATCGGAAATAATGTTTCCATAGGTCATAATGCTATCGTTCATGGTTGTACAATCCAGGACAATGTACTGATCGGAATGGGATCGGTTATTATGGATGGTGCAGAAATTGGCAGCAATTCAATTATTGCCGCAGGAGCCGTGGTACTCGAAAATACCAAGGTTGAACGCGGTGTCATATATGGAGGAATCCCTGCCCGAAAGATTAAGGATATACCCCAGGATCTCATCCACGGGGAAATTGAAAGGATAGCCAATAACTACATTCTTTACGCGGATTGGTTTCGTAATGCTTGAGGTGTAAAGCCTCCTTAGTCAAAGGTTATGGGTTATGAGTTATGGGTTATGAGATATGGGTTATGGGATATGGGTTATGGGTTATGGGTTATGGGTTATGGGATATGGGTTATGAGATAGGTATTTCATAAACCATTGATAATTAATATCTAATAATTCATATCTCATATCTCATGTCTCATAACCCATAACCCATAACCCATAACCCATATCCCATAACCCATAACCCATATAACCCATAACCCATAACCCATGTCTCATAACCCAATTAACGAAGATTTCAAGCTGTTCATCGAGTTTCGGACTCATGGATTGCAAATGCTGAATCTTTTTTGTAGGTTTAATTCGTCAAAAGATATCCCATGAAAACAGGTAAAAACCTCCTCGGCTTAATTGTGCTGTGTTTACTTTTCAGCACTGTTTATTCCTGTAAAGCTCAATATGGTTGTCCATCCAACGGTAGAAACGTGGGTGCTGAAAGGATATTGAGCGGAGAAAAATTACCTAAACCCCCAAAATTTAAAGCTTAATCCATGTACTCTTTTTTAAACCAGTTAAATCCCAACACTATGAGCCTTACCCTACGCACCGATTTCGGTTGTACCGAAGCAGTAATAGATGATGATTGCGGTCTCAAAAGATTTTATGAAGTCGCCAACATTCTATCCGATGACCTGGATGTAAATTTCAACCACAAAACCGATGATTTTGATTCATTGATGTGGGACTTTTCTTTCAAAGGTCATGTGCTCACACTGCATTATAATATTTATACGGGCATTTCCATATATCCAAGAAAATTTCGTGAAGCGCCCAGAAAAGATAATGATGCCGTTGTGGAAGTAGCACGATTCCTGGAAGGAAAACTATTGATCCATACTGCCAACAGGCTGGCTTCTTAATAGCTTTTCTCTTCGATAGAATGGAGCATCATGCCATAGCTCACATAACGATCTAACGATAACTTGCCCTCTTCGAGGGCTTTTTTTATGGCACAACCCGGCTCATTAATATGCAGACAATTATTAAACTGGCAATCATTTAACCGCGCACGCATCTCCGGAAAATAATGCGAAAGTTCCTGCCTCGGAATATCCACCAGGCCGAATTCCCGGATACCCGGGGTATCAATAATATGAGCATTCAATAAAGGCAGGTCATACATTTCAGCAAATGTGGTTGTATGAATTCCCTTTCCACTCCATCCGCTTACATCCTGGGTTTTAAGCTCTATACCCGGAACGACTGCATTGATAAAAGTAGATTTTCCCACACCGGAATGACCACTTAACAAACTGGTTTTATTTCGCAGAACTTCTTCCACTTCTTCCAGGCCTGTCTTTTTTTCAAGGCTCATCAGAATTACTTTGTAACCAGCCGCCTCATACATCTCTTTTCTTTCTTCAAAAAGATCCATCTCCTTCGTGCGGTAAATATCACCTTTATTAAAAATGATGACTGAAGGAATATGATACGCTTCCCCTGCCACCAAAAAACGATCGATAAATCCCTGCGATGTTTTCGGATCCTTCAGGGTGGCGATCAGCAGTGACTGGTCCAGATTTGATGCAATAATATGGTGCTGGTATTTGTTGGAGGGTGACTGACGATTGATATAATTATTTCTTTTGTCGATACCCGTTATCATCATGCCACCTTCTTCCCCGCCTTCTTCCAGATCTATATTCACCCAGTCTCCCACTGCAATGGGATTGGTGGAAGTAATTCCATCTATTTTGAAAATTCCCTTTATTCGGGCCATATAAATATCTCCTTCTACGGTTTTCACCGTATACCAGCTGCCGGTGGATTTATACACTCTTGCACGCATCAGGGAAATTTTCTGAAAAGGGTGAACCTCAATATCCATTCCAGCACGAGGAACATAACTGCAGCAAGAATAAATGGAAAAAATTTTTCAGTATAATGTGTATAGGTTGTAACCTGGAATTTTGATTTTTCCAGTCGGTCGATATCTTTATAAATTGTTCCCAGGCTTTCATTATCCGTTGCGCGGAAATATTTTCCACCTGTTTCATTTGCGATCTGTGTCAGCAGTTTTTCATCGATGCTTACTTTTTCCCTTTGCATGATCACGCCGCTGCTGGTCTGAACCGGCACGGGTGCAAATCCTTCAGTGCCTACGCCTACTGTATACACGCGCACCCCATATGATTTCGCAATTTCTTTTGCCGAATTCGGATCCACGAGGCCGCCATTATTTTCACCATCCGTGAGGAGAATGATCACTTTACTTTTTGAAACTGAAGAACGGAGCCGCTCCACGCCTGTTGCCAGTCCGGATCCGATAGCAGTACCATCTTCAAGCAAACCACTTTGTACATTGTACAACTGTGATTTTAATACGGCATGATCCGTGGTAAGCGGGCACATCGTAAAACTTTCACCTGAAAAAATAACGAGACCCATGCGATCTGTCGGCCGGTTGTCAATAAATTCCGATACAACCTGTTTGGCCGCTTCCATTCTGTTTGGGGTGAAATCCTGTGCCAGCATACTTCCGCTGATATCCAGGCAAAAAACAATATCAATTCCTTCACCACTGGTAATCTGTTGTTCGCTTCCTGTTTGCGGCCTTGCGAGAGCGATGATAATGCATGAAATGGCCAGCATGCGGAAAATAAATAAGATATGCCGGAGCAATGTTTTCCATGTACTGCCATTGCCAAATGCCTTAACGCCTGAAACCAGCATGCTTCCCTGAACACGAATGGGCGGCCGCAGATAAAAGTATACCAGGAGGGGAATCACTGCAAACATGCAAAGAACCAGGGTTTGGCAAAATGAATATTTGAGATCCAGTCGTACAACACTATTTATTTTTTTTCATTATTACACACTTTGCATTAGTCGTGGATCGTATATCGTTTATCGTCAATCGATCCACGATAAACGATATACGATATTATTTCCCGTTTTCATTTATAAGAACAATCGCATTCCTTATCGTTTCAAGATTAGTTTCATTTTCGTAAGGTCCGGGAATATATTTGGCAAACTTCACAAAATCTCCCATACGCAGGGTCGCTGCCAGGTTGGAAAAAACATCCCTGTCCATTCTCAAATCGCTCAGATTATGTATCAGCTCCTCACTCGTTTTTTCCATAGTGATCAGACCCAGCTTTCTGTTGAGAAAAATCCGGAGGGTATCATGTATTCCTGAATAATATTTTTTTACTGATGAAGGATCCTCGCGCAGCATCTTCTTTAAGCTGATCCAGCGAAATCATGGCTTCATCCAATGGCGATATTTTGATAACAGCAGGTTCATCACCAAACGGTTGACGGTTGACAGTTGACAGTTGACGGATAAACCAAACAAATAGGGCCAATGATATCAATGTAACGGCTCCCAGTATCCAGGGAATATATTTTACATCGGGGTTTTCAATATCGATGATACTTTTGATATCGTGATAGTCCTGTGCTGTATCAACTTTTCCATAGGATACTTCCACTGCAAGCGAATCAGTTTTATAGATCTGATTTCCAATCGTGATTGCAAAAGAAGGTATATAACGTGTGCCTGAATCGAAACTGGTTAGTTTCCATTCGAGGTGATAACTGGCACCATTAGCCGAAATCAGAGAATCCCTGCTCCCTTTTTCAATCATTTCAAAATGCCGGATGCTGTCAAACTGTGGCAGCTGGTTCCCGGTCACCATGGGCGATTTCACGTCGAGGCTTAATCTTAAAGGTTCTCCAATCAGGATCTCATTTTTATCGATGGTAGCCTTGATCACCGGTGTTTCCTGTGCCCGTGACAGGCTGCTGCCTGCAAGCAGGATCCCGATACAAACGATATAGGGGAGGGTCTTCGCCATCGGCTAGGCAGGTCGGTTTCTACCCACAAAAAACTTCTGCAGAATTTTTACATAATCTTCATCCGTACGCATATGGAGCAGGTCCGAACCCGATTTAAGAAAAAGGGATTTACAGATTTCCGTCATTTTGAAAAAAGATTGCTGGTAAAAACTACGCTGGGTATAATCCGATGTGTCAACCCAGATCATGGCACCTGTTTCAGCATCTTCCACTTCTATAAGTCCCGCGTCAGGAAGTTCCATGTCCATTTTATCATACACTTTGATCCCGATCAGGTCATGTTTTTTTCCTGCAACGCGAAGGGCTTCCTCATAATTATCGTCCAGGAAATCGCTGAGTAAAAATGTGATGGTTTTCTGGCGAAGGGTATTGTTAAGAAATTTAAGTGCCTGTGAAATATTTGTTTTGTGATGTGCAGGTTCTGTGATGAGCAGGTCACGCACCATATGCAGTACATGATCACGTCCTTTTTTAGGAGGAATATATTTTTCGATTTTATCACTGAAGAAAATCAGTCCTACTTTATCATTATTATTCACAGCAGAAAAAGCAAGGACTGCACAGATCTCTGTGATGAGATCTTTTTTCCTGCCCTTCAAAGTTCCAAATAAAGAACTGCCACTCACATCCACCATTAACATAACGGTGAGTTCTCTTTCTTCTTCGAATAATTTGCTGTAAGGATGGTTGAACCGCGCCGACACATTCCAGTCGATAAACCGCACATCATCGCCCGGATAATATTCCCTCACTTCACGGAAAGCCATTCCCCGTCCCTTGAAAGCAGAATGGTATTCGCCGGTGAAGAGATGGCGCGTCAGGCGTTTACTCTTTATTTCGAGTTCGCGGACTTTTTTTAATATTTCAGCTGCTGTAAGCATTTTCGTGTATCGTGAATCGTTTATCGTTAATCGGATGAATTATGGCTTTTGTTTTAAATAATTAATAAATCCGGTAATCAGTTGAATATTTCGTTCTAAAATCGTACTTATCTTATTATACGCATTGATCATTTATGATTTTTCTCATTAATGCAATACTTAGTAAAGTCTCCAATTCATACGCTGATCCTCTTGAAACATGCAGAAATTGAATACAATCCTTCTTATAGTTCCTTCCCAAACCTTCAGCAATGTTACTTGGTATAGAAACAGCAGCTCTATTTGTTTGAGATATTAATCCATATTTCTCTTCAATCGGGTATAATTTCGTTAGAGAATAAACTTCATTTACAGTTTCCATTGAAATTTTCCAGACATCTAGATTTTTATAACTGATCATAGCAAAATTTTTATGCTATAATCTTATGCGTTAACCCAATTAATTACCCACTATCAATACCTTATCCTCGATAAACGATTAACGATCCACGATCTACGGAACCTGTATTGCTCTCAAAACTTCATCAATAATAAAATCCGCATTCACATTCTCCGCTTCAGCCTCATAGGTAAGACCAATGCGGTGTCTCAGCACGTCTTTTGAAATGGACCGTACGTCTTCGGGAATCACATATCCTCTTTTATTCAGAAATGCATTGGCCTTGGCCGCAAGCGCCATATTGATACTGGCACGGGGTGACCCGCCATATGAAATCATGGATTTTAATTTCTCCAGGCGGTAGTTTTCCGGATTACGCGTCGCGAATACGATATCGAGAATATAATTTTCGAGTTTTTCATCCATATATATTTTACGGGTCAGTTCGCGTGCTTCCAGTACTTCCTGCATGGAAACGACCTGTTTGAGATCAGCTTGCTTAATACCATTCATATGGTTGCGGATGATCTGTTGCTCCTCCTGTTTGGAAGGATAAGTGACAATTACTTTCATCAGAAACCGATCCTGTTGTGCTTCGGGAAGGGGATATGTTCCCTCCTGCTCCAGTGGGTTTTGTGTGGCCAGCACAAGGAAGGGTTCTTCCAGAATATAACTGCTGTCCCCGATCGTAACCTGTTTTTCCTGCATGGCTTCAAGAAGGGCGCTCTGCACTTTGGCCGGTGCACGATTGATCTCATCTGTAAGAAGGAAATTGGCGAATATCGGTCCCTTCCGCACTACGAATTCGTGTTTTTGCTGGTTGAAGATCATGGTACCGATTACATCTGCGGGCAACAGGTCGGGCGTAAACTGTATACGACTGAATTTTCCACGAATAGTCTGTGCGAGGGATTTGATGGTAAGTGTTTTTGCAAGTCCGGGTACCCCTTCAAGGAGGATATGTCCGTTGGTAAGCAGGCCGATCAGCAGGCGGTCCAGCATATAATGCTGACCCACGATCACGTGTGCGATTTCTTCCCTCAGCTTATCAACAAATCTTGCCTGGATCTGTATTTTTTCGTTTAAAATCCTGATGTCTTCAGCCGTATACATGTGATAATAAATTAAAAAGGTGTAAAGCTTAAGGCGTGAGGCGAAAGGCAGAAGGCATTAGGCTTAACGCGAAAAGCGAAATTCAAAATTAGATTGAGAAAAGTTATAAGGGGCAAACCTAAGTAACTGGTCAAATGAATAATATTTGCCCAAAAATAATGAATTCGGGGATCAGGAGCCGTGATATCCCGTCCGTTCATATAAAGCAGTTGAATGGGTTCTTTCACATTTACTTCACATTTCCAATATTAAGCATAACGCGTAAGGCTTAACGCGTAACGCGTAACGCGTAACGCAAATGTGAGTGTATAAGATTTTAGGACAAGACATATGACAACCTTATCCCATAACCCATAACCCATAGCCAATACAGCCTTATGCTTTACGCCTTTTTACTTTTTACTTCGAAATCTGCACAATAATTGCAGTGAAATAGAGTTCCCTTTAATCATTAAATCGTAAGATTATGCGTAAAATTCAATTCGTCTCCGCTTGTATTGCATTATTTCTTGTATTTAATGCATGTTCGAAAAGTAATAGTCCTTCTGCGAACGCAAAAACAGTGCAAAATCTTTCCGGCACTTACAGTTTATCCGGGTTGCAAGCCAGTATATTTGGAGTTACTGTCAATGTACTTGATTCCCTGCCTGCCTGCGAAAGGGACAATGAGGTCCAACTTACTTCCAATATGGTCATTAATTTTATTGATTCAGGCACTATTTGCGTGCCCCCTGCAGATACGAGCGGAGTCTGGAGCCTTTCACAGAACACCGATACAATTTATGTTACAGGTTCAAGTCTTGCACCCAATGCGAATTTTATCAGTTCATGGGATGGCACGACCCTGGTATTGGTCGGCACCGGAGAATTCGATAATATTCCGGCTACTGTTACAACAACACTTGTTAAGAAATGATAATATTAATTATGAGATGTGAAATATGATATATGGGTTATGGGTTATGGGTTATGAGATATGAACTATGAGATATATGAGATATAAATTCATAACCCACAATCCTATCTCATAACCCATAACCCATATCTCATAACCCATAACCCATAACCCATATCTCATAGTTCATATCCCATAAAATAACCCTGAACCAACATGCGAAAAATTCATTTATTGAATGCAACATTATTCGTTGCAGTTTCCTTTATTGCCTGTAAGAAAAGTGATAATACATCCAATGCGAGAACGGTTCAAAACCTTTCAGGATCTTACACACTTACTTCACTTGTCTGGACATCTGGCGGAATAAGTGAGAATGTCTATGATTCATTGCCGGCATGCGAGAAGGACAATACTTTCCGTCTTGATCCTGATGGAAGTGCACATTCAATTGATACAGGAGTACCATGCAATCCTCCGGATGCAGATTCTGTGACCACCTGGAGCCTTTCTTCAAATGCTGATTCGTTAATCGTGGGCAGTCAGAGTGTATACATAAAATCCTGGGATGGAAAAACGCTGGTATATACCGGCATTGTTGATAATGGTCCACCGCTTGTTACCGGAACGACCACATTGGTGAAACAATAATAATACAAGCCTAAAGCCTAAAGCCCAAAGCCGAAAACTAATACAACAGATATTTAAGCAAATCTGACAGAATAAGGAAGAACATTTACGAATCCAAAAAGAAGTTTTCGGCTTTAGGCTTTAAGCTTTGGGCTTATAGAAGTTTTCGGCTTTGGGCTTTAGGCTTTAAGCTTTAGGCTTAAGAAAGGTATTTCCCAACGATCGGCATCCTTCTTCCCATACCAAATGCCTTACTGCTTACACGGATAATGGGACAGAATTGATTACGTTTATATTCACTGGTATTCACAAGTTTTAATACCCTGTCCACAAGGGTTTCGTCAACTCCCATCGCAATGATTTCCCTGGGACCCTGTCTTCTTTCTATATACATATATAAGATCTTGTCGAGCAGATCATATTCCGGCAGACTATCACTATCCTTCTGATCGGGACGCAATTCAGCGGAAGGCGCTTTATTCAATATCGATAAAGGAATGATTTCTTCATCCTGATTAATATACCGGGCAAGCGCATACACCTGCATCTTATAAAGATCTCCGATTACACTCAGCCCTCCGGCCATATCGCCATATAAAGTTCCATATCCGGTAGATAATTCGCTTTTGTTGGAAGTATTCAGCAGTATATATCCGAATTTATTGGCGATGGCCATGAGCAGGTTACCTCTTGTACGGCTCTGGATATTTTCTTCGGCCACACTGAATGGCAGCTCCTTAAAAATGGGTTTTAAGGTAGAAAGAAAACTTTCATAAACAGGCTGGATCGGAATAATATCAAATGGATTGTTCAGATTTTTTGAAAGAGCCCGGGCATCTTCTACCGAATGACTGCTGGAAAATCCGGAGGGCATGGCAATGGCACGCACATTATCACTGCCTAATGCGCGACAGGCAAGCGCCAGCGTTACCGCGCTGTCGATACCACCACTGCTTCCAAGGATGGCTTTATGAAATCCCATCTTCCCGAAATAATCCCGGATGCCCAGGAGCAATGCATCATGGATCTCCCGGATATTATTCCGACGCGTGAGATAAGGAATGATTTCATCAGGCTTTAAAACGGAAGCTGAAGTAAAAAGCGGCAGGTGTTTATTTACCGGTCGGTATTTTATTTCCGTATCAATGATCTGGAAATCTTCTTCAAAAACTTTTAGATGATGTGTGCAATTGCCATATGCATCGTAGACCACACTGCCTCCGTCAAAAATTAATTCTGTTTGCGAACCTACTGCATTGCAATAATACATCGGCAGTTTATACTTGAGCACATTCTGGCGGACTACCGCCCGCCGGTCCTCTTCATGATCATAGTCGAAAGGAGACGCAGAAATATTTATCATGAGGTCCGGTTGCTGGGGCATGAGCTGATCCATGGGGCAGGAGAGGTATAATGGATTATCTCCAAGATTCCAGATGTCTTCACATATCGTAAGGGCAATACGCTTACCATGAAACTCAATGACATTCCATTCGAATCCGGGTTCGAAATAGCGGTTTTCATCGAATATATCATAAGTAGGCAAACAGGTTTTATGTGCAATGGCCTTTACTTCATTATCATACAGGAACCATGCGGCATTAAAAAGTTTTTTCCCTTTTGCATACTGATTGGCTGCCGGTGAGCCAACGATTACACCGATTCCGTTGCTGTAAGGTTTGATCGCATCGATACTTGCATAACAGCGGGTCTGGAAATCATCAAATTCAAGAAAATCACGGGGCGGATATCCGCAGACAGACATTTCAGAAAAAACGGCCAGGTCAGCACCGCCTTCTTTTGCCGCCTGAATACCCCGGATGATTTTTTCAGTATTGGATTCGAAATTTCCAATATGATAATTTTGTTGAACCAGCGCGATCTTCATGTTACAAATTTACTGCTAAGGCCCGGAATACTAACTTGCAGCGACATACGTTTCTATCCGGATGAAAAAATTAATATTCCCTTTTTTAATTTTGTTTTTTATCAGTTGCAAAACAGGTAGAAAAGCCCCTGACGTTTCAAATATTTCCATTACCGTTCATGTAGAACGATTCGACCAGGCATTGTTTGCAATCGATACCAACCATGTGGAGCAGGGTCTTCTGGACCTGGGAAGGCAATATCCTTATTTTATTAATGATTACGCAGTAAATATTTTGGGAACAGCCCCACTTTCTGATACGAGTGTCCAGGCTTACTTCGCTTTCCGAAAATTCATCAGCAGTTACATGCCCGTTAAAGATTCACTGGATATCAAATTCGGTCCCGCCGATGGCGGGAGTATGACTCCTATTGAAAGAGGACTGCAGAAAGGATTTCAGTATATACATTATTATTTCCCAAAATATAATCTGCCTCCGAAAGTGGTTGCTTATATCGGACCCTTTGATGCTCCGGGTGTTGCACTGACCAGGTACACACTGGCGATCGGTTTACAATTATATGCTGGCAAACAATTCCCTTTTTATCTGAGCAGCCAGGGTCAGGAACTTTTTCCTGTTTATATATCCAGACGTTTTGAACCGGAATATGTGGTGCCCAATTGTATTAAAGCACTTCAGGAAGATATGTTCCCGGATCAGAGCCAGGGAAAACCTTTGATAGAACAAATGGTTGAAAAAGGAAAAAGCTGGTGGCTGACAGATCAGCTTCTGCCTGAAATGGCCGACAGTTTAAAAACAGGATTTACTGATAAGCAACTTAAATGGTGCCTCGCCAATGAAGGGCAGATCTGGAATTATTTCCTCGATCAGAATCTTTATTCTCTCGAACCAGACCTTATTAAAAATTATATTGGCGACGCCCCTTATACGCAGGGAATGCCCGATGCCTCACCCGGAAATATCGGTCAGTGGGTGGGCTGGCGCATCGTTCAGAAATATGTTTCCCTTCATCCCGACATATCTCCCGAACAACTCATGAAAACCCCGGACCGGACGATTTTTGATGAAACGAGGTATAAGCCAAAATAAGCTGAAAGCTTAAAGCTTAAAGCCTAAAGCTTTTCGTGTATCGTTAATCGTATATCGTTAATCGATCCACGATATACGATCCACGATATACGATCGCCGGCCAAAGGTCAAGCAACATCGACTTTTGTTAACCATTAGCTAATTGGCGAAATAAGCAGTAAATTTGCTGTTCAATAATGCTGATATGCCCAAGCCGAACAGCTTCAGGTGGAGCTTCGAGAGTGAGCCTCATAAACCAAGAACCAAGGAAATAATCTATAAACACCCCGAGATCAGAACCCTGATCGGGCGGAACCCCTGGACATTTGGCGTGATCCTGCTCTGCGTGTCATTTCAAATCACCCTGTCCTGGTTCCTGCGCGACGCATCCTGGTGGGTTATTTTACTGGTTGCCTACCTCGGAGGTGCTTTTGCCAGTCATACCCTATATGTATGCATTCACGAAGCCGCACATAACCTGCTTTTTAAGAAAAGCTATTACAATAAAATTGCCGCAATTATTGCCAATCTTCCTTTGGTATTTCCCAGCGCCATATCCTTTCAAAAGTATCATCTGAAACATCATTCCTACCAGGGAGTGGAAGAACTGGATGCAGATATGCCTTACCGATGGGAAGCAAAACTCATCAATAACTCTGGTTTTGGAAAAGCACTCTGGCTTTTATTCTATCCCATATTTCAGATGATCCGTCCCGGACGAATCAAAGAAGTTTCCCTGATGGACAGGTGGACCGTAGTAAATATTATCGTTCAGGTTGTCTTCATGACCTTCTTTATTTATTTTTTCGGATGGAAAGCGACCGCATATATGACGATGAGTTTCTTTTTTTCCGTAGGACTACATCCGCTTGGTGCCCGCTGGGTTCAGGAACATTTTCTCACGCACGGTGACCAGGAAACAAAGAGTTACTATGGTATGATGAATACAGTGAACCTGAACGTGGGTTATCATAATGAGCATCATGATTTCCCTTCTGTTCCCTGGAATAAATTACCTAAAATCAAAAAATTCGCCGGAGATTATTACAACACACTTGGATTTCATACTTCTTACACAATCCTTCTTTTTAAATTTCTCTTCGACAGAAAATTATCTGTCTACTCCCGTATGGCGCGTGATAACCGGGGATCGAAAGTCAAAGGAAAGTCAGCGGAATCTGTATCGATGACGGTTGATCCTGCACGTGCGGGAACCGTGAATCGTTGATCGTGTATCGTAGATCGATTAACGATACACGATTAACGATATACGCGTTGAGCTTTACGCGTTAAGCCTTACGCGTAATAGAGGAAATGCAATCTTAAACCACGAACTGTACTTCTCCGGATAACGAATAAGATCCTGGGAGATATCTTCCATCGTACGAAAGCAATAATCTTTTACTTCTCTTTTATCAGGTTCAAGCAGCCCGGGATAGTCACCTATATATACATGATCGAATTCATATTCAGTAAGCCCGTTATCGAAATCAGTGCGGTATATAAAATGAAAAATTTTTTTGAGTGAAGTTTCAATGCCCATTTCTTCCTTCAGTCTTCTGAGTGCAGCCGTTTCAACTTCCTCTCCCGGACGCGGATGAGAGCAACAGGCGTTGGTCCACAAACCCGGGCTATGATATTTTCCCAATGCTCTTTGCTGTAAAAGCATTTCCCCCTTCCCGTTGAATATAAAAACGCTGAAAGCCCTGTGTAAAAGGGCTTTCCTGTGTGCTTCCATTTTTTCTATCGTTCCCGTTTGCTCATCCTGTTCATTCACCAGGATCACTTCTTCATTATTCATAGTACATTCTTAAGCTTTTAATCGTGTATCGTTGATCGTGTATCGTGGATCGATATACGATTCACGATATACGATACACGATTAAAACTGCTGTATCTGCGATTTCAAAAGTTTACGTGCAAAGTGTATGCGACTTTTGATCGTTCCCAAAGGTTCCTGCAGCATATCCGCAATTTCATGATATTTATATCCGTCAAAATAAAGCAGGAAAGGATTACGAAATATTTCAGGGAGACCATGAATAGCTCCCTGGATATCGCGGATACGCAGATTGCTTTCCGCATTACCTGTAATTACAGCCGACTGACTGTTATTTAAAAGATAATCGTTTGGAGAAGCATCAAAAATAGTTTTCTGCTTTGCGCGGCGCCGGTAATTATTAATAAATATATTTCGCATGATCGTGTACAACCATGCTTTGATATTAGTTCCGACGTTGTATTTATCCTTATTAGCTATCGCCCGGTATAATGTTTCCTGAAATAAATCCTTGGCTTCTTCGCTATCCCTGGTTAAAGTGATTGCAAACGGCTTCAAAAATTCAGCATTAGATACCAGTAATTGGTTGAATTCAAGAGCACCCATAGTATCAAATAGTTTACTGATATAAAGATAAAAATAATGCCAAGACGGAATGTCAGCATAATGACAAGCGGAGAAATCTTATTGTTAATTTTTTTGCCATACGGTCATGACATTAAAGCCTAAAGCTTTAAGCCCAAAGCCTAAAACTATTTAACGAAAAGAAAACTGAATCCGCAACAACAGGGTTAACCAATTAATAAATGATAAAGAAAATGATATCCTAAGCGCATGCAGATAAGGGTTAGACCTTAGAGAAAACTTTCACCTTAAATAAGTTTTAGGCTTTAGGCTTTAGGCTTTAGGCTTTAAGCTTTAGGCTTTAAGCTTTAGGCTTTAGGCTTTAGGCTTTAAGCTTTAGGCTTTAAGCTTTAGGCTTTAGGCTTTAGGCTTTAGGCTTTAGGCTTTAAGCTTTAGGCTTTAGGCTTTAGGCTTTAAGCTTTAGGCTTTAAGCTTTAGGCTTTAGGCTTTAAGCTTTAGGCTTTAGGCTTATAGAACCGGATTAAGCAAAACGCCTTCGTCTAACAATCGGTTAACGGTATTGGTAATGGAAGAAGAGGCACGGAGGATATTGATGTGCCGCATGTTGTGAAGATCTGAACCTAAAAGACTTACGTATTTCTTTTTGATGAGATAAAGGGCTAGTTCTTCCTGTTTTTTCCCATAATATCCGCAGAGGGACAGCAGGTTTAGCTGGAATATGCAGTCCATATCATGGAGTTCGTCGTAGATGTTTTTGTGGGCGCCAAAGTACAAATATCTTTCCGGATGAGCGATGATGGGCTGATACCCCTTTATCTGGAGCTGAAATAATTTTTCTTTCAGGTCCATTGGCTGGCGTATAAAAGAGAATTCAACCAGGACCATATTTTTATGGATGGTAAGAAGAGGGACATTTTTTTCCAACAGCTCATCCACGTGTTCGTCCAGGAAATATTCGGCGGCGCCCCTGAATTCGACCTTCATTTCCAGTCCAGCCAGACGATCACGTACAAGTTGCGCCCCATTCTCAATGATCTCATGGGTATTTTTATACATCTCCCATTGCACATGAGGCGTGGCAATGAATTTGCGGTAACCCAGATCATGCATCGCACGGATCATCACAATAGATGTCTCCAGATCCGTTGCACCATCATCAATTCCCGGTATCAAATGGTTATGCATATCTGCTACCAGACCCGATAAATCAGCATGCTCTTTTTCTTTCTTTTTAAATAATCCGAACATTTTAGTTGACAGTTGGCAGTTGACAGATGACAGTTAATCGCCAACTTTTTAATGGTGAAGATAACTGGTAAAATATATTATGAGGATTGATTTTCATTTTGAGAGGAAGCCTGATACTGCCAACTGTCAACTGCTAACTGTCAACTTTTTCTGATATTCCCCATACACCATCCGAATCCCTTCTTCCAATCCAATCTTCGCAGTCCATCCCATCGCTTTTAGTTTTGAAACATCCATCAGCTTGCGTGGCGTGCCGTCTGGTTTGGAAATATCTTTTCTGATTTCACCTTTAAATCCAACGATACCTGCAATAAGTTTCGCCAGTTCAAGTATGCTGAGATCTGTGCCTGTACCAACGTTCACCAGTCCATCCTTATCATAACTTTCCATCAGGAAAATGCAGGCTTCGGCAAGGTCACTTGAATGAAGAAATTCTCTTTTCGGTTCACCCGTACCCCAGATAGTTACGAAAGGTTCTTTATTTATTTTGGCCTCGTGAAATTTCCTGATCAGCGCCGGAAGCACATGCGAGTTTTTCAGATCGTAATGGTCGTTCGGTCCGTACAGATTGGTGGGCATGACTGAAATAAAATTGCAGCCATATTGCGACCGGAATGCATCGCACATTTTTATACCTGCAATTTTTGCAATGGCATAGGGTTCATTGGTATGTTCGAGCAGGCCGGTAAGCAGGTATTCTTCTTTCAAAGGTTGCGGAGCCATTTTCGGATATATGCAGGATGAACCGAGGAACATCAATTTTTTAACTTTTGATTTCCATGCTGAATGAATGATATTATTTTGAATCATCAGGTTTTCATAAATGAAATCCGCCCGAAAAGTGTCATTGGCTAAAATACCACCCACTTTTGCTGCAGCCAGGAAAACATAATCAGGTTTTTCTTTTTCAAAAAAAGAATGGACAGCTTCCTGATTCCGAAGATCCAGCTCTGCAGATGTTTTATACACCAGCTTGCTGAAATCCTTCCTGCTCCAGCTTATTTTTAATGGCTGAACCCACCATGCCCCGATGACCGGCGATGTATATTTTATCTTTTTTATTCATTCATTATTCCCAGATCCTGTCCAACGACAAAACAATGCCGCAATGATCCGTTAGCTGAAAGGTAAAAGAATTTGAATTGTCCGGAGATTGCTTTTGATAAATTTTATCATCAGAAAGCTGAAAAATTTCAATCTGATTTATATCTACATCTACAATCAGATAATACTTTACTCCAAATTTCTGATACCGGTCAAATTTAGCATTCCGATCTTTAATCTGGGTAGAAGGCGATAATACCTCTACTGCAATTACAGGAGGGAAATCAAGAAAAAGTTTTTCCGTTTTACCATATACTACAGATGCATCGGGTTGAACAACTGTATCGTCTGTAATTTTAACATCTATAAAATTTAGAACTTTACAGTTTTTAATGCACTCAGTCAGCTTTAAAGCATTACTAAATTCCCCTATTATATTCCCGGTCACCCATTGATGCCGTACGGATGGAGACGGACTCATTGCATATGGAATCCCATCAATAATTTCCCAGCGCCCTTCCCAGAGGCAGTAATCATCGTAAGTATAATGTGGTAGAATGTTTACCATTTTATATGCCTAAAGCCCAAAGCCTAAAGCCTAAAACTTTTTTAATTATTAATTATTGATTATTAATTTAAATCTACCTTTTCACACTCTTATACTCTTATACTAGTGCTTTAGGCTTTAGGCTTTAGGCTTATTCATGCTGATTTTTAATCTCAAACCCCGACTCTTTCAAAATCTTTTCACGAAGGAAGTGTTGTACATCGGCGTGGACCATTTCTTTTATCAGCGCAGGCAGGTCGTATTTAGGTTTCCAGCCCAGTTTTATATTTGCCTTTGTTGCATTTCCAATCAGAAGGTCCACTTCGGTAGGACGATAATATTTGGGATCGACGGCAACCACCACTTTTCCCGACTTAATCTGGTAATCGGGATTTGAGCAGGAAACGACTTCTGCATGTTCTTTATCATTTTCTCCTTTAAATTCCAGCTGGATGCCGATCTCCGCAAAAGACATTTTTACAAAATCACGCACGGTAGTTGTAACTCCGGTGGCGATGACGAAATCTTCCGGCTCCTCCTGCTGTAATATCAGCCACATCGCTTCCACATAATCCTTTGCATGACCCCAGTCACGACGTGCATTGAGATTTCCCAAATAGAGTTTATCCTGAAGTCCTAATCCAATCCTCGCAACAGCACGTGTAATTTTCCTCGTAACAAAAGTCTCACCCCTCAATGGTGACTCGTGGTTGAATAAAATACCGTTGACTGCAAACATATTATAGGCTTCCCGGTAATTCACCACCATCCAGTAGGCATAGAGTTTTGCGATTGCATAAGGCGAACGCGGATAAAATGGTGTGGTCTCCGACTGGGGAACTTCCTGAACCAGCCCGTATAATTCAGAAGTGGATGCCTGGTAAACTTTTGTTTTCTTAACGAGATCAAGCAATCTAACGGCTTCCAGTATACGCAGTGTGCCAATACCATCTGCGTTGCCGGTATATTCGGGTGTTTCAAAACTCACGTGCACATGGCTCATCGCCCCGAGATTGTATATTTCGTCGGGTTTCGTTTCCTGGATGATCCTTATCAGGTTAGTGCTATCTGTCAGGTCGCCGTAGTGCAAACGAAAATGAATATGTTTTTCGTGAGGATCCTGGTAGAGATGATCGATACGGTCGGTATTAAACAGCGAGCTCCTCCTTTTAACGCCATGCACTTCATATCCCTTATCCAGCAGCAGTTCGCTGAGGTAGGCTCCGTCCTGGCCCGTTACTCCCGTAATTAATGCAACTTTTGACATTTTGTAAAATTAAGGCATTCGAGATTTTGCGTTCATCTAATATAAACCAAATTCATCTTCAGACAGATGTAATGATTTGAACCATTCGGGCTTTCAATTCTTTGGGATGGAACTCTGTTTCCACTTTTCTCCGGTTCTGAATTCCGATCTGAGCATTCAGAACTTCATCATTAAGTTTGAACGATAATAATTTCATTACCAGTTCATTTGACTGACCATGTTTCACCATAATATTTCCTTCGGATCCCATAAGTATATCCGTTATATGCGAATTGTCCGGACCAATATACAAAACAGGTTTGCCCAAATACATCGCGCCATATATCTTGTTAGGATGCGTAAAACCTACCTGTGCTTCGCCCATAATGACCACTTGTACATCAGAAGCTCCCAGAGAAAGGTGAATATTTTCTCTGGGCTGATAGGGAAGTTGAATAATATTTTTGAGCCCGTGTTCTTCCGCGAATGCTGTGACATCTTTCTTACGTACGCCGCCACCTATAAAAACAAATAAAAAGTGAGGATCATTTTGCAAGCGCAGAATCGCATCCAGCAGTGTATCCAGAGGATGTATATAAGAATGGTTTCCGGAATACATCACCACCAGTCTCTCTTTAAATTGATTTTCTATTCGGAAAGGGTTTTCCATACGTGACCCTTCATACTTTTCTTTCGTTGCAGGCCAGATGGATACTATATAAACATGCTCTTTATTGCCACCCCGTTTCAGAATATAATCCCGCATGTATTTATCCAGGACTATAATTGCATCCGCATTTCTGATAATATAATTTCCGATGCGCTCGAGTAGCCTTGCCAGGAAGGAATTTTTCTTAACCAGACCAGATGCTATAGCCAATTCAGGCTGTAGGTCCATCACCCAGTAAATGAATTTCATTTTTTTTCTCCTGGTCAGGTAAACACCAAGCAATGAAACGAGTGGCGGAGAGGTCATTCCGATTACTGCATCATATGATTTCTTTTTAAGAAGAAGAAGTCTAAAGAATAAAAGGAAGTTGAAACTGGCAAAATCGATCAACCTGCCAACCACATACTTTTTCCCAAATCCGGTATTGTGAATCCGCTTTATTTGTATCCCAAGGTGATTTTCACTGAGCGGAAATTTTATTTTATTATTCTCATAAGCATACCGGCTGCAATAGACCGTAACAGCATGACCCTTCTCAGTTAATTCTTCAGCAAGGTCAAATAAATGTTGCGCTGTAGATGCGGTATCCGGCCAGAAAACCTGGGAGATGACTAAAAACTTCATCCAATCATAAGTTATTGGTCTCAATCATTTATCGGTCAATCACCCTGTCTCTTATAAATACAGCGGGGTTTCCCGAATAAATTCGCATCTCGTCCATATCTTTCGTGGCCACTGAATTCACTGTTAAAACAGCATGGGACCTGCAAACCACTCCGGGACAAACAATGGCTTTAGCACAAATCCATACCCCGTCTTCAATAATTATCTTATCATACTTGGGTGGAAAATTACTTTTAGAATAGTCGTGATTCCCTGTTAATAATACAGCTCCCTGTGAAAGGCATACATTATTTCCAATAGAAACATTTTCAATATTGTCAATCCATACATCTTCCCCGATCCAACAATAATTACCCACTATTAATCTCCATGGATTTTTAATTCTAACCTTTGGCTTAATAACGACTCCTTTCCCGACTTTTGCACCAAAAAAGCGCAGAAGCATTACTTTGAATTTGGAAGGATACGGAATGCCGCTGAAAAAAATGAAATAATTGAACAGATACCATGTCAATACTTTCAATCTTGGTCCCGCCCGGTAGTCTCCAATTGAATATTTAGAAAGATCTGTTTGCATTTTTAATACCGGTCAGGATTTTATAAATTTTGCTATTACCATTAATTCCTCTCCGGACAAATCACCTGTAAGCGATTCTCCCGATTGCAATGGATGCATATCCTGCATATTGATTGGACTGCTTGCAATATAATAGGGTTGATTCTGAAATATATACTTATAGAAATCTCCATTCAGGAAATTAGGATGCACTTTCCCCCAAAACCTGTGAAATATTTCAGGGTTTTTCTGTCTGAACGGAAGGCTGCCATTCGGACAAAATGCAATGAAATAACCTCCTTCTATCAATAATGATTCGGCCAGTTTCACCATAGCGTCAACATCCGGATGATGTTCAATTACATGCGAAGAGAAAAAAATATGATTATCCTTCCTCAATAATTTTTCATCTGTCTTAATATCCACTTCCAGGTTTTTAATGCCGTATGCAGCGCGTGACCTGGAAATTTCATACCCCTGAACATGGTGTCCGGCCTGTTTAAACTGATACGATGTGTATCCCCAGCTCGATCCATAGTCAATAATACGCAAGGATTTTTCCATTGGAAATAATCGGGCAAAAAGGTTAAGATATATGTTTGCATTTTTACCTCCGACGGTAAACCCATCCATTTTCATCTTTTCCAATAATGAAGCATCCGGTAAATCAGTAGTTATACTGTCTGATTCCTGGTATTCCGTCTGGTAAAAATCAGCATTCTCCTCTTTTTTATCGACCGGATACCTGAAGTATAAATGACAGTTTTGACATTCCATCAATTTAGTTACAAAATATTTCCTGTCAATCTCATTACATTTCCTGCTTTTACAATATGTACATTGAATTGTCTGACCGGATCCCCTGATGGAATCAAAAAGATATTTTACTTTTTGTTTTCTGGTAAGCATTTATAGTTTTAGTCGGTTCATCCAAATAACTTCCTGTATTTTTCATGCAACCTGGGAATATCGAAACTGTTTCTGGCAAGCTGTATGGCGTTTTTGCTCCATTCATTATACTCTTCCTGGTTCCAGGCGACTGCCTGCCTGATTGCTTTCTTGAATTTATCTTTTTCTTTCAGTGGTAAGTCCCAGCCGGCTTTTTCTTTTTCCAAACCTCTCCAGGGTGTCTGGTCACTGATCAGGGTCGGATCACCTGCAGAAAGTGCTTCATAAATTACATGACCATAATTTTCGCCGAGGGTCGGTAATACAAATATGTGGTATGCCTGCATCGTCCTGTATACATCAGTATAAGGTATCGGTCCTTTAAATTCAACCCGGATATTTTCTCCCAGGGAAGACGACAGTTCCTTGCAATCCTGCGCATAGCTTTTATCTTCTTCTACGCCATATACATCGAAAGAAAGCCTCATATCGTCTCTCATCTCCGAGAGAAGTTTGATAAAATAAATGAGATTTTTTTTAGGATGGACTCTTGAAACAAATACACAGCTCAGCTCACCCGGTATTTTTAGTTTTGGTATCCACTGACGTAATGAAGTATTGGGGATATTATCCAACACCATAATATTTGCTTTGGTAGAAAAGAATGATAAAATATCATTTTGCTCCTGCTTATTCGTAGCGTGAAATATGACTTTCTTATGCCAGGCGATGAATCTGAATAACTTGAGAAAAACATATTTCTTGAAATACTTTCTCTTTAAAGCACCCTTATGCAACATGCCTCGTGGTGCAAGTATGATCTTGCCGCTGTACTTATTCCATAGGAGCACCCATAACGGCAACAAAGTATATTTTGGTGAATACATACTGTTGAAATAGACAAAGTCTGGTTGTATGTTGTCAAAAATATTCTTCAGGTTTTTCCTGGTAATAAATTTCGGCGAGGCATACCAGATATTTGTAGTGGGAGAAGTTCTAATCCATTCATCGACCTGGATATTATTATATGCTTTTTTATCTCCCAGGTCCCTGTCGGAACAGATTATATAAAACTCATATTCTCCCTGCAGGATATTGACAATATTTTTACAGGACTGAATAGGCCCTCCAGCTTTATAACCGGGTTCGTACCAGTCGGTAAACAATAAAATTCTTTTTCTTTCCGGAATTGAAAACATCTGCCTGTATTTTGCAAACGCCCCCAGTTCCTTAATGTAATTCCTGGCAAATGAATAAGAACTCTCAGACCATTCATTGTATTGCTGCTGACCCCATCCTGCTGCCTCATGAATAGCGCGAACGAATTTTTCCTTCATCTGAAGCGGAAAATCCCAGCCTACCTTCATTCGTTCAAGATTTCTCCAGGGTGTCTGATCACTGATCATAACAGGCAACCCGGTAGTCAGCGCTTCAAAAATCGCATGACCGTAATTTTCACCCATGGTCGTCAAAACAAATACATGATATTGATTAAGCTTTTCAAAAACCTGGGTAAACGGTAAGGCTCCCATAAACCTTACTTTTATATTCCGGGGAAGTGATGCCGCAATCTTTCTGCACTGTTCAGAATATTCCGGATGATCTTCGAATCCATATATATCAAATGTGATTTCAATATTCTGGTTAATCTCTTTGAGCAGGTTCAGGAAATAATGCAGGTTTTTCTTTGGATGAATCCGGGATAGAAATACACAACGCAGACTGCCTGACAATTTATTCTTTTCCTGCCAGGGCAGTGTATTGACTGTTGGAATATCTTCGACTACTATTAAATTTACATCACCACTGAAAAAATACTGTAAATCTTTCCTCTCCTGTTCATCAGTGGCCTGGAAAATAATTTTTCTGCTCCATCCGATCAACTGAAACAATTTTAGAAAAATGATTTTTTTTATGTATTTCTTTTTCAGGGCTCCTTTGTGCAGCATACCCCTTGGAGCAAGAATAATTTTCCCGCGAAAGCGATTGTTCAGTATTACCCATAGTGGAAATAAAGTGTATTTGAATGAATACATGCTGTTAAAATAGATGAAGTCGGGCTTTACTTCCTCCAACATCTTTAACAACCTGTATTTTTTCATAAAATTTGGCGATGCATACCAGATGTGTACGCTGCTTTCAATTTCCAGCCAATGGTTTATTTGTATGCCTTTGTAGGGGGTTTTATCACCAAGATCCCTGTCAGAACAAAGAATAAAAAAATCGTACTCGTGTTTTAAACTGTTAACGACATTTTTACAGGCCTGGATTGGCCCTCCCGCCTTAAAACCCGGCTCATACCAGTCGACCAGAACGAGGATTTTCTGTTTCACTGCACCTGATTTTTTTCCATCCAGTAATTCAAAACAACAAAGGACCAGATCTCCAGCCACCGGATATTTTTATCGCCACTGAGAAAAAGCTTCCAGGTAAATTTTAACCTGTCGCCATGAATGAAATCGCGCTCAGCCATCCGGTTAATCTGCTTATCACAAAAATTACGCAATTCATTTCTTATCCATTTATTCCATGGAAAAACAAAGCCCTGTTTTTTCCTGTGCACGATCTCGTCAGGCAGTAGCGGTTTAAGTGATTCAACCAGCAGGCTTTTTGGATAGGTTGGCACTTTTAAATGATCGGGAACGGACATCACGAATTCAACCAGCTCCTGGTCGAAGAAAGGCTCCCGGATTTCCAGTGAATGCGCCATACTCATCTGATCCGTATCCTTCAACAAAGTCTGCTGGGTATATCCCAGATATTCGGCGGCAGTTACCTGACTAAAATAAGGCAATTTTCTTAACAACTCCTTTTTTGACTGCAGCTGGTATGCCAGTATCTGCTGATCAAAGCCATTCAGATTCGTGAGTTTCCGCAGATTATCCGGTGAAAGTATTTGCCTGAAAACAGGATAAGTATATTCAATATCCGGAGACTCCATACCAATCATCTGTCGCATTCTTTTTTCCCGTTCACCCCTGCCGATCAGGGTTCCTGCCAGGTTCCTCAATTTGTATGGTATATCCCATAACCAACGTTTTTGCTGTAACCGGATATAGTTTAAAAAAATAGGGTATCCCGCAAATAATTCGTCTCCGCCGATTCCCGAAAGCGCCACACGAATACCCTGTTCATGAATGGCTTTGGAAACGACATAAGTATTTATCCCGTCGCCACTCGGTGAATCCATCGCATCAAGTGCATGTTCCAGTTCATCCAGCATCACTTCAGGTCTTAACCGGATTTGAGTATGTCTGGTATTGAATTTTTTTGCGATGATATCTGCATATTTTGATTCATCAAATTCTGATTCATCAAAGGAAACTGTAAAAGTATTTGGTGAAGACGGATTGGCTTCTGCCATGAGTCCGACTATAGCACTGGAATCAATACCGCCGGACAAAAATGCTGCAACTGGGACATCACTTACCAGCCGTCTTTTTACTGATTGCAGCATCAGCTCTTTTACTTTATGCTGTACCTGCTTTTTTTCGGTGAAATTGAAATCAAAATGTTTTACAACAGGATCCCAATACTTACGGCAAATAATTTCTCCTTGCCCTGAAATTCTTATCCAGGTACCTGCTTCAATCTGTTTAATTCCTTCCACAGGCGAAAAAGGAAAACCGACGGACTGATACCTAAAAAATTCTGCAATGGCTGTCCTGTCTATTTTGCGATCCGATTTGATAACAGAGAGTATCGCACGTATTTCAGACGCAAAAACAAACTGGTCTTCATTCTTGTAATAATATAAAGGTTTAACACCAAGCCGGTCTCGTGCCATGAATAAATTCCTCTCCCTGCTATCCCAAATAGCTATGGTAAACATTCCTCTTAAATAGGATAAGCAGTCGGCACCCCATTTAATATATCCTGCCAGGATTACTTCCGTATCTCCCTGCGTGCGGAAAAGATAATCGCCCAGCAGCGGTTTGATTTCCTCATAATTATAAATCTCACCATTAAAGATGATAATATAACGACCTGATTCATCCTGAAATGGCTGGTTGGAGGCTTCCGAAAGATCAATGATGGAGAGACGTCTGTGACCGAAAGCTATTTCTTTATCCATGAAAAACCCTTCTGCATCGGGACCGCGGTGAGCCATCATATCCGCCATGCGCTGCACCATGCATTGCTCAACAGTCTTATTATTAAAATTCAATATGCCGGCTATTCCACAGATGATCAGGGATTCAAAATGGTGTTATATAACTTTACATACTGATCAGCAATATGCTGATTATTGTATTTAACTAAATTCTCAAAGCCTTTTTTAATAATACTCATGCGATAATCATCATCGCCGATTATTCTCCTTACACCGGAGCGGATGGATTCAGGATCATAAGGGTCAACGAGACAGGCTCCTTCTCCTGCTACTTCTTTCATAGGAGAAATATTGCTTGTCAAAACAGCCCGGCCGGCTTTTTGTCCTTCAAGAATCGGCAAACCGAAACCTTCATACAGGGAAGGGAAAATTACGATATCTGAAGCTGCATAACGATCTGCCATTTCAGATTCGGAGAGTTGAGCGTATTGCCTGTACCGTATTCCATTTTTCTTCAAAAGCAACTGATGTTCTTCGGGAATCTGCCCAACAATTTCAAGAGTACAGGGAATGGTGGAAATTGACTCAATTACCCTGTCGAGATTTTTATTTGGGGTTGATCCGATGAAGAGTAAAACCGGATCAGTTGCATTGAAATCTTTTTCCCTGAAATAAAAATGATTATTCACCGGATCCGGTATCACAATTACTTTGGAAGGATCACATCCGGTAAATTGAATAATTTCACTTTTTGACTTTTCCGAAATCGTCGTAACAAACCTGCAATTTTTAACTGGGAGTTTCAGGAATATCCATTTAAAAAAAGCTTTTTTCAATCCTTTGCTTTCCCTGATAAATACACTGTCGTGAATGGTAAGAATCGTTTTGCCGGCCGGCAGTGCCATCACAACATAATGAACATCTCCCGTAACATGAAAAACATCTGCCCTGAACTTTCTTGCAAAAGCCATATTTCTTGCCATGTCGGCTAAGGAAGAATTATAACAGGGCATATACGTTGATTCCAGGGTTATTTTTTTTTTCAAATCATCCAGAATAGAACCAAATACTTTTTCTATACTGAAAAATAAGGGGTTGGTCTTCCTAAAAATTAATTGAACAAGAGGCAATGAGAAAATTTAGATATTCTGTTTTCAAAAAATATTCAGGGACCAATATGATTGGATGAAAGGGTAAATATTTTGTATACGATTATGCCGGTAAATGACGACGTCTGACAGAATTCTTTGCGATGGCCTGATTCACCTTTTTCCCAAACCAGCCCGGTGTCAGCTTATACAACAGCCAAAGAAAAAAAGCGCCTTTCAGGAGGGAATTGAATATTTGGAGACTGTCCGTTTCCATACAAAAAGTTACCTGGTAAAAAAGTACAGGGACCCATAAAATCAGAAGCGGAATTTTTTGAGCGATGGTAAATACCTTTTTATAAGCCCATCTTATAAAAAGTCCCAGCATGAACATGTAGAAAATACCGCCTATCGGTCCGAAACTTCCATAGGCTTCTCCTAAGGGGCTGACATTGGTTGACCAGCCTTCTATTTGCAACCCTGTAAAATATTTCATGCTTTCCTTTCCACCAGCCTCCGGTTTATCCTGCCAGAGGAAACGGGGAACAAGAGCGGAAAATGCGGTTGTAAGCAACCGGCTTCCATTATCATAATCCTGCTGGGCGGGTATTCTCTTCATAACCAGGGTGATGTTAAATCCCTGGTTCATGCGCATATAAACAGGGAAAAACCCGTCGACATCAAGCGCCTTATCAAAATTGGCGAGCTTATCAACTAAGATATCACCGAACAAACTTGTTTTATTATCCACCTCGGTTTGCCTCCAGGTAATATCGCGATAAGCTGTTTTTACATTCTGCACAATAAACAATAAAAAAACGCCCATAATAAAAACCATCAATTTCTTCCAAAGTGCATATTTTTTCCCGAGAAAAAGGAATGAAAATAAAGTGGTCCCCATATAAACAACAACCGTAAAGACAGCACTCTGGATGGCAAGACCTACAATGAATATTGAGAATAAAATAAGCAGGGTATTCTTTGATGGGAATGAGGGTCTATAAAATATATATAAAATACCGGCAAAAGATGAAAAGAAAAATAATGTAATAGCGAATTTTAAGGTATCAGGGACTAATCCGATAAAGAAAAAAGTAATCACACCTATAATAGCAATTATGATTCCTGTCTTAGTATGCTTCTTTAATTCAGTCCTTACCTGCTGAAGAAGTTTTTTGAACGAATTTCCTTCATCAAGAACATTGTTCGATTTTGTAATCGGATAACACATGCTTACAGAAAATAAGCAAACAGCCGGCAATGTAAAACCAAAATAAACATTTTCCGGCACAAGCATATACCTGTAAAAGACCCTGGCCAGGTAGTTGTCATAGCTGTAAATACCATATCCCATAGTAGGCATCACCAGGCAGATAAAAATGGTATGCAATACAACGAGCTCACGCAATACGAGCCCCTTCCCTAATTTATCCAGAATGGCAAATACGGTAACAATGATAAGGAATATGGATATTTCAGCATACCAGTCTGTTACCAGCGAAAGCAGGAAACAGATGATCAGGGAAAGAACAAAAAAATTACTTCTGATGGAAGCCATTCAGGATGCTTTTTTAAAATTGACTTTTTGCCGCCAAACTAATATTATTCAAATGTTTTTTTATTTTTTCAATGGCTATCGGATAAGAATAGGATTGCAGTTTTTGCCATGCCTGGTCTCCCATTGTATCCAGGACATATCGATTATCCATTATGTTATTTAATAGCTCCTTTATTTTCTCATCTCCTCCCTTACCTGGTTCAAAAACCCAGCCCGTAATATTTTCTTCCACCAGGTCCGGCGCACAACCACATTTTGCGGATACAATCACAGGACGTTTGCAAGCCATCGCCTCATTTACCGCCAACCCCCAGGTCTCGCCCGGACCAGTTGAAGGCAATACAAAAATATCGGCTAAACGGTAGACCAGGGGCATTCTTTGCTGGTTCTGGAAATCCATGAAAATAATGCGTTTGTCCTCAGAGCCTCTCATTCTCAATTCTTCCTCTAATTTACCATTTCCAACCATGATCAGTTTTAACCTTGGATCAGGAATGTTATTAGCAAGCCTGAGCATAAATTCCGGATCTTTCTTGGGCTCCAGTTTGCCTGCAAACAGAACTACGAGATCATCTTTCAAAATACCCAGATCCCTACGCCACTCACTGGCTTCGGATTCAAAGTTATCCGGTCCGTTGAAACGTTTATTATCCACTGCGTGGGGTACAAACCGCAGTTGATTTTCCTTCAATCCGTGCTTATAAAAATAGTCATGGTTGTTCTTTCCTACATATAACGCATAATCAACTTTACTATATACCCACCTTAAAAATATTCTTCTCAGCATCTTTTTAATGCCGGGTTTCTCATCCAGCAGGGTAGAGTCCCCTTTAAATAATACGGGTATCTTTCCTTTGAAATGACGCATGGCAGAAAAATGACTTCTGAAACTCCAGCCAATGACCAGCAGGAAATCAGGATTCCATTCTTCTATCTTATTATTCAGATCCGGATTGATGATGCCTTTGTAATGATGCACGCCCGGATCTTTCGAAGTATTATTTACGAACTCGTATGAATACCCGTCGAGTAATGGAATATCCCAATCGATCATTTTACCAAAATCACGGTCATACTTTGCCCCCTTCTGAGACTGCGACCAGGTATAAAAAACTTTCAGTTCCATTCCCGGTTCTTTTGCCAATAACCTGAAAAGCGGCGCATAGTATTGGATGGGATGGGAAGTGACAATGGCTAAACGCATAATTTCAATACACTGAATTTTCTTGCGTTCTTAAGTCGTTTTCCAACATCCTCTTCATTTTTTATATAAATCGTGTTACCGTTAGGATTGAATGAATCTTTTTTTGAATAAGCTCTTTCAAACGGATCATAGGAGACCGGAGTAAACCCGTAGCCGGTAATAAATTCGTGAATGTCTTTTTCTTTTATTCCATACCGATGACATGAACCATTCAATTCAACTATAATGGCCATCAGGGACGCCTGTTTTAATGTTGAATCCGCTCCCTGCAAAACAGCCAATTCAAAACCTTCCGTGTCAATCTTTATAAGAGTGGGAATCCTGTTTCCCAATATTTCATCCAGCGTTACAATATCCACCTGGATGGTTTCCTGATTTTTATTGGAAGTATCAGCAACAACGTGGTTCATTGTATCAAAGCTGCTGGTAAAAAGTAATTTTTCTTTTTCTTTACCTACGCCTGCATTTTGCAATTCAACAAGCGGTTCGATATTGTTAATAGCTACATTATGTTTCAAATGCAAAAAGGTTGAAGGTACCGGTTCAAAACTGATACTCTTTGCTCCAATAACAGAAGATGCCAGTACGGTATAAGACCCGATATTGGCGCCTGCATCAACAAAAATATCTCCGGGTCTTAACAGGTGAAGCAAAAACATCATGTCTTCAAATTCATGCACACCCGTATAAATATTTCCTGTGGCACCTGTCATTCCTCCCTGAACAAGGAGCACACTGTTTTCCACGAATGGATATACTACCGGACGATGGAAAGTTCTGGATTGAATCTGCCAGCCGGCAAATCTTCTGAAGGCCGCCAGTTTATTTTTTCTGGTGACCGGATGATTAAAAATGAATTTCAATGTGCTTAGCAGGTCTCTTACCATTATAACGTGGTTCTGTACCAATCAATCGTTGACTGAATACCTTTCTGAATTCCCACTTTAGGAACCCAGCCAAGTCTCTGATGTATTTTTTCTATGTCTACAACTCTTCTTCGGATATTATCGATATCTCTTTCAGGAACATTTGTCACGGCAGATCCTGGAACATATTCGCTTATCAGCGCAGCCAACTTATTGACAGAAGTTTCAATACCGGAACCTACATTGTATATGTCTCCATATGCCATCGGATGAACGGCCGCAAGTATCGTTGCATCAACGGCATCCGTAATGAAAGTATAGTCTCTTGTTTGTTCTCCATCTCCCACTACAGTAAGTGGCTGATAGGTCAAGGCATTATGAACAAACTTTCCTAATACGCCACAGTAAGGATTTCTTGGAGACTGGCCATATCCATAAACATTCGAATATCGTACAACGGCAACGGGGATATTATAATTCCGGTTGTAAATCAGCGTATACTGTTCTCCCAATAATTTTGTCGCTGCGTAATTGCTCAAAACATGTGTGGCATCATTTTCTCCCAAAGGAAGGCGTGAAGTGCTTCCATATACCGAACAGGATGAAGTGTAAACAAATCTTTCCAGTAAAGGATAATCATTGTGGCGGATTTGTTCAAGCAACTGAAGTGTGCTTTGCGCGTTGACCTGCATATCCCGCAAAGGGTCAGAACTGGATGCAGCAATCTGGATACAGGCAAGATGGAAAATATAATTCACATCTTTTAACAGAGGAAATAATTTGTCCGTATCCAGCACACTGACTTTATGAAATTCAACTTTGTCTTTTACCGGATCAATCATGGATTCATTACTGTTGGTGCAGTCATCTACAACCACCACTTTACACTGATAATCATTTACGAGGGACTTTACCAGGTTATGGCCTACAAAACCCAATCCGCCGGTGATCAGTATTTTCTTGCCTCTGATCTTTCCATAATGCGTATTCTTCATCAGTTGATTTTTTGAAAAGTATCCGTGAATGTTTTTGTCATTGCTTTCGCAGTGTATTTGCTGAATACAGGATCATCCGTTGGAATGGAAATAAACTGGTCCCGGCTATTCAGGCTGTATAACAATGCTTCAGCAAGCTTTTCTATTTTTTTATCTGTACCCAACTCATTATTCTGATAAACAAACCTGTGCGGATACTGTAATTCCTCCAGAAATTTTGCAGGAAAAGAATCAGCATGCACCCAGGCAAAAAATGGTCTGCCTGAAGCTACCAGCCCCATCATTTTAGATGCGGCATAATAGGGCGTCGTATCACCCACCAGCAATTGCATATCCGCCTGTTTGTTTATCTCCAAAGCTTCCCGGTAGCCGACCCTGGCAGGATTTTCCGTTACAAAATCTGCCACTTCATTCTTTGTAATAAGTGCAGTAAGAATGGGTTTCGTCATACCAATACCCGCATAAGAAGTGCCGGTAAAAATAACTTTTACAGGTAAGGACCTGCTCACTATTTTAAATGCTTTCAGTAAACTATCCACTACCACCATCATATTTTCAGAAATGGCGCCGGTATACCTGATAATGATTGCATTGTCATTTCTCGTTTGAACCTTTACAGATTCATAATCAGAAACCTCCACTCCATAAGGAACTGCAACCAAAGGCTTAGACGAAATGGAAGGATATCTTTTCTTCAGATCATCCAGTATTCCCTGCGAAACCGCAAATATGGCACTGCTCCCTTTTACAACACGACCTTCTAAAATTTTTGCGACGCGCTGACTTACTACCGCCTTAAAATTCTTTTGTTTCGTAAGATAAATCCAGGGATCTATAAAATCTATTGCATAAGGAATACCTGTAGCTCTTTTTATATATGGCGCCATCACCATGATATACCAGGGAGGTACGGGGTAGAGGATTAGTGTGGGTTTTTCTTTTTTCACCTGTTTCAGCATAGAACGATATAACCCAAAAAAACTCCTGATGCCCAGGTCTCCTAATCCGAATTTCCTTGTCTTGCGTTGATCCCATGCCCTCACTTCAATTTTTTCAAATGCATTCCCTGCTATCTCTGTCATCCAGGGATCTGCCGCTTCTTCGCGATAGTAATGATCAACTGTGAATATGACAGGCTTCCATCCGAATTCATGAAGATGTCTCACCAGTAACCGCACTCTTTGCGAAGGTGGCATCGCGGAAGGAGGAAAAAATGGGGCAGGAATAAATACTAATTTCTCATCATTCATAAGTATACCGGATCCTGTTAATGAGTTCAATTTGATCTGGCCCGTTTTCAGCAACCAGTTCAGTCTGTTCTTTCCAATAATTAATTCTGTCCATTGAACCCGCTTCCTTCATTAATTGCGTTACCATATCTTCAGGACTATCTGCCAAAAGCAAAGAGCCCTTTTTCCATTCATATCCACGCATACCTGCTGTTGTTGTGATAATGGGCAGTCCCCAACTAATCGCCCGGGCCAGTTTGGTTGATGCACCCGTCGAATACCACCAGACCGGGTTCAGAAAAAATGCCCAGCCGGTAACTTCTTTCTCGAGATCCTTGTCGGACAATTCACCCAGGTATTCAACGAAAGGAAACTGTTTTTTAATTTTCATTCCGAATGAAGGCGGGGCTCCTACCAGTCTGATTTGTAAACTATGCTCCCTTTTGGCAAGTTCTTCTAAAAAAATAACGATACCCTGGTAATTCGGAGGATGATCCAGCCTGCCGACAAATCCGATTCTTCCGGGAACCGATTCCCTCAAAAGAAAATCTTTATATAATTTTCTTGGAAGAAAGGAAGTCTTTTTAGCACCGAACCAGTTTTCTATCTGCTTTTCTGTTTCAGATAGCGTTACAACACCGTCGAGCCATTGCACGCGGTATTCGGCTTCTGTAACAATCAGTTTGCCCAGCCTCATTTTATCCCGCCATTTCTTAAATGGTGAAGGTTTATTAAATGGTTTTGTAATCAGATGTAGAAAATCGCATGACTGATTTCCGTGTGACAGCAATATAATTTTAACCTTGTCGCCGAATTTTTGCCTGATCGGTTTAGCAAACCTTACGGTGGTGGCCATATTAATAAATACAATCCCGATATTATTTTGGGTAATATGCGATAATAATGCAGGTGCTTCTTTATTAATGTCAAAAACAGAATAGTTTTCCATTCCGCCTCTTATCTGTATACGTTGAAATATATTCTTTGTATAAGGGATATAATAATCTTTCAGGTTGATTTCAGGAGTGCCCTGAATAATATTATGAAATTCCTGTGAACAGAGTTGAACGCCTCCGGTTATTTCCGAATACAGGGATTCTTTGTGTGTTAAGAAAACAGCATTCGTTATTTTCATAATCAGGCCACAAATATTTTTTCAACAAATGAAACAATGCGTCGGCTTACCTGATCATCCCATAAAGGAATAGGATTTACTATACGCTTTTTGAGCCCGGTGATATGATTGTCTATCCGGGACCTGAAACTCAGATCATTAATATCCATCATTAGATTCGTACCCAATTCAACCGTAACCGGTCTTTCTGTATTTTTTCTGAATGTAACGCAGGGTATATTTAAAAAACTGGTTTCTTCCTGTACGCCTCCGGAATCTGTTATCACGAGACTGGCATTAGAAAGAAGTTTTAGGAATTCAAAATAACTCAATGGTTCAGTAAGCAGGATATTCGGATCATTTTGAATTTTATCCAGAAATTTATTTTGTTTAAGCTGAGATATCGTACGCGGATGAACTGGAAAAACGACTGCATGTTCGGAAGAAAAACTGAGCAGTATATCAATAACGCGCTGCAGGGTAGTTGGATTATCTACATTTTCAGGCCTGTGAAAAGTTGCAACAACAGGTTTCCTTTCATAAAACGACTGAATTTCTTTATTCAGTTTAATTGCTTCCCAATGCTTCTTTGTCCGAAGCAGGCATTCGATCATAATATTTCCGATCAGGTTGACTTTATCATCTGCAATGCCCTCCTGCTTAAGGTTCTTCACACCGCTCTTCTCGGATACCATCAGGTAATCGCTTACATGATCAGTTATAATACGATTAATTTCTTCCGGCATATCCCGGTCAAAACTTCGAAGGCCTGCTTCAATGTGCATCACGGGTATCCTTGACTGGGCCCCCACAATGGCACCAGCTGCCGTTGCATTCACATCTCCGAAAACGATCACCAGGTCAAATTTCTGCTGACCGATAATTTCATTGATGCCCAACATTGTTTTACCAATGGTATCCACCACTCCGTTACCCTTAATGTTCAATTGGAAATCGGGGGAAGGCAATTCGAGATTTTGCCAGAAAACATCAGACATGTTAAAATCGAAATGCTGACCAGTATGACAGATCACAGGTTGTAAACCAGGCGCTTCAGATTTAATTCGGTGATACAATGGGGCGAGCTTTATAAAATTTGGCCTTGTTCCTGCTATCAATAATATTTTCTTCATGTATTTTTTACTTGACTGTCGATAATTTTTGCCAGCCGTTCAGTGAGAGATTGTCGTGAAAGGCTTTGCAAATAATTATTGTCCGGATTAAGATGGATACAGCCTCTGAACAAATCAGATAATAGCTTTACAGATTCTTCCGTATTATCCGGATCGCAAATCAGGGCTGTGCCTCCTCTTTTCAGTAAATCTTTCTGCGCGCCATCAGATACAAAGGCAATGACCGGCTTCTGCATTTGTAAATATTCAAAAGTCTTTCCGGCAATACTATAATCCCTGCCTCCCATTTGTTTGGCAGAAGTAATTAATAATGCATCACAGCTCTCCTGAAATGAAAGCGATTCTGTATGCGATACAACTCCCATCAAATCCACCTGGTTTTCCAATCCGAAAGAGGTGATCATATCTTTTAACCATTCATGAATTTTACCGGCGAAACGAATTTTTATCTTTTTACCCAAACCGGGATCAGAAATATTGAGTTGCTGGATCGCTTTGAAAAAAAAATAAGGTGACCGGTAGAGCCAGTCCTGCTTATGCGGGATATACTGCAGTATCCGGTGTCCCCGTTTCCTCCACCAGGGTTGCAGCATTTGTTGTCTTGCTTCAGGTGAATAGTAAAAACTTCCTACATAACCGATTACAAATTCCTCTTTATCCACTGCTATCGGCATCCATGTTTTTAATGAACCGTTATATCCGTTAGAAACATAGTGCAATTTTTCTGCTGGTATCCTGCTGTGCAATTTTTTAAAATCGCTGATCGTCTGTTCTGAGGTTGCAACGATGGCATCCGCTTTCCGCAAATATTTTTCTTCCTTTTGTAAGGTTTTCCAATAATGGAAAACTGTACCATATGGAACCGTTCTCCATTGAGACCAGGCATCCCTGAAATCAAGTATAAGAGGTAATTGATATTTTTTTGAAACTTCAGTTGTCAATGGCAAAATACTGAAAGGTGGGACTGTAGCAAAAACGGCCTTAGGAGAAAATTTTTTAACCGCTGATTCGACGGCTTCATAAAATCCTTTCTTCCAGTATTTCGTTTCATTTCCATGGATGGTAAAATAGATGGAAAGAAACTGTTTCAGCCTGGAAGCCGGAGGGATCTTTCCAGCTTTTACGGAGATCAGATCAGCATTTTCCCTGATCTCTTTTCCCAGCAATTCGTCGTAACCATAGGTATCAAATACATCGGCATATGAATCTTTGTCCAACGTAATAACTATCGGGTTAATTCCGTAATGCGGAAGATATTTTACAAAAGACAATGGCCGGTATACACCACCCCTGCTTAAAGGAGGAAATTCAAAAGCAATAAAAAGGATATTGATCATTCAGGAAGCGACCGTGCGAAAATCAGTTTCTATTTCATATTTTCTTTTCAACTTCCTGAAAAGCTTTTCACTCATTTTGCTTTCGTATGAGCTGAGGAGTTTGGGATGAGAAATAAAATGAAAATAGTCTGTTTTGCTTATGGCGTAGAAATATTTTCTTAATATGAATGGATTCAGTCCTTCGAAGGACGCTATGATTCTCTTGCTACCCAAATGGGTATGGTCGTCTCCTTCCCTGTTAATGATTGAAGTTATTGCTACACCTTTATGAAGCGGTAATTTGCCCAAACGTTTGAGGATACCGTTGATTTTAAAATTTAGCCATCTCTCATACTTGTTCAAAACCACGGAAGATATGGTCCATTCTGTAAACGGACCGCCGTCGTCTTTCATGCAGGCATCTTTATCAAACCGGTAATACGAATCCTTTTGCGGGGCTTTTCTGAAATCAAAACTTTGGGCATCCGAAAACTGGTATTTTCCAGGAACAACACTGAATTCGTGTTTAACTCCATGTTCCAAAAACCTTGCCCTAAAATCTCCAAAGGGTTGAATTGTCCATCCGCCTGCCCGGTAGCAGTCAACGGGCTGGTTTCGATTCGTTAAATTCAGTATTGACCTGATAAGCTGAAAAGATCTTTCAAATAAGTCTGTTTGACAATCAACAGGTAACGATGAAAATTTGTAATATCTTTTTTCATTCAGGCACCATTGATTGATTTCAGAATTGTATATGGCATCCATCCAATGCGGATGAATATGCGGATATATCTCGTGACCGCTTTCTACTATTTTTATTAACTGGGTGGTTATTCTGTCGAGATCCGCTTTTACGAGACTGTGTTTTAAAGCCTCCTCTTTTAGCTTCAGAATGTAAACGGTATCGACAAAAAAGTATGCTTTGAGATCAAACTTTTTCAGGCTTTCCATTATAATATCCGTGGGAGAAATCAGGCATTCCTGAGCAGATCCACTTCTCTCGCCTAAAAACAGTTCGTAGTCGAAGGTTATTAACAATAATTTCTTTTTGCCCATAGTCCATCAGCTTGGTTACCATATCCAGGATTTTCCATACCTGTATTCGAATTTCTGCAAACAAACTTACAACGCTTTTATGGGGCAAAAATTGTTAAACCTATGCTCCGGCTGAACTTCAGATTAATTTAACATTGTGGTTCATAAGCCGTCCCATTCAGAATTTGCGACAGTCTTAAAGTATAATCGTTCCAGGTATACCCTTTACTTTGTCTGAAAGCATTTTCAGCAAGCAGCTTTCTGTATCCTTCGTCACGAAACAATTTATCCATTGACCGAACTAATTCTGCTTTATTTCCAACTTCTATGATCTCACATGATTCTCCGTGTTTGAGCACGGTACCGCTATTCAATGTAGTAATTACCGGCAATTTCAACGCCATGGCCTGGAATACGGCAATGGAACTCCCTTCGAAGGTAGTGGGAAAAACAAATACATCCATTTTTTTTAAATGTTCAATCAATTCGGAAGTCTTTACCCTTCCATGTAAATAAACTTTCTCAGGTAATGAATCCAGAATGATCTCCTTATCCGGTGATCCAAAAAAATGTAGTTCAGACTTTGGATGATCCTTAACAAAATCTCTCCAGGCATCCAGCATGAGGTCAGCACCTTTTCTCCAGCTCAGTCTTCCGACAAAGACAAATTTCAAATCATCTCTGTGTTGAAATATCCTTTCAGGAAAACTGAATTCTTCCAGCTCTGCTCCATAAGGAAGTATTTTGCATTTATTCTCAAATTCGGGGTAAAAATATAAAACGGTTTTTTTTACGAATTCACTGCCGCAAAGAATAATGTCTGCAAGTTCCACTTCTTCATTATACCAGGTGAACAATTTCCTGCGGTTTTCATCCAAATCGTCCAGCATGCCCTTGTGGAAACGGTCACCATGCATGATCTTGATCCTGTATTGCGGAAGTCCGATTGCAAGATCCAGAACCAATAGTGATTTGCCCTTCCATTCCCTGAACAAAAGATGGGAAATACCATCATAGGAAACGCAAACTTTCGGAGGTTTAAAATGCCTGAGCACCTCCTTTTGCCAGAACTCATTCAGATCCATAAAATCGGAGAGAGTGGGTTCATGTTTTCTTGCAATCAGGTATTTCCTGATTTCTGCAGAAGGCAGCGTGTGTACATATTTTTTAGGCAGTCTGTAATAGCTGCGCTTAGCCAACAGGTTGGCATAACGCGGCGTTATTCTTCTTAATAATTTAACCAGTGAAGGCCAGAAGTACATGCTGGTTACGTGGGAAAACGTTTTTGGATAAAGCTCTGCAAGACTTGCCGCCTGTTCAAAATTATGCTGCCTCCTCGGATGGAAACTTATTATCCTGTCTGAATTCGAGCGAGTCTTCATGCGGCCTATGCGGCAAAAAATTTCTTTTCTGACAAAATAAAATGATTGATGAGCTGGTTCCAGTCATATTTTGCCTTAACATATTCCATTCCCCGTTTTTTGACCCTGTTCCTGAGTTCCGGATCTTCAATACAGGTTCTGATAATATCCAATGCTTTATTTATAGAATCAGGATCGTCAAAGTCAAACAAAAAACCGGTTTCACCATCAATTATGGCTTCTTTCACTCCTCCATGTTTTCCTCCGATAATCACATTTCCAAAAAAGGAGGCTTCGATGCAACTGATACCAAAACCCTCAAAATCGTTATTCCCGGAACTATGGTTAGGGAATAGAAAAAAGTCTGAAATTTCCAGCAGTTTATATTTTTCTTCGTTACTTATATTGCCGAGTAAATAGATATACTTTTCTGCGTGTAACTCTTTGACAAGGGCCTGTAGCTTTTCCTCTTCCACGCCTGAACCGCCAATAAAGTAACGGGCAGCAATTCCCTCTTTAGCCAATTCAACCACCATCCTGATTGCCTTGTCAATACCTTTTCTTTTCACCATTCTCGAAATCGTGGCAAAAATGATTTCATCCTTATTATTGCGAAAACCACTCAGGCAGTCTTCAGGGTTCAGATAGCTCTCCAGGTTAATTATATCCATGCCCGGATTTAAAATCATTGTGCAATCATGCCTGACACCGATCAGATCAAGAGCAAGTTGCTTCGTCGCTTCCGAATTGTAAATGATAAATTCGGCATTTTTAAAATTTTTAGAAAAATGAACAAACCGCTGGCTTTTCTCTACCAACAGATCAAGGCCGTGAAAAACAATGGCGTATTTTATTTTAAGTAACCGGGCACAAAAAATAACGATGTCAAACTGAAAAGTGTAGTATTCAGTAAAAATCAGGAACTCATTCGATTTATGCAATCCTAATTTCCTTAATCGCATATAAACCGAAAAATAAGTCCGGGTAAAAAATAAAAACGTAACCATTTTCCTTGTAAGAAGCCATTTATCGAAAATGCTTGGTTTTCTGAAGTCGCCTAAATTAAAATTGCTCACTTCGTAATCCCGGACAATATCCCCATGATAAGGACTGATAACCCTCTGTAATCTGTTTTTCCTGTGCAGTTGCTGGGCAAAATTATCTGTGTAATCAGAAATTCCTCCGTATTTTAATAACAGGCTCGATACAAACAATGTGTATCTGTCAGGCATTTTATTCAAATAGCAATATTTGAGGGTTTGTTACTTTTTTGCAATAAAAATGAATTGATAACTCTTTTTAAGTGGCAAACTCCAAATTTTATAACGCTGCAGTAACCCTGAAATGAGTTTAATCGGGTTCCTTTTAGGGACAGGTATCCAATTCATAGGCCACTTGTCTGCGGATACATTTTGAATTTTAAGACCCGCGTTCTCTAACATAAGCTTCCAATCCTCCAAACTTAATAGGGTTTCTTTGATTCGTTGCTGGTCAGTGCCTTCAAAATCGGGGTAATCTTTATTGGGAACCATGATTAGGAACTTCGCGTTCGATTTTGCTACTCTGATCATTTCAGAAAGAGCCTTTTGCTGATCTAAAAAATGCTCAAGCGCACCCAGGCATACAATAAAATCAAATGTAGCTGATGGCCAGGGCAATTCTTCTGCTATACCACATTGCAAATCGAATAGAGGGTATTTTTCTCTTGCAAATGACAGGACCTTTTCTGAAATATCAATTCCACTGCATTCTAATCCAAATTCGGCTGCATGACTAAGAAGATTACAGTTGCCACATGCAATATCTAAAATTTTATTTCCAGCAAATGACGAAGTAATCTTTAAAAGATTTAAATATGATTTATAATGCCATCCTGGTCTTCCTTCCTCGAGATCTTTATAATAAATATTATTATAGTAATCGTTTACGTCTTTGTAACTAATTTCGTTTGACATTGTCAATTATAAAATTTTCCTTTAACAATATTTCTAATTTTTCTGTAGAGATGACAGGTCTTATTGTATTCCCCTTTTTAAAAGCCCCTTTTAATCTCTTTAATGCATCTAATATTGCTGAAAAATAAATTCTGTTTTTCATCAGATTAAACACTAAACGGTACGGTAACATTAAAAAAAATACACTCCTGGCAAAGGGAGCCTTATTGTTCTTTAAACTCCAAATAATCGTATTGCGAATTTGAACACGATTTAGTTTCCCAATTTCAAATTGACCATTAATTGTACCCCCTTCCCGGTGGTAAATGATGGCTTTCGGCGAAAATATAGTCGGCCATCCTTTATACCATGCATTTATTCCCATATCTGCATCTTCACAATAAGCCGGCCTGAATAGTGGATCAAAGCCACCCAGCTGATTAAATTTTTCAATATTAAAAATTGCGGCCCCGCCCGCGGGATACAAGGTATAATAAAGTTTTTCTTTGTCAACCTTATAATCCTTCCAGCTATGGACCAGTAAACCATTTTTTACCGACAGTTCACGAATACCATGAGTCGGGTAACTGCCGTCCCAATCCATGACGTTGCACGTGACGGCGAATAATGAATCGTCAGCTTTAATTAAGGGAATAATATTCGAAAAAATCCCGCCATCCAGTTTCATATCGTCATTTAAAAGGAACATATATTTCGAAGACAGGTTCCGTACATATGAATTCAATGAAAACAGGTAGTCATTTACCGGTGAAAATTCAAATCTGAAATTTGGGAAATTTATCAGGCAATATTGTCTGGTAGGTTCGTCCAAGCCATTATCTACAATTAATACTTCAATTTCTTTATTATCCGGATATGATTCAATGGCAGCTTGTAGTGAGGGAAGGAGATGTTGAAGATGATGCTTTCCCTTATAGGTCAAAATTACCACTGTGCAATCAGCCATTCTCAAAAGCCTTTAATTCCTCCAGTTGTTGATTTAAATTCTTACACACCGCATCCGGTACCAGCCTCCTGTCAACGGGTATTTCGGTTTCCGTGGGTTCTATTTGCAGGTGTAATTCATAAATCTCATTTAACATTAAAAGCATTTCATACTTGGAATAAAATTCACGGGTTCCGTATTGTACCAGCTGAAAATCAAACTCGCTGTTTTCATTCAGAAAATTTTTTACCTGCCTGCACCATTCGAGTGTGGTAATACCATTCCAGAGGTGATTGGTGAATCCTTTTACTGATGAACCCGGCAGGTTGGATTTTACCCAGGCCAACAATCCTTTGCCTCCGGGGTTATTATCCGGACCGATAATACTTACACGGGGAATAAGCGTATTGGGTCTTCCATCTAAAACCACTTCACCCAGTCTCTTCGACCAGCCATAATCATCCTCCGCATCAGCAGAATGTGTGGCCGGATAAGGAGATCCCATTTTGCCATTGAATACGCAATCCGTACTGGGATGGATCAGAATCACATCTTCATGCAACGTATTCCTCAGTTCCGCGGGAAGTATGGAATTTACGAACAACAAATCACCAGCTTCGTTTGTTTTTTGCTTTATCTTACCAATACAATTAATCACATAACCCGAGCGCAAGGACCTGAGATAATCTGAATATTCCGATTTGTTCTCCGGACTGAATCGCCGGTCAAAACAGATAATATCAAATTTTTCTCTCTCAAAATATTTTTTTACCATCTGACCCAGCATGCCTTTTGAACCCAGTATAATCAGTTTACCATTCATAACTTTTTCATCCAAAACTGGGCGCCTGTAAATAATGGATAATCAGGCATCATAGTTTTAATATGATCCTTATATTTTGAATCCAGAAAATTTGAGAAAAGTTTTATTTCAAACTGATTGTTATACATCAGGAATGAACGAAGGAAATAATTCTCATTCCATGCAAATCCCAAACCCCGGTTAAAATGGAATGGCTGGTATTCAAAATTGTTAAATATATCATGAAAATGTATGTAAACACCGCTTTTTAAAACAGGCAGGATCTCAAAAAAAAGATATAGAAGATCACTGCCTGTTTTTGCAACATGCGTGGAATCGATAAAAAGAATATCATTTTCTTCCAGGGTTCTGAAAAAAGAAATATCCATTGTTTGCAAACGCTGCACATATATTCCAACCTTTTGTCTGTCCTGTTCCGTCAATAACCTATATAATCTCTCAGGGTAAGGTTCGATAAAATTCAGATGAATGCTGCTGTTGAAATATTTATCATTAACATCCATCATAAGTGCGGAAGTGTATCCGGAACCAGCCTCAATGATACGCGCAGGCCTCAGGTGGCGAATCATGGCTTCCAATATCAATGCATCGCTATATCCGTAAATAGTATTTTTATTATAAAACCGGTGTCCATCTGTCTTTTCTTCATTGCGAAAGCTGCTTTCTCTCATGTAAGGCAACAGTTCATCAAATAGCTGAAGCTGCATTTCTTCACGCAGATCAATGTCTTTGATATCAGATAAAATTTGCAGGGATTTCTCAGCAATTACCAGCGCATCTTCCTTAGCAGGGATCGCACTATAATAATGGCCAGGTTCCCAAAGAGTTTGATATTTCAACAATCGTTTGATGGGTGGAAGCTTTCCCACAATTCTCTTAATGAACGAGTTCATGAAAATGGTATATGTAACAATTAAATAAAATAATCATTCTCGCCCATCCTTGACAAAAGATCTGCTATTTCTGAATATTCCGTCAATTGCTTTGTATTTGCTGATGTGTATTCGTATCCACTGCAGTATGTATGGTTTTCTTTAATCGGCCTGTATTCAGGATTAACTACAAAAAACTGGTCACTCTCCTCACTTCTGCGGATTTCATATTCATTGACCAGCACTTCATCAATTTTTTCTCCTGGCCGCACACCTACCACTTTTATTTTTGAACTATCACCATCGCCATATTTTTTAATCATTGTCTTTGCCAGGTCAGTAACCAGGCAGGCGGGAGATTTTTTTACAAACACTTCACCGCCTACAGCATTCTTCATCGCATGTAATACCAGATCCACAGATTCATCAAGGGTCATCATAAAGCGAGTCATTTTTTCATCCGTAATAGTCAACGGCTTTTTTTCCGAAAGGAGTTGATGGAAAAAGGGAATGACAGATCCCCTCGATCCCATTACATTCCCATACCGCACGCAGCAGAAAATTGTACCGACAGACTGCTGGTTCTGGGAACAGACTATTTTTTCCATCATACTTTTTGAAAGCCCCATAGCATTGATGGGTTTTACAGCCTTATCTGTAGAAAGGGCTACTACTTTTTCAACATGATTTTGAATGGCAGCATCACAAACATTATTAGACCCGATAATATTGGTCTTAACAGCTTCGTAAGGATAGTTTTCACATGCAGGTACATGTTTCAGTGCTGCTGCGTGAAAAATAAAGTTAACCCCCCTGCAGGCCTGTGTTAATCTTTCTTTGTCACGCACATCACCGATTATATAATGATAATCCGGATGCTGCTTCTGCATATCATATTGCTTCTTCTCATCCCGACTATAAATAATGATTTTTTTGGGGGAAAGACTTTGCAGGTATTTTGCTACTTTATTCCCAAAGGAACCCGTACCTCCCGTAACCAAAACCGTTTTATTTTTAAGATCCATAAAAACAGGTAGTATTAATTAATTAAATCTTTTTTATAAGCTATTCATTCTGTAAACAGATATCCAAAAGCCATCCACAAAAAAACTTTCAAAAGGTACTTGCTTTGATTTAAATACTTCAGGATATTTTGAAATAATATGTGCAGTAAAGAAATTAAAACCGGATCTATAACTTACAAACAGATAATCTGGACGCCGTTTAATCAAATAAATTGTAGAGTAGATAATTCCTGAAATCTTGGTATAAGGTCATGCTATTTTAATGATCTCATTAAATGAGCTTTAAAATTCTCAAAAAAGAATTCATATTGAAGATTTTCTCTGTAAAAAGAAGGAATAAATTTCCTGCAGATCTCTATATTTTGAATCCCTTTGTTGGCGATCTTATCAAAAGAAGAAATGCCATCCCAGTACACTCCAACCTTTTTTTCTTCAAACAACTTTAAATTTTCTGCACTGCCTGCGATTACAGGTAAGCCATTTTTCAGATAGGTTCCAATTTTACCACCTGTAATTCCATTATTTGTTTCTACTAGAGATTCTTTGTCATATAGAGCAATCCCGATATCTGCTGAACTCACAGCATAATTCATCATGGATGACGGAATGGGGATGGTTGAAATTTTTATAAATGGATGATTATTTTCTCCCATCAAACCCAGAGTTCTGCTTTGAAATACCAGATGATAATCTTTGTCGGAATAGTTCTTGGCTTCCTCATAAATTCTTCTCGCCAGATTCCAGTGTAGAGTGCCAGCGAATAATAAAATGGGTTTCCTGTCTTCTAAATTGAAAATATCCCTGAAATAATTGCTTTTGAGTTTGACGGCATTACCAGCCTGAGCGTTGGGAAGGATAATATGGTCGTGAGGAAAGTCGATTTTATTTTGTTTCTTTTGTATAATATATCTTTCTTCCCCAAGTACGATTGAGGCGATAGCTTTTTTGTTGGCAATGTAGTTTTCTCTTACCAGTTTATTTTTTTGGGTTTCAGTTTTCCCTTTCACCAAATGTTCAAGTAATTCATCAGCAAAATAATAATAAGGTATTTTTTGAATGGCAGCTGATTTATAAGTTCCACCCAGACCCCGCGGACAGGTGTTCCAATAATGGCTTTATATTTACGATCCTTCGCATAAAGAATCTTGATCCAATATTCCGCTTTCTGAAATTTCGTAGCAGGAAATGGCAGGATACGAATATTGTAGTTTTCAAAAAAAGGTTGGAAATTAAATGAATTGTTTAGTGTATACAAATCAACTTCAAATCCATTTTTTGCCAGTTGATTAGCCAATTCCATGAAACATTGGTGCGCATCAATGTAAGTTCTGTTAAATAATAGAGCAATTTTCTTAGTTGTCTTATCGATGATCATAAACTTTGACTCTAAAACAAATCATACTCATTTTAATATTCTTATTTTATCCGGGTTGCTGATTTACTTTTCCAAAATTGAATCATAAAGTGCAATATAATTTTTCGCTTGCACTGAGAGATCATATTTTTTTACACTATCATTTCTGATAGCCAAAGGATCAAACTCCAACTCAAAAAATTTTCCATACTAACAGCCAAAGAATCGGATGAAACTTCATTACAAATGATTCCGTTAAAATCATTAATAATTACATCCTTTAAACCTCCAGTTGGGAAACCAATTACAGGTAAACCACAACTCAAGGCTTCAAGCATTATATTGGGTAAATTATCTTCAATACTTGGAACAATGCAAGCATCGGCAGACGAAAATAAAAGTGCCAATAATCTTTCATCATAAATGGGTTCAAAAAAAATATATTCGTGATAATTTAATGGTGGATTGGCGCCTACGACAATCAGGATTAAGTCATCCCTTTGTCTGATTTTACTAAAGGCCTCTTCCAAAAAGCTGAACCCTTTTCTTTTATTTTGAATATTTCCACTTATAAACAAAAATACTTTTTTGTTAATCGAAATATTAAATACTTCTCTTGCGAGATTCTTAGGATATATTTTAAAAACCTCAGTATGTAATCCGTTTGGTATATTATGATGTGGAAACCGACTCATAATTTTGTCCGCTTTCGATTCATTGTATATCCACGATGAAAGTGTGCAAATATTTATCAATTGATCTTTCAAAGCGTCTTCCTTTATGCGTTTGTAGTTTTTTTCTAACCCCATTAATGAATCATTTCCACTATTTCTATCAAGATCTCCCCGATAATGAAAGCCACCTAGAATAGGATTCATGTCGTGGAAAGTCCATACAATTGGTTTTTTAGTTCTAAAAAAAGTTGGGAAATTAATAAAATTAGCTACCCAATGAAGGTGTATAACATCAGCCTCTCTCACTGAAGGATGTTCTTCCAATCTATAATTTGAAAAAGGCAAACTGTAGTATTCGTAATTACCACCCGCTTGTCTCACTTTTTTCATTTCATTTTGAAATCTATCAATTGACTTTAAACCAATTTTTAGAATTGCTTTTTTGATATATGAGTCTGAATTGGGCTTTGCAATTTGAACTTCAGGTCTTAAGTTCTTTGGATAAGCACATAAGAACGTAGAGTTTACACCATTTGCTAACAAACCTTCGTGCAATCGCATTGCTGCACTTCCTGCCCCTCCTTCTTGAAATGTTGAAATTGTAGCAATTTTCATTTCTTACCCTATAAGAAACTCATTCAAAGGAGTCATAGAAAAGGCTAATCTCAAGATGGACATAATTATTTGACCTAATCCTATCGAAATTGATTTTTCCAGATTTCTATATTACCGATTGGCAGTTCAATATTTTCAAAAATCGGTTTCCCATTCAGCCATTCTTGCAAAGTTTTAAGGTCTTCTCTCTTGATAACAGGTAAACCTGTATCAGAGGCCATTTCAGTTGCCCGATTATCTACACCCATGATAACAGCATCTCTTCCAACTTGTAAGCAGTGGATTCCCCATGAAGTCGTGTTCCCACATAAGTATAGGTTTCATTTTGAGCAAACTCATAATATGTGCTTATACAATGTGGCAAAATATTGAACTTATCCTTATTCTTATTATAAATTTCCAGGCTATTCAAATATTCTAAATCTAGCTCTCCTTGTGGGAAAAATGTTAGTTTCGAAAAATTGGCCATGCAAGTTTCAATCAATAATGAATCTTTTTGTTTATCGTTACGGTAATCAGTTAATGTGAACAAGCAATTATTTTCAGTTCCAATCCTATTAACTTTTGTTTTTGCCAGGTCCCAAAGAGTTGGGCAACTTGTATTAACAATTTTCACCAATTTCTTCATCTTATTGGCCGAGTAACTATCACGCAATGAATGAATGTAGTTCTTGCTTAGCATTTGCTTATAGTAGATTTTGGTCCTTAGGCTAATTGGTAATTTGTAGCCTGACCCCCAACCTACCCCAAACAATATTATATTGTTAAGACCTGGAAAGAGCCACATCCATTTATCGTCCTCTCTTTTTATTGGCAATTGGCGATAGCCATTGACAATGTCCGAAGTAAGAATATTTGTTCCTCCAATAAATGTGAATTTGGCCTGTTTTATAATTCTAAAATGTTCTCGCTTCAAAGGCACATGAGAAGATATCCTGACAATTTCAAAATTGGGAAATAATTCGCCCAGGATTCTTTTTACGGAGTCATAAATTATTATGTCCCCCAAATTTGTAGGCAAATCTCCTTGATGATTCTTCAGAGCTGGATCTAAAAGTGCTATATGATTCATATTTTGCTAAAGACAAAAATTGAATTATTAGATGAAGTAATATCTTCTTTGAAAAGCTTAAAGTCGGTCTTTTCAAATAAAGTAATGAGTTCCTCTCTTTTTAAATTATTAACCCAAGCAAGCTCTTTTCGTAGTTCGATCTTTGGAAACGATTCTAAAGTGCAGTAACTAATGATGCAAGACGTTGAATACTTACTTACCTGATTTATGAACCAAACATAGTCGTTAATATATTCTAAGCATCCACTTATAAAAGCGACATCGGTTATTATATTAGGAAATTGATATCTATTGAAGTCACAAATAATAGTATCCTCGCCGCGTTTCACATAATCAGCTCCAATATAAGTGCAGCCTTTGGGGAGAAATTCCCTTGTCCACATTTTACCACAACCCAAATCAATAACCTTCGAATTAGGAGAAATATATTTTGTCATCTGCATAATTCGATCTTTCCAGGATTCATCAAAATACTCGATCTTTTTCCAAGTCCTTTTTTTGAGTCCTTTAAAGAAAGTCACAATCTGATTCTTCATTTTCTCTTTGCAACTATTAAATACAATACGCAATTTTCAAGTTTGCTCATGGGGCCTCTATGAAAGATTTTATCGGAAAGTGCGATTACCCGTTGCATAAATACTCGGAATGTAACTCTAAGAATCTTAGGTATCCTATTAGTCAATGAATACTGAATAAATGAAAGACCGACTCCAACCTGCCCAATTATGCCATTTATTTCAATTGCCTCCCATCCACTTTCATTTAATATTTTTTTTAACCCGGATGCAGTCCACCGCCAATAATCTTCCGGATCGGGGTGATAGGGGAAAAATCCATGTGTTGATATGATTAAAAGCCCTCCTTCCTTACAAACTCTATGAGCTTCTCTTAAATAATTCATTGGGCTTTCTACGTGTTCCAGGACTTGAGTCGATATTACACAGTCAGCATAGTTATTTTCTATTTCTATTCTACCTGTATCTCTATCAATAAAAATATCTGCAAGCTCGTTTTCCTTCAGGTCCGCCCCGAGGTAGTGAGCAGATACCTTTTTGTATAATTCCTCATAAGGTTTTGATCCGCAGCCATAGTCTAAAAAAATATAGTCATTTCTATGATCAAAATACTTGTCTAAAACCTGGACAATTTTTTTTCTCAGTTGCACCAGGCCATAGTAATGCATATGTTTCCAAGACGGATAGAGACGTTCGTTTCGTTGCATCATTTAAGTCTTTACAATTAGTCTTGCTGTGCTATCAATTCTACTTAGATATACTGGCAAATTGCTTTCAGAGATAAACTCGTCTACAGCTTTGCGCGCCCCTTTCCAGTAACCATAATCATCAATAATTATTATTCCACCTCTCACCACTTTATCATACAAATGTTCTAATTCAAATTTTGTGGTTTCATACCAGTCAGTATCTAATCTTAATAGTGCAATATTACCCAGGCTTTCGTTTTTTAAAGTATTAATAATATCGCCTTTGACAAGCTTAATATTCTCTTTGTCATAGCCTGAATTAAGTAAATAGCTTGTCACAAATTTTTGAGACGGATAATCATTATTTTTTTCCCACCTCTTTAACAACATCTTTTCCCTTCATGCCGTGGACTGAAACATCAATAGTTCTTGATTCAGTCATACCTTGTTCAAATGTATCAAAGCCAATAATTTTTCTATCATAAATTTTCATATCTATCAACACTTGTATTATTGCCATAAGACTCCCTCCTTTCCAAACACCACACTCAACTATTTCACCGCTAATGTTATTATTCACTATATATTTGACGGCTTCTATCAATGCAAAAATTCTCTAGGACTTGTCATCGTATAGTCCTTAATATTTCGGATAATATCTAAATGCATGCTATCAAAGTCAGGATAATCAACATCATTGTGTGAATTTGTATTATGCTTTTTTGCATTCTTCAATCCAATCCTTTCTAAAATTCGATTTATCATTACCTCACAATTTTGTTTTCTTCCAATTGCAGTCCTCTATATAAATGCACGTGCCTTTATGCCATGGGTAGTCTCTATTTTGATTTAGCATAGCAACTTCAAATGGGCAAATATCAGTTAACACTTCGAAAGTATCGCCTCCAAATTTTCCCAATATCACCTTAAGATTATAGTTTCCTTGATAAAGACGCGATTTAGGAATAACACACTCCAAAGTGTGCAACCCAGCTCGTTCAAGGAATTCATTCTCTGTTCCAAAAAACCAAGAATGCACACATGGCACCTGAATTTCATTGAATATTTGAAACGACAGTGCAGCTTTGGCAATTGGTATTGGTGTATATATCTGGAAAATTATTTTCAGTTCCTTTCCGTGTTGATGCAGATAATCAACTTCGCTTGTGATGATTTCAACTTTCTTTATGAAAGGATTCTCATTTTGTGCATTTTTAGGATTTAAATATGCATTTTCATTCTTTTCAACATATTGATATTTATGTATTGCCGAATCTGTTGCACCTACAAATTTCAGGCTGCCTTTATCAAGAACTAAACATTTTTTCGTGAGAACACTTATCGCACCCATATTGTGGCTTACGAATACAACTGTTCTGCCTTCTTTCTGGCTAACGTCGTTCATTTTTCCCAAGCATTTCTTTTGAAATTCCATATCACCGACTGCCAGGACTTCATCCACTATTAAAATATCTGGCTCCAAATGGGCGGCTACAGCAAAAGCCAAACGAACATACATTCCCGAAGAATATCTTTTTACGGGAGTATCTATATATCGTTCCACTCCAGCAAAATCAACTATTTCGTCAAATTTTCTTTTAATTTCAGCCCTTGTCATCCCCAAAATTGCACCATTCAAAAAAATATTCTCCCTTCCAGTCAGATCAGGGTGAAATCCTGTACCCACTTCCAGCAGGCTGGCCACTCTTCCTTTAATTTTTACAAGCCCCTTGGTGGGAGTTGTAGTACGACTTAGGATTTTTAGTAGAGTAGATTTGCCTGCACCATTGCGTCCAATTATTCCCATTACCTCCCCTTGTGTTATTTCAAAACTAATGTCGTGTAAGGCCCAAACATATTCACTACCGCTCTTCTTAGTACGATCATTCTCCTCCCCAATCTTTAAATAATTATCTTTTTCCCCTCTTACTCTATTCCACCAACGATTTAGATCGTGAGAAAGCGTTCCAGTGCCTACTTCACCAAGACGGTAAAGTTTTGAAATGTTTTCTATTTTGATTACTGACGACAACTTTTAAATATAATAGTGATATTTACTATTTATTTTTTTTGGTAAGTTTAATAATAGATTTAGTAGGATTCAATTATGACCTTGCACTTAACATTCGATATAATTCATTCTTAGACAGTATCCATAAATGTCCTCTCCACTTTGTTGAAAATCAAAATCCCAACTACCAAAAGTAAAAGCTGTGACCAGGGAAGAATATCCGATTTGCATCCAATCAAAACTGCCGGCTCCCATGAAACCATATCTAAACGATTCTATAATCGCTGTGACTGGATTTAGTTTGATTACCCATTGATACGCCGGTTTCATAGCGGACAATGGATAAATGACAGGTGTGGCAAACATCATCAATTGAATGCCAAAAACAAGCAAAAATCTGAGATCCCTGTATTTCGTAGTAAGAGAAGAAAATATGATGCCCAGCGCAAGACCCTGCCCAGCCATAAGCGCTAACAATAAAGGTAACAATAGCATATGTGTATTAGGGTGAATCTTGTTAGTGGTTATCAAAAAAAACAACCAGACTCCCAAAAACAAGAGGAACTGAATGGCAAATCGTATGAGATTTGATATTACTATGGAAAGTGGCATAATTAGTCTTGGGAAATACACTTTCCCAAAAATACCTGCGTTTACAATAAATGTATCAGAGGTTTTGGTAAGAGATTCTGAAAAATAACTCCAGCAGGTTACTCCAGAAAGATAAAAAAGAACGGGCGGAAGCCCGTCAGTAGATAACTTCGCAATATTCCTGAATATCAGGATATACATTAAAGTTGTAAGCAAAGGTTGGACAAAAAACCATAAGGGGCCCAGGATTGTTTGCTTATAGAAAGAAACAAAATCTCTCCTAACCAACAATAATAACAGGTCTCTATAGTGCCACAATTCTTTGATGTTAAGATCAAAAATCGAAGACTCAGGTTTTATTACAAGATCCCAATATTCAGTGTTCTTTTTCAAATTCATTCGGTGCAAATCACAAATAAGCCATTTGTTTATTAATATTCATCTTCTTTACAATTGTTAGCCCTGGGTTAAAAGGCAACGTTAAAATTTCAAAATTTGAATTCAATTTCTGTTTAATGTGGAGAGGTGTTTTATACCCGTCCTGGCAAAGGTCATTCGTCAGCATTACTGGATCATAAGGATAAGTGTCATGTAAAAAAATAAATCCATCCTCCATCACGTGTTCCTGGACGTTCAAAAAGTCTTTTAATGACTGCTCATAGCTATGATCTGCATCTATGAAAACAAAATCAAATAGAATGCCTTTATGTCTAATAGAATCGAAATATTGATCTGTCGTGCCGAGAAAAAATTGCATGTTTTTTTTCAGTTTCATTTCAATATTATGCATATCTACTCCGATAGATTCATTTGCATAATTCGAAATAGCCTTAAAACATTTTAGGTCTCGAACTCCTAATTCCAGATACCTTTCGGGTTTGATCCATTTTGCCATCATTTCTAAAAAGGAAATGTGATCGAAAGTCTCTGAAGGCGGGGGGATGTTTCTTAAATGTATAGGTTGCACAATTTGGTAAATTAAATATTAACCACAAAGCTTTTTTCTGTTAGCGCATAGTCAGCCGCTAGAGATCCTTCCAGTAATTTTTTTCCGATGCGCCGGCTTCTATGATCAGTTCATAAGGCATAAATCAATGGGATGCGGATTGATAAATTTTTTCAATGATCTCTACAACCTTTAAGCCTTCCAGTGCATTCGTTGTAATAGCCTCCCGCCCCTTCAAAACATTCACCACATTCTCAAAAATATAATGATGATTGGCAGCGGAACCCTTGTAAGAACCATAATCATTTGGCGGATTAACAGGCAACAATTCAGGCATGATGTAATCTTTAATGATACTGGTCTGCACTTCATTCATGTACTGGCCACCCACTTTAACCGTTCCCTTCTCTGCAATAATAGTAATACTGCTTTCCAGGTTCTGATTCCATATCGAAGTGGAAAAATTGAAGCTTCCCATTCCTCCATTGACGAAATCAAAATGTATAAATCCTGAATCTTCAAATTCAGTAATTTTCTGATGATTGAAATTGGTAAATTTTCCGACAATATTTTTTATGTCCCCGAAAAGCCAGAACATGATATCTATAAAATGGGAGAACTGTGTATACAATGTACCTCCGTCGAGTTCTTTGGTACCATGCCAGTTGCCGGATGTATAATACCGGTCGTCCCGGTTCCAGTAACAATTGATCTGCACCATATATATTTCACCCAGAACATTTTTTTGTATGATTTCTTTTAACCAGAGTGAAGGAGGTGAATACCTGTTTTGCATCACACAGAAAACCTGTTTGTGCTGGCGAAGAGATTCGAATATAATTCTTTCGCAACCTGCTTTGGTCAGGGCCATCGGTTTTTCGATTACCACATGGTGGCCAGTCTGCAATCCTTTAATGGCCTGCTCTTCGTGCAGTCCGTTCGGCGTGGCGATACTGAGTACATCAAATCCAATTCCACTTTCCAGCAGCTTATCCAGTGAACTAAAAAAACAAACCTCTTTGCTTTCTTTTCCGGGTGATTGTTTAGGATCATTATCGCAGATAGCGACGAGTTCGGCATCGGGATTGCTCGTTATCATAGCAGCGTGACGTTTGCCGATATGCCCGTATCCTGCTATCGCAAATCGTATTTTATCAATCGGTTCATTCATCTTTATCATACTTAATCAAAAAGTCCTACTTACAATATTCTGTTGCAACATATATTGTTGCTGACTCTCGGGGCAAACAGCGATCCCGGAAACATCAAAATGCAGACGATGTCCGTACTCACTGATCCAGCCAATTTGTTTTGCCGGGTTTCCCACTATGAGTGCATAGGGAGGAACTGGTTTTGTAACAACAGCTCCCGCACCGATCATGGCATATTCGGCAATTTCATTTCCACAAATGATCGTTGCATTAGCCCCGATGCTGGCGCCTTTTTTAACCAATGTTTTTTTGTATTGATCTTTTCGAACAATGGCGCTGCGCGGATTGACAACATTGGTGAATACCATGGATGGTCCCAGGAAGACATCGTCTTCACAAACTACCCCGGTATAGATGGAAACATTGTTTTGCACTTTTACATTGTTTCCCAGTATCACACCGGGCGATACGACCACATTTTGTCCCAGGTTGCAGTTATTCCCAATGACGCATCCCGACATGATATGCGAGAAGTGCCAGATCTTAGTTCCATCGCCAATGATGCATCCTTCGTCTATTACAGCTGTCGGATGACTGAAATAATGATCCACTGATTAATTATAAGCGTTAAAACAGGCACTGATTTTTGCGTTCAAGGATGCATGATAGAGCAGGTAATCACAATCCTCAATATTCGAATGGATACCGATCGTTTCTAAATTCTCCAGGCCCACCTGGTCCCTTTTCTTTATCCTGGCAATTCTATAATTCCAGTTTGTAAGTAATTCTTCAATTTTATCTTGCCTCCCCAGCCTGTCCTGATTTTCCACTGAATACACAGGAAGAATTTCCAAAAGTATCAATGGATTATTTGCAGTGATCCATTCATTTAATCCAAGCAACACTTCCAATTCCGCACCCTCCACATCGATCTTTAGTATGGAACAAGGCTGTTCGGGAAGAAAATGAGATACCTGGTGGAAATCAAAAACAGGAACAAAAATAAAATGATCGGTATGAGAATGGGGCCTAAGGTTTTCAATGATCGTTGCGGATGAATCACTTTTATCGGCTGCAAAAAAATTCAGCTTGAGCATTTCTGTCTTCTCACCAACAGCGATAGGAAGTATTACCGTTTTTTTGAATCTGTTCTGCCGAACCATTTCCTGAACATAATGTACACAGGAAGGATTGGGCTCGAAACCTATATAGTTCAGTTCATCAAATACCGCATGCGCTTTCAGCAATGTCTGGCCAAGATTTACACCCACATCAGTAAAATATCCGTTAAAGAGGGGACGCAATGCAAGCAGCAGTTTTGTCATCCAGGGTTCAGAAAGGTTCAGGTTATCATAACCCTGCCTGCCAAGCAATGGAATAATGAATTTTTTATGATTGATCCTGATGGTTACCGCACCATTAAAAGATGAAAGCCAGTGTAATTTGTTTAGGATTCTCGCCACTAAATGGGATATACGCATCCGTTCTTTTTGAATTGCTTAAGAGAACCATTTGTGGAACCACCTCATCATCTGTTTATAAAAGGGAATCCCCTTCTTTTTTGCAGGTTTTTCAAAATATCCCGATTCAATGCCATAGCCATAACCGCCATAATAACCATATCCGCCATAATAACCACTGTAATAACCACCTTCCAGTTTTACGTCATTCATGATCAGGGAAATCGCCGGTAATTTTTTATTGAGATACAAATCGTCGATCAGGCTCAATATTTTTCGGTAAGTATGACCCTGCCGGATAACATATAAAGTACAATCGGCATACTTTCCAAGACTGACGGAATCGCTGACCAGGCCGACGGGGGCTGTATCCATCACGACGACTTCAAACCGCTGTCGGATTTCCCGCATCAGGTCATCGAGCCTGCCGTCCAGTAGTAATTCTGCCGGATTTGGCGGAATGGGCCCACAAGCGATGACATAGAAATCATCGAACCCCGGAACCTGCATGATGATGTCTTCAATCTTGGCACGACCGATAATATAATTGGTAATGCCCATTTTTCTCTTCATACCCAAACCTTCCAGCACTTTGGGTTTACGGATATCAAATTCCATCAATACTGTTTTTTTCCCGCTTAGGGCCAGTACGGCAGCTACATTCGTGCTGATGAAGGATTTCCCTTCTGAACTAAATGAAGAGGTGACCAGGATGATCGGGTTCTCCTTTTTGATGGTCATGTATTTGAGATTGCTGCGCAGAATGCGGAATTGTTCTGCGATAAATCGGCGGCTGTTTCGGGTTACGACAAGGGTATGATCTTCGTCAGAATGCCCGATCTCCGCAAGTATGGGTGCGCTGGTTCTTTTTTCGACATCCATACGATTGGCTACCTTATCCCTGAGCATTTCCCTGCCTGCAACAATACTTACGGGAATTAATAATCCCGTAAGAAGGTAAATAGTATAGATTTTTCCGCGATTCGGTATAACAGGAATCGTAGCGGCCAGTGCCGGTTCAATTACTTTGGAATTGGAAATGGTGGAAGCGTATAGTATGCTGGTTTCCATTTTTTTCTGAAGAAGAAAAGAATACAGGTTCTCGAGTATTTTTTGTCTTCTCTCGATATTCGTCAATTGCATGGATTTCCCGGGCATGGACTTTAACTGACCCTGCAGAGATTCTCCTTGTTTTATGAGATTATTTTTACCAATAGAATAAGACTGCCTCACATTGTTCAGGGCCTGGATGGTATTGTTCCTCATCTTTTCCAGTGAAGCATCCATGCTCAGGATCAGGGGATTGTTTTCGGATGTCGTACGAACATTCGCTTCTCTTTCCAGTTGAAGCGTGTTATACAATGAAACATATTCCTCCAGGACTTTTTCCTGGATTCCCAGCACTGTAGGAACCAGTTTATGCCGGTTTTCCGGGGCATTCAGATAATCAACCAGCCAGTCAAGCACTTTGATCTGGATATCGAGCTCTGCAATTTCTTTATCGTTGGTTTTAATGCCTTCCATGTACATACCGGATTGTGCCTTGATGTCATAGGCATCATTGACGACAGTAAAGTTTTTTACGCCACCTTCCAGGTCGTTTAATTGATATTTTAGGGTATCGAGCCGTGCGTCAATGAAACGTAGAGTATTGTCTGCTATCCTGTTCTTATCTTCAATGGTTAGCGAATCATACACGGACATGAGCGTGTTCAGCAGGTCTTTGCCCAGTTCCACATTTTCAGTCATAAAAGAAAGGGTAAGAATAGTGGCCTGGTTATCCACCTGCACAACACCCAGGTCATCTAAAAGCCAGCCGGCTACATCATTCAGGGGATCATACGAAATCAGGAAATCGGGGCTGGACAGATAACTCATATTGAAAAAAAGGTTTCTGAACAGCACGCAGGTATTACCGCCAATGGTAAATGGTTCTCCGAAAACAAATTTCTTAGCAGGGTTCCCCATAGAAAACTGATTGTTATCAATCATGGTAATGGTAAAGCTGAATCCTGAATTCGGATCTGCAAGCTTGGGGATCTCCAGCCGTATGGGCGCAAGCGGATAGGTAAGACTCGCCCTGATCTTGCCTTTATTATAATATCGTATCTGAACTCCGAGATCCCTTGCTACTCTCTGCAATACGGGCCTCGATTTAAGTATCTGGATCTCATTGTTCAGGTTAGCGCTTTTCTGGCTAAGGAACATTTCATCGAATTGCTCGTCACCACCCTTTCCTTTTTCTTCGTCCTTGATGAGCATGGAAGCCTGGACAGGGAATATTTTGGTGGTGTACCTGATCTTGAGCCAGCCTAAAAAATAGGCAATGGCGCAGCATAATATGATCCAGGGAATAAATTTGAGGTATTTGAAAATAAATTCCCTGGGACCTATTTTCCAGGACATCTCGGTATTCGAGAAGTTATTCTGTTCATTTCCGTTGTCTTGTTCAGGCATAGATATTAAAATTCATCGTGGTCTAAAAATACTGTATACGATGGCAAAAGTTGAAATAAAGGCAAGTGCAATGCTGATATTGCGGGCGGTAGTTACATCAGTCGCCACAGATTTTTTCTTGGTCGGTTCCACTATGATGATATCATTTTGCTGTATGTAAAAATAAGGCGAAGCCATAATTTCCGGTTTCGTTATATTCATCCAGGCAAATTCCCTTTTATTATTATTTTCCCGGATAATAAACACACTGTCCCTGTTTGCATAAACTGTCAGATCACCGCTCAGTGCGATCGCTTCCAGGATATTAATTCTTTCGCCGGGAATAGATAATACCCCAGGTTTTTGCACTTCACCCATCATCGTAAATTTGATAATTCAAGAAACTTGATACTGTAATATGGATGTTTGAGATAAGGACTCAGTCTCGCATCCAGCGTATCTTTTAAAGCCGCTTTTGTCAGGCCTTCGATCCTGATTTTACCAATTCCCTGAAAAACAATATTTCCATCTCCATCCACTTGGTATCCGGGGGCTGATGGAGAAGTACCACCTCCTTTTGTTTGAGTCAGTCCTTCATTGGATGCATCCCCACCTGAACCTGTAGTTGCGATAAGTGACTGGTTATAATATTTTAGTTGCATCGGGGTTATCACTGAAAACGATTATACTCACGATGTCCCCTTTACGTATAATCGGTTCTATCGGGATTGATCTTACTCAGTTTCGCTGTATCAAAAGGCCCATAAACCAATATCATTCCTTTCGTAGTTCCGCAGGAACTCATACTATGCATGATCCATAACCCGGCTATCGCAAGCAGAAGATTTTTCAACATGAATGAAACGGCGCATGTTTAGTGTGTAAGGGTTGACAAATTCTTTTTATCGATGGAAGCAACAAGCGTATAACCGATACTTTCAATGACTACTTTTACCCTGTTGCCTTCAATCTTCAATATTTTAGCTTCATGATCCATAAATAGTCCCTGGCGGATAATTACCCTTCCATCTTCTTTTAACTGGATCGGTTCGGCCTGTATATTTTCATATTCATTCAAAAACTTCCGGATAGTTTCAATCTCTTTTGCCGGAATGATTGCAGGCTTGCCCTGCCAGTAAACAAAATTCATCACCCCCGCGGTCATGCGCACTCTGGTCTGCTCATCTGCATTCACCCTCGCAAAAACGTAGGATTTAAACAGCGGCTCTTCCACTGTTTTCATCCGGTCGCTCCATTTCTTGCGCACCTTGTTCAAAGGGCAGTAGGATTCAATTTTCTTTTCAGAGAGTAAGGAATGCACTTTTTTCTCCCAGCGGGGCTTGGTGTAAATCGCATACCAGTGGGATGTTAACGCTGACAAAGTAAATTCATTTTAAATATGCTTCAAAAAGGCTGTATTCAGGAATAGCTTCGCCATCTCAGTCACATGCTTATTTTGCAACCGGTTAATTTTCAACAAATATTAATCGCGACACACTACTACAAATCCTGTTCCCCGGCATAAACGACAAGGGTGCAGATAGCCATACATTGATGACTTTCTGCACCCTTCCAAATATTTTTAAATTTCAGATATGTAAAATACGCCAGACTATGAATCACAGGATTGATCAAATTAAACGCAAGCTAAGTTTAGTTCATTGAATTTCATTCAATTATCTGAAATGCCCAACCACATTCAATGGAAAATGCCGCGTTTGCAAATATAGCTGATTTAGATATAACAGCTTGTAAATCTGTGATTCTGAAACAGACCGGATTCAGAACAAACTACCCTGGCCTCCCGGCCTCTGGAATGCACTGCAATCCAGCTCCCATCTTTCGGCGTTTAGTCCGTAAATTTTCCCATATTTTTTATACTGCTGGTTTACGAGTTCGGCGATATTTCCCTCTCCCCGCATTCGAACACCCCAGCGGGAGTCATTGACCTTGCCATCATGGGAGTTTTCGATCATATGCCAGACCTTGTCAGCTCTGTCAGGGTAATTTTTATAAAGCCAGTCGTGAAACATAAGTTTGATCGCTCCGTTCAGCCGGATAAAAGTATAAGCTGAAAAACTGGCCCCGTTTTCTGTTGCTTCTTTCATGATACGCTGCATTTCGTGCTCATTCAGACCGGGGATCATGGGACCAAGCATAACACCCGCCCTTACGCCGGCCTTACTCAGCTCGCGAATCGTTCTCAAACGTTGAATAGCGGTTGTCGTTCTTGGTTCCATTTTCTGACGAAGTTCTTCATTAAAGGAAGTGATGGAAACCAGCACTGAAACCAGTTTCTTTTTCGCCATTTCCTGGAGCAGATCTTTGTCGCGCAGCATGCCCGCATTTTTTGTGATCATTCCTACGGGCTGGTTGAATTCATTGCATACTTCCAATAATCCCCTTGTGAGTTTATATTTTTTTTCTGCAGGCTGATAACAATCTGTGTTACCACTGATACTGATCGGCACGCATTCCCATTTGGGATTCATCAGAAATTTCCTGAGCAGTTTCGGCGCATTTTTTTTGACGATGATCTTGCTTTCGAAATCTGTGCCTGCACTGTAACCCCAGTACTCATGTGTGTTTCGCGCATAACAATAAATGCAGCCGTGCTCGCATCCTGCATAAGGATTCATACTGTACCACATACCTACGTCGGGACTATCCACTTTGTTAACGATTGATTTCGCTTCCTGTTCTATATATTGCGTCGGTGCGTTCGACTCTGTCCAGTCGTCGACAGATTCAATATGTTCGCGTGTTTTTTCGTCGCGCTGAAATTTATTGCGCGTATTGATTTGCGCGCCGCGGCCTTTTTTGTATTCCATTTTAAATCGTTTACCGTTAATCGTGAATCGTGGATCGTAAATCGTGGATCGTAAATCGTGGATCGTAAATCGTGGATCGTAAATCGTGGATCGTAAATCGTGGATCGTGAATCGTGGATCGTAAATCGTGGATCGTAAATCGTGGATCGATAAACGATAAACGATTCACGATTCACGTAAATAAATCTCCTTGTTTTATTGCAACAGGCAAATTCTGAAACGCAAGCCGCTCCACAATCTGCCATGCTTTTTCGCCTGTGCGGCGTTTGAGCAGGAGCATTCCTTCGGCAATGAATCTTGCTGTGAAATGTCTGTGTGAATATTCGAGCCATCCGCTTTCATACTGCCAGGGAGCGAGTTTCGCGGCAATCATCAAATGCGGATCTTCGGTGAAATATGGTTTATGATCATTGTCAGGTTTTAGCAATTTCTGCGACTCTTTAATTTCACGAATGAGATCTTTTATCGGTTCACGGGAAATCACCTGAATAAAAATTGAATGTGTCGGATAAGATCCAAAATCTTTCATCTCTACTTTGATCGGATGAAATCCCATCGCGATAGATCTCAACCTGTTTGTTATTCTTTCTTCCAGCATTTCGAGTTGACTGAACCTTGCCAGCATCAGGTGCGGCTTGCCCCAGTTCGCCTGCGGACATTTATATTTTTCTGCGAATTCTTTTTTTGCAGTCTGAATTCTTTTGCGCAGATCTTCATGCGGCGATAAAACCAGCATGTATTCATTGAGCCGGTAACCCGGTGTGGTTTGGATGAGAGTTTCCATTTTATTTCGTTGATCGTTGATCGTGAATCGTTGATCGCTTTTTTTAATATGATCAACAGTTGTGCCACCAACTAAATACTAATATATTTAGTATAAATATACTAAATTATATAGTAACAAAGAATAATAAAACTGGCCCATAAATTGTGCTTAATAGGTCAGGAAATCGCTATCCACTTCGGTTGGCTTACATGCAGGTTTACCAGCGGTCGGAGGAAGATTTTTTAATTTTGCCTCAATCTATAGATAAACCTGATTTGAGCGGTAGCTCATCCCTATCTTGTTCCTACCTCATACCTCTATTGTTCGTACTTCGTTCGTATATCGTTCGTATGTTGTTCGTATATCCTTCGGTTAGCTACACGAAGAAAATACGGTCAGATTACGAAGTCCCTACCAACTATTTAATACTTCATTAGCTCTGAATACCGAATAAATAGGTAAGATTTATAGGACTGGTTGGCCGTTGGCCCTAACTACATAAGCTATTTTGGTCACAAGAGGGCATTGAGGTGGCATACCCCAAAAATAATCCAGGCAGAGCGTGAATTTTCGTAGTCACTACGGAGCCTCCGAAAGAAATATTTTTCGTTGCAGGCATGGATAAACGAACCATTTCTTTCATTCAAAGGGCATATTGGATTCATATTTCTTTAAGGTTTTATTAGAGTTCTTTCAGGATTCTTTCGGAATCCTTATAGTTTTCTGGGAGAAACCCGAAAGAAACCTAAAAGAAATATGCCAGTTTGCTGAAACGAAACCTTGTTTTGTAAATATCCAGGAATGAAAAAAAATCTTTCGGAGGCTCCGTAGTGACTACGAAAGTCCGGCTGAAAATTGATCCATATTTGTTTTCGCCAACAAAATATTGAATTTCGAACATCTTTCGTATCGAAAACGGGCAATTTTGATTACCGATATTATGCAAAAATATGATATTCAATAAGATATAATTCTGGCACCTTGTTCGTATATCGTGTATTGTTGATCGTAGATCGTGGATCGATAAACGATACACGATTAACGATTAACGACTAAAGAAAAAAACATGCTAAAGAACTATCTCAAAGTCGCCCTTCGCAATCTGCGCAACAACAAAGCTTTTGCTTCGCTGAATATCGTCGGACTTGCCATCGGGATGGCCACAGCCATTATCATCGGATTATGGGTTTTTGATGAACTGACCTATGATCATTATAATCCGAATCATGAAAAGCTGGCGAAAATAATGCTCAGTCAAAATGACAAGGGAGATATTTATATCGGACCCACGATTGCCATGCCCCTGGGATTTGCAATGGAGGCGAAATACAAGGACCTCTTTAAGAAAGTTGCCCTCGTATCTTTTCATGATCTGCATATACTGGGATCAGGTGATAAGAAAATTTCCAGTAGTGGAATATATGCACAGAAAGATTTTCCGTCGATGTTCGGACTTACTATTCTGAATGGAAATATTCAAACATTGAATGATGGTTCTTCGATCATGATATCGAAGTCACTCGCTGTTTCACTTTTCGGAGATGCAAATCCTGTGAACAAAACGATTTTGCTCGATGATAAAATGAACATGAAAGTCGGCGCTGTGTATGATGACCTGCCTGAGAATTCGAGTTTCGCAGGAACAACACTGTTGCTTCCCTGGACGAATTCAGGAAATACTTATCTCAGTACCAATACCAATTGGGGCGATCACAATGGCGAAGGTTTTGTTGAATTGAATAATAACATAACTACTGCAGAGGCAACGGAAAAAATAAAAAATCTTCCCACGCCATTTATAAAAGACTGGAAGGAAACGGCCCTGATTTATCCTCTGGATAAATTACATCTGTATGGTGAATTTGTCAATGGGAAACCAGAAGGTGGAAGAATCCAGGTTGTTGTGCTCATGGCAATCATTGGCGCCTTTGTACTTTTCCTTGCCTGCATCAATTTTATGAATCTTGCCACTGCGAGAAGCAGCAAAAGAGCGAAAGAAGTAGGCATTCGAAAAACAATTGGTTCATTATCTATCCATCTGATCGGGCAATTTTTGATCGAATCCATACTGCTCACATTATTTGCTTTTGTGATTGCACTGTTGTCGGCCCAATTATCCATGCCATTTTTCAATAATCTTTCTGGCAAACACATGAATATTCCTTACAGCAATCCTGCTTTCTGGCTGATCTGTATCGGATTTGCTTTATTTACAGGAATCATTTCCGGCAGTTATCCTGCATTCTATCTTTCACGATTCGAGCCGATCAAAGTATTGAAAGGTGCCTTTCAGGGAAGCAGATATAATTCTATCCCTCGACAAGTATTGGTGGTGCTGCAATTCACGGTTTCATTAAGTCTGATCATCGGAACCATTATTGTTTACCGTCAGATCATGTATGCGAAAGATCGTCCCACGGGTTATACCAGGGAAGGACTGGTGACCATTCCCTTATCGGATGCACTGTATGGACACTATGATGCACTTCGTGATGACCTGTTGAGAACCGGTGCTGTTACTGAAATGTCCGAATCATCCCAGCCTATTACGCAGTTCAACAATAATAATTCGTTGGACTGGCCTGGTAAGGATCCGGGGCTGGTGGTTTTTTTCAGAAATGTAAATGTTACGACAGAATTTGGAAGAACGATCGGCTGGGATATTATTGCAGGTCGTGATTTTTCACGTGCCTATGCTGATTCCTATTCGATGATCCTGAGTGAAGCTGCAGCTAAAGTAACCCGCATAAAAAATCCGATCGGTACGATCATGAAATTCGGCGGTAAATCTCGCACCGTGGTAGGCGTGGTAAAAGACATGCTGACCAATTCTCCTTATGACCCCATCGACCCCGCGATTTTCCTGGGCGATGGAAACATGAGTGTTATCACGATCCGTATGAAAGCAGGACTGCCCCTGCATAATTCCATGGCATCCATTGAAAAGGTTTTTAAAAAATATAATCCGGCCAGTCCTTTTATCTATGTTTTTAACGATGATGCCTATGCGAAAAAATTTGCTGAAGAGGATCGCATCGGGAATCTGTCTGCCGTATTCGCCGGCCTGGCAATATTTATATCCTGTCTCGGTTTATTCGGACTCGCATCATTTGTTGCAGAGCAGCGTACAAAAGAAATCGGTGTGCGCAAAGTGCTGGGCGCCAATTTATTTTCTCTATGGGGCATGTTGTCTGTACAGTTTGTAAAACTTGTACTGATCTCTCTTTGCATCGCGATTCCGCTTTCTTATTATGGAATGAACAACTGGCTGCAAAATTATTCTTACCGCGACAATATTCCCTGGTGGGTTTTCGGTATTGCCGGCCTCAGTATTTTACTCATTACATTGCTTACCGTAAGTTATCAATCCCTGAAGGCCGCGATGATGAATCCCGTCACCAGCCTGAGGGCGGAATAGGATTTATGAGATATGGGTTATGAGTTATGGGTCTTGATATTTTCACACTCTCATACGTGCTTCCAGGGGTGTTTGTAAAGAACCCATAACTCATAACCCATAGCCCATAACTCATAATCCCATACTCCCATGCTCCCATACTCCCATACTTTCTTCCCATACTTTCCTTACCTTTAATCCGTAAAAGGCCGTTATGGCTTTCATTCTTCAAAAGTGCGTTCTTGTTGCTACCGCAGGTTTCATTTTTACTTCCTGTACAAAAAGTTCAAATCATGGTGGAGGAACTACGCCACCCATTCCTGATTCCACTGTTTATATTGCCGGTTATAATGGAGCTAATGCAATTTTATGGAAGAACGGAGTTCCGGACACGCTTTCAACCACTTTTAGTATAGCAAATCAGGTACTCTTATCCGGCAGCGATATATATGTTACAGGTGTATACCAAGGGACTCCAACATCAAATAATATTAGCGGACCGGATATTGGTCAATATGTTTATTGGAAAAATGGTACTCCGAATAATATAGATACAGTTCAGCAAATTAGCGACCCGCCTGTAGTTTCCGTTTCAGGTGCCGATGTATATTATGCGAATAGGAATGGCTGGAAAAATGGTGCATTGATTTCATTTCCAGCAATTGGTTCACCTGCGAAGAATTTTTTCACAGGTAGTATCGTCTCAACTTTTGCAGATGGTACCGACGTGTATTTTGCCGGATACGACACCCTAGAAAATGGCGTTTATTGGAAAAACGGGGATATGACTATTGCAGCTCCTTATGGCGGTAGTGGGACGACTCTTCCACTGGTTCATTGTATGTATGTTTCAGGGAGCAATGTATATGTAGGCGGGATGGCTAACCAGGGTGTGTATTGGTTAAACGGGACAGCATATTTTATGCAACCAAGGCCGAATGATGGTTCCTATTTAAGCAGCATAAATTCCCTTTTTGTTCTCGGAACAGATGTATATAATCCTGGAGTATTTATCCCCCTCTTACTGCCACCAGGAGTATTTCTTGGAGCTGCCTATTGGAAAAACGGAGTTGAAAATGATTTGCAGTTAAACAATCCATCCCAATGCGAATACTTCATATGTTACAACTTCCGTTTTTGTTTCGGGTTCCGATGTTTACGTTGCTGGTTACTCCAGAACATTTATTTCAGGTGCAGCACCTAGAAGTCGACAGCGCTGTTTATTGGAAAAATGGCGTTGAGTATGAGCCTGCACACTCTGGGACGTGCAAATTCCATTTACGTCTATTAAGCACAAAGCTTAAAGCCCATCAGCCGCTAGGTGCTAGTCAAAGCGTCGAAGCTTAAACTTTGTTAATTAATCATCCAGCATACTCTCAATTGCTTCGTCTGCTTGAATCAATTGTCGTCATATTTTCTTTCTTTATCTGGATTATCTAAATCTCAGACGTTGAGTAAAAACCCTTGTCAAGTATTGCAACCTTTATATATTTTAAAAATTCTGCTCAATCACTTCGTCTGATAAAAACCTCTTTTTAAGAAATAAAATTAATGAGTCTGTTCTTTTAGTACGGCTTTCACAAGTAATATGATATTCCGCATCGAATGAAGCACTATCATTATAAACATTGCTTATGACATCATTAACAACAACCAGGTTTTTGCTTCTTAAAGTATAACTAAATTTTTCAAGTTGATTCTTATATATATCGTAAACTCCTATCTGTGTAGCGGGAAAAATAATACAGTTTTTTTCCTATTAATAAATGGGAATGTAGAAATAAATTTATCGTAATTCCAATGAACGTATCAATTTTATAAGGTTTCTGACCTTTTGTATCTAGCCCATATTCCCATATAATATCTCCATTTTTCTTTAAACAGTTATAATAATAGGGCTGTTTTCATCTTTTTTCTTTTGATTTCCGCAAATCGAAGTTTATCTTTTCGAAAATGCCTTTAAAGATTAAAAGTGGTTTACCAATTACTATACCATAATCCAAATTTGTAAGTAAATTATCATATGTGGCTGTATCAAAAAAAATGGGGTTAGTGTAAAATATCCATTCAGGAGAAAATACAATAATATCACTGTCTGAAATATTTCTCATCAGATAATTCTGAAAATCGGTTAAACCAAATCCCGCATGATGACCAATATTGATAGTTTTAATTCCAGTGCTTTTTTCAATTTGTTCAGCAGAAATTCCCCAGCCAACACATGACCCGCCCAAAAGCACTATCTTTCTTTCATTCTTATACTTACGCAAAAGCCTTAATTTATCAACAAATGCAGAATTATAATTTTTCTTTTGTGGTAGTGTAATGCGAAGTACTATGAATAGTAAAGTACTCAAAATAATAAATCTAAAAATATTGTAAATAATCTTCTGCATTAAAATTGAAAATAAATGAAATTGCTTGGCTGAATCACCAAATAACCTAAAAATTGATTAAAAACTAAAACCATAAGTACAATATAAAAAATCCAATTTGCAAACTTACTGTTTGAAAAATGCAACCTTCTTTCATCTCTCCTAAATCTCCAATCACAGAATAACAATGGTATTACATAAGTAAAAATAGCCCGCCCCAAGGGAGGCAAATGCAAGAACTGCCTTGGATAATGAATCGCACTTGTAACAATAATTTTAAATTGATCCAAAGCCACTCGAATACTATCTGCCCTGAAGAATATCCAGGCGATAGTTACAAAAACGAAGGTTTTAATCATTTGCCATCATTGACGAATGGTATGCTTTTTTCTATTATACGCAACAATATCAGAAGTATTTTCACGGTTACGATTCAAAGTAATAATGGTATGAATCCACAAGCGTGAATAAATCCCCACGAGATGTAAGTCCATTTGCTCCGTGCCAAAATCCGTTTACTAAAAATATTATAAAAATGTTTCTGACATATTTTAATTTTCCTACCCTGGATCCACCTAGTGGTATATATAAATAATCTCTAAACCAAGAGGATAAAGAAATGTGCCATCTTCGCCAAAACTCCGCTATATCGCGTGAGAAGTATGGAAACCGGAAATTACTGAACAATTCGAATCCAAATAACTTTGCCGTACCCAAGGCAATATCAGTATAACCGCTAAAGTCACTATAAATTTGAAAGCTGAAAGCAATGGCCGCAAAGATTATAGTATAACCGTTTTGAGTATGGTAATTCCCAAAAACGTAATCAACAGGACCAGCCAATCCATCCGCGACAACTACCTTTTTAAACATGCCCCATATCATCAACTTACATCCTTCAACAGCCTGGACATAGTTCAATACTCTTTTCTTTTGCACTTGGGGAAGTAAATGATTTGCTCTTTCAATTGGTCCAGCAACCAGTAATGGGAAGAAACTTACAAAAAGAGCATATTGAGGAAAATTAGTAACGGGTTTAAGTTTCCCACGATAAATATCGAAGACATAAGACATGCCATGAAAAGTGTAAAAGGAAATGCCCACCGGAAGAACAACATGCAGTAAAATCGGATGGGAGTGCAACCCTAACATTTCTAATCCTTGCTGAATTTGAGTTGCGAAGAAGTTATAGTATTTAAAAATACCAAGGATTGCAAGGTTATTAATTACACTTAACCATAAGAATAACTTTGCTCTTTTTTTGACCGGAGATGCTACTTGAAATCCATAATTGTAATCCAAAAAGGTACTGAAGGCTAAAAGGCCTAGGAATTTCCAGCTCCACCAACCGTAAAAGAAATAACTTGTAATTTATAATAGAACATTTTGATGACCTAGTTTTTTGTTGAAAGCAAACAAGTATTATATCAAATACCATTGGTAGAAATATTATAAACTGAAATAAATTAAATAACATTCATTTATCTATTACGGGTTACTTTTAATGGTCCAAGATATATGTTCCTTCTGGAATAGCTTCAATATGCCATTTTTTTATTAAAAACTATTTTCATCGATCATTTGGGATTGATATCAATGAATAAGTGATACTTGTCTAAAAATTAATTTACAAAACTTATAGCTTGTAAGCATAAGCAATTTGAAATACTATAATGAATCTTGAGGGCCTTAGAAATGGGAATTTGGAAATTTTCAGGAAAGGAATAAATTATGATTCATTTCTGGCAAAAATCGATAAAGGAAAATTGTAACTTTAATTAAATTCAATTTATATGACAAAATGGAATCTTGAAAAATTACCGAAATCTGTCTCTGTAGATGAAAATTTCCCGGATTTAAGTAATGATCCATTCGTTTTGGCAAAAATGGAAAAGGCAGAAAAATTAATTGCCGAATATGGTCTTCCCGAATTATTGAATAATAAGACCAAGGCTAAGAATCGAAAGACACCAATAAGTTCAAAGACATCCGGTAGAAAAAAATCTTAGTACTATTTAGAACCTTTTTTATGCCAAAGAAGAATAGATCATTAAAAGCATTAAAAAATTTCACCAAAAATACAATCTTGATCGATGATGATTTTCCGGATTTTAGTAAGGACCCCGTTTTTATAGCAAAACATGAAAAGGCAGAAAAATTAATTGCTGAATATGGTCTTCCGGAATTCTTCAAGAAAAAACCCTACAAAGCGAAAAGCATAAGGCGTAAGGCTTAATGCAAGTGTGAAAGTTATGAGAGTATGAGAATATCTCATGGAATCTCATAGCTCTCATAACCCCTGCCTGCGGCAAGCAGGCATATCTAATTAAGTACGCTATTCTCTTTCACAATTTCCAGTCCGTCGATTTTTTTGATTTCATCCCATCCACCGATAATATTATGGAGGTTGTGAATACCCTGGCGTTTGAAGAGTGAGCATGCGATGATGCTGCGATAGCCGCCGGCGCAGTGAATATAAATATTATCGAGTATCCTCGAATTCGGCCATGGTGCCGGGATCTGTTAATGTTTCGAGTGGAATATTTCTTGCAGCGGGAACATGTCCGTCGGCAAATTCAGTTTCTCTGCGCACATCCACTACTTTGAGTTTTGGATCGAAGGGAAGATCCATTGCAAATTCATCCGCGTCAATATTCACGATGAGATCAATGGGTTCTCCGGAATTTTTCCAGGTTTCAAATCCTCCCTGCAGATATCCCTTCATCTGTGCAAATCCAACGCGCGCAAGTCTGACCACACTTTCTTTTTCTTTTCCCGGATCTGTTACGAGTACAAATGGTTTATCGAAGGGAAGAAGACTTCCTGCCCATTCTGCAAATCGTCCATCGAGGCCAATGCTGATGGAGCCGGGCACATATCCTTCCGGAGAATTCTGTTGAAGGGCGGGTATCGAGACATAATTGTATCGTCGTCTTTGATCAGTGTTTTAAATTCTTCAATATTCAAAGGTTTCAATCCATTTTCCATTACTCCATCCAGACTTTCATATCCTTCTTTATTGATGCGCGCATTTACAGCGAAATATTGCGGAGGTGTATTGAGTCCGTCAGTAACAGCTTTGATAAATTCTTCTTTTGATTCGCGCAGCAGGGCATAATTTGATTTTCTTTCTTCGCCCAGCGTGCTGTAAGTATCGGGACCGATATTTTTTCCACAGCTGCTTCCCGCACCGTGAGCCGGATAAATAATTACTTCGTCGGGAAGTGGGCTGATTTTTTTCTTCAGTGAATCAAATAACATAGATGCCAGTTCTTCCTGGGTCAGATTGCCGCTGCTGAGATCGGGTCTGCCGACATCACCAACAAACAATGTATCGCCGGTAAAAATCGCATAAGGGGTTACCGTTAGCATCACGCAAAAGATAACAGGAAGATTCGATGGTATGTCCGGGCGTATGCAGCACTTCAATAGTCAGTTTCCCCAGCTTGAAAATTTCTCCGTCTTTAGCCCGGTAGATGGGGAAAGAAGTTTCGGTCTCAGGACCGTAAACGATCGGCGCTCCGGATGCCTGGGCCAGATCGAGGTGTCCGCTCACAAAATCAGCGTGAAAATGGGTCTCGAAAATATATTTGATGGTGGCTTTTCTTTCCTTTGCCAGGACCAGGTATTCCTCGATATCACGAAGGGGATCAATGATCGCAGCTTCACCCTCACTTTCAATATAATAAGCCGCTTCACTCAGGCATCCGGTATATAGTTGTTGGATATACATTGGTGCAAATTTACTCTTTTAACGCCTAAAGCCAAAGCTTAAAGCCTAAAACGCTTTTAAGCAAGCTAATAAGTTATGAGGTTACTTGGTTGAGCTGAATTTAAACTCATAACACTCAGTAAGGCTTTAGGCTTTAGGCTTCGGCTTTAAGCGCTCTAGTAGTTACACTGGCGTTAAACTAACAACAAATGCACTGTTTTCATAATATCACCAATCCGTTCGGGGTTGATGGTATAATGGATGAATTTACCGTCTCGTTCGGTTTTGACGATACCCGCCCGGCGGAGGATCGCCAGGTGCTGGGAAGCGACAGACTGCTCCAGCCGGAGGTGGATATATAGTTCCGTGACTGTCAGCTTTTTATGCTCATCTAAGATTCTTACGATCTGCTGCCGGAGTTTGTGATTAAGAGCCCGCAGGATCATTGCGGCCTTTTTCAGATTGATAAAATCGACTTTTACGGCAGTGTCCTCCCCATCCTGGGCATTGAGGATCATCCAATAGTTGCTGCTTGTACCGCTCATACAGTTCGGAAGGTTGAAGGTTCAAAAAAAATATCTGTATTGGATTCTAGCAATTCTCGTATAACAAGCAGAGTTTCCAAAGAATTCGTAATATAGAATATTTTCTCAATAAGTGAAGAATTCTTTCAAATAAATTGGTTCAGAATAAACCGGATCGGCCCATTTACCGGAGGTGAAATCCTGGTAGACAAGTGTAGCAAAAGCCTGTATTATATTGGGTTGTGGTTCAAAAATGGCTGAAGGAGATGCTGCAATTTTTTTCCATTTTTCCGCCCCCGTTCCGAAAGAAAATTATCGCATTTTCTGCAAGGCGTGTTTCAAATGCATTTTTATCTTTATCTAGCATTGCTTGAGGCTGTAATAGTTCTTCTTAGATAGTTGACGGTTGGCAGTTGACGGTTGACTGTTCGTTTTAGGCTTTAGGCTTTCGGCTTTAGGCTTTAGGCTTATTGAATACAAAGCAGTGAAAACTTCATCCCTCCGGGCATCGATCATGGGGCAGATCAGGGCATTTTTTTTCTCCGCTTCGGACCTCATGGATTCAGCCATTACTTCCAGCGTATTTCTGGGTGATCAGCGGGATATTCAGCGCATAACAAAATCCCTTGGCCGCAGCCATTCCCACCCGCAGTCCGGTATAAGAACCCGGTCCGGCAATAACAGCTACAGCTTTCAACTCTGCCAGCGTCATATCTGCTTCTGCAAGTATCCGCCCGATCGCTGTATGCAGCCAGGAGGCATGTTCTTTTGAAATTTTATTTTCTTCCGAAAACAAAACTTTTCCCTCTCGCGAAAGAGCGATTGTTGCGGTTTCTTGTGAGGTGTCTATTAGTAGGATCATTCTTTTTCGTTGATCGTGGATCGTGAATCGTAGATCGTAGATTGTGGATCGATATACTATTTCACGACTACACGATTTACGAAATGATTTCAGGCTTTCTGCCAATTCATAAATAGGATTACTCTTAAGATAGTTTCCTTAGCAATTCCAGCAATTCTACTAAGTCCAATCATCTCTCCCCATTCAAAAGGACCAAACGGATATCCTGTTCCAAGTTTCATTGCAATATCAATCTCTTCTTTTGTACTGGTTCCGGCTTCCAAAGTAAAATAAGCTTCATTAATGATCATCGATACGATGCGCGCGGAAACAAATCCCGGCTCGTCTTTCACAAATAATGATCTGATCTCCGAACAACGCACTTGTCCTTTCGCTGTCTTTCTTTATTCGCTGCGGCTTCGATATAATTTCCTTTCAGAAATCCGGGCCATCCATTGAACCGGATAAAATCAGGATGAATTTCATCAAGCGTTTCTGTCACTGCATTTATCAATACGGGTCTGGGCAGCAGCTTCACGAGCTTCTCTATTTTTTCTGCCGAAGGCGCAAATCCAAAATCAATATATGCATCAGCCGTATGATGTGCCCACAGGGAAATATTTTCTGAAAACACAACTTCATGTTTTTGGAAAAAAGCTGATGCGGCGATCTCTTTCTTCTGCTCATCGCTGGCAAGAACGGCGAGTATCATGGTTCCGTTCTTTAGGTGGCTGAAACAAATTGTCTGAGAAAACGCAGATCATTTTGTGAATACAGTCGCAGATCGTTGACACGATATTTAAGCTGGCAGATCCTTTCCATTCCCATGCCGAAAGCGAAGCCTGTATATTTATTGGGATCGATATTGAAGTTCTGCAATACTTTCGGATGCACCATTCCGCTTCCGAGGATCTCGACCCATCCCGTATGTTTGCAAACATTACATCCGCTTCCTCCGCAGATCAGGCAGGTAATATCCATCTCGGCACTGGGTTCGGTAAAAGGAAAATAAGAAGGGCGAAAACGGATCTTTACTGTTTTGCCAAACATCTCCTGCACAAAAAAATAAAGTGTCTGCTTCAGGTCAGCGAAAGAAACATTTTCATCCACATATAATCCTTCACACTGATTAAAGAAATTATGCGCCCGTGCACTGACGGTTTCATTTCTGTAAACACGACCCGGACAAATAATTCGGATAGGTGGTTTTTGTTTTTCCATCACCCGCGCCTGAACGTTGCTGGTATGTGTACGCAGCAGCCAGTCAGGATTCCTGTGTAACATAAAAAGTATCCTGCATGTCCCGCGCGGGATGATCCTGGGGCAGGTTGAGTGATGTGAAATTATGCCAGTCGTCTTCGATCTCCGGTCCTTCTGCCACTGAAAATCCGAGCCGCCCGAAAATTTGAATGATGCGATTTCTTACCAGGCTGATGGGATGTCTTGTTCCCACGGGGATGGGGTCGCCGGGGAGGGACCAGTCCATATCGTTGACCGTTGACCGTTGACCGTTGATCGGTTCTTTTAACGATTCATATTTCGATTCGGCGAGAAGTTTGAATTCATTGAGGATCTGGCCGAATTCTTTTTTCTTTTCGGCAGGAACATTCTTTATTTCCTGGAAAAGATTTTTCACGATACCCTTGGTTCCGAGAAAACGGATGCGGTATGCTTCGGCGGCATCAGCGCCATCGGGTTCAGTGCCAAGGATTTCCTTGCGGTATGTGTCCAGTTTTTCCAGTAATTCTTCCATGCCGCAAAGATAAAAGGAAAAACAAGTGTAAGTTTGTTTCAAATCGTGGTACATGTTGTACAGTCTGCATATCCTTGACTACCTCGACCCGGTAAATACCCGCGAGATTTCCAATGACGAAGAATATAAAGATGGTCAGGTTGGAAAATTAATCCAGGTTTATGAAGAAGAATTCCCCGACCTGCTGCAGTCCGACCTGATCCTGATCGGCTGCCGGGAAGAAAGAGGCACCCGCCGTGCAAGGGCCCTGCTCAGCGGACCGGATACTATTCGTCGCCAGTTTTACCAGCTCTATCACTGGCATAGCGAGATCAGGATTACGGATATTGGAAATATCAAGACCGGATCCACGCTGACCGATACCTATGCCGCATTACGAACTGTGATGAACGAGCTGATAGGTATGGGCAAAACCATTATCATTCTGGGTGGTTCGCACGACCTGACCCTGGCGCAATACCAGAGTTATGCGAGCCGTAAAAAGCTGATAGAAGTCACCTGCGTCGATGCGCTGATCGATATCAATATCGATTCTACCCTCAAGAGCGAAAATTTCCTGATGGAGCTGCTGACGGATGAACCGAATTTCATCTCTCATTATAATCATATCGGCTTCCAGAGTTTCTATGTACATCCCAGGATGCTGGAGACGATGGACAAGCTCCGTTTTGATTGTTTCCGCGTGGGAAGGGTGAAGGAAGTCATAGAAGAGATGGAACCCGTACTGCGCAATTCCAATATGCTGAGTTTTGATGTATGTGCTATCGCCCATGCTTATGCGCCTTCTAATTTTTTATCGCCCAACGGACTCTCCGGCGAAGAAGCCTGTGCCTTACTGCGATATGCAGGACTGAGCCCAAATATCAGCAGTATAGGCATCTACGGATATATTCCTGAAAACGACGTGCACGAACTGACAGCTAAACAGATCGCGCAGATGCTCTGGTATGCGGTGGATGGCCGGAATAAAGGTCTGCGTGAAGCCAGCCTGAACGACAAAGAATATTTCGTGGAATATCATACAGCATTCGCCGAAGTGCAGACAGTATTTCTGCAAAGCAAAAAAACCAATCGCTGGTGGATGCAGCTGCCCGACCAGAAATATATCGCCTGCTCATACCAGGATTATCTCCAGGCAAGCAGCAATGAAGTGCCGGAGCGGTGGTTGCGCGCGCAGGAACGATAAGAAAGTATGGGAGTATGGGAGTATGGGGGTATGGGAGTGAAATTTTAATACAATTCATTTGAATCTTTTCCCCGTAAAATTCGCGTTAAGCGTTGAGCGTTACGCGTTAGGCTTGAAATGGCTTTCGGCTTTAGGCCTCAGAATAGTTTTAGGCTTTAAGCTTTGGGCTTTAGGCTTCAGAAAGGTTTTAGGCTTCAGAAAGGTTTTAGGCTTTAAGCTTTCGGCTTTGGGCTTAAGGAAGGCTTTAGGCTTCAGAAAAGCTTTAGGCTTTAGGCTTTGGGCTTTAGGCATTTTAATATTGCTCTTCAACCATTCAGCATTCGCGCAATGCTGCATTCCCGATAATCCGGCATTAAAAAAACTGGTTGAAACGAAAGAACTCAGTACAGCGTTGGTTGGAGTTTATGTCTATGACGATTCATCCAAAAAAGAAATCGCGGACTACCAGGGTGATAAATATTTCGTACCGGCAAGTAATACAAAATTATTTTCTCTATATGTCGGATTAAAATATCTCGGAGATTCGTTGGTAGGCATTCGCTATTCTGAAAATGATACAGCAGTATTTGTTTATCCTACCGGCGATCCAAGTCTGCTACATCCCGATTTTCAATCCCAGCCTGTGATTGATTTTCTAAAGAAAACGCATAAAAAGATTTATCTCATGGATGTCGGCTGGATGGAGAATGCACTCGGTGTCGGCTGGGCATGGGATGATTACAATGAAGATTTTGCCATTGAACGAAGTGCGTTTCCTGTTTATGGGAATTTCATCCGGTGGAACCAGCAAAATTCTTTAACACGAAGCAATCCTGCATTCGGACCAACAGCTACTGTTTCCAGTTCACCGGAAATTCCGTGGAAAGTCAGATTCAGTACCGATAGTTTTCCTAAAACTTTTTATGTTCAAAGGTTAGTGGATTCAAATATTTTTATTATTCGTACCGGCAGTGAACCGAATATTACACAGGACGTTCCCTTCATCACGAATAATTTGAAAGCTGCTGCCGAATTGCTACCCGATACGATTGGGAAGCCGGTGACTGTTTACAAACTTCCTCTGCTCAGGGTTGATGTAAATAAAATTGGACAGCCAATTATTTCTCTCCCGCCACCACCAGACTCCATTAATTCAAGACCGGCAGATTCTGTTTTTATTCCGATGATGCATCGCAGCGATAATTTTTTCGCGGAACAAACTTTGCTGATGGTAAGTCAACAGCGCACCCGCTGGATGAATGATGAATTGGTTATTAAATCACTTCTTGATACCATCATGAACGGTCCTCTCGTTGATCTTCCCCAGAAACCTTCCTGGGTTGACGGAAGCGGACTAAGCAGATTTAATTTATTCAGTCCCCGGGATTTTGTCAGTGTGCTTATCAAATTAAAAAATGAATTCGGAATGGACCGTATGAAAAAGATTCTTCCTACCGGCGGAAGCGGCACCCTGAAAAATTATTATCGCGCCGACAGCGGATATGTATTTGTGAAAACCGGTTCTCTTACGGGAGTGTTATGCCTGAGCGGATATATCTACACGTATAAAAAACACCTGCTTGAATTCTCCATCCTTATAAATAATCATAATGGCGGTAGTTCCGCGATCAGAAGAGCTGTGGAAGCGTATGTTGAGTATTTGAGGAAGAATTATTGAAGAGATTAATTCAATTTTATCTTAGTTTTTTAATGACACGAAATCCTTATTCAAATAAGGATTGAACTCTTCAATTGGTCTTGGCAAAAAGTATCCTTTGATTTTGTCGGAATTAATCACACAAACCTGCAAATGATTTCGAGTTGCAAATGAAGCACCTTCATATACTTTTTCACCTTCATCAAAAGCATTTCTTACTGAATCGAATGATAGTTTTCCTTCTTCAATCCTTGACTGGTGCACAAATCTGATTACCGCACAATCCAACTTCCTATTTTTTCCTTCATTCACGGGCATATTTTTACCAGAAGATCTAAATGCTTCAACCAAGCCTTGATATGCTCAAACTAATATTGCAAGGGACTCTGATTCTACTAAATTCAGACAATTTCCTAATTCAATGTTAGCTCCAAGAATAAATGGTGTCTTGATCTGAACTTTATTGAATTGATATCCGTTTGCATTTTCAATTGCATATTCAAGAGCCCGATTTGGATTATGTTCCCAAAAGTAAATTCCTCCCCCAAGCCAGTCCCAGGAATTATTACTAAGGTGCAGATCCAATGCTCCGGTTAGGACTCTAATTCCAGTTTGTTTATCACAACTATGATAACCTGTTACCTGAAAAGGCTGATGACGAGCCATTTATTTTTTTAATTTCTGCTCTTTAAAAGGCCTTGCTTGTCCTTATGAGTATTTATTATTCCGGCGCTTATTAGAAATTGTAAAGTCGCCTCTTTAGATCGAAGTGCTTTTTCAGTTGCTCTTTTAATAATATCAATTTGCTCTTGAATCGCCGATGTAGTCATAGCTTAAATAGTTATTTTCTCCTTTTTATGTTTTTTTTAGAAGGCTTCTCTTCCTCAATTAAACCAAGATCCACTAAAAACTTTATAGCTGTTGCTTTCGATTTAGTTACTCTCGAAGTCGTTTTACGAATTGCATCGAGCGTTTCTTTTATTGTTTCTTCAGTCATATCAATTAACAATGTTTATTTATCTAAAATTACTTCAAAGGCTATAGAATTAAATGAGTATTTTAACGGTAACTAAAAGCATCTTCTACCAGGACTACATTTCTTTTTCCAGATTCTCAAGTGTTGTATAATTTCCCTTTTTTACGTTTTTAATTGCCTGATTCAATTCAAGATTGTAATCTTCGATGGTTTGCCGGCCAATATTTTTATTAGTATTTGATAATTGTTTAATAAAAGTTATTAAAACTTCCTTCTGAGTTAGATTTAGTTTACTAATAAGTTTGTTCAATAATATATTAGTCTTGACATTGTTAAATTGTTTTACTTTTTTTGAAGGCTTTTCATCTTCAATTAATCCCAGTTCAACCAAATACTTAGTTGCAGCCTTTTTCGATTTAGTTGCTTTGGCTGTTGTCTTTTTAAGAGCATCTATTGATTCTTCAATTTGTTTCTGAAGAGCTTGTTCTGAATTCATTCCCATACGCTCGCTTATTAATCAAAATTAATTTAAAACGATAGCAACAACAAGGGTATTTTAACGGTAATTAATGAATGCTTTTAATTTATTCGTTGAAAGATTTTTGAACGCGAATCGTGAATCGTATATCGTGTATCGATAAACGATCCACGATTAACGATTAACGATTAACGAAATGACAACTGATCGTTGACGCAGTTGGTGGTTTTCCACTACCACTCTACCACACTACCACACTACCACACTACCACACTTGTTTTAAGTTTTCCGCCCGAAAACCTTCTCCAAATACTCTTTCTTAAATTCAACAAACACAGGCTTACCATTGGGAGAAGTGTTCGGCTGCAGGCAGCGGAAGAGGCTTTCTGTGAGAGAACGCATTTCAGTTTCGGAGAGAACGGTTCCGGCTTTAATGGCTTGTTGCCAGGCAAGGGAGCGGATCATTTTTTCCTGAAGCGTATCGATCTTTTCATTTCCGGAATGCTTGCAATGTTCCAGTAAATTTTCAATAACTTTTTTTTCATTGGCATCAGCATGACCAGCGGGCACTCCCTGAACAATAAAACTATCCTTTCCAAAAGGTTCAATAGCATAACCCAGTGCATGCAAACCGGGCAGGAGCTCCTGCAGCAAAACTGCATCAGAAGTAGCGAGGGTAAGGGTGACTGGAAATAATCCCGGTTGTGTTGCCAAAGGTTTCCCGCTTAGCGCGAGCATAAATTTTTCATATAAAACACGTTCATGTGCGGCCTGCTGATGGATCAACAGAAAACCACCATTGGTTTCACAAACGATATAAGTATTCTGCAATTGGATCAGACGAAATTGTTCATCATGAAATAACGGATCCGAAGAGAAACGTGCATACAAAGATTGAAAGGAAGCATTATTTTCTGATTGTTTGTCTGCTGTTTCTTCTTCCGTATCAGTTGCATTAAATGGAACAGGATGATCTGCCCGGGAAATTTCACCAGAAATAATTCCTGTTGAAACCGGCGCGCCTGCAACTGAAGCAGCAAAATTCAGATCTTCCATTTCGCGGTCTCTCCAATGAACCAGTTCGCTGTTGGAAGCAGGCTCAATAAAATGTGCCTGGTTTTTTTTTGTAAAAGTTTTAAACAGGCTGGAGGATTCAACGCCTGTTTTCATTTCTTCCGAGAAAGGTTTGTTGATCGCATCGAGCTGTTGTATTTCCGGATCAAGATCGAAATCGAGACTGGGTGTAATACTGAACTGCGCCAGTGAATGTTTCACCGCTGCCTGTACAAATGCATAAACAATTTTCTCGTCCTCAAATTTTATTTCCTGTTTTGTCGGATGCACATTTATATCCACGCGTGAAGGATCGATTTCAATAAATAAAACATAGAGCGGAAAACTATCGCCCGGAATCATTTGCTGAAAGGCTGTCATCACCGCGTGATTCAGATAAGCGCTCCGGATAAAACGATTGTTCACAAAAAAATACTGATCTCCCCGTGTACGTTTGGCGATATCAGGTTTTCCGACGAAGCCGGCGATATTCAGGTAATCGGTATTCTCCTGAACCGATACGAGTTTGGAAGAATAATGGGCGCCGAGGATCTGCACGATCCTTTGTTTGAGTGTTCCTTTTTCAAGATGAAAAATTTCCTGGTCTGTTGGAGGTAAGCGTAAAACGAATATCAGGAAATGAAAGCGCCACGCGGATGAACTCATCAACGATATGCCGCATTTCGGCCGCGTTGCTTTTAAGGAAATTTCTTCGTGCAGGCACGTTGAAAAAAAGATTTTTCATCGCGATGCTGGTTCCATTCGGAAAGGCGACGGGCTCCTGCTTTGTAACAAAACTATTTTCTATTTCGATGCAGGTACCGTTCTCGTCAACAGCTCTTTTTGTTTTGAGTTCTACCTGGGCTACCGCAGCAATGGAAGCCAGCGCTTCACCCCTGAAACCCATGGTTCTTATGCGAAACAGATCTTCAATATTCCGGATCTTGGAAGTGGCATGTCGTTCAAATGCCATACGGGCATCGGTGACACTCATTCCCTTTCCGTTATCAATGACCTGCACCAGGGATTTTCCTGCATCATGGATGATCAGTTTCACCTGCGATGCGCCCGCGTCTATGGCATTCTCCATCAGCTCTTTCACAGCGCTTGCCGGCCGCTGAATCACTTCACCCGCGGCAATCTGATTTGCAATATTATCCGGTAACAGTTCAATCAGGTCATTCATCTTCAAGCCCTAAATGTCCGGGCAATTTAATGGAAAAAAATCTCTTTTTCTTTTGTAGGTTTGGTTAAGCCTAAAGCCCAAAGCCTAAAGCCTAAAGCGGTTGACGGTTGATCCCGCACGTGCGGGAACCGTTGAACGTATTGGTTGGTATATCAAAACCCATAAATCAAGATCATAAACCTTCAACTAAAGCTTAGACTTTCAGCTTTGGGCTTTAGGCTTTGAGCTTTAGGCTTAAAAATCCATCATGAAAAATGTTCTCCTTCCGGTCTTACTCGTTTTTTCCCTTTCACTTCATGCGCAATACAACGTTAACATGCCCGCAAATCACTGGGTGGATTCGGTATTTAATACGCTGACGGATACAGGGAAAATTGCCCAGCTGATGGTGGTCAGGCTTTCTTCCATCGATGGGACGACCGGAAAAATTACCTTTTACGACCAGCAGGTGGAAGCAGATATCCGTCGTTACAACCTGGGTGGGATCTGCCTGTTTCAGGGTGGTCCTAAACAGCAGGCTGCTTTCATCAATCATCTCCAGGAGATCGCAGAAACACCCATCTTATTTTCGATAGATGCTGAAAACGGTCTGGGTATGCGGATGGACAGCGTAGCCCCTTTACCCAGGCAGATGATGCTGGGCGCGGTACAGGATCCCCAGCTCATTTATACCTACGGAAAAACTATTGCCGAACAATGTAAACGCATGGGCATCCAGGTAAATTACGCGCCGGTGGTGGACGTGAATAATAATCCTGATAATCCGGTAATCAACGATCGTTCTTTCGGGGAAGACCCGCATCGTGTTGCTCAACTCGGCATTCAATATATGAAGGGATTGCAGGACAATGGGGTACTGGCAACGGCAAAACATTTCCCCGGTCACGGTGATGTGACCGTGGATTCCCATGTTGACCTTCCTGTCATCAATAAAAATCGTCATCAGCTGGATACTATGGAACTGTATCCGTTTAAGAAATTATTTGAAGCAGGCATCGGCAGTGTGATGATCGGCCATCTTTTTGTACCTGCCATTGATTCCCGCGAACATCGTCCCACATCCATTTCAAATAATACCGTTACCACCCTTCTCCGGAAACAAATGTTATTTACAGGACTCAGTTTTACCGACGCTCTTGAAATGAAAGGGCTGAGTAAATATTTTCCTGATGGCGATGCTTCTGTTGAATCTCTGATCGCTGGTAATGATATGCTTTGTCTTCCTGGCGACGTAACCCTCAGCATCCAAAAAATATTTAAGGCGATCAAAGAGAAAAAACTGAAATGGAAGGATTTGAATGCGCGTGTGAAAAAAGTTTTAACAGCAAAATATCAGTTGGGGTTATCGAACTGGCAGCCCATCGACACGGCACATCTCGTGGAAGATTTGAACAAAGATGTTCCTGAACTTTACAGGAATGTTGCTAAACAGGCCATCACCCTGGTGCGCAGAAGTGACCGCCCTTTTCCGGGCCCTCCGGCTAAACGTGTAGCCTATATTGGATTTGGACTTACAGATGACAATGCCTTCAGCAAGAGAATGCGCGATGATTTTCATGCGAACACTTATTATTTTGATTATGGTCTCGATAGTGTGAAAGCGGCAGCGGCTTTCGAATTACTTCGAAACCGTTATGATATGATTATTGTCGGCCTGCACAATATTAACCGCTATCCTGTACATGATTTCGGAATCAGTGCAGCTGCATTACAGCTTCTTCAAAAACTGGATCACCAGCCCGGTGCTATAACATTCGTATTCGGCAATCCTTATGCGCTCAAATATGTTTGCGATGCTTCGGTACTGGTGGAGTGTTATGATGACAATGAAATTACACAGTCCGTCGCAGCAGACTGGTTGAATGGAAAATTTTTGGCTAAAGGTCATTTGCCTGTTTCTGTTTGCAATGGTATCAGAGCAGGATTTGGAATTACTTATTTCCGGGGCGCCCTTCCGGAAGTTCCGCCCGAATCGTTGGGATTTAATCCGTATAAACTTCAACGCATCGATTCGATTTGCAAACGCGCCATCGCCCTGCAGGCCGCTCCGGGATGCGTTGTGGTGGTTGTAAAGAATGGCCAGGTTGCCTACGAGAAATCATTCGGCACCATGGAATATAATAAACTGGAGCCGGTATATCCTGAAACCATTTATGATCTCGCGTCCGTAACAAAAGTATGTGCCACGACGATTTCTGTGATGAAATTATATGATGAAGGAAAACTGGATCTGAATAAAACGCTGGGATATTATCTTCCCTGGGTAAGAGGAAGTGATAAGGATTCATTGAAGATCTGGGATATCATGCTGCACCAGGCAGGACTGAAAGATTTTATTCCTTTTTATGCTGAAACGATCACAAAGGATAACGCAGGTATTCCGCTTCCGGGCATATATTCTTCCACTGCGGACAGTCTGCATTGTATCCGGGTTGCTGAAAATCTGTATATAAGAAGTGACTGGGAAGACACGATGTATAAAAGAATCCTGACGAGCAAACTGGGACCCTCGGGTAAATATGTTTACAGCGACAATGATTTTATTTTCATGGGAAAGATTGTGGAAGCCCTGAGCGGGATGACGCTTGACCAATATGCTTATTTGAATTTCTATCAGCCCATGGCCCTATCGACTACAGGATTCAAACCCAGGGAGCGTTTTCCTCTCAACAGGATTGCACCAACCGAACAGGAAGTTCCTTTCAGACGACAGTTATTACGCGGCGACGTGCACGATCCAGGTGCAGCTATGTTTGGTGAAGTGTCGGGACATGCGGGATTATTCAGCGATGCCTACGATCTGGCGGTGATCATGCAGATGTTGTTGAACGGCGGGTCGATTGGAGGTCACCAGTATATTAAAAAAGAAACCATAGAATACTTCACAGCCTATCATAGTGATATCAGCCGGCGCGGGCTTGGCTTCGACAAACCTGAAAAGGATAATGCCACGAGAAAAGAACCTTATCCCTGCGCCGCTGCTTCCCCATTGACATTCGGCCATACGGGTTTTACCGGGACATGCATCTGGGCAGATCCCGCACAGCAACTTGTTTTAATCTTTCTTTCCAACCGTGTAAATCCCCAGGAAAGCTCAAAACTTTCTTCCCTGAATGTGCGCGGGAATATTATGGAGGACATTTATTTAGCGCTGCAGTAGGTCGTGGATCGTGGGTCGTGGGTCGTGGATCGTGGATCGTGGATCGTGGATCGTGGGTCGTGGGTCGATAAACGATACACGATAATCGTTAAGAGGTCGATGAATAACGGACAACAGACGTTCATTTGCGGACAGTTGCTTTAATTCTCTTTGATCTAAAATTTTGATTTACAACCGCCTATCTAATTGGCATTTTCTTGGTGTACTGTCACATCGACGATCCACGATCCACGATCCACGATCCACGATCCACGCTCAACCAATATATAAATGGTAAAAAATTATTTCAAAATCGCCTGGCGCAATCTCATAAGAGACCGCCAATTCACTTTTCTGAATCTTTTTGGTTTGTCAATTGGTCTGGCCTGTGCGCTGTTTATCTGGCTATGGGTCAGCGACGAATGGAATATGGATAAATCTAACACGAAGGACAGCAACCTGTACCAGGTGATGCAAAACCTGAAGGAGGAGAACGGGATCACGACCATGGACTACACTGCCGGGTTGCTGGCAAATGCACTTAAGACTGAAATGCCTGAAGTTGAATATGCGGCAACAGTGATTCCTGCTTCCTGGTTTTCAAGCCCGGGTATTATTTCCCAGGGAGAAACGCGCATTAAAGCCGGTGGTCAGTTTGTAAGCAAAGAATATTTCAACATTTTTGATTGTCATTTTATCGAAGGCGACTATAGAAGACTTATCTCAGACAAACAATCAATCGCCATTTCTGATGAGCTTGCGATGAAATTATTCCATACTACGCATAATGTAATCGGTAAGTCCATTGAATGGAGCCAGAGTGAGTTTGACGGCTCTTATCTGATAACAGGCATTTTTGAAAAGAATCCTGAAAACGTCTCAGACAAATTCGACCTGTTGTTCAATTTCGATCAGTTCATCGAAAGGAGACCTGGCATGAAGGATTGGGGCAATAGTGATCCCAGCACATTTCTGATATTAAAGAAGGGAACAAATATCAGCCAGTTCAATGCCAGGATCAAAGATTTTATGCATTCGAAAGAGAAGGATTCTAAAAAGACTTTATTTGTCAGGAAATTTTCTGACAGGTATCTCTATGGAAATTATAAAGATGGTGTGCAGGCGGGTGGAAGAATATCTTATGTAAAATTATTCTCGGCGATTGCCTTATTCATACTGGCCATTGCGTGTATCAATTTCATGAACCTCTCCACGGCCAATGCATCAAGAAGAATTAAAGAAGTAGGTATAAAAAAAGTGGTGGGAGCGGGAAGGGCAACACTAATTCTTCAGTATCTCGGTGAATCAGTTCTGATGAGTTATTTATCGGTCATTCTCGCCGTCATATTAATTTACCTTTTACTTCCGCAATTCAATTCAATCACCGGCAAGAACCTGGTATTTGAATTCAGTGCCAGGGTAATTTTTACTGTTTTAATTATAGCACTTGTAACCGGCATCATTGCCGGAAGTTATCCTGCGCTATACATCTCCGGATTTAAACCAGCATTGATATTAAAAGGCACCGTCAAAACTTCCATCGGAGAATTATGGATGCGGAAGGGCCTGGTAATATTCCAGTTTACATTATCTGTAATTGCGATCGCTGCCGTTTTGATCGTATACAAACAGGTAAATTATATTCAGACAAAAAACCTCGGTTATAACAGGGAGAATATTATCGATTTCACCATTCCCCTGGAAAATGATTCTGCATCTCTGGGTTCCGCTATCAGTTTTGTAAATGACATGAAGAATATTCCTGGCGTGGTAAGTGCAGGGAGTCATTATCACAACCTGACCGGAGATCATGGAGGCATTGGTGGATTTCAATGGCCGGGAAAGGATCCCTCCAAAGACATTGATTTTGCAAATCTTGAAATGGGGAATGGCTTTTTGCAAACTGTTGGCATTAAAATAAAAGAGGGAAGGAATTTTTCCGACAACTTAAATGCGCGGAATGAAATCATATTTAATGAATCGGCTATTGCAGCCATGGGGTTGAAGGATCCAATAGGGAAAAAAATTAAATTCTGGAACCAGGAGAAAACGATTGTAGGGGTGGCTGCTGATTTTAATTTCGAATCCTTATACCAGCCTTTAAAACCCGCATTTTTCCAGATGTTTCCTGTAATGCCGAATGTGATTGTAAAAATAAAAGCAGGTACCGAGCGGCAAACAATAGAACAGGTCAGGAAAATATATGCTTCATTTTATAAAGGTCTTCCCTTTGATTATAAATTTCTGGATGAAGAATATCAGATCCTGTATGTATCTGAAAACCGGGTAGCTGTTTTATCAAAATATTTTGCAGGGCTTGCGATTCTCATTTCCTGTCTGGGGTTATTCGGCCTCGCAGCATTCACCGCGCAGAGAAGACAAAAAGAAATCGGCATCAGAAAAGTTGTGGGTGCTTCGGTCAGCAGTGTATTGGTTATGTTATCCAAAGATTTTCTAAAGCTTGTTTTGGTTGCAGTACTGATTGCGTTCCCTTTGGTATGGTGGATAATGAATGACTGGCTCAGCAGTTTTGCATACCAGGTTCATATTGGTGCAGATATATTTATTATCTCTGCCGGATCCATTATTTTAATTACCCTGATTACTATAAGTTTTAAATCCGTGAAAGCGGCGGTCGCCAACCCGGTAACCAGTCTGCGATCGGAGTAACGCATATCGTGTATCGTATAGCGTGGATCGATTTACGATACACGATATACGATATACGATTAATATTGTAAAGCTTAAATCATAACAAATGTTCATCAATCAATTCAAATCAGCCTTCAGGAATTTGCTCAGGTATAAGAACTACAGTGTTTTTAATATAGCGGGACTGGCGGCTGGCATTGCCGTGTGTATCCTGATTGCTGTGATCATCCGCTTTGAGACGAGCTTTGATGATTTTCATAAGAATAAAGACAGGCTGTACAGGGTGTTGATGGAATATCATCACCCGGGAGAGAATGGAATATTTTATGGAGCAGCCGCTCCGTTTCCATTACCCAGTATTATTAAAAAAGATCTTCCCGATGTCAAAAAATCTTCGGGTATCTATTCATTTGGCGATGATCAGATCTTAGTGATGGATCAAAATGGCAAAGTGGTTAAAAGATTCAAGGAGAAAAATGGGATGTTTGCCGTGGAACCGGAATTCTTCGACATGTTCGATTTCAAATGGCTGTCGGGCAATCCTACAAGCTCACTATCAGATAAGAACTCTGTGGTTCTTACAAAAGAAATCGCTGAAAAATATTTTGGCGACTGGAAGAATGCACTTGGCAAAACCATCAAACTGGATAATCAATTTCTTGTGAAAGTGACGGGTATATTGGAAAATGTTCCACCCAATACCGATTTCCAGTTTAAGATTGTTCTTCCATATTCAGTGCTCGGTTTTGATAAAAATACTGACTGGGGAAGTTCTACAGGTAGTCATGATATGTATCTGATGCTTCCCCCGGGAGCAACTGCTGCAAGTTTTGATCCCAGACTCAGGGCAGAATTTAAAAAATACAGACCTGCAGATGACAAGGATGAAATTGTTGTGCAGCCGCTGAGCGAAATTCACTACTATGATGCACACAGTCATACCGGGAATTTCCTCGGAAGAACAATTGCAAAATCTTCCCTGAGAATTTTGTGGATGATCGCTGCATTTATACTCATCATCGCCTGCGTTAATTTCATCAATCTCGCCACAGCGCAGGCAGTAAACCGTGCAAAGGAAGTTGGCGTGAGAAAAGTATTGGGTTCGGGGAAATGGCAGCTCCGGTTACAATTTCTGGCAGAAACTTTTTTACTGGTGCTGATTTCAGTGATGCTGGCTCTTGTAATAGCGTCATTTGCCATCCCGCCTGTTGGCCGGATTCTTGAAATGCCCCTGTCTTTGAGTGTTATGTATAGCAGAGATATGATTCTTTTTTTCGCGGGCCTCATAATCGTGGTAACTATTCTGGCAGGATTTTATCCATCTGTTTTGCTCTCCGGATTCAATCCAATTGAGGCATTAAAAAGCAGGCTGGCTATAAAAAGTAATCGGGGAATCTCCTTACGCAGGAGCCTGGTCGTTTTTCAATTTATAATTGCTCAGGGGCTTATTATATGCACGATCATCATGATCAGGCAAATGAATTATTTCAACCATCAATCGATGGGATTTGATAAAGATGCAATTATTGATGTCACATTCCCGGGCGATAGCGCATCGAATGCCAAAATTGATTATCTGAGAGCCAGCCTGCACGCAATTACCGGCGTCAAAAATGTGAGTTTTAATTCAGTACCTCCTGCAACGCCCGATAATAACTGGATAGATTTTAAGTACGATCACGCCTCAAAATATAATGAACAATATTCCATCATAAAATGTGTCGACCCCGCATACTTACAGACCTACGGGCTAACGCTTGTAGCGGGACGAAATTTCAGTTCTGATACGGCGCATGAAGTGATGATCAACGAAAGAATTTTGCGGGACCTGGGAGCCAAAAATCCGGAAGACGTATTAAACAAACAAATGGATATTCATTTTGTGACAGGTCCTATTGTTGGTGTTGTGAAAGATTTTAATTCCACTGGCTTTAAGGATAAATACTCCCGCGTTTTCTTTGCTCCCCAAAAACGATGGTATCAGCATGTTGGTGTAAAACTGAATTCTGAAAATGCTTTTGAATCGATTAAGGACATTGAAAGTTTATGGAACAAGACCTTCCCCGATTATGTTTTCGAATATCAGTTTATGGATGAAGCCGTGGCAAATTTTTACAAACAGGAAAGTCAGTTGGCAGCGCTCTATAAAATATTTGCCGTCATTGCAATTTTCCTCGGATGTCTCGGTTTGTATGGGCTCGCTTCTTATATGGCTGCTCAGCGCATCAAGGAAGTCGGGATTCGAAAGGTATTGGGTGCATCCATCGGTAGTATTGTTTATTTATTCTCGAAGGAATTCATCGTCCTGATTTCCATTGCCTTCCTGGTTGCCGCTCCACTTGCCTGGTATTTCATGCATAACTGGCTGCAGGATTATGCTTTCCGGATCAATATCAGCTGGTGGATTTTTGTTACAGGAGGACTGATATCCATCATCATTGCATTGGCTACTGTAAGTTTTCGTGCAATTAGGGCTGCAGTTGTTAATCCGGTCACCAGCTTACGCTCAGAATGAGCTTCAGCTGGCGAAGCTAGTTTGAGATCGGAATAGGTGTTTCGTGAATCGTATATCGTTGATCGTGGATCGATTTACGATACGCGATACACGATATACGATCAACGGTCATCGGTCAACGGTCAACGGTCAACGAATACAATTGTTAAGCCTAAATCAATACCAATGCTATTCAATTATTTCAAAACAGCCATCAGGAGTTTATCCAGATATAAAGCCTACAGCATATTTAATATTGCCGGACTGGCTGCAGGTATTGCGGTTTGTATTCTGATCGCTACGATCATAAGATTTGAAACCAGTTTTGATGATTTTCATAAGAATAAGGACCGCCTTTACAGGGTTCTGACGGAATACCATCACGAAAATTCAATCCAATACGGTGACGCAGCACCTCAGCCTTTGCCCTCAGTTATAAAAAATGAATTCCCCGAACTGAAAAAAACATCCGGAATTTCAAGTTTAGGTGACAACCAGATTTTTGTATTGGATCAGAATGGAAAAACGATCAATAAGTTTCTGGAAAAAAGGGGGCTCTTTGCGGTGGAACCTGATTTCTTCGACATGTTCGATTTTAAATGGCTGGAAGGCAGTCCATCCACTTCACTATCAGATCAGTTTTCTGTTGTGTTAACACAGGAAACAGCGGAAAAATATTTCGGGGATTGGAAAAAAGCCGTAGGCAAATCCATAAATTTTAATAAATATTTTGTTGCAAAAGTTACAGGCATCCTCGCAAATCCTCCCCCCAACACAGATTTTCAATTTAAAGTTATTCTTCCTTATAAATTACTTGGCTTTTCCAAATCCAGCAATTGGGCCAATTCTTCGAACGACCATGATTGTTATATTATGCTGCCTCCTGGTATGACAGAAGCATCATTCAATCCAAGACTTAAGGCAATGTTTAGAAAATACCGTCCTGCTGATGATAAAGATGAACTTGTTATTCAGTCACTCAGCCAGGTACATTATTACGATCCCATTAATCATACCGGGAATTTTCTCGGTAGAACGATTGCAAAATCCTCCCTGCGAATTTTATGGATGATCGCCGCATTTATACTTATCATAGCCTGTGTGAATTTCATCAACCTGGCCACAGCACAGGCAGTAAATCGAGCCCGGGAAGTCGGTGTAAGAAAAGTTCTGGGCTCGGGCAAGTGGCAACTCAGACGGCAATTTTTGCTGGAAACATTTCTTCTGGTTCTGATTTCAGTTGCCCTGGCCCTGGTCATATCTTCCCTTGCAATTCCCGAAATAGCCAAAATTCTTGAACTGCCTCTTTCATTGGGAATACTTTATAGTAAGGGGATGTTGTTATTCTTTCTCTGGCTGATACTTATTGTAACTATTCTGGCCGGATTCTATCCATCCGTTTTACTTTCAGGATTCAATCCTATTGAAGCGTTGAAGAGCAGTCTTTCGATAAAAAGTACCAAAGGAATTTCACTTCGTCGCGGCCTTGTTGTTTTCCAGTTTATAATTGCCCAGGGACTCATAATCTGCACGATCATCATGATCAGGCAGATGAATTATTTCAATAACCAATCCATGGGTTTTGATAAGGAGGCAATTGTAGATGTGACATTACCGGGTGACAGTGTATCAAACAGTAAAATAGACTACCTGCGTTCCAGTCTTAACACCATTACAGGCATTAAAAATATAAGTTTTAATTCCCAGCCTCCTGCAACAGACAATAACTACTGGACCGATTATAAATACGACCATGCGCTGAAATATAATGGAGAATATTGTATCAGTAAGTGGGTGGATCCCGCTTATCTAAAGACATACGGACTTACCCTTGTGGCGGGAAGAAATTTCAGTTCTGACACGGCCCATGAAGTGATGATCAATGAAAGACTGTTGCGGGATTTGGGAGTCAAAACTCCGGTAGAAGTACTTAATAAGCAAATGGATATTTACCAGGTGGTGGGTCCGATTGTTGGTGTGGTGAAAGATTTTAATTCCACAGGATTCAAGGATAAATATTCGAGGGTTTTCTTTGCGCCAAATAAAAGATGGTACCAACACGTTGCGATAAAGTTAAGCTCAGGCCGACCTTCAGCTACACTGAAAGCTGTTGAAAAACTATGGAATCAAACTTTTCCTGATTATGTTTTTGAGTACCAATTCCTGGATGAATCCATTAAAAATTTTTATAAACAGGAAAGCCAGCTGGCCGCACTTTATAAAATATTTGCGGCCATCGCTATTTTTCTTGGCTGTCTCGGACTTTACGGACTCGCGTCCTATATGGCGGTTCAGCGGATCAAGGAAGTCGGAATAAGAAAAGTACTCGGTGCTTCTATTGGAAGTATCGTTTATTTATTCTCGAAAGAATTTATCGCCCTGATTTCCATTGCCTTCCTGGTTGCCGCTCCGCTTGCCTGGTATTTCATGCATAACTGGCTGCAGGATTATGCTTTCCGGATCAATATCAGCTGGTGGATATTTATTACCGGAGGTTTGATATCCATCATCATTGCATTAGCAACAGTAAGTTATCGCGCGATCCGTGCTGCTGTTGTGAATCCGGTAACTAGTCTTCGTTCTGAATGAACGAAGACTGCCTAAAGCCTAAAGCTTAAAGCCTAAAACTAGTATGGGAGTATGGGGGTATGGGAATGTGGGAATTGAAATTGTGGAATATTTATAATTAATAATTGATAATTGATAATTGGTAATTCACGGCCTGACATCCGGCATCACGCTTTTCCCGAAATGACTGAAATTCTAAGTACTTTTAAATACCCAAGATGCCATCATGTTCTTTAACTCATATATATGCAGACCGATACATTTCATTAAAAATATTTTTGCTGTAAGTAAGTCTTATCTTCTCCTTTTTCTTTGTTTCAGCCTTGAAATAAAAACCAGCTTCGCTCAAACCAAAACACTTGACAGCCTTAGAAAGGTACTGGCTTCTTTAAAGGGTAGCGCCAGGATTGATTGCCTGAATGAATTGGGATTTGAATATTCAAATCCTTACTGGAGCAAATCAAAATACACTCAAACCGATACGGCTTTTTTTTATACGCAAATGGCACAAAGTGAAGCCACGCAATATCAATATACACCTGGCATAGCGAAAGCCTATCAAAATATTGGAATGATAGAAGAAGAACGCGGCGATTTTTCAAAAAGCAAATACTTCACCGGATTGGCCATCAAACTGATGGAAAATGAGAACATGCCTTCTGAATTGCACAGGGCCCGCATCAATCTTGGATTTTGTATGTACAATACGGGACATTTTGATGAAGCGATCGCCATTTACAAAAAAGAATTGCCCTATTACCAGTCCCTTCCTGATACCATTCATCTTGCCATGATATACAGGATGATTGGCAGAGCACTCAATTCGCAGGGTCAGTCCGAAATGGCATTACAATATTATCAGAAAGATTTTAATATCCAAAAAAGATCAAACGATATACTGGGCAATTTGTATTCACCGGAAGCAAAAGGTGAACTGTATATGACTGCGGGAGACACAGCCAATGCCATAACCTATTACAGGCAATCTATTCTCCCTGCCAAAAAGCAACAAATGCGATTGGATTATTACTATTTCTATGAGTCCAACATATTCATTTTACAAAAGAAATACGATTCTTCCCTGTATTGCCTGAAAAAAAATGCTGCGTATATAAATTCATCAGGAAATGATTCGATATTCAGAATGAGGTCTTCTATGTTAAATGACCTCAACATAAGCGATACCTACCTCTTATTGAAAGAATACGATCTTGCACTATCAGATAGCCGGAAACCAATAAAAGCCTTCACAAAGGGAAACGATGCTATTAATCTGATGCGTGTATTAAAAAACATAGCAACTGCTTACCTGGCAAAATCGAATAATAAAAAAGCATTCCCTTATGCAAACCGGTTTCTTGGTATGGCTGAAGAAACAGGATCGAGGCCAAATATACGGGACGGTTACTTTCTTCTATGGCAGATTTTTGATAGCCAAAAGAAAATGGCTACAGCATATGAATACTGCAAAAAATATATTTCGTTGAAAGATTCATTGGATAATGAAAATTATTTGTCCAAAATATCTGCCTGGGATGCTATTAAAAAAATGAATGATGAAGAAGCAAATTATAATTTCAAACTGGGCGTAAACGAAGAACGGAGTAATGCAAAAATGGCAATTATCAGGAAAGAGAAAAAAATACAGTTGGGTATATTTATTTCCGCCATCGCCATCTTTCTCGTTCTGGCCGGATCATTTGGATATAATATCACCCTGAAAAGGCGAAAAGACAAGTTACAAAACCTTATGGCAGAAGCTAATTTGAAATTGGAGAAGCAAAAACGTATAAATGAACTTGCCGAACTGAATCAGCAAAAAACTGAAATAGAAGTACAGGCATTACGTGCACAAATGAATCCTCATTTTATTTTTAACTCCCTGAATTCCATAAACCACTTCATCATTTCTAAAAATACTTTACTGGCTTCTGACTATCTTACCAAATTTGCGAAACTGATACGCATGGTTCTACAGCAATCCGGCAAACCTTTTATTGCGCTGGATGATGAACTGAATTATTTGCGGTTATATATGGATCTTGAAGCCCTTCGGTTCGAAATACCTTTTAAATATGAGATACATTGCATTGGATTTGAAAAAGAGTCTGTGATGATTCCCACATTAATCATTCAGCCCTTTATTGAAAACGCAATCTGGCACGGACTACATTCGAACGAAAAGCCGGATGGCAGGATCAAAATAGATTTAAGCCTACATGATGACAGGCTGTACTGCGAAATAAGTGATAATGGTATTGGAAGAACAAAAGTATCCGTTTCAACAGAAAATAAAGATAACAGGAAAAAATCATTGGGTATCGCTTTAACAAGGCGGCGGTTGCAGCTGCTGGCCCCTCTTGAAGAAAAAGAATCAGGTATAACCATAACTGATTTAAAAAATGAATTTGGAGAAAACGAAGGCACCGTTATCCATATTGAAATTCCTGTAAAAAAAATTTAAGAAACAAAGTGAATGATTAAAACGCTGATCATTGACGATGAGAAACACTGTGCTGACAGTCTTCTGTGGCAAATCAGGAATTATTGTCCCGAGATTGAAGTGGCAGCAGTATGCAATAACGCTGAGAATGGTTTGCATCAGATTAAACGCGTGCAACCTGAACTCATATTTCTTGATGTGGAGATGTATGATAAGACAGGCTTTGAAATGCTGGAAGATTTAACGGAAATCAATTTTAAAATAATTTTTACAACAGGCTTTGACCAGTATGCTATTCGTGCCATAAAATTCGGTGCACTTGATTATCTGATCAAGCCGATTGATAAGGATGAATTGATTGAGGCCGTCAACAAACTATTAATCCATTCTAAAAAAGATGCGTCTAAGCAACTCAATGCTTTATTTAGTCATATTCGAAAAAGCCAGGATCTTTCCTTCCAAAAAATTGCTCTTCCAACGATGAATGGATTCGAACTCGTTCCCATTATGGATATTATGATCTGTGAAAGCAATAGTAATTATACTGATATCCAATTCCTCAATGGTCAGCATATGATTATTTCAAGAACACTCAAACAAATAGAAGAGCTGCTAGATATAGAACCCTTTTTCCGTCCGCACCATTCCTTTCTGGTAAACCTGCGATATGCGATACGGTATATTAAAGGGGATGGCGGGTTTTTGGTGATGAGTAATGAATTCAATGTACCTGTTTCACGCAATAAAAAAGAAGAGCTGCTTAAGATCATTACTCATTTGCCCGTTTAAAATGTTGAAATCTTCGATTTCAATTATTTCTTCATTATTTGGATCCTATTCAGAGTAAACCAGGTTGCCTCTCTAAATAAGATTCCTATATAAAATCGGGACGAACAATTTTTTCCGATTTACAGGAATAACGGGCATTCATGGTATTCACTCATTCATTTACGGTAATTGCTCATTATGACCCTGTCTGTTTAAGATAAGAGTATAGCTTTAGTTCATTATATAACCCTTATCGTAAAAAATATTATATGCGAATAAAATTTACCCCTGTAATATTAGCTTTGACTGTTTTAACATTCCTGTTTTTTTCATTCATTATCAGTTGTAATAAATATCCGATTGCGCCGGCGGACAAACCCTACGATTTAGATGTTGTTCTGAATAGCTTATCCAAAAACGATAAGGGTTCCGGATTCGTTAAATTCCGTCAGGATCCGGATACAGCGCGGATTATTTCTCTGGATACCTGGGTTTATGAGCTCGCCCCGAATAGAGCATATCAGCTTCAACGGGCAGCCAATCCAATTACAGACAGTACCTGCAACAGTACGGCCTGGTTAACCCTGGGAAATAGTCTAATTCCTGAGTCTATCCATACTGATGGCATGGGCAACGGTTTTGCTGCCTTGTCACGGAATGTAACCTCAATTGCCCGTGGTTCCTCATACCACATTCATTTTCAGGTGATCGATTCCATTACACAGACGGTTGTGCTGACAAGCGATTGTTATATGTATACTGTGAGGTAGGCGGAAGGCGGAAGGCGTAAGGCGTAAAGCGTAAGGCAGGCATGGGCTATGAGTTATGGGTTATGGGATATGAGTTATGATGTCATAACTCTTACACTCCTTTACTCTTATACTTCTGTCCCATATCCCATAACTCATAACCCATAATTAAAAATGCTTAAAGCCTCACGCTTTGCGCTTTACGCCTCATCAATCTTTAACAATTAAAAAGCCCTAAGCTTTAGGCTTTAAGCTTTACACCTTTAGCCTAATATATTATATTTGCTGACTATGTCAACTAGGCCGAAAGACACGATTTTAAGAAACGTAGTAATCAAATTTGCAGGGGATTCGGGGGACGGCATGCAGCTGACGGGCAGCCAGTTTACCAACAATACAGCCCTAATGGGAATTGACCTTGCCACTTTTCCTGATTTTCCTGCTGAAATCAGGGCGCCCCAGGGAACGCTACCCGGTGTAAGTGGTTACCAGTTACATTTTTCCAGCGATCATATTTTTACTCCGGGTGATGAGTGCGATGTTTTGGTGGCTATGAATGCTGCTGCTTTAAAAACTAATCTGAAAAGCCTGAAGAAAGGCGGTCGCATCATCGCCAATTTAGAAGGATTTGACGCAAAAAATCTTCGCCTCGCGAATTATCCTGAAGGCGTGAATCCGCTGGATGACAGCAGCCTGCTTAATTATGATCTTATCCGTGTCGATGTAACCAAACTCACACGTGAAGCGCTGAAAGAGATCCCGATGGGTGCGAAAGAAAGGGATCGCGCTAAAAATATGTTTGTGCTCGGCTTTTTATACTGGATGTATAACAGAAGCCTGGACAGCACCCTTCAGTTTCTCACAGAAAAATTTGGAAAAAAACCCGATATACTTGAGAGTAATATCCGTGCCCTGCGTGCCGGATATAATTATGGTGATACAACAGAAGCATTCACTACAACATATACGGTTGCAAAAGCAAAACTGGAACCTGGAACCTACCGGTCAATTATGGGAAACCAGGCCCTGAGTTATGGACTGATAGCAGCTTCGGAAAAAAGTGGGCTGCCCATTTTTCTTGGATCCTATCCCATTACACCTGCTTCAGATATATTGCATGAACTCAGCCGGCATAAAGCATTTGGTGTACGAACTTTTCAGGCGGAAGATGAAATCGCCGCTATTACATCTGCTATTGGTGCGAGTTACGGAGGATGCATTGGTGTAACAACTACTTCCGGTCCTGGTATGGCATTGAAGGCTGAGGCCATGGGCCTGGCCATGATGCTGGAAATTCCCCTGCTGATCTGTGATATTCAAAGAGGCGGACCGTCTACCGGTCTTCCGACTAAAACAGAGCAAAGTGATTTATTGCAGGCTTATTACGGCAGAAATGGTGAGAGTCCGATGCCGGTAATATCTGCTTCCATGCCCAGTGATTGTTTTGAAGTGGCCTATGAAGCGGTACGTATTGCCGTTCAACATATGACCCCGGTTATCCTGCTGAGTGACGGATATATAGCGAACGGAGCGGAGCCATGGAGATTTCCAAATGCTGAACAACTTCCTCCGATTGAAGTGAAATTCAAAACAGCATTGAGACAGGATGAAGAAAAACTACAGCCCTATCTGAGAGATGAAAAAGGTGCCAGGCCCTGGGCGATTCCCGGCACACCCGGACTGGAACACAGGATTGGTGGTCTTGAAAAAGAAAATATCACGGGCAACGTAAGTTACGATCCTGAAAACCATGAGCTGATGGTTAAGCTTCGCCAGGAAAAAGTAGATAAGATCGCCGATTATATACCCTTGCAGAAACTGGACAGTGGTCCGGAGAAAGGTGATTTACTTGTGCTCGGATGGGGATCAACTTTTGGTTCCATCAAAACAGCCGTTACCGAATTACAGAAAGAAGGGCTTTCTATTTCGCATGCACATCTCCGTTATATAAGACCCTTCCCGAAAAACCTGGGTCAGATATTGAAGAATTTCAAACAGGTGCTGATCCCTGAACTCAATAACGGACAGCTTATTAAAATCATCCGCGATCAGTATTTTGTAGATGCCATCGGATATAATAAAATCATGGGCATTCCTTTTACGCGGCACGAACTGATTAAAAAGATGAGGGAGATGGTTGTTGGGTTATGAGATATGGGATATGGGATATGGGTTATGGGTTATGGGTTATGGGTTATGAGATATGGGTTATGAGATATGGTTTGCGGTGAATTCAATTGAATTCATATCCAGGTTACAGGTTTACGAAATATTTCACCATCTGAGTTAATTAGCCAAAATATAAATTATACCCATCAATTTAAACTACTACCCGCTCCTGTTTAAAAGTATTCAATGTTAAGTGTTTTAATAAAATAATTTCTTTAAAAGATATTATTTTAAAAATTTAATATTAATTTTGTTTCACTACGCTGAATTTTGATTCAGTCCGACGCGCCAGAGATGGTGCGTTTCTTTTTTATTACTCATCTCAATATCGAAAATAGTACATTAACTATTTTTTGATATACCCTAAAGAGGTAAGCGTTGGCCGTTGACTGTTGGCCGTTTATCGTGAATCGTATATCGTAAATCGTTTTACATTCCCTTACTCCCACCCGCTTTCTCCCGCCACTACGGGATTCAACGGGCAAAGTACTACCATACTTGCTTTAGGCTTTAAGCTTTAAGCTTTCGGCTTTCAACGCTTCCTTCCTGATTGAACTGGCTGTTTTATGCGCACCGGTATGGCTCCAGCCCGGCGGCATGATCAGGTACAAAAATTTATTCTTTATACCTGGAGCCCTGGCTACATCCTTTGCCAGGTATACGATTTCTCCAAAATAAGCATCCATAAAACTGTTTTTTTTCATAGGCCTCGTAATGCCGTATTCAACGGGCACGTTATCATGCTCGGGTTGGTAGGTTTTAAAGACGTGGTCCCATATATTCAAAAGATTGCAAAAATTTGTGTCCACATATAATGGGTTTCTTCCATGGTGTACGCGATGGTGCGAAGGTGTAAGAATAAAATTAAACAGGGGTCCGCATCGTGCTTTCTTACCCAGGGTTTCACCGATATGAATAAATCCTCCCCAGAATCCATCAATAAACATAATCAGAAATAGCAAGGGTGGATTCACACCTAATAAAATACAGGTGCTTGTTCTGATTACATCTGCGTAAGGAGCCTCCAGAAAAAAATGTGCATATGAAACAGCCAGGTTCATATTCTCCGGAGCATGGTGCGTACTATGCAAACACCATAGTATTCTGACTTTGTGAGCAAAGAAATGATACATAAAATGTCCGAATTCCCAAATGATATATCCATATATAAACCAGTACCAGGTAAAACTGGTTTTAAAAATGGCATGGGAAGAAAAGATGCCAATGATATAGGCAACGGCTGCTATCGAAATAAATCTTCCGACAAACGCATTAAGAACATATGAAAAGAAAGAAATTTTATAATCTATTATTTTAAACTTCCTGTAGAGACATGCAACCAGAAATTCAAGGACAAGAAAGATGGGCAATATGGGACCGACAACAGATAATATTCCATTTAATGTTTGTAAAGATTTGTAATCGCCGGACTGAATGATCCGGATTGCTTCTTTCAAACCAAAAAAATCAATCGCCCAGTCATGTATTGATTGGATGATATCCATAGTCAAAAATAAAATACCATGTTATAAAGTAATCAAATAATTTTTCTTTTTACTATGATTTTCAGAAGGTCCTCAGATATTTTCCAGATGAAATTGAACTGGTCGTTAATTGACTTTATTATGGCAAGATTTGTTTTAGTATCAGTCTCAGTGATTTCCTTTTCCAGTTCGTTTCTCCGGATTTGAACCATTTTATCAATCCTTTCGTTCAATTGATCCAAAATAATATGTGATCCTGATTCGTAGGATTCTAAATTCACAGGATCTGAAACTGTAAGAGCTGGCTGACCGGGATTTACTGCTTCAGGCTGTAAAGGAATTTCATTTCTAATTATTTTCAGCCCATCTATTGTTTTGTCCAAATTTTCAATCACAGCGTGAACCACGGGTTGATATTCTGCGACGGGAGTTGGTGGAGATTTTACGAATACAAAACTTGCCAGTGTTGCAGTATGTGAAGACATCATATAATTCAGGACAACGAGTTCGTGATACGCTGCTGCATTTTTCTGTTTACTCTTCGGTTCCGCAGTCATTTTGTTCAACGCACCAGAAATATTCGCCAGGGCTACATAAGCTTCTTTCCTTGACAGCTTATACGTATTGATGGGAACAGCCTGCCCGGTGAAAAATGAACTTACATCGCTGAAATAATTCTTATTTGCCTCCAGCATTTTCTGCAGATATTCTCCAAACTGCTGATACGCCCATTCAGGCGAAAATAAAATATTTGCTATTAAAGCAATAGCAGAACCGATTGCAGTATCAATAATCCGGTCAACGATAAGTTCCCTGAAATGATTTTGATTTAATAAATACAGCAGGATCAGTATATAGGGGGTCATCAGGGTTACAAATAATAAATACCTGGTCCGCATGAAACTATACGAAAGCACCATGAGAACGATCATGCAACCTATCATCAGCTGCCTGTCTTTTACCAGCATTAATATTATCACGCCGATTCCTGCTCCGGCGAGGGTTCCAAGCAATCTGTCCCTGTTTCTTTTTTTAGTTATACTATAGGCCGGTTTCAGAATAACGATAATCGTGAGCAGTATCCAGTATCCGTGGCCGAATGGAAGAAATGTTGAAATTATGAATCCAATTGTAGTTGCAAAGGATACGCGCAGTGCATGTCGGAATGTATTTGATTTCCAGTTGAAATTATCCAGAAAAACTTTAGCATCAATATCCTGGTGGGTAACAAACTGATGGTAGTTCTGTATCCGGACATCATGTTTAATATCTTTCAGGTCATACGATGTATACTGTTGAATGGTATGAATCCGGGAGACAAAATCTTCGCTGGCATTCATCAGTTCGCGGAGACCGATAAAACCTTCTACGTTGCCGGATGAAATATTCTTCAACCTGAATTCTTCAAAATTCTCTTTCAGTTTTAGGAATTCCCATTGAAGCCTGTTGTTCATTTCGTAGGGCCTCCCGCTTTTAAGTGCAATACCCGTTTCATTCAATTCTTCAGCAATCAATGAAAGAAAGTTTTTAAACGATTCGAGAATATCCGAGTTGTCGAAATACTGATGGAAAAGTTTATGGTGCAATTGAAGGCTCATGACCCGCTCAAAAAAATCATTGATATCAATAAATATCAAAAGTGTAACGCGACCGGTATTGGTGGTTTCCTTCACAAAATCCCGGCTTTTATAAAGAAGTTCTCTTACCAGATTTTGTTTATCATTTATCTCTGCCTGTTTATCCAGCAGGTTTGAATAGATGATATCGTAATCAGGATCCTTCGCATAAAATGCTGTACGATATAAAATATATTCTCCGATGGTTTGCATAAGGTCGCCCAAAGCCTGCTGGGTCACTTTATAAGGCCGGAAACTATACAGCGAAAGGCTCAGAAGCATGTACCATACTCCCCCGCATAGTATATAGACCGCATTTAAAACGATGGCTTCTGTTCCGGAACGCTGTGTGAGATTCAGCACCATCACAAATAATCCTGCCAGCCCGATGGAGCCAGCTCTTGTACCGTATACGCCAATCATTGAAAATATAAAGCAGCATACTGCGATGAGAAGTCCTGTTGCCAGTGCTGATCCTACTGCAAAACCTGTGAGTAAAGAAGTAATAAAAATTACAGCATTGCAAACCAGCATTGCATTTTTGCGATGCAAAACAGGTCCGACACTGTCGACGATGGTAACACAGACTGCGCCAATCGACATGGTGATTCCAATGTTCTCATGATGCAGGTAAGTACCGACAATTGTGGGCAGCGTAAGACCCGCAGTGATACGAATACCTTCACTGAGGTAGTAGCTGTTGATGAAACTTCTATATTGAGTGCGGTAATCCATTTTACGCGGAACGCTTAACGCTTAACGCTTAACGCTTAACCGTAACGCGTAACGCGTTTGGCCTAAGGCTTTTGGCGTAAGGCGTAAGGCTTTTGTGTTTAAATTATAAGATTGTACAATTTCGATTTTTTAAGTTAAGCAGAAATGATTTTGATTAGTTAATAAGAATTTAACCAAATGCAAAACGCGTTACGCGTTAAGCGTTACGCGTTAAGCGTTAAGCGTTAAGCGTTACGCGTTACGCGTTAAGCGTTAAGCGTTAAGCGTTGAGCGTTACGCGTTCAGCTTTTTGAAGTATTTACAAACCGGCCGTACGCCGCACTCTTCGCATTTTGGTTTTCGTGCCACGCAAATATAACGGCCATGCAGTATCAGCCAGTGATGTGCTTTATGTATGAGTTCCCTGGGAATAAATTGTATCAGTTGTTTTTCTGCAGCGAGTGGAGTTTTTGCACCTATTGTTAATCCGATACGGGCGGCGACGCGAAATACATGCGTATCGACCGCCATATTAGGTTGCTGATCTATTACAGATGTTATAACGTTCGCTGTTTTTCTTCCGACACCGGGGAGCTTCATCAATTCTTCAACCGTTAGCGGCACTTCACCCTTAAAGTCTTTTACCAGCATGTTTGCCATGCCGATCAGGTGTTTTGTTTTGTTATTGGGATAAGAAATGCTTCTGATGAAGGGAAATACCTCATCAAAATGGGCTTTAGCGAGGGAGCCAGGGCCTGGAAAATGTGCAAAAAATGCAGGGGTGGTAAGATTTACTCTTTTGTCGGTACACTGGGCAGACAAAATTACCGAGACCAGTAACTGATAAGGATTGTCAAAAACCAGCTCTGTATCAGCCTCAGGGGCATGTTCACTGAACCATTTTATTACAAAATCGAATCGCTGTTTCCGGGTCATTGATGAAAATGTTCCGAAATTAAGCTAAAATATGGCGGGAGGAATATTAGCCCAGAGAGGTAGTTTCTATGGCCGTATCACGTGCATATTGAAGCACACGCAAAACAACTTCCCTGCGGGGAGAAACCACTTGTTTTTCTATATCTAATTGATTAACAGATGTTTGTAATTCTTCCATTTGTTCCCGAAGTGTCCAGTTTTCAGCTAATGCAACCTGAATTGCAGCTGTTAATTCGGGGGAAGACTCTTTATACAAATACCGTAAAAGATCCTCCGGTGTAAAGAGTGTCATAGGCGAAACCATTTGAATGTCCAATAATCAGAAAGCAGTAAAAAAGAACCGTCCGATAGTAAAAACGTCATTCCATTTGCGTTATTGCGTTAATTATCAAAAGTTTTTATCATTGCTTAAAGCCCAAAGCCCAAAGCCTAAAGCTCAAAGCTTAAAGCCTAAAGCCTAAAGCCTAAAGCTGAACGCTCTTGCCGGCCCTCCCGCCTAAGCCTTTATAATACAGGCGAGTAACGCGTGAAGACCCTACACCATAGTGCATTAAGCTTTAAATCTGTTTAGTCTTTTGGTTTGGGGGGAACGATCGGAACGGTTTACGGATGATCCCGCACGTGCGGGAACGGTTATTCCTGAAAAGCGTTTAGTGTTAGGCGTTAGGCGTTCAGCGTTAGGCGTTAGGCTTTAAGCTTTGGGCTTTAGGCTTTGAGCTTTAGGCTTTAGGCTTTAAGCTTTGGGCTTTAGGCTTTGAGCTTTAGGCTTTAAGCTTTAGGCTTTTTATTTAACAACGAACAAATCCTCATTATCACGTTTCATCAGGTATTTCTCACGGGCATATTTCTCCAGTGTGGCGGGGTTGGACTTTAATTGATCCAGTTCCCTGCTTACTGTTTTTATCTGTTCTTCGAAATACAATTTTCTTGCCTCCAGTTTGTGTAATTCTTTTACATGCCGGAAATGAGTTGTAATAAAGTCACGATCATCAATAAATAATACCCAGACAGTAAAACAAAGTGCCGTAAGCACATATTTGTTTTTTAACCAGGAAGGGATTTTGTCTAAGTACTGTTTCATTTATTTTATCGTTGATCGTGTATCGTTTATCGTAAATCGATTTACGATAAACGATTTGTGAATTTTCACACTCTCACACTCTCACACTCTCACACTTTGGAAAATAAACCTCCGGTTTATTTTCCAAATGTAATTTTTCCCTTTGGATAAAATGCGTTTTTCCCTAGTTTTTCTTCAATACGAAGCAACTGATTGTATTTGGCGATCCGGTCTGTGCGGCTGGCGGATCCCGTCTTGATTTGTCCGCAATTCAATGCCACTGCGAGATCCGCGATGGTTGTATCCTCTGTTTCACCACTTCGGTGACTCATGATGGTATTATATCCATGATGCTGAGCCATTGTTACGGCATCGATGGTTTCAGTTAAGGTCCCGATCTGGTTCACTTTCACCAGTAAAGCATTGGCAATTTTTTCATCGATACCTCTTTGAAGTCTTTCGACGTTTGTTACAAATATATCATCTCCCACCAGTTGTACTTTTGATCCAAGCACTTTGGTTAAATTACTCCATCCGGCCCAATCATCTTCCGACATACCATCTTCGATAGAAATGATCGGATATTTTTTCACCCAGGAAGCCCAGAATTTCACGAGTTCATCGCTGCTCATTTCCTTTCCGCTGCTCTTATGAAAAACATATTTTTTCTTTTTCGCGTCCCAGAGTTCACTGTTGGCAGCATCCATCGCTATGGCAATCTGTGTTCCTGTTTTATACCCAGCAGCCGAAATAGCTTCCAGTACGGTTTCTATGGCTTCTTCATTACTCTGGATATTCGGCGCAAAGCCACCTTCATCTCCCACATTGGTGCTGAATCCCTTTTTCTTCAACACACTCTTAAGCGTATGAAAAATATCTACCCCCCAGCGCAATCCTTCACTGAAAGAAGAAGCGCCGATCGGCATTACCATGAATTCCTGGAAATCAATTTTATTATCCGCATGTGCACCACCGTTCAGGATATTCATCATTGGAATGGGAAGTGTGACTGCATTGGTTCCTCCTATATAACGAAAAAGAGGAAGTCCTGCCTCCTTAGCAGCTGCTTTAGCGGCGGCCAGACTCACTGCCAGCATACCATTAGCGCCGAGTTTTGATTTATTCGGTGTTCCGTCTGCAGCAATGATGACTTTATCCAGTCCGACCTGATCAGACACTTCAAAACCTTTTAGTTTTGCGGCGATCGTGGTATTTACATTTTCAACAGCTTTCAATACACCCTTTCCCTGATATATTTTTTTGTCAGCGTCACGCAATTCAACAGCTTCATGGATGCCAGTACTCGCGCCACTGGGAACGGCTGCTCTTCCCATGAATCCCGCTTCAGTATGTATATCTACTTCAACAGTTGGATTTCCCCTGCTGTCTAAAATTTGTCTCGCAAAAATCTTTTTAATATTACTCATGAATGATGGTTTTTGTAAGTCCTCTGAAAATATCTTCCAGGCTCCTGTTTTCCGACTGCAAAGAAACAATGTTCCAATTATTTTGCAAAGAGAGAGAGAGCAATTGTTTTTTTAATAACTCGGGATCTCCGGCTTCGAGTTCCCATTCAAAATCACTCGTTTTGCGAATGCCTCTGAGCTGATCAAGACCCCGCCAGTCTTCAGCTGTTACGCTTTCCTTCAAAACGACTTTAATAAATTTACCTGTTTGTTCCTGACGGAGTTGGCCCAGGTTATTGTCAGCAATAATTTTACCCTGATGAATGATAATCACGCGATCACAGATGGCTTCCACTTCCTGCAGGATATGAGTGGAAAAAAGAACCGTGCGGTTTTTACCATAATTTTTGATCACGTCGCGAATCTCCACGATCTGGTTTGGATCGAGGCCCGTGGTGGGTTCATCGAGGATCAGCACTTCGGGCGAATGAATGAGGGCAGCGGCGAGTCCTACACGTTGTTTATATCCTTTTGAAAGCTGCGAAATTTTTTTACCTGCTTCCGGACGCAGGCCCACCTGGTCGATCGTTGCGTTGATTTTTTCTTTCTTTGCCGTCAGCCGGTGAATGTCGGCAATAAAAGAAAGGTATTCACGGATATACATATCTCCATAAAGCGGATTGGATTCAGGAAGGTAGCCGGTTATTTTTTTTGTCTGAACAGGAAAAGCATTTACATCTATCCCGTTCAGAAATGCATGTCCCCCGCTGGGTTTCAGGCATCCGGTGAGAATTTTCATTGTGGTGGATTTGCCGGCACCATTCGGTCCCAGGAATCCTACAATTTCACCGCGACTTACCGAAAATGAAATCTGGTCGATGGCCTTTTGTTCACCATAAATTCTCGTGAGATCCCTTACTTCGATAGACATTTCATTAAGCTTAGAGCCCAAAGCCTAAAGCCTAAAACTTTAGAACTAAATTTTGAGCTTCGCGAAATTACGTGAATATGATTAAAGCATTGTTTAATCGTTGTATTGAGAAAATATTTCATGACGAACGGGAACCAGTTTTAGGCTTTAGGCTTTGAGCTTATACAATCCCCAGGTCTTTCTGAATTTGTTCCAGTGTTCGCCCTTTTGTTTCCGGCATGACCCTCCATATAAAAATCAGAGATACAAACACCATGCAGCTGAAGAAAATAAATGAATAAAACCCACCATTAGGACTACTGTTCACGAAGATTGGGAAGGTCCATGCAATGATTGCCGCCATGATCCAGTGTGTGAAACTGCCAAGCGAGCTTCCCTGTGACCGAACAGAATTCGGGAAAATTTCTGAAATGAAAACCCAGATTACAGCACCCTGCGATAAAGCAAAAAATGCAATAAAGCCTACCAGGTATACGATTACAAAATGACCGGAGGTGCCGGTATTAAAAGCAAAAGCCGTGAGGATTAAAAATATCATCGTACCAATCGCACCCGTAATCAATAATGTTTTTCTACCCACTTTATCGATAATGGACATTCCAAGAAGTGTAAAAATTAAATTGGCCCCACCAATATAAACCGGTTGCAGAAAAGATGCCTGCTTGCTAAAGCCTGCCATTTCAAAAATGCGCGGTGCATAATAGAAAATTGCATTAATACCGGAAAGCTGGTTAAACATGGCGAGAAGAACAGCATATAGAATGGGCTTGCGGAATTTTCTGCTGAATAATTTTTCATCAGGAGCATGATGTACGGCCTTCTCTTCTCCTGAAAGCAATGCATGCTCTTCATTAATTACAGCCTTCCCATCGGGCTCGCCTGTCCGTGCAAAAATGAGTGCCGCTTCTTCATCCCTGTCATTCAATATCAGCCACCTTGGACTTTCCGGAATGATCCGTAGTAAAAGAGCAAAAAGTCCTGCGGGGATTACCATGACACCCACCATCCATCGCCAGGAACCTGCTCCGATTTGCAGGAAGGCGAAATTGGTAAGAAAGGCCACTAAAATTCCAAATACAATATTCAGTTGAAACATGCCCGTGAGACGTCCACGTACTGCAGCGGGTGAGATTTCCGAGATATACATAGGTCCTACAACAGAGGAAGCGCCAACGGCAATTCCGCCAATCATACGGAAAATAATAAACAATATCCATGTAGGTGTGAGGGAACAACCGACAGCCGAAACCAGGTACATCAGGGCAATAGCCATAAGAACTTTTTTACGGCCGTAGCGCTGCGCCGGTCTGCCTGCAATCATTGACCCGATCACCGTTCCGATTAAACTGGCAGCTACCGTGAATCCCAATAAAAAATCACTGAGCGACCAAAGTTGCTGGATGGTTTTTTCCGCACCGGAAATAACGGCGGTCTCGAACCCAAATAAAAAACCGCCCAGTGCGGCGATCAGCGTACAACGCAGGAGGAAGGAGTTAATTTTCATTCAGCAATCGTTATGAGGGCATAAGGTATGAAAAAAATACTCACTAAATTTAGGGTTCAAACGATTGTAACTATATGAGTTTCCCATATCAGATCAAAAGCTTTGAAGAATATCTGGAACAGTACAAAATCAGCATTGAACAACCCGAAAAATTCTGGGGCGGAGTAGCTGAAAATTTTACATGGAAAAAGAAATGGGATAAAGTGCTGGAATGGAACTTCAAAGAACCACGCGTGCGTTGGTTTGAAGGCGCTAAATTAAATATTACAGAGAACTGTCTTGACCGCCATCTTGCAGACAAGGCCGATCAGCCGGCTATTATCTGGGAACCCAATGATCCCTCTCAAAAAAACAGGATTCTCAGTTACCGGGAACTCTATATTTCTGTTTGCCGTTTTGTACAGGTATTAAAAAATAACGGGGTCAGAAAAGGTGATCGTATTTGTATCTACATGCCGATGATTCCTGAACTCGCCATTGCCGTGCTGGCATGTGCGAGAATGGGCGCCATTCATTCAGTTGTTTTTGGTGGGTTTTCAGCACAAAGTATTGCTGATCGAATTGAAGATGCTAAATGTAAAATTGTTATTACGGCAGATGGAGGCAACAGGGGTCCGAAAGATATTCACCTGAAATCTGTAATAGATGAGGCTCTTCAGAAGACAACATATATTCAAAAAGTAATTGTTTACAAACATCTGGGCAATGAAGTGAGCATGATTTCCGGAAGGGATGTGTGGTGGCAGGATGAACTGAATAAAGTGACACAGGATGAAACGCCGGCTGAAACCATGGATGCGGAAGATATGCTCTTCATACTTTACACTTCCGGTTCAACAGGAAAACCAAAAGGTGTTGTGCATAGCTGTGCTGGTTATATGGTTTACACCACTTATAGTTTTGTAAATGTTTTTCAATATAAACCCCGCGATGTGTATTTCTGTACGGCCGATGTGGGCTGGATTACAGGCCATAGTTATACAGTGTACGGACCTCTCTGTGCGGGAGCAACAACCATCATGTTTGAAGGTATTCCAAGTTTTCCTGATGCAGGAAGGTTCTGGGATATCGTGGACAAATACCAGGTGAATATTTTTTATACAGCACCAACTGCCATTCGAAGCCTGATGGGATTTGGGACTGAGCCATTAAAAAATAAAAGTCTGCAATCACTGCGGGTACTGGGAACTGTTGGAGAACCCATTAATGAAGAAGCCTGGCATTGGTACGACGAACATATTGGCCGTCATCGCTGTCCCATTGTGGATACCTGGTGGCAAACAGAAACCGGTGGTATCATGATATCAAATCTGGCCGGGATCAGTAATGGCAAACCTTCTTATGCTACGCTCCCGCTACCAGGTATTATTCCTGTTCTGGTGGATGAGAAAGGTCATCCTGTGCCAGGTTCTGATGCAGGAAAAGACGGTGTATTTCGCAGTGATGCGAAGGGTGATACTATATCCGGAAACCTTTGCATCCGCTTTCCATGGCCATCCATAATCCGCACTACTTATGGGGATCATGAAAGATGTCGCTTGAATTATTTTGCAACCTATCCTGATTTATATTTCACAGGAGATGGCGCCCTTCGCGATGCCGAAGGAAATTATCGAATCACCGGACGAGTAGATGATGTGTTAAATGTAAGCGGTCACAGGATCGGTACTGCTGAAGTTGAAAATGCCATTAATATGTATCCGGATGTTGTGGAAAGTGCCGTCGTCGGATTCCCTCATGATATCAAAGGCCAGGGTATTTATGCTTTTGTGACACTTAACCGCCAGCATCATCTTTCAGGAGATGATAAAGTGGGCGTTTCAAAAATGGTTAACCAGGTAATTGGCGCCATTGCCAAACCAGATAAAATCCAGTTTGTTTCCGGATTACCAAAAACAAGGAGCGGAAAAATAATGCGTCGGATCCTTCGTAAAATTGCTGAAGGCGAAATGGAAAATCTCGGCGATATAAGCACGCTCGTGGATCCGGGTGTGGTGGAGGAGATTAAAGCAGGACGTATTTGAGTTATGGGTTATGGGTTATGGGTTATGGGTTATGGGTTATGGGTTATGGGTTATGGGTTATGGGTTATGGGTTATGGGTTATGGGTTATGGGTTATGGGTTATGGGTTATGGGTTATGGGTTATGGGTTATGGGTTATGGGTTATGGGTTATGGGTTATGGGTTATGGGTTATGGGTTATGGGTTATGGGTTATGGGTTATGGGTTATGGGTTATGGGTTATGGGTTATGAATTATGGGATAAAAAATAACTCATAACTCATATCCCATAATTCATAACCCATAACCCATATCTCATATCTATTTCTCGCTTTTCTCTTCTTTCTCGATTTGAACTGTTGCGCCGATTGGAAGCAGATCATAGAGTTCATCCACGTCTTCATTTTTCAATGAAATACAACCATTGGTCCAGTTTTGATATAAATCGACCGCCATATCATCGTGTGGCCAGGTACCGTGGATGGCGATACCGCCTCCGATTTTTGCAGATTTTGGAATTAATCCTTTAGATTTTCTTTCATTAAATTTATCGATATCTGATTTGGTCGGAAAATCTATCAGCATCATTTTATCCCATTTTTCGTGGGGTCTTTTGGAAGCAATATGATAAGTTCCTTCAGGTGTTTTGCGATCTCCTTCCATCATTTTATCATCAAGGGATTTACTGCCGAATACGGCAGGGTAAGTAGCGAACCAGCCATCTTCATCATAAACTTTCAGTTCATAATTCGATTTTACAACGACAACATAAACCTGTCCACTGAGCCGTCTGTGAAAAAAACGTTTGCTTGAAGTTCTGTTATCTGTTTCACGAAATCCCAGCAAACTCACAGCAGTCATACCTGTCAACAGCATTTTTTGAAAGTTCATGGCACGGTGTTTATTTTTCAACGCTGGCCGGTACCCATATATTTTATGTGTTCATAATTTTATGATTTCATTCCAATAATGATTTTTTTCCAAGCGAGGGAATAATGCTTAAGGCTTAAAGCTCAACGCTTAACGCTTAACGCCAAACGCGTAACGCGTAACGCTAAATGCTCAATGCTTTTTTAATTTTATTGTTAATGAATGCAAAAAAAAGAGCACTAATGTGCTCTGGATTTATCCAATTATTTGTTCGATCTGATTTGAATAATACATTGGGCCAAACGCGTTAAGCGTTACGCGTTTGGCGATAAGCGTTACGCGTTAATTGCTGAGTCTGATCCCGAAAGTATAAGGAACCTGGTCCAAACCCTGACTATTAAATATAGTTTTTGTTGCCAGGGAACCATAGAGTTTTACAGGTCCGAGCTGGACTTCCGCGATCCAGGAAAGTTTCCAGGGATTTAAATCAAAATCATTAAATGTTTTATGTTTCCCAAACTCATCGCTGATAAGTTTTTGACGGGATGAATAGAGATAACCGGCACTCATTCCAACTGAAATTCCAAAACCTTGTTTAAGATTTGGCGTAAAATTAAAATTGAGCATGAATGGAACGGTAACATAATCTGTTGCCAGTTTGTTCTTACTATATGATATCGTATCCATAATCACTTCTGTCGGATTGGTGAGGTATTTAATATTTGTTTCGTACCGGTAGTTATTTAATTCAATGCCTAATCCATATTTCAGATTTACAACATGTTTAATCAGGTTTAGCCGCTGCATAAATAACCAGATATTCACATCGACTGATTTATTATTTTTCAGACTAAACCAGTATTCCTTACTGCCGGGTGCAAAAGTCTGGGCTGTTGTTCCTGAGTAATTCGTTTTGTCAGTATAATTTGCGAACCCCAGATCCACAATCAGCCAGTTAGTACTGAGATTGGAGGGCTTCGCATGATTATCCCAATGATGCGGCGGCATGGGCCAGGGCATATGATGCCAGCCATGCATATCATGCCAGTTATGCGAATCGCAACAGCTATCTGAATCTTTGCCTGATCGGGTAACGGTTGTATCACTACTGCTTTTCAGACGGATTGAATCCTTCTGGCTGAATCCCTTCATCCCAATACATAGTAATGCCAGGATAGTAAAAACTTTCTTCATTTTGAATGATTATTTATTAGTAACTGAGTTGAAAAACGCTCACGCGAATTTTTTTTGTATTATTTGTTTTATCATCGTCCGGATTGTGCCTGGTTAATTTATTAAAGAAGCCCGCGATAGATTTATTCTGATCATCCAGCGCAACAATACTGATAGCATTGTCTGTTTTAAAATTCTGTTCTTTCAAATCAGCATTTTCAACTTTGATCTGATCTTTCGAACCGGCGGTCGCCAACACCAGGCCTGCAGCCTGGGTAGTTTGCAAAACAGAAATTTGTTTTGGATCGTTTCCAATATGAATCCTGTCCGGCTGAATTTCCAACGCAGCATTTGATTTCTGAAAGGCCGTTAAGGGCTCTTCGGGAGCGGTAATGGAATTATTTTTCTGCGGCATTTCTTTTACAGTTCCCTGATTTATCTGCGTAGCTTTTTTTGCAATCTTCTTTTCCCGGGTTTGATTTACCTGTATGTTATATTCTGTAATATCCTTTTTCAGAAATCGGTCTGTCTGGTTATTATTTTTTAAATCCCTGATTACCGGAACCTGCTTTTCATGCGCATGAGTAATTTTTAATGGATTGCGATTATTCACTGCCATTTCACCCTGATGATTATTTGAAACCTTTGTTAATATAAACCAGCCTGCAGCCAGTAAAATAATTACTGAAGCGGCAATCCGTACCCAGTATAGCGGGATAACCCGGCGTTTTTCTTCTTTATGAAAGAGTCGTTCTTTCTGATCATATTCCATTTGCTCCGGTAAAAAAATAGTCTGTTGCAGCAAAACAAATTCTTTTTGCAGGTCTGGATTTTCGGTCAGAAACTTTTCCACCTTCAGCATTTCTGCGGGACCTAGTTCCCTGTCCAGGTAGAGCAGAAAAGAGGTTTCATAATTATTCCGGTTGATATCCATATCTGAATCTTTAAAGTACATTTTCAACACTTATCAGCCATTCTTTTAAAATTAACCGCGACCTGTGCAGGGTAACTTTTACCTGTGTTATATTTAAACCAGTTATTTCAGCAATTTCTTCATAAGAATATCCTTCATAATCTTTGAGAAGAACCAGCGAGCGTTGTCTTTCGTTAAGCCTGTTCAGGGCTTTTTCCAAAATCTCTTTTAGTCTGGGAGAAGCTCTTGAAGAGGTTTCCTGGCGTTCCGGCAACGATTCGCGGAATTCCATCCTGCTATTCTTCCTGTTTAAATCGATCATCTTATGGTAGCCAATTGTAAACAGGTATGATTTGCTTTTCAACGCATTTACTTCGGCGCGGTGTTCCCATAATTTTTCAAAAGAAGACTGGACCAGATCACGTGCATCTTCCACCTGCCTGGTAGATTTCAGCATGAACCGGTAAAGTCCGTCTGAATATAACTTCACACAGTTATTATAATCCTCCTCCGTCATAAGCCCTTACCGGTTGTTTTCGTCCATTGTAATACGGTTGTCACTCTAAAAAGTTACAAAGCTTATCTTTATCCCGTAAAAAATCTTCATATGAATGAGTTTTTTGTGAAACGGGTATCGGACCAGCTGGATGAAATACGGGCTGCCGGATTGTTCAAAAAAGAACGCGTCATCAGTAGTGAGCAGGGTGCAGAAATCATTGTCAATGGACACAAAGTGCTGAATTTCTGTGCAAATAATTACCTCGGTCTTTCTTCCCATCCGCAGGTAATCCAGGCTGCCCATAAAGTACTTGATGAGCGGGGATACGGCCTGAGCAGTGTGCGATTTATCTGCGGAACGCAGGATATTCATAAGGAGCTGGAGGAAAAGCTTTCTGAATTCCTCGGAACAGAGGATACCATATTATATGTAGCTGCTTTCGATGCCAATGGAGGCGTATTTGAGCCTCTTTTTGGTGAAACGGATGCCATTATATCTGATGAACTCAATCACGCGTCCATCATTGACGGCGTCAGATTGTGCAAGGCGCGTCGCCTGCGGTATAAACATAATGATATGGCCGACCTGGAATCACAATTAAAACAGTCCGCCGATTGCCGTGACCGCATCATTGTAACGGACGGATCATTCAGCATGGATGGAACGATTGCCCAGCTCGACCGGATTTGTGCGCTGGCCGATCAGTATGGCGCCATAGTTATGAGTGATGAATCGCATTCTTCCGGATTCCTGGGAAAAACAGGCCGTGGAACACATGAGTACAGGAATGTAATGGGAAAGGTGGATATCATCACTGGTACACTCGGTAAAGCACTGGGAGGAGCCAACGGCGGTTTTACCAGCGGAAGAAAAGAGATCATTGAAATGCTTCGACAGAGAAGCCGGCCATATTTATTTTCAAACAGCCTGGCTCCTTCTATTGTCGGTGCGTCGCTTGTAATACTTGACATGTTAAAAAAAGATACCGGTTTACGGGATAAACTGGAAGAGAACACAAAATATTTCAGAACGAAAATGAAGGATGCGGGCTTTGAAATTAAGCCGGGTGATCATCCGATTGTGCCTATCATGCTCTACGATGCGGTAGTGGCGCAGGAATTTGCTGCTAAATTATTAGAAGAAGGGATATACGTGATCGGATTTTTCTTTCCCGTAGTTCCCAAAGGGCTTGCGCGAATCAGGGTGCAGCTGAGTGCGGCGCATGATCGCACACATCTGGATGCATGTATTGCAGCGTTTGTAAAAGTCAGGGAAAGCATGAAGAGAGTGTGAGAGTGTGAGAGTGTGAGAGTGTGTGGGTGTGAGGGTGATAAATGGTAATTATCAAAAAAAAATTCAGCCCTCTCATACTATCACACTCTCACACCCTCACACTCTCACACTCTCACACTTTCTATGATTGCACAGCAATCATAGAAATCTCCACATTCACATTTTTCGGTAATCCACGAACAGCGACGGTTTCGCGGGCAGGAAATTCTCCATTAAAATATTTTCCATAAACTTCATTCACTGAAGTAAACAGAGCCATATCAGTAAGAAAAATAGTTGTCTTCACCACATTTTTAAAATCTGCCCCGGCTGCATGCAATACAGCGCGCAGATTATGCATCACCTGATGGGTTTCTTCAAAAATATCCGTGGCTTCTACAACACCATTTTTCGGATTGATGGCAACCTGCCCGGAAATGAACAGCAGATTTCCTGCCTGCACAGCCTGGTTATAAGGTCCGATGGGCTCCGGTGCATCGGGAGTAATGATAATTCGTTTTTCCATACCTAAAATTAAGCTTAAAGCCCAAAGCCTAAAGCTCAAAGCCTAAAAAAGTGTGAGAGTATAGGAGTATAAGAGTATATGAGTTAAAACCGTCAACAGTCAACAGTCAACTGTCAACCGTAAACGATTCTTATCTTTATATGATGGAGACAACTTTATGCATCTGTGGTGCAGGCACCATGGGCAGGGGTATTACCCTGGCAGTTGCCGGTCATGGTGTTCCTGTGATCTTGTATGATCTGAATGATGAAACCATTTCCCTGGCAGCTACTCTTATAGAAAAAGAACTGGAACAGGGAGTATTGAAAAAAAGAATAAGCGCTGAAGATAAAGAAAACATATTGCGTCGGATTTCATTCAGTACATCTATTTCTGATTGCCAGGCTCCTCTCATCATCGAAGCGATTATTGAAAAAACAGAGGCAAAATCTGGATTATTCCTTGAGCTGGCAGGAATCAATAAAGTGGAAACTATTTTCGCCACCAATACTTCATCCCTATCGGTAACAGAGATCGCACAACAAACAAATTTTCCAGACAGGGTTATCGGGATCCATTTTTTCAATCCGGCAAACCGTATGAAACTGGTAGAGGTCATCAGAACAAAATATAATTCCGATGAAATTGTTCTACGCATAAATGCATTTATAAAACAAATCGGAAAAACACCGGTGGTATGCCAGGACAAACCAGGATTCATTGTAAACCATGTAGCCCGTCCATTCTACCTTGAAGCATTGCGTTTGGCTGAAGATAAAATAGCTGATATTTCCACCATAGACAAAATCATGGAATCAGCGGGATTTAATATGGGACCCTTTCATCTGATGGACCTGATCGGAAATGATATCAATTATACGGTAAGCAGTTCACTTTACGAATCATTGGGCAGGCCGCCAAGACTTAGACCATCTTCTTTTCAGGAAGCGTTGGTAAAACAAGGCATGCTTGGCAAAAAGAGCGGAAATGGATTTTTTCAATATGCTAAATCCCAATCCGAATGATATTCGTGACCGGCGGTACAGGTTTTCTCGGATCTTATATTTTGCAGGAACTTGTATTGCAGGGAAGACCTGTTCGTGCTTTACGAAGGAATCTTTCTTTTCCATTTTATCTACATCCCGCGCTTCTCGATAAAATTTCCTGGGTAGAAGGTGACCTCCTCGATATTAGCGGTCTGATGGAAAACCTCAGTGGATGCAACCAGATAATTCACGCAGCCGGATTTGTTTCTTTTAATCCTTCTGACAAAAAAAAATTATTTCAGGTAAATATTGAAGGAACGGCCAATCTCGTAAATGCCGCCATTGAATCGGGAATTACTGATTTCGTTCACGTCAGTTCTGTGAGTGCACTGGGAAGAAATGAAAACTCCAAACCCATAGATGAAGAAATAAAATGGGCAGGAAATGATGGCCAGTCGAATTATGGGATCAGTAAATATTTTGGTGAAATGGAAGTATGGCGTGGTATGGGTGAAGGACTCACTCCTCTTATTGTTAATCCTGCCACGCTGCTCGGTTATGGAGACTGGAGTGAAACAAGCTGCGGTCTCTTTAAAACTGCTTACCGGGAATTTCCATGGTATATGGGAGGAACAAATGGATTTGCTGATGTAGAAGATTCGGCCCGTGCTATTATTGCACTGATGAATAGCGGTATCAGGAATGAACGCTTCATTATATCTGCTGAAAACAGGAGTTACCGTGAAATTTTCAACTGGATGGCAGCAGGTTTCGGAAAAAAACATCCTACCAGAAATGCCGGTCCCTTTTTAGCGGGATTAGCCTGGCGAAAGGAAAAAATAAAGTCACTCTTCAGCAGGAAAAAGTCGCTGATAACGAAAGAATCCGTTGCGATCGCTGTTACTAAAAGTTCATATGACAATCATAAAATGCTCAGGGCGCTGCCTTCTTTCCATTTCCGTTCACTGGAAGATTCCATCTTTGAGGCTTGTTTAAAATATGTTAAGAATCCGCAGCCTCTTTAAGCCTCTTTAAGCCTTTTTAAGCCGAAAGCTTAAAGCCTAAAGCCTAAAGCCTTTTTTGATTAACAGAAAATAAATACTTCAATTCACTTCAATTCGTTATAATCATAATTTTATTAATTATCTATAGCCATTTACACATTCCCCGATTTAGTTTTAGGCTTTAGGCTTTAAGCTTTAGGCATTAATTTAGGCTTTAGGCTATAAAAAAAGTAAAATGAAAATCATCTGCCTTTCATTCGTTTTGAGTCTGATTTCAATGGCTGCTAAAAGTCAGGATAAAATATTTTATATACATGGTAAAGTGGTAGATGAAAAAACAGGATCTGTTCTCGCAAATGCTTCTGTATTTTGTCAGAATACAACCACCGGAACCATTTCAGATAGTGGAGGGAGATTTGCCATGCGTCTTGCAAGCGGCGGTTATGATCTGGTTATTTCATATACAGGATACGAAACACAGGTCCTGCGTGTCAGCAATTCGATGAAGGATAAAGATTCACTGCTTGTTCAAATGAAAGAAGAAAGTAAGAATCTGGGAGAAGTAGCAGTTACCGGGTCTGCCCTTGTTGCTGACGGATGGAATAAATATGGACAATTTTTTCTTGACAATTTTATCGGCACAACAGCAAATGCGGCCCAATGCACGATAGAAAACAAAGACTCGATCAACTTTTATTTTTATAAGAAACGAAACAAATTAAAAGTGAAGGCAAAATCAGAAATCATCATCACCAACCTTGCACTGGGATATAAAATCCGTTACCAGCTGGATTCATTCGTGAATGATTACAATACCCATATCAGCAGTTATACCGGCTATCCGCTTTTTGAAAATTTAACCGGGACTGCTGAACAACAGGAGACCTGGACAAAGAACAGATACAGGACCTATATCGGATCGCGGTTACATTTCATGAGAAGCTGGTATGACAGTACCCTGAAAGATGAAGGATTCCAGGTGGAAACATTGAATGCACCTGAATCGGATAAAGGGACCGTTTTAGAAAATCCTTACGATTCCACGATTTATTCATTGGACAGCGGAACGGTGGATATAAATATCAATGGCAGGATTAGAGTAACATATACGGGACAGGTCCCGGATAAAAATTATCTGATGCAAAATCATTTTCCACTCAGTGCAAAAGTACAGGTATCGGCACTCGATATTCCTTCAGGCTTTTCCATCGAAGAGAACGGATACTTTTTTGAACAATCTGAAATTACCAATATGGGATATTGGGCATGGAAGAAAGTCGCTGAGCTGGTGCCGTATGATTATAATCCGGAATAAAGCCAAAAGCTTAAAGCCTAAAGCCTAAAACTATTGTGGAATGTTCAAAAGTAAAAGTGAATAACACTAATATTTATTTCGCGAGTCAAATTAAAATTCGAAAATGTATGATTAAATATTACCAGAAAAGTATTGGGCTTTAAGCTTTAAGCTTTAGGCTTTAGGCTTATAATCCTGAATTCTCACTTCGGTCTTTAACTTTTTGCCAAAGCTCAGGAATGCGTTTTATCCATACCAGTTCGCGCTTTTTGATGGATGCATCTTCTGCAGGGGTTCCAAAAAATACTTTTCCAGGTTCAATGGATCCACCTACACCGCTTTGCGCCAGCACAATTACATTATCTCCGATCGTAAGTGTTTTACTCACGCCTACCTGTCCCCAGAGGGTAACTCCGTTTCCGATTTCAACAGCACCTGCAATACCTACCTGAGCTGCCAGTAAACAATTTTTACCCAATACGGTATCGTGTCCGATATGGATCATATTATCCAGTCGCGATCCGCTGCCAATGATAGTATCTCCGCTCACTCCCCTGTCAATTGTACAGCTGGCACCAATCTCCACATCATCTTCAATTACGACACGACCGCAACTCAGCATTCTTTTATACCATGATTCCCGATTCTTGTTTGTATTATAGTAAAAAGCATCCGATCCAATCACAGTACCGGCCTGGATCACTACATCATTGCCAATCACACAATGATCCATAATTGTCACATGGGGATGAATCATACATCGCTCCCCGATCTGAACATGATTGCCGATGAACACACCCGGATAGAGATAGGAAGTTTTTCCGATTTGTGCATTGGGGCTTATTGATTGAGTTGCACCTTCGAACGGACGGAAATGCCTGACTATTTTCTGATATGCTTCAAATGGCTGATCAACGATCAGTAATGCTTTATGCGGAGGGCATTCCACTAACTGATTGATGATGATAAAAGAAGCGTCAGATTGTAAACACTTTTGATAATACTTCGGATGATCAACGAAAACCAGATCTCCTTTTTCTACTTTATGTATTTCGTTGATACCGGTTGCCGAGGCTCCGGTATTTCCAATAAGCTTTGCATCCAGAAATTCTGAAAGCCATGATAACGATACAGGCGAAGGAAACTTCATTGGGCAAATTTTGCTCAAACCTACATTAAAGTGCTTTTCCACACCCTAAAAAAAATTGTGCATAAAAAATATTGGAAAATTTTTCGGTATAGACAAAATTATTTCTAATATTGTGTAGGGATATTTATATCCCTGTACTTACTAACCCATCCAAATAGTAAAAGTCTCGCCGCCAGCGGGGCTTTTTATTTTACAGAATCTTTTTCAAACCCTTTATTCATCAGTGTTTCATTGAATACAATTGAATAAATATTACATCATATACAAACCATTTCAGGTCCTTTCACAGTTTACGCCGGAAAACAAGAAAGCCTGTCTGAAGGATTTTTTTGAAGTTCCTACGGATGTTTACCCGGTGGGGCGCCTGGATTATGATAGTGAAGGATTGCTTTTGTTAACAAATGACAAATCCCTTAATCACCGCTTACTTCATCCCAGTTTTGCACATGAACGTGAATACAGGGTTCAGGTGGAAGGCCTGATTACTAATGAAGCACTGCAGTTGCTTTCTTCCGGAATTACTATTAACATAGACGGAAAACCCTTTCGTACTGCTGCAGCAAAAGCCTCCCGTCTTCCTGAACACATAATAATACCAGAAAGAATTCCACCTATCCGATTTCGTCAGCATATTCCTACAAGCTGGATTAAACTGATAATAACTGAAGGAAAAAACCGCCAGGTTCGAAAGATGACAGCAGCTACAGGTTTTCCAACTCTTCGTCTCATTCGTTACCGACTGGCTGGCTTAACACTTGATTCCATGTTACCCGGTGATATGATTGACATGAATCAAAACGATGTATACGGTAAGCTCGGACTGCTTACGCACATTTAATTTATTACCTTTCAGGCATAAACATTACAATATGGTTAAATCGATGACGGGTTTTGGAAGGGCAGAACAATCGGTTGGTGACAAAACCTTTCTGGTAGATGTAAAATCACTCAATGGAAAACAATTTGAACTTCAGTTAAAACTTCCCGGCTTCCTCAAACCTTATGAATTTGATATTCGCAAATTGCTTTCAGATAAATTAGGCCGCGGATCCCTTGATTGCACAGTCAGTCTGAAACAAACAGGTAATGCAAAACCGGTAAGTATAAATACTGACCTTGCGAAAGCTTATTATGAAACCCTGGCAGATCTGTCCCGTCAACTTAACCAGGATCCTTCCAATATATTAAGTACCCTGCTGAAATTACCTGAAGTGATCACACCGACCGGCGATACCCTGACCAAAGAAGAATGGCAGCAATTCAGTAAAGTAATAGAAATGGCAATAGAGGATCTGAATCAGCATCGGCTCAATGAAGGACGCGTACTGGAGGAAGAACTTATACTGCGGATAAATAATATCAGTATTCAACAGGAAGAGATCCTGAAACTGCAACCTTTGCGTCAACAGAAAATACGCGAGGGACTCGAAAAATTATTGAACGATCATATTGGCAAAGAAAACTATGATTCCAATCGCCTGGAACAGGAAATGATTTATTACCTGGAAAAAATAGATATCAGTGAAGAAATGGTGAGGCTGAAAAATCACTGCTCTTATTTTAAAGAAGTACTGGCAGAGGCGGAAGACAGCAAAGGGAAAAAACTATCCTTTATACTTCAGGAAGTAGGGAGAGAAGTCAATACCACTGGATCCAAAGCCTATGATGTCAAGATCCAGAAATGTGTGGTTCTAATGAAAGATGAACTGGAAAAAGCCAAAGAACAAATCCTGAATGTTTTATAAAGCGTAAAGCCCAAAGCGTAAAGCGCAAGGCTTAAAGCCTAAAGCTTAAGGCAAAACGCTCAACGCATAACGCGGAACGCTTAACGCCATCGACCAATTTCTAGTACATGCATAAGAACATAATACGGTTCATCCCTTTACTGTTTAATTTCGCAAAAATTCGGGAAGTGACGAGATCCATATTGTTTCTGTCGGCATTCAGCTTTATTGCAGCCTGTAACTGGACTACCGGCGTTTTCGAAAAAAACCTGGAGTTTAATGATCATGAATGGTCGTCTTCCGTGAAGCCCGATATTTCATTTGAAATTAATGACACGGTTTCTCTTTATAATATTTACCTCGTGATACGGCATACCGATGCCTATCATTTTAATAACATGTATGTACGCGTAACTGTTAAAGAACCAGGATCAGTTCAGGGGAAAACAGGAGATTACGATCTTGAACTGGCGACGAATGGTAAGGGATGGATCGGAACGGCCATGGATGATATTTATGATGCACGCCTTCTCATTCAGCCAAAAACCAGGTTCAGGAAAACAGGTACTTACCATATTACTCTTGAACAACTCATGCGGGAAGATCCATTGAAGAATGTATTGAGTGCGGGATTACGAGTGGAGAAAGAATAATACAAGTATGGGGTTATGGGATATGAGATATGGGTTATGGGATATGGGTTATGAGATATGAGATATAGGTTGTGGGTTTTAAAATTCATAGTTCATAACTCATAACCCATATCCCATATCCCATAACCCATATCCCATATCTCATAACCCATAACCCATATCTTATAACCCACACCCTCATACTAGTTTAGAATGACGATCAACCGTTACATAAACAAATGGCCCAATCGTGCAATAGTCATCTGCTGGCTCCTGTTGATTTATGTACTTGCTGCCCTGATCTGGTGGTATATCGCACTCAACCAGCAGAATAACCAAATGGCATCATACAGGCTGCAGCTTCTGAATCAGGATGATCCGCACTACACTGAAAAAGCCAATCAAATTAACAGTTATCATAAACGGTTGTCAACTGCTTATAAAAGTGAGGGTCTGACTTTTATTTTAGTCATCCTGGCTGGCGCCATTTTTTTGCGTAGTGCCGTGATGCGGCAGATCCGGATACAAAGGCAGCAGCAGAATTTCATGATGGCCATTACACATGAATTAAAAACTCCGATTTCCATCGCGAAGCTGAATATGGAGACCCTGCAAAAATATCAGCTTGATGAATCAAAAAAAGAAAAGATCCTCAAATCCTCTCTGCAGGAAATTAACAGGCTGAACACACTGACAGGAAATATCCTGGTGTCGGCCCAGCTGGAAGGTGGCTCTTATCTCTTCAACAGGGAAGAACTCAATTTCTCTCAGATTGCTGAGGATTCATGTCAGGATTTTACAAATCGCTTTCCCGGCAGGCTATGGAAAACCGAATTGGAGTCTGGTCTATTTATTTCCGGTGATCCTCTCCTCATTCAGATCCTGGTTAATAACCTGATTGAGAATGCGGTTAAGTATTCAGCTCCGACAACTCCTGTTTCTGTGAATTTAAATAAACAAGGTGATCATGGTATCCTGCAGGTAAAGGATGAAGGAGTGGGAATTCCGAAAAAAGAACATAAACGTATTTTTCAAAAATTTTACCGCGTAGGAAATGAAGATACACGCACAGCACAGGGAACAGGTCTCGGGCTTTATTTATGCAGAAAAATAGCGAAGGATCATAAAATGCGTCTCCTGGTATCGGACAATCAACCGAAGGGAACTAATTTTACACTTCGTTTCAATTTATTATAAGTATGACGGAACCTGCACGCAAATCCATCCTGCTCGTTGAAGACGAAGAGAATCTGCATGATGCTCTCCGCCTTAACCTTGAACTGGAGAATTACCAGGTAACTTCTGCTTACAATGGAAATGAAGCTCTGAAAGCAATCAACAATGAATATTTCGATCTGGTAATCCTGGATGTAATGCTGCCCGGTATCGACGGAATCAATGTGGCGGAAACCATCCGGGTGCAACAAAATCCGGTTCCCATTCTTATCCTCAGTGCACGTATCAGCAGCGCTGACCGGGTGCTGGGGTTGAAAAAAGGAGCAGACGACTATCTCAATAAACCTTTCAACCTGGAAGAACTTCTGCTCCGGGTTCAGAAACTGATAGAAAAAAACAAAAGGCTTCAGGAACGCAATACAGTGGCCGATAAGTACATTTTTGGAACCAACCTTATAGATTTCAAGGCGCAGGAAGCATTCAACAAAAAAAACCAAAGATTCCGGCTGAGCAAAAAAGAAACCATGTTGCTCAAACTACTAATTGAGAATAAAAATGAAGTGGTAAAAAGGGAAAAAATTCTACAGTCTGTTTGGGGTTATCAGGTATATCCAAATACCCGAACCATTGATAATCTCATCCTGAACTTCCGAAAATATTTTGAAGACGACAGCCGCAATCCCAGGCATTTTCATTCAGTAAGAGGAGTGGGGTATAAATACACGGAGTAACAACATACAAGTGTGAGAGTGTGAGAGTGTGAGAGTGTGAGAGTGTGAAACTTTTCAACCACCCTCACACTCTCACACTCTCACACTTGTGAAGGCTGTCCCAGCCTTGACACAATTTCTTCTGCCGAATGTAGAATACGTTGCATATCCGTTGTACTAAATTCCGGGGTATATAATTTCATTTCACATTCATTCAGAACACTGTTCAGCTGAATGATTTCTTCATCGCTCCAACCTCTTGCGCGGAGGCCGTTGGCAATATTTAATTTATTGAGCTCACTCGGGTGCAATTGCAATTTATCTGAAACACTCTTCCAGATAGCCCGGTTTATTGATGTATAAAAATTTGTGAAATCACCGGAAGTCATGAGATCCCTGGAAACCTTAAGTGGATCAACAACAACCGGAACCAGTTTCGCTTTTTCCAGAGCTGCAGTCTGTTTCGCAATCTCTGCTTTTAATACAGCATTCTTTTTCATTTGCCAGCGTATAAAAATTATTGTTCCCGCAATCAGGAGAAACGCAGCTGATCCCCATACATATATTGTCCAATCCATAGTGACTCCGTTAATCGGAGTCGCAGCGATATTCGTATGTTTCTTTTTCTTTGAATTCTTTACCAGGATACTTAATGGTTCAGTCTCAACAGTTTTATACATCCGTGTGGCAGGATCAAAATAACTTAGTTTGACAGGAGGAATGGTGTAATTATCAGCTTTCGCCGCAACAAAACTATAAGTGTAAGTCTTGACCCCACTGAGGGGTGCAATTGTTTTATCAATATTTTCTTTACTGTTTACATCATAAGATTCCATGCCCGGAGGCCAGTCAACTGCAGGGGCATTGATCACAGGCAGATTGCCTGATCCTTTTACAGTTACAGAAAGATTTGCTGCATCGCCGGTATCCACTTCTTTAGTATCCAGGGATGCCTGAATAGAATATTTACCAACGGCTCCGTTAAAATCCGATGGTTTGCCTGTATCCGGTAATGGTTTGACATGTATGATAACAGGTTTAGTATCCAATACAATATGCTGCGTAAACGGGATACCGTTTATTTCCGGCTCAAAAAGCCTGTCCAGCAAACCACCCATACCCTGACTTGGTTTTTTATCAGAACCATCGGAGGCCCTGATAAAATAAATATTATTATCTATTTCCATAGGATCCAGTGTTATATCACCGGGCTGCAGTGGGATCAGCTGGGTCTTACGGATAATATGTACGGAAAAATTCTTTCCGTTTATTTTTTCTACAGAAACCCTGTCATCAGAGGGATCCACCATATCGTAGACACTAAATCCATTCAGGGAAGGATGACGTGTAACGCGGGAATCGGAACGAAGCCTCGCGTAAAGTTTATATGTTGCAACGATGGGTTCTCCCAGGTAACAATCTTTTTTACTGACTTCAACTTTGACGAAGAAATTCCTGTGGATTTTCTCCTCCACATTTTCTCCGGGTCGAACCACTTCATCCATATCGACCGTAGGTTCGGCCGTTGGCCAGGAAGGATCGGTCAATGGATTAAAACCAGGTGGTTTTGAATTCCCCTGCCCGGCCTGGTTATGAACTACGATCTGAAGTGCATTGGAATGCATTAGCTGTCCGTCCACCGTAGCAGTAGCAGGTTTTATGGTGAGGGTGCCGGTTCTTTTTGGCTGCAAAAGAAAAATGATGCCCTTGTACTGGGACATATTTCCGTTTGTGATGCTCATTCCGGTGGATTGATTCGGTCCCTCTACGATATTAAAATCTGACAGATCCGGGGTCTGAACATTCCCGATCTCTTTTGCATTCTCAATAATAAACTGGACTTGGACATAATCGGATTTGCCCATCTCTTTTGTACTTGCCTGCGCGGTAAAGTGCAATTGTGCCATGGCCGGACTCAGCAGCAGGCAAAGCCAGCATGAAAAAAGAATTCTGAGATGTAAAAATGATCCGATGGTTATTGATTTAAATAAATTTCTTATCCGGATTGCAAATATAAAAACTGCTTAAGCCTAAAGCCCAAAGCTTAAAGCCTAAAGCTTTCATAATTTAACTGCTGCAAAAAGGCTTAAAGCTCAAAGCCTAAAGCCTAAAGCTTTCATAATTTAACTGCTGCAAAAAGGCTTAAAGCTCAAAGCCTAAAGCCTAAAGCTTTCATAATTTAGAAGCTGCAAAAATAATCAAAGATTAACGGTCAACGGTCATCGGTCATCGTTCAAATATCGCCTGCAAGAGGCCTAATAATAAGTTCTTCTACCAGGGCCTGGGGTGAAAGTTTCGATATCTGAACAATCGTACTTGCTATATCTGAAGGTTTCATAATGCGGTCGGGTTTTATGCCACTGTCTGCCCAGGAATCGGTATAAACTGCACCAGGATAAATGCAGGTGACTTTGATTGAATAAGATTTCAGTTCTTCACGTAAATTTTTAGAGAATCCCGAAAGAGCAAATTTACTGATACTATATGATCCTCCGTTTGGGTAGGCCTGAAGAGCAGCAATCGAACTGATATTAAATATATGTCCCTTCTTTCGGTTCATCATGGAAGGCAGCAGAACCCGGGTAAGATGATAGGCACTTAATAAATTAACCTGCAGCATATTTTCGAGTTGCCCATCGGGTTCATCAATAACGCGACCTGGTTGAAATGTGCCCGCGTTATTTATCAAAATATCGGGTTCCACACCCAGTCCCAAAACCCAGTTTCCAAAATCCATGGCCCCTTTTTTAGTACCAAGGTCAAAGGGTTTGGCTTTTATTACCTGATCCGGGAAACGGCCCATCAGGGATTCAAGCGCTTTGTAAAGTTTCACCTCACTGAACGACGTGAGATAGAGATCATGCCCCTCTGACGCAAAAGCTTCAGCCATACTGAAACCAAGCCCGCGGGAAGCACCGGTGATTACGATTTTCATTATTACAAATTTACATCTAAAGCCCAAAGCTTAAAGCCTAAAGCCTAAAGCTTTTTGTATATAGTAAATGGTTTATGGTTGGTGGTTTATTCATCTCTATTTGTATTTCTTTAATCCCCCATTTACCATGCACCATAAAATATATACCAAAAATTTTAAGCATTAAGCTTTAGGCTTTAAGCTATAGGCTTTAGGCTTTAAATTGCATTATGCGGTATAATCATCTTTTCTTCGATCTCGACCATACGCTTTGGGATTTCGACACCAATAGCCGGGAGGCACTGCATGACCTGTATCATTCGCTGTCCCTGGCTGATGCAGGAGTAAATGATTTTGAACATTTCCATAAAATATACCTGGTACATAATGAGCGGTTATGGGATCGTTACAGGAAGGGACAAATGAAAGTGGATGAATTACGCTGGAAAAGAATGTCAATGGCCCTGCTGGAATTCAAAAATGGCGACGAGTCACTGGCGCGAAAAATGGGTGTTGAATTTCTAAATATCCTGCCAACTAAAAAAGCTCTTTTCCCTGACACAATTGAAGTGCTGGAATATCTGACTGAAAAAAAATACAAACTTCATCTAATCACAAATGGTTTTGAGAAAACACAGCATCATAAACTCAAAACATCGGGCATTGATAATTTTTTTAATGAAGTGATCACATCTGAAGGATCCAATAGCCTGAAACCCCATTCAGGAATCTTTGAATATGCCCTGATAAAAACGGGCGCAGAAAAAATTGAAAGCATCATGATAGGCGATACTCCTGATGTGGATATACTCGGTGCACGTGAAGCGGGTATTGATCAGGTTTATGTAAACCATACAGGATCAACAGAGCCGGTGGAAGCGACTTTCACTGTATACTCACTTAAAGAGTTGATGAGAATCTTTTAATAGATATGTACTACGGGTTATGAGATATGGGTTATGGGTTATGGGTTATGGGATATCACTAGCGTTGCGTTATCAATATTTGTAGTTCTTTGAAATTCTTGTCTGTATTGCATTTGAGCCGATTTACATGTGGAAACGATTTGAAAAGGATTTGCTTTTGATTTTGTATAATGCTCTGATAACCAGTTATCATGAATCAGGGCAAGTACATCTTTTCGCAGATTTTTTCATTGATTTCACACAAGGTCTTTACAACAGTTGTCAATCGATATAATGGCGATTATAAAACCAGACAATTCACTTGTTGGAAGCAATTTCTTTGCATGGCCTTTGGTCAACTCACCCAGAGAGACAGCTTATCTGATGCGATTCTGTGTTTGTCAGCTAATACAAATAAGCTGTACCATCTGGGTATTGGTGAGATCATTTCTAAAACTACTTTGAGCAGGGCAAATGAGAATCGCGATTGGCGCATATACGCTGACTTTTGCATGACCCTCATTGAAGAAGCACGTCGTTTATACGCCAACGATAGTGAACTCGATTTTGATCTCGCCAACAATGTTTTTGCCATTGATGCAACAACCATTGATATGTGTTTGTCTGCATTTTTCTGGGCCAAATTCAGATCGACAAAAGGTGGCATCAAAATCCATACTCAACTGGACCTAAAAACATCTATTCCTTCGTTTATCCACATCACTGCGGCCAATATCCATGAACTCAATATTCTGGATATGATCAAATTTGAACCAGACAGTTTTTATGTCGTAGACCGTGGCTACATTGACTTTGATCGCTTTTACCATATTCATACAGTCGGCGCCTACTTTATCACCAGAGCCCGAAAAGACTTTAGTTTTTCCTTGATTAAATCATTAAAAACAACAGAACAAAATATCATTTGTGATCAGATAATTAAGCTCAGGAAAAAGAACTTTTATGTATCAAGGGATTATCCGGAGGCTTTTAGACGTATAAAATATTATGATGCTGAAACGACCCGTTACTTTGTTTTCATAACTAACAACACAGAGTTGAATGCCAGTCAGATTGCAACATTGTATCGCCATAGATGGAAAATTGAATTGTTTTTCAAATGGATAAAACAGCATCTGAAAATTCAATCATTTTGGGGCAAATCGGAAAATGCCGTTAAAACACAAATTTGGATTGCAATATCCGTCTATGCTTTAGTGGCAATCGCTAAAAAGAGATTTCGATTAAAGCAATCTCTGTATGAAATTTTGCAAGTGCTTAGCATCAGCATTTTTGAAAAACTACCAATCAATGAACTATTTATAAAAACAGTACAACAACAAGATTTCAAAGAGCTAAATAATAATCAATTGGATATCTTTGATTTATAACGCAACGCTAGTGATATCCCATAACCCATAACCCATAACCCGAATAATCACCATTCCGCCAGTACAGTTACCCCGCCTTTCACCATTTGATTGAGCCCCACCTTTAATGCTGTACCGGGAGGAAGTAACACATCCACGCGGGATCCGAATTTGATAAATCCCATTTCTGCGCATTGTTCCACCTCTTGTCCGGGAGACAGATAGTTGATAATGCGTTTCGCAACAGCTCCGGCGATTTGTTTAACGAGCAGACTTCCTTTACTATTTTTAATTACAACACTATGCCGTTCATTTTCTGTTGAAGATTTCGGATTCCAGGCCACCAGATATTTTCCTTTATGGTACTGGCTGTAAACTACTTCCCCGCCTATTGGATTCACATTGCGATGCACATTGGCCGGGCTCATAAATATCGAAACCTGCAGGCGGCGGTCGTGAAAATATTCCACATCCGTGATCTCTTCTATCACGACTACCTTACCATCGGCCGGACAAACAATATATTTTTCGTTGATGGTTGGAACCCTTGCAGGTACGCGGAAAAATGAAATTATGAATAACAGGAAAGCCAGACTGATAAAAAAAATCAGCCAGGTCACCCAGGACAAATGAATACTTACAAAGTAAAATGAACCCAGGTTGATGGCAGCAAAAAAAATAGCGCAAATAGCAATCGTTTTATATCCTTCTTTGTGAATAGTCATTCGGAATAATTCATTAAACAACTAACGAAGACAGGCAAAATTTAAATGTCCGCCATGCCAGCGGTAAGCATCACCGCTAAACTTTATGCAAACATAACAATGTAAAACCAAATGAATGGAGTAGCGAAAAGAAGTGAATCGAACCGGTCGAGAAAACCACCATGTCCAGGCATAATACTCCCACTGTCTTTTACATCCGCGAGTCTTTTTAATTTGCTTTGCAGTAAGTCTCCTACCGTACCGGCTATTGATGCAATAGCCGCCACAATCATCCATTGGGATACTGCCTGCAACTCGAATCCGCTGCTTAAATAATAACCTACTGCGCCCATAGTTAATACAGCGAAAATAAAACCGCCGATCGTTCCCTCCCATGTTTTTTTTGGAGAAATAGACGACAAGGGAGTTTTACCAATGATCGATCCGACAAGATATGCCATGGTATCATTCACCCATAAACTTAAAATGATCGCAAGCACCAATAATTTATTTACATCTTCCAAAGCTTTGCCGGGATAAAAAGTGCGGAGGTTGAGAAGAAGGCCCAGACTAAGTGATATATAAACAAGACCAAGAACCGAATAACCCATATTCCGAATATAGGTTTTACGTGTATATAAAATTTCTGCAACAGGCAAAATGAAAAGAAACAACAACCCCCCGTACAAACCTGCATTATGGAGTCCGCTATTACCCAAATCTCCGTTATAACCGGGGCGACTGCAATACATCATGATACACCAGCCTGCAATCATGACCCCATATTTCTGAAAGGAGCTGATTTCTCCATACACCGGATCAATTTTAGAAATAAGTTTTTGGTATTCGTACCAGCAGCCAAAATGTATAATGGAAAAAAGAATAAAAAAGCTCAGGGTATTCCAAAGCAATCCGATTAGCATGACTGCGACAAATACCAATGAGGTCAGTGCCCTTATTCTGAAAGTGACCGCCTGAAGAGCCATAAAGTGAAGGTACGTAAATGGAAATTATACCGGATGATCCGGTTCATCAAAAAAAGCAGTATCACTCAGTGGAGGAAATTCGGCAGCATAAGTAGTTGTTGATTTTTTTCTGAGCAAATTCAACAGGTAAACGACAATGACAAGAGATAATATGCCCAGGAAAATGAAAACCGCGCTGGAACTGTTTTTAGTATCAAGGTCGGCAACCTTAAAATACATAAGTAAAAGTGTAATGAAGTTAAAAATGAAATGGCCAAGTATCGAAAGATAGAGGCTGCCACTAAACCAGTATATTGAACCAAGGACAATACCCAGGACCATGCGAGGCAGGAATCCCATAAACTGCATATGAATTGCTGAAAAAACAAACCCTGTGAAAATTATTCCCGGCCACGCAGATTTGAACATTTGTATAAAGAATTTTTGCAGGATTCCCCTGAAAAAAACTTCTTCGCCAACAGCCGCAAGTATTCCTACAAGAAAAACCGGAATGATCATATCGGCCGGTTTCTTCATAGTTAAAATATTTTCCAATATTCCATTAACGTTATCCTCACCTGTCTCGATCCATTTCTGTGTTGCTTTAGGTAAAAGACGGACAATGGATTCATCCAGAGATCCCAGAAATGATACCGTAAAATATGCAACGATAATGGTTATAATCGTAATGGGCAGGAAGGACTTTTTCCGGGGCGATTTAAATCCAATATATGATAAAGGCCGCGGATCGGCCAGGTAGGCAAAGATCATAGACGGTATAAAAAAAATAAGAAACTGCATGATCAATTCACCCTTTAACACTCCGGATAACTCAGGACGGGCATAGTCTGAAGGACCCATATTGGCAACCTGACTGACGCTCAGATGATTGAGACTGGCTATCAGGCTTATTCCCAGATATCCTACAATTAATAAAATTCCAACTGTTAATACTCCGAATGTGATGAGCTGAACCCAAACGGGTTTATTCCGAAGATAAGTGTGCATGTGGCGGCCTTCCTTCTGCAAGGTTTAATGAGTATATTTGCGCAAGGAAGATCTGCGAAATTAAGCAACCAGTCTTCAATTTCAATCCAGCCAGACGCGGGATCGAATATTCCCAATATACAGATGTCAATTCAGATCGGAGAACATATCACCCTGCCGGATTTCCCCCTGCTTCTGGCACCCATGGAAGACGTGAGTGATCCCCCATTCCGTTATGTATGTAAGAAATATGGAGCCGATCTGATGTATAGCGAATTTATTTCTTCGGAAGGTTTAATTCGCGATGCTATCAAGAGCAGGCAAAAGCTGGATTTTTTCGAATATGAGCGACCCTTTGGCATCCAGATTTTTGGTGGTGATGAAGAAGCCATGTCGCTCAGTGCACGTATCATTGATGCAACAAATCCGGACCTGGTTGATATCAATTTCGGATGCCCCGTTAAAAAGGTTGTCTGTAAAGGAGCCGGCGCTGCAGTTTTAAAAGATGTTCCCGCAATGGTGCGGCTCACCAGGGCTGTTATCAAATCCACACGTTTGCCCGTAACAGTAAAGACCAGGCTTGGCTGGGATGATGATTCAAAAAATATTGAAGATGTTGCTGAACGGCTGCAGGATGAAGGAATTGGAGCCCTCACTATTCACGGCAGAACAAGATCACAACTATATAAAGGTGACGCTGACTGGACATTAATTGCGAGAGTTAAAAATAATCCGCGAATTAATATTCCCATTTTTGGTAATGGCGATGTGGACAGTCCTGAAAAAGCACTTGAATATAAAAACCGATATGGCGTTGACGGTATTATGATCGGCAGGGCAGCTATCGGCTATCCCTGGATTTTCCAGGAGATCAAACATTTCCTGAGAACGGGAAATCATTTGGAAACGCCTTCTCTGGAAGAAAGGATTGATGTGATCAGACAACATCTGTACAGGTCAATAGAATGGAAGGGACCTGTACTCGGTATTCTTGAAATGCGAAGACATTATAGTAATTATCTGAAAGGCATCCCTCATATTAAAGAAGTCCGCAATCAGCTGGTTCAGAAAGGCGAACTTGAGGAGATAGAAACAATCCTCGAAGGCTTAAGGCGTAAGGCTGAAAGCTTAAGGCCTTCTTATGCGTAAAGCTTAATGCGTAAGGCGTAAAGCGTAAGGCGTAAAGCATAATGTCAAATGATTTGGTTTATGGTAAATGGCTTATACGATAAGATTTTTAACAATACTCCATAAACGTTTCACCATTTTTTCGTTTAGCGTTACGCTTTACGCCTTACGCTTTAAGCTTATTAAATTCCTCCAACTGCTCTGTGTATTTCGAAGCTCGTTTTGCGGCTATAAAATCAGCAATGAAAAGTTCTGCTGCCATCAAAGTGAGTGTGATCCCCAGGCCCATCCAAAAAGTCTTTCCATTCGGATTTCGAAAAAAAATAAACAGGATAATTCCTGCAATTATTAATCCGACTTCGATACTTCTATAGATCAAAAAATTTGTCTGGACCTTTCGCATCCGTGTGAGCTCAATGGTTTTCAACTGGTCGGGGTTCATATCATAAGCATATACCTGGTTGATACGCTGGTCGTCGCTTTTTTCGTATACTGCATAGCCGGCGACAGACTGAACAAGACCAAGGACCAGCAAAGGAATGGCTGCACCTCTGTAATCATGTGTTTTTGCTAAAAAATAAAAAATCAGTGCCAGTATGATGGCGGCAATTCCGATAACCAGGAAAACCAGGCTCTCCTGTTTTTCAGCTATAAAATATTTTTCAATATCGGTCTTACTGAGCATGATAATTCCACCATTTAAATATAACCATATCCGTTTAGTTTACAGCTGCTTATTTTTGCAAAAATTTTCTATGTACCGTTTCCTGATACCTGCCTTTCTTTATATTGTTTTATCAGGTTGTTCAACGAATAATGTTAATGTGGATGACAGCCTGAAGACGTATTTTGATTCCGCCGGTGTTCAGGGATGTTTTGCCTTATTTAGCAATGGAGAAAATAATTTCATTATATATAACCTTCCCCGTTACCGCGATAGTTCCTTTACTCCTGCTTCAACCTTCAAAATCGTAAATGCACTGATCGGAATCCAAACGGGTGTTATCAGGGATGAAAACATGGTGATCAAATGGGATGGTGTAAAGAGATGGAATAATGACTGGAATAAGGATCTCACAATGAAAGAGGCATTTGCCGTTTCAGCCGTTCCTTATTTCCAGGAAGTGGCCCGGCGCATTGGCCATGATACCATGAAACTATGGATCGACAGTCTTGGTTACGGTAATCGGGATATCAGTGGCCCTATCGATTCCTTCTGGCTAAATAACCATTTGAAAATAAAACCTGACGAAGAACTGGGACTGGTTAAAAAATTATATTTCGATCAGCTTCCTTTCTTTAAACGTACGCAGGATATTGTACAATCTGTTATGTTACGAGAACAGAATTCCAACTATAAACTATATTATAAAACGGGCTGGGGTTTCCCGGGAGAAGGGCGTGAGCTGGGATGGGTAGTAGGCTGGATAGAGGAAAATAAACACCCCTATTTTTTTGTCCTCAATATTGAGTCGACTGTACCGAACAGGGTAATGGAGGTGAGGATTAAATTATTAAAAGACATCCTGGGCCATTTAGGTTTTTTTAACGGAAAGAAGTAAAACTGCTAATATCGATTTGGTATATTGCAAGAAGTGTGAGAGTGTGAGAGTGTGAGAGTGTGAGAGTGTGAGGCATAGAATTGATAGTTAATAATTTATAATTAATAGTTAGTCTTGCATTTCCAGCATCCAGAATATTTCATAGGACTGATCCTGATTCCACTACTGGTTTTTCTGTACTTCCAGTTACTTGGCTGGAAGAAAAAACTAGGGAAAAAGATCGGTGATCCGGCACTCGTGGCCCAGCTGGTAAAATCATTTTCATCCCACAGGTACCTTTTAAAATTTATTTTGATTTGTGTGGCTGTATTTTTCCTCGTTGCCGGATTGGCTAACCTGCGCGCAAGAGGTAGTGAAGAAAATATATCACGTCAGGGTGTGGATGTGATGATCGTACTGGACGTAAGCAAAAGTATGCTGGCGCAGGATGTAAAACCAAGCCGTCTCGATAAAGCCAAACAGCTTTTATACCGCCTCATTGATCATTTGCAAAATGACCGTATCGGGATGATATTATTTGCCGGGAGAGCCTATATGCAAATGCCACTCACAACCGATCACGGAGCGGCTAAACTTTATATTTCTGAAGCAGGTCCGGATGCAGTTCCAACCCAGGGAACTGTTTTTGCCGAAGCCCTCACAATGGCCAATAATTCTTTCAATCAGAACGAACATAAGTATAAAGCCGTAGTGCTGATCTCTGACGGGGAAGATCATGATCCGGACGCATTGAAAGTTGCAAAACAAATGGCTGATGACGGCGTTATGGTAAATACAGTGGGCATTGGTTCACCCGAAGGATCCATAATTATCGATCCCGAAACAAAGCAACCAAAAAAAGATAATCAGGGAAATACGGTCATTTCAAAACTTAATGAACAGGAATTGACAGCTATTTCGGATGCAACCAATGGAATATATATTCATCTGGAAAACCTTGAAGATGCTACCATCACACTATCCCAGCGGTTGGACAGTATTGAAAAAAGGGCATTGGCAGATTCGGAATTCGTCAATTTTAAAAACTATTTCCCATGGTTCATCGGATTAGCGGGAGTCCTGCTGATACTTGAATTATTCATCCCGGAAAGAAAAAGAAAAATTGCGTAAAATCAGATTATCCATATTAATTCTTTTCACCCTGTTCAGTTGTTCTTATATAAGAGCACAGACGACAGATGCATTGATCCGACGTGGGAACCGCTTTTACAATAAGCAGGAATACGACCAGTCGCAAACAAATTATGAAAAGGCATTAAAGAAATCACCCGGAAATCCCGACGCTCATTTCAACCTGGGAGATGCATATTACCGGAAGAACGATTATGAAAAAGCGGCGGGTTCATATGATGATGTATTGCAATCCAAAGCAGACGAGAACACAAGACAAAGCGCCTATTATAATAAAGGGGTTGCCATGATCCGTCAGAAAAAAATTGATGAGAGTATTGATGCCTGGAAAAATGCTCTCCGATTGAACTCCGCCGATAGCGATGCAAGGGAAAACCTGGTAAAAGCCCTTCTTGAAAAAAAGAAACAGGAACAACAGGAACAACAGAATAAAAAAGACAAACCTGACAAGAAGAAATCTGACGATAAACAAAAAAATGATCAGAATAAACCCGACAATAGTCCCAAACCTCAGCAAAGCAAATTATCTAAACAACAGGTTGAGCAATACCTGAAATCACTGGAACAAAGAGAAAAAGATGTTCAGGATAAAATGAACCAGAATAAAACCCATACGCTCAACCAGCCTGAAAAAGACTGGTAATCAAGCTTAAAGCCTAAAGCCCAAAGCCTAAAGCCTTTTCAAGCCTAAAGCTTAATTTTGATATCCGAGCTATACTTATTCACGCTTTATGCAGCTATACACACATTCTCTCACTGAATATAAAAGGCTGAAAACAGTTCCTGTTGCGGTGGGAGATCTTATTTTGGGTGGCGATGCGCCCATCCGTGTGCAGACCATGACGACATTCGATACCATGGATACTGTTAAGACCGTAGAACAATCAATCCGGTGCATCGAAGCCGGCGCTGAACTAATCCGAATTACAGCACCCAGCAAATCGGAAGCAGAAAATCTTTTGAATATTAAAAACGAAATCAGGAAAAGAGGATATAAGACTCCCCTGGTCGCAGATATTCATTTCACTCCCAATGCTGCTGAAATTGCGGCACGCATCGTTGAAAAAGTCCGGATAAATCCAGGGAACTATGCCGACAAGAAAAAGTTTGAGTTCATTGAATACAGCGACTCAGATTATCTGGAAGAAATAGAAAGAATACATGACCGGTTTATCCCACTTATCAGGATTTGTAAAGAATATGGGACGGCTATGCGGATTGGTACAAATCATGGATCATTAAGTGATCGGATAATGAGCCGGTATGGCGATAGTCCTATGGGCATGGTGGAAAGCGCCATGGAATTTCTGCGTATCGCAAGAAGTGAAAACTATCATCAGATAGTCTTAAGCATGAAATCGAGTAATCCGCTGGTGATGGTAGAAGCTTACCGCCTCCTTGTAAAGACTATGCAGGATGAATTTGACCTGATCTATCCTTTACATATCGGCGTAACAGAAGCCGGCGACGGAGAAGATGGCAGAATCAAATCGGCCATTGGAATCGGCACACTGCTGGAAGATGGCATCGGTGATACCATACGGGTTTCATTGACCGAAGATCCCGAATTTGAAATTCCTGTTTGCCAGGATATTGTTGCCCGTTACACTTCCAGGCAAAAGGGTTCTGGTATATTACCAATTGAAAAAATACCTTATTCTCCCTTTGAATATAAAAGAAGAAAAACCCATACTGTATATAATATTGGCGGTTCACATGCGCCAGTGGTAGTAGCCGATTTTATGCATGAAGCATCCATAACTCCTGTATCTCTTGAGCGCATTGGATATGAGTATGATGTGATTATGGATAAATGGAAAATCGGAGATGCGGCTGCAGACTATATTTATTCCGGAAATAAAATACTTGATTTTGATCTGCCGGGAACCTGTAAAATAATTTGTGATTGTGAAGCCTGGAACAAACTGAATCAAAAGAAAACCATTGCCGGTGAAGAAAAATATTTCCCTTTGTTTACACCGGAACAGTTAAGGGAAACTTCAGCCTTGTCACCCACCATGAATTTTTTAAGCCTGAATTCGAATCAGGCAATTCATCCTGATTTGTTCAGACTATTGGAAAAAGTTCCGGGATTGATTCTTGTCCTCTATTCGGATAATGAAAATCCGGTATTGGATACCAGGCGTTTTATGATGGAACTTATGAACCGGAATCTGGATATTCCGGTTATCCTCGCTATAGAATGTTCAGAAAGCACCATCGACAGGCAGCTTATTCATTTTGCCGTGGAAGCCGGTGCCTTATTGGTTGACGGCATGAGCGACGGGATCTGGCTGATCAGTGATCCAAAAAAAATCAAGAACGACCAGGTAAGTGGAAGAACTTATCTGAACGCAAAAAACAATCACCAGTTTTTGAATAATACGGCATTCTCCATTCTTCAGGCTGCGAGAACAAGGATCTCAAAAACAGAATATATTTCCTGTCCTTCCTGTGGCAGAACCCTGTTTGACCTCCAGGAAACGACTGCGAAGATCAGGTCTTTAACCAGCCACCTTAAAGGATTGAAAATTGCGATCATGGGTTGTATTGTGAACGGACCGGGAGAAATGGCAGATGCTGATTTTGGATATGTGGGAAGCGGACCGGGAAAAATCACACTATACAAAGGAAAGGAAGTAATGAAACGTGGCGTGAACAGCGAGACGGCTGTTTACGAATTAATACAACTATTGAAGGAGCATAATGTTTGGGTGGAAGCGGAAGAAAGTGTGATGAAAGCTTAAAGCTTAAAGCCGAAAGCCCAAAACTTCTTTTTAGATTCAAAATGAATTTTTAAATGTATTAGCTTTAGGCTTTGAGCTTTAGGCTTAAAAAGGCTTTAGGCTTTAAGCGGCTTTAAAATATGTGCACCCTCGTTAATATTCATCACATAGCAATCCGGAGTTTTTCCATATTGCAATTCATATTTTTTCTGGATATCCCGGATAAAACTTTCTTCAGCATTATGATCTACCAGGGTGATTATGCATCCGCCAAATCCACCACCCATTTGTCTCGCTCCTTTTACACCATTTAATTTACTTATTTCATTCACAAGGAAGTCAGATTCCGTGCAGCTCACTTCATATTCCTTGCTCAGTCCTGCGTGCGAAGCATACATTAATTTTCCAAACGCATCGAGGTCATTATTCTTAAGATCTTCACAGCCATTGAGCAGACGCTGATTTTCTTCTACAATAAAATGGCATCTTTTATATACGGTTTCATCCAGTTCATCCTTGTGTTCTTCAAGAAGTCCGGACTGCAGGTCACGCAAAGAATATATGGCAGGATCATATTTTTTAAGAATCGCGACACCTTCTTCACATTGCTGACGTCGAAGATTATATTCTGAAGATGCCAGTGAATGGCTGACCATTGAATTCACCAGGATGATCCTGATATCCGGAAAGTCGAAATGGAATATATTCATACTCCAGACTGCGGCAATCCAGTTTCATCAGGTGACCGGCTTTCCCATGCAGGCTCGCGAAGGGATCCATGATGCCACATTGAAGACCTGCAAAACGATGTTCTGTCTTCTGCGCCAGCAGTGCGATTTGCATTCGGGATAAGCCTAATTGAAAAAATTCATTGAGTGCCAGACCGAATGCGGAACATAGTGCCGCAGAAGAACTCATGCCCGCACCAATAGGTACATCACCATAAATTAAAATATCCATCCCCTGCGGAAGGTGTTTGTCCGGCATGATCATATAGATCATTCCCAGTAAATAGGTAGGCCAACCCTTTACAGGACGCATATGATCCAGCTCGAAAGAAAAGCTCTCCCCGAATCCCGGAGCAACCAGGTTCAGCTTATTATACTGGTTCGGCGCCATGGCAATATATATATGCCTGTCTATGGCACCCGGTAACACGAAACCATGATTATAATCTGTATGTTCACCAATGAGGTTCACCCTGCCTGGTGCGGCAGCAATCAGGCAATCTTTTCCGAAATATTGTTGAAATTGCCTCTCGATATCCATGATCATTCATCGAAATTAAACACATTACAAATGTCCTTTACTATAACACGCGAAAGGGATGAAGATCTGGACCTTTTACAGATCACCGATTTTACAACCGGCATCCAGGTAAGAATCCTGCCCCAGGGCGGCGCCCTTTTACATGAATTCTCCATTCCTTTAGGAAATCGCAGAATCCAGGTTATAGATAATTACACCAATCTTGCTGACCTGAAAAAAAATCTTACATCCTCATTTAAAAGCGCCAAGCTTTCTCCATTTGTATGCCGGATTTCAGAAGGCAAATATAAATTTGAAGGCAGCTCTTTCGAATTTCCTGACAAATTTAATGACGGTTCTTCAATACACGGCATTCTTTCTGACAAACCCTTCACAGTTCTGGAGAAAAAAGTTCAGGAGGATCAGGCATTTATATTACTTGAATATCATTATAAAAAAGAGAACCATGCTTATCCTTTTGAATATTTAATACAAGTAAAATATACCTTAAAAAAGGGTGGAAGGCTATTTCTGCAAACAACGGTGAAAAATCTTTCCCCGGGGCGCATACCCATGGCCGATGGATGGCATCCCTATTTTAGCCTTGAAGGAAAAATTAACGACTGGTTATTATCTTTTCGTTCAAAGAAAAACATAGCATTTAATGAAAAATTAATTCCTACCGGAGAAATTATTGAGACGGACAGGTTTTATTCACCGAGACTCATTGGAAATGAAAGTTTTGATCATTGCTTTTTACTGGAGCCTGATCCGGATCTTCCTGCTGCAACATTGGAAAATCCTGCAAATGGTCTTCGCCTGAGTTTTTTTCCTGACCTGAGTTATCCCTATCTTCAGATCTATACACCAGACAACAGAATGACTATCGCAATAGAAAACCTGAGTTCAGCACCTGATTCTTTTAATAACGGGATTGGCCTTATATTGTTAGAGCCAGGCAATTCACAAAGTTTTACCGTGTTATATCAACTGGAATTCCGGTAAACATGTACCTTGCTTCATAATATCAATTATGAAAAGACTGAAATACTTTCTCACTGTAGCCAGTATGTTTTTTTTGGCTGGCTGTTTTGAAATCAATGAAGATGTAGACGTACATGCTGATGGATCCGGTGTGTATTCAGTCCATACAGATATGAGCCAGCTTCTTCAGGCCATGCAGAGCTACCTTGGTAAAGAGGAAATGGATAAGCAAATGCCTGACAAAAATATTGATACAACAGTCATGATGAGAACAATGCTGGATACCGTTCAAAATATTTCAGCAGAAAATAAAGCTCTGATCAAAAACGGAACCGTACATCTACTGCTGAATATGGAGAAGAAGGAATTTAAAAGCGATATTGTTATTCCGTTTAAAAGTCTCGGGGATTTACAGAAACTGTATAATTCCATGAACAATCAGTCACTCGGATTTAATCAATTATTTAAAGGTATTGCAGGAAAACCCGATACTACTTCGTCAGGAAATGAAAACGGGATGCCGGATATGAACCAGTTTAACGCCATTTATGATTTTCAATGTCATGATGGTCTTATTTCCCGAAAACTGAATCCCGAAAAGTGGAAGGCCCTGCAACAGACTCCTCAGTATGCACAAATGAAAGATGCAGGCAGCATGGGTATTTCAATACCTTATACCTTAACCATTACTATTCCGCGGCCTCTTAAGAAAATAGATAATATTCTGGCTAAAATTTTCCCCGACAGGAAAAAAGTCATCATTCAATACAACCTGATTGAAGTGTTCGACCACCCCGAAAAATTCGAATACACCATCGTTTATTAGGAAGAATCATGCTGAGAAAAACGGATTTTCTTGTAGTCGGATCAGGCATCGCCGGCCTTACATACGCATTGAAAGTTGCAAAAGCCTGTCCTGACCAGCATGTTCTTGTTATCACTAAAACAATTGCCGACGAGACCAATACGAAGTACGCACAGGGTGGCATTGCCGGAGTAACGGATTTTGAACATGACAGTTACGATAAACATATTGAAGACACCCTGATTGCAGGCGACGGACTATGCAACCCGAAAATTGTGGAGATTGTTGTGAAAGAAGGGCCGCAACGCATTCAGGAAATGATTGAATGGGGCGCAGAATTTGACAAGGATGAAGAAGGAGCTTATAAAAAAGGAAGGGAAGGCGGCCATTCTGAATTCCGCATCCTTCATCATAAAGACGTTACTGGAAAAGAAATGGAACGTGCGCTATTGCAAACTGTCGCCTCCCAGAAAAATATCGAGATCATCAAACATTGTTTTGTTGTAGATATCATCACCCAGCATCATCTGGGTTATCTCGTTACCAAGTCCACACCAAATATCGAATGCTATGGTATTTATGCCCTGGACATGAAAGAAAACAGGATCATAAAGATTTTATCCCGCATTACTGTATTTGCAACCGGGGGCAATGGACAGGTTTACCGAACAACAACAAACCCCGTGATTGCAACGGGCGACGGAATCGGGATGGTTTATCGCGCCAAGGGTAGAATTGAAAATATGGAATTCATCCAGTTTCATCCGACAGCACTTTATCAGCAGGGTGTGAGCCCTTCTTTTCTCATTACAGAAGCTGTGAGGGGAGACGGAGCCATTCTCCGGAATAAAAACGGAGAAGCGTTTATGGAGCGTTATGATGCAAGGAAGGATCTTGCTCCGCGTGATATTGTTGCCAGGGCCATTGACAGTGAAATGAAAAAAGGCGGCACAGAGCATGTGTACCTCGATTGCCGCCATATGGACATGAAAAAATTTGTTGAACATTTTCCCAATATTTATGAAAAATGTTTATCAGCAGGTATTGATGTGGCAACACAAATGATTCCTGTTGCACCTGCTGCACATTATAGCTGCGGCGGAATTAAAACAGATGAATGGGGACATACTTCTATCCGGAATCTGTATGCCTGTGGTGAATGCGCATCCACCGGACTACATGGAGCAAACAGGCTGGCCAGTAATTCCCTTCTGGAAGCGATGGTATTCGCCCACCGTTGTTACCTGGATAGTGTTGAAAGAATTGAGTCACTGGATTTCCGGGATGATATTCCAGACTGGAATGCAGAAGGAACGACGGCACCCGGCGAAATGATATTAATCACACAGAGTATAAAAGAGCTTCAGTTACTGATGAGTGATTATGTAGGTATTGTGCGGACCAATATTCGTCTTATCCGTGCTTCAAAAAGACTGGACCTGCTTCATGAAGAAATTGAAGCATTGTATGAAACCACTTTAGTATCTCCCCAGCTTTGTGAAGTAAGGAATCTGATCACCACGGGTTACCTGATTGTAAAAGGTGCACAGTTCAGAAAAGAAAGCAGGGGTCTTCATTTCAATACCGACTATCCTTATAAGAGCAGCCTGGTACAAAATATTGTACTCTGATGAAAGCCATGATCCTCTCCGCGGGACTGGGTACCCGTTTTAAACCATGGACGGATAAGCATCCGAAAGCGCTCGCACTTGTAAATGGCAAAACACTCCTGGAAAGGAACCTGCTTTATCTGCAATCATTTGGAATCAAAGATGTGCTGGTGAATGTGCATCATTTCGCAGAACAGATCAGGCATGCCATCATCGTAAATGACGGGTGGGGGAGCAATATTACGATCAGTGATGAATCCAACGAAGTACTTGAAACAGGAGGAGGACTTAAGAAAGCTTCAGCCTATTTTGATGAAGGTGTTTTTGTTTTAATGAATGTTGACATACTTACGGACTTCGATATGAAAAAAATGATTTCATTTCATGAAGAAAATAAACCACTGGCAACCCTCGCAGTAACGGATAGAAAATCCTTCCGTTATTTTCTCTTCGATCGAAACGATCAGCTTTGCGGATGGCGGAATACGAAGTCGGGAGAAGAAATCATTTCAATTCAGGGTTCTTTACTTAAGGAAAAAGCATTCAGCGGCATACATATTATCTCTCCGGAAATATTTCCACTCATACATCAGCAGGGGAAATTTTCGATCGTGGATGTTTACCTGGAACTCGCTGCAGCCCATACGATTCTTGGTTTCGATCACTCAGGTTCTAAACTCGTAGATGTGGGGCGTCCGGAGGCGATAGCGGTTGCGGAGAAATTGTTTTCTTAGTCTTTCCCTTCAACCAAAATTAAATCACTAAACAAACCTTCTTCAATTGGTTTTTCCTTTACTTTTCTTATAAAGTAAATGTAAAGCCCGATAGCAACCAGATTGACATATACCGAGATCTCATTGGAGGCAATATAATAGTCCATTAACCGGGCACTAAAAAAATGTGCAAAAACCTTAAATGTCCAATTCGGAGTGTCTGAAAAACCAATTCCGATATAAACATAATAGTAATTGATAAATGCAAAACCAAGAATATAAATCTGAATGCATTGAGTAAGCAATGAAATTTCTACCATCCGGATGCAGGATTTTTCCTTTGGAGAAAACCAGTAAAAAAATCCACTTATAAAGTAATAAATATAAATAAAGACCCCAATTACACCGGAGAACCCAGGTTCAACAATAAAACTCACACTAAATAAATATGAGATCGGAACGAATATTGAACTGATAAGGAAAATCGCATAAAATTTCTCGAATGGTAAATGCCTTTTCTTTCTTGAGAGATCGTTCATGAGAAATAGATAAGAATATCAATTCTTCCAATCCTTTGCCTCCTGTTCAATATGATGTACCTCTACGCTTACGCCGAATTTATTCTTTAGATGGCGTGCCAGTGAATCGGCGGCATAAACACTGCGATGCTGTCCGCCCGTGCAGCCAAAATTCACCATCAGGCTTTGAAACCCGCGGTTTATATAATCTTCAACAGAAATATCCACCAGGTCAAAAACACTGTTGAGGTATTCAGGCATTTGAGTTTGCTGCTCCAGGAAATCTTTTACTTCCTTATCTCTTCCCGTTTTGGATTTAAATGCTTCTATGCGGCCGGGATTCAAAATAGCGCGACAATCAAAAACAAAACCTCCGCCATTCTTACTCTCGTCTGCCGGAATGGATTTTTTATAGGAGAAACTGTTGATATGGACCACCAGCGGCGTGTCAGCATTCGCGCGGGGAGGGATAAATCTTTCAATAATATGATCTTCCACAATCAGGTTCAGAATTCTTTCAAATTCGGGAACCTTTTCGTTCATGGGATACTGACGCAGAAAAGAACGAAGATTTTTTAATCCGAGGGGAATGCTCACCAGGAAATGTGCCTTGCGTTCAAACAAACCCCGGAACCCATAAGCACCCAGTACCTGCATCAGACGAATGAGAACATATCCATGGTATTGCTGAACAAATTCTTTTTTATCAAAAAGCGCTCCCAGTTCAGCTTTAACACAATCCATATAAAATTCCAACAGTCCCTGCTTCCAGGTATCACTCAACTCCGCCTTGGCCTGCCACAACATCGAGGCAACATCATACTGCATGGCTCCCTTCATGCCGCCCTGGTAATCGATGAAATGTACTTTATCATTTTCGATCAGGATATTACGGCTTTGAAAATCACGGAACATAAAATATTTAAACTTCGTATCGCCGAGCTGCGAAGAGAATGTTTCAAAATCAGCAATCAGTTTTTCCTTATCGTATGGAAGCTGAAGGGTATCGAGAAAATAATATTTAAAATAAAGAAGGTCGCTCATGATTGCTTTTTCCCCGAACTCGGCCGAAGTCAGACTCCAGTTTTCATAATCCATTCCTTCATCGCCTCTGATCTGCAAATGCGCCAGCTCTTTGAGACTTTGTTTGAATAATTCATATACCTCGTCCGAAGGGCCAGATTGCTCAAGCCTGTTTAATAAAGAAATATCACCAAAATCTTCCTGAATATAAATGGAACCTTCGTTATTTACGGCATAGATCTCCGGCACGGGGCATTGCTTCTTTTTAAAATGACGGCTAAACCTGATAAAACTTAAATTCTCTTTTATATTGATACCATATGTTGCTATAAAAGATTTTGAAGGAGTCATGATCCGATAGTAAATGCGAATACTGCCGGATTGGGGGATTTTATTTATGGAAAGAATTAGCTCTTCACTATAACTGGCAAACAGCCCGCTGATCGATTCGTTGATATGATCCATATGATTTCATGAAACTACAAAAAGCTATTCAACCACAGTAATCTCCGGTGTTGTTTCCGGTTTACGTTTCATGGTGCTTTCCTGGTGGGCAGCGATCAATTCGGCCAGAAGGGCTGTCCAGCCTGTCTGGTGACAGGCACCAAGGCCCATTCCTGTATCGCCATGAAAATATTCATAGAAAAGATTTAAATGTTCGTTACCCGGCTGCTGATAAAACCAGTTATACTTACCATACTGTGGAATGCTGCCTGTTTCATCAGGCTGGAAAAGACTGATCACGCGTTGTGTAAGAAAATCTGCCACATCTTCCAGGTTCATATAAACACCTGATCCAACAGGACATTCAACTTTCAAAGCATTCCCATAAAATATTCCATATTTACGGATGGACTGTATGATGAGATAGTTGATCGGCATCCATACGGGACCGCGCCAATTGGAATTTCCACCAAAAAGATTTGAAGTAGAGTCGCCCGGATCGTACTGGATATTATAATCTATATTATCAATCCTTACAGAATAAGGATTTTTTTTGTGGTATTTTGAAAGTGCGCGTATTCCACCAGGTGAGAGGAATTCATCTTCATTCAATAATCTTTCCAAAAGGCTTACAAGGCGATCGCGGGGAACAAGTGAAAGCAGGATGGTATCACCATCTGTTTTTTCTTCATTGGGCCAGAATTTATTATTCTTAAGGCGGTAATTTTCAAACCAGTCGATCCGTTTCTGAAAATCAGAAAGTTTATCCAGCTTTTTCTTTTCAATAATTGAAACCGCGAAGAGTGTAGTTATACCTACTATGGAATGAATACGAAGCTGGAGGGGGGCAGATCCAGCGATGGCAAGTGTATCATAAAAAAACCGGTCCTCTTCATTCCACATACCATGTTCATTCAATGCTTCTGCAATCAAAACAAACTGTTCAAAGAATTTCGTGGCGGTGTCTTCAAAAGTGATGTCCTTCATGGCAATTTCCAACGCCATATCCATCATATTGAGTGCATACATGCCCATCCAGCTGGTACCGTCTGCCTGTTCAAGCTGCATCTGACCTGGAAGTTCGATACTCCTGTTAAAAACCCCGATATTATCCAGACCAAGGAATCCACCTTCGAACATATTGTTTCCGTTGGGATCCTTTCGGTTAATCCACCAGGTAAAATTGATCAGCTGTTTCTGAAAAATTCTTTTCAGAAAATCAATATCATAATGACCTGTTTTTTCTCCTTCAATCCTGTAGACCGATAATGCAGCCCAGGCCTGCACCGGTGGATTCACATCGCTGAAATTCCATTCGTAAGCGGGTAATTGTCCGTCGGGTTTCATATACCATTCCCGCATGATGAGCAGGAGCTGATTTTTCGCAAAAACGGGATCAACCATACTCATGGGAATACATTGAAAAGCCATATCCCATGCGGCATACCAGGGATATTCCCATTTATCGGGCATGGCGATAATGTCCTGATTTTTCAAATGTTTCCAATCGTGGTTCCTGCCAAACTTTTTTCCGTCGTTCACAGGAGTAATACCATCGCTGGTGCTAAGCCATTTTTCCACATCGAAATGATAGTATTGTTTACTCCACAATAAACCGGATAATGCCTGGCGTTGCAATAACATCAATTCAGGAGGAGTGTCCGGATGAAGAATATTCTTATAAAAAGCATTCGCTTCCTCCTTTCGCACTTCGAATATTTTTTTAAACCCGATAGTAAATGGATTTGCAATTGATTTATTTGACAGACGCAGGTAAATACTTTCTGTTTTACCCCCATCAAGCCGTATTTTATAAACCGGAGAAAATTTGGTTCCGTTTTTTCTTTTGCGCAGCGCATCCAGGTTTTCCCCTTTGATCAGCGCAGAATGAAATGCATCTTTCACCCAGGGCGTTTTATTGGGCTGTCCCATAACTTTCTCCCTGTTGGTTTCATTTTCAGTAAACCATTTATCTTTTGGGGTTTGAAAATATAAATAATAGTCACCAAGACGATGATGTGAAGCTTTTACAGAATTCTTATTCCTCAGGCTGATATCAGGTTTCGTTTCATGATCCTCATTCCATTTATTGTAGAACCACAAAGTAGGCAATACGGTAATGTCTGCTGCCTTATGATAACGATTTGTTATATCGATCTTAATAAAAATATCACTGGAATTCTGCTTGGCATAAGTTACCAGCACATCGAAATATTCATCGTCATCGAAAACTCCTGTATCCAGGATTTCATATTCGGGTTCCAGTTTTGAGCGAAGACGGTTTTCCTGAAGCAGTTGCTGATATGGAAAAGCCTGCTGGGGATACTTATACAGGTATTCCATGTAATAATGTGTTGGAACATTATCAAGGTGATAATATAATTCCTTCACATCCTCACCGTGATTGCCCTGATTATTGCCCAATCCGAATAATCTTTCTTTAAGGGTGCTGTCCTTACCATTCCAAAGGGCAATAGCAAAACATAGATTCTGGAAAAAATCCGATATACCTGCGAGTCCGTCCTCTCCCCATTCGTATTGACGGCAATGAGCGTGATCATATGGAAAATAATTCCATGCATCCCCATAGGGACCATAATCTTCTCTCACTGTTCCCCATTGCCGTTCGCTCAGATAAGGGCCCCACTGCTCAAGTGGTATTTTTTTAAATGAATTTACTATTAGTCTCTTCTGCTCAATGGTCATAAAGTGGGGTTAAAATTACGGATTAGTTTTTTAATGAACCCATCTGCGACTATATACTGGTATTGTTTTTGAATCTATTGATTGGAAGAATATTTTCAATTCTTAAAAAAGAAGGTATGGGAAAGTTAAGTGGTAAAAAAGTTGCTATTCTTACAGAGAATGGCTTTGAAGAAATTGAATTAACCAGCCCTATGAAAGCTTTAAAAGCAGCCGGAGCAGTTGTCGAGATTGTTTCACCTCAAAAACAGAAAGTGCGTGCCTGGGATCGTGATCACTGGTCGATTGAACTTAAAGTGGATGTTCCGCTCAATGAAGCCAATGTGGATGATTATGATGCGCTCCTGATTCCCGGTGGTGTAATCAATCCTGATCAGATGCGGGTAAATCCTGATTGTGTGGATTTTGCTCAACAATTTCTGGAAGAACAAAAACCTGTAGCAGCAATTTGTCATGGGCCGCAGTTGTTAATTGAAACCGGATTGATAAGAGGCAAGAACATAACATCATATCCTTCTATCAGGACCGATCTGGAAAATGCGGGTGCACATTGGTTGGACGTTGAAGTAGTTACCGACGACAAGATCACAACCAGCAGAAGTCCAAAAGACCTGGATGCTTTTAACAAAAGGATCATTGAAGAATTCGCTGAAAGTAATTTCGCCAATTCATATGTTTTATAATTCTACCCATTCAATATATATAGTACTCTTATCGTGAAAAAGAACCACCGCAGGGTGGTTTTTTTTATTGGTATTTCAGAGAAAGATTATACAGAATTTTTTCTGTTGCGCTGTCAAATGCTATGTAAGATGAATCCTGTAACCAGTGACGGCGGAAGGATGTTACTGCAGCCATGCTGTCTTTCAAATTATATCCTATGATACGTAAAGCCTGATAGTCGTTAAATCCCGGAGGAACGATAAGGCCTGTTGTATCACTGTACCAGTCACCGAAACCATGATCTGCCAGGAGTTTCCATGGAAATCGCCAGTTGGGATCCACTTTTCTGCCGGGTGCAATATCACCGTGACCAATAAAATTCTCCTGCGGAATTTTATATTTTGCTTTCAATGAATCGAGCAGGATGAGCAGGCTGTTTATCTGAGGGTCTGTAAATGATTCATATCCGTTATTGTCCAGTTCAATTCCTATGCTGGACGAATTGATATCGGAATTATTTCCCCATTTACTAATTCCCGCCTGCCAGGCACGGAGGTAATCATTAAGCATATGATGTACCGTTCCATCTTTGCAAATAACGTAGTGAGCGCTCACCTGTGATTTTTTAATTGTAAATGTATGCAGGGTTTCAGGGCAGCCGTTCTGCGCCGTATGATGAATGATCACAAAATTCGGCTTGCGTAAATCAAAATTGACCGTGCCGATAAATGGAGAATCCTGAAAGGGAAAATAATCAGCCGGTTCCTGTTGAATCTGTTTTCCAAGATCTTTTACCTGGTGCTTATACATTTTATTGGATTCCTTATATGGGTTATGGCTGCAACCGAGAATGATAACGTAAAAGATGAGCAGGACTTTTTTTGGCATGATGCAAATTTAAGGGCTTAAAGCATAAGGCATAACGCTTAAGGCTTAACGCCAATGAATCTGGTTGTCGGCGACACATTACCAATCTTCCACACTACCACACTTCCACACTACCACACTACCACACTTGTTTTAGTGGTCACTAAGGCATACTCTTTGCATCCTATCAAAAAAAGCTTTCAATTACAATAACAGTATGGATAGAGATATTCAGTTTATTACTTTCTCATTCACAATTGAAAAGAGATTGTTCGGAATTATAATAACCATAATGGGTATCACAGGCCTTATTTTGGCCACTTACAATTTAGTGCAGAGCAATACCGCAACCAATCACAGGATCATGTCAGTGGCAATCTATGGTATCCAGGGAATACTTTTCTTTTTTACAGGAATCGGTTTAATCCGGAATACGCAGGATCTGACGAACTTAAAGAGTACACAGGATCTGACGAACAATAGTTCAATAAACGAACGTGGAAAATTAATTAATTTGGAAGGATCCCGCCAGGAACTAAAAGAGAAGATAAAAGAATTCTATCCCGAGATCATGGACGCTGATCTTATTTTCCTCGGAGGAAGAGACGATGAGTTGCCGGATATGTCGGCCCTGACACTTTACAAGAATGAAAAAGAGATAAAAAACCGGCTTGAAGGTATAAGGGTGGGTGGCTATTTTGGATAACGGATGACCGTTGATCGTTGACCGTTGATCGTGGACCGATAAACGATGCACGATCAACGATAAACGTCTTCTGGTGTGGCAGCAAAATTGAACACACAAGAGATGCCCGAAGGTCCTTCCATTTTACTGGTACGAGAAGCATTGCGGCCATTTATTGGGAAAAAGATTTTAACAGCGACTGGCAACAGTAAGATTGAAAAATCGATTTTGGTAAACAAGAAAATCAGGGATGTAAAAACCTGGGGTAAGCAACTACTGATTTGTTTTGATGATTTCACCATTCGTATTCACTTTCTGATGTTTGGGAGCTACCTGATTAACGAGAGAAAAACAACTTCTCTCCGTCTTTCTCTTGGTTTCAAAAATGAAGAGATCAATTTCTATACCTGTTCTGTTAAAATGATTCAAGAGCCTTTAAATGAAATCTATGATTTCAGTGCAGATGTCTTAAGTGATTCCTGGAGTTCAAGAAAAGCGAGTCTGAAATTGAATAAAATCCCGGATAAAAATGTCTGTGATGCATTATTGGATCAGAAAATATTTTCTGGTGTCGGGAATATTATTAAGAATGAAGTCCTTTTCAGAATACGTGTTCATCCGGAATCTCTGGTTGGAAAACTTCCTCCAAAAATAAAATCGGCTCTTGTGCGTGAAGCGAGAAATTATAGTTTTGATTTTTTGCATTGGAAAAGAGAATATGTTCTGAAAAAAAACTGGCTCATTTATACAAAAAAGACCTGCCCTCGTGATCATATGCCTGTAATCAGGAAATATGTGGGCATGTCGCATCGCAGAACATTTTTCTGCGAGAAATGCCAGGTACTCTATAGTTGACAGTTGACAGATTACAGTTGACCGTCTTGCGTTATGCCTTTAGCCTTATGCCTTAAGCCTCTGCAGGGCATGCTCTTTGCAATACTGAAGGAGACTTTAATTTGCAATAGAAAATGAGGGACAGGAATATTCAGTACGTAACAATCTCTTTGGAGTTTATAACAATTACAATGGAAAAACGATTATTCGGGGTCATTTTGACCATATTGGGTATTGCAGGCCTCATTTTAGCCGCTTATAATTTCGTTCAGGGAAATACCTCAACAAACCACAGTGCCAAGTCAGTCGCCGTGTATGGTATACTTGGGTTACTTTTCTTTTTCGCAGGTATCGGCCTTATCCGGAGTACCCGGGACCTTACAAATAACGGTAATTAAATAAACGATCATGGAAAAATTAATCAATTTGGAAGGATCCTGGCATGAACTGATGGAAAAGGTAAAAGAGTTCAATCCAACAATCACGGATGCAGATCTTAGTTTTATGGAAGGCAGGGAAGATGAGTTGTTTGAAAAACTGGCACATAAACTTCATCAGAATAAAAAAGAAATTAAGGAGCAGGTTGAGAGTATTACGGCGTGATAGTTGGCCGATGACCGTTGGCCGTTTATCGTGTATCGTGTATTGTTTATCGAATCACATTCTCACACTCTCACACTCTCACACTAGTTTTAGGCTTTAAGCCTTAGGCTTTAGGCTTTTTTACATGTTTCTTCTGTACTGTCCACCCACTTCATATAAAGCATGGGTAATTTCTCCGAGACTGCAGTATTTCACGGTATCCATAAGACAAGTGAAAAGATTTTCATTCCGGACAGCTGCGTTCTTTAAGGTTTGCAGGGCTGTCGCAGACTTGTCTTTATTTATTTTTTTGAATTGGTTGAGATTATTGATCTGCGATTCTTTTTCTTCCGGAGTGCTGCGGATGATTTCATTGGGAATAATGGTTTTAGATCCTCCGCTTTTCAGGAATGTATTCACACCGATGATGGGCAGCTCTCCACTATGTTTCCGGCTTTCATAGATCATGCTCTCTTCCTGAATTTTATTTCGCTGGTACATTCTTTCCATTGCGCCAAGTACACCTCCTCTTTCCGTGAGACGGTCGAATTCTTTCATCACCGCTTCTTCCACCAGGTCCGTTAATTCTTCTATCAGGAAAGATCCCTGGATAAAGTTTTCTGTTTTCGCCGTACCGAGTTCCCTGTTGATGATCAGTTGGATAGCCATTGCCCGTCGCACACTTTCTTCCGTCGGTGTGGTGATGGCTTCATCATAAGCATTTGTATGCAACGAATTGCAATTGTCATAAATCGCATAGAGAGCCTGAAGCGTGGTCCTTATATCATTGAAATCAATTTCCTGTGCATGGAGGCTGCGCCCGCTGGTTTGAATATGATATTTTAATATCTGGCTGCGTTTGTTCGCTTTGTATTTATATTTCATCGCCTTGGCCCAAATACGCCGGGCAACCCTCCCGATCACACTATATTCAGGATCCATCCCATTGCTGAAAAAGAAAGAAAGATTGGGAGCAAACTGATCAATCTGCATGCCGCGGCTAAGATAATATTCCACATAAGTAAATCCATTAGCCAGTGTAAACGCAAGCTGGGTAATGGGATTGGCACCGGCCTCCGCAATATGATATCCTGATATGGAAACACTGTAAAAATTTCTTACTTCATTCTCCTGAAAATATTCCTGTACATCACCCATAAGTTTCAGCGCAAATTCAGTAGAAAAAATACAGGTGTTCTGTGCCTGGTCTTCTTTCAGAATATCTGCCTGTACTGTTCCGCGCACCTGGTGAAGTGCTTTTGCTTTCAGCTCTTTATAAACTTCCGGCGGAAGCACTTCTTCTCCACTGATACCAAGCAATTTCAATCCCAGACCATTATGCGCTTCGGGTAAGCCGGCAGATTCAGCATCATGATACAACGGCGTTTTTTCGCCCCCAAATTTTTGAAGAAGTTTTTGATTCACTTCATTCCAGATTCCCTTTGACGTAATATATTTTTCACATTCCTGGTCAATGGCTGCGTGTAAAAAGAATGCAAGGATCATCGGGGCCGGACCATTGATGGTCATGCTCACCGATGTTTTTGCATCGCAGAGATCGAATCCGCTGTATAATTTTTTTGCATCGTCAACTGTGCACACACTTACACCGCTGTTTCCAACTTTTCCATAAATATCAGGTCGCGGATCAGGATCCTCACCATATAAAGTAACAGAATCAAATGCCGTACTCAGTCTGATGAAATTCTGTGATGCCGAGAGATAGTGAAATCTTTTATTCGTTCTTTCGGGCGAACCTTCCCCTGCAAACATTCTTGTAGGATCTTCTGATTCTCGCTTCAGAGGAAATGAACCGGCTGTAAATGGAAATGAGCCGGGAACATTTTCCTGGGCCTGCCAGCGCAGTATGTCACCCCAGTCCCTGAATTTTGGAAGAAGAAGTTTGGGTATACGTGTTCCTGATAAGCTGATTGTATAGAGCGACTGCCTGATTTCCTGGTTTCTTACATGATATAAATATTCATCAGCTTCGTAGGATTTTATTTTATCCGGCCAGTTCCTGATGAGCTTGCGACTGACAGGCGTAAGAAGGTTTTGGTAGTGCTCAATTCTTTTTCCCAATTCCTGCAGGATGGTTTGATTTTCATTCCCATTCTCCATTTCTTCCAAAGCTCCTGACAATTTGTATAAGACAGAAGCAATGGCTGACTGATCTTCCACCAGCTTATTATATTCTGCAATGCTTTCGCGGATTTCTCCCAGGTATCGGACGCGGGCAGCAGGGATGATAGATTTTTCCCAATGACCTTTTATTTCAGGCTGAAGGAGTGCAGATAAAAAATTCCTTCCGGAATGTTGATCCGTCAATGCAATCAACTTCATGAATAAATCCTGCATGCCTGCATCGTTAAATAAAGATGCCGTTGTCGCAATAACAGGAATCTCTGAATCTTTTGCATTCCATTTCGCGTGATTGCGTTTGTACTGTTTGCGTACTTCAATCAGTGCATCTGCAGCGCCGGGCTTATCTGATTTATTGATGACAACAACATCTGCATAGTCCAGCATATTTATTTTTTCCAGCTGACTGGCAGCTCCGTATTCCGGTGTCATCACATATACTGAAACATCGCAAAAATTCAAAATAGAAGAGTCACTTTGTCCCGTACCTGCCGATTCCAGGAGGATAAGATCAAATTCTTCAGCGCGACAAATATCCAGCGACTCCTGCACGTAAGCACTCAGCGCCACATCCGTTTCGCGTGTTGCGAGAGACCGCATATATACTCTTGGAGAATGAATGCTATTCATCCGGATACGGTCCCCTAATAAAGCACCGCCTGTTTTTTTCTTAGAAGGATCTACAGAAATAACGGCAATTGTTTTATCGGGAAATCCATGCAAAAATCTTCTGACGATCTCATCTGTAACGCTGCTTTTCCCTGCACCGCCTGTTCCTGTTATACCGATGACCGATGACCGTTGACCGTTGATCGTTGCTGCTTTGGCGTTAGGCGTTAAGCGTTGAGCGTTCAGCTTTACGCCATTCTCAGCATGCGTGATCGCACGGGCGATGCGGCGGATTTCTTTATATTCACCAAGAGGAAGTTGACCATTCCAGTTTTTTTCAGCGGACCAGAAAATGCTGTCTCCTGATTGAATTGTTTTTTCCGTTTCGCGAATTACTTCGTCGATCATTCCTTCCAAACCCATCTCACGACCATCGTCGGGAGAATAAATCCTGCTGATCCCATGTTCCTGCAACCATTTTATTTCTTTTGGAAGAATGGTTCCTCCGCCACCTCCAAAAATCCGGATATGGCTGCAACCGCTTTCATCTAATAAATCCCTGAGGTATTTGAAGAATTCGATATGTCCGCCCTGGTAAGAAGTGACCGCTACTGCCTGCACATCCTCTTCGATGGCGGCTTCGGCAATTTCATGTACACTGCGATTATGTCCAAGGTGAATGACTTCAACTCCCTTTGCCTGCAAAATCCTGCGCATGATATTGATCGCAGCATCATGTCCGTCGAACAGCGAAGTCGCCGTCACAATCCTTAAGCGCTGTTTGGGATGATTTATAGCCATGTCTGAATCATCAAATTTAGCTTAAAAACTAATGACTGTTAGTTTTTGCCTGCGGCTATGATATACGAGTTGGGACTGTTGGGAATTTGTTGAATTAATTATGTCTTATGTGATCTAAAATAGTAGGCGCCGTTATAGAGTTATTTAGTATCGATAATATTAAATGTTCGGGTTGTACTTTTTTACTCTTCAATGTTTTTGCTTCTGATACTGCTCCGTGAATAGTTTGTTCAGCACTAACATTTAATGGCATTGCGTTTAGACAGCTCTTGTCCGATTTTACAGATAATTCAATTTCTCTTTGCATCTCTGTAATATCAACTTTAAAACTTTTCAGAATACGAAGTGCTGCATTATCTCCTTCGCGCAGAAGACCAAGCAATAAGTGTTCTGTCCCGATATAATCATTTCCCAGCCGTTCGGCTTCATCCCGGCTATAAGAAATAATTTCCTTCATTTGATCAGAAAATTTATAGCTCATTATATTGTATTTTGATAAATTAGTTAAAACATCCATTCAAGGGTAACAATCTTACATTTTAGAGAGATTGAATTTCATTTTGATCTACTTCTTAAAAAGATTTCTTTAAAGAAAACGAATAGGTAAATCAATATTATTATTCCAACGACTACGAGAATCACAACGGTAGGTCGTTTAAAATAATAATCGCTTATTTTATTAAAGAATATTGCGAACAATGTTACAACAAAAATAATCGAAACAATCTTCAATACTCTCCTGTATGACACGCTTTTCATTTTTACTCTTTGTAGACTTTTATTCTATTTGTTATAAACCAATGTGGATTTACGTCCGTGCGGTCAATTTAAGCACCGGACTTAATGGGAATTTTCTTCCCTTTTTTTATTTATTGCTTTTAGTGAATGATATAAGAAGTAAAATCCGGCCAAAAAGGAAATCCCTAAAATAGCAACAACTAAATATACTTCTTTCATCGAGCTGAATGAAGGACCGAGCCTGCGCGGGATAAGAAAATTGGAGCCGATTATGCCAAATGCAATGAGAATTATTCCTAAAGCCAATTTCAAATGTGCGTTCATAAAGTTTGATATCTTAATTCGGTGTTTGTTTTTGATGTTGTTATGGTTGCCTGCTAAGCTGTCGTTTCAGATCCATTACAAGATCTCCAAATCTACCATTTATAAATAGTAATGCCATCAAAAAAACATGCCAGAAACAATTCCGTAGAAATTGAACAAGACAGGTCTCCTAAAAATTATTTACCTGCTCTTCTGAATCACATAGGTTCCGGCATATGCATCATGCAATGAACGTCTCTGATCATTCGAGAAAAAGGCAATACAATCGGCAATAGCCAAAAAAGAAACTATCACATTGACCCATAGAATAGCGGGATTGTAAGAACTATTATAACTCTGGAAATCCTGGTAACCTGATATCGAATTAAAATCTACTGAAAAATAACTCCTCGTCGTCATTATTGCAATCAGGAGGGATGGGAGATAATAATAACTGACTCTCTTCAATTCTTCTTTTAAAGTTACTTTCTCAAAATTATAACCGACAACTTTTAGTCCGCTAGCCATCTTGCCGATTGTTGCACTAAAATTATATTCCATAAATGGCTTATAGCTAAAAGCTACGGCACTTGAAAGAATGTAGATGAAAGGAATTTTCCAACTGATTATATTCATATACGTAATTGGAAGATTAATTAACGCGATTATTGCCCCGTCTAAAAGCAGGGCGCCGAGCCTGGGCCAAAAGGTCGCAAATTTAATTTCCGCTTCTGGGAAAAGAGGCTCATCGTCGGTAAGTATTTCACTCATAAGGGAGGGTTTGGCGTATTATCAGGGCGCTACCTGTAGGCGACCAAGTCCAGATCAAGTCCAGTGTAGATTGGACTTGACCTGGACTTGATTCAGCTCAGTCAGCCTTTTGTCCGGGTTGATATACTGACCCGGTAAAAGCGGGCGTCCTGAGTGAAAAGCTTCCCCGGTCAGTAAACAACAAGACAAAAGTATATCACAAAAATGCCTTTTGTTTAAAAATGTGGACGGAGGATTGCCAAACCTATGAATGGGTAGAGAAAGAACCTGATTTGTTCGGATTGCTTTCGGGATGGGTTCGGGTTGCCTATCCGAAATCCGGGTAGCTAAAGCGAAGGAATCCCTTTGTGTAGGGTGAAAAGTGATCCTCTTCACCGATTATTTCCCGTCTATTTACCTGATAAATAAGGAATATAAAGCGCAGTCTGGGCAGACAGGGCGCTCATGGACTTAACTTTGTATAGTTTACATTAGCTAGGCGGAAAGACCTTCTCATGCAGTTCATTATTAACAATATACCGGTATGCATATAGATTCAGAAGTTCATTTCTGGAAATATGGGAAATCCCTGTTAAATCCCTTCATCAGGAATAATAAAATATTACAGCAGGACTACCTGCCTGAACATTTAACCCAGAGCCTGAACAGGAATAGAATAGAAGGATGCATCGCAGTGGTTTCAGAAAACGCAGAAGTCGAAACACGTTTTCTCTCCGAACTCGCCGTGACTCATCCCCTGATTTCTGCTGTGATCGGATGGATAGATATATATAATCCAAAGGCGGTGGAAAAGATCGGGGAATTTCAGCAGTACAAACCTATCCGGGGTTACCGGCTCGAAATAAGTAAAGACAAGTTTCCATCCCGGGAGTTAATGGAAATTCTTGCAGAGAAGCAATACAGCCTGGATATTTCATTAGCAATGGATGCAGACCTGGATAGTTTGTCAAAATGGATGAATGAGTGGCCGGACCAGCAATTTATTTTAAGGGATTGTGCAAATCCCGATGCGAAAAACGCGCCATCCAAGATCTGGGCATCAACTATCCGTGAACTTGGGAAAATTCAAAATCTTTCCTGCAAACTGTCGGGCTTATTCACAAAAGGCAATCAAAAGTCGTGGAAGCCGGCTGATTTTTACCCCTTCCTCGAAATTCTATTTGAATCATTTGGATCCGAAAGATTACTCTATGCAAGTGACTGGCCCTTTCTCCTGGTCGCGGGAATATATATTCAATGGAAAAGTCTCATAGAAAAGTATATGGAGAGATATAGTGCGGATGACCAGGACAAAATATTTGGAGAAAATGCGGTGCGGATCTACCGGCTCTGAAAAATAATTAACTTGGACCGATGAAGACAAGATTGCTCTCCCTGACGATATTGCTAATCTGTATTTTATTCCAGGAAACTTCAGCTCAAACGACCGCGGCAATTGATCCATGGGTTATCAGCGCATATTCACCAGATCCTTCCAATTATTATGGCGTTACAGTTGCCAATGGAATGATCGGTATCGTTTCTTCTCCGCTACCCTTTCAGGTAAAGGACGTAGTACTTGCAGGAGCCTACGATTTATATGGACGTGGCCGTGTGAGTAATTTCCTGAAGAGTTTCAACCTGCTCAATATGCATTTCAGTGTGGATGGATCGAGATCTTTCTTCAGAAAATATTTCGTCTATGAAACAGACGCTGAATATGCAGCGTGCGAGTTTCACCACTTCTTTCAATTACCTGGATAAAGCGTTCATCACATATACTTATTATGCACTTCGTCAGCTTCCCTTTACAGTTTTGATGGATATTTCTGTGCAGGCGAAAAAAGATATAGAGATAGAACCCGCCAGTGTACTGGAAGCTCCTGATGCACTGCGTGACGTACAGAATTATTATAATGAAATTGACCGGCCCCATGTTGTGATTTCATTACTGACTTCTACGGCAAGAAGTCCGACAGGAAAATTGCTGATGGTCGCTTCCAATACATTTTTATTTACTGAACCGCACGGACAGGAGCCCCGCCTTATTCACGAGATGTGGGATAATAATATGCACCTGTTGAAATTCAAACGTAAGATAAAAGCAGGTGAAACTTACCGTTTTTCAATTGCAGGTTCTTCCATCACATCTGCCCATGATGAAGATCCCCTGAATGAAGCCGAGCGTCTTACAATTTTCGCCAAGCTACAGGGAGCGGACCGACTTATTAGTTTTCATGAAAAAGCATGGAATGATATCTGGAAATCGGATATTCAGATAAGTGGTGATGATCAATCTCAACAGGATATTCACAGTATGCTTTATCATCTGTATTCCTTCACGAGGGAAGGAACTTCTTTCAGTCTTTCTCCCATGGGATTGAGCGGACTCGGATATAACGGACATGTTTTCTGGGATGCTGATCTGTGGATGTTTCCTTCCCTGCTGGTCCTTCATCCGGAGATGGCAAAATCCATGATTGAATACCGGTATGAACGACTCGATGCAGCCAGGAAAAATGCTTTTGCTCATGGATATAAAGGTGCTATGTTCCCATGGGAAAGCGCAGCGAGTGGCGTTGAAGAAACACCTGTCTGGGCACTTAGCGGACCTTTTGAACACCATATTACGGCCTGTGTCGGACTGGCTGCCTGGAATTATTACTGTGTTACCCAGGATAAAGACTGGCTAAGGGAAAAGGGATGGCCCATCATTTCTGCTACGGCTGATTTCTGGGCTTCAAGAGTTGAAAGAAATGGTCCGGGGCATTACGATATAAATAATGTGGTGGCTGCTGATGAATGGGCCGAGAATATTGATAACAATGCTTTTACCAATGGAGCCGCGAAAGTTTTACTGCAGCATGCCACTGAAGCTGCCGGCATTTTGGGGATAAAGGCGGATCCTGACTGGATGCAGGTTTCGGATAATATCCCTATACTACAAATGAATGGTGTTACAAAAGAACATGCCCAATATAAAGGAGAAGGAATTAAACAGGCAGATGTAAACCTGTTGGCTTATCCTCTGAAGCTTATTACCGATCCTGGCCAGATAAAAAAAGACCTGGTTTATTACCAGTCACGCGTTCCAAACCAGGGCACACCGGCTATGACCCAGGCTGTTTTTGCATTATTATATGCGCGTCTTGGACAGGGTGATACTGCTTTCCATTTTTTCAAAGACGCTTATATTCCCAATCTGAACCCCCCGTTCAGGGTGATTGCGGAAACCAAAGGCGGTACCAATCCGTATTTTGCAACAGGAGCCGGAGGGATTTTACAGGCACTGCTGATGGGTTTTGGCGGATTGGATATCAGATCCACCGGTATCGTGCAGGTTCCTTCCAGCTTACCGTCTGGATGGAAAAAGCTGACCCTCACGGGTATTGGTCCGGATAAGAAAAATTACAGCGTTCAATAAAAATTAGTAATTTGCCCTGAACTGTGAAGAGAATTGCTGTCATACTTCTATTGGGTTTACTCCTCTTTAACTGGGTGGGATATCAGTTATATACCGCTATTTTACAGAATAGTGCGGACAAAACAATGATCGCAGACCTCGATGAGAACAAGTATTCGGATGCTGATCTTATTTCGATTAAAGTACCTGCCACTCATCTTTCTTCCTACGTAAATTCAAAAGAATTTCAAAGAGTTGATGGGAAAATAGAAATCGAAGGGGTTCAATACAATTACGTCAAGCTCCGTTATATTGATGGAAACCTGGAACTGCTATGTATACCTAACAAAGTTTCCAATCGTATTCAATCAGCCAGGGATGATTTTTTTAAACTGGTAAATGATTTACAACATCCAGGCCAGTCGAAAAAAGGAGAACAGCATGATTCTGTTTTCAAAAGTTTACAAACAGCATTTTTTCCATACCCGGCGGCTTATACAATTCCAAACATGACTCTTGTTGGTCAAAAAGCATCTGATCATTATCAGCTGCTGATACCAACTGTATACCTCACACGCGCCGGTCAGCCTCCAGACCAGATTTAAGCTTTATTACAAAGCGTTTTATCACAGAACACATGTGGTAAATGTTCCATTTTTACTTATTCGTTTTTTTATTGATTATTCTTTTATTGCTATTGTGTATTACGCAATAGTCTTATTTGGTTTTAATTGTAAAACCAGGTAAATAAAATTTAATAAGTGACAAACCGGGGGAAAATCAAAACTCAACTACACGAAATGAAAAAGAAAACAAAATTCTATCTGGTGACAGCCATAGCGTTCAGCCTGGTTGCCACATTTGCGAAGGCACAGACCGTTGATGATGCGATCATGATGAGTAAGAAACAATGGTGTAATGGTCTTACCTACATGCATTCCAGCTGGAATGAGTATTGGGAGGGGACCACTAAAAGAAATAATCCAAATCTTGGAACCGTTACCACGCAGTCTGTGATGTTCATGAGTAATTATGGTATTACTGATAACCTGAATGTGCTGGTGAATGTGCCTTATGTATGGACTAATGCTTCTGCCGGCACACTGCATGGTATGAAAGGATTCCAGGATATTGACATAGATCTCAAATATGAATTTTATAAAACCAAAATCGGGAAAGGTGATTTATCACTGATCGCCCTTGCAGGAGTCAGTACGCCTCTTTCGAATTATGAAAATGATTTTCTGCCGATGTCCATCGGACTTGGCAGCACCAATCTTTACGGTCGGATTACAGCAGACTATCAAAATGGAATTTTCTTTACAACATTATCCAGCGCTTTTGCGTACAGGAGTGATGTTACGGTCGACAGAACTTCTTACTATACCAATCAGATAAATTATACCAACGAGGTGGATATGCCCAACCAGTTAAACAGTAACCTGTTTGTTGGAATACGTAAATCAAACCTGATTGTTCAGGCGCAACTGATGAACACATATACGTTCGGGGGTTTTGATATCCGGCCAAATGATATGCCCTTTGCGAGCAATCAGATGAATATGACTTCCCTGGGAGCGCACGTAAAATACTTTCTTCCTTTTGTACCAAACCTGGAAGTCGTTGCCAGTGCAGACTTTGTTATCGCAGGCAGAAATGTCGGCCAGGCTCAGACATATACAGGTGGTTTTTTTTATATAATCAGTTTATAAACCGACAAAAATATTATTATGAAAAAGATTTTATTATATACTTCCGGTTTGATCGGTTTAATGCTTATAGCAGTTGGCTGTCAGAAAGAAGTAATGAACAGAACTGCTAATCTGCCGGCGCTTGATCCGGCCAATACGGATCTGACTGCCGGCACATGGAGAACAGTGTTATTATCCAGGCCCGATAGTTTCGCTGTAGCTGCACCCGTTGCGACCAGTTCACCTCTTTACCAGGCAGATCTGTTTGAAATTAAATCACTGCAAAAAAGTTTAACAGGGGACCAGGCAAATACGATTAAATACTGGGCCGCCGGTAGTGTGCTGAGGTGGAATGAAATCATGCGTGGCCTGGTTGCAAAATATAATCTCCCTCCCAAAGCAAATTCTGATACCAGTTATCCGATTCCGAATTCAGCAAATCCTCTGGCGTATCCGCTTTTCCCATTCTCAAATCCACCTTATGCTGCGCGGGCTTTCGCATACATATCAGCTGCACAATATGATGCACTGGTAGCCTGCTGGCATTATAAAACATTATACAATCGTGCGGCACCTTATAAAGTAGATTCTTCTGTTTCTGCCTTATATATAAACAAAACAGATTTACCTTCTTATCCTTCTGAAGCTGCTGTGCTGGCTGGTGTTACTGCAGAAATGATGAAACTTTTATTCCCGGATGAAATCGCCAACATACAGGCAAAACTTGTTGAAGCGGAGCAGGCGACCATCACGAGTGGTGCGGCCACACGCGCCGATATTACAGCGGGTGAAGCATTAGGAAGGCAGGTTGCAGAACTTTTTATTACACGGGCAAGGGGTGATAATGCAGGAAAGGCAGTCGGCACACCTACGGACTGGTCAAATTTTGTAACTGTTACAACCAACCAGGGGCTGACTCCCTGGTACAGCCTGGAAATTCCCCAGCGTCCTCCGATGCTGCCATTATTTTATAAAGTAAAACCATTTTTATTCGATTCTGCAACTGTAGTGAGTTTACGTCCGGCTCCTCCTCCCGCTGTCGGATCTGATGAAATGAATAAAGACGTTGCAGAAGTAAAAAATTATATTAATAATCCCACCAGGGAAAATATGCGGATCGTGCAGTATTGGGCAGACGGTGTTGGCACGTACACACCTCCGGGGCACTGGGATGCCATTGCTACAGAAGATTTTGTTACCCAGAATTACAGCGAAGTGAGATTTGCCAGAAACATGGCATTGCTGAACATGACAGAGATGGATGCTGCCATTGTATGCTGGGATATCAAGTATCATTATTTCAATCCAAGACCCACACAGCTGGATCCTTCCATTAAAACATTAACGGGAATACCAAATTTCCCCGCTTATGTATCCGGTCATTCCACATTTAGCGGAGCAGCTGCTACCATTTTGGGATACCTGATGCCGGCTAATGCCACGAAATACAGCGCCATGGCGCAGGAAGCGGGTTTAAGCCGCCTGGTGGGTGGAATTCATTACAGAACAGATTGTGAAACCGGACTTACAGTAGGTGAAAATGTTGGCAACTATGCCATTCTGCGCGCGCAGAATGACGGTGCCAATTAACTTTTTTATTATAAAGGTTTAAGCAATTAAGACCCTTCGATTCTTCGCGGGGTCTTTATAAAACTCAAAAGTAAATTCGCCAGGCCTTTATCGAAAACAAAAGAAAAAATGCAAAATTTAACTCATAATCAAAAAATACATTACACATTACGGATCGCATCTGCCATGTGTTTTATTGGTCATGGTGCATTTGGAATTATTACCAAACCCATCTGGTGCAACTATTTTGCACTCTTTGGAATAGACAAAATAAACGCATATCGCTTAATGCCGGTGCTGGGATCTGTTGACATCATGCTGGGCATTATTCTTTTATTCAAACCCATCCGGGCTATTGCAATCTGGCTGATTATCTGGGGAATAATAACAGCTCTTTGCCGCCCGCTTTCAGGCGAACCCTTTGCGGAATTCATCGAAAGGGCCGGAAATTTTGGTGCTCCTCTTTGTCTTCTGTTACTCGCCGGCGGTATCAAATTAAGTTTTCCATGGCTTTTTTCTACCATAAATCCAAAAGAACCGGTGGATGAAAAATCACTGGCGAGTGTAAAAATGACACTCCGGATAATCGTATTTCTTTTATTAACGGGTCATGGCTGGTTGAACCTGATTCAAAAACCAGGCTTGATCAATCAATACACTTCTCTTGGCTTTTCTAATCCTGTGAATGTTTCCATACTCACAGGAATATTTGAAATCATGGCTGCCATTGCGGTTCTGGTCAGACCGGTAAGGCCCCTGATTTTTGTTTTTCTTGTCTGGAAGATGGGTACGGAATTATTTTATCCTCATTTTGAAATTTTTGAATGGGTTGAACGCGGTGGAAGTTATGGTACGCTGCTCGCGCTCTGGCTTTGCCTTGAGCCTTTGCGGAAAACGAAGGATAGTATTGTGAAAGAGCAACGGTTGACTGTAGGCAGTTGACAGCAAACAGGAAATGCGTTAAGCGTTACGCGTTCAGCATTAAGCGTTAACAATCAATAGTCATAAGCAATATAATCCCTGCGATTCTTCGTGGGGATTTCTCTTAAGCTAAAGGCTTAAGGCTAAAAGCGTAAGGCCTTTTTTAAGCCCAAAGCTTAAAGCTGAAAGCCTAAAACCAATACAGGATTTATTTTTATCATTTCCACATTCTCACACTCTCACACTGGTTTTAGGCTTTAAGCTTTAGGCTTTAGGCTTAGATACAGTATCTTTAAAATCAAATAACCCCCGATGAAGCCCTTCTATTTGTTGTCGCTAATACTATTGTGTATTTGCGCTAAGGCGCAGCATCTTCAACCCGCAACTCCGGATAAAATTTATGGTGATCTCTTTATTGATGTACAGATGCAAAAAGTATTTCCGGATGGAAAAACTTTTGTTGACTGCATACCAAAAAGAAAACCCGCAGATATCATGTATGATTATGGTATCCAGAAAGGTCCCAATTTCAACTTAAAGAAATTTGTGGAGGATAATTTTGAAGTCCCTCAGGCTGTTGAAGCAAATTATAAATCGGATACTTCGGAAGATATCGTCGCCCATATTAAAAAACTTTGGGTTGTTTTGAAAAGAAATCCTGATAAAGAAGTCGAAGGAAGCTCCCTGCTTCCGCTTCCAAATCCTTACATAGTTCCCGGAGGAAGATTCCGGGAAGTATATTATTGGGATTCTTATTTCACCATGCTGGGACTAAAAGAAAGTGGTGAAATAAAAACCATACAGGATATGGTAAATAATTTTGCATACCTGATTGAAACATATGGTCATATTCCAAATGGAAACCGCACCTATTATCTGGGCAGGTCCCAGCCACCATTTTTTTCCTGCATGGTGGAACTGCTGGCAGGAATTCAGGGTGATAGCGTTTATCAGAAATATCTTCCGGAGATGGAAAAAGAATATGAATTCTGGATGGAAGGAGCAGATAAACTCAAAGCAGGAGATGCATACCGCCGGGTCGTGCGCCTTAAAAACGGAGACCTGCTGAACCGCTATTGGGACGACAGTATGGTTCCCAGGCAGGAAAGCTGGAGGGAAGATTATATGACTGCCGAAAAATCCGGAAGAAATAAAATCGAAATGTATAAACATCTGCGGGCAAGCGCAGAAAGCGGAACTGACTTCAGCAGCAGATGGTTTACCGATCATAAAACAATCACCACCATTCAAACAACTGACATATTACCCGTTGATCTGAACAGTCTGATGTATCATATGGAATGGACCATTGCCAGGGCGAAGCTGATAAACAGGGATGAGGCAGGGGCCAAAGTTTTCCGTGAAAGAGCCGAACAAAGGAGATTGCTGATAGATAAATATTTCTGGAACAATACAATTTCTTTCTTCACCGACTACCAATTCAAAACGCAATCGAAACTTAAAAATATTACACCAGCCGGCCTTTATCCTTTTTGTTTTATTAATGAACAACCCGATTATTTAAGTCTGCTTGGCAGTAAAGTTGCTGCGGTCGTTGAGGCTAAACTGCTAAAAGACGGAGGGTTCGTAACTACAGTTTATAATACAGGTGAACAATGGGATGCCCCCAATGGATGGGCGCCATTGGAATGGATGATGATCTGGGGTCTTGATCGTTGCGGGCAAAAAAATCTTGCGGCCCTGGCGGCAAAAAGATGGATAAAATTAAATATCCAAGTATATAAGCAAACCGGTAAACTAATGGAGAAATATAATGTTACAGATTTAAATAAGGAAGCTGGTGGTGGTGAATATAGCGACCAGGACGGGTTCGGCTGGACGAATGGTGTTTTGCTGAAACTGATAAGTTTATATGGAACGAAATAAGCTTAAGGCTTAACGCGTAAAGCTTAACGCTTTTTAATTATTAGTGGTAAATAATAAATAAGGTTTTAAACAAAACCATTAACCATTAACAATTAACAATTATGACGGATGAATATTTCATGTTGCAGGCGCTGAAGGAAGCAAAAAAAGCCTATGATGAAGGAGAGGTTCCGGTGGGCGCTATCATCACCATGAAAGGAAGAATCATATCCAGGGGTCATAACCAGGTTGAGCGATTAAACGACCCAACGGCTCATGCTGAAATTATTGCCCTCACTTCTGCTTTTAATTATCTCGGTTCAAAATATTTACCGGACGCAACCATTTATATAACGATCGAACCATGCCTGATGTGTACAGGTGCTCTTTACTGGAGTAAAATTCAGAAAGCAGCATATGGCGCACCCGATATAAAAAACGGATATAAAAAATATGTGGAACCCTGCCCTTCACTGGAAGAAATTGGAATCGCCCCACGACCATTTCATCCGAAAACCATAGTAGTAGAAGGAATATTGGCGGATGAATGTGCAACACTCATGAAAGAATTTTTTAAAGCAAGGAGGTGAAAATAGAGGTGGTCTGGCGCGATAATTAATTGTCTTTTTAATAATCAGAATTTAACAAAAAGTAAAAAATTGTCCCTTAATTTCCACAGTCAGAAGTTTCTCGAATAATATTTTCATTCAATAGCTTATCAATTAAATTATTAAGGTCTTTTGTTTTGAGTTATCAACCTTAGATCAGTAATTTTGTTATCCTTCATCAGAATCCTATACTTTTCATCAAAAAATAAAAACCCATGGCATTTACATTACCTGCACTTCCCTATGCACCGGCTGCCCTTGAGCCACATATAGACGCATTGACAATGCAGATACATCACGACAAACATCACCAGGCATATGTTGATAATCTCAATAAAGCAGTAGCAGGTACACCCAACGAAAATAAATCGCTGGAAGATCTGGTCAGTATTGCGGGGACTCTCCCCCCGGCTATTCGGAATAATGGCGGTGGACATTGGAACCATAGTTTTTTCTGGTTGATCCTTGCTCCCAATGCAGGTGGCAAGCCCAGCGGAAAACTTTCGGAATCCATCGATGCAGATTTTGGATCCTTTGATACTTTTAAAGAAAAATTCGCCCTGGCGGGTATGGGTCGTTTTGGCAGCGGATGGGCATGGCTCGTAGAACAGGATGGTAAATTATTGATTACTTCCACGCCTAATCAGGATAATCCTTTAATGGATATCGCAGAAGTTAAAGGGACTCCTATCCTGGGCGTTGACGTTTGGGAGCATGCTTATTATCTGAAATATCAAAACCGTCGTGCGGATTATCTGGCGGCTTTCTGGAATGTTGTAAACTGGAAAGAGGTTAATAAAAGATACGAAGCTTCCCTGTAAAAATAATTGACGATTTGATTAACTTCAGATCCCGTCCCGGCAGAGCTGAGGCGGGATCTTCTTATTTAAATAAAGCATATGAAAAAAAAGTCCTGGCTCCTGCTCTCCATCGTTCTGGTTTTCGGTGCATGTAAATCACATCAAAAAAAGATTTTGATTTACGCCAACAGTGATATCCAGGTTGATGAATCCCAAAAAAATATTTCGGTTACTGATGGAAACACACAGGTTGAAAAAGAATTAGACTTCACAAGTACTGATCCTGTGGTGCTGAATATTACCGGACCCCAGGGGCATTTTACGCTTGAAGCCAAAGAAGATGGTTTCTGGCTTGCTAACCTGAAAAAAGATACCATCGTAGGCAGTTTGCAACATACTGGAAGTATAGCAAATACACGGATTACACAGGAAGAACTAAATCACCGTTTAGATAGCCTTAACCAACTGGTGAAGGGAACGAATATTACTGCACAGGCAAAAAATTATTTCATCACTCCCGCGAAAATCGAAAAGATCTCGGATAACACGAATGTAAAAATATTTGGACCCTTTACTTCCATTCCACATGACTTTGATGCAGGCACAGTGTCTGAAATATATAAATTCTATAATATCTCCGAAGTAAATACAATCATTCAAAAACTAACGGAGATGAGTAAGTACAAATATGAGAAAGGGGATGAGAAACAATAGCCTGAAAGTGTGAGAGTGTGAGAGTGTGAGAGTGTGAGAGTGCGAATCAAAAATATCACTCTCACATTCTCACACTCTCACACTCTCACACTCTCACACTTTTAGTTGACCGGATCATGCCCATGACGACCCCAGGGATGACAACTGGAAATCCGGCGGATGGCCATCCAGCCTCCTTTAAACAATCCATATTTTTGGAAAGCCTGAATTGCATAAGCAGAACAGCTGGGAGTGAAACGGCATCTCGGTCCCAGCCAGGGAGAAATTACCATCTGATATATCCGAATCAGAAAAATAAGCGGGTAGCTAAGTATTTTGAGCATGATCTGCATGAATGGCCCTTATCAGTTTATCCAAAGCCTGCTTTAACGCGTTTGAAACTTCTACATAAGAAATGATTTCCCTTCCCGTATAAATGAAAAACAAAATAAGTGCAGATCTGTTTTCACGAATTAAAATTTCAAGTTCTTTTTTCTGAATACGATATGATTCCCTGCTCAATCTTTTAATCCTGTTTCTGTCAACTGCTCTTGGGAAATTTTTTGAACTGACTGTAAACCCTGCTTTAACTTCTCCTTTTCCCGGTTCAGTCAAATACAAAATCCGGAAAGGAAATTGTGTAATTTTCTTCCCCTTTTCAAAAAGAATATCAATTTGTTTCCTGCTTTTTAAACGTTGGGATTTACCCAATGAATATGGTTTATTACTGGTCATCCGGTGAATCAAAAATAAATAGCCCCTTGGAAGGGGCTGGCATTATTTACTATTTTGAGCGTTATTTTTTTCGATGACCGATGACCGTTGACGGCGTTACGCGTTTACGCGTTATGCGTTAAGCTTATTTGCCTCCTGATTCGTCAGAAACAGATAGTTTAGCCCGACCCTTTGCACGGCGGCTGGCCAGCACTTTACGTCCATTGGCAGTCTGCATGCGTTTACGAAATCCATGTACTGTTTTACGACGGCGTGTGTGTGGCTGGAATGTACGTTTCATTATATTATTTTTATCTCTTAGTTCCTGATAATCAGTGGATTTCCCTTAAGTTAACCTCACTATAAATGAGATAGTTTGTTTAAAGGGAGGGCAAAGCTAAATAATTCCCGCCTGACTGCCAACAATAAGGTTATTTTATCAATAACTAACCGCGAAATAGCCTGCAGTTATGGTGACCGGCGTGCCGCTCGTCATGGGGCTGGCTATAAAACTAAATGTCCCAATGATTCTTCGGGCAACTGTATCGTTTGAAATTATTGTAAGCGTGCCGTTCATTTGTGAAAGCAAGACAGTATTGGCATTGGGGTTATATACTCCATAATATAGTCCTGTTGCAAAGTCCATATTATAAGTACCAGCTATTACATTTGGAGGCATGCCCAGCGCAATGTCCGCTACGCCGTCCGCCGATATGCCAGCTATGTATAATGTACCAGCCGTTATACTTGTAACAACCTGTGCACTATTGAATTGGTTTCCACCAACATTTGCCTCGAGCGTATCTGAAGCCGATGGTGGGGTTACCCCGGTTGTATCCACACTGTATGGAATCAGATTAAATACGCCCGCGGTTATAGCTGTCTGTGAATTATCGACAGGGTCAACCAGCGTAAATGTGAAACTGCCGCTGACCAGGTGCTTAACTGAATCGATACTGGAAATAGTAACATTTCCGCCCGCAGAACCTGTATTACTGATATAAACAGTTGACGTATTTACGATGATGTTTGAACAAATAGCTGTAGGAGCTGACAAAGCATTCAATGTGTAATTGCCCGTTTTCAGTGTGGGCAATAGCATAGAGATCTGTTCACCGGCTTTACTCAGTCCGGCTATGGCAAAGCCTGTATTACTAAGGAGAGCAAGTTGAAGGCTGTCGGCATTCCATTGGGTACCATCAATGGTCGCATAAAAATCTCCATTCAATATTTGTGTGCCGGTATTATTTTCTTTACTGAGTTCTTTGGTACAAGAAATGAAAGAAAATAAGGCAGCAATCAGCAGGCAACCGGAAATGAGCGATTTCATAAGTAGGTTTAGGTTTTCGGGTGGTTGTTAAGAAATCATTACAAAAATACTCTTTCCGATTTGACATCACCATTATAAAAATATCCACCATGCCTGTCAAAATCTGCACAATCGTCCGTCGTATAGAAGGAAATCGGGGCATGTTTACTGCACCGGCTCTCTATTTCGGGGTGGTTTTTCAAATATTTAACCAGGCTTTCAGCTACAATATCTCCCTGGGCTACCAATTGGATTTTAGACGGGAAATACTGCCTGAGCTTATTCATAAGCAGGGGATAGTGCGTGCAGGCAAGTATAACAGTATCGATTACCGAAGACTGTGAAATCAGCTCATCCACGTATTTCTTTATGAAATAATCAGCGCCAGGTCCCTGATGCTCATTATTCTCTATTAATGGTACCCAAAGAGGGCAGGCCTGCTGATAGACTTTTACATTGGGAAAGAATTTATTTATTTCCAATACATAGGACTCCGAGTTAACCGTGCCACTTGTCGCCATTATACCTACGCTTTCTGTTTTGGAAAGAAGTCCCGCTATTTCCGTCGTGGGTCTGATTACGCCAAGGACCCTGTTCATAGTTCCGGATTCTACCAGATCCTGTTGCTGTATAGTGCGTAAGGCTTTTGCTGAAGAAGTATTACATGCAAGGATTACGAGAGGGCAGCCTTTGGAAAAAAACCACTGTACCGCTTCCCTGGTATACTGATATACAGTTTCAAAAGAACGATTGCCATAAGGCGCACGGGCATTGTCTCCCAGATAAATGAAATCGTAATCAGGGAGTTTTTCAACGATAGACCTTAAAACGGTTAGTCCGCCATAACCTGAATCAAAAACTCCAATCGGTTGGGATGAGGGCATGCATAAAATTAATCAACATAAACTAAAAAGGCCATCCCGGTTTTGAGATGGCCTATAATAATTTTAATTAAAGAATTTATTTCAATCCCAGCTTTTTCTTCACAAGCGGTAATAAATCTTCTGCTGGTGGAGAAACAAGAAGAGCGTCTTTAAGAAATACATATGTATATCCATTTTCCTTAGCAACTGCCTGCACAACGTCAGTTGCTTTTTTCTGAATGGGTGCCATCAGGTCCTGCTGCTTCTGCTGATAAAGCTGACCTGCCTGTTGCTGATATCCTTGTAATTTTAAGTAAAGTTCGCCTAATTGTTTCCTCTTTATTTCAAGCTGGGCTCTTGTATATTTTACCGTATCCTTTGATGAAAGCATACTGTCTTTTTCGTTGAATTCGCTTTTCATATCTTCAAAATTCTGATTCAGGGCTGATTGATAATCCTTCATGGATGAGTCAGCTTTTTTATACTCTGGCATATCAGTTATCATTTCACTGAGACTGATAAACCCGAATTTTGTTTGGGCCTGCAACTTGTTACCGCCGAGGCTAAGTGTGGTTGCTACTAATACAATGGCAACAATTTTTTTCATAATTGCTTTCTGTTTTCTTTGTTTTGTTAATAGTTGATTTAATAATAATTTGTCTACTTAACCCCTAGCTCCCTAAGCACGTCATCGCTCTTATCCAGCTTAGGGTCGGCAAAGATAACAGTAATTCCTTCACTTTTATCTAAAATAAAGTCATACATACGGGTGACTGCAATTTTTTGTATCGCGTTATAAACCTTATCCTGCACAGGTTTGATCAATTCCTGACGTTTTTTGAATAAATCTCCTTCAAATCCAAAACGTTTACGTTGAAGGTCTCTCACTTCTTTTTCATGATTAAATAAATCATCCTCTCTTTTCTTCTTTAAATCATCGCTCAGCATCACTTCTTCCCCTTCGAAATCCTTATACATTTTGTCGAGAATAACTTGTTTATCATCAATTTCTTTTTGCCATTGTACACTGATCTGATCCAGTTGTTTTTGAGCTGTTTTGTAATCCGGCATTTTATCCAGGATATATTTTGAATCCACGACGGCGTAACGCTGCGCGGTAGCAATCGTACAAATGCTAAAGACCAGTGTACATACCAATAAAAATCGTTTCATTTTGAAGAAGTTTAAGTTAGATTATTCAGGTTCCACACCCAGCATAAAGGTAAAGCGTGATGCACCACTAAGCTGACCATTTTGAATCCTGTCGAGACCGATTCCATAGTCAAATCCAAGCAACCCAAACATAGGAAGGAAGAATCGGAGACCAACCCCCACGTCCCTGCGCAAACGGAAAGGATTATAACTCTGGTAATCGTACCATCCGTTGGCAGCTTCAAAAAATGCTTCTCCGTAAATTGTGCTGCTCGGGCTGGTAACAAATGGATAACGCATTTCCAGCGTGTATTTATTGAACATCGTAAAGAACTGGGTTGCGCCGGTCTGTTCAGGGTTGATACGGGGATCTGAATTTTGATAAACCGGATAACCTCTCTGTGAAATGATTTCATAACCAAGCAAACCAAAATTATTCGTCAGACCCGCATCTCCCAATTGAAATCTTTCAAAGGGAGAAAAATTTGCTTCACTGTTATACCTGCCCATAAATCCCATTTTTACACCGGCATACAACACAAACTGACGGCTCTTATCAGCTCCCATCGGTTTACCAATAGGGATATACCATTGACTGGTCAGGCGAAATTTTGTGTATTCAGGCAATGTAAACTGATCCTGGTTAGTATTATAATTTGGCGTAAACAAGGAATATGGCGGAGTAAACTGTGCACTGACCATGAAATTAGAACCTGAACGCGGATAAATTGGCTGATCCACGCTATAACGTCCAAGCCCTACTTTAAAGCTAAGGTTATTGGAATAGCCGTTACGGAATTCCGGAGAGAAAAGAGAATAATTCATCAGGTCGTATAAAGTATAATTGATTGAATAAGTCAGTGTGAAATAATCATCCGGCCATTTCAATTGTTTCCCAAGGGCGACAACAACTCCGAAGTTTTTGAGTGAATTCGTATCGCTGTATGCGTATTTCGAAGTCGTATAATTATATCCGCCCGTACGGAAAGCGCTACGGTAAAGGCTCACAGTAAGTGAATTCCTTTTCTTTCCTCCGAGCCAGGGTTCTGTGAAAGAAAGATTGTATGATTGATAGGCTTTACCATTTGCCTGCACACGCAAACTTAACTTCTGTCCGTCACCTGTTGGCAATGGATCCCAGGCAGATTTCTTCCAGATATTATTTATGGAGAAATTATTGAAAGTTATTCCTACGGTACCGGTCACACCAATCCCACCGCCCCAGCCCGCCGAAAGTTCGAGCTGATCCGACGATTTCTCTTCGACTGACCAGTTGATATCTACTGTTCCGTCTTCCTGGTTAGGTACAATATTCGGAACTACTTTTTCCTGGTTGAAATAACCAAGGTTTACTATTTCACGGGTGGATCTTATGATATCCTGGCGGCTGAATTTTTCTCCCGGTATGGTACGCAGTTCCCGCCGGATTACATATTCTTTTGTTTTTTCATTACCTGCGATGGTTACGTTTTTGATAGTCGCCTGCGGGCCTTCCACCATACGGATTTCAAAGTCGATGGTATCGTTATACACGGCCATTTCGACAGGATCTATTCTGAAGAAAAGATATCCGTCGTCGAGGTAAAGATCGCTGACACCACCGCCTTCCTGCGAAACTTCTTTTCCCAGTTTTTTATTCAGAATATCCAGATTATATACATCGCCTTTTCTGATACCCAGTACCAATGAAAGCACCGTATCAGGATATTTGGTATTTCCTTTCCAGGAAATATTGCCAAAATAATATTTCACACCTTCATCCACTTTAATGGCAATGTTCAATTGTTTTTTGCTATTGTAAAACAAAGTGTCGGAAACGATTACCGCATCACGATATCCCTGGGAGTTATAGTAACTGATAATTTTCTGCTGGTCATCCCTGTATTTTTTCTCATTGAACTTTGCGGAACTAAAAAGTTTGAAACGGAAGTACGGATCGATGAATTCCTTGGATTTTGTGTATGAAAGAAATCCCTGCTCATCGATATATTCTTTGAAAGTCATTGGATTGACTACACCGTAGGAAGAAGAATCTTTAGCCGGGAAGAGCGTTAGTTTGGTCACTTCTTTAGTATCATCCATCTGTTTCTTTAACCTCGAAGAAGAGATTGCTTTCGTTCCATAAATAGTGATCTGGTTGATCCGGACTTTGGTGCCCTTATCAATATCGAAAATCAGGGATTCCGAATTGGGGGTCTTGGGATCGCGTTCTTCGGTTATTTTCACTGTCACTCCCTGATAACCCTTGTCTGCATAATATTTTTTAATATTTTCATCAGCCGTCTGTTTCATGTTCTCGGTGATCACACGGCCTTTGATCAGACCTGTTTTAATTTTCAGCTCATCCGATTCAGATTTGGAAGCGCCTTTAAAAGTAAAGTTTGTAAGCCGGGGTCTTTCCGTAACGTTGATTTCGACAGATAATTCGTTTCCTGTGATCTTAGTAAAATAAATTCCAATATTAGAAAACAGGTTTTGGTTCCACAATTTCTGGATGGCTTTGCTGAAATTATCACCTCCGGGTATCATTACTTTATCGCCAATACTCAGGCCGGAAACAGAAATTAAGAGGGATTCATCGAGATATTTTGTTCCGGTAATTTTAATGCCGGCGATAACATATTCTTTAGGCGTCTTTCCATTTTCAATCGCCAGTAATTCAGGATCTACGGAAACAGGATGGGTGGTATCTGCAGGCACATGATGAGTGGTATCTGTAACCTGCGCCTCAGCAACCGTCAATTTCAATAAGCAGATAGTTAGCAAAAAAACACCAGTCAATAAACGTCGTAGCATCCGGGCGGGTTTTTTAGAGCGGCAAATTAAGGGGATTAATTAAAAGTGTTTGTTAAAATACAGGCTGCATCAGCACTACAGCATATTTATTCTCAAGCATTTCTGAAGGATTGGGGCCCTCAGCCCAGTTGCTCACTGGTTTTGCCAAATCGTCTTTCCCTGGTTTGAAAATCAAGGATGGCTTTGTAGAGATGTTCTTTTCTGAAATCGGGCCAGAGTACAGGTGTAAAATATAATTCAGCATAAGCGAGTTGATATAAAAGAAAATTACTGATCCGGTGTTCTCCACTGGTCCTGATCATCAGTTCAGGGTCGGGAAAATTCCGGGTACAGAGATATTTTTGAAAACAATCCTGATCAATTGTATCCGGATCCAGTCTGCCTGCCTGCACATCCATTCCGAGCTGTTTTGCTGCCTCACCCATTTCCCAGCGACTGCTATAACTCAGGGCCATTACCAGGTTTAATCCTGTATTGGCAGCGGTTTCCCGGATGGCTTCATTCAGTACAGTCATCGTTTTTTCCGGAAGCATCATGGTATTCCCGATGACATGCAGCCGGATATTGTTTTTATTCAAAGTAGGTACTTCCTTACGGATCGTATCCACGAGTAATTCCATCAGTCCACTTACTTCCTGAACAGGTCTTTCCCAGTTTTCTGTCGAAAATGCATACAAGGTCAAATAACCCACCCCCAATTCGGCACAAGCTTCCACTGTTTCCCTGACACTTTCCACTCCATGATAATGTCCGAAAAGTCTGTCCTGACCCTGTCCTTTAGCCCATCTCCCGTTACCATCCATAATGATGGCTATGTGTTTGGGCAATCGTGCCGGGTTAATACTGAATTTCAAAGACTCCATGCCCGTTTTTGAAGGGCACGAAGTTAATTGTTAATGGTTAATTATTAATTGTTAATTCAAGTTTAATACAGACAGTTTTGAAGTGAGACTTAAAACTACTGATAAAGCTTTGGGCGTTAAGCGTTCGGCGTTCGGCGTTAAGCGTTAAGCGTTCGGCGTTAAGCGTTAAGCGTTCGGCGTTAAGCGTTAAGCGTTCGGCTTATTTTGCTGTAGGGCAGCGATAGGAACTTATATTGAATGAAAACATGATTTCAAAATAAATATAACTGTCATTCTGGTTGGAATAACCACGCTGGCGACCCTGAATTCCAATCGGCGGGGATCCGGTTTCATAGGAACGGTCCTGCAGGAGGGCAGCCACAGAAGGGTCTCCACCGGGAAGGGTAGGGAAATTGCTGATCCCTGCGTAAGTCTTACTGACATCATCCAGATAATCCGTCGTAGTGAAATTATACACGGCTTCAATACTAATATTCATTTTCGGATTGAGATTGTACTTATAACCCAGGCCGAGAGGAATATAGGCCGCAATATTATTATAAGGTTTACGCCCCTCATAACCAACTGCCTGACCTTCTGTACCAAGCTCTCTCAGATAGTATTTTTGCCCATCGAGGTAAGCATAAGGATCGAAACTGAACATACCGATTCCAAAAGTGAGATAAGGCGTAGCGCGATGGTCTCCATCTCCGGGGATAAAGCGAAAGAAGTTAAAATCTCCCTGGAATCCCAGTTGCCAGACATTTGTATTAAAACTGAGGTTTCTTCTCAGATCGAAGGCGTTTTGGGTATTGTAGACATCAGAATAACCCAGTTGTGAAAACTGACCTTCAATGCGAACAGCGATATAATCGGTTATTTGTTTTCTGAAAAACAGTCCCATTACTATTTTGGGAGTGTTGAAATGATAGTCAGGGTTCAGATCACCAAAATATTGGGATGTCCCGCCCATAATACCGAATTCGCCCTGATATACATAACTATAGTCGGGTTGTGCATCTGCCCGGAAAATCAAACAAAAAACGGTCATTCCAACCAAGAAAAATCGTTTCATACCCGCAAAATAAATGATAATCTTTCGTTCGTCCGGTGAATTATATCATTCCTAACGAAGCAAAAGGTCTTTTCTTATAAGTAAATTGTTAATTCCGCTGGTCCAGTCCCCATGATAATTTATTACGAAGGGTCTGAAGAAAATTATTTTCGTTTAGTCTTACCAGGGATACATTAAATTTTTCACGCCGCACAGCCAGTTGTACATTTTTATCAACTATTTCTTTTCTTGAATCGAGTGCACAGAGAAAATTTTCGGCTCTGCCTTCCACTTCAAATGAAATTATATTGTCATCAGGAACGACGATTGGTCTGACATTCAGGTTATGAGGTGCAACCGGATTTATTACAAAACTATCCGATTCCGGAAAAACAACGGGTCCTCCGCAACTTAGTGAATAACCAGTGGAACCTGTTGGGGTTGAAACGATCAAGCCATCGGCCCAATAAGTATTTAGAAATTCTCCATTGAGATAAGTATGGATTTTGATCATGGGAGATGTATCTGTTTTATGAATGGCGAATTCATTTAAACCATAAGGAACTTCTCCAAATAAAGGTTTACTGGCGTCCAGGTGAATCAGTGATCTTTTATCTGCCACATAGGTTCTGTTAACCAGTGCCTCTACAGCAGTGATCATATCTTCTTTTCCGATACTCGCCAGAAATCCAAGGCGGCCAAAATTAATTCCGATTACAGGAATATCTTTATCTCTTACAAATGCAATAGTATCCAGCAGGGTTCCGTCTCCACCGAGACTGATCAAAAAGTCTATTGATTCATCCAGGTCGTTTGAATGACTAAAAAATAAAAGATTCTGAGGGAATTTGAAAACATTATTGATACGTTCATAAAATGGAAGATAAATAACAGGTTGTATTTTCCGGCGTTGAAGTTCGTTGAGTAGCTGTTGGACTTCGCCCCGCTCTGTTTCTTCTATGATCCGGCTGTATATCGCTACTTTCATATTGATAAATTAATAGATCATCCGTTATTTTAAAAATCGTTTCTGATATGAAAAAATAATCCTTTTTCTCCTAACTGGTTTATGCTGTATTCTATCCGGAATACAAAATCATAAAAAGTTACTATATCCACGCCAGCTCCATAGGTATATAACATCGTATTCTGCAGGCTGTTCAGGTTGTTATAACGGTTAAACACATAACCCAGATCAACATACGTTTTTGCATAAATTCTGAAAGGTATATGATCATGGGCCGTATTAGGGAGGAAAGGTATGTTGAAATGTGCCAGTTCACGCATTACAGTGTTACGATCCAGCAGCAAACCAACCCCGTCCACTACATATTTTTCCAGTCCCCGCATATAATAATCGCCATAACCCAACAGGGACTGATTGTAAAATGGCTGTTTAAAAGGAAGCCGGATCAGTCCAAAATTCTGAGTTACAAAATACATTTTAGGTGCGAATGAAAATGCTTCAGTTGATCTTGCGATCAATTGTGTCATATTCATTTCAGCCGAAATTCCTCTTTGCAAAATACTGGATTCAAAAAGTATTCCCTTGGTCGGGTATGGAACATAATCAATATTGTTATAGTTAATACTGTAAAAAAACTCAGGGTATATAACTGAAAGCCGGTTATTCAAAAAATAATTCGGATTTATCATAAGCAGCGAACTGTCGATCTTCAGCTGGTTGAAACTTATCCTGAAAAAATGTTTGGTACGAATTGCGGGCCGGTAATAATAACGCAATGAAAAAGTCAACTGAGTCTGCAAATATTTTCCGGCATTCTGGAGGGTGTCGGCATTTACAAAAACCTGCTGATTATTTGTAGTGATTGCATCCAGTTGCTGGAGTCCGGAAATCAGGAAGCCACCTCCAAATCCGTGAATCATATTCTTTCCGGTATTAGGCCGGTCATAGGCCATTTCAATTTCCTTTGAGTAGCCGGTGATCAGCCAGACGCGTAAATTATCATTTCTCCCGGTAAAATTATATTGGGAATATTTCAGTCCATAATCAAAGCGGCTGAGGCTGTAACCCTGCTGGGCCCAGGCTGTGAAGTTCCTGTCAACCGGTCTCACATAGGGAAGTGGAAATAAATACCATCGTTCTTTCACATCAATATTAACATCCACAAAATATCCCCGGAATTCTTTCAGTGATATTATTACATCATTAAACAGTCTGGTATTGATCAGGTGTTCCCGTCCGCTTGAAAAATAATAAGCCAGCTGTTGCAGGGTTAAGGAATCACCGGGTTTAAATTGAAGTTCCCTGGTAATGATAAATGATTTTGTAATCTTATTCCCACTAATAAAAATATCTCCGACAATATACAGTTGGCCCTGCGTTGGTGGAACAATAATAACTCCCGAGGGTAGTGTGTCTGGTTTGGAGAATGGGATTGTATCGATGGCGGTTGATCCCGCACGTGCGGGACCGTTGACCGCAAAGCGTTTTGCGCTAAGCGTTAAGCGTTCTGCGTTAAGCGTTAAGCTTGAAACGATCATCAGAATAAAGAGCAACAGATATTTATCCGATTTTCGGATCATAGGCTTGTCCAGGGGTCTTTAACAGGATATCCTGCCGGGGGCGGGATGAATCAAATGCTCAGGTAATTCATCAGGTGGTTATAATTGTCGCGCAATTCATTTTCATATTGTTCTTCACCAAAATAATACTTGATTTTATATTCATAGCGTTGGAAAGTAGCGATGATATCAGATACTTCCATTTTGTTGATACGGAGGGTGATAAAAAAAGAAGATTGAATGGCGTCAAAATATGTATTCAGCTGAGTAACCTGGGCATCATTGGTCTCAACCAGTTTTATGATTTCGGAGAAAGTAAAATTGACTCTGTCCATTTCCAGTACGATGATAGCTCCCGGATCTCCGGCACCGATAATCTTGTCCGTTTGACGGAGTAAATCCAATGCTGTAATCGAACCGAGGTATTCTGACTCAGGGCTCAGCACGGGAATGAGGGTAAGTTGAAATTCACTGAAAACATGCAGGGTATCCAGCATATGGCCAATGCCCTGAACAGAAGCATGGCTGAATTGAGCCTGAAGACTGCTGATTGGAGTTTCCTCTGAAGGTGCATCCAGAAGATTTTCTTCACTGATAATACCAAGCAATTTCTTCTCGGACACGACCGGAAGGTGGGCCACATGATGATCCGTCATGATCTCTTTTGCAAGCAGAACATTATCTTCCAGGTGTAAGGCCGGAATTCCGTCTGATAAAATTTCAAGGTTTAACACAGCAAGGGTTTTAGTGATAAGATCTTATCTGTCTCATGCCACTGCTGCAGGTTCGTTTAGTTTGGTCAGAAACTGGTGTAAAATCACATTGAATTCGGCAGGAACCTCCATCATAGGTGCATGTCCGCACTTGTCTATAAAATGCAATTCACTATGTGGTATCAAACGTTGGAATTCCCTTCCTACAAAAGGTGGTGTAATGCTGTCGTTTGCTCCCCATATCAATAACGTGGGTTGTTGTATTTGATTGAGTTCTTCTCCCAAATTATTTCTTATGGCGCTTTTTGCCAATGCGATGATTTTAATGGCTTTGATTCTGCTGTTAACGATTTCATAAACCTCATCTACCAGTTCTTTAGTTGCCGTTGCAGGATCATAAAAAGTCAGTTCTGTTTTCTTTTTGATATAATCATAATCGCCGCGTTTGGGGTAGCTGTCACCCATGGCGCTTTCAAATAACCCTGAACTGCCGGTTAGGATAATTGATTTAATCCTTTCCGGATGTTTAAGTACATGTAGTAAAGCAACGTGGCCACCGAGTGAATTACCAAGCAGGTGAACATTCCTGTAATTGCGGTTTTCAATGAATTTATATACGAATTTCTCGAGGCCTCCCACGGAAGTATGCAGAATATCCAGCTCGAATAACGGGAGCATGGGAACTACCACTTTATAATGCTTCCTGAAATATTCTATGAGGTCGATGAAATTACTCAGGGCCCCGAATAAGCCATGCAGTAAAACCAGGGGTTCTCCCTCGCCTTCTTCAATGAACCTGAATTTATCCACCTGTTTGATCTCGTACTGCATCGAACAATTAAAATATATCAATAAAATAATCGCTAAAATAAACGTTTTAATGCAAAAATCACGGCTTTTAAAACCTTAATAATCTTTTCATTACAAATGTACGACAACTGATTTATACGGCTGGTGCGCATTCCGCCGCATCACACAATCAGGATCAGGATCCTGTAACTATCATTCGGTATCAGGTGTTTTAATGAATATCGCGAGCGATCTTGTCAAAAAAACCTTCCAGGGCTTTGAACATATCATGGCCGAAAGGAATAAACCCAGTTATAAAACGAATAACTGCAGGGCCAAATGGAGCAATCAAATGATAAAAATGTGATTCATTCGCAGTATGTTTTGAGATGATCTGAGTTTGGGTTCCATAGAACAGGATGATGCTGTATATAGACAAATACAGTATCAGAAATAACAGAATGCCAGCAAGTTTGTTCAGCCATTCAAGCAATATCAATTTAATAAGTTTCTCCAGTATTTTTCCAGCCCAGCTTATAATTATAATGACTAAAATAAAAACAAGTATGAATGCAATTACGGGCAACCAACGTGTTGACATGTGGAGGTCCGATTTCATGTGCGTTGCCACTACTGCGGACAACTTGACAGCAGCCGCCAGTCCGATTAATCCGCAAACAAGTGAAAACAATCCCAATATTAAACCCTTTCTCCATCCCCGGATAATAGCAAGAACAATAATGATATAAAAGAAAATATCTATCATGCTGATACTAAATTAAGGCAATAGTAAGCCTAAAGCTTAAAGCTGAAAGCCTAAAACTTTCTGGAGTATGGTATATGGGAAAACCAATAACCTTTGATTGTTGTTTTATGGCTTCCAAAAATGGGATAAATCTAAAATATTATTAAGTGTACTTGCATTTATGAAATCTGTTTTTGATCTTTGTTTTGTCAACGATCATCCTTATCTGTTGAATCGTATCCAATCTCCTGCTGAGCATCTTCTAATTATCTTTTATCGATTTTTAACGATTCTTCCACTCCTTTGAATTACGTGTCACCAATGCCTTGATCAGCCCCGATCAATCCGTAATTTATTTCTTTACATACCTAAACCGTGCATTATGAAAGCGATTTCTACCCTCGTATCCCTATTTTTAATTGTTGCTACCTGTGCAACCAGTGCTGTCCTTTATCTGAATGAAAATTACAATCTTTCAGCAATCCTTTGTATCGTTTGGATCATATCTCTGACTCTTTGGATCAGATCTGCCGCTGTGATAATACTGAAAGAACGCGTAACGCCAAACGCATAACGCGTAACGCATAACGCGTAACGCTTAACGCCAAACGCCAAACGCCAAACGCGTGACGCCTAAAGTGCAACGCTTCAGAAAACTTCTTCTAACTATATTTTTGGACGGTTAAACCAGGGTTTAGTGAATGGCTTATGGCAGATGGTTAAATTCCATCTGCTATAAGTCACACTCCCATACGCCTTCGCTCCGCTTCGGCGTACAAAGTACTCCCATACTCCCATACTCCCATACTTTCCTCTATTGTTTCAGCACCTTATACTCAACTCGACGATTGATTTCGCGGCCGGCGGGATTATCATTTCCATCGATGGTTTCCGGTGCAATAGGGCAACATTTACCCATCGCCTTGCCTTTAAGCTGATCTTTTGAGACGCCCTGTTTCACGAGGTATCGGATACATGCATCGACGCGTCGCCGGGCCAGTTTCAGGTTATATTTTACACCTCCGATTCCATCTGTGTATCCTTCTACCAGAATAATCATTTGTGGATTTTTCTTAAGAATTATTGCCAGTGAATCCAGATTATCATGTGCAGAATCGCTCAGCACAGCTTTTTTGTAAGCAAAATTTCCGACATGTGATGACCGTTCAAGAGACTTCAGCAATTGTTCAATCTCCTTCTCAGGATTTTTAACTGACTTCATGCAAATGGGTTCATTCATCAATGAATCCGTTCCCTGATGAATCTGCAGATTGTAATCCATACCTGAGGGCTCATAATCCGGTCTTGTTACATTGATCCGAAAATGTGCAGAATTATGCAATTCAATTTTATACCGTCCCGATGTATCTACTTTATATTTTCCCAATAAACGGTCCCGGTGACGCAAATCAGTAACTGTCAATAAGACATTTGTCAACGGTAGTTGGGTTTTACAATCTACTACGGTACCGTTCAGGTAAAGTGAATTATTTTCCTTCACTTCAAATAATGCCAGGCAGCATTCTGAAGACCTGTCTGAACTTATCCAGCCCGTATTCCAAACATCATCTTCATCTGTACTAACGTAATACATATCGTCTTTGGATGAATTCAGAGGAGCGCCTGCATTGACCGGCTTTTCCCAATCGCTCATATTGAAATTCCCCTTGGCATAGAAAATATCAAAACCTCCCATGCCGACATGGCCGTTACTTGAGAATATCAGCATGCGTGTTTTGTCGTGGTAGTAAGGCGACTCTTCATCTCCGCTTGTATTTATTACATTGCCCAGATTCTGCACCTGGATCACTTCGTGGTTAGTGTCCAGAGAAGCTGCCCACAGATCATAACCACCTGCGCCACCTGCACGATCAGAAGAAAATATAACATATCTCCCGTCTGTTGTAAGGAAAGGTTGCGCGCTGTTTGATCCTTCCATATTCAGTGGTTCCGGAGCCCTTACGGGTTCTGTCCAGCCTTTATTATTCAGGTGACTGGTATATATGTAAGATATCGTTTGATTATTTTTCTTGGTCCACCTGGTAAAAAACATAAACTTACCGTCATGGCTAAACGAAGCCATTCCATCATGTACACCTTTTCCGGTTGGGATGTCCATTTGTTCGGCGCCCAGTAGCGGATTATCAGAATCCAGTGATTCAAACAAAGTATTCATATATTCCGTTACGCCACCATTATCTGATTTATCCTGCATGACTGAAGTAAAGACAACCGTATCACCGTTTCTTTGTGCAAGTGCATATCCGGAAGCCGGGTCCTTTCCTTTCATCTCGTTTAATACAAATTTGTCATTGACCCTTTCCGATTGCAACTGTATGAACTTGAGATTCTCCAGTTCCCTGTCGGCCTTTATCAACAGTTCATCCATCTCTGTATGTTTTTCCAGGAATGCAGTTATCTGAACCAATGCTTCTGCATATTTCTGATTGGCACGAAGTGTAACGGCATACCAATACCTCGCATCAGGATAAGCTTTTTCCGAAAAACCAATGGATTCCTTATAATATTTCTCTGCTTTCTGATAGTCGTTAATTGATCTGTAACTTTCTGCGAGATCATACACAGCTTCCTGATGAGGATCTACATTAGTCTTCCCCTTCACTTTTTTCTCAATGGCAAATGGTGTAGAACGGGGCCTTGAATGTTTTTCTGTCGCGAGATATTTTTCAAATATTACGGAAGCTTCATAATAATTTTTTTCCTTAAACAGGTTTTGAGCCTGATTAAAATATCCGCTTCCGTTCTGCGCATGAGCACAGGGAATGACCATGGCTATGATACATGCATTTATCAGGAAACATTTAATTAATTTGCTATTCACCTTAGAATGTTTTTTATAGGATTCGATTTTAATATTTTAAAACCTCGGGCACCAAAATCTTGGCACCCCGGTATTTGATTTTCTTTTACCAACAAAGGAAATAGATACTTCAAAGCTATTCCCTTTACTTCCCGCAGCACTTTTTGTCGAAGCATCCACGTCATAACTCAAGCCGAATGTAAGTCCGTTATAATAAAATCCTGCAAAGGGAACGATCGCATCTCCGATTCTGTAATATGCACCGAACATTACATCCGTGATTTCATTTGCATAAGCCTGAAAATAAACACCTCCCATTTTTTCTTCTGCGTCCCCTTGTTTCATATAAAGAGCTGTAGGAACTATAGAAAGCTGGTCGGATGCAGTAATTCGCACGCCGGCCTGCACACTATACCTGATATCGAGTTTTGATTGAGTTTGATCGGATAAAAAGGGATTAACAGGTTGTGTAATATGGTATGCTGCGATGCCTCCGAAAAAACTAGCGGTTTTATTTGGGGTTGCATCATAATATGCGATTCCTGCACCTGCATCAAATGAAGTAACCTGAGGTTTCAAAAAGGTTTCGTTGGAAGGGTCCGATGGATCAAAACCCACTCCGGATACCCACTGACTACCAAACTGCATTTTTGTGATATCAAATTTCCTGCTGATAAATCCAATCTGCATAGCCATCACCAAATAATGATCTGCGTTTTCACCGAATCGTACACCTGTATAAGCAAAAGTCAGATATCCGTTTGTGAAACTATAAGCTCCGTCGCTTGAAACCTGGTTCACCAGATTAAACCCGATGCTGGCATTTTTATTTGTCGTTTTCTCTCCTGAAAGTCCTCTCGTTGTCAGTGTATTTCCATACTGGCTTCTCCAGATTGCCGATGCGCGATAGTCCCCATCGAATGCACCTGTGAATGCGGGATTCATTGTCATCGGCTGAATATAATACTGGGAGAAATGCGGATCAACCTGTGCACGCACGGTTTTCCCCACAACACAGGCCAGCAGGGCCATCCAGCAGATTCTCCGTGATACATTTTTTTTCATATAGATTGAATTTGATCCCGCCTAAGGCGTGACACATTTTATCTGATCAGGTTTATTGTTCCTTTTCGCTTAATTGTTACGTTATTATAGAATGTTACTTTCGCTACATAAACGTATACTCCTACCGCCTGCGGACGACCCTTCCATGTTCCATCCCACCCGCTTTGTGCATTTTCTGACTCGAAAACCAGTTCGCCCCACTGGTTATAAACCCGCATTATTACTTCTTTTACAGAAGTTCCATATACTTTGAATATATCGTTGTTGCCATCATTATTTGGAGAGAAGGAATTCGGAATAAAGAAATCTTTCAGATTTGCGTCTACTAATAAATTAAATGTTGCAGTATCCAGACATCCGTCGGTGGATTGTGCGATCACACTAAACGCAGTAGTTGTATCATTCACTACAATATTTTGTGTCGTGGCAGTCTGATCTGTGAATAATGAAGCAGGCGACCAGGAAAGTATATTGTATGTGAAATTTCCGGTTGTAGTAAAGGTCGTATTCGTTCCTGCAAGCACTGGATCGGGGTTGGCAGTCAGTGTAATTGTAAATGGTTTCACTGAAATATTTACTAATGCAGTATCCAAACAACCATTTGGCGAAGTGGCTACTGCCATATATATCGTGCTGTCTAAAGGTGTAACGCTTACCACATTTCCTGGTCCTACGCCAAGCCAGTCAATTGTATTTCCAGGTGAAACAGCTGTAAGCGTAATCATCGTGCCTTTACAGATATCTGTATCAGAGGCCGAAGCTGTAACCGTTGGTTTAGCAAAAAGTGTAACCACTACAGGTTGAATAGCGGAAGAACATCCCGTAACCAAATCAGTCCCCATGATATAATATGTGCCGGCTGTTGCAACAGCAGAGGGATTCACTAATGGAATCGTACCGGCATTATCCTGATAATAATTAAAGGATAATCCACCCTGACTTCCAGCTGTGACTGCAGGATTCGTAAGATCAACAGTTGCAGGCATACAGGTACCGGCAGGATTATTCACAACCAATGTTGGATTCTTAATTACTATTGTTGTAAATGTGCTGTTATTGCAGGTTCCATTTGTGAAATTATAAATTACTGTATAGGTACCCTGAGCACTTGCAGCCAGATTAATATCACCTGTAACGGTATTCAGGCTAAGGCCGGCTGAAGAAGCAAAGGTTCCTCCGCCAGTACCAGTGAGACTTACAATAGCAACTCCGTTCGTACAATATGGCGAACCATTGTATGAAATAGTGGCTGTCGGCAATGCATTTATCAAGACATTTGTTGTTGTTGAATTGGTACATGATCCATTGCCGAATGTGTATGTGACAGTGTAAAGACCCGCCGTACTTCCCGTAAGATTTATTACACCGGTTGAAGCATTGATTGCCAATCCTGCGGTTGAGCTATAGATTCCACCACCCTGACCAGCCTGTGTAACTGTTGCAACTCCAATTGCGCAATAAGGACTTCCCGCATAATTAATCGTGGCAGTCGGAAGCGCATTAATTGTTATGTTAGTTATTACGGAATTACTGCATGTTCCATTACTGAATGTATAAGTAATAACATATGTACCAGGTGCACTAGCCGCCAGGTTAATGTCGCCTGTTACTCCATTGATGGATACACCGGCAGGCGCAGTATAAAATCCTCCTGCAAGTCCGGTTTGAGTAACTGTAGCTGTTCCACTCAGACAATAAGGATTTCCCAAATAAGCGATCGTCGCTACCGGAAGGGCAATGATTGTAATATTTGTTGTAGTTGTATTACTGCAAATTCCATTAGAGAATGTATATGTAACTGTATAAGTCCCGGGAGTACTGGTAGTCAGATTTATGTCTCCCGTAGCTGCTGTAATACTCAAACCTGCTGTCGAACTGAAGGATCCACCTGCCTGTCCAATGAGTGTAGTAGTCGCCGTTCCGGTTGCACAATAAGGACTTCCGGCATAAGAAATGGTCGCGGTTGGAAGTGCATTTATAGTTATAGATGTGGTTGTAGAATTGCCACAGGTTCCATTGCTGAATGTATAAGTAATAGTATATGTTCCTGGTGTGCTGGTTGCTAAATCGATATCTCCTGTGGCTGCATTAATATTTACTCCCGCAGGTGCTGAATATACCCCACCATTCTGACCTGATTGAGTAACTGTTGCTGTTCCGGTAATGCAGTAAGGAGAAGCCGTGTATGCAATGGTCGCGGTTGAAAGTGCATTGATTGTTATGGATGCCGTAGTTGTATTAGAGCATATTCCATTACTGAATGTATATGTTATGGTATAAGTACCCGATGTGCTCGTCATTAAATCAATGTCACCTGTTCCTGCATTAATTACCACTCCTGCAGGAGCAGTATATGTTCCGCCCGCAGTTCCTGTCTGTGTTACAGTTGCTGTGCCCGTTGCACAATAAGGGCTTGCTGCATATGAAATAGTTGCAGCCGGAAGCGCATTGATTGTAATATTTGTCGTCGTTGTATTACTGCAGGTACCATTATTATAAGAATATGTAACAGTATACGTACCCGGTGTGCTTGTAACTAAATCAATATCACCCGTAGCAGCTGTAATATTCAATCCTGCAGTAGAACTAAAATTTCCTCCAGCCTGTCCGGCCTGCGTTACAGTTGCTATGCCCGTTGCACAATAAGGGCTGCCAGCATATGATATTGTTGCAGTTGGAAGTGCATTGATGGTAACATTTGCATTAGTTGTATTGCTGCATGTTCCATTGGAGAATGTATATGTTATTGTATATACACCAGGTGTACTTGTACCCAGGTTTATGTCGCCGGTTCCCGCATTGATAACAACTCCGGCAGGAGCCGAATAAGTTCCACCAGCTATTCCGGTTTGTGTAACTGTTGCGGTTCCGGTTGCACAATATGGGCTGCCTGCATAAGAAATAGTTGCGGTTGGAAGGGCATTGATAGTAATACTTGTTGATGTAGTATTACTGCATGTACCATTTGTATAGCTGTAGGTTACTGTATAAGTACCAGGTGTACTGGTGGCGAGATTTATATCTCCTGTTGCTGCATTAATAATGACACCTGCAGGTACAGTATATGTTCCACCCGCCTGACCAGTTTGTGTTACAGTGGCTGTTCCACTAGCACAATATGGTGAGCCAGGGTAGGCGATGATTGCAGTTGGAAATGCATTGATCGTAATACTTGTTGTTACCGTATTGCTGCATGTTCCATTTGTAAAGCTATAAGTGACCGTGTAAGTACCAGGAGTACTGGTTGCAAGATTAATATCTCCTGTTGCTGCATTGATAACAACACCAGCAGGTGCAGTATAAGTTCCACCAGCTATTCCGGTAAGTGTTACAGTTGCAGTACCTGTTGCACAATATGGTGAGCCGGCATATGCGATGGTTGCAATTGGTAAAGCAGCAATTGTAATATTGGTTGTAGTTGTGTTGCTACAAGTTCCATTACTGAACGAATATGTAATTGTATAGGTTCCAGGAGTACTGGTTGTTAAATTAACGTCTCCCGTAACAGCATTAATATTTATACCTGCTGGTGCAGTAAATGTTCCTCCTGCTGTTCCTGTCAGAGTTACGGTAGCTGTTCCATTTGCACAGTATGGTGAACCAGCATAAGCGATGGTTGCAGTTGGCAGGGCATTGATCGTTATACTTGTCGTTGCAGTATTGCTGCAAGTTCCATTCGTAAATGAATAAGTTACAATATAAGTTCCTGGTGTGCTGGTTGCCAGATTAATATTCCCCGTGGCAGCATTAATAACTACTCCGGCGGGAGCCGTATATGTTCCCCCAACTTGTCCGCTTTGCGTAACATTGGCTGTACCAATCGTACAATAAGGTGATGCCGTATAAGTGATAGTCGCAACCGGCAATGCATTGATCGTAATGCTGGATGTAGTGGTATTACTACATGTTCCATTGGAGAATGTATATGTTACGGTATAAGTACCAGGAGTACTTGTTGTTAAATCAATATCACCTGAAGCAGCATTAATGACTATGCCTGGAGGTGCTGAATATGTTCCACCTGCCTGTCCTGTCTGTGTAACAGTTGCTGTACCAGTTGCACAATATGGAGATCCATTGTAGACAATCGTCGCTGCCGGGAGAGCATTAATAGTTATTGAAGCAGTCGTTGTGTTATTACATGTTCCATTTGTAAATGAGTAAGTAATAGTATATGTACCCGGTGTGCTGGTTGCAAGATTAATATCTCCTGTTGCTGCATTGATGACAACACCTGCAGGCGCAGTATATGTTCCACCTATCTGACCAGACTGAGTAACGGTTGCGGTGCCGGTTGCACAATAAGGCGATCCGCTGTATGCAATCGTTGCTGCAGGAAGGGCATTTATTGTGATGCTGCAGGTTGTAGTATTACTGCAGGTTCCATTTGAGAATGTGTACGTAATAGTATATGTTCCAGGCGTGCTGGTAGCTAAATTAATATCTCCGGTTGCGGCATTAATGATGACTCCCGCAGGTGCGGTATATGTTCCACCAACTGTACCTGTTTGTGTAACGGTCGCTATTCCTGTTGCACAATATGGTGATCCGCCATAGGCGATCGTAGCTGTCGGAAGTGCACTAATCGTGATTGAAGTAGTAGTTGTATTGCTACATGCCCCACTGGTAAAGCTGTAAGTTATGGTGTAAGTACCAGGTGTGCTTGTAATTAAATTTATGTCACCCGTTGCGGCATTGATTACAACGCCTGCAGGTGCAGTATAAGTTCCACCGGCTGTTCCTGTCTGTGTTACTGTTGCCATTCCTGTAGCGCAATATGGTGATCCTGCATACGCAATCGTCGCAGTTGGAAGAGCATTAATTGTTATGCTTGTTGTTGCCGTATTGCTGCAAGCACCACCCGAGAAAGTATATGTGATAGTATATATACCTGGTGTACTGGTTGCAAGATTAATCGCGCCTGTCGCTGCATTGATTACAACACCAGCTGGAGCCGTATAAGTTCCACCTGCCGTTCCTGTTTGTGTAACGGTGGCTGTTCCTGTTGCGCAATAGGGTGATCCAGAGTACGCAATCGTTGCGGTTGGAAGTGCAGTGATAGTAATCGAAGTCGTTGCTGTATTACTACAAGCGCCAACAGTAAACGAATAAGTTATAGTGTATGTGCCTGGCGTACTGGTAGCAAGATTAATATCTCCTGTCGCTGCATTAATAATTACACCTGCAGGTGCAGAATATGTTCCACCTAATGTTCCGGTTTGAGTTACGGTTGCGGTACCTGTAGCGCAGTATGGAGATCCACTATATGCGATCGTTGCAGTTGGCAGTGCAGTGATCGTAACATTTGTTGTTGATGTATTACTGCATGCTCCACTTGTAAAAGAATATGTAATTGTATATGTCCCCGGAGTACTTGTTGCTAAATTAATATCTCCCGTTGCTGCATTAATAATTACTCCTGCAGGAGCAGTGTATGTTCCACCTGCTATTCCCGTTTGTGTTACTGTTGCGGTACCTGCAGCACAGTAAGGACTACCTGCATAAGAAATCGTTGCTACTGGCAGAGCATTGATTGTAATACTTGTTGTAGTCGCGTTATTGCAGGTTCCAAGTGTAAATGAATATGTAATAGTATATGTACCAGGCGTGCTTGTAGCTAAATTTATGTCACCTGTTGCAGCATTAATAACAACTCCCGCAGGAGCAGCATAAGTACCTCCAGCTGTTCCGGTCTGTGTCACCGTTGCAGTTCCTGTTGCGCAATATGGTGAGCCACTATAAGCGATAGTCGCTGTCGGCAATGAAGAGATTGTAATACTTGTTGTTGATGTATTACTACATGCACCACTTGTAAAAGAATATGTAATTGTATATGTCCCCGGAGTACTTGTTGCTAAATTAATATCTCCTGTTGCTGCATTAATAATTACTCCTGCAGGAGCAGTGTATGTTCCACCTGCCTGACCAGTTTGTATAACAGTTGCGGTTCCTGTTGCACAGTATGGTGAACCAACATAAGCGATTGTTGCAGTTGGGAGCGCAGTAATTGTGATGCTTGTTGTCGCAGTATTACTACATGTTCCATTTGTAAAGCTATAAGTGATCGTGTAAGTACCAGGTGTGCTTGTTACTAAATCAATATTTCCCGTCGCCGCATTAATTACGACTCCTGCAGGTGCGGTGTATGTTCCCCCTGCAGTTCCGGTTTGTGTTACTGTAGCTGTACCCGTTGCACAATAAGGTGATCCAGTATAAGCGATAGTCGCAGTTGGAAGTGCGGTGATTGTAATGCTGGTTGTCGCTGTATTGCTACATGCTCCAACAGTAAATGAATAAGTAATTGTATATGTTCCGGGTGTACTGGTTGCAAGATCTACATCTCCTGTTGCAGCATTGATAACAACTCCTACTGGCGCAGTATATGTTCCTCCTGCTGTTCCGGTTTGAGTAACAGTTGCAGTTCCTGTTGCGCAATAAGGCGATCCGGCATAAGAAATTGTTGCAGTTGGTAACGCTGCGATCGTAATTGATGTTGTTGCTGTGTTACTGCATGCACCAACAGTAAATGAATATGTGATAGTGTAAGTGCCAGGTGTACTGGTAACAAGATTGATTGCACCCGTTGCCGCATTGATCACAATTCCGGCAGGTGCAGTATATGTTCCACCTACAGTTCCGGTCTGAGTTACAGTTGCGGTACCGGTTGCACAATATGGGCTTCCGGCATAAGATATTGTCGCAGTTGGTAAAGCAGTTATGGTGATTGTAGTGGTCGCTGTGTTACTGCAAGCACCAACAGTAAATGAGTATGTTATGGTGTAAGTGCCAGGTGTGCTTGTCGCCAGATTTATATCTCCTGTAGCTGCATTGATCACCACTCCAGCTGGAGCTGTGTAAGTTCCTCCCGACGTTCCTGTTTGGGTAACCGTTGCAGTACCGGTTGCACAATAAGGAGAGCCGGAATATGCAATTATTGCAGTTGGAAGTGCTGTGATTGTAATAGAAGTTGTCGCCGTATTGCTACAAGTTCCATTGGAGAAGCTGTATGTTATTGTATAAGTCCCAGGTGTACTTGTAGCGAGATTAATATCTCCTGTTGCAGAATTAATTATTACTCCTGCAGGCGCAGTATATGAACCACCCGCTTGTCCTGATTGCGTCACTGTTGCGGTTCCTGTTGCGCAATAAGGCAAACCAGCATAAGAAATCGTTGCAGTTGGGAGTGCATTAATTGAAATACTGGTCGTAGTCGTGTTACTACAAGTTCCATTACTGAAAGAATAAGTAATTGTATAAGTACCTGGTGTACTTGTTGCTAAATTAATATCTCCGGTTGCAGCATTGATAACTACACCTGCTGGCGCAGTGTAGTTCCCTCCAGCCGTACCAGTCTGAGTTACAGTTGCAGTTCCAGTTGCGCAATATGGTGAGCCAGCATAAGAAATCGTTGCAGTCGGTAAGGCAGTTATAGTAATTGAAGTAGTCGCCGTATTACTGCAAGCTCCAACTGTAAATGAATAAGTAATAGTGTAAGTACCAGGTGTGCTGGTTGTAAGATTTATAACTCCTGTTGCAGCATTGATGATGACTCCTGCAGGTGCGGTGTATGTACCGCCTGCTGTTCCTGTCTGTGTTACAGTAGCAGTTCCTGTCGCACAGTATGGACTTCCTACATATGAAATCGTTGCGGTTGGTAGTGCAGTTATAGTAATTGAAGTTGTAGCCGTATTACTGCATGCACCAACAGTGAAACTGTAAGTAACCGTATAAGTACCTGGTGTACTGGTTGCAAGGTTTATATCCCCGGTTGCAGCATTGATGACAACTCCTGCAGGTGCAGTATAAGTTCCACCTGTTGTACCTGCTTGAGTAACCGTTGCAGTTCCTGTTGCACAATATGGTGAACCTGCATATGATATTGTAGCAGTTGGAAGTGCAGTGATTGTTATTGAGGTGGTTGCTGTATTGCTACAAGCTCCACTTGTGAAACTATAAGTGATCGTATAAGTTCCTGGAGTGCTTGTTGCAAGATTAATATCTCCTGTTGCTGCATTGATCGAAACTCCCGCAGGTGCAGTATAAGTTCCGCCTGCTGTTCCTGTCTGTGTTACTGTTGCCGTTCCTGTTGCACAATAGGGTGAACCTGCATATGATATTGTAGCAGTTGGAAGTGCAGTGATTGTTATTGAGGTGGTTGCTGTATTGCTACAAGCTCCACTTGTGAAACTATAAGTGATCGTATAAGTTCCTGGAGTGCTTGTTGCAAGATTAATATCTCCTGTTGCTGCATTGATCGAAACTCCCGCAGGTGCAGCATAAGTTCCGCCTGCTGTTCCTGTCTGTGTTACTGTTGCCGTTCCTGTTGCACAATAGGGTGAACCTGCATAAGAAATTGAAGCTGTAGGAAGCGCATTGATCGTAATGCTCGTCGTAGTTGTGTTACTACATATTCCATTACTAAATGTATATGTTACCGTGTAGGTTCCTGAAGTACTTGTAGCTAAATTAATATCACCTGTTGCTGCATTTATCGCAACTCCTGCAGGTGCAGTATAAGTTCCGCCTGCTGTTCCTGTCTGTGTTACTGTTGCCGTTCCTGTTGCACAATATGGTGAACCTGCGTAGGATATTGTTGCTGCAGGAGGTCCATTGATAGTGATCGATCCTGTTGTTATATTGTTACATGTTCCGTTAGTAAATGAATAAGTAATGACGTAAGTGCCGGGAGTACTAGACGTCAAATTAATTGCGCCTGTTCCAGCATTTATTGAAACTCCCGCAGGTGCAGTATAAGTACCACCTGCTGTTCCGGTTTGAGTTACGGTTGCGGTACCTGTAGCGCAATATGGTGACCCAGTATAAGAAATAGTCGCAATTGGAAGTGCATTAATAATTACTACCACCGGCTGAATATCGGAGCATCCCGCTGCAGTCGTTCCTCTGATATAATAAGTTCCGCTCGTAGTGACTGCATTTGGTGTGCCCAAAACAATCGTGCCGGCGGCATCTGTAAAATACGTAAGAGTTAATCCTGCTGTGGATCCTGCCGTCACAGCAGCAGTCGTAATGTCTACCGTACCAGGAGAACAAACCGCAGCAGGGTTCGTGATCATCACCGTCGGCTCAGCATTGATTGTTATAGAAGTTGTGGTAGTGTTGGTACAAGTTCCATTTCCAAAACTATAAGTAACCACATAAGATCCTGTAGAACTTGCGGCCAAATCAATTGCGCCCGTAGCAGCATTCAAACTCAAACCCGCCGTTGACGAATATGATCCTCCATTCTGTCCGGTTTGAGTCACAAGGGCTGTTCCTGAATTGCAATATGGGTTGCCTGCATAAGAGATCGTTGCGGGAGGCAGGGCATTAATTGTTACAGATGTTGTAGCAGTATTGTTACAGTTACCACTTGAAAAACTGTACGTAACGATATAAGAACCTCCTATACTGGCTCCCAGATTTATGGCGCCTGTTAGTGAATTTAAACTTAGACCAGCAGTAGAAGTATAAGTGCCACCACTTTGTCCAGACTGTGTTACATTGACAATTCCGCTTACACCACAGTATGGGCTACCCACATAATTAATTGTTGCTGTTGGTAATGCATTAATAGTTATTGAAGCAGTCGTAGTGTTATTACAAGTTCCATTAGTAAAATTGTAAGTAACAGTATAAGTACCAGGTGTGCTGGTAGAAAGATCTATTGCACCAGTTGCGGCATTGATAACGACTCCTGCTAGTGCAGAATATGTTCCACCTGCCGTTCCGGTTTGAGTAACAGTTGCAGTTCCTGTTGCGCAATAAGGTGATCCGGCATATGCGATCGTTGCAGTTGGCAGTGCAGTGATCGTAATATTTGTCGTTGCGGTATTATTACAAGCCCCACTTGTAAAACTGTAAGTGATGGTGTAAGTTCCCGGGGTGCTTGTCGCAAGATTTATATCTCCTGTTACTGCATTGATTACAACTCCAGCGGGTGCTGTATATGTTCCACCTACAGTTCCGGTCTGAGTTACAGTTGCGGTACCGGTTGCACAATATGGGCTTCCGGCATAAGATATTGTCGCAGTTGGTAAAGCAGTTATGGTGATTGTAGTGGTCGCTGTGTTACTGCAAGCACCAACAGTAAATGAGTACGTTATGGTGTAAGTGCCAGGTGTGCTTGTCGCCAGATTTATATCTCCTGTAGCTGCATTGATCACCACTCCAGCTGGAGCTGTGTAAGTACCTCCCGACGTTCCTGTTTGGGTAACCGTTGCAGTACCGGTTGCACAATAAGGAGAGCCGGAATATGCAATTATTGCAGTTGGAAGTGCTGTGATTGTAATAGAAGTTGTCGCCGTATTGCTACAAGTTCCATTGGAGAAGCTGTATGTTATTGTATAAGTCCCAGGTGTACTTGTAGCAAGATTTATTGCACCCGATGCTGCATTTATAACAACTCCTGCCGGTGCTGTATAAGTTCCTCCTGCTGTTCCTGTTTGAGTAACTGTAGCAGATCCTGTCGAACAATATGGTGATCCTGCATATGAAATCGTTGCGGTTGGAAGCGCCGTGATTGTTATTGAAGTTGTTGCTGTATTACTGCATGTGCCACTCGTAAAGCTGTACGTAATAGTATATGTTCCCGGAGTACTTGTAGCTAGGTTAATTGCACCGGTTCCTGCTGTGATCGATACTCCTGCAGGTGCTGTATATGTTCCGCCTACAGTTCCGGTCTGAGTTACAGTTGCAGTTCCTGATGCGCAATAAGGCGATCCAGCATAAGAAATTGTAGCAGTAGGGAGTGCATTAATTGTAATGCTGGTTGAAGTCGTGTTACTACAAGTGCCATTACTGAAAGAATAAGTAATTGTATAAGTACCCGGTGTACTTGTTGTTAAATTAATATCTCCCGTTGCTGCATTGATGACAACTCCCGCAGGTGCAGTATAAGTTCCACCTGCTGTACCCGTTTGAGTAACCGTTGCAGTTCCTGTTGCACAATATGGTGAACCTGAGTAAGAAATTGAAGCTGTAGGAAGAGCTATTATAGTTATTGAAGTAGTTGCAGTATTGCTACATGCTCCAACGGTAAAGGAATAAGTAATCGTGTAAGTTCCTGGAGTGCTGGTTGCAAGGTTTATGTCTCCCGTCGCAGCATTTATGATGACTCCTGCCGGAGCAGTGTAAGTTCCTCCTGCTGTTCCTGTCTGAGTCACCGTAGCAGTGCCTGTCGCACAATAAGGTGATCCACTATAAGCGACCGTCGCAGTTGGAAGTGCAGTAATTGTGATACTGGTTGTTGTCGTATTACTACATGAGCCGCTAGTAAAACTGTAAGTGATCGTATAAGTTCCAGGCGTACTTGTCGCAAGATTGATTGCACCTGTAGCGGCATTAATTACAACGCCTGCTGGTGCTGTGTATGTTCCACCTGCTTTACCTGTTTGGGTAACTGTGGCTGTACCAGTCGCGCAATATGGCGAACCCGCATATGCAATCGTAGCAGTTGGAAGCGCACTGATTGTAATACTTGTAGTTGCAGTGTTACTGCATGCTCCGACCGCAAAAGAATATGTTATTGTGTAAGTGCCAGGTGTGCTTGTCGCTAGATTTATTGCACCTGTTGCTGCCGTAATTGAAACTCCTGCAGGAGCAGTATATGTACCGCCTGCAGTTCCAGTTTGTGTAACTGTCGCAGTTCCGGTCGCACAATATGGTGAACCAGTGTATGCGATTGTTGCGGTTGGTAACGCAGTGATTGTAATAGAAGTCGTTGCTGCGTTACTGCATGCACCAACAGTAAATGTATATGTGATAGTGTAAGTGCCAGGTGTACTGGTCACAAGATTGATTGCACCTGTTGCAGCATTGATTACGACACCTGCGGGAGCAGTATAAGTTCCACCTGCAGTTCCAGTTTGTGTAACTGTTGCAGCACCGGTTGCGCAATATGGTGATCCCGTATATGATATGGTCGCCATTGGAAGAGCGGTTATCGTTATTGAAGTTGTTGCCGTATTACTACATGCTCCGCTTGAGAAACTGTAAGTGATAGCGTAAGTACCTGGTGTGCTTGTCGCAAGATTGATTGCACCTGTTACAGCGTTGATTACCACACCTGCGGGAGCAGTATAAGTTCCACCTGCAGTTCCAGTTTGTGTAACTGTTGCGGTACCTGTTGCACAATAAGGACTGCCAGCATAAGATATAGTTGCAGTCGGTAAAGCAGTTATTGTAATCGAGGTAGTCGCAGTATTACTACATGCTCCAACAGTAAATGAATATGTAATTGTATAGGTGCCGGGTGTGCATGTCGCAAGATTGATTGCACCTGTTGCTGCATTGATCACGACTCCTGCTGGAGCAGTGTATGCACCTCCTGCTGTACCAGTTTGGGTAACTGTTGCTGTACCAGTTGCACAATAAGGTGATCCACTATAAGCGATCGTCGCAGTTGGAAGTGCAGTAATTGTAATGCTCGTTGTTGCAGTATTGCTACAAGCTCCGCTTGTGAAACTATAAGTGATCGTATAAGTTCCAGGTGTACTGGTAGCAAGATTAATTGCACCGGATGCAGCATTTATTACGACACCAGCTGGAGCAGTGTAAGTACCTCCTGCTGTTCCAGTCTGAGTAACAGTTGCAGTTCCTGTTGCACAATAGGGTGATCCAGCGTAAGCGATCGTTGCTGTTGGCAACGCAGTTATCGTAATTGAAGTAGTCGCTGTATTACTGCACGCTCCACTTGTAAAACTATAAGTAACAGTATAAGTTCCAGGTGTGCTTGTTGCCAGATTAATCGCTCCTGTAGCGGCATTAATCACAACGCCTGCTGGCGCAGAATATGTTCCTCCAGCTGTTCCAGTCTGCGTAACATTTGCAGTACCTGTTGCGCAATATGGTGAGCCAGCATATGATATCGTCGCTGTTGGTAAAGCAGTAATTGTTATACTTGTTGTTGCAGTGTTACTACAAGCCCCAGCGGTGAAACTGTAGGTAATGATGTAAATACCAGGTGTACTTGTCGCAAGATTTATATCTCCTGTTACTGCATTGATTACAACTCCAGCGGGTGCTGTATATGTCCCACCAGCTGTTCCTGTTTGGATAACTGTTGCCGTCCCTGTTGCACAATAAGGTGATCCAGAATAAGCAATAGTAGCTGTTGGTAAAGCAGTAATCGTAATCGATGTTGTCGCTGTATTACTACATGCTCCAACAGTAAATGAATATGTAATTGTATAAGTGCCAGGTGTGCTTGTTGCCAAATTAATCGCTCCTGTTGCTGCATTGATAACTACTCCTGCAGGTGCAGTGTATATTCCACCAGCAGTTCCGGTTTGAGTAACAGTGGCTGTGCCCGTTGCACAATAAGGTGATCCGGCATAAGAAATCGTTGCAGTCGGTAGTGCAGTGATTGTAATCAAAGTCGTTGCTGTATTACTACATGCACCAATAGTAAATGAATAGGTTATTGTATAAGTACCCGGTGTGCTGGTAGCAAGATTAATAGCACCCGTTGCTGCATTGATTACAACTCCTGCAGGTGCAGTGTATATTCCACCAGCAGTTCCGGTTTGAGTAACAGTGGCTGTGCCCGTTGCACAATAAGGTGATCCGGCATAAGAAATCGTTGCAGTCGGTAGTGCAGTGATTGTAATCAAAGTCGTTGCTGTATTACTACATGCACCAATAGTAAATGAATAGGTTATTGTATAAGTACCCGGTGTGCTGGTAGCAAGATTAATAGCACCCGTTGCTGCATTGATTACAACTCCTGCAGGAGCTGAGTATGTTCCACCAGCGGCTCCCGTCTGTGTTACAGTTGCGGTCCCAGTTGCACAATAAGGTGATGCGGAGTAAGCAATAGTAGCTGTTGGTAAAGAGGTAATAGTAATCGAAGTAGTTACCGTATTACTACAAGCTCCAGCAGTAAATGAATATGTAATTGTATAAGTGCCCGGTGTGCTCGTTGCCAAATTAATCGCTCCTGTTGCTGCATTGATTACAACTCCTGCAGGAGCTGAGTATGTTCCACCAGCGGCTCCCGTCTGTGTTACAGTTGCGGTCCCAGTTGCACAATAAGGTGATGCGGAGTAAGCAATAGTAGCTGTTGGTAAAGAGGTAATAGTAATCGAAGTAGTTACCGTATTACTACAAGCTCCGGCAGTAAATGAATATGTAATTGTATAAGTCCCAGGTGTACTGGTTGCAAGATTTATTGCACCCGTTGCAGCATTGATGACAACCCCTGCAGGTGCGGTGTACGTTCCGCCTGCTGTACCTGTCTGTGTTACAGTCGCAGTACCGGTTGCACAATATGGAGATCCACTATATGCGATCGTTGCGGTTGGCAACGCAGTTATCGTAATTGAAGTTGTAGCTGTGTTACTGCATGCTCCAACTGTAAAAGAATATGTGATAATGTAAGTGCCAGGTGTACTTGTTGCAAGATTGATGGCACCTGTTGCGGCAGTAATAGATACACCTGCTGGTGCAGAGTAAGTACCACCTACAGTTCCTGTTTGTGTTACAGTTGCGATACCTGTTGCGCAGTATGGACTACCAGCATATGAAATTGTCGCCGTTGGAAGAGCAGTTATAGTAATAGAAGTTGTAGCCGTGTTACCACATGCTCCACTTGTAAATGAATATGTAATTGTATAAGTCCCAGGTGTACTGGTTGCAAGATTTATTGCACCCGTTGCAGCATTGATTATTACTCCTGCAGGTGCCGTGTACGTTCCACCTGCTGTTCCTGTCTGCGTAACTGTTGCTGTACCTGTTGCACAATATGGACTACCTGCATAAGAAATTGTAGCGGTTGGTAAAACAGTAATTGTTATACTTGTTGTTGAAGTGTTACTGCAAGCTCCGGCAGTGAAACTGTAAGTAATGGTGTAAGTACCTGGTGTACTTGTAGCAAGATTTATTGCTCCGGTTACAGCATTGATGACTACTCCTGCAGGTGCAGTATAAGTCCCACCTGCTGTTCCTGTCTGAGTAACTGTTGCCGTACCTGTTGCACAATATGGAGATCCACTATATGCGATCGTTGCGGTTGGAAGCGCAGTGATCGTAATTGAAGTTGTTGCTGTGTTGCTGCATGCTCCGGAAGTGAAAGAATAAGTAATTGTATAAGTGCCAGGTGTGCTTGTTGCAAGATTAATAGTACCATTTGCACCATTTATTGCAACGCCTGCTGGGGCAGTATATGTTCCACCTGCTGTTCCTGTCTGTGTTACAGTTGCAGTTCCTGTTGCGCAATATGGAGAGCCAGAATATGAAATTGTTGCTGTCGGAAGTGCATTTATTGTTATGCTGGTTGTAGTCGTGTTGCTACAAGTGCCATTACTGAATGAATAGGTAATTGTATAAGTACCAGGTGCGCTTGTAGCAAGATTGATGGCACCGGTTGCTGCATTGATGACAACTCCTCCTGGTGCTGAATATGTACCACCAGCTGTGCCCGTCTGTGTTACAGTTGCAGTTCCTGTTGCGCAATATGGAGAGCCGGAATATGAAATTGTTGCTGTCGGAAGTGCATTTATTGTTATGCTTGTTGTAGTCGTGTTGCTACAAGTGCCATTACTGAATGAATAGGTAATTGTATAAGTACCAGGTGTGCAGGTAGCAAGATTTATTGCACCGGTTGCAGCAGTTATTGAAACTCCAGCCGGCGCAGTATATGTCCCACCCGCTGTACCGGTCTGAGTAACGGTAGCTGTGCCTGTCGCACAATATGGTGAACCCGAGTAGGCAATAGTTGCAATCGGTAATGCAGTAATCGTAATTGAAGTAGTTGCTGTATTACTACAAGCACCACTCGTAAATGAATATGTAATTGTATAAGTGCCAGGCGTACTAGTTGAAAGATTAATCGCTCCTGTCGCTGCATTGATAACTACTCCTGCAGGTGCAGTGTATGTCCCTCCTGCAGTTCCAGTTTGGGTAACTGTTGCTGCACCAGTTGCACAAAATGGTGATCCAGAGTATGCGATCGTTGCTGTTGGCAGTGCAGTGATTGTAATCGAAGTAGTCGTTATATTACTGCAAGCTCCGTTTGTGAAGCTATAAGTGATAGTGTAAGTACCAGGTGTGCTTGTTCCAAGATTAATCGCTCCTGTTGCAGCATTGATCACAACTCCTGCCGGTGCAGTATACGTCCCACCTGCCGTTCCGGCCTGAGTTACTGTTGCGGTACCCGTTGCGCAATATGGGCTTCCTGCAAATGAAATCATTGCAGTTGGAAGTGCAGTGATTGTTATTGAAGTGGTAGTTGTATTACTACAGGCTCCGCTTGTGAAACTATAAGTGATGGTATAGGTTCCTGGCGTACTTGTAGCTAGATTGATTGCACCAGTTGCAGCATTAATAACTACCCCCGCAGGAGCTGTATATGTTCCACCTACAGTACCTGTTTGTGTAACAGTAGCTGTACCGGTTGCGCAATATGGGCTTCCTGCATATGAAATTGTCGCCGTTGGAAGAGCAGTAATCGTAATCGATGTAGACGCCGTATTACTACATGCTCCTGAAGTAAATGAGTAAGTAATTGTGTATGTTCCAGGTGTACTTGTAGCAAGATTGATTGCACCAGTTGCAGCATTAATAACTACCCCCACAGGAGCTGTATATGTTCCGCCTGCGGTACCAGTTTGAGTAACTGTAGCAGTTCCTGTTGCACAATAAGGTGATCCAGAGTATACGATCGTTGCGGTTGGTAATGCTGTTATAGTAATAGAGGTTGTTGCTGTGTTACTGCAAGCCCCACTTGTGAAACTATAAGTAATAGTATAAGTTCCTGGAGTGCTTGTTGCAAGATTAATAGTACCAGTTGCAGCATTAATTACTACTCCTACAGGTGCTGTATATGTTCCACCAGCAGTTCCTGTCTGTGTTACGGTAGCTGTACCTGTTGCGCAATAAGGTGAACCCGCATATGCAATCGTAGCAGTTGGAAGCGCAGTTATAGTAATTGAAGTAGTCGCCGTATTATTACAAGCTCCAACTGTAAATGAGTAAGTAATAGTGTATGTACCAGGTGTGCTTGCTGCAAGATTAATCGCTCCTGTCGCGGCATTGATTACAACACCAGCTGGCGCAGTATAATTCCCACCTGCTGTTCCGGTCTGAGTTACTGTTGCAGTTCCTGTTGCACAATAAGGTGATCCAGAGTACGCGATCGTAGCAGTCGGTAGAGCAGTTATAGTAATAGAAGTTGTGGCCGTATTACTACAAGCCCCGCTGGAAAATGAATATGTGATAGTATAGGTACCAGGTGTGCTGGTAGAAAGATTAATTGCTCCTGTCGCCGCATTTATTATTACACCTGCTGGTGCTGTATATGTTCCACCTGCTGTACCTGTCTGTGTAACAGTTGCTGTCCCTGTTGCACAATATGGTGATCCTGCATATGAGATCGTTGCAGTCGGAAGTGCGGTTATAGTAATTGAGGTTGTTGCAGTATTACTGCAAGCTCCACTTGTGAAATTATAAGTAATAGTATAAGTCCCAGGCGTACTTATTGCGAGATTGATTGCACCGGTTGCAGCAGTTATTGAAACTCCAGCTGGTGCTGTGTACGTTCCACCAGCGGCTCCCGTCTGTGTTACAGTTGCGGTCCCAGTTGCACAGTATGGAGATCCACCATATGCGATCGTTGCGGTTGGCAACGCAGTTATCGTAATTGAAGTTGTTGCTGTATTACTACATGCTCCAACAGTAAATGAATAAGTTATGGTGTATGTACCTGGTGTACTCGTGGCCAAATTAATCGCACCAGTTGCAGCATTGATAACGACTCCTGCAGGTGCCGTATACGTTCCACCTGCTGTTCCTGTCTGAGTAACTGTTGCTGTACCTGTTGCACAATATGGACTACCTGCATAAGAAATTGTAGCGGTTGGTAAAGCAGAAATTGTTATACTTGTTGTTGAAGTGTTACTGCAAGCACCAGCTGTGAAACTGTAAGTAATGGTGTAAGTACCTGGTGTACTTGTCGCAAGATTTATTGCTCCGGTTACAGCATTGATGACTACTCCTGCAGGTGCAGTATAAGTACCGCCTGCTGTTCCTGTTTGTGTTACAGTTGCAGTTCCTGTTGCACAATATGGTGAACCTGCATATGAAATGGTTGCAGTCGGAAGTGCTGTGATAGTAATCGAAGTAGTAGCCGTATTACTGCAAGCACCAACAGTAAATGAATAAGTAATTGTATAAGTACCAGGTATACTTGTTGCGAGATTGATTGCACCAGTTGCAGCAGTTATTGAGACTCCAGCTGGCGCTGTATATGTACCGCCTGCTGTTCCTGTCTGTGTAACTGTCGCAGTTCCGGTCGCACAATATGGTGAACCTGCATATGAAATGGTTGCAGTCGGAAGTGCTGTGATAGTAATCGAAGTAGTCGCCGTATTACTGCAAGCACCAACAGTAAATGAATAAGTAATTGTATAAGTACCAGGTGTACTTGTTGCTAAATTTATTGCACCTGTCGCTGCAGTAATAGAAACTCCTGCAGGCGCCGTGTACGTTCCTCCTGCAGTTCCGGTCTGTGTAACTGTCGCTGTTCCTGTAGCACAATACGGTGAACCTGCATATGAAATGGTTGCAGTCGGAAGCGCTGTGATAGTAATCGAAGTAGTCGCTGTATTGCTACAAGCACCGCTGGTAAATGAATAAGTGATTGTATAGGTACCAGGTGTACTTGTTGCGAGATTGATTGCTCCCGTTGCTGCTGTGATCGATACACCTGCAGGTGCTGTGTATGTACCTCCCGCTGTGCCAGTCTGAGTTACAGTCGCCGTACCTGTTGCACAATATGGAGATCCACTATATGCGATCGTTGCGATTGGTAATGCAGTTATCGTAATTGAAGTTGTTGCCATGTTACTACATGCACCAACCGTGAAAGAATAAGTAATTGTATAAGTGCCGGGTGTGCTTGTTGCAAGATTAATCGCTCCTGTTGCTGCATTAATGACTACTCCAGCAGGTGCGGTATAAGTTCCGCCTGCTGTTCCAGTTTGTGTAACCGTCGCTGTTCCTGTAGCACAATATGGGCTTCCTGTATATGAAATTGTTGCTGTTGGAAGCGCTGTAATCGTGATGCTGGTTGTCGCTGTATTACTGCATGCACCAACCGTGAAAGAATAAGTAATTGTATAAGTGCCAGGTGTACTGGTAGCAAGATTGATAGCTCCTGTTGCCGCATTGATGACAACTCCAGCTGGTGCTGTATAAGTTCCACCCGCAGTTCCAGTTTGTGTAACAGTTGCGGTGCCGGTTGCACAATATGGTGATCCAGCATACGCGATCGTTGCAGTCGGTAATGCAGTAATCGTAATTGAAGTAGTCGCTGTATTGCTACATGCTCCAACAGTAAATGAATATGTAATTGTATATGTGCCGGGTGTGCTTGTTGCAAGATTAATCGCTCCTGTTGCCGCATTGATGACAACACCCGCAGGTGCGGTATAAGTACCGCCTGCTGTTCCGGTTTGAGTTACAGTTGCAGTTCCTGTTGCACAATAAGGACTGCCCGCATAAGATATAGTCGCTGTTGGCAGTGCAGTAATTGTAATAGAAGTAGTTGCTGTATTACTACATGCACCAACTGTGAAAGAATAAGTAATTGTATAAGTGCCGGGGGTACTTGTTGCAAGATTGATTGCTCCCGTTGCTGCATTGATGACAACACCAGCTGGTGCTGTGTAAGTTCCACCTGCAGTTCCAGTTTGTGTAACAGTTGCAGTTCCTGTTGCACAGTAAGGACTACCTGTATAAGATATTGTTGCAGTTGGAAGTGCAGTAATTGTAATAGAAGTAGTCGCTGTATTACTACATGCACCAACTGTGAAAGAATAAGTAATTGTATAAGTGCCGGGTGTACTTGTTGCAAGATTGATTGCTCCCGTTGCTGCATTGATGACAACACCAGCTGGTGCTGTATAAGTTCCACCTGCAGTTCCAGTTTGTGTAACAGTTGCGGTGCCGGTTGCACAATATGGTGAGCCAGCATATGATATCGTAGCTGTTGGTAAAGCAGTAATTGTTATACTGGTTGTTGCTGTATTACTACAAGCTCCAACAGTGAAACTGTAAGTAATGGTGTAAGTACCCGGTGTACTTGTTGCCAGATTAATGGCGCCTGTTGCGGAATTGATAACTATACCTGCAGGAGCAGTATAAGTACCACCTGCTGTTCCTGTCTGAGTTACGGTAGCTGTTCCCGTTGCACAATATGGTGATCCTGCATAAGAAATCGTTGCAGTCGGAAGAGCTGTAATCGTGATGCTGGTTGTCGCAGTGTTACTACAAGTGCCGCTAGTAAAACTGTAAGTGATAGTGTAGGTACCTGGAGCGCTTGTCGCAAGATTGATTGCGCCTGTTGCAGCATTAATTACTACTCCTGCAGGAGCAGTATAAGTACCACCTGCTGTTCCTGTCTGAGTTACGGTAGCTGTACCCGTTGCACAATATGGTGATCCTGCATAAGAAATCGTTGCAGTTGGTAAAGCAGTAATGGTAATAGAAGTTGTTGCTGTGTTACTACAAGCTCCGCTTGTGAAACTATAAGTGATAGTGTAAGTACCCGGCGTACTCGTAGCAAGATTTATTGCACCGGTTGCAGCGTTGATCACAACTCCTGCCGGTGCAGTATAAGTTCCACCCGCAGTTCCAGTCTGAGTAACTGTTGCAGTTCCTGTTGCACAATATGGACTGTCCAGTATAAGATATCGTCGCTGTTGGTAGTGCAGTAATCGTAATACTGGTGGTTGCAGTATTACTACATGCTCCAACAGTAAATGAATATGTAATTGTATAAGTGCCAGGCGTGCTTGTTGCAAGATTAATCGCTCCTGTTGCAGCATTGATGACAACTCCTGCAGGTGCGGTATAAGTTCCACCTACAGTTCCAGTTTGAGTAACTGTCGCAGTTCCTGTTGCACAATATGGCGAACCGGCATATGAAATTGTTGCTGTTGGTAATGCAGTGATTGTAATCGAAGTTGTTGCTGTAGTTGCTACATGCACCTACAGTAAATGAATAAGTAATTGTATAAGTGCCTGGTGTACTCGTGGCCAAGATTAATCGCACCAGTCGCAGCATTAATTACAACGCCTGCAGGAGCAGTGTAAGTTCCACCTGCTGTACCAGTTTGGGTAACTGTGGCAGTCCCTGTTGCGCAATATGGAGATCCTGCATATGAGATAGTTGCAGTTGGAAGTGCAGTGATTGTAATACTTGTGGTTGCCGTGTTACTACATGCTCCACTTGTGAAACTGTAAGTGATTGTGTAAGTACCAGGCGTACTTGTTGCCAAATTAATCGCACCAGTCGCCGCAGTAATCGATACTCCTGCAGGTGCAGTATATGTTCCTCCTGCCGTTCCAGTCTGAGTTACTGTTGCAGTTCCTGTTGCACAATATGGCGAGCCAGCATAAGAAATCGTTGCAGTCGGTAAGGCAGTTATGGTAATTGAAGCAGTTGCTGTGTTGCTACATGCTCCACTTGTGAAACTATAAGTGATAGTGTAAGTACCTGGTGTACTCGTGGCCAAATTAATCGCACCAGTCGTCGCAGTAATAGATACTCCTGCAGGCGCTGTGTAAGTACCTCCCGCTGTGCCAGTCTGAGTAACAGTCGCCGTACCAGTTGCACAATAAGGTGATCCAGAGTACGCGATCGTTGCGGTTGGCAGTGCAGTGATTGTAATCGAAGTCGTTGCTGTATTACTACATGCTCCAACAGTAAATGAATAAGTTATGGTGTATGTACCTGGCGTACTGGTAACAAGATTAATATCTCCGGTTGCCGCATTGATCACAACTCCTGCAGGTGCAGAGTAAGTTCCGCCAGCAGTTCCTGTTTGAGTAACAGTTGCTATTCCCGTTGCACAATAAGGTGATCCGGCATATGCAATCGTTGCTGTCGGAAGTGCTGTAATCGTGATTGACGTAATTGTGGTCCCATTACAAACTCCATTGCTGAAAGAATATGTAACGGTATAAGTTCCAGGCGTACTGGCTGCAAGATTTATTGCACCAGTCGAGCTATTTATCGATACTCCGGCAGGTGCAGTATATGTCCCGCCTGCGGTTCCTGTCCGTGTAACATTTGCTGTGCCCGATGCACAGTAAGGCGAACTTGTATATGTTATTGTAGCAAATGGCAGAGCATTAATTGTAATACTGGTGGTTGCAGTATTAGCACAAGTGCCATTTGTAAAACTGTAAGTAATTGTATATGTACCAACAGCACTTGATGCCAAATTAATTGATCCCGTTGCAGCATTAATTGAAACTCCTGCCGGTGCTGAATATGTTCCGCCTGCTGTTCCTGTCTGTGTTACAGTTGCTGTTCCAGTCGGACAAAAAGGACCACCTGTATATGAAATAGTTGCTGCAGGTAATGTGTTAATCGTGACTACAACCGGACTAACCGCATAACAAACCGGTGAAGTTCCGACCCGTATATAATATGTTCCTGAAGTCGATATCGCATTCGGATTACTTAAGGGTACAGTAGTCGCCGCATCCTGCCAATAACTCAAAGTACCTCCTGCAAGATTACTTCCGGCGGTTACGGAGGCTGCCGTAATATCAACGGTTGATGGAGCACAAACAGGTGCCGGATTTGTAACTAAAAGTGTCGGCTGGCCGTTTACAGTCAATGATGCAATTGCTGAACTAACAGGGCAAGTTGCCTGTCCAATAACAACCATGTACTGATTGTTATTCATTGAAGTTGAAATTCCGGTAAGTGTTAATGTAGAAGTGAGGGATCCACTATATATTCCGCCATCAGTAGTCGGGAGAAAAGCGCCAGCTCCTACTTTTTCATACCATTGATAAGTCAGACCAGTACCGCTGGCAGTTACAGAAAACGAAACAGTACTTCCCTGACATGAACTTACATTTGAAGGTTGGATACTAATACTTGCAACCTGGTTAACTGTTAAGGTAGCCGGGTTGGATGTTACTGTCGGCGGACTGCAATTGCCACTTACAAGACATCTGAATTGATATCCGTTGAATCCAAATGGCGGTGCTAGTACCGTAAGCGTGGCGGTTTTAACACCAGTATATTGAGCACCGTTTGTAACATTGCTAAATGTTCCTGATCCGGGATTCACCTGCCATTGATATGTCAAATTGGTTCCTGCCGCAACAACTGAAAAAGTTGCATTGGTTCCTGCGCATACCGTAGTATTGGAAGGATCCCCTGTACTTGTAGCAGTGTTGATGGTAATTGTAATTGGAATACTAGTACTGTTTCCACAAACTCCGTCTGAAACTATTCTTTGGAACGATGTGTTTTGTGAAATTACTCCTGGTGTATAATTTATTGAATTAGCACCGGGGATATTCACATATCCGCTTCCCGGATTCTGCTGCCATTGATAAGTATAAGTACCACTACCTCCAGTTGGTGTGCTGCCCGTGAAAGGTAGAGGAGTCCCTGCGCAAAGTGTCTGACTACTGCTGATTGAATTATTTGTAATCGGTCCATCCACCGTCAATGTTGTTGTCGGACTGGTAACTGAAGGTGAACAGGTTCCCGTAACTATACATTGGTATTGAGTTGCATTCAATGCAGTTGTTGCTCCTGTAATCGTCAATTGATTGCCATTAACATTTCCAAATGTTGCATTGTTGGATAAGTTATTCCAACCAGCGCCGCTATTTTGCTGCCATTGATATGAAAGTCCGATACCATTAGCTGTAATGCTTAGATTCAGATTATTACCGGAACATATGGTTGCTGTAGCCGGATTATTTACAGTAATGACAGGATTATTATTAGTAGTCAGTGTGGCCGTTCCTGATGTAAGTGAACTGGCAGTACATCCGGATGCAAAGACTTTTACTTCATAGGTATTTCCATTCATACCAGCAGTTACTCCTGTTAGAGTAAGTGTACTTGTAGTGCTGCCACTATAAATTCCACCATCGGTTGTTGGAAGGAAAGCACCAGCTCCAACTTTTTCATACCATTGATAACTTAGAATACCGGGACCAGATGCAGTAACACTATAACTTACAGTACCTCCCACACAGGTTAGCTGATTAGTTGGCTGCACTGAAATAGCTATCGCAGTTGGATTGACTGTTATACTTACTACATTACTTGTATTGCTGCATCCTGCATTGCTTTCTATTCGCTGATACCAGGTAGAAGTATTTCCAGGAGTCGGAGTGTAATTGACTCCATTATTAACGCCACTTGCATTTACAAATCCGGTAACGCCGGAAACTGTACTGCTTTGCCATAAATAGGTTGTTCCACCTCCTGTTCCTGTAAGCTGCGCCGGAAGAGTGCCCGTACAAATAGTTTGATTCGCAGCTATTGTATTTGTAAATGCTGCAACAACGGTAAGTGTGGCTACAGCACTCGTTACATTTCCACCACAGGATGAAGTGATAATACATTTATAAGTATATCCTGTCATTGCAGCAGTGACTCCGGTCAATATGAGGTTATTTGTAAGACTTCCACTATAAATTCCACCATCTACGAGATTCGTGAATGCTCCTGCACCAATTTTCTGCTGCCATTGATATGTAAGTCCCGATCCGGAAGCAGTAACAGAGAAACTTGCATTTGATCCGACACAAACAGTTTGATTGGCTGGCTGACTACTGATGGTTGGATTTATTCCAATAGTAAGTGTAACAATATTTGAAGTGACTGCAGGTGCACAAGCGCCATTAATAACAACGCGATAAGTATAACCATTCATTGCAGCAAGCGCACCGGTAATAGAAAGCGTGGCTGTAGTCGAACCGCTATAAAGCGCACCATCGGTAGTATTCACCCACCCTGTTCCTGGATTCACCTGCCATTGATAGGCCAACGTAGTGCCTGTTGCCGTTACTGTAAATAATGTATTGCCTCCAGAACATGCAACCGCATTGGCAGGTTGTACAGTAATAACCGGAGGCTGGTTAACAGTAATCATAACTGCAGCTGAACTGGCTGTTAAAGTTCCGGCACAGGCGCTGACATTTCTTCTGTAATAAGTAGTGACAGCCAAAGCACCGGGAGAATAACCCACTGCAGTAGCTCCTGCAATGCTGGTCCATACGATATTATCCGGTGAAGATTGCCATTGATAAACAAAATTGCCGTCTCCTCCCACAGGTAATCCTGTACTGGTCAGTGCAGCCGGAACCGCTCCACTGCAAATCGTTTGATTTGCTGCAATGGTTCCCGCAGTCAAAGAATTGGTATATACAGTAATTGTAATCGTATTTGAAAAAGCGCTGTTTCCGCAGGCATCAGAAGCCCTTCTTCTGTAATAAGTAGTGGCAGTCAGAGGAGCTCCTACTGAATATGTATTGGAGGTAGCCCCAACTATATTTGTCCAGGTTGTATTATCAGGAGAAGATTGCCATTGGTAAGAAACAAAGCATGTGCTTGTTGCTGCTGTTATGCTTGTAAATGCCGCTGGGGTGGAATTATAACAAATGGTCTGATTAGTTCCAATGGATCCTGGTGTGATGGTTACAGATGGGGCAACCAATGTGAAATTCAAAGCACCGATTGAAGCACCGTAGAACTGCCTCCATCGGAATTCTATCTGATCTGCGGCACCCAGAGTACCGGTCCAAACATTGAGGTTTGCTGTACAACAACCCACCTGTGAAAATACCAGAACCCCATCTATATAGAGATAAACATCATCATCATGATCTGGTATATCTATCTGGTAAGTTCCCGGAGTGAAATTAGTCTGACGGTAACTTACCCAATGATTATCATGATCCACCTGGCATCCCTGGTATCCCGAAGCATCGGATGGTGTACCTGTATTTGTATTCCATCGGTTTGCTGAGCTGAAAGAAAGTAATGGTTCAACATAGTAACCAAGATAAAGTGCGGTGGAGAAGGCTGCACCATTAGCATCATACGCATAAGCATTCCAAACACCGTTACCATATACAGCGGGATTTCCTACTGCACCTCCGCCTTGTATGAAACTTACAGGCGCCGTTGCAGCTGTATCACCACAGGCATCGATTGCTACTCTTTCATATTGTATATTTCCTGAAGGGGCAATTGTAGCAGTATATGTGAGTCCGGTCGCACCACTGATCACATTCCATGTAGTACCCCCATCAGTTGATGACTGCCATGAATAAGTGGGAAAACAACCTCCGGAAGCTGCTGCCGTATTATTTATAACCGGAAGGTCACCTGGGCACAAATTGGGATTATTGGCAGCTATGGTTCCAGGATTTAAAGGGGTCGGAGTTACCAGTGTAAACCGCAATGCAGTTTGTCCGGGTCCTGCATTATTCCTCCATCTGACTTCAATCTGATCAGTTGGGCCCAGATTACCTGTCCAAATATTGTTTTGGACTGTTGGAAACTGCAGACTTGAAACGAGCACACCATCTATATATACAGAAGTAAAATCATCATCAGCTGTCACGTCGATCTGATAAGTTCCGGCAGTAAATCCGGTACGCTTCATACTTGTTGAATAGTAAGTATTAATTAATTGGCATCCCTGGTAACCGGAAGCAGTTGAAGGAGGAGAAGTTGTTGGATATCGATTTGCTGTATTGAAGGTCAGCAGAGGTTCAGTGTAATATCCTGCGTATATTGAATAATTTACATCCTGATAGCAATATACATTCCACACATTATTTCCAAACACACTGGGATTTCCGGGTGGTGTATTATTCATATAAATAGTATCCGGAACTGAAGTCGCGGAATTTCCACATACATCATAAGTAATCTGATGGTAAAGAGTTTGAACATATATACTATTCGTAATCGTATAACTTATTGCAGTAGCACCTGAAATAGATGTCCATGTTGTCCCATTATCTGTTGAATATTCCCACTGATATCCATTCAGTGTGCAACCTCCTGTTGCTGGCGCTGATTGAGTCAGTGCAGTTGGTGGTACGTTACCTGCGCAAATAGTCTGACTGGGGGTAATCGTTGAAGGAAGAAGCGGTGAGGGTGTTACCGGAGTAAAGTTCATACCAACGATTGAAGGTCCGGCGTTCTGTGACCACCTGATTTCAACCTGATCTGCAGCACCCAAAGGTCCTGTCCAGATATTACTTACAACTGTTGGCGGATTTGTACAACATCCTTTATTATAAACCTGAACGCCATTTATATACAGCCAGACATTATCGTCAACTCCGGTAAGATCTATTTGATATATTGCCGGTGTAAAATTGGTGCGCTTCATGCTCGCAGAAAAATTCGTTGGAGGAATCAGACATCCCTGGTATCCTGAAGCTGATGAAGGGCTTTGATTAGTAGTGTATCGCGAAGTGGAAATAAAAGAAAGTGATGGCTCTGTATAATAACCTGCATAGGTTGTAAATGCATTATCGGAATATCCATATACATTCCAAACATTATTTCCGAAAACATTGGGATTACCCGGAGGTATCACATTTACAGTTACTTTAACCGGAGCGGTTGCTGCAAAATTATTACAGGCATCTGTAGTACCCCTTCGATACCATGTTGTTTGAGTCAATGCGGTCGCAACAGTATATGTTAATGCAGTAGCGCCAGGAATATTTGTCCAGGTAACACTGTCGATCGAGCTTTGCCATTGATAACCATTAATAATACTGCACCCGCTTGTTGGAGTTACAGTATTTGTAAAACCGTTGGCTGGTGTCTGACCATAACAAACGGACTGGCTTCCCGAAATAGTTCCCGGAACCAGTGGCGCAGGTGTAACAGGTGTAAAATTCATTCCTGCAATGGAAGGTCCCGCATTCTGCGACCATCTGATTTCCACCTGATCTGTAGTACCCAGGTACCCGGTCCATACATTATTTATAGTTGCAGGTGGGTTAATACAACATCCATGTGTGTACACCTGGACTCCATCAACGAAAAGCGTTAAGTTATCGTCCACACCAGTAAGATCCAACTGGTAATAAGCAGGAGTGAAATTGGTTCTTTTAAAACTTACTGAAAAAAACGTGGGTTGTACAAGACAACCCTGGTAGCTCGGAGCAGATGAAGGACTTTGGTTCGTTGTATACTGACCCGTCGATATAAATGAAAGGGATGGTTCAGTATAATATCCTGCATAAGTTGTAAATGTATTGTCAGAGTAGGCGTATGCATTCCATATATTGTTTCCAAAAACTGTCGGATTACCAGGTGGTGAATTCACAACAGTTATTGTTACTGCTGCAGCCGTATCAACACATCCGCCGGAAGTAACCATTCTGCGATACCATGTAGTTTGGGTGAGCGCCGGTGGAGCATAATTTGCACCATTTGAAACGCCACTTGCATTAGCATAACCGCTGGTTGCTGATGTGATGCTGCTTAGCCATTGATAAATGTATCCTCCAGTACCGCCTCCGGGATTTGTTCCTGTGAGTCCTAATGGTGCCTGTCCATTACAAATGGATTGATTTGTGGAAATAATATCATTGGTGATAAGTGGTGTTACAGTAATTTTTATAGAAGCACTGGTATTTGTGCAACCTCCTGAAGTCACAATTCTGTTAAACCAGGTGTTAGCAATTAGAACACCGGGCGCATAACCAATGCTGTTAGCACCGGCGATGGGAGTCCAGGTAACATTATCAGGAGATGACTGCCATTGATATCCATAGGTACCATTACCTCCTGTTGGTGTGCTGCCATTCAATGCAGCTGGTGCAGTATTATAACAAATGGTTTGTACAGCAGTTATAGTATTTGATGCGGCGGTTATAACAGGCGTAACGGTGATCGTTACGGCAGCAGTTGTATCAAGGAATATTCCGGAAGTAACAATTCTTCTGTACCAATGATTCGCAACTAATGCTCCGGGTGCGTAACCCTGAGCAGTACCACCCGCAATACTTGCAAAACCTGTTGTTGCTGAAGTTGTGCTAACCTGCCACTGAAAAGTATAAACTCCGACACCACCCCCGGGTGCTGATCCTGTAAGAGGAGCAGGGGTGGTATTATTACAAATAGTCTGATCACTACCGATGGTATTCCCTGTAATCGGGGGTAGATTATTAGCTTGGCTCTGCGTAAGTGCCGACAATATGAGCAATATGCACAAAAACGCAGTGTACAGGTTTTTCATCGGTATCCGGCCTAGATTGGTTTTACAACGCCCATCCATTCTGGATATAGGCTATTGGGATTTTAATTCCTGCTTCAGTATTACAACCGGCATACCATTATGTAAAAATCTAAACGATAGTTCGTTAGGTTTTAGTAATGACCGTTAGTTTCCCAAAATGGGAATGCCTTCTGTAAATGAAGCTTTGTTTTAACAGGGTCCGGATAGCAAAATTGCCAAGTATACTCTCTAATGGTTTTTACTTAGCAATCTGATATAGTAATAACAGATAATCCTTAAAATTATTGTCGAATTAAGCTCTTGTACAGCTTTGTTTTTTTATATCAAACGGACAAATCGTGTTCCCCAATGAAACATTTGCTTAAATGATGAAAATTATCGGGTTATGTAGATTCCAATAATGATTCCAACGCAGGAAATATTACAAATATTCTTTGTTAAACGGCTTGAATTTCACGGTTTCTGAAAGTTAATTGGAACCAGCCCTTAATAGACCAATTATAACTCTTACCTATAAGCGAAATGGAGAAATTACTTCCCTATATTTTTCAAGAATAGAAAGGGCGGACCCTGTTTCCAGTTGGTTGCCGATTTAATAAAGCTTGGTCCAATTGAAAAATTACCCAGTACAATATCGATTTTCCCATCTCCATCAAGATCTGCTGCATCCATAGTAAGCCATCTGCCTGATTTACCTTCTGGTAAAGTAAAAGGCTTAAATTCGAAGTTGCCTTTATTTTCAAGATAAACGAATCCTTCTTCAGGCTGACGGGCATAATCAGCAAAAAATGAAATTGCAGCGATATCCAGATCACCATCACCATCAAAATCGCGTGCGATTGCTTTATAACAACCATTTATCGGGAAAAAATATTTTTGTGTAAAATGATTTTGGCCATCATTCAAAAATATATAAACGCCATGGTATGGTTTTAATACCTGGGAATAGTCTGCGTTATCTCCACATGTATATAGAATATCCGGGTAACCATCGTGATTAAAATCGTCCAGTTCAAAATAAGACGATCCATAAATGGGTGGGAATTCCAGCACTTTCTGTTCATTGAATTTCCCATGGCCCTGATTTGTAAATAAAAAAATCCCTTCATCTCCCTGAGCGAATAACACCCATAAATCCGGCAACCCATCGTGATTATAATCCTGAATGTAGGCTTTGATTGCTCCTGGAACCGCACGAATTACATGGCGCTGGTATTTTCCATTGCCTTTGTTTTCTAACCATGAAAGAGACCCTGAAAGATGACCGAATTCACAAACCAGGTAATCAGTGAGTCCGTCATTATTCAGGTCAACAGCAGTCAACTGAACAGGCCTGGCAAGAGAATCAAATAATGGTATGGAATCAACTTTCATTTTTTTATTCACCCCACCGGTAATTATCAATCCCTTTCCATACTTACCATTATTGGGATTGAGAACACCGATATCACATCCAATGATGGAATCTTTATTAATATCCAAACCCACGATTGGCCCGGTCACCAAAACAGAATCTTCCGGCTCAAGATTATTATCAATCCTAAAGAGTTTTTTCTTTATAGCGTCTCCAATAAAAATAGAACGTTTATTACTGCTGGTATCAATTTGAACCAGGCAGGTTGCAGGCTGGTCATATTTCAATCCGGGAATTAGGGCCTTAAAAAGAGATAAACCATTTTGGATAGTCTCCTTACGTTGTTGTCCTGGCAATGAATCGGGTGAAGTAGCAATATAATAATCCATCAGGTACTTCCACTCCATTGAACTAAGTAAGGGTTTTGAAGGATAAAAATCTTTGTCCAGGTTTTTATCATGTCTGCTCGAAGGATAAATTTTAAAGCCATAATTAAATATTCCTACACGGGGTCCCATATAAGGTAACACATCCTCTTCCCAGTGTTTTGAATCAAGCGTTGACGGATCAGGCAGGCTATGGCAACCCTGACAATATATTCCGGCTAATTTTTCGCCCTGTCTTATTTCATTATCAGTTATTTCAGGATGCGTACTGTTCCTGTGATAATTATTACAACCAATGGAGAAAAATATAAATGATAGAAATGCAGCGGAGACGGTATTGTTAGATAAAACTTTCAACCCAATTTTTAATTTATCAATTTAATAGTACCATGATCAGTACGAAAAATTTGATTGTTTGGGTTGGCTGAAATTAATATAATTATTCAATTATATAAAAACTCTTACTGAATTTGCATTTTGCGGGTATTTCCACTCATATCTGTTATTTCAACACTTATAACATTTTTATCCAGATTTAAAAACCTGCCTGATTCGGAGAGAAAAGACGACCCATAATAAATTTCCTGTTTTCGTGTAACCCCATTCTTAAATTTTATCACGGCACTCACATCAGACGGCCCCAATCGAATCGTCTTTATATCTTTTTTCAATTCAAAAATCTTGAGTGGACCTCTATTCTGGCCGGCAGCAAGCAAACATTTACCACTCGCACTTTGTAATTTTACCAGCGCTTTGCCATTTCCTGGAATAAATATGCCGCTTTGCAAGATGGATCGTGGTGTGAAATTCCCTTTGCCATCACCCTGAAGATAAAGCCCGTTCAGTGCGTCATAACGACCAACGTTTGGTTCTGTACCATAATCATTGGAATTCATTACCAGATCAAGGTTCCCATCGCCATCAAAATCTTCTGCCACCATACCATTAATGACTGAAAACTGAGCCTGAGCCGGCAAAGGTATCATAGTGAATTTCCCATTCCCTTCGTTATGAAATAGACAGGTTTGAAGGTTGTTAGCCGAAAGAATTAAAGCGCCTTTGCGTTCATCTTCCGTAAGCACCTGATTCATTTCAGCTAACCCATACGATTTATATGTAGGAAATTTTTTTCTCATGGCATTGATCTGTTTGAGCAGATCATCTCGTCCCTGCGCCGGAAACTCTTTCATTTGACCATTCGCATCGGGCAGATACAAGGAAGGGATCATATCAAAAATACCATTCTTATCAAAGTCTTTCGCGTATACCCGCACGGGATATTCATCACTGGCACGGTAAAACGAATTTCGTCCCAGGTTACCAACAATATAATCCGTTCTGCCATCATTGTCAAAGTCCCCGGCAGCTATGCTGTTCCACCATCCAAGCTGATTGCCTATTCCAGAACTTGCAGTAGCATTCTTAAAAATGCCATGATCATTTCTTAAGAAAGTTACGGGCATCCATTCACCTGCCAGGACAAGGTCCGGCCATCCGTCGTTGTCAAAGTCCGTCCAAACAGCGTCACAGACCATTCCAATGTTGACTAAATCTTTGGCGACAGATGATGTTACATCTGTAAATTTAACCTGGCCGTCTTTGGAATCATTTCTATAAATAAAACTGGATACGGGTTTTGGATAATTTCCCGGATCAACACGTCCTGAAATAAATAAATCCAACTTACCATCGTGATTAAAATCCGCAGCGCGCACACAAAATTTACTGGTAAAATTCTTTGGCAGTGCTGAAGAGTCCAATTTAAAATTTCCTTTGCCATCATTGATATACAATTGGTCCTGATATGCCGGATCGTTGTGTTCGTTTTCATAACCCCCTGCTGCAATATAAAGATCAAGATCACCGTCACCATCTGCATCGAATAATAATACCTGCAGGTCATCCGCTAATTTATTTTTGCTTATCCCTTCAGGCAAAAGTGTTTTTTGTATGAAACGTCCACCTGGTTGTTGTAAAAATAATTCTGCACTATGAAATGCGGATCCCCCTACCACCATATCATCCAGTCCGTTTCCATCTATATCTCCAACAGCTATAGATGGGCCATATTCGGAAAATTTATGAGGCAAAAGTTTCTGGATATTGAAGTCAATATAATCCCGCTCCTGCTGTTGAAAATGGATTCCAACTGAATCAGTAATGTCTTCAAATAGTGAATTGGCAGCGAGTCTTTCTTTTTCAAATGAATAATCCAGTTCGGCATTTTTAATATTCACCCGCAATACCTGATCCGCTTTCACATCACGTAATAACTGCATTTTACCGTTTGGCCATTTGATAATTACTGAATCTACGACTGAGATTTTTCCCAGGCCAAAATGGGCGATATCCTGAATAGTTGAGAGATAACCACGGTATGGCGTGTTTTCATATATCTGCTGTTTGCCTTTATCATAATGCAATTCCGCCCAGGCACCTAACCCGTTTTTGTTCAGACTGTCTCCGTCAAATTTAATTTGCAGAAAATGATGATTATCCGGATCTCTTTCCCTTGACATATTCCGATACATATGTGCTTCATCATCAATATTATTTACGATGAGATCCAGGTCACCGTCATTATCAAGATCCGCATAAGCGGCACCGTTAGAAAAAGAGGGAGCCATCATTCCCCAGTCTTCTGATACATTAGTAAAAGTCAGGTCACTATTATTTCGAAAAGCGAAGCTGTGAATTTTAATCTGCGGAATTTGACTTAACATCATTTTCTTGGACGCGAGGTTAGTAGCCTGGGTTCTGAAATTGATAAAATCATGGTCATTCACATCCTTAGGGTATCCGTTTGTAACAATAATATCCCTGTAACCATCATTATCAAAATCAGCCACCAGAGGGGTCCAGCTCCAGTCAGTAGCTTCAATGCCGCTGTAATAACCTATCTCACTGAATATGGGATCACCTATTGAATCATTTGAGTTTATTCGCGGTCCCTGGTTAAGCTGTAAACTATTGCGGGCATACTGATACTGGTAGCCAAAGTAATCAGTATTCTGGTATGACCTGTAGTTATTGGGGCCCTGAAATAGTTTTTTGCGGTAATTATCCGGCGGGTCCATGTCAAGTTCCACAACATCCGCCAGGCCATCATTATTGATGTCTTCAATATCCTGACCCATGCCATTGGCAGATGTATGTTTGAAATACGATTTGACTTTATCTGTAAATGTTCCATCGTGATTATTAATGTACAAAATATCATCGCCCAGGAAATCATTGCTGACATAAATATCTTTCCAGCCATCTTTGTTTATATCAGCAATAGTAACATCATGACCAAAACCCTCTGTAGTAATCCCTGCCTGTTTCGAAACATCAGTAAATACAGGGTGTTTCAGCGAATCATTCCAGTCATTCCGGTATAACCTGCCTGTGCTGGGGAAGGATCCATCGGTAACAATTGGTTTGTAAACATTGGCATTGTATCCCTTTGGTATGTTATTTACGACGAGATACATATCCAGGTCACCGTCGTTGTCATAGTCAAAAAATGCTGCCATAGTGGAATAGAGCGTATCTCCCAGACCATATTCCCGGGCCATCTCTTTAAAATGGGGAATACCATTCTTATCAAGTCCCTGATTGATGTAGAGTAAATTCCGTCGTTGTTCCGGATTATTCCTGATGGTCGCACAAACGTAAATATCCGGCCAGCCATCATTATTAATATCGACTACAGCGACCCCGCGGCACCATTTACCTTCTCCACCTACGCCAGCGGCTAGAAGTAATATCATCAAATTTAAAATCGCCTCTGTTGAGGTATAATTTATTTGAAACGGTATTACCGGTAAAATAAATATCAGGCAGGCCATCCCGGTTAAAATCACCGATACCCACGCCTCCCCCATTATAGATATTGGTAAGATCGAGGGGATTGATGGAATCGTTTTCAATGATCTCGTTGTTAAAATGGATACCTGAATTTGCCGAAGATATTTCCTGAAATAATGTTTTTTTATGAGTACAGGAAGAAATTAAAAAAATCCCAATCAGCAAAAAGAAACCTGTTACTAATCTGGTGAACGATCGCATAAGAGAATTTTCTCCAATTCAAAGTATGAAAAAATGCGTGCAGAACCTGTTACGAAATGTTATTTGTTGCTCTTAATAGAAAGAGGTAGGGTTTAAAAACCCTACCTCTGATTCTATGTTTTTTAAAAGCCTAATTATTAATAACCAGGAATCTGTTTTAAGTTAATCGTTCCGCTTGAATTTTCAGCATCGATCTGACCCTGTGGCACCGGGTAATATTCGCTCTTTCCGGTGGTGAAAGTCACACCCTGATACTGAGCCGGATGAAGCGGTGCTTCGATCGCAGCAAAAGCATTTAAGGTGGTGGTCATAAAATTAGCAGGCAGAATCGGATTAGCCGGAACCTGCCATCTCTGCAGGTCAAAGAAACGGTGTCCTTCTTCTGCAAGTTCTATCCTTCTTTCCATGACGATTGCATTCATAGCAATAATCGGAGTGGAAAAATATCCTGGAGGATAAGGAGCTATTTTATATTGATCAGCAGGTATCGTACCACCTGTATAAGTATAAGAAGGTGCATCGAATGTGCCATTTGAGTAAACCCATCCAAGCGGATTAGCTGCCCTGGTGCGAACTAAATTCACATCAGTTTCTGCCACTGTCAGATTTCCTGCATATGCAGCACATTCAGCATCCCATAATAAAACATCAGAAAAGCGTATCAGGTTGACATTTACAGCAGCAAGTTCAACATTCGCCCAGTTACTGGAGGCATCAGACAAAGTGCCCTGAACAGCTTTTGCATAAACATTCTTTTTGGGACTGAAATGACCATCATCACCTGGGCTACGAATCCAGACATCCCCTGGATGTGGACCCCAATCCAGGTAAGGAATTCCCTTCCTTCCAATAGTTATATCGATTCTTGGATCCAGATTTCCAACATAAGCGGCAGGTGTCTGATCGCTGACATGCGGAGCCAGGTTAAAAGTAGCTATTGGTAATGGAAGTCCATTTGCATCTGTTTTATAGGCATCTGCTACGTCCTGGCTGGGATTATCAAATCCACAGCAGGCACCGGGACCACCACCATAAGGGAAGTTCAGGTTGTCACCGTAAGCCTTTCCACCTGCTGGACCAGATCCGTCGTTTACTGATATTTGCACTGCAAACACAGATTCACCACTATTTTTGGCACCTGGATCCGGGTTAAAATTCTGAGCATAGTTTGGTTGAAGGGCATAAGGTGTTCCGGAAGCTGTAACACCGCTGGTGATCAATTGATCCAGCAGTGGCTGAGCCAGTGAATATTTTCCTTCAAACATATATACCTTGGCGAGAAATGCCTGTGCAGCCCACTTATTAGCCTGTCCCTTATTTGGCTGGGTCGCAGGTAAATTATTCATAGCATATGTAAAGTCTGCTTCTATATTTGGCCATATTTCTATATAACCCCCAGAATTAAAATTCGGGACATTAAGATTATTATTACCAACTGTAATATTTTCATCCACATAAGGAGGGTACCAGAAAATCTTTCTTAGTTCGAAATGAAAAAATCCACGCAGAAATAAAGCTTCGGCTTTGAATTCAACAGTATCCGCTGGCGGTATATCAGTAGCCAGACGCATCGTACGGATTACATCGTTTGCTCTCTGGATCCCGTCATACATCGCACCCCATTTAGAGTTAAGATATGGATTATTCGTTACTGCGACCCATTGCTGAATGTTAACGATATCTCCCTGATCTGAAGAAGTGGATCCTTTATAGGCATCATCAGCGCAAACACTGCCGTATGTCCAGTTATCTGCCGCTGAGCCCCATCCACCCTGGTTAGTTCCCTGACCAGTCAATGCTGAATAGGCACCTATTAAAATTCCCTGTACACCAGCCTGGTTGGCAAGTAGAGTTGGGCTCAATACACCAAGGGGTGGTTTATTGAGGAAGTTTTTTCCACACGCAAACAGCAAAGCTAAGAATGCCAAGCCGCCCGGAATTAGTAATTTGTTATATTTTATCCTTTTCATATAGCGGAAATTTATTATAAAGTTTAAGGCTCTTGATTATTAATTCGTTAAATATACCTATTTGGTTGCTTAAAATGTAAGATTTACTCCTATGATATAAGTCTTCTGGTTTGCAGGGTAGTTACCAAAATCAATCCCGATATTGGTCTGATCCTGGAGGTTCGATCCCTGTAATTCCGGATCCAAACCGGTATACTTGGTAATTGTAAACAGGTTTGACCCTGAAACATAAACCCTCAGTCTGTCAATTCCTGCTTTATGAAGGATTGCCGGCGCTATAGTATAGCCAATATTCAGCGCTTTCAGTCTCAGGTAAGATCCGTCTTCAACATACCATGAATTTACCTGGGTTGTATTACTGAATGAACTTGTAGAAGTAATCTGCGGATACTTCGGATTCAGGTTAGTTGGTGACCATGAATTGGTAATCAGGTCGGCACTAACAGCTCCTTCAAATACCTGTGGAAAATCAATCCAGTATTTCACGTAGTTAAATACATCGTTGCCATAAGATCCGTAGAAGAAGGCAGAAAAATCAAGTGCCTTCCAGGTAGCGGCAATATTAAATCCATAAGTAAACTTTGGATTCGGATTGCCAATATAGGTTCTGTCGTTTACGTCAATTGTTTTATCTCCGTTTATATCTGCAAATTTAAATGCTCCGGGAGCAGCTCCTGACTGAGTTGGAGAGGCGGCAACATCTGCAGCATCTTTGAAATAACCGATTACTTTATATCCAAAAAATGCTCCGACAGGCTCACCCGGTTGCATTCTGGTAAAATTTCCGATACGGCTTGAACCGGTAGCTGTTGCTGAATAGTAATCAAGTCCGGCTGGCAAACTAAGCACTTTACTAACGTAATGTGTTCCAGTTAATGTCAGATCAAAATTAAAATCTTTATTAACCTGATCGTGATAAGTAAGTGCAAAATCGAATCCTGTACTTTGGATATCACCAAAATTTACAAATGGAGCAGCTGCACCACCTCCTGTATAAGCAAGTGTTTCCTGGAATAAAAGCCCACTAACTTTTTTATTAAACCAGTCAGCTGTTAAAGTAAAATGATTGATTGTCGCATCTACACCTATATCTGAAAGAATATCTGTTTCCCAGGTAGTTGCCGTATTCCCGAGATTGCTGTTATAAAAACCCAACTGGGAGGTTGTTGATGTTCCATTAATATCGTAATAGGAGTTAAAGGCACCCTGGTTATACGAATTATATGGATTAGTAGTTGGTGTGTTGGAGAGGTTTCCTGATTTACCCCAGCTACCCCTTAACTTCAGATCCTTTAACCAGGTCGTATTTTTCAGGAAATCTTCCTGTGACAACCTCCATCCAGCAGATACTGAAGGAAAAATTCCTGTTTGCTGGCCAGGTGCGAAAAGGGATGACTGGTCCCGGCGAATGGTACCACTGAGAAGGTATTTGTCCTGATAGTCCAGATCAACCCTTCCAAACTGGGAATACAAAGTACTTTGGTATGGAAGGTATTACCGGGTGTATTATGTGAGCACTTGTTACAGCCTGAATGGCCGGGTTACCGGTACTGAGTGTCCAATAATCCGGATTTGTTGAAAAATAATCTCCGCTCTGATCCCTGTATACCTCTTCCATAAAATTGCTTGGATTCTGTTCCGATCAGGGCTTTCAATCCGAGATCCCCAAAGACTCTGATTGTAGGTCAGGGTATTCGTCCAGATAAATGTAGTGTTATAAGATGCACCTTCTGTGAAATCATTCTGCGGCTGTGCTTCCTTCCGCGTTTTCATAAGGAGTGTATTGAAAATAATAATAATAACGAATTATCGAATGTACCCCCTAAGCTTGTTTTGAAATCAAAATGTTTCACAAAAGTCTACGTCTGCAAATACGTTACCATTAATCTGCACATCATTGCCCAGGTTATTAGCGCCACGTTGCTGGTCAGCTACCGGGTTTGCCTGAGTTATTGATCGTAAAAGAGTGCGTACCTGCATAATTCCCGGCTTCATCATATACGGGAATAAGTGGTGGAATACGGTAGGACAATGAAATCGCATTGCCTTCATTCTGATTCTGAATCTGTGGATTTTCTTTGAAGAAGATATAGGCATTTTCTCCTATTCTAACGTGATCTTTTACGTTGAAAGACAGTATTGGCACTTAAACTATATCTTTTCAGGTAAGTATCGATCAGTGTACCCTGTTGGTCCAGATAAGAGAATGAAATATAGTATGAAGACCGGTCAGTTGCCGCGCTGGCAGATAATGTATGCTGTGTCCAGGGTGCCGGTTTGAATATTTCATGGAACCAGTCTGTACCTACTAAAGCAGTTTTTGTGATCTGGTTGTTTGGAATATTATAAGTTGAAGGATCCTGCAGTGCTGCATATTGTGGATTCGGCGTTCCGGTAGCATTGCTATAGGGTGTCGGTGTCAGATAAGCAGGAAGAGTAGGAGGGGCATAAGTAGGTCCGCCCTGTCCAAACCAGGTATTCCCTGGTATTGTTCCGGCATTATAAGACTGAAGCCAAAGAACGTCTGCATATGTCTGACTTCCTGAGAGATTAAAACCATTTTTCAATGGTTGCTGAGTTCCGTAGAATCCATCGTAACTGATGGTAGCCTTACCATGTCCTCTTTTGGTTGTAATAATTACAACACCATTGGAACCCTGGATACCATATATCGCAACAGCTCCTGCATCTTTCAGGACCTGTATGCTTTCAATATCGCTCATATTAAGATCGTGCATACTACTCTGCACACCATCTACAATTACAAGCGGATCAACATTTCCGATGGATGTTACACCCCGGATGTGGATATTGCTTCCACCACCAGGCTGACCTGAGTTGATTACCGTAACTCCGGCAGCCTGCCCTTGCAGCAAAGCTTCCGTACTGGTTCCCGGTACTTCTTTCATGTTCTTAATATCCACCACGGCAACTGCGCCCGTAATGTCCTTTTTCTTTTGAGCAGTGTAACCGGTAACGACCACATCATTCAGTGATGTAGCAGAAATGGAGAGCATGATGTCTCCAACATTTGTTCCGTTTACTGGTACAGTTACCGACTCAAAACCTACGATGGTAATTACCAATGCATTCACTTTTTGTGATGAATTGATAGTAAAAGTTCCATCCGATCCGGTTAAAGTGGCTGATTTGCCTCCCTTTACCTGTACAGTTGCTCCAACTACCGGTTTCTTGTCTGTGTTACTTAAAACACGGCCAGTAATAGATGTTTGAGCGAAAAGACTTAAGCTAAGGAAAAGAAGGAATGCGGTGTTCAGCCCCGCCAGGAGTTTAAATTTAGTTGGCATAAGCAATTCGTCTTTTGGTTTAACGATGAGAAATTATAACCAAATTTAGGATTTCTTAAATGCTGACCTAATTTTTTTTTAACTTTTAATTGTAGATTATTAACCTGCTCTAATTAGAAAGTTCCAAAGTAAAAACTTATGTGTTAAATGAACATATTATCGGGGCCATTATCAAAAAACTAATCTCCCTTTTTCAATTTTATTTATTTTGCGATTATGATTAATTTAAACCGCTTCGTTTTTGCCGCCATATTATGCGGGATAATCTTCTCTTCCTGCGCAAAAAAAATGAGTACCAGTGATGTTCAGGAAAGCCTGAAAGCCGCTATGGACCTATATCTGAATCATCAACCCAGGATAGATACCTCCCGGGTAAAATTCAACGTACTTCGAGGTCATTTATTTTGAGGATAAAACAAACTATCTCTGCAATTTCAAAGTGAATATGAAAGAGAAAAGAATTAACCAGCTTTTCGATACTACCGGAAATATGTCAGCCAGGATATCAAAAGATTTTAAAAACGTTTCCCGGACAGACTAAGAAAATATGTGAATCAGGTTATCAAAGGATTTTAAAAACGTTTCCCGGTAGTATTAAGTAAACGATTCCCGGACATACCAACTAGTATAATTATAGCAATTTCCGGGTTGTCTCTTCTTTCTCAGCCCTTTATTTTTGGGTATGCAAGATTTCCAACGAATTGAACAGGCAATACGATTTATCCGCGAAAATTTCAGGGATCAGCCTGACCTGGACGAAATTGCAGCGTCAGGTTTATCTGAGTCCTTTTCATTTCCAGCGGTTGTTTAAGGAATGGGCAGGAGTAAGTCCCAAAAAATTCCTTCAATTCACCAGTATTGAATATGCAAAACAACTTCTGCATGAACATAATACGCTGGCTGCAGTAAGCTTTGAAACCGGATTATCCGGTACCAGTCGTCTCCATGATTTATTTATTCAAATTGAAGGAATGACACCCGGTGAATACCAGCATGGAGGAAAAAACCTATATATAAATTATAGTCGTGCGGAAACAATTTTTGGAGATATACTGATCGCATCTACCGATAAAGGAATTTGCCATATCTCTTTTATTCAGGAAAACCTGCAAGCGCCGGAAACAGAAATAATTAACCATTTTCCTTCGTCCAGGCTTGAACAGAAAACAGATTTACACCAGCAGCAGGCACTTAAATTATTTCGGGAAGACTGGTCCGATCTTAACCTGATTAAATTGCATCTGAAAGGAACGGCATTTCAAATCAAAGTATGGAATGCACTTCTTCATATCCCGTCGGGTTCTTTAAAATCATATTCAAACATCGCGAATGAAATCGGCGATATTAACGCTTCACGGGCAGTCGGTTCAGCCATTGGAAACAACCCTGTCGCATTTCTCATTCCTTGCCATCGGGTAATAACATCTTCAGGAAACCTGGGAGGATATCACTGGGGCATCGACCGAAAATCTGCAATGATTGGGTGGGAAGCTTCAAGGTTGACCGTTGACCGTTGACGGTTGGAAAAAATGTATTTTTGTAATTATCAAAAAGAACACGGATGAAATCTGATTATTCTATTATTTCAAAAAAAGGATTTTACATTTATACATTTACCCTGTTGGTACTGGGTGGAATTTTTTTTTCCTGTAATCAGAAACCTAATCCGGAAACGACATCTGTAGCGATTAATAAATCCGACTCTGTGCAAAAAAAGTTTACGTTAAGCATGGTGGATAACAAAAAGGATCCTTCCTGTGGCATGCCCCTCACTGCAGGCATCGAGGACACTGTCATTTTAACGGTAAGGTCTATGGTTTCTGTTCTGACGAATGCAAACAGATATTCCTGAAAGATCCGAAGACTCTTGCAAAAAATGCAGAGATGAAAAACTAATAGCTGTCCGCCTATTTACCCAGTTTATATGCATATCCCAGCATCAGCGTTGCTGCGCCTGTATTGTTTTTACCATTGGCACTTCCTTTCTGAATATTGAGGAAACCGTAATTTCCACCCGCTTCAAAAAATATTTTATCGCGATGACTTGCTCCAAGTAAATATTCGATACCAACACTTCCCTCCACACCAAAATTTGTCGTATTCAACTGGCTCTTGATATTCTGCAGTCGAGTCAAAGGGTTGAGGTCCTACTGGAAGTGGTTCATTCCCCGCAGGATCTAAATAAATTTGGCTGTTGCCGCTCGTCACCTGCTTTGCAGACAGCAGGAATCCGATATAGGGTCCTGCAGCAACAGTTATCCTGAATTTTTTTTGTGCATCCAGGTTCCATCCGAATTTAGCCAGTATAGGAATCAACAGATAGTCGAGTTTAGCTTCACTATTGAAATTCGCATATAAATATGTAGGTACGGGCATTCCCTGCTGTTCGAAATATTCTGCAAGTTGCGTAGGAGTAGGCATGGCCTGCAATCCATCTTTCTTTCCGCCCTGAGCAGAATATTCGATTTTTGGCACCAGGGAAAACAAGACTGTTTACATGATATTCTCCAAAAATTGCAAATTCCGGACCCAGTCTTGAACTATAACCTGTGTTTAGCGGGTTATTTTCCGAACCGCTGGCGGAAAGATTTGGAATACTAACCCCTCCCTGAAGACCCAGATCCCATTGGGCTTCCGCTGACAAAGAATAGAGAAGAAATAAACATAATCCTAAAATCGCCTGAGTGGATTTTTTTGTCATGATCATTTTTTTAAAAGTGAACGATCCGCAACTTTCTGTACAAAAGTAAATGGTTATTAAACATTCTGTAAAAAAATACATGCACAAAAAAAGCCATCACTGAGAATGGCTTTAGAAAAAAGATAATTCTTACGGTTATTCATCCTGTTTATGCTTCAGCACTTTGGCTTCAACATAAAAAATGGTTTCTTCTGCGATATTTTTTGACTGATCACCCACTCTTTCCAGTCTTCTGATTATAGATAAATTAATCAAGGACTGGTAGCAGTCCTGCGGAAATTTCTCCAGATATTTAACAGTCGTAGTGGTTGATTCGATATTTATCCTGTCCAGAAATTCGTCTTTCTGGAATACACTTCTTGCCAGACTGGTATCTTCATTTTCAAAAGCGGTGAGTGTATCTTCAAGCATATTAATAGCTTCATCATACATCGCTATAGTCTCTGTCATTTTTAAAAGTTCAGGGTTGAATGGCTTATCGGCACTCAGGATATATTTTGCAACACCTTCCGCAATATCTCCGATACGTTCCAGATTGGAATTGATTTTCAGCACTGCCAGTACAAACCGGAGATCTACTGCCACCGGGGTAAGAAGGGCAAATATATTTTCACAGTCACGGTCTATTTTTAATTCTGAACCGTTCACTCTTTTTTCCCTTGAAACAACTTCACGTGCGAGGTTTTTATCGAAATTTACCATCGCAATATTTGATTTAACCAATTGCGAATGCACCAGGCTCCACATATTGATTATCTCTTTTTTTAGCTCCTTAAGTTCTATTTCTAATTGTGACATATAAATATCTTGATTAAAGGTAGACCTAACTAAATCTTCCGGTTATATAATTCTGAGTTCTTTTATCCTGCGGATTGGTAAACATGAGTTTTGTATCGTCATATTCTACCAGTTCTCCCAAATAAAAAAAAGCTGTTTTATCACTCACCCTTGCGGCCTGTTGCATATTATGCGTAACGATAACAAGTGTGAAATTTTTTTTCAATTCATGAAGTAGTTCTTCGATGCTGGAAGTTGATATAGGATCCAATGCTGAAGTAGGTTCATCCAGCAACAATACCTCCGGTTCCATGGCAATTGCACGTGCAATACATAACCTCTGTTGCTGCCCACCGGAAAGAAATGTTCCTTTTTTATGCAGTGAATCCTTTACTTCATTCCAAAGCGCTGCTTTGGAAAGTGATTCCTCCACTTTCTGATCTCTTTCGGCTTTGGGAAGTTTCATGCCATTCAGCTTATAACCGGCAATTACATTGTCATATATGCTTAGGTTGGGAAAAGGATTTGGTCTTTGAAATACCATTCCGATTTTCAAGGCGGACGAATATGGGATGCATTTCGTAAACGTTCTCATTGTTCAGGATCATTTCTCCATTACTCGTTGCACCCTGAATCAGTTCATGCATGCGATTGATACAACGCAGGTAAGTCGTTTTTCCACAACCAGAAGGGCCCATTACCGCGACGATATTGTTTTTAGGAATATCAATGTTCACATTCTTCACCACATGGTTGGTTCCGAAGTAAGCATTGAACTTCCGGCTTTTTATAATTGTACGTTCCATCGTTTTGTTGTCAGCTTTGTAATAATATTTAATAACAATACCGTAAATAATAAAATCAATGCAGCGCCCCAGGCCATATCATGCCAGTCATCATAAGGACTGGTGGCATAATTGAAAATCATCAGAGGAAGACTCTGCATGGGTTTACCCAGGTTTAAATTCAAATAGGGATTTCCAAATGCAGTAAATAAAAGCGGAGCCGTTTCTCCTGCAATACGGGCTATGGATAACATAACTCCGGAAAGAATTCCGCTGATTCCACAGGGAACAATCACCCGCAGTATTACTTTATGATAAGGCAGACCAAGCGCAAGCCCAGCTTCTTTTAAGGAAAACGGAATCAGCTTCAGTGTTTCTTCTGTTGAGCGTATGAGGATGGGTAACATCATAATGGCTAGAGCAATACTTCCCGAAAAAGCAGAGAAAGTACCGATGGGTTTTACAACCCAGAAATAAACAACTATACCAGTTACTATCGAAGGAACTCCCTGTAATACGTCAACTGACAAGCGGCTCCAGTAAGAAAGCCGGCTGGATTTATTTTCACTTAGATAAATACCACACATGATGCCGAGCGGAATCGCCATCACAGCAGCAGCGACTACAATCAATATGGATCCGATCAGGGCATTTGCAATTCCTCCGCCGGTTTCGCCAACAGGTTTAGGAATTTTTGTGAGAAATGTCCAGTTAATTTTTGTTATGCCCTCCCTGAAAATATAAATGATGATAAATATCAATGGCACTGTAATCAGAAATGCTAAGAAAACGATCAGTACCTGCATCGCTTTACTTTTCCCCATCCTGAATTTTACGTTTACATTCATTTTCTATTCGTTTGTAAACCTTTTAATAATTCTTTTCCCGATCATATTGATTACAACCGTAACAAGAAATAAAACAAGTCCCAGTTCAATCAGGGCTGATAGATATACAGTGTGATCAGCCTCAGTAAATTCATTGGCAATTACACTGGCCATGGTATTGCCAGGTGCGAAAATACTGGTCGGGAATCAGGCTCGTATTACCGATGACCATGGTAACAGCCATAGTTTCTCCCAGGGCCCTTCCCAACGAAAGCAAAATGCCGGCAAATAATCCGGATTTGGTATATGGCAGTATGACATTAGTTAGCACTTCATATCTTGTCGCACCTAAAGAATAAGCTGCTTCCTTTAAAGGTGATGGTACAAGACGGATCATTTCGCGACCAAGTGACGCTGCATATGGAATGATCATCACTGCGAGAATCAGGGAAGCTGTAAAAATGCCGATACCATATGGTAAAATACCAAGCTTCATTTCCAACGAACGCACCAGTGGAACAAGCACCAGCAATCCCCAGAATCCATAAATTACTGAAGGGACAGCTGCAATAAGTTCTACAGTATTTTTTAAAAAATTCGAAAGCCAGCCTTTCGGGTTGTATTCTCCCAGGTAAACAGCTATGGCAAATGAAAATGGAATTGAAATGATTAAAGCCAGAAAAGAGGTGAGAACGGTGCCCAGCAAAAAAGGAGCAGCACCATATACATTATTAACAGGATCCCAGGTCGTTCCCCACAAATATTTTAAGCCAAGGGATTTGATGGAGGGAACCGATTCTATAATAATGTGAGCAAAATACCAAGTACCAGTATGACCATTGCCGCACCAATGACAACAAGAGACCGTTTAAAAAGAGATTCCGCTCTTATCTGGCCGCTTGAATTCTTGGCTTTTCTGATTTTCTTTATTTCGTCCATAGTTATTTAAATAGTTAATGGTTAATTGTTAATGACTGACACCGAATTAAAACCATTAACAATTAACCATTAACCGTTGACAATTTTATAAAATCGGCTTACCATTGTAAGTCGCAGATTTCAATATTTTCTCTGCTACTTTCAGCGCTTCTTTTGATAAAGGTGCATAATTTAAAGGAGCTGCAAAAGTCTGTCCATCATGAATATTCCACCAAAGCAGTTTCAATAACTTGGCAGCCCTATCCATTGAACGTCCGTTATAATTCTGATCTTTGTAAATAATTACCCAGGTAAATCCAGCTGATTGGATAACCATCTCCTGCATCAGTGTCTGTAATAAATATTTTGGAGTCATCCGGTAATTTTACATTTCCTGCAGCAGTAACGGAAGCCAGGGAAGGAATAATAAAGTTCCCTTTCTTATTTTTAATTTTTGCATAATCCATTTTATTTTGAAGTGCATAGATCAGCTCCACATACCCGATTGCCCCCGGAGTCTGTTTTACCAGTCCGGAAACGCCTTCATTTCCTTTTCCCCCCAAACCTGCCGGCCAGTTTACTGCGCCTCCACTACCTACTTTGGTTTTCCACTCGGGACTTACTTTTGACAAATAGTTTGTAAAAATATTTGTTGTCCCACTGCCGTCAGAACGATGCGCCACCAGGATCGGAAAAGCTGGAATATCAACACCCTTATTGATTGAAATAATTCTAGGATCATTCCATGTCTTGATTTTTCCCAGGAAAATATCGGCTATGATATCAGGGGTAAGACTAATAAGATTATTATTGCCGGGAAGATTATATGTTATTACCACAGCACCTGAAGCCTGGGGAATATGTAACACGGGAACCCCGATTTTTGCTGTCTGCTCATCATTCAATGGGCCGTCTGATGCGCCGAAATCAACCGTTTTATTAGTCAATTGTAAAATACCTCCTCCAGAACCAATACTCTGATAGTTGACCTCCACTCCGGTTTTTGTGTGATAATCCGAAAACATTTTTGAGAACAATGGGTAAATAAATGTGCTTCCTGCACCAAGAATGGTCTTATCGTCTCCCTGTGCTGCAGCATTTGTCTGAATTCCTGCAACAGCGGTTATCACCAGAGCAGCGGCGGCCACGCTTTGTTTAAAGATCTCTAAAAACTTTTTCATGTTTTGTTGTTTATGTTGTGGTTAAAATTTCTAGAAACCGCCATTGTCATAATTTTTTCCGAATGCAAAGAAGAAAGTCAACCTCAAGACTAAATCATGGTCTTTATTTGATACGAGTTGTGATGAATAACTGTTATACCAGATATTCGGCATAAAGTGTACCCTAGAGGCCGGTCTAAAATCAAGACCTGCAGTAAAAAATTGTTGCTTATAAGTCTGGTCGCCAGTCGTAGTATACGTAACAGACGGAGTTGCTGCATTAACATTGTAAACGGTATGGAATGAGTTATCGTTATAGTTGCTTGTATTTCCTGCGTATTTCGTAGATATATTAGTGTTTACCTGATTGTTTGGATTGTACATATCATACCTTATGAAAAAATCGGAGTTTGCCCGGGACTATATCCCCATGAACATAAAACGAGATGCCTGTTGGAGCGGTGCTTATTGTATCTGCACCTCCGGCAGTTAAAGTCTCAATGTTATCGTTTTTCAGGTTGTTGATAAATCCTTCAACGCCTACTGTAAATCCAGTACCCGGGTTCATAGTATTATCTGTAGCCGCACTGTTCCAGGCTATAAAACCTTTCAACATCTGACGGGAATGATGCCAGGTTGTTATCCAGTTGAGTCTTTGATAGTCAGCGTAGAGATCGACGACAATATGTTTATGGGCAAAGTATCCATATATATCTCCGTAAAACCATTTGAATGGAGTATAATCCGGTTTATCACTGGTTCCATTCGCAACCATGAGATTATACCCAAAATTCTTAGTAGAGGGGTCAAAGACACCTAACAACGAAACACCAAAATCATAGGAAGGTGTGCGACGTATATCAGCGATTGTCCTTTCAATTGAACGATAACTCCAGACTTTTTCTGATAAAAAAGGAAACGCTGGTGTAGCACTTTCACCCACAACGAGATCAGTCCCCTTCCATATACCCTTCCAACGAATATTCATGTTTTTAATATAAAAAGTCATTTTCTGGTTTGTCAATAAGTCTCCGGTTGAATTGCCCGCTGCAAATGTTGTTGTCGTTCCTGCTGCACTTCCTACAGGGGGCGCACCAGGCGGAAAATTATCTTCTGCAGCCAATAAAAGTTCGGCGGAGAATTTTTTAGAAATATTATAATCATACCCTAAATAAATACGACGAAACTGGAACATACTGGTTTGAGCTCTGATACCTGTGTATTGGTTGCTTCCACCTCTGGACAAAGAGTCCGCATGTCCTTTATAGGCGAAGTCGCCAAATGCATAACCCCAGATTCGTCCGGAATTTGCTGAGCCTGACCGATACAGAGAGTCATTATTTAAGGCAGCCATTTCATTTGCAGGATTATAAACGGCCTGGCCTTCCGATGAATTGAATAAAAAGGCAGTTAGAAAAACAAAAACTGAAATTCTGAATAGCGTTTTGGTGAATCGACTTCTCATAAAAACTTGTTTTAAGAATTGATTTGGTAGCAAAAGACGTTAGGTCCTATGAATGGAATGTTATGTGAATATGACCAAAATGTTAACAGATTTATATACAGCCAACATTCGTGGATCAAATATGGAGTTCACAAATTCTTAATAATTTGATAACCTGAAAATGCCTGTAAAAATCGGGACGCTTCGGATGGTATATTTGAAATAAACCAGTGCTTTGGATACCATGCAGCGATATTCAGAAAATCAGATTCGGGCTCTTCATTCTGAATTCAAGAGTCATAAGAAATATGTCGACAAATTAGTATTTTTTGATCAATTCTTTGGAATAATTCCTTTTTCATTTCCTGATTTTGATCCCCGGCTTCGTTTTTTCTTTCAAAAAGAAAAAACAGATGAACTGGCAGAGATATACCGGAGTGAAAGAAACAATCCGGGTCTGACAGAAAGGAAATTCTTTTTCGGTGAAAACTTTATTTTCAACATCAAACCTGCAAATTCAAACAGTGCTGCCTATAGTAATTATATTCTATCGAGCTTTCTTTCACGTAGTCCGGTTTTTGAAGAATGGATCCGGCAGAATATAACAGATGAGAACTCCGTTAAGTCATTATTAAATGAAGCAAATGGCACCGTTAATAAAATCGAATATTGTTTATACAATGAATATGATAAAAGTTTCAAACTTCAATGTATGTCGGTTTTTTTCAAAGGCTTTTTTGATGCCTTTAGCAACCGTGTAAACCTACCCGGCAAAAAAAGAAAGTTTATTGAACTTTATTTATATGCCCAGGGAATTATTTATTCAAATTACATAGGCTCTCTAAAAAGAGCTTTACATGTGGATTTCATTATTCCGGTCGACCTGCAAAAGCCCACCAATCTTGACCTGACGGGTAAGCTGGATTTACTGAATGAACTGGGGATTATAGATTTCCTGAAAACCAGATATTCTGGAATGGATACTATTTCATTTGAAAATAAGATGGTCGAAATTCTCTGCCTGCTGACCGGAGAATATACAGGTCAAAAGGAATCTATTCTCAAAATACTTTCAACAATGAACAGGCAAGGTAAAAATGAAATTCTGAAAAGAGATTCATCCGGTTTTTATAATAAAACCGTGAATCCTTCTGTAAGAAAATAAAAAATAATTATAAGGAGAAACTTTTATGTTGTGCCGCCTGGGCATCATGCGCATCCAGCGCTGCTTTTAATTCCTTATTAATTTCAGGAATTCCGAATTCAGGAGAATTCAATTCAGCCTCCTCAGAATAAGATTTATCATACCATTTTCCATCAGAAACAGTCTTATAGAATTTCAATTTCAACTGTTCTCCTTTAACAGGACTGTCGAAAAAAACATAATACTCAACCAGGGGCAATTTGTCAACTGAAACAGAATACAAGCCTTCACGCAAGATAACCAGGGAATAGGGAGACTTTCTAACCTTAGCTATCCTGTTTACTATTGGAAAGTGAAGCTGAAATTCTTGTTGCATATAGGAAAATGATTGTTAAACAGCTGCAAAATAGCGCCACAACCCCACAAGCCATATTAATTTAATGTTACCAAATTGTTTCCTCCAGCCTAAAAGCAGGGCTATTTGAATGAACTTCAGGTACATACCCCATTAACAGGTTTTTGCCCAATGATTCTATAAATCTATAAATCAAGTTCTGGGCCATTTAGAAAGAAGTTGTTCCTGAACAATTATAATAAGCTGAATAAGTGGCAATTGGAGTATAAATATTAACATTGTGGATCTTAAATTTGGATCCGTGGATATTCCTGTTATCAATAATAGCGAACGTAAGCAGTTCGAAATACATGAAGATGGCGAAACTGCTGTACTTCAATACAGGTTCCATGAAGGCAATATCTGGCTTATGCACACTGAAGTCCCAAAAAAACTCGAGGGAAAGGGTATTGCTTCAACACTTGCTCATTATGCCCTGGAATGGTCAAAAGAAAATAACATAAAAGCAAAAGTACTTTGCCCTTTTGTAGCCATTTATTTAAAAAGACATCCCGAGTACAATGAGTATGTAGTTAAATAAAATAAGCATGATCAAAACAAGAATGTCCCTCATGATTTCAATAAAAATTAAATCCTTTTTGTTGATCCCGGCATTGATTACATGTAATATATATTTACTAAATGCACAATCTGATTCCCTGGTACTTCCGTTGTGGAAAAATGGTGCTCCAGGATTTGAAAACAGGAAAAATGAACCTGAGGAAGCTAAGGACTATTGGATAAAGAATATAAATAACCCTTCCATCACTGTTTTTTTCCCGCCTCCTGAACTCGCAAATGGAACCGCAGTATTGATTTGTCCGGGTGGTGGTTTCAGGCTCCTTGTATTCAAAGCTGAAGGCATTGATCCCGCTAAATATTTAAATAAACTGGGTATTACAGCAATTATCCTTAAATACCGACTACCCCGCGAACCAAATTCTCCCTATTCATTGGATGTACAACCGGCAGAAGATGCAAACCGGGCTATGAGACTGGTAAGGAGTCATGCCCGGGAATGGAAAATTGATACGAGTCGTCTGGGTATGTTTGGTTTTTCTGCAGGCGGGGAAGTGGTAGATGCCATTGCATATAATGAAGGTGGAGGAAATCCGCAGGCTCCCGATCCCGTCGATCGTTTGAATGCACGGCCGGATTTTATTATTCAAATTTATCCGGGACCATTATTTATTCCTGACCAGGTTCCAACCTGGGCTCCACCGGCCTTTCTGCTTGCAGGAAATGAAGACACCTGTTGTTCTGTATCAGTTATGAGCTTACTGGAAAAATACCGATTAGCCAGGGTTTCTGTAGAAGCGCATATAATTGCTCATGCCGATCATGGTTTTAATATGGGGTACAGGTCTGATCTTCAAGCCATAAAATCCTGGCCTCAATTATTGACCAACTGGTTATTGGATAATAAGCTGGCAAGGCGTTAGGGATATGGGTTATGGGTTATGGGTTATGGGTTATGGGTTATGGGTTATGGGTTATGGGTTATGGGTTATAGTGTATGCACATCTCATAACCCATAACCCATGTAAGCCTATTTCGTATCTAAAATAAGTTGTGAGCCTGGTTTGCCTATAATGATCACTTTAGTATTTGGGGATTTTGCAACTTCAAGTTGTGCTTTAATACTTTCGTATTGTAATTGACGGTCGGTTAAACTTTCACTGATGATTCGCTGGTAATCCGAAATCCCCTGCGCTTCTACACGTTTACGTTCGGCTTCCTGTCTTTCTTTTTGCAAAACGAATTGCATTTTCTGCGCGTCCTGTTCTGCCGAAATTTTTTGTTCAATACTAGTTTTAACAGCCTGAGGTAGGGTGATATTCCGAATCAGGAGCTGCTCTAATAACAATCCTCTTTTCCTGAAATCATCTTCAATACTTTTAAAAATTCGAGTCTGGAATTCATCGCGTTTAGTTGAATAAAGCGAAACGGCGTCATAATAAACGGCATTGTCCCGAATCATGGTTCGGGTCAGTGGCCGAACAATTTTATTTGTATAATCAATTCCGGTACTGCGTAAAATATCAGGAGCAGAAGAAGGCACCACTTTATATAATACCGTAAGATCCATTACGACCTCCAGTCCGTCAGAAGTGAGTACCCTTATTGCATCATCTCCTTCTTTAGCTCCTTCATCACGAACCGCACTCATAGTATAGTTTTCTGTTTTTATATCCAGGCGCTGTACATCGATAAGCGGATTTATCAAATGAAGACCACTGGGAAGTGTTGTATTTTGCACACTTCCGAAAAGAATCTGAACACCCACTTCCCCGGTGCCGATCTGAACGATACAGGAAGAAAGAATTCCTATGAGAAAAAGCACCAAACCTAATGCACGTATATAAACTGCATATGGAGAAAAAGGTGACATATTGCGCCGGATCACAAATCCAATAATAAGGATCAGCAATCCTAAAATAATCAGGGTCATTGTAAATTAAATTTGTTGAAAAGGTAATACTTATTCGATGACTGATGATCCCGCCTTTGGCGAGAACCGTTGACCGAAAATCGAGTAGGAAGGTGGCCATTAGTTGGCCACCCGTCCTCTCACACCACCGTACGTACCGACCGGTATACGGCGGTTTGTCAGAATAATTTTGATTGCTTTTCAGTTAGCCGGTAATACAAGTCGTAGAAGCCTATATATCCCTGCTTCCTGAAGTAGGAAGTAGTTAAAGTGGTACACAGGATGTAGGATAATGCTACCCGACAGTATCCTTTTCTGCTTGCTCCATGCTCAAACGCAGATCTTTTATTTGCTCCTAATTTCAACAGGTTTGCTCTTCTGGTTCCGATATTCTTCCATTGCTTCCATTTACACATTCTTAATCTCGACCTGAGCTTTCCGTCAAGGTTTTCCATCAGCGATTTTGCCTTTGCAATAACAAAGTAATTCACCCATCCCCTAATGATCGGGTTTAGTTGGTTGATTCTTTCTATTTCTGAGATAGACTTACTTCGTGTCGTAATTGCTTTGAGCTTTCGCTTGATTCGTAGCACACTTTTCTTTGCTACTCTTATCACCCATTTACCTTTGACGGACTGAAAAGAAAATCCCAGCAACTCACTTTCTTCCGGTTTGCTGACCTTTGTCTTTCCCCTGTTTACTTTCAGAAGTAATTTATCTTCTACATACCGGATAACACTTTGCTTTACCCGTTCTGCAGCCGCTTCGCTTGATACATACACACTGACGTCATCAGCATATCTTACAAAGGAATGCCCCCGCCTTTCCAGTTCCTTATCCAGTTCATCCAAAATGACATTAGATAATAATGGGCTTAACGGTGAACCTTGCGGCGTACCCTCACTTCGGGGACTTATTATTCCGCCTTCCATGATCCCGCTTGTCAGATAACTTCTGATGAGCTTTAGTGTGCGCTTGTCCGTTACCTTCCTGCTCAACACGCTCATTAACCTGTCATGGTTCACCTTGTCGAAGAACTTTTCCAGATCCAGCTCGATCACCCATGTCTTACCTTCATTAAGGTATTGCTCTGCCTTTAGCACAGCCTGATGGGCATTTCGATTCGGACGGAAGCCGTAGCTCCATTTAGAAAATTCCCCTTCGTACATCGGCGTCAGCCATTGGGCTATTGCCTGTTGCAGCATTCTGTCAACTACCGTGGGTATTCCCAGCATTCTTTTTCCTCCCTGTGGTTTATCTATCTCTACCTTCCTCACAGGGCTTGGCTGGTACCTGCCTTCTAATATACTCGCGCGCAATGATTGCCAGTTCACGTTGATGTATGAACGCAGTTTATCCCACGTCATACCATCTATGCCGCCGGCTCCCTTATTAGCTTCCACCTGAACAAGGGCTCTTTCAATATTGCGTCTGTCGAGTATTTCTTCCAGCATGCTACTTTAACTTACGTTTGCAATGGCGCTCGTCCCTTACCTCTTGCATCACCTGGCTCGGCTCCTTTCATATGGTTTTCTGATTCCCTCATCCAACTCAATACAAAAGTTCTCTTACGTGTTTCGGCTGTCTTCGCCTCTCGGTGATAAAGCATAGTAATTTCTGTCGCCCGTTCTGACATTCAGCCCTTCAGTTTATTCGTGAGTCCTCCATCTTTGTCTTTCTACAGGGGATGGCTCGTTTCCTTCCTACTATGGCTTCTGCTGACTTCTGGTCTAATACAATATTGTATTCCAGATCTCTCAGGGTAAGTGTATCCGCTTTCCGTTCATGTAACCCTTGCATCTACGCGGACGTATCCGTACAGTATCGGGCTTTTGTTTGTTTTGCAACATCGCCCATACGCACCACGCCTTATATGCAATTTCTGTTCGTAGGTTCAAACTTTTGCCGCCAGCTTCTTTCAGATTCCATTTCACAATGGACACCCTTGCTCTTGGCTAATGCTTCCTACTGTAAAGGCGCATTCGGGACTTTCACCCTATAGTTGATACACATGCCTGACACACAAAAATTGCCCCCTTTCGGGGGCAACTGGTTGCAGAGGGGTAAGGGTTAATATATTAATATTACTTGGTTAGCTCCTGCATGATTTCCATTTCACCATCTTTGCTCACTCTTAGAATTTTGATGTTTGTTTTGTCTTCCAGGTGAACAACATACGCCATGCCTTCTGTAGTTTGTACTTCTTCAACGAGGGTAATTGCCAAATCAAAATAAGTAGATTTTACAATTGATCGGATATCCTTTGGAAGTTTGTCTTCGCCATAGAAAAGCAAAGAATATTGCCAGTGACCTTTTTTGTCGTAGAAGGCTCTGTTTCCATATCCATCTTTAACAAAATAAGATACAAAGCCATTATCATCGGCAAACCACATGGTATTGCTGGCTCCACTGAACCGGCCCTGGAAATCTTTGATTGCTTTGGCATTCACGTTTTTTGCATCCGGAATATATGTGCCCAAGAATGCGGGACTTTCCAGAGCTGCCAAATTGCGAATAGAATTCTTAAAGATTTTCGCATCATTGAAAGCAACGGGGTTTTCCGAATTTTCTGCGTAAACAAAGTTGCTGAGCGCTACAATGGAAGTCAATCCAACTGAAAGCGCGAATAGGGTTTTTTTCATTTTGTAAGGTTTAATTGATTAAAGATTTTTGATCTGAAGGATGGATCAGCGTAGTTTCCACGCACTATCCATACGCTTCATCACAGGGTTCTGAATAATTGATTACATGAACAGGGTAAGGATAATGACTACTGGATTCCGGAATGTGTTGTAGATGATTTATCGTAAGATTTTGAATGGGGGAAACAGAATTAATTGATTAAGTCCATATTTTTCTTAAATTGGATGAAAGACCCACTATAATGGACAGCTCTGGTTCTTTCCGTTATGCAGACCAGGAAATAATAGAACAGCTAAGGCAAAGTGGGATTGACAAAAGAAGGAGTGAAGAGCAATTATTCAACCGGTTCTCCTATTTTGTCCGGGAAGGCATGACTAAACACGCTTTGTCGGAAGATGAATCATTTAATGCCTACTCCGATACCATCCTGGCCGCATTGGATAATATCAGAAATACCCATTTTGAAGCGAGGGCCTCCCTTAAAACCTATCTCTACCAGATTTTCCATAATAAATGTGTTGACCTTCTTAGAAAAAGAACGACTAATAAGAATAGCGTGCACCGGCACGAATCCATTTCAGACAGATTAATGCTTTTGTCCGATACTGCACAGTCGGTAGTTCAAAAGCTGATCGACAAGGCAGACTGGAATATGCTTAAGGAAAAGCTGAAAGAACTGGAAGAAAAGTGCCGGCAGTTGCTGATGTTCTGGGGAGAGAATTACAGTGATAAGGAAATCGCCTCCCTCCTGAATTATAAAACTGCTGATGTAGTAAAAACGAGCAGGCTTCGATGCCTGGAAAGATTGCGAAAGCTGTACAAAGTTGAATAAAAGATGGACAACACAGATTATATAGAAAGTTATTTCACGAAAGAACTGGTCCCCGACCAGGTAAAAGAATTTGAAAAAAGAATTGAGTCCGATCCGGCATTTGCCGATGAAGTAGCTTTTTATCTGAGTGCACTGACTGTTTCCAGAGAATTAGCCCACGAAGAAAAAATAGAACAATTTAAAACCCTTTATCAGGAGAATTCTACCGTATCCCAAATTCCGGTGAGAAATATTTCAGTAAATCGTCCTTTCAGAAAATTAGTATATTATATCTCAACAGCAGCAATTGTTTCCGCCATTGTTTTCGGAACTTATACATTTACTAATAACGTTTCTGCACGGCAATTGGCAAGAAATTATGAAACACAAAAACTGCAAAAACTTGGAGTAACAATGGGGGGCAACCCTGACAAAAATCAGGAAGGATTGAATTTATATAATGATGGAAAATATTCGGAAGCATTATCGTATTTTGAAACAATCATCCGTTCAGATACATCCGGCACAGACGCTATAAAATATGCAGGATACTCCGCCCTCATGCTAAAAAAATATGATGTGGCTTTGAATTGGTTTAAGATACTGGAAACGCGCACTATGTATTCAAATCCCGCATCTTTATTACAGGCACTCACCCTCATGGATCGCAATCAACCCGGCGATATCGCTAAGGCAAAACAACTTCTTCGACAAATTGTTCAGAACGACCTGGAAGGAAAAGAAACCGCGCAGGAATGGTTAAAGAGATTGTGAATGGAAGCAGATCTTTATAATCTCGGAACTCCAGGCTTAAAAGGTTTTTCAAAATTATTGGCACCCCGCGTTCTGAGTTTACGCCGATACACTTTATCTCCTGCAGTCAGGTATAGAATATCAAAATGTTCTCCCGCAAAACAAAGATTGGAAGGCTGTCCTGCCGGAATAGGTATAATCGCATTAACCCGACCTGCCTGATCTAAAATCTGTAATCCTATCCGGCTCGTCACATAAACTCTTCCGGCCGTATCACAACGTAGCCCGTCTGACCAGGCATTTTCATCCTGGTCCCTTACATGGAGCCACCCATAATGTTGTTTGAAAAAGAGTTTTCCGTCCGCCTGAATCTGATAAATCCAAACCCAGTGAGTGGCGGATTCGGTAATATATAATTGTGTTTGATCGGGAGTAAGTACAAGGCCATTCGCAAATTTCAATCCTGCATCAACGACTTCTTTTCTTCCTCCCGGCCTGATCAGATAAATTTTGCTCGGTTTTTCAGTTCCATCCGGAGAAGTCACATAAATATTTCCATTATTGGCAACCACTATATCATTGCCGGGAATGCTGTCAGCAATAACGGTTTCTTTCCCTGTTGAATCATAAGCAATCACCTGGTTTGTAGCACCGGCAATTGTATAACGTCTCCCATCAGGACCGAATGAAGTACCACTCGCGCGTTTTGCATTCAAATTCAAATCGCTCAATTTTCCTTCCAGGTCTACTTTATATGTTTTTGAATTTGGAATATCCTGGAAAAAAGCTTCACCTTTCGCATTCACGGCAGCTCCTTCCGTAAATTTGTAATGTTCTCCGACCAGTTGCCATTCTTCCCCCGGAATTAAAATATCACTTAGCATTTGATTTTTAGTTGCCCCTGATTTAGTTGGCGATGGCCAATCCTTCCATAACCATCGCATAGCGGCCGGGAAAATGGAGTTACCCATTTTCCCGTTATGCTGGCCTTCGCCCCATATATGTTCAACAGAATATCCGGAAAAAATTAAAGCACGCTCCATGGTCTGATTTGCCATCCACCAATCACCTGCATAAATATTCAGATCGTTCGAGCCATCCTGCAAGAATATTTTTATCGGCCGCGGCTCAAATTTCCTGATCAGTGTTGGGTAACGTTCAGCGCCGCGTAAACCTATATATGTCCCAATAGCAGAGAAGACTTTTGAGAATTCAGCCGGCTTTTCCCAGGCAACAGTAAAAGCACAAACCGCACCACTACTGGATCCGCCAATAGCCCGGTCATTTCCATTTTTTGAAAGGTGAATGGCCCTGCCGTCTTTGGTATGCTGCTTTTCAACTTCCGGTAGAATTTCATCTAATAAAAAACGGGCATAAGCATCCCCCAGTCCGTCATATTCGAAACTCCTATTGAAACGATTCAACGCATTTGAAGGATCCGAAGTTTTTACGATTCCAGGTGTAATAAATATGCCAATCGTTACAGGCATTTCCATTTTGTAAATAAGATTGTCAAAAACTGTTGGTGCATTCCACTGGATCCCATCCTGATTAACATATACACAGGCCGGATGATCTGGTTTATACTGAGCAGGAATATAAATCCAGTAATCGCGCGTCGTACCAGGAAATATTTTAGAACTGTCAAAACTCAGCTTTATTAATTCTCCTTTGGGAACACCGGGATGTTCAACAGAAGCAGAATCGACAGCATAGTTTTCAGCCGGCAATTGTGAATAGCCGGAAAGTCGTGATAACAGTAATACAAGCAGGAATAATTTTTTCATCATTCAGATTTACTTACTAAATATAGCAGAACTATTCTAAATGGAGTAACAGGATAATATGATTTTGAGCAACAATATCCCCAATCATTTCTTTTAACACTGGAAAATGTGTAGTTAGACAAAGAGGCTAAACATTAACAACAGGTCAATATCCATTACTCCTACATTACATCGTTACCGGTTATTCTATCGGTAAATAAATAAAATCAAAATGTCAAACATTGCGCAGTTAGTAAACGTGGAAAAGAACATGACAACATTAAAAAAAGGTGTTCATGCTTCAGGTTTGGATCAAATACTCAGTGGCAAAGGACCATTTACAGTTTTTGCCCCAACAGATATTGCTTTTGGAAAACTCGACAAGGCTGTATTGGATAATTTATTAAAGCCGGAAAATAAAACTAAGCTGGCCGACTTATTAAATCATCATGTGGTGGCTGGTAAAATAGACTTTAAAGACCTGAAAGACGGCGAAAAGTTGAAAACAGTAAATGGCAAAGAACTTTTGGTACATGTAAAAGATGGTCATGCAACGGTCGATGGCGCCAAAATTCAAAGTCATGATGTACAGGCGACGAACGGAGTAATTCATTCCCTGGATACGGTTATGCTAAAAAACTAGAATCCCTGAATACTGAGTCCCTAAATCCTTCGTAGAAAGAAACATCCCGCTTTTTGGCGGGATGTTTCTTTTCGTCACTTTAAGAAATGGTCACCCTGCTCTTCCAAATCCTTGAAGCGATAAACGCAAAAAGACCCAATACCAATCCTGAAATGAACCCGATAATTGGACCGGTAAGAAGCATCAAAACCCTGGGACGTTTCGAATGAAGCATACTTAGCATATCCTCGATTTCTTTTGGATGATTATTCGCATATATCCGAAATAAAAGAACATGTGCTCCCGTTACCCATACACAATTTACCAGGCTTACGAAAAGACCATGCAGGAAAAATTTTTCCTTACAATTCCTGGCTATCTGGTATGCACATATAATAAATATAGCCAGCCAGAAAAAGGGTTCAATATTGGATGGAATCCAGTAAACAGTGGAAATACCCATCGCAAGTCCGAAGAGAGAAAGCTGAAAGATTAATTTCCAGTTCATAAAATTATTTTACAGGTGAACAATCGTTAGGGGACCATATTAAAATTACAATGATTTTAGATTGTCTCCATTCAATATTTCTTCCAGGTTTAGGGATTTATTACCTTCAGAATCAGAACAGCCAAACAGATGAAGACTTTAATACCTGCCAGGATCAAATCCATCGATCTTTTAAGGGGTCTGGTTATGATTATTATGGCCCTTGACCACACACGTGATTATTTCAATGCGGATGCATTTATATATGATCCCCTTGATTTGCAAAAAACGACCGTGCTTTTATTTTTCACCCGATGGATCACTCATTTTTGTGCGCCTATATTTGTTTTATTAGCCGGTACCTCTGCTTTTATATCAGGACAACGAAAAACTAAAAAAGAATTATCTGTATTCCTGGTCAAAAGAGGATTGTGGCTGATCTTTCTTGAACTTACTATAGTAAATTTTTCCTGGTTTTTTAATATTCATTTTACATTCCTCCTACTGGCAGTCATATGGACTCTGGGAATTTGTATGATTTGTTTAGCAGGATTGATTTTCCTTCCAAGAAAAATAATTCTTTGTATTGGAATTATTTTGATTGCTGCCCATAACCTCCTGGACACCACGCATTTTCCTGGAAACAATTTTATGGGCTTTTTATGGGGATTCCTGCATGATCAAAAAATGTTTTTCATTGGTCATTTTACTATTTTAATGGCGTATCCCATTTTGCCCTGGATTGGCGTCATGGCATTGGGATATTGTATGGGAGAATTATTTTCTAGCAGTTACGATGCTGTTAAAAGAAGAAAACTATTGCTAACGATTGGATCCTGTTCACTGATTCTGTTTGTAATACTGAGAGGAATTAATGTTTACGGAAATCTGAAACCCTGGGTAGGCCAGCCATCTGCAATATTCAGTTTTCTTTCCTTTATTAATGTTACAAAATACCCGCCTTCTCTGGACTACATTCTATTAACTGAAGGAGTTGCACTTATTTTTCTTTCGCTTACAGAAAATATATCCAATCGTCTCACAAAATTTATTTCCGTATACGGTCGGGTACCCATGTTTTATTATTTACTTCATATCTACCTGATCCATATCGTCGCTCTGATGGCTGCAGTCCTGACTGGATTTCAATGGACTGACATGACTTCCTTTAACGGCTGGATAAGCTATATGCAGAATTTAAAGGGTTACGGGTTTAGCCTGGGTGTAGTTTACCTTATATGGATATCAATTGTCCTATTCCTTTATCCAATATGCAAATGGTATGATGGCTATAAATCCAGTCACAGGGATAAATGGTGGCTGAGCTATCTATAAAATTTTCTTATCCCTTAAATCCAAGGCAACCTTTTACTTAATAGGTTGTCAAATAGGTTGTTAGATGTAATATGTACAAGCTGAACTATTTATGGTAAGGAATAAGATCATAAACTCTCTTTTTCTTGGATGCACAATGTTTATTATTCGCATGTAATAAGAATACGACAGTTCACCGAGGCAACACAAATGTTTTGACACTTTCCAAATCAACTGTTAAAATCGGAGAGCCGGTAATCGCTACAACCAACGGCCAGGTTCAGGAATTACATGGTCAACACCCTCGAATGGACAGGTATGGCCGTCCGCCCATACCGATAGTGCAACTTTTGTTTTTACACATGCAGGCTCTTATCAGATAACGGCTTATATTCCTAACAGTAATACAAGTATGGGTGCAATAACTGAAGACAGCAGTAATGCAACCATTATTGTAACAGATAGTGTTTATGGTGACACTTCAGCCGTTCATTGTGACGTTATTGTGGTCAAGACACTCTCTTCCGACGATCAGATAAATCTCACGCCGATTTCCTTTTCCGATACAGGTTTAATTTTCATTGCTCATACGCAGGATCTTTATACAAACTCTCCCATATTAAATTGTGGAGGAAATCTTCCTCTAACCAATGGCATTTTTGAATGCGATTTTAATTCAACTTTCGAATATGTATGTTTGGGAAGTCAAACTCCTGCTCCGGCCGTAGGGATCGTCTCATTTACTTCTCTAACCAATGGAACTTATAATCTTATATTCAAATTAAATGGCACAACTTATCAGGGAACTGTAACGGTTACGGATACAAATTGTACTATTATCTGGAGTTATTCTTCAGGTGTTACCATTTCACCTTTAACGATTCAAAAACAGTAATTCAATCTAATATAGCAGATTTTCAAATTTATTCATTCGCCTGAACCTGATGGAATCAAAAATCAGGATCAATCCCATCAATACGCAAAACACCCCAATTATCTTTGTGATGTCACTGGCCTGATGTAATGGCATATATATAATTACAATAGCAGAAATGCAGGAAAGAATGCCAATTATCAATATGAACGACCAACTGCTATTATTTTTCCTGGCTAAAAAAGAAACGACAATTTTTATGATCCCCACCAAAAAAATGCAGGATCCAAATAGAAGAGGATAAACAATGAATGTCAGAAACGGATTAAATATGAGAATGATGCCAAAGCCAAAATCAACAATACTTTCAATCCTCATACTTTGTTTTTCTTTTTTAAATGTTACGTGAACATAAGATGACGCCAACTGAAGAACCAGTCCATTCAGCAGTAGCACAACACCAGAAAATCTTACAAGATTTAAGTAAGCATTCAAGGGATCTATAAAACAGAATATTCCAATGGAAATAAAAGCTATTCCTGCTATCCTCAACAACAAAGTTGTTCGGTCTTTTTTCATTTCATACTAATTTATTTCAGGATCCATCCGTGGCAAGGTAATTATTACTTCACTTCAAAGAATCTCACCGCGTAAATTTTGTCACCCAACAATTCAATAGCTTTGATTAAAATTTGGATTACATGAACCGGGGTAATGTGCTTTTGATTGATGATGAAGAAAAATTGAGGCATTTACTAAAACGTATCATTGGACTGGAAGGATTTTTAGTTTTTGAAGCAGATTCCCTCAAAGCGGGACTTAAGGTTTTGGAACGTGAATACATTCAGGTAATTCTTTGCGATGTTAAACTCCCGGATGGCAATGGCGTTGAGTTTATTGAAAAAGTAAAAACAAAATTCCCTGCAGTAGAAATTATCATGCTGACTGCATACGGTAATATACAGGCCGGAGTGCAATCCATAAAGAATGGCGCATTTGACTATCTCACCAAGGGCGACGACAACGAACGGATCATTCCTCTTCTTGACCGGGCTATGGAGAAGATCCGATTACAAAAACGGGTAACCCAACTGGAACAGCAGGTTGAAAAGAAATACACTTTTGAAAATATTTTGGGTGAATCGGATTTAATCCTTTCCGCCATTGATTTGGCCAAAAAAGTTGCCCCAACTGACGCGACTGTATTATTGTTGGGCGAAACAGGAACTGGCAAAGAAGTATTTGCCCATGCCATACACAATGGAAGCAAGCGTGCGGGCAATCCCTTTGTAGCATTGAATGTAAGTTCATTCAGTAAGGAGTTGCTTGAAAGCGAATTGTTTGGTCATATGGCGGGATCTTTTACCAGTGCTGTAAAAGATAAAAAAGGACTGATTGAAGAAGCGGATGGTGGCAGCTTGTTCCTGGATGAGATTGGAGAAATGGCTTTTGACCTTCAGGCTAAATTATTAAGGGTATTGGAAACCAGCGAATTTATAAAAGTCGGAGATACCAAATCAAGCAAGGTGAATGTTCGGCTGATCACTGCAACCAACAGGGACCTGCAAAAAGAAGTGGAGGAGGGAAAGTTCAGAGAAGATCTTTTTTACAGACTGAATATTTTCACTATAGAACTTCCATCCCTTCGTGACAGGAAAAAAGATATTCCCCTCCTGGCCAATCACTTTCTTCAGATGTATTCTTCCAGGATCAATGGCCGCGTGACCGAGTATGAGCAAGGAGTTCCTGGACCATCTCATCAATCACGACTGGAAAGGAAATATTCGTGAATTAAAAAATGTTATGGAAAGGGCGGTCATACTTGCCACCGATGCTGAACTAACTGTTTCAAGCCTGCCGATTGACTTCCACGCATCCCGCCAGAAAGGTCAGGCTTTGTCTGCCTTTGAACTTTCCAGTATGGAAAAATTGCATATCCAAAGGGTGCTCAATCATACTCATGGAAATAAGATGGCTGCAGCCAGACTGTTAAATATCGGACTTACTACTCTTTATCGCAAAATCGAAGAATATCAATTGAGTTAAATAAACAGGCCAGCTGTAAAAACAGGCGGCCTGTTTGAATTAATAAGCGTAGGTAAAAACCACGCTACTGTTAATTACTCAATAACTACCAATCTTAACGATTGCTTTTTCAGTCATTTTACATCAAATGATATGCCTCTTGGTTTTAAGTTTTTCTGGCCGTTCCTGAAAACTCAACGCCATAACAGATTTCAGGATTTTTTCCGGCTTGAATTTCTGAAATCCCACTTGAATTGAATTTACCTCACCCATTTCATTTTGAAAAATGACCACCCCAAAATGAAAAAAAATTCTTTAACTCCTGGCTTGTTCATCCATCAGCGAAAATCACGTAAGTCCTTATCTATCCTGCATTTCGAAGTGCCCTTCCGCGCAAAATTATTATTAGGCATCCCATTTGAAATCCAATAGAAATATTATACGACCAAAATCAGATATCATGGTATTAACAATCATTTTAATCGTTGCAATCCTTATCTGTTTTGCAATATTTTTTAAATCAATCGACTTCTTCGACAAAATTTAATCACAATGACGATTCTATTCATTTTATCAATCCTGGTTTTTATGTACTTATGTTATGTACTGATCAAACCAGAAAAATTCTAATCATTAAAATCTAATTCAAAATGAACACTGAAATCATCGGGGTGATCGTCATGTATTTGGCTATGGTTTTACTGGCTATTCCACTAGGTCGCTATATCGGCAAAGTATATGAGGGTCAGAAAACCTGGCTTGATCGGATATTATCTCCAATAGACAAATTATTTTTTAAAGCCGGGGGCATTCATCCTGAAAAGGAGATGAACTGGAAACAACACATGATCGCTCTATTGACCATCAACCTGGTCTGGGCCCTCTTCTCCATGTTTATCCTAATGAATATGAGCTGGCTTCCACTAAATCCGGATGGAAATCCTTCCATGTCGGCCGACCTGGCCTTTAATACAACCATCAGTTTTGTTTCTAATACCAACCTGCAACACTATTCGGGTGAAACCGGAGTTTCTTATCTGGGTCAGTTAACTCTAATGTTATTCCAGTTTGTCAGTGCCGGCGCAGGTATGGCTGCTTGCGCCATGGTCTTTAATGCGATGAAAGAAAGAACAACGGAAAAACTGGGAAACTTCTATAACTATTTTATAAAATCCTGCACCCGCATTTTATTACCTCTTTCTATCGTTGTTGCTGTTATCCTGTTTTTAACGGATCTCCGATGACTTTTAAGGGAAAAGATCAGTTTATTTCCATGCAGGGTGATACGGTTAATGTAAGTCGGGGACCCGCTGCTGCTATGATTGCTATTAAACAACTCGGTACCAATGGTGGCGGCTTTTTTGGCGCCAACTCGGCACAGCCGATGGAAAATCCAAATTATTTCACCAATATGGTAGAAAACATTTGTATCATTCTAATCCCAATCGCCCTGATTTTTGCACTTGGGCATATGCTGAAACGCAAAAGACTGGCATGGGTGATTTTTGGTGTGATGACGGTAGGATTTCTGATTTATGCTATCCCCTCGATTTATCTCGAAATGAAAGGAAATCCTTCTATCAGCGACCTGGGTATTAGTCAGCCATTAGGAAGCATGGAAGGAAAAGAAGTGAGATTCGGACCCGCTGCTTCTGCATATTGGGGTATTACTACTACGGTCACTTCAAATGGGTCGGTCAATGCCATGCATGACAGTTTTACTCCACTCACCGGAATGTTTGCGTTGCTGGGTATGATGGTCAATGATTTTTATGGAGGTGTTGGAGTAGGCTTTCTCAACTTTTATATTTATATCATTATCGCAGTATTTATTTCAGGACTTATGGTGGGGCGCACACCTGAATTCCTGGGCAAAAAAATCGAAGCAAAAGAAATGAAAATCGCAACAATAGTTGCACTTCTGCATACATTCTTGATTTTATCCTTTACAGCATTTCATCTTATTTATATTGCTCATAACCCGACAGCTTATGCGGGCTGGCTGAATAATCCGGGAAATCATGGTTTTTCAGAAATGTTATATGAATATCACTTCTTCATCTGCTAATAATGGCTCAGGCTTTGAAGGTTTGGGAGATGGAGTTCCATTCTGGAATATCACCTGTGGTACTGTGATGCTGCTTTCACGTTTCCTGCCCATTATCGGACCGGTCGCTATAGCAGGTATTCTGGCCAAAAAGAAATTTGTGCCCGAAAGTGCCGGTACATTAAAAACGGATACTGGAACTTTTGGAATCATGGTGTTTGCAGTCATAGCCATAATTGCAGCACTTTCTTTCTTTCCCGCTTTGACACTTGGTCCTATTGCTGAATTTTTCGCATCGAAATAAAAACAATAACAATGAAACGGAATAGAGATAATAAATTATTTGAACCGGCGCTGGTTAAAGAAGCACTGAAACAATCCGTTATTAAACTGGACCCGCGCAAGATGGTTCATAATCCGGTTATGTTTACGGTAGAAATCGGGACAGCAGTTATGATGGCCGTTTGTATCTGGATCATTACAGGAAATAAATCACAGGGAAGACTTGCATACAACCTGATCGTATTTATTGTTTTACTGTTCACCCTTCTGTTTGCCAATTTTGCTGAAGCCATCGCTGAAGCAAGAGGTAAGGCACAGGCCGACAGTTTACGTAAAACACGCGAAGACACACCCGCAAAAAAAGTATTTCCTGTTGGAGAAATATTTGTGGATGAAGTGAAAATAGTACCCTCTTCCCAATTAAGGAAAGGGGATATTTTTATTTGTGAAACTGGTGATATCATTCCTATGGATGGTGAGATCATTGAAGGCATAGCAACCATCGACGAATCTGCAATTACAGGAGAAAGTGCCCCGGTGATCAGGGAATCCGGTGGAGATAAATCCAGCGTTACCGGGGGAACAAAAGTATTAAGTGATAAGATAAAAGTCCGGGTGACCACAGACCCCGGTGAAAGTTTTCTGGATAAAATGATTGCCCTCGTGGAAGGCGCTTCCCGTCAGAAGACACCCAATGAAATTGCTTTGACAATACTTCTTGCAGGTTTCACACTGATCTTCGTGATTGTTTGTGTCACATTAAAACCGTTCGGTGATTATGCGAACACTCCCATTACCATTGCCGCGTTTATTTCTTTGTTCGTATGTCTGATTCCAACAACCATTGGCGGCTTACTCAGCGCAATCGGCATTGCCGGAATGGACCGTGCACTTCGGGCGAATGTAATTACAAAGAGTGGTAAGGCTGTTGAAACAGCAGGAGATCTGGATACATTATTGTTGGATAAAACAGGAACAATCACCATCGGAAATCGGAAAGCCACACATTTTTGGCCTGCAAACGGTATAGATGAAAAAGCTTTTATTGAAGCCTGTTCGCTTGCATCGATGGCCGATGAAACACCCGAAGGAAAATCCATTGTGGAACTGGCGGGTATCAACCCAAATACATTCAGCAGTAATGGAGCAAGATTTATTGAATTTACAGCTGAGACAAGAAGCAGCGGCATTGATCTGTCCAATGGATTAAAAATTCGCAAAGGTGCATACGATGCCATCAGACATATAGTGGCTAAAGCAGGAAATCATATTCCAACCGAAACGACTGAAAGAGTAAAAATTATTTCAAACAATGGAGGTACGCCGCTGGTCGTAAGTCAAAATGAAAAAGCACTGGGCGTGATAGAGCTCCAGGATATTATCAAACCGGGTATTTCTGAAAGATTTATTCGCTTGCGGAAAATGGGTGTAAAGACGGTAATGGTTACGGGCGACAATCCTCTAACTGCAAAATTTATTGCCGACAAAGCAGGCGTTGATGATTTTATTGCAGAAGCAAAGCCTGAAGACAAAATGAATTATATTAAAAAAGAACAACAGGGAGGTAAACTCGTCGCCATGATGGGTGATGGTACCAACGACGCGCCTGCACTTGCACAGGCGGATGTAGGCGTAGCCATGAATAGCGGAACGCAGGCTGCAAAGGAAGCCGGCAATATGGTTGACCTGGATAATGATCCAACTAAACTGATCGAGATCGTAGAGATAGGAAAACAATTGCTGATGACAAGAGGAACGCTGACAACCTTTTCAATTGCCAATGATGTGGCAAAATATTTTGCCATCGTTCCGGCATTGTTTATCGTTTCCATTCCTGCCTTACAGGCATTAAATATCATGCACCTGCATAGTCCGGAAAGTGCGATCCTTTCAGCCGTAATTTTTAATGCGATCATCATACCGTTGTTGATACCGCTGGCTCTCAGAGGTGTGGCTTACAAACCGATCGGCGCCAGCGCCTTATTAAGAAGAAACCTGCTGATATATGGATTCGGGGGAATAATTCTTCCTTTTATCGGAATTAAATTAATTGATCTGTTTGTATCTGTCTGGTTTTAAAAAATTATTATCATGAAACAACATATAATTCCAGCTTTAAGATTGACCTTAATTTGTCTTTTGTTTTTCTGTGGTCTATATACTTTGCTTATCCTAGGCATCGCCCAGGCCAGTCCTGGAAAAGGTGAAGGAGAAACTGTAATCGCAAATGGGAAAGTGGTTGGCTACGCTCTCGAGGGACAGAATTTCAGTAGCGATCAATATTTTTGGAGCAGGCCTTCAGCGGTAGGTTATAATGCGGCCGGCAGCGGCGGAAGCAATAAAGGACCTACCAACCCTGACTATTTAAAAGATGTAACTTCAAGAATAGACAGTTTCCTTGTTCACAATAAAACCGTAAATAAAAAAGATATTCCTTCTGAGCTTGTAACTGCATCAGGTAGTGGTTTAGATCCCGATATTTCACGGCAGGCCGCTTATGTTCAGATAGCCAGAATAGCAAAAGCACGGGGAATGACAGAAGATGCCTTAAAATTAATTGTTGATCAGCATATAGATCATCCATTATTGGGCATTATGGGAACTGAAAAAATTAATGTGCTTAAATTAAATATTGATCTTGACAAGACGGCCTTAAAATGACAAGTGGTCTTACAATAGATATTATGCCCGCACAGGAAAATAATGCTGATCAGTTTTTAAATCTAATTCGCCAGTCCAGAAAGGGAAAATTTAAAATCTATATCGGCATGAGTGCCGGCGTGGGCAAAACATTTCGCATGTTACAGGAATCCCATACGCTTCTTAAAAACGGGGTTGATGTAAAAATCGGTTACATCGAAACTCATAACCGTAAAGAAACCCAGCAATTAATGGAAGGCCTTCCCGAAATACCCAGACGAAAACTATTCTATAAAGGAAAATCTTTGGAGGAAATGGATCTTCAGGCTATCCTAAATCTACATCCTGAAGTGGTAGTTATTGACGAACTGGCACATACCAATATAGAAGGCAGTAAAAATGAAAAACGGTGGCAGGATGTAATGGAAGTATTGGACGCCGGTATCAATGTAATTTCTGCGGTGAATATTCAACATATTGAAAGTCTAAGCAAAGAGATAAAAGGAATTACCGGAATTGAAGTAGCAGAAAGAATTCCCGACAGCGTCCTTAAGGCAGCTGATGAAGTTGTAAATATTGACCTGACGGCAGATGAACTGGTGACCCGACTCAGGGAAGGAAAAATCTATACTCCTGATAAGATTGAGACGGCGATGCGGAATTTCTTTCAGCCCGAGAAAATACTGCAGCTGAGAGAACTGGCTCTAAAGGAAGTAGCGTCCCAGGTGGAACGAAAAATTGAAAACGAGCTCCCCCGTGGATCACATCTCAAACCGGAGAATTTTTTAACCTGCATTAGCAGCAATTATGAAACGGCTGCCAAAATAATTCGCAAAACAGCCAGGCTTGCTACATACTACCATTCCAAATGGTATGTATTATATGTACAAACTTCGAAAGAAGATGGAGATAAAATAGGTCTTGCTGCCCAGAGACACCTGATCAATAATTTTAAACTGGCAACTGAGCTGGGAGCCGAATTAATCCGCGTTAAACAAAACAACGTTGCAAATGCCATAATTCAAACAGCTGAAGAAAAAGCGATTACTACTGTTTGCATTGGTAAACCCCATCTAACCTTATTTAAAATTATTATGAATACAGCCATATTTAATCACCTGCTGACAAAACTGTCCGCAGCAAATATTGACGTAGTCATTCTTTCATAATAGAATTATGCGATTAAAAACTAAATTATCCTTAAGTCTTGTATTTCTTTTTATAGTGATCCTGTTATTTGGAATACTGGGGATAGTCAACATCAATATATTGAGCAGGGAGTTCAACCAGGTATTGAAAAGCAATCACGAATCCATTGTTTACAGCAATAATATGCTGAAAGCACTGGATAAAGTGAAAATCCAGAAAGATGCTATTTCAATATTTGAAGATAACCTGGTTAAGCAGGAAGGTAATATTACGGAGATCGGTGAAAAGGAAGCAACACAGGAATTGCGAAAAAACTTTAATGAACTAAAAGCGGATCCGACAGATTCATCCAATTATCCGGAAATAAGAGCATCCCTCAGCCAGATTCTCGATTTGAATGAAATGGCTGTTCTGCGCAAATATAACCTGGCACAGCGAACAGCCGATAATGCTAAACTATGGCTTACCATCATATTCACCATACTCACACTCATTTCATTTACTTTTATCTTTAATCTTCCCGGCATTATTTCTAATCCAATCAAAAAATTATCGGAAGGGATTAAAGCGATAGCCGATAAAAATTATTCGAAACGCATTGTCATTCAGCGGGAAGATGAATTCGGAGAACTGGCCAATTCATTTAATAATATGGCAGCCAGGCTGGACGAATATGAACACAGCAACCTTTCACAAATCAAATTTGAAAAGAGCCGGATTGAAACCATTATCAACCAGATGCGTGATGGCATTATTGGCTTCGATAGTAAAAGAAATATATTATTCTTTAATGCGGTAGCTGAAAAACTTCTGGGCATCAAAGAATCTTCAATCATTGGGAAATATGCTCCTGACCTGGCACTGACCAATGATCTTATGCGTACGCTGCTTAAAGAAAATACCGATAAGCAGGAGTTAAAAATATTTGCCGATAATAAAGAAAGTTATTTTACTAAAGATGTTTTAAATGTTACGAGTAATAATATCGTAATCGGACAGGTTATCGTTCTTCGCAATATTACTCCGTTCCACGAATTGAGTGAAGCTAAAACCAATTTTATTGCTACTATTTCCCATGAACTCAAAACCCCGATTTCCTCCATAAAACTTAGTGCACAGTTGCTCAACGATGGCCGGGTCGGAAAGATCAATGATGACCAGAAGGAATTACTGGACAGTATTGAAGATGATAGCGAACGATTGCTTAAGATTACTGGAGAACTTCTAAACATGACACAACTGGAGACTGGAAAAATTCAATTGAAGGTTATATCTACTTCACCGAAACTAATTGTTGATCAGGCATTGCAGGCTGTACAATTCCAGGCGAATCAACGCAACATAATCCTGAATTTGAAATTGGATCCAATGCTTCCCAACATCCTCGCTGATGCAGAAAAAAGTACCTGGGTGCTCATCAATTTTCTGACCAATGCAATAAAATTTTCATCAGAGAAAAATGAAATTGATATTTCAGTAAGTAAAAAGGAAGACACCGTTGTATTTAACGTGTTGGATCATGGCAAGGGTATTGATGAAAGATATTTACCTAAAATATTTGACCGGTATTTTAAAGTCCCCGGCACACACGAACGGGATGGCAGTGGCCTCGGCCTTGCTATTTCGAAAGAATTTATTGAGGCACAGGAAGGCAAAATATGGGTTCAGAGTGAAGTCGGAACAGGCAGCACTTTTGGTTTCAGCCTTAAGATAGCAGCAGACAATCATTCGAAAGCTGTATTGAATTAATAGATCCTAAACAAGTACCCGGTTTTTCATTTTGGAAATCACCATACCAAAATGAAAGGGTTGTTTATTGCCATTACCCGGACAGGTTAAAAGCAACTCCTCCGAAACCCCTTCTGCTCATATCGTATTATCATTGATTTTAATGTAATCTGTTTCCGGCATTGCATTTGCGCGATTATTAGCCTACTATGCCAAACTCCGATACTGCTTTTTCTACCAATGGCCATGGCAACTTCTCTAAAGTCACAACGGCCACCTTATTAGTAGCGTTAGGAATAATTTATGGTGATATTGGAACCTCGCCTTTATATGTTTTCAAGGCAATCATCGGCGAAAGGCCTATTTCAAACCTATTGGTATACGGAGGAATTTCCTGTGTATTCTGGACCCTGACTTTGCAAACAACATTTAAGTACATCATCCTGACCTTACAGGCCGACAACAAAGGTGAAGGTGGGATATTTTCTCTGTTTGCTCTTGTGAGAAGGTTTGGCAAAAAAGCATATTTCCCCGCCATCATTGGAGCTGCAACACTACTTGCTGATGGGATCATAACTCCTCCTATTTCTGTTGCGTCTGCAATCGAAGGTTTAAACGGAGTACATGGTCTCGAAAATCTTATTATACCAGGAAATAATCTGACGGTAGGTATTATTATTGCTATTATCAGTCTTCTTTTCTTCTTTCAAAGATTTGGAACCAAGATCGTAGGTTCTTCATTCGGTCCCATTATGATGGTCTGGTTTAGTATGATCCTTGTTTTGGGATTAATTCCCATCATCCATAATCCCGCTATCCTTTCTGCATTGAGCCCTCATTATGGAATTGAACTTTTAACCCAGTATCCAAAAGGATTCTGGTTATTGGGTGCAGTATTTCTTTGCACTACGGGTGCCGAAGCACTTTACAGTGATCTTGGTCACTGTGGTAAAAAAAACATAAGGCTTACCTGGATATTTGTAAAGATTTCACTCGTAATAAATTATATGGGACAGGGTGCCTGGATCCTCACACAGCATACTGGGAAATTGAACGGACTCAATCCATTTTATGAACTGATGCCACATTGGTTTTTACTCACCGGGATTGTAATCGCCACACTGGCTGCAATTATTGCCAGTCAGGCTTTAATCAGCGGTTCATTCACACTTATCAGTGAGGCAATCAGTATGAATTTATGGCCCAAGGTTAAAATTAAATTTCCTACCACGATCAAAGGACAAATTTATATTCCAAGTATTAATACCACGCTCTGGATCGGTTGTGTTGCCATGATGTTTTATTTTAGAATGTCTGAACATATGGAAGCTGCTTATGGATTTTCCATTATCATCGCGATGATGATGACGACAGCCCTCATGTTCGGGTACATGAAATTTGTAAGAAAATGGAATATGATACTCATACTGGCCATCATAGGTATTTTCTTTACTGTTGAAACGGCTTTTTTTGTTGCCAACGTCGCCAAGATAAAACAGAGATGGATGTTTCTCTTCTTTGAATTCGGATTGGTATTTATCATGTATGTCTGGTTCAACGCGCGCAGGATTACCAATCGTTACCTGAATTTTGTCAACATCAGTAAATACAACAAGGAACTTATTGAACTAAGTAATGATAAGGATATTCCAAAATACGCAACGCATCTTGTATATCTCACCAAGGCAAATATGGAGATGCAAATAGAACAACGCATCATCGATTCCATTCTGAATAAAAAACCAAAGAGGGCTGATATCTACTGGTTCATTCATATTGATATTACTGATGCCCCATATACGCTGGAATACAATGTGGTTGAAATCTTAAAAGACAAACTGATCAGGGTTGAATTCAGACTGGGCTTCCGCGTGCAGCCCCGCATTCATAAATTTTTCAAGAAAGTAATGCAGGAAATGGTTCACAACTGTGAACTGGGATTTTTATCCAAATATGAATCCATGCAAAAGGAAAATTTTCATGCCGATATAACCTATGTTATCATAGAAAGATTCTTATCTGTAGAAAATGAATTGCCGGTGAAGGAAGATTTCATCCTGGATTCCTATTTCTCCATAAAAGGAATCGCTCAAAGTGATCAGAAAGCCTATGGACTGGATAGTTCAGATACAGTTATTGAATATTCTCCGTTATTTATTGAGCAAAAAGACAAGCTTCCTTTGAAGAGAGTACTGACTTAGATTTTAATTTATTTTAACGAACATATTATTGCCTCGTAAGGCCTAAGCTCAATGGCTGTCTGGTTAAATATCCTATCAGGGTTACCATTATAGTTTGACAATAAAATATTTTGAACTGTCATTCCAACATGTGCCTGTGCATTTGTTGTTGAGAAATTCAGAAGTACAAGAAATTTTTTCCCTTCACCTTCCCTGGTGTAAGCATATACATTTGGATTGTCTTTATCCAGTAATTTGTATTTCCCATAAACCATGGTCAGATTATTTTTGCGAAGCTTTACAAGTTTTCTGAAATAATTCAGGCAACTGTTGGAGTCATTTTCCTCCATTGCAGCATTAATGTATTTATAATTCGGATTTACCTTTATCCATGGTATGCCAGTTGTAAATCCGGCATTTGCTGAAATATCCCACTGGAATGGCGTACGCCCATTATCCCTGCTCTCAAACTTTTCCAGTTCTAAAAACTTCAATGTGTCTGCATGAATATCCTTTTGATGTTGATATTCATTAATGATAGACATGTCCCTGTAGTCCTGGATTTTATTAAACCGGATATTGGTCATCCCTAATTCATCTCCATTGTAATAATATGGTGTACCCCGCATAGTCATTATAAACGTTGCCAGCATTTTAGAAGATAAATCCCTGAAAGCAGGACTGTCATTTCCGAACCTGCTTACCAATCTCGCCTGATCATGATTAGACAGAAAAATAGATAGCCAACCATTAGAAGCGAAGGCACTATCCCATCGGGTAAATACTTCTTTAAAATGCAACAGACTGTACCCTTCCGGTTTTGCGACATCTACTCCGTCGAACGCATAGGCCATGTTCAGTTCCTTACGATCTGCATCAACCAGATCATGGGCATCTTCAAAAGAATTGCCCGCACCTTCGGCAACACTCATCACATTGTACTTGCTGAAAACTTCCCTGTTCATTTCTTTCAAATAATCATGCAAATGTGGCCCCATGGCGTAATATAGTTGGAAATGCTTTTCATATCCGGCAGGGAATGCAGGGAAACTGGTGTCTTTAGCAGCAAACTGAAATGCATCGAGCCTGAATCCATCTATTCCTTTATCTGCCCAGAATTTCATGATGTCAAATACCTCTTTGCGAACCTGTGAATTTTCCCAGTTCAGGTCCGGTTGCTTCCTGGAAAAATAATGCAGATAGTAAGCATCCGTTAATGAATCATATCTCCATGCATCATGATTTACGTCAAACAAACTATATCTGGGCGCGGGCTTTCCTCTGTCCGCATTCCACCAATGGTAATAATTACGATAAGGATTTGTTCTTGAACTCCTGCTTTGTTTGAACCATTCGTGTTCATCACTGCTGTGATTAACGACCAGGTCCATGACCAGCTTAATGCCTCTTGCGTGCATTCCTTTCACGAGTGAATCAAAATCAGCCATATTTCCAAAATCCTTCATGATGTTACGATAATCACTTACATCATAGCCATTATCATCATTTGGAGAACTATAAATCGGATTGAGCCAGACGACATCTACACCTAAACTTTTAATATAATCCAGTTTGGATATTATGCCTTTCAGGTCACCAATTCCGTCACCGTCACTATCCTTAAAACTGCGTGGATAAATCTGATAGACGACTGCCTCTTTCCACCATTTCCGATCTGTTAATCCTGTCGAAGATTCAGTTTGGCTAAAAACTTCCTTTGAAAAGAGAGAAATTAATAGTGCTGCAGATATAGTAAACAAGAATCGCTTCATTAAAGCAGGTTTTATCCTGAGTCTCTCGCGTGTAATATATAAAATCAGCGGGATGTTTGACCGGGACTAAAAAAATAAACGGCATGATACATAATCATGCCGTTTATAAGAATTGTACTCAATAAAAATTATTTTTTCGCGGCAGCATTAATAGGGGCCCTGTCGAGATATTGAATGACCCTGTCTATTTTATCGTTCGCATCGAAATGAATGTCGGTATGTATCCACTGACCCATTCTCTTACCCGTCTTGTATTTCGCTGATACCATCGCCCAGCACAATACCCAATTGCCGGGTTGTTCCACACTCTGGGGTTGATTTATTTTTATTGGTAAAAAGATTTCATTCTTGAAACTAAGAGAATCAATTACATCTCCTCTTCTTTTTTTCCAATAAGCGGTAATGGCTGGTTTACCTGAGAGACTGTCACCATTGTTCCATTGGTACACAGCATTATCGGCAAAGGTGCTCATCCATCCATCTATATCTCCTGATGAAAGGGAGGCATCGCCTTTTCTCGCGATATCAGCATACTTTGAATCAGCAAATTCAGCGGGTTGCGGTTTTGCAGGAGCTGCTGCTACTGCAGAGTCAGATGTTGTCGCGGCTGTATCCGCAGGTTTAGAATTCGTACAGGCAAAAAATAATGTAGTAATGAAAGCAAGTGACAGAAGTCTTTTCATAAATGAAAATTTTATTGGTTAAAAAAAGCACAGGGTAAAGAAAGCAGAGGAGTAGCGGGGGTAGGAATTCATATTAAAAATATGATTAAACAGTTCATTCCCCGCAAAAATTTTATAATTCCTCAGGAAAGGTATTTTACCAGATGGGAGCGCACATACACGATTCAAAAAATTCCTGTAATAAAGAAGAATAGTCCAAAGCATGAAACGCCGAGACTAATAAACCAGAGTAATCTTTTCTTAGTGAGAATGGCAATCGCAGAAATAGCGATCGAAATCTGAAACATGGTAACGGCCCTTGCAAGAACCGAGTGGTGTTCGAGGTGAATATGGGAAGCATCTTCAGATTCTTTGGCATCCTTTTGTATTTCTGCCTGTTCAGATTTATATCTTGCACTGCGGGCCCCTTTATCCGGACTGTTTGAAAGAGAAAGTATTTCATCCTTAATCCCCTTGGCCTGATAAAATGCCCATTTATCGGAAGCACGAATCTGTTCAATTACGGCTTCATCAGCATGATGGCCTGCCAGCAGGCTTGCCATGGCTGCAAACACAGCCATCAGGGCGGTTGAAATAGCGATGGCCATTCCACCCCTGTTTTCGTTTTTTTCAACTTCTTCCTTGACTCTTTCTTCTATCGTTTCGTGCAGGCCTTCCGTAGGAACTTCCATCTCTTCCATTGGCTCAATTTTTTTATTTATAAATTTATATCATTCTTCTCACTTATCATATTCCTTCCTCACTCCATCCGTTTTTACGTTAACAATTCAGCAGCAAAAAACATTTTTATCTTTAATCCCAGTAATAGTTTCAATTGGTATGAACCCATATAATAATATTCATCCCGGAAAGATCCTGCTGGAAGATTTTTTAAAGCCCCTGCAAATTACAGCCTACAGGCTGGCCAAGAACACAGCTATTCCGCAAACCAGGATATCAGAAATTATTAAAGGCAATCGCAGGATCACTCCCGATACCGCGCTTAGATTTTCCATATTTTTCGGCAATTCGCCTGTATTCTGGCTCGGACTCCAGAATGAGTTCGACCTTTGCGAGGAAAAAATATCAAAAGAACAGGTACTTAATAAAATCAGGCATTATACTTCTGGCACAGATTGACCAAATGCTTTTTCACTTCGGGCCATTCGGATGCAACAATAGAATAACGTGCAGAATCACGCGGAATATCATCAACCGCCAGTCTGTGAGCCGGAGTATGCCTTCAAGTTTTGCACCAATGCGTTCAATGGCCGCGCATGACCGAATAACTTCCTCTATCCGCTGCCGATGCCGCAGCCAAACCTGCCGCATGGTGCTTTTCCATCGGTTCGAGATAAATATATTTCCCCGGTAATGCGCCCCTTGCTCCTCCAAATTCGTTTTTTTAGTCCTTTATCCTGAATCAGGTAGATTATCTCAATTCGCTAAAATAAATGAAAGGGTTCCTGATTTTTCTAAAGCTGTGACATATTATATAAAAATAATATGTATCTTTCTTATTCACTAAACCAACATGTATGGATACTAAAAAATTCTTAATCGGATCTCTGGTAGGAGGAATTACCTACTTCATTCTTGGTTATTTAATTTATGGACTGCTCCTGAATAGTTTTTTCTCTGAGCATTCAATCGCACCAGCAGGATCCATGAAAGCCATGGCTGATATTATATGGTGGGCTTTGGTTTTGGGCAACCTGTTTATGGGTGCTCTTCTGACGTATATTTTCCTTAAAATGGGTAGTATCAAATCTTTTGGAAGCGGTGCAGGCATCGGAGCAGCCGTTGGATTCTTTTTGTGGTTAAGTATTGATTTGATAAATTTTGGTACTCAAAATTCATTTACCCACAAAGCCCTGCTTGCTGATGTCGTTGTTGGAATCGTGATGTCCTCTATTACAGGTGGAATTATTGGTGCTGTTTTAGGGATGGGAAAAGCGAAATCATAAGGCTGTTTCATTTACGAGTTCTTTCAAGTCGGTTGCTGCAAAGTTTTTTGTGGCCCCGACTTTTTATTTTTCCGATTTTTAGATAAGTTACAGTTTGCGATATTCAAAATGAAGCATGTATTTATTTTAATAACTAGTCTCTCCATTTCTGGTAGTGCATTGTCCCAACAAAGTTTCAATGACAGTATTGCCATAAGTCGCAATAACATCACTGAAAAAGCAATGATCACACTTGGCAGCTGGGCCGCAGTCAATATTGCTTCGGGATTTATAATTGCCGGGCAAACACAGGGTGAATCAAAATATTTCTGGCAGATGAATGCCTATTGGAATCTGATCAATGGCGGACTCGCTATCATGGGATACATCAATGCCCGCAAAGCAATGACCCGGAAATATGATCTTGCAGAAAATGAATCAGCGCAACTCTCGATGGAAAAATTATATGCAATCAATTTCGGATTAGATCTGGCCTATATCGCAACCGGATTCTATCTCAGAGAAAGGGGGATAAATAATACGAATCAGAAATCGCGCGACCAGTTTGCAGGATATGGAAAAAGCATTATAGTTCAGGGAGGTTTCCTTCTTATTATGGACGGAATTGTATTGAGTCTCCATCATAAAAATTCAGTGCGTCTAAATAAAAAACTCAAGGGACTCGAACTGGGTGCAGGGCCAAACGGACTCGGTTTGAGTTATTCGTTTTAGCCCAATGAAAGAATATTGGCTGGCGGTAGGCCATTTTTACTTTTTACTTTTTAATTAAAATATAAATGAGCCATATACCTTATACTAATATTGACTGGAACAACATTCCGGGTAAAGAATATAAAGGAGCAAAAGGAAGCGCATCTTCAAAAACCATTCAATACCCCGGATTAAGGATCAGACTGGTAGAATATTCAGATGGATACCTGGCTGACCATTGGTGCGAGAAGGGACATATCGTTCACTGTCTTCAAGGTGAGCTTATAAGTGAACATCAAAATGGAGAGGTGTTTGTATTGAAAGAAGGTATGTCTTATGTGGTTTCTGATGGCCTGAGCTCTCACCGGTCCAGAACCAATAAAAAAGTAAAGCTGCTTATTGTTGACGGAGATTTTCTAATTTGATTTATTTTGTCAGTAAATGATCCATTTTATCAGGACTGATTCCGATAATAAATTCTTCCAGGCACTCGTAAGAGAATTGGATGCTGATTTAAAAATAAGGGACGGAGAAGATCATTCTTTTTATTCCCAGTTCAATAAAATTGATAAAATCAAATATGCCATTGTTGCTTTCGACAATGAAATGCCCGTTGGTTGCGGAGCAATTAAGGAGTTGTCAAAGGATGCAATGGAAGTCAAACGAATGTATGTTCCACCGGTAAGGCGCGGACAGGGTATTGCAGGTAAAATTTTAAAAGAGCTGGAGAACTGGGCCTTTGAATTAAATTATACCAAATGCCTGTTAGAGACTGGTAAAAAACAACCTGAGGCTATTGCACTCTATAAAAAAAACGGCTATCAGATAATACCAAATTACGGTCAGTACGAAAATGTTGAAAACAGCGTTTGCTTTGAGAAAATATTGACTGTTTAGCATTGCAAATACAGCTTACAGATATTATGTCGAAGCAGTTGCCCAGTTTGTCGAATATTATTTAAGATTCACTGCACCTACGGTAGATTTACCATATTATTTAACCCTCCATAAAGCCCCTACCTTATGGAATACGATAACGACAGGATTGTAAGAGGCACACATAAATCTGAGTTGGTTTGCTGGCTCGTCCTTGCACTTATAAACCCAATGGTCACAAGCTTTGGAATCTTCCCAAATCAAAAAATTGCATGGGTTGTATTGCTGGTGATTGCCTTTCTTTTATTGCCTTTGTACATGTTATATTCAAGGCTTATCGTAATCAAATTTCTATTTAAAAAGAAATACCTGATTTACGGTTTACTGACTGTTTTGTTTTATTTTTTAATATTAACATTGCTGCTTCCCCTGTACAGCATCGCAGAAGCAATTGTGCGCGGTCCGGGACAGTTCTATTTTTCGTATTCAACTATAAATATTGTTAGAGAAAGTAGCTGGATTATACTAAATATCTTACTGGCGATTGCCATATCCTGGTACAGGAAAAAACTCGACGAGGAAGAAACGATGGATACCCTTCAAAAGGAAAATACCTATTACAAACTTCGTTATTTCCGTACGCAGCTGAATCCGCACTTCCTTTTTAATACCCTGAACAGTATTTATTCCCTTAGTCTGAATAAGGCTGATAAAGCACCTGAAGTCGTTGTAAGGCTATCAGATATTATGCGTTTCCTGATCTATGAATGCAATGAAGATAAAATTCCGCTGGATAAAGAAATTGAATTCATCAGAAATTATATTGAAATAGAAAGAATAAGGTATGATGCAGATATACAATTCTCTGTGGAAGGAACCACCGAAGGTGTAATGATCGAACCATTTTTATTTATTTCTTTTATTGAAAACGGGTTTAAACATGCTATAGATCATTCCTTCGCAAAACCTTTTATCTATATTACACTGAAGGTAAATCCGGATCAGATTTCATTAAATGTTATTAATAATACCAGTCTTGAGCTGGAAAACCAGGCAAAGAAAATACAGGGAAAGGGTCTCATGAACAGCAAAAGCGTGCTCGAATTACTCTATCCCGACGCCTATGCGCTTGATATAATTCAGACTGAGAAAAAGGAAAGAAAGGAAAGCAAAATGAGATTGAAAAATGCCCAGGAAAGACTCCAACGATTATACCCGGATACTCATACACTTGATATAATTTTGAATAACAATACATTTACCGTTTCACTCATCCTTATAACCGGTTTACTTGATAAGATGTATCATAATAGAAGATGAAAGACTTGCACAGGATGTCATAAAAAGTCATTTACAGAAAGCGGGCCGGTTTAATCTGATTGGTACATTTCGGACAGCTCCGGAAGCAAAAGAAATGATTGACAATGAAGAAGTCGATCTCATTTTCCTGGACATACAACTCCCGGGAATGACAGGCCTGAATTTTCTTCGATCCTTATCGAATCCGCCACTGGTCGTATTTACAACTTCTTACCCAGAGTACGCTTTGGAGAGCTACGAATTCAATGTAATTGACTATCTGCTCAAACCTATTTCTTATGAAAGATTTTCAAAAACAATAGATAAGATATTCGACGGAAAAATTTTTAAGGATGATAACAAAGAAATAAGATCATTCCACCGCGAACATATTTTTATAAAATCGAATAGCAAATTTTTAAGAGTAAGTTTTGCTGATATAATTTTCATAGAAGGTATGAAGGACTATCTTAAAATCCACACCAATGAGCATACCATTGTCACGCATCAGACCATGGGTGAAATGGAAAATATTCTTCCCCCAGGTCAGTTCATCAGAATTCATAAATCTTATATTGTCGCCGCCAAACATATCAGGGCCGTTTTCGGAAACTCTGTTGATATGGGTAAAGCACTGCTTCCCATCGGCCTCAATTATAAAGAAAGGATAATGAATTTCATTTCCGGCAAATCACCTGAAATATGAAGTGCAATTGAATAACGGGATATTTCTATTTATTTAAAAATAATCTTGCCAAAACCAGCTCTTGTCTTGTCGAAGTTGATACAGCCTGATTAATAAGTTGCCGGTAATAAAATCCTGCTTTCAATTTGTCTCCCGATTTTTCTGCTGCCCATCCTGCACCAAAAAGAGCATTAAAGCGATTTGGATTTATCTTAAGATCCTCCTGGTAAGCTTCCAATGCTTTTGGATAATATCCCATTTCCAATAACATATCCCCTAATAATTCGCGGGCTGGTACTACCTGTCCGGGTGTGACAGGATGTTTTTCAGTTGCATCTTCTATGTTGGCCGCCGATCGCATGAGATCCAGCGCTGCTTTTTTATGTCCCTCTTTAAAAAGTATCAAAGCATCAGATGCTTTGATCTGGATTTCCACCTGATTGGCTTTATACATATCCTTTTCCGCGATGAGGCTGTCATGCAAAATATTTAATTTTTGAAGTTCTGACCTGGCCGAATCCAGATTCCCGATGTGCACGAAGCCAATCACCTTGGTAAAATGAATGATAGCCATTTGCCAGGGGAATTTCTCCCAGGGAAAGTTAGCGGGGTGTATTTCTAGAAGTGCAGCATCATGCCACAATTTATTTTCAAGCAAATAACGGGATGGAATAGCCGCAAATGCATATGCATCTTTAAAATCTATGGGATAAACATCCTGGATGGTTTTAAGATAATCCCATTGTTCCTTTGCATGCACCGTATCTCCTTTTTGTAAATAAGCATAAACCAGGTAATCCATCCCATGAAGTTCCTCATCCCAATGGCCCTTTATGGGGGCATTCTCAGCATAACACCTGGCGGAAGAAGTTGAAATCAGATTTGATTTTATACTTTCATCCCAAAGGCCTAACCTGGTAAAAATATGAGAGGGCATATGCTGGGCATGCGCCGAAGCAGGTGCGATGGAAGCATATTTCCTGGCGGCAGGTAAAGCCAGTTCAGCAAGACCAGGATAATCGTATGTGTGAATAATATAATGAACTATCCCCGGGTGATCTGGTTCATCCGGATAAAGAGAGCTTAGAATGGCTCCGGCCTTCTTTTGATTTGCATATGATTTGTCAGCAGGGTTCGCAGCAGCGTCGAGTGACAAAGCATAAAATATCGCTGATTCCTTATCCTGCGGGTATTTTTTATAAATCATTTCCATTGCTTTTTCGAAGCGGATACAACGAGTAAAATGATCTGCTTTATCTGGATCACTAAAATACATTGCAATTGCATTGATATAATAAGATTCTCTTTCTGAAGTCGGTCCAATGGATCGGGCTATTTCAATCGCCTTCGCTCCTTTTTCAAATTCAGACTGGGTAGGTGGTGTCCACAGTGGATGAAAATTGCTCATAGCCACACCCCAGTAAGCCATGGCACAGCCGGGTTCTTTGTCAATTATTTTTGCGAAAACCTTTTCTGCTTCATCGTATTCAAAAGAATGCAAAAGAGCTACTGCCAGGTTGAAATCGTATTTTACTATTTCTGAACAGGAATTATCAAAAGCCACCAAACCGAATTTATTACCACCAGGACTACAAAGAACTATATCACCTCTTTTGAGTTTCAATAGTCTTATATCTTCAGCGGACGCATTCTTGCTTTTTATTTTACAGGATTCATGTAACAATAAAACGAAAAATATCAGTAACGCCTTATCAAATATTTTCTTCATATTGAATCTGTTCAGGAGAAAGTAATATTTCAGAAAGAGTCAAAGGCACCCCCTTAAATCCGAATTTAACAAATTATAGAGAGGATTAGCCCCATTGAAGTGGGAATTATGCAACTATTCAACATGATCGTGTAACAGTTGCTAAGTAAAATGCAAGGAGCTTTGCAATGAAATAATTTATCGATCGAAAAAAATATAAACTGTAGCTGACTGGTTATTATCGCATAGATGGAGGGTACCTGGCGGCATAAACTAAAATAAAAATCACAAAAATGAAAAAGAATATTAAGCAAAGCATACTACTGATCGCTTTAACAGTAATCGGTTCGATTGAGTTAGTGCAGGCACAGTCTACCTACAAAATTCAGGAAACAAAGGATGTTAATATGAAATTATCAGGCACTTCAACACTTCATAATTGGGTGATGAATGCTCAAAATACAACGGGAGTAGCGCAATTTGGTTTTAAAGGTGCTGGCGATACACAATTAAACTCATTGAAATCGCTAACCTTCAGTTTGATTGTAACGGACTTGAAGAGTGGAGAAAAAGGTCTGGATAAGAATGCCTACAAAGCTTTAAAATCAGATCAGTATAAGGATATCGATTATAAATTGACGTCAGCTATCATCAAGCCCGAAAGTGGAGGGAAATACCTGATCAAAACGAATGGCAAGCTCACGATTGCTGGTGTAACGAAAGAAGTTGATATGGACGTTTACGCTGTCATCAATAAGGATGGTTCTATAACCTGTACAGGTTCGGATAAATTGAATATGACTGACTATTCTGTTAAACCACCAAAATTCATGCTGGGTGCAATGAAAACAGGAGATGCCATTACACTGAATTATACTTTGCTGTATAAAAAGGCCTGATGTGCGTTTGATTGAGATTAAATCTTAAGAAAAAACTATGAAAATAATTATTATAGTTCTGTTGTGTATCGCTTCATTTGAGGTATCTGCACAAAAAAATAAAATGCAGTTTTTCCGTCCTTATGATGAACGGGGTTTGCATATGTTCGAAACAACCAAGGCCGATACCATCCCTTTTAAGAAACTGTATGTTCAGGTTGGTGGAAGTTTTGAGCAGACTTTTCAGATGTTACGCGATCAAAACACAGCTGAGCCTTTATTTTTACCACCATATAAAGGGAATGTGAATAGTCTTATTCCATTGTCAAATGGCTTTAATCTGGCAATGGCCAATCTGAGTATTGATGCCCAGTTGTCGGACGGGATCAGGGTTAACCTGACCGTTTATCTTTCTTCACGTCATCATGAAGATACCTGGGTAAAGGGTGGATATATCCAGTTCGATAAACTTCTGTTCCTGCACAATGATGTTGTTGACAACATTATGAAATCAGTCACCATCAAGATCGGGCAGTTCGATGTGGATTATGGGGATCAGCATTTCCGAAGAACAGACGGAGGAAGCACTTTGTATAATCCATTCGTAGAAAATTATATCATGGATGAATTTGCCACTGAAATCGGTGCAGAATTCTATTATCACCACAAATCGGGATTATTTGTAATGGGAGGAATATCCAACGGGGAACTGGATCCAACTGTTGTGGCACCGACAAAAATGGATACACTTACAGGACAGGTAAATAAATATGATCCTGCGTTCCATGGCAAGATTGGATTTGACAAACAGATCACGCAGGATTTCCGGTTTAGGCTAACGGGATCTTTTTATTCGGATGCCAGCGCCAACAACAATACATTATTCGGAGGTGACCGTACGGGTTCTCACTACTTCTATGTCATGGAAAACCAGAATGTGGCCAATGGAACAACGATTTCTGATGAAGTGGACTATAGTCCGTTTTCCGGAAGATTTAATCCTGGTTTCACGGAACAGGTAAGCACTGTTATGATAAATCCTTTTATAAAATATAAAGGACTCGAACTGTTTGCCACCTATGAAAATGCACATGGCAGGTCCATAACTGAAACAACCAAACGCCAGGCTATTCAGTATGCTGCTGATCTCATTTACCGTTTCCCGGCTGAAAAAGAAAACTTCTGGATTGGCGTAAGGTACAATACGGTAACGTCTGCTGTTCAGGGGCTAACCCAGGATATAACTATAAATCGTGAAGTAGCTTCAGCCGGTTGGTTTCTTACAAGAAATATCATGTTGAAAGTAGAATATGTCAACCAGGTCTATCAGAATTATCCGGTTGACAATATCCTGAATGGAGGGAAATTTTACGGAACTATGTTCGAAGCGGCGATTGCATTTTGATCTGAGTAAAATTAAGTGTTTAGACAAATTATAAAATTGGTTCATGAAATTCAGCCTATCTTACCTGTGCGATAATATATTAAAAAAAATAGCATGGCAACAAAACCTAAATTACCTAATGTCAAAGTAAAGGATCAAAAAATTAAGGTTAAACTTGCGGACCTGGTTAAATCAAAATCACATATAGTTGTTGAGATCATAGAATATGTACCAAATTCAGTTGTTTCAAAATCCGTATTAAAAAAATTAACTGGGAGTATCAGTGTGATGTCGTTCGATAACGGCGAAGGACTAACGGAAAAAACTTCTCCGTTTGACACATTCGCCCAAATCATAGAAGGTAAAGCAAATATTGTAATTGATAAAGTATCCCATTTACTTCAAACCGGAATGGGAATCGTAATACCAGCACATGCTGCCAACTATATCAAACCCAACGGAAGGTTTAAAATGATCTTAACGCTTATTAAAAGCGGGTATGAATAATTAATTACAGATCCTCCAGCATCGAACGTCTTTTACTTCTAAGTTGCTTAAAATGGGAAGGTGTTAACCCGGTTACTCTTTTAAACTGGCTGGATAAGTGTGATACACTACTATAGTGCATTTGGTAAGCAATTTCTGTCAGCGTCAGTTCATTATAAACAAGCAGTTCTTTTACGCGTTCGATTTTATGAATGATGAAGAATTTTTCAATAGTTACACCCGCTACTTCAGAGAACAGGTTCGCCAGGTAGGTATAATCGTGGTTTAGCTTATTACTAAGGTATTCAGATAAATTTATCGTTAAGGGTTCTTCCGAATAATGAACCAGTTCGATAATAATATTCTTTATTTTTTGGATAAAGACACTTTTCTTGTCATCCAATAATTCCAATCCTGACTTCAGGAGGGCAATTTTAAACTCATCATGTTGTTCCGGTGTCATTTCTTCCAGGAGTTCCACTTCACCCAATTCCACAACCATATGTTTCAACCCGAGTTTTGTCAATTCATCCTTGACAACCATTTTACAACGAATGCAGACCATATTTTTAATAAATATTCTCACTTGTAAATATTAAAGATGATTGGCACGGAAACCGTCAGACAGGCAGAAGAAGTTCAAACGAAATTGGAGATGTCCGTTAATGTAAGCCTTTATTCCTTCATAACAGGCTTTGCCCAGGTCATTTTCCTATTAACAGAGACTTTGCCAGAACAAAATGTGTGAATTGTATAACATTTCGAAAGGAATGTGCTACAAATAGAATTTCTAAGGGTGAATAGGAGATTTCTACTCCTGAATGAAAATCAGTGAATTTTGCAACAATATGGTAGTTATCTGTAACGATCAGGAAGATAAATTAGCTCATCTTGCAGTAGAATATAAACAGACTAAAAACTTCAATTATGAAACAAATTATCAGAAATATTTTTGGAGTAATACCAAAAAGAGTTCGTCATGTACAAAGCCAATTTGAATCTGCCCTGGCTTTCAAGGTCATAAGTCCATTGTCAAACATCACGCTGGCCAATGAAATGATGGAAGTAAATCATAAAGACGGCGACATGAAATTATTTTCAGATATCATAAGAAGAAACTGTAATCGAATTAATCAATTGGTCATTGATACCCGCGTAAAGGAAATGTCCTTCGTATTTGCTGAAAAGTAGTATTGGATCGCTCTCTCCGGGCGACGTTTTATAACCATAAGTTTTGTTACTTTATGATATGAACATGAACTAACAAAATTTGCCGCCAGATGAAAAATCAGCTAATAGTTTTTACCCTTTCTTATTTATTGGTTTGCATTAGTTGTAATACTCCAACTGAACCTTCAAAAGTTGTTGTAACGGATAGTGCGTTTGGTAAAGTGGAGTTGTACGACAGCAGCGCTGCAAACATTATCAATACGAATGCGGTTGTTGAAGTAATCGGCAGAAACTATAAATGGTGTGAAGGACCTGTTTGGGTACCATCAAAACAAATGCTTCTTTTTTCAGCAGTCAGGGAAAATACAATATATCGGTGGAATGGAAAGGATACACCGGTGGCTTATCTTACGCCATCGGGATATACTGATACGGCCTTTCGCGATGGGGAGAATGGATCCAACGGACTTGCGCTGGATAAAGATGGAAAATTATTACTTTGTCAGTCCGGCAATCGCCAGGTAGTTCGTATGAATGCGCCCCTGGATTCTCCCGCACCAAAATTCATCGTTCTTGCAAAAGATTATAAAGGAAAGAGATTTAACAGCCCCAACGATCTTGTTGCCGACAGAAAAAATAATATTTATTTTACCGATCCCATTTATGGCTTACCCAAGTATGAAAATGATCCTACGAGAGAATTAAAATTTGAAGGTGTATATAAGATAAGCAGTTCCGGTAAACTTAGTTTGCTGATCGATAGTATTTCGAGACCGAATGGAATTGCCTTATCACCTGATCAAAAAATATTGTATGTCGGCAGCAGTGACGAACACACCAAATGGTATGCATATCAACTGGACAGCAACGGCAATATTCAAAGCGGAAAAATATTACTGGATGGATTCCCGTTAAAAGCAAAAGCTAAAATTAAATCAGGTGCTGATGGGTTTAAAACGGATAACAATGGAAACATCTTCAGTTCGGGACCTGATGGCATTAATATTATCTCTCCTGCAGGTAAATTACTGGGATTGATAAGAATTTATAATAAGCAAACTTCGAATTGCGCCTTTAATGAAACTAAAGATGTGCTTTTTATTACTGCGAATGACTGGGTACTCAGGGTTAAAATAAAATAGAATTGAGCCTATTATTTGTCAGTCTGAGCCTATTATGAGTCTTTCTTAGATCAAATGAGCCCATTATTTTTCCATCTCGAGCCCAAAATATGGAATGCCCCGGCTCCCTTTCCGTTGTTGAATTGAATGATATTCAAAGAGCCCAGTTCCTGGAGATGCCGCGTAGCCGTTGCTTTGGAAACAGCATTCATTTTCTGGTAAATGCCGTTGGTGAGCTTTTTATTCTGAAAAATATATTTCACGGCCCGCATCTGTGAATCGCTTAAAGAGAGTGCCAGAAGATCAGCCTGCACAGCTTCCGGAAGTTCAGGTATGACTCCTTTTTTAGCATCGTATAAGCTCATGTAATCCTTTATGGCAGCATGATATACAGAATGCTCATTCCCTTTACTGTACCTGGCTATCTTTTCCGGATCTTTCATTGCTGACTGAGCGAATTTTACAGCTCCCGCAAATCGGGACCTTTCTTTGGTCTGATTTTTGGACGGAATCACAGCAGACATATCCGGATACTTGCTGGCAAATGTTCCATTTTTGGTTGTTCTGTAAACAAGCTCCTTTCCAATGGAACCCTTCATTCCTCTAGTGAGTATATTGTCCTTAGTCTTGGCCAAACGATATATTTCAGGTTTCTAAAATAATCAATTTTTATTAATCCTACGTTATTTCTACGTTTATCTTTTGTAATGATCTTAACTATTCATTAATCCGGCAAAGCCTGACCTGAACTTATCCGGCCATAATTTCCTTTCTATTAAATACATAGCCTGATTGAGTCTTCCTTAAATTCTGGTTTTCAATGAAGGATTTAAACCCTACCTTTTAATTCGAAATGTATAACCATGTTAAGAAGACAATTTATCAGCACTTCCGCTAAAGCTTCTGCTTCAGCACTTATTCTATCTTCAGATATATTTAAATCCGGTCCCTTGTTGGAAAAAATAGGAATCCAGTTTTTCTCCCTTCCGAAGATGCTGGATGAAAATCTTACAGGGGCCTTATCCATGCTTTCAAAAATTGGTTATAAAGAAGCAGAACTGTACGGACCTTATTCTTTCAGCAGTCCTTCTGCTATTGAAAAATGGAATGCAGTCACACCTTCCCTGGGTTTTAAGGGAAGCGGTTACTTCGGACATACCGCCAATGAAATGAAAAAGCTTTTGGATGATCATGGTTTTTCGGTTCCTTCTATTCATACAGATCTGGATACCCTTCAAACAAGAATGGACAAGCTCGGAGAAGCAGCCAGGATCTTAGGAAATACTTATGTGGTGCTCCCTGCTATTCCGGCTGAAAACAGAAAAACCTTGGATGATTACAAAAAAATGGCGGAGGCTTTTAATAAAATCGGCGAATCTGCCAGAGCGCAGGGCGTAAAATTCGCCTACCATAATCATGGCTATGGGCTGAAAGAAGTAAACGGGCAAATTCCTTTGGAATTGATATTTGCCAATACAGATCCCTCCCTTGTATTTTTCGAAATGGATCTTTACTGGACAACCGCAGGCGGTGGAGATCCGATTGCATTACTCGAAAAGTACAAAGGACGTTACCCATTGATGCATGTAAAGGATATGGTGAAGAAAGTGCATTTTTCAGGCGATGGCGGAGACCCCAAACAATGGATTGAATTATTCCCCTATATGACTACAGCCGGCAACGGCGTGCTTGATTTGAAGTCTATTATTACGAAGGCAAAAGAAAACGGGACGAAACATTTTATCGTTGAGCAGGATATGGTAAAAGAACCCGAAGTGGCATTGAAGAAAAGTTTCGACTACCTGGCGTCTTTATAGGTCTATTTAATATCATAAGTTCTTTTCAGGAATGTTATAAATCCATTCAGATATTCAAGATGGTCTTTTAATTTATTATTATAACCACTAAGCGTTCCTCTGTAAATCCAGTAATTATTATAAAGCAGCGCCATTCTCTCCTCGTCCTTAGATATTAAAACATGATATTCGGATGGTATGACATTTTTCTTTCCAAACTCCTGAAAAAATTTATCGGTAAGAGTAATATCCAGAATTTGTTTAAAGGATGCCATGGCTTGTGTATAATAATCAATAACAAATCTTTCCTGAACTTTAATGTCATTATTTTTAGATTCATAAAGGGCAATACTATCGGCTACCTTATCTGTTCTTATCAGGCTGTATCCTCCTGCGTTTCTTAATTGCACTAAGGTCAGGTCATTGAAGTCAAAGAGGTGTAAATTGAAAGTGTAGTGAAGACCATAATAAAATATAGAGTCCTGAACCGGAATATTCAAAAAACTATTTTTTGATACACTCAATAAAGAGTCGATCCCTCTTAACTCCAGATCATTTCTGTCTATAAGGCCCTTCAGCCCTGAAGTATCATTCTGTACATTGTTTATCAATCCGACGATATAATCGTTCTCCCGGTGTTTTTCAGAAATCTTTTCTCTGACTGTTTCTGCAAAAAAGCCGAGTGTTACAGCCAGAAAAATCATTAAGAATTCAAGAAAATACTCTTTCCATTTTTTTCTCCTGTGATGCAGGTCGGGGTGGTGATGGACTTCCATAATATGCAGGGGAATTTTTTATTATGCTGCTACTAACTTAAAATTAAAAGGTTGATTTTTGTATGATTTCACTTTTTTACCATTCTGAATCGCGGGTTTCCAGTTTGGACTTTGTTTAAGCACGTCCAACACTGCATCCCAAAGTTCTTTAGGGCCGCTAATGATCTCTATATTGCTTAATGATCCATCTTTTTCAACAATAAACCTTGCGATAACCTGCCCCTGAATTTTTTTTCGGACAGCCTTTGGGGGATAAACTAAAGTGTTGGTGAGAAAGTTATTCCATCCTTTCGTTCCACCAGGAAACTCTGACTCAAATTCTACTTTCAATGTACTATCTGGTTTGATACCCCTTGCGATGCTATCCAGTTGAGTACCGGATTGCGCTTTAATAATAATAGTAAATGTCATCAAGCAACAGAAAATCAGAACCTGTTTCATCTACGATGGAATATTTAATTAAATTATGAAACTAAGACACAATTGCCACATTATTACCCGGGAGCCGACAAGTTACATTAATGAACGCCCTATGTACTGAAACCGAACAATATTTCATTCATCCGGAATGCATAATATCCTGAATATTATATAAATATCAATTGGTACCTTTTTGGAATGCTAAAATGATTATTACCGGTAATAAATTATATCATACTGTATGTTAAAGAACTATTTCAAAACAGCCCTGCGTGGCCTGCGTAACAATAAAACGTATTCGTTCATCAACATTACCGGCCTTGCCGTGAGTTTAGCGGTGAGTATGCTGCTTTTGCTTTGGGTAAAAGATGAGCTGAGCTATGACCGCTTTAATGTAAACGCCGCTAACATATATAAGCTGGCGCCTAAACTTGGTGACAACAATGTGTGGGGCACTACACCGGCACCTGCTGCCGTGTATGCAAAAAAAGAAGTGCCGGAAGTGCAGGATGCCTGCCGCATCCGGGATAACTGGGCGGTTTCAATATTTGAATACAAGGACAAAAAGATCACCGAATGGCATAATTGTTATGTGGACCCTTCCTTCTTTAGCATATTCACGTACCCGCTTATTAAAGGCAATCCGCAACACCCTTTTGCGGATGCACATTCCATCGTGATGTCAGAATCGACAGCGAAAAGATTTTTTGGCGATGAAGACCCTATGGGTAAAACATTGAAGGGCGACGACAAAAAATTGTATACGGTAACGGGCGTGATGAAAGATATGCCTGCCAATTCATCCATCAATTATAATATCGTCTTTAATTTTCAGCAACTGGAACAGGAATATGATACCAGCGGCTATTTTAAATCACTGAATTCGAACTGGGGTCAGTATAATTATGATACCTACGTATTAATAAAACCTAATGCCGATCCGAACGCAGCGGCTCAAAAATTGAGCATCATACACCGGCACTACTTTGATATAGAGGCTAACAAGCACCTTGTTTACCTGTTTAATCCGCTAACTAAAATACACCTGTACGCTTCAGACGGCCGTGATCAGGGCATGATGGTTGTAAAAATATTTTTTTTAGTGGCTGTGATTGTATTGCTAATTGCCTGTATCAACTATGTAAACCTGATTACTGCCAGGGCTATGAAGCGCAGTAAGGAAATTAGTCTGCGTAAAATTGTTGGTGCAGGTAAGCCGGAGTTGTTTATGCAGTTCTTAAGTGAATCTCTGCTCACGTTTCTTATTGCACTTGTACTCGCAACGGTCATTATTTACCTTGTAATGCCTTTATACAATAATATTTCAGGCAAAAATATTGTTTTCCAACCCTGGTCGCCGAATGTACTTGCGGTGTACGGTCTTACTTTGCTGGCAACACTTCTGCTGGCAGGTATTTACCCGGCCATAACACTGTCCTCTTTCAAACCGCTGGAAGCGATGAAAGGCAAACTCAGTGGCGTTGGCGGTAAAAACAATTTCCGAAAAGTATTGGTGGTTGTACAGTTTAGTTTCACCATTATACTTATTACGAGCACGATCATCATAGGCAAACAATTAAAATATATACGGGAGAAAAACCTGGGTTACGACAAACAAAATGTTTTTAGCTTTTGGATGAGGAATATTAACAATCATTATGATGCAGCAGTAGCTGAACTGCTGAAAGAACCGGGAATATCAGGCGTTACAGAATCTGGCGAGAACATCATCAGTAATTATTCAGGCAGCACCGATGTGGACTGGGATGGAAAAAGGAGCGACCAGCAGTCATTTGCCATTATCCAGCTGCCGGTAGAAAGAAATTTTCTGCAGGTGATGGGAATGCAGTTGGTGGAAGGGAGCGGCTTTACCGGTTCACCTGCCGACAGCGCCCATTTTATTTTAAATGAAACAGCTGTTAAGACAGCCGGCATTAAAGAACCTGTAATTGGCAAACGGCTTAGTTTTCACGGTATTAATGGAGTGATTGCGGGTGTGGTGAAAGATTTTCATTTCCAGGACATGCACCAAAAAATACTACCTCTTTTGATGCAATACGACAAAAACTGGCGGGGGAAAATGTACGTAAGAACTACAGCTAAGGATGCTCCCCGTGCATTGGCCGCCGCCGAACGTTTATGGAAAAAGTATAATGCAGACTATGCTTTTGATTACAATTTTTTAGACAGCCAGTTTGATGATTTGTACAAAACGGATACGCATATTGGCCAGTTGTTTAATTGTTTTGCAACAATAACGATATTAATATCATGTCTTGGTTTGTTTGGCCTGGTGACTTTTACTGCTGAAAGCAAAGTGAAAGAAATAGGCGTACGAAAAGTGCTGGGTGCCAGTGTTCCGAATCTTGTTGCGTTGATGTCCAAGGACTTTTTAGTGCTGGTACTGGTTGCCGCGACCATTGCCTTTCCTGTAGCATGGTATGGTCTCAACAATTTCTTACAAGGATATGCCTATCGTACTGACTTGAGCTGGTGGGTGTTTGCGCTGGCAGGTATTATAACCATGCTAATCGCCATGTTTACCGTCAGCTTTAAATGTGTGCAGGCTGCTCTTGCCAATCCTGTTACTGCCATGAAAAATGAATGAGGCATTCACTTCTGATTTTCAAAACGGGCGTTACCGGCTGCTTTGCACTTCGCAAGGTCCAGATTCCATGCAGAGGTGACGAAAAACGGTTCGGCTCCTTTTGCATCTTTATTTGCATAACTGCAAAAAATAGTACGCGTTTCACCCGGTGCCAATTCTATATAATTGTCGCTAAAGATGACCGGCAAAATATCGTCGCCCGACCTGCCTTTTAGTGCACGGAGATGTACCTGGAAAGCTACTGTTTTACCAGTGTTGGTAATGATTATCTTATGCAAAGTGCTGTCGTATTTTTTCCCATTCGTATATACCATTTTTAATGAGGTTTTACCGATGTTTTGCAATGCAGAAAAATCGGCATACCCGGACTGTGGTGTCATATACCATTTTGATTTCACCCAATCAAGTACATCAGGTTTTGTAGACAGCCAATACCAGTTGATACTTTTCATATCGCCTTTTGCATCGCTGAGTTGCAGCCGCAGGAAATATGTTTCTGAAAGATCACTGATCTGAGGCAGTACAAAACATTTTTGTATGCTGTCGGGTTCGATACTTGTAGTAATGTTTTTGGAATATTTAAGAGTGCCGTCCAGTTGATATATATCTGCTTTGGCTGTAAGTCCGGAAAATTTTTGCAGCAACGAGTTTGTAATATCCACTTCGTTATTGGCATAAGAATACATAATGTGCAAAGGTTCCATCGACTTTTTCATGCCGAAGTAAGTACCGGCAGGATATAAGTAATAATCATATGTATGCCAGATCAAACCTGGCCATGGATTGCTGCCCATCCATTGTACCACGCCTGTAGCAGTGTGATATTTATGCAGGCCATAAGATTCCATCATGGCGCGGTGTGACTCGTAATTCTGCGCCTGTGCTTTAGCAATAAAATCTTTTATATCAGTTGCTTTGCCGTAACGCCCCTCCAGTGCATCATCAAAAACCTGGGTATTGCCGAAGGTCATGGTACCACAATGATACTTCCAGGATTGTGTGGTGAACCATAATGAATCTTTTGGTATGAATTTTATCAGGCTTTCATATGGCGGGATCGAAGGCCCCGGCGATATCTCCGTCGCGAAACTCCATGCGCCACCATGTCTCAGCGATGTATCGGTTTCCCAATAAATAGGCGGCACCCATTCATAGGGGCCATCCATTTTTACACCGCTGAAACCAGAAACTTTCGATTTGCTGGCATCAGCGGTTGAAATAGTCGGGTTGGGCCATTTCAGTGAGGCTTCAATTTTCAGGTAATCTTCTTCAACAGTTGAATCGCGCGGTGGCATGTCGCTGCCATTGAGCCATACCATCAGGCTTGATTTATTTCGCAGCCAGAGCATCACACTGCTGTCGGATGCCATGGCCGATGCACGTTTGGCTGCGTCCCAATTTTCGGGATATTGCCAGGCGCCACAACACATCCAGCCGGTCATCACCAGCATTCCATATTTATCGCACAACGCATAAAAATTATCGTCTTCCATTTTCCCTTCAGAGCGAACAATGTTCATATTCATGTGACGATAGAGACGGATTTCCTGCTCCTGACGTTCAGGTGAACGACGTTGAAAAATATCCGGTGACCATGCCGCACCTCTTAGCACAATCCGCTTCCCATTCACGATAAACACACGCGATTTATCATCGATAAACTGCGATGTAATCTGACGAATGCCAAAGGATTCCGCAATAGTATTACTCACCAAATTATCATGCGCCACTGAAAGCTCAATATGGTTCAGATTTGGTTTTCCATATTGCCATGGCCACCAAATGCGGGGGTTTTTAATATTGAGTTGCGGGAAATCAGCCGGGGTAAAAGTCACTTCGGCCGTTTCATGAGCATTTAGATGAACATTCTTTTTGAAATGGATTTCGGAATTAATCTTACCTCTAACTATTACATCCTGAGGGTCACCTGTATAATTGGTTACCAGTGCATCGACAGTAAGATGTGCTACGGCCAATGATGGCAGATCGAAATTTGTTGTCACCAGCGGATATCGGATACCGACACGATCATAAGTTTTGATCTCAATATTGTTGATGATTCCTGCATTGTAATCCGGGGGATAATGTATCCAGTCTGCATAATCAATCGCCAGATCACCACCATGTTTATTCGGATCGATCGGGCGTTTGATTTCCAGGGCAAGCGTGTTGACGCCAGATGTAATTATCTTTTCAGTAATATCCAATTCTATGATACGATAAGGATTTACAATTTGGTTTGAATCGGCTATGAGCACACCATTCAGCCAGACATTTGCCTTGTAGTTAATACCATGTAATTTGAGCACTACCTCTTTCCCTCTCTCAGAATTTGGTAATGTGAACTCTTTGCGAAACCACCATGTGGAATCAAGTTTCGCGTCTTTCAACTTCTCGAAGTTCATATCATAAAACGGATCGAAATCATACACTTTATTTGACAATAAACCGGCTATAACAGTAGTAGGGACACTGACTTTGTACCAGCCCAAAGTTTTATACCCCGGCAGTGAAAGGGTTGCACCACCATCAGCAACCTTAGTGGATGACTGCATCTGCCAGCCGTCTTTTAATATCATTTTGAAATTTTCGCTGCTTTGCGCGAATGCCTGAGCTATCGTGAATAATGATATTACTATTAAGCGAATGTTTTTCATGCATGAATTTTATGAACCCGATAATAATGCGTTTGTTGTGTTAGGTTCTACCTGGTAGATCACATAGCCGCCCTTCTGATCATGCCGGACATCGACCGTCTTCGTTTTTGTTCCCTGGTTCACCGTCACCTTCCTCCATTTATCAGGAACGTAGGTTTTGAGCGTTAGGGGCAGATCATACATCGTTTTGTCCAGGGAATGGGTGAGTGACACGCTGATCTTCCCGTCTTTTTCATTAGCCTTTACTGTAGCATGCTCACGTTCCCGCATGTATTTGGTAGCATCACCGAAAGTAGCAATCCAGAGTTTGTCCTCCCTGTCTTTGATATAATTAAAATATTCTTCGAGTTTTGGGATGGGTGTCCATTCCCATCCAAGGCTGTCGATGCCATGAAAAACGAGCACAAGCCACATATCTTTATTTGCATAAGTAGTATCTACCCATGATTTCATCAATGTCAATGGTGTTTTATGTAGCGGGCCGCGCTGCCATTGTACATAATCTTTATCAGTGGGATGGGGAACTTCCTTACTCGCACGATCAATTTCTTTCAAAAACGGTTCAGGCATTCGGTTGCGAAGGGCGGGATAAATTTTGTAAGCGATTTGCATCACGCGATCATCTTCATAACCGTATGGGACTTCAGTTGAGAAAGTGTATTTGTCACCCAGCTGATTTTTGATTTCTTCTTTGCTTTTCTCCAATTCATAACGAATATTGGCTTCATCCAAACCGGGCATGGTGGCATGCGTGATAGAATGGCTCGCAATCTCATATCCTTCACCTGCATCTTTTCTGAAATCGTCCCAACTCGATCCCACAGCTTCCTTATACTCAGGACATGGTTCATACCCTGGTTTGAAATCTCCATTACGCACTTTTGCATACAGACTATCCATCAAATGATAAGCCTGTTGCTTTTTGCCCGATGAATACAAACCGCCTGCACGGGTATGATATGAAATGGTTCCCATATAGCCAAGGTATCCTGCTGCTGAACATCGCTCCAAAAAATTCTGTTCATCGGTTGGGATAGTAGCGGATTCTTTAATGATGACTTCTACCGGCCGACCCACAAATTTACCGTGGTATACAGAGCCTGTGATCGGGCCGGTGATGACAAAAAAAGTTGCGGTCATTTTTAATTTCTCCATGACTGGCAACGCACGGGTAAACTGGTTCCTGGAAGCGTCATCATAAGTAATGGATACTGCACCGTTTTTGCCGTATTGCCATTCGGTGATAGTGGTGTTGCCAGTTTGGGCCTTGCAGATGGCGAAGGATAAACTCAGAGCAATAAATGATGTCAGAAGCCTGGGATACCTTGAAAAATTCAGTTTCATATGGACTATGAATTTATTAAAAATCAGATATAAGCCAGTCAAATTCTTTTTTCCAATCTTGTAACCCGAACATGTAAACTTTGGCGCTCAGTGCATAACTCCATGGCTGGCGAATCAGAGCAGGGCAATGCATTCAACAGAAATTAGAATTCCTGCCGGGAATGGCATTACCTGTGGGGTACTCCTGGCCGGAGCATTTTTTGGGAAAACCTCCCCATAAACTTTATTCAAAACACTGAAGTCATTTCCTGAAACCATAAACACAGTTGTCTTCACGATTTTATCCATACTGCTTCCCAACTCTTCAAGAATGGTTTTTATGTTCAGAAAACTTTGAAAGGCTTGTTCTTCAAAACTATCACTCAATTTTCCCGTGTCGGAATTTAAGCCCGGCATCCCCGAAATAAATATCAAATTGTCAGCAACTACAGCTTGCGGAAATACTTCTGTTGTTCGAGGCACTTTTGTGGAATTGAAATTTTTCCTGGATTCCATACATAATTAAGTTTGATAAAAAATATTCAGATAAGGTAGCGTTTAAATGTAAACCCACCTAATACTGTACAGCTATATCAGGACGATTCGGGATACCATCGGCTTCTTATTGTTTTCTTATTGTATTCCTGTTGTGTTCGCTGTTTCTTCGGGTCGGATGGCTTTCTACAGGGAGAAAACAAGAAGAATACCCGAACACAACAAGAACACAGCAGGAAGAATATGTTCAAAAATGGAAACGCCCCCGTTAGGAAAAATCTAAAATAAATTTTACAGAGGCTCTGTACACACTCTGCAATTTACCTTTTTTATGATGGCATATTTGTGCAGCTGGAGTTAATAGAATCAAGGCCAAATTCAAACATCAACCAATTCGCCAAATACAAAAAGAAGAATCGGTGAACGCCGCAGAATCGGTCTTTTTTGAAGAAGATGTAAACCTATATAGATGCGGTTCGAATTTATCCATTTTGAATTTGATCAATAATTGTAACTTTTATATTCATTAGAATCTGGGAATGGAAGAAACACTACCTGAATCGGACAATAACGATACCACAAAGCATGATGCTGGAAATGAACCAGTGCGGGCTGTCCAATCCCCGGAAGTAAAAGAAACTATGGAAAGTATGGAAATACATCACTATCCTGATTTAAAACATAAAAAGAAACATTTGAAGGAATATCTGATCGAGTTCCTTATGTTATTTTTTGCTGTGACTCTCGGATTCTTAGCTGAAAATCTCCGGGAACATCTTTCGGAAAAAGATCGCGCCGGAATCTATGCCAAATCACTTTATGAAGACTTCACGACCGATACTTCCGCGCTTCACCAATTGATGGAATTCACAAAAGAAAAAATAACAGGTATCGATTCAATGGAAGCAAATTTAAATCATTTGGGAGATAGATTCAGGGATTCAATCCTTTACAGATCTGTACTTTCATTGTTATCTACTTTTCAGTTTGACAATATAAACGGCGCATACGTTCAAATAAAAAATACCGGCTCTCTCCGGTTCTTTAATCAATCCATTGTAAATGATTTAACCAGTTATGATGCGACATCTGAAAAATTAAAGTTGATGGAGGACTGGGAAAACAAATTATTATTTGAATCAGTATCTGCTCAAACGATACCGATGTTTAATTTTAAAGTCTTTGAGGACATAGGAAAGCATGGGCCGATAGTTCACGAAATGTATTTAAAGAACATCAACAAGAACTCTATTGATATTTTGGTTAATCAGGGTGAGATGATAAAAAGATTGCGTAGACGTCAATTGAACCAACAAATAATATTAGTTCAGAAAGCAAATGAAATATTGGCTGGTCTGAAAAAAGAATTTAACCTATAACCCGGGCACGCGAATTACAACCCTTTTACAATCGCCAGCGACTTTTCAACATGGTCAATAGGTGAAATATGGTCGGTTACTGATGAAAAGACTGCTACAATTTTACCTCCTTTATCAATAACAAAAGTGGTTCGTGGAATGAAGCCATGTGTAAGGTCCTGCCCCTTAAGGTCTTTAATTCCAACCTTTGCAGCTCCCATGGTCAGGCCGTATTTTGCCGCAATTTCGCCTGCGGGATCTGAAGCGACAGGGAACTTACCTGCACAGTATTCGGGATCGGAAGAAAATGCAATCAGCCGCTTAATATCGTCTGCAGATACACCGATAATAGTAGCTCCCGCCGCGGTAAATTTATCCTTGGTTTCAGCGAAGGCATGCGCTTCCGCATCACAGCCGCCGGTATAAGCAGAAGGATAGAAATAAACTACAACAGGTCCTCTAGCAAGGGCGTTTTTTAATGAAAAATCAAATTCACTGCCGGCCAGGCTGGCTTTGGCGGTAAATACAGGCGCTGCATCTCCTTTTGACAACATCATCGATTGGGCAATGCCAGACCGGGCTATCAGGAGTGAAAAGCTGAAAATTAAAAAAGATAAGCGATAACATTTCATAAACATGGCGGATTATTTTGACTTATTAATGAATGGCGTTGTCATCAAATTTACGCTTTTTCGAAGAAGGAGCAGGCCTGTGTTGCCGTGGTTTGAACTTTCTCAAATACCCATGAAACTTAGCTTCTCAATTTTGAAGGTGACACCCCAAATTTTTTACTGAATGCACTGCTAAAATGCTGAACGCTTGAATAGCCCAGCTCAAAAGCAATCTCAGTAACAGGCTTACAGGTTTCTAATAAATTATTTTTTGCGATTTCCAATCGCGCGTCAGACAAATAACCGAAAACCGTATTGCCGAAAGTCTCCTTGAATCCACGTTTCAGCTTATACTCATTCATCCCGATGATTCTCGCCAGTTCTGACAAACTGGGAGGTGATTCAAGATTACCGATAATATATTCTCTCGCATGCATCAGACAATCGCGATCCAGTTTGCTTATTCTGTAATCTTTCGACCCGGCCGATAAATTATTACAAGACTCAGCCTGAATAACCAGGAACTCAATACTTTTTGATAACAGATACATTTTCTTTATTCCATCCTTATATTGACAGTGCAGTATATTGTCAATCATATTCCACATGGGTGCTTCCAGCGTCAAATTACTTTGGGATAGCGCTGTTTCCCGGCCACCAACCACATCATCGCTGAAACGCGATATTGCCTCATTTGCTTTATCAGTCAGCCGAAGAAAAGCATCCTTGGTGAATTGTAAAAAAAACATAGAGGCAGAAGATCCTTCCCGTTTAATGATTCCATTATCCGATGAACTTGTTTTGGAATAAAAAAGATTGTGCTGGTAATTGCCCATCAGAGGTATTTGCTGTCCTCCCGGAATGGCAATCCATACCGACCCCTTCAGGTTGACCATAAAAGTAATCAGCTCAATGTTAATGTTATAATTCCACTGGAGATCTACGGCTTCTTTAAAATGCCAGTCAGAATAACTCATCCGGATGCCTTCGAAGTACCATTCATATGATTGGACGTCTACAGAAGGCAGGCTGATTTTTTCCATATGCTCCACAAGCGAGTTGGTTTTAGAACCATTTAGAAAAAAATCGTTGACCAGCTGATTATTGAATTCCGGTATTTGCGTCAGTTCAAATGACATCGCTCCTTTTTCTATAATTTAATAATCCGTTTTATATAACAATGCAGGAATGTTAACCACTATTTTTATTTCCAAAAAACGGTAGTTATGTTTTTAAATGTAAAATTAAATGCCAGGAGCGCAACCGGTTATTTTATATCAGCATATATTATTGTAACCATTCTGGCCTATCTGGCCAGTTATCTGGTAAGCGTATTCATCAAGCTACCACCCGACCCACCCGGCAGTAATATGTTTGATTCGCCGGAATTTGTGAAATCGGTTCCTTATCATCTGCTTATTAATTTACTGGTTTGGACAGTATTTAGCTATATATATTTTAGAAGTAATCAGAAAAGGGGATTCAACACGAAGGCCCCCATTTATCTGGCTCTCTTTTGGCTTCTGACGGCTATGCTGACTGATCTGGTTTTCTTTGTACTGATCCCAAGTCCCGTCGCCCTTTCGTTCCATCAGTTTTATGTTGAATATCAGCCATGGATTTCCATAACCTATCTGATTGTTTTTATCAGTCCGTTGTTATCTTACAAATTGATAAAAAAGAGGAGCTGATGGTCTGCCAGAAAATTCAATTACCACTCAATGTCAACCCATACATCAACCACAAAAAGAAGAATCGTGCAAACTACCAAAAATTAAAATATTGCCATCGTTTTGAAATGTAATTACAAAGTAATAACTTCGGGATATGAAAACGTCGTTAATTCAGATAGGTAATTCAAAAGGAATACGGATTCCGAAGTCCTTGATTGAACAATATCAATTAAATGGAGAAATTGAATTAATTCCATCAAATGCCGGATTACTTATTTCGTCTGTTTCGAAGCCCCGTAGTGGGTGGGAAGATTTATTCAAAAATTCTGTTTCAGACCAAAAGGACCTGGATGCTTTAACCTGGAGTGCAGCTCCTAACAAGTTTGATAAAGAAGGATGGTCATGGTAATTCGTCGTTTTGAAGTATGGCTTGTAAATCTTGATCCTGCGATTGGGAAGGAGATAAAAAAAACAAGACCTTGTTTGGTAATCTCTCCTGATGTGGCAAATAAGTATTTAGATACAATTATTGTCGCACCAATAACTACAGCCATTCGCAAATATCCTACTCGCTTACATTGTGTTTTTCAAAAAAAAAGCGGCCAGGTCGCAATTGATCAAATAAGGTCCCTGGATAAAACCCTTTTAATAAAGAAATTAGGTACCCTGAATGAGCAAGTTTGCAAGGAAGTTTGTAAAATACTTTTAGAATATTTCGCTTTCGAATAATTGTGAAAAGTGGAATAATTACAGCTATGGATAATGAAAATATAATAGAACAGGAAATGTTTCGAAAGGCAATTGAATTTATTCCCCAAAGATATCCGAAAGGTTGGGGTGGTGTTGCAATTATTCATACTGAGGATGACCAATACCTGAGTAGTGTGGCTATTGAAACCGTAAATAGCAGTGTAATCTTATGTATTGAAGTTGGCGCGATGACAGAAGCCCATAAATTCAATGTAAAAGTTACTCACTGTTTGTGCGTAGTTCGTGATGATGAAAACAGTCCTTTTAAAATTCTCACTCCGTGTGGTGTATGCCAGGAACGCTTGCGATTTTGGGGAATCGATGTAAAGGTTGGGGTTACTACCGCCGACGACTCTTTGAAGTTTGTTTCTTTAAATGAATTACAACCATATCATTGGACAAATGCATTTCCGATAGAAGAATTAGAACATTCCGGAAAACCCAGGTTTTAAACAAAAATTGTAGTCCCGCCAAGAATCGAACTTGGATCTAGAGTTTAGGAAACTCCTATTCTATCCGTTGAACTACGGGACCAATTTTTTAAAAACACTTTAAGCAGGCGTTGAACTACGGACCCGCTTTAATGGAAGGTTGCAAAAGTAAGATTTTCTGACACAAGAATCGCTTTCGCCTTAACTTCATCTTTCAATTTATATCCATGAACCGATTGCTAAAAATTACAGGTTTTTTGTTCATTCTCTGTCACTCACTTCAAAGCCATGCACAATCAAAACCTCAGTTTAATCACCTCACCGTTTATGTAACGGATCTTCAGCGCGCAACTGAATTTTACAAATATGCCATGATGCTGGATACGATCCCTGAACCTTTTCATGATCATCGGCATACCTGGTTCAGAATTGGTCCGCATAGTCAATTGCATGTCGTCAGTGGTGCCAAGGAAGATGTACCGCACGACGTGAATATTCACCTGGCATTTACTGTTGAATCCCTTCCGGATTTTATCAAACACCTGGAAAAAATGGGCATCAAATACGGAAATTTTGGTGGTGAAGTGAATAAGATCGCACTTCGTCCCGACCAGATCCAACAGATTTACCTGCAGGATCCGGATGGATACTGGATTGAGGTAAACAACGATCGTTTTTGAAAGCCCAAAGCTTAAAGCCTAAAGCCTAAAACTAAATGAGTGTAGAGTTATGGTTAAAGGCAGGCTTCGCAGATCCCTGAAACTAGGCTATCTTTGCAGCCCAAATTCAGGTTATGAAGTTCTACAGCGTTATCATTAAATATCGTTTATATATAGGCATCGCACTGATAGCAATCGGCATTATCACAAATATATACAGCAGTTTCTGGCCGGCCTTTCTGCCTTATCTCATTGGCCTGATTCTCATTTTCGGTCATTTCTTTTTCGGACCCCTTCGGCTCATCCAGGAACATATGGAATCGGGCAATATGGAAGGCGCAGAGAAAGTACTTTCAACGATCAAATTCCCAGGTCTTCTCTATAAACCCATCCGCTCCGTTTATTATACACTCAAGGGCAATATCGCCATGATGAAGAATGATTTTGACGGAGCTGAAGTTAATATGCGCAAGGGCCTCGACCTGGGCATGCCCATGAAAGAAGCCGAGGGCGCCAGTCTCCTGCAAATGGGTATGCTCGCTATGCAGAAAAATGATATTCGTAAAGCAGAGGGTTTAATCCGGCAGGCTATCAGCAAGGGTTTACCTGATAAGGAAAATCAGGCAGCTGCCTACCTGCAGCTTTGTTCCATCATGATGACGAAAAGAGAATTCCGCGCTTCGAAAGAATTTTTCAGGAAAGCAAAAAACCTGAAACCCACTACACCACAGATCGTTGACCAGATCAAGCAGATTGAGAAGTATATTTCCAGGATTCCGGGGTAAGCCTAACGCTGAACGCTTAAAGCTTAACGCCTTAAATGCTGATCTTGGCCTTCAGCAATTGTTTAAGAAGCGTAAAAGATTGTTCCTTTTTTTCGAGGAAATCGAAAGATCCATAACGCTGCTGGTTTTCGTTGCTGCATACTTCCTTCTGACTGGAAAATAAAATAACAAAGATCGAAGGATCGAATTTGCGTATTTCTTCCAGGGTTTCCAGACCATTGATCTCACCATCGAGATTATAGTCCAGCACTACGATAGAAGGCCTGCGGCAAATATTAGCGAGACAATGTTCTCCTGTTGTGTAGAAAAAAAGGGTACCTCCAAAGTCCTCCAGTTCGCGGGCGATCAATTGCTGATACAGCAAATTGTCCTCTACTATAAAGATGCCCGAAGAAGCTTGCAAATGCATAATTTAATGAGTTATATCTATTCATTCCGAAAAGAATGCCGATTTTTTTTACCTGATTAACTCTCTCATTCTCAAATTTTTATATTATTGACAAGGAAAGAATCTTTCCCATATTGGGAAAGGGAAATCGTGTTTGGGAAGACTGTGGAAAACAAGTGTGAGAGTGTGAGGGTGTGAGGGTGTGAGAAGCAAAACCATATAACGATCCACCATTAACCATTAACCTCTCTAAGTAATTGCTGTATACATAGTGAAACAACCGATTCTATCTGCTGAACCATATTGGGCATGAGTTCCAGATGTTCCTGATTTTTTGCATTCATTTCAACAGATCTGATCTGATCATGGATCGTACGAATACCCATCGAATCAATCGTGGATTTTAATTTATGAGCCATCTTGGAAACCTGTTCCCAGTTTTTTCTTTCAGTGGAATCTACAAGCTCCTGTACATTTTGTGGAACAGTTTCAATAAAAAGCAGAATCATTTTTTTAATAAATGCTTTATCACCACCTGAAACAGATTGTATCATGGTGAGATCGTAAAGTTTGTTTTCTGAAGAAGGAAAACCGTTGACATTATTCGTGTTCGAAGGCCCGGAATTACTCAGGATCGTATCGAGCAAATGGGCTTCCACAATGGGTTTGGCAAGATAATCATTCATGCCTGCTTCTTCATATTTCAGAAGGTCTTCCTCCTGACAGTTAGCCGTTATCGCAATAATAGGAATGGTTGAAATCAGGGGATCCTCCAGGTTTCGGATTTTCACTGTAGCCTGCACGCCGTCCATCTCCGGCATCTGCACATCCATCAATACACAATCAAAAATTTGTTTTTTTACCAGCTCCAGGGCTTCGGCGCCATTTCTTACAATCACCACTTTTGCACCACTGGACTCAAGAATATGCCGGATCAGGTGCTGATTCATTTCAACATCTTCCGCAACCAGGATCGTTTTTCCATTCAGTTTTTTATCTGTCGCTACGGCTTCCATTATTTCATTTGTTTCAACGGCAACAAACAATCTACCTTATTTACTTTTCAACTCACCATTCTGTATCATGCGGTAAATCGTACTCTTCCCGATATCTAATTTTCGCGCTACCAGCAGTACGTCCTTATTATACTTGTCCAGATAATGTTGTATGATCTGGCTCTCAAATTCTTTCAACGTGGTTTCCCTGTTCAATAAATCGTTGATGCTTGTAGAAGAATTTAGTGTGATATGCTCGGGCAGGATATTTTCTTCATCACTCATAACGACCGCAAGTTCCATGATGGATTTCAATTCGCGCACGTTTCCCGGAAAGGGATAGGATAATAGCTTTTGCTGGGCTTCCGGACTGATTGATTTCCTGTTGATCTTATTTTCCTTGCAAAATCCGTCAACAAAATTCTTAGCGAGGATCGCGATATCATTTCCTCTTTCGCGTAATGGCGGAAGCATGATAGGTAATCCGATTAAACGATAGTAAAGATCTTCCCGAAATGTTTTATTTTTTACTTCTTCCAATAAATTTTTATGGGTCGCTACGATGATCCGTACATTAATTGGCAATACATTGTTTGCGCCAATGCGGGTGATCTCTCTTTCCTGCAAAACACGCAGCAGCTTGGCCTGCAGGTTAATATCCAGTTCTCCGATTTCATCAAGGAACAAGGTCCCTTTATCGGCTTCTTCGAATTTTCCGATACGTCTAGTAACAGCTCCTGTAAAAGATCCCTTCTCATGACCGAACAATTCACTTTCCAAAAGTTCCTTTGGAATAGCAGCTACGTTCACCGCTACAAAAGGAAGGTTATGTCTGTCGGAATTATAATGAATGGCTTTGGCTACCAGTTCCTTACCGGAACCTGTTTCTCCTGTAATAGAAACCGTGATATTTGTTTTGGACGCCTTTTCTATCAGTGCGAAAACCTTTTCCATGGGTTCGCTGTTACCTACAATGATCTGGGAGAAATCATATTTGCGGCCTACCTGTTTTTTCAGGCTTTCCACTTCCTGTTTCAGGTTGCTGATTTCCCGCAAATGAAGAATACTGTTCCAGAGACGGTCCTTGGTATCATCATCTTTTACGATGTAATCAAAGGCGCCGTTCTTTAAAAGATTAATGGCGGTAGCTACGTCTTCCTGACCTGAGATAATAATGACACGGATGTCTGGATTAAATTCCTTGATCTTCCTTAATACTTCCGTGCCATCACTATCCGGCAGGGAATAATCTAAGGTTACAACATCGGGAACTTCATGGAGGTGCGCGAAGAAATCACCAGGTGATTCAAATCGTTTAACTTCATATTCCGGATTAAGGGTTAAATAATGTTCCAGCATGGAGCCGTACCACATATCGTCTTCAACAATGAAAACTTTGAACGACTGGTTGTTCTTCATATTTAGGATTATATCGGATTATACCCGTGTATAACGTGAAAACAAGAGGAATAATATTCCGAAATCAAGAAAGTTTCCAACTTTTGAATGACTTTTAAGTTTGAAAATGAACCAAAAAGACGTCTTTCATACACTTTATCAGACCTCAACCCCGAACAGAAACTCGCAGTCGATCAAATAGAGGGGCCCGTGCTCGTTATTGCCGGTCCCGGAACGGGAAAAACCCAGATCCTGGGAGCCCGTATCGGTAAGATCCTTTTGGAGACAGATACCGATCCCGGGAATATTCTCTGCCTCACTTTTACAGACGCAGGAGCCATCACCATGCGTAAGCGCTTACTGTCATTTATCGGGCCGGACGCCTATAAAGTGAATATCTACACTTTTCATGCTTTTTGTCACGATATCATTCAGGATAATCTCCAGCTTTTCGAAAAAAACAGCCTGGATCCTATTTCGGAACTCGAACAGATACAACTCATGAGGGTATTGGTTGACGGATTCCACCAAAAACATCCACTGAAGCGCTATCGGAGTGATGCTTATTATGAAGTGAAAAATCTTAGTTCCCTGTTCAGCACTATGAAAAGGGAGGGATATACACCTGCTTTCATTGAAGAAAAAATAAACGAATACCTAACGGATATCCCTACACGCGGATGAGTATATATATAAGAGAAACGGAGCCGGGTTTAAAAAAGGAGATATCAATCAGGCAAAGCTGGATGATCAGATAGAAAGGATGGAAAAGCTTCGTGCCGCCGTTAATGAATTTGACCGTTATCAGAAACTCATGCACGACAAAGGGCGTTATGATTATGATGATATGATCAACTGGGTAATAAGAGCTTTTACTCAGAACGAAGACTTACTCAGGCGGTACCAGGAAAAATATCAATATATCCTGGTAGATGAATACCAGGATACCAGTGGCACACAAAATAAGCTGGTTGAACTGCTCATCAGTTTCTGGGATAATCCGAATGTGTTTGTCGTGGGCGACGACGACCAGTCCATCTACCGCTTCCAGGGTGCCAATGAGGATAATATGCTGGATTTTTATGAGTCTTATAAAAAAGACCTGCTTACAGTTATTCTTACAAATAATTACCGGTCAACCCAGCCCATCCTGGATATTTCAAAACAACTTATCAGCAGGAATACCGGCAGGCTGATTTATAAAATGGATAACCTGTCGAAAGATCTGGTTTCTTCTAATAAGAAGATATCATCCATTCAGGACTGGCCTCTGATAAGGGAATATGAATCGGAAAGAGTTGAAATGATCAGCATCGTTTCACAGATCGAACAGCTGCTCACCATGGGTATCAAAGCCGGTAAAATTGCTGTTATTTATAAGGAAAATAAATACGGACAGGAGCTGCTGTCCTATTTTAAACTGAAGAATCTACCGGTCTACAATAAACGAAATGTGAACCTGCTGGAGGATCCGCTGATTAAACAGGTACTTTTGCTGATCCGATACCTGGCTTCCGCCCATGATTTTGAAGTTCCTTTTAATGGGGATGAGATGCTCTTTGAAATTCTGCATGCCGAATGGTTCCATATTCCTGCTATTGAAATAGCGACTCTCGCGGCTGAAGTTTCCCAAAAGCATTATTCTGAAAAATCATCTCTCCGCAAATTATTGAACGAGAAAGCCAGCAGGCCATCGAGGGATCTTTTCTCCCAGGACATACATCCCGCACTCGCAGCTGCAGGAAAGATCCTGGAATCCCTTATCAGCGCGGTTTCCAACAAAACCCTTCAATCCTTATTCGAAAGTATTTATGCTGAAACTGGTCTGTTACAGTTCGCCATGCAGCATCCGGAAAAACGTAAAATGCTCGAAACACTGACTGCTTTTTTTGATTTTATCAAAGAGGAAACGAGGCGTCAGCCAACTCTTCCAATAGCAGGATCTGGTAAACCATCTCGATCTCATGGAGAAGGAAGAGATTCCATTGCCCATGGTAGAAGTTAATGGAAGCGCGGAAGCAGTAAACCTGCTTACGGCGCATGGATCAAAAGGACTTGAATTCAGTCATGTATTTTTTGCAGGCTGTAATTCACATAACTGGGAGAAGAAAAAAAAGCCCGGAGGAGGATTTCATTTCCCTGATACCATGTTCAGGACAGAACCCAACGAAGACGAGGAGTTACGCAGGCTTTTTTATGTCGCCATCACACGTGCAGAAACCCATTTATATTTATCCTTCATCCGTTTTCGTAATAATGGAAAGGAAGCCGAACCATCATTATTTATTGAAGAGATTCGCAGCAATTTTGATCTTCCGGTTGAAAAGATGGTATTGTCTGCCGGCGAAATCAGCGACTTTCAATTTCTTTTATTAAGAGGTGGTCAGCCTCCTGAAATGGAAAGAATTGAAGCGGATTTTATCGATCGCGTGTTGGAAAAATTCCAGATGAATGTGACGGCGCTGAATAATTATCTGCATTGCCCCCTGGAATTCTATTTCAAAAATCTCATTCGTATCCCTTCACCCAAAAATGAAAATACTGAATTCGGATCTGCTGTTCATGATGCGCTGGAAAAACTATTCCGGAATATGCAGGATAATAACAACCGCTTTCCGGAGCTTGGTTTTTTCATTTCTTCCTTTGAAAAATATATGATTCGTCACCGTGAAAGTTTTACAAAAGAACAATTCGCAAGAAGAATGGAATACGGCCGAATTGTTTTACCCGACTATTATGAAAAATATATTCACTCCTGGAATAAGATCGTGAGCATAGAAAAAATCATCAGCAATGTGGCCATTGAAGGTGTACCAGCAAAGGGCAAACTGGATAAACTTGAATTTGATGGGAAAATGGTTAATGTCGTTGATTACAAAACAGGTAATCCCGATAATGCTAAATCAAAAATCAAGGGGCCTTCAGAAAAAGATCCGATCGGTGGTGATTACTGGCGCCAGGCTGTATTCTATAAACTCCTGGTCGACAGGAGTACATTTGGATGGAAGGTTGTGAGTACTGAATTTGATTTTATCGAACCTGACAATAAGAAAAACTACAAAAAAGAAAAAATATTCATCCGGCCTGAAGACGAAGCTTTTGTTATTCACCAGATCACGGAGACCTGGACAAAGATCCGGAATCATGATTTTTATACCGGTTGTGGAAAGGAAGATTGTCACTGGTGCAATTTTGTAAAAACCAATAAGCTGGATATCAACGCGCCGATTGCTGAGGAAGAAGAGGAACATCAAAGTTTATAAAATCATAAATCTGTATAAATCCCGCTTGCCTCCAGTAAGTTTGCAGACCAAGCACATGAAGCGATTCATCATTTTTCTTCTGGTCTGCCTCGCCCTGATGCGCGTTCCTTTAATCACAGGTTGTGCTAACATCGTTCCTCCCAGTGGAGGGCCCAAAGATACCCTTCCACCCGTTCTGATAGAGGCTGATCCTAATATGCGTGCGAAGAATGTGAATGTTAATACAAATAAAATAGTATTGAATTTTGATGAATACATAGATCTGAAAGACATCACCAAAAACCTGATTGTATCTCCCGTTCCTAAACAAATGCCCTTTGTCCATTCCCATCTGAAGGTCATTACCATTACCATAAAAGATACACTTCAACCCAATACTACCTATGCGCTTAATTTCGGAAAGGCCGTCACTGATGTGAATGAAGGAAATATTCTGAAGAATTTTACGTATGTATTTTCCACGGGAAGTTATATTGATTCTCTTCAGTATAGCGGCAGGGTTGTCATGGCCAATACCGGAAAGCCCGACAGTACGTTGATTGTTATGCTACATTCTGAGCTGGCTGATACAGCGGTTGCGAAATTCAGGCCCAGGTATATTGCACGCCTCGACAGTGGAGGAAATTTTACATTCAAATATATAAAGCCTGATATCTATGCGATATATGCATTGGAAGATCAATCCGGCATGCACATGTATACATCGAAGGCACAGGTTTTTGCCTTTGCTGACAGTCCCGTTGATCTGAGAGAGAGTACAAAGCCACTTATCCTTTATGCTTATGCAGATACGAGCGATATTAAAACATCCGAAAAAACCCGTGGCTCCGCCATCTACAAAAAAAGAAAAAGAAGATAAGGAAAAAGTAAAGCGACTAATTGTATCAGGAAATATTCCGAATGGTCTGCTGGATCTGCATAGCCAGCTCGAACTGAGTTTTGCAGTGCCTATCAGGGATTTCGATTCTACAAAAGTCCGTTTGACCAATGACAGTTTTCAGGATTTCAAAAATATTCAATTTCAGTTTGACAGTACGAGTAAAAAGCTAACCATCTTCAACGCTTGGAAAGAAGATACCCGTTATCATCTTATCCTGCAGAAAGATTTTGCGGATGATACACTTGGCGAGAGATTATTAAAAATTGACACGATAAGATTCAAAACCAAGGCTGAATCTGATTATGGTAATTTACGTTTACGATTCAAGAATCTGGACCTGAGCCGGCATCCCATTCTACTCTTTATTCAGGGAGAAAAGGTCAAAATATCTTACCCGATTGGAAGATCTTTCAGATATAATAACAAGCTTTTTGATCCTGGCGATTATGAACTCCGCATACTCTACGATACGAATCAGAATGGAGTCTGGGATCCCGGCGATTTCTATAAACACCGACAGCCTGAGATCGTAGTGCCCGTCAGGAAAAAGCTTTCTGTCAGGGCAAACTGGGACAATGAAGTGGATATAACTTTGTAATTTTATAGCATGCAATTTTCATCGGCTCTGCTTGGAAACGGCGGTAAATGAATTCGCCAAATTGCCGGGTATCGGCAAGAAAACGGCTCTTCGCCTGGTGCTTCATTTATTAAAACAGGATCCTGCTGCTGCAAAGGCATTTGGAGAAACCATCCTGAAAATGCGGCAGGATATACGGTTCTGTCATCGCTGCCATAATGTGGCCGATGCTGATATCTGTTCTATATGTGCCAACTCTATGCGCAGGAAGGATATGATCTGCGTGGTGGAAACCATACGGGATGTGATTGCAATAGAAACCACCCAGCAATTCAGTGGTACCTATCATGTTCTGGGGGGAGTTATTTCTCCTTTGGACGGAATCGGTCCCGATCAGCTTGCCATTGATTCGCTGATTGACCGGATTCAGAAAGAAGACGTTACAGAAATCATATTTGCCCTCAGCCCGAATATCCAGGGGGATACTACCATCTACTATATACAGAAAAAACTGGCCGCCTTCCCCGTTAAAGTCACTACCATTGCACGGGGTATTTCCTTTGGCGGAGAGCTGGAATATGCTGATGAAATGACTTTAGCCCGGTCGATTTCTAACAGGTTGCCGGTGGAGAGCTATGTGTCACATCGTTGATCGTTGATCGTTTATCGTGGATCGTTTTGGTATTCGATAGATCGATCCACGATCTACGACCTACGAGTTTTGGGATTCACTTATAATGTTGTAATTTTGCGCATCATCAGGCAGATTTGTTTATTGTTCGGCCTGACAGCTTGTAAGATTAACTGAACTAATAAACGCCAGGTAAGTCCTACATACTTTTCCTTCCGTTTTCAGTTAATCTGCTTAGCAGTCATCCCAACATCAGCAGTCCGCATTAAAATTGCAACATCATGTCAAATATCGAATCGGCATTGGAATCCCGTATACTCATTATTGATGGTGCGATGGGAACCATGATTCAAAGGTATAAACTGGAGGAAGCAGATTACCGGGGTGAACGTTTCAAAGACTGGCCTTCGGATCTGAAGGGAAATAACGACCTTCTTTCAATAACGCGTCCCGATATCATTCGTGCCATTCACACGGAATACCTGGAAGCAGGTGCAGATATTATTGAAACCAATACTTTCAGCAGTACGGCCATTGCACAGGCTGATTATAATATGCAATCTCTGGCTTATGAATTAAATGTTGCTTCGGCGAGAGTTGCGCGTGAAGCAATTGAAGAGCTGAACGCTGAACGCGTAACGCCTAACGCTAAAACCGTCAATCGTTCCCGTAACGATGCGGGATCAACTGTCAACCCGAAGTTTGTCGCAGGCGCCATCGGCCCGATGAATAAAACCCTGTCCCTTTCTCCCGACGTCAACAATCCCGGATTCAGGTCCGTGAGTTTTGATGAAGTTTCTGACGCATATTATGAACAGGTGAAAGGTTTGGTGGATGGTGGCGTTGATCTGCTTTTAATTGAAACCATTTTTGATACCCTGAATGCCAAAGCAGCGATTTTCGCCATAAAAAAATATTTCCGTGATACAAAAAAACAACCCTGCCCATCATGATCAGTGGCACGATCACGGATGCCAGCGGCAGAACGCTGAGCGGCCAAACGCTGGAAGCATTTTATACTTCCATTGCACATGCGAGACCACTTAGCGTGGGACTGAACTGTGCATTGGGTGCAGCAGAAATGCGGCCGCATATTGCCGAACTTTCAAAAATCGCTACATGTTATACTTCGGCATATCCCAATGCAGGACTTCCGAATTCCATGGGCGCTTATGAAGAAGAACCGGAAGAAACCGCGCATTTTCTGGAAGAATGGGCAAGAGAAGGATATGTAAATATTGTGGGCGGTTGTTGTGGCACCACACCAGATCATATAAGGCATATTGCTCAACAGGTAAAAAATATCAGACCAAGAAAATTGCCTTTAGTTGAAACAATAGCTTAAACCAGGTTAATTAATGAGTGAAGAAAATATTATCTATCCCTATCTCCGGTTATCGGGTCTTGAACCTTTGGTGGTTCGTCCCGAATCAAATTTTGTGAATGTCGGGGAAAGAACCAATATAACAGGTTCTAAAAAATTCGCGCGGCTTATCCGTGAAAATAAATATGAGGAAGCACTTGTCGTTGCCCGCCAGCAGGTAGAAAACGGTGCCCAGATCCTGGATGTGAATATGGATGATGCTTTACTGGATGGTGAAAAAGCCATGACGCATTATTTGAATCTGATTCAGAGTGAACCAGATATTGCGAAGATTCCGATCATGGTCGACTCTTCGAAATTCAGTATTATACAGGCAGGACTGAAATGTGTTCAGGGTAAATGCATTGTCAATTCCATCTCACTTAAGGAAGGTGAAGAAAAATTTATTGAACAGGCTATCATCTGTAAAAGTTTTGGAGCAGCGGTTGTTGTAATGGCCTTTGATGAAAAAGGACAGGCAGATACCAAAAAACGTAAAGTAGAAATATCACACCGGGCATTTGAGATATTAACCAAACAACTCGACTTCGATCCGCAGGATATTATTTTTGATCTCAACATTTTTGCAATTGCCACCGGCCTTGAAGAGCATAATAATTATGCGGTAGATTTTATCGAAGCAACGCGTGAAGTAAAAAATATGCATCCCCTCGTTAAAATCAGTGGCGGTGTGAGCAATTTATCTTTTTCATTCCGTGGCAATGAAATGGTCCGTGAAGCCATGCACAGCGTATTTCTATTCTATGCCATCAAGGCCGGTATGAGTATGGGTATTGTAAATGCAGGACAGCTGGTGATTTATGATGAGATTGAACCAGGTCTTCGCCAGCTTTGTGAAGACGTGATTTTGAACCGGAATAATGACAACAACGAAGCCACAGAAAAACTCCTGGCATTTGCTGATACTGTAAAAGGGAAAGCCAAAGAAGAAAAAAAAGATGAAAGCTGGCGGCTGACTTCGGTGGAAGAAAGACTCAAGCACGCACTTATCAATGGCATTACTGAATTTATTGAAACCGATACGGAAGAAGCGCGGCTGATGTATGACAAGCCGCTGGAAGTGATTGAAGGTCCGCTCATGGCCGGAATGAATGTTGTAGGAGATCTTTTCGGAAGCGGGAAAATGTTTCTTCCACAGGTAGTGAAAAGTGCACGTGTTATGAAAAAATCCGTGGCCGTACTTACGCCTTATATTGAAAAGGAAAAACTCGATAACTATAACAGGAGAAAAGCAGCGAGTGCAACAGGAAATGCTGAAGAAGAGAAAGGCGCTGCAAAAATTTTGCTTGCCACTGTAAAAGGTGATGTGCATGATATAGGCAAAAATATTGTAGGCGTTGTATTGGGTTGCAACGGATATGATATTATTGACCTCGGTGTGATGGTTCCGATGGATAAGATCCTGGATACCGCAATAAAAGAAAAAGCAGATATCATTGGGCTGAGCGGACTGATCACTCCTTCACTGGATGAAATGGTTTATGTGGCCCGTGAAATGAAAAGAAGAAACCTGCATCTTCCACTGATGATCGGAGGCGCCACAACATCCCGCATGCACACTGCCATCCGCATTGCACCGGAATATGAACAAGGGGTCGTTCATGTGCTGGATGCATCGAGGAGTGTAACAGTTGCGGGCAGTCTGTTAAATGAAGTCCTTAAAAAACCCTTCCTGGAAAATATCGAATCGGAATATTTAAAACTGAAAATAGATTTCAGCAATAAAAAATCAGGTAAACAACTATTATCCTATGATGATGCGAGGAAAAACAAAACGAAAATTGACTGGGCAAACTTTGATCCGGTTAAACCTGCCCTGATCGGAGTGAAAGTATTTGATAATGCCGATCTGCAGGAGATTTCAGAATACATCGACTGGCAGCCATTTTTTATTGCATGGGAAATGCATGGAAAATTTCCTCAACTTCTCACGGATGAAATAATCGGAGATGCTGCCACGCGTCTATACAAAGATGCTCAGGCTCTGCTGAAAAAAATCATTGATGAAAAATGGCTCACTCCAAGAGGCGTGATTGGAATCTGGAATGCCAATGCTACTGATGATGATACGGTTACTATTCATATAGAATCGCGCAAAAAATCTTTGACAAATACACATTCAACAGATTCAGAACGAGGATCCGAACCCATAAGGCTGGAATTCCTTCGTCAGCAATCCAAAAAAGCCGCCGGTCAATCCAATATATCCCTGGCAGATTTTATTGCCCCCGCAGAATCAGGAAAGACAGATTATATAGGTGCATTTTCTGTGACCATCCAGGGAATTGAAAAACATATCGAGCGGTTTATGAAAGAATTGGATGATTATAATAAGATCATCCTTCAGGCGCTTGCTGACCGGCTTGCTGAAGCATTTGCTGAAATGCTGCATAAAAAAGTTCGTACAGAATATTGGGGATACCAGAAAACAGAACAGCTCAGCAACGAACAACTGATAAAAGAAGAATATTCAGGAATCAGGCCTGCACCTGGTTATCCCGCCTGTCCTGATCATACAGAGAAATATAAATTGTTTCATTTGCTGGGTGGAGAAAAAACAACCGGCATTACACTTACGGAATCCCTGGCGATGTATCCGGCATCGTCTGTTAGCGGATGGTATTTTGCAAATCCTGAAAGTAAATATTTTGGCATCGGTAAAATCAACAAAGACCAGGTTGAAGACTATTCCCTGAGAAAAAATATGGATGTTTCAGAAATTGAAAGATGGTTACGGCCTGTTTTGGAATATGATGCATAGCGTTAACCAGCCATTTAAAAGAATGATCGTAAATTGCGGTCTAAAAAATCACAGCATCCAGTTATGTGTAACCGAAATTTTGTGTGGAAGAGTTTTTTAATTGTATTGTTTTTATCACCGCTATTCAGTCTGGCTCAGACAACAACATCCGACATCCCGGCCGCACCAACTAACAGCGTTCAAGTTAAAACCGGGAAAAAAAGATCAGGCGAATTATATTTATCCTGGGGATACAATACTGAATGGTATACACACAGCAATGTAAAAATTGACCAGCCTGCTCTGGGAAACGATTTCACATTTGAAGATATCTACGGGCACGACCACAAAGGTTGGGATGAAGGGGTATTTAATAAAGCTATTTCTATTCCTCAATATAATTATCGCTTAGGATACATTTTCAATGAGGAAAAAGGTCTCGGTGTTGAGATCAATTTTGATCATCCAAAATTTATTTTCAGTGACGGTCAGATGGTACATATTAAAGGTACTTATGGCGGCGAGCCTGTTGACAAAGAAGTGCTTTTTGCGTCGAGTGCACCGGGGTCAACAGATAGTTCTTATTATTACCTGAACAATGGTGCGAACTTTTTATTATTCAATATTGTAAAACGCTGGCATATCTGGGCCAACAAAAAACAAACGATCATAGTGGATGGACTGGGAAAATTTGGTGTGGGCCCTGTTATACCACATGTACAAAATAAATTTTTTAGTCAGCCGCCAAATGATCCTCACTTTCAGTTTGGAGGATGGAATGTTGGTGCAGAAGGCGATTTGAAATTTACTTTCTTTCACTATATCTATCTCGAGTATGGAAACAAGATGGATTATGCGCGATATTCCGGTTTGAAGATTTACGATGGAACTGCAAAGCAGGCATTTGGAACCTATGAAATGATTCTTAGTCTCGGCGTTGTATTTCCTGTAGGCAAAGAACGCTAAACGCTAAACGCTAAACGCTTAACGCGTAACGCGTAACGCCCTTTAGTATTCTTACAAATTCAGAAATAAACTCATTTTATTTAGCAATGTCAATTAAAACGTTAAGCGTTAAGCGTTAAGCGTTACGCGTTAAGCGTTACGCGTTAAGCTTACGCTTAAAGGGAATTTCTTCTCAAACAACCACCACATGCGTTTGCGTTTTTTTAGAACATTATAATTGTTTGAGATGTATGCTTTGATATGATTCATGGCTTCATCTAAATCATCAGTAACCAGGAGCAGGTCCAGATCGTTTTCCAAAATCGTCTCTTCGGCTTTCATTTTTTGAAACATTTCTACCAATGGTGCATAGTAGGATTTCCCATAAAGCACTACAGGAAATTGTGTGATGGATTTGGTCTGGATAAGGGTAAGCGTATTGAATAATTCATCCATAGTACCAAAACCTCCGGGCATCACAATAAATGCATAGGAATATTTTAGCAGCATCGCCTTCCGAAGAAAAAAATAATCGAATGTGATCCATTTCTGCATGTATTTATTTGGTTGTTGTTCCATCGGAAGACGGATATTACAACCCACCGATCTGCCACCGGTTTCAAATGCTCCGCGATTGGCTGCTTCCATTATTCCAGGACCGCCACCGGTCATAACCGTGAAATTCATGGCAGCAATACGTTTCCCAAATTCCCTGGCGACTTCATAATAAGGATGATCTTCTTTGAAACGCGCTGATCCGAATACTGTAATACAAGGCCCGACAAAATACAGGGCGCGGTTCGCGCCAAGGATCTGCCAAAACACTTTCCATGCAAACGCAAGTTCTACAGTACGGCTTTGAGGCCCTTCCAGGTATAAGGGTCTTTTTGAAGAAATGACGGGTTGAGCTTCTGACATAGATTCATCGTTCTTTAAAAAACAAGAAGTAAATTACATATCGAATATAAGCAAACAACAGGATGGCATCCATGCGTATTATTAGTTATAATGTTAACGGTATCCGCGCCGCAATAAAAAAAGGATTTATAGACTGGTTGAAAACAAATCCTGCCGATATCATTTGCATTCAGGAAACAAAAGCGGAAAAAGATAATGTGGCACACACAGAAATTACTGCCCTGGGTTATTTTGATTATTGGTTTAGTGCGCAAAAAAAAGGATATAGCGGAGTGGCCGTATTCACAAAAATTAAACCCAGATAATGTTCAGTACGGAACGGGCCACGCAGTGAGTGATGAAGAGGGAAGGGTTCTCCAGCTTGACTTTGGTGACATTCATCTTATCAACGCATATTTCCCTTCAGGCACTTCAGGAGATATCAGGCAGGAATTTAAATACAAGTGGCTGGATGAAATTTATCTTTATCTGGATGAATTGAAGAAAAAATACCCGCGAATAATCCTGTGTGGCGATTACAATATTGCCCATGAAGAAATAGATATTCATGATCCAAAAGGAAATAAAAATTCATCAGGATTTTTACCTTCAGAAAGGGCATGGATGGATAAATTCCTGGATAATGGATGGACAGATATTTTCAGGAAACAACACCCGGAACCTCATCGGTATAGCTGGTGGAGTCAGCGTTTCCCTTCCGTCAGACTTAACAATAAGGGATGGCGGATCGATTATTTTTGTGTGACCAATAACCTGGCTGGTCAGGTTTTACGCACAGATATATTTCCGGATATCAAACACAGTGATCATTGTCCTGTTTACCTCGAGATCAAAAAATAGACACCATTAAGATTTCTTTCAGAATCTGTGTGTTACTTGTGGAAAAGTATAACGCCTGAAACCCTTATCAGCGCTGAATTATCTCTGTTATTAGGGTACTAAAAAATTTTGGAGGAAATAAAAAGCAGGTATATTTGCCGGTACAAAATATTACACTATGAACAAAGCAGAATTAATTTCAAAAATTGCCGATGATGCCGGCATTACAAAAACTCAGGCCAACGATACACTCGATTCTTTTGTTGAAGCTGTCGCTAAAACATTAAAAGGTGGCGGTAAAGTAACGTTGGTTGGCTTTGGTACATTTTCTGTCTCCAAAAGAGCTGCCCGTAACGGCCGCAACCCTCAGACTGGCGCAGTGATAAAAATTAAAGCGAAAAAAGTAGCAAAGTTCAAAGCAGGGAAGGAATTGTCTGCCAAAATGTAATTGCAGTCCTGATCATTTCTTTAATAGCTCCGGTTAACTGATTATAAATTAGCCGGAGCTTTTAATTTTACTGATATTTGCACTCTTAATTAAAGTAATATGGGTAAAGGAGATAAAAAGACAAAAAAGGGTAAAATATTCAAAGGGTCTTTTGGCAAGAGCAGACCCAGAAATGAAAAGAAAGTTGTGGTAACCAAGCCTAAAGCTTAAAGCCGAAAGCCTAAAACTAATAAGGGAATATGAAAATTTAGTGAAAAGAAATCACTCGCAACTTTACCATTCACGGACAAGTCGGTCAACGGTCAACGTTTTTAAGGAGCTAATCTTTCAATCATCCAATTACCATTTTCCTGCAATGAATAAAGGAGCCTGTCATGCAACCGGTTCGGTCTGCCCTGCCAAAACTCAATGGTAACGGGCCTTACCAGGTATCCGCCCCAATGAGGGGGTCTGGGAATATTGGTTTCTATGAATTCTTTATCAATCTGATTTGCACGATTCAGCAGCCAATCACTACTTTCAATTACTTCACTTTGTGGTGAAGCCCATGCGCCAATCCTGCTGCCGGCAGGTCTCGATTTGAAATAGGCATCATTTTCTTCCTGACTTAGTTTTTCAACGAGTCCTGTGATGCGTACCTGCCTTTCAATTTCCTTCCAGAAAAAAACAAGGCAGGCTCTTGGATTTTCCATCAGCTGTCTTCCTTTAAAACTATCATAGTTCGTATAAAACAAAAAACCTTCCTCACGAAATCCCTTAAGTAAAACGATACGGGCTGCGGGCAAACCATCCGAAGATGCCGTAGCCAGTGTCATAGCATTCACTTCAACTATTTCACTATTCAAAGCATCCTTCCACCAGCGCTCAAATTGCTCCATCGCATTTTCCGCAACATCTTTTTCGTGCAAACTGTGAAGTATATATTCTTTTCGTATATCAGCGATATTAGTCATCCCATAAAATTACGCAGAAGGCCTAAAGCCCAAAGCTTAAAGCCTAAAACTAATAAAGTAATGTGTAAAATTAGAATCTCAAAACCGAAACGATTAACGATTAACGATTAACGATCAACGGCCAACGGTCAACGGTCAACGGTCATCTAAATTATAGGCTTCCCCGATCCGGGAGTTTCCTTATGGGAAGATTTCGAAAGGAAGGATTCCATTTCGCTTATCCGGCGCAACTGGCTTTCCATTTTTTTATGTTGTTCGGAAGCTTCCTGCATATCACGGTTCAATTCTTCATAGAACAACATTTTCTTGTGATAAAGTTGCCGTTGGAAATTTGCTTCTTTCAGCTTGTCTTCAGTATCCGCCAGGATCCTGCTCAGGCGCTGGTTTTCTTCAAAGAGAGCCATTTGTTTTCCCTTCACTTCATCATATTCCCTGTTGATCTTAAAATAAGATTCCTGCAACTGCTCGTACTCGATTCTTTTACTGTGGGGTTGATCGAGGTATTGTTCCAGCTTGCGCAGTTTTTCCTGCATCTGAGTGAAATCAGCGTAGGCTTTATCCATGCGCTCATTCATTTCAAGTACAAGTCTTTGTTCCTGCATAATGCGGTTGATCTCGGTGTCCTTTTCTGCGAGCCGCCGGTACATGCCGGATAACTGTTCGTTCAATACTGAATGCTGCTGCTGAAGGTCCTGGAATTTTTTTTCAGACTCCTTGAGCAACTGAATCTGCTGAAGAAGCTTGTTGATATGCTGATTATATTGAAAAAGATTTTCCTGTGCAATTTTCAGCTGATGTAAATAATCATCTGTTTCAGTTGGAGGTTTGACGAGTGCTTCAGTACGCGAATATTTTTCTTTCAGAAGGGCAAGCTCTTCACGCAGTTCTTCTGTTTCGAGATGGTAGATCTTTTCATTTTCTTCTGATTCTGAAAGACGGTCGCGGAGTTGCTGGAGTGTTTTCTCCTGAATCTCCATATCCGTATAATACTTCAGCTTCCAGTTATCATTATCGTTGATACCTTCATCGGGAGGAGCGGCTTTTTGAATCCGGATCGTATTCCTTGATGTCCAGAAATAATGTATGGTGAACCCCAAAATGAGTGCGCCCAAAAGAAATATAATTATTTCAGGCAGTCTTACGGTTAATGTGTAGCCAAGTATTAGGGGCAATGTCTTCATATAGTCTGGTACTCAGAACAAAGGATTTCCTGCGGACCAGGGCTGGCAATTGACGGGATACCGGATAAGAGACGGGAAAATCGCAGAAAGTGGTGATTTTCAGCGTTACAAAATAGTGATATCCCTGCATAAATACAAGCTGGGCCTGAATTTAAAGTAAAATTACGCAATCATGCAGTAACCAGGGTACCCACCTGGTCACCTGTGACCACTCTCTTCAGGTTTCCGGGTTTATTCATGTCAAAAACAATGATTGGCAGGTTATTTTCCATGCAAAGGGTGAAAGCGGTCATATCCATCACTTTCAGGTTATTGGTAATGCATTCCTGGTAGGTTATGGTACTGAATTTTTTTGCAGTTTTATCCTTTTCAGGGTCGGCAGTATAGATCCCGTCAACCCGGGTTCCTTTGAGAATCACATCTGCCGTTATTTCTATGGCCCTCAGGGAACCGGCTGTATCGGTTGTAAAATAGGGATTGCCTGTTCCAGCTCCGAAAATGACCACCCTGCCTTTCTCCAGATGCCTGATGGCGCGTCTTCTGATATAAGGTTCGGCTATTTGTTCCATTTTTATCGCACTTTGCAGTCGGGTAAAAACTCCTATTTTTTCCAGACCAGCCTGCATAGCCATCCCATTGATTACGGTGGCCAGCATGCCCATATAGTCACCATGTGCCCTTTCAATGCCTGTTTCCTTTTCATTCATTCCCCGGTAAATATTACCGCCTCCGATCACAATAGCAACCTGGACCCCCAGATCTACGATCGTCTTGATATCAGCAGCATATTGAGCGATCACTGCATTATCAAATCCGAAATTCTTATCTCCCATGAGAGCTTCACCAGATAATTTCAGTAGTACACGGGTGTATTTTGGGAGCATACTTTAGTTTAAGTACTGCAAAGAAAGAGGAATAATATGATAAAGAAAAACCGCCAAAAGGCGGGTTTTATTATCCTAACTGAACTCTTTTAAACAGGTTCACTTTAAGTGCAGGGTCAATGGATTTCAGGTGATCTCCCACTGTTTTTGCAGGATCTTTCACAAAAGCCTGTGCCGTTAATGTATTTTCTTTGAAGAAAGCATTCAATTTTCCAGAAGCAATTTTATCGATCATTTCGTTTGGTTTGCCTGCCATTTTGGGATCATTGCGGATCTGATCGGTAACTATTGCCTTTTCTCTTTCAATCATTTCAGGTGAAACCGCATCCTGATCCACTGCAACGGGATTCATAGCAGCAATCTGCATGGCAACTTCTCTGCCGGCTTCCAGTGCAGGAGCTGTATTCTTATTCAACCCAACCAATACACCCATTCTGTAAGCGCCATGGATATATGATGAAACACCTTCAGCATCTATTCTTTCAAAACGCGTCAGCTGAATTTTCTCACCAATTTTTGCAACCTGGTCATTGATCTTATCTGCTACGGTTACATTTTCCAGTTTGGAATGCTGCAATTCTTCCAGTGATTTTACATTATTTCTGATCGCAACATCCATGATGCTCTGCGCAAACTCAACAAATTCGGCATTCTTTGCCACGAAATCTGTTTCACATGCCAGTGTAATAATTAATCCGGTTTTATGATCTTCAGTTGTTTTAGCAATGATCACGCCTTCCTTTGCTTCACGGTCGCTGCGAAGTGCGGCTACTTTCTGTCCTTTCTTCCTCAGGTAATCAATTGCTTTTTCAAAATCCCCATCACTTTCAACGAGGGCTTTGCGGCAGTCCATCATTCCTGCACCAGTTACCTGGCGAAGCTTATTGATTTCGGCTGCTGTAATGGTAGTAGTTGTTGACATCTCAAATATTTTGATAGATGATATCTATTTGATTAGTATTTGCCTAAAGCTTTAAGCTTTAAGCTTTAGGCTTTAGGCTTAACGCGCTCCCGTACGACGACCTGTATTCGGAACACGGCGTTTTGGTGCACCTGGAGTTCTGGCAGTCTTCTCTCCTCTGCCGCGGCTCGCTTCAACCTCGGCTTCGGCCTGGATACGTGCTGCTTTCTTTTCGTTCTCATCACTCGTCACTTCTTCTACATCTTCGTCTTTCGCAGCCTGTCTTTCAGCAAGACCTTCAGCTATCGCAGCAGCGATATAGTTTACAATGATGGCGATGGATTTTGTTGCATCATCATTAGATGGGATAGCGAAATCAACTTTGTTCGGATCTGAATTCGTATCAACCATACCAAATGTGGTGATGCCCAGTTTTTTGGCTTCTGCCAGTGCAATATGCTCATGACCGATATCAATCAGGAAGAACGCAGCAGGTACACGTCCCAGTTGGGCAATACCACCCAGCACTTTTTCCATCTTATCCTTATCACGGGCCAGTGTAAGACGTTCTTTCTTTGTAATGCTGTCGAATGTTCCGTCTGTCAGCATTTTTTCAATGCTCTGCATTTTCTTTACACTCTTACGGACAGTATTAAAATTCGTAAGCATTCCTCCCAGCCAGCGTTCTGTAACAAATGGCATGGTAACTCTTTTTGCACATTCAGTAACGATTTCCTTTGCCTGCTTTTTGGTGCCGACAAACATGATCTTCTTACCTGATTTGGCAATCTGCTTCAATGCAGCAGATGCTTCCTGGAGACTTTCCGTCGTTTTATTCAGGTCGATGATATGGATGCCTTTTTTCTCCGCGAAAATGTATGGCAACATTTTAGGGTTCCATTTTTTCTTCAAGTGACCGAAATGCACACCGGCTTCCAATAACTGCTGCTGAAGTGAAGTATTTTGTTCCATATGATTAAATTTTAGCCCTGGTCGCGGAACCCGGCTCTCAACTGATTTGAATTAAATAAATTAACGTTTGCTGAACTGGAAGCTTCTTCTCGCTTTCTTGCGTCCTGGTTTCTTACGCTCTACAGATCTTGGATCACGACGAAGCAGGCCGGCAGCTTTCAGAGCCGGACGAAATTCAGGATTCACTTCAAGCAAGGCTCGGGCAATTCCCAGTTTGCAGGCTTCTGCCTGACCCTTGATACCACCGCCTGTTGCGTTGACCTGTATATCGAATTTATCGACAGACTCAATCGTTTTCAACGGAAGATCCACCTGGTTCTGCAAATAAGCCAGGGAGAAATATTCTTTGTAATCCTTATCGTTGATCGTTATTTTACCGCTGCCTCTTGTTAGAAAAATGCGTGTTACGGCTTCTTTCCTTCTACCTGTGGCAATTTTTTGTTTTTCCATTATGAAGAGCAAATTTAAAATTTTAATTCCTTCGGTTGCTGTGCACCGTGAGGATGCGCAGTTCCTGTATAAACAAACAGCTTCTTGAACATCTTACGTCCAAGTTTGTTTTTTGGAAGCATTCCTTTTACGGCTCTTTCAAGCACTGCTTCAGGTCTCCTTTTCAACAGGTTTTTAGCTGTCTCTTCTTTTTTCCCGCCCGGATATCCTGAAAAGTTGATGTAGATCTTATCTTCAAGTTTATTTCCCGAGAACACCACTTTTTCTGCATTGGTGACGATAATAAAATCGCCGCAGTCAACGTGGGGTGTGTAATAGACTTTGTTCTTGCCGCGAAGTATAGCTGCTATACGCGCACACATGCGGCCAACGGTTTGATTAGTACCGTCCACAACGTACCAATCACGTTGCACGGTAGCCTCGTTCGCATGTTTTGTGGTGAAATGTAGTTTGCTCATGATTCTGTTTTTGATTTACTATCGCTATCCCGATAGCTTATTTAAAGGACGGCAAAGGTAGGAGGATCTATTGCTTATTCCCAAAGTTTCAGGCCCTATTTTTTATAGCTGCCTTTGTAAATAGTTGATATTCAATAAAAATTTTGACCAGAATTTAAAACATGTCTGTAACCACTGCCAGAATTGAGGGCTCAGCTAACTAATTTTTGAATTGAATTACCATCGTGCTGTCGTTATTTCTCGCAAGAATGAAAGCTTCCCTGCCTTCGACATTTAGTTTTTTGATATGCCTCACTTCACCCCTGATCTGGAGTCCGTTAAGGCTTTCCGTGCTAAATGACCCGTTGCCACGATTCATTAATATGGTTCCAAAGTCTGCATCATACCTGCCCATTTGAATATTATTTTCATAATAATTTCCCACAAGTAAAATATCGGGCAGGCTGTCATGATTAGCATCTATTACTACGGCATCCCTGTAAGAAGATAATTGTGCCTCCCAGGGTAAGGCCACCACATCAAATTTTAAATCTCCTCTGTTCATTAAAACCGCATTGGAAAAATAATTAGCCGTGAAAACATCGGCCTTATCTAAATCTTCTCTGGGAAAAATATCTGTAAAAGACGCTTTTGCAAAATCTGCAGCATAAAGAAATTTCTTATTTATACTCGGGATCTGTTTTTGCAATTCATCCTTATTCGCAAATGGCAATTCACGTCCGTTAATATAATAAGATAAAATCTGATCCTTTTTACCATTACCGTCAAAATCATAATAATAAAGACGCACGGGTTCTTTATCTGATGCTTTTAAGCGACTGTTCAATCCCAGATTGCCAACGATGAGATCTATTTTCCCATTGTGATCCAGATCAACAGGTAAAATAAAATTCCACCAGCCTTTTTTATCCGTTAGTTCTTTTTTTACAAAGGAGCCGTTGTGGTTGATGAACGCTACAATCCCGCCCCATTCCAGCGACAGTAGCAAATCTTTCTGTCCATCCTGATCAATATCATACCACAGAGCACTGGTAACAAACCCGATATTGGAAAGTCCGGGCGCAAGTTTATCCGTAACATCAATGAATTTCCCTTTCCCATTATTCAATAAAAGATAAGACCGGGGTATCTGTCCGTAATTTAAAGGAACAGATCTTCCTCCGATAAATAAATCAGGAAAACCATCTCCGTTGAAATCCATGGACACGATGGAAACTGCATTTATAAAAATGCTGTCAAATGCCGACTGGTCGCGATAGAAATTTCCTTTGCCATCGTTCAGAAAAATTCTCGGACGAAGATGTTCATTCTGTCCGCTATATTCATTTCCTCCGTTAGCAGTGATCAGGTCAGGATAACCGTCGTTATTAATATCTGCTGCGCAGGAAGCAACATATTCATAGCCGGTGTCCGTTTCAAATGCCGGTTGAACAGTCTTTAGAAATTTCCCTGATTTCTGTTGAAGATAAACTGCACTCTTACCATTTTTGGATGCGCCAATAAAAACATCATCCAGGCCGTCGTGATTGAAATCCGCAACGGTTAGTGCGGGACCTTCAGTGGACAACATATGTGGCATCAAAGGTTCGAGATCAAATTCATGAAAAGAATTCTCTTTGTGCTTATATAAAATATCGGTCTTTGCAGTGATATCTTCAACTGGCCTTGTTGGATTCTTATAATAATTTTTGAACTTATCATAATCAAATTTCGGTAACCCCTTCTGGTAACTGAAGCTGATAATCGTATCCAGTGGCTCCAGTTTTATGGATTGATAGCCGTTATCTGGCCAGATAAGAAATGCGGAATCAACTTTTGTTTTATCCAATCCGATATGAATGGGTATTTCAGAACTGGATAAAAAACCTCTTACGGGGAATTTTTCATACGTGCGGATCCCGCCATTTGCATAAATGATTATTTTGGATCCAACAGCATTAATATTCTGCGCAGAACCTTTTAATTTGATCTCAACAAATGCCTTGCTTTTATTGTCAGCGCTTTTATTTTCATACAACATGGCGGGTTCATCAATATTATTTACCACCACATCCAGATCTCCGTCATTGTCAAAATCAGCATATACGGCACCGTTAGAATATGTACTTTTTTCATTACCAATCTCATTACCCATATCCGTAAAACTCATTTCTCCGTTATTCTTAAAAAACCGGTTGGGTATTTTTATCTGGGGGGATCTGTCAATCAAATCCAGATCTTTCTGTTCCTTGTTTGGTGACCGCATTTTTTCCTGTATTTCCTGGTTGGAAATAAAATCAATAAAATCAATATCATTCATACGCCTGGGAATGCCATTGGATACAAACAAATCTTTCAAACCGTCATTATCAAAATCAAACCATAATGGCGACCAGGACCAGTCTGTCGCAGCAACACCTGCATAGAGGCCTACTTCACTGAACATACCATTTCGCCTGTTGTATTGAAGGTTATTCCTGGTATACTGATAATTAAACCCAAGTCCGATTTTAAGATTAAAAATATCATAGGTATCCTCGCCCTCCGATCTCTTCAGGATATAGGGATCGTATGGAAGCATGTCCATGCTGATAATTTCAGGAAAGCCGTCATTCGTAGCATCAGCCACATCCACGCCCATCGTGTACCGGCTCGTGTGCATCAGTTTTTTATTGAGTTCATCTTTGAATGTTCCGTTATGCTGATTGATGTACATGTAATCATTCTCGTGAAAATCATTCCCGACATATACGTCAGGATACCCGTCCATATCAATATCAGCCACAGTAATACCAAGTCCATATCCGAGTATGGAACTGTTGATGCCTGTCTCCTTCGTTACATCCGAGAAATGGCCATTACCATCATTGCGAAAAATATGATCACCTGAACCAGTGACAGCTTTATTCAATAAGTCATTTCGCACGCCATAGGTCCCGTTTTGATGTATCGAATGATTCAGTAAATACATATCCAGGTCACCATCGCCGTCATAATCAAAAAAAACTGCCTGCGTGCTGAACCCGGAGAAATCCAGTCCGTATTCCTTCGCCTCATCCTTATACCAGGGTACTCCGTTTTTATCGATGCCCTGACAGATGAGTAACTGGTTCCTGCTGTGAAGTGCTTCGTAATTACCCACGCGGCAAATATAAATATCGAGCAGTCCGTCATTATTAATATCGACTACGGATACGCCGGTCGACCAGCCCCCGTCCTCCGGGATCATCGCTTCCTTAGTAACATTTTTGAATTTTAGATTGCCTTCATTCAAATACAGCTGGTTGTCGCCCTGGCTGGCAGCAAAAAACAGGTCTATTTTTCCATCGTTGTTGAAGTCGCCGGCACCTACGCCGGCGCCATTGAAGAAATACATGTAATCGAATACATTAAAATCCTGTGTGGGGGTTAGTTTATTGGCGAAATGAAGGCCCGTACTGTTATCATCTCTTATCTCAAATAAAACCGGCAGGTCGGGTTTTTGCTTGCAGCCGGTGATTGGCAAAGCCTCATAAAGCAGCAGGAAAATAAAATAGCGAACCCCTTTAAAATACCTCATAACCCGCACAAATTATTCAATATTTATTTCCCTTACACATTTAAAATTCGGGGTTGATTTATGAACTTTTCCAACATTCAATATTACTTAATTTTGTGTTGCAGTTGGTCAGGCAAGTCTTAACATACCTATAATCCGGAAAGTCATAATTTAAAATTTAAAAGGCCCCTTTTTTAATATCTTTCGATCTCAATGAAAAAACGTGTTGCTGCTATTCTGATCATCGTAGTATTTCTTATCATTTTCTTTTCCTTCCCGGTTTCAAAAAAAACAACTGTTAGCATTGTAGCCAGTTTTGACAATACGATACCGCAAATTACCAATGTGCACAATTGGAAAAACTGGTACCCATCCATAAAAGAGTCATATAAGAATAATCCCGCAGGATATAGTATTAGTGAAAATCCTTCGCAAAAAACCTATACCATCAATACCCCGGATAAAAAATATATCATTCTCGAAATCACTCCTATGGCTTACCAGGTAAGAGAAATGACAGGAACCTGGGAAGATATATTTGCTTTTACCGTTTTACCCGGAGATACTTCGGGCAGAATGAAAATAATTATTGAAAAAAAGAGTCCCCTGCTCCTTGCAATTATTGGGAAAGATAAAACAGGTGATATCGCATTAAACGGCCTGAAGAAGTACCTGGAAGATCCGAAACAATTTTATGGGTTTAATATTGGAATGAGTAATATCAGGGATTCTGTTATTGCAAGCTGCGTTTCTAAAATCAGTAATAAAGATGTTTTCCTGAAAATTCAGGAACAACAACTTAATTTGTTGCATTATATTCAAAACAATAACCTCGTAAAAGCAGGTCATATTTCCATATCTTATAATCCGATATCGAACGATTCTCTGCAGATAACTGTCGGTATTCCGGTAAATAAACCGGCGCCTCCCGACAAGAAAATAAATTGCTTATTGTTACCAGCGAAAGGAAACGTACTCGTAGGAAACTATGACGGCAGGTTCTCCGACAGGAAGAGTATTTATCAGGCCATGTCGAAATATCTTACTGATCATACCCTCGCTTTTGCTGCTGAATCATTCGAAAGATATTTAAACGATTCAATCCCTTCCTCTGACAGTTCAATGATCAGGATCGAATTAAATTACCCGGTTTACTGATATTTTTAAACCACCTTCTAAGGCTGATATTCTATTACGCCGACATCTATAGCATTAGTGCCTGTGCCGGCGACATATCCCTTAGTATAAATCGTAATCACACTGGCCCCGGGAATATAAAGCTGGCCCTGAAGTACAATGTTTGAAGTACCTGCCACAGCGGCTATAAAAAAATATGGGCCCGGTTCGATAAGAGAAAATGTTTGCGCATTAATGAGAGAGTTGAAATCATTGGGTACATATGCGCAATTGGATGATACTTTAAATCCATTTGCCCCTGCATTAAGATAAGCCCACAGATCCAGCGCCGGGGCATCAGGTGAAAGATTTATGAAACGTATCTGTGCTTTCGTCGAATCTGATTTTCCTACGAAATCATGCAAAAAAACAGTCGTAATCTGACCATGATGGATGGTATCAGTAATGAAAACAGAATAACTGTTACCAGGCTCAAATTGGTTTTCATAATTACTGAATATATCACTGCTTCCGTATGAACCAAACCCCAGTTGCTGATAACCTGCGGAAATATTTATATAAGGTAACAAAGTAGTATCGGGATGATACGGATTTGCATTATTTACATAAAAGGTATATGCAGTTTGCCCGAAAGATATCGGCGAGTTTGGCAATGAAACAGGCTGGTTGTTTAAATAAAACTGAAGATTTGAAACTGCAGGCGATGCATTCGTAATTGAAATTCGGGAAGAGTCTGAAAAGGGAGTCTGGTAAATATTATTTACCTCTTTTTTGCAGCTTATCAAAATGACCATACCACAAATCAAAACTGCAATTAGTATCAAATTACCCTTTCTCATAACAACACAATAAAAGATCTGGTAAGCAGATGAATATACGAATTCTTTGCCTTATTTCTTCAAACTGCTATTCATATTTTTTTTAAATATCTGAAGTGAGTCATTATTACGGGCCATTAAAATATAATTTCCTTTACTTGTTGATATTTCTTTTACATCCCGTACTTCTCCCTTAATAAATAAACCACTTACAGACGGTTTAATATAATTGAAACTGTGATCAGCATTCCCGAATAGCGTAATGCCATAACTGGCATCATAGCGGCCTGCTTCAGGTTTCAACCCATAAAAATTGCCGCCAAGAAAAATATCCTTATAGCCATCGCCATTTAAATCAGCCACCAAAATTCCAAACGCCGGAGAAATTTGGGCCATCAGAGGTAAAGGTTCCATTTTAAAATTTCCTTTCCCGTCATTATAGAATACGCAACTTTTGGTTTGCCGGACAAAAAGTTTTTGCGCATGATCCAATTCACTTTCTGTAAACACCTGGTCAATCGTTTTACCCGCGTAATCAATATATTTAAGAAATTTCTTTTTGAGGTAGGGGAGCTGGGCAACAAGGTCACCCCTCAGATTAAAGGGATAGGACTTCCCATCCGTTTTATAATATGCTGCGATGCAATCTATTTGCCCATTCTTATCAAAATCATCCACGAATAGTCTTGCAGGGTGACTGCTATCAGCCCTGATCTTTGAATTTGTACCATTATTCCCGGCAACAAGATCGGGGAATCCATCGCCATTGACATCTGCGATTGTCAGGCAATTCCACCAGCCTGAAGAGGCAGGAACTTCACCTGTTTTTTCAAATAAGCCATTCTTATACTTCAAAATGGTCACGGGCATCCAGTCCCCCACAACGATCAGTTCTTTTTTACCGTCTCCGTCCACGTCATACCATTGCGCATCGGTTACCATTCCAAGTGTTGATAAGGCAGGAGCGATTTTATTTGTAACATCTTCAAATTTCCCATGTCCCAGGTTATGCAATAATTTACTTGCGGGCATCATGCCATATGAACCCGGAATACTTCTGGCTCCAATAAATATATCAGGAAGACCGTCCCCATCATAATCACCCGTTCGCACACAGGATGCATTTAAATAGACCGTGGGCCATCCTGCAGCTGCGCGGGTAAAGTTCCCCTTACCATCATTGATATAAAGCCGCGGCATGGAAGAAAGAGATCCCAAAGGTGCCTGGTTACCTCCTGATGCGACTACAAGGTCAAGGTCACCGTCACCGTCCGCATCAAAAAATTCAGCTCCCACGCTTTCGTAGTCTTTGTCCTGCATGAATGCAGGCTGTGGCTTCTGAATAAAACTCCCATTGGGCTGCTGGATAAATAATTTTGCCGTGTCCCCAAAAGCGCCTCCCATGAAAAAGTCCGGCAGTCCGTCTCCGTTTACATCACCAACGGCAAGTTTTGGTCCTTCGGTAGATAGCATTTTCGGAATCAGCCTCTCCATGTCAAAATCTATAAAGGGATTTTCTTTATGATCGATATTGCCGGAAATAACTGAAGAAGTGATATTTTGAAATAATGAAGGAGCGGGCGTTGCCGGTTTAAAAATACCTGTTGCATTTATTTGAAGAAGCGTAAGTGTCGTATCAGCACTTATATTTTTAATCGTCTGCGTTCTCAGGTTAGGCCATCGCACAACCAGACTGTCCACCAGTTTTATGTCTCCCAATCCAAAGTTCAATACGGGTTCAACAGAACTTTCAAAACCACGACTGGGCATTTGTTCCAATATTTGCTGTCCGCCGTTTGTATAAATAGTCACCCTGCTGCCATATCCTAAAGTATTAGGTGAAATGCCCTGCAATTGGATTTTCAGATAATGTGCATGCAATTTTTCCGAAGTCATGTTTCTGTAAATAAATGCCTCACCGTTTTCATTATTCACAACCAGGTCAAGATCTCCGTCACCATCTAAATCCCCGTAAGCTGCACCGTTACTAAAACTCGGTGTAGACAATCCAAGTTCTTCTGTCTGATTTTTGAAACTCAGGTTTTTTTGGTTGATGAAACCATAATTAGGGATTGGGGTGGAAGACATTTTCTCCAGGAAATTTTTAAAATCAAAACCACCTCCACTGACCTGCTTCATCGCTTCATCGCTGCTGAAAAAATCTAGAAAATCCTGATTCGTAAGGTCTTTGCTGATACCATTACTCACGAAGAGGTCTTTCCAGCCATCGTTATTAAAATCAAAACTGAGTGCCCCCCAGCTCCAGTCTGTTGCTTCCACACCAGCCATGGCGGCTATTTCACTGAATGTGCCATCGCCGTTATTCAACTGCAATGCATTGGCTGAAAACTGATGATGAAAATCGTTTTTCAGTTTTGCGTTGTACACATTATAATCATCAAATTTTGTAGTTGTCTTTAATCTAAAATCCCCTTCAGGAAGCATATCGGTGGTAAATATATCCAGCCAGCCGTCATTATTGATATCAATCATATCTGAGCCCATAGAAGCATAGCTCATATGACCCAATGCTTCATTGCTTACTTCTTTAAAAGTTCCATTATGCTGATTGATATATACGTAATCCTTTTCAAAAAAATCGTTGGATACATACATATCCTCCCATCCATCGTTATTCAGGTCGCCAACAGTCACTCCGAGGCCAAAGCCGATCTCACTGCCATATATATGCGCCTGTTCACTTACGTCAGTAAAATGTCCGTTATCGTTCCTGTACAGGCGCTGGCCGCCATTAAAATTCCGGGTATTGCGTAGGTTGCGGTTAAGACCAAAACTTTCTATCGGGCGATAACTGTTATTCAGTATAAAACAATCCAGGTCACCGTCATGGTCGTAGTCAAAGAAAACAGCCTGTGTGGAATATCCTTTATCATCGAGTCCATATTCGTGGGCCATTTCTTTAAATGTGCCATCTTTCTGGTTTATATATAATTCATTGGCGCGGTCATCTCCTTTGATTTCGCCGCTATTACAGATATAAATATCCAGCCAGCCATCACCATTAATATCCACCATGGTAACTCCGGTATGCCATTTATGAATCCCCCGCAGTCCGGCTTTGTCCGTTACGTCTTCAAATTTCCAGTTCCCTTTATTTATGTAAAGCTTGCAACTTCCTTCATTGGACGTAAAAAAAATATCGGGTTTACCATCATTGTTTACATCACCGATGGCTACCCCACCACCATTATAAAAATTCCTGTATTTGAAAACATTAAAATCTTTGGAATCGGTAACTGTATTATTGAAAGTAATGCCGGTCTGTGAAGAAGGCATCATTTGAAACAATGCATCTTTATTATTAAACGCCGTGGAGTTTTCCTGTTTGCACTGGCAAAGAAGAAAAAGAAAAAAAAGATAACCGGTGAAACGAAAAAAATTGGAGTTCATAAAATGACGATACAAACAAAAACAAAAAAGAAGTAGTGCAAATTTCACTACTTCTTTTAAGAATAAATAAAACAATATAATTAACAGATCAAATTAATATCCCATGTTTTGTTGCAAATTTGCATTTGCTGTAATCTGTACAGAAGGGATTGGAAATACCATCCAGTGGTCATCAGGATCTGCAGCTTTTGAACCAACAGTTCTGGGACCAGTAAAATATTTAATACCATCTGTAACTTCATATCTGATCAAATCATCTCTTCTTACGCCTTCATAAGCCATTTCTCTTCCTTTTTCCTGTAAGAGAACGGGAAGCGTTAAACTAGCCAGATTGTGTGAAGCATCACCATATGCTCTTGCTCTCAATGAATTCACGAGAGCTAAGGCATCTGCCGTATTGCCTCCTGGCATTCTCATTTCAGCTTCTGCCTTAATCAGGTACATTTCAGCTAAACGGAATATCACAAAATCATTGTCCATATCAGATCCATTCTGTCCGGAAGAAGCTGCCGGGAAATATTTGATGTTTCTGATCCCTGCCAGACGGCCAGCCGGGCTCGCATCTGAGAACAAGGTGAAATTGGGATTGAAATGCCAGGTTAGCACCCGTACCTGCATCCACTACATAACTGGAGACCGGGCCTGCAACAGTTACATTTTGAGAAGGAGGATAATTATACGTTCCTATAAATTGCTGACCAATCAACCATTGGCCTGAACGCTGATCGATATAACTTCTTAAAATGTTAGAACCACTTACGCTATAAGTTGATGTTGTGTCGAAAGTATTGTAGAAGTCAGCCTGGGCACAGAATCCATTCCAGAGATTATTTCCGGTTGCCATTCCAAAAGCCAGATAACTCTGATAATGCAAGATTGAGTTTTCCCAATCATTGGATTTGTTGTTAATATGATCACATGGGAATGCGAAGATATTTTCCGTGCTGCTGGGTCCGTTGTTTGGTGAAAAATTATCAAAATAATCAGTCATCAAGGAATAAGGTCCGGCCATCACTGAATCAGCATAATTAATAGCCAATTGATAGTTGGTAGAACCTGCTGTGAATACAGGTCCAGGAGCTCCTGTAAATACGATCTGGTTCAGATAAAGTCTAGCCAGCAACGCATATGCAAAATATTTAGTTACCTGGCCATATGTACTTGCATCCACTTCAGAAGTCAGATTGGGTAAACTGGAAGTCAGGTCACTGATTATAAAATTGTATACATCAGATCTTTTTGCAGTGGCAGGAGTACTGCTTGTAGTAGTATCAGTAACAATTGGAATATTTCCAAACACGCTCATCGCCAGGTAATAGTAATAAGCCCTGATCGTTTTTACCTGCGCTAAAATTACAGGTAGTGTGGGTGGAGCTGGAGATAAACCATTTACTGCAGTAATAATCAGGTTACACTTACTGATACCGCCGAACACATCGTTCCAGCCATTATTCCAGTTGCTGTTGGTTGGTTCATAACTATGGAACCAAAGTGCGTTCCAGTGACCGGCATCACCCCAGTCATTACCCCTGGTTGGCACAACCATTTCATCTGTCACACCTTCAATCATATTGGCAATATCGCCACCAATCGCGGATACTCCGTTTATAGCGGAGTAAGCCGGTGCAACACCTGCTGCAACCTCTGCCGGGGTTTGCCAATAGGATGTAACCGGAATTACACTATACACATTCGTCTGCAACTTTGTACATGACAAGGTTGCTAACAGACACAGGCCGGCAGGAAGCAGGAATCTGTTGATTTTATTTATTTTCATAATTAATAATTCTTATAGTTGATAAAATCGAATCCAATTATTTAAAAGTTATGTTAACGCCTAATGTATAGGAATGTGTTTTTGGATAAAAACCATCGCCTGAATAAGCAGCATCTATATATTGTTCGCTACCTGTTGAACCGCCCTGTGAAAAACTATTCGCAGTACCTGCAGAACTTAAAGCATTTTGAAGCGCATTTGTAGTTCCTGCTGCAACCCTGATTTCCGGATCCAATCCCCTGTAGCTCGTTAAGACAAATACGTTATTCGCTGCAAAATAAACCCTGATACTCTGAAACTGGCCTGTCGGTTTAAACGTATAGGATAAGTTTAGATTGTCCATACGCAGGAATGAAGCATTTTCAAGCCAATGATCAGAAGCCTGCGGTCCATTCGTAATACCATTGGTTAACGCTTCAACTGTTCCGTTGTTTCCGCCGAACCTGTTTATATTATCCAACACCATTCTGGTATTGTCAAATATTTTTGCTCCGTAAATACCTCTCAGGAACATATTCAAACCCCAGGCCTTGTATGTAAAGCCTAAGTTGACTCCATAATTGAATTTTGGAGCCGGATCTGTATAGAAGTTTTCAGCTGCCAATACGTTGGTCGTAGTGCCACCTTTTGCTGAATCATACATTTCCTGTCCGGCACTGTTGAGACCTATATAGTGAGGCATCCAAAATACATCGGGAGTATATCCCACTTTCAGGTAGGTAATCGGGGCTCCGCTTAAACCTCTGCCTTCTGCACTTCCTTCTGGCACCTGGTCTGTTGAGAGTGAATAGTTAGAAACACCATTACTGAAACTACCCGCCAGACTGGTGATCCTGGTCTGTACTGAGCTGATCTGACCTCCCAGTGTAAAGGTGAAATCATTGGTATGAACCAACTGATAGTTCAAATTGAATTCAACCCCTTTGTTCGACATCGCTCCTACGTTAGCAAGCAGTGTGTTAACCACAGCTCCGGGACTTGGGAAAGGAATGGTATAAGTATACAGTAGTTTAGTGGTGATGTCATTGAAATAGTTAAAACCACCAGTCAGCCGATTAGACATAACTGCAAAATCAAATCCAATATTTCTACCAGTTCTAACTTCCCATTGAAGGTTCGGATTCGCATTTTGAGTCGGGCCATATTCTGTTAACCAAAGTTCTGAAGCACCATTATAATAAGAACCAACGGGTCCATACAATTCAAGTTTTGAATAAGCACCGATCGCATCCTGGTTACCAGTTTTTCCCCAGCCGGCATTTATTTTCAGTTCATTCAACCATGAAATATTTTTCATGAAGTCTTCATTGCTTATTCTCCAGGCTAATGCTGCAGATGGGAAAATACCCCAGGCATTGTTAGCACCGAATTTTGAAGAACCATCATCGCGTATACTGGCGGTCAGGAAATATTTCTGATCCCAGTTGTATGTCGCTCGTCCAATATATGAAATCAGCATCGACTCATCTCTTTCAGAGTATGCGTGCTGGTATTGTTGCGGAGCCGATTGTAAACTCCAGGCTCCAATTGAATTCAGCAGTAAATTCGATGCAACTGATCCATTTTGATTGTTCTCAAAAAGGTTGTACTCATATACACCGGTAAAAGTAAAATTGCTTTTCCCCCAGCTCTTGGCATAATTAACGTGTGCATTTCCCTTTTTTGAATCAATATTCCCGGTGGTTAAGGAACCTACGTTGGAATTTCCAACACCTTCGAAGACAGGTTCAAAATATTCGTACTGTGAATTAAACTGAGAGCTCGATCCCAGTACACCGACTTTCAAACCAGGTATGATTTCATAATCTGCTGTAGCATTGAGGATAGTAAAGTTCTCTGTTACATTCTGCGTTTCCTCAGCTTGTTGCTGAACAGGGTTTTGCAGAGCAAAATCACTGTAGGTAAAATAAGATCCGTCAGGATTCTTTACAGGATAAACTGGCGGAGAGCTGTATGCTTCGTAAAAAATATTATAATCCGTTAATTTTCTGGTTGTATTTGTATTTATTACTCCAACCTGCAAAGTCAGTTTATCGTTCAAAGCTTTTTGCTGTGCTGTGAAATGCAATCCCAATTGTTTTCTTCCGGAATTAATAACGACTCCCTGCTGATCTATATAGTTAACAGATCCGCGATAACTAAAGCCGTTGCTTCCACCAGAAATAGATACATTCTGGTTGGTTGAAACACCGGTCTGAAGTAAAGCCTTTTGCCAGTCTGTATTTCCACCATGGTCATACCCTGCAATAGAGCTGTCTATCTTACCGGGAGTTGCGCCCTGCGAGGTGAGTAATTTTGTATACCCTTCTTTCCATTGTGTAGCATTGGCCATATCGTATAACTTGGCAACGTTATCTATACTTACGGATCCATTGTACTCTATGGTTGCGCGTCCTGATACACCTTTCCTGGTATTAACAACCATTACACCATTCGCGCCACGTGAACCATAGATGGCAGCGGCGGATGCATCTTTTAAAATATCAATTGAAGCAATATCGCTTGGTGGAATATCCTGAAATGTAGCAGGATCATCCAGAGGAACTCCATCAACAACTATCAAAGGAGTCTGGCCCCCGGATATGGAAGTCTGCCCTCTTAATCTGATTGTAAAAACCCCGTTGGGGTCACCGCCGGGTTGCGTTACCACAACGCCTGGCACCTTACCCGCAATGAGCTGGGCAGGGTTTGCTAAGTTTCCTGTAGTAAAATCCTTAGATGAAATTTGAGATACGGCACCTGTAAGGTCTTTTTTCCTTGCAGTACCGTAACCTATTACTACTACGTCACTCAACGATTGCGAAGATGTAGCCATGGTAACACTTACAGAAGACTTATCTGCAATACTGATTTCCTGTTGGGTAAACCCTACAGAACTAATAACTAAAGTTTTTGCATTGTCCGGAACCGACAATGTAAAAGCACCTGTTGCATCTGTCGTTGTTCCGCCTTTAGATGAACCCTTAACGGCAACCGAAGCCCCCTGAATAGGTGCCCCCTTGTCGTCCATAACTGTTCCTGTGATTACCTTAGTCTGAGAGAATGCTAACTGTGTAAAGGATACACATAATAAGAGGACAGAGACCCTCTGAAGCAATCGTTTAATGGTCATAATCAATGGTTTAAGCAATTAAGCAGCTAAAATAGCATTAATTATGCAGAATTTAACAAAAAGGTTAAAAAAAAATTAATGCACAAAAAATACTAGTGTAGCTTAATAACCATGAAGACAGGCAACATCAATTAAACGCTGCAATCTGATGGGAGGTTGCGTCAGAAGTCGAGACGCATGAATTTTCTTCCTTCCTTGGTCTTGTATTTCACATAATTGAATTTATACAGCTTGCCGGGACGATGAGGTACATCAAATTCCAGTTCGTTTGTATCCTCAAGAACATCCATAGAAAAGAATTTCTTTCTGAAATTTCTTCTGTCAAGCTTTATTCCCAAAATAGCTTCATAGAGATTTTGTAATTCCCTTAGCGAAAACTTCTGGGGCAACAGGCTGAATCCGAGAGGATGTTCCTGAACCCGTTTTTGCAACCACTCGTGACATACATTTAATATCAGCTGATGATCAAATGCCATATCCATATCCGGGCTTAATTTATGCCAGTGAAGTTCATTGTCCGTTTTCTGTAAGCGATGCTGCTGAATATTAATCAGTGAACAATAAGCAATCGTTACAACCCTGGCTGCCGGATGTCTGATTACGTCGCCAAAACTTCTTACCTGTTCAAGATATACATCATCCATTCCGGTACGTTCTTTTAATACCCGGTAAGCAGCCTGGTCGAGATCTTCATCCCGGTGTACCAGGTCTCCTAAAAGTGACCATTTCCCTTCAAATTGTTTTAAATCCGATTTGATCATGAGCACTTTGAGCTCGTTTTCATCAAATCCAAAAATCACGCAGTCAACCGAAATCCCAATCAGTCCGTCACTTTCCAGTTGCTTCAAAACGACTTTGATATCTTTTCTCTTTGGCAGTTTTTCCGTGCTCATACGCTTAAATTTGTAACACCAGTTCAGCGCTCTAATATAATCCAGATCCGTTAAACTTTGTATTGACCAACTTTATTATATTCAATACTGATCCACCGCTCATCCACCGTTCATATTATGCTCATTCAATGGACAACCTTAAAGTATACAAACGCGGCTCATCAAAAAAAAAGTTTTAAACCTTAGTTATGTACACTCCCGAACAGACCCGCCAGTTGCAGGAGCTTAGTAAATCCCTGCTTAAAAGGCTAACTCAAAAAAGTCTGAATATTAAGGATTTGGTCTCATTGCGAAATGTCCTGGTGTTTCATGAATACCGTTATTATATATTGAACGATCCCCTGCTCTCCGATACGGAGTATGATACATTATATAAGTCTCTCGAAAAACTGGAATCAGAAAATCCCGGGTTGATCACGCCTGATTCACCCACGCGGCGCGTTGCTAAGGAACTAACCAAAAGTTTTCCAACGGTAAATCACCTTGTTCCCATGCTCTCCCTGGAAAATTCCTACAATGAAGAAGATCTGGTTGATTGGGATAGGAAGGCGAGGGAACTCACAGGACTGGATACAATAGAATATTGTGTTGAACCCAAATTCGATGGTGCCAGCATTTCCCTTATTTACGAAAACGATTTGTTTGTGCGTGGGGCTACCCGCGGGGATGGAGTGCAGGGAGATGAAGTAACCACCAATATAAAGCAGATTCGCTCTGTTCCCCTTTCTGCTGCCTTTTCCCGGTATGGCATTGAACAGGTTGAAATCCGCGGAGAAGTGCTAATGAATAAAGAGAACTTTTCGAAATACAACCGGCAGCTCGAAGAACAACATATTGCTCCCCTTGCCAATCCCAGAAATGCCGCTTCAGGTTCTCTTCGAATTAAAGATCCTGCTGAAGTGAGCCGTCGTCAGCTGGAAGTATTCTTATATCATATCAGCTATTATTCTTCTTCAGATAAACTGAATGTAAAAAAAGGAGAGACGGCCGGACCAGCTCAGGCACATGAAGCCAAATTAAAAAAAGCGCCACATACCCATAGCGAATCCCTTGAAATGTTATGGGATCTCGGATTCCGGAGTCCTAAAAAAGAAAAAAAAGTTTTTCGAAGTATTCAACCTGTGATAGAATACTGCCAGTCATTTGAAGCAGGACGCGACAAGCTTCCTTATGAAATTGACGGGATGGTAATCAAAGTGAATGATTTCGCATTGCAGGATAAAATGGGAATGACTACTCATCACCCCCGCTGGGCTATTGCGTTTAAATTCAAGGCACGCCAGGCTACCAGCAAATTATTAAAGGTGGAATTCCAGGTGGGTCGTACAGGAAGTATCACGCCTGTTGCCAAGATCGAACCAGTACCTATAGGTGGCGTGACAGTTACATCAGTTTCGCTTTTTAATGAGGATGTTGTAAAACAAAAGGATCTCCGCATTGGAGATTCCGTTCTTGTAGAAAGGGCAGGAGACGTGATTCCTTATATAGTTAAACCCCTTACTGAACTGCGTACCGGAAAGGAAAAGAAAATCGTATTCCCCAAAAACTGTCCTGCATGTGGTGATGAACTCGTGCGCGTTCCCGACGAAGCAGTGCTCAGATGTGTAAATATCAATTGTCCTGCCCAGGTTGTGGAAAGAATTATTCACTTTGTCAGTAAAGACGCCATGGACATCCGAAGTTTCGGGGCTGCCAACGTTCAGAAATTTTATGAACTCGGATTTTTAAAAGATGTGCCTGGTATTTATCAGTTGCCTTTGGATCGCATAGCTGAACTGGAAGGATTTGGTGAAAAAAGTATACATAACCTGCAGACTGCCATTGAAGAATCCAAAAAACAACCCCTCCATCGGGTGATCTTTGCACTGGGTATCCGTTACGTTGGGGAAACCACCGCTAAAACACTGGCGAAGGCTGTTAGTTACCTGATGGATTTTAAGAATTTTTCTTTGGAAGAATTGCAGTCGCTGGAAGACGTAGGACCTAAAGTTGCAGGTAGCATATTACAGTTCTTCGAAAACAGGGACAATATTAAAATGCTGGAGAAACTGGAAAGTCTGGGTCTGAACTTCAGAAGTACACGTTCTGAAAGAAAAGGAACTGGTAACCTGGCTTCCCAGAGTTTCCTTTTTACGGGGAGTCTGAACGAAATGAAAAGGAGTGAGGCTGAAGCACTGGTGGAAGAACAGGGCGGAATAATATTGGGCGGAGTTAGTAGTAAACTGAACTACCTTGTAGTGGGTGAGGAAGCCGGATCGAAACTTGAAAAGGCGAAAAAGATTCCATCTATCCGAATTCTGACAGAAAAAGAATTTTTGAAGTTTATCGGGACTTCAAAAGGTAAATAGGTCCCGGTTTGGCCGTCCGGTCTCAGGCAGGACAGGGGGTGAAGAATTTTTCATATTTTATTAGCTTTTGTTTTTTGTAACTTTAGTAAAACCGCAGCCATGATAAAAAAAATTCCTGGCGAATCCTGGAAGCCGCTCATGTTTCCTGGTTGGAAAGAACTTCGCAAAAAATATGCGCTTTCTTCTACCGGCCGTGTGGCCAGTTATTATGAAGACATATATACAGATGGTAAATTACTGAACGGATCAGTTACTACCGGATATAAAACGCTCAACCTGCATCGCCCCGGAAATAACGGAACCCTTTACCTGCACAGGGAAATAGCAAGAATGTTCATTAAGAAAAATTCTTCCAAACAAAAATATGTCATCCACCTTAACCATAATAAAACTGATAATTCAGTAAAAAATTTAAAATGGGTCAGCCTGGACGATATGATTTCTCATCAGCAGAAGAGTCCCGCCAAACTTGCCTACAAAAAAATTCAATCCACAAAACCCGTGGGTTTAAAACTCACAGCATCCCAGGTCAGATCCATCAAAAAGACCTTGTCCAGTCGCAGCCGCCAGCTGACTATCAAGAAGCTGGCCGACAAATACGGGGTAAGTGAAATGACCATGTACCGGATTAAGAGCGGGGAGAATTGGAGCCGGGTTTAACTTTAACTTAGATATGGGATATGGGTTATGGGTTATGAGATATGGGTTATGGGTTGTTAATTATATTTTTGACTCTATTCGAAAAAACAAACAATATTATCTTCTGTTCTCACAATAACCCATAACCCATAACCCATAACCATATATCATATCTCATATCCCATAACCAATAACCCACATCTAAATAAGCTTTTTAGTTAACAGGTACTCTGCAATTTGGACTGCGTTTGTCGCAGCCCCTTTGCGCAGGTTGTCGCTTACGATCCACATATTCAGCGTGTTCGGCTGGGTTTCGTCACGCCTGAGCCTTCCTACAAATACCTCATCCCTGTTATGCGCGTCTTTTGGCATGGGATACTCATGTTTGGCAGGATTATCAACCACGATCACACCAGGAGCTGCCTGCAGAAGAGTCCTTACTTCAGCCAGGTCAAAGTCCTTTTCGAATTCCACATTCACGGCTTCACTATGTCCGCCGATTACTGGTATACGGACTGTTGTTGATGTAACCCGAATCGAATCGTCGCGCATGATTTTGCGTGTTTCATTCACCATCTTCATTTCTTCTTTCGTATAACCGTTATCCAGAAAAACATCAATCTGGGGAATTGCATTCAGATCGATGGGATATTTATATGCCATTTCTCCCTGGATTCCCTGGCGTTCGTTCATCAGCTGGTTTACAGCCTTTACGCCCGTGCCTGTTACACTTTGGTAGGTACTGACGACTATCCTTTTGATTTTATATTTTAAATGAAGAGGATTCAGTGCAACGACCATCTGAATCGTAGAACAGTTGGGATTCGCGATTATTTTATCGTTAGCGGTCAGGGCATCGGCATTTAATTCTGGAACCACCAGCTTTTTTGTGGGATCCATTCTCCAGGCAGAAGAATTATCAATAACTGTAATTCCTGCTGCTGCAAATTTGGGTGCCCATTCAAGAGATGTACTGCCACCGGCAGAAAAAATTGCAATAGCAGGCTTGGCCAGGATAGCATCTGTTGCACTTACAACTGTCCAGTCCCTGTTATTGAAACGGAGCTTTTTACCGACGGACTTTTCAGAGGCAACAGGAATCAGTTCTGTAACCGGGAAATTTCTTTCTGCCAATACTTCAAGCATTTTGGTACCCACCAGCCCGGTAGCACCCACAACAGCAACTTTCATTGTTTTTTACGGTTTTGAATTATTAAAAATCAAAAAGCCTTCCCTGGTGTGGGAAGGCTTATATCTTGAATATACAAAATGTCAGACACCTTCCCCTGCTAAGGGCATCTTGGTGTTCTTCTTTGTATATGTTGAAATCACGTTCATTCTGACCGTAAAAGTAGCCTACCATTTTTTTTAAACCAAATTATTTTTAAGAAAATAATTTCCAATGATTATCCGTCTGCTCGCATTTTATCTTTTCTGTTCCATCCTGCCATTATTTAGTGGGGCTCAAAGCCGTTACGATATCCTGATAACAGAATGCCTGCCTGATCCTACTCCCTCCAGGGGGTTACCAGAAAGCGAATTCATTGAATTAAAAAATTGTTCGTCGCACGATTTTAATCTGCACAACTGGAAGATCAGCAATGGCAACAGTTCAGCAACAATAAAAACGGATTACTTACTGAAAGCTGACAGTTTCCTGATTCTCTGTCCAGCGGCTTCTGCAGTTGCTTATAGTCATTTTGGTCCCACAATTGCAATCAGTGGTTTTCCTGCCTTAAATAATGAAGAAGGTGAAATCATACTTATTTCAGAATCGGGTACTGTTATTCATGCCATTCATTATGACAAGAGCTGGTACAAAAATGAATTGAAAGCAAAAGGAGGATGGAGTCTTGAAATGATTGATCTCCATGATCCCTGCTCGGGAAAAGAAAACTGGACCTCCAGCATATCAGATTCGGGCGGAACTCCCGGTTTTAAGAATTCCGTTGAAAATTATAATCCCGATGAACAGCCACCTTCTCTCATCAGTGCTGTTACTGCTGATTCAATGAATGTCGTTTTATTATTTGATGAACCTCTTGACAGCTTCTCTACGTCGGCAATTTCCAACTATTCCATTTCAGATGGTATCGGTTACCCGGATAGTGTTCTTGTACTGCCCCCATTTTTTGACCAGATCGCGATTCATTTACATAATCCATTGACAGCAGGTAAAATTTATTCGATTTCAGTTCAGCAGATTGAAGATTGCAGTGGTAATGAAATCGGTCAGAACAATATTTGTAAACTCGGCATCCCTGAAAAAGCGATGGGTGGTGATATTATCTTCAATGAAATTCTTTTCAATCCGCCACCTTATGGTTATGATTACCTGGAATTATTTAACCGAAGTCCGAAGATTATCAAATGCTCTGATTTATTTCTTGCAGGAAAGAACATTGATGGATCTTTAAAAGATCCTGTAGCAATCGTAAGTAAAGAGCGAATCTTTTTTCCTGGGGAATACCTGTTGCTTACTGAAAATCCGGACTGGGTCATTCAAAATTATCCTTTGGCTGTTAAATCGCAAATCCTTTCTCTTGGTGCACTGCCTTCATTACCTGATGACCAGGGTAAGGTTGTTCTGCTCAATACGATGGGAGAAGTGATAGATGAACTTGATTATGATCATCACTGGCATTCACCCCTGCTGGCAAATGAGGCGGGTGTTTCTTTGGAAAGAATCCGGCCCGATCTTCCGACTTCTATTGCTTCCAACTGGACATCCGCTGCGGCAACGGCGGGATATGGAACTCCCGGGTATAAGAATTCAGAATCGTCGTCAGATTCTGCTGGTGGACAATTTATTTCAGTTGAACCCAAAATATTTTCGCCGGACTTTGACGGTTATCATGATTTCTGTTTCATCCATTATAATCTGCCGGCGGCAGGATATATGGGAAGCATTTCGATTTATGATGTCTCCGGAAGAAAAGTATGCAGCCTGGTAAATAATATTTTATGGGCTACCAGCGGAACCTTTCGCTGGGATGGATTAGATGATCAGCAGAACCTGCTTCCGATGGGTCATTATATTATATATGCAGAGTTGTTTTTGCCGGATGGAACGGTTAGGTGTCAGAAACTTGTCTGTGTATTGGCCCGATAAAAGTATGGGAGTATGGGAGTATGGGAGTGAAGTATAAGAGTATAGGAGTATAAGAGTTGGTTTATTATTTCATAACACATAACTCATAATTCATAACTAACAAAAGCCTTTCGCTTTGAGCTTTCGGCTTTAGGCTTTAGGCTTTAAGCTTAGATCAATGCTATATCAAAATTCACAAGATCAATGAACTGCCTGATGCGGTCATCGATTTCGTGTTTATTAATTTCTTTGAGTCGCTCCGGGCCAAATTTTTCAACACAAAAAGAAGCCATGGCAGATCCGACAATGATCGCTGTTTTCAGGTTTTCAAAAGAAATGTCTTTTGTACGGGCGAGATGTCCCATGAATCCACCAGCAAAAGTATCGCCTGCTCCTGTTGGATCAAATACATCTTCCAAAGGAAGCGCAGGTGCAAAGAAAACTTCATTGCCATGAAATAATAAAGCGCCGTGTTCCCCTTTTTTGATGATCAGGAATTTGGGTCCCATCAGCATGATTTTTCGCGCAGCTTTCACCAGAGAATAATCTCCTGTCAGTTCACGTGCTTCAGCGTCATTGACCATCAACAAATCCACCATACCAAGTACCAGTTTCAGATCTTCCATCGCACTGCTGATCCAGTAATTCATGGTATCCATGGCGATCATACGGGGGCGGGTTTTCATTTGCCGGATCACGCTGATCTGGGTTGCAGGATGAAGATTTCCCAGCATCAGGAATTCTGAATCCTGAAAACTATCGGGAATCATCGGATTAAAATCCGCCAGTACATTCAAATCTGTTACAAGTGTATCACGGGTATTCATATCGAGGTGATAACGCCCGCTCCAGAAAAAAGACTTTTTATCTTTTACTCTTTCCACTCCTTCGAAAGAAACACCTTTCGCTTCCAGAGCCTTAATTTCTTTCTCGTCAAAATCATTTCCGATAATGGAAACAAGGTTAACAGGCTTCACAAAGTTCGCTGCTGCATATGCAACATAAACTGCAGAGCCGCCAACTATACGCTCTCTTTTCCCAAAAGGCGTTTCTATGGCATCATAAGCCATACTTCCAACACAGATTAATGACATAAAATATTATAAATAAATAAATAACCGGCAGACCGGTAAAACGTTGCAAACCTACAGGATTTTGCCGGACCACTTTCCTGTACATTTAAATTATATTAATAATTCCGCCAATTTTGGATATAAATTACCTTTACAAAAGAAATGTGGGCTTAAAAGAAACAGCTATGAAACAAGTTTTAATATTCCTTTTTACTATTTGTTTTTTTATTCCGGCTATTGCACAAAACGAAAAATTAGTAATCCCATGGCCGGAAACCTGGAAAATCGGTTCTCAGGAAAAAAACCGCACTATGAGTATGGTAGAATTAATTCCAAATAATGAAAAGATAGACCAATGGACTATTATAGGAACTACTACCATAATGACTGGCAAACAGGACGCTCCAATAGAAGCGACGATGAATGCTACTTTTAATCAGGCGAAAAAAAACGCAATAAATCCAACTCTGACTCTTATAGATAAAAAAGCAGGCGGGAAAAATCCATGGATACTGTTTAAAATTGAAGCTGCCATACACCAGAATAATAGTTCACCCGAATCACAGTTATTTTATATCATTGAAGGTGAAACCGCCCTTTACTCCAATTTTGTTGCTGTAAAACAAGCCGCTCTGTCAAAGGAATTTACAGATCACTGGACGGGAATATTTAAATCCAGTAAGTTAATCCAAGTGTCCAAATAAGTATTCACGACTATATTCTCTGAGCAATCATGAATGAAGGGATGCTTTAAGAAACTAAAGCGTTCGTTTATCTTTGACCCAGATATGGCAAAGATCAGGAGCAAAAAGAACAGTAGTAAAAAAGATACGATCATTGAAAAAGCTTCCAAGCTTTTCAGGGAAAAAGGCTTTGGTGCAGCTTCCATGAGAGACCTGGCTGAGCATGTGGGTGTCGAAGCAGCGAGCCTGTATAATCATATCCAGTCCAAGTCCGAAATTCTCCAGGCGATTTGTTTCAAAGTGGCGAACGATTTCCTTTCTCATCTTGAAGACGTACAGGCGAGTCCTGAGCCAACCCTGAAAAAGCTTGAACTCATTATTCGTTTTCATATCCGGATGATGATGGATCAGTATGAATTCGTTTATATATCGGATCATGAATGGCGTCACCTGCCAGAACCCTACCTGTCGAATTTCCTCAATCAGCGCAGAAACTATCGGCGGAGCCTGTCCGAACTGATCGCCCGTGGCATTGAACGCGGAGAAATGAAAACCATCGAACCTTATGTTGCTGTGCTGACCCTGCTTTCCGCGATCAGTGGAATAGAATCCTGGCACCGCTCAAGGAAGACGATACCGCCGGACGTATTAGAGAATAATATGGTAAAATACCTGATCGAAGGATTAAAGAAATAAACGTGGCAAAACATTTTCGTCCCCTGACGATACTGGATATACGAAATGAAACGGCAGATTGTCTTTCGGTTTCATTTCATATTCCTGAGGAATGGAAAGAAGAATTTCAATTTAAAGCGGGACAGAATATCACACTTAAAACCAATATCAACGGCCAGGAAGTAAGGAGATCTTATTCTATCTGCAGCAGTCCATACCAAAATGAACTACGCGTTGCCATTAAAAAAGTAGAAGAAGGATTGTTTTCTTCACATGCACATCTGCATTTCAAACCATCTCAGGTACTTGATGTGCTGGCCCCCACAGGAAATTTTTTTCTTCCCCTGCATACGGCGAATAAAAAACATTATATCGCCTTTGCTGCAGGCAGTGGTATTACTCCTGTGATTTCTCTCCTGAAAACAATTCTGAAAGATGAACCACGGTAGCATTTTTACTCTTATATATGGGAATCGTAACCGGAGTTCGATGATTTTCCGCGAAGAACTTCTGGCTTTAAAAAATGATTATCCTGAACGCTTTCAGTTAATTCCAATATTCAGTCGCGAAAAAATGGATGCTCCGATTTTTGAAGGACGTATAGATACAGCGAAATGTGAAATGATTTTTAAACAGATTATTCCTCTGGGCACGGACCAGGAATATTTATTATGCGGACCGGCTCCGATGATATTTTCTGTTCGCGAATGGCTGCTGAATCAAAAAGTTAAGGAGAATAAAATCCATTATGAATTATTCTCCGATCCGGGAGAATCCGGTATCACTGTAAAAAAAATAAACATAGAAAAAAAGGAATCTTCAGATAAGACAAGTCTTGTAACAATCCGGCTCGATGGTGTATCTGCGGATTATCAAATCCCTGTTGAAGGTCCCACGATTCTGGAAGCTGCAATCATCGCCGGTGCGGATCTGCCCTATGCATGTCGCGCCGGTGTGTGTGCTACCTGCCGTGCTAAACTGGTAGAAGGAAAAGTAATTATGGATCAGAATTATGCACTTGCCGATGAAGAACTCGAACAGGGATTTATCCTCGCCTGCCAGTCGCATCCTGCTTCGGAGAAACTGGTGATTGATTTTGATATACGATAATTGCAAAGTCACGCAAAAAAAGAAATACCTATAAGCTTGGAAATAAGGACTACCTTATATACCCGTTAAGAATCTGTACCCCAAATCTGAGCGGAAAATATGAATGCGGATATTGCATATTGCTCTCACAAGACTGATGGATTCATTTTACTTTTAATTTATCGGTTATGCAATCTCCGGAAGTCAGGGCAGAAATAGCTGCTTTAGAAATTCAGCTCAGGGATTATAAAATATTATTAGATGAATCAATTTCAAATAATGAGGTATTCGCCAAAGTGAAAACAATATTTCATGAAATGAAAATAATCTCTGAGAAAATAGAGGAACTAAAAAAGCATTGATAACTATATACGTGTTTTGTAAATCATTGCAAAAGCAAAGAAAAAACGGGCAGATAAATACGATACCAACCTGGTTATAAATGGCAGTTTTAAAGACGTTATAAAAGTGATGGTAATTCCAACCAAACAGAAGTCAGAAAAAGAAAAGAAACCAGTTAAGAAGAAACCATAATTGTATGAAAAAATATTTACCGATAGTATTACTGGTATATGTTCTGTTTTTGTCCTGTATGGAAAAATCGCCCACCCTTTCGGATCAATTAAAAACAAACCTCATATCACATTTGAAAAAAATTGACTCCGTAGCTGTCTTGGACTCTATTCATATAGTCTATAATGTTCCGCTTAATGAAAAACTGACCAGAATAGTTGACGATTCCGGATATTCAAGAGAAATAAGGAATGTGCAAGCGCAGTTATCGGCAGCTAAAGAAAAGAACGATGAAAAGAGTATTGAAATTTATCAGGGTGAAATAAATTATATGAATAAGGTATCTGATTCGGTTTCGCAATCCATTTTAAGCGCTGACACCACACGAGAATTAGGGCGTATGATTAGTATTATTTATGTGATTTCAAAGAATCAAAAAACTCGATTAGATAGCGCATTATTTTTTATTGATTCCGCTTCCAACATGCTATATCCATCATTAATTGATTGGTCTTTACAGAATGCGATCAAAAAACTTAATTAATGTCTGATTTTCCCACTAGCCCCAACACGAATATAACGGATCATTCAATGATCTTATAAAGGCTTCCGTATCTGGTAATCCGGCACCTAAGCCAAAAAAGAAAAAGGCAAATTAGAAATAATGAAGTTTAGAACCATAAAAATAGTTTCCGTAGTTACTGCTGTGGTAGCTTTATTCAATATGGTTATTCAATCGATGATTTCGCAATTTATTAGTGCCAAAGAATTTAAAATACAGGAATGGACTTCGCTAGTCGTTATTATATTTGCTATAATAATATTTTTCGTTGCAAACGAAAAAGATGAATTTTCTAAATAATATTTTCAGAAATTCCCACTAGGTCTAACACGTATATAGTTGCCTTTATTGGGAATGGCGTAATTTGCGATATGTCTGCAAGGGAACAGGAAATATTTGATCAGAAAATTGAGCAGGAGATCCGCATTGAGCCGAAGGACTGGATGCCGGACGAATACCGCAAGATGCTGATTCGGCAGATGTCGCAACATGCGCACAGTGAAATCGTGGGAATGCTTCCTGAAGGAAACTGGATCACGCGCGCACCTTCCCTGAGAAGGAAAGCTACCCTTATCGCCAAAGTGCAGGATGAAGCAGGACATGGACTCTATCTTTATTCAGCAACGGAAACACTTGGCATCACGCGCGACGAAACCATTACACAATTACATTCCGGTAAAGCAAAATATTCTTCCATATTTAATTACCCCACATTAACATGGGCAGATATCGGAGCCATCGGATGGCTGGTAGATGGTGCAGCCATCATGAACCAGGTTCCACTTTGCCGAGCTTCTTATGGTCCTTATGCAAGGGCTATGATTCGTATTTGTAAGGAAGAAAGTTTTCACCAGCGTCAGGGTTTTGAAATTCTGCTCACTTTAAGCCGCGGAAATGATGCACAGAAAGCCATGTGCCAGGATGCTATCAACCGATGGTGGTGGCCATCCTTAATGATGTTTGGTCCGAATGATGATGCCTCTCCCAACAGTCAGCGCAGCATGCAATGGAAAATCAAACGCTTTAGCAATGATGAGCTTCGTCAGAAGTTTGTAGATGTTTGTGTTGACCAGGTAAAAACTTTGGAAATGCAATTGCCCGACCCGAAAATTCAATGGAATGAAAAAACCGGACATTATGATTTCGGGGAAATCAACTGGGATGAGTTTTATGAAGTACTGAAAGGAAATGGTCCCTGCAATTCCGAAAGACTGGAAGCAAGAAAAAAAGCACATGATGAAGGCTTGTGGGTACGCGAAGCCGCGGCTGCCTATGCAGAGAAAAAACAATATTCAGTCAATACCGAAATGAATGGAATCAAAACCGCATAATGAAAACTGGCCGCTCTGGGAGGTTTTTATCCGTCCCCGTCAGGGACTGGATCACAAACATGCAGGCAGCCTCTATGCTGCCGACGCACAGATGGCTATCGAAAATGCGCGCGATGTATATACACGCCGAAACGAAGGCATCAGTATCTGGGTAGTAGAAAGCAAATACATTCATGCTTCGAATCCATCTGAATCTGATTCTTTATACGACCCTGCAAATGACAAAGTATACCGGCATCCCAGCTTTTATAATCTTCCCGATGAATTAAAAAATATTTAAACATGGACCTTCTTTCAACATATATCATTCACCTGGCCGACAATGCATTGGTTCTCGGTCACCGCGACAGTGAATGGACAGGTCATGGGCCGATACTGGAACAGGATATCGCTTTATCCAATATTGCTTTGGACCTTGTAGGACAAGCAAGAAATTTTTACCAGCTCGCCGCCACGCGATTAAATGAATTGACACCGGGTGAGCATATTACAGAGGATGATCTCGCCTATCTCCGCGAAGTAAATGAATTCAGGAATTTCATCCTCGTTGAACAGGTCAATGGAGACTGGGCAAAAACAATCCTTCGTCAATTTTACTTTAGCACATATCAGTTCCTGCTGTACAACCAGCTATTGCAAAGTAACATTCCGGAAATAGCTGCAATCAGTGAGAAATCCATTAAGGAAACCCGTTATCACGTAAAATGGAGCAGTGAGTGGGTACTCCGGCTTGGAGATGGCACAGAAGTGAGCCATGCGCGGATGACAGATGCTATGAAAACTTTACATCCCTGGATATCTGAGTTATTCCTGCCTGCAGATTTTGAATATGAAGCTTCAGCATCAGGCGCAGGGATTCTTCCGGAACTTATAAAAGATGACTGGTATTATAGAGTGAACAAACTTTTTGAAACTGCTACCCTGCCAAGACTGACAACTGAAAAGAAACCCATGCAAATCTTATCTGGTAAAAAAGGCGTTCATTCAGAACATCTCGGTTTTCTGCTGGCAGAAATGCAAACTCTTCAGAGAACTTATCCCGGTTCCAACTGGTAGAAAGAAAGTGTGAGAGTGTGAGAGTGTGAGAGTGAAATTTAAAAATTTATTCGTAACTACTTTGACCAAAGAAAATATCATATCCATTTTATCTGAAGTAAAAGATCCGGAAATTCCGGTGCTGAGTATTTCTGATCTCGGTATACTGCGAACAGTTGAAACCGATGGTGAAAATATAAGCATTCAAATATCTCCAACCTATAGCGGTTGTCCGGCCATGGAAATTATTCAGGATGATATCCGTTCTGCACTGGCGAAACATGGATTAAAAAATATTGAAATAAAACAAGTTCTTTCTCCGGCATGGACCAGTGACTGGATGACTGACGAAGGGAAATTAAAACTCCAATCCTATGGCATTGCAGCGCCGGCTGTGCATGGTTGTTTATTGAATGGTGAAGATCAACCTGAATCCTGTCCGCTATGCCATTCTAAAAATATAGAAATGATCAGCCGCTTCGGATCCACATCCTGTAAAGCTCTTTATCGCTGCCTCGACTGCCGGGAACCTTTCGATTATTTTAAATGTCATTAAATCATTCATTCATATGTCAGAGATCCTGTTTGAACTCAAGGATAATATTGCAATACTCACGCTGAACCGTCCGGAAAAGCTGAATGCCTTAAACCGTGGTATGGCACTGGAATTACAAGATCAGTTACTTGCATGCGATGAAAATGACGCTGTCAGGGCCGTGGTTCTGACAGGTGCCGGCCGGGCTTTCTGCTCCGGACAGGACCTCCAGGAATTTCCACCCGATCGCATGCCGGATATAGAAAAAGATATTGATGAAAAATATAACCCGGTAATCCGCTTGTTGAAAACTATCCGTAAACCGGTTGTATGCGCTGTAAATGGTGTTGCAGCCGGGGCTGGAGCCAATATTGCGCTGGCATGCGATATAGTTGTCGCAGTTTCATCTGCCACTTTCGTGCAGGCATTTTCTAAAATTGGCCTTATCCCTGATTGTGGCGGAACTTTTTTTCTTCCGCGACTGATAGGTTTACAAAAAGCCACTGCTCTGATGATGCTGGGAGATAAGATTTCCGCTGCGGATGCTGAGCGGATGGGAATGATCTATGCCAGTTTTGACGAGGTTGATTTCATTGAAAAAACCCAATTGATTGCGGCCACACTGGCAAAACTTCCCACAGCCGCACTCATACTAACGAGAAAAGCATTACTGGAATCTTCAACAAATAATCTGGAAGAACAACTGGAACTTGAAAAGAAATTCCAGCAAAAAGCCGGATTAACCCATGATTTTAAAGAAGGAGTCACCGCTTTTTTACAAAAGAGAACCCCGGCATTTATCGGGAAATAAATTTAAAAATCACGGTTATAAAGCAACTGATTCCTTCGTTTCAGTTACGACTTTATTCATTGGCAATATAGGTGCTTTACTGCTATTCAAAGATTTTTCAAGCTCCACATATTCGATCTGCAATTCCAGGATTTGAGAATGATTGTATACCATCTCCTTTCTGAGTTCTGCAATTTTGTGTTGTTTTTTCTTCAGCTGACGGCTCCTTAAAAAATAACCGGTAAACAAAGATCCCGATACAATAATTATCAGGCTGAGTACATTCAGGGTAAATTCAGCGTAAAGCATAGGATAGGTTTATTAGATTAAAGAATTTATTTAATGATTTCTTCGATGCGGCAAAGTTTTCCATCCTGGTTCATACCTTCTACCACGATGCGAAATTTGTTGCTTATATCATTGTTATAAAATACAAAACTCATTTTACGATGTGACTTATCAAGCCGGAGTTTCGGGTTCCAATATAATGTTGACCTGAAATCGGTCGCTTCGTAATCATCTGTTTTATTCTCATCATATTTCTGCTGATAAAATTCCCTGATGGGTGTATATCCCTTAATCACTGCAAATCCTGTTTTGTTATCCAGTATGTTGGCCTGATCCAATGCCTGGCGACTTGTAATAGCAAGCGTAGGAAGGCCCTTCTGATTTGTCTTTGGAAGAAATTTGATGAATAATACTTCTTTCATATTGACAGACTTCAAATCGTCCATCGCAACAGAACTACCATCCAGGGTTACATTTACGTTACTGCGAAGTGCAAAACTGTTAGCTTTATAATTGTAAGCAGCAAGCCTGCCATCTCCAAGAGGTGCATTTTCTTTTAGTGTTGCGGGGAAACGCAAATCAACAAACATTGTATTCAGATAATGTGCTGCACTTTCTGAATTTTTCCCAAGGGAATCCATCTGTGGTGTAACAACATAACTCATGGCAGGTGATGGTGTGGAATTATCCTTTATTTCAATGAGGTTACCATTCATTTCTTTTTCGAGGATTACGTCCGGAACTTTCATCCATGAAAACGAGGGCTCATCCGCTTTTGCAGGTGTTAACGCCGGCAGGAGGTCAGAATATAAACTGATTTGTGCATTATTATTCAGCTTGGCAACGTGGTTGAATTTATAAACAACCTGAACGGAGTCATAAAAAAACAAACCATTTTGTCCAAATTTTCCATCTTCATTTACCGGTAATTTCAGTAAGTTTTTCTTCCGGTCGCGTGAAACCAGCAGGAGTGCCATGGAATCCTGGTTATCCAGGTTCGTTCCATTTTTAATTTCACCCTTTATAGAAAGAAATCCTGCATCTCTCGGATATTTCAACTCTGGAAATTCCCCTGAAACAACTGTTTCCCAGTTGAATTTTCTCCATCCATGAGTAAGGAGTAAAAGATTGAGATGCTCGTTGGTATTTACAGGATTTGTAAGAAATGATGCAGCATCCGGGATGACACCTTTTAAATCTCCGGCTATCAGAAGATCAGAATAAATATTATTGCTGCTGTCATAACCCAGCCCGGCATCTGTAACCGAAACAGAAAGATTGGTTACAAGGCTGTCTGGTATTTCTAAAGATATTTCATTGCGTGACCTTTTATTCAGGCTGACAGATTCATTTTTCATCTGAACTTTCGCATAAGCTTTCTGGTTATTGATAAATGCTACTCTTTCGGCCAGTGGAAACATATCCACATCAAATGCAGTGAGCTGCAGAACGCCACATGGAAAACCAGCTGTGTTCATATTTGCGTCTGCTGTGTTGTTTACCAGGATGAGGCTATTGCGATAAACGACTTTCTGATCGATGGTTCCGATAACGATGATTTCATTGAGTTTACTTGCATCTGCGGATTTTTCCAGCCTGTAATGAAGCTGATCATTATTGTATGGATCAACCTGAAGAACCAGCCCGTTTGCTTTTGCCTCTGGTAAAGGCGTAGTATGAAGCTCACCACTCTCGTCGTTCCAATAAGCAATATAATGTTCACCAGCCAACGGCTTAAACCGCAGGGTTCCCATTCCATTGTATATGGTGTGAAAGGAATCAATAATATTGTTTTTTGCAGATTTAATCACACCACTTACTACGGATGGTTTATTATGCTGGTTCAGTGCTTCAAAAGCCAGAACCGAAGTGACTCCATCAATAAGATCTCCTCCTTCCGGAAAGAAACTGATGGTAGTTTGCAATTTCTCCGGCACCGGAATTACACCTTCTGCCGGCATTAAAACGGGAATATCTTTATTGAATAAGTATGCATTGTCAAAATTCAGCATCCATTCGGTATAAACTTTTACATGCATTACGCCGTTTTTTACCCAGGATGGCAACTTAAAAAAACTACTTGCCCCTCCCTCAGAAATGGGAGACACACTGTGCAAAAACAGTCTGCCATCGGCATCTGTCCAGTCAAAATAGAGATTTTTACTTACGGAAGAAGGTCGTCCATCACTCAGGAGATATGCTTTCATCCAAATAGTTTCACCTGGCAGGTAAGTATCCTTATCAAAATGGATATGAATTTTTTCCTGTGGGTATTTGCTGTTATAAGCGCTGAGGGAGGAATCGATTGATTGGGCTGAAAGGTTGCACATGAGCAAGCCTGTGGCACAAAGGAGTAGGATTAGTCGGTACATATTCAAAGGGTTTGGATTCTAACTACTTCACAAAAAACAGTATCTAACTATAAAAGGGGGCAGTCTAACTGGCCCCCGTTTATTATTTAATTCAATTGATTTATACTAACCATTGATGACATTACTATGCGTCAAATAATTAACAGTCGGATGATATATAAATAAACAGCTTCCGTTCTTGATCGTCTTGATAATCTTGGGGCTCATTACATTAGGCATTGCAGCGCAACCAAGACTTCTTCCCATTTCCCCATTGTCTTTCAGGTATTCCGGTGTGATATAATCAGAACCGTGTAATACAATATGTCTCTTTGCGGCCAGGTCATTATAACCTTTCTCAAGACCCTGTACTTTTAAAGAGAGACCGTTTCTTCCAAAATAAGTTTTCGATGTGATAAAAAATCCAAGGCTGCTCTTAAATGAATTTGCCCTGTTTGAAAATGAAGTGGCGTATTCAACACCAGAATTCATACCATGTGATACATAAGTATTATACAATAACTTTTTGTGTGCTACATCAATTACATACATCCTCTTGTTTCTGGAAGATTGCGTAAAATCACAAACAGTTAATACTGAAGATCTTTTCAGTTTACCCTGCTTCAATAAATTATGATATCCTCTCCAGGCATATTCGAAAGCTTTTTGATTCAAACCCGACTGATCGAGTTTCATTGAATCGTACATTGTAAGCGCCTGTTTAATTACCATTTTCACTTCAAATGCTTTTTTAACAGCAGCACTGGCATTAAAATCGGGTGCTTTATCTTCATCAGTCATCTTTTCAGCGACGGAAGCATTCAATTCGGGGCTACTGTATTTAAAATTTTTGAAGTTATTATCGGTTAATACAGGAATATGGTAGGTAGCTGCAACAACAGCTGTGCTCGTAGAAACTTCAATCTTTTTGTGATTGCTGGAAATCAGCACAGGTGAGGTAATAACCAACAATGATACACTACTGGTTGATACAAGTTTAGACAACGTTTTCATGACGCGGGATTTAATTAATTTTCAAAAGGTTCGTGTTCGGATCATCTGGTTATTCACCAGCTAGTTTTCGTCATTACCGTACAAGTAGCGATTAATCAATCCTAAGGGTTAACTCTTAGCAGTATAAACGACAGCACTTGTTTGATATTGTATTTTTTCTGTTTGAAGAAACGATATGATATCGTAAAACAAATATTGCAATTCTAATACTCTGATCATAACTTTTTCGACGAATAAAATACACTTAATTGCTTCGGTATGGTAAAGAACTGAACACATAAATACAAGGGTGGTACCAATTCATAAAATCAAGTGTTGAGTAGTCAAAAGTGGAGATGCAGATGTTTGACAATGAATGATTTATAAAGGAAATTTTATTCCTGACCCAGGATGTATTTTCTGGCACGGGAGGTTCAATTTTTCCCTCGGTTGGAAAATTTTTCCAAGATTGAGAACAGGGTTAATGGGAGCTCTTATCAGAGTTCATTTTAAGGGCTGATAAATCCAGCCTGGAAGCCAGCAAATCCAGCTTTTCATTCACAGATCTCAATTCCCTTAAAATAACCCAGAAGGCATCTTCACTGCCTTCATTAGCCACGCTGTTGACTGGCTCCTGCAATGAATAGGGTTTGTGAATATGTACGGGATTATCAGAGGGTTTGCTTTCAGAGATTCGCTGAAAAGATTCTGCTTCTAAATCAGCATAAAGCAGTTCCTGAATAGTGACTTTAAAATACTCTCCCAGTTTCATAAGTTCGGCCAGGCTTGGCTCACTTTTCTGATTTTCCCAGTTTCCAATAGTATTTGCCTTCTTGTTGAAAAGTAAGGAAATTTCCTCCTGATTATAACTGCCCTTTTTTCGTAAAAAACGCAGGTTTTTAGAAAATAAACTCATTATTCAGGGTGATTAAAGTTATCAATTTATTTGTTATACATCAATTTAATTGTTATATTTATTGAATAAATATCTTAAATATACAATTTTCTACAATAATGTGATATTTTCTTGATTTTTATTGGGATGTCCGACGGCAGCCTGGCTTCTTTTTAAGGAAGGATCTTATACATATATTTAAATCACCATATTAATAGTGTAACCATGAAAACACAATCATTTCAATCAGGTTTTGTTCAGGGGGGTAGGCTTAGCTCAATAATCAACGAAATAGTTCTTATTGCTGACCCTGAGAAAATCCTGTTACTTTCTGCGACATATGATTACTTAGTAACAGAAAATATTTACATGAAGCATACAGTGCAGGAATTGAGAGGAAGCCAATATAATCTTTTGATCCTTTCCAATGATAAAGAAAAAAAATCGCTGACAAAACATAAGATATTGCTTTATGGTCTTTCGAAGGATCGGAGGAATTTGCAATTACAGGTTGTGGACATCAAAGAATTCAATAATGACCTGATTTCGGGTAAAGAGTATGCAAATCATGTTTTATCAAACGCCATGGTCTGGTATGATAAAGGAGAAGTGCCGCTGGCATTTGCAACAGACAGGAATTAATGCAATATTCCTTATCAGAACCGGTATGCAACTCCAACCGCAGGATTTTGGAATATCATCTGGTATTGACCATTGATATTAGCAGCCTCCTCTGCCCTTAAATAAAAATGGGAATTCATCATCCATTGTACTCCAAATCCAAGAGCCATTGAAATTACAAAATGTTGTGGATCCTGAGGTTCACCATAAGTGTAATAACTGGAGCTTTCATTATAAATAGCACCCGAAAAACCTGCATAGAAATAGGGCTGGAACCTGGTAGTCGTAAAATTGTATTGAATGGTGAATGGTATACTTATAATACTGTAATGATTGGTATATATATCATGGTTGTAGTCATTCAATGATGATTGTACCGAAGTAAAAGAATAATTTATGCCAATATTAAAAAATAAATTTTTGTAAACCCTTGGTAGCGAGTATTGAAGCGTGAAATTAGCAGTAAACTGGGTTAAATTTGGCGGAAACCCTCCCACAAATGCTATTTCATGCATTTCTGATTTTGCCTTCTGGTAATAATTTATTGCCTTTTCATTGGATGAGCAATTGTCTGCTTTCAAAACAAAATCAGCAAGGCCTTTGTCACTATAAACAACCCGGGCATAGGTGTTAGCGAGTTTTTCACATCCGGCACTTATAAGGTTTAGATAATTCAAATAATTTCCTTCCTGCTTGATTTCACCTAAATTATCTGTGACTCTGTCATAGAGGAAATAGATCGTTGTATCCTTTTGAAGAAGATAAAAAATCAGCTCGTCTTTCGAATAGGAAAACAGACTATACTCTCCTTTAACAAGCTGTTTTACAAATGCGGTTTCCATTACAGAGTCCTGCGCAGTATTCAAAAAATGTTTGCTCTGGTATATGTCATTACCAATACCGAATCCAATAAGATCAGCAGGTTTGTATTCCTTTAATTCTGCAGATTCTTCTTTCTTAAATTTAATTGAATGGGATAATTCACTGTTCAGGGATATTTCTGCAAAACCTTTTACGGTATCCTGACCATGCGCTATGATATAACCTGTTTCAAACTTTTGTTGAGCAAAAAGTGTAAAATGGATCAAAATGAAAATAATGAAACATTGGATGAATTTCATGATGGCGTTGGGTTTAGGTTGCTTGGGAAAAAACGGGAATTCGATAAGTATATTACAATTTTTTTTATTCATACAAAGAATAAAATGCAACTTGGAGCCGGAATTTGACTATGCTCAATTTAATCTTACTTATTATTACCGGATTTCTCATAGGAATGTTCGGAACGCTGATAGGTGCCGGTGGTGGTTTTATTCTTGTTCCTATCCTCATCCTTACTTATCCAGACCTTAGTCCTGAGACCATAACGGCAATCTCTATCGTAATAGTTGCAGCAAATGCCATATCCGGATCTATAGCATATGCCCGATCGGGACGTATAGATTATAAAGCCGGACTATTATTCGCTATGTTCACCATCCCGGGTTCCATTCTTGGCGTTCTGTCAACACAATTTATTCCAAGGCATATCTTTAATATCCTCTTTGGGCTTTTATTAGTAGCTCTTTCCACATTTTTGTTATTAAGACATAATAAAATCAGTCCTCCGGTAATTGCAGATACAAATAAAAAACGCTGGAAACAACATTCACTGACAGACAATTCGGGGAATATATATAACTATACTTACAATCAGACCAGAGGCATTCTGATTAGCATTGTCGTAGGATATTTATCCCCCCTGTTGGGAATCGGGGGTGGTATAATTCATGTACCTGCCCTGGTACAATGGCTGCAATTTCCTGTTTTTGTAGCTACGGCAACCTCTCATTTTATCCTTGCGATTATGGCTACCGTTAGCGTAGCAGTACATGCCATAAAAGGAAGTTATAATGATCCGAAAATCCTGCATATGGTAATCGGATTGATCATAGGTGTAGTCCCCGGTGCGCAGGTCGGTGCATGGCTATCTCATAAATTACATAGTGCTACCATCATCCGTGTATTGGCCGTTTGCCTTGGCCTGGTTGGCATTCGCATTCTCTTAAGCTGAGGTGTTTACTGGCTAATTTTCTCTAAGTGCACACATAAAAAGATATGGATCGATGGAAACTTCTGTTTCTTTTGGACCAGGATACTCATAAAAATCCAAAGCCAGGAAGGATCGGGTTTCATGTATTCTCCACAGCCAGAGTTTCTTGTTAGAATCAAGGGTTATATTCAACTCAGGAATCATTTCTTTTACTAATCCATCCCAACAGGCTTTTTCAAGTTGTTCTTTTGCGTTCAGGTTAGAAGCCCCTTCTCCATCTTTATCAGACCATTGTCTGTGAGCGAATTGTGTGGTTGTGCTGAGCAACACTTCCTGTTGTGTAGAATTTGGTTCCATATAAGTAGGTTTAGGTTCTGTATATGAGACGTTAAAACATTCAAAATGTAAACGCTGCAGGATGAAAATTTTGTTAATTGATATAGCGACCAGGTCGGCTGACAGTTCAATATAACTTAAGATCTGTTTCAGTATCTTAGGCTATCGATTACTGTCAGATGAAAAAACTTATTTTTCTCTTTATCATAACTGGAATGATCGCTTTGGTTATCCCATCTTGCGGTCCGGGAAATACAACGAAATTAATCTCAACCGACTCGCTGTCAATCGCACGAGGACAGATTCTATTTAACCAAAACTGCAGCGGCTGCCATGGCTTTCATCAAAATGGAATTGGTCCTAATTTATCAGGTATTACAGAAACCGACTCCGTAGATTGGCTCAGGCATTTTATCCGTGAACCCAATAAAATGATTGAATCGGGTGACATACACGCAAAAAAAATCTTTGGCGTATATCATTCTATGATGCCTTCATTTACTGCTATCACAGATGATCAAATCGACCAGCTGATTTCATTTTTACAAACCAGGAGGGGAACCAATAAAGAAAAAGATGATCCCTTCTCCATAAAGGATCCGATTCCTGAAAAAATTGAAGCCTCCAATATTCAGGTAGATCTGGAGCAATTCAATCAATTACCCCCCAGCAGTGATAAACAACCTCTAACCCGTATCAGCAAAATGGATTGGATTAGTCCGTTGAAAACATGGTTCATCCTGGATCAGCGTGGTAAATTATATAAGCTGATAAATCAAAAACCGGTAACATGGCTTGATATTTCGAAATGGAAACCAGATTTTATTAATGAACCCGGATTAGCAACAGGGTTCGGATCCTTTGCTTTTCATCCCGATTATATTCATAATGGAATTTTTTATACGACTCACAGCGAAGCGGCTCATTCAAAGAAAGCAGACTTCCCGATAAATGATTCCATCAAGCAAACACTTCAATGGGTGCTCTGTGAGTGGAAAATTTCAGATCCGATGGCTCCCGTTTTTAAAGGAACATGCAGAGAACTGATGCGAATCGATATGGTTTCCGGAATTCATGGTGTTCAGGAAATAATTTTTAATCCGCTGGCAAAACCGGGACAGGATGATTACGGAAATCTTTACATCGGAGTGGGTGATGGTGGAAGTGCAGAAAATGGATTCTCTTTTCTTACGCATCATCCGGATAAAATATGGGGAACCATTTTAAGAATTAATCCTATGGGAAGGAATAGTACCAACAGGCAATATGGTATTCCTCAGCAAAATCCCTTCTCAAAAAACCCCGATTCTAATACAGTCCGTGAAATCTATGCAGATGGATTCCGAAATCCCAATCGGATCACATGGACACGTAATGGGCTGATGTTGGCTACTAACATAGGACAAGCCAATATCGAAGCTATAGATATCATATTAAAAGGACATGATTATGGGTGGCCGGTGCGTGAGGGAAGATTTTCCATGTATGCTGACAGAGATATAAATAAAATATATCCTTTGCCGGCGAATGATAGTATTTTTCATTATACTTATCCAGTTGCTGCTTTCGACCATGATGAAGGCAATGCCATTGAAGGAGGATTTGAATATGAAGGAAAGGCTATTCCTGAACTCAGAGGTAAATACTTATTCGGTGATATTCCTTCCGGCAGATTGTTCTACATAAATTTATCCGAATTGAATTCAGATAAACTTGCTAAAGTTAAAGAGTGGTTTGTCTCGCTGAATGGAAAACGTTTAACACTACGGGCACTCTGCGGACAAAACCGCGTCGATCTCCGCTTCGGTAAAGATGAAAATGGAGAAATGTATATTTTCACGAAACCGGATGGTAAAATTTATCGTTTGAAAAATATATCTAATCCAAAATAGGGGCGAATGAATATGCTTATTTCACCCTCGCATACCTCTCAATATTTAATCTGTTCACACCAATTTTGTCTACTTTCTCTACTCCGGTCTGGGTAAGCTTGTCGTTTTGAATCAGGATGGTAAAAGAAAAATCATTTCCCTCCCAGGCCCTGTCGCTGCAGAACTGCAGGTGTTCGGTATAAAGGCTGTCCGTAAGTGTGTATGTTCCTGCGCCTGATGAATAGAAAGCCAGGGAATCTTTCCCTTTTGTTAAGTCATGGCCAACAAAAGAAAAATGGGAGCCATTAATAATCTTTAGAAATTTCTTGTTTTTTGTATAGTCTGTCACAGTCGTATCCTTGCCCTGAATGGTTGTCCCCGATATCAATTGCCAGGTCCCAATCATTGGATTTACTGGTGTTGACGGAGTTTCAGAGTTTTTATTTGATTCACAGGAAATAAGAGCTATGAGTATTAAAATATAGACCGTAGTAAGTTTCATTGATTACATTTATTTAGTGGGGAAGTTATGAATTACTTGCAAATCGACCTCCTGAAATTAAAAATCCGCTATTTTTAATCAAGGATTGTATTATTGAAAAAATTATCTCATGCCCGATATAAAATATTTCTTTCTCAAATTAGTTCCACCCCGCCTTTCATTCACTCTTGATATGACTACAGAAGAGCGACAGATTATGCAGCAACATGTTGTTTACTGGAAACCCTACGTAAATGACGGAACGGTTATAGTTTTGGGTCCGGTTTTGGACCCAAAAGGCGGCTATGGCATTGCAGTCATTGGCGTAAATGAAAATTCAGTTCTCGAAAGGCTTGTAGCAAATGATCCGGCTAACGGACTTTGCAGTTATGAGATTCATCCTATGTTGGCTGTTACGAAACAGAACTAATTTTTCTTAATTGATATTTCAACAATCCGGTAAGAAGCCTCCAGCAATTTCTCCATACCATAGACGTATGGTAACAGATCCTTTTTTTTAATATTTTCCAAAACACTGAAATTAGAAAGCCCGGCTTCCATCCAGGAATGAAGGAGTTGTTTCCATTCCAATAAACTATATGTTTCAAAAAACTCATTTATTACAATCCTTGGGTTCACAAATTCGGCCAGACTCAATGAAGCTGGCAATTCTGGATGTTCCTTACTCTTTTCCAAATCCTCCTGCTGAGTTTTTTTTGAAAGCTTCTTTTTAAATCCCTTTTTTTTATAAATAAGATAGCAGGACTCTATTAATTTTTCCAATTGCTCATAGATGTAAAGCAGGTTACCCGGAATTCCTTCATCCCATATATATTTCTCGGATAAAGAAACATGACAACATTTCCGGAATAACTTTTTCATTTCCTGTAATTCTTCAAAATCACAGATTTCCTGCAGGATAATATAAGGATCTAATTTATCCGGATCTTTCATTTCTGTTAATATCAGCCTGTTCAGGCAGTGATTAATCTTGTTCGTATTTTGCTCTGACATAAAATCAATAGTTTGTTAACCCTTTCAAATAATACCGATACCATTTCATATTTGATCGAAAAATCCGGATTATACCGGCTCCCTAAATAAGCCTTCTGTAAACACTGGAAAAGCTTACTTTCTTTTTCAGCTCCCCGCGGAAATACATCTTTAAGCCCCGGCATTAGATATTTCGAATATCTGTATAATTTATCCAGGTTATGGGTTTGCACCTGAAAACCCGTTTTAAAACGGATAATACCAGTATATATTTGTTCTGCTGCCTGATGCAAATGAAAAGTAGCCATTTCAAATTGCCTTCGCACAAGAAATAATTCAGCTCCTGCCAGGAATTCCACCGCTTTTCTGATTTTATGTTCCAATTCTTCCCTCAGGATTTCTTTCGCCGTTAACTCATCATAATGCTCAGGTACATTCAATGGAACCCTGCAGGCATCAAAATACAGACTGGCATTTTGGACTACTTTTAATGCAAATGGATGTTCATTTTTCAACCATTCATTAAATTGGACCACCCGCATAACAAAGGCGGTTACTGGTATAATAACTTCCATACGGTTCTCAATTATATCCTGTAATTCATCATTCGACCTCTTTTCTGATTCACTGGTGAGAACAAGTATATTTAACGCTTCGATAAGATGCTCCTCCGGTGCATCATCAACAAAAATGCTCTGTATTTCTTTTTTTTGATGAATGACTGACAATAAATAAACCCTTTCTGGCGAAATGATAGAAACGATTTTATTTATATCAATAGATAAAGCCCGATCCGTATGTTCTGCAAATATTTTATTCATAGTTTAGGATTTAAGAGTTTGGACTATATCGAATAAATTATCTTATTTCTTTTTCTTTGCGTTGTATTTCACTTCATCTTCAGCAACCTGTATCGCTTTTAAAGCCAGGTATTCACCTTCCACAACTTCAATAAGCTGGTCAGCTAACCATAGTGTAAGAAGTTCGTCTGCATTCACTTTCAGAACCTTTGCAAATTGTGTAATCTGTTCTTTTTTTGCCCTCCTGTCTCCACTTTCGATTTTACTAAGCATAGAAGTATCTATATCCAATTGACTGGCTACCTGACGTTGCAGTAATTGACTTTCTTCTCTTAGAAGTTTTATCCGATCCCCGAACTGATTAGACATTTTACATTAATTGACTTGTCATTTATTGTCAAATGTATACTAAGAGTATTAGCAATCCAAATTATTGCACACAGTATTTTAACCCTTTAATCCCCGTTTTTTAAATCTCATTAAATGAAAGTTTTATTAAAAAATTTAATTTGCAACTGATCAAAAATGAAAAGGAAATTGTAACTTTTAACTTAAACCTTAAACCTAACAACATGAAAAAGCTACTACTCCTCTTGCTTATAGCAAGTCCCTGCCTTGGCATTGCGCAGATTGGCCTTAAAGCAGGCTGGAATTATACAGACGTTACAAGCGCTTCTTCTATAAACAGTCAGGCCAGTTCTGGCTTCAATGTCGGTGCTTTTTTTACAACTCCTTATAATAAAATAATTGGCAACAAAACTGAACTCGTTTATTCTAAACAGGGATATGATTATTCAACGGGCAACGTTACAGGGAAAGTTAATCTCCAGTATATTATGTTGCCCTCATTTATTTGCATTAATATCACTAAGTTTTTTCAAATTTATTTTGGAGAAGAAATGGCATATCTCATCAATGCAACGGCCGATAGCAGCAACACTTCTATACCCGGAATGTCCGGACAATATAATCAGATCCTGAATTATTACAACCGCTTTCAATTCGCGCTCGGTGGCGGGGTAGAAGTGCATCCTTTTATGGGATTAATCGTGGGTGCCAGAATCAATTTCAGTCTGACTAATCTATACAGTATTCCCAGCACAACTTCACCTTCAGAACCGCCTGGTTTTGTTCCGACTGTCAATGTAAAATCCAATCTTCTTCAGATATATGCGGGGTGGAAATTTGGGAAATAGCACTATCAAATTAGTTTCTGAATTTTCAGAATTAGAAGGTATAAAATCTTTACAGGATCAAAATTTAAAGAAGAACCTGTCTTCCTCTGATGCGGGGACGGAAGGTTTTGTCGCAGCTGAATACACTGTTGAATTTTTACAATCTCTTCATGAGAAGAGTCCTTCTATAATTGCAAAAGACGACGATCTTGTTGTCGGTTATGCATTGGTTGCTTTAAAATCTATCAGGGACCAGCATGAGCTGCTGGCGGATTTATTTAACAGCATTGACAAAATTGAATACAAAGGAAAACTACTCAAGAATTCCGACTATGTTGTAGTCGGCCAACTATGTGTAGCAAAGAAATATCGAGGCCGGGTTCTGGTTCAGCAAATGTATCAGTATTTTAAAAGCAGTCTGTCCGGGAAATTTGATTACTGTCTCACTGATATAGCAGAAAATAATCCAAGATCATTAAAGTCGCATCTCAAAACAGGATTCCGGATTGTCGACACACTTCATTATGGAGGTATTAACTGGAACATCGTTCTGTGGGACTGGAACGCAAAGTAACGATACACAGCTGGTTTCTTTTCTTAGAATTGAAAATAGATAAATGCACTGCTGGCATTCTGGCTTAACAAGATTAAAATGATCATTGATGACCATACAATTCCCAAAAGCCACCAGGGCATTTTACCTGCAACGGTTAATGCCTGCGTATTTCTCATCATCCAATGAGCAATCAATAAAAGAGGTATGATGATGCCGACTTTATAAATTTCCAAATTTGTTAATACAGCTGTGTTTTTAGGATTATTAATAAACATGGAATGAAGCATTCGCCAGGCTGAAGTAAAATCGGAGGCCCTGAAGAATACCCAGGTAACATTTACAAGGAAAAAAGTACCCAGGGCCAGAATAAAATTCCTGAGGTTTTTAGGGTGATTTATTTCAGGAACAAATGATGCTACTACAACTTTTCTTTCAGGAGCCGTAATCAAATTTTTCTCAGCTGAAGATTTTTTCCTGTCACGGTACGCTTTTTCTATCCATAAATATATTCCGTGCAGTGCGCCCCAGGCTACAAAAGTCCATTTTGCACCGTGCCAGAGTCCTCCGAGCAGCATAGTGATCATCAGATTAAAATACGTTCTGTATTTCCCCGCCCTGTTTCCTCCAAGGGGGATGTATAGATAATCTCTTAGCCATGATGAAAGAGTAATATGCCACCTGCGCCAAAAATCAGTAAATCCGACTGCTGCATAGGGATATAAGAAATTATTCGGCAATACAAACCCGAGACAAAGAGCAGCGCCTATCGCACATAATGAATAACCCGCAAAATCGAAAAAGATCTGTCCCGAAAAAGCAAGTACTCCCATCCAGGCGTCTATCGATTGTAAGGCTGTTGTTGCACCAAATGAATTATTTGCGGGACCTGAAAGCATACCATCGGCCAGAAATACTTTCATAAAAAGTCCGAGAGTAAGCAAAAAAAGACCCTGAAATAATTGTTGCGTATTTGCTTTCCTTGGTGATTCAAATTGAGGAACCAGCTGGGGAGGTCTTACGATCGGACCTGCCACCAGATGCGGAAAGAAAGTAACGAACAATGAAAAGTTCAGCATCGATTCCACCGGCTTGCTTTTCTTTTTATACATGTCGATTGTATAACACAATGTGGTGAACGTATAAAATGAAATACCAGCCGGCAGGATAATATTGGGTTTTGCAGGATGATAATTAAACCCAAGTGCGTTCACAAGAAAAGTAAAATTCTCCAGGAGAAAACCTCCATATTTAAAAAAACAAAGCATTCCCAGGTTGCCGATTAAACTGATTACCAGCAATAACTTTTTCTTGTGTTTATTTTCCTGTGTATATAATGCTCTGCCTACAAAAAAGTCTACCACAGTGGAGAGCCATAAAAGGAGGATGAATGGCGGATTCCATGCGGCATAAAAAACATAACTGGCAATCAGAAGATTGATTTTTTTTGTCTTCCATGAAAATGGAAGATTATGCAAAATCAGAACGATAATAAAAAATACAATGAAAGTATACGAGTTAAAAAGCATCGTTGGGTTGTTGGGGAGTTATGAATAATTATATTGAATTCGATTTTTTATTAAAAGTCCATCCTTTATTTTTTTGAAGAATCCCGATTAAACTTTTCGTATAAATCACGGCATCAGCGGGTTTCAGATGTGACCATTCAGGACAAACAAAATGTGACAGGGAGGGATAATCGGCGTAAAAAATACCCGGACAACCGGTAACTGCCAACAGCCTGTCCCAGTAATGTGTTCTTGAAAATCCTTTCATTTCATTTTGCAACATAGGACCACTGGAAGGATTTCTTATAAATAATATTTGTCCGCCCCTGCTTTTGATTTTGTCAGTCGCAACTTTTATGACATGTAAAAAAGAATCCAGCTTACCGGGAGAAGGCGGAGGTCCCGCCATCGCTCTGCCCAAACAAATCCATATTGCTTTCACCCTATTCTGCAGGCTGGTATCTGCAACAAACCTGGGTGTCATTAATGACTGCCGGTTAAAATCTACCACTCCAAAATCATCCGGAAAATCGGGTTCAGGAAAAATACCCGGACGCGGAGGAATAGGCAATTCGTCCAGCATGGAGTTTATTGAATACCTGTCCTGATCCAGAAAAACGAACTGCGATTCAAGAATATGGTTCACCTGGAAACTAAACCGCTGTGTCGGGGTTATCTTTTTAAAATAATTTATCTTTTTATCCTTAACGACATCTTCTGGCGAGAAGTCAGAAAAAAATATTTCTTCAGTTACTCCTACAACAAGATTACCCTTAAAGTTTTTATCGTCTGCCAGGTCCATTAGATAAGGAACCGGGTCGCTTCCTACATTTGAAAGTTGTATAGCGTGATTTCCCGTAATAGCCTGCCATGTGGGAATGTCCAGATCGAATTTCATTCTGGATGAACCGATGAATACGGTTGATTCGTCAGAAGGTTCATAAACCATTCCCCGATAATGTGCCCACATAGCTTCATTATCGTCGTAATAAATGGTATTACCCTGATGACGCAAATGGATTTCCCACGAAGCCATGGCCAGCACAGCTAAAATGATTGCCAGGAACCCGGCCCGTATAATATTTCCTGTTTTCATATTTCAGGTTTTATATTATTCGAAAATTGATTTTAATTATGAGGTATAAAATATTTTAATATCAGAACCAGTTTTTTTCCTCTTTAAGTGCTTTAACAAGACTCTTTGTATAAATCACTGCATCAGCAGGACACAAATGAGACCACTCGGGGCAGATCATTTCTGCAGTTGCAGGATAATCCGAATAATGGACTCCCTTGCAACCTGTAAAAGCTAACAATCGGTCCCAGTATGCAGCCTTTGGAAATCCTTTCAATTCAGCTTCCTTATAGAGTCCACTGGAGGGTGGACGAACAAACAACACATCACCGCCCCTGGATCTGATTTTATCAATATCTGATTTGACAGAATTAAATATAGCATCCAGTTGCTCGCTCGACATTTGACGGGCTGCTTTTCGTTTCAGACCATAAGCCCATATCCCTTTCACTGCGTTTTGCTGGTTGGTATCTGCAACAAACTCGGGGGTCATATACGATTGTCTTTCATAATTGACAGGCGTAAATCCAATTGGGAAATAAATTCCTGGAAAAATACCAGGTCTGGAAGGGATATGCATATTATCCAGCATCGCATTTATCGAAAAATTATCCTGATCCAGAAAAACGAATTGTGATTCCAACACATGGTCTACCTGAAAACTGAAGCGCTGTGTTGGGGTTCTATCCCTATAATAGGCAATCTTCTTTTTTGTTCTCCAATCGTAGGTCGCCTGCTCAGAAAAAAATATGTCTTCTGTAACGTCTACGATCAGCTTGCCTTTAAAATTATCATCACTCGCGAGATCCTTTAAAACCAGTCTCGGATTGCTTCCAACATTGGCAAGTTGAATCGCATGTTTCCCGGTAAGATCTACCCATGTTGGAATATCCAGGTCATACTTAATTCGTGAAGAACCGACAAAAACAGCTGCTTTATCCGATGGCTCATACACCATGGCTCTTTTATCGGCCCACAATGCTTCATTGTCATCGTAGGAAATCTTATTTCCCTGGTTGCGTAAATGGGTTTCCCAGCAAAGCATTGCAATAAAAGAAATTAATAAGGCGAATAAGCCAGCACGCTTTAAATTGTTTGGTAGCATAATATTTAAGGGTTAAAAAAAGTAGAAGTGATTTCTAGGGTGCGGAACAGGACCTGGTTATTCTCTTGCATTTTCCACTGGCGGGCTCCAGGTTCTGAAAATTAGTCTAAATAAAAACCCTTACAAATAAAACCTTGTAACTGGTTACTTTTTCTATTATTTGAACAAAGGTTTAATATTTGTAATATGAGGTATTAGATTGAAAATCAATCCTTTTTGTTAAGTTATTAATTTTTACTATTTCTTTTAATTGTTAAAAGGAAATCATTGGGCCTAATTCCTACCCTACTCAAATGCTTAATATATGCTTATTGTACACCGTTTAAAAGAGATACATAAAGCGCACTTTAGGTTTTGCGATTTAGCAATTGGCTAAGGAATAATAACCAGTCTTTTTCCCGCAAGATCGTTCCTTAACCACGCTTTTTCAATATCAGCAAGGGGTACTTTTTCAATGTCCATGTGCAACTTGTTCTCTCTTATCCATTCCCATACCTGGTTACTTCCGGCTGAAATCTCTTCCGCCGTCACAATTCCCATACCTGATAAAACCAGTCCGGATGTCCGCAGCATTTCACCAGTAACATAGGCGCCCGCACCTGCCATGGCTCCAATGGGTATATAACGGATACGTTTGTTGGGAAGTCTCATATCTTTTGGAACAAATGATTTCATTAGTATTTCAGCAGGGTGCCCCCAAAGAAAATCAATCACGATATCATAACCAGTTTCGCCTTTTCCCTTTTCAAATGCTTCAAGGAGCATTTCATCCGATAGCTTCAAGTCTATAACTGTATCTGCTCCCAGGCTTTCCAACAACTTTAATGATTTTTCATTCCTTCCGGTCCCGATAACTCTCCCTGCGCCCAGCAATTTAGCGACCTGGATAGCCATCCTGCCCGAAACCCCGGTCGCACCATTTATCAATACTGCTTCTCCTTTTTCCAGTTTTGCGGAATATTTCAATGGAAGAAAAGACGTAAGTGCTGAAGGTGGTATCGCCGCAGCAACTGCAGCATCAATTCCATCGGGAACCGGTACAAATTTTTTAACGACAGCTTTTTCTGCGAAAGTGCCATAAGGAGACCCCATCATGTAAAAACCAACGAGTTTGCCATCGGGTGTCACTCCTACGCCTCTGTGCCCCACAATGGCGGGAAATTGAGGATACATATTCCTGCTCGAATAATGTTCGCCACCGGCTACTCCTTTTTCAAAGTTTTCCAATACGACGGCTTTCACATGGACAAGTATTTCATCTTTTCCGGGAACCGGATCAGTGAAATCTTCGTAAAGGGGTGTTGCGCCGAACTTAGATATCACTGCTGCTTTCATAAATTTCTTTTCTGCTAAATTCATCATTCATGCAGATTTGAAAGTTTACAAAAGATAAGAAATGAAAAATGAGGCCATTTCTTAACAAAAGATAATTTCTTATTTCGCCAGCCTGTTCCGGATACGACTTAATGAAACAGGCGTAATACCAAGATAAGTAGCGATATATTGTTGTGGCACGCGCTTAGCAATATGCGGCTTTTCTTTGAGCAGGTTTAAATAACGTTGTTCCGGTGTGTCCTTGATAAAAGAAAGAAAATGTTTCATATAGTGATACTGCCTGTCAAATGCAATGTTGAGCATGTTATTCATCATTTCGGGTATTTGATTTATTTCATGCATTATTTTATCTAAATCCTTTTTGTGTATCCAATGCAGGATGGAAGGTTCAATCGTTTCAATCGTAAAAAAACTTGGGATATTCTTTCTGAAACTTTCTGCTCCGGAGAGTATTTCATTTTCGAAAGCAAACTGAAAAGTAACATCCTTTCCATTGTTATTGAACCAAACCCTCAAACAACCCTTCTCTATTAAAAAGGCTTTTTTAGAAACTTCTCCTTCTTTAAGCAATACCGTTTTAGCCGGAACTTCTATCTTCTTATAATAACCGGCAAATTCATCCCACTTGTCTTTCAGAAGAGGGAAATTATCTTTGATCTTGTCAAACATTAAATAAGCTTTTCAAAATTTCAAAATTAAAGACCGTCACCTGATCAATATTACAGTTCCTTTCATAAAGGATGTGCCATTAGAACTCTTGAAACTACAGTACCAAACATAGGCTCCTGTATCCTGAATTTCTCCGTCAAAAGTTCCATCCCAGCCCTTGCTCTGGTCACGGGTTTCAAATAGTTTTTGCCCCCATCGATTGAATACTGAGAGATCATAATCCTGCAACTGAAACTGAGTCAGGACCATGAAAATATCATTCTTTCCATCATTATTCGGAGTAAATGCATTCGGGAAATTGACGAAGCACTTTTTCGATGTAATCGTTATCGATTTTGATGCAGAGCTACAAGCGTTGGAAACTGAAACATTATATGTGCCCGGGGTTTTAACAACAAAATGATCCAGAGAAGAGCCATCCTGCCATAAATAGGAGGAAAACTGTCCCGGCGAAAGTACAAGGGAGTCCCCCGTGCAGAAATCAGTAATATTACCGAGATCAGGATTTGGATTTGCTTGTACATCCAGGTTTATGATTCTAATACTATCGCAACCGTTGCTGGCCGGGAAAGTATCCGAATAAGTGCCGCTAATGTTGTACCCTAAATAAGATTGTCCCTGACATACAGATTGGTTTATCGTCGTAAGAGAAGATGGTTTTACCGTGAGATTCAATTCGACCATGGAATCACATCCCGGAGTCTGTGAAATGGTATCAATAAAATATCCGGTTTTAGAAAAGCTTTGATTTCCTATCTGATATGTCTGTCCCTGGCAAATCGTTTCGACAAGGAAATTCGAAATGTTTTGAGGTACGATCGATGAAGGCTGAACCAATAAACCAATAACGGGTGGACTGGATGTTACTTCGATGATTAATGAGTTAGGTCCGGCTTTCCAGTTATTACACAAAGAAACTGTTGTTATTCCACCAGCATATTCTCCCATCCCATTATAAAGAGGATACGCAGGAATAATTCCTCCTAGATTTGGGCTCTGAGCAACGCCATTCACGTAAATCTCATATATCGAGTTATCAGCAAAAAGATCCAGACTCAGACAAAACGTCCCGTTATTATTGAAGTTTTTCCCACAGGGATTTGTGCACGGCAAATTAAAATCTATTTTGAAAAAATAGTTATGGTTTTGACTTTGATTACCCGAGGGATTGGTAGATATCCATTGTGACCCCAGCGCCTGATAATATCCTGCTGGAGACGGAACCATGATATATGCTGTGTTGTACGTACCATTAATTGAATCAACAGCAACGGTCCAATTTTGGTCGGTAGAACTCCCGGATGTACCGTCGCTTGAAATTGGTCCTGTGGCAAAAAATGAATTGGATGGTGGCAGACCTACTTGAGGGGAACATTGTGAAAAAGATGAATAAACCCCGAAAAAAGGTAAAAGAAGGAGGAATATTAAACAAAACTTCATCACATATTTAAAACAGAATTTTTAGAAGAGACTAAGTTATTCAAAAAAGTTAGTTTACTGCTGTATTCTTAATATCCGACCCTTACCTGTACAGGCCCATCCGGTGTGAGCATCCAAAAAATGCATCCCTGTAAAATAATCTGATCCCAATCTGCAACTTAAACTCCAGCTATTCCCGCCATCTGATAATTTGTAAATATTCGACATCCCTTTATAATATATTGTATTTGTATCTATAAACTTAACCACATTAATCACATTAAAAAAAGGGTCATTTGCTTCTGTAAATACCTTTTGCCAGGTTAGGCCTCCGTTGCTTGTTTTCAATAATCCCGACAGACAGGCATAAAAGCCCTCGTCCTTACTTATAAAAAACAATTGATTATACATCTGGGAAACAAAGTTTGAAGGCAGATTTGTTGTTTTCGTCTGCCATGTTTGTCCACCATCTGTTGTGGCTGCAAAAATTCCGGAACCTGTTGCCACAAAACCTGTATCCGCATTTAAAAAATAGGGATAATAGTCCTGTGGCGTTTGTGTATCAATGAAACTAGTCGCCCAGCTATTGCCGGCGTCTGTGGTTTTTTCCAATCCGGCCCCGCTTTCATCCCCATAAAAACCTATCAAGGGGGTCGTAAAAAAGATCGTGAATGCACTGGCAGTAGGCAGCCGCTTGATCGTCCATGAATTTCCCCCATTGACAGTCATAGCAAGTTGAGAGAAACCTTGCGCAAATCCGAATTGCGTATCAACAAAAAATAAATTTAAAAAATTACTGTCCCCCGGAGTGTTGGGAATTGCTTGCCACGACATGCCACCATCTGACGTTTGATAAATATTTTTCCCCAAAGTGAAGCCCCTGGTCGCAGAAGTAAACCAAATATCTGAAAGACTTTCTCCGGATATTTTAGTTATAACATTCCAACTCAAAAGTGAATCCGAAATGACAGGAGTGACGGGAGGTTTGTAATTTGATTTACGACAAGAAACCCATATTAAAATCAGAACAAAAAAAATAAACATTTTTGATTTCATAATCCTGAATGTTTATTTCTTAAAATAATACCGGGCTCCTATACTGATTCCCACAATATCAATAAATTTCATGCTGCTGACCGAACTGACGGTCATAGATGTGAGTTGGTACCGATAGTAGGGTTCACCAAAAAGGGAGAATTTTTCATTTATTCTTTCCTCATAATTTACACCAAGATATAAACTGAACCCTGTATTGGTTTTAAAAAAGTCTTGTAAATTGGTCCCCCTAAGCCATGTATATAAATTAAAAAAGACGCCTCCGTTAATAGTAGCTTTGAGATTTTCATCACCGATAGAATAGCCAGCCAAAACAGGGAGATCCAACCGCATCAGGTGAAGTGTATTTAGGCCAGTAAGCGAGTCATCGCCTCCAATATTTATTTGTGAAAACTGAATACCTGTTTTGACTGAATAATGTTTACCCAATATTTTGCTTATTTTTAATCCCAATGTGTAGGAAAGTTTTGATTTTTCATGTTCATCATGAGGAGAAATGATCGGATAATCCGGAGAAGCATAAAGGTCTAAAAACCATTTCCGATTGATCGGGTTGTTTTTTGTTTCAGGTTTTTTTAAATCTTTACTCTGAGAGGAATCAACAGCAGCCGATTTCACAAAAGGCTTTTTACCCAGACTATCTTTTTTCTCTTCTGTTTTATTTTCTTTTACACTATTAGAATTTGTTGTTATAGAGGTAACTGTAGACGCAGATTGAGTCTTTGATGTACTTCCTGGTTTGGAAGGACCCGAATTATCCTGGCTGTTATTTTTTGCATGATCAAATTTGTCCAGATCATTGATTCTGGTTTTCTCTTTTCGATTCGTTATTTTACTTTCCTCATTTATTTGTGAAAGTTTCACTTGATCCCGACCCGCAGGTAAATTTGATTCACTTGTTTTTACAGAATCGGTGATAACAGGCGTATGGTTAATTTTCGTACTGTCCATTCCAATAGCAGCAGATGATTTCTTCTGATTAAAAATAAAATATCCTCCCATCAGCGCTAACGATAAAATGACAATTGCAAAAAGCCTGAAGAAAAACAGCCAGAATATCCTGTCTCTTTTCTTTTTTTCAATGATCCGTTCCCACATGTCTTCAGGCACGGCAGAGGGATAGTCCCTGAAACGGCCTTTGAAGAATTCATCCATTTGATTATCTGAAATCATTAACCTGGGATTTTTTGTAATAAAATAATCTTGTCTTTAAGTATTGCCCTGGCCTTGGATAGCTGACTCCGGCTCGTAGCGGTTTTAATTTTCAGCATGTCGGCTATCTCATCATGTGAATAGCCTTCAATAACATATAAGTTGAAAATAATCCGATATCCATCGGGCAATTGGTTTATAAGCTTTAAGAGGTCCTCAGTGTTTAAATCTGAAAGGATATTAAAATCGGGCGAAATCAATTCGTTCTGATCATTGTCTATTCCGATAATTTTTATATTCCTTTTTTTAAGAATTTTGATAGCAGTATTCACAGTAATTCGTTTCAGCCATCCTTCGAATGAACCGGCGAATTTGAACTGGTTTATATGGCTGAAAATGCTGATAAAAGCCTCCTGCAGCATATCCTCCGCTTCATGCTGATCCCCGGCATACCGGCGGCAAATAGTCATCAATATGCCCGCATATTTCTTGAATAGCGTATGCTGGGCATTCGTATCTTTTCTTATACAACCCTGAATGAGATCCCTTTCGTTCAACACCCTGATTTTAGTAAAGCCTACAGGCCCAAGATATGAAAGCTGGTAAAAACGTTGCCTGGGGTAATCATAAATACATGGCTTTTGCGTTCTCCTATATGTTCTTCTTAAGAGTCATTATTTTTATCCGGCCCGTTGGTAAACCTTAATATCCAATTCTATGGAAGGCTTGTTACTTCACTCAGGGAGCTTTCTGTCTCCCCGTTACTGCTTACCAGCCATTTTTCTACTGCTGTTCAGCATCAATTCTATACAGGCAAAAACAGTTATCATCAATGGAGCCTCGGAATTCATAACCGTTCATGATAGAACCGCGTGTGCACCAGGCCAGCCTCCGCCAAATGTTCCGCCCATCGCAAGTGCAGGACCTGATCAAACCATCACGGCGCCTGCCAGTTCAGTCATTCTGAACGGATCGGCATCTTATGACCCCGATGGAACAATCGTTTCTTATTCCTGGGTGTTGATTTCTGGATTGGGTTCTGTGATTATAAGCAATAGCAATCAGGTAATCGCAGGCGTTTCCGGTTTAACGCCCGGTTCATATACTTTTCAACTCACGGTGACCGATAACGGCGGAGCCACCAGTAGCGATTCGGTTACTGTGACGGTAAATCCGGCTATAATTACTAACCAGCCACCGGTTGCCATCGCAGGATCAGACACTACGATTTACATGCCAGTCAGCAGCTTTCAGTTGAATGCTTCGAATTCTTATGATCCGGATGGGAATATCACTTCATATCAATGGCAGGAAATCAGTGGACCAAACACTGCCGTCACTTCATCTATGAACGGCCCGGAAGTGAATCTCAGCGGTCTGGAAGAAGGAATCTATCAGTTCCAGTTAACGGTTACTGATAACCAGGGAGCGAGTTCGACGGCAATTGTAATAATTTCTGTAGATAAAAATTCCGGGACTCCTGATCAATTCGTCGTATTTCCAAATCCCGCACAGGATATTCTCAACTGCCGGATCAACAGTTCGCTGAATGGAACTATCCGCATGGTGGTTTATGATATGATTGGCAGGCTGGTAATTGCCGATGAAGAACAAAAGTCGGTGGACCTCTATGAAAAATCGCTGAACGTAAGCGGTCTGGCTACCGGCTTGTATTCGATACAAGTGAATATAGCCAACATGAAATTCATGGTAACCAAATTCTTCAAAAAATAGCAACGAAATGATTCCCCCTGCAAAAATCTTTACTTGATTACTTTTTGATAGGTATAGTATCGAACCTCGTTGGTTAAAAATGATTGTCCGCTTGTGGTATTATGCTCAACCGTCGAGACCGATGATTTTACAAGCAAACCGTTCACATCATACGTGTTTTGGAAGCTGGTGGTATAATTATCTCCGTATTTGGCTTCGAATGTAGACTTTAGTGGAATCTCCCGATTAGAATAAGCATATTGGGGTTGCGTGCCGAAAGGAAATATTTCAATGCTTTCAACTGTGACGAGCCAGCTTAGATTTCTGAAAGTGAAAGACGCTAGATCATTCATAGGCGAAGTGGTAGAAACATCACGGACGATTTGTATAGTATCATCTGAAGTACCATCCGAATTTTCAAGAAGGTTAGTTTTGATCTGAGTGGCGTGGTTGTTTCCATCATATTCAAAACTGGTTTCAAAAGGATAGTAGGGATATACCCAGCCACTACTTAGCTCGCTGCTTGCAATAAATAACTGATCAATTAGTTTGCCTGCCGCATTAAAAGTGTAACGGGCGCTGAAGGGACCATAAGGACTATAAGCAATTGTGTCATATTGATTGATGATTTTGTTACCGTTTGCGTAGGTAGTGCTGAAGTCGTTTTCAACTGACTCGCCGTTAAATCCGGTATAGATGCCTTTCTCAAGGTCGCCATTAGCATTATATTGAAAAGCCATCTCCTGATATGGATAACCAGAATTGGAGAAGTAGATGGCTTGCAATTGGTTATTTGAACTGTACTGATAAATGATCTGTCTTGTTTGTACGAATCCCCCATTTACAGTAGAGTCAAGAATAGTTTGCGTTAATTGATTTTTGATTGAATCAAATGAATAAGTATTTCGGTTCAGATTGTGGAACGTCGTGCTGTCACCGCTTCCCTGATAGATGGAGATGCTATTTAGGATATACAGCGAATCTGCATTCGGTGGCTTAATCATGTCGGATTTCGAACAGGATGTCAGGAAAAACGATGAAATAATTACTAAATGAAAACAATGATTAAAAAAGGTACTGTACGTAAATTTTTTTGAAAGCATGTTCTGTTTTATAAGGGCACAATCAGTCTGAGGAAACGATTCTATAGAAAACGATTTGTCTTTAGATTTAGTATTCCGGGTAATCTAAGTGTAAACCATTAGCTAAATGTCATCCCGAATGCACGAACGCCGGACTTAATTTGCCACGTTTTGATCATAAATTTGATCGCAGAGTTTATATTACGATAATGATTTTAACACAACATCTTTTTGAACCATTAGATACTAAACTGATTGAACTTTTGCAATCATTGAGTAATGAAGATTGGAACAAGCCTACAATTGCTCCATTGTGGACAGTGAAAGATATTGCAGCGCATTTATTAGATACTAATTTAAGAGCGTTGTCTTCCAGAGACAATTATAGAATAAAACCAAATGCAGAAATTAAATCCTACAAGGACCTGGTTGACTATTTAAACAAACTGAATGGGGACTGGGTAATTGCTACTAAAAGATTGAGTCCACAGGTCCTGACTGAATTATTAGAAATAACCGGTAAAAAATACAGCGCCCTCATAATGAACGCTGACATGACCATACAGGCGCCCGTTTCAGTTGCCTGGGCTGGGGAACAACATTCTGTGAACTGGTTTCACATTGCGAGGGAATTTACTGAAAAATGGCATCATCAGCAGCAAATCAGGGACGCGGTTGGCATGCTGGGCATCATGACTAAAGAATTCTTTTACCCCGTAATGGATACTTTCATGCGTGGTTTGCCATACAGATATCGGGATGTCCGGGCTGCAGAAGACACTGTTGTCAAAATTATTATTAATTCAGAAATCGGTGGTCAGTGGTTTATGATCCGGAACAATAGCGGATGGCAATTAACAACCGCTGCAGTTGAACGTCATGATGCCAGTATCACATTGGAACCTGATACGGCCTGGAAACTATTTACTAAAGGAATAAAACCAGAAGCCGGTAAGGCAGCATCCATAATAACCGGCAATGAACAATTGATCGAACCTGTATTGATGCTAATTGCCGTGATGGCTTAGCGGTGGCAGGGTTAAATCGATTAACGTACATCCTCTGTACTGAAAACGAACAGTTTTTCGCGCCGTACGAATCAACATCCCGGTGAATATCAAATATTTGGGATTTTGGAGCTTTTATTGAAACAAATTGGTCGACCTAAGCGTCAAAGTATTGTTTCCAAGCCAAACACCTCCATATGTTTAAAAATGTATTGCGAATAGCACTGCGCAATTTTAGAAAAGACAAATGGTTCAGCCTGTTAAATATTATGGGCCTCACCATCGGTATCACATTCAGCCTGTTTTTAATCTTTTATGTAAAAGACGAACTCAGCTATGACCGCTTTAACACCTATGCGGATCGAATATATCGTATAGTTACTTACGTCACAGAAAAAGACAAGAATACAAATTTCACAATTACTGAAGCGCCACTGGCTTTTCAAATGAAAAAAGACTATCCTGAAGTGCAGGAAGCTGCCAGGATGGTAAACCGGGAAAGAACTCTTTTTAAAGTAGACAATAAAAGTTTCTTTGAAACAAAAATTTACTACGCCGACAGCAATATTTTTAAAATTTTTACTGCAAAGTTTCTGGAGGGCAATCCAAATACCGCATTGGTTGAACCGAACAGCGTTGTCATAAACAGAACAACTGCCGATAAATATTTCGGCAAAAACGCACAGGCTGTTGGCAAGACGCTGCACACGGTATATGACCTGTATAAAGTAACAGGCGTTTTTGAAGACATTCCTGAAAACACGCATATCCGTTACAATATGCTCATCTCGATGTCTTCAGATTCAAACAATTATAATCAGAACTGGGGTAATTTTAATTACTTCACTTACGCATTATTAAAACCCGGAGCAAGCCGCGAGGCATTTCAGAAAAAGGTAGATCTGACAGAAGAGAAATATGTAAAGCCTGTATTTGATCCGTTTGGCGTGAAGATGCGTTTTTATGCACAGCCTATTGTTGACATTCACCTTCATTCAGTTTTGGAAAGAGAACCTGAAGACCTGGGCAGTATGTCATATATATATACTTTTTCCGCAGTGGCGTTTTTTATGCTGCTCATTGCATGTATCAACTATATGAATCTTACTACGGCAAGGTCTGCGCGAAGGGCAAAAGAAATTGGCATCAGAAAAGTTACAGGTTCAGGTCGTGGACAACTGATCCTACAGTTTTTAGGGGAATCCGTACTTACGGCGATGGCTGCTGTGGTGCTCAGTTTCATACTGATCGTATTATTATTTCCCGTTTTCAATCAGATCTCCGGAAAATCATTTTCAATTACGAATCTGTTACAGCCTTTCAATATTTTACTAATGCTCAGCATTGGTTTATTCACCGGTCTCGTCGGTGGCAGTTATCCTGCTTTTTATTTATCGGCCTTTCAGCCTGTAAGCATATTAAAAGGTGCTCTGTCAAAAGCATCCGGAAATATCAATCTTCGCAGGACACTGGTTGTATTGCAATTTTCCATTTCCATGGTCATGCTGATTTGTACATGGATCGTTTACTCGCAGCTCGAATATATGAGAAATAAAGACCTGGGATTTGACAAGAACCAGGTTATTACTGTGGTAGTAAACACGGGTAAATATGAACCGGACAAAATCATTGCGATGGGTAATGATTTTCGCAGATTATCGTCAGTGGCTGATGTGGGCGTTGGAGGTTCTTATCCCGGATCAGGAAATACCAATCTGAATCTTTTCAGGGTTCAAACAAAAACCGGGCATGTAGACAAAGCGGTTGAATGTTATGGCGTTGATGCCCGCTTTTTTTCAGCTCTCGGAATCAAGATTGTTGCAGGACGAAATTTTGAACCGGCAGATACTTCGCATGGTACCATGGTAAACGCAAGTTTTGTAAAACATTTTGGATGGGATCAGCCGATTGGTCAGCGCATTACTTTCCCGGGTGATACATCTGTTAAAGATTATCTCGAAGTGGTTGGAGTTGTAAAGGACTTCAATCAAAATTCTCTGTACAATCCAATTCAGCCGCTGTTGTTTTTTTATGGCCCGATGAGTAATACATATATCATGAAATTAAAGCCGGGAAATTCAAGTACTACGCTTGCCCAGGTCGAGGGTGTATGGAAAAAATATTTCCCAGCACTGCCCTTCGAATTTAAATTTTTGGATGAAGGATTAAATTCCCAATATGTGGCAGATCAGAAACGCGGAAAAATTTTCGCTTCGCTGGCTGTGCTGACGATTATTATTACCTGTCTGGGTTTGCTGGGCTTAACGGCTTACACCACGCAACAAAGACAAAAAGAAATCAGCGTACGCAGAGTGCTTGGCGCAAGTGTCGGAGAAATCATTACATTAATTACCCGGAATTATTTCTGGCTTGCATTGATCGCCGCCGCAATTGCTTTCCCGGTTGCCTGGTATTTTATGAGTAACTGGCTGAAAGTATTTTCATATACTCCGGGCATATCGGCGTTACCGTTTATTTTATCAGCCCTGCTGATCATTATAACAGCCATACTTACGGCAACCTTTCATTCTGCAAAGGCAGCACTTTCAAATCCGTCCAACAACCTTCGCTCAGAGTGAACTATCACCGAATCCCGCATTATGCGGGATTCGTTGATTGAAATCGGCTTTGCCCACCGGATCCCGCGTTTCGCGGGAGAAGGTGGGCTGTCGGAGAGAATTTGAGATCGGAATAAAAGTAACTCCAGAAAATATGATTCAGCTATGTCATTAATATAAATGATGTCCATAGCTTTAGCAAAATCCCCCCTTTAAACGGGAGTGGTGATTTTTTATTTTTAAATAACTTGAGTCCTTCAAAGGAAGGCAATGTTTGATCACAAGGTAATTGGAACTTTAAACTCACATGGCGGCCTGCAGAAAATCTCCTTCTGCATTCTTGCATTGGTTATGCTGTTTTCTTTCCGATCCGACCATCGTTTCGACGGCAGTAATATACTGCAGCAGATATACAGCCGGTATCATGGAAAATGGTATCATAATCTCCAATACACACAGGACGTAAACTTCTTTAAGAAAGGAAAAAATAATGGTACACAGCGCTGGTATGAACGCATCCTTTTTCCGTCGGTATTACGGATTGACTATATAGACCCGAAAAAAAGAAATACAGATATCATTACGCGGGATACGATGTGGGAATTCAGGAAAGGGTTGCTCCGGAATATCGTACCGGGAATGGGAGACGGTGTCTTTCTATCGGGCGGCCTTTATTTTTATACCCTTGAAGAAGACGAACAGAAATTGAAGGATATGGGAATCAACCTGGATAAATTCTTTAAAACAAACTGGAAAAACCGTCCCGTTTATGTCCTCGGAGCGGACCGGGAAAACAGCAAAGAAAACCAGATCTGGTTTGATGCCAACAATCTGTATATAGTCCGTTTGCTTACTTTTTTCGACAGCTCCAGGCAGGACCAAATAATGGAAGGGCAGGTTCTCCTGAATGGCTGCTGGAATGAAACAAAGACTTCAACATATATTAACGATACGCTGGTCTTTGTACAGACCAACAGTGACCTTGTTCCGGATGCGCCGGTGAATGCTGCAGACTTTGACCCGACACAAATCTTAACTAATAAACCAGCACAATAGCCGTTCCATGTTTTACCAGAAAAACACTTACCGGTTCATACAAAGTAAATTTATATATACCTGGATATTTTTTGTTCTCATCAGCACGCATATTGTTGCGCAAGGCATTACCGGCTATAACCTGCAAGACTATGCGAAATCGAACTGGCTGGAATTTTTTAACCGTCAGCTGATCCCTCTCGACGATAAAACTATTTCAGGCATCAGTATTTCCGATGGCAAACTGGAGGGCGGGGCCTGGATATCCGGCGTTCAGTTCTCCAATGGGGTCATTGAACTCGATGTGCGCGGGAAGAATGTGAGTCAGAGTAGTTTTGTTGGCATAAGCTTTCATGGGGTAGATGAGGATACATTCGATGCGATTTATTTAAGACCCTTCAATTTTTTATCTCCTGATACACTACGCCGGTCACATTGCATTCAATATACTTCTTATCCGGAATACACATGGGAGCGGTTGCGCAGGGAATTCCGCGGACAATATGAACGAGCCATTCCATCGCCACCAAACCCGGACAGCTGGATTCACCTGAAGCTGATACTCGATTACCCGATAATCACTTTATATATTGATCATCGTCCGGATCCTGTCATGCAGATTAACCAGCTCAATACACGAAGGACAGGGAAGATCGGACTTTTCGTAGGAGATACCTCGGATGGAGATTTCGCTAATCTGACTCTGCAAGAAAAATAAAAACCAAATTCTAGAAGATTGTTTTTATCTACTGCATTCATTTTAAAATCCCGCTAGAAAACTTTTTATAATTAAAAAAGCACTTAACGGTATTGCCTCACAAGTGCTTGATTTCGCTCCCCCAAATCCTGGCTAACGCCTGAGGGTGACTTTTCTCCAAAACACGCCGCCTTGTGTAGGGAAAAAAGGAGACTCAATGACTATAATGACTTGAACAGTAAGACCCAAACCATTATTGGCTGTCAGTCCTGAAATGGTGCAGGTATCAGGCATGTTATTAGCAAATAAACCAAAGTCGCTGATAATAATGCTGGTATCTGAAACCACCCTGTATGTAAGAGTATCCAGCACTGTACCTTCTTTAGTGTACACATAACCATTGGTGCTGAAGTTGAAATAGTCACCGGCCTCTCCTGTATAATCTACCAGGTGATTTGAAGTTCCTACTCCCTCAAAGGTCGAATCGATTACCAGATTCCACTTACCGGTTAAGCCGGCCGTTCCATTTACATTTGATGGCCCAGCTGTCTTCGTGCAGGCTGTCAAATACAGAAGAATGGCGAGAAAATAAAGCTTTCCTGAGAGATGTTTCATACAGTGTATTTTGCTATAACAACAAAACAGCGGGTAACGTTGCATCCGGGCGATATCATATTCATCGGAATGGGTATTTTCATGGCGAGTCAGGATCTTTTGTTTAGCCTGCATGAAAAAAGGTTCTGATTTCTCAGAACCTTTTGCTCCCCCTGTTGGATCAAGCACACATGGACTAGTCTCGCTTCTGCGGGACTCTAACCAGATGAGCCAATTTACCTCCTGGAATAAAACTTGGATTGCAAAGCAATTCAATTAGTTTTCTGCTCTTTTGCTTTTTAATAAAACGCTCTATGATTATAGTTCGGGATTCTGACATGCCGCATTCAAAGAGAGCTCTCATTGCCCATGGCCGATGTTTCGAGGTAAAAGTGTTGTGAGGATTCTCATTATGCTGGACCAGCCTAAGCTGCGGATCACTTGTATAGCCAACATAATATAAGTTGGCAGTTTCGGAATAAATGATATAGATATAGTACATAAAAAAAGGCCCTGAATACTCAGAACCTTTTTGCTCCCCCTGTTGGACTTGAACCAACGACCCTCTGATTAACAGTCAGATGCTCTAACCAGCTGAGCTAAAGGGGAATCTTTCTTTCGTTTTCCTTTCGACCCTCTGATTAATCCCGCATGTGCGGGACTCTAACCAGCTGAGCTAAAGGGGAATCTTTCTTTCGTTTTCCTTTCGACCCTCTGATTAATCCCGCATGTGCGGGACTCTAACCAGCTGAGCTAAAGGGGAATCTTTCTTTCGTTTTCCTTTCGACCCTCTGATTAATCCCGCATGTGCGGGACTCTAACCAGCTGAGCTAAAGGGGAATCTTTCTTTCGTTTTCCTTTCGACCCTCTGATTAATCCCGCATGTGCGGGACTCTAACCAGCTGAGCTAAAGGGGAATCTTTCTTTCGTTTTCCTTTCGACCCTCTGATTAATCCCGCATGTGCGGGACTCTAACCAGCTGAGCTAAAGGGGAATCTTTCTTTCGTTTTCCTTTCGACCCTCTGATTAATCCCGCATGTGCGGGACTCTAACCAGCTGAGCTAAAGGGGAATCTTTCTTTCGTTTTCCTTTCGACCCTCTGATTAATCCCGCATGTGCGGGACTCTAACCAGCTGAGCTAAAGGGGAATCTTTCTTTCGTTTTCCTTTCGACCCTCTGATTAATCCCGCATGTGCGGGACTCTAACCAGCTGAGCTAAAGGGGAATCTTTCTTTCGTTTTCCTTTCGACCCTCTGATTAATCCCGCATGTGCGGGACTCTAACCAGCTGAGCTAAAGGGGAATCTTTCTTTCGTTTTCCTTTCGACCCTCTGATTAATCCCGCATGTGCGGGACTCTAACCAGCTGAGCTAAAGGGGAATCTTTCTTTCGTTTTCCTTTCGACCCTCTGATTAATCCCGCATGTGCGGGACTCTAACCAGCTGAGCTAAAAGGGAATCTTTCTTTCGTTTTCCTTTCGACCCTCTGATTAATCCCGCATGTGCGGGACTCTAACCAGCTGAGCTAAAGGGGAATCTTTCTTTCGTTTTCCTTTCGACCCTCTGATTAATCCCGCATGTGCGGGACTCTAACCAGCTGAGCTAAAGGGGAATCTTCTGACCAGTTTTTCTGGAAAGGGCTGCAAAAATAAGCTTTTTACGCGTCCGGCAAAATCAGAATTCGATAAAATATCGAACCAGGCATCTCGTGATTCTGAAGTCTTTCGATTCGTATTTTGAACCTGATAAAAATTGAAAAGGCTTCCTAAGTACCCTTAAGTAACAAGCGGGTATTACCTGATTCGTGTCAATAGGCTACCAGTAGGCTACCATCTCCATACGAAGTCCATCATTTAATGGACTTCGTATGGAGATGGTAATAATCAATCAGCCTTTTGGTATTGCTCCAAATCGGATCTAATACTGGAATTCTGTTCTGTAGGGAAATCTTTCTTTATAAAGTTCCTTTACCCTGCTCAGTAATGCATCCCTCAGTCCATCGACATTCGAACGCTCGGTGGCCGACATAAACACACAGACGGACTGGGTTTCGCCCTCCCATCTTTCTTTGAGTTCCTTCAACAAGTCTTCCTTCGTGCTTTCTTCCAGCCATTCATCGAAATTTAATTCTTCGTATTTGTCCATTTTGTTGAAAACATAAATCACAGGTTTATCAAAGGCATTGATTTCCTGTAAAGTCTTATTTACCACACCAATCTGTTCTTCATATCGCGGATGGGAAATATCTACAACATGTAATAAAAGGTCCGACTCCCTGACTTCATCCAGTGTGCTTTTGAAACTTTCCACCAGGTGATGCGGCAGTTTTCTGATAAATCCTACCGTATCGCTCATCAGAAAAGGCATATTTTCATATACAAGCTTTCTTGTTGTCGTATCCAGGGTTGCGAATAATTTATTCTCTGCAAACACATCGCTCTTACTTAATAAATTCATCAGGGTCGATTTGCCCACATTGGTATATCCGACGAGTGCGACCCGCACGAGTTCCCCGCGCTCTTTTCTCTGCGTTTGTGCCTGTTTATCAATTTCCCTGAGTTTTTTCCTGAGCAGGGTGATTTTATCGCGCACAATTCGACGGTCAGTTTCAATTTCCGTTTCACCGGGGCCTCTTGTTCCAATACCACCTCCCAGTCTTTCCAGATGTTTCCACATTCCTCTCAGTCGGGGTAATAAATACTGGTACTGAGCCAATTCTACCTGAAGCCGCGCCTGGGCAGTCTTGGCCCTTCTTGCAAAAATGTCCAGGATAAGGTCTGACCGGTCGATGGTTTTTGTGTCGAGAATTTTTTCAATATTGGTGATCTGGGAACCGGAGAGCTCGTCATCAAATATCACCACACGAATATCTTTTCCCTGAACGTAAGACTTGATTTCTTCCAGTTTACCCTTGCCGATAAAAGTCTTGCTGTCGGGGTGCGCCAGTTTCTGTACGAATTTACGGATGGTTTTAGCCCCGGCGGTTTCAGCCAAAAAAGCCAGTTCATCCAGGTATTCATTTACCTGTTGCTCGGTCTGATCCTGTTGCATCACAGCCACTAAAACAGCCTTTTCCTCCGGCTGCATGATATGTCGTTCTAAGGCCAAATTCGGTGTAATTTCGCTAAAGATAAGATGGATAATTCGATGACCGTTGACGGTTGACGGTTGACCGTAGAACAATTAGTTTTAGGCTTTAAGCTTTGGGCTTTAGGCTTTTTAAAGTCCGCTGAGAACAATGCCGATGGAATATGGATTGACAGATGGTCCGGCTCCGTTGATGATCAAAGGAGTAAGCTGCAATTGTGCAAAGGCCCCGATCCAGCCATAACTGACGCGGGCAGTGCCGACGATGCGGCCGCCGTTAAAGTATCTTTTGGAGCTTTGTTTTTCTATATATGCGTTCTCCAGCTGACCTGCTGCGTTTAAGAGATCTTTTCCCTTTGTATACGCGCTGAGCAGTACGCCTGCTTTAAATCCGAGGGCAATTTTCCAGCTTTTGTTGGTATTCTCGGGATGAAATGCATACCGTAGTTCCAATGGTATATCGAGGTTGGTGAGAACCAGTTTATATTTCTTGAAATGGTCTGTAGTTGAAGTATTTGGAAAAGCCAATGTCTGATTTCCTTCTGCTGCCACCAGCACTTCGGTTTGTGCGAAAAATATATTACTGGCGTCGATTCCGATCCCTGCACCCACACTGAAATGCGGATCGCCTTTAAATGGAAAGTCGTACATGAAATAAAAGGCGAAACCCCGGGAAAAACCCGAAGTATTCATCGTATCGGTTTTACCTATCCAGTTGTCATAACTGAACTCAATCATAAAATGATCATTTGCCCGGTTCGCCAGATTCAGTGATGCATAAGTAACTTTCGGTTTCCCGTCTTTTGTAGTATCGGCCTGCGCAAAAACAGCATGACCCAAAAATATAAGCAATGCCATGCTAACGAGCTTCTTCATATTTTCAATTGTGTGACAAATGTATTTGCCTTGAGGTTAATAAAAGGTTAAAGCAATCAATAAAAAAGGCTCATAGCCATGGCCGTGAGCCTTTGAAATACAATGTGTTTTAAATAATGAACGTCTGTGGACCCTGCTGGGCTTGAACCAGCGACCCTCTGATTATGAGTCAGATGCTCTAACCAACTGAGCTAAGGGTCCCGCCTTTTCAGGCAGCTGCAAAAATATAGCTTTCATTGTCACGATTAAAATATTCTGCCTCTTCATCTTTTAAATGCAGCAAATTCTTACATAACATGGTCAATCATTATGTTTGATATATTCGGTAACTTGTCCCTCCCCGCCAAAACATTTTCAAATGCCATCGATTGCTGCTTCAAGAATAAAATATCTGCAAACCAGGATCAGCCGGTTTAACGATCAACTCGCATATAAAGAATTATTTATTGGTTTTTATCCTTCACTGATACAGTTTGTAACAGGAATTATTAAATCACGACAATCAGCTGAAGAAATCGTTTCCGATTTGTTTATGAAGATCTGGGAGAAAAGAGAAACGATGGAAGAGATTCAAAATCTGCGCGTCTATTGTTTTGTGTCCGCGCGTCACCTGAGTATCAACCAGCTTGAAAAACAGAAAAGGCATCATCACGCAGATATTGAAGATTATAAAACCAAACTTATTCATCCGGCCCTGGATCCTGAAGAATGTATGATCAGCGCCGAAATGATGCGTCGCATTCATGAAGTTGTGGAAGAATTACCTCCACGCTGCAAACTTTCTTTCAAGCTTGTAAAGGAATACGGTTTTAAATACAGGGAAGCTGCAGAAATACTCCAGGTATCTGAAAAAACAATCGAGAACCAACTCGCCATCGCGCTTAAAAAAATAAGCAACTCGATTCATTTCGATATCGGCCGAAGTATTCCTGTTATTGCAGGTTATCACTGATGAACCACACTCTCACACCCTTACACTCTCACACTTTCTTTTCCTTCTTTGGGGGTAAACGAGAATTTACCTGTCCTATCTGCATCTACCTTCCCACATGGATAACGATCGCATATGGAATCTAATCGCTAAAAAGCTGTGCTGGTGAAGCTTCTTTGGGCGAATTGAAGGAATTGGAAACAATCCTGCGCAGGGATCCTGACCTGCATTATTCCCTGGAAGCATTGCACGACATGTGGAAAAAGAAATCTCAACAGAAACCTGAACAATCGGAAATAGCTTTTCAAAAACATATGGATAGAATGTATTCCAGGGGCATCGATATGGGGTCAATGGAAAATAGTTTATCCATCGATGAATTTCCCGATTCTCCTCACCGGTTCATGAATTGGAAAACCCTCGCATTTATCATTGCAGGACTATTCCTGATCACACTTGGATATTATTTTTACAGTTACCATTTTCCTGCTTCTGCAATTCAAAAACCAGTCTGGGAAGTTGTTACAAAAAACGGATCCAAAACAAGTCTCCTTCTTCCTGACGGAACTACGGTCTGGCTAAATGCCGGCAGCAGCCTCACTTATGATTCACTGTACGGAAACAAATTGAGAGAAGTAACACTGAGCGGTGAAGCGTATTTCGATGTGGTGAAGAATCCAAACAAACCCTTCATCATTCATACGGGCAAAATAAATATCAAAGTACTGGGAACTGTATTTGATGTAAAATCTTACCCGGGAGAAAAAACTATTGAGGCCAGTCTGATCAAGGGAAGTATTGAAGTAACATTCCCTTCAATGTCCTCAAAAAAAATTATTCTCAAACCCAATCAGAAACTTATCATTGATAAAACGGAAACGATTTCGTCAGTCAGTGTCAATAAGATTGCCACGGCACAAATACCTTTCATTAGCATCCAGCACCTCATGAAAATAGGGTCCGACAGTGCTATAGCTGAAACGGGCTGGATGCAAAATCGTTTATATTTTAATGATATGTCATTCGAAGATCTGCTGAAGAATATGGAAAGAAAATACGGTGTTTCCTTTCATGTGGCAGACAGTTCACTGGATACCATTCATTTTACGGGAAGTTTTAAAGATGAAACAGTAACGCAGGCCCTGGATGCATTGCGTTTAACGGCAGAAAAGTCAACGGCAGATTTTATTTATGAAATAAAAGGCAATCAGGTTTTTATTTATAATAGTATTAAAGGCGTTCATTCAATTCAGCCAAAATGAAAATCTCATCATTTATGAAATGCAGTTTCCTACTGGTATTTATTGCATTGCTCCAGTTTTCTGCAAAGGCATCCGGACAGCCTCTCGTTTCCATCCACATGAAAAATGTGGAGATAAACCAGGTTTTTTCAACACTTGAAAAAGAAAGCGGATATCATTTTTTATTCAACAGCCGTCTCGCCGGGCATTCATAAAGTGGTGGATGTGGATGCAGATAATGCAGACATCAGCGAGGTATTGAAAAGCATTTTTGCAGGAACCAATCTTCAGTATAAAATGCTGGATAATAAACTGATCGTGATTAGTTCCAGCGAATGTAGATCAGGATATTGTTGTTACCGGAAAAGTAACCAATGAAAATAACGAACCCCTTCCGGGTGTTTCTATTACTGTAAAAGGGAAAACGAATGGAACTACTACTGATGCTAATGGAAGTTTCACCCTTTCTGTTCCGGAAAATGCGGTGCTGGAGATTTCATCGATTGGTTATGTTCAACAGGAAATTCCAGTCAATAGTCAAACTACTTTAAATATTAAAATGGTTCAATCATCCAGTTCAATGGACCAGGTGGTTGTTGTGGGTTACGGAACACAGAAAAAAAATATATTACGGGGGCTACCGTCTACAGTCAACGGGGCTGAACTTGTTAAAGCAGCCTGTCCTAACCGCTACACAGGCGATGCAGGGTAAAGCAGCAGGAGTTCAAATCATTAGCAGTGGACAACCCGGATCACAGCCTTCTGTCAGAATACGCGGAACAGGATCTTTAATAGGAGGTGCAGAACCTTTATATGTAGTTGATGGCATCTTAACGACAGATATTACAAATATCAATAACAAGATATCGTAAATGTTGACGTATTAAAAGATGCATCTACTACTGCCATTTATGGTGCCACGGGGTGCAAATGGCGTGATCATCATTACAACCAAACAAGGAGTGGTAAAATGCAGATTATCTTATCAGCGGTAATTTCGGAGTGCAAAGTGCAACCAATCTGGTTAAAATGGCGAATTCAACACAATACATTGCCTATGTTCAGGCATGCTCTGGGTCCTGCTCCGGTCAGCCTACCGGTTATTCAACTAGACTGGTATAATCAGATATTGAGAAATGCCTATCAGCAAAATCATCAATATAACGGTTTCGGGATCTTCTGAAAAGGTTAAATATTTATTCAGTGCGGGATATTATGGATGATCAAGGAATTGTTATTAATAATGATTTCAAACGTTTTACCCTTCGTTCCAATGATGAGTTTAAATTGGCCACGAATCTCACCTTGGGAATACTTGCACTATCCTACACGGAAATAATCAAAATGTGAATTTACAGGTGCATATAACGATGCTTACCGGGCTGCACCCGTAATTCCACCGGCATCATTAATGGCAAATATGGAAATACTTCTCTTATTTCAAAATGTAGGAAATCCTATTTTAGATATTAATAACAGTAATAATCATCAGCTCAATAGTATTGTATTATGGGAACTGCTTTTTTGGAATATAGACCTGTTACTGGCTTTACGCTGAAATCAACTATGGGAGCGATGATTGGATAATTTATATAACCGGGGATTATACTTATCACATTTTTTGCCGATTCAAATACTTTTATAAACCGCGGGGGTAATCAAAGCAATTCAAATAGTACATTTAATAATGGCTCAACTAATTCCTTTCATTGGATTTGGGATAATACGGCTACTTATTATACAACATTTGGAGTAGCAGCATCTTACCGTCTTATTGGTACAACGGCTGAAGAATATAACAGTACCTTCTCTGCTATCGCTGAAGGTGTTCCCGCAGACCCAATTTATGGTATTTACATCAATGCTAATAATGCTCTTCCCTTTTCAAATGATGGATTCGGTGAAAAACAAACACAGCAATTCTTATCTGGCAAGGGTCAATTATAGTTATGATGAAAAATACTTATTGACAGTTAATTTCAGGGCGGATGGAAGCTCTACTTTTCCTGCTAATAACCGATGGGGATATTTCCCTTCTGCAGGTGCAGGCTGGATGATCACCAATGAAAAATTCATGCAGGATCAAAATATATTTGATTTTCTTAAACTTAAAGGTAGTTGGGGAGAAGCCGGTAACGATGTAACCGGAACAGGAACCCAGGGATATACTTTCACGCTCTTACAAAATCTTCCTTATTATTTTAGCGGAGTAGCCATTCAGGAAGTGCAATCAGTCAGATTGTAGATCAGAATCTGAAATGGGAAACGACGACAGAATATGATGTCGCTTTGATTTTACCCTGCTTAAATCTAAGCTTCAGCGAGATATTGATTATGATAAATAGGTGAACAATGCACTTATCTATGTTCTGGTTCCTTCTACGCTTGGTAGTTATAATCCAAGTGGCGGTCAGGGATATGTACTTACCAATGCGGCTTCCATTGAAAATAAAGGGCTCGAAATCACTTTAAACTGGAAGGATAATATCTCGAAAGATTTTACTTATTCTATTGGAGGCAATATTACGTTTAACAAAATAATGTAATTGGTTTAAATGGGGGTCAACCTTATATTGATGGACCGATAGGCGCAGATCAGCCCGATGTTACCAGGACTGATAATGGACATCCGATTGGTAGTTTTTATGTTCAAAAAGTGTTGGGTGTTTTTCAATCACAAGCCGAGATCAACAGTTATACAGACAAAAACGGAAATATTCTTCAGCCGGGAGCTGTACCGGGAGATTTTAAATATGAATATAATTCAAACGGACAACTGGATTCTGTTTTTGCAGGATCATATCAGCCTAAAGCGTTTTATGGAATAAATCTTGGCGGCAGTTATAAAACTTTTGATCTTTCAATTGGATGGATCGGTACCTATGGAGGAAAAATTTATAATGGTAAAAAAGCATTCAGACAGTCTTTGCAGGATAATGTGGAAGCATCTACTGCTAATAACAGATGGACAAATTCGAATCATTCAGAAACCGAACCAAGAGCAAATGGCGGTAATCTTCCGGCTTCAACTTATTTTGTTGAATCCGGATCTATTTTCGAATTAACAATATCAACATTGGTTATACCCTACCCATTGCACATGCAAAAAACAAAAGTTTTCACCAGTTTACGTGTGTATCTGGTAGCACAAAATCCCCTGACAATTACTAAATATAGCGGATTTACACCAGAATTGCAATCTTCAAGCCCAACCAACGCGGGTATAGAATTAAATGCCTACCCAACAGTAAAAACATTTTCTTTCGGATTAAACGTGGGATTTTAGATAGCAATTGACAACCAAAATATTATTTTATGAACAAAAAAATAATAAACTGGGACTCACTTTTAGCCATTTTGCTATGGTTTCCTGTAGCAAAAGTTTTCTTAATGTACCAACCACTACGCCTACACCAGCCAATGATCCAAGTGTCGCCACGGACTTAGTAAACGGGGCTTATAGCAGCCTGATATATATTGACCCGGGAGGAGGATGGAATTATGACACGCATGGTATTAGTTTCGTTGCAGCAACCGATATCATGTCCGATGATGCGGATAAAGGAAGCTTTTCAGGAGATCAGCCAGGAATAAATGACTTGGACAATTTGGCAGAAACATCTGGCAATTCTTTTGTAGCGGCTTTTTGGAATGGATACTATGTAGGTATTGGCAGGGTAAATAATGCGCTTGCAGCTTTGGCATCCTCACCGATAGACAGTAATTCAAAAAAGATCTTAGTTGGTGAAGTACGTTTTATTCGGGGCTATTATTATTTTAACCTTGTTCGCTTTTTTGGGGGCGTGCCCATTGTTACGACAGTACCTAACGGACCTAAGGCGGCTGATGCAGACACATCATTAATAACCAGGGAACCAGTAGTGAATGTATATTATAAAGAGATTATCCCTGATATGCAATATGCTGTAAGTACACTCGGCCTGAAAACCCAATCGGTCCTCGGAAGAATTAACAAAGGGTATCGCTGAATCTATGTTTGCTAAAGTGTATCTCTATCTGCAGAACTGGAAATTAGCAGACAGCTTATCCCTTGACGTTATAAATTCGGAACAATACAATCTTGTGCCTGATTATTCAACCATTTGGAGACAGGAAGGAGATAATAGTATTGAATCAATTTTCGAAATTGAAACTGGAGAATTTGAGCAACCGATGCCGGCATCCCATTATATTCTGAATTTATGGGACCGAGAAATAACGGTGGCAATTGGAATAATCCGACTTTTCCCGATCCAACCGGCGACAGGGGATGGGGATTCTGTACCCCAACAACAGATTTGATTAACGCATATGAACCTGGTGATCTGCGCAAAGCAGCTACGATTATTTTTGTTAATCTGAATGCTCCGGGTGGTAATGGAGATACTCTTTGGGATGGATTCATTATTCCCGTTGGAACTCAGAGCCCTGTTTATAACTACAAGGCTTACCACAGCGAAAAACTGGAATCATTTTATGGCAACCGTGACAGGGAAATAAAAAATGTTCATTTATTAAGATATGCTGAACTTCTATTAATTAATGCGGAGGCGGCGAACAACCTTGGACAAACCTCTACAGCTATTATGAATTTAAATTTGGTTCGGGCCCGGGCTGGCTTACCAGTAACAACAGCAAGCTCTCAAAGTGATGTGCAAATGGCAATCTGGAATGAGCGAAGGGTGGAACTGGCCATGGAGCACGACCGGTTTTTTGACATTGTGCGGCAAGGCCGTGCTGCTCAGCTGATGCAGGCTGATGGCAAGAATTTTGTAGTAGGTAAAAATGAATTACTGCCTATACCCGCAACTCAAATTGCTCTGAGTGGAGGCAGATTGATTCAAAATCCGGGTTATTAACATTGTACTATGAAATAACATATTATTAATTGTGCTTAAAATAACATCTCATTAAGTATCTGAGTCCGGAAATAAATGAATAAAAAACTGTCCTTATCGTTGTAATTCAATATTAATTTTTAAAAACAAAAAACAAGTGTATGAAAGTTAGAAATCAGAAATTTACATTAGCTATAATCGGAGCGGCGCTGGTAGCAATTACAATGATTGCCTCGTGTTCAAAATCTTCGAGTGGCGGAGGCCCTACAGGACCTACTCCCCCAACCAATCCGGGTGGCTATGACTCAGCAAACCAAATTGCGGGTCTTTCAGGTTATTGGTCTTTTAATGGAACGCTGTTTGATTCAGTAAATAATGTAGCTGGAACTAATAACGGTACAACTTTTACAACTGGTCCGCTTGCAGGTACTCAGGCTTTACAAGGTAATGCAAACGGTGCATTTGTACTTACAGGGGCAGGAACGACTATACCATCCATGACAAGCTTTACTGTAGCATTATGGATGAATTCAGCGCAGGTAACCAATGGTGCCCAGGCATTATTCCAATTAATGTTTGACAGTGCTGCAGCAGGTGGCTGGCCATATCTGGATGTTGATGCAGAAGGTTATACTGCATCTTCCGACTCATTGAATCTTAAACTGTATTTTTTAATGATAAAAACGCATGGGCCGGTCAGTCTTTCCAGGTTTACCTGGATACAGCAGTTGGTAAATGGACACAGGTCGTTTTCACATATAATGCTACTAATTCAACTATTCAGGCATACGAAAATGGTGTAGCAGCAGGCATGTTTAACTTCCCTTATGGCCCTTCACAGTCGCCTACTCCAACAACCGTTCCGGGACCTATTACTGTTTATGGAAATGATCCGGGAGCTGCAACAGGAAATCCTAATTCTGCGCTTTTGTGGGGAGCACCAAGTTTTGAGCTACTTACAGGAATAATTTTCGACAACTGGCAAACCAGTACTACACCAAACTCAGCGCCTGGTGCGGCCAATGGACCTCTTGGAACATGGGCTGTTCCTTACCAGGGAGCTTTATATCATTTCAGGATATATAATACTGCACTCAGTGCATCAGATGTAAATTCGCTTTACATTCTGGAAAAATCAGGTTTCTAAGGATAGCAATATTTATTTTAGAAAAGGTTGCCCCAAGCGGGGTAACCTTTTCTTTTCAAATTATATAATCATAAATCAGTGAAGCAGATTTTAAAAGTTGCATTGGCAGGATTTATTTTCTTCGGTTGTAAACGTGAGAATGCCACCCCTCCGCCTTCACCCGCTTCTTTTACATTTACAACAGCGACTGTGAACGATAGTACAAGCAGCAACCTTACATTTAATGCCGTACCCACAACACCAGTGATTAAGTTTTCATTTTCTGCTCCCGTCGATACCACAACCGTTCCATCGCATATTACTTTCATTGGAGGCAGCGCAGATATTCAGGGAAGTTTCTCTTATCTGAACAATGACAGTACAATCGTAGTACAACCTGCTTCAGCATTAAAATCATTCGTTGCTTACACTGTAAGTGTTCTTGCCGGATTAAAATCCGTTCATGATTCATCTTTAAAATCCACCGTTACTGTCAGCTTTACCACCTCATTTGATACAACAGATAAATTTCCACAAATATCCGATAGCGCATTGCTGGACCTTGTTGAACAACAAACATTTAAATACTTCTATGATTTCGGTGACCCTGTTTCGGGAATGGCCCGCGAACGCAATTCAGATGCTAATACTGTAACTACCGGCGGCAGCGGATTTGGCGTAATGGCGCTCCTGGTAGGCATCCAAAGAAATTTTATTACCCGCGCACAGGGTCTTGCCAGAATAGATACCATCGTAAATTTTTTAACTAACAAAGCCCACAGATATCATGGTGCTTTCCCGCACTGGATGGATGGATCAACCGGTGCAACCATTCCTTTCAGCACCCAGGATGACGGAGCTGATCTCGTGGAGACTTCTTATATGATGCAGGGCCTTCTAACTGCGCGCCAGTTTTTTAATACCAACGATCCCACCGAAGTAACACTTCGAAACAATATAAATAATTTATGGAACGCTGTTGAATGGAACTGGTTTCGCCAAAACGGTCAAAATGTACTGTACTGGCACTGGAGTCCCGATTTTAATTTCGCGATTAATCAACAGATCAATGGCTGGGATGAAGCTATGATCGTTTATGCACTTGCTGCTTCATCCACCGTCGATTCCAATCGCATTCCCAAAATCGTTTATGATAACGGCTGGGCCCTTAACGGAAATATTAAAAACGGAAGTTCATTTTATGGTATCACACTTCCACTTGGACCCGATTATGGAGGTCCTCTGTTCTTCGCACACTATTCATTCCTGGGCACCAATCCCAATAATCTGACAGATGCATATGCCAATTACTGGACACAGGATACAGCACATTCAAAGATCAATTATACTTACTGTGTAACCAATCCTCATAATTTTAACGGGTATGGCAGTTCCTGTTGGGGACTTACCGCCAGCGATGAGCAGAATGGTTATTCTGCACATTCACCAACCAACGACGATGGAGTCATCTCTCCTACTGCCGCCATTTCCTCCCTGCCCTATACACCGGTTCAATCGATGAATGCTTTGCACTTTTTTTACTACAAACTCGGAGACAAAATATGGGGGCAATACGGATTTGTAGATGCATTCAATCTGACGAATGTATGGTTTGCAAATTCTTACCTTGCAATAGATCAGGGTCCGCAAATTATCATGATCGAAAATTATCGCTCAGGTCTTTTATGGAACCTTTTCATGAGTTGTCCTGAAATAAAAACAGGAATGACAAGTCTCGGCTTTCAGAGCCCGAATCTGAATTAAATGGTTATGCCTTATTCTTTGTTTAAAAAAGGAATTTTTAGCTGGCTTCTGCTTTCGCTTTCTATATTTTCAATTGCACAGGTTGCGACACCCGTTGAACACCGTCAACCGCCAACCGCCAACCGTCAACCGTCAACCGCCAACCGTCAACCGATTTCCGACAGCGCCCTGCTCGACCTCGTTCAAAAACAAACTTTCAAATATTTCTGGGATTTCTCCCATCCTGTCAGCGGTCTCGCACGTGAACGATCTAACACTACACCTGCATATGGCAATGAAGTCGTCACTACGGGTGGCAGCGGATTCGGTATCATGGCCATCATCGTCGCTACTGACCGCCATTGGATTACCCGCGATACCGCCGTGAAACATTTACTGCAGGAAGTAAATTTTTTACTGAAGGCCAATAGTTACCACGGCATTTTCCCTCACTGGCTCAACGGAGCCACCGGTGTAACTATCCCCTTCTCCAGAAAAGATGACGGTGCTGACATTGTAGAGACTTCTTATCTATTTGAAGGATTGCTCTGCGCACGTCAGTATTTCAATCAGCAGAACCCGCTCGAAAATCAACTGAGGAATAAAATCAATTCGCTTTGGAAAGGTGCGGAGTGGAGCTGGCACCAGCGCGACCAGGGAAATTCTTTATACTGGCACTGGAGTCCCAATAACGACTGGAGTATGAATTTCGAACTCCGTGGATGGAATGAATGTCTCATTACTTATATCCTCGGCATTTCATCCCCAACCTATCCCATTACTGAAAACGTTTACAGGAAATGCTGGGCTGTCAGTAATCATTTCATCAATGGAAAAACTTATTACGGAATTAAACTGCCTCTCGGTTTTGAATATGGCGGACCGCTTTTCTTCGCCCATTATAGTTTTATGGGACTCGATCCTCACGGACTGAAAGACGAATACGCCGATTACTGGGAGCAGAACTATAATCATACCCTGATCAATTATAAACATTGTGTAATTAATCCGAATCATTTTAAAGGCTATGGAGAAAACTGCTGGGGTCTTACAGCCAGCGACACCTATAACGGCTACAATGCACAGTCACCCTCCAACGATTTCGGTACCATCTCACCTACCGCCGCTCTTTCTTCATTCCCCTATACTCCTGAATATTCCATGAAGGCGCTTAAACATTTCTATTACGATCTGGGCGATAAGATCTGGGGAGAATATGGGTTTACGGATGCATTCAACGAAAGTAAAAACTGGTATGCAGAAAGTTATCTGGCCATCGACGAGGGACCAATCGTAGTGATGATTGAAAACTATCGCTCCGGCCTGCTATGGAAACTCTTCATGAGTTCACCCGAAATACAAAGCGGATTGGCTAAATTAGGGTATGAAAGTCCATGGCTGAAAAAATAAGGACGTGAAAATAAAACTACTTCAGACTGTTTTTTTTCTTTTCTCCATCATTACTGCATTTCTCAAAAGAAAAATCCGCAGTCATCTGTTTCAAATAAAGATTCCATCATACCAGTCGGTATCATTAAAAATATTTCAGATTCAGTATTGCTGGATATCGTACAGCGACAGACATTCCGATACTTCTGGCAGTATGCACATCCTGTCAGCGGCATGGCGAGGGAAAGAGACAATACGGTTAAAGCTGAATACTATTGGGATTATATTAATGAAGCGGATGATGAACCTAACCTGAGTAAAGGAACATTCGGACCTGAAGCATGCGCGACGGGAGGAACGGGATTCGGAATTATGGCAACTGTGGTTGCAGTAAATCGCGGATGGATTGGAAGAGATACTGCTTTGAACCGATTGATCAAGATTGCAGATTTTTTAATCAAAGCAAATTGCTACCATGGCATCTATCCGCATTTTATAAACGGTACAACCGGTAAAACAATTCCTTTCGACAGAATAGATGATGGTGCCGACATCGTGGAAACATCTTACCTGATGATGGGTATGCTCGTTGCGAAAGAATATTTCAACGGTAATTCGTTGCCTGAAAAGTATTTTCAAAAAAGAGTAAATCAAATGTGGCAGGCTGCCAACTGGAACGCGCATGTCAGGACTGATAATAAATTATACTGGCATTGGAGCCCTAACAATGGATTTCGATATGAACTTTCCCGTATTTGGTTATGACGAAGCATTGATTACTTATATCATCGCTGCTTCTTCCCATACGCATCCTATTTCAAAAGAAGTATATACAAATACCTGGGTAAATAATGGAGGATGGAAAAATGGCAAAACTTATTACGGAAATGTTTTGCCGTTGGGAAATTATGATAAAGGCGGTCCGCTGTTTTTTGAACAGTACACCTATATGGGAATCGATCCTCACCAAATGAAAGATAGTATGGGTATCGACTATTGGGAACAGGTAAAAAATCATACATTGATCAACCGGGCTTATTGTATTGAGAATCCTAAAAAATATAAGGGCTACGGAGAGAACTGCTGGGGACTCACTGCCGGTGATAGTTACAAGGGTTATGTGGCGCACTGTCCGGAGGTTGACTTAGGCGTTATTCAACCCACGGCAGCGCTTTCTTCATTTCCCTACACGCCGGAATATTCCATGCAGGCGCTGAAACATTTCTATTATGATCTGGGCGACAAAATCTGGGGACCTTATGGATTTTCAGATGGCTTTAGTGAATCACATAACTGGTATGCAAAAACCCACCTTGCAATTGATGAAGGGCCGATTGTTGTTATGATAGAAAATTACAGATCCGGTCTCATATGGAATCTGTTTATGAAAATCCCTGATGTACAAAACGGATTGAAAAGACTGGGGTTTGAATCTCCATATATAATGAAGTAAATAATTCATGAAAAATAAGCTTCTGTTGTTATTCAGTGCAATCTTCATCCTTAAAGCAGAGGCCCAGCAAAAAACTTATTGCAATCCATTAAATATCGATTACGGTTATACGCCGATTCCGAATTTCTCTGAAGCAGGCAGGCACCGCGCTACGGCCGATCCGGTCATTACCATGTATAAGGGAGATTATTATTTATTCTCCACCAATCAATGGGGTTACTGGTGGAGCAGCGATATGCTGAACTGGCATTTTATCCGTCGCTCTTTTTTAAAACCTTATCATCATGTTTACGATGATCTCTGCGCGCCTGCCACACTTGGTGCTCGGTGATACCCTGCTGGTAGTCGGTTCCACCTACGCTAAAAATTTTCCTATCTGGATGAGCACGAATCCAAAACAGGATCAGTGGAAGGAAGCCGTGGATTCTTTCCAGGCCGGAGCATGGGATCCCGGCATTATTTCTGGATGACGACGGAAGAATTTATCTGTATCATGGCTCCAGCAATTTATATCCGATTTACGGATGGGAAATAGACCGCAAAACTTTACAACCTATCGGCGAACATAAAGAACTGATCAAACTGCACGACGATATTCACGGCTGGGAACGATTTGGCGAATACAACGACAATAATTTTCTGAACCCATTTATTGAGGGAGCCTGGATGAATAAACACAATGGAAAATATTATCTCCAGTATGGCGGACCAGGCACCGAGATTCGGGGATATGGTGATGGGGTATATATTTCAGAACATCCTATGGGCCCTTTCACTTACCAGGCCAGCAATCCCTTTTCATATAAGCCCGGCGGATTTGCCAGGGGCGCTGGCCATGGAGCCACCTGGCAGGATCCATATAAAAACTGGTGGCATATATCCACGATGGTCGTGAACATGAAAAATAATTTTGAAAGAAGGATCGGCATCTGGCCTGCGGGTTTTGACTCTGATGACATATTGTATTCGAATACGGCTTTTGGCGACTACCCACAGTTTCTCCCTGCGGAAAAAAAGGATCATCTGAGGGGAAATTTCGCGGGGTGGATGCTGCTGAATTATAATAAACCCGTGGAGGTTTCGTCTACCTATGGCGGATTTGCCGCCAACAACGCAGTAGATGAAGATATCAGGACCTACTGGTGCGCCGCTACGGGGAATGCACATGAGTGGATTCAAACCGATCTGGGAAATTTAAGTGCTGTTTATGCAGTTCAGATAAATTATGCGGACCAGGATGTGGATTCATCATTTCTTGGAAAAATAGCGGGTATCTATCATCAATATATTCTTTGGGAATCAACAGATGGTAAAAACTGGAAGATCCTCGCCGATAAAAGTCATAACCAGACCGACATTCCTCATGAATACCTGGAATTATCAAAACCTGTTAATACCCGATATTTGAAATTAGAAAACATTCATATGCCAACTGGTAAATTTGCCATTAGCGGACTGCGTGTTTTCGGAAAAGGATCAGGAGAAAAACCTGATACCGTAAAACAATTCATTGTATTGCGCAGCGAAAATGATTCGAGAAATGCACTTATCAAATGGATACAGTAAACAATGCCACGGGATATAATATTTACTGGGGGGTCGCACCGGATAAACTGTATAATAATGTGATGGTATATAATGACAACCAATATTATTTTAAACCGATGGACAAGGGAAGAACATATTATTTTTCCATCGAAGCTTTTAATGAAAACGGCATTTCAGAAAAATCAAAACCAATAGAAGTAATATCGCCTGAACCGCATCCTTAAGGTGTTTTTTGAATCAGAACATATCAATAAAAATATTTCATGATGAAAATTTTAAAATCTCTGCTGCTTTTTATTGGTATGTTTTTTACCGGCTATTGCTTCGCTCAGCCTTTCGCTGGTGACATAAAGGAATTTCAAAAGCAGGACAAGATAAATCCCCCACCTTCCAATGCCATTCTTTTTGTCGGCAGTTCATCCTTTACAAAATGGAGAGATGTAAGCGATTATTTTCCGGGTTATACGATCATCAATCGTGGTTTTGGAGGTTCATCTTTGCCGGATGTAATATTTTATGCGCCTGAAATCATTTTCCCTTATCATCCCAGGCAGGTGGTGATATATTGCGGGGATAATGATCTGGCTTTTTCCGATGCTGTGACTGCTGACACAGTATTTGAACGATTCCGTGTTCTGTTCGAATTAATAAGAAACAATCTGCCCGGGAGAAAATATATTGTTCGTCTCTATCAAACCCAGTCCCAGTAGGATACGACTGAAAGAAAAGATGGAAAAAGCAAACCTGCTCATTCAGACTTATCTTTCCCTGCAGCAGCATGCAGGATTTGTAGACGTGTATCATAAAATGTTTAATCCTGACGGATCAGTGATGAAGGATATTTTTCTGGAGGACAATCTGCATATGAATGCTAAAGGTTATGCTATTTGGGCGAAAGAAATTACACCGTATTTAATAAAATAAGCCTAAAGCCTAAAGCTTAAAGCCGAAAACTTCTTTTTGGAACCATGATAATAAAGCCTAAAGCCCAAAGCTTAAAGCCTAAAACTACTTTTTGGAACGCTGATAATAAAGCCGAAAGCCCAAAGCCTAAAGCTTAAAACCTCTTTTTGGAACGCTGATAATATTTTATAATTACCTTTTAATTAAAATAAACAAAGATGAAAAAGGTTCTAACGATTTGCTTTGCACTAATTATTTCTTTTAGCATCCGGGCACAGGATGCCAAAATGGATGCATTCATCAGCAACCTGATGAGTAAGATGACCACAGATGAAAAAATAGGTCAGCTTAATCTTGTAACTCCTGGCGGTGCCGTAACAGGTTCTGTTGTCAGCAAAGACGTGGATGATAAAATCCGTAAGGGGATGGTGGGAGGATTGTTTGGAATTACAGGACCAGATAAAGTGAGACAGGCGCAGGATATCGCTGTAAAAAACACGCGATTGCATATTCCTTTAATATTCGGACTGGATGTTATTCACGGACACAGGACTATTTTCCCGATTCCATTGGGGCTTTCCTGTTCCTGGGATACGGCTTTGATTGAAAAAAGCGCAAAGATCGCAGCGCGTGAAGCCAGTGCTGATGGACTGGCCTGGGCTTTTTCACCGATGGTAGACATCGCCCGCGATCCACGCTGGGGCAGGGTTTCAGAAGGATCGGGAGAAGATCCATATCTGGGTTCCCTAATTGCTGCGGCCGTTGTTCGTGGTTACCAGGGAAAAGATTTGCGTAATAATGAAACCGTGATGGCGTGTGTAAAACATTTCGCCCTATATGGAGCTGCTGAAGCTGGTCGTGAATATAATACGGTGGATATGAGCCGCATTAAAATGTATCAATATTATCTGCCACCGTATAAAGCGGCGGTAGATGCGGGTGTGGGATCTGTGATGAGTTCATTCAATGAAATTGATGGTATACCGGCCACGGGTAACCGCTGGTTGCTCACAGATCTTCTGCGTAACCAATGGAAGTTTAAAGGAATGGTTGTTTCAGATTATACTTCTCTCAACGAGATGGAAGCACACGGAATGGGTGATCTGTCTACTATTTCGGCTCTCGCTTTACATGCAGGACTCGATATGGATATGGTAGGTGAAGGATTTCTTACGACCCTGAAGAAATCATTGCAGGAAGGAAAAATAACACAGAAAGAAATTGACCAGGCTTGCCGTCGTGTATTGGAAGCAAAATATAAACTCGGTCTGTTTACCGATCCATATAACAGAATGAATGCTGACAGAGCGGTAAAAGAATTGCTCTCCGGTGATAACCGCAAGTCCGCCCGTGAAATTGCTGCCCATAGTTTTGTACTGCTTAAAAATAATGACCAGGTGCTACCGCTTAAAAAATCCGGAACCATTGCACTGATCGGGCCACTGGCAGATAATCATCGCAATATGCTTGGCACCTGGAGTGTATCTGGTGATCCATCTAAATCCGTATCGGTGTTGGAAGGGATAAAAAATGTGGTGGGTTCCAATGTAAATATTTTATACGCCAAAGGGGCGAATATTTCAGATGATAGCTTCCTGATTAAACGTACAAATGTATTTGGCGCAGAGATTGAAGCTGAATCCAGAACTGCTCAGGCAATGCTGGATGAAGCAGTTACTGCAGCAGCAAAATCAGATGTTGTTGTTGCGGTGTTGGGTGAAGCTGCCGACATGAGTGGAGAGTCGTCCAGTCGCGGAGACATATCCATTCCAGAAAGTCAGGAGAATTTATTAAAAGCACTTTTGCAAACGGGGAAACCCATTGTACTCGTGCTTTTCAATGGCCGGCCGCTGATTCTGAATTGGGAAAACCAGCACCTGAGCGCAATCCTCGATACCTGGTTTGGAGGTACTGAAGCCGGCAATGCCATTGCCGATGTGCTTTTTGGAAATTACAATCCTTCCGGAAAATTATCCATGACATTTCCTCTGAATCAGGGTCAGATACCTATTTATTACAATGCAAAAAATACCGGTCGTCCTTTTCATCCCGGTGACAGTCCGAAATTTAAATCTGACTACCTGGATATGCCGAATGAACCACTCTATCCTTTTGGTTTTGGATTGAGTTATACAAAATTTTCTTATAGTCCGATTACCATCGACAATGGAAATATTTCGGTAGCTCAGCAGGTCCATATAAAAGTAACGGTCACCAATACCGGAAATTATGACGGCGAGGAAACTGTGCAACTATATATCCGCGATATGGTGGCATCCATTACCCAGCCGGTAGAAGAGTTGAAAAAATTTCAGAAGGTTTATCTGAAGAAAGGAGAAAGCAAGGATGTCAGTTTTATACTTTCTACCAATGATCTGACATTTGTTAACAGCGATTTGAAATGGATTTATGAGCCCGGTGCTTTCAAAGTCTTTGTGGGCGGGAATTCGAGGGATGTTGTTCAGGCGGATCTTCTTGGGAAGTAAGCCTAAAGCCGAAAGCCTTAATAAGCCTAAAGCCCAAAGCTTAAAGCCTAAAACTACTTTTTAGATCTCCGCTCATTTAAAAAAATTTGAATTGAATATTTAAATAGTTTTAGGCTTTAAGCTTTGGGCTTTAGGCTTGTATTAGTTTTAGGCTTTAGGCTTTGGGCTTTAGGCTTGTATTAGTTTTAGGCTTTCGGCTTTAAGCTTTAGGCTTTTAATATGAAAGGAATCAAAAATATCATATTCGACCTCGGCGGTGTAATCATGGACATCGATGTGAATCAAACCATGAATGCTTTTTCAGAACTGGGTTTGAAAAATATCCATGAATATTTCGGACATGGTTTCGCCGCTTCATTTTTCAGCGACCATGAGGCGGGTAAAATATCTGATGAAGCATTTCTTTCGGAAATAAAAAAACTACTGAATACAGAAGTAAGGCAGAGTGATTTAATCGATGCCTGGAATGCCCTGCTTCTGAGATTTCCTCCCGAACGGATCGCTTTATTAAAAGAAATAAAATCCCGTTACCGATTATTTCTGTATAGTAATACGAATGCCATTCATTACAAAAAATTCAGTGAGATCTATCGCCATTCATTTCATGGCGAATTGGAGGATCTGTTTGAAAAAGCCTATTTTTCTCACGATCTTGGGCATCGGAAGCCCGATTTAGGGGGATATCAGCATATTATCCGTGAAAATCACCTGGATCCAAAACTCACTCTTTTTGTGGATGATGCCCTGATGAACGTAGAAGGAGCAATAAAAGCAGGTCTCAAGGGGCTTTATCTGCCGCCAGGGTTCTTTATTACGGATATACTTTGGTAAGGATCGAAGACGGATGACCGATGGCTGTAGTTGAAAGTTAATTGGCCGTTTACCCACACTCTCACACTCTCACACTCTCACACTTAAATTCAGGCCCTTGGCCTGAATTTACTTGACTTCCTCAAAATCAATGTATTCTCCGATTTTTGAGGCGCCGGGATTTGAATTGTTTCGTTGACCGTTGACCGATGACGGTTGACCGTTTTGTCCGTTGAATCCCTTCGATGATGAATTGAATGGCTGGCCGTCCTGACCAGGCTGCTTGTTCATATTGTTAAACTGCTGACGCATATTGCGTGTAGTCCGGAAAAGAGGAATGAGAAATCCGCCGATAAACCGGTACATAAGGTAGCCCAGTATAAAAAGGACGAAAATATTCATGGAAGACAAATTTACATACAGACTCATCAAATACCCTGTTAAAAAGAGGTGGTTATTTAATCAGCATTTTTGGGAGGAATCGAATAAATCCGTTAAATTTGCAGCCGAAGTAGTGAAACAACAGGAAGGGAACGCAATCGTTCCCTTCTTCTTTTCATATGGATAAGGAAACCCAAATTGAAAGCATCAGGCGGATGACTGAGGAAATCATTTCGGAAGAACCGGTTTATTTCCTGGTGGATCTGCGGATTAAGCCAACAAATAACGTAAAGGTCTTTCTGGACGGAGATTCTGGCATCACAATTGAAAAATGTGTGCAGGTTAACCGGAAGCTTTACAGGAAAATGGAAGAATCCGCCATTTTTCCCGACGGAGATTTTTCACTGGAAGTTTCTTCTGCCGGGCTGGATGAACCACTGAAATTACTGCGCCAGTATAAAAAAAATATTGGCCGGCTGGTTGAAATTCAGCTTCAGGATGGGACACAGAAGGAAGGGCAGTTGAAGGATGTGAGTGAAGAGGGAATCGTGCTGGAGGTATCTTCAGGAAAGCCTTCAAATGGAAAACTTCCTTCCAAAAAAAAGGAAATTAGTTCTCAAAGTTTTTTATTCAACAATATAAAATCAACCAAGATCCAGATTGTTTTTTAACTGGACACAAAAAGATCGGTTATGGCAAGTATCAATTTAATCGAAGCTTTCCAGGACTTCAAAGAAGCCGAAAATATTGACCGTCCTACCATGATGAAAGTGGTGGAAGACGTTTTCAAGACCCTTCTGCGTAAAAAATACGGCAGTGATGAGAATTTTGACGTAATTGTGAACGCTGAAAAAGGTGACCTGGAAATCATGCGGAGGCGCACGATTGTAGAGAATGGCGCAGTGGAAGATCCCCTGGCTCAGATTGCTTACAGTGATGCAGTAAAACTGGAGCCGGATTACGAGGTGGGTGAAGATCTTTATGAAGAAATCGAGATCCTTGATTTCGGCCGCAGGGCCATACTGGCTGCCAAGCAAACGCTGGCAAGCCGTATCGGTGACCTGAAGAAAAACGTATTGGTAAAAAAGTATAGTGAGCGAATCGGAGAGATCATCAGTGCGGAAGTATACCAGGTATGGAAAAAAGAAATTTTACTGCTGGATGAGGAAGGCAATGAATTGATTCTTCCCAAGTCTGAACAGATACCTCAGGATTATTTCAAAAAAGGAGAAAGTATTCGTGCTGTTGTGAAGAAAGTGGATATGAAAAACAATTCTCCCGTCATCATTCTTTCCCGCACCAGTCCTTCGTTCCTGGCAAAGCTGCTTGAAATAGAAGTGCCTGAAATTTTTGACGGACTGATCGTCATCAAAAAAATCGTTCGCGAACCTGGTGAAAGAGCCAAAGTAGCTGTAGAAAGCTATGATGACCGTATAGATCCGGTAGGAGCATGTGTGGGAATGAAAGGAAGCAGGATACATGGCATTGTGCGGGAACTGAAGAACGAAAATATAGACGTAATCAATTACACCAATAATATCCAGCTGCTGCTCCAGCGTTCATTAACACCTTCCAAGATAACAAGTATGGACATAGACAGCGAAAAGCTGCATGTAAATGTCTATCTGAAACCGGATCAGGTTTCACTGGCGATTGGAAGAAAAGGAGTAAATATCAAACTGGCGCAGGAGCTTACGGGTTATTCCATCGATGTATTCCGCGATAACGAGGGTGAAACGGAAGAATTTGATATTGACCTGGATGAATTTAGTGATGAAATTGAAACATGGATTATTGATGAGCTGAAGAGAATCGGTTGTGATACGGCTCACAGTGTATTGGATTTATCTGTAGAAGAACTGGAACGCAGAACTGATCTGGAAAAGGAAACCATAGAAGAAGTACGTCGTGTACTTAAAGAAGAATTCGAAAAAGAATAATCGCGAATGGCAGAAACGACAACACCACGTTTAATGGCAGCAGCCAAGGAATTCAACATCGGTAAGGAAACGCTGGTGGATTTCCTGGTGGGCAAAGGATTTAGCAAAGATGATCTGAAACCGACAGCAAAGCTGTCTGATGATATGTACAGATCTCTTCAGCAGGAATTTCAGGGAGATAAAGTAGCAAAGATCAAGAGTAATCAGATCGATCTTCCGAAAGGCAGCGTGGAAGCAAAGCGCAAAAAAGAGGACGAAACTGTTCTATTCAGAAAAGATCCCAAGAAGATAATAAAGGAAGAACCTCCGGTGGTTGAAGAAGTTAAACCGGTAAAAATAGAAGAGCCTAAAAAGGAACCTGAAATTATAAAGATTGAGGCGCCGCATATAGAAGAACCGAAGATTATTGATAAGATTGATTTGTCGCAAATTGATTCTTCCACAAGGCCTAAAAAATCCGTTAAGAAAAAAGAACCTGAAGAAAAGCCCGTCGTTGTTGAGGAAATAAAACCACCTGTTGTTAAAGAGTCAGCAGAAATTATTTCGAAAAATACTGAACCGGAAATAGAAGAACCCGATGAAGCAGCGATAGAAAACATTCTTATTGACAAGATTGAAGGTCCCCGCATCGTCGGAAAAATTGACCTGCCGGTTGAAACGGAAAAACCCAAACAGGCTGACGAAAAAAGAAAAAGAAAGCGCATCCCCATCGAAAAGAGGGAAGGTGGTGGTAATAACAACGGTAAACCATCAGGTGCCGGTACTCCGGTACAACGTGATCCTACCCGCCCCAGCAGTGGAGCTAAACCTATTTTACGCCGCGATCTTCGTTCACCTGCCAGCAGTACAAACCGCAGCACTGCAAGTCCACGGGATCAAAAGGAAATAGACAAAAAAGAAATTCAGGAGAAAATTCGTGAGACCCAGGCCAAACTGGCCGGAACGGGTGGACGCGGAAGAGGCTCCAAGGCAAAATACCGCCGTGCAAGACGTGAAGAAAATGCTGAGTTAAGCGGCAGTGAACAACAGGAAAGCAGCAAGCTGCAGGTTACAGAATTTATCAGCGTGAGTGAGCTGGCTAACCTGATCGACGTGAGCTATGCAGATATTATCAGCAAGTGTATGAGTCTTGGTATGATGGTTTCCATCAACCAACGACTGGAAGCTGATGTGATTGAACTTGTAGCAGGGGAATTTGGATATACGGTGGAATTCATCGGTATTGATGACGCCCTGGAATTGGAAGAAGAAGAAGTTGTGGATGGACCGGAAGACCTGGTTCCCCGTTCACCGGTGGTTACCATCATGGGTCACGTGGATCACGGTAAAACCTCTTTACTGGATTTTATCCGTGTAGCCAATGTGGTGGCAGGTGAAGCGGGTGGTATTACCCAGCATATCGGAGCTTACCAGGTTACGACTGCCAACGGGAAGAAAATCACATTCCTTGATACCCCGGGTCACGAAGCATTTACGGCTATGCGTGCGCGTGGTGCAAAGGCCGCCGACATTGCGATTATCGTAATTGCGGCGGATGATGCGATCATGCCGCAAACCAAAGAAGCAATTTCCCATGCGCAGGCAGCAAACCTTCCCATGGTATTTGCTATCAATAAAATTGATAAGGACGGAGCTAATCCAGAAAAAATAAAAGAGCAACTGGCGGGAATGAATATTCTTGTCGAAGATTGGGGAGGGAAATATCAAAGCCAGGAAATTTCAGCCAAAAAAGGTCAGAATGTTGATTTGCTTCTTGAAAAAATTCTGCTCGAAGCTGAAATCCTTGATCTTAAATCCAATCCCAACAGAGAAGCTTCCGGTACCGTCATTGAAGCTTCACTCGACAAAGGAAGAGGATATGTGGCAACTGTGCTTGTTCAGGGCGGCACGTTGAAAAGCGGAGACCTCGTTGTTTCGGGTCAGTATTTCGGTCGTATCAAGGCCATGTTCAATGAAAGAAATAAAAGAATTGAAGATGCACCTCCTTCGTCACCGGTATTATTACTTGGATTGAATGGTGCGCCTCAGGCGGGAGAAAAATTCAAAGTATTTGCGGATGAAGCGGAAGCCAAGGAAACTGCCAACAGGCGTGGTCAGCTGGCACGTGAACAGGGTATCAGAACCAAGAAACATATAACACTGGATGAGATCGGCCGTCGCCTTGCACTCGGAAACTTTAAGGAACTCAATCTGATCATCAAAGGTGATGTGGATGGTTCCGTTGAAGCTCTCAGTGATTCACTTCAAAAACTTTCGACGGAAGAAATTGCCGTTCGTGTAGTTCATAAAGCCGTGGGAGCAATAACTGAAAGTGATGTATTGCTTGCAACGGCATCAGATGCGGTGGTCGTGGGATTCAATGTGAGAGCTTCTGTTCAGGCTGCGAGACTGGCCGAAAACGAAGGTGTTCAGATCAAGACCTATTCTATTATCTATAACGCCATCGAAGAAGTAAAAAGCGCTATGGAAGGAATGCTGGAACCCAAGATCCAGGAAAAAGTGGTTGCCAATGTTGAAATACGGAATGTATTTAAATTCGATAAGGCTACCGTTGCCGGTTGTTATGTACTGGACGGGAAAATATACCGGAATTCCAAAATCAGACTTGTACGAGATGGTATTGTAATTTATCCGGTTGGTGAAGGTGCTACAGCTGAACTCGCTTCCCTTAAAAGATTTAAAGATGATGCTAAGGAAGTGCCCTCAGGAATGGAATGCGGACTGGTTATTAAAAACTATACGGACTATCATGTAGGTGATATAGTTGAAGCGTATGAGGAAGAGGAAGTCAAAAGAACGTTATAAGCCTAAAGCTTAAAGCCCAAAGCCTAAAACTAATACAGGCTTAAAGCTCAAAGCCGAAAGCCAATACTGATTAAACGTATTTTACAATTCCTTCGAATATAAGCGGAGATCCAAAAAGTAGTTTTGGGCTTTAAGCTTTAGGCTTTAGGCTTTAGAAGGTTTTGTTAAAACGTCCCCGTCGGATACTGAAAGAAATGAATGAGCGTATTTTTGAAGGTTCCAGATTTGAGTTTATGAAGAAATTAATATCTGCAGCTTTTTCTCTGCTGATTGTGTCAGCCTCGATGGCACAGCAAAAAGTGGTGGCCGATAAAATCGTTGGTATCGTAGGTGATAAGATCGTCCTGAAATCCGAAATCGCCATAGCAAACGAGGATATTAAAAGACAAGGCGGACAGGAACAGGACGAATGTACCATCCTGGACGGAATGCTCGTGCAGAAAGCCCTGGTTTTACAAGCTGAAAAAGATTCCATTCCCGTAACGGAAGAGGAAATTGATGCAGAGATCGATCAGAAAATACGCTATTTCGAACAACAATACGGTAGTAAAGAGGCTCTTGAACAAATTGCAGGCAGGACCATCTATCAGATGCGTGAAGAATTTCGCCAGCCTATCAAGGAGCAACGTATGGCACAGGGTATGCGAAATAAAATTGTTGATGGGATTAAGATTACCCCCACCGAAGTCAAGGAATTTTACGAAAAGATACCTAAGGATAGTCTGTGGTTCTACGAGTCAGAGCTCCAGATCGGACAGATTGTAATCTATCCAAAAGCCAGCCGCGACATAGAACTGCTTGCCATAGACGAGCTCAATGGATATAAAACACAGGTAGAAAGCGGTACAAGAAAATTTGAAACACTCGCTTCTTTATACTCAGATGATCCGGGAAGCAAAGACAAGGGTGGAATGTACCAGATCAACCGAATGGAAAAACAATGGGATCCTGTTTTCCTTGCAGCTGCTTTTCGTTTGAAAGATGGGCAGATCTCCCCCGTAATAAAAACAAAATTTGGTTATCATATCATACAAATGGTGAGCCGCAATGGCGATGACGCTGTTATCCGTCATATTCTTCGTATACCTCAAATTACTGAAACGGAATCCCAGGAGGCTATTGTTAAACTGGATTCCATCCGCAAGCAACTGGTTTCGGGTTCCATTGAATTTGGCGCTGCTGTAGCAAAATACAGTGATGATGAAAATGCCAAATTCACTGCAGGTGTTCTCCTGGCCCGCGACGGGTCAAATTATCTGAAAATAGATGAACTTGATAAAGACATGGTGTTGCTCCTTAAGAAGTCCAATCTGAATGCGGGCCAATATTCAGAACCTTCCGTATTTACGGATGAACGCGGTAAAAAAGGTGTTCGCATCATATATCTTATTTCAAAATCGGAACCCCACAGGGAAAACCTGAAGGATGATTATAACAAGGTCGCCCAGAGGGCTTTGGAACTAAAAAAGAATAAGGCACTTCAAACCTGGTTCCAATCCAGGATCGCTACTTATTACATCATGATCGATGGTGACTACAGGAATTGCGGGAATCTTTCAAAATGGCAAACCCGCCAGTTTACCAGCTCAAACTAATACGCATAAGCTGTTCGGAAGAAAAATTGGGACACAATAATTCGATTTTCATTCTGTTATAGTATATTACAAGTAGGATAAATGGAGAAAAGCATGGAATATGATGGTTGAGGGCCATTTGAAAACACCGGATATGATTAGCATTTTAATAGCAGACGATCATAAGCTGATTAGAGAAACCTGGACTTATATCCTGAACAGTGATTCACGCTTTAAGGTAATCGGTACCTGTTCAAATTCTGAAGATGCGGTTAATTTTAGCGAGCAAAAGCATCCCAATGTGGTGCTGATGGATATCAATATGATTCCTTATTCAGGGATCGAAGCTACCCGCCGTATTAATGAAGTTTCCCCGCAATCCTTTGTGATAGGCGTTACCATGCATTCCCAACCCTCCTATGCAAAAAAGATGTTGCAGCAGGGTGCCAGAGGTTATGTAACAAAAAATTCTTCCCGCGAAGAAATGTTCAATGCCATTGTGGAAGTAGCCAAGGGAAACAGATACTTATGCGAAGAAATCAAGGAACTGATTGCTGAAAGCAATATTGACCCCGCTACACTATCTGCTATTAATTCTCTTACTGAAAGGGAAATGGATGTTGTGAACCTGATCGTGCAGGGCAGTCAGTCCAAAGATATTTCGACCAAACTGAACATATCAATAAAAACTGTTGAGGTTCACCGCCATAACATATTCAAAAAATTAAAGCTTAAAAATGCGGTTGCCCTGATTCATTTTATGAATAACAGCCCCATTGTTATGTAACTCCCCTCTTTTCTTCTTTTAGTCAAATTCGATTACCTTTGCGCTTCGCTTTCGTTTAATCGTTTCAAACCATCAGGTTCAGGACCGGAAAAACTGAAGTGAGTGTCGGAGGCCGATATCCGGCACACTAAAAAAGAAAAAATTGAGCGACGAAATTAAACATGAATGCGGATTGGCATTCATCAGACTTCGCAAACCTTTCTCCTTTTATCTCCAGAAATATGGTACGGCATTGTATGGTTTAAATAAACTGTACCTGCTCATGGAAAAGCAACATAACCGCGGGCAGGATGGTGCGGGGGTCGCATCAGTAAAACTAAATATTGAACCCGGTCATCCGTTTCTTCACCGGATACGCAGTAACAACAATCAGCCCATAGCCGATATATTTTCAAAAATCAATGATGAAGTAAAAGATCTTGAGAAATATCAGCCTGATATTATTAAACATCCCGGACTTTTAAAAGGTCATATTTCAGTAATGGGAGAACTCCTCCTTGGGCATCTCAGGTATGGAACCCAAGGGAAAAATAATGTTGAATTCTGTCATCCTTTTATAAAGCGGGATACGATTCCAGCACGAAATCTCGCGCTTGCCGGCAATTTTAACCTGGTTAATACCGACGAACTTTTTGCATTAATAAATATTGAGCCCGGTGAATTTCAAAAACAGAGTGACCTCGCAGCTATGATGGAAGTGATTCATCACTTCATAGTTCAGGCAGACGAAGAAATGCCGGTGGACCTGGATATTAAAAGGATATTACAGAGAGCGCTACCACTTTTCGACGGTGGTTTTACTGTAGGCGGACTAGTTGGAAACGGAGATGGGTTTGTATTCCGTGATGCTCATGGAATTCGTCCGGCATATTATTTTGCAAATGATGAAATCATTGTTGCGGCCTCGGAACGTTCTGCCATACGCACCGTATTCAATGTAGGAGAAAATGAAGTGCTGGAGCTCATGCCGGGTAATGCAGTAATTGCAAAATCAGACGGCCGGTTTATTGTGGAACAAATAATTCCTGCTAAAGAGCGCCGTGCCTGCAGTTTCGAACGGATTTATTTTTCCAGGGGAAGTGATGAAAAAATTTATCGTGAACGAATTGCGTTGGGATATAACCTGAGCGAACAGATCCTTAATTCTGTAAATCACGATCTGAAAAACAGTATATTTTCTTTCATTCCCAATACCGCAGAAGTAGCTTTTTATGGCATGTGGAAAGGCCTTGATGATTATCTGAAAAAAGTAATGATTGAACGGATTTTATCCTGGGGAAATGATCTGACGGAAGAAAAACTTTCTCAGATGATCAACCGGAAAATCCGGATAGAAAAAATTGCCACCAAGGACGTGAAGATGCGCACTTTCATTACAGCCGATGCCAGCCGCAACGAAATGGTTCAGCACGTATATGATATTACATATGGTACCGTACAAAAAAATGTGGACACGCTTGTTGTGATTGACGATTCCATTGTTCGTGGAACCACGCTGAGAGAAAGTATTGTGCGAATGCTTGCGAGGCTCGAACCGAAAAAAATCATCATCGTTTCCTCGGCACCCCAGATCAGGTATCCTGATTGTTATGGAATTGATATGAGCAAATTAGGTGATTTTATAGCTTTCCGTGCGGCTATAACGCTTATGCATGAACGAAAAAAGGAAAAATGTCTTGCAGATATGTATGAGCATTGTAAGGAGCTGGAACGTATGGGCCAGTTACATACCGAGAATATTGTACGCCAGATATATAAACCCTTTACCACACAGGAAATCTCCGATAAAATTGCAGAACTGATTACACCACCGGATATTTATACTCCCGTCGAGGTAATCTACCAAACCATCGAATCTCTTCATGAAGCCTGCCCTACCAATACCGGCGACTGGTATTTCACAGGTAATTATCCCACACCCGGAGGCAATCGCGTTGTCAACAGGGCCTTTATTAACTACATGGAAGGCAAGAACGTAAGAGGATATTAAGCCTCCGGCTTAATAACCGCCGAAAGCCTAAAGCCGAAAGCCTAAAACTTATTTATTTAGGGTTATTTTACCCAATGAATTGACAGATTTCACTTTGGATTATTCATTATTTGAATATTCTTTTGTGAGATTATGAGGAATTACAACAATTACAAAGTTTGGGTAAAATCTCACGAATTGGTAATGTTCATTTACCTAAATATTATACCAGCATTTCCTATTAGTGAGCAAAATGAACTTACCAGACAATTAAAACGAGCTGTTTATTCAGTGCCATTTAATATTGTAGAAGGAGTGGCAGAAATTCAGAAAAAAATTTTGCGCACTTTCTGGATATGTCATTTGGTTCCATATTGGAAGTAGAATATTGTTGTTTACTAGCAAAGGACTTATCACATCTGAATTCAGATCAGTATAAAAATTTGAATGATAAGATTAACAACATAAAAGCTATGTAAATCGGACTTATTAAATCAATCCGAGAACCGAAAGAAGCCTAAAGCCTAAAGCTTAAAGCCTAAAACCTCTTTTTGGATTCCTGTTCAACATAAAAAAGTTTTGATTTTATATTAATCAGTTTTAGGCTTTAGGCTTTAGGCTTTAGGCTTTAAGCTTTCGGCTTTAGGCTTTAGGCTTTAGGCTTTAGGCTAATAAAAAAGGTCCTCCAAAAGAAGGACCTTTAAAATGATTTCGTATGAAATAATATTAGCCTTTGTGTTCGAGCAGGTTAAAGAACTGATCAAGCTGTGGCAGGATCACGATTCTTGTGCGACGGTTAGCAGCACGGCCTTCCTTCGTATCATTCGACATTAAAGGAACAAATTCTCCGCGACCCGCAGCAGTCATTTTTGCAGGCGGAATTCCATAAGTTTTAGCCAGAATACGTACGACAGAAGTTGCACGTTTACAGCTAAGATCCCAGTTGTCAACTAAATCAGGATGTCCGCGATAAACTTTATTGTCTGTATTTCCTTCTACCATGAATTCAACATCGGGCTGGTTCTTGAGAATAGCAGCAACCTTGGCAAGTACATCTTTAGCACCTTTGGTTACTACAAAACTTCCACTCTTGAAAAGTAATTTATCCGAAATGTCGATAAATACAACACCCTTGTCAACTTTAATATCGATATCGGAATCATTCCCGCTTACAGCGCCTTTAAGGTTCATAACCAGGGCCATATTCAGAGAATCTTTATGAGCCATAGCTGCCTGCAGATCACGTATATACGCATCTTTGGCTCCTATGTTCTCTAAAGATTTCTTAATGCTTTCTGCCTGTGAGCTGGAAATAACTGACATGTCTTCCAGTTGTTTCAGAGCCTGTGTATTGTTTTCTCTGAGGAAAGCAACTTGTTTGTTTAGTTCGTCTATTTGTCCCTGTAAGCCTGTGTTTTTAGAAGTAAGGGAGGCAGTCTGATCGTTACAGTTCTTCAACTCACCCTGGAGTTTTGCGTATTCAGCACTTAATGAGTCAAAACGGGCCTGCATTTTGGCCTGCATTTCCTTAAATTTTTTAGTGCTCACGCAGGAGAACATGAACAGTGACGAAACTGCGAAAAGTAGAATGTACCTAAGCTTCATAAGAAATCATTTTAAGATAAGTTAATGAATAATCGAGATGCTATAAAAATATATAAGGCTGATAGCAATTGTTGTACCAATCCAATGCCAGAGCCAGTTTTGTTTAATATTATACAGTTTTGATGAATACGAGATCGGGATGCATAAGGTAGGTTGTACGGCCTGAAAGCAGTTTAGTCCGGCGAAGATATGTGAAAAAATAAATTCCAATGCATTTCTGTCGTGAAAATTATTTGGATCTTCTTTCCCTGATTAATGAAATCCTTAGCTTTAGTTCCCTAATTTATCTGCATGAAATTTTCTTCATACGTATGCCTGCTGATCTGTTACGTTATTGTATCCTGTAAACTAATGCACCCAAACAGGGCTTTACGGGATAACAGAGCCTTTGGGCGGGTTCTGAAAGATTATTATAATGACCGGATGAGATATTTTCCTGTGGAAGCCACCCAAAACGGCGATAACCGGTATAACGATCAGCTTCCTGTAGATTTTACTGATAGCTACCAGGATACACTCCGGAATTTCTACGGTATTTATCTTCATAAAATACTTTCTTTCGACCGTGAGAAATTTAATCAGAATGACCAGATCAGCTATGATATCCTTCTGCGTGAACTTAAAATGGACCTGGAGGGAATAGACTTACACCTGGTGATCAATAATGTAACGATGCCAAATCTCCAGTACATGCCCTTCAACCAGTTTCAGGGAATTCCCCTTTTTCTGGGACAAATGGGCAGCGGCACCGGTATTCAGCCTTTTAAAACAATAGCTGATTATGATAACTGGATAAAAAGGGCCGGACAATTTGGAATCTGGACAGATAGTGCCATTGTATATTTCAGGAAAGGGATGCAGAACGGGTATATTCTTCCACGTTGTCTGGTTGAAAAAATGATACCCGAAATGCAGAATATGGTAACTCCGGATTCTGCCAAAAGTATTTTTTATACTCCTCTAAGCATGCTGCCTTCCGACATAAACGATGTTGAAAGAGCAAGGATTACGAAAGATTTCTCACATCTGATAGTGCAGGTAATAATTCCTTCATACAAAAAGATGGCAGATTTTCTTCAAAATGAATACCTGCCTAAAAGCCGTAACAGCATTGGCTTTGATGGATTACCAAATGGTGAGGAATTATATAAATACCTGATACGCTATTGGACTACCACCGATAAAACTTCCGAAGAAATATATCAGACCGGTCTCTCAGAAGTTAAAAGAATAAGATATGAAATGGAGGAAATAAAAAACCAAACAGGTTTCAAAGGTGATCTACCGGCATTTTTTTCTTTCATGAAGAATGATCCACGCTTCATGCCTTACAAATCACCACAGGAAGTGCTGGATGCTTTTAAAAAGATTCAGGCAACAATAGATCCTAACCTCAAAAAGCTATTCGGTCACACACCAAAAATGAAATTTGAAATCCATCAGACGGAAGCCTTTCGTGCTGCCAGTGCCAGTGCGGAATATATTCAGGGAGATCCGGGAGGTTCGAGGCCGGGAATTTTTTATGTGCCCATCCTGGATGCCACAAAGTTCAATGTAACATCAGGTATGGAATCTCTTTTTCTTCATGAAGCAATCCCAGGTCATCATTATCAAAATTCTCTCCAGATGGAAGACACACTTCTTCCCATGTTCCGGAGATTTGCCTGGTATGGTGCTTACGGGGAAGGATGGGCTTTGTATTGTGAATCTCTCGGTAAGGAATTAGGCCTTTATACCGATCCGTATCAGCTTATGGGCGCACTTGGAGACGAAATGCACCGTGCTGTAAGGCTGGTGGTTGATGTGGCCATGCATGAGAAAAAAATGACAAGGGAAGAAGCTATAAAATACATGATGGACAATGAGGCCATCAGTGAACAGGGCGCTACGGCTGAAATAGAAAGATATATCGGAAATCCGGCTCAGGCGCTGAGTTATAAAACGGGTGCCATGGTTATAAGGGAGCTTAGAACCCAGTATACAAATGAACTTGGTGATCGATTTGATATTAAAGCATACCACGATGAAGTTTTAAAAGATGGCTGTATGCCACTGGATGTTTTCGAGAGAAAAATGGAAACCTGGGAAATGAATCAGTAGATTTTCAATTTACCTGCCTCATATATTGGAAGAACATTCGCAAGATTTGGTTCCAGGCAATAGCGGATATCTTTTTCCAGACCATAAGCCATTAAGCGATTAAAATGAGAAGCATTATTTCTTTGCATAAAATCAAAAAGATCACCTGATGCTTTATTATACAGGTTTGCAGCAATATGCGATGCATCGCATTCAATATTAAAATGATCCCTTACTTTTTCTATCAGGGCTCCTGCAAATAACGTGTCTTCAATATTAATCCTGTCCTTCCACGCCGCGCATGCGAGGATAACATTATTTTTTTGCTGAAGAAGATATTCTGTTACTGCGTCGAGGTTTACAAAGGAACCTGTTACGATTTCGCGCGCTCCTTTTTCCAGGGCCATATGAAGCAGTCGTGTACCATTGGTAGTGGTCAGTACCAGAATTTTTCCATTAATAAATTGACGGCCGTATTCAAAAGGAGAATTTCCATAACTAAGGCCTTCCGCAATTTTACCGTCTCTTTCTCCTGCCGTAACACAATTGATCTGACGTCCGAGCTCAATACATTTTGCAACACTGTCAACAGGCACAATGTATCTCGCTCCATTGAACAATGCAGTTGCTATGGTAGAAGTTGCCCGCAATACGTCAATTATCACTACGGTTGCCTGTGATGCATTATATAAATGCAGAAGTGCCGGAGACATCGAAGTGTATAGAAAAGGTTTAGCGTTTGGCATCTGTAAATAAAATTCATTAAAATATAATCACGCCAGCCAGAAAAGTTCCTGCGGATCAGGACAGAAATGGAAGTTTGACAACCCGTGCAAGTAAAAGTTTATCCCTGACTTTAATATAAATTTTTGTGTCGGGGTTAGAAAAAGTATCTCTTACATAACCCAATCCGATAGCCTTATTTAAAGAAGGTGACTGCGTGCCGGATGTAACTTCCCCCATATGCATTCCCGAGAAATCCTTGATCTCATATCCATGGCGGGGAATCCCTTTATCAAGCAATTCAAATCCTACCAGTTTTTTTTGAATGCCTGCTTTCTTCTTTATTTCAATTTGTTCGCGCCCTACAAAGGGTTTAGTAAATCGTGTAATCCATCCCAAACCTGCTTCCAGGGGAGAGGTTGAATCATCAATATCATTTCCATACAAACAATAACCCATTTCCAGCCTCAGGGTATCGCGTGCAGCCAGACCCGCGGGTTTAAGTCCCATCGGCTTGCCGGCAGCAAAAATGGCATCCCATATTTTATTGGCTGAATCGTTCTTATCTTCAAAATAAATTTCAACACCACCCGCGCCTGTATAACCTGTGGCGCTGATAAGAACATTATCAACACCGGCAAATGTTCCTTTTACAAAACTGTAATATTTCAGGTTCATCAGGTCCATGGATGTCAATGGCTGCAGCATTTTAGTGGCATTTGGCCCTTGTACAGCCAGCAGACAGGTTTTGGAAGAAATATCTTCCATCAATACAGATTCCGTGTTAAACCTGTTGATCCATTTCCAGTCTTTTTCAATATTTGCAGCATTTACAACCAGCATATAAACTTCGTTTTCGCGGATGCAATAAACGAGCAGATCATCTACAATTCCACCCGATTCATTGGGAAGGCAACTATACTGGGCATTTCCATTTTTTAGTTTTGAAGCATCATTGGAAGTTACCAGTTGAATCAGGTTCAGCGCTCCGGGACCTTTCAGAATAAATTCACCCATATGGCTCACGTCGAAAATGCCCGCATTATTACGTACGGCCAGGTGTTCGTCGTTGATGCCTGAATAACTGATCGGCATATTATATCCGGCGAATTCAGCCATTTTAGCGCCCAGTTCCAGGTGTTTATGCGTAAAGGGTGTGTTTTTCATATCCCGTTTGAAGATTAAGAAACCGAGCGCGAAATTAAAACTTGCCTTTCAGGCAGCCAATAAAATAATGGCCCTGGATAAGCCGGGACCATTTACGAATTAAAATATTCAGATCAACTCAGGCTTGTTAAAAGGGCAATGGTTGCTATGGATTCTGGAATTTTGTTTCCGCCTGAAGGATCTGCAACGTTGGTTGCAGCAGCATTGGCTGTTTTTGGTTTGTGATACCGGTATTCTCCTTTGGGATTATCTTTTTTAATTTCAGAACTATCGGAATTTTCTTTGCGTTCGGGTTTTTCCTTCTTCTCGGCTTTTTCGGGATTTTCCGGTTGTTCATTATCATAATTGATTTTTAATCTTTCAAGTCCGTTTGCTGTCATAGTATATTCCACTTCAGTATCCCAGGTATTGGGGTAATCATTATCTGAGTCATCATCAAAATCAATATTGATCCCGTTATTATTCCAATGTTTGCTGTTTATATTAAACCATTTGTAATCGTCCAGATTGCTTTTAAGAAGAATTCTTTTCCCCACGGGAATTTCAATGACCACTATCACCTGCTGATTACGGAATTGTTGTTTTGGTGTTATGGCAAAACCTCTTGAGAGAGAAAGAAGGCTGTCATTTTGTACTATAGGAAAATCTATTTGAGAAGCCAGTTCACGCGCTTCTGCAGAAGTATTACCACGGCTTATTTTTTCGCGGTGTAAATGCCAGGCGCTGTCCTTACTTTTTATAATGTCAACACGTACCGTATTCATCGTCAGGCTGTCTTCTGTTAAATTGAAGAAGGGACCTTTATGACGCCAGTTCATTCCCATCCAGTCGGAATCGATAAAAAATGGTTTGGAATCATCCACCTGTACAATCAATTTGCCATTTGCCGGCGAAGTCATCTGAACGTCTTCATTTACTCCGGATCTTGTGCTGAACTGTCTGCTGATCGTTGCAATTAAAAAAATGAAGCTGATCAATCCTATAACCCAAAGACTCCCGAAAATATATCCCAGGTAAGTACTCCCGCTTCTTGCACCAATGATACGACGTATCAACCATGTAAGGAGACCTACTACGGGCAGTATCAGGAATAAGAGGAGGGTGGACCAAATCAAAATATTCTGCCAGAAGCCATGAATAACGTAATCCTTTAAGGGGAGTACGATACCTCCTGAAAAAATAACACCAATCAGGGCTGCAACAAGGGCAAATGTTATGATAACAGTTATGAATAAAAAGAAGGCTTTAAAAAGAACGCCTATTGCATGTCCTATTCCCTGACGCGGTATTTTTACAGAAGATATATCCTTCTTAATTCCCAAGGATCTGTTTTTCATTTCAGTCCCAAACTCTTCTGCACTTTGTTTCATTTCGGCACCTACATTGGAAGCTTTTTGTTTAAACCCTTCCAGATCGCTCTTGATCGTATTTTTTATAGAAGCCAGGTCAATTTTTTCTCCGCGCATTTCAAGCTTCTCTGAGGCTGTATAGGCTTCAGGTAAAACAATCCATAAAATTATATAGGTTATGAATAATGTTCCGCCAAAACCACCTGTAAAGAATACCGGGCCATCATAATTAAACCAGAATGCATGACGGAATATGGATGTTATCACACCTACAATCAGCGGTAAGCAAAATATCACACGGGGAATCCAAATTTCAATATTAAAATAAGCAGCGAGTCCGCTGGCAACTCCTGCAATCACTCTGTGATCCGGATCCCTGAAAAGTCTTTTTTTAATTTTTGTAACCATGGACTTTGGCGGAAGTGCAATCCAAAGAATAAAATATAACAGTAACGCAGTTCCGAAACTACCCAGAATGAGTACTGCATAAATAATACGCACTACAGATGGATCTATTCTCAGGTAAACAGCAAGTCCTCCGCAAACACCTCCGAGCATTTTATCGTTTTCAGAACGATACAGGCGTCGTGGGTTCATCGTCAGTAGCTTCTTCTGCATATGCTGAAGATGTTTTGCTGCCTCCGTTACCATTTGTACCGGTATTTATTTCATCCTGATCAAAATCTTCCGGACGACCCATGCTGGTGATGATTTCATTCACATCTGCATCCGTGATGCAAACGGCGCCTTTCTTAAGCCTGTCGGAAAAAAGTTCAGCAAAACGATTTTCGATATCATTTACGATTTCATCGCCGCCTTCTTCATTCGCAAAATGCTTTTTCAAACTCTCAACGTATTTGCGCAAAATATCATACGCTGTTTCTTCAATCGGTATAACCCGGCTGTGAAAGTTTATGTTGATGATCTTTTTCATTGTATGCTAATTTGGAGATTGTTAAGGTTTGATTTCTTGGTTTTCGGATATATTTTCACTTTTATTTGCCAGTGCATCCACTGCGTCGGCCAGCTCTTTCCAGGTAGTTTCGAGTTCCCGGTAAAATGCCAGTCCCTTTTCTGTAAGGGAAAAATATTTACGTGGGGGTCCCGAATTACTTTCTACCCAGCGATAAGTGAGCATATCCGCATTTTTCAATCTGGTAAGTAAAGGGTATAGGGTTCCTTCCAGAATATTCAGATTCGCCGCTTTCATCTCTTCGACGATATCTGAAGGGTAAGCTTCCCCACGACGGATTATGGAAAGAATACAGAATTCCAGAATACCCTTCCGCATCTGGCTCTGTGTATTTTCAATGTTCATGATCTAGGCTTTTAAATGAATGATTTCCGCTTGCGATACAAATATATGGATAATTTAGTACTATGCAAAACAAAGTACCATAGCAGAGTCAATACTTTTTATAGTAGCTTAGATAATTACATGGTTTTTAATTGTTTAATGAGAATAAAATATTTTGTAAAAATTCCTCCAAGCGGCTATCAGGAGGCGTATAACTGCTTTCTGGAATAGCGTGATAGTGACAAACCTCTCTGGTCTCTCTCTTTGGTCTCTCTTTGGTCTCTCGGATTCCGAGAGACCAAAGAGAGACCAAAGAGGCACCAAAGAGAGAGAACGGTAAGAAACTGACTTTACCCTGGTCCTCTCAAAAATTTCAGTAAAGATTTAGATGGAAGAGCATTAAGCCTTGCGCCTTCTGCTTTCAGCCTAAAATTCCGCATTCTTCGGAGTTCTCGGAAAAGGAATCACATCTCGGATATTGGTCATACCTGTCACAAACTGAACCATTCGCTCAAACCCGAGACCGAAGCCCGCATGAGGAACAGTTCCAAAACGGCGCGTATCAAGATACCACCACATTTGTTCAATGGGGATATGCATTTCAATCATTCTTTTTTCCAGCATATCGAGTCTTTCTTCCCTTTGTGATCCACCCACAATTTCTCCGATACCCGGTGCCAGAATATCCATGGCTGCGACTGTTTTACCATCATCATTCTGCCGCATATAAAATGCTTTTATTTCTTTTGGATAGTCGGATACGATCACGGGTTTCTTAAAATGTTTTTCTACGAGCCAGCGTTCGTGTTCACTCTGAAGATCTGTTCCCCAGGAGAGTTCATATTTGAATTTTTTCTTTTTATAAGCGGGTGATTGCAGTAAGATCTCAATGGCCTGCGTATATGTGATTCGTTCGAAATCCTGGCTCACAACAGATTCCAGCTTCTCGATCAATCCGGTTTCACTTCGTTCAGCCTGGGGTTTTTGTTTCTCTTCTTCAGCAAGTCTGGCATCCAGGAATTCAAGATCAGCACGGTTATTTTTCAACACATAAGCTATCAGATAACGCACGAATGATTCAGCCAGGTCCATATTATCTTCAAGGTCATTGAAAGCCACTTCGGGTTCAATCATCCAGAACTCAGCCAGATGCCTGGTTGTATTCGAATTCTCTGCCCGGAAAGTAGGTCCAAACGTATAAACATCAGAAAATCCCATTGCGGCTAGTTCCCCCTCAAGCTGACCGCTTACTGTGAGATTGGTAGCACGGCCGAAAAAATCTTCTTTAAAATCCACTTCTCCCAACTCATTTCTTGGTGTATTATCGAAAGGCAGTGTAGTTACTTTAAACATTTCTCCGGCGCCTTCGGCATCAGAGGCAGTAATGATAGGTGTATGCAGGTAAACAAACCCCCGTTCATTAAAAAACTGATGTACAGCAAATGCCAGTGCATGCCTTACCCTGAAAACAGATCCAAATGTGTTCGTCCGAAACCTCAGATGAGCAATCTCTCTTAAAAATTCAAGACTGTGTTTTTTAGGCTGAAGCGGAAATTTATCCGGATCACTCAGTCCCAGGATCTCTAATTTCATGGCTTTAAGCTCAACCTGCTGACCCTTTCCAGGAGAAGCAACCAATTGCCCTGTTACCCGAACCGATGCTCCGGTAGTAATTTTCTTAACCTGACTTTCATCAAATGCCCCTAATTCGAGTACTATCTGCAGGTTTTCATTGGAAGATCCATCATTTAAGGCAATAAACTGGTTATTCCTCAGTGTTCTCACCCATCCCATTACAGTTATTTCCTCTTTTCCGGGTAACATTCCCAGGACATCTTTGATTTTGATACGTTTGTTGAACATTTGATATATCAGGCTTTCAGATGAATAAAGAGGGCAAAGATAATCCTTGAAATATTTTTTTAAATTTTCCGTTTTTATATTATCATTGCAGCGGAATCAGGCTGATTTGTTCTTATCCTTTGCTCGCAAACGTCAGTTTTAGTCATTCCGCTCGTCCTTAATCTAAATACATTCACAAATCCTTTTTCTACAGCTCAGTTGTAACTGCTGTAATTCTCAAGCTTCACTATGTACGACATACTACAATTAAACGACATGCTCGTTCCCGAACTGCTCGATATTGCTGAGCAGTTGAAAATCCCTAATGCAAAAAAAAGTGATAAGCAGGAACTCGTTTATAAAATATTAGATAAACAGGCTCTTACGCCTAATGAAAAATCCGATGGCGCTGACGGAGATGATAAGCCCAAACGCAAGCGCATTGTAAAAACAACAACAGCAAATTCAAGCGAAGAAGCTTTTGTAGAAAGTGGCGATACCGCACCAAAACTAAAAAGGTTGGAACCGAAAAAAGACCTTAAGAAGAAAGAAGAAAAGCCCATCGTTAAAAAACTTCGCAGGAAAGAAGACGAAACTCCGGAAGAGATTCAGGCTCCTGTTGAATATCACAAGCCCCAGCCGCATCCTAAACCTGAGCAGCCTGTTCAGCGTCGCACGGAGGAATCAGATCAGTCCGATGAATCAGAAAATTCCCAATCCGACAATACCCAAAACGAAAACCAGGAAAACGGAAGTGAGGAAAACGGATCTTCAACCGAACAAAGTCGTCCGGGAAATGGTGACCAGCAGCAAAAAGTTTACCCACAGCGTCGCAATGAAAATTTCAATATTGAATTTGATGGTGTCATTCAGGCAGAAGGCGTTTTGGAAATGATGCCGGATGGATATGGATTTCTCCGCAGCAGTGATTACAATTATCTTTCTTCTCCTGATGATGTATATGTATCCCCTTCACAGATAAAATTATTCGGTTTAAAAACCGGAGATACTGTTTATGGATCTGTTCGTCCGCCAAAAGAAGGTGAAAAATATTTCGCCCTGCTCAAAGTGGAAACCATCAACAATAAATCGCCTGAAGATGTCAGGGACCGGGTTCCGTTCGATTACCTCACGCCGCTTTTCCCTTTTGAAAAGCTGAATCTCTTTGTTAGTCCTTCAGATTTTTCAACCCGTATTATTGATCTGTTCACACCTATCGGTAAAGGACAGCGTGGTCTGATCGTATCACAACCTAAAACAGGTAAAACGATGTTGCTGAAAGCCGTGGCAAACGCCATTGCCATCAATCATCCTGAATGTTACCTGATGATTGTTCTGGTGGATGAACGTCCGGAAGAAGTAACGGATATGGAAAGATCGGTACGTGCTGAAGTGATCGCCTCTACTTTTGATGAACCTGCAGAGAAGCACGTAAAAGTTTCAACCGTAGCATTGCAAAAAGCAAAACGACTCGTAGAATGCGGCCATGATGTGGTGATCCTTTTGGATTCTATAACCCGTCTTGCCCGTGCACATAATACGGTTGCGCCTGCATCCGGTAAAGTATTGAGCGGTGGAGTGGAAGCCAATGCGATGCAAAAACCCAAACAATTTTTTGGCGCTGCCCGTAAGATCGAAAACGGAGGATCTCTCACGATTCTTGCGACAGCCCTTATTGATACCGGATCCAAGATGGACGAAGTAATCTTTGAAGAATTTAAAGGAACAGGTAATATGGAATTGCAGTTGGACAGAAGACTGGCCAACCGCCGTATCTTCCCTGCCATCGACCTGGTTGCCTCTTCAACCCGGCGTGATGATCTTTTACTTGAAAGAGAAATTCTTCAGCGTATGAATCTTTTACGTGTTTATCTCAATGACATGAATACTGAAGAAGCCATGAACGAATTACTGAAACGCATGCGCGGAACAAAGAGTAATGAGGAGTTTTTGGCGAGCATGAACTCTTAATTTAGTTATGGGTTATGGATTATGAGTTATGAATTCTTGGAGGAATCTTTTCAAAAACCCATAACCCATAATTCATAACCCATAACCAATAAAATAACCCATAGCTAAAAAATAAGGTGTTCCCTGTGTTTAATTTTCGTGTGAGTTAATTCAGTGACCAGTTGTACGCCTGTTATTGATTTAATGGATTCCATCATTTCTGCCAATAATTCATCGCATACGCAGTCTCCTTTCAGGAGCCAGAAAAAATCCAGGTTTCTGAATTCCGGTAATAAAAATTCCCCATCGTACTGATTATTATATAAATAATGGGTTAGTGTTTTATGCGGTTCAGGGCATTCATACACAGTAAAATAATACTGTCTTTTTTTTCTTATCATCGGTATCTCAATCTGGTTGGTAATTCTGAAGTCGAGCCGCATCTGGCGATTCAACTGCCAGCAGAAACGATACCCCTTTAACGGTGCTACAATACCGAGGAGGCGGGAGTCATCAAAAAAATCTCCCTCCATATTTTCCATGTTCAGCTTTAATGATTTCATAGTACTATTTAAATTGGACTGCAGCTTTCATTTCTGCCTTATCTCTTAAAAATTCTACTGTTGTCTGATCTCCACGATTGAATTTGGATAAAGCTTCCATATAAGTTTGCAGAGAGATCACCGAATAATCTCCAAGTTTTGTAATGATATCACCTGCTTTTAGTCCGGCTTTTTCCGCCGGTCTTCCTTCGCTGATCGCATCAATACGCAGTCCGCTTCCGGAAAAGCTATAATCCGGCATAAGACCAAGTGTGACATTAAACGCCGGCGCCACACCAAATTGTTTATCCCTGGTTTTTGCAAACACCGGTTTGTTCATTCCATCCATCTTCTGCGTAATATCATAAATCAGATGTATTACTTCCATCTCGCCGACATAATTAATTTTATCGGGGAGGTCAGTCGGTTTATGATAATCCGGATGGATCCCGGTGAAAAAAAATAATACGGGAATATTCTTCAGATAAAAAGAAGTGTGATCGCTGGGGCCTGTTCCGCTGGAGTCTGCATTCAGCACAAATATTTTATTATTAAGTGTGCCGCCGATCAATGCTGCCCACTGCGGTGATGTTCCGAAACCTCCGATTGTCAAAACATGTGTGCTGTCGTTCAGCCTTCCTATCATATCCATATTCACCATATAACTGATCTTTGATAAGGCTACTGACGGGTGTTCAGTAAAATATTTTGATCCTATCAGTCCGGATTCTTCCCCGGAAAAAGCAACAAATAAATAATTTGTTCTCAGGTTTTTTGTTTTTTTCAACAGCCTTGCTAATTCCATAAGTGCTGCCGTACCACTTGCATTATCATCAGCTCCAGGATGAATCTTTTTTTCAGCACCATGATATAACGAATTCCCGTCCTCACCATAACCCAGATGATCATAATGCGCTCCAATAACAACAGTATAGGGAGCGCCCACATCAAGGAATCCAATTACATTGTGACCCCATCTCTTTTTTTCAGTCATCTGTACATCTATCAGCACATCGAGGGATTGTGAAATATCTCTCAGGTATTTTTTCCTTCCCGTTTTTGTTACATACAGAACAGGAATTTTTTCAGGTTTTATTCCTTCTGCCGGATCAAAGACAATACCATCATCTGTTTTTGAACTGTTGTAAAAAATGACTGCGGTGGCACCCTTTCCTTCGAATAACCTGGTTTTTTCGCGAAGCAGTTTATCCATATCGAAATGCGGATTGGATTGAGCGGCTTCCACCGTTTCTTTCAGATCATAAAACCAGGGAGATCCACTTTCCTGTAAAGCGATGGCCGGAGAGCCATCTGCTTTTCCGGGAGCACTGAAGGGCAAAGGAATAAATTCAGTATTCAGAATAAGATCAGCATTGTTAATAGAAAACCTTGTATGCGTAATGTCCCTGCCATCGTAAATTTCAAATCGTTGAAGATAAGTTCCGCTGTCACCCAATGGTTTGAGTCCGGCTTTTATAAAACCCCCTGTTATATAATCCGAAGCCAGTACTTCACCGGAAGTACCGGATCTTCTGCCCTCCATTTTATCATTAGAGAGAGAACCGATATCTGTTTGAAGCTCTGAAATGATTTCTTTGTCCGCTTTACGAAGCTTCTGTGAATTGGCGAATGGAGGGAGGAACTGGAAAAAAATCAGGAATAGTAAAATGCTTCGCGTCATGAAAATCGATTTACGAAGTACCGGGTACAAAGTTATTGAAGCGATACCATTTCTGTATACTATGAAATTACAGTTACTTTACAATATATATCCTGCGTACATGAAAATTGTTTTCGCGATTTGTATGTTCTTTTTTTCAGGGCAGGTATTTTCCCGGACGCAGATAACCGGAACTGGAGGAGGCTCAATCATTCAGAATAATATGAGTGGTTTGAAACCAGGTGATACGCTGGCCATCCGTTCAGGTTTCTACGAAAAAGGCGGTTCATTTTCCAATCTCACAGGCATTATAATTATCAATTACCAGGGCATTGTTGATTTCGGTAGAACTGTATCTCTGGGAAATCTGAAATCGGTTTCTATTTCAGGTTCCGGCTGGAAAGGAGAAGCCTACGGCATTCGTTTCCGAAATTTCAGGGGTGATGCATTTTATCTTCAGGGGTCATGCAGTTCCCTCTCGATATCTTATTGCGAATACCGTAACCTGGAAGGAACCGCTTTCAATGCGAGTCACTTTTTCATTACATATACCGGCGATTCCTCCACGTTTGCTCTTTATAAAACTTCATTTTATTACCAGAAACTGATTCATTCAGGATCTCTCTTTGTTGGAAGCTGGGCTGCAAATGCACTTTTCCAAAATGTTGTAGACAGCATTGCCTTCCTGCATATTATTGTGGATTCAACCAGCAGTGATGTTTGCCAGGTACTGGGACATTCCATATATCGCATGCTGGCAAGTCATTGGCGGGTTACCGGTCCCTGCCCGAATGGAAAACATGATGCCGGAATATTTCAGACATCCGGCAACGGCACTGTATGTAATGTGTATCGTAAAGACGGATGGGGCTATCTCTGGCGGATATGGAATCTGGGTCTTAACGGGCGGGCAGATAGCTATTTATTCAATTGTATAGACCTGAATACGGATAATTACGGAACGATAGACACGAGAATTGAAGCAGGGGATACGACAATTGGAAATAATATTCCGTTTATAAGAGGTGCAAATATGCACGTTCTCAACAATACGATCGGCAACAAAAGAACGATCAATTATGTTTCCCAGTTAGTTATTGCAGGGACTTTTTGTTCAGATAATGGATACCTGCTGGAAGTGAGAAATAATCTTTGTTTTAATACGGTGTCAACCGGCGCGGATCCTATTATCAAACAAAATACTACAGACAGGCTCAGGGATACGAGTAATAACCTGTATGTAAGAGATCCAATTGCTGCCGGCATCCTGACAGATACCATTGAATGCAAACTAAACCCTTCGGGTGCTGCAATAGATAAGGGCATTACATTCTCTTTCATCAAAACTGATATTGACGGGGTGAGCAGACCCATGGGCAAATCGTCGGATATTGGTGCCCGGGAGTTCCCGGGGGTGGCTGTTTCCCCGAATCCAAATCACGGGGCTACTCCTGAAAAATGGCTGTTTTTCGTTATAACAGTCTTTTTGGCGGTAATATTTGTACTCTTTTACCGGAAAAGGACCCCTGAAAAGAAGGAAAATTCTCGTCATTTATTTCAGGTTCAGCCTTTAAACCAGGGATAAACCCTTCAATTCTTTCCCGTCATAAAATTTTTCCTTTACTTTTGCAGATTAGCCTTTTCCCAACCGAATACCGGGTCCAGGCTAGTCGAAAACAGAAAAGTTGAATGGCCCTACCGCACCTTATTAAATACGTGTACACGAACGGAACCGATGAAGTTATCCGCCGCGGAAAAAAAATCCATGCGATAGGCTACGTCGAACTCATTGAATATGATGAACTGTTCGAAACGGTTACTTTCCGAATTAAAGACGACAGTTATTCCACTTATTATAAAGTTTTTGTTCAAAAGTTTCGCGACGCAAAATCGCTTTCTGTGCGTTGCAGCTGCCCGTATAATCTGGGCGATATATGCAGGCATGAAGCGGCCGCGCTCATCCAGCTACAGGAACTTCTCGACCGGAACATGCTGAAGGCAGAAGAGATTCAGTATGATCAATCGCATACGGTAATTAAAATGAAGTCGATTGATCTGAAGACCATTCGCCTGCTTTGCTCCCGCGAAGTTTATGAAGAAGCTGGAAAATTCTTACAATCAAAAAAAGCAAGCATTTTACTGGCGGCTGATGAAACAGTTAAAGCAAATGTTGAACTGGATGGGAAGAAATATCCTGTGCTTATCAGAAAAAATGAAGAGAGAAATTTTGATACCAGTTCAACATATCCCGACACGGATCATCCGCTTTGTTTACCCAAAGTGATTTTATTTCTTCAGCTGTTGCAGGCTCACGGTTCATATTATTTCGATAGTATCCGCAACTGGGATAAAGAAAAAAACAAACTATTGGAGGCTTACGGCTATTCACTTTCCGATGATCTCGCTGGAAAATTTGAATTCTCTTATAAAGACGGCAAGCCCTTCCTCCGTGTGTTGGATATTTCTATCAAGCGTGTCAATCCGGCTGCATTATCCAGGCCAAAACCAGAACTCGAAAATGAAGTTTTGGAAGAAGTCATGGAACCGGAACAAAAAGCAGGTTCAGTGCCGCGTCTGGGAGTGGTATTCAATTTCAACCACGATTCTTATCCCGGATTTCTGCTCGATGCAGTAAGTGGCGAAAGCAATGAACAACAAAATGCTTATATAGGAAAGGTTGAAAAACTTGAGCTCGCTAAATTTGTCAACACCGAGAAGTTCAATGAGCCCGACCGTCAGCTTGTTTTTTCATTACGCAAAACCCAGGAACAGGAAGTAAATAAATACCTCAATAGAAATTCCCCATTCAGTGGAATGTGGGAAAATATTATTCATACAGAAGGCGAAGAACTGCCTGACGATACCAAAGCGCTGATCATTGAATATTTACATCCCCGCTACCGAAAACTTTTCAGTGAACTGCATGAAAATCCTTTTATCTTTTTTTTAAACGGACATAAACCCTTCAAAACTGCCAACCTTCAGTCAGTAAACCTCTCACCTGATCCTGTGAGTCCTTCATTCAGGGTTGGTATCAATAAAAATAATATTGAAATTAAGGCATATACGAAAATCACAGGACAGTCGATAGAACTTACACAAAATAAATGTAATAGTCAGGTCATTTTATTTATAAATAACTATTTGTATCTGTGGGATAAACCGGAGGACATTGCAATTGTATCCAAATTCACTGAGGGAAAAATGGTTATTTCAAAATCCGACTGGCCCGAACAACTGCGCAGTTTTGTAATACCACTGCAGAAAGAATACCATGTTGAATTCGAAGGTGATCTCATAAGAGAAATAAAAAGCGGAGATCCCGAAAGAAAAATCCTGCTGCAGGAAAAGGGGGATTATTTATTATTCCAGCCCGTATTTTCATATAAAGGTTTTGAAACTACTTCGATTGGTAAAGACCAGCTTGTAGTACCCGATGGTGATAAAGTTCTTCTCATCCAGCGAAACAAAGAGAAGGAGACGGCTTTCATCACACAGCTTCAATCCCTGCATTCTCAGTTCATCCATCCACAGGGCTCTTCGGGACTGGCTTTACGCGGAAGTGATGTTTTGAAGAATAACTGGTTTTTCCTTTTCATGGATGCCATGCAGGAAATGAAAGTAACTGTACAGGGATTCGATGCACTAAAAAATTTCCGTTTCAATACTTCCCGTCCCCAGACAAAAATCCATATCAGCAGCAGTACCGATTGGTTCGATGCGCGTGTGGATATTATTTTCGGAGACCAGAAAGTTACTATTGCAGATGTAAAGAAAGCCCTAGCCAATAAACAACAATTTGTGCCCCTCAATGACGGCACACTGGGAGTATTGCCGGATGAATGGGTAAAAAGATATGCCCTGCTTTTCCGGGTAGGAGAAGGCAAAAGCAACGAGCTGCGCCTGTCGCGTTATCATCTTAGTGTAATTGACGAGTTGTATGAAAACAGGAATGAGGAAGAACTTATCATTCACCTTGAAAAAAAATATGAACAGCTCAAGGAATTTAAGAAAATTAAGGAGATAGATCCTCCGACACATCTGACTAACATTCTGAGGCCTTATCAGGTTCATGGATTTCACTGGTTAAATTATCTGCATGAAGTAAACTGGGGAGGTATTCTTGCTGATGATATGGGTTTGGGTAAAACCATTCAGGCGCTTTCTTTCCTGCATCATTTTAAATACCAGTACGGAAAATTGCGGGCACTGGTCGTTTGTCCAACGACCCTGATTTTTAACTGGGAAAACGAAATCAAAAAATTTGCTCCGGAACTGACTTACAGAATCCACCATGGCGGGGAACGCCTTAGAAATAAAGAAGCACTGAATGATTATGAAATCATAATAACCACTTATGGTACCCTGCGCAGTGATATCAAACTGCTTATGGATATGCCCCTGGATTATGTTGTGCTGGATGAATCGCAGGCTATTAAAAATCCGGCCAGCAAAGTAACAAAGGCAGCTTGTCTGCTGAGGGCAAAACATCGTTTATGCATGAGCGGTACCCCATTGCAGAATAATACTTTCGACATATTTGCTCAGATGAATTTTCTGAATCCCGGCATGCTGGGAAGTATTGAATTCTTCAGGCAGGAATTCGCCATTCCTATTGACAAATTTGGCGATCCTGACAGGAAGGACCATCTGCGCAAATTATTATATCCTTTTATTCTCCGCAGAACCAAAGAACAGGTTGCACGCGATCTTCCTGAAAAAACTGAAACGATTTTGTTTTGTGAAATGGAAGATGAACAACGCAAAGTGTATGACGCCTACCGGAACGATTACCGGGATAAAATTCTGGGTACCATTGAATCCCAGGGGATCCAAAAATCGCAGCTTACTATTTTGCAGGGGCTTATGAAACTTAGACAGATCTGCGATTCTCCGGCTATCCTGAATGAAACGGAAAGATATCCTAATCACTCAATCAAGCTTGATGAGCTGGCCCGTGAAATTTCAGAAAATATTGGAAACCACAAAGCCCTGATCTTCTCTCAATTCCTTGGCATGCTGGCGTTGATCAGAGAAAAACTGACCGAGCTTGAAATTCCTTATGCATACTTTGACGGTAGTACGACTGCGCCTGACCGCGAAAAAGCAATCCGCGAATTCCAGGACAATGACAGTTGCCGCGTTTTCCTTATTTCACTTAAAGCGGGGGGTGTGGGCCTAAATCTCACAGCAGCTGATTATGTATATATCGTAGATCCATGGTGGAACCCTGCAGTAGAACAACAGGCTATTGACCGGACGCATCGAATTGGTCAGACAAAAAATATATTTGCCTATCGTATGATCTGTAAGGATAGTATTGAAGATAAAATTCTTTTATTGCAGGATCGCAAGAGGATCCTGGCAAAAGACCTTATTGCAGACGATGATGGATTTGTGAAGAGCCTTTCCCGTGAAGATGTGGAATACCTTTTTAGTTAAGCCTAAAGCCCAAAGCTTAAAGCCTTTTAAGCCTAAAGCCCAAAGCTTAAAGCCTAAAACTATTTTAACAGGTTTAAAACTCTAATAAAATGATTGGAGATCCAAAAAGAAGTTTTAGGCTTTAAGCTTTAAGCTTTAGGCCTTAATACGCTGTTTGTCAGGAGGAAAAATGACAGTATTTCACCTATTGCATCTCACTTTTTTTTATATTAATTTAGGTCTCAAATCCATTGCTATGAGAAGCACCATTTTGACCCTTGCTTTCCTGATGAATGCTGCATGGCTTTTCTCACAGGAAGATGTTTTCTCCAACAAGACCAATATAGCGCTTGAAAAAGTGATTCGCGATTATCCCAACCGCTTTCATAATATTCGGGGAGATATGATTTCCCAGCATGAGCAGATGTCCGAATATAAGTCTACCATTTCCGTTCCGGGCGCAAGTAATTGCAGTATACTTAAATATACCGTTGCAAATAATGATGTTTACAACTGGAATTGCACTACGTTCAATTCACCAAATTTTATGCAGGCCCGTGCGAAGTTTAAAGAAATTTATGATCAGATAGAAAATACGATCATCAAGATTGAAGGACAAAAACCCTTTATCCTGAATGCTCAATACCGCACACCGACTGAACTTCATAATTTCAATTCGGTAAATTTCGAACTGCTTCCTTCCGTTGAAGAAATGAGAAATCTCAAAATCGATTTAAGTCTCGAAAAAGAATCGAATATCTGGAAAGTTAAGCTGAGTGTTTATGAAGGTGAAAGGAAATTCAACGGAGTAACGGCTGCTGTGCAATAAGCCTAAAGCCCAAAGCTTAAAGCCTAAAACCTATTCGTGTATCGTAAATGGTTTATCGATTATCGATCCACGATATACGGTCAACGGTCAACAGTCAACAGTCAATCATACCAACAACACATACTCCCTTAGCACCGCTTCAATCTCTTCCAGCTTAAATGGTTTGGAAATATAGTTATTCATCCCGGCGTCGAGACAGCGTTCTTTATCTCCTTTCATTGCATCAGCCGTGAGGGCAATAATGGGAATCTTTGACTGGGTGGTTTGCATTTTTCTGATAATCCTGGTGGTTGAATAGCCATTCATCTCCGGCATATTTACATCCATAAATATCAGCACAGGGTCGTAGTGGGGCAGGGCTTCAATAACTTCCTTACCGTTCTGCATCTGGATGATATCAAAACCCATTCTCTTGAGCACTTCTGAAATAAGCATCATATTAATCGGATCATCATCTACAACCATAATACTGGCAGCCTGTGTAATTCTTTCTATAGATCCGAATGACGGATGAAGAGAATCATTCTGCATATTCTTTTCAAACAGTGACAACAAAGTACTGTTGAGTTCATGCAGCTTTACAGGCTTGGAAATAAATTTATTGATGCCCGTTTTATCAGCCTCATGCTGATAAAGATTTTTTTCCAGCGAAGAAAGCATAAGAATTACAGGCTGACCGGCGCCGGGGATCGATTCTTTAATTTCCTTTACCAGGTTGATGCCATCCATTCCGGGCATATGATGGTCTGTAATGATCAGATCAAAAGGTTCACCGGATAATCTGGCCGATTCAATTTTCACAAGCGCATCCTTTCCATTGTTACAAGTTTCACAATATATCTGGAAGTAACTCAGGGTTTCTTCCATCAGGTGCAGGTTGGTGATATTATCATCCACTACAAGAACTTTTTTCAATAAGGGCTTGGGCTGAATTTGAATCTCAGGCTGGTTATTAGCGACCTCCAGCGGAAGATGAAAAGAAAAAGTACTTCCTTTTCCGGCTTCACTTTCAACCGTAAGCTCACCATGCATGAGTTCCGCGAGGCTCTTCGAAATAGCGAGTCCGAGACCGGTCCCACCATATTTTCTTGTTGTTGAATTGTCTGCCTGTGTAAAACTCTCAAATATCTTTTGAAGTTTATCTTTTGGAATACCTATGCCGGTATCTTTTACCTGAATAATAAAATTCAAATATTTCTTTCCCTCGTTTTCATACATGTCTCCCTGCTTTCTGATGGAGACATAAATCTCACCGTCTTTAGTAAACTTGATCGCATTTCCAAGCAAATTCACAATAATCTGACGTATGCGGACCGGATCACCGATCAGCTGCGAAGGAATATCATGATCAACCCTGTACAGCATTTCCAGTTTCTTCTCAAATGCCTTTAGGGTTAAAATATCCATCGTTTCTTCAACAAGTTCGTCCAGCTTGAACAATGTATTATCTATAAGCAGCTTGCCAGCCTCAATCCTGGAGAAATCGAGGATATCATTGATGATTTCCAATAAACCGTAGGCTGATTTTTTCACATTCTTCAGATAATCCCGCTGGGTTTTTTGCAATTCTGTTGTAAGTACCAGATCAGTAAATCCAATGATCCCATTCATTGGTGTACGCAGTTCATGGCTCATATTTGCCAGGAATTCGCTCTTTGTCCGATTTGCTGTTTCCGCAAGATCTCTTGCCTGTATCAGTTCATCTTCAATTTTCTTACGTTGTATTGCCGCACTGAGTGATGAAGCAAAAGACTGGAGAATTGAAAACTCCCCATCTGTCCATTCCTTGTCTTTTGTGAATTCATCAAAACCAACAAAACCCCAAAAGAAATCATTCACAAAAATTGGTATGGACAATGTTGCAGAAACATTTGCTCTTTCAAAAATATTCAGTAGTCGTTTATCGGTTTCTTTCCAGCGATAGCTTACAAACGGGCGATGTTCGATGAGTGGTTTAACAATTGGTTCGATGGTCTCGAAACTCAGATTAATCATCCGCGGATTGTTCAGTCGCGATTCAATACCAGCGGCATTCCATTCATGGGTAATTGATGTAAACCATTTCCCGGTTTCTTCTTCCAGTTTATTTTTAAAAACGTAAACACGATTTACCTGTGTTTTAGTTCCCAGAATTTCAATACCTGAAGAGATGGCCTGATTAAGATCTGTATTACTCAGCAACAGATGGGTTGCCTGTGAAACCGCATAAAGCAACTGATCTTTTGTTTTCAGCTTCTCCTGAGCAATGCGCTGCCCCGTGATATTTCTTGAAGTACAAACAAGTTTTATTACTTCGTTATGATCAACAATGGGTTTTATTATTGTTTCAAGCCATAAGTAACTTTCATCCTTTTTCCTGATCCGGTAGCGAATGATCAGGGACTCCTGGTTTTGAAGATCCTCTCCTCTTTCCTGTTTGAAAAACTTATGCCGGTCGTCCGGATGAACATAATCCAGTATAGCTGTTCCTATAACTTCCTCTACTTCGTATCCGAGGACATGTGTTAATGAAGGCGATAAATACCAGATGGTTCCGTCTGCAGCATGAACACTGATAATATCTTCGGAATTTTCTGCCAGCAGGCGAAATTTCTGTTCGCTGTTTACCAACGCATTTTCGGATTCTTTCTGTGCTGTTACATCCTGGGCAATACCAAAACAGCCATTCACATCCACTACCTTTCCTTTAAGGAAAAGATAACGCATCCAGCCCTGGCGGGTGATGACGCGAAATGAAAATGAACTTTCATATCCAACATTATCCCGGTTCAGAAATATCTCTCCAAATTCATCTTTTGCTGTACTGAAATCTTCAGGTACAACAAATTCTTCCAGAAAATCTTTCAACAATAGTTTTCCTGAAAGATTTTCTTCTACCACGAGAAGTTCTTTGAATTCATTACCCAATACAATCTCCTGCGTTTCAAAATCAACTTTCCAGGAACCCATCTTTGCATATGTCATTGCATAGGAAAGTGTCTGTATGGCTTCTTCTTTTACTTCCTGCGCGATCACTTTATCGGTAACGTTTAGTCCGATGCCCTGAATCTCCTTTACCTCACCCGTTTCATCACTTAGGGCCAGAAATTCCCAGTCCGTCCAGACAAATCCACTCGAATTTTTATACGGTTTCCTGATGAGCAGCTTCACAATCTTTCCTGGATTATTCCAGCATTCATTGGCCACTTCTCGGCAGCGAATCATGTCTTTAGGGAAAATGGTTCCAAGGAATAGTTTATTCATCACTTCATCTTCCTCATATCCAAAAGCCTTGAGAAAAGCCTGGTTGGCGTATGTGAAAAATCCTTTTCGGTCAATGCGGATCAGGTAATTGGTTTGTGATTGGAGCAGTGAATCCAGGTGTTTTTTTTCAACCTGCAGTTCATTCTGAGCTTTTTGAAGATCCCTGAAATTCGTTTCTCCTTTTTTAAACGCCGGCTCCAGTACCAGGATGATCAGGCAGATAATGGCCACGACCAGTGAAAGAAATTTTCCCACTTCGATAGCTGAGGATTCTTTGTTTTTCTCGTTCAGGATAACCGTAAACTGGTTGGTGATATCCCGCATCAGGGGCAGGTACTTCGCCTCGCTTTCAACCAACCGCTGCAAATACATTCTTTTATTGATGCGGAAGAGAACAGAATCTTCCTGGCAAATATCCTGGCCAATATTCTCAATACTACTGTAATAAGGATTTATGTATGAAAAAAGGATTCGAATCTTGAAAACACGTGCAGGAAGAGGTGTTTTTGACTGTTCAACCTTTTTTTGAAGCTGTTCCTCCTGAATTTTAAATGTGGAAAGGACTGCCTGGAGACTATCTTTTATTTTCCTGGTTTCTGCTTCCCCGTACAACCCACCCGCTATGAGTGCTGCCTGGGTTGAAATAATCTGGCTGAGTGTCTGTTGCCTCCCGGATAAGGATCTGGCTAATACAAGCTCTTCATTCTCAGCAGATTTCTTATTTACCAGATAATATGCAAAAAAATTACATAATAAAACGGTTGCAAATAAAACTATGGAAATGCGTACTAGCTTACGGAAGGGGCTTTGCATAGTAAAGGATTACCCCATTAACGCTAAAACAATGATTTAACTTATGAATTATACCTAAAAAAAACCCTTAGTCAGGCTTAAGGCTCAAGGCGTAAAGCCCGACTGCCGTCGGGCAGGCCTAAAACTTTTATAGGCTTAAAGCCGAAAGCCTAAAGCCCAAAACTTTTATTAGCCCAAAGCTTAAAGCCTAAAGCCCGACTGCCGTCAGGCAGGCCTAAAACTTTTATAGGCTTAAAGCCGAAAGCCGAAAGCCCAAAACTTTTATTAGCCCAAAGCTTAAAGCCTAAAGCCCGACTGCCGTCAGGCAGGCCTAAAACTGGTTTAATTTTTACTGCTTTCTTTTCAAAACGAGCGGAGATCCAAAAAGAAGTTTTCGGCTTTAAGCTTTGGGCTTTAGGCTTAATAATCTATCACCTGCTCCTCCATAAACGTGGGTAATTCGCGGAATTCGTATTGCTGATTTCTCAGCTGGGGTTTAAAACCTGCTTCCTGGATAGCCGCCTGAATGGTTTTACTGGTAAATCTATGGGGCGCGCCGGCAGCACTTACTACGTTCTCTTCCAGCATTATACTGCCAAAGTCATTGGCACCGGCATGAAGACATACCTGGGCAGTTTCTTTTCCTACGGTAAGCCAGGAGGCCTGAATATTTTTCACATTGGGAAGCATAATCCTGCTCATGGCAATCATTCTGATATATTCTTCGGGAGTTGTCAGATTGTGAACACCACGAATCCTCGCAAGTAACGTATCCGCGTCCTGAAAAGTCCATGGAATAAATGCCAAAAATCCCTTTGCGTCCTTCGGTTTTGCAGACTGTACATCACGTATGCTTACCAGGTGTTCAAATCTTTCCGTAATGGTCTCAACGTGTCCAAACATCATGGTAGCCGAAGTGGTGATGTGCTGACGGTGTGCTTCCCGCATAATATCAAGCCATTCCTGCGCACCGCATTTTCCTTTACTAACCAGTCTCCTTACCCTGTCAACGAGTATTTCGGCTCCTGCTCCGGGAAGTGAGTCCATGCCCGCATCGCGAAGAGCAGTAATAACTTCCTTGTGCGATTTCTTTTCAAGTTTACAGATATGTGCAATCTCAGGAGGGCCCAGTGTATGCAACTTTAAATGGGGATATCTGGACTTGAGCTCACGAAATAAATCGGTATAGAAACTCAATCCTAATTTTGGATGATGACCTCCCTGCAATAACAACTGATCTCCTCCCCAGCGAAATGTCTCCTCAATTTTCTTAATGTAGGTATCGATGTCCGTTATATATGCATCCGGATGACCCGGAATTCTATAAAAATTACAAAACTTGCAGTTTGCAATACAAACATTGGTGGTATTCACATTCCTGTCTATCTGCCATGTAACTGTTCCCTGTCCAACCTGCTTTTGTCTCAGCTGATCGGCTACAAACATAAGATCCGTCAGCGGTGCTTCATTAAAAAGCATCACACCTTCTTCTGCCGTCAGGTATTCAAATTGGAGGGATCTCTCATACAAATTTGACAAATCCATCACAAAATGTATTTAAAAAAATTATCAATTCGTATCATATTTACTTGCTTTAGGCTTTAAGCTTTGGGCTTTAGGCTTATTAAAGCAAATTTAGGACAGCAATTTTTCAAATCAATAATTATATAAGCGGAAGGAAAAGCTGTAAAAATTATTGTAGATTTATAAAGTAGGTTTTTCAGAAATCTATACCAAACTAACGACCGCTTTTGAATTATGAAAATCGCCGACGAATCGAATTCAGTTTGTGTGCATGCGCCTATGCGTAAAATGTTCAGCCTTTTTTTCCTGGCACTGACATTATTTATCAGTGGACATGCACAAAAAAATTCAAATCCTCCTTCCAAACTGATTACGCAGATCCCCTTTACGACTTTTACCGGTGGCGTAGTGGTAGTCAAGGCTCAACTCGTTGGCTATCCCGACACTTTGAACTTCATCATGGATACGGGAAGCGGAGGAATTTCCCTGGATTCCATTACCTGTGTACGGCTTAATATTACACCCCTGCTTACCGACAAATTTATAAGCGGAATTGGTGGAATAAGGCAATTGAGATATGTCAATAATCGTAGTCTGATCATCGGAAATCTTCAGGTTGACAGCTTAAACTTTCACGTAAGTGATTATGACATTTTAAGCAGCGTTTATGGTGACCGGATTGATGGAATAATCGGACTAAGTTTTTATACCAGGTACATTGTAAAAATTGATTATGACAGTAATCAGATGTACGTTTATTCGAGGGGAAATTTCAAATATCCAAGAGGTGGTTTTACGATTAAACCGAATATTGTAAATCTGCCTATTGTGCGTGCTGAACTCAAAGATGTAAGAGATGTGAACGCCAGTTTCTATTTTGATACAGGCGCTGGTCTTTGCCTGCTGCTGAATTCAGACTTTATAAACGACAGTTCAATATTAAATACAGAAAAAAAACCTCTTCCCACACAGGCTCAGGGGATGGGTGGCAAGGCAAATATGAAAGTGACAACGATGAAGGAATTCAAACTGGGTCCTTATCGTTTCCGGAATATTCCGACTCATATTTTTGATGATGCATACAATGTTACTTCTTATCCATTCCTGGCGGGATTGATTGGCAATGATGTTTTACGAAGATTTAATATCATTTTAAATTACGATAAAAAAATTTTTTATTTAATTCCCAATTCACATTTCCGCGATCCATTTGATTATTCCTATACAGGTCTTGGACTATATTGGATTGAAGGCGAAATCCGTGTTGGTGATGTTATGAAAGATTCCCCGGCCGATAAAGCCGGATTTAAGGTTGATGACATCATAATCGGGATAAACAGTAATATGTCGCAAAACCTACAGCTTTATAAATCCATGCTTCAAAATACAGGTGAGCGTGTGAAAATCCTCGTTAACCGCCCTGGTGCAGGTGGTATGCTGGAATTGAATTTAAAAGTAAAAAGCATCCTCTGAATTCTTTCATCCTGGTTATTTAAGTCTTATTACCTTGCACTTCTTTTTAAAAGAATTGAAAGACTAATTCCATGCAAATTGAATACAAAAAATATACACTTAGTAATGGTTTACGGTTTATTGTGCACGAAGATCATACAACGCCTATGGCCGTGCTCAATGTGCTGTATGATGTGGGTGCGCGGGATGAAGACCCTGGAAAAACGGGTTTTGCCCATTTATTTGAACACCTGATGTTTGGTGGATCTGTAAATATAAAAGACTTCGAAAGCCCCCTCTTAATGGCCGGAGGTGAAAACAATGCATTCACCACCAACGATCTTACCAATTACTACATTCAGCTGCCTGCCGAAAACATTGAAACGGCCTGCTGGCTGGAAAGCGACCGAATGATTTCCCTCGCTTTCAGCGAGAAAAGTCTGGATGTACAACGAAAAGTGGTCATCGAAGAATTTAAAGAGCACTACATAAATCGCCCCTACGGAGATGTTGCTTTTAAATTAAGGGAGCTTGCTTACAAAGTTCATCCCTATCGATGGATGACCATTGGTCAGGAGCTTTCACATATTGAAAACGCAAAACTTTCTGACGTGAAAGAATTCTTCCAAAAACATTACTGCCCCGCAAATGCCATTCTTGTGATGGCTGGAAATATACAGGCAGAAAAAGCACTCATGCTTGCAGAAAAATGGTTTGGAAACATACCTTCCGGAGAAAAATTTATCCGGAAACTGCCGCCTGAACCGAAACAGAAAGGCCCAAGGATAAAAGAAGTAAAAGCAGATGTGCCTTTGGATGCGCTATACAAAGCTTTTCACGTTGGATCGAGAACCGATAAATCTTATTATGCAATGGACCTGATTGGTGAATTGCTCGGTGGCGGAGGTTCATCCCGTTTGTTTCAAACGCTGGTAAAAGAAAAAAAATTATTCAGCAATATAGAGTGTTATCATTTCGGATCTTCCGATCCCGGATTATTGCTGATTGAAGGCAAATTGATAAAAGGAATTCCGATGAAAACAGCCGATCAGGCAATCCGGGAAGAGCTTGAGAAATTAAGTTCGACGACTATAGAAGAAAAAGAATTGATGAAGGTGAAAAACAAAACAGAATCTGCCATCCTCTTCGAAGATATGAGCCTTATGAATCGCGCATCCAATCTGGCCATGTATGAACTGATGGGAGACGTTGCTTATATGAATACAGAACTCGACAAATATCTTGAAGTGACGACAGGAGAAATCCGGGATCTCAGCGCTTCTATTTTTGATGAAGAAAACAGTAATACACTGTTTTATCACAGTAATAATTAACTATTGAATATTTACTTATGTTGAATCGCAAAACTGCACCGGAAATTACCGACGCAGTAAAATTTCAGTTAAACCTGCCGCCTAATCAAAAAATTACACTAAGGAATGGCGTAGAGGTTTATCTCGTTGATATGGGTACGGTGGATACCCTGATGATGAATGTTGTTTTCTATGCTGGCAACTGTTACGAATCTGAAAACCTGGTTGCGGCTGCAACTAATTTCCTGCTAAAAAACGGAACACGTTCGAAAACCGCTTTTAAGATCAATGATTTTTTCGAATATTACGGCGCATATCTGAATCGCCAGGCCGGACATGAAACCGCGGAACTTACACTGCACTGTATGAAAAAGCATTTTGCAGAATTGTTGCCTGTTGTTTCCGAACTCATAGCAGAATCAATTTTTCCTGAAGAAGAGCTCGCTATCTATATAAAAAATATGCAGCAGAGACTTCAGGTGAATCTTCGTAAAAATGATTTTATTGCAGGACGACTTATCGACAGCTATCTTTTCGGTCCCTCCCACCCTTACGGAAGATTCAGTTCTATTGAAGATTATTCTGCACTTGGCATAGATGAAATAAAGGACTTTTATAAAAAATTTTATCTGAATGGGCGCTGCGTAATTTTTATTGCGGGTCCACTACCCTCTGACATCCGGACAATGATAGAAACCCATTTCGGAAGCCTTCCGCTAGCGGGTTCCACAAAACCCGATATTCAAAATGCGATCATCAAACCGGCCGTAGAAAAAAAATATCGTATCAATAATGATCCTGACAGCGTGCAGGGGGCTATCCGGATAAGTCGGAACTTCCCAAACAGACATCACCCTGATTTCCAAAAAATGCAGGTACTGAATAATATTTTCGGTGGATTTTTTGGCTCCCGTTTAATGGCTAATATCCGTGAAGACAAAGGCTACACTTATGGAATTCATAGTTACCTTGTTAACCTTACGCAGGAAAGTGCACTGATGATTTCTACTGAAGCGGGAAAAGACGTTACAGAAGATACCATTCGGGAAGTTTACCTGGAAATGAAGAGGCTCTGCGATGAACCGGTTCATGAAGAAGAATTAAAGACCTCCAAAAACTTTATGATCGGTACCCTGCTTGGCGACCTGGATGGCCCATTTCAGGTAGCCGGACGATGGAAAAGCCTGATTCTGAACGATCTTCCGGAAGAATATTTTTACCGTGGAATCGAAACCATTAAAAATATTCAGCCGCCGGAATTGCATGAATTGGCCAATAAATACCTGAATGTCCCCGATTTTTATGAATTGGCCGTATTTTAAAAGACCGGATTCAGTATTTTCACAGGATTAAAATTTGCAGTTATGAATATCATTTTAAGAATTATCATTTCTGCCGTCGTCGCTTTCGCTTTATCATATATATTAAGCGGAGTACATATTCAATCTTTTATCACTGCGCTTATCCTGGCCATCGTTTTGGGATTATTGAATCTTTTTGTAAAACCCATACTGATTATTCTGACTTTACCCATTACCATATTTACTTTTGGTCTTTTCTTATTTGTGATCAATGCACTGATCATACTGCTGGCTGCGAAATTCGTCAATGGTTTCCGTGTTGATGGATTTTGGTGGGCCCTTCTTTTCAGTCTCCTGCTTTCAGTACTGACTTCTTTTTTTTATAGAAAGTCTACGCAAAAGGAAAATTAATAGCGGGTCCTGTGCTTTATTAAAATAATACTGGTTGTATGTTTTTTGACCGCAAAGATTTTTCTGATCATATTTTACTCCATCTCTACAGGACCATTCTTTTCCCAAGGCTTATAGAAGAGAAAATGCTTGTACTGCTGCGACAAGGCAGGATCAGCAAGTGGTTCAGCGGTATTGGTCAGGAAGCAATCTCAGCAGGGGTCGTTTCCGCACTTGCACCGGACGAATGGATTATGCCCCTTCATCGAAATCTGGGAGTTTTTACAGGAAGAAATATGCCATTACGAAAACTCTTTTTGCAATGGCAGGGGAGCCAGGAAGGATACAGTAATGGAAGAGAAAGAAGTTTTCATTTTGGTTCACGGGAACATTATATATGCGGAATGATTTCACACCTCGGTCCGCAGCTGGCTCTCGCCGACGGGACTTCATTGGGTTATAAATTAAAAAAAGAAAAAAAGTTATCCGCCGCATTTACGGGTGAGGGTGGAACAAGCGAGGGAGACTTTCATGAAGCTTTAAATCTCGCTGCCGTTTGGGAACTGCCTGTCATTTTCATCATAGAAAATAATGGATACGGTCTTAGTACTCCGGTAAGTGAACAATTCCGAGCTAATCGCCTCGCAGATAAAGGAATCGGCTATGGAATAGAATCGGTGCAGATTGATGGTAATAATATCCTGGACGTTTATGACACCATAAAGGGCGTACGGGAGTATTGTGTCCGGCAACAAAAACCTTACCTGGTTGAATGCATGACTTTTCGAATGCGAGGACATGAAGAAGCAAGTGGTACAAAATATATTCCCGCGGAATTATTTGAAGCCTGGAGTAAAAAAGATCCGGTTTCCAATTATGAAAACTGGCTGGTAGAAACGGGTATATTAAATGAAGGAAAAATAAAAGAGATCCGAAATGAATTTCGTTCAGACATTGAAAATGCCATTTCTGTGAAAGAAAATTCTGTTATTCCTGACACTCAAAAAGAAATAAAGGACATGTATGCGGTGACTCCGCAATTCACAGATCCATTGGATTCCCAGCTTACTGATATGGATAAATCTCCCGTAAAAAGGTTTATTGATGGAATCCGGGATGGTTTATGGCAGAGCATGGAAAAACATGAAAACCTTATTTTAATGGGCCAGGATATTGCAGAATATGGTGGCGCCTTTAAAATCACAGAAGGTTTTCTTGAAAAATTCGGTCATGAAAGAGTTCGCAATACCCCCTTATGTGAAAGCGCCATAGTAGGAGCCGCCCTGGGGCTCTCACTGGAAGGATTCAAGTCAGTCATGGAAATGCAATTTGCTGATTTTGCGGCTGTCGGATTTAATCAGATAGTGAATAACCTGGCTAAAATTCATTACCGCTGGGGGCAAGATGCAGATGTGGTCATTCGTATGCCAACCGGTGCAGGAGTAGGCGCAGGACCTTTCCATTCACAAAGCAATGAAGCCTGGTTTACACATATACCGGGACTGAAAGTTGTTTATCCTTCCACACCGGCCGACGCCAAAGGATTGTTGAATGCAGCTATCCTGGATCCAAATCCTGTATTGTTTTTTGAGCACAAGGTTTTATACAGGAGTATCAGTGGGCCGCTTCCTGAACAATACTATTATACTGAAATCGGCAAAGCTAATCTGGTAAGAACCGGAGAAGATATCAGCATCATTACATATGGCGCAGGTGTTCACTGGGCCCAGGGCCTTGCCGAAGATAAACCTGATATTTCCTTTCATATCCTGGATCTTCGAACTTTACTGCCTTTGGATTATGAAGCAATTCGCGAAGCTGTCAAGAAAACAGGTAAAGTAATCGTATTACACGAAGACACACTTACAGGTGGCGTCGGAGGAGAGATAAGCGCCTGGATCGGGCAACATTGCTTTGAATTACTGGATGCACCGGTGCTGCGCTGCGCCTCACTGGATACCGCGATTCCCTTCAATATTGAACTTGAAAAAAATTTCCTTGCCAATGCAAGGCTTGAACAGGCTGTCCAACAACTACTCTCTTATTGAGCCCAAAGCTTAAAGCCGAAAGCCTAAAACTAATACAAGCCGAAAGCCCAAAGCTTAAAGCCTAAAACTGGTATTGTTTATAATCTAAAATTATTAAAAATAACAGGGTTCCAAAAAGTAGTTTTCGGCTTTAGGCTTTGAGCTTTAGGCCTTATTTCTCATTTGCTTTAAAAACGCGCAGAAAATTTTCTCCAAGAATTTTTTTAATGTCTTTTTCACTATACCCTCGTTTCAGAAGCCCCTCTGTAATTTTGGGATAGTCTTCTACTCCATCCAGTTCCTTGGGCGAAGAATCAATTCCGTCAAAATCAGATCCCAATCCGACATAATCGATGCCTACCAGCTTAACGATATAATCAATATGATCCAATAAAAGCGAAAGGGGCGGACGCATGTCTTCATATTCGTTTTTGTATTTTTTCGCGAAATAATCCCGAATCATGTATTCCGGTTTTTTCAAAGAAACTAATGAATCATTTTCTGATTTGTGCAGTTTAATGAAACTTGCGACCTTTTTTAAAAAAGTTGAATCTAAAAATCCAGAATAGAAATTCACTTGTATTACACCACCGTTTTTTGCAATAGCCCTGATCTGATCGTCTTTCAGATTACGGAAAACCGGGCATAACGCATAAACTGAACTATGTGAAGCAATCACAGGTTTTGTTGTATTTGCGATTACATCCCAGAATGTTTTTTCTCCGACATGGGAAACATCCACCATCATTCCCAGCTCATTCATTCTTTTTACAACCTGTTTACCAAAAGAATTCAATCCATATGGTGTAACCATAAATGCATGCTGCGTTTCATCCATGGCAGATGTGGACCAGGACGTGCTGTTATTCCAGCTGAGTGTCATATAACGAACCCCCCTTTTATAAAAACTATCCAGGTAATCTAAATTATCTTCAATCATATGCCCTCCTTCTACCCCTGATAAACAGGCAAGTTTATGATCTCTTACTGCCTTCATAAGTTCTTTATAAGAATAAACAATCTGCATGCTTTTGGGGTTTCTGGCAGCTATTGCATAGAGCGAATCCAGTTCTCTGTTGGCATAGGCAAATGCAGATCCCTTACCATAATGTTCATCACAGAAAATGGAGAATATTTGCACTTTTATGCCGCCCGCAAGCATACGGCCGAGATCGGACTGGGTAACGCCTTTTAGATTCGAATCAAAAGCTACATGTTCTTCTACCGCCTTACTTAAAAAATCGTTGTGCGTGTCTACCAGGATGTATTTGAAATGAATTTTTTCATATGCCTGTGCCATGGCAAAAGTCTGAATAAGCAACAGAAAAAAAATCAGGAAATACCTCATATTTTTGAATGTTTAAAACAGTTCCCTAAATGTAAAGCTTTCATTGCAATGGATCTGGAGAGCATCAGAAAATATTGTCTGGAAAAAAAATCCACTAAGGAATCCTTTCCTTTTGGAAATACCACGCTGGTATTTAAAGTATGTGGTAAGATATTTTTATTGATGAGCCTTGATAGCATACCGCTGCAGTTCAATGTAAAATGCGATCCGGAAAAAGCTGAGGAACTAAGAGAAGCTTACAGCTCGGTGATTCCGGCCTTCCATATGAATAAAAAACATTGGAATACAATCATCATGGATGGTCAGGTTAATGCAAAGCATATTCGGGAAATGATTGATGACTCTTATGCGCTTGTAGTCCGGTCTCTTTCACTGAAAGAAAGAAAAAAGCTTGAAAAACATTAATGGTAATAGCGGTTACGTTCTATTTCTTCTTTTACAATATCCGGCACAAGATACCTGATGGATTTTCCTTCTTTAATAATATTACGGATATGGGTAGCCGAAATCTGTAATAATGGTGCTTCGAGAATATGTGATTTCGCATTTTTATAAGATGGGATATTTTCAAAACCCGCACGTACATAAATATAGAACTCTGTATTTTTTAATAACTGTTCGTAATTCTTCCAGCGGGGAAGATTTTGATAACTGTCACTACCCATTATGATAGAAAAACTATTTTTCGGATATTTTTCGTTGAGGTATGTCATCGTATCGATGGTATAGGAAGGCTTGGGCAATTTGAACTCAATATCTGAAACTCTTAATTTTTTTTCGCCGTCGATGGCAGACTTGATCAGGTAAAGACGATGGTATTCATTTAAAAGTCCGGCAGCCGGCTTTAAAGGGTTTTGAGGCGAAACTACAAACCAGACCTGATCCAGTGCGGTAGATTGTACTACATGATTGGCGATGATCAGGTGGCCATGATGAATCGGATTAAATGAACCGAAATACAATCCAATTTGCATGTAATATATTGTAATTCAATGTATTATACGTTATTTACACCGGTATGGGATCGACAAAAATATTCTCAGCCTCATCCAGGCGCAAACTTAACTGGTAACCGGCAACAGCGATAGAAATAGGATCCCCCAGGGGAGCTATTTTTTCAACTTTAATTATCTCCCCGGGAACACAGCCCATTTCCATAAGTTTCAGGAAAACTTCGTTTTTTTCAAAGGAGTGAATTCTTGCCCGTGCTCCGGTTCTTAACTCAGAAAGTCTTTTCATTGTAATAACAAAAGTAGTTTTGTTGGGTCAATCGGCTTTACGATTTTCGGAAATGACATGACCAAGACCAAGGCTTCCGTTCAATTACACTTTGTTACAAAATTTAGCTTGTCCTCCAGAGGAAGACTAAAAACTTTTATCACTTCTATTTTCAGGAAGGAAAAAAAGGTGCTTGAATCCTTAGATATCATTTTTTGCAACGATAGCTATCTGCTTGAACTTAACCGTGAGTTCTTAAAGCATGATTATTATACAGATATACTTAGTTTTCGGCTTTCCACCATAGGAAAACCTTTAATTGCAGAGATCTACATAAGCATCGACAGGGTCAGAGATAATGCTAAAAATTTGAACTCTTCCTTCAAAGCGGAGCTAAACCGGGTAATTTTTCACGGAGTTCTTCATTTATGCGGATATAGGGATAAATCTCCTTCTGATATTCTGAAAATGCGGAGTATGGAGAATAAATGGCTTACACGCTATAAGGTAATAGCTTGAACCTCCCCTCTGGAATAGTTCCACGTGGAACTATTCAGGTTCGTGTGATCTTTCTAAAAAAACAAGATGTAGCATATTAGGGCCTCATTATTACCAGATTATTATCTCCTTCGCATCAAGTCCATACTAAGCCCATTGATGAACGGACTTAATATGCACTTAATCGGAATCAGGAAGTTCCCTACCAACTTTACGGCTATAAAAAATCAATGGATTGCTTGCTATTTGAACGGGTTGCGGACTATTCGACCGAAATGAGGCGGCCCCATTTAAAACATCTTTCTGAGGTCTTACCATTGTTTCACGTGGAACATTGGTGCCTTATTTGATTATTAAGCTTGCTTTAAGCTTTAAGCATTCAGCCTTCAAAAGAGTAGTTTTGCACCATGTTTTCAACATATGATGTAATCGTTGTTGGTGCAGGACATGCGGGCTGTGAGGCAGCAGCGGCGGCAGCCAATATGGGTTCAAAAGTCCTTTTGATCACTATGAACCTTCAGACTATCGCACAAATGAGCTGCAATCCGGCAATGGGTGGGGTGGCAAAAGGTCAGATTGTGCGTGAAATTGATGCCATGGGTGGCTATTCCGGTATCGTGACGGATAAAAGCATGATTCAATTCCGCATGCTGAATAAGTCGAAAGGGCCGGCTATGTGGAGCCCCAGGGCACAGAATGACAGAATGTTATTTGCATCCACCTGGAGAGAAATGCTTGAAAAAACTCCGAATGTGGATTTCTACCAGGATATGGTAAATGGGTTGATTATTGAAAAAGGAGTGGCCAATGGGGTCATTACAGGAATGGGGAATCGAATCCTCTCCAAATCTGTGGTTCTTACAAACGGGACCTTCCTCAACGGAATCATCCATATCGGCGAAAAACAATTCGGCGGAGGCAGGATGGCCGAAAAAGCAGCCACCGGAATAACGGAACAACTTGTAAGTGAAGGTTTTGAATCCAGTCGCTTAAAAACGGGTACTCCGCCAAGAATTGACGGAAGAAGCCTGGATTATACTAAAATGGAAGAACAGAAAGGAGATGAGCATCCGGTTGGATTTTCCTATCTGAACATCCCCCTCCCGAAGGAACAAAGAAGTTGCTGGATAACTTATACTAATCCACTTGTTCACGATATTCTAAAAACAGGGTTTGACCGTAGCCCGATGTTCACTGGGAGAATAGATGGAATTGGCCCCAGATATTGCCCAAGTATTGAAGACAAACTGAATCGTTTCGCTGACAAAGAAAGACATCAGCTGTTTATCGAGCCGGAAGGATGGGATACCGTAGAAATTTACGTCAATGGCTTTAGCACTTCCCTGCCTGAAGATGTCCAATACGAAGCACTTCGTAATATACCCGGTTTTGCTCATTTCAAAGCTTTTCGTCCAGGGTATGCTATAGAATACGATTATTTTCCGCCGACGCAACTGGGGCATAGTCTGGAGACGAAAATCATAAGCAATCTCTTTCTTGCAGGACAAATTAATGGTACCACCGGGTATGAAGAAGCAGCCTGTCAGGGTCTCATGGCAGGTATAAATGCACATCAAAAAATCAATATTCTTGAGCCGGTAATTTTAGACAGAAGCGAGGCTTATATCGGTGTGCTTATTGATGATTTAATAAGCAAAGGGACCGAAGAACCCTATAGAATGTTCACTTCCCGGGCAGAATTCCGTACTTTATTGCGGCAGGACAATGCAGACATCCGTTTAACAGAAAAGAGTTTTAGCCTAGGGTTGGCTTCATCGGACAGGCTGGAAGCTGTAAATATCAAGAAAAATGATGTAGTTGAAATTTCCAGAATACTCCATGATTTCTCAGTAGATCCCAAAGATGCTGAAGATCTTCTGAGCGAAAAAAAGATGTCGCCATTGCTTCAAAAGCAAAAAGCTTCTGCAATTCTTTTAAGGCCCAACCTTGCCCTCAATGATCTACGCGAAGGAATAGCTGAATTATCAGATAAACTCCTGCATTTCGATTCTTATGCCCTTGAACAGGCAGAAATCCAGATTAAGTATGAAGCTTATATCAAAAAAGAAAAAGAACTCGTAACACGTATTTCGCAATTAGAGCAACTTTCTATTCCGGAATCTTTTGATTACGATCGTCTCTCCGCGCTTTCTATGGAAGCACTTATCAAATTCAAAAAAATAAAACCTCGTACACTCGGACAGGCAAGCAGGATCAGTGGTGTAAATCCGACAGACATTCAGATTCTTATGGTTTATATGGGTCGTTGAGAGCTATGAGATATGGGTTATGAGATATGAGATAAATTAAATTATAACCTGTCCTTTCAACAATAACCCATATCTCATAGCTCATATCCCATAACTAAAGATTATAGCGTCTACTGATTTCAAGCATCCGCTCAATCGGCTTTCTGCTCTTCTCTAAAAGTTCATCAGACATTTTAATTTCCGGTGCTTCGTATTCCATACAGAGGTAAAGCTTTTCCAACGTGTTCAGCTTCATATACGGACAATCATTACATGCACAATTCGTTTCAGGAGGAGCCGGAATAAATATTTTATCAGGAGATGAAATAATCATCTGATGCAGAATTCCTGATTCTGTTCCTACGATGAATTCCTTTGCCGTACTGGTTTTGGTATATTTGAGAAGTGCTGTTGTCGATCCGATAAAATCAGCCATTCTCAATACAGGTTCTTCGCATTCCGGATGAGCAATAAATTTTGCGAGCGGATGACGTATTTTCAATTCAGTAATTTTCTTTACACTGAAAATTTCGTGTACGATACAGGATCCATTCCACAGCAGCATATCGCGACCTGTTTTTTTATTCAAATAAGCGCCGAGGTTTTTATCCGGAGCAAAAATAATTTTCTGTTCTTTGGGCAGACTTTCAATAATTTTTTCTGCATTGGAAGAAGTGCAAATGATATCACTCAGCGCTTTTATTTCAGCTGTACAATTTATATAGGAAATTACCAGATGCTCCGGATGATCCTCCCTGAAAATTCTGAATAATTCAGCTGGGGCTGAATCAGCAAGAGAACAACCTGCTTTCAGGTCCGGCAGTAAAACCTTTTTATTTGGATTTAATATTTTAGCCGTCTCTGCCATGAAATGAACCCCTGCAAAAACAATGATATCTGCTTTTGTCCTTTCTGCTTCCTGAGCAAGTCCGAGACTGTCGCCTATAAAGTCAGCGATATCCTGTATGTCGGCATCCTGGTAATAGTGGGCAAGCAGAACTGCGTTCTTTTCTTTTTTCAGTCTTTCAATTTCTGCAAAAAGATCTATTGCAGTATCAACTGCTATATCCAGGAAGCCTTTCCGGCCCACCTGCATCCTGGCTTCTTCGATGTTGATAACTGACATAGTATTTAATAATATATTATTTATATAAATAGATCTATTACTATTATAAGGCTGGTTATGTGGAAAACCTTGCCTGAACAAACACAATTTCTAATATATATTTTATTGTGCACCCTTATGCACAATATCTCCACAGCGCCAAAAACATACTGCTATTGGATTTTATCCAAGTTCACAATCCATCAGAATGAAATGGATCTGGAAAACTACTTAATAACAGTTTTTTAAATAAAACCCGAACAAATGGAACATTGTTCACGGATTATCTAAACAGGTCAGGTATTTATGATAATGTACTCATTCCTTTCACAAAAAACCGTAGCCATTTAGGGTGTTTTTCCACTTAGAAAGTCATTTATACCCGGATCATTGTGCAGGAACGTTCCACCGAACCGGGGTTGTTTCACAGATTTTTTAAGTTTTTTCATCTGTATGTAAACTCGGAGCAAAGAAATGCCATTTCAGTGAGTGTCCGTGGGCGTTTGCATGTTTTCCACAATTTGTTCATAACCATTTTTCAGCTATTTTTGCCATCCTTTCAAAAAACCGTCTATATATATATGTCTATCATCCAGAAAATAAGGGATAAAGCAGCGTGGCTCGTTTTTGGGCTTATTGCAGTGAGTTTGATCGGATTTCTCCTCATGGACGCTTCTGTCGGTAACCGCCGCATGGCGGGAGCCACTTCCGGAACAATTGGCACCGTAAATGGAGAAAAGCTGGATTTTGCTGATTTTCAAAAGCAGGTCTCTGATAATGAGGATCGTTACAAGAGCCAGGGATATCCCGTAAATGATATGCTTACACAAAATATTCGTGAAGAAGTCTGGAAGCAGTTTGAAGACAATGCGATACTTGCCACCGAATACGAGAAACTGGGGATTGATGTAAGCGATAAGGAATTAAACGATATGCTGGTTGGTCCAAATGCCGTTCAGGAGATCCGGAGAGCATTCACCGACCCAAATACCGGAGTGTTTGATTCCCAACAGGCCGCTGCAAAGATCAATCAGCTTAGGACCATCTATAGGGCAAATCGTAAAACGGATCCAAATTATGCAATGGCCCAGAGTTTCTTTGAGCAGGCACTTCCGCAGTTTACCAAAACGAGAGAAAGGGAAAAATATATTTCCCTGGTTGCGCTCAGTACGTATATTCCAAAATGGATGATTGAAAAGACAAATGCTGATAATAGCCAGATAGCATCTGTTGATTACGTAAAAATTCCCTATCAGACGATATCCGATAGTGCAGTCAAAATTTCAGATGCGGAAATTCAGACCTACCTGGATAACCATAAAGCACAATTCGCCCAGGAAGAATCCCGTGTAATAAATTATGTAAGCTTCAGTGCTGCTCCAACATCGGAAGACAGTGCAACTATTTTTCAACAGGTTCAATCACTTAAACCTGAATATGCCACGACTACAGATGTAGAGACCTTCCTGGCAAGAAATGTAACGGAAACCAATTATGCCGACTCATACGTTCCAAAATCCAAACTAACCGGCACCAGAAAAGATTCAATCATTGCTTCACAAAAAGGAGCGGTTATAGGCCCCTATTTAGATGGAAACAATTATGTTCTGGCCAGGATTATGGATATCAAAAATCTTCCGGATTCAGTGCATGCCCGCCATATTCTTGTAGGACTGGTAGATCCGAAAACGAATCAGCCGAAAATGGACGACAGTACAGGGAAACATAAAATAGACAGTTTAAAAGCACTGATTGATAAAGGACAGCGATTTGACAGTGTGGCTTTTTATAATTCTGACGATGAATCAAGCCGGATAAAAGGTGGCGATCTGGGTTATTTCGGACAGGGACAAATGGTAAAAGAATTTGGGGATTTTTCCTTCAATGGTAAAAAAGGAGAAATGAAAATCGTTAAGACTCAATTTGGCTATCACCTAATTGAAATATTGGATCAGAAAAACTTCGAACCGGCTTATAAGATTGCCTATTTTGCCCGGAGAATAGAACCTAGCCAGGAAACAGATCAGAATGCTTCCGGTCTTGCAAGTCAGTTTGCCGGCGAAAACCGGGACAAAGCTTCATTTGATGCAGCAGTTAGAAAAGGAAACCTTCATTCAATCAATTCTCCTGAAATCAAGCCCACGGATTTTAATATTCAGGGAATGGGATCAAGCCGGTCATTAATCCGCTGGGTTTATGGAGCAAAACTTGGTGAGGTATCTGAATCATTCCCTGTTGGTGATAAATACATCGTTGCAATAGTTACTGAAATAAATCAAAAAGGAACTATAAGTCTGGCTAAAGCCCGACCAATGATTGAGCCTATTTTAAGAAATCAGAAAAAAGCAGAGATGATTTCAGCGAAAATCGGAACAGCCGCAACTTTGGAAGCCGTTTCATCAACCATGGCACAGCCGGTTAGCCATGTGGACAGTCTCCAGTTTGCTTCACCCTACATTCCGAATATTGGTCCTGAACCCAAGGTTGTCGGATATTCTTTCGATAAACAACTTACGGGAAAGGCGGTTTCTGCGCCAGTCGGCGGGAATGAAGGTGTATTTGTATTGAAGGTGGAAAATGTCAGCGCTAAAGCAAATTATAATATTGATATTGAACAGGCCAGACAATCCATGCTGCAATCACAGGAGTCCCTTATTCAGCGTGCCGGCACAGATGCATTAAAGAAGAAAGCAAAAATCGAAGACGATCGCAGTAAATTTCTTTAAACAATTCTTTTAAAAAAACATTATTAAAGCGGGGAGACCCGCTTTTTTGGTTTATAGTAGATGGTTTGTGGTCTTTGGAGACAGCTGATACTTAATTTGTAACTTTGTGTTTTGAATTATGGCAGAAGAAATAATAAATAAAGTAAGTCAAAGTGCACTGGTAACATTGGATCTGGAGCAATTCTATCCAAAGGAAAAAATCAGCATTTTTGATTTGAAACCTTTTCTTTTTATGGAACTTATTTTAAAAGAAAAGGATTTTCGTGCTGCGTTATTGACGACCGACTTGACAATATATAAGGATGAAATTGTTGGTATTTATTGTTCTGCGGATGCTGTGATTCCCGTCTGGGCCTATATGCTTGTAACCAGTTATCTTCAGCCTTATGCAAAGGAAGTAATCATGGGTGATGAAACGATGGTATTGCGACAGGTAATAACGGATCGTATTCAGGCGATAAATCCGGCAGATTATAAAGACAAACGGGTCGTTATAAAGGGATGCGGCGAAAAGCAAATCGGAGATTTTGCATTCCTGGAAATCACCAAACTGCTCAGGCCAGTTGTTAAATCAATTATGTATGGGGAGCCTTGTAGCACAGTTCCGGTTTTTAAAGCCGACCGCCTTCGCTAAAGCTACAGCGGCCAAAGAAAGATTAAAGCCTAAAGCATTTTTATCCTTAGCCGCTTCTCACGCCAAGGCGCGATTCAGCGGGCAATACACGCTCACGCTTATTTCGTGATCAAAGCATCGTCCCTCTTAAAATAAGGGTAGCAACAGAGAAATAGATAACCAATCCTGTAACATCCACAAGAGTAGCTACAAAAGGTGCAGAGGAAGCCGCTGGGTCAGCACCTAATTTCTTAAGAATAATAGGTAACATGGAACCCGAGAATGTACCCCATAGAACTACGCCAAGCAGGGAAAAGCCAACTGTAAAAGCAATCAGCAACCAGTGCATACCATAGTCATAAAAATGAAATTGCTGCCAGAAAAAAATCCTAAAGAAACCCACTAATCCAAGGATAGACCCCAAAACGATACCTGAGAAAATTTCTTTTCTCATCACATACCACCAGCTGCTAAATTTAATTTCTCCCAATGCCATCGCACGGATAATGATAGAAGAAGCCTGAGATCCTGAATTGCCACCACTTGAAATAATTAGTGGAATAAACAAAGCAAGAACGACCGCCTTGCTGATTTCATCTTCAAAATGGCCCATGGCTGTGGCCGTTAGCATTTCACCCAGAAAAAGAATCACCAGCCAACCGGCACGTTTTTTCACCAGGTGACCGAAAGAAATAGTAGTATACGGTTCTTCCAGGGCTTCAGAACCCCCGATTTTTTGAATTTCTGCTGTATTTTCCTTTTCTGCCAATCTCAACACATCATCCGAAGTAACAATTCCGAGCAACACGCCCGATTCATTGATGACGGGAAGAGCGAACCGGCTGTTATTTTTAAATATCCTGATCGTTTCTGTTTGAGCGTCGTTAACTGAGAGTGCGATATACTGGTGATCCATCAGTTTTTCGACAGGTGTGGAGGGATCGACAATTAAAAATTCTTTAATATTAATATCATCAATAAGGACACCTTTATCATCAACGACAAAAAGAAAATTCAGTGTTTCGGCAGCTTTTCCCTGCTTTCGTATAATGTCCAATACCTGTTGAACAGTATCTTCAGATTTAATGGCCAGGTAATCGGGGGTCATCAATCGTCCTACTGACCCTTCGGGATAACCCAGGAGTTTAAGGGTTTCAGCCCTGGTTTCAGGAGCCAGAATTTTCAAAAGCTCCTTAACGGCATTGCCTGGCAGCAGTCCCAAAAAAGCCGTTCTGTCATCAGGTTGAAGCGCATTAAGCAATTCAGCAGCCTTTTCATCCGGCAGGGATTTAATAATTATCTCCTGCTTTTTCTTTCGCAGAAATTTAAAAACACGTGCAGCATGAAGGATGTCGATGTGCTGGAAAAGTTTGCCAGCCCAGTTTGTATACTTGTTTGCAAACTCAATGATATCACGGGAAGAAAGTTTATTCAACTTTACAAAATCCGTAATGCGGTTATTCTGCAAAAGGTTTTTAATATCTTTTAAACTGGGCATTGTTATATTGATTTTGTAAAGTTCTGAATTTCGGAATATAATTTTTCTATCAAAGATTATATTTCAAAAATCTCTCCCTGTCCGAAACTCGAATAGCTGCCTACAGCTGCATGTGTACCCTTACCATTGAATTTGTACCGGTAATGTTTTCTATTTCTTAATATTTCTGCAATAATAGATTTCCAGGATCTGCCAGGACTTTCACAATAAATAATTTCCTCCGCATTATTTTCATTATCCGAAACAAGAATACCCAAAGAGGCACACCGCTGTTTCCACTTTTCTTTTTCTGACGGCTCTGCTTTAATAACTACCATTCCCGGGTTGAGTGGATGCTCATTTGATTTTTTAAAAGCTGATTGAAGATAGGAAATTGTCCGGCTGACCCGAACCCCTGAGGTTAAAAAATAAAACTGAAAGGAAGACATGTTGCCGCTAAAATGCTTTTTCATGAATAACTCCATTGCGTCATAAAATATTTTTACATATCGAAAATCTTTTCTCGTACTTTCTCCTTTGAAATGAATGATGGTCGTATTTGATAGATAATAATTCTGATACCCGGCCTCTCTGATCCGGAAGCTTAAATCAATATCTTCTGCATACATAAAAAACTGTTCATCAAATCCGCCTGTTATATCAAATACGGTTTTTTTAATCATCATAAAAGCTCCGGATAAAACGTCCACGGAATGTGTGCTGTCTTCATTCAGATAACCCATATAATATCCCGAGAAATATTTCGATCTTGGAAATAACCTGGCGAGACCGCTGACCTTAAAAAACGAAGCGCGTGGAGTTGGGAAACCCCGTTTGGATTCTTTTAAATAATTACCAGCTCCATCGATCATATGCAGTCCTATTGCGCCGGCATCCCGGTGTGATTTGAAAAAAGACAGGCATAAGTCCAGGCTGTCTTCGGCCAAAATCGTATCCGGATTCAAAAACAATATGTACTCACCGGAGCATTGTGAGACTGCCTGGTTATTCGCCTTTGCAAAACCCCTGTTTTCATTATTCCGGATGAAATGAAATGAAGGAAATAATGGAATCAGAAATTCCAGGCTTCCGTCGGAGGAAGCATTATCAACAATAAAAACTTCTGTCTGACCATCAGTTAAAGGACTTGCTTCAACCGCCTTTTTCAATGAACAGAGACACTGCTCAAGAAAAAATTTAACATTGTAACTGACGATGACAACAGAAAGAATCATCCGGCCTGCATTGACGCGAAGTACGATTTTTTCAAGTATCCTGCAAAATGTAAGTCATGCATGTCTTTCAGGCTGCCCATGCTTTGTTTATATTTGTACCATGTTAAAAACCACCCTGATCAAGGCCGCCGAAAGGGCAGGCGGAATCCTCAAACAATATTATGGCAGTAATTTTCAGGTTTCGAACAAGGAAGGTGTTAATAATCTCGTTACTGAAGCGGATCATGCGGCGGAAAAAGCGATTATAGAAATTATCAGGGAAGAATATCCGGATCATTATATTTTAAGTGAGGAATCCGGGGATATGCCAAAGGATTCCGATTATAAATGGATTATTGATCCCCTGGATGGTACCGTAAATTTTGCGCACGGGCTTCCTATTTGTTGTGTTTCTATTGGACTGGAGCAGGAGGGCGAAATGCAGATGGGAGCAGTTTATAATCCCTTTTTTAACGAGTTTTATTTTGCGCAAAAGGGCTATGGAGCTACCTTAAACAACGAGCTTATTCATGTTTCCGGGGAAACCCAGGTAGAGAAAGCCTGTTTGGTGACAGGATTCCCATATACCTATCTCGATGAACCCAATGGCCCACTGGAGGTATTCTCCAGGCTGATAAGAAAAGGAGTTCCGGTCAGGCGATTGGGGTCCGCAGCCATGGATCTATGCTGGGTGGCCGCAGGAAGGTTTGAAGGTTTTTACGAACACAAGCTGAATGCCTGGGACAGTGCGGCGGGATATTTAATTGTAAAAGAAGCTGGCGGAAAAGTTACTGACTTTAAAGGTGCACAGTATTCCCCGTATCAGCCACAAATTGTAGCTACAAATGGAAAAATCCACGCAGAATTACTTCAATGGATATCGGATACTTTACCGAAATGAACCAGCTCAAAATGAATAAATAAAACAAAAATGGAACCCCGTACGGAAATCTCATCGCTGGGTGAATTCGGACTGATAGACCACCTCACCAAAAACATAGAAATTAAAAACGCTTCTACTATTCTCGGCGTAGGCGATGACGGAGCAGTGATAGATCATTTTGGTAAACAAACTGTTTTTTCCACTGACCTTCTTATTGAAAATATTCATTTTGACCTCATTTATACCCCACTCATGCACCTGGGGTATAAAGCCGTGATCGCGAATCTGAGCGATATATATGCCATGAACGCAACGCCTACTCAGCTATTGATGTCACTTGGCTTCAGCAACCGCTTTAGTCTGGAAGCGCTCGATGAATTTTATGAAGGGGTATATGCCGCATGCGATAAATATGGAGTTGATCTGATCGGAGGCGACACCTCTTCATCTCAAAAAGGATTTATTATTTCTGTTACAGCAATTGGAGAAGTTGCTCCTTATAAATTTGTACAACGCTCTACTGCAAATAAAGGCGACCTTTTATGTTGCAGCGGTGACCTCGGAGCAGCCTATCTGGGTTTGGTTTTCCTGGAGAGAGAGAAAAAAATTTTTCTCGAAAATCCAAATGTCCGCCCCGACCTGGAAGGAGAAAAATATGTAATAGGCCGCATGCTCAAACCGGAGGCTTCAAAAAAAACGATTGATTTTTTCGAAGAAAATGAAATCATACCCACATCAATGATGGATATCAGTGATGGATTAAGCTCTGAAATCCTGCACATCTGCAAACAAAGTGGATTGGGTTGTGTGTTGTATGAAGAAAAAATTCCTATAGCAGAAGAAACGCGAAATGCCGCTTTTAAATTCGAGCTGGATCCCACGGCCTGTGCACTTAGTGGAGGAGAAGATTATGAATTATTATTTACTGTGAAGCAGGAAGATTTCGAAAAACTCGTTTTGAATGAAAACATCAGCGTTATTGGCTATATGACCAACCCGGAAGAAGGCAAAAAGATACTTACGAAGGGAGGAAATAAATTTGATATAACAGCCCAGGGCTGGAATGCATTTACAAAATAAGCATCCTGAGAATGATCCGGAAACTGAAAACTTATATGTGGATATGTGGAGTGATATGCCTGCTTGTTTCCTGCATGTCTTCCCGCAATGCGTATGATCCTCAAAAAAAATATTCGCCTGCAGTTATTCAGGCAGACTATTCCCTGTTCAGAAATATTCTGGAAACAACACATCCCAGCATTTATTGGTATACCCCGAAAGACAGTATGGATTATTATTTTGATAAGGTGGGCAAATCATTGAAAGACTCTATGACGGAAACCCAATTTCGCGACCAGCTGTCCTATATGATTTCAAAACTCGATTGCGGTCACACTACAATGAAAGGATCAAAATCTTTCAGCAAATATGTAGATACAGCTTCTTCGAAAGCATTTCCTTTTGCACTGAAATTCTGGTCCGACACGATGGTCATTACCGCTAACCTGAGAAGAAATGATCCTATATTACAAAGAGGTACGATTATTCAATCCATTAATGGATTTGATGCCCGGGCTTTGACGGATACTCTTTTTAATTATATTACGACAGATGGATATAGCATTAATGGGAAATATCAAAGCCTTAGTACCGGATTTTCATTTGCCAATCTGTACAAGAATGTTTTCGGACTGCCAGACTCGATCAATATTCATTATATAGACAGCTTAGGAATTGAAAGTCAGGTATGGGTTCAGCCGTATGATTTTAAGGCCGATACAATGAATAAAAGCTCTTTGAATCATGGGCCGCCGGCTAAAGGCAAAAGCTCCCACAAAAAAAAAGAAACCCCATTCTTTTTTTATTCATCTGCAAATCTTCAATTGGATACTGTAATGAAAACAGGGTTCATGACTGTTGCTACATTCGACCGATCAAACCACCTGAGGAAATTTTTCAAAAACTCATTTAAAGTCATCCACAGGGAACACATAAAAAATCTCATCATCGATGTCAGATCAAACGGTGGTGGGGATGCGGGACTTTCCACCTTACTTACGAAATATATTATTGATCATAAATTTAAACTGGCGGACTCTTTATATACGATCAAACCTCCACCCCAGTATAAAAAATATATGGAGAAAAGTTTTTTGTATGGAATGCTGATTTCGCTGGTAACGAAAAAAGAAAGCGATGGCAAATATCATTTCAGGTATTTTGAAAAACATTATAATTCACCGAAGAAAACATATCATTACGACGGACAGGTTTTCATTCTGATCGGCGGGAATTCATTTTCTGCAACCACACTCTTCGCCGGCGATCTGAAAGGCCAGAAAAATGTAACACTTGTTGGAGAGGAAACCGGAGGTGGGTACTATGGAAACACGGCATGGATTATTCCGGATGTCACCCTGCCGAATACCGGTCTCCGCTTCCGTCTTCCAAGATTCAGAATGGTCATTAATAAAGACCGCATCAAAGACGGAAGAGGTATCACACCGGATGTATGGGCCACTCCCCACTTCGGATGCAATTCGTGATGGCATAGATTTTAAAGCTATGAAAGTAAGAGAACTCATATCACAGCAGGACGCTTTAACCAATCATGATCTGGAAAACAAATGACAAAGAATGAAAGTAATTTTGATCTTATGGCTCATAATTTTTACGCTGGCGGCTGAGGGTCAGGATTCGCTTCAACAGGCAAGATTAAAATCTCTGCAGGGAAAGATTGCGCCCTTTTCTTCATTCGCTAAAAAAGATTCACTTTTTCTGATATGTTTTTGGTCAGCAACATCAGATGAAAGCATCACGGAGTTGAATTCCATCAATGCGAACCTGGAACAATGGCAAAAAATGAAATCATTTCGTTTTATGGCAATTTCTGTAGATGAAGGAAAGACCGCAAACAGAATGAGGCCCACTTACAATATGAATGGATGGACTTTTGAAGTATATGACGATATCTATGGCGATTTTCGCAGATCACTTCACTCAAATAACTTCCCGCAAAGTATGATAGTATATAAGAACGAAATCATTTATGAACAATCCGGCTGGACAGCCGGAACTGAAAATTATTTAATTCAGCGATTGTTATCCATGAAAAACTGAGGCAACCAGTTCCAGGGATTTCTTATGGATAATATTAAAATCGGCATATTGTCCGACCTGTATTTTCCCAAGGAACGGATCTTTCATCAGACCGGCAGGATAAGTAGAACACATCTTTAAGGATTCTTCTACCGGGATACCTGCCTGCTCGAACGGCATTTTTAAAAGTTGACATCATCGTCATGCAGGATCCTGATAATGTACCATCCGGCAAAGTATAGCGGTTACCCTGAAATACATGATGATAATAACCTTCTTCAATGGAAGTAACCGCATCCGTAATAAAAAATAATCGCTCACCCATTATTTTTTTACTGATACTGACAGAAGTGAAATCGACATGTACTCCGTCGCAAATAATACTTGACATCACGTTGGCGTCATCGTAAATAGCACCGACCATTCCCGGTTCCCTTCCCTGTAGCGGGGACATGGCATTAAAAAGATGGGTGGCGGCAGGAACCCCCATTTCGAAAGCATGACTTGCCTGAGAATACGTTGCGTTACTATGTCCTGCAGAAATGAGGATGCCATTATCCATTAAAAGTCTTATGATATTATCATCGCATTCTTCGGGGGCAAGTGTAATCATTTTAATAATGCCATTTCCTTTTTCGAGCAAAAGCTCAACTTCTTCCTGGGTAGGTTTTTTAATGAAGGCTTCAATATGTGCTCCTTTTTTAGCCTTGCTGATCCAGGGACCTTCCAAATGAAGCCCCAGCAGTCCATTTTTTCCCGAATTCATATATGCTCCTGCGGCTTCAATTCCTTTCAGGAAATTTTCCATGGAATTGGTTGCCATTGTAATTATAAAATGAGAGCAACCACCGGAAACACAATATGCGTAGGTAGCTTCCAAAGATTCAATATCCAAAGAATTTGAAAACAATTTTCCATTGCCTCCATATAATTGGAGATCGATAAAACCGGGCGTGATCATACAGTCAGGGTAAAGCTGCGTTTCATATCCTGATGGAAGAAATTCCTTCGGAAGAATTCCGATTATTATATTGTTCTCAATTAATATAACCTGGTCTGTCATCGTCTCGTTTCCGGTAAAAACTTCATCTGCCTGAAATGCCTGCTTCATAATTTATGATTGTATGAAAAACTCATCTGCATCATGCCAAAATGGAAATTTTGAACGGACCTCTTCCAGTTTATTACGGTCCAGGGTATACGAAAATATATCTTCCTCCGATATTAAAATTTTTATAGGATCTCCCAGGGGGTCCACCAGTATGGATTCACCGGAATACTGCAGGCCGTTTCCATCAGTCCCCGTGCGGTTCACTCCAATAACATAACATTGATTTTCTATAGCCCTGGCCTGTAACAGGGTTTTCCAGGCATGACTTCTTACCGAGGGCCAATTGGCTACTACCACGAGCAGATCATACTCGGGCTCAGTTTTTACCTGTTGTTGCTTAGATTGGCGTAACCATACAGGGAATCTAAGGTCGTAACAAACCTGCAGGTTGACCTTCCACCCGTTAACAGAAGTGATCAGGCGTTTTTTCCCCGAGGTAAAGTGCTGATCTTCTTTTCCATACGCAAATAAATGACGCTTATCATAGTAACCGTATTCACCGGAAGGAAGCATCCAGATCAGGCGATTGTAATAATAAAGAATCCCCTCTGTATCCTCCCTGGCAATGATGCTGCCGGTGACAATTGAACCATTTTTACCGGCTGTTTTCCGCATCCATTCAACAGTGGGACCGGTCATGGTTTCGGAAAGTGATTCTTTTTTCATACTGAAGCCTGTGCTGAACATTTCCGGAAGTACAATCAATTCGGCATGGGTGGGTAAATCTTCGATTTTTTTTTGCAACATCTCCAGATTTGCCTTTTTATCCTCCCAGTAAAGAGGGGTCTGTATCATTGAAATCCGGAGTAGAGACATAATAAACTGGTTATTCAGCTTCGATCAGGCTGTTTTATCATCAGGAAAAGACCATTTCTTTATGAGGGCAGGTTCAAAACCTCTTTGAAGAAGGAATTGCTGCCATTTGCTTTTTTTGACAAAAATATTCTTTTCAGAATGGAGAGAAGTCCATTTTTTGACAGCCAGACGATTAAAACCGGCCTCATATTCTGTTGTATCCAAACTTTTGAGCGCTTTCACAACGCAAAATTCGCTTATTCCGCGTTGCCGGAGTTCGTATTGGATTTTTTGTCTTCCCCACCCTTTGATACGTGATTTTCCTGAAGCAAACTGAAAGGCAAATCTTTCTTCATTAAGGTATCCTTCTTCTATCAGTCGCGAAATCAGCTCATCTACTTCTTTTTTAAATAATCCCAGGGAATAGAGTTTTTGCCTTACTTCGGAATGACTGCGTTCCTGGTAACCGCAAAAATGTTTTAATTTCTGAAGTGCTTTTTCAGCTGAAATTCTAACCCTCGAATATGATGAACCGGACTCCGTCATGGTATCAAATATAAAAAAATGCACAAATTATTCCGGGGATATTCACCCTTCTATATTCACTTCCGGCTCTAAGAAAAAAATCAGTAGTTTCGTCCCAAAGTCCCGATTCATGAAGTTTATTGTTTCGTCCTCGGCTTTGCTCAAACATTTACAGCAGATCAGCGGTGTTATCAGTGCAAATACTGTACTGCCTATTTTGGAAGATTTTTTATTTGAAGTAGAAAAGAACAAACTCACGATCGTTGCGACCGATCTGGAAACCGTGATGAAAGTTCATATGGAAGTGGAAGCCCGGGAAACCGGCAAAGTTTGTATACCTGCAAAGATCCTGTTGGATTCGCTTAAAAATATTGCAGACCAACCTTTGGCCTTCACCATTGATAAGCAATTTTCAGTTGAAATCACCAGTGATAACGGTAAATACAAAGTGATGGGAGAAAATCCCGATAATTTCCCAAAAGATCCTTCGGCAGATGAAACTACTACTTTTGAAATTCCCGCCTCTGTACTTGCTACTGCCATAAACAAGTCCCTGTTCGCTGTCAGCAATGATGATCTGCGTCCGGCTATGACAGGAGTTTTGGTGGAAATGAGCCCTTCATCAATTCAATTTGTAGCTACAGACGCTCACCGGCTGATACGTTTTAAAAGGTCTGATATTTCAAGTACTAAAACGGAATCCCTAATCGTTCCAAAAAAGCCATTGAATTTATTAAAATCAACACTTCCGAATTCGGATGAACTGGTAAAACTTTCATACAACAGCAATCATTTATTTGCGAATTTCGGAGGATTGCAAATGAGCTGCCGCCTGATTGATGCACGTTTTCCTGATTATAAAGTTGTAATACCAGCAGACAATCCATATAAGCTAACGGTCAACCGCAGCGATTTTCAGAGTGCTCTTCGAAGGGTAAGTGTGTTCAGTAATAAAAGTACCAACCAGGTCGTGCTGAGTATTCATGGCAGTGAATTACAACTCGCCGCACAGGATGTCGATTTCTCTTTTGAAGGAAATGAAAGAATGAAGTGCCAATATTCAGGAGAAGATATGTCTATTGCATTTAATGCAAGGTTCCTGATTGAGATGCTGAATGCAACAGCTTCAGATGAAATCCGCGTTGAATTGTCTACACCCACAAAAGCAGGAATTATCAAACCGGTTGAGCAGGATAAAGCAGAGGACCTGCTGATGCTGGTCATGCCTTTAATGTTAAATAGTTAGACGAATTTAATTCTTGTTACATAAAAACTGAAAAGGCTTCAGCTCCTGTTGTCTTACAACGCGCTGAATATAGCGGGTTCCTCTTAAAATTTTGTAGCTGTTAAGATCAAAAACTTCGTGAGCGTCACAAAAGGTTTCGAGGGTTTCGTACTGGAAAAGAAGATCATTTAATTTTTCGAGTTCACATGCCATGAACTGCTCAGTAACGAATTCATCTTTCATAAGAACAAGTAAATCTCTGTCAGGTGTTTTCATTGCAATTAGATTTTAATATCCGACCATGCCCTTGTTGACGCCACAACCACATTTTTTACTGCTTCCTCCAATGTGATTGCTAGAATTACAACCAGCGCTTACAATTGTAATCATAATTAATAAAAAGATCAATAGGGTAAGCGGATTTTTCATAGATTTCATTGCTCTAATTTATAAAAATTTGCGGTTAATTGCAGGTTTTTGTCCCAGTTTTAGAAATTTAATATGATTCAAAAAGGGCCTGTTTCTGTGCTCCTTGCCCCCCTGGATTGGGGCCTTGGGCATACAACACGCTGTATTCCAATAATTAATGAGTTAATCCGCCAGGGAGCGCGGGTAACGATCGCAGCCAGCGAGGGTCAAAAAGCCCTTTTGTTATGAAGAATTTCCCCAGCTTGATTTCATTGAAATTCCAGGTTACAATCTAAGTTTTAAAAGGGGCGTTTTATTAAAATGGGCCCTCCTATGGCAAATTCCGGCCATCCTGAAGCGAGTAAAAAAGGAAAACAGGTGGCTTGAAGAAACTGTCAGGAGACTTGGAATACATGCAGTCATTTCTGATAACAGGTATGGTCTTTTTCACAAAAAACTTTATTGTGTTTTTATTACGCATCAATTGAATATTCAGTCAGGATGGGGATCTCACGAAAAGGCTGGCCGTTGGTCGTCGGTGGTTGGCGGTTGGATTGACAGAAAAATTTTGGAATGGAATTATAAGTTCATCGGGAAATTTTCTGTCTGCTGGATACCAGACCTGGCAGGAAAAAATTCTTTATCAGGAAAGCTGTCTCATCCCATAATTCTTCCGCCCTTTCCAGTAAAATATATTGGTGTATTATCGAGGTTTAAAAAGGAAGAAAAAAAGATAATAAGTAATTCACTCCTTATTCTGATTTCCGGACCTGAACCGCAAAGAACAGAATTTGAAAATATTTTGTTCGGACAACTGATCGTCTCCGCCATGGAAACAGTTGTAGTCAGGGGTTTACCAGGAACTGAACTTCCCAACCCTATTTCAAGAGACGGATTAAAAATATATAATCATCTTCCTGCGGATAAACTGAGTGAACTTAATGAATGCATCGGAATTTATTATTGCAAGAAGCGGATATAGTACGATCATGGATCTTGTTACACTAAAAAGAAATGCCATTCTGGTTCCTACTCCGGGACAAACGGAACAGGAATATCTTGCACGTTATATGCACGAAAACAAATGGATGTTTAGCGCTCCGCAAAAAAATTTCAATCTGGTAAATGTTTTGAACTTATATCAGAAAACGAATTTGAAATTACCAGGGATACCTGGATCAAACCTGAATCAGCTGGTAGCTGATTTTTTAGCGGAGGTATCAAAAAAAGACAGGGATTAATCTTTATTCAGGTTTGTAAAAAAACAAAAAACTGTTGTCAATCCTGTTAAAATCCTTCCAGGAATCGATGGCAGAAGATACGGCAAACACACTACAGGTAGGCATATGGCTGATTTGGGCAGGGCTAATTGAAGAAGCAAATTCTGTAATGCCGGGGTTATGAGAGAATAGCGCGATATGTTGATACTTATCTTCCAATTCATGGACTAATTCCATAAAGTTTTCCTGGGAAGAATGATATAATGTTGGGATGAATAATATCTCTTTCAATTTTCGGCCATATTCGGCAACAAATAATTCAGCGGTAGTTTTCGCACGAACCGCCGGACTGGAAACAAATTGATCTATCGTTACTTTCTTTTTAAAAAGTTTTTTGCCCATCTCAGCAGCATCACGAAATCCGCGGTCATTTAAAGGACGATCAAAATCTGAAGACACACCGTAAGTATGCGAACTTTTTGCATGTCTTACTAATATTAAAGTTTTCATTTCACAAATTATTTGCGTGAAAAAATTATCCTGAATATTGTCATTACTGTAAAGATCTGTTCTTAAATCATTTATTAATTTCTGATCGAGTGAAAATACGGGCTTGTTTCATTATATGAAGGTAAAAAATCGGGCCACAATCGTGATTTTCCGTGGGCTTTTACGAAATCGTGAAAATTTATTTTATTTGAAGTTTATACAATAAAAAACATGCGTTAAATCATTGTTTAAATGAGAATCAAATAATATTTTAGTACCAGATCCGTTTTTGAAATACCCTTGAAAAACCCTAACCATGCGAAACAAATATCGTGTGTTTTCCGTAGCCCTGTTGCTGTCATTCTCTCCCATTTTACATTCCGGAAATGGACTGATGGCAAACCCAATTAAGAGAAATCCGGCGCCGATTACACTTTCCCGCAATTCCGTTGAATTTGAAGCTGAAGTAAGCAATTTGTACTGCCAGATGAATCTGGAAGAATCAGGCCTTCACCGCGAAGTGTTTGAATATGCTTATATAGGATACCTGCGTTTGCTTGAGGAACACAAAATCATGAAGAGCAATATTATTACTATTTGTGATTTCAGCCAGTCATCAAGGAATCGCCGGTTATATGTTGTTGACCTGGAATCCAGAAAAATACTCATCAACACATATGTAGCCCATGGACGACGTTCAGGTGGCGAGTATGCGAATACATTTTCAAATAATTGGAGTTCTCACAAAAGCAGCCTTGGATTTTATGTTACTGAATTAACGTATACAGGTAAACATGGCCTGGCACTGAAAATTCACGGACTGGAAAAAGGATTCAACGACAAGGCCGACAGGAGAAATATAGTTATACATGGTTCGAAATATGTCGGTGAAAAATTTATTCAATCGAATAAGTTTAATGGCAGAAGCTTTGGTTGTCCAGCTATCCCGAATGAAGATGTGAAGGAGGTAGTCGAAGATATGAAGGGCGGTTCCTGCTTCTTCATTTATCACCCTACGAAAAAATACCTGACTGGTTCAAAAATACTGAATGGTTAACCGGACGTAAACTCCGATGGTTTGAAGGTGAAAAAGTCCAATTTAGGTTCGTACCCTATGATTGGGCTTTTCTTTTTTAAGCCTAAAGCCCAAAGCTTAAAGCCGAAAACTTTTCTAAGCGTAAAGGCCTTTTAAATTAACCAGGAGATCATTTGTGCTGCGATTCCTACTAAAAATCCGCTGACCATTTCAAAACGATTATGGGCTCCCAGGATAAGTCGGGATGAGCAAACAATCCCGGCAATTAATATTGGAATTGTAAGATAAAGGCCGGATGTATATACATCCTGCCGGCTGAAGAGAATTGCAAAACTAACAAGTCCGCCCATAGCAACGGCGTGGATGCTGACTTTATAAAAAATCGTACACATCCAGGCACCACAGACAGCGAGAAATGTGCCGAGTATGAAATGAGCTGCTACCGGCGGTGTGTCCGGCAGATTTCTAAATACATAACTAGCCCAGAAATAAAAAAACATTGTTACAATGAAACCTACCAGCCTGTCCTGGCGATTTTCAAGCGACAGACTCCTGATCAACTTAAGCCGCCACGCAATGAACAAACTGAAACAGGGAAAAAAAATTGTAAATAATATAATGCTCAACATGCGCAGGTTTTTAGTATGCGGATCAACGCCTTCAAAAGCTGAAGGATGTATATAAATCAGAAATGCTAATACATAGGTGCTGATAAGAATTGGATGAAACAGTATTGAAAATAAATGAGCAAAGAAACGAAGCCCCCGGGATGGATGCGGTTCCGTTGCTGATGCTGATGAGTATTGATATGCTGGTTGGTTCATTTATTTACAGTTGACCTATTTCGATGATGGATGAACGATTTTTAATTTGCGTTAAGCGTTAAGCGTTAGGCTTTTTAGGCTTTTGGCTTTAAGCTTTTCACAATTCCCTTCTCAGTCGTGCAACAGGAATATTCAGTTGTTCGCGGTATTTGGCAACGGTGCGCCGGGCAATATTATATCCTTTTTCCTGCAGCAATTCGGTTAAGCGTTCGTCGCTTAAAGGTTTCTTTTTACTTTCATCTCCTATAAGGTCGCTCAATATTTTTTTCACTTCACGGGTGGAAACTTCTTCTCCGCTGTCAGTACTAAGAGATTCACTAAAGAAAAATTTCAACCGGTAAGTTCCAAATTCTGTTTGCACAAACTTACTGTTTGCTACACGGCTCACTGTAGATATATCCAATCCGGTCCGTTCTGCAATATCTTTCAGGATCATCGGCTTGAGGGAAGTTTCATCTCCGGAAATAAAAAATTCATGCTGATAATCCATAATGGTCTGCATGGTGTTAATCAGCGTTTGCTGCCTCTGTTTAATGGCATCTATAAACCATTTGGCCGCATCAATTTTTTGCTTGATAAAGAGTACGGCCTCTTTTTGTCTTTTATCTTTTTTTGCACCGCGGTCATAGTCCTTCAGCATATCGCGGTAACCATCGCTGATACGGAGATCCGGTGCATTTCTGGAATTCAGTGTGAGCTCCAGTATACCTGCATTATTGAAAATAAAAAAATCAGGCACCACATAACCTTCACCTTTGCCGGAACCTCCAAGATTGCCGCCAGGCTTTGGATTCAGCTTTATGATCTGACGTATCACATCCCTGAACTCTTCTTCTGTAATATTTAATCCGCGCTGAATCTTATCGTAATGTTTCTTTGTAAACTCATCGAAATATTCTGAAAGCACGCTGATAGCCAGCTCCACACTTTTAGCTTCGTTCTTCTTTCTTTCCAGCTGAAGCAATAAACATTCCTGCAGATTACGCGCAGCAACTCCCGGTGGATCGAATTGCTGTATGCGTTTTATAATGGATTCTACTTCTTCTTCTGAGCTTTCTATATTTTGTCTGAATGCCAGATCATCCACTATGGATGTTGTTTCGCGACGCAGATAACCATCGTCATCAATACTTCCAACAATCTGTTCAGCTATTTTGCGCGTCCGGTCATCAAGTTTCAGCATTCCCAACTGGTCCAGCAGCATATCATAAAAACTCGTTTCAAGCTTATGTGTAACAGACTGTTTGTCTTCCGCATCAGGATAATTTTCATCTCTTAGTTTGTAGTCGGCCACATCATCATCGTGATCATTCACGTACTCGCTGATGTCGATATTATCATATTCATCCTGCGTTCCCTCAGGCTCAAAATCTTCTTCTGCAGTTTCGAATTCATCCTTGGAATCTTCCGTCAAGCCATCGTCATGATCCTCTTCTGCAACTTCCAGAGCGGGATTTTCTTCCAGTTCTTCTTTGATCCTTTCTTCCAGATTGGCAGTAGGCACCTGAAGCAGTTTCATAAGCTGAATCTGCTGTGGAGATAATTTTTGGAGTAATTTCTGCTGTAATGCTTGACTTAATGCCATCTTTGAGGGGTTAATGTCAGAAGGGGCAATTTGAAAAAAATCTGCCCATTCCACAAAAATCGCGCCGTAAATTTACATACATTTATGAAGAATCGGCCGGAACGTCTTATTTGTTTTCTTGTTGTTTGGTTGACAATGTTTTCCTGCATTTCCGGGAGGGGGCAGAATATTTCAAAAAAAGCAGAATTGGCGCCTGATTTCAAGCATTTATGGCTACCCGGATCGAATATAGAAGCCCGGAGTAATCAGCCTGGAATGGGAAGCCAGAATAGCCATTTGGACCCTTCTCAGGGGGTAATTTTGGAAAGAACCATGATTACAGCCCAGCAATATGTTATTCCTTCGGATATCTATTATATCCAATCAGGCTTTTTCTGTAAAAGAGAGTGGGAAATAGAAAAAGCGACCCATATACCTCTGCGCTTCAGGCTAGGCTCGCTTGCTGATTGTAATGCGCTTGAGGGGAAGCACTAGCCAGCACTTTTTTTATGGCTGCTGCCAGTCCGGATGCCTTTTCCCGAAGCTGATCTTCAGTCCAGGATAAGCCAATAGCCGTACTTATACAGCATCCAATCACGGCGTCGCTTTTGCTGAAATCCTGGGTATTGAGTTTTTTAACAGCTGTAATCTGATCGGGATTCAGGCGATTAAGGGTTTTATTTGTTTTCAGATGATCCCATTTACGGATGTAGTGCCAGTTATGATCAAACCAGTAGAAATTGCCACCAAAGATCTGCGTTGCTTTCATTTCTGATACGACAGCTTCAGTCAGTTCCTGGCTGGGCAGGAACCAGCTCAGGAAAGTATGGCTGTCACCCGCGGGATCAGGTATGGTCCGGAATTTTACACCTGATATTTTTGCAAGTTCTGACTGTAAAAACTGATGATTTTTCTTTTGAATAGAAAGAAATCTATCCAGTTTGCGAAACTGTGCTAAGCCTACAGCAGCATGTAATTCCGAAATCCTGAAATTATATCCGACGAAGGGATGTTGTTCTGCGCCACGGTCATTTCCTATATGATCATGTCCGTGATCAGTAAAACCATCGCAATTTGTATAAATGTTTTTATTATTTGTTAATACAGCGCCTCCTTCGGCACAAGTAATAGTTTTTACAAAATCGAATGAAAGTGTTCCTGCGTCGCCAATGGTACCAAGATATTTTCCTTTATAAGATGCTCCGATACTTTGACAGGCATCTTCCAGTAAAAGAAGTTTATGATCGTAACAAATCTCCTGAATTTTATCCATATCAGCCATACTTCCGCACATATGTACTGGCATTATACATCGTGTGGCGGGAGTTAATGCTTTTCGGACAGAAACAGGATCCATCGTCAGTGAATCATCAATATCAACCAGAACGGGGATGGCACCCACGCTGAGTACAGCTTCGAAACTGGCAACAAAAGTGAATGAAGGCATGATTACTTCGTCACCTGCACCGATGCCCAAAGCCGCAAGGGCGGTCGTAAGTGCAGAAGTACCACTGGAAGTCATTTGTGCATATCCGCAATTCAACCTGGTGCAGAGTGCCTGCTCCAGCTCACGCGATTTCCAGATACCTTTGCGTGCTGCATCAAAACCGTATCGCATGAGGATTCCGGTAAATAAAACATCGTTTACTTCCTTGCGTTCCTCTTCACCAAAAAATTCAAATCCTGGCATGATTGGGTATGATTATAGATGTAAATCAAATATGCTACCAAAGTTAAAATCTTTTAAACTGATGGCCTTATTATTTGCTTCACTTTTAGTGATAAGCGCCCAGGTTAAACCAGGCACTGAATCCCTAAATAAAAAGCCCTGGTCAATTTCTGATCTTGATGGAAAATGGTATTTGCAAATCGTTTCGGTAAAAGATTCTATGAATAATCATATTCCTGAAATTCAGTTTGATGTTAAACAAAACAGATTTACGGGAACTACAGGGTGCAACCAGATGTCAGGTACTTTTATAGCTGATGACAGTACCCTGCATATCAGTGATAAAATGATTACGACCAGGATGTTCTGTCCCGGCTATGACGAAACATCTTTTTTGCAAAACTTATTAAAAATTGATAGATACCAATATAAAAATGGCCTGCTTATTCTGACTTCTAAAAACGAAGTGATCTCGCAGTGGAGCCATAGAAAACATGCCCGCCTGTAAAACCCTGAAGAGCAGGGTTATTTAAACTTTCGTGGAATAATTTAACTCGTGGTTCTGCCAACAGCAGTTCGTAAATTGCAAGCATGCAGGATTATCTTAAAGGATTGAATGAAGCACAGAAAGAAGCTGTTTTGCATAAAGACGGTCCCCTGATGATTATAGCCGGTGCGGGAAGTGGTAAAACAAAAGTGCTGACAACAAGAATCGCTCATTTGCTCTCAAATGGTGTTGATGCTTTTAATATACTGGCCCTCACTTTTACCAATAAAGCGGCAAAAGAAATGAAGGAAAGGGTTGAACGCATTCTCGGGAATAATGAAGCCCGAAACCTATATATCGGTACATTTCACAGTGTTTTTGCCAGGATTTTGCGGGCTGAAGCGCCCAAACTGGGCTATCCTCATCATTTTACCATCTATGATACAGACGACGCAAAAAGTGTTGTGAAAACCGTTGTGAATGAACTTAACCTGGATGATAAACACTATAAGCCCAATATCGTTTATAACCGTATTTCCCAGGCGAAAAACGGACTGATTTCACCTGCGGAATATGCTACTGATTATTATATCCAGCAGGAAGATATACGCAGCAACCGGCCAGCCATCGCGCAGATTTATGAAGCTTATGCCAAACGTTGTTTTAAGAACGGGTCCATGGATTTTGACGATCTGCTACTGAAGTTTTATGAACTGTTGAAAAATTTTCCGGAGAGTCTGCATAAATATCAGCACAAGTTCAAATATATTCTGATCGACGAATTTCAGGATACTAACCCCGCCCAGTACGAAATAATAAAATTACTGGGTGCGGTATATGAAAATGTTTGTGTAGTGGGTGATGATGCGCAAAGCATTTATAGTTTTCGCGGTGCGACCATCGAAAATATTTTACAGTTTCAGAAAGATTATGAAGATGTAAAAGTGGTGAAACTGGAACAAAACTACAGGAGCACACAAAGTATTATAAAAGCTGCCAATGAAGTGATCAAACATAATAAGGGACAAATTCCGAAAAATCTGTGGACGGAAAACCTGGAAGGTGAAAAGATCCGCCTCGTAAGGACGATGACAGACAACGATGAAGGGAAATTTGTTGCCGATACGATCCAGGAACAAAAACTTCGCAATCATTTTAATAACCGTGATTTCGCGATTTTATACCGCACCAATTCCCAAAGTCGTGCGTTTGAAGAAAGCCTTCGAAGAATGGCTATCCCATATACTATTTATGGAGGTATCAGTTTTTATCAGCGCAAAGAAATCAAGGATTTTATTTCTTATCTGCGTGTAATTGTAAATCACAATGACGAAGAATCATTAAAAAGAATCATCAATTTTCCAGCCCGTGGTATTGGGAAAACCTCGCTGGATAAGGCCGTACTCCTGGCCAATGAAAAAAATATTTCCATGTGGGACGTTCTCAGTAACGCATCTTCCATGGGATATAAGGCCGGGACGTTGGAAGCCATTGAACAATTTGTTCAGATGATAAAAAGTTTTGCGAGTATGCTGAATACGAAAAACGCATATGAAGTGGCTACACATGTCGGGAAACAAACAAATATCGTTAAAGAATTATTCAACGATAAAACTACGGAGGGCCTTGCCCGTTATGAAAATATCCAGGAACTACTAAACAGTATCAGGGAATGGGTGGATGATCAGCAAAATCGCAGCATTATTGATGAAGACGGAATACTAATAGATACCGCAGATACACAGGAAACACAAAGAGGCCAGGCGGGACTTTCCGGCTATTTGCAACAGATTACTTTACTTACTGATACGGATCAGAAAGATCCGGAAGCTGATACAGTTAAGCTGATGACGATACACTCAGCGAAGGGCCTGGAATTCAGTTGTGTATTTGCTGCAGGCTTGGAAGAATCTCTTTTTCCCAATGCCATGTCCATCAATACAAGAGAAGAACTCGAAGAAGAAAGACGTCTTTTTTATGTAGTGATCACCAGGGCTAAGCATAAACTCTGGATAACATATGCCAACTCCCGTTACCGCTTTGGAAGTGTTATACAAAATGATCCCAGCAGATTTATTGAAGAAATTCCGGAAGATCAGATGGACAGAAGTTACGCAGGCGGAGGAATAAAAAACCAAATCGGATCCTGGTCAGGCAGACCTGCTTATGATCGTCTTAACCGGGGCTATGGTAACAATGATAATTCTAATACAAAAAGCCACGAACCTTCGAAACCCAGCTATATTTCCTCTTCTGCCAAAACGCCTGCACCGGTTCATATTCCTTCTCAGGATTTTGCACCCAGCGATACGAGTGATCTGGCCGCCGGGGATAAAGTGGAGCATCCTAAATTCGGATTCGGTGAAGTAGTCCGCATGGAAGGATCGGCACATAATCCGGTAGCAACGGTAAATTTCAAGCTCGGCGGTGAGAAAAAGATTATGCTGAATTACGCAAAACTTAGAATAATAAAGGACTAATAAAGACTATCCGATCCTGTCAGACTAGCAGCCTGCAGGAAGCATGCCCTTGTCAAACAAGAGGAGGGTCCCTATAAAGTCCCTGTATTGTTCCTGTAAGGTCTCTGTAAGGGTAATTTATTTTAGCTTTAAAACTTCGCCAACTGTTTTCTTTTCACTACCGGAATATATTTTCTTGCCAGAAATAACGACGGGTCTTTTTAGAAAAGTATATTCCTGAAGAATTAAATCACGATAGTCTTTCTCTGTGAGTTTTTTGTTTTTCAGCCCCATGGCTTTATATTTCAAGGCTCTTCTGCTAAAGAGTGCTTCATAACTACCAATCATATTCTTCATCTCATCCAGTTGCTCAGGAGTGATCTTTTCTTCTTTTATGTTCTGATTAATAAATCCTTTTTTATTCAGATCTGCATTTTTGATAATCTTCTGACAGGTTCCGCAGGTAGCAACGCAATAAACTTTTTTCATTGTAAGTATTTATCGGTTTAGTAACAATTTCTGGAATTCCAGTGAATCGCCGTTAAAGACATCGAAATCAACAATCGTATAACAACCATTTACCCTTCCTTTTTCATTGTGCTGCCAGAAACTCCAGCTCCTGTAAATACGAGGCTGTGAAGGCTGAAGGTAATGCGCAGCCCATAAGAGGTAACCATCAAAATCGTCTTTCAGATACTTTTCATAAAAATCAACATTTGTATAAATAATGGGTGCAGTTCCATAATATGTCTGCACTGTTTGCAGCCATTCTTTTGCACGCTGCCTTAATTTATCCGGAGGCACTCCATACGTTTGTTCAATATCCAGCACGGGTGGAAGGTCTCCCGGCAGAAGGGTTACCGAATTGATAAAATTCTCTGCCTGCGCTTTTCCACTTTTGGTTGCAAGAAAATAATGATAAGCGCCGCGGATCAATCCCGCTTCCCTGATTTTTTTCCAATTGCGGCTGAACATCTGATCTTCATTTCCCAATCCTTCGGTCGCTTTCACAAATACAAAACTGATATGTACATCCTGCACCTGCATATTTTTCACAGATTGCCAGTCGACGACTTCCTGGTATTTCGAAACATCAATGCCATGAACTGAATAATTCACCGGTATATCTATGCCGAACTCAGGATATTCTACAAATGATGTTCTTTTTTGGAGTACCCATTGAACGATCATCACAATAAACATGATAATAATAGCGGTACTGAACATGAAAACGATAATCTTCCAGATCCTGCTCTTCTTTTTGGCCATTACGATAAATAAACGTTTGCAAATATAATCAGCCCACAGACGAAATACCAGTATAAGAGCTTCCGGCTTTCCACATTTAAAACTAATTTTACTCAGTATATGGCAAATTTCAATCTGAATGATACGATCAATTTTTTTTCCAAGCTGAGCATACGGCGCTTCTGGAACGGCACCCTCGTATTATCGAGTTATTATTTGAGTAAATGGACAAGAAAACCAATTCAATGGGGCTTACCTGTATCCATTTCTTTCGAGCCTACTACAAGCTGTAATCTGCGATGCCCGGAATGTCCCAGCGGACTCCGGTCATTTACCCGTCCCCGTGGTATGTTGGAAAAGAATTTTTTCCGGCAGATGATCGACCAGCTTGCGCCTGAATTATTGTATCTCACTTTTTATTTTCAGGGAGAACCCTATTTGAATCCCGATTTTCTTGAAATGGTAAAATATGCCAGTTCAAAAAAAATCTATACGGCCACGTCTACAAACGCCCATTATCTTGATGATGAAAATGCACGCATGACGGTGGAAAGTGGTCTGGACCGCCTCATCATTTCACTGGATGGTACTACGCAGGAAGTATATAGCCAATACCGTGTGGGCGGCGACCTGGAAAAAGTGATGTCGGGAACAGCCAATATAGTAAAATGGAAAAAGAAACTAAATAGTAATACACCTTATATATTCTTTCAGTTCCTGGTCGTAAGGCCAAATGAACACCAGCTCCTGGAAGTAAAAGAACTGGCGAAGAAAACTGGCGTGGATGGCATTAGGTATAAAACAGCGCAGATATATGATTATGCCAGTGACCCTAATCAACTCATTCCACAACATACCACTCTTTCGAGGTATAGGAAAAAAACTGATGGAAGCTATGAATCGAAAAATCCAATGCAGAATCATTGTTGGCGTCTCTGGCATTCGCCGGTTATTACCTGGGACGGACTGGTTGTGCCCTGTTGTTTTGATAAAGATGCAAAACACCGGATGGGCGATTTAAAAAATAAATCTTTCAAAGAAATATGGAAACAACCGGAATACCTCGATTTTCGCAGGAAGATTTTAAAAGGCAGGGCGGAAATTGATATCTGCGCCAATTGCAGCGAAGGAGTAAAAGTGTGGGGAGACTAAGGAAAGTGTGAGAGTGTGAGAGTCTGAGGGTGTGAGAGTAAAGCTTATCAAATTATTTTATGAGTTTAGAGAAAGAAATTCATCAGAAAGTATTTCGCTCAGAATATCAGAAATCAACCATTAATCTCATATATACCTACAACTGGTTGAATGAAAAAGTGAGTAAACTTTTTGAGCCCTTCGACATCACACAGCAACAGTTCAATATTTTGCGTATACTGAGAGGCGCCGGCCAGCCTCTGTCTACACTGCAGATCAGACAAAGAATGCTGGATAAAATGAGCGACACTAGCCGTATTGTGGACAGGCTTATAAAAAAGGGATTGGTTAAAAAATCAATTTGTCATGAAGACCGGCGACTGGTCGACATACTATTAACAGACAAAGGAAAAAAACTTTTACAAACAATGGATGGATTAAATGATGAAATGGAATCTATTTTTAAATACCTCAGCGAAGAGGAAGCCAAGCAATTGAATGTTCTTCTCGACAAAATAAGATCGGGTGAAAACGGTCAGGAAGAAAAATCTGCTGAAATCCCTATTACCTGATAGATAACTATGAAAAGATTCCTCCTCGTTTTTCTGTTATTTTCTTTCCGCATAGCTTTTTCCCAACCTAAATATGAATTCAGGGCTGTATGGATCGCAACTGTTGATAATATCGACTGGCCCAGTGCCGGCGATTACAGCACAGAACAGCAAAAAGCCGAATTCATCCGTCAACTCGACATGCATCAGCGCAATGGAATGAATGCGGTAATTGTTCAGGTCAGGCCGGCCTGCGATGCATTTTATCCTTCATCTATTGAACCGTGGAGTGAATGGCTTACAGGAAAGCAGGGCAAAGCACCCGTTCCATATTATGATCCTTTGGAATTTATGATCAGCGAGACCCACAAAAGGGGCATGGAATTTCATGCCTGGTGTAATCCTTACAGGGCAGTCTTTCAGGTAGCACGTACAGTTGTAACATACAAACGGATTGGTCATAAACGACATCGTATTGTTAAACATATCAAACAATCATCCATTGCTCCGAACCACGTAAGTAAAATGCATCCTGACTGGATCATAACATATGGAGATACAAAATATCTTGATCCGGGAAATAAAGAAGTTCAGGTTTATGTCACTTCCGTCATCAGGGATATGCTTAGCCGTTATGATATTGATGGAATTCATTTTGATGATTATTTTTATCCTTACCGGATTGGGTCTGTGGAATTTCCAGACAATATTTCTTTTGCGAAATTCGGTCAGGGTATGGATAAAGAGACCTGGCGAAGAAGTAATGTGGATTCTATTATTGTTATGCTGAGGCGCACGATCAATGAGGTGAAGAAAACCTGTAAATTCGGTATCAGTCCTTTTGGTGTATGGAGAAACCAGACGAGGGATTCACTGGGTAGCGATACACATGCTGGTCAAACCAACTATGATGATCTTTATGCGGATATTCTGCTCTGGTTAAAAAATGGCTGGATCGATTATGTGGTGCCACAGTTGTACTGGGAATTTGAACAAAAAAATGCACCTTTTGGAATTCTGCTTGACTGGTGGAACAGGAATCATTACGATCGCCCATGTTATATCGGTCTGGGTATTTACCGTGCGGGTTCGAATATATATTGGAAAGATAAGGACCAGCTTCCGCGTCAGCTGCACGCAATAAGGGATCTTCCGGGTATTGGAGGACAGGTTTATTTCAGCAGCGTTTCATTTTATAGAAATGCAAATGGATGGAGCGATACACTCCGCGAAAATTTTTATAATTATCCTGCCCTGATTGCGCCGATGCCCTGGATCGACAGTGTTCGGCCATCCATACCCGTGGTGCATTTCAGTAATAATAATGATTCGTTGGTATTTTCTTTTGAAAAGGGAAAACTTACTGATGAGCTGAAAGGATTTGCAGTTTATAAAGCAGAGGCAGCATTTAATATTGATTCTGCCCGTGTATTTCAATTCATTCCGGGCAATCAGACCGCGAAGATGACTTTCAGTTTGAAAGAATTACTGAATCAGCCACAGGGCCGTTTTTTTGTAACGGCCATCAGTAAAACGAATAATGAAAGTGACCCGATTTTACTTTACCCATTGAGTTCACCAGCCCCTATGCCGTAATCTGGTATTTGGTTATGGGTTATGGATTATGAGTCATGAGTTTTAAAATAGACTTCTCCAATATCTCATAACCCATAATTCATAATCCATAACCAAAGAAGCTTTCTGCTTTAGGCCTTAAGCTTAAAAAGGGCTAAATTTGAAATCAACTAATATCCCGATTATCAATGGCGTTAATTGATGTGCAATTACCCAATTCTCTGGCCCGGGCATTGCGATTGCCGAAAAAATCCCCACGGCGTCAGCAAATGAAAGTCCTGAAAAAATTATTGAAAAAAGCACGATTCACTGAATTCGGACAGAAATACCATTTTGACAGTATAATGATGAGCCGGCATATTGTTAAAAGCTTTCAGGAAAACGTTCCCGTATTTGATTATAGCAAGATCTATAAAGAATGGTGGTACAAAACCCTTGAGGGCAAACCCGATATCTGCTGGCCTGGTAAAATAAAATATTATGCACTGAGCTCTGGCACTTCGGAATCTGCCAGTAAATATATTCCTGTTACAAACGATCTGCTACGCGGAAATCGTATTGTAATGGTGCGACAATTATTGAGCCTTCGCAATTACCAGGATATTCCGGTAAAAAGTATTGGTAAGGGATGGCTGATGATCGGCGGAAGTACGGATCTTCAGAAAGGTCCGGGATACTATGAAGGTGATCTTAGCGGAATATCAGCAAAGAAAGTTCCCTTCTGGTTCAGCCCCTTTTATAAACCTGGAAGAAAAATTGCAAGGACCCGTGACTGGTCTAAAAAACTGGAGGAGATTGTTGAGCAGGCTCCGCGATGGGATATCGGATTTATCGTTGGAGTGCCTGCATGGATTCAAATGTGTATTGAAAAAATAATCGAGCGCTATAATCTTAAGAGCATTCACGAGATCTGGCCCAACCTGGGATTTTTTGTGCATGGGGGAGTTTCTTTCGAGCCATATAAAATTGGATTTGAAAAACTGTTGGGTAAACCCATTACGTATATTGAAACCTATCTTGCATCCGAGGGTTTCATCGCTTATCAGGACCGTCAGGATGAACGAGGATTGAGGCTGGTCACTTATCAACATCTGTTCTTTGAATTTGTCCCTTTCGACAATAAGAATTTTGATGCTGATGGAAATATTATAAAAAACCCGGAGGCCCTTGAGATTCATCAGGTAGAGGAAGGTCGTGATTATGCACTCTTAATCAGCACAGCTGCCGGTGCCTGGCGATATCTGATCGGGGACACGATCCGTTTTACGGATAAGGAGAAAAGCGAAATCATTATTACAGGCCGTACTAAACAATATCTTAGCCTTGTGGGAGAACACCTCAGTGTGGATAATATGAACCAGGCCATACAATTTGTAAGTGAGGAGCTAAATATTTCAATACCTGAATTCACAGTAGCAGGCATACCGCATGGATTATTTTTTGCGCATCAATGGTGGCTGTCTTCAGAAATCGAATTGGACCCGCTGGTACTGGCGGAAAAACTGGATGAGAAACTCAAAAACTTAAATGATGATTATGCTGTAGAAAGAAAGAGCGCTCTTAAAGATATTTCGGTAAAAGTCTTACCGCCTGAAATCTTCATGGATTTTATGCGATCAGTCGGAAAGGAAGGGGGACAGCATAAATTTCCCCGTGTACTGAAGGGCAAAATGTTAAAGGACTGGCAAAGCTTTCTGGAAAAGGAAAATGTGAAGGCGCATTATTAATTGTTTATTAAGACGAATAATTCTTCAATTTTCCGGTGGTTCCGTTATTTTTCAACCGCCGGTAAAACATATTACGCATGGTTGAAGCCATATTGAAAGGATTAGCGCTCGGAGTTGTGCTTGCACTATCCGTAGGTCCGATCATTTTCACTATAATTAAACAAAGTATTACGGTTGGCCATAAGGGTGGTTTCAGTTTTGTAGCCGGTGTCTGGCTAAGCGATATTATTCTGGTAACACTCAGCAATGTATTTACTGAATGGGTAGCCAGGCTGCTAGAACATCAAAAAACGATCGGTTATGCAGGAAGCGGTTTCCTGATTGCCATGGGTGTCTATTTTTTCTTTTTTAAAAAAGTGCTTATAAAATCGACCGGCGACTCCGAACATGCCGATCATCTGAGCTTTTATGAAATGGCGAGGATTTTTGCTTCAGGGTTTATCATTAATACCCTCAATCCGGGTGTCCTGATTTTCTGGCTGGGGAATGCTACCGTTCTTTCGTTAACGCATACCCTAAAGCAAAGAATAGTTATTTTTTCAGTTTGTCTGCTGATAAATATGGGGGCAGACGTGGGCAAGGTAATGATGGCAGGAAATTTACGTAAGAAGCTGACGGTTCATAATCTTTCCATCATAAATAAAATATCCGGTGCCATTCTGGTGGCTTTTGGAATGGCACTATTATATGGAGTGATTTTTCTTGAACACAGACCGAAATGAATAATGGGGTAGCTTTGTTATAATTATGAAGAAAATCATAACGGCGATATTTTTTCTGGTACCCATGATCTGCCTCTCACAAACAGATGTATTGATTCTTCAGAAAAATGGGAGAAATATTAAAACGTATGCACCCGATGAGCCAATAATGATTCATACTGTCTATGACCAATGGCTTGAAGGAACCCTTACGGATTTAAAGAATGATAGCGTGTATATTAATAATATTCCTTTCCACGTTAATGAGATCGATGGCTTACGAAATAATTTTTCGAAATTACATTTACAAAACTGGGGAACGGGCCTGATCATTGCTGGAGGAGGTGTGCTTGCTTTGAATGTTATCAATGGTATATATACCAACGAACCTGCGGGTTCATGGATCAAAGCTTCCGGATATATTGTAGCCGGAGCGTTTATACTGACAGGGATTTTATTGCGTTCCGCCAGATATAAAAATTATCCGATTGGGAAAAAATATACTTTACACTACCTGAACCTGCGGCCGAAAAATACACCGACCGGCAACCCTTTGAATACAGCACCCGCAAAGCAACCTGATGCCCATTAAAACGAAAGGAATTGTTCCAAGAACATGGAGATGGATCAAAAGAATCTTTCTGTTTTTATTTTTTCTGCAATTTTTTTATATCCTGATTTTAAAATGGGTTAATCCTCCTTTCACACTTACTCAGCTCAGCAGTCTTTTTCATGGATACGGCTTGAAAAGAAATTATGTTTCGATGGATGCGATTTCGCCATATGCAAAACTGGCTGTAATAGCTTCGGAAGACCAGCTTTTTCCCGACCATGATGGGTTTGATTTCAAATCCATCGAAAAAGCTATGAAACATAATCAGAAAAGCAAATCGCTTCATGGGGCAAGCACCATTTCCCAGCAGGTGGCTAAAAATGTTTTTTTGTGGCAGGGCAGAAGCTGGATGAGAAAAGCATTGGAGGCATATTTTACCTTTATGATTGAATCTGTATGGGGAAAAAAAAGAATTCTTCAGATGTATTTAAATGTGAGTGAAATGGGAAAAGGAGTATTCGGAATAGATGCAGCAGCATTGCATTATTTTAATAAACGCGCAAAAACATTAACGCGCAGTGAAGCAGCTATGATCGCCGGTTGCCTGCCTAATCCGAAATTATTTACTGTCAAACCACTCTCAAAACATGTGGCCGCACGTTATCCCTGGATAATTAATCAGATGTACCACTTGCAGGATGATCCGGATGTCGTTAAACTCCTTCAATAATGCCTAAAGCTTAACGCGTAAGGCTTAACGCAGTGGATAATGAATTCACAAATTGTCATTAATAATTCAATTCCCACTTTCTCTCATTATTACAATTTCTCATTAACCACATTAATAAAGGCAATTGCTTTATTCAGTCTTTCTTCATAGTTACCGTTAATTTCATACCAGAGCGTAGACTGATTAATCATCAGATCCTTGTACATATAATATAATCGTTCCCGTGATTCGAAATCGGGATATTCGCGCAATTCATCTGCAACCCAGGGCAGGTCTGTGTTGCAAAGCAGATATAAATCGTATTTTCTTTTTACGATTTCATTCAGAATATAAGAATGACATTTTCCAAAAACATATTCACACCATACTTTCATGACATACATGTCCGTATCGATAAAAACCAGCGGTGATTTTGAGGAAGACGTGATACGGTCTTCCTGCTCGATTTGCCCTTTTGCAATGATCAGTAAATCATCATAAGTATAAGGATGCCCTAATTTCAACAAATACTCCCGGGCATATTCCGGCACCCAATTCGTGTTATACTTTTTTGCAAGTTGTTCGCAAAGTGTACTCTTGCCTGTGGATTCAGGACCGGTCACCACAATTTTTTTAGGTTGCGGCATGCATGAGCTTTTTTCTCCAGGTAATATAGCCCATAACTGCAAGGATCAGAAAAACCAGGTACTGAAAACTGGTGAAGACAAGATGTTTGTAGAAGTTAAGAGGAATGGAGGCCAGATTAGTAATAATCCACCATGTCCAGTTTTCAAGTTTCTTTTTATTCATCAGCCACATGCCGGTGAATGCAGCACCCGAAGTGAAGCTATCTGCAATGGGAACAGTACTGTCGGTAAACCGGCTAAGAAGAAAATACAAAATAGACCAGCAGACGAAAAAAAAGATAAATGAATGTATCCAGTCTTTTTTCGAGGAGGCCGTAATATGTAAAGTGGATTTACCTTCTGCTTTTCGGGCCCACATCACCCAGCCTATGATGCTCATAACCGTGTAATAGAAATTAACAGAGGCATCAGCGTAAAGTCCATGCGTGATATAAAGCCAGATGAAAATTCCTGTACTTATCATGCCAACCGGATAAACAAGAATATTTTCCTTACGGGAGAAGATAACACTGGCAATGCCCATAATAACAGCGATAAACTCAAGCCAGGTGGTTTGATGGATGTCGTTGATAAATTGCGATATGATTTGCTGCATTATTCGGCTTCGGCAACCACTTCCCTAACTTCGGGAATCATCCGTTTCATCATACCCTCAATTCCTGCTTTCAGGGTGATCATGGAAGAAGGACATCCGGAACAGGATCCCTGTAGCATCAGGTTGACAACACCTTCATTATAACTTCTGAATTGAATGGCCCCACCGTCCATTTCAACTGCAGGCTTTACATAACTTTCCAGCAGTTCTTTAATTCTCTTTACAACATCATCATCGTCCGCTCCAATTGCGTTGCCATCTGTATGAGCAATGGTGATTTCTTCCTCATTGACTACGGGTTTGCCATCTTCCAGATATTCCTTTAGAAACTGCCTTATGGAGGGTATTACATCGGCCCAGTCTGTATCGGTAGTTTTTGTCAGCGTTACGAAATTGCTTGCGATGAATATGCTCTTGATGAATGGAAATCCAAATAGTTCAATCGCCAAAGGAGAGGGTTTGGCAGATTCAACATCAGGAAAATCGATGCTTTTCCCGGGATAAAGAAGCTTATTTGCGACAAACTTCATGGTTTCGGGATTGGGGGTCATTTCAGTGTAAATGCTGATCACCGGATTTCCAGTTTTTATCATAACGCACAATTTAGAGTGCAAAATTAGTCATTTTAGGCCTATTATAAGCCTAAAGCTTAAGGCCCAAAGTAAGCTCAAAGCTGAAGGCCTAAAGCCAAAAGCTTTTTATTGATAATTTTCAATGGGCTGTTTTAAAATCATTGATTAAGGGTCTTGTATAAAAAAGTAGTTTTGACCGATTTTTCTCTTTTTCCTGCATATTTCCTGATGAACCGAAAATTGAAAATATGGGCTGAAATGATCAAAATAAGGGCAAAAGGGAGCAAAATCAACTCATATTCACGCCAAAACTGCTTTGCAAGCAGGAAAAACATTCCGGATATAAAGAGTAAAAAAGGAACATATCTGCGGTGATGGCGGATGAATCCATGGCGGAGGGAAAACATGCCTAGCACAAAGGCAAAAAGGATCATTCCTGATTCAAACCAGAAATTATGGATGATGTTAACTCCAAAAATCGATAAGCCCGAGAGGAATACCGGTAAAATGGCACAATGCACTGCACATGCCAGGGAAGCTCCAATACCGATGAGATCAGCGTTGATTTTTAGTTTCATGAACGACCCGCAAAGATAGCTTTTCTGGTAAAACTTTCTGCTCCCGTTTACCTGGAGTAATTTTACCGCATGACTAAAAAGATCTTGTTCTATTCCCTGTTTTTTCTCGTTTTGATCCTCGGATTTTATTTTATGCTTACCAAACTAATTCCCGGTTTTGGGAAAGTGGGTTTACCACAAATAAATAAAGTACAGTCATTTTCATTTTTGGATCAGAATGGAGAACGAATTACCAATAAAGACGTAGAAGGAAAAGTTTATATAGCAGAATTCTTTTTTACAACCTGTCACGGAATTTGCCCGAAATTAAATTCGAACCTTAAACCAATTTATGAAAAGTATATGAATGAGCCGGATTTTAAAATACTTTCCCATACTGTAGACCCAAAAACCGATAGCGTAGGAAGATTAAAACAATATGCTGACTCGTTGGGAGTTAAAGCACCGAAATGGATTTTTCTAACCGGGAAGAAGGATTCATTATATCTGGCTGCGAGATTAAGTTATCTGCTGGATGATCCGAAAAATAATCTTTCGCCAATTGACGAACAGTTTATACATACACAGTTTTTTGCTGCTCGTTGATAAAAATGGATATGTCAGATCCATTATCGACGGACTTAAAAAAGATGAAATTTCAGAAATGGAAAAAGAGATAGATGAGTTGTTGAAAGAACCTGCAAACTGAAAATTATTAATAATTGATAATTAAAAAAGAAAGCCCCGATGTGGAAACACCGGGACTTTTGGTTAAGGCTCTGATTAGTAGCTATTTTGAAAAAAGGTTTCTAATGCGTTTATTGCAAATATATAATCCTGTATCCAATCGCGCAAGAAACTTCACTACCATTTTAGTGGTATTTCTACGATCAAAACACATGTTAATCATGTGTTATATAAAGCTCAATTCACAAGTTCTTTAATTTCTTCTTCCACAAAATCCATCAGTTCTTTGATATATGAACCAGAAAAATCAAATTTTAATCCTGCTGCCTCATACAATTCAGGAAGAGTTTTTGTTCCTCCCAGAGAAAGTGCCTCTGTATAATGATCCAGCGCAAGTTCTTTGTTTTTCTTGAATTGCTTCCACATGCCGATCGCTCCGAGTTGCGCAATTCCATATTCAATATAATAAAAAGGCACTTCGAATAAATGCAATTGTTTTTGCCAGATATTCTTTTGGTAAACATCAAGCCCGTTCCAGTTTATGGTTTTGGAGCTAAATTCATTATAGATCCTGTACCAGTTTTCGGTTCGCTGTTCAAAATCGTGATTTGGATTTTCATAAACCCAATGTTGAAATTTATCAATGGTCGCAATCCATGGGAAAATAGTGATCACTCTTTCAAGTTGCTGAATCTTTGCACGCCGGAGATCCTCAGGATTTTTAAAATAAATCTCCCAATTTTCCATGCTGAAAAGCTCCATGGCCATGCTGGCAACTTCAGCTATTTCCATTGGATATTCCTTGAAGGCACTCAGCTCCAGATGATGAGAAAGAAATGAATGAACTGCATGTCCGCCTTCATGTACCATTGTAGTAACATCGTGCATTTGTCCGGCTGCATTCATGAAAATAAAAGGGGCGCCGGTTTCCGCGAGCGGACAATTATAACCTCCCGGGGCTTTGCCAATCCTGCTTTCCAGATCAAAGCGATTCATTTTCTTCATGGTTAGCAGACAGTCTGCGAAGAAAGGCCTGAGTTCACTGAAGCATTGTACTGTTTTCTCCAACAGTTCATCACCGGTCTTAAAAGGATTTAATGGTTGCTGGTTAGCTGGTTCAGCATCTACATCCCAGGGTCTTAACGTATCGAGACCGAGTTTATTTTGTTTATACCGGTTGATAATTTCTACCAGCGGAAGCACATACTGTTTTACTGAATCGTGAAAACGGAAACAATCTTCTTTTGTATAATCGAAGCGACCCATCTCCACAAATTTGTAATCGCGGTAGTTAGAGAACCCGGCATTTCTTGCTATTTGATCGCGACGTATGATCAGCTCGGTGTAAAGATTGTTAATTTGATCTTTATCACGTAACCTTCGTTCCTGAACTTTACGATATACATCTTCACGTAAAGGCCGGTCTGGATTTTCCAGGAATTTCATGGCCTGTTGTAAAGTGTATTCCTGGTCCTTTACTGTAACTGTCATCTTACCTGAGATGGCGCCATATTGCTGACCAAGAACACTAAGCTCGGATTGAATTGGAATATTTTCTTCACGGAAAAGATCAATACTTTTTTTTACCGAACGCAGATAAGTAAAATATTTCTGTTTATTCAGGGAAGAAGTCAGTGGTGCATCTATCAGCTTACGATTCAACTTATCGGCATAGGGTTGAATTTTTGGTTGAATCTCCATCATGAAATAAGTAAAATTTTCCTGTAGTTTTTTATCTTCCGTATTACAGGTCATACGAATATGACGCCAGGAAACGTCTTCACTGATAACGGCCTCCAGTTCACTCATATCAATCAACCATTTCTCCAGATCAATTACTGTTTTTAGTGGTCTTTCGGCCAGATCTTCAAAAAAAGGAGCGATGGAATTCCAATCACTGATAACAAAATTTTCGGGGAGAAAAACCCGGATAGGTTTTTCAATATTTGCGGTTAAGGTCTTCATCATTTATAGATTTTTTGGGTAGGAATCTCTGGCCATCCCATATTTCAGATAATGGCGGATTATTTCTTTTTTGCAGCCGGCTTCTTTGCTGCCGGTTTTTTTGCTGCTGGTTTTGCAGCAGATTTTTTAGTTTCTTTTGGTTCTGCTTTTTTTGGTGCAGATTTTTTTACAGGTTTTTCTTTTTCAGCCTCTTTTTTCACAGCAGCTTTTTTGGCAGGTTTAACTTCAGCCGTTTTTGGCTCAGAAGGTTTTTTCGAAGGCTTTTTTTCGTCTGCTATTTTTACTTCGACTTTTGATTCCTTAGTGACTGTTTTTTTCTCCGGCTTTATTTCTTTTACTACAGGAGCCGGGGTCTCTGCCACTGCTTCTTCTACTGGCGGTTCTGATAATTTGATTTCAACCTGATTTTTTGAAAGCACGGAAAACCATTTAACCATCTTCTTAAGATCGCTTGTATAAACGCGATCAAAATCCAACTCAGGATATACTTTTTCGAAATAAGATTTCAAAGCGGATGCTTCTTTATCATCCGGCAGTTTTTCCTTACTGCTTTCCATGGCTTTCAGAATGTCAACCAGGTTAACGTTATGACGCGTTGTATAAACCTCAATACTTTCAAGGTGTGAAAACTGGTGTACCCGGCTGGAAACAAAGCGTGTGCTTTTATCATCCAGGGAACGCACAATTCCACCATCGGATTTGCTACTTATTAACTCGAAAAGACCGGGCAGCCCGGTAATAGCAATGATCTTGGAATATTCCATAATAAAAGACTAAGTTTTAAAAGTGGTGCAAGTTAAAACATAATTGTGAAACAACGGAAAGTGTGAGAGTGTGAGAGTGTGAGAGTGGGGGATGTTCTGATTTCCCCACTCTCACACTCTCACACTCTCACACTTTGCGTTGGTACGATTTTTTCTGCAATTTATTAGTACTTAAAAATCATTTTATGGAAAAATCCAGGGAAGTAACTGAAGTTTTAAATGATCTTGTGATGATCAATAATGATCGGATTGCCGGCTACAATCGTGCTATAAGAGAATTGAAACAGGGAGACGGAGATCTGAAATTGTTATTCGATCGGATGATCATCGAAAGTCAGCAAATCAAATCTGATTTGGCCAATGAGATTCAGGTTCTTCACGGGGATGTGGAGAAAGGAAACAGCGAAATGGGTAAAATTTACCGCGCCTGGATGGATGTGAAAGCAGTTTTTACGGGAGAAAACAGGCATACCATCCTGTCAAATTGTGAAGAAGGCGAAGATGCAGTTCAAAGAGCCTATAAGAAAGCACTGGAAACAGACAGACTGCCCGCTTTTTTAAGAGATCTTTTAAATAGTCAGCAAAATATGCTCAGGTATTCTCACGATGAAATCAGAAATCTGAGGAATCAATATGCATAATTGAATAAATAGATTACTATCAGAACGATAGCTATGAAAAATGCACATTGGAATTAGGGAATTATCAAATTAAAAGGTGGTCTAAATTAAAAGACCTGGTATTTTACCAGGTCTTTATTTTAATATTTTATGAAATTGATTTCGCTTTAGTGTCTGCCACCACCGCCTCCTCTTGAACCACCACCACCAGAAGAATGTGATCCGCCGCCTGATGGGCGGGATCCACCACCACCAGAAGGCCTGTAGCCACCGGGTGAAGGACTGGAAGGAATCCTTTGAAAGTTTTGAGACATTGCCTGACCCCGACTGCGATTAATCTGCTGGCGCTCCAGATTCTGCATGGTTTGTGATCTTGAGTTGTTTACGGGAGCCCAACTTCTGTTTTGTCTCTGTTGCCAGTTGTTGTTCGCCTGTTGTCTCTGATAAACATTGCCCTGATGATCTGAATATACAGAAGAACGGGAAGACCCATTTGACAGACCCGATCCGTTAGGACGACCATTCATTGATCCATTGGTTCCGGTTCTGTTATTATATCCTGTAGTACCTGGTCTTGCTCCGGCACTATTATTTCCGGGAGCCATATTGCCACTCCTGTTTGCAGAATTCGTTGTCGGACGGTTATAGTTCATCGTTCTGGAAGCAATACCTCCGGCACGATTATAACTCTGGCTTGAAACACCCGTCCTGTTTCTGTATACATTATTTGCGTAGTTCACATGGACACCATTATGTACATAGAAATTATTTCCATAGAATCCATAAGGCCTTGGGCCACCATGCCATCCACCCCAAACGGCCGGATGATAAAAAGATGGACCCCACCAGCCACAACCCCTGTAACCATATCCGTAATGTCCGTATCCATATCCATAACCGAAACCTATACTGAACCATGCGGCGCTGTATCCCCAACCGAATCCCCATCCAAAATAGGGAGTATAACAGAAGTTAAATCCCCATGACCAGGGTCTTGGATAATAATAGGCACCATACCATGGAGCATAGTAAAATCCTGTTCCGTAAACAACGGTTGGACCGTATACATAACTGTTGAGATAACCAGGGGTATATCCTGAATAAACATAATTGGGATCTACATCATATATATTAACGAATTTGGCATTGTATACTGGATAATTTGGTGGTATCAGATCAACATCAACGGGTCTCACGGTACTTACATCCCAGGGACCTGTAGCATTATCTGAAACAAACCATACACCATTATCCACGACATAAAAACGACCATCCCCTCCATTGCGTAATACTGTTGAAGAAGTATTTACTGCATATTGCAAATTTGTTCCCTCTATATCCGTAAACTTTGGGCGACCATCATAATCAACCGAAGTAGTTGTACTATTTCGATCCACTTTAGCTGTCTGAGGAATTTGAGCATCCATTACCGCATCTCTTGCAGCATCTGTTCCGGCCACACTGGCCAGAACATTATCTTTAGGTGAGCCGGGAGGGATCCTGGCAAAATCACCAGGCAATTGGTCAGCAGGAGTATAATTCCAATCATCTGAATTAAGGTTTTTAGTCTGGTACCATCTTCCAGAGATGAGGACGAAATACTGCTGTGAGTTTTCATCCATAAAAATATCATTATCTGAATTGCTGACATAAAGCAGATTTGTACCCTGTATTGGAGTAAAATTTGGCTCACCGTTGGATTGAATGAGTTCTGCTGGTCTCGAACTCACGATAATACTGGGAATTACATTGGCATTAGATGATTTACCATTATCTGCCGGATTATTCTGGGATTTGCTGTTTATTTGATTTTCAATGCTGTGAATATTATCCGGTACCTGTCCGTTTGTATATTCATAAGGCCCTGTTGCAGAATTGGCAACATACCAGTGTTTTGCACCGTATAAATAAAAACTGACCATCACCATTTTTCACAATAGTGAACGGAGTGTTGACTACCATATCGACATTAAGATCTTTGTTGAACTGAAGTTTTGGTTCGCCATCCATCAACACGAGCATGGAAGGCTGGGTTCTAAAAATTACTATCGGAGGTTTGTTGGAGATACCCTGGGAAATTTTTGTTTCCTGCTGGTTCTGGTTTAATGTAGCGACTATTGCATCCAGCGAAATAGCACCTGCCGCAGCTGGAAATTGAGATTCAAGAGCATCATCAATATTATCGATCGTATCCTGTCCTTCAATGGCGGGAATCCTGATGGAGGTAACATCAAGACTATTAACAGTAAGTGTCCGGTTATCCCGATCGGTCTCTACTTTGGCAGTAGCCCAAAATGCACCAAATACAGGATCATTGCTCCCATTTCTCAAGATAGAAATGGCCGAGCGGAACATCAGGGTATTACCTTTAAATGATTCAGGCTCAGGTTCATACACTTTTATTTGTGTACCATTACTCGTGTTGATCAATTTTGGCCATTCATCTGCAGCCCGGCTGAAGCCAAAGGCAAGCAGACAGCTGGAAAGCAGGAAAGTTTGTAAAATGTACTTTTTCATATGTTTTGAGTTTACCAGGCTTTTTACTTTATCGCTGGTTATTATTTGCATAATAATTTGGGCTTCTAAAGCTTAACGCTGTTGGTGCTTATTTAATATGGTTACTACCGTAAGACTTACATATAACCCCAAAGTATAATGGTTATGTTACAATGAAATGTTAATTAAGTAAAATAAAGACAGGGCTAAAAGCCTATAAGTTAATGGGATATGATTTACGGTATATGGTTGCGAATTTCCTCCAAGCCCATAAATCATATCCTATATTCCATCCTCAATTAATGTGCCTCAAGCCAGTTAATACCTGATCCTATTTCGGCTTCTGCGGGTACTCCGTTGGGTAAGAGCAGGGCCGTTTGCATACAATCAATAATAATAGGCTTGATGATTTCAACTTCATCCTGATGGGCATCGAAAACCAGTTCATCATGCACCTGTAATAGCATTTTTGATTTGAAACCATTTTTTTTGAAGGTTTCATGAATCCTGATCATTGCCAGTTTGATCATATCAGCGGCTGTCCCCTGGATGGGTGAATTAATGGCGTTTCTTTCTGCAAAGCCTCTCACAGTGAAATTTCCTGAATTAATATCCCTCAACCATCGCTTACGACCCATCAGTGTTTCAACGTATCCATTTTCGCGGGCAAACTGAATGGTATCATCCATATATTTTTGAATGTTCACAAATTGCTTTTTGTAATTGTCAATGATTTCTTTGGCTTCTGTTCTGCTGATGCCAAGATTGTCGGCCAGACCGAAAGCACCTTGTCCGTAGATGATGCCAAAATTTACGCTTTTGGCCCTGTATCGCATTTCCTTGGTTACATCTTTTTCCTCCACACTAAAAACCTTGGCGGCAGTTGCGCTATGAATATCTTTTTTTTCTTTAAAAGCGAGGCACATATTCGGGTCACCGCTGATGGCAGCAACTATACGAAGTTCGATCTGCGAATAATCGGCGGAAATCAAGAGGTGGTTTTCATCCCGGGGTACAAAAGCTTTACGGATCTCACGCCCTCTTTCAGTTCTTACGGGAATATTCTGCAGGTTGGGATTATTGCTGGAAAGCCTGCCGGTAACTGCCACAGCCTGGGCATAACTGGTATGCACGCGGCCTGTTTTTCGGTTAATGATGGCCGGGAGTGCGTCTACATAAGTTGATTTTAATTTAGTAAGTTCACGATAAGCTAAAATATCATCTACAATTTTACTTTGATGGGCGAGTTTTAAGAGCACATCTTCACCCGTCGCATACTGGCCTGTTTTTGTTTTTTTAGCTTTGGGATCGAGTTTCAGTTTCTCAAATAATACTTCGCCCAATTGTTTGGGAGAAGATAAGTTAAAACGGACACCTGCCTCACGATATACGTTGGACTCCGCGATAGCAGCTTCCTTTTCGAGTTCCTTTGAATATTCATTCAGAAAATCCATATCAACACGAATTCCTTCAAATTCCATATCTGCCAGTACTTTCACGAGAGGATTATCTACTTTTTCAAAAACATTTCGTACTGTTTTTTTGTCGAGCAGAGGTTGAAATATATTTCTTAACTGCAAAGTGATATCTGCATCTTCTGCTGCATATTCAGTGATTTTTTCAATCGCAACATCTCTCATATTCCCCTGACCTTTTCCTTTTTTACCAATCAGGTCTTCAATAGGAACAGGATCATAACCCAGATATTGGGCACTCAGCAGATCCATGCTTCTTTTTCCATCCGGATCTATTACATAATGTGCCAGCATGGTATCAAAAATTTTTCCTTTGATCTCTATGCCATACCATTTCAATACCAGCAAATCATATTTGATATTCTGCCCGATCCACACCCGATCAGGGTTTTCAAAAAGGGGCAGAAATTCGGCAAGGATCTCGAGAACGGCAGCTCTTTCTGAGGGTACAGGCACATAGTATGCTTCTCCGGGTTTCCATGAAAAGCTGAGCCCCACCAGGTCGGCATTATTTGCATCAATACCCGTTGTTTCTGAATCAAAGGATACTTCATTTTCTCCGAGCAATTGTGTAATCAGCGACAATCTTTTTTCCACTGTATCGGCGCATATATAATTATGCTTTGTATTCGTAATATTTTTTTCTGCCAGCGCAGGCGTCTTGTCAGACTCTTCTGCTTCTTCAACTGCAGAAGATCCGACGGCATTTCCGAACAGGTCCTGTTGTACACCTTCAGGCACTGGTTTCAATCCATTTGCACCGGGTAATTCTTCACCCAGAATTCTTTTTGCAACCGTTCTGAATTCAAGGTCCGTAAAGATTTCGCGGAGTGCATCTCTATTCCAGTCTTTCAACTTGAAGTCTTCTTCATGAAACTGCACGGGCACGTCTGTGATAATGGTGGCCAGTTTTTTACTCATAATAGCAAGATCTTTTCCAGCTTTTACTTTTTCTCCTAAAGCACCCTTGATATTTTCTGCATTCTCCAGAACATTCTCCAGCGTTCCATATTCGGCTAATAACTTTGCAGCAGTTTTTTCACCGATACCAGGGATTCCAGGAATATTATCCACAGTATCACCCATGAGTCCGAGAATATCTATCACCTGAGGTATCTTTTTAATATTCCATTTTCCCAGCACTTCATCCGGTCCCATAATCTCAACTGTTCCCCCCTGGTAACCGGGCTTATAAATTTTTACTTTTTCGCTCACAAGTTGACCGTAGTCTTTATCCGGGGTTACCATAAAGACTTCGTAACCTGCATTGGCGGCCTGTTTGCTGAGAGTACCAATTACATCATCTGCTTCATAGCCATCAAGCTCCATGATGGGTATGTTAAACCCCTTCACTATTTTTTTTATATCCGGAATAGCAATAATGAGATCTTCCGGTGCTTCCTGGCGATTGGCTTTGTAATCTGCAAAATCAATATGCCTGTCGGTAGGTGCTTCCGTATCGAAACATACGGCCATATGCGAAGGTTTCTGATTATTGATCAATTCAACCAGTGTATTGGTAAACCCGAATTGTGCGTTTGTATTTTTCCCCTTGGAAGTGATTCTTGGAGCGCGTATCAATGCATAGTAAGCCCGGAAGATCAAAGCCATCGCATCAAGCAGAAACAATCTCTTGTCCATAATACTTCTTAGTTTTTCAATTCTGTTAGTTTCTTCTGAAGGGAAAACATACTATCCCGCAGGCGTGCGGCTTCCATAAAATCCAGATCACGCGCAGCTTTCTCCATTTCCTTTTTAATTTTCAAAATAGCTTTTTCCATCTGTGGAATGGTTTTGTATTCGGCTTCCTCTTCTGCAGCAACTGTTATCGGATCCTGGTCGCCGGCAATTGCATAGGGATTTCTTTCATCAAAACCTTTGATATCAAGAACAGAAGTAGAAGCAAACACATCCTGCCTGGATTTCAAAATAGTTCTGGGCGTGATACCATGAGCTTCATTAAATTTCAATTGCTTCTCCCTCCTACGACTTGTTTCATCAATGGTGCGCTGCATGCTCTCTGTCATCTTATCAGCATAAAAAATTACGAGGCCCTCTACGTTTCGTGCTGCCCTGCCGGCCGTTTGCGTTAGCGAACGTTCATTTCTTAAAAACCCTTCTTTATCCGCATCGAGTATTGCCACCAGTGAAACTTCAGGTAAATCCAATCCTTCTCTCAGAAGATTTACGCCCACAAGAACATCAATTTCACCAAGCCGGAACTGTCGCAGGATTTCAACACGTTCAAGCGTATCTACTTCGCTGTGAATATACTTGGATTTAATATTGAGACGATGCAGATATTTATCCATTTCTTCCGCCATCCGTTTAGTCAATGTGGTTACCAGCACCCTTCCGCCTCTGTTGATCCGTTTATCAATTTCATCGAGTAAATCATCGATCTGATTTACACTGGGCCGAATTTCAATGGGTGGATCCAAAAGACCCGTTGGCCTTACAACTTGTTCCACAACTACCCCACCGCATTTTTCGAGTTCATAGTCGCCTGGTGTTGCTGATACATAGATAGTTTGATCCGTCATTGATTCGAATTCGTGGAAATTGAGCGGACGGTTATCCAAAGCAGAGGGTAAGCGAAATCCGTAATCGACAAGAATAAGCTTTCTGCTTCTGTCACCACCATACATGCCACTTACCTGTGGTATAGTCTGGTGACTTTCATCAATCACACATAAAAAATCTTTGGGAAAATAATCGAGAAGGCAAAACGGTCTTGTTCCCGGTTTTCTTCTATCGAAGAATCGTGAATAATTTTCAACACCATTACAATAACCAAGTTCTCGGATCATTTCAACATCAAAGTTGACACGTTCGCTGAGTCGCTGCGCTTCTATAAATTTTCCTGTGCTCTTAAAATAATTTACCTGCGCAGCCATTTCATCCTGTATCTCTGCAAGGATCTGTGTGATCATATCTTTCGGAGCCAGGTAAAGATTAGACGGGAAAATTGCGGCGTTATCCATTGGCATAATGCGCTTACCGCTGGCTAATTCAAAACTTTCTATCTCTTCGATCTGGTCACCAAAAAAAGCAACCCGGTAACCATAATCCATATAGGGAAGATTGATATCTACGGTATCCCCCTGAACCCGAAAAGTTCCTCTTTTAAATTCATACTGATCTCGTGAATAAAGTGAGTTGACTAACGAATGCAGGAATCCCTGCCGCGAAATGGTTTGTCCCCGCTTTATACGTACGATCCCGTTTTCGAATTCTTCCGGATTACCAATACCATAAATACAACTTACTGAAGCGACTACAATAATATCGCGCCTTCCGCTCAGCAATTGCGTTGTTGCCTGTAAGCGCAATTTGTCAAGCTCTTCATTAATGGAAAGATCTTTTTCAATATAAGTATCACTTACCGGCATGTATGCTTCCGGTTGATAATAGTCATAATAAGAAACAAAATAGCCTACGGCATTTTCAGGAAAAAATTGTTTGAATTCACCATAAAGCTGGGCAACAAGCGTTTTATTATGCGTAAGAACCAGCGTTGGTCTTTGTACCTGCTCGATGACTTTTGCAATGGTAAATGTTTTGCCTGAACCTGTTACGCCAAGCAACGTTTGATATTTTTCACCTTCTAAAAGGCCTTTTGTAAGGTGAAGAATAGCCTCTGGCTGATCACCGGCAGGATCGTATGTTGAATGGACTTTAAATTCCATTTTTTCGAATTTAGAGAACCTTGAAGTTAAGGAATTTGGCTATAATTAGAATAGAGAAGCCCTGGATAAAATGTGGTTAATGCGGAATTATAGGAATGTAAATGTGGGAGTTGAGTTATTAATGATAATGTGGGAAAAAAATTATTACATTTCTTTTGGGCCCTCCAAATTATGGTATTTAAAACGACGTCCCCGTTTCATAAAACCTGAAAAAATTATTTCTGTTTTCAATTTAAATTCAGAAACCGGGGTTGACGATTATTTCCCTATTTACACATTATTTTCCGGGCTTCGAGCTTTTGGCTTTAAGCTTTTTTCCCGCTTTATTAAAAGGATCCCAGGATATTTTTATTTTACCATCATCTCCCCATTTTGCCCTGAGACGGGCGCTGGGACCCGTTTTACTGAATATACCTTTGTTGGTAAGCACCGAATCTTTATTTGATTTCAGGTTGCTGAGTGGAACTTGTATACTGAGATCGGGTCCTGTTTTCATATTATATATACCTTCCACAAACATGGAAAGAACGGATGATCTGATTTCCATCCGGTTAACAGTAATACTCTGTCCATTAATTTCTAGCAGGTCGTGGAGGTCTGCAAATTGAATGTCAGAAAAATTTCTGTTTTTAAAGATTGTTTGCGATATTTTTTGAATGGGTTCAAAATTTGTAAGCTGTCCGTTCTCCAAATTAAATTTTACAAAACCTTTCAACTCTCCTGGTATAAGCTGGGCACTTGTATTTACGCCACCATCCATGGTCACATCTGCTGAAAGAGTTCCTCCGATATTTTTATCTGTTGGCGATTTCAAACCAAAATTATTAAATGCCGCAAATATTTTACTCACATTGATATTTCTTAATTGTGCATTGAAAGAAAAAGGATTGGCAGAAGATTCATTTCTCAATACCCCCTGCATGATTATATTTCCATTCGCATGCTGGAGCTGGATTTTTTTCATATTGATTTCATTTTCATTCAATTCTATATTTGCCAGCAGATTATTAGCGAAAAATTTCTTATAGATCAATTGTTTCGCATTCAGGTTGAGATTAAAATCAGCTGCCTCCAACAGATTTGTAAAATTGGTTAAGGACTGATCGAGCGAAGATTTCCTTGTCTTAGCAATGGCTTTTGAATGTTTTTGTTTCAGGAAAGAAATGAAATCATTGAGGTTTAATTTATTCGAATGAATCGTCCAGTCGAGCGCGAGTTTCTTATTTTTTTGATTGATAAGGTAAAAAAGGTTTTTTGCACTTCCATTCATGATCAGGTCGGTATTGCCGGAATTTAAGTTTAGGTTATCAATGATCATGTCTTTACCGGTGAAATGAACAACTCCTTTACCGTTAGTAAATATTAAATTCCTTGGTGAATATATAATCGAAGCAGAATCCATATTAAAGTTTCCGAGTATCATTCTGAGACTATCATAGTTCTGTTCCAGGGATCCACTATAAATTATATTCATTTTACCCGAACCTTTTGTAAATGCGAGTGTGTTTTCGTCAAAGAAACTATTGATATCTTCCAGAGGAAAATCTGATAATAAATTAAGATTCATCTGTGGATGAATAAGATTATGAATTACGATTGAATCGCAATGAAAATTCAGCTTATCCCAAATTCCCTTCATTGCAGAAAAATGCATTATAGTATTTTCATCTTCATGGCCATGTCCCTTTATTTCTTCATTATTAAATGTTGCTGAAAAAGAAGCGTTGTCGATAATGGTTATAGGGGTTGTGATTGTTTTATTTTCAACTTTTAATCGCAAATGAATCAAAGGTGTGTGATATTCAGGTTCGGTATTGTCCAGGGATCCGGTGAGATGAGTGATGGGTCCTGAAATATCGTATGGCTCCAGCTTTGCGCGAATATTTTTTGAGAGGAACGATGCTGCTTTTCTGAAAGAAAGATTTTCAGTTTCCCATGAAAGGGTGAAAGGGGCCGGCACTTCAGCAAGAAAAAACTTGCCACTAAAAATAAACGGCTGCTCATCTACAACAAGTTTGATTTTTGAGAATTGTAGAACTTTTGAATCTTTATTGAATTCAATTACAATATTGCCGGATACTCTTTTTCCTTCAAGGAATGGTCCTTTTTCCTGGTTGAAAGTCATTTGTCTGATCTTACAATCCAGCTTTACATTTATTTTCAGACCCGGATCATCTACATTGGCGTTGATGTGTGCTTCCAGATTTGGAATATCGAAAGCAAAGATTTTGTTATTATCTTTTTTATCAACGACCAGATTTCCATTGGTTGCCTGAAGAATAGGATATTCATAATTTTTGTCCGCATTTTTTTTAGGTGGCGCCTTCTTATTGAATAATGAGGTATTAGAATATCCTGAAGTATCAGTATAAAGATAGATATGCGGACTTTCCAGTTTAACTCTGTCGATACTGATTTTACCGAAAATGAGTTTGAATATGTCCATGGTAGCATATACCCTGCTTGCAAAAATCAGGTCGTGGTGATGACGGAACCAGAGACTGTCACGTAGGGTGAGTGAATCAATAGTAAAAGCAAATCTTGGGAAACTTTGGTAAAAGCTGATATTGATATCAGTGATATGAAGTTCCCCACCATTAAGTTGTTTTTTTGCTTCCGTTTCGATAAGGGAAATAACCTGTTTTTTATGCCGCTTAAGGTAGATCTTACCGCCGATGAAAAGTATTAAAATCAGGACGATCAATATAATTAATACCCTCAGTCCAATTTTTAGTGCTTTTTTCAAAAGAAAAGTTGTCTAAAGTTAGCGACTTAGAATTATCTGGGCGGTCTTTTCAGATAGATAGAATAATCAGGCTGAATCACTTCATAATCCTGGTGCATAAGTGGTGAGGTAAGAAGAAAGTCCGCCGTTGAACGATCGCACGCGAAAGGTATATTCCATACCACTCCGAGACGGAGCAGTGCCTTGATGTCCGGATCATGTGGTTGAGCTTCCATAGGATCCCAGAAAAAAATCAGGACATCGATTTTTCTTTCAGCGATACGAGCTCCAATCTGCTGGTCACCTCCGAGTGGTCCGCTCATAAACTTGGTGATGGAAAGCTCCAGTGCTTTTTCCAACATTTTACCCGTGGTGCCAGTTGCGAAAAGACGATGCATGGAAAGCACAGATTTATTATAAACAGCCCATTCAATGAGCTCGTTTTTTTTATTATCATGCGCCACCAGTGCAATGCGCTTACTGGCGGACATTTTGTAAATACTCATGTTTCAGGGTTTAACTGCAAGTTAAGTTTTGTTTCAAGCCTAAAACTTGTGCTATAATCAAGGGACTGTACCACTATTGCCGGCAGTGCGGTACCATTGTTGAGATCACCAGTTGTGAATCAAATGATGGGGCCGTTGCCAAAAATATTTTGAATAAGAATTTAAACTCCTGACTTACGATGAAGTCAGATCACCCGCGATGAAATCTGATCTCCCAAACAAATTTAGGAACGGCATGGATTTTGTTAACAGCTTATCCACATTTACTATCCCATGAAGGAACTTCAGTTATGGCTCGCATCAGTCCTTTTGTGCTGTGCAATAATGGGCCAGTCACCCGGTGAGCACTTATCTTCTACTTTAGATGCCAATGAATCTTTTAGTTTTTTTACAGTAACACCCCAGGATGGACACGCGATTTTGCGTTGGGCCGCTTCTCCTGTTAAGCCTGAAGATTATTTTATTGTAGAGAAAAGCATAGACGCAGTACATTTTGAAATGTTAAGCGCGATAGGTGCTTCTATGGGATTGGATTCAGTTTATACATTAACGGATAATTCTGTTGGTATCGGAACCGTTTCTTATCGCATCCGGATTACTGGAAAGGATGGGAAGGAGATAAGTTCGAAAATCGTGAATATGAATTCGAATGTTGCTGCCGATTTCAGATTTTATCCCAACCCGGTAGATAAACTCTTAATTGTACGCTCTTCACATGCCCTAAATATACAGATTACAGATATGTACGGAACGGTATGGTTTGGGCAGGAAGTTGATGCAGGAATGCAAATTGTTAATGTTTCCGCTCTTCAAAAGGGGAATTATGTCCTGAAGGCAACTGATAAAACAACAAATTCAGTGATTTCCGAACAACTTGTGAAAAATAATTAAGGGATCCCAGGTAAATGGACAGCTATATTGCGGATTTGGATGTTTACGTCTATCTTTACTTCGGTTTTTCATAGGATATTGGATTTTAAAACGGGGTTGAATTTTTATTCTGACCCCTTTTTTTATGTAAAAAACAAGGCTGTCCTTTCAGACAGCCTGTATACTTACCAACCCAAGTTTTTACTAATTTATACTCATTTCTCAGCTACGCTGCCTTCCTGAGTTTCCTTGATTTTCGCACGGATCTTAGCCTCAATCTCTGTGGCCAGTTCCGGATTATCGTGGAGTAACTGTCGAACCGCATCACGACCCTGTCCGAGTTTATCTGCTCCATAACTGAACCAGCTTCCGCTTTTTTGCACCACTCCCAGCTCAACACCCATATCAATTATTTCACCCATCTTCGAAATCCCTTCGCCAAATATGATATCGAATTCTGCACTACGGAAAGGAGGAGCCACTTTATTTTTAACAACTTTAACTTTTACATGATTTCCTACGGCTTCTTCGCCATCTTTTATTTGTGCCATACGGCGAATATCCAGGCGTACGGAAGCATAAAATTTTAAAGCATTTCCACCAGTAGTTGTCTCCGGGTTTCCAAACATCACCCCGATCTTTTCACGGAGCTGGTTTATGAAAATACAGATGGTGTTTGTCTTGCTGATGGTAGCCGTTAGTTTACGCAGCGCCTGTGACATGAGGCGGGCGTGAAGACCCATCTTACTATCACCCATTTCTCCTTCCAGTTCGCCTTTGGGAACCAGGGCGGCAACAGAATCAATCACAACTACATCGAGGGCGCCCGAAAGAATAAGGCGGTCAGCAATTTCAAGAGCCTGTTCTCCATAATCCGGCTGGGAGATCAAAAGATTATCTACGTCCACACCCAGTTTCTTGGCATAATTACTGTCAAATGCATGCTCGGCATCTATGAAAGCGCACATTCCTCCCTTTTTCTGAGCTTCAGCAATCACATGTGTCGCAATGGTGGTTTTACCGGAAGATTCTGGTCCGTATATTTCTATCACGCGGCCACGCGGTAAACCGCCGATTCCCAGAGCTACGTCGAGACCGATGGATCCGGTAGAGATCACTTCCATGGGCTCTGTACTTTTTTCATTCATCATCATCACACTGCCCTTACCAAAATCCTTGTCTATTTTATCAATAGTTAACTTAAGCGCTTTTAATTTTTCTGAATTTGACATGGGGTAATTTTTAGTCGTTCAAAGTAGTTGATTCTTCAAAGTTAGGATAAATATTTTATTCACACTAATTATTTTAGTAAATTAAAACTAATTAATTTGGTGTCCCGTTTTGATCCGTTCCCTGTTTTTATTACTGTATCGTAAACCAGAAAGATTGGATCCCGGCAGAGGTAGAGCCGGGTTCCGCTCTTTCATACTGTAAAGAGACTTGAATTTTGGATTGAAGACAATACCCGAATGTGGTAAATTTGGAACATGAACCGGATAGACAGATTATTTGGAATCCTTACCCTTCTTCAGTCCAAAAAATTTGTGACCGGCGAAAAGATCGCAGAGAAGTTCAATATCAGCGTTAGATCAGTTTACCGGGATATCAAGGCTTTAAATGAGCAGGGTATACCTGTTAGTTTTGAACCACACCGCGGTTATTTTATAGTCAACGGCTATTTTCTGCAACCCGTTTCTTTTTCCACGGAAGAAGCCAATGCACTATTATTAATGGAATCCATCGTCTCTGCTTTTGCTGACAAATCCATCCAGCAACATTATTCAACTGCGCTGACCAAAATAAAATCTGTTCTGCGATCATCCCAGAAGGATTCAGTTGAACGGCTTGCTGAGAATATAAAACTCCAGGTACCGCCTTGTTTTGTTCAGAATTTTAATTATTTAACAAGTATCCAGCAAGCTATAAGTTCTCAAAAGATTCTGGAGATAGGTTATACGAATAAACAGGAAGAAGTTTCAATAAGAAAAATGGAACCAATCGGTCTTGTATTTTATGCACTCAGTTGGCATCTGATCGGGTGGTGTCATAATAAGAAGGATTATCGCGATTTCCGTGTTTCCCGAATTTTACGCCTGCAGTGTACGAATGAGCCCTTTACTATTCCGAAACACTTACCTCTTGATGAATATGTGAAACTGCTTCCGGTAAAATATTAATTTTTACCCTGCCATAGGGTTGTCAGTACCCGGTGTTTATTTTGAGTTATAATAAAAAATAAACATGAACACAATTACAGCGTTTTTTGAAAAACAATTAAAGGATGAAGCAGAAATCACACGCAAAATGCTAAAAATTATTCCGGAAGATAAGTACGACTGGAAACCACATCCAAAAAGCATGACCGTTCGCAGACTGGCTGCACATCTCGCGGAATTACCTGGTTGGGTTCCCATGGCAATTGTTACAGATGTACTTGATTTCTCAGCGAACGATTATAAACCAACACCCATTGAAGATAATATTGAATTACTCAGAATTTTTGAAGAAAATCAGAAAAAAGCAGAAGATGCATTGGCTAAAACGACGGATGAATTTCTTCAGAATACATGGACTATGAAAGATGGGGACCAGGTTTTTATGACTGCATCGAAAGAGTATGTCATTCGTATGGCTCTTTCGCAAACTATTCACCATCGTGCACAAATGGGCGTTTTTCTTCGCCTTCTGAATATTCCCATTCCTGGATCTTATGGTCCGAGTGCAGATGAAATGGGTTTATAAGCTTAAGGCATAAAGCTCAAGGCTTAAGGCCAAACGCTTAAGGCCAAACGCTTAAAGCTATCGGTCAACAGCCAACGAAAAAATACAATGTTAAAGAAGTTTGGAAATTAAACTTTGGATTCATAGTAAGGTCTATAATATGTGCTAAAGCACGTAAAAAAAAATCTATGAAATCGAAATTTTTATTCTCCGCACTTTTTGTAGCATTTCTTGGTATTGCCAATATTTCTATGGCACAGGATGGCAATTTTGCAAAAAATCATCCACGCAGGGCTGAAGTAAATCAACGTTTAAATAATCAGGATCGTCGTATCAATCATGATGTAAGAGATGGCGATATGAGCAGACGTCAGGCTAATCATCTTCATCAACGTGATCATCAGATCCGCAGAGAAGAAAGAAGGATGGCATCCAGGCATGATGGTCATATAACCAGACGTGAACAAAACAGACTTAACCGTCAGGAAAATCATGTAAGCCGTAGAATACACAGGGCTTAATTGGAATTAAGCAGGAAATCTCAATAGGGTTATAATTCGAATCCTCCAGAAATGGGGGATTTTTTTATTTGGATGTAATGCCATCCTGAGTGGTTGATATCTAAATTAGGATTAACTTAAAATCCGGGAACACTCATGAAGGAAAATCAGGAACCAACAAATATTCCTCTCAAACGGGTTATTGGATTGCCAACCGCTATTTTACTTGTAGCAGGATTGATGATCGGTTCAGGTGCTTTCAAAAAGATTGCTCCAATGACGCAGTCATTGATGAGTGAACCGTATATTTTATTAGCCTGGATTGTTGCAGGCATCATCACGATATTTGGTGCTTTTACTTATTCCGGACTTGCGAGCATGACAAATGAGACGGGTGGAATTTATGAATACCTGCGTCTTATTTATGGTGATTTTGTTGCTTACCTGCTGGGCTGGACATATTTCATAATTGTCGGAACAGGTGCTATTGCCGCGCTGGCTTTTATTTTTTCCCAATCGGCTGATGCCTTATTTCATTTCCCGGTTCTCTTACCGACACTCAGGGATATTTCATTCGCAGATTTTATTTATCCTTTCAGAGGTTTTTCTGTTAAGCTGTTTGCAATGAGTATGATTATTTTCCTGACCTGGTTGAATATCCGTGGAATAAAATATGCAGGTAAATTGAATAATGTTGTGACCGGCGCTAAGATTTTGGGGATCCTTTTACTTATCACAGCAGGCGTTTTTTATGCAGGTGAACCAGCCGGAATGCTTCAAAGTAAAGGAATATTTCAACCACTGAATGGTGCTGCCCTTTTCAGTGGATTTTTTGGAGCCCTTCTCAGCGCACTCTGGGCATATGACGGATGGGCGAATATCACTTTTGTTACGGGTGAAATTAAAAATCCCGAACGAAATCTCCCATATGCGATTATAGGTGGCGTGGGAATCGCCATGCTGTTGTATGTTTTACTGAATTTTATCTACATGAAAGTTCTGCCAATGGAACAACTGGCATCTATTCCCGAAAATAAAATTGCAGCCGCTGTGGTTTCAGAAACACTATTCGGTCGCGCCGGGGCTTCATTAATTGTAGTGCTTATACTGACCTGCACATTTGGCGCACTTAATGGTTGCATTATCACTTACCCAAGAATCAGTTTTCGGATGGCGCAGGAAAAGGTATTTTTTAAAAAAGTATCCCTTGTACATCCTGATTTTAAAACACCCTATGTAGCGCTGATTTATTCTTGTGTCTGGAGTTGTGTGCTTGTTATCACCGGCACCTTTGACCAGATTACAAACCTGGTGGTTTTTTCCACTTATCTTTTTTTTGGATTAGCCGCCGCCGGACTAATCAAAATGAAAATGCAAATGAAAATTACAAAGAGAGTAATTGGTTATCCGGCAGTTCCTATATTGATTATTATATTCTGTTTCGTCCTAGTAATTAATACACTGATCGTTCAGGCCCGCGCCACTTTATTCGGATTATTGTTAATGCTATCAGGTGTACCATTTTATTTTTGGTTCAAAAAGAAAAAACAAGTGTGAGGGTGTGAGAGTGTGAGAAGCGGCCAACGGCATTGCCCGCCGTAGCTTTAGCGTAGGCGGGTCATCCGTCAACCGTTAACCTTCTCATTCTGAGCGTAAGCTGGTCACCGGATTCGCAATAGCTGCCTTTATAGCCTGAAAGCTTACAGTAATCAAAGCAATGATGATAGCTGTCAGGCCTGCTAAAACAAATACATACCAGTTGATTTGAATCCTGTAATCAAAACTCATCAACCACTGTTTCATAAAATACCATGCAATGGGTGAAGCGATAAAAATGGATATTACTACAAGGGTTACAAAATCTTTTGAAAGTAACGCCGTGATATTTGAAACAGAAGCTCCCAATATTTTCCGGACACCTACTTCTTTAACCCTGCTCTCGGCCATATAAGCAGCAAGACCAAAGAGTCCCAGGCAGGAAATAAATATCGTCAGGCCTGCAAATAAAGCAGCCAATGTTCCTATTAACTGCTGATCACTGAATTTTTTCGCATACTCCTCATCTATAAAATGATACTCGAAAGGATAGGCAGGATTATATTTCTTGAGAATCTTTTCAGTTGTAGCCAAATTCTGCGCTGTGGTATATTTATTATTAAACTTTATATTCATCACGTTACTGCCATATTTCGGTCCCTTGAATATCATCGGCCTCGTTTTATCATAGGGGGATTGTAAAATAAAATCTTTAATTACGCCTACTACATGCCAGTTGATTGGGTCATCGAAAACCAACTGACCAATCGGGTTTTTAAAATTCATAAGTTTGGCTGCTGATTCATTTATTATACAGGCAGTAGAATCAGTTGGATATTTATTTATATCGATATCTCGACCCTGCACTAATTCCAGGCCAGCCGTTTTTATTATTCCGCCATCTGTGGTTGACCGGTCAAAAGTTGGTCTTGTATTGGGGTCTTTTCCCTGCCAGTTTAAACTCATTCCGGAACTCCAGCTCTGTGTGAGAGGAGCCATTGTCTGGCTCACGGCAATGGCAGTTCCTGAATTCATCAAATCATTCTTAATAAGCTGGTAGTTTTTAGGAATATCACCTTCTATAAACACATACGCAAGATTATTCTTATCGTATCCTGCATTTCTTTCCTGCGCATATTTTATTTGTTGAACGATTATAAGGGTAGAAATAACAAGTATTATCGCAAATGTAAATTGTGATACAACAAGTATTTTTCTTGGAGTCACCAATGCATTTACTTTTTTGAAGGTTCCTTTTAATACAGCAACAGGTCTGAAGTTTGACAGGAAGAACGCTGGATAACTGCCTGCGAGCATACCGGTAAACAAAACAAATCCAATACTGATCAGCCAGAAGTAAAAACTTGTGTAATCAATGTATAATTGTTTTTCAGTTAGCTGGTTAAATGCAGGCAGGCTTAATTGAACGATAATCAGAGCAAGAATTCCTGCAATGGCTGATATAATTATTGATTCAATAAGAAACTGTGCGACAAGTGATTTCTTTAATGCTCCCGCCACCTTACGTATACCTACTTCCTTAGCGCGTTTTTCACTCCTTGCAGTAGATAGATTCATGAAATTGATGCAGGCAATAAATAAAATGAAAACAGCTATAAGGGTAAATAAACGTACTGTTTCAATCCGCCCACCTATTGGTTTCCCGTCTACAAACTTTGAATACAACCTTAACTGACTTACTGGATATAAAAAGGATTCATCCTTAGACCTTCCTCCCGAATATTTAATTACTATATTCTTTATTTTGGAATTTACTTCTGCCAGCCTGGTATTGGGTTTAAGAAGTACGAAAGTTCTGATGGAAACATCGGTCCAGTCTGAATCCAGATATTTCTTTGATTCAAGGAATGCAGACGAATTCAGAAATTCAAAATCGAATTGAGTATTGTTGGGCAGATCTTTCAAAAGGCCGGTGATCTTGAAATTTTCACTATTATCAAAACGAACAATTTTTCCCATCGGGTCTTCATCTCCAAATAATTTTCTGGACATCTTTTCCGTAATGACTAAAGAATAAGGATCATTTAAAGCAGTAGAGGGATTGCCTTTTAATAAAGGGAAACTGAACATCGTAAGAAATGAAGGGTCCGCCCATGTTCCCGTTGCTTTAATATGTTTATCTCCATATCCGAACAAAAATGACGAATTCCAGTTGATGCGGGCTGCACTTTCAATTTCAGGATAATCATTTTTCAGTGCGGGACCCATCAGCTGCGGTGTGGCAAGTCCGGTTTGTAATGCTCCATCATAGATGCTATTCCCCCATACTTCATATAAGCGGTTATTTTTTTCGTGAAATCTGTCATAACTGATTTCATTCTGAACCCATAATAAAATAAGTATGGCACTGGCCATGCCTATAGCGAGGCCGCCGATGTTGATAAGAGAAAAGCTTTTATTCCGGAAAAGGTTTCTGAAGGCGATTTTTATATAGTTCTTTAGCATATTTTCCTTTATTAATTGTTCCAGATTTATTTCGTGTATCGTATTTCGAGAATCGTTTATCGATCTACGATACACGATCTACGATAAACGATACGCGAACAGTTATACTTATTCGCTTCTTAAACTATTTACCGGGTTAACCACCGCCGCCCTGATTGCGCGGAAACTTACTGTAATAATTGTTATCGCAATGGCCAGTACCGCCGTCAGCAGAAATATCCAACTACTGATATTCGTTTTGTAAGCAAAATCCTGCAACCATTTATTCATCATATACCAGGCAACCGGCGTTGCGATGATAAAAGCAATAAACACAAGCTTAATAAAATCCATTGACAGAAGAGAAACGATGTTGGTTATACTGGCACCCAATACTTTCCGGATACCAATTTCTTTGGTTCTTTGTTCAGCAGTAAATGTCGCAAGCCCCAACAGACCAAGACAGGCAACGAAAATGGTTACTCCTGCAAAAATACTCAGTATGAGACCGATTTTTTGTTCCGACTCATAAGAATTATTGAACCTGTCATCAAGGAAAGTATACGAAAAAGGAACTTCTCCCTTAAGATCGTTCCAGTCTTTTTTCATCGTATTCAATAAACCTGCTATATCCTTTGTATTTGTTTTAACTATCATATTTTCATTGTTACTATTCAGAACCATTACAAGTGGAGAGATAGGTTCGTGGAATGATCTGAAATGAAAATTCTTAACTACCCCGATGACATGGTAAGTAAGTTTTGTTCCGTCATTATCCGGACGGGTTAAATTATGCCCAAGCGCGTTTTTACTCCAGCCAAATGCTTTTGCTGTTTCTTCATTAATAATAATTCCTAATGAATCCGTGCCAAATGATTTTGAAAAGTTACGGCCCTCTGCCAATTCCATTCCCAGGGTTTGGATATAATTATAATCAACATCGTATCGCAAAGTTTTTACAAGCTGATCGCTGTTATTATCAGCATAAATCATGAAGTTATTATTATAAGTATTTCCTGCCGGCAGATATCCGGAAGAAGAAATACTGACTATCCGCGGATCCTGCAGAAGTTTTTGTTTAAAGGGCTCCAGATTTTTACCCAGCCAATATGACTCCTGCACGATCACCACCTGGTCTTTGTTATATCCCAGTTTTTCGTTTTGAATAAAACTGAGCTGTTTATGAACGATGATCGTTCCTATGATCAGTACAATGGAAATAAAAAACTGGAAGACTACCAGCCCACTCCGCAGACTTACAGTTTTACCCATGGATGCGATCTTTCCTTTCAGAACGGTAACCGGCTTAAAGGATGAAAGAAAAAAAGCCGGATAACTTCCTGCGAGGAGACCGGTTACCAGGGCAAATAGTAAAAGGCCTGGCAATAACCAGGGATTACTCAACAGGTCAAATGACAGATTTTTCCCCGACAGTTTATTTAATAATGGTAATGTCCAGAATACAAGTATTAAGGAAAGCAGGAATGCAAAGGATGTCAATAAAAGTGATTCCAATAAAAACTGACGCACGAGTTGACCATTTAAAGATCCAAGCACTTTTCTGATACCAACTTCTCTGGCTCTTTTCGAGGCACCTGCTGTAGAAAGGTTCATGAAATTGATGCAGGCGATCAGCAACATGAAAATGGCAACAACACTGAATATATAAACATATCGGATATCACTTACAGGGCCCAGTTCCAGGTTGAGATCCGAATGGAGATGAATATCCGTCAAAGGCTGAAGGTAAAGTCCCAGCTCATTGCCTTTCTGTCGGAATTGTGCATACGTCATTCCCATGGCCTTCTGCAACTGGCTACCCATATATTTTTCAACGTCTGCCGGAAGTTTGGCTTCCAACTTTTTATAATCATATCCTTTAGGAAGAACGAGGTAAGTGTAATATTCGGAAGTCATCCATGAAAATTCCCGTGACTCCGGAAAGCTGGCCATGGAAGCAAATAAATCAAAATGAAAATGCGAGTTCACAGGCATATCATGCATAACGCCCGTAATTTTAAAACTGCTATTCAAATCTTTAAACAGGAGAATTTTCCCGATGGGGTCTTCACTACCAAAATATTTTTTTGCAACTGATTCAGATATAACGATGGTATTGGGCTCAAGTAATGCGGTTTTCGGATTGCCTTTTAGAAAAGGAAGAGTAAATACTTCGAAGAAGTTGGAATCGGCATATGCGAATGCATTTTCTTTAAAAGTTTTATCGCCATATGTTACACGTGGATTGCCGTAGTTTCTTAACCTGGTAGCTTCCAATACTTCCGGGTATTCCGATTTGAACGTTTGTGCTACCGGTGGCATCACCATCGCTTCTTTCATCTTTTCTCCCTGTATGGAACCACGGAATACGACACGCACAATCTGATCTGCTTTTTTATTGAATCTATCGTAACTCATTTCATTCTGCACATAGAGCATAATTAAGAGGCAGGTTGTCATTCCAAGCGTTAGCCCGAATATATTGATCGCAGTAAAGAATTTATTTCTTAATAAACTCCTAAGACCGATTTTGAAATAGTTCTTTAGCATATTTTCCTTTATTAATTGTTCCAGATTTATTTCGTTTATCGTAAATCGTGTATCGTTAATCGATGTACGATTCTGTATCTACGATACACGTATAGTAATATCTCACTCCGCTCGCAGGCTCTTCACCGGATTAGCGATCGCTGCCTTGAAAACCTGCAAGCTTACTGTTAACAGTGCGACCAAAATTACAAGGGACCCGGCTATGATATTGATCAACCAACCCAGTGCCGTTTTATATTACATTATCAATCAGCTCATTGTATTATACTTTTATAGCGTACTGTCCGATTTTGTTACATAGAATGTCCATTTATGAAAAATTCACCAGCATGTCCAATTGCTGCTGCCTGAATTGTTATAGTCATGAGTTCCATACGGAATTTAAAAAGGAGGACCAGGTAAATGGGAAAATTATACAGGCTGATAAATCTATTGCTGATATTTATACCATTGGTAACCCTGGCATTTATGGCCGTATTCTTTGGGATGATCCTTTTTGAATTTCAGTCTTGGAAAGCAACATTATTTAATGAATAAAACAAAAAGTCATGGACGAATTTATTTTAATTTTCAGGCATGAGGATGGCAACAAAGTTGCTTCACCGGAACAGATCCAGGTATGGATGAAACAAACAATGGACTGGATAGGCAGCATTACCGTAAAGAACAAATTTGTAGGTGGCAATGGTTTGCTTTTTCAGGACGCCAGGGTAGTGCGGTACAATAATCTGGTGACCAATGGTCCCTTTGGCGAAATCAAAGAAACCATTGGTGGCTATATTATGGTGAAAGCGGATTCTGCAGAGGAAGCCGTAGAATTTGCGAAGGGCTGCCCGGTTTTACAGGGAGAAGGCAATAGTGTTGAAGTAAGGAAGATTGCAAAACGCGACGGAGTACATTAAGCCATGGGGCAACAGGAATTAATACCGCATCTGTTCAGGAGCGAATACAGGAAAATAGTTTCGGTCCTCTGCAAACAATTTGGATTCGACCAGATTGAAACGGCAGAAGATATATCCAGCGATACTTTCCTGACAGCAAGTCAAATATGGGGATTGAACGGATTGCCGGAAAATCCTGTTGCCTGGCTTTATAATGTTGCAAAAAATAAAGCAATAAATCATTTAAAACGGAATGCTGTTTTCCAAAATAAGATAAGCCTGGAATTGAAGAATGGTCTTTCTGAAAATTACACTCAGGAAATTGATTTATCTTCTCGGAATATCAGTGACAGTCAGCTTCAGATGATGTTTACTATTTGCCATCCGGCAATTTCCCAGGAGGCACAAATCGGATTATCTCTTCGTATTCTCTGCGGATTCGGAATAGAAGAAATTGCAGATGCATTCCTTACTAATAAAGAAACAATCAATAAACGTTTGTTTCGAGCTAAAGAAAAGCTCAGGGAAGAAAAAATTAAAATTGAAATGCCTCCTTCGTTTCTATTGGAGAGTAGATTAGAGACCGTGTTGACGACCATATATTTATTATTTAATGAAGGATATTATTCCGAATGTCAGAATATGACTCTTCGTAAAGACCTGTGTCTGGAAGCCATGCGTTTATGTTATATGCTGATTGAAAATAAAATAACCAATAAACCCCCGGTAAATGCTTTGTTTGCTTTAATGTGTTTTCACTCCTCACGATTTGATGCGCGCCTGGACAAAAATGGCGAACCTGTATTGTATGAAGAACAGGATACAGGACTCTGGAATATGGAACTGATCGGCCAGGGAGCGTATTATTTGAAAAATTCGGCGAAGGGTAATGAAATTTCAAAATATCATCTCGAAGCAAGTATTGCATATTGGGGTACACAAAAAACAGACAGCAAAGAAAAATGGGAAAATGTTTTGCAACTCTATGACCATTTGCTGAAAATAGAATATTCTCCCATTGCTGCATTGAACAGAACATTTGCTCTTTCAAAAATCAAAGGAAAATTGGAAGCAATCAGGGAAGCCGAAGAATTGGAGCTGACTGAAAATCCATTTTATTTTAGCCTGCTGGGAGAATTATATTCTGATTTGGATAACGTAAAGGCAATTCAAAATTTTAATAAAGCCCTTTTATTTGTGAGGTCAGAATCAGGAAGGCAAATCATTCAAAAAAAATTAAGCATCTTAAACCCATATAACTAAAGTTGATTATTCCAGCGCCCGCATAACTCTTCCATAGTCGTTATCATTGCCGATCGATTTAGCCGCTTTTGCAAAAGCTTCTTTTATTGGCTCTGTTCTTGGCATTTTCTTTGAAATTTCTATAAGTAAGTTTGATTTATCCATGTCAGAACCCAACAATGTCGATTGGTTGATCAGAATGATACATTGATTTTCTGAAATTGGATTTAAACCAAGCATTTTATTGTAAAGATTTGCTTTATCGATATCAGCCCCCATTTTGGAAACAAAAACAGCGAGGCTGTCAAAAAGCGAATCTTTTATAAAACCTTTATCCATCAGATCACCATAAAGATTTGATTTATCCATATCAGATCCCATATTATTACCCAGATTCAAAATGACAATAATGTTTTCTTCGCCAGGCGAATCCTGGTCGATAATATGATGAAGAGAATTCATCTTGTCCATATCTGAACCCATTCCTCTGATGATGTCAAAACAAGCAGCTGTAATGGATGGATTTTTAAACTGGGCTGCTGTAATTTTATTTATAAACTGAGACTTATCCATATCCGAACCCAGCGATTTTATTTTTCTTACGATCAGTCCTTTAGTTTCAGGTGAAAGCGAATCGATTGAAAAAAGCCGGTTCAGATAGAGGATCTTTACGAAATCTGGTTTTACACTGTCGATTTCATTTATCAAAGCCTGACTTCCTCCTTTATGATAAACGCGTTCCACCCTTCCTTCGGCATCATAACCCCAGTAAATCATTTCATGAACGGCTTTTGACACGATTGATTTTCCTTCTTCGTTCATAGGAATATCATTTTTACCATCATAGATCTTGTATTCAATCTCCCCCCTCATATTACTCTCAGCTTTCACTTTTACATCATTCAGTCGAAATTTAAAATAGCCCCCGGGTGAAATGGATTTAAATCCAGATTCGTCATCCGATAATTGAAACTTTCCCAGGTAATTTATTTCTTCATAAAAATTATCTGATTTAATAACCATATTACTTTCAGACATGCCCCTTCTTTCCCTGTCCCTGCCGGTCCATGAAAAATAAAAACGAATAGTAATCAGACAAAAAGCTATGAGAAAAAAAATCAGTTTCATTTTAAATATTTATGTCTTTTCCTTCAACCGTTCCCGCACGTGCGGGATCATCCGTTATTGATCGGCATTTTGTTTAGTAAAGTAGTAATAAGCCCCAAACCCTGCCGCAATACTAAATGCGATGATCGCAAGTGAGTGCAGACCAAAAGGTGGGGTGAGCATTAGAAGTAAGAAAGCGACGCCAATAGCGATCATTATAAAAAACCATTGAAGGATGTAATTTTTGTTTTCCTTTTTGTCAGGTTGCAAAAGTTCTTTGACAATGTTTTCTTCAGTGTTTTTATCCAGCATCCTGTTTTTGATCCGGGCAGTCATACCCGTCTTAAATATTTGAAGGATAAAAGATGCTATAAGGTAGATAGCAATCAGCATGGTGCCGATATGTAAAACATCGAATAAGAATTCTCTGTCTTTGAATGGTTCAAAATTTTCATGGTCCTGCGCCTGTGTAGCGACAGCGATTAGAGAAATCAATAACTGTTAAACTTATTTTTTTCATTTTGATTTCATTAATTAGTTATAAGACCGGTGTGTTCATAAATTGTTCCCGGAATTCAACCAAAATTTAAAAGATGCATTTGTTTAAGGTATTTTTTATATAAGGATATTATTTTAATGATGAGGATCCAGGTCGTACTAATGATGATAGAATAAATAAAAATGGGAGGGATATCAATAAAAGTATTCAGTATGATTTTCCGAAATACATAAACAGGAATACCAATACAGGAACAGGTGAAAATAACCAGGAAACCCGCAATAGCATCATCTGTAGATAATCGCATTTGGGGTTTTGGCAATTTAGATAATACGAGCTCCTGGAGATCAAAATCAAAGATTGCTGCGGGTTGTTCTTTTATTTCTGAAAATAACATTTGATATGTCGAAACTACCGACTGGCAATCGAAGCATGATTCAATATGGGCAATAACCTTCGGATTGGCATCTGATTTATCAAGAGCGTATTGCTGCAATTCTTTTTCGTAAGGATGAATATTATTCATAGCGCCTCCTTTTGATATTTAGACAATAAATTTTCTTTCAACATTTTCCTTGCGCGATACAAGGAACTTTTAACCGTTCCTTCAGGCAAACCTGTTATCTGACACAATTCTTCGTAGCTCATCGATTCATGGTGGAATAATGTGATCAGGGTTTGATAAATGGCCGGCAATCCTTCAATTTCTTTTCGAAGAATAAGGGATAGTTCTTTTTGGGATAACAGGTTTTCAGAATCACTACCGGCAGCTATATTATTATAGATATTTGCAGCCCTTGTCTCGTATTCCTCTTCATCCTCATGGAGATTACCCGGCAACACTAATTTTTTCTTATCAATCCAGGATAAACAGGAATTATAAGCAATCTGGGCGATCCAGGTAGAGAGTTTGGACTGAAATTTAAAACCGGCCAGATTATGAAAAGTCTTCATATAGATATCCTGTGCCAGATCTTTGCGGTCCTCAGCCACAGGAATCATTTTGAAAACGATCTGGGCCACCAGGTTTTCAGTATTTTTTATAATGATCCCAAAAGCCCGGGTATCTCCGCGTAAAACCCGGTCAACCAGGTGTTTGTCAGCCGGATTATTTCCTGAAGTATGGTTCACGTCTGTTATCAGACCGGTAAGTTCAACTAAAGTTCCAGAAAAACCGGGGTTTTTGAAGAATAACTGTGACCCAATATGCGGGGAGCAACCGCTTTAGAATGGAAGATCGTCGTCGTTATTTGTACTTTCAGGGCCTATATTACTTGTTAGTTTTTCCACACCTGCCGGAGAAGCACTTCCCGCTACATCAATTTTCCAGGCTTTGACATCCGTATACCAACGACCATTGAATTCCCTGCTTTCCACATCAAAATCTATTTTCAGAAGATTGCCTGTTTGAAAACCCGCAGTGTCGATTTTATCTCCCCATACTGAAACGCAAATTTTCTTGGGATAAGTTGCTTCTGTTTCGACAATCATATCCTGTTTCTTCCATTGGCCATTTTTACCTGTTCCGGTTTGCTGCGGAAGTAGCTGAACGAGTTTGGCGGTGAGTTGCATAATAATGAACTTGAAAATTCAAGGTCAAAGCTAATAAAAATAAAAACTTTGGTCCAGTCACATTATCAACAGGTAATGCTCATTTTAACTAATCCGACCTTAGTTGATTTACGGAATTGAGTATGGCGGTGACAGCCATACCGACTGCCAAACCCTGATATTGATGCTGCAAAAAACTTTGTTCTTAAGAATATTTCTTATCGCGATCCTGAAATAATTTTTTAGCATACTTCCTGTTTACCCTGTAAATATAATTATAACTAATTTATTAGTTAATAAGTCTCGTCATTTTAGTTGCTACAAATAGTATGGAATTCTATAAAATGCTGATCTAAAGTTGATAATGATATGAATAATATGTCCAATCCTTCAAAATTTGACATGAGATCCAGGAACAGGGTTAGTAAACGAATAAGGAAAAACCCTGCTATGCATCCCTTTGTAATTATTGCTATTATAGCCGCTATTGCCGTGACCATTTGGTCAATCGCCTTTTTAATGCTGCATTAATATAATCCTGGTGCGGTTACGGGTATTTCAAAATAATTCCGAAAGCTCCAAAACTGCGCTTTATCTCTGGTTTCAAGCTGGATTCCAAGTATATTCCAGGTATATTCAAAGCGCATTCAAAGAGCTACCGGAATATGACCAAGTCCAGATCAAGTCCAATCTACACTGGACTTAATCTGGACTTGGTCGCCTGGAGACAGGGCTTTGATAATACCCCGGGGTTTATTTCTTTGCAATAGAGGTTCTTACCTTCAGGAGCAATAATTCATCCACATCAGTGTAGTATCTGTTTTCAGGGTCGGATTTGATTTTTTCCAAAAGGGGCATCGCTTTTTGAGGCTCCATATTATCGAGATAAGCCATACCCAGGTAATATTCAGCGGCATCTTCAAAAAAATCAGTTTTTGTATCCTGATTTGCCTTAATTAGAGTTTTAAAGGTTTCTATGGCCTTTTCGGGCTGGTTTTTTTCAAGATAGGCTATCCCGGTAAGCAAATATTCTTCTGGAGTCGGCGAATCCACACTTTTAAAATCCTGGATGACGGAGTCCATATTTCCTTCAGAATAAGCCTCTCCCAGGGCAGAATGAGTGGAAGCGCCTCTTAAAACAAAACGTTCATACCGGCGATAATTCTCACTGAACAACTTTTTGGGATTTGCATTGATATACAAATACAAAATGCAGGATAGAGACATAAACAGGAATGAAGCTGTAGCGCAACCGATAATGGTTTTCAGAGATATAAGTTGGGTAAACGATTTCATAAAAAACGGATTATAGGTTATTAAAATCTGAGTAATCCGAATTTTTCCGGTGATTTAGACGTGGTTGATATTTGTAACCGCAGGGAGTAGTTTTGTAACCTAAATCATATATTTTCTATACTACTGGTTGTCAGTAGATTATGGGAGTCAATACGAATTCACTTAATTTTTTCCGCGAACGCCTGGACGTCTCCCTGGTTTTAAAAGGCTCTTCTAACTTGTCTGCATGATCAAGATATCCAAGAGAAATCATTACTACCGGAATTAAATGTTTGTCCAGATTCAATAATGTTTTAGCTTTTTCTTTATCAAAACCCTCCATGATATGGGAGCAGATATCCATGCTGTTCGCCTGAAGGGTCAACAGCATATTTGAGGCACCTACATCATAGAGCATACTTTTATTAATTTCCTCCGTTTTCCCATAAGTTTCTTTACCAAGACTCAGAATAAGTGCAGCCGACTTTTTATTCCAGGGTTTGTTGCCAGGAAATAGCAGCTCGAAAAATGAATGAAAAGTATCAGTATCGGTTTTTCAGAAAAACTTCTGGGACTCCAGCGGTTTTTTATAATATCTAAGACGGGGTGAACCGTTTCAGCTTTTTTTATATGGCTCATAAAATTATTGTATCATTTAATTACACGAATTTAATATCAGTTGTTCGCAGGTGAATCTATTTATCAATACAATATTTTTTCGGTGAAAATTCGGTGAAACATTCGTTTTTTAAAGGATAAGGTGTCAATTTCGCCTTTGCATTGCATTTTCCTGAAAAACTATTTTAAAATATTTTATCTGTAGAATCGTCTACTGCATCAGTGAAGAGAATTACCGCAACTAATTAATCATTTCATGGGTAAAAAAGAAATAAAACCTGGCAAACCAACTAAAAAAGGGCCTGGCATGAGCAGTCTGCTGAAACCTTACAAGGGCATGATCTTTCTGTTGATTTTTTTAGCATTGTTGAGTAATGGAATCAACCTGATCCTGCCCAGGATCATTGCAAGCGGTATTGATGCATATCCATCTCACTATGATTTGAAAAAGATATTGATCGAATTTTTAGTCGCCGCCTTTATCATTTTTATTTTTACCTATTTACAAAGTATCATTCAGACGAATACAGCGGAGCGTGTTGCCAGAGATCTTCGCTCAAAACTCTCTTCCAAAATATCCATACAGAGTTATGCATTTATAGAAAAAACCAATCCTTCGAAACTCCTGACCAATCTGACAGCAGACGTAGATTCAGTCAAGTTGTTTATTTCGCAAGCCATCGTTACGATCGCTTCTTCACTCATTATTATTATCGGCGCCTGTTTCATGCTTTTCTCCATCAACTGGAAACTTGCTTTCGCGGTGATTACCATTATTCCAATCATCGGCGGGGCTTTTTATATGGTGACTAAAAGAGTACGCCCCATTTTTATGAAAGGCCGTGAGATCATTGATCGTTTAAATAAAGTAATTAATGAAAGCATACTTGGTTCTGCACTCATCCGCGTGATCAATTCACAACAGCCGGAGTATGAAAAATTTCTTCAGGCAAATGACCAGGCAAAAAGTCTGGGACTAAGTATACTTCGTCTTTTTGCGTGGCTGATACCCATTATAGTACTGACTGCGAATTTTGCCGGAATTACAATTCTTGCACTGGGTGGACATTTTGTGATCAACAATACGATGACAGTCGGCGATTTTGCGGCCTTCAACAGTTATCTATCCCTTCTGATATTTCCCATTATCCTTATCGGATTCATGAGCAATGTGATCGCCCAGTCATCTGCGAGTTATCAGCGGTTGCACATGGTGCTGGATTTGCCGGATGCAGGAGATCAGGGAACGATTAAGGAACCTCTGTTGGGTAATGTTTCCCTGCAAGATGTATCTGTTATATACGGGCAAAAACCTGTTCTGAAACATATTGGATTTTCAGTGGATGCGGGTTCTACACTCGCTATTATCGGTCCGACGGCCGCAGGCAAATCGCAATTGCTTTACTTGTTAACAGGATTGATCAAACCAAATGAAGGAACCGTATTCTTTGATGAAAGAAATATTGATGACTATAACAAAGAAAATTTTTACAGTCACGTCGGATTCGTATTCCAGGACAGCATTATTTTCAATATGAGTATTCGTGAAAATATTGCATTCAGTGATAAGGTAACGGATGAATCACTGGCAAAAGCGATCGAAACAGCTGAATTGAAAGACTATATCGATTCTCTTCCGGAGAAATTAAATACAGTCGTATCTGAGCGGGGAACAAGTCTTTCAGGAGGACAAAAGCAACGCATCATGCTGGCAAGAGCACTGGCAATAAATCCCCGGATATTGCTGCTGGATGATTTCACCGCCCGTGTAGATACACAGACTGAAATTAAAATATTGCAGAATGTTCGGCGAAATTATCCAGGCATCACATTGATTTCAGTAACGCAAAGAATCGCTACGGCGGGACAATTCGACCAGGTGATCGTTCTGATGGAAGGTGAAATCGTTGCATCCGGCACGCACAATGTCCTGATGAATACAAGCACGGAATATGTGCAGATTTACCAATCACAACAAAGCACACATGAATTACAACCTCAATGATATTTCTGTAAAACAGGAGAAAGCGTCAAACCTGCGCATTCTTCAAAAACTTTTACAGCTGATAAAGGAAGAAAGAAAGAATTTATTCCTTGCTTGTTTGGCTATCCTGGCCAATTCAGGATTGACCCTGCTGAGTCCATATATAGTCGGACACACCATTGACAAATATGTAATGCACAAGGATTATCATGGAGTATTGATGAATGCGGGTTTGCTTGTTTGCATTGCACTTGTCGCATTTGGCGCCAGCTATACACAAACAAAAATGATGGGTGGTATAAGTCAGCGGATGTTATTCAAGCTGCGTAATACGGTATTCAATAAACTACAGGAGTTACCTCTTGCATTTTTTAATCAGAATAAAGCGGGCGACCTGATTTCCCGGATCAATAACGATACGGATAAGATCAATACTTTTTTTTCACAATCGCTGATGCAGTTTATCGGAACACTGGCAACGATGACAGGAGCCGGTATTTTTTTACTGGCTATAAATTTTCGGCTTGGTGTCGTTACGCTGGTTCCGGGGATATTGATTTTTATTTTCACTAAAGGGACTTCGCAATGGGTGAAGAAAAAAAATGCGATCAGTTTAAAACGCACAGGCGGACTCAGCGCGGAGATCCAGGAAAGCCTGAATAATTTTAAAGTCATCATTGCATTTAACCGCAGGGATTATTTCAGGAAGCGATTTGAAGAAGTCAATGAGCTAAATTATAGTGCAGCGAAATCTGCCGGCGTTGCCAATAATATTTTTATTCCTATCTATGGTTTTTTTGCCAGCACTGCCCAGCTGATCGTATTGACCGTGGGCATCTACCTGATTTCTACAGGCCGTTTCAGTATTGGACTGCTTGTCAGTTATCTTGCTTATGCAACAAATTTTTATAATCCTTTACGCCAGCTTGCAGCCCTATGGACAAACTTCCAGGTGGCGATGGCCGGCGCAGATCGCATATCTCACGTCCTGAATATGGAATCCAACCTGCCTGTGATTACATCGGATAATTATTCCACTACTCATGAAATGCTGCCTGCGAACGTATCGAATGGTTCTCCCGGAACTAATGCTTTGGTGGAATTCAGGAATGTACATTTTGGATATGATGGAAGCAGGGAAATTCTGCACAATGTCAACTTCAGATTGGAAAGAGGTAAAACGTATGCGCTCGTCGGACCGACCGGTGGCGGTAAAACAACTACAGCATCTTTACTTGCGCGTCTTTATGATCCTGTAAAGGGAGAGGTCAGACTCAATGGAAGGGATATCAGGTCTTTTGAACCGGGAGAACGAACACAAAGAATCGGATTTATATTACAGGAGCCTTTTCTTTTTACAGGAACGGTTCGGGACAATATATTGTATGGCAACGATCAGTACTTCGGATATACGAATGAACAATTAGAAGAAGTAATCAAAACGGCAAACCTGCAAAGATTACTGGGCAGCTTTGAAAACGGACTGGATACTGTGCTGAGTTCCGGAGGCGAAAGCATCAGTCTCGGACAAAAACAGTTGATAGCATTTATGCGCGCTGTTTTGAGAAATCCTGATCTGCTTATTTTGGATGAAGCGACCGCAAATATAGATACGATTACAGAAAAAATACTCCAGGATATTTTGAACAGACTCCCCGCATCAACTACGCGTGTTATAATTGCCCATCGATTAAATACTATCCAAAATGCTGATGAGATCTTTTTCGTGAATGCTGGTGAAGTTATCCGCGCCGGATCTTTTGATCATGCGGTGGATATGCTGATGCAGGGCAAGCGGGCGAGTTGAGCCAGGCAGTGTGCACTCTTATATGCTATGAATCAATAAATATACTATGCATACTGATGGAAGATTTTTGGAAAATAATTCTCTCATTGAAGGAGATATTTGTATTGTGGGCGCAGGTGCTGCCGGGATAAGTATGGCTCTTGATTGGAACAATACTCCATATAAAGTGATTCTTCTGGAAGGTGGGGGTTTTGACTATGATCCCGAAGTTCAGGATCTTTACAGAGGCAAAACCACCGGTCAGCCATATTACCCTTTGATGTCAGCACGGTTACATTATTTCGGTGGTACGACCGGTCATTGGGCCGGATGGTGTTCTCCCCTCGATCCCATTGATTTTTCCAAACGCAGCTGGGTGGAACACAGTGGCTGGCCCATAACGAAATCAGATCTTGATCCATATTATGAACGGGCACATAAAAAATTAGAGCTCGGACCTTACAATTATAAAATGGATTTTTGGCAAAAAGGGGACCCCGCGATGGCTCCTCTTATTGAAAGCGATTCAATCGTATGGAATAAAATGTGGCAGTTCAGCCCCCCAACAAGATTTGGTACAAAATATAAAATGGATATTGTAAAGTCACCCAATATTCATTTGTACACATACGCAAATGTTGTCAATATTCTTACCAATGAAAATGGCTCCATAGTAAGGGAAGTGATTGTTAAGAATTTTGCGGGTAAACAGCATAAGGTCAGGGCAAAGCATTTTATTCTAGCATGTTGTTCCATTCAGAATGCAAGATTATTACTGGCTTCCAACCAACAATCGCCGAAGGGTCTGGGTAATAACAATGATAAGGTTGGCCGTTATTTTATGGAGCATCTCGAAATTAAATCCGCAGAGCTTTGGCTTTTCAAACCCGACCCATTGAAATTATACAAGTATGAATTTGGGATCACAAAAGCCAGGGCTGAGCTGGCTATAAATTCAAATAAGCAGGAAGAATTCAAAATATTAAATGGTACTGTTTCTATTACGCCTTTGGATGTGGCGAAAAAACTTATACCGGCTATAGAATCGTGGAATCAGGATGACCCCCGAAAAAGCGGGGATCGTTTTTTCGGAGCTTATGGGAGGGCTTCTAAAGAGGTTCAGGTTCCAGGTTCTGGCAGTAATAGTTATCAGTGTTTCACCCGAATCGAACAGGCGCCAAACCCTGATTCCAGGGTAACTCTCGATACTGAAAAAGACGGTTTAGGAGTTCCCCGCGCCAATCTGCATTGGGAATTAACGCCACTGGAGAAAAGAAGTATCCGAAAGATTTATGAATTACTGGGACAGGAAGTTGGCCGTACCAATGTTGGGCGTGTAAAACTGATGGATTATCTTATTGATAAAAATGATAATTCATGGCCTTCATTTACCGGAGGAGGCTGGCATCATATGGGAACAACCCGAATGAGTGTTGATCCTGGAGTAGGAGTGGTAGATCCAAATTGCAAAGTGCATGGCATTTCCAATTTATATATCGCCGGCGCATCCTGTTTTACTACGGCCGGAGCTCCGAATCCAACACTGACGCTGGTTGCTCTGACTTTAAGGCTTTCTGACCATGTAAAAGAATTGATGAAAAATAAAAGCTAAAACCATCAACCATTCCCGCACGTGCGGGATCAACCGTTCAAGAAGAGGGGAAATACCGTAACTTAGCTCCAACGATTTTACCCTTCGAAACTCGCAGACCAAAACTAAATCGATTGCTATGTTTAATAGAAAATGCATTGCTATTTTCCTGGCTCTAATCATTTGCTACAGTCTGGGATATACACAGCAGAATGTACCTGTCACACTTGATAAATTAGCGGGAAATTTCATCAGGAACATTCGCAAAAATCCTGAAGAGAAGATTTTTGTAGGAACAGATAAATGGTTTTATTCTGCCGGCGAAACCATCTGGTTTAAAGTTTTCATGCTTGATGCCGTTTCACTCAGACCCATTCACGAGGGTAAAAATTTATTCCTCGACCTGACAAACGATAAGGACAGTGTTGTAAGCCGGGTGCTACTGAATATCGGGGAGAAAAGAACGAGTGGCGATATCTTACTATCCCCCAATTTAAAAGAGGGATATTATTGGATTAGAGCGTATACAAGGAATATTCTTCTTCACGACAGTAACGGAATTTTTGTTAAGCCTGTGTATATCATCAATGCAGAAAATCCGAATCCCAAATCCCTGACAGAAGCTAATAATAAAACAGTCGCTGAAGCAGAAGATACGAGTGCACCAAGGCTCCTGTTTTTTCCCGAAGGCGGTTCCATCATTGCAGGAACAACGGCTACCATTGCATTCAGGGCTTTGAATGCCAGGGGTGAACCACTCGAAGTTTCAGGATGGGTTACTGATACCCGTGACAGTACGGCAGCAAATTTTAAAACAAGTCTGCCTGGATTGGGAAAATTCAGCTTTGATGCATGGAACCCCAGAAAATATTTCGCACATATAAAGTGGAAAAATAATCGGGTGATCACCTATCCGTTGCCACATATTGATCAGTTTGCAAGTCAGCTTTCTTTGACAGAACAAAACAATCAGACGATTAAGATGCGTGTATCACTGGGTGATTCGCTTTACGACAAGAATAAAAAAACTTATCTCTTAGGAATCAGCCGCGACAGTCTTTGTTTTGCAGCAAGTGGTACCAACATGTATGATGTACAGATCCCAAAATCCAGTTTCCCGAAAGGTAGAGCAACCCTTTTTCTGTTTAACGAAGAAAAAGAAATTGTCAGTCAGAGATCTATTTATATTGATACCGGATTTACCAATGTTGTTGTAGAAACAGATAAATCTGTTTATGGCCCAAGGCAAAAAGTAAAACTGAACCTGATTTCATCGACTCTGGAAAGCCATCCTTTAGGCGCCTTGTTCACACTCGCAGTAACCGATGACCGTTTCTCCACTCCTTTAACAGAGCAGGATATATTTGTTGGATTCAACCCGGATCGTATAGAATTACCGGAAACCGGAACATCTGTAGTTCCAGGTTGGGAGAAGAAATATTCTTCGCAGGAGATTGATCTGATCATGCTGATGCAAAAAAATTTATACTCCGGCTGGAAGTACGACATGCCTATAGGGAATATGACTGCTTCAGCCAACGATCCTGACAGCAATTTGTTAAGCATCAGGGGTAAGGTTGTAAGTAAAGCCAACAAGCCGGTTAAAGGATGTCTCATATATCTGCAATCAAAAACTAAATCCATATTTCAAAACGATACAACAGACGAGAATGGTCATTTCATGTTTTATGTTGGAGATTTTAATGAAGGTGAACAGTTTAGTCTGAAGATCACCAATTTGAAGGGCAATGGAATAGAAGGAAAGGTAGTACTTGATAATATCGCATTTCCGCAATTCACCACACCATCCCAGTTAAAAAATAGATTTGACAAATCTGAACTGAACGAGATCCGACATTTTAAAACACGTCAGCCTGATTCCACCCTATTCGCCAATGAGAATAAGTCCCTAAGGCCAGTAACCGTCAAAGGAACAAAAACAAACGGGGCAGCATATGATCAAAGTAAAAGGGTAAGCACTACTTCATATATCATTACAAGCGATCAGCTAAGTAGTGGAGACCCGAATGCGCTTGTCAATGCCATTAAAAATGTTCCCGGATTGAATACAGGCATGCTGTCTGCTTCCATGAATTCAGCAGGAGATGTGTCCATGAGTTCCAACTACCTGGTGATCCTGGATGGAATTCCCTCCAGCGATGCAATTACTTCTGTCAACCCTCTTCAGGTAGATTTTGTTGAGGTGCTAAGGGGTCCTGAAACTGCCATCTATGGCGTCGAGGGGTCAGCCGGTGTGATACTCATTAATACTATCACTGGTTTAAAAGAAGTCGCGACAGTTGACGACAAAGGTACAGCCGTCATTTATCCGATGGGATATTTGAATAAGACTGAATTTCCTTCCCCGGATTATGATAAAAAAGAAAAAAATAAAAATACATCTTACCCTGACCTACGCAGCACTATTTATTGGAATGGAGATTTGCAGACTGACAATAATGGAAAAGTAGATGTTGTATTTTTTACAGCAGATGCTTCAGCAACATATACCGCAAGTATAATAGGCATAACAGCCTCCGGAGAATTAGTTTACAAACAGATTAAAATTAAGAGACAGTAGACAGCTAAGGACAGTTATTTAAAACTCCCTTTCTATATTACACCGGTAATTGATGCCATATGCAGGTTATTTTAGGTGTAATATTTCACTTTTTTGGAGGTTTCGCCTCGGGAAGTTTTTATATTCCTTATAAGAAAGTTAGAGGCTGGTCATGGGAAAGTTTCTGGATCATCGGAGGTCTTTTTTCCTGGCTTATTGTTCCACCCATTGCGGCCTGGCTAACCATACCTGGATTTGCAGAAATCATTAAAAATACTTCTGCAGCAACAATTGGCTACACTTATTTATTTGGCCTTCTGTGGGGAATAGGAGGATTAACATATGGGTTGGGAGTACGGTATCTGGGTGTTTCGCTGGGAAGTACAATCATTTTAGGACTTTGTGCTGTTTTTGGTTCTATCATTCCATCTGTCTATTACAATTTTTTTCCCAGGGAAGGAAAGGATAGTTTTAGTATGCTTTTGCATTCTCACTGGGGACAATGGGTATTATCCGGAATCATCATTTGCGTTGTAGGCATTGTAGTTTGTGGAAGATCCGGGATGATGAAAGAACGGGAGTTATCTAAAAATCGTGAAATAGTTGACTATAATAAAGACTATAAATTTACATTAGGAATTATTGTTGCCATTGTTTCCGGGGTTCTCAGCGCCTGTTTTAATTTTGGCATCGAAGCAGGAAAGCCGATGGCTGAAACCGCCAATATCATCTGGAAATCATCGCACCCTGCTCAGGGTAACTTTCTATTCCAGAATAATGTTATTTATATAATTATTCTCTGGGGTGGATTAACAACTAACCTGATATGGTGCGCGATACTTAATTATCGAAACAAATCATATGGCGATTATACTGATCATAAGAAGCCGCTATTCAAAAACTATTTGTTTTGCGCACTCGCAGGAACAACATGGTTTCTACAATTTTTCTTTTATGGAATGGGAGAAAGTAAATTAGGAAATGGAGCCAGTTCCTGGATCCTTCACATGGCATTCATTATACTGACCGCCAATATCTGGGGTTTACTATTGAAAGAGTGGAAAGGGTTAAACAGGAAAACGATAATGACACTTATTGCAGGAATATTAATCATTATAATTTCCATTCTCGTTGTAGGTTACGGAAACTCAATTAAACAGTCATAATTAATCATTCATAAAATGTCAGTCAATACGACCCGGTTCAGGCATGTGAGTTACTTATGGAATGAGACGAAAGCAACTGAACTTGCAGGAGATGAAGTAGCACTATTGATCTACCGGTCTAACCTGCTTGGAGCGGATTTGCGTTTAACGAATTATGGAGGAGGAAATACATCATGTAAAACGGTAGAAAAAGATCCACTGACAGGAAATCCGGTTGAAGTAATGTGGATTAAAGGTTCCGGAGGAGATATCGGCACTCTTAAAAAAAGTGGATTAGCTGCTCTTTACGTTGATCGTTTAAGGGGACTTAAAAATGTTTACAGAGGACTTAGCCATGAGGATGAAATGGTTGAACTTTTTAATCACAGTATTTTTGATTTAAATTCCAAAGCACCTTCCATAGATACTCCTCTTCATGGCTTTCTCCCATTTAAGCATATTGATCATTTGCATCCGGATGCGGCCATCGCAATTGCAGCAGCTAGAGATGGCAGGCAGATAACCCAAAAGCTTTTTAATGGCTCTGTTGGTTGGGTTGACTGGCAACGACCGGGTTTTGATTTAGGATTAAAATTGAAAGAATGTCTTGATAGTAATCCTGGGATCAGGGGAATCATGTTGGGATCACATGGATTGTTTACCTGGGGTGATACTTCATACGAAAGCTATATCAACACGCTTGAGGTAGTTGAAATCTGTGCTGATTATCTTGAAAAGAATTATGGGAAAAAGGGGCCTGTTTTTGGAGGACCAAAATTAAAAAGTCTGAATAAGGAGGATCGTAAATCCCGGGCGGTTGCACTGGCGCCTTTACTCCGTGGTTTTTGTTCTTCTGCTACTAAAATGATTGGTCACTTTACAGATGATGAACGCGTACTGGAATATATTAATTCGAATGACCTGAAAAGACTTGCACCGATGGGAACGAGTTGCCCGGATCATTTTCTTCGTACTAAAATAAGTCCGCTGGTTTTAGATCTTGCAAGTGATATAGACCTGACTGATCCGTCAGCCATTAAAGTTAAACTCGCGCCTGCCTTTGATGCATATCGTAAAATGTATACAGATTATTATAATGCATGCAAAAAAGAAAACAGTCCTGCTATCCGCGATGCAAACCCTGTCGTGATTCTATATCCGGGTGTAGGCATGTTCACATTCGCAAAGGATAAACAAACAGCGCGTGTTGCATCTGAATTTTATATCAATGCCATTAATGTGATGAAGGGTGCGGAAGCAATTTCCGAATATACTTCGCTTCCCAGGCAGGAGGCATTCGATATAGAATACTGGTTACTGGAAGAAGCCAAACTTCAGCGCATGCCTAAACCCAAGCCATTATCCGGAAGAATAGCTTTGGTAACAGGAAGTGCCGGAGGCATTGGTAAGGCTATCGCGAAAAAATTTATACAGGAAGGCGCTGTAGTAATTTTAAACGATATGAATGCTGAGCGGTTGGATGCGACAGCAGATGATTTTAGTAAACAATTTGGCAGGGATTCTTTTACAACAACCATACTTGATGTAACAAAGCCGGCACAAATTGAAGAAGCTTTCTCTTCCGCAATATTAGTATTTGGCGGCGTAGATTTAATTGTTAACAACGCAGGTCTTTCTATCTCTAAAACAATCGGAGATCACACGGAAAAAGATTGGGATCTTTTATTTGATGTACTGGTGAAGGGTCAGTTCCTTATTACTCAAACTGCAGTATCAGTTATGAGGAAGCAGGATATAGGTGGAGATATAATTAATATTGTCAGCAAAAATGCCCTGGTAAGCGGCCCGAATAATGCAGGATACGGAAGTGCCAAAGCAGCCCAGCTACATTTAAGCCGCTTGAATGCAGCTGAATTAGGGGCTGATAAAATCAGGGTAAATGTTGTTAACCCGGATGCTGTTATCAGTGATAGTAATATCTGGGCAGGAGGCTGGGCACAGGGCCGGGCAAAAGCATACGGGATTACTGAAGAAGAATTGCCGGAATATTATGCGAAGCGTACTTTATTGAATGAAACGATTTTACCAGATGATATTGCAAATGCCTGCTTTGCTTTTGTCGGAGGCCTTCTGAATAAATCGACCGGAAATGTACTCAATGTAGATGGAGGCGTCGCAGCTGCCTTCGTCAGATAAATTGAAACGATTATAATTCATAAATGAAACTCAGATGCAGTTAGATACTCATTCCATAGAATTGGAAAATGAAAAACTGATCAAAAAACATCAGAGTCAGTTTAAAAATTTAGGTTCTGAAATTCCTTTTGTTGAAAATATTATTCAAAAACTAAATGAATTTAATGTTGCTATTCCAAGCTGGGCTTTAGGGACCGGAGGAACAAGGTTTGGCCGTTTTTCAGGAGGCGGAGAACCCCGCAATCTCGAAGAGAAGATTGAAGATGTATCAATCATCCATGCCTTGAATAAATCAAGCAATTCCATTTCACTGCATATTCCATGGGATATTCCGGACAATGCACCTGCCATTAAAGCGCTTGCAGCTCAAAATGGTTTGCATTTTGACGCTGTTAATTCAAATACTTTTCAGGACCTGGAGACTCAGGGTCTCAGTTATAAATTTGGTTCCCTGCATCATGTAGATAAGGCAGTGCGGGACCAGGCCATTGAACATAATATTGAAGTAATAAAATATGGTGTTGAGCTGGGATCTACCGCTTTGTCAGTATGGCTTTCGGATGGCTCAAATTTCCCCGGGCAGTTAAATTTTAGAAATGCTTTTCAAAATACACTGGAATCTTTAAGAGTGATATACCAGTCATTGCCTGAAAATTGGAAAATATGGATAGAATATAAACCGTATGAGCCAAATTTTTATTCAACTACTATTGGCGACTGGGGTCAGTCTTATTTGCTCGCAACCGAGCTTGGAGATAAAGCAGGCACCCTGGTTGACCTTGGCCACCACCTGCAGGGAACTAATATTGAACAAATTGTTTCAATACTTTTAATGAAGGGTAAGCTGGCTGGTTTTCATTTTAATGATTCGAAATACGGTGATGACGACCTTACGGTAGGAAGTATTAATCCTTACCAGCTGTTTTTGATTTTTGGTGAACTGGTGGAAGGGATGGATGCGCGTGGAATGAATCATGCCAGGGATTTGGGGTGGATGATTGATGCTTCCCATAATGTGAAAGATCCGATGGAGGATTTAATACAATCTGTTGAAGCGATAAAACTAGCATACGCTCAGGCCTTACTTATTGACAGGAACGCACTTGTAAAAGCACAAACCAATAATGATGTTTCGCTGGCGCAGCAAATTTTACAACAGGCTTACCGAACAGATGTTCGCCCTCTGCTTGCTGAATCCAGATTAAGACTGGGAGGTGCAATCAATCCATTATTCTCGTTCAGACAACTTCAGATACGAAAAAATCTCGTCAAAGAACGGGGGCTTAAATCAGTTGCAACCGGATTATGAGCGCCATACCGGTCATAGCAATATTTGATATTGGAAAAACTAATAAAAAGCTTTTCTTATTCGATGAGAGTTATAAAATCGTATTTGAGAAATCCGCAAAATTTACGGAAACAACAGATGAGGATGGATTCCCCTGTGAAAATCTGGAAAAACTGACAGTTTCAGTATTCGAATCATTAAAAGAAATATTCAGCCTTAAAAAATTCAAAGTAAAAGCCGTTAATTTTTCAACATACGGTGCCAGTTTTGTTTATGTAGATAAATCCGGGAAACCATTAACACACTTATACAATTACCTGAAACCTTTTCCGAAAGAATTAAGTGAAAGATTTTATACCACCTACGGCGGTAAGGAAAAATTCAGCATCCAAACATCATCACCTGTGTTGGGCAGTTTGAATTCGGGATTGCAATTATACAGGTTGAAATATGAGAAACCTGGCATATTTAAAAATTTGCATTTTGCTTTACATCTTCCGCAATACCTGAGTTACCTGGTAACCGGAAAATTTTATTCTGATATAACAAGTATTGGATCTCATACAGCACTATGGGATTTCAATCAGCATGCCTACCATGACTGGGTAAATAAGGAAGGGCTGATTCAGTATTTAGCACCCATAGAAAAGTCAAATAAAACTTTTCCATTTGACTCCACTATAAATAAAAGTAAAGCCGGAATTGGTTTACATGATAGCTCTGCAGCATTAATACCTTACCTGGTCAATTTTACTATCCCATTTATTCTGATCTCAACTGGGACCTGGAGTATCAGCATGAACCCCTTTAATAAAATACCGCTAACTGTGGAAGAGCTTGAAAAGGATTGTCTCTGCTATTTGCATTACCAGGGAGAACCGGTGAAAGCTTCCAGATTACATGCTGGTTTAGAATATGAGCAACAGGTGAAAAGAATTGCAGAAAACTATAACCAGGATATCGTTAAATACAGGGATATTACATTTAATCCCGACATTGTAAACACCCTTAAATCAAATAATCGCGGAACGGCTCAGTTGAATGACGGATTCTGTTTTCACAAGAGGAACCTGTCTGAATTCAAATCAGATATCGAAGCTTACCACCAGCTTGTAATGGATCTTATGGAGATGCAATTCCTATCCACGAGTCTGGTTATCGATGGTCCGGGTGTAAAGAGAATATTTGTAGATGGCGGGTTTAGTAATAATAGTGTATATATGAATTTACTTGCAAATGCTTTTCCTGAAATGGAAATATTTGCAGCCTCCATGGCACAAGCGACCGCAGTAGGAGCCGCGCTGGTCATCCACCAGGAATGGAATTCAAAACCTATACCAAATGATATTATCCGGCTTAAATATTATTCTTCAGGACAGACTATTTGATTGAGATCGGTTCTTTATAATGAATTTCTTAGAGTTACTTTAAATGGGATCTCAACATATTCATAAGTATTTGATATTACCATTTCTGCCGCCTTTATACCCATCATTTTAAAATCCGTTGATATTGTAGTGATCCCATCCAGTATTATTTTCTTCAATGGTGTTTCGTTATAAGAAATAACACCAATTTGTTGACCAATTTTTATTTCCTGAGAAATTGCTTTTTCCACCAGCTCAACCAGATCGTCTTCCATGAGACTGATATAGACTGTTCCAGGGTCAAGTATTTCATTCTTTAATGTATGAATGACTTCATATTCAAATGCGTATTGCCTGCAAAAATTCTTAAAACCCTTCAGTATATCCTTTGTGTGATAAGTTGTTTCGGGGAATATGATTTTCAAAGAGCTGAATCTGCTTAGTTTCTGTAGCAGGCTCTCCAGCGCGCAGTAAATATCCTTTTCAAAGTTTTCGAACACGGCAGAAAAACGACCTGTGACTCCGGATACCAGTTTATCCATCAAAATCAGCTTTTCCTTGGGTATTTGGTTGATTACTTCGTGCGCAAGGGCTGCATTTTCGAGGAAGTGTGGGATAATAACAAACTTTGAATAATTGTCTATATTTTCTGATACCAGTTTCCTGAATATGGTAAAATCATTATTGTAAATATAAAAATCAATAGCTCCTTTGCTTCCCAGGGTTTCCGCAAAAGCGTCATAAATAATTTTCTTATGGCTGCTTAACTTATTGAATAAAAGCAAGATCTTGACCGGCTTATTAAAATTTGTGTCAGCAATAAAATAACCTTTGCCCGGGACAGATTTCACGATCCCCATTTTCTTTAATTCATTATATACCCTTTCAATCGTATTCCTGGATGTTTCCAATGCTATGCTAAAATCATTAATAGACGGAAGAATGTCGTCTTTTTCAATTTTACCTTCTTCAATTCCCCTTAAAAGTGAGTTGATGAGCTGTAAATATTTTGGCGTAATGGAGTATTCGTCGAAGTCTATGATTTTAAGATAATTTTTCATTGCGGCCGTTGGAGTCTGCTAATTTAAAGACAGTTCAGGACAGTTAATCCCTTTTTATAATTTATGTTTAACAAACAAATTTGAAAGGACTAATAATAACTATCACTTGCATATGAAAAACTGCCTTTGCAAAACTCCAGCCTTGAAAAGAGTTTTATTCTTTGTTTTATTCTTCGGTTTATCACGGGGGTATTTGCAGGCCCAGGTTGTAACTGGAACAACAGATATTTCTATTGCTTCATTTATTAATCCACCTAATTCAGCAAAACCCAGGGTATGGTGGCATTGGATGAATGGGAATATAACTATAGACGGAATTTCAAAAGATCTTTCGTGGATGAATCGTTCGGGCATCGGAGGGTTTCAGAATTTTGATGCAGCCCTGGCAACGCCTCAGATTGTAAAGACAAGGTTGACTTATATGACGCCGGAATGGAAAGAGGCTTTTCGATTCACTGCAAAGATGGCGGATTCTTTACATCTTGAAATGGCTATTGCAGGATCGCCGGGTTGGAGTGAAAGCGGCGGTCCATGGGTAAAACCCCAGGATGGAATGAAAAAAATAGTATGGACCGAAACACGCGTTAAAGGGGGAGATGCAAATATTGTATTATCAAAACTTCCGGGGATTACTGGTCCGTTTCAAAACATTCCTTTGCAACCCGGATTGGGAGAATCAGACCAAAAGGATGGTGTTACTTTTTACAGAGACATTGCGGTTATTGCATATAAGCTGCCGGATGCGGATAAATCATTGAACGAATTACATGCGGTAGTTACTTCAAGCGGAGGTAATTTTAATTTGAATCAACTGACCGATGGAGATTTGAGTGTAACAAATTTGTTACCATCTGATACGGTTAAGGGATACGCATGGATTCAATTTTCATTTCCCGAACCACAAACAATTAAAGCAGTTACAATGGTCGGGGGCGGAGACAAAGGCCCGTTTGGAATGTATGGGGAGTTTAAGGATACAAGAAGTCTTGAAGTAAGTGATGATGGTATAAATTTCAGAAGAGTCTGCTATATTCCCGCAGGAAACGTTTTACAGCAAACAATAGCGATACCAGTTACCACATCTAAATATTTCAGGGTCACCGTTAAAAATCCTCCGCCTCCATTCAATTTTGGATCTATGCTTGGAGGCGCAGCTGAGAAGCCAAAACCATCTCCCGGAACAAAAATTGCGGAACTGGTTTTATATCCTGCATCACGTATCAATATGTTCGAAGAAAAAGATGCGTTTGCACCCGCAACGGGATTATATGCAAAAGCAACTCCTGAAACCAATGATGTTATACCCGCGACAGATATCGTTGATATTACAGGTAAAATGAATGCTGACGGTTCAGTAAACTGGACTGTTCCATCCGGCAACTGGAATATTATTCGTTTCGGATATTCCCTTTTAGGAATTACGAATCATCCTGCATCACCAGAAGCAACGGGCCTCGAAGTAGACAAGCTTGATCCGGTTGCAGTTAGGAATTATTTCAATAATTACCTGGATCAATATAAAAGTGCAACAGGAGGGTACATGGGCAATAAAGGAGGACTTCAATTCATGGTAACTGATAGTTGGGAGGCAGGTGCACAAAACTGGACGGGTAACCTGTTGCAGGAATTTCAAACACGCCGCGGTTATAGTATGTTACCCTGGGTACCCGTACTGACCGGACATGTTGTAAAGAGCGCCGGAGAAAGTGAACAATTCCTTTTTGATTATAGAAAAACGCTGAGTGATATGGTTGCAGAATATCATTACGATGCACTAACAACTATACTCGCGGAACGAGGGATGAAACGTTATTCCGAATCGCATGAAGACAGACGTGCATTAATTGCAGACGGCATGGAAGTAAAACGTACAGCGGCAGTTCCCATGTCTGCCATGTGGACACCGAGTATAATGAATGGGGGAGATCAGACAGATTACGAAGCAGACATTCGTGAATCTGCATCCGTTTCACATCTTTATGGTCAGAATCTTGTTGCAGCTGAATCAATGACTGCATTTGGTCCGGGTGGCAATGCCTGGTCTTATTATCCTGAAAAGTTAAAACCTACTGCAGATCTCGAACTGGCAAACGGTTTAAACAGGTTTGTTATTCATACTTCTGTTCATCAGCCAACGGATGATAAAATTCCAGGACTTGGTCTTGGTCCATTCGGCCAATGGTTCAACCGCCATGAAACCTGGGCAGAACAGGCTAAAGCCTGGACGGTTTATTTGAGTCGCAGCAGTTATATGTTACAGCAAGGAAAGTTTATAGCAGATGTCTTGTATTATTATGGTGATGATAATAATATCACTTCTCTATTCAATAAAAAACTACCAGCTGTTCCGGAAGGTTACAACTATGATTTTGTCAATTCAGATGCGCTGATTCATTTGTTAAGTGTAAAAGATGGAAAAATTATTACACCCAGTGGAATGAGTTACCGGTTACTCGTGCTCGATAGTAATGCTATTAAAATGACATTACCAGTTTTAAGAAAGCTTAGAGACCTTGTAAAAGCAGGCGCTGCAATCAGTGGAGTAAAACCATTGGGAACACCAAGCTTAGCCGATAATCAAAATGAATATGACAATATCAAAAATGAAATATGGGGCAGCCCGAATCTAAGGGTCATGACAGATAAAACAATGAGTGAGTCTCTTCTTGCATTAAATATTACTCCTGATTTTACTTACACTAAACCTCAGGCAGATACCCGGCTTTTATACGTTCATAGAAAATTAGCCAGCAGCGATATTTATTGGGTTAATAACAGGAGGGACCGGGTTGAAAATCTGGAAGCTACATTTCGTATAGATGGAAAAGTCCCGGAAATATGGCATGCAGAAACGGGTAAAACAGAACCTGTTTCTTATAATATTGCCAATGGCGTGACAAAAATTAATCTGCATCTCCAGCCAGACGATGCTGTATTTATCGTATTCAAGGGAAAAGCAATAAAGTCATCAGTTACCCTGCCTGTGGTAACTGAAAAATCTCTTTTAACTCTGAGTGGTGGTTGGGATCTTAGTTTTCAGAAAGACCGGGGAGCCCCGGAATCAATCAAAATAAATAATTTGGATTCGTGGACAAATAATAAAGATGCAGGAGTAAAATATTTTTCGGGAACGGGTACTTACACAAAAACATTTGATGCTTCAAAAGAATGGTTTACAAAAAACAGTAAGCTTTGGATGGATCTCGGTGATGTAAAGAATCTTGCTGAAGTAATTATAAATGGAAAATCCCTCGGCATCATTTGGAAGAAACCATTCAGAGTTGATGTAACCGGTGTATTAAAACCTGGCACTAATAAAGTAGTAATCAAGATCACTAACCTATGGGTAAACCGTTTGATCGGGGATCAGCAACCGGATGTTGTAACTAAAATTTCGTATACGACAATGCCTTTTTATAATGCAAAATCTGCATTGTTGCCCTCCGGTCTACTGGGGCCGGTGCAAATAATTTCTGAAACTAAATAATTGAATAAAAAAATTCAAAAGAATTCTATTTCGACGGATACCAGTTTCGTAAACGGACTTCTATATTTTTATTGCCTGCTTGAACCAGTGCTTTAAAAGCGTTGATATCACTCAATCCATCTTTCCCACGGTAATGGTAGGGATATACAATTTTGGGTTTGAATTCAAGAACGGCATCCGCTGCTTCTTTGATGTCCATCGTATAAGGAAGATTCATACAAATGAAAGCGATATCAATATTTTTTAAGGACCTCATTTCAGGAATTCCCTGTGTATCCCCGGAAATATAAATGAGCTTACCGCCGATACCCAGCACATAACCATTCCCTCTGCCCTTTGTATGCATGGCTGTCGGACTTTCAGGCAGATTATACATGGGAATTGCACTGATAGAGATTCCGGATTGTGTTGTTTGATCACCATTCTTAAGTACAACCAGGTGGACCTTATCTGCATCAGGTAATTTATCGGCCACAACCTGTGGTACCACAAGTACGGTACTTTCTTTTTTAATCGCATCAATGGTCTTTACATCAAAATGGTCACCATGGATATCCGTGATAAGTATAATGTCTGGAGCAGTCATTCCTTTAAAATTATCAGCTCCCGAAGGATCGGAATAAATAGTCATACCATGCACAGTAAGTATAAGGCTGGCATGTTGAATCGGTTGAATGGTAAGCGGGCCTATCTTTGTTGGTTCTGTATCGGGCGCACTGAGCTGGGCATTTGAAGAGTACAATACCAGCGCAAACATTAATGAAAGTAAAATGGATTTCATAATATATAAATTTGGGGTCATAAATATACAGCACCCTGCTCATTTTTTAAATTTCCGTTTGATGGGCTGAAATAATATCAATGGGGAGAATCTGACGCAACGTTTTTCCATTGTTTACTGTCATCAGCGAAAGGACTTATGAAGAAGATAGTTTTTATTATAATAATATGCTGGTCAGTGATATCCTGTAGTAAGAATAACCTGACGCCTCCGGGCCTGGAAGGTAAATGGCAATTGTCTTCCATTTTTCTTCAAACTAACGGACCTGGAAGCTGGCATGTGGAGGATTCCATTCCCCCGGATTATATCCAATTTAATCATGATGGAACCCTGAGCATGTCGCCATATGTTTCAACATTATATAATGGCCCAATTAGTTATCGGGTTTCAAATGACAGTACGATGATTTTTAATTATCCTAATGGAGCGAATGCCCTTTACGGAGATAATATTATTCGTTATCAATTTACTGATAGTGTTCTGATGCTTACACCACCTTCCATGGAGCTGGTGATAGAAAAATATAGTAAAGTTCAATAATGATAAACAGGGTCACTTCGGTATTTCTTTCCATCCATTTTTCGGAACATTTATTATTGAATCAGGGACCGGTTGGTCCCATTGAATTTCATTGGCACCAGGGCTTTTAAAAGGAAACATCACATAGTATCGCCCATTCGGATATTGTATATTATATTTCTTTATGTCGGCTCCGACGCTTGTATAAACTTTGCCATTTACAGAAAACTTATATTCAATGGCATTATGATTCCTGGGTGTAGATATTTGCCTGGTAGTTATTGCAACAGTATAACGGATATCCTGATTAACCACATGGTAGCGCCATATTGCGAAAAGGATAATTGCGCAGAAAAAGCAAAGTCTCAAAGTAAGGATCCATTTTACATTTAAGTTGTTCATTGCCTGAATGAATGTTCATTTATAATATCAACTGATTTTTTAGAGTATTTATTCTTCTGAATACTTTCAATTCTTTTGCCTGGATTGCTCATCTTTGGTCCACTTGAACCAATCGTAAGGATCATACTCATTGTTGTTTCTTGTCGTAATTACAATGATGATCTGTTTATTTTTTAAAGGTAAATTTCCCAGCCATTGTCCCTGATGTACATAATCTCCAGGCTTTACAGTAGAACTGTCGAGATTGTTATATGTAATAAAGTAATCTCCATAGCTAACTATGATAACAAATCCTGATCCGATGGGAAAAGTTGTTTCAACCTTTCCTTCAAAAACTGCTTTAACGGAATCTGGTGTTTTTGAAAAGAAAACGATGCCTTTATGGCCTATTTCGTTCGATTCCGAGTTATTATTCTCTTCACTGATATAATTGGTAAAATGTAAAATTGGAAATGGCCAGGTACCTTTTGATTGCTCAAAAACTGCATCCTTTGTATTCTGAGAAAAGAGGGATTTGGACAAAATCAATAAATAAATGATGAATGTTGGTCTCATAATGAATGCTTAAAATAATCAAATTGATAATGAGCCAAGCTCATGCCAGTTAAATAATTAATTGATATTCAGCGAGAAGATACTTACGTTTTTATGAATACTCTGATTGTAATATTTAAATGTTGTGGTCTGTCTACAATTAAAAGGAGAAAGGCACCAATAGAATTTCCAGGAATTCTAATAAATATTTGCGCAAGTGAATACTTGCATATATATTTGTGCAAGCATATACTTGCATAAATCAGCATTCAATGGAATTAAGAAGAGACGTTTTTCAGGCCATTGCCGACCCAACCAGGCGTGAAATCATTACTTTGATTTCGAGACAATCCTTAAACCTGAACGCAGTAGCAGAGAACTTCGACATAAGCCGGCAGGCTATCTCACTTCATATAAAAATATTAGAGGAGTGTGGACTCATCTTTATTAAACAGGAAGGCCGGGACCGCTATTGCAGTATTCAACCTAAGAAACTATCAGAAGTAGCCGACTGGCTCGAGCCTTTCAGAGCAATGTGGGAGGAAAGGTTTAATAAGGTGGATGATATTCTTAAAAAATTAAAAAAGAAAAAACATGACAAATAAGAACAAAACATCTGTAGTCGCTGAACCGGGGAAGCAGGAGTTTTTTATCGTCAGAGAATTCGATGCGCCCAGATCCCTTGTGTTTAAAGCGTTTTCTGATAAAAAATTACTTGAGGGTTGGCTTGGATGCCAACAGATGAAAGTAAAATATGAAAAGTTTGAACCCAGGGCAGGAGGGTCTTACCGATATATCAGTACAATGGAAAATGGGATGTCTTTTGGTTTTCACGGAGTCTGTCATGATTTCTCACCCCCTGAAAGAATCATTCAGACGTTTGAATTTGAAGGTCTTCCGGAAACAGGGCATGTTGTTTTGGAAACAACAAAGTTTGAAGATCTTCCTTCCGGCCGCACAAAGGTTACGGTACAGTCGGTTTTTCAATCACAATCTGACCGGGATGGCATGATTTCCGCTGGTATGGAATATGGGGTGGTGGATGCACATAACCGGCTGGATGAAATGATTGAACAAAATATAATTCAATAAATCCTGGTGTATGATCATCATCAGAAATCGCGACAAGACGGTCATCATACTGGATAGCCGATATTTTTCTCCGGGCCGCATGATAATTAAATTTGTATCCAGAATGATCATTAAAACCTGCAGGTATTTATTTAACTAAAAATAAAAGACATGGAAACAAAATTCAAAACAGAAGTTATAAAAGACTTACCAGGAAAAAAAATTACCGTTAAAAGGGAATTTAACGCTGCGCCCGATCTGGTATGGCGGGCATGGACGGAAAGTAAATTATTGGAAAAATGGTGGGCACCTAAACCCTGGATGGCAAAAACTAAAACCTTAAAATTCGGTGAAGGAGGCAACTGGCTTTACGCTATGGAAGGACCCGATGGAACGAAAATCTGGTCTATAGTAGAATTCAGTTCCATCAAAAAATTTAATAGCTTTCACGCTGACGCTTTTTTTTGTGATGAGAACGGAAATAAGAATCCTGAATTTCCTTCTATGCACTGGAAAAACAATTTCATTCCGTCTGGTACAGGCACGAGGGTTGAAGTGGAAATCAGTTTTATGAACGAAGCAGATCTAAAGAAAATAATTGAAATGCGCTTCGAAGCCGGATTTACTGCAGCTCTCGACAATCTGGAAGAATTGTTATCCTGATCGTGAACCCTCAATTATTTTTTTGAAGGTTCCTGATACAATCCGAAGATATTTCCTGAAGGATCGCGAAAGTGAGCGGTGATTTCCGGTGCATCCATACCAACCGGCTGAACGATCGTGCCACCGTGATCCTTTACTTTTTTCATGGTAACTTCTATATCGTCTATCATGATGTGCACTATCATGCCAGTTTCTCTGGAGGATTTTCGGTCTGTTCTCCAGGTTCCACTCACTTGTCCTACGCTATCATCAAAAGCAACTGATCCATCGCTCCGCTGTCTCGTTTTCCATCCAAATACATCATGATAAAAGTTCCTTGATTCTTCAATGTCGCGGGATGGCAATTCTATATAACAGATTTTACCATTTGTTAAAGTAGGTTTGGTTAAGTTTCCCATGATAATTTTTTAAATAATTTTATTTAATCGGTTTCTTCAAGACTAAAAATTTCTTCTAATGTTTTGCCAAACACCCTTGCAATTTTTAATGCAAGTACAGTGGAAGGAATATACTTATTACTCTCGATTGTATTGATTGTTTGTCGTGATACTCCAACCTTTCCGGCAAGCTCTGCCTGGGTTATATTTTTAATAGCACGCTCTACCCTTATATTGTTTTTCATAGTTTGGTTTCATCAGATTTAGCAGAACGGTTAAGCCTGTACAGGACCCATTGAAAACGTAATATGAAAAACAGTAGCGGTAGCCAGATATTTAGTACAAGGATATGTTTGGTATCATTTCCCTGCGTAAATACCAGGCTGAAAAGAAGTATAGCATAGTTCAGATAAATTGCCCATCTGAGCGAATCGAGACGCAATTGCACTATTTGTTCGTCTTCAATTTTTTCCTTTGAAAATGCTATAAGAAAAAGGCCGACTAGTACCATCAACGTAGTTCCGATAAAAAACAGATGCGGGGGCGAAAATAAGGCTGATTCTGAACCTGTCGAAGGGGGGTTATTATGGGCGTATCCGCCGGGGTAGTGAGCATCCCACAACAATTTAATTGGAATGTGCACCAGGATGAGGACTATTCCAATGAATCGGCTCTTGTAAGGAAATAAGTACTTAATCTTGGTCATTTTGTCAAGTTTACGGTACCAAATGTATGGTATACTTGACATATTTTCCAAACTTATTTGAAAATACCATCTTTCATAAGCTTTAAGTCCATAGAACAGAAATTATCGTCCGGATCGGTATGGAACAATTTTCGATATATCCATATTATAAATCCTGCCTAACCGATTTCTTTAACTTTATATATAACCTTAGTTATGAAAATGAAATCTTTATTCGCCATATTATTTGTTGCCTGTCTTCTGAATGGGAATATTTCAGTGGCCCAATCGCAGCCACCGTACCCGTTGCCTGACGGTTACCATTTTGACTACGAAGTCACTCAAGTAATGGTGCACAAAAAAAATTTAGCAGATACTTCTGTCATGCATTTCCTATATACGAAGAGCGGCGATTATGCAGCTGCCAGGATCAGTAGTAGAGACAATAAGAAAGGAAACCTGTTGGTTGTTATTACAAATAAAGGGATGTGTATAATTTTTGATGAGCACAACAAAAATATCACGATCATCAGTATTCGAAAATTGATATCAGATCTTTCGGGATTAACAAAATGGATAAGAATTGACAGCCTGATGGCTAACATGCGAAAGAAAACGGATGGGAGGGATTTTCAATCAGTGAAAACCGGTAACAGTAAGCAGGTTGGAAGCTATACATCTGAAGAATACAGTGTATCAGATAATAAAGGTCATAAGGGAACTGTATGGTGCGCCAAAGTTGATTTCAATACGCAGATGGATTATTTACTGGGCGCAGCCGGAAGTAATTTTTTAAAGATGATGAGTGGTCGTATGGCTACCCATCCACTGTTCCAGGCCCTGACCCAGCCTAAAATCCTGGTCACCGATATTGAAACCAGTGATTCAGCTGAAGTACGTCGGATGAATATGCATACCCTGTCTATAAATCAGACACACATTTCGTTTTCAACTTCAGGTTATGTAGTAAATGACTATAGTACTTTGACAGTTCCTGAGATCTTTCAGGAACTAATGAAAAAGCGAATTAACTAGTCCTTGAGAATTTCTTTTGTAACGTTTTTAATCTTAAACCGGCTTAATGTTTTTATAACACCATCGAAAGTCCCGACTTTGGGTTTTCCTGTAACAACTACCGAAGCGTCTTTCAGGACCTTTGCATTTTTCTGTACATAATCGTTGAATTGGTCAATATTTTCTACTTCAACAGGTTTGTCATTATAATATGCGGTTATCTGTGTTCCGGCAGTAATTATAAAGTAAGTGCGAACTTTATTTTCTTTTACGTGTCTGGCTGAATCGCTATTCTGTGAGAAACATAGAAATTTTCCTCCAAAGAAAAGCGCGGAGAATATTATGAATTGTCTCATAATGTTAAATCAGAAACAGTAAGAGGCAAGTTAGTGAGTATCCTTATATAAGCGAAAATATAAAGCCTTTCTTAGCGAGATCCACGCCTGTTTCAAGTCTGACTGAGCCTGGGCTTTATGTCCCCCAAAATCACTGGGTGCTGCATCCAGGGATTTCATGGATTTTTCAATATCATGCATTGCATTGGCAATGTTGGGATGATTTGCTTCTTCAGCTCTCATTAACTGGGCTTCTGAAGGTGATGGTGGTCTGGTGCCAATGACCACTTCGATCCCGATGTTTTGCGGAGGTTGGGCATAGGAAAAGGACAGGGATGCGATAAACACTAAAAATAAAAGGGCGAATTTTTTCATACAGAATAATTTAAAATCGTTATTGGATAATATTAAACGCAAGGTTAGAAATTTGAACATTTCGATTTTGTTATTGATTTGTGAAGGAGGGATAATCAGCCCAATACTGCTGAATTTTATTTCTTAGAAAGATAACACTGCGCTCCAGTTGTTCCATTCCTTCAATTCCGTCTTCAATACTGATCCATCCATTAAAATGAACCCGTGCGAGCTCAGTAAAAATTGCATCATAATCATTCAAACCTTTTCCGATTTCTCCGTGTTTAAGGCGTTTTGCATAACCTGTTGATCCTGTTTCTTCCCGCCGCAAGTCTTCAATCGTCCCTTCCAAAAGATAGCGATCGCTCGCATGCATGGTAATAACCCTTTCAGATATACGTTTCAGCAGAACTACAGGGTCATCTTCGGCGAGATATGCATTACTGGGATCAAAATTCACTCCAAAGTTTGGATGATGTATCGAGTCAACCAGCTGACAGAATATATTCATCTTTTGTGCAAACTCCGGATACTCCCAAAAGTCATCCTTATAATGATTTTCAAGTATAAGTATAATACCACGATCCTGCGCATATGATAGACATTCCTGTATACTTTCAATTGTAATAAGAAGTCCTTCTTCTATTGTTAGTCCCGGACGTCGCTGACCTGAAAGTATGCGGCAGTAGGTACCCCCTAAAGCACGGGTCATATCTATCCATCTCTTTTCTTTTGCGATTTCTTTATTACGAAATGATTTATCAGGATGTGTAAAATCGGGTGAACAACACATCATTGGAATTTTTAATCCCCGGTCTTCCACCATGCGCCGGAGGACGGGCCAGTTTTTTTCATCACCCATTTCGAGAAAACCGGCGTACCATTCCAGCCCGTCTATATCCAGTTTAGAAGCAAGTTCAATCCATTCGGAAATCTTCATGGTTCCGTCCTTACAGAGCGCTTGCATAAAAGCTTTAGGGAATGCAGCTAATCCTGGCACTTAAATATTTTATTTATTTTTTTTTCGGCGAAGAAGGAATCGTACTGGAATCTTTTGGCGGATTACGTCCAATAAACGGATGTTGCTCTACATCCATCACCTGCCCGCTCACAGGGCCGCATTCATCGGACAGCCAATAAATTGCTGCTGCAGCAATTTCCTCAGGCAGTAAAATACGGCCAGCCGGAGCATATACCCGTGGAAGATCTTTATACCAGTCTTCATTCAGACCATGTTCTTTTTTTCTTTCTCTTTCTTTTTCTGTCAACACCCATCCCGGGTTGATCTGATTAACCCGCACGCCATTTTCTCTGTGCAGCGTGTCGCCCAGGTTGCGCGTTAGCGTCATGAGTCCTCCTTTTGAAATGCTATATGCCAGCAGGTTGGGTTCTCCGCAATAAGCATTTACTGAACCGATATTCAACACGCAACCATGTTGCTTTTCTAAATGGGGCAGTGCCGCCTTAATTAATAGAAAAGGAGAGATGGTATTTACTTCGAGTATCCGGCGTAAAAAAATTTCATCGGTAGTATGGATATCTGAAGATGCTACAATAGCTGCATTATTGACAACAGCATCTAACCTGCCAAAAATACGAAGAGCAGTTTCCACTAAACGCATCGAAGCACCTCCTTCACTTATATCTTCAACATGAAGAACTGCATTCTCATTTCCCAATTCAGCAACGACTGACCTGCCCCAGTTTTCTTCGAGCCCGTGCACAACCACTTTCGCTCCTTCTGCAACGCAACGAACAGCGATGGCTTTTCCAATTCCGGTTGTGCTGCCGGTAACGATAATAACTTTATGCAGCAACCTCATTTTTAAACAGGTTTGAGTATACTTTTTACTATTTCACCCTGGTGCATTTTACTAAAAGCTTCATGCCAGTCCGTAACAGGCCAAATTCCGCCAATGATAGGTTTTACATCAAGCATGTCATTGGATAATAATGAAATTACTTTTTCCCAGACAGGCCAGTTATGACTGAAACTTCCCTGCAGCCTTACATTTTTCTGTACCAATGGATCCAATGAAAAGCCCAGTGGCTGGCGTCCCCATCCAACCTTTGTAATTTGACCATTCGGCCTTACGAGTTCCAATGCTGTTTTCAGAGTAGTGCTTGACCCAGATGCATCAACAATTAAATCAACGCCCAGTCCGTCTTTGCGCATAGCCCATGCCGTTGCATCGCCAACAATGGTTTCACAATGATATTGTTTCGCGATATTCAAACGATGTTTGTCTGCTTCTAAACCAACTATCGCAACTTCTGCTCCACTTAGTTTGGCAATGGCTGCGCATAAAATCCCTATTGCTCCGGGACCCAAAACGATTATGCGATCTCCGGGCCTGATATGTGAATTAACCGCGACTGCATTGTAAGCAACAGAACAGGGTTCTGATAAACAGGCTCGTTCAAACGGAAGATGGTCAGGTATATGGTGCAGGCATCTTGCAGGAACACGAACGAATTTTGTCATTGCACCATTCACACCATAACCAAAACCTTTTCTATCAGGATCCAGATTATACAGTCCAATTCTGGACATTGGATTGTTTTGATTAATGATTGCAGCTGTTTCACTCACCACACGATCGCCTTCTTTCCAGTCTCTGACTCTGCTGCCAATGGCTGTGATATGTCCGCCAAATTCATGTCCCAGTACGACAGGATAATTTACAGGCCAGCTATGGTCTGATGTCCACTGATGCAGGTCGCTTCCGCAAACGCCCACATTTGCTACTTCGAGCAATACATCTTCTTCACCAATATCAGGTTTTTCAATTTCTCTTATTTCTACAGATCCTTTTTCAGGTGCAAAATTTACAACCGCTGCAGATTTTATTTTTAATGTCATGATCATTCAATTGAAAAAACTTATGAATGTTCAGTCACTTCACCATACGAATGTATCTTATTACAGATAAGCCTGAGTGAAGCTTCGAGATTTCCGTCTGCTGTTTTAAAAGCATCTGCATCGATGGTAAGTGGTGCTCCTAATACAACAAGTGGTGCACCATAAGATGGACAAAGAATTGCTTGTTCCAGAGTCAGTCCCCCTACTGCCTGCACAGGTATTTTTACAGCCTTTACAACTTCTTTCAGCTGATCAAGCGGACTGGGCATGCGTTTACCCGCTGCAGCAATACCACGGCGTTCATCATATCCGATATGATGTACCACATAATCACATCCAAGTTTTTCCAGCCATTTTGAAGCTTCAATTTTATAAGTGCAGCCCAGGTTATCACCCATTATTTTAATACCAAAATCGAATCCGGCTTTTACAACACATTTTATAGTTTCAACATGTGCCCGCGCCATTACGACCACATGTGTGGCGCCTGCCTTAGCCATCATTTCAGCTTCAAGGTAACCGCCATCCATTGTCTTAAGATCGGCTACAAGGGGAGTTTCGGGGAAAGCCTCATGCAGTTTTTTTACGCCATTTAATCCTTCTGCCAGAATCAGCGGGGTCCCTGCTTCCAGCCAGTCAACGCCTGCACGGATTGCCATGGCAGCAGTTTCCAACGCTTCATCAATGTTTGTCAGATCAAGCGATATTTGAACAATGGGTTTCAGAATAAAATGTATTAATACCCAAAGTTGCTCTAAAACGAGCATTTGTTTCATTATTATGAAAATCATGCATCATTCATTACTATAAAAGCGTTCTGTAAAAACACATTCAATTCCATTGAAAATATAGGGTGCCTGCTTCAACAAAAATGTTAACAAATCCATCTATAATTAAATGATTAATATACAATTATATAGTTAAATACATTTTAATGCATAAAACAGGCTGGCGACCAATATTCTGGCAGTTCTTTTGCATAGTATAAGTCAATATTTTAATCCAATACCTGAACAACTATGAAACGCAAAATCCTCCTAATTACAGGGGTTACCCTGCTCATTCTTATCAGTTTTATATTAGCCGCACCCTGGATATTCAAGGGAAAAATTACAAGTATCGTTAAATCGGCAGTCAGCAAAGACCTGAGAGCCCATGTCAATTTCACCGACGTGGATATTTCCTGGTTTAGGCATTTTCCGGATGTCACTGTCGGGCTCAACAACCTGGATCTCACCTGTGTAGGCGAATTCCAGGGGGATACGCTGATGTCGGCAAAACAAATTAATATAACCTGTGATATTAAAAGTCTTGTTTCGGGTGACAGCATAAAAATTTATTCTGTTACTGCAAACGAACCACGTTTTCATGCTCTCATCCATAAAGATGGGCACTTCAACTGGAGTACTATTAAACCTGATAGTTCTTCAAAAGAAAATATCAGTACTTCTTCAAAAACCTTTGATTGGGAAATACAGCGATATGAAATTCACAATGGGTATGTTGAATACCTGGATGAAAGCAAAAATATCCATATTGAAATTGCCAATCTTGAACATGAAGGAAAGGGCCATTTCAATTCGGAAATATTCACGCTGAAAACGAAAACAACAGCAGATGCTGTCAATTTTGAATGTACAGGAGCTGTTCCATATCATGTAGCTGCTAAAACAAATATTGACGTTTCATTCCATATCGATAATAAAACCCATACTTATACTTTTAATACCGACCAGGTGTCTTTTAATGATATGAAGCTACACACCGAAGGGTTCTTTCAGTGGATCAATGACAGCAGTTATAATATGAATATTCATTTTAAGGCGCCTTCAACTAAATTCAAAAATATACTTTCGATGCTGCCTTCCGTGTATCAGAAAGATTTCGCCAGCATTGATGCCAACGGACAGGTTAATTTTAACGGATTCATTAAAGGTAAATATGACGAGAAGCATTTTCCTGCATATCATACGAATCTGTATGTGACAAACGGCTATTTCAAATACCCTGATCTACTGATGCCGGTAGAACACATTCATCTGGGTTTGCAGATAGATAATCCCGATGGAGTCGCTGATCATAGAACCATCAATATTTCTGAGGCACATGCAGAGATAAATCACGATACACTGAATATGCATTTATTGGTGAAGAATCTCGAAACAAAGCCTTTCATTGACTTTGCATTTGTTGGGAAACTTGACCTGGGAAATATTTCGCAATGGATGAAATTGGAACCGGGTACCAAATGGAGCGGTTTAATAATAGCCGATGTACATGCAAAAGGGAAAATACCTGAAAATGAAAAACAGAAAAAAGACCTGTTTCAATCATGGGGTGAATTAGATCTTTCTGATTTTTTATATTCATCGAAATCTTACCCGGGCGGAATTGCCCTGAATGAATTGATCATGTCATTCAACTCAAAAAATATACTCATTCAGGATTTAAAAGGAGCATATCTAAAATCTCATTTTGGGGCAACCGGAAGTTTGAATAACATGTTTGATTTTGCGCTGAGAAACAAACCGCTGAAGGCTACAATAGATTTAAAAACAGACGTATTTAATTTTAGAGAATGGATAAGAACAGATAAAGATAGTTCAGGTAACACTACGGCTCGTACAAATACAGCATTCACAGTTCCTGATAATATTGACTTTACCATACATGCGGAAGCCGAAAGATTTCATTTTGATAACCTGGACCTGCAAAATCTTTCAGGTAATCTGGTTATATCAGACCAAGCGATTCAATTACATGATATCAAAGCGAATGGATTAGACGGAGACATTCATATTGATGGTACGTACTCCACATTGGAAAGCAGGGATTATCCGGAATTCGCACTAACATATGATGTAAAAGGACTGGATATTCAAAAAACCTTTTTAGCTTTTAATTCTGTGCGAAGAATAATGCCTGTGGCAAAGTTCATAGCAGGAAACATAAACGCACATATGAGCCTCAATGGGAAATTAAACAGTGATATGACAACAGACCTCCAGAGTTTGGAAGGTGAAGGGAATGTAGAACTTCTCGCCGGAACAATGAAGAATTTTGATCCTCTGGATAAAATTTCACAATCACTCGATATAGCAGAATTAAAGGATATTCCTTTGAAAGATACCAAAGCTGATTTTTCATTTAAGAATAACAGGGTAGTTGTAAATCCATTTATTCTGCATGCGAGGGACATTGAAATGGACATTTATGGAACACATGGCTTTGATCAGTCGCTCGACTACGCCATCAGCCTGAAAGTTCCGCGAAGTCAACTGGGGAGCAAGGGTAAAATGTTTGTGAAGAATGTAGTTACACAAGCAGCGGAAAAGGGTATTCCAGTAAAATTAAAAGATGAAGTTAATCTAGATGTTAAAATGATCGGAACGATCAATAGTCCGGATGTAAAAACTGATATGGATTCAGTTGTTGATATGGCCGCCACTGATCTGAAGAAGGAAGTGAATGAATTTGTAAATGCAAAGCTGGACAGCGCTAAACAGCAGCTCCACCATCCATCAGCTACAACTAAGAAACAAATATTCGTTCAGGCATCATATAAAACCAATTCAAAGACTAAAAAGAGTTCTAAATCTGCGCATAAAAAAACGACACATACAAAGACGAAAAAGAAACATAAAAAAACAAGGAAAAACTACTCAACTTCTTTGAAGAAATCGAAAAGTGTCGCAAGTATCAGATAAGAAAAAAGACGACCTTTGCAAAGTAACCCTGATAATTCCTGAATCCGAATATCAGGGTTTTTTGTTTTTCAAATCTCAAAAATTAATTTTATGAGAAAACAAACTTCCACTGATATAAAATCAGAACCGCTCCTGCTCGTTAAGGATTATAGTACCGATCCAAATATTGAAGTGGAAATCAGGAAATTCCTGAAAGCATTTAGCAGCGATGGCGGAAAACCCATGGAAGAAACCACGCCGGCAGAAGCCCGCAAAGTGCTGGAGGGTGCGCAAACCTCCGTAAAAGTGGACATTTCAGGAATTGATATAACTGAAAAAACAATTTACCAGGACAAACTTTCTGTGAAGCTTTTTATCATTCGTCCTTCCGGCAAAACAGGTGTATTACCGGTATTCATGTTCTTTCATGGAGGAGGTTGGATACTTGGGGATTTTCCAACACATAAAAGATTCGTAAGGGACCTCGTTGTGCATTCCGGATTGGCATGTGTATTTGTTGAATATACGAGATCGCCGGAAGCAAAATACCCTACTGCACTCCATGAATGTTATGCAGGAACAAAATGGGTTGCTGAACATGGTTCCGAAATAAATGTTGATGGTAAACAGATGGCTATTGTTGGCAACAGTGCGGGTGGAAATCTTGCTGCTGCCGTATCCCTGATGGCAAATGATAATAACCTGAATTTGAAATTCCAGTTACTTTTCTGGCCTGTAACGAATGCAAATTTTGAAACCGAATCTTACAATGAGTTTGCAACACTAAGTGCCTTGACTAAAAATATGATGAAATGGTTCTGGGATAATTATACTTCCAGGAAAGAACAAAGAGACGAAATATATGCCTCTCCGTTGAAAGCTCCGTTATCGAAGCTTAAAGGGCTGCCGCCAACCCTTGTTCAGGTTGCAGAAAACGATGTATTGAGGGATGAAGGAGAAGCTTACGCAAGAAATATGGACGAAGCAGGAGTTCCAGTAATGCTTGTAAGGGTCCAGGGAATGATCCATGATTTTGGTTTATTAAATCCAATTACCAAAGTACCTTCAGTACAATCAGCAATTCGCTATGCTGCTGAAGAATTGAAAAATGCAATTGGATGACCGTGCGTACATAATGAATTTCATATCTTGTCCTTTTTATCAATATGCCAAAAACACTTCTTTTCGCTGCTTTATCTTTTATAGTCATAATCATGGGGTGCAGTAAGTCATCACCCCCGTCACCACCCCCGTCCTTTACGTCCGGATATAATATCTACATGGCGGGTACCGCAGATGGGAAAGCGGTTTACTGGAAGAATGGGGTTGAGGTCGATCTTGCGCCATCAGGAACTGCACAGGCTATTGCAATTTCAGGATCGGATATTTATGTCGGCGGTTATATAACTGACGGACAAAATATCGAAGCCACTTATTGGAAAAACGGACAACAAATACAATTAGAGGGATCGGGTGTTTCACATGTTTTTGGGATTGCACTCAATGGGACGGATGTCTATTGTGTGGGGGATTTGTACGGTCCACTGGGCAATGGCCAGGATAGCGTTACCTATTGGGTTAATGGTACCCGCATGCATTATTCTCCTAACTCGTATGGTCAGGCAACTTCTATTTTGTTTGCCGGATCGGAAATGTATGTAGGAGGACAGGTTTGGGATTTGAATGGTAATGATACGGGAGTCGTATGGAAAAACGGAGTGCAGAACTGGTATGGCACACCCGGGGGTATCTATGCACTGGGTTTGTCTCCAACCGATACCATCGCTGTCGGAAATTTAGGTACTTTACCGACTTACTGGACACATGCAAATTTCCTTCAGCTGGCTTCAGCCGGATTTGGTACTTCCATTGCGATTTCAGGTTCTGATGTTTATATAGGTGGAGATACATTGAACATTGCAGGAACAAATCAGGCTGTATATTGGAAAAATAATATAATGATTCCACTCAAAAGTCAGTACGGATCCTCCATTGTACTTGGAATGGTAGTCGCCGGCACTGATATATATGCAGTTGGGGACGTGTACAACAACATTAAATATGTTCCGGCGTACTGGAAAAACGGCACGTTCTATACTTTAGCAGATAATGGAACAGTATATGCTGTTTGTGTCGGGCAATAAGAATACCAATTTATTGGGTAGCCTGCTTCTCCCACAGTGGTATCGTCAGCGGGCTGCAATGATAAATAATCTCGGGAAAGGCAATAGAACTGTACCATCTGCATAAACAGTATATACCTTCGCCACAGCATCCTTATATTGCTTGATGAATTCAGCCCGCTCATTTTCACTCAGGGGATTTAAATATGGCTGAAGTCCCGTTCCCTTGAACCATTCTACTATGGCATCAGCACCACCGGAGAGAGGATGATAATAAGTGGTTCGCCAGATGTCCAGCTTTGAAACAGTATCCCGCAATTTTTTAAAATACCAATCGGCAGTTTCCCTTGCAACACGTTTTGAAGCTGAAGCAAGCTTGTCTTTCCAAAGATCATTCGCTGCAACCTCCCGCATCAATCGATGCGAAGGTTCATCAAAATTATCCGGCATCTGAACCGCAAGGCTCCCTCCCTTTGAAAGTTTATTGATCAGTGCAGGAAAAAGATTTCCATGATCAGGAACCCATTGCAGGGCGGCATTTGCGAGAATGATGTCAAAAGGTCCGTCTTCTTTCCAAGTTGATATATCTGCCAATTCAAATTGAATATCTGGCAAACGTTTGCGCGCTGCATCAATCATATCGGCGGAACTATCCATTCCGGTAATCTGAGCTAACGGATATTTATCGCGAAGCAATTCGGTTGAATTGCCAGGACCACACCCAATGTCAGACGCAGTATTCACATCATTCGTTGGAATATGTGCCAGCAGATCCAGCACGGGACGATTACGTTCGCTTTCAAATTTTGAATATTGCTCTGCAGACCAGCTCATATAAAATCATTTTGTTTTGTATCCTTTCCATCCAAAATATGCGACAACCAAAAAACAAATCATAGGAATAGTATAGGCATTTGCTGTAGAACTTTCAGCCAGAAGTCCCATCAAATAAGGCATACAGGCTCCCCCGGCAATGGACATAATAATAAAAGAAGAACCTTTTTTAGTATGATGACCCAGGTCTTTAACACCCAATGCAAAAATCGTCGGGAACATGATGGACATAAAGAAAAATACCGTTACCAGTGAATAAACTGATATCCAGCCTTTACCCTGGACTACAATAACACAAAGTAAAAAATTAATGACTGCATAGATTAACAGTAACAGGTGGGGAGCTATTTTTTTCATCAAAGCAGTTCCGGCAAAACGTCCAATAGTAAACAAAACTAAACACAGTGAGAGTAAATAGGAAGCCTGCATATTCGACATGCTCTGAACAGCCTCGCGGCAATAATTAATAAAGAGGGCCGCTATTCCCACCTGGGCCCCGACATAAAAAAACTGGGCTACAATGGCGTTTACAAAATTATGATGTTTGAATAATGGTTTTTTGATCTGACTGGGATCCGAAGCCAATGCATCTTCTTCTATTTCTGGCAGTGGAGTTTTCAGAAATAGACCAAACATGACCAGAACAATCGCACCAATAATGAGGTAAACATATTGTACGCTTGTCAGATTTTTTGTATTTCCTGAGAAAAATAAATTAGCTCCGATAATAGGGCCCAGAAAAGATCCAACGCCATTAAAGCTCTGAGATAAATTCAGCCTGAATTCGGAAGTCTCAGGTTTACCCAAAACCGTAATATATGGATTGGCAGCTGTTTCGAGACAAGCTAAACCGGAAGCAATTATAAACAGGGACAGTAAAAAGAAATTAAAACTCAGAAGATGTGCAGACGGATAGAATAGCAAGGCACCCATCGCATACAACATCAACCCTAGGAGAATTCCTTTTTTGTAACCGAACCTGTTCATGAATAGCCCGGCAGGATAGGCAACCAGAAAATAAGCTCCGAAATATGCGGCCTGCAGCAGAGTAGACCGGGCCTTTGTTATATCAAGCATTTCCTGGAAATGCTTATTCAAAACATCCAACAGCCCGTATGCCAGTCCCCAAAGAAAAAAAAGACTGGTCACCAGGATCAGCGGAAATAAATAACTGACATTTTTAGCTGCAACCGGGATTTTCATTTACAATTTAAATTTCTTGTTGAAATCCTTAATAAATGTAAACTTTAATGGTTATTCCCACTAAACCGATATTATTTTGATAATCTGCTTTTGAATATATCTTTCTTTTTTCGATTAAATTTATAACGACTAAACTGACTTGTGAATGAAATCAATATTTGATGAATCAACTTCGGAAGAATTAATCGGAAGAATCAATAAACTCAATGAAAATAGTAAAGCGCTTTGGGGTAAAATGGATGTATACCAGATGCTGAAGCATTGTACTCTTTGGGAAGAAATGATCACAGGCAAATTTAAGACAAAACAGGTTTTCCTCGGCCGCCTGTTTGGCAAAATGGCTTTGAAGAATATGATAAAAGATGAAAAACCCATGAAACGTAATATGCCCACCGTTCCCGGATTCAGTATCAAAGGTCACGGTGATGTTTTAGCCGAAAAAAATAAATGGATTACCATGGTAAAAGATCACGCACGATTCTCAAATTTCAACTTTGTTCATCCCTTTTTTGGGAAAATGACAAAAGAACAAATTGGTCTTCTTGCGTATAAACACACCGACCACCATCTTAGGCAATTTAATTGTTAGATAATTTTTATGGATAATTATTTTAAAAACAAAGTAATCTGGATAACCGGCGCTTCATCAGGGATTGGCGAAGCCCTTGCATATGCCTTTTCCTTTCGCGGAGCGAAGCTGATATTATCAAGTAGAAATTATGATGAACTTGATAGAGTCAGGCAAACCTGTCGTGTACCTGAAAATGTAAAAATTCTAACACTGGATCTTTCCGACATTCCTTCGTTGGAATCCAAGACAACAGAAGCTGTTGCGTGCTATGGACATATAGATATTATGATGCACAATGGAGGTATTTCGCAGCGGTCTCTTGTCATAGAAACAAATCTGGAAGTGCACCGAAGGTTAATGGAACTGGATTATTTCAGTTATGTAGCCATTACTAAAGGATTGCTCCCGCATTTCACTCAAAGAAAAGCAGGGCATTTTGTAGTGACCAGCAGTATCATGGGTAAAATAGGTACTCCGATGCGATCAGCGTATGCCGCTGCAAAACACGCTTTACACGGATTTTTTGATTGCCTGAGGGCAGAAGTGTCAGCTGATAACATCCGGGTAACCATCCTTACACCTGGCTATATTCGTACAAACATTTCCTTACATGCTCTCACGAAAGATGGCGCAAAGCTTGGTGTCCGATCTAAAAACATCGACAACGGCCTTACTCCGGGAAAGGCGGCCGTTCAGATATTGCATGCCGTTAAAAAAGGATCCTTTGAATCCTATATCGGGAAATTCAGCGGCGAGAAGATCATTCTCTGGCTCAACCGCATTGCTCCGAATATGGTTATCAAAAAGGCTGTAAAATTTGGACCGAAGTGATTGAATTATGGCATCTGTATACCGGCACAAAAATTCCGTTTGACAGTATTGGAAAAATACCTGCTTCCATCTGAAGTAACAATTAACTGCATTAATATTGAAATAAATCCTGCAGGTTTGATATTCTCATAGCCTATATGCATTCGTTCATTATAAATGTTCAATATTATTTTACCTGAAAGTTTTTTTTCCTGAATTGTCGGCCGTAAAATCGTATCTACGCTCTCTATTACTGAAAGAACTTCCGGATCCCTGTTGGATATTTTATACTTACGAATTTTACCTTCATTAAATGAGAATGAAGTCATTATATTTTTCATCTTATTCGCAAGGTAAAGCTGATTTCTAATTCAAAAAAAGGTGAAATCACCCTAATTTAGGATGATTTAACGGGGTTAAGTAATTGGGATTTAATAATTATTTCTTTTCAAGGATAAGTACCACCTTATTAAAATCAGACGAGGTGTTGATAATTTTTCTAAAGTCTTCGTATTGACTGATAGGATAACTGCTTTTTCGGTAATCCTCCATGATTTCTACTGTCAGCAGACTGTCCTTCAGGGTATAGTCAGATACAAATCCCATTGTCTGGCTGCCATCCTCCTGGTAAATCTGCTTTAGCCTCAGATCGTCAGGATTACGGACCTGATATCCATCTGGAATAATAAGTTCAATTTTCCTTTGCTCAGTGTGAGGGAATTCCATGGCCATTGGTAACTGTCTTTCTTTTTCCTGGTACATTTCAACCTGGGGTCCGATCACTAAACCTATTTTCAATAATATCTTATTCCCCGCCCTTTCAAGTAGGTCGCCGGATTTTACTTTTATATTAAGTATAAAAGGTTTGTAACTATTGCCATCCTCAAAAGCCCGGTTTTCAATTGAAGAAGACAGGATCGTTTCCGTGCCCATTGCATTTTTTGAGAATTCTTTGATGGCATCCCTTTCCTCCTGAGGGGTCAGGAAATCAAAATCATATCTTAGACCGGCTGCTGAATAACCTCCGTACAAAAATTTCATGTCCATCAAGAGACTGTCCATTGTTGCATTGAGGGATAATTTGCTTTCCAGGTTAACATAAGATTGTTGATAACTTTCCAGAGGAACGTATTTTATTTCAGCGATAGCTGAATTCATTGATCCGATAGAAATATTTTTGCAGAACAATGCATTCCCGTCTCCCCATGAAGGATCTATCCAGGGATAACGATATTGAATTTTTGTCGGTACCAGGAAATGATGCTGGGATGGGAAATAGAGCATCTCATTGGAACAATTATTCCAATTTTCGAAATTTTTATCGATCACCTCTTCATCGCGATCTGCTGCCAGTACAAATTGAAAGTCTATCTGGAGCGTACTGTATAAAGCACCATAAAGGCGGATGAGCCCGGCTACATTGGCAACCTTTGTTTTAAGAATTGTTTCAATTCCTGAAGCATTATCGTCTTCCAGGTCTTTATGGTAATTAATATATTTTTTTATATAATTTTCTACTGCAATAATCTTTAATGAATCGCCAGATAACTTATCCCATTGGTTGTTTTCAATCAAATCTGAAACTTTTTTAATTTCTTTGTCAGAATATGTTCCATAGGCAGCGAATATTCTCTTGGCATATTCATTCCAGGTAAACATTCGTACTCCCGGGTGCAGGGCATTGTTATAAGATAACTTGTATTCAACTCTAGCAAGGTTAACATGATAGGATGAATATTTTTCTTCGTCAAGACCAGACAAATCTTGGAAATGTAACCGAAGTCGGGATTTATCTCCAGGCAACGTATCAGTCAGAATATCCGACTGACAGTGGATTGATTTCAAATCAAATGCAAGCCTGCTGGGTGCGATGAGTTCAAAACCTGCTTCAATAACAGGGAACTTATCCTGCAACCTAAATTTCCCCATAAGATCGGTGTGTTTGTGAAGAGTATAATAAAATTCTATATCACTTCCATTTTCCAATCCTTCAAAGGCGAATATTTTATAGAGGGAACCGTCTTCATCTTTTAAGTCCTTGATGTTGGCCTTGTCGAGTTCTATAATTTTTCCTCCGGGAAGTATCGTTCTCGCCCTGATTTCTATAGCATCTGAAAAATCATTTACATTAATATATATTTTATTATAGTATTCAATGCCATGGTCATTATTAATATGGACAATCTTATGCTGGGTAAAATATTCATCAAGGTTTTTGTCTTTGTTGTCGATGTATTCAATTCTCACTTTATTCATGACAGTAACAGCGGCTTCCTGGTTGTATTTATTTTGAAGTACGGTAACTATGGGTTTTTCTGTCCAGTGTTCTGTTTCTATACCCGAAGTCTGACAAAAAGAAGTTTGAAAGCAAATGATCATTACGAATAATGAAAGAAGGAATTTTATCACTTGGTAGTTGTTTTTGTAATACTTAATGTTTCTTTATACATCGGGTAAAGATTTTCAAGAACCTTATTCCAGGCTTCAAACTGGTCGTTCGAAAGCATGAGATGATCGTCATCAAACGTCTGTGAAAGAATTAACCAGTCACCCTTTTGCTCATAACTTAAATCGAATCCCCATACGTCGTTATGATATGATTTGGATGGAGGCAGATAATCAAGCTTATAACCATCTGGTATTTTTATCAGAGTTATAAATTTTCGGGAACTGGTGAAATTATAGGAAATGGGCATTTTCCTTTTTGGGTAGTCTATTTCTTCATCTGTATAGAATTTAAAAAGATTCAGATTAAGGAACCATTCATCCTGCAGTTTTTTAGCATAATTCGGCAAATAAAACCAGCCTGTAAGTTCAACCCTTCCCGGATCTGACAAATCCCCAATTCGGAAAGAATCCAGTTGGAATTTGTTGGAACCCCGGCTAAATTCATCTTTCATTTCCTGTATCAGATCGCTTTTTTCAGTATACATTAGTTTGCCATGGACATGCATGGCAAGATACCCGCTCAGGTCTTTCCGGATTTTTCCTTTTATACCCATAGGTGTTAGTTCCAGCCAGGTAGAATCTACCAGCTGGTTCCTGCTTTTATCTATTACAGGAACTTTAAGAACTTTATATTCTTTATCACTGATGGCAATCAACGCTTCTTTGTCCTGTATTGCCGCGCTGGGAAATCCAAAAATGCATGTGGGATCAGTACCATCCAGAAAGATATATCGATCTTTCAGCCGGATGGTACAAATCATATGGTTACTTACCAGGGGCAGTGGCAATGTTGTGAAGGAATAAGGAAGATCACGACTACCAATCCAGGTAAAATAAGCCGGGATGCCTGCAGCACGCATCATTTCGGTTATAATGCTGGCCATATCCTTACAGTCGCCAAAACGCCGGTCGCAAACAACCTTTGCATCCCTTGGAATAAATCCTTCCATACCCTGTTCGAATGCCACATATTTGATATGTTGCTGCACCCATAAGTAAATTTTACGGGCATTAAATTCTTGGTCGCTACTATTCTTTGTGATTGAATCAACGATTTTCTGAATCTCTTCGGGTATACCGTTATTAATATTTTTTAAATATCCATAACTCAATGCATAAAGGTCATCCAGATTGGAAAGCATGTGAATGTTCTTTCCATTTTCATCCTTATAACTATCAATATAGAAGATCACATGAGCAGCAAACCATGCGCTGCCCGGAGCATCTTCATATCTCTGAATTGCAGGACAATTTTTATAGCCGAATGTGTACGTGTTATTTTTCCTGCTAGATTCTTTTTTTACTGAAATCTGACTGCTATCCATTCCCAGAAGCTTGTAACCGATAATCATTTCTTTTGGAAAACTGATGCTTAGTTCGCTGTTCAGAACTGGAATGCCTCTCCCGAAAAAGAAAGGACTCAAAAGGTAAGGATTGGTATTCAACCGGGAAACACGAAGATTTCCGATGGCTCCTTCTTCAATAGAAGGGAAGTCAAATGTTGTTTCTTTTGAATCATCATAAAAAACAAAATCTTCTTTACTGGATTTGGTTTTGAACTCCGTAACCTTAAGTTTTTTATCATTAGCTGTAAGGGTAAATGCATCATAAGCGACTACCTGTTGAAAATCGCTGTGATAAAAACCATAACTGCTCAAGTATTTGGAAGCATCCGGTGTCAGAAATTCTATTTGTTCCGTTTCTTCACTCTCTATATGAGGCTTCCCTTCGGTGATACTTATATCGTAATGAAGTTTATTTACCAGGACAACTGCGTGGTCTTCCGGATATTGTTTTTTTATTTCTTCGAAACGTTGCCCAAATCCGCTGGGAGGAAATGCAAACAGGGACTGGAAAAGTAATCCGATTAATATGGTGGATAGTCTGATCATTTTTTTACACCCATAAGAATGCCATAATAATAATACCTGGTTTCCTGAAGTGTTCCGTTTTCCGAATAATATTTCGCTTCTCCGTGCCTGTCGCCATTGTAATAATTTATTTCCCTGATCATGATACCATTGTTAAGATATTCGCGGCAAGGGCCATGGAGATGATTATTTTTGTAATTAAATATTGAAATGAGATTCCCGTTGGGATAGTATTCCTTCTTCAGCCCTTCAAATATTCCGTATTCCAAACTATCCTGAGAACGCATCTTCCCATTTGTAAAGTATAAAATATCTGATCCGCTTAACATATAATCAATATACTGGCATTGACGGGAAGGCTTCCCATTTTGAAAATAGGATTCCAACTTGAGTTTCCCATGTTCTGACAGGATCTCGGGAACCTGTTTCGCTTCTTTGTCCAGGTAACTATATCCCAATACATTGCCATCATTGTACCATACAGTATATAATAAACTACCATCAGGATCCATATTGGTCGCAGTCCCCTGCCTTTCATCATGCCTGAAATTTATTTCTCCGTATATTTTGTTGTTGTCACCATATAAATGCCTGGGGCCATTTAATTCACCATCGGCATATATTGTTGTCGATTCCAACCGCCCATCGTTATTATAGTATTTCCATTCTCCAGTTCTTTTACCTGCTCTATATTGACCTTCTGAAATTTTTACATTATGATAATCATAAGCATCATAGTTGCTGTCTAATAATCCGCCTTTATAATATTGAGTGTATTCCACTGTGCCATCGAAAAAATATTGGGTGAAACGCCCTTCGATCTGACCATTTACATAATTGCATTCCTGCATTTTACTTCCATTGGGATATAGCAACAGATATTTTCCACTGAACGCCGGGAAGGAATCATATATCAGCATTTTCCCCGTGCTGTCGAACTGCTTCATTTCTTCGAGGAAGCCTTTATAAATTTTTTTCTCAATGGATTTAACTCCGTTTGGATAATATTCTGATTTAAAACCGGACAGCTCACCATCAACTACATAACTTGAGTTGATCGGGTTGCCCAATTCATCAAAATAATTCCAATACCCTACTTCCTTCCCGTTCTCCGTCCATCCCTCAGATTCAGTCATTCCATTGGGGTAATAATTGATCTCATGGCCATCATAATTTCCGTTTTTCATTGTTTGTTCAGACTTTTTCCTGCCATTCGGATAATATTCTGTCGAGATTCCGTTTTTTTCGCCATCCTTATATTCTGTGACCTCCCTGATTTTTCCTGAAGGATAATAATCTGTCTCCTGGCCATCGATTTCACCTTTATCGTTAATTATTCTATGAGTAGATTTGGTCCCATCCGGCAGGAATATATCCAATTCAACACGATCGTTTTTTCTTTCAGATGTACTAATTTGTTTTCCGGCCTTATCAAAATATATGGCAGATTGCAGTTTATCGTTGGAAAACTGAAACCTGGCGAAGGGTTTTTGATCCTTGTCATAAGAAACGGTTTCACCATTCAGTTGGCCATTCTTATAGATATACTTTTCTTTTAATGGCCCGTCTTCATAATATTCTTCCTTTGCACCTTCCAGTTTCAAATTGATGTAGGATGATTTTATTTTCAGCTTTCCGTTATCATAATATTCTTTCCATTCACCATCGGCTTTGCCATTTTTAACCTGACCCTCGGAACTGAGCTGGCCATTTTCATAATATTCTTTTAAGGATCCATCCAGCGATCCATTCAGGTAATTTCCTGACTCTTTTAACTGGCCATTATTAAAATAAGTGGTAAAGGGACCTGAGACTTGATTGTTGACGTATTGGCTGATAGCGCTGAGTTGACCTCCGGGGAAATATTCTCTATACTCGCCATCCATTTTCCCTGATTTGTATATTGTTGTTGATAACAACCGCCCACTTACTCTATAGGCATTTTGTATTCCGTTTTGCTGACCATTCAAATAGGATTCTTCATATGTCAATAAACCCTTCTCTGAATAGTACAATTGTTTCCCTTCCAGCTTTCCGTTTTTAAAGATTTCACTGGCTTTCAGTCTACCCGAATAATCATAATAGGTCCAGTTCCCGTCCCTCCCGTTTTCATTATACTGACCAGTAGCTTTTACATTTCCCTGCGGGTAGTAAAATGTCCAGGAACCGAAATTGGTCTTTTTATCTTCGGTTAATGCTCCTTTACCCTGGAGCAAGCCTCCGGAATAAAGATACTGTACCTTTTGATCTGCTCTTTTAGGAAATGACAATAAACGGGTTGACCTGATCAGGTTGAAATATTCGGCAGAATTTTTGGTAAAAGCCTCAATCGCTTTTTTGTTTTTCTTATTGTAATCCTGAATCTCTTTGACCTGAACATTTTCAAAAGCCCAGAAAATGTAGTTTTCGAATTGTCCTTCAGTGAATATTTTTTTATAAAGGGGAACATAATATTGCATCCAGAAATCGGTATCTTTTTCCTTATACTCCAGTTTTTCAAATACAACTTGGATTTGTCTGAAAATCACATCATCCAGGGAAACCTTTAATGTGTATTCTTTTTCAAGGGCTATTTTTGATAATAATATTTCTTCCACTGTAGCATAGTTTTCATCACCGTCTTCTTTTCGTTTCGATTTAAAAACCTGGACTTCATCTGTTGCATTGGAAATGGCTGACAGGATATTTACACAACGTTTACTGTACTTGCCTTCAGGATTAATTAAAAGATATCCTGCAAAACTCAAAAACGCAGGTACGATCTTACCTTGTTGGATGGCACAAAGACCCAGATAAAAATGACAGCTGTACTGGTAAGGATTTATTATAAGTCCATCTTTAAAAACAGATTCTGCTTCGGCGAAATGTTCCTCTTCGAAAAGGGCAACCCCTTTGTTAAAGTATAAAAGAGTGAAAGCCGGGTATTTACTGATGGCTTCATTAAAAATGGTGATGGCTTTTTCTTTTTGTCCTGCATGACTTAGCAGGTTCCCATAGATATTATAAATATCAGGTTCTATCTCCCGCTGCTCTCTGAGATGTAATGCTTCTTCTACTACAACAATGCCCTTGTCATACTCACTGTCGGCATCATAATTTATGGCTCTTCCATACAATGACTTTACATAATTTGAGTCGTTCCGGTCAATCTGTTCATAAAGACTCATGGATTTTTTATACTGCCCTGAGTCATAAAATTCTTCAGCGGCTTTGATTAATTCTCCCGACCGGATGGGTGGATCTTTCTGTGAAAATGCCTGGGAAAAGGAAATTAGTATCCAAAAAAGGGCAAAAAAGGGCTTCATGAAAGGGGGATCAGTTGTTGGTAGAGTGAAAATAATAGAATTTGATTGTAAAACGCAGAGAACCGTATAATTAGTGTGAATTGAAATCGGGCAATAAGATGCGTTGGTAAGGGGTTTTACTTAGTGCTATGATAAAACAAAAGGGCAATCACTTTGTGATCACCCTTTTTATTATTTAAATAAATTGTATTAACTCTATCAGTAACTCAAACCAAATCCGAATTTATACAATGGATTTTTTGTGTCATAGGGAACATCCTCTTTTTGATTGCGGACAGCTTCCATGGAAGAAGGTAATTCGATGGGCAAATGACCTCCTGGTTTATATTTTCCAAATACCACATCGAGTAAGGCGGCGTCACTCGCGCCATAGTTAGCGATCAGTGCTTTTGAATACTGACTGATTTCGGGAATAACAGCGGGACGATCCAGGTTAATATCGACCACCGTTGGAACAGTCTTCAACAGAGTTAGGATATCATCCAGTTCTTTTCCTTTAAAATCCAGATCCCCGAAATGAAACATCTGGGCAATGGGATTCGAATTGGGAATAGGATAATGAGGTGTCTGCAAACGGATGATCGCTATATCCGCCTGTTCTGGTTTTTCAACGACTGTACCGTATTGCGCTGCAACATTCGGATCGATATTTTTAATATAAATTTTTAGTTTGCCTGTTTTTAAAGGGAGCACATGTGCGCTATTCTTTAACAGGGTGAGTGAACGTCTCTGCGCATCTTCCGCTGCTTTTTTGAATTCAGCTTTACCAACGATGGCGGAAGTTTTTGTGACATCAACGAATGGATCATCGAATAATCCAAGTTCAAATTTTAACCTGAGCAAACGTGTTACCGATTGATTGATCCTATCTTCACTTATTTTATTTTCCTTTACGAGTTTAACAACCAGATCAGGTATATTTTCACCTCCCAGCTGATCTACTCCTGCATTAATGATTCTCTCTACTCTTTCTTCCTGGCTAAGCTTCTCCACACCCCATGCCCTTGCAGGGAAATCGATGGGTCCTATTTTCGCATCGGAGACCAAACCCCAGTCAGTACATACAACCCCATCATAATGATATTTATTACGCAACAGGCCGATTATTATCTCTTTATTATAAGAAAAGCCAACCTCTTCATATCCCTTCTGACCCATGGGCACTCCATAATACGGCATGATCGCTGCCGTGTGTTCTTTAATGGCTGCTTCAAAAGGTATTAAATGATAATTGAAATTATTGCCCGGATAAACCTGTCCCTTCTGGAAATTAAAATGCGGATCAAGACCTTCTTTCTGAGGGCCGCCACCAGGAAAATGTTTGGTCATTGTAGCCACACTTTTATCGTCCAGTTTTTTACCCTGAAAGCCCCTGATATAGGCAATAGTCATTTTCGATGAAAGGGTCGCGTCTTCTCCGAAAGTACCTGAAATACGTGGCCAGCGGGGTTCTGTGGTCAGATCTACCTGCGGATGTAAAGCCTGTCTTATTCCAACAGCTAAATATTCCTGCCTGCAATCATCGGCGAACTGTTCCATCACTTTTTCATCTCCAATGGCTGCGAGTCCGAGTGGTTCAGGCCACTGCGAAAATGAATTTGCAGTCATGGCGAAAATGCTGGAGCTAAAATGATTGCGGGGATCTGACGCGATTGTAAGAGGAATGCCCAGTCTGGTTTTCTCAGCAAACTTTTGCATGGCGTTATACCAGATAGCAAGTGTATCCGGAGAGGGTACACCAAAGAGATTAAAATGAGTGATATGCTGTTCAGAAATCGGTTTCAGCGCGTTCGCAACAAATGCATCAAACATGCCTTTACCCGGTTTATCTTCAATCGTACCATCTGCATTCACTTTGGCCGGCACATAAAACATCATACCTGCTTTCTCTTCAAGTGTCATTTGTTTTAGCAGGTCTTTTATTCTGGATTCAATGGGTTGCCTGGCATCTTCATAAACATCAAGCTTCCCGTTTTTATTCAGGTCCCTGAAAATATAACCATCAATGTCTTCTATGAATGAGGATTCAGTCAATACGTTTTCCGGTAATATATTACCGACAGATGTTCTGTGAAAGGAAAGAATAAAGATGAACAGGAAAAGACTTCCTGCATAAATAAAGAGTTTTTTCAATGACATGACGCGTTTATTTATTAAAAATTAATAAATAAAGGTATGCATATTTTTAGTACATTTATTAAATTTTAATAAATAAATATTATCTCATTATAATTGAATGAAAAGTCTATCAGAATTACAGGAGTTTTTTAAAGACGGATACCATCATTACCTGCCACATATCAGTATCGACTGTGCCATATTTGGTTATCACGAAGGAGAACTAAAAATACTTCTGGTAAAAAATAAGATCATTCCCCATTGGTGTCTGCCGGGTGGTTTTATTAAAAGGGAGGAAGGGCTGGATGAAGCTGCAGGAAGGATCAGCAAAGAGCGAACAGGTATAAAAAACCTGTTTTTAAAGCAATTCAAAACGTTTGGAGACCCCGACAGGAATGGATACAGGAGTTTTAACAAAGACCGGTTTTTCAAGCTGACAGGAATAAATATTCAGGCTAATAACTGGTTACTGGACAGGACAGCATCTATTGGATTTTATGCTATAACAGACATTTCACATGCTTCTCCGGAGGCCGATATCCTATCAAGTGAATGTGCATGGTTTCCGATAGACAATCTCCCAAAGCTTGCCTTTGATCATGATGAAATGGTTGAGGAGGCTTTACTCACCATGCGGATACATTTGTATCACTATCCGATAGGTAAAAATATGATGGGGAAAAAATTTACATTAAAGGAAATCCAGTTGTTTTATGAAACCATGCTCGATAAAAAATTGAATGCAAGTAATTTCCCCAATAAATTAATTTCATTGGGACTGCTTGAAAAGCTTGATGAGAAAAAGAATATTGGTGCACACCGTTCACCCACTTTCTACAAATTTAATTCCAAAGTGTATGGGCGCGCCTTGAAAGATGGTTTAGTGCTGGCTTGATGAAAGAACATTAATCTGCCTCAGCAACCATGTGCATTGAAATTGCAATACGATTCCAACTGTTGATGGTAACAATTGTAAAAATAGCCTGTGCAATTTTTTGTTCCCCCAAAATATTTAAAGCATGGTCATAAACATCATCTGTTATTCCTCCATTATAAATTTCGGTAACCTGCTCGGCTAGTTTTAAAACGGATCTTTCTTCTACAGTAAAAAATGGTGTTTCCCACCAGGCGCTGACAGCAAAAAGCCGCTCAGTAGTTTCGCCTATTTTTAATGCGTCTTTCGTATGCGCATTTATACAGTAGCCGCACCCATTGATTTGGGAAACCCTGATTCTTATAAGCTCTTTCAATTTTGCATCCAGTTCAAATGCATTCACTCGTTTGTCCGATGCTGCCATCGCTTTATAAATGCCTGGTTCGGCTTTATCAATGTTCATTCTTTCTTTCATATTATTTTCTTTAGGATACAAAGATGGCTTGTATCATGGCATCAAAGAATAGACGATTTCATGAAAAGCATGTAACTTTTAACCGGAGTATTTTTCTTTATAAGATTTGGGAGATTCTTTAGTTTGTTTTTTAAAGAAGTTGGAGAAATAAAAAGGGTCATTAAAGCCCAGTTCATAAGCGACTTCTTTCACAGATAACTTTTCATACATAAACAACCTCTTTGCTTCAGATGCAGTTAAGCCATGGATAACGCTTTGTGCTGTCCTCCCAGTGTATAGTTTTGAAAGCTCATTTAATTTTGATTCGGGTATACTTAATAATGTTGCCATTTGCCTGGCACTAAGGTTATTTTTAAAATTGGCTCTTATTACTTCGAGGAACTTTAAAAAGAGTGCATCCGGTTTCCAGATCTCACCTCCTTGTTTTATTTTGGAACGATTGATTTCTACCAGTATTAATTCAATTCTGCTATGTATTGAAATCAAATATTGGTATGGCTTTTGGCTTAACTCTTGCTCGATTAACTTTAATTCTGATCCGACTATTTCACTTTTTAGAAGTGGAATAATCTCGTTCATAGCAAAGTGGCAAAATAAACTGTTATGAAAAATCAATTCAATGTCTTTATCATTTTTACAGAAAAAGTCATAAGTAAATTCAAGGATGAAGCCTTTTGCTGAATTTGATTTTTTAATATGATGAATTTGCCCAGAAGTAATTGTGATAACAGAATTAGCTTTTAATACAAACTCATTCTCATCAACCACCATTAAAACAGATCCTGACGCACACCAGACCAATACATATTTCTTTATCCGCCTTGGCTGATGCAACCCCTCCGCTTTATCAAATGCTTTTATGTCAATCATCAAGTTTGAATTGGATTATTTAGGTAATAAAGCTATGATATTGGAAAATTATATATAATGACTCTTCAAATCCTCTATTATCGGACACATTACATACTGAAAACGTTCAGTCATCGAACATCGGGGTGGTTAATATTTTGATTATCAACTGTATATAAATCTGGCATTTTCTATGTTCAGTTGTATAGTCTACTGGTGCATTCATTTCTAAAAACGGAACCCTATGTTCATTAATTATTTCAAAACTGCCTGGCGAAATCTGAAGAATAACAAACTGTATAGTTTCGTCAATATCATTGGCCTTACCATCGGTATTGCCTGTTGCATACTCATCGGTTTATATGTCGGACATGAATGGAGTTACGACCGGTTTCATTCGAAAGCAGGAAGGATCGTTCGCATTACAATGGAATACAGTAATGGCGGCACTGTTGGAAAATATGCACAGACAGGTACTAAGGTAGGACCCCAGCTGAAGAGAACATTTCCTTCCGTGGATGCTTTTGTCAGAACATTCAAATATCCTCGCGTAATTAATTACCACAATAAAGTTTTCAACGAGAAGAATTTTTTATACGCAGACAGCGATTTCTTCCGGGTATTTTCTTTCAGATTAATTAAAGGGAATCCTGCGACAGTTTTGAATGCACCGAATAAACTCGTGATTACAGAAGGTATGGCGAATAAATATTTTGGTAAAGAAGATCCGGTTGGAAAAACATTGATAATTGCCGGCAGTGATAATTATATTGTTACCGGCGTTGTTCAGGACGCCCCCACGAACTCACAAATGAATTTCGATTTTATAGGGTCATTCACCAGTCTCGATGCTGCAAAAACGGAAGAATGGTGGACGGCCAACGACATCACCTACCTGTTATTAAACCGGGAAGATCAGATACCACAGTTGCAGCAACAGGTTGCTTCTTATATGAATAATCCGATGGTGCGAAAGGAAGCGAATGTTGAAGGGAGTGATTATCTGACTTATCACCTGGAACCATTGAAAAAAGTGCATCTCTATTCTTCTCTGGATGGTTTTGAACCCAACGGAAATATTAATTACATCTATATCATGGCAGCAATTGCAGTTCTGATATTATTGATAGCATGTGCGAATTATACCAATCTGGCAACTGCACAATCTGCCGGAAGAAGCGGTGAGATTGGTATCCGAAAAGTATTGGGTGCAGGACGGAGTCAGCTATTCATTCAGCATATGGGAGAATCCGGACTGCTCAGTTTTATAGCCATTTTGCTGGCAATATGTCTTAGTATATTCCTTTTGCCTGTGTTCAATCAGCTTTCCGGCAAATCTTTCACATCCGATCTTTTCTTCCGGCCTGTAATTTTGATTTCATTATTACTTCTGGGACTGATTACCAGTCTGGTTGCCGGTTTCTATCCGGCCTTTGTATTATCCAAGGCAAAACTCGCAAGTATATTAAAATCAGGATTCAGCTTTACTTCTTCCGGTGGTGGACTGAGAAAGTCCCTGATAATTTTGCAATTTGTAATTTCTGTTTTTCTGATTATCTCCACGATCATCATCCTGCAACAACTCTCGTTTATTCAGCATAAAAAATTAGGATTCGATAAAGACCATATAGTTGTATTGCCGATAGATTATCAAATACGCCGGGATTATGATGCCATCAAAAAAGCCATTAGCCTCAGCCCGCATGTCGTTTCCGTTGCCGGAGCAAATCAAAATCCCACCTTTGTTCAGTGGGGAGACGGTATACAGGTCGATAATGGTAAAGAGAAAAAAAGCCTTCCGGTGAGTTGCATTCCGGCCGACCTGGATTTTGTACGTACGATGGGAATGCAGCTCATCGCTGGTACGGATTTTAGTATGGCAGATATGAATCTGATGGATACAAGTAATAATTATAAGAATTATCGCTACACTTATATTTTAAATGAATCAGCAGTCAGCGCCATTGGATGGAATCCGCAAGAAGCAATAGGTAAAACCATTCTAAAAGGGTTGCCGGGAAATGTAAAAGCAGTGGTAAAGGACTTTCATTTTTCTTCTTTACACCAGCCGATCAGTCCGCTCATTATTTTTCTTGACACGCAGTATACCAGCCAGTTATTTGTAAAGATTTCAAGTGAAGATATTCCCGGTACATTGAATTACCTGCAAACGGTCTGGAAGGAAAGAGTACCTTATCGTCCATTTGAATATCATTTTCTGGATGAGGATTACAATGCCTTATATAAAGTAGAAACGCGGACTGGCAAACTGTTCGGATATTTTTCTACCACAGCGATCCTGCTGGCATGCCTGGGTTTGTTTGCTTTGGCTGCTTTCACAACCGTACAGCGCACCAAAGAAATCGGTATTCGTAAGGTGCTTGGTGCCTCCTTATTAAACATAGCCGGACTTTTGTCTTTCGATTTTCTTAAACTGATTTTAATTGCTGAAATTTTCGCATTTCCTCTGGCATGGTGGGGCATGCACCGTTGGCTGCAGGATTTTGCTTACAGAATTAATATCAATGGTTGGGTATTCGCATCGGCAGGTTTTCTTGCAATTCTTATTGCCATGATCACGATCAGCTTTCAGGCAATCAAGGCAGCAGTAGCAAATCCCGTAAAGAGTTTAAAAATGGACTAATAAGAAAGTATGGGAGTATGGGAGTGTGGTCTCTTATGCTTAAGAGTGACTTAGAATATAGAGAAAAATATTATTTTTTTAGCTGATACTCAGGATCCCCGGTTTGCCACAACATAAAGGCATCCTGGTCAGCAAAATTACTGTAGGTAACCAGCCGGTTTTCGGTGAAATGTCCATTATTCAGATCTACTCTCAGCAAGACCGGCTTTCCAGATCCGGAAGCATTTTGCAGGGCACCCGCAAATTTCCCTGGTTGCCATGGTGCAACGCGGGCATCATTGATACCCGTTGCACAAAGAACTGCAGGATATTTTGTTCCTTTTTGAACGTGATGTAATGCATCCATTTCTATTAAGGCCATACATTCTATCGAATCCTTTTCTGTTCCATATTCTTTACTGTTCGCGGGTCCGTCAGTTCCATATTCCGACCGCAAAGCATTTGCATCCCCTACATTACATACTGCCGCTGCAAATAAATCGGGTCTTTCTGTAATCGCCCGCCCGATTAATATGCCACCGGCACTTGTCCCCGTTCCTGCCATCCTTTCTTTAGTTGTGTACCCACTTTTAATGAGATATTCGGCGCAAGCAATAAAATCTTTCCAGGTATTGGGTTTTGTCCTTTTATACCCACCTAAATGCCAGTTCTCTCCTTTTTCACCACCTCCTCTTACATGAGCGTATGCCAGAACAACTCCCTGGTTTACCAATGCCAGGTTCATGATGGAAAAATATGGCGAATAAGAATAGCCATAACAACCATATCCGGTAAGAATACAACTGTTATTTCCATTCAAGTTTGTTTTTTTATTGTATAAAATAGATAACGGAACCATAGTTCCATCATGAGATGCAACTTCTACCTCTTTCACTCCGATATTCTCCAGACCAGGATATTGAATAGCTTCATTAAATATACTTTTGCGATATTGATTTGCTTTGACATTAAAATCATATAAAGAGTAAGGTTTGTTCCATGAAGTGACGCCAATGATTGTTGAATCTGTTTTATTGCCTGAAAATGCAACACTGACTTGTCCCTGTAAATCCTTTAATATACTTTCAGAGGTTGCTGTTTGAAAATTATACTTAACCAAACTGTTATTTATTCCATCCGCAAGTGTTATGATGAGAAAATCCTTTGTGCCACTGATGTCATTAATTTTATCCTTACCTTCTTTATAAATAGTTACTGCATTGTCAATATCAGGTGTTTCAATATTTGTCTGGGTTATTTTATAGTTTGGTGCATCCTTATAAGTAAGCATGTATAAATCCTTCCCGTGGGTAAAAAAGTTAGTGATTTTGTCTTCTTTCTTAAATAACAATTTCCATGGGATAGATTTATCCTGAATAGTTGTAACGGGCGCGTAATACGCTCTCAGTTCATTGGCGGCAGTAAAAAGAAAACCAATCAGGTATTTTTTTTCATCATCAAGCGATACGTAACAAATATCTTCAGGCGCAATGGCCAGCTGATTATATTTTGCAGCCGATAAAATCTCTAAATCATTTATTCTATCCGTTCCAATAACATGGAGCATTGATTTTAGGTTCAGATGAAATTCAACAGCATCTTCTTTGAAAGAAGTATGAGTGGTATACATAAATGAGTTGTCATTCACCCATCCGGTTACTCCATATAAAGTTGGAGCGAGTGAATCAATATAGAACTTTTTGGTGGCCACATTCATGATCCTGATAGTAGCTACTTCACCACCTCCTTCCGCCGTTTCGATGGTAATATTAGAGCCATGAATGGATGGAGTAAAGTTTTTAATATTAAGCGTGTGTCCTTTTTTAAAATTCATTGGATCAAAAAGCAGGATCTCTTTACCATTTTTAATTTTTCGATAATATAAACTGGCTACGGGATCACCTGCTTTCCTTTTTTTATAAAACCAGAATGAATCGATTAAAACCATTCCCGAATAAGATGTACTTTGTAATTTGTCAAGGGCAACGAATTGATTGAAGAGACTGTCTCTGCCTGAAATATTTTTTAAAATATTGTGACTGAATTCACCCTGTTCTTTAAACCAATCCTGCACCGATTTATCGTCTATATGTTCCAGCCACCGATAATGATCCGTGATGGTTTTCCCAAAATAATTGTTGATACTGTCTTCCATTTTAGTCGGAGGATAATTCCATTGTGCTTTCACAGAAGACCCTGCAAAAAGTATAAATATTAAGCCAAGTATATTTCTCATGATGGATAAGGTTTGGAGGTATTATGAATTTATTTTGTGCCTTTTTTAGGTAATAATAAAGTTATAAAAACTTTACGCACTGCAATTAAAAAAATGAAAAGACAGCACTCTTAAGTCTGGCAGGAAACTTTCTGTGTCAGTTATCTTAAACCAGATATCTTTACAGTACAGAAATGGAGATTATAAAATCAATAATTATAATAAAAGAATTGTCTGGATTATACCACGTAAAGAGCTAATAAAGTTACAGGATGGTCGAGGGCAGAATTAGAGTAATACCGGGTTCTTATTTTTTTCTGCCAACAAATCTTATAACTGAACCGGTTCCATTGTGAAAGGAACCTTCATTCAAATCAATTTCCTTTTCTGCCAATTCTATAATTTCATAATTTGAAAAGTCGGACTTTATTTCCTCTAATGAAAATAACATAGCGATGTCTTTTGGTCCGCCTACTTTTTCGTTCTTTGCTATAAAGTCAATATGTTTTTTACTGAAGGCTTCGAAGATGATGAACCCATTCTTTCGTAAAAATTTGTCAAGCATTTTATAGTAGGATGATTTTATTGCAGGCGGAAAGTGCGCATAGATCAGTGCAATCACATCAAATTGGCCTGGTTTATAATCCAATTTCTCCAATTCCCCGAGCTGATATTCTATGGTCACTTTATTATTTTCAGCATGACGAAGTGCCTTATTTTTTCCTTCGATGCTTATGTCAAACGCTGAAACAATCCATCCAAGCTTGGCCGCGAAAACTGCATTTCTTCCTTCGCCCTCTGCAGGAAAAAGTATTTTTCCCGGTGGCAGTTTTTCCAATTCCTCTTTTAAATAATTATTCGGCTCTTTGCCGTAAGCAAATTCGGTTGATCTGAATCTTTCATTCCATCTGTTTAGCCACGCTTCGTTCATACTTATATCTGAATTATTTCTTTAATAAAATTGATTTTGGGTTCTAGCAGGAATCTATGTTTTTCATAGATCTATATTTCATCTTTCGTTAATTGTCGGTGGAGGAACGATACCACACATCCGTAAATAGACCACCATTTGTCCGTAATGCTCATTAGCATGCGTTAAACCATAAAATGCAAGATCGAGCCTTGGCAACTTCCTTCCCCTGAATTCAATCATATCCATTGCATTTTTCTCTGTAAGCATTGAAATGGCTTTATGACCTTCTTCAAATGAACTTTTCAAATACTTTATAACGTCAGTCTTTGTCTTTATACCTACGGGTCCATTTACATCCTGAATGTCACTGCGGACCGAATCACCGGTAATGGCGCTCCAGATAAGAATATTATCAGTTGCCAGATGCATAATTTGTCCTGCGAATGTTCGGACCCCTTTAAAGTTGCTATTGGGTATATCCAAATTTTCAGGCGTAAAATAGAATTTGTCTTCCGGCATCGCCTGGGCACTTGTTATGATATCGCTTTCAATTTTATTGAACAGCCTTTCAATCGCAATGGAATACCTGACTGATGATTGTGCTGAGCAAACACTCAACAGTACAAAACTCAGGATGAATGTAGCTGCTAGGATTTTTTGAAGGAATGTCATAAATAATGAATTATTTGTAGAATAAAATTGATATCTATGCACACTTCACATTATACAAAAGATCATGATACACTGCCTGGATTTTAACTTTTTATTAGTTGATTTCTCAGGATTTCCTACCTTTTAATAAAATCTGATTCAATCTAAAAGGACTATGAAGATATTTCTTATCCTACCCATTTTTATTTTTTCATTGGCTGTTTCTTTCAGACAGGCGCCAAACCAAAAGCTCGTGATATCTCATTTAACAGGCGACTTTTATATTTATACAACATATGGATCCTACAAAGGCGAGCCGGTTCCTTCAAACAGTATGTACATGGTCACCGCAAATGGAGTTGTTTTATTTGACACACCCTGGGACAGTACCCAGTTCCAGCCCTTATTGGACAGTATAAAAATTAAACATCATAAAAAGGTTGTCATGTGCATTTCTACACATTTTCATGAGGATAGAACTGCAGGTCTCGAATTCTACAGAAGAAAGGGTATTAAAACTTATACCACTAAACAAACGGACGAATTGAGTAAAATAAGTAATGAAAAAAGAGCTGAATTTTTAATTTATAAAGACAGCATTTTTACAGTGGGTCAGCACAAATTCCAGACTTACTATGGCGGACAGGGTCATTCACCGGATAATATTGTCATTTGGTTTGACAGAGAAAAAATCCTTTATGGCGGATGTCTTGTGAAAAGCACTGAAGCTGAGGACCTCGGAAATCTTTCGGATGCAAATGTAAAAGCATGGGCAAGCACCATTGAAAATATTCAACAAAAATTTATAAACCCCAACTATGTTATACCCGGTCATTTGGACTGGCACAGCAATGAATCATTAGCGCATACATTACTCTTAATCCAACAATACAAAGAAAAAAACTAATACCAACAACTTAAAAACTTTTACCGTTTAAAGTCTCGTATGCATCCCTTAAACCCGAGCTTTTAAGACCAATAGACATTAGCTTGGCTTCGATTTTATTTTGAACAGATTTAGCATCAGGAAAGTTTTGATTAGTCCAAAACCGGTTTTTGATTTCAAAAAAACCAGTTTCACTAAGAAAGGCTACACCATAACGATATGCATCCTCCATTGTATCATCCAGATCACTTATTTTAAACGAACCGTCCGGCTGATATGAATTGGTAAGGCACCAGTTAAGCATCCGTGAAATCTCAATCCTTACTTTTTCACGTGTTGCAGTATCAAGATAGGGCCACGCATACCTGAATATTTTCACCGCATCCCAATTCAGATGATTCTCAAAATGGCCGTCAAACTTTATTCCTGCGGGAAAATCTAAATCGTCGAGTTGAAGCAATCGTTTTGCAATTAAATCTTTATGTTCAACCTGTCCATGAAAGTCAGAAATTACGTGAAATGTAATTCCTACATCGTCCATTTTCCAAATATTTCCTTTCCTGTCTACCATCCACTGCCCCCAGCAACCAGTCGAAAGATTTTGCCAGTTCTTCACATAATCTTTAAGAGCGCTGTCAAGCTGAGGATGAAAAATGTAAGCTTTTAATTTGCTTTTATGTAATAATCTTGCAATTGCAGAAAAAGTTTCATCAAGTTCTTCCCTGTTGAATACTCTTGTTTTAGTGAAATCATCATATAAAGCCGAATTAAGCTGAGCTTTAAGTTTTTCAGGAGAATTAATCCGGTCAAGAAAATTAAGAGGATATCGGGGATGCAGACTATCTTCCAAATGATCAACTGAATAATAAAGCTTAAGATACCAAACGTTTATTCCAAATCCCCAGCTTCCATCCGAAGGTTGTTGTTCAGATGCCAATTTCTGTGTTGCCGGTTGTGATAAACTTTGCCGCAAATCTTCAATTCTAAGACGTGTGGCAGAAGTGTCAGGCGTGAAATTCAACAGCCAGCGAATTTCCCGATAAATATGCATAGAATAAGTCATCGCAATACCATCTTCCTGATTCCGGTTTATTTCTTTTACAAGTGGCTTGAGAGAGGAGTTAAACTGTTTTAATCTTTTCTCTCTGGCAATGCGCAATACTGATAGGTCCCAATAAAAATGAGCTTTATCCCAAAATCGGGGCCACCATGATTCATTTGCGATCTTTGAAGGTGGAGTAAACGTATGTCCGCGATAAATTACAATCGCAATAGCAACACGTCGCAACTGTTCCCGGTATACAAAACCCGAAAGTATCAAAATAAAAATAACAATTAATAAAATCCACCAGCGTTTGCGCCGCATATTGCCTTTCTTTTGCGAAACTGATGATATAAAATTAAATTATTGGATATATTTAACCTTATGAATAAATCCACAGGTTATCTCGCTCCTAAAAGTCATTACCAGATTCTTGATGGATTACGTGGTGTAGCTTCTGTGCTGGTAATCATTTTCCATGTGTTCGAAACTTTTACGGGGGGCAACAAATTCATCCAGATTATTAATCATGGGTACCTGGCCGTGGATTTTTTCTTTCTTCTATCGGGCTTTGTAGTGGCTTATGCCTATGACGATCGCTGGATAAGAATGACTCAGTGGGATTTTTACAAACGCCGCCTTGTGCGCCTGCAGCCGATGGTTGTAATGGGTTCTATCGTTGGCGCGGCTTTATTTTACTTTCAGGTAAGCCCTGCATTTCCGCTCATTGCCGGTACGCCCTTATGGAAAATGCTGTTGTTAATGATCATTGGCTGCACACTGATTCCTGTTCCTATTTCAATGGATATACGGGGCTGGCAGGAGATGCACCCGTTGAATGGGCCTGCGTGGTCCCTATTTTTTGAATATATCGCCAATATTCTGTACGCCGTTATTGTGCGCCGGTTCTCCAAACTGCTGCTATCAATTTTTGTATCGCTTGCTGCTTGCATGATGATCGCTTATTTGGTCACCGGGACTCAGGGCGATCTGATTGGCGGATGGTCACTGAATAAAGAACAACTTTTTGTAGGGTTTACAAGAGTGCTGTATCCTTTTTTCGCCGGTGTGCTCCTTTCACGAGTTGGAAAACTCATCCATGTTAAAAATGCATTTTGGTGGTGCAGTCTTCTCATCTTCATCTCTCTGAGCATCCCACGCATTGGTGATGAGCATCATGTTTGGATGAATGGGATATACGATGCTGTCTGTGTGATTATTATTTTTCCTCTTATCGTTTCAATTGGTGCAGGAGGAAAATTGCACAATGTCAGATCGACCAGGATATGTAAATTTCTTGGAGATATTTCTTACCCGCTCTATATCACACATTATCCACTTATTTATTTATTCACAGCCTGGGTGGTCAATAACAGAATCCAGCTTGGTGCTCAGGGGATGCTGGTTGGACTCCTGCTTGTTATTGTAAGTATAGTTCTTGCATATGGCTGCCTCAAACTGTATGACGAACCTGTACGCGCATGGCTGACAAAAAAGTATTTGATGAAGAAATGACCTGGCTTATTGTAAGCTTAGCTATTTGTTCTTGACTCTCCTCAAGCCTGGATTGTAACCAACAATATCCATTACTCTTGCTGAACAACTATCCTCAATTAAAGCAAAATGAATGGAATCAGCTCCAACAAAAGTCAATTTATATTTACCCCAGTATCCTTTACCACAAACATCTTTAATATTCTTAATGGAAAAAACCGGATCCTTAAAAATATAACTTCCATTTTCACCGATGGTCCCATCGGGTAAAGTAACAGTATACGTGTTATCTGCTTTAAGATCTACATATTCCCCGATAGATGTTCCGTCCGAATTATATATAGTCCACTTCCCGACCAAGCTATATTTTGGCATACCAAATGCAAAAATTATTAAAACAATAAAAAGAAATGGAAGAAGATTAAAACTTATTTTTGATGATTTGTTTTTCATGATTTTTGTTATTTTAAGTGAAATAAATCTGACCGGCAAGTTTTCGGCTTATACAATAGTTCCCCGGCTATTTTGTACTTTGTATGACAAAAACTTCACCAATTACTCTGTGCAAGCTATTCAATAGCTAAAATAATTATTACCAAACTTATCCCAGTGGAAAATCGACGAATCCTGGCAGAGAATCGACGAAGAAAATAACCAATATCCCGTTATTGAGATCGATTTTTCATAAAACACTCAACCATTTATTATTTCCCTTGTAATATTTAGACAGCTGTCCGGTATTTAGACCCTTTAATAAAATTATCACTATTATGAATACATTGAAACCCGTGACATTGGATCACCCAAAAATGAAAGTAGAAGTCTGGAGCGATATCATGTGCCCCTTCTGTTATATTGGAAAGCGGAACTATGAATCGGCCCTGAACGGCTTTGAGGGTAGGGATAATATTGAAATCGAATGGCGGAGTTTCCAGCTTGACCCTACAATTCCTAAAAGCAGTTCGGTTAAAGAGAATGTATATCAATACCTGGCCGATAAAAAAGGTATCAACTATGAGCAGTCCGCCAAAATGCATGAACGCGTAATTCAGATGGCGAAGAATGCCGGACTGGACTATCATTTTGACAAAGCAATCGTGGCCAATTCTTTTGATGCACACAGATTGATCCAGCTGGCGAAAGAAAATGGTCTGGGCGATGCTGCTGAAGAAAAACTATTTCACGCCTATTTCACCGAAGGCAAAGATTTTGGCGATCACGATACGCTGATATCGATCGGGAAAGAGATTGGCCTGAAAGAAGAGGAAATTAAAGCAGCACTGATGAGTGATGTTTATGCTGAAAAAGTAGAACATGATATTCAGGAAGCTGCCGACATCGGCGTGCAGGGTGTTCCCTTTTTTGTATTCGACCGAAAGTATGCAGTTTCCGGCGCCCAACCACCCGAACATTTTCTACAGGCTTTGAATCAGTCTTTCGGAGAATGGAAAAAAGATATTCCTCTTGTAGTGGAGGAGGGTGCAGTTTGCAAGCCGGGTGAAGATTGCTTATAATAAAATAAAAACTTTATGAAATATAATCTGCTGGGAAAAACCGGACTCAAAGTCTCAGAAATTTGTATGGGTACCATGACGTTTGGCGGGAAGGGTTATTTCAAACCCATTGGCACCCTGGGACAGGAACCCATCGACGCCCTGATGAAACGTGCCATCGACGCTGGTATTAATTTCATCGATACGGCCAACGTTTATTCAGAAGGATTGAGTGAAGAACTTACCGGGAAATCCATTCGCAATCTCGGTCTGCATCGCGATGAACTTGTGCTCGCTACTAAAGTGCGTGGAAAAATGGGGGATGGGCCCAACGATAGTGGCCTCACCAGGAAACACGTCATACAGCAGGCAGAGGCAAGTCTTCGCAGGCTCCAGGTGGATTATATCGATTTGTACCAGATCCATAGTTATGATCCATTAACCCCTTTCGAAGAAACACTTTCCGCAATGGACGATCTGGTCCGCGCAGGAAAAGTGAGATACATCGGTGCCAGCAATTTAACCGCCTGGCAACTGATGAAAGCTTTATCAATCAGTGATTATCATCATATCGCAAAGTTTGTATCGCTTCAGGCATATTATACAATAGCCGGCCGTGACCTGGAAAGAGAACTGTTGCCCCTGCTCAAAGATCAGCATGTCGGACTAATGGTATGGTCACCTCTGGCCGGGGGTTTGCTGAGTGGAAAGTACAATCGCAATAAAGAAAAAGATGCTGAAGGCCGGCGCATCAATTTCGATTTTCCTCCTGTGAACAGGGAACGCGCTTTTGATATCATTGATGAATTACAACTTATGGCTCCCTCGAAAAATACAACTGTCGCGGGACTGGCGCTTGCATGGCTGCTTCATCAGCAGGCTGTAACGACAGTAATCATCGGCGCGAACAAAATGGAACAATTGGAAGACAACCTAAAATCTGTGGACCTGAAATTTAGTGCGGATGAATTGGAAAAGCTGGATAAGATCAGCCGGCTACCGGCAGAATACCCAGGCTGGATGCTCGAACGCACGGGCGGGGACAGGAAAATATAATTCCATTTAGCGTTAAATGAGTTATAAAAATACCAGTTTTATTAAAATTTACAAAGTAGAATATTTACAAATTAGTATCACTATCCAATTAAATACTGAAATCGAATATCGCTAATCTGAGGGCTTCCACTTACTAGTAGTTGGTGAATTTTTTTGCTATATTGTATTTTATATGCATAAAGAAATTTCCAAATCTTCATCGTTCTATATCATCTTATCATTTATTACCCGCTGTTGTATCAGGTTGAAAAAGGTACTCATTTATTTTCTTATTTTATTGTTTTTAGCGATACCCAAACTATATTCTCAAAACACTGACCTGCCGTTTAAGGCCGTAATAGCTTTGGGACCCTCAATTCCTGTGGGGAAATTCACCAAAACAGCTCCGGATTCGAGTACAATTCAAAGTGCTGCATTGCCTGGCCCATCCCTTACATTTTCATTTTCTTACAAGTTCAAACATTCTCATTTTGGCGTGGAATTAATGGGAGGCTGGCAACAAAATGATATGAATGATTCTGCTATTGCAAGATCAATGGGTGGGAACCTGCCGCCCGGCTCGCATTTAGGGGTGTGGACCGATAATTGGCATATCTGGAAACTATTAATAGGCCCAATGTTTGAATTCCCACTGACACAAAAAGGAAAAACGAGTATTGAATGTGGTGTGCTAGGTGGAATTTTAAAGACTACTATTCCCGGATATGAGATTGTAGTAAATATTGACAATCCATTTTTCGCTTCTTTAGTGGGTGTGGGCAAAGTACCTCTGCCTACAGCTTTTTGTTATCAGGTAAATGCTGGAATTAATTACAAAATTACACGGGCTTTGTTGCTTACATATTATCTAAGTTTCATGCATGCAGCACCCGTCCACACGTATAATTATTATTCAGATCCCCCTTATTTTATTTTACCTCCTACTGTTGTCCACCAGTCTTACCCAATTAGCAGTTTCAATGTGTCAGTAGGACTAGGGTATACACTATGATTGTTCAATTTATAAGTCACTCCGACCTAAGGCTATTTATCCCGCCAAGAACGGGTTCTCATCACTCCTCACTCTGTTCGGAGTGATTCGACAGGATTTGTGATCGCCGCTGCGCCAGGCAGTTTTGAAATAATTCTTTTGCATGCTGAATGATTTTCATTCACAAAGGACAAGATTTCCGATGGAATGTTGCAACCGGTCAGAATTTAATAATAACATTATACAACCTAACCTGGGCTTGTTTAATGGATAATACGATTCTTGCTAACTTTATTTATGAAATTGATTGTGATTAAAATAATTCATACCGTGGTATGGATATTTTTCAATACTGTGATATTCTATATGTTGTATGCCGTCATTATAAATAAACTGGATGCATGGCTGTGGATTGGTTATGGGCTGGTTGGTTTGGAAGGCCTCACCCTGATAATTTTTAAATGTTCCTGTCCGATAACTAACCTTGCACGGAAATATTCAATTTCTTCGAAAGACAATTTTGACATTTATCTTCCCAATTGGCTGGCCAAACACACAGTGGTAATATCAATATCCATCCTGGTAATAGTTACTATGATCACTATTTATCAACTGATCAAATAAACTGACGCCTTATGGATTCATTCTTTTAAAATATTCAGCGATAGATTCATTATTTGCATTTACCCTTCCTTCGCTCATTCCAAAAGTGAGTTCTGTTTTTCCTTCTTTCATTTGTTTGAATACAGATTCTACAAATTCACTAACAGGCGGATGTGCATCATGTATGCCTTTTCCACCAAGGTCAGTGTTCAAAGCAGGCGGGATCATTTCGATGACTTCTATTTTGGTTGATTTCAGGCTGTGCCGCAAAGAAAGGGTGAACGAACGCAGAAAAGCTTTGGTAGCGCAATAAACTGGGATTTTTGAAAACGGTACAAATGCCAGGCCTGAGGTAACATTTATAATAGTGTTTAATGATTTTAATTTCATAAACAGGTTCGTCAAATGAAGGGGTGCTAGAATATTAATATTAATTTCTGCATTTGCTTTTTGGTAAAAGTCGTTGTCTGAAATGCTCATCCAATTTTGAATGCCGGCATTATTTACAAGCACATTCAAATCAGGATGGTTTTCTGAAATCCAATTGTACAGTTCAATACGGTCTGCTTCGGCCGACAAATCACATGTTTTGAGAATTACGGAAGGGAATTTTTCTGCCGCTTCTTTTAATGCCGATTCACGTCTTCCACAAATAATAACTGAATTGTTTTCCTTAATAAATCTTTCGGTGAGTCCGAGTCCAATACCTGAACCACCGCCTGTAATCAAAATTTTATTCCCCGATAATTTCATAAGTTATTCTTTAAGTATGTTCCATGAAAGTAAACGCACAAATTTAAGTTATAGGTCGGAGTGTTGGAACCATTAGTTCATTGCGTATTATGAGAAGAACGCATCTTTCCCGAAATGACCAGCATGCTTATAAGATAAATAGAAATTGCAATCCACAATACTGACTGAAAACCGATCATCATACTTAGTATGATGGCAACAACTGATCCAATTACGGTAAAAAATCCATTCACTCCCCAGGCCCAGGGTATCAGTGACGGCGTTTGTTTGGCAATGATGTCAATACCGGTAGGGAACGGTATTCCTAATAAAATACCCAATGGTATGATCAATACGATGGCTAAAATAACACGGGCTGGCATGGGTAGTGCGATAGCCAGTCTTAAAAATGCAGGAAGAAATAGACTCGCAATCAATAACACAGCAGATAAAGCGATGATGGAAATGCGCAGTGTGCGAAGGGAATTCGACCTGTAATTTCCCGAAATATAAGCGCCCAAACCTGTAAAAAACAGAAGGGCTGCAAGTACAATGACAAAACTGTATACCGGTTCTCCCAATAACAAACTAAACAATTGTATCATCACCATTTCTATTATGATAAATCCGAAACCCAATCCTGAAAAATAAAAAAGAAATGGAAATATTTTTTTAAAGTGTAATCCAGTTGAGGAAAAGCGCCAAAGCGGTAAAAGGATTACCAGCGCAGAAATCAGCAATACCTGCGCCAACAGAACAAGCAGGCTCACTTCGGCGATGGGCTTGTCTTCCAGGGCCAACCTGCCCATTTTTTGTTGGGAGAAAATATCTTTAAACGATTTCAGATTCAATGTGGACCACCTCGTATGATGGTTAAAAAAGGGCTGGTTATCAGTCGCAGGGGCAATTTCAAAAGGATAGTTTTGATAAAGACCTTTTAGATTAGCCGTCGTCAAAATCGAATCGTAAATATTCAAATCAGGATTGTAGGGGTCATATAAAACATAGGGGGAAGGATCTTTTACCAGGTTAATAAACACATTCATCTCTGATACCTCTTGCCTTGTTAATGCATTTTTGCTCATTACAAAAACAGAATAAAACGATTTTCTGCCAGCCATCCTGGGAGAAGATTCGGGATAGGTAAAAGCAAAGAAGTGCAAGGCCGGATTTTTAATCCCCTTTTCCTCCAGCACCTCTCTCCCCGTTGAAAATAATCTTGGAAGCTGAAACTCCGGTCGGGTGAAATAAACAATTCCGCTATCTTTCAGATGGTCAAAATAATCCTCAAATGCTTCTTTTGTGAGTACATAATTTTCTGAAAGACTCAATGCACCAGATGCTATGGCTGCATTGCTGATCGTATGAACCGATACGATGGCATCATATGTATCTTTTGTAGAGCGTACAAAATTCCTTCCTTCGCCGGTTACGAGTTCTACTTGCGGCTGGTGAAAGAGATCACTCCAATATTCATTATGAAGAACCACATCATTAATAATCGGATTGATTTCCACAGCCGTTACTTTTTGCACACCGTGGTGCAAAGCATCCAGCACCTGCGTACCACAGCCACTTCCGATAATCAGAACGTTTGGATTTTTTTTATCGAGATAAGCCAGGCAGGAACCATACAATGAATCTGCCGGATATTTTGCTAAAACCGTTTTGACATCGGGCTTCATATCAAAATCAAGCCCTGTAGCTGCCGTTCCCTGGTCGATCACAAATTCAGGAGATTTCTTTAAAGAATCATAATCACTTTTGCCAATAAATAAATCGATTCTTGAAAAAGTATTCCAGCGCGTATAATCTGGTTTGATTTTACTTGCGGATAATCTTTTATTAGAAGTAATATGCAATGGAATGAGCCTGTCAGCATTCAGGGAAATAAAAAGGGTGGCTATTAACAATAATGATGCACATATCAAAAGGAGTTTATAATTTTTCCCAATTAAAAGGATAGCAGCAAATGCGGCGAAACAAGCAGCAAATAGAACCGAACCGGCTCCGCCAAAATAAGACATAGTAAAAACAATAGCCACACATCCCAAAGCTGCACCAGCAAGATCATAAGCATACAGCCTGTGTATGGCTGATGAGAAACGGGTAAATAATAATGACAATGCGAGACCTGCAAAAAAGAACGGAATGGATACAACGATATAAGTGAGCGGCATATACAAAAGCTGCATCCTGTCTGCATAAAGACTAAATGGATCGAAAGGTATTTTTTGCAGAAGCCAAAAACATATGATGATCGATAAAGAAAGGCAGGTAATTATCCACCCAAGACTTTTATCCAAATTAAAATCTTCACGCAACTTTTTCCACAGGGAGAGCAGAACACCTGAAACGCCAAACCCAAGAAGTGCCGTCGAAATAATCAGGAATCCGAAATGATACCAGAGCGTTACAGAAAAAACACGGGTAAGGGAAAGTTCAAATAAAAGCGTTGAGAAAGAAATGAAAAAGATACCAAAATTGTATTTCGAATTTGGTTTCATGAAACGATGTTATACTAAATATACGTAATCCTGCATTTTCTCCCTGTATCACAAGCGAACATACGAGTATCAAAACCGCGCGTCCCAAATAAGCAGTTTTGATTTATATGGCTGATTAATAATCCTTTAGAATTCTGGCATTTTCTTAGCAAACAATATCTGGCCCCGGCTTTTTCATCCTAACATCAAATTCATGTTTAAAAATTATCTCAAAACTGCCATCAGAAATCTTCGGCATAACAAAGTATATTCTTTCATAAATATTGCCGGTTTAAGCATCGGACTTGCATGCGCCATGCTCATCATTCTATATGTCAAGGACGAGGTTAGTTATGATCGCTTCCATAAAAATGCAAACCAGATTTATTTAGTTGCCGTGAAGGGGCACTTTAGCCGGGGTCCAAATAATTTTGTGAATTATATGAGTGTTTCCGGATATCTACAGGGGCCAAAGTTTAAAGCTGCCATTCCGGACATACAGGGATTTGTACGTTATCAGGGGTATCATCTTGACATTAAAAATGGAACGGATATAGTATCTCAGGAGATAAAATATGTTGATTCAAATTTCTTTTCCATATTCTCCTTCCCATTGTTGCATGGCAATCCGAAAACAGCATTGCTTAACCCGCATTCAGTAGTCCTTTCGGAGGATATGGCTGAAAAGCAATTTGGCAGTACAGATGTTTTGGGAAAGACAATGCTGATTAAAAACGATAGTACATTTCAACCTTATACTATTACCGGTGTTTCAAAAACTTGCCCTCAGAATTCTTCCATAAAATTTGATGTTTTATTACCTATGAATGTACCTGCAGGAAAGGAGACTAAGACCGAGAATTGGGGTAGCTTCTTTTTAGGAACATTTGTAATGTTATCGCCCAATGCAAATATAAACTCTGTTGAGGCAAAGATGCAAAAGACCTATGAGACAGATGCGGCGGATTTGATAAAGAAGGATAAAAATCCGGCTGAAACGGAATTTAAATATATCCTGCAACCACTTACCGATATACACTTAAACAAAGAAATTCCAAATCAGCTTTCTGATGCCAGCAACCCTGTTTATTCTTATATCCTGTCCGGAATCGCCTTACTTATTTTACTGATTGCCTGCATCAACTTCATAAATCTTACCGTTGCACGTTCATTAAGTCGTGCAAAGGAAATCGGCATACGGAAAATTTCGGGCGGACATAGAAAGCAACTCATATTGCAGTTTTTAGGCGAATCTTTTCTTTTATGTTTCATAGCTTTTGGATTTGCACTAATACTTGCAAAGGTTTTATTGCCAATATTCAGTGAACTCTCAAATAAAGCGCTGGAGCTTTCTTATTTGCTGGATTATAAATTGATCATCAGTTATATCGCCCTGTTCCTGATCACAGGATTTCTTGCAGGTTTATATCCGGCGCTGGTATTATCAAAATATAATCCTGCTCAAACTCTTTATGGAAGATTCCAATTCGCTGGTAAGAATTATCTTCAGAAATCATTGGTTGTGCTTCAGTTCTCGTTTGCTTCATTTCTGATCATGGCCACAATTACAATCTTCTCTCAATTCAATTTTTTAACCACGGAAAAATTAGGTTATGATGACAGCAACCTGGTTTTGGTGGAAAAAATGAACTTAAAACATGACGAAGCCAGGTTATTGAAACAGGAACTTTTAAAATATCCAGGCATTATTGATATGACGGCAAAAAACAAATGGTTTTCAGGCACATCCGGGAAAGTAAATGGAGACAAGGACATGGAATTTTCATTTGAAACGGTTGATGAATCATATCTGCCCATACTTAAAATTCCCATCGTAAAAGGACGAAATTTTTCAGCTGATCTGCCTTCGGATTCGAGTCATTCTATAATTGTCAACGAAGCATTTGTGAAAAAGGCAGGTTGGAAAAATCCATTGGGACAGCAAATTGAATTCTGGTCCAAAAAATATCAGGTCATTGGCGTTGTAAAAGACTATCATGCCGAACCCTTAAACGCTGAAATAGGTCCGAAAGCCTTATTGATGTGGCCTCCTTTTTCGATGGGAGTCGCCTATATAAAAATTCAGCCGGATATCAAACAAGCCAGTCTGAAGCATATTGAACAAGTATTCAGGACATTATTTCCCGGCAGTCCTTACAGTTATGACTTTAAGGATCTTGAAAACCGAAAAAATTATGAATCAGAAGCCAAATGGAAACAAATTATGTTGTTCGGTGCCATGTTAACCATTTTAGTTTCCTGCGTTGGCCTCTTCGGTTTGTCGGTATTATCAGCAGAAAAGCGTACCAAAGAAATTGGAATCCGAAAAGTTCTGGGAGCTTCTGTTAGCAGAATAGTATCCATCCTGTCGAAGGATTTTTTGATCCTGGTAGTTATTGCACTGCTGATATCTATTCCGTTAACCTGGATGGCAGCTGATAAATGGCTGCAAAACTATCCATACAGGATTGCACTCAGCTGGTCAATTTTTGCAACAGGTTCTATATTGGTTATACTCATTGCTATTGCAACGATAAGTTTCCAGGCGATAAAAGCTGCAATTGCTAATCCGGCAACCAGCCTTCGTTCTGAATAACCGTTAATAAAAAAATATGTTTAGAAATTATATCAAAACTGCGTGGCGTAATATTATCAGAAGTAAAGGATACAGTACGCTTAATATCGTTGGTCTTGCGACCGGAATGGCCGTTACATTGATTATTGGACTTTGGGTTCATAAAGAATATTCATACGATAAATTTCTTCCCGGATTTGATCGGTTGTATCTGGCCAGGCGAAATTATTATGGTAATGGGGATACTGTTAATTATGCCAGTGCCTCTCTGAAACTGGCTGATGCATTCAGGAGACAGATTCCTGAAATTGAATACGTGGCTGAAACGGATTATATGAACCCGCATGTCTTATTGGTCGGAGATAAAAAGCTTTCAAAGACCGGCGGTCAGGTGGGTTCAGACTTTTTAGAAATGTTTCAATTTCCACTATTGAATGGAAGCCGGCATGAATTATTAAAAGATCCCTACTCTATTGTACTCACAGAAAGTTTGGCGAAAGCACTGTTCGGGAATCTAAATCCAATCAATCAAACAGTGCGTTTCGAAGATAAGAATGAGATGAAAGTAACGGGTGTGCTGAAAGATATTCCGAATAATTCCACCTTCCAGTTTGACTTTCTGGTACCCTTTAGTTATTACGAAGCTACCTACCCAATGGTTAAAAATGCGCGCAGTCGGAATTTCCAATGGAACGGATTTCAGATTTTTGTAAAATTAAAATCTGGTATTTCATATACTCAGGTCGAATCCAAAATAAAGAATATCGAAAAGTCTGAAACAGATAATCAAATGTCCATGACTACAGATGTATTGCTGCAACCAATGGCGAAATGGCATTTGTACGAAAAATACGAGAATGGAAAGGAAGTCGGTGGTTTTATCGAATACGTGCGCATATTCAGCATCATCGGTATCCTGGTATTACTGATTGCCTGTGTGAATTTTATTAATCTTACAACCGCGCGTTCTGAAAAAAGAGCCAGGGAAGTTGGCGTTAGGAAGGCCATTGGTTCCAGAAAAAAAGATCTTGTGCTGCAGTTCCTGCTGGAGTCGGCGTTGCTGACTATGATGGCCTTTGTCCTCAGCCTTGTCATTGTAGAACTGGCCTTACCCTCTTTTAATATACTTACCAATAGGATAATATCGATCCCTTATTCAAACACTAACTTTTGGATTGTTGCCATGTCTGGTATTATTATTACAACACTTGCTGCCGGTGCAAAGCCGGCATTTTATCTGTCATCATTTAATCCGGTGAAAGTTTTAAAAGGCAGGTTGTCTATTGGCGACGGATCCGTGTGGCCGAGGAAAATACTCGTCATTATTCAATTCAGTTGTTCGGTGGCGCTCATCATTGGTTCGCTGATTATTTATCAGCAGATACAATACGCTAAAGACCGGCCGGTTGGAATGGATATGAATCGATTAATGATGACGAACATGAATGGTTCCTTGGGACAAAACTTCCAGGTTATAAAAAATGAGCTGATACAAAAAGGTATCGCGGAATCGGTTACCGCGGCATCCAGCTCGGCCACCCAGATGGGCAATCATCGGGATGTAGAACAATGGCCTGGAAAAAAACCAGGTGAGACGGTCGACATGGGTCAGATCAATGTATCGAGAGATTATTTTAAGACGCTCGGTATGTCCATGAAGGAAGGGCGGGATTTCAGAATCAACTCTGATTCGTTGAGTGTGATAGCCAATGAGGCTGCCATTAAACTCATGCGACTGAAAGATCCGATTAATCAGGTCATAACATATTTCGATGACCGGTATAAAATCGTAGGTGTTGTTAAGGACGCATTGATGGCTTCTCCTTTTTCATCGGCAGACCCAACTCTTTTTTTCTATGACGAAGGTCAGCAACATGTGATGATGTACCGTTTGTCGCAACGCATCAAAACGCAGGATGCAATTATAGAACTTACAGCTGTTTTTAATAAATACAATCCGGCGTTTCCATACACATATTCTTTTTCAGATCAGAGTTATGCATCTAAATTCAACCTTGAAGTTCTTATCGGAAAACTAGCCGGCCTGTTTGCGGGGCTCGCCATATTTATTTCATGCCTGGGTTTGTTCGGTCTCGCTGCTTACATTGCAGAACAGCGCAACAAGGAAATCGGAATTAGAAAAGTACTGGGAGCTTCTGTATCGCAGGTTTGGTTTCTCCTCTCGAAAGAATTTATCTTACTTGTACTTATCAGTTGTGCCATTGCATCACCAGTTGCATTTTATTTTTTGCAGGGCTGGCTGGAGAAATATTCTTACCGGATCACCATTGGTATAGGTGTTTTCTTTTGGGCAGCATTATCGGCGATTGCCATTACGCTTGTAACAATTAGTTTCCAGGCAATTAAAGCCGCAATCGCGAACCCTGTAAATAGTTTAGGATCGGAATAATATCTTCAGCGCTCAAATTCTAAGGGATTCCCCTTATATCAAATAAGCCTTGCGCTGCGTATATTTGAATATGACCAAACAACTGCTTGCCTGTTTCTTAATCAGCTGCTTATTGTCCTGCAACTTTACATTTAAAAAGTCAGGCCAGTTATTTGTTAACCAACAACTGATTGTATCAAATATAAATGAAGTGCAGCCCGCTCGGGAGATTGAGCTGAGTGTGCAAACCACCAACAACCACGACTCAGTGCTTATAGTTAGCCTGACCGTCGATCCAAAAATTCCTGATGACAGTCTGAGCCTTTCCAAAGCTAAAATGGTTCTGGGTTCTTTCATTACCATATTGCCGGCTCAGGACCTGAAATCCTTCACTACCTGCAAAATTGTATTTATAAAAAAGGAAGGAGCGGTCATCAGCAATAGCAGGTCAATCGAATACATTTGTTCGATGACTCCCGAACTGGTAAGCCAGGTGGATAATTATAAGGATTCCGCCAGGGCCGCTATAGGATATATTGATCCGCATTGGACTTATATCAATCAGGATGTGAATTTATCCCTTCCATTAAAACCCAGCTGGTTATATGCATCTGAAGAAAATGATTCTATCGTGTATTATGACATTGGATCAGATATAAACCAGCTTCCTCAATATCGGACAGATACGGATAGAAAAGTAACATTCCTTACCCTGCAAAACCTGGGTCCGGGAGGTGCGTATCCTGTTTTACAGATCTGCAAAAGCAAAGCATCTTTGACGGGTTCTCAGAATGGTAAGTTCGATTATAAAGATCCGGTAATATTTGTCGGGCTGGCTTTGAATCATTTTGATTCAGAAGATGATTTCATAAAACTCATCTATGGATTGTTCTATAAAAAGAAGATGTCTGAAAATGATATTCGTTCATACCGTTTTGGTAATGCGGATTTCCGGGGATTTCAATTCAAGCGGGAAATGGAAAATAGTAAAACAGTCTACAATTTAGCAGCAATCAAAAAATTCAGGAAGGTTAGTTTAGTGCTGAATTTGATTTATTCAAACGATCAGGAACTCAACGATATTAAGAATGAATTGGGTAGTCTAAATATAAACTAGTCATGTGGGATTCTATTTATTTTCAATTTTCTTCTTAGCAGCCCCTGCAATAACAAAGGCCATTCCACTATAGGCAAGTGCTAAAAATGTGCTGGTAATTTCACCACCCAGATCAGCATAAGAAGATGCGATCGTCTCGGGGATGTGGAGAATGGCAAACCAAATAAAGATTATCGTACCCAAAAGCGAAGCAATAAATCTGGTTTTGATTTTTGAAATAATAGAAATGCCTGAACCAAGTAATCCTACCCCGGCGAGATAAGTCCAGAATATAGGATAGGGTATCCATGTCGGAACCATGGTTGATACATCTTTGGCGAATTGAAAATGAAGAATTCCGAAACTGATGATTGGTATCGCAACAAAAACATCACCCAGGGGTACCAGCTTCCCCAAAAATCTGTAATGAGTTTTTTCATTTATTCCTGAAAAGCAACCGGCAATAACAAGAGCACCGCCTGCCAAAGACAATTCTTTCTCACCATTCTCCCATTCAGCTAATTGTAAATGTTTTGGAATATCCATCAATTGATAAGGAATATAGAGAAAACAAAATATCAGCAGAAGCAGGCCACTGAATAGAAGAGCAGCCGGCCTGATCTTTTTTTCAAAAACAATACATGCGCCAACTAAAATAAGTATGGTTCCGGTGAGATAATGGAGTATCGCAGGGCCGGGAGTCAGGAAATGGAGGGGAGGTAATAGATAGTAAGGATAAGCATTAAAATAAATAGTCGCAACACCTGTCCCGGCTAATGCTATACCATAAAAAACGCGGCCTATCTTGGAAAGATTTATCATAAAGAACATGTGATTTTGAACACGCTAAGGATTATTTGTTTTTCATTGCTTTTATAATTTTATTAGTACGCCGGTCTGCTCTGGAATTCTGTAATGAAATGACTGCCCATATCGCTGCGGGAATCCAACCGATAACTGTAATCTGTAAAATCAAACAAATAATTCCGGTTAATATTTTCCCACGAAGAAAGAATGAGAGAAATGGGAAAAATATGGCTATAAGTGTCATATAATAATTACTGTAATAAATTTAGAATTTATTTCCCGGGTAAGGTGTTAATCTTGGGATCCACAGAGAGGGCTCTTTCATTGTAGTTTATTTTATACCGCCAAAAGCAGCAAAACAGGAGTTCTTATGTAATATTTCTATAGTACTGAATCCAACTTTCCCAAGCAATGCAAGCTGATAATTCAGCGAACGGGGAGTGTCCTCATAATGTACATATTCCAATACTTTCTGACGGTATTCGGGACCTCCCAGCACTTCTAAATAGCTGCTATACTTATCTTCAAATAGTTTTTTGATAAATTCGGAATCATGGCAGATGAGGTCAGACACCCAAAAGCTACCTCCAGGTTTTAGCGCTTCATAAATTTTATTGAACATCAGTTCCCACTCTTCGTCATCGCGCAAATGATGCAGGGTAGCCGCAGCAAGAATAATATCAAAATGATTATCTAACAAGTCCAGGTTTCGCATGTCATCCTGAATTAAGGTAACCGTACCCTTCGTTTGCAACAAAATCCTTTCTTTGGCTTTTTGTAACATGGGCATGCTCAGATCATTCAGAACGCAGTTCATGTCAGGAATCTTAGATAACATTTTCAAAGTGTAATTACCTGCACCGCAACCTATGTCCAATAATTCCGTTGCATGCGGGTTGGCATACTTTGCCGCTTCCGTGCATAACTCCATGGTTAGCGGCGCGTCAATAGTGGTTTGTTGGCCTGTTTCGAGATTAGAAAAACGTTCGGTGTCTTTGTCAAATCTTTCCCTGATCTGTTGGTTTGTTGCCTTATTTGAATAACCAGTTTTCACACTTTAATATTAATCATCTAAGTTAGCAATTGGCTGTTACCTTTTTTAACTCCAGGCGTCATAATATAAAATAAAACGCATGTTCAAAAATTTCTTAAAAGTAGCGCTTCGCAATTTATGGAAGAACAAAGCTTTTTCGGCCATAAATATTGCCGGACTATCTGTTGGACTTGCAGTTTGTCTTTTGATTGTACTTTATGTAAAAGATGAATTGAGTTATGACAAGTATAACGCGCATTCCGAAAATATTTACAGGATCGATGCGGATATCTCTTTTAACGGCACACAATTTACTTCAGCCGCCAGTCAGGCGCCATTAGCACCAACGCTGATGAAAGATTATCCACAGATTGTTCAGTATGTCCGACTTCGGAATTTTGGTGATATATTAGTCAGAAAGGATAATCAGAATATTCCAAATCATAATGCGGTATTTGCTGATTCTACTTTCTTCCAGGTATTTTCAATTCCTATGATAAAGGGTAACCGGTTAACGGCATTAAACGAACCCAATTCAATAGTTATTGACGAAACAACCGCCAAAAAATATTTCAACTCCACCGATGTAGTTGGTAAAACTTTATATGTTGACAATTCTGTAAACTGCAAAATAACCGGTGTAATCAAAGACATTCCACCGCAGTCCCATTTTCATTTCAGTTTTATACGGCCAATGCATGATACGTATCACGATGATCAGGCTGATTGGCTGAGCAACAACTATGCATCATATGTTTTAGTAAGACCAGGAGTTACAAAAGTGTCTCTGCAGAATGCGGTAGATGCTACTATCAACAATTATCTCGTAAAACAACTGGATCAGTTCTTACACATGAATGCAAATGATTTGAAAAAAAGTGGAAATCATTTTATTTACCCGGTAATGCCACTTACAGATATCCACCTGCATTCGAATAAATCTTATGAATTTGAAGCAAACGGAAATATTACTTATGTGTATATTTTTTCCATTATTGCCATTTTCATTTTACTGATCGCCTGCGTGAATTTCATGAACCTGTCAACGGCCCGCTCCGCCAACCGTGCAAAAGAAGTGGGAATAAGAAAAGTAGCAGGATCTTTGCGATCTTCCCTGGTTACCCAATTTCTGACAGAATCTGTATTAACAAGTTTTCTTTCATTGGTAATTGCCATTGGAATTGCTACATTGTTATTACCATTATTCAACCAGCTTGCAGGAAAGCAGATGAACGTGTGGACATTATTTTCCACATGGTTATTGCCGGTGCTTATTGCACTAATAGTAGTTGTGGGTTGCGTTGCGGGAAGCTATCCTGCCTTTTATCTTTCATCTTTTCAACCGGTGCAGGTGCTGAAAGGCAGTATTGCAAAGGGTTTTAAGAGCAGCTGGTTGCGGAGCGGACTGGTCGTATTCCAGTTCTTCATTTCAATTTCACTTATCATCGGCACAATAGTTATTTATAATCAGCTTACCTACATAAGAAGTAGGGAAATTGGTTATAATCGTGACCAGGTGCTGGTGATCAATAACACGTATGCGCTCGATAAAAAAATCAAATCCTTCAGACAGGATATGTTGAAAATATCCGGTGTGCAAAATGCAGCTATTGCAGGAAATCTGCCTGTTGAAACATCCTATAGCCAAAACGGCTGGTTCAAAGACCCGACGCTGGATGCAAAACAGGTCAACATTCTGACAGATTTCAATGCCGACCAGAATTATATCCCGACATTGGGCATGCAGATGACATCAGGCAGAAATTTTTCAACAGATTTTCCTACGGATTCATCAGCGGTAATCATAAACGAAACGGCGGAGAAGCTACTTGGGTTTAAAAATCCATTGAATGAAACTTTATATCGCCCTTCGGGTTATGCAAGCAATGGCGCTTTCGCGTCGAAACCATTCCATATAATCGGTGTGGTGAAAGATTTTAATTTCAACTCCATGCACGATAAAGTGGGTCCATTGATCATTGAATTGAGCGAGAATTATGGAAGGATCGCCATGCGTATCAACACAAAAAATATCCCGGCATTAATAAGCGAAGTTGAGAAAAAATGGAACAGTATGGGCCCGGGTCAGCCATTTAGCTATACATTTTTAGATGCCGATTTTAATAAAATCTACAACGCGGAACAGCGAACAGGAAAATTATTTATCACATTTGCCATCTTCGCCATTTTTATAGCCTGCCTCGGCTTATTTGGATTGGTTACGTATGCAGCTGAACAACGCGTAAAAGAAATTGGTGTAAGAAAAGTGCTCGGAGCAAGTGTCGGTGAAATTGTGGCAATGATCTCAAAAGATTTTGTAAAACTGGTGCTGATTGCATTTGTGATTGCTTTTCCCGTTGCATGGTTGATGATGAATAAATGGTTGCAAAGTTTTGCATACAGAATTAATATCAGCTGGTGGGTATTTGCTCTGGCTGGCTTGCTAACTATTGCAATCGCATTGATCACCGTGAGTTTCCAGGCAATAAAAGCTGCATTAGCAAACCCGACAAGCAGCCTGCGCTCAGAATGACTTAATTAACAATTCAAGACGATCCGTCAAGAATATTTTCCGTTATCTCCATCCCCTCACCTGAGAAGTGAACGGTTCTTATATAGACGCCATCTTTTATTTTAATGAATAGTTCTTCCTTTTCCAGATTAGTTACTTCAGTAACCATCATGATTTTGCAACCCGGGAATTTTTTTAGCAGGGTCGATTTCAAACTCACGTTTAAATCATCGGCCAGATAGTATTTAATACAACTTTCAAAATTGCCATTTTGCTTGTAGTATACCTTCAAGATTGAATCTCCTTCATTGCAAAGGGCGACAAACCCGTGCTTTTCCTGGATCCAGGTGACCTCTGCCGAGGGTGAAAAATTTGTAAGAAGATGCCTCGCTGCAGATGTATTCACTTCATTTAAAAGCAATACACGGGAACTACTTAAATCAGACTGCTGACCCAGGACTTGTACGGTCAGCAGCAAAAGGGGAAAATACAGGAATAATAGTCTTTTGGCCGGAAAACGGCCGTAATATATGGCAGGCTTCATGGCTTAATCATATTAATTAATGATAAGTTAACATTAAATTAATGATTAAGACATTTTAGAGTCGGATAAATTTATGAACAGCCGGTGGGTAGCTTCAACCATTTATTATAAGTCCAGAAGTCTCCTGTGATAATTTATCTGTCCTAAATGATATGAAAGATGAGTAGATAAATGAACCAACATATATTCAATGGAGGTTTTTTTCTCAAATACCAGAACAGGGAATTCCTCATATAAAGTATTTTCATCCATTTCGCTGAGAGACAGATTAACGACCTGCATGGTCTTATCTAACTTGTCGAGCAATTCCTCACGCGATACATTTTTTATGGAAAACTCCAGCTCTCTATTCCTTACATAGTCTGTTTTCCCGATCGCTTTTCCAATATAGGTATTTAAATTTCCAATCAGATGAACACAAAGGTTGCCTGCTGAATTCGGAATAGCATATTCAACCTTCCAAAGGTTGCTTTCATTTTTATATGATTCTATTTCTTTTCTTAACCGGCCCAGGTCTCTCGCGAATAAAGTTTTTAGAGTCTCAATGAGCATATGTATTTTTTTAATCTTTAAATAATCCTTCAGGGTTAACTTACTGATGGTATGAAGGTCTCTACAACTTCATAAATCCCCGATTCGAACTTTGCGATTTTAAGTGCCTGTTGCAAATAAGGGGAAGCATTAGGATTATTGCGCATATTTTGATAATCTTCGATGCTCCGCCATTGAGCGTACATGGTGACTTTTGTTCCGTCTATGCTACGATGAAGACTTGCTGAAATGAACCCCTGCATTTTTCGTACACTTGTCTCAGATGCCAGGGTTAGCAATTCAATAAGCTGTTGCTGGTTAACCGGGTCAACGGTGAATACGTTTATTAATGTAAGTATTTTATTGTCCTTTGAAATTGTTGTCATATTACCTAATCATCCTTTTAATTTTGTAAATGCTGACTCAGTTCTCACGTACAATAATCCCACCAATATCTGTTAATTTCGATGATAACTAACGACTGCTTTTCATGTGTAGATGGCCAGTGTTGTTTTTACGGGGAATAATTATTGAACTTCTTTGTACCGCAGTACTTCTTTTGTTGATCTCTCAGGCCTTCTCACAGAAAATTGAACTGAAAGGAAAGGTAATAGATTATGATACCAGGGCACCGCTTGCAGGCGTATCCGTCTTTATTCCTTCTATCCATAAAGGCACGGTGACCGACACAGCAGGTATGTTCCGTTTCTTACTCGAAGTGGATGGTTACGATATGGTATTAAGTTCCACCGGTTATAGAACCCTCACGCAACCTCTCTACATCCTGGATTCGAATCATATCACCGTCGTGATGAAGAGAAAACCTCCGGACGAATTACCAGAAGTGACCATCGAATCCAGAAAAATAGATGCCAACGTTTCGGAGGCGAGAATGAGCACGATAAATATCAATCCGGCCCTGCTGAAAAAAACGCCGCTCGTGCTGGGGGAAGCAGATATCCTGAAGGCGCTGGAACTGCAGACAGGCATTACAACCATCGGGGAAGGTGCCGGCGGATTTAGCGTTAGAGGGGGAAATGCCGATCAGAACCTGGTCCTCATAGACGGCGCACCTCTTTTTAATACTTCTCACCTGCTGGGATTCTATTCTACGCTCAGTCCCGAAGCTATTCAGGATTTCACCATTTATAAAGGAGCCATTCCCGCTTCTTACGGAGGCAGGTTGTCATCACTCGTTGCGCTGAATATCAGACCTGGCAATGAAAACAGGATTAACTCGATGTTCAGCATCAACCCCATCAGCCTCCATTTTTTTTCTGAAGGACCCATCAAAAACAGCAAGCTTACTTTTTCAGTAGGAGGACGAATCGCCGACCCAACGCCCATCATGAATCAGTTGTCTACCCTGGATGGCAACACTGCTTTCTATTATGATGCGGTCGCCAAGCTGGTTTACCATTTCGACATTCATAACCAGGTAGCCGTATCTTTTTATCGCAGCTACGATCATTTTAAATTTCAGGGCGATACCAGTTACGCGTGGCAGACGAATATTCTCACTTTGAATGGCAGATCCGACATCGGCAAAAAACTGAGTTTCTATTATAATGCCAATAGTACTTACTATGCTTCGGATATTAACGGTCTGGAACCCAACTATGAATTCCGAATAAGAAATACGATTCAAACACTCGAAGCCAAAGCCAGTCTGCATTTCCAGGCCACAGAAAAAATTTATTTTGAAGGAGGATATGATTTCATTCACTATGTTGTCAGTCCCGGAGACATTAACCCCGACCCAGCCAGGTTCATCGATCAACGCCATGACATCTGCAGAATGAATTGGGCGATGAATCCGCTGGTTATCTGCTTGGACGATTCGAGATTACTAAATACATTTCACTGGAGGCCGGCATCAGGCATTCCATTTTTCTGAATCGCGGACCACAAACGATTTACCAATACGCGCCCGGTGTGCCAGCTTCAAAAGAAACGATTACTGACAGTATCATATATCCGAAAGGTGCAACCGTTCAGCGTTACCAGGGTTGGGAACCGCGCGTCATGTTGAAGATTGGATTGAATGAATCTACTTCGATCAAAATGAGTTACAATAGAACGAACCAATACCTGCAGCTGATTTCAAACACGATCGCTATCACACCCGTGGATTATTGGAAACTCGCCGATCCACTTGTTAAACCGGCCTTAGCGGATCAGGTGGCGGCAGGCGTCTTCAAAAATTTCAACAACGATGCTATTGAAACTTCTGTAGAAGGATTTTATAAAACCATGCAGAACCTGATCGATTATAAAAATGGTGCCCAACTTTCAATGAACCCTTACCTGGATGCAGACCTGCTTTCAGCCAGTGGAAAATCCTATGGTGTGGAACTCAATGTCAGAAAACCCAAAGGGAAAACAACCTGGCAACTGGCATATACATGGTCACGTTCTTTTATCCGCGACAACACCAGCTTTGCAAGTGAGCAGGTAAACGGAGGCGCATACTACCCAAGTGAATACGACAGGCCTTTCAATCTTAGCCTGACCGGTGGAACGCAGATAGGGCAGGGATGGACCTTTGGCTGGACCTTCGTGTATATCACCGGCAGACCTGATACATATCCCGATGGAACTTATGTGATCAACAATTCGATCGTCGCCAATTATTCAACGCGCAATGCAGACAGGCTGCCGGATTACAACCGGCTGGACATTTCTTTTTCTCACGACTCGAGGCGATCTGCGGATCAAAAAAAATATACCATCGTCAATTTCTCATTGTATAACGTTTATGCAAGAAAAAATCCATACTCTATCTATTTCCAAAATACTGACGGCGTGCTGAATGCTTATGAGTTATCTGTATTGGGAACCATCGTTCCATCTGTTACCCTAACCTTTTATTTTTAGCGCGAATGAACAAATCTTTTATAAAATATATTTTTGGATTGACGGTGTTGCTATTTTCTTCATGTATCAGAAGTGTAACGGTACCTATCAGGAATGTACAACCGACATTGGTTGTGGAAGGATCGATCACAACTGATCCTCCACCTTATTCTGTCAATCTGAGCTATTCCGGGAAATTTACAAGTGCTTATCAGACCGACCTTGACTCACAACAATATATATATGATGCGAAGGTAACTATTGAAGATGACCTGGGGGATTCAACTACTTGTCTCCAGTCGGTGAACGGCACTTACCTGAGTACCGATTCCAATTTTGTAGGTACGATAGGAAGAACCTACACAGTTAAAATTTATTTATCCAATGGAATGGTCTATCTGTCGAAGCCCGAAAAAATAACAACCGTTCCTCCCATTGACAGTGTAACCCTGGTTTATGACAGCAGTTATATTGCTGAAGTCAGGCCTTCCCAAATTATTGTATCTATCAATACTCATGACCCGCCGGACACGACCAATTATTATCGCTGGACGGCTTCAGGTTATGTTGCCAGAAAATCCTGGGGGTATCCTTGCGGACCTGGAAGTCCGCCCTGTTACAATCCTTATGATTGTGTCTGCTCAGCTTTTTGCGACCAGCTGATTGTGGGCGATCAGATCAATATATTTTCTGATCAGTTTTCTGACGGCCATGAAATTATCGGGCAGCCGGTATTCTATTCTCCGATATATTGGTATGGTTACCACTATATCGAGATAAAACAATATTCCCTCAGCAGGCAGGCATACCAATTCTGGGAGCAATACCAGGCTCAGACCAACCGGACGGGAAGTATACTGGATCCGCTTCCAGCATCATTGATCGGGAATATTTACAATCAGGCCGACTCCAACAATTTAGCGCTTGGTCTTTTTTCAGCATCGGCAGCCTATACCAAAAAAATACTCATCAAACCGACTTTCATTACAACCTATTGGCTGGAAGTTACTGCGGGATTCTATATTGAGCAGGGAAGTTGTCAGTTGGTTTATCCCAACACGCTTCCGAATGATGCCGTTCCGACTGGATGGGAAAATGCAGAAGTGATTGAGATGCCATAGTAATTGACCCTTATCAGTCCGAACTATTTTAGTTTTAATCTTACAATGTTATTTCTCGAATGATTTGAAAACAAATCAGGCATTCTGATCTGAGGGAATTTGAAAACTTTCTTTTCAGAAACTGTATTCTGCTTTGGATTATTTTTTGAATGTTTATGTCTTTCACGGTTTTCTGTCCGAAAAGTTATCATGCTGATATTTTCCCCTCCATTAACGTGATAGTACTCTCCGTAATTGTTTTTTTCATCCTGGTGATTGTTATTATTGTAAATAAAAACTGAATTTGTCCAACCGCCAGAATCGGAGGGATTCTGTACAGTCACTTCGCTTCCGTTTTTCCAGTATAGAGCCACTGGTTTGCCCTGCATAAAAGCTCCCTGTAATTCTTTACCAGCTAGGTAAATATCATGGTCCTGAACAACGATTGAATTGGACATCGAATAATTGGAACTATCTGTAATGGGCATCGGGTAGCCGTTCAACCAATATTTTGCAACGAAAAAGTTACCATCCTTAAATTCGGCTCCGGCAGCGTAGACATTGTTCTCTGAGACAAATATAGAATTGGACCTGGCATAATTTGAACCGTCTGTAAGATGGAAAACGGCACCATTTTTCCAGTAATCTGCGATCATATTTCCATTTATTCCATTCAGTTCACTTCCCGCAACATATATATCAGTTCCTGAAACAGCTATTGAGTAAGCATGAGCTTCCCTGGAACCGTCTGTAAGAGCCATGGATTTCCCGTTCTTCCAGTATTTAGCAACATAATTTGTTCCGTTATATTCATCTCCCGCCACGTAGACATCATTTCCTTCAACAAGGATAGAATAAGCTTCGGCATTATTTGTTCCATCTGTTAATGAAACAGGACTTCCATTTTTCCAATATTTTGCAGTTACTGTAGTCCCACTCCCCTCATAACCTGCAACATAAATATCATTCCCCGACACAGCTATAGAATATGCTATCGCGGGGCTTGTACCATTGCTAAGCGACACGCCCTTTCCATTTTTCCAATATTTCGCAACATAAAAAGCTCCATTATATTCATAGCCCGCAACAAATATGTCCTCACCTGAAACAACAATAGAGTTGGCTTCCGCATAATTTGTACCGTCCGTGAGAGTTACGGCATTTCCATTTTTCCAATAGGTTGCTTTCGGATGAATTCCATTACCGGTGCTACCTGCCAGATAAATATCGGGAGCCGAAGATTCGACCTGATTATTTGCAGGTGGATTTTCTTCTGAGTAAAATTTTTTACTGCAGGAACAGAATCCAATCGACACTATAAAAAGCAGGAAGGATAATTTACGGGGTATCATGGGGGTTATTTTTAATATCGCATTGAGATATATGAAGATAATCCCAATCAATACCCAGCCCCAAATTGATAAATACTAATCGAATCTGATTGTAATTGAAGATAGCCTTTTTGAAGAAAGTTAACATTTCATTTAGCTGTCTCTTGCAAAAACTGCCTTAACATTTCCCGTTTTTGGCGGATAATCATAAAATAAGTTGTGGCATTTGCATTATTTATCCAGCCCTGTCGGCCAACGAAATCAATTTCATTAACTCAGCTGTAAACTCGAAGGGATTGATATTCTCGTAGCCGATATGCAGGCTATCCTTTGTGAGTGTGAACTCTATCTTTCCCGAGAGTTTATTTTGTTTTATTGCCGGCTGCAAAACCTCTTTCACTTTATGCATGATGGCAAGGGCTCGAAAGTTACCGCCGGATACATCGTAATGTGTAATATCGCCTTCTTTGAAAACGAATGAGGGTTGCATGTTTTCCATTTTTTTTACAAAGTACGGTTGTATTTGCAGTTAAAAGAAGGGTATTTTAACCCTAAAAGGAAAGTTTTTTAACGTGGCCCTAATACACGCTCTGGAAATACAGTATCCCGGAAACCAATACAATGTTGGAACTGGAGTGAACTGAAATATTATTAAAAGTGAGTGTTATGATATGGTTGGAGAAATTTTCATAAAGACTATCACCGACTTTACCTGTTGAAGTATAAATCAGGCTATCGCCGGCATTTACTCTTATCATACAATCCGTACTGTCCTGCAAAACATCTGACACTTTATAAGTGAAGCTGCGAACCACAGTTGTATCAAAATCGACGCTGATCGATTGTTGCTGATCAGCCGTGAGACAAATAAAATTTGTATTATTTGCGGCTGAAACGGTACTGCTGCTATCTGTTACGCCATTGATCGTCCAGGTACTTCTGGGAAGCGTGGAAGTCTGACTGTTATTTTTTTTACAACTGAAAATGCAGATCAGAGAAATAACAATTAATAAAAATAGATATCGGTTTTTCATATGGCTTATTTGCAAAAATAGCGAAAGTTGGGGAAAGCTTAAAGGCTAAAACCTCTTTTTAGGACTCTGAATTTTAAATATGCAATGATCACATTAGTTTTAAGCTTTAGGCTTTGAGCCTTAGGCTTAAAAAGACTTTAAGCTTTCGGCTTATTTACCACTTTATTATATGCCGAAAGAAGGGCTTCCATGATTATTTCTTTTTTCAGTTTGCTGAGCACAAATGTTGTAGCACCCTTTTCACCCCATTTGTTGGGAACGGGATAAATATTAGTGGCGCTCATCTTACAAAATACGCGTTGTTCTTCCGGCGTCAGGAAAATATTGGCCGTATTATTTTCTGCCAGATAAGTGGCAAACATTTTCTTACCAGTGATTTTAAATCCTATCCTATCGAAATGTGGAGTTTGCTCTGTGCCTGGAAAGGAAAGAGCCATTTCTGTAAATATTTTTTCTGTGATCATTTGTTTATTTTATATAAAAGGAACATTAAAGTTCCAAAAAAAAGCTTTAAGCTTTAAGCTTTGGGCTTTAGGCTTAAAAAGGCTTTAGGCTTCCGAGTATCAGTCTTGCGCATGCTGCCGGATTTTCCAGCCATGGTAAATGCCCGGCTCCATTAATTGCATGGAAAGTTCCATTGGGAAGTGCTGCCACGATATCCTTACCGTTTTCAACAGAAGCGAAATTATCTTTCGTGCCCAGTATCAACCTGGTGGGTTGCAAAACTTGTTTCAATTGCTGAGCATCAATTTTGGGTACGGTGTTTTCCATCAGACTCAATGCCGAGATTTGATAATGAGGTAATCTCCTGAAATAAAAAAAGCAATCACCCAAAGCCATCGGGAGCCGCGAAATCGTTTCATTGCTATGCCCCATCATTTTTAGCGAACGCAGTGCTTTATTTTTATCGGAGGGTACCAGCAGCCGGAAAAATAATTTATTTAGTGGCGGCCTCGAGATCAGTCTGAGCAGTAAAGGCGCATTACCTTTCATTACATTACCCGGATTTCCCAGCAGCGTCAGCGAACGCACACGCTTCGGACGATCCATCGCCAGCCACAAACTCCAATGCGCACCCATGGAATGGGCGACGACATCTACATTTTCCAGTCCAAAAAATTCGAAGACCGTATCCAGTGTTTTCACAGCAAACGACCGGATATCAACCGTATTATGATCCATACCTTCACTCAATCCACCACCGGGACGATTGATAGCTATAATACGTCTTCCTTTCAATTCTGTTATTAAGGATGCCAGCGGGAATGCATCGCCGGTATTGCCTGGTACAATGACCAGCGGTTCACCGCTTCCAATTTCTAAAACACGAACTTTTATTCCTTGTTCCGGCAGAAAAACGTAATGTTCTTTTGCATCTATTCCGTAAAACCCGAATAGTTCCTTTTCTGCAGCTCGGGCTGCAATAACTTTAGGATCATTATCATCAAGTGTCAGTGCTTCTTTATTCATTTTATTCGGGATGAAATCCAGCGAAAGGGTAAATATAATTTTTATTATATTCAGTTATCAGCCGGATATTTTAATAGGTAAGAAATTGTGAAAAGCGTACATTCCATTGCATCATTTTCGAACAATCTCATCTTGATAAAAGTATAAATAGTTGATTTGTATAATCATATAATTATGGCATTCGATTGGCTGTAAAAGATTCATCCTAAATTTGATGCATGTTACAAAGCTTCTTAAAAATAGCGTTTAGAAATCTTACCAAACGTAAAGGATATGCTTTGATGAATATCGCAGGACTGGCAATCGGTATTACCTGTTGCCTACTGATCTTCGAGTATGTCGCTTATGAAAGGAGCTACGACAAGTTCAATGAAAACGCGGATAGAATTTTCCGCGTACAGGATGAAGAATATCAGAATGGACGGTTAGTAGTTCCCTGTGCAGCCGCCATGCCGGGCGTAGCACCATTCATGAAAAGGGAGTTCCCGGAAGTTGAAGAAGCCGGCCGCTTGAGGAAAGTTGAATTTTTATTAGGAAATGATGCCCGGAATATTCGCTTTAAAGAATCTGCCGTTTATTATGCCGATCAATCCATGATCGATATGCTCCAATTACAATTGGTGGATGGCGATTCAAAAACTGCTTTGTCCCGTCCGGGAAAAGTTATTATTTCTCAGGAAGATGCACGGAAATATTTCGGAACTGAAAATCCTTTGGGTAAAACATTATCCATTCATTCATCGGGGAATACCCGTCCGCTGGAAATAACCGGCGTCTTTAAAGACTATCCTTCTAATTCACACCTGAAATTATCCCTGCTTGTTTCATACCCAACCTACAGCCAGGTAATCGGAAGTTATGGCAATCCAAATGATGTGCTGGAGACGAGCTTTGGCTGGACAGACTTCTACACATATATCCTTCTGAGGAAAGGAACAGACCCGAAACGCCTGGAGGCCAAGTTGCCCGACTTTATAGACAAGAACTATAACAACCTGCCCGAAAACAAAAGTGTGGGTGACCGTTTTAGTTTAAGCCTGATGCCTTTGAAAGACATTCATTTGTATTCGCATTATACGGAAGAAGCGGAAGCGAACGGTGACGGACAGTCGGTAACTTTTTTATTCCTGATCGCTTTTTTTATTATCTGCATCGCGTGGATAAATTATATTAACCTGGCTACGGCCCGCTCCCTGGAACGAGCCAGGGAAGTTGGTGTTAGAAAAGTACTTGGTGCATTAAGAGGAGAACTTATCGGACAATTTATGCTGGAAAGTCTTTTGCTGAACCTGATAGCCCTGATCGCAGCTATCATCATTACACTGGCCGTTAATCCTTTATTTGCCCAACTCAGTGGCCGCTCGCTGACGTCCATTATCAATCTTCCGACAATATACAGAGAATATTTTTTGATGCTGCTGCTGGCAGGTATTTTTCTTTCAGGTATCTATCCTGCGCTGGTTCTTTCGCGTTATATGCCCGTCACTGTGCTGAAAGGAATTTTCAAAAATGCTGCCGGGGGACAATGGCTGCGTAAGGGATTGATCGTAGGACAATTTGCCGCTTCCATCATTCTGATAGCAGGAACCATGATCGTTTACCGTCAGATGCACTATATGCAAAATCAGGATCTGGGAGCGAACATCAGCAAGACCGTTGTGATCAAAGGAGCTTTTGGGGGTCTGAAAGATTCCGCATACAACGATGCATTCAATGCATTCAAAGAAGATTTGCTGAAACTGCCCGGTGTAAAAAGTATCACTTCTTCATCAGCAGTGATGGGTGAAGAAATTCTATGGTCAACGAACTGGAACAAAGTTCGTGGCGGAAGCAAACAGACCGTCAATTTATTTCATCTTGGAGTTGATGATGATTTTATCGGGAGCTATGGATTGAAAATGATTGCAGGAAATCCTTTCTCACACGCTGTAAGTGAAAATAAAAGAAAAATAATATTAAACGAAACAGCGGTTCGTGCGTTGGGTTATTCGTCACCACGAAAAGCCATCGGGGAATTAATATCCGGTGGCCAGGATGGAATGGATTCTATGGAAGTAACCGGCGTGATTTCCGATTTTCATAATGAAGGTCTGCAGAAATCCATTCAGCCGCTCGTGATATTCCCCAACCGCCGTACACATGAAGACTATTCTGTCAAAATAGAGGGAGAGCAATTAGCGTCTACAGTCGGTTCGATCAAAAAAGTCTGGGACCGTCATTTCACGAAAGATCCCTTTGATTATTTTTTCCTGGATGAATTCTTCAACCACCAATACGACGAGAACCGTCGTTTCGGAACGGTGTTTGGTCTTTTTGCAATACTTGCTATCACCATTGCCTGTTTCGGATTACTTGGATTGTCGGCCTATAATGTTCTGGAAAGAACCAAAGAAATCGGCGTACGAAAAGTGTTGGGTGCTTCTGTCAACAACCTGGTGATTGGTCTGTCGAAAGATTTCCTGATATTGGTTGCCATTGCTTTTGTTATCGCCATTCCCATCACGGCGATTGCGATGAACAGCTGGCTGCAGGGCTTTGCCTACCGCACGGGTTTACCCTGGTGGATATTTGCTGCGGCTGGGTTATTGTCTATTGTGATTGCTTTGTTGACGGTGGGTTATCAGGCATTAAAAGCTGCGCTGGCGAATCCGGTTAAGAGCCTTCGTTCAGAATGAATATGAATATGGGATATGAGCTATGAGATATGAGATTTGGTTTATGGGATATGAATTCACAGTATTTGTGTTCGTTTTATTAAATTTAAATAGGTTATCTCGTTTTTTTGTTTATACACGTTATTTTTTGAACCCTATTCTTTCTCTTGCATTCCATTTTTTCCGGACTGCATTTTCATCCAACAGATTTTCCAAAGCATCATAAATCTCATTCAATTGGCTATCATGAACTCCAAGCACTTCTTTAATTTCTTTTAACTGCGTTCTCAGATCCATTTCCTGAAGAGACAGTCTCCTGGCTTCAACAAAAGCCCTCATAATTGCGATATTCATTTGAATGGCTCTGTCGGAATTCAGAATACTACTTAGCATGGCAATTCCCTGTTCCGTAAAAGCAAAGGGCAAATACCTTTTTCCGCCACTTCCTTTAAAAGTCGAAGATTGAGACGTGACTCCCGATGTTTTTGAGGTCACAATTTGTGACCTCAAAACAAATTCCCCAGAAGCAGGCGCAAATTGTAAATGAATTTGCTCCCATTCGAGAGAGTTTAGCCGAAACATAAAGTCTTCCGGAAATCGCCTGAGATTTCGCTTAACTGATTGATTCAGAACTTTAGTTGCAACTTCATAGAGTTCGGCGAGATCAAAATCCAACATGACCCGCTCACCGCGTATTTCATAAATTCTATTTTGAATACTTCTGACTATCTCCATATGAATGATATTAGATAATTCTAAAAATAAATCACCGCGTTGAAGTGTATAAAGTCGTTTCACTCATTTTGAACGGGTTTTATAACGTATTTTTATTCAAGCAATTTTCTAAAACCTAATAACATGAAAAAGTTTTTATTTCTCTCTTTATTGTTGGCTGCTTCGTCCGCTGCTATTTGTCAGACAACCAGTACGTTTTCCGCAGACGCAGATAGAGCTTATGGACTCATAAGAAATGGCGCTTATAAAAACGGGTATCAATACCTGATAAAATTTGCGAGAACGCATCAGGCAGCCATCAGCGTTACACCCCATACTGATTATCTCGTTTTTTTCGTTTATGATAATACGAATCATCCGATGCCTTATTTTGAAGCTCACCTGATGACTCCTGACAGTGCTTTAATGAAAAAATATACGGAAAAACCTTTCGACCGTGCACAGGTTGGTGTGGCGAGGGGCGCCCAGCTGGAATTTCGTACGCCCGAAAAATTCAAGACCGGCGATACAAAACCTGTAAAATTCAAAGCAGATCCGGTGGCACGCATCTATGTTTATTATAAAAAGTATTAGGATAATTAAAGCTCATTTCTTTTTAATTCAAAATTTTTAAATCTTTTTCTGAAAGATTAAAATCTCTTTCCAACTTATTTATTTTGAAATAAGCATTCAAATCTTCCAGCCTTTTTATATTATTATAATGAAAATTCCACGACAATTTACGCTGACATTCGGAGCATAATCTGTTTGGGCTCTGATTGGTTTCATATAAACTGTTTGAACCATTCATAACGCATTTTGCATAGATACAGTGATTCAAAGAAAACATGTGGCCTATTTCATGGGAACAGACATTGATTACGCGTGTCAGACAGGTTTGATAATTGGATGAATCCAGCTTTTTTCCCTGAAGCCTGAACATGGAACTTACCCCGATTCTGTCAGCATAAGAAGCAAGCCCAAAAACATAATTCCAATCCGCCTTGGGATACAGGTCCTTTTCCGATATAGCCAGTAAAGTGACACCGTTGACAGGAATTTTATTTCGTAAGAATGAGTCCAGGATATAAGGAGCCAGCAATTGCACAGTTCCATTTTCTCTGGTTCGCCTGGCAGATCCTGGAATAAGAGAGTCAGAAACAGGATCTTCGAGCACTACCTTCTGCTGGAAAAATATGGACAGGTATTCCCTTGTTGACTCCAGCAGCTTCATCTGGGGCTTGTCAAATTCTCCAAGCGGCATTATATAAATAATAAACCGTTCCGGGGTTATTCTAATGATCTCTTCATTTTTATATTGCTCAAAGGTCTGGCCCCGTTCCTTGTGATCATACAACCATTCACCTTTCTGCGGAGGGTCTAATTTTATATCATTTGCTTTTATAACAGTGAAATATTCAGTTTCGGTAATTTTTCCTAAATCCCGCTTCCCGCCGGGGTGGCAGCACTGAAGGGCAAATGCAATCAGAAGAAGGAAGTATTTCATATTTTATAAACGTCCTGGATATTTATGCGTTTGATATTTATGGAGATGAGTTCACCACCCTGCAATATCTTCAAAATGAACTTCAGTCAGCCGGTGAACAAAACAAACCGGTTTTTATGGAAGAAGTTTATTACGATGATCCGCAATCTTACCAACAGGTGATGCAGGCGAGGTCGGCCCTGCATATGAATATTCGTTTTATCATGCAATAGCCATGGCAACGCGGAGCTGTTCAGTCAAATTTTTCTGTTCAGTTTCCTACGGATTATTCGGCTTATTTGCGCCAAGCTGGTAATTAATTTTTAA